>CAVRGH010000018.1:0-16714 GCA_963720675.1 uncultured Acidimicrobiia bacterium | reverse complement strand
GCCAAGGCCGACCCCGAGATCCGAGTCATCGTGCTGACCGGCGCGGGCAACCGGGCCTTCTGCACGGGCATCGACCGTCACGTCGACACACCGCTCACGTTCGACCGCGAGTACTGGCACCGCGAGGACCCGAGCCAGTACCTGTCCCCGAAGACCTGCCGGCTGTGGAAGCCGGTCATCTGTGCCGTGTTGAACGGCATGGCCTGCGGAGGTGCCTTCTACCTGATCGCCGAGAGCGACGTCGTCATCGCAGCCGAGCAGCCGACGTTCTTCGACCCCCACGTGACCTACACGCTCACCGCGGTGCTCGAGCCGATCATGGTGAGCAAGCGGATGTTCTTCGGTGAGGCGCTGCGCATGGCGCTGATGGGGAACGACGAGCAGATCCGCGCGCAGAAGGCGATGGAGATCGGCCTCATGAGCGAGGTCGTCCCCGGCGAGCGCCTGCTCGAGCAGGCCGACTGGCTCGCGAGCCGGATCGCGGAGAAGGACCCGGTCGCGGTGCAGGGGACCGTCCGGGCGATGTGGGCGAGCCTCGAGATGCATCGGGCGATCGCCATGGATCTCGGGGTTCCCCATCGCCGTCGAGCAGCAATGAGGCCGCGGACTCGTCCGAGGCGATGCGGATCTTCGAGGGCAAGGTACGACCGGAATGGCGGTTGCGATGAGCCCGAACCCACTACGCCGACCGGGTGGCGTTCGCCGGATCGGCCTGGACCACGATCGAGAAGCAGTCCGGGCGCAGCGAGGGGAGACCTGGCCCTCGAGGCCTGCCTCCTGGCGATCCGCCGATGCCGGGACTCACGCCCGACGACGTGGACGGCATCGCGACGTACCCGGGCGGGATGGTGGGGTCGGTGTCGGCCACCTACGTGATCAGCGGGCTCGGGATGAGCAACGTGCGCTGGTACTGCGACGCCGACGGCCACGGCCCTGCGGCGATGACCGCAGTGGTCGAAGGCGCACTCGCTATCGCTTCGGGTGTGCGAGACGGTCGTCGTGTTCCGCTCGATGACCCGCCCTCGCACGCATGGCGCGGGAGGGATCCCGGTGAACATCCAGATGCCGGCGGACATGGAATTCAAGGTCCCGTACGGCGGGATGATGGCGAGCCAATGGATGGCGATGTACCAACACGCCACATGCACGACTTCGGGACCGGCCCGAGCACTTCGGCGAGATCGCGGTCTCCACCCGCGAGTGGGCATCGTGCAACGAGCGGGATCCAGCGGACGCCGTTCACCATCGAGCAGTACCTCGCGTCCCCGTTCGTGTCCGAACCCATCCGACTCCTCGACTCCGACTACCCCGTCGACGCCGGCATCGCCGTCGTGCTGACGACACCCGAGCAGCGCCCGGGACCTTCCGCATCGCCCGGTACTTGTCCGCTCGCTGTCGACCGCGCCCGGAAACAAGCCCGACTGGGACCAGGCGCCCGAGCTCGATGTCGGCGAAGTACGCGGCAGCGGACATGTGGACCCGAGCCGGCGACCTCGGCGTCGACGACGTTGACGTCGCCTTCCTCTACGACGGCTTCACCTTCATCGCGGTCAGCTGGATCGAGGCCCTGGGCTTCTGTGCTCTCGGCGAGGGTGGCCCGTTCGTCGAGGGCGGGACCCTTCGGCCGGGCGGGCGGCTGCCGTTGAACCCGCACGGAGGGAACCTGTCAGAGGGTCGTACCCACGGGATGGGACAGGTCGCCGAGGCGGTCCGGCAGCTCCAGGGTCGCAGCGGTGACCGGCAGGTCGAAGGTGCACGAGTCGGGATCGTCACCGGTGGGGGTGGCCCCCTCGCCGGTGCGATGCTGCTGCACACGACCTGAGCGCCAGGTCGCCCGGGCGCGGAAGCTCGCGACGCAGGATTCCACGACCACGTCGAACACGACCACGGCTCGGATCGGCGAGGCAGCCCGGGTGGGACCGTCGTGCGTGCGTTCAATCGGGCTCCGGAAGCGGCGGTACGGGGTCGGCTCGGGTCGGGAGCAGGATCGTCGTGTCCCCGGGACAGGTGACCTCCCCGCTGGCTGGTCGCGGCGAGCGTCACCTCAACGACGCCGGGCGCCGGCTTGTCGGTCACGGTTCCGGTGATCGTGTGGAGATCGCCGACGTAGTTGAACTTGCGGAACTCGCAGCGCAGAGCGCGCGAGCCACGCGTCGTCTCCCATCCAGTCCGTGCAGAGGTGGCCGAGCCACATCATCCGCATCATCCCGTAGTCGTAGGTGCGCGCCGCGCCGATCTCCTGCGCCCAGCCCGGATCCCAGTGGAGCCGTTGCACGACGTCCCACGCGCCGCTCCCGTCGCGGGTGTAGAGACCCTTGGACTCTCGGCGACGCTTGGCCCCCATCCGCAGCGGTCCCCAGCCGTACTCGCCGGGTCCGAGGCCCATGTGCAACCCGACGATGTCGGTCACGTGGAGCGGGCCCTTGAGCAGCTTGCCCATCGAGGCGCCGATCTCCACGTCTTCCCAGTAGCGCGGCTCGGCGCCCCGCGGACGCTCGGCGAGGATGGCCGCCTCGATCTCGTCGACCTCGTCGGGCGTGTACGACGCACGGTCGACGTCGCGCTCCTTCCCCGCCTTCTTCGACGCCTCGCGCTCGGCGTGCACGAACCAGAAGCGATGCTTCGCGTAACATCCGCCGGTCGTGCTCCCGCAGGTAGTCGATCTGCACGTACGAGATCACGCTGCGACCGCCGCCGAACTCGGAGTCCTTCGGCTCGACATCGGTCAGGCGGCGCGAGGATGCGCATCGATCACCGGTGCGCACCGGCTCGTAGAACCACCACTCGCTGCCGGCATGGAACATGTGCACCCCGACCAGGGCTCCCTTGGATGCGTCGCGCACCGCCTGGGGCACCTCGGTGACCTCGGACTCGCCCATCGTCATGAGGTAGAAGGGAGCCCCGATCACCTCGCCCCAGCGGGTCGTGGGTCCGTACCCCGGGTCGGCATAGAGCGGGTTGTCGTCCCCGTACCCGTGCGCGAAGTGCCGCATCGTGTCGAAGAAGCCCTCGCGGTTGTAGGGCTGGGGCTCGGGGACGGGCACCCCGATGCGGGCCCGGTACCGCTCGATCCCTTCGTCGGTGATCCGGGCACCGGTGTCCCGTGGTGCGCGCTCGGGCTTGGCGACGGCCATCCACTCTCCTCTTCGCGGCGACTCCGGCACCACCAGCCGGGATGAATCGTCACACCTGGTAAGACGATACGGTAGTCGCATGGCCAGTGCGACCGCCCGGGACGCCGCGCACGCGTTCGACTGGGACGCCGCGGACGAGCACCGCCTCGACATCCTGCGCTGCGGTGACTGCGGCACCTGGATCCACTACCCGCAGCCGCGCTGCCCCGCGTGCCTCGGCGCCGACGTGGCCCCCGGAACGGTCAGCGGGCGCGGCACCGTGGCGAGCTTCACCGTGACCCACTTCGCACCGACCCCCGCGCTCGCCGACTCGCTCCCCATCACACTGGTGATGGTCGAGCTCGAGGAGCAGCCCGGGCTCCGCATCGTGACGAACCTCGTGGGAGCCGAGCGCGACGAGCTGCGCATCGGGCTCCCGGTCGAGGTCACGTTCGAGGATCGCGACGGCGAGACGCTCCCGCAGTTCCGGCCGCGCCGCTGACCAGTCGCCCGGGGACGCGCCGACCCGCCGCGCGGCGCGGTCATTCGCGCGGCAGGCCGAGACCCCGACGGGCGATGATGTTGCGTTGCACCTCGTTGGTCCCGCCGTAGATGCTCGTGACCTTCGAGTGACGCCACGCCTCCTCGACGAACCCCGCGGCGCCGTCCGGGTCGTCATCGACGCTCACGATCCCGGCCGGGCCCATCACGTCGAGGCACGCCTCGCACACCCGCTGGAACACGACGGCACCCAGCAGCTTCGCCATCGAGGCCTCGACGTTGATCGCCGACCCGACGGCGGCGAGCCACACCACGCGCCAGGCCAACAGCTCTGCGGCGCGGACGTCCTCCGAGCAGCGCGCGAGCCGGTCGCGCACCGCCACCTCGTCGATCACCCGATGCGTGCCGCGGGACGTCGTCCGTGCCCAGTCGACACACTCGTCGATCACTCGTCGGGCCTGCGCGGCGTAGTCCGCGCCCGCGCGTTCGACGTCCAGCGCGAGGGCCATCACCGACCACCCGCCGTCCACCTCACCGACACGGTCCGAGTCGCTGACCCGGACCTCGTCGTAGAACGTCGCGTTGGTGCGCTCGCCCCCGAGGGTGGCCACCGGTCGGACCTCGACGCCCGGCGCGTCCAGCGGCACGAGGAACACGGTCAGCCCCTCGTGCTTGGGCACGTCGGGATCGGTCCGGGCGAGGAGGAACACGGAGTCACTGACGTGCGCCAGCGTCGTGAACATCTTGGACCCGGTGAGCACCCACTCGTCGCCGTCCCGAACGGCCCGGGTCGTGATCGCCGCGACGTCGCTGCCCGCGCCGGGCTCGGTGAAGCCGAGGCACACGAGGAGCTCTCCCCGCCGGATCGGCTCGACGAAGCGACGCTGCTGATCGGGCGTCCCGACCCGGAGCAGGGTCTGGGCGACGATGGCACCGGTCTGGAGCCCGTCCACCGGGGCGTGGGCGTACCCCGCCTCCTCGGCGAACACCGCGCTGTCGAAGGCGCTGTGCGCAGGTCGACCGTCGGGACCGGGCCACGACATGCCGATCCAACCGCGCGCGGCGAGGGCCTGATGGAATCCTGCGTCGTGGAAGGTCCCGGTCGCGCGCATCCGGTGGTGGACCTCGGGCGTCATGTGCTCGGCAAGGAACCCGCGCACCTCGGTGCGAAAGCGCGCGGCCGAGTCCGGCACCGAGAAGTCGATGCCGTCTGAGGACTCCGCGCCCGGCGTGGCCGCGGTCGACGGGACGCGGGGGCCCCGAGTCGGTCGTCGGCGACCGCGGCCCAGTCACCAGCCTCGTCACCGAGCCAGGATCCCCACGCTCTGGGCGCGCCGCAGGTACAGCTGCGGGTCGTACTCCAGCGTGAAGCCGTAGCCCCCGTGCACCTGCAGCGCGTCGGCGGCGACCGCTCGTGCGACCTGCCCGCACCAACGGTACGCGGCGCGCGCATCGCCGGGTCCTGCGACTCCGACGTCGAGCGCCCAGCCGACGCGGCGCGCGAGGAGCCGGGCGCCGTCCAGCGCCGTCGCGTGGTCCGCGAGGCGATGGGCCAGCGCCTGGAACGCCCCGATGCGCCGGCCGAACTGCACCCGTTCGTTGCAGTACGCGACCGCGGTGTCGAGCGCGCCTGCAGCAAGGCCGACGAGCCGCGCGGCCTCGAGTGCCCGGAGCTCGTCGAGCACGGCTTCGTGCGATCCGGGCACCGACCGGCCGCCCGGCAGCGGACCGGCGGCCGTCGGAGTGATACCCGCCGGTTCCCGGGAGGTCAGGCGCACCGGCGCGATGCCGGCACACGATCCCATGACCTCGTGCAGCACCCACCCCGTCTCACCGTCCGTCACGTTCCCCGCCTGGTCGGACACCAACGCGAGGTCGGCAACAGACAGGAACGGCGCCGCTACCCCGGGCGTCGGTGCGAGCGCGACGACGGCACCCTCGGCGATGCGTGCGAGCTCGGCCGGGGAGGACCCCGCGAGCAGGCGCGCCCGCGACCATCGTCTGGACGAGGGGGACGGGGGCGAGCGCGCGGCCCGTCGCCTCGCACACGACCTGCGCGTCCACGAGCGACGCGCCGGCCCCCAGCGGCTCGGGCGCCGTCATGGTCGGCAATCCCATCGCCGTCAGGGTCCCCCACAACGTGGCGTCGAACCCGTCGCCGGCCTCGACCTCGCGGACACGATCGGGCGAGCAGTGCTCGACCATCACGCGCGTCACGGCGTCGCGCAGGGCCTCCTGGTCGTCGCCGAGCTCGAAGCGCACCGGTCGCTCAGGGCTCGGTGGGGCGCGCGCGGCTCCACGTCATCGTGATCCAGCCGACGGCCGCGAGGCAGGCTCGCGCCCCGTGGTAGGCGAGGTCGGGCAAGACCTGGGGGTCGCCTTCGGGCCAGTCGTAGACCTCGAGCGCGTGCATGTCGAGCGTGCTCCAGACGAACCACGCGATCCCCGCACCGAAGAGGACCGCACCCGCAACGGCCACGACAGGCGCGCGCCCCCGCGGCGCCGGGCGACGACCGCGAGCACGACCGCACCGCCAGCAGCACCCACGGACCGACGCGGAGCACCGCGTCACGGAGGTCGCCCGGATACCCCGCCGCCGTGACGAACGTGCCGTCATCGACGAGGGCCTCGACGACCAGCCGGTAACAGAAGGTCGCCACCGCGGCACCGAACAGCACGCCGGCCGCGAGACCACCGTCCGACGTCCGGCGGGTGACCGGCGCGCCGAGGTCGACGTCACGCGGGGAGCTCCCGCTTCACGACCTTGCCCATGGCATTGCGCGGCAGCTCGGCCACGATCTCGATGCGACGCGGCACCTTGTTCGCGGCGAGTCGCTCGCTCAGGAACGCGTGCAGGTCGTCGAGGTCGATCTCGAGACTCGGCCGCGGAGCCACGAATCCGACGATGTCCTCGCCGAGCACGTCGTGGGAAACCCCCTTCACCGCGGCTTCCCCGACCGCCGGATGCTCCAGCATCGCGTTCCGATCTCCACCGGCGACAGGTTGTAGCCGCCCCGGATGATGATGTCCTTCGCGCGTCCCGTGATCATGAGGTCGCCTTCGTCGTCGACGTACCCCACGTCGCCGGTCCGGAGCCACCCGTCCTGCCAGGTCGCCGCCGTGGTCTCGGGATCCTTCCAGTACCGGCGGGCGGCGCGGCGGTCTTGATCCAGATCTCACCTTCCCCGCCGGCCCCGAGCGGGACCCCATCGGGCGAGCGGACCTCGACCAGCGTCCCCGGCTGCGGCTTGCCGACCGATCCCGGCTTGCGCCGCGAGGCGCTCGGCGAGAGCTGGGTCCCGCCGGTGATCCCGGCCTCGGTCGAGCCGTAGAGGTTGACGATGCGCGCGTCCGGCCACGCCTCGGCGGGCGTCGCACCGTGTCCGGCGGGAGCGGTGCCGTCCCCGTGAAGATCCAGCGGACGCTGGACAAGTCGTATGACGCAACGTTCGGGCTGTCGAGCAGGAGCCGGAGCATGGCCGGCACACCCTGCACGGCGTCGACGCGCCGGTCGGTGGCGAGCTGCAAGAAGCCCTCGACCTCGAACTTCGGCTGGGTGACGACGGTCGTGCCGGTGCGCAACGGGTTGAGCAGGATCCCGTGAGCCCGCCGTAACCGGTGAGGGGCACGGCGTGGAGGATGGTGCGTACCGGCGAGGTGCCCATCGCGTCGCCCATGCTCACCGCGACCTCCGCGTGGCTGGTGACCACTCCTTTCGGGGTGCCGGTCGTGCCCGAGGTCGGGATGATGTCCGCGTCGCCGTCCGCCCGAAGCGCCGCCTGGTCGGGGAGTGCCGCCGGATTCTCGGGCGCTGCGTCCACGCCCCACACCCGCTCGAGCGCGAGGCCCTCCAGCAGATCCGGCGCTCGGTGATCGCCCAGCGAGCCTCGACGAACTCCGCGAACACGCGCACCTCGCGGGCGTCCACCTGGTGTTGAGGGGGACCGCGATCGCACCCGCGCGTTGCACGCCCGGTAGGCGACGGCGAGCGCCACCGCTGCCGGTCGGTGATCGGGAGGAGCACACGGTCGTCGGGTCGGACGCCCGCCGCGGCAAGACCGCCGCCGACCGCTGCCGCCGCGTCCCAGGACGCGAACGTGAGCGTCGACGAAGTGTCGTCGTGGGCGAGATGGTCGGGCTGCTGCGCGGCCCGGATGCGAAGCGCATCGGGCATGCGTCGGATCGTCGCGGACCACCGGCTCCTGCACCCGATCAGCCTCGGCCGAGGTCGGCGAGGAGCGCGGCCGCGGCCTTCTGGCCCGACTCGTGCGCAGCCGCGGTCGAGCACATCGCGAGGTAGTCGCCGGCGAACGCGATCCCCGGGATCGGCTCGAGGCGGTGGAACTGCTCGAGGGCACGCACGTAGCCGGGATAGAAGATCGGGAGTGCTGCCTCCCATCGGTTCAACAGCCGGTCCTCGACGAGCGGGGGGATCTCGGGGTGGACCTCCGAGACGCGGGCCATGATCGCGGCCTCGAGCTCGGCGTCGGGTCGGCCCGCGAGCTCGGTGCTGAACCGGCCCTTGAGCCCGGTGCGCAGGACCTTCCGCTGGGGATTCGTCGGGACGACCGTGTAGCCGAGTCCCGAGAGCTCCCCGTGCTCACGTCGTGGGTAGAAGCCCCGATTCGGGAGATCGAGCTCGTCGGCCTTGTCGTTGAGCTTGAAGTAGCAGTTGTCGTGCGCCTGGTAGCGCACCCCCGCGAAGAACGCCGCTCGCTCCGCATCGACGCCGTCGAGCAGCGGGCCGACCTTGTGGCCGGGGAGCGCGACGAGCACGGCGTCGGCGGTGAGCCGCGAGGCCGCACCCCCGCCGGTCGGCTCGAGCTCCACCGCTCGCTCCCCGATGTCGATCCGGGTGACGGAGACCCCGGTCCGGACGTCGAGGACCTCCGTGAGCGCCCGCGTGATCGCGCCGACGCCGTGGGTGAGGTGAACCCGGTGCTGTTGTGGTACGCCGTCATCGTGTAGACGAGGAACGCGCGGCTGATCTCGTCCGGCGACCACCCGCACACGATGTCCCACATCGGCTCGAGTGCGTACTCGAGGAACTCGGGAGCCAGCCGACCGACCCATTCCTGCATCGACTGGTCGTCCAGGCGTGCGGCGCGCCAGGGCTCGAACGTGGTCCCGTGGTTCCGGAAGGCCTGGCCCACCATCGCCGGCACGAGCCGTACCAGCTGCGCGCGACCCTTGAGCGACATCGCGCCGAAACGCAGGATCTTGAGTGGGCGGGTCATGTCGAAGTCGTACGACCGGCCGTCACGGTAGATCTGGAAGGTCATGCCGTTCTCGGACGCCTGGTACGTGATCTTCTGGTCGAGCAGGTCGAACTCGTCCAGGTAGCCGAGGAACGCCTCGTCCTTGCTGGTCAGGTGTTCGGCGCCGACGTCGAACCAGAGCCCGTCCCACGCCTGACGCGAGCGCATGCGGCCGCCGGCCTCGGCTTCGCGCTCGAGCACCACGACGTCCAGACCGCGTCGTGAGAGCGTGCGCGCGGCACCGAGCCCGGCGATGCCGCCCCCGACGACGATGACGTCATGGTCGGCCATGGTTCCCCCTCGGCCTCCCGCCGGTTCAGGCGCTCGGCCAGCGGAAGAGCTGCTCGGCGTTGCGATGGGTGATCGCCGCGACCTCGTCGTCGGGAACGCCCGCCAGCACCTCCGCAGCCCGCTTCTGGCTGTGGGGCCAGGTGCTGTCGGAGTGCGGGTAGTCGCACTCCCACATGATCTTGTCGACACCGACGTGGTCGCGGATCTCGAGCCCCGCGACGTCGTCGATGAAGCACACCCAGACGCTCTGACGAAAGGCATCAGATGGCTTGAGGTCCTCGCCGAGACCGGACCAGAAGCGGTGCCGCTCCCACGTGTAGTCGGCCCGCTCGAGCGCGTTACGGCACCCAGCCGATGCCGCCCTCCGACAACGCGAACCGCAGCTTCGGGAACAGCACGGGAATCCTGCCCATGATGATGTCGGTGCACGCCGCCTGTGCGAGCGTGCCGGCCAGCGCGATCCCGACCGGGATCGGCGCATCGGGGGACGTGACCGGGATGCTGCCCGAGGTGCCGATGTGCAGCGCGACGACCGTCTCGGTCTCCTCGCACGCCCGCCATAGCGGGTCCCAGTGGTCGCTGTGGATGGACGGCAGTCCGAGCTTGGACGGGTTCTCGCAGAAGCTCAGGGCCCGCGCGCCGAGCGCCGAGCAGCGACGAACCTCGTCCGCCATGAGCTCGGCGGACCAGAGGGGGCCGATGATCATCGGGATGAACCGGTCCGGGGCGGTCGCGCACCACTCGTCGAGCACGAAGTCGTTCCATGCCTCCACACACAACTGACCGAGCTCGCGGTCGGTACCGGCCATGAGGAAGGTCTGGCCGCAGAAGCGCGGGAAAGCCGGGGAAATCCGAGGCTGGCCCGCACGCCGTCCTGGTCCATGTCGGCAACTCGAGCCTTGGGGTCGTAGCAACCCGGGATCATGTCGGCGAAGCGCACCGGGTCGGTGGAGTACTGCTCACGCGGCTTGCCCGTGACCGCGTTGAGCCCCATCGTCTTGGACCGATTGCCCTCGTAGACCCAGAACTCGCGACCGTCGGCTTCCTCGACGTGCGGACCGGCTCCGCCACTTCGCGGGGAGCCGATCGGACCAGACTCGGGCGTGCTCGATGATGTGATCGTCGACGGAGATGAGATCCAGGGCCATCAGGTGGGCTCCTCCCGAGGAGACTGGTTGCAGCGAACACTCAGGCGTTGCGGTCCCCGCACCATCATCATGGGGGCCTTCTCGTACTCGAACCCCACCGAGAGCTCGAGCTCCGGGAACCGGTCGAGCAATGCGTCGAGCGCCACGCGCGCCTCCATGCGCGAAGCGCGGCGCCGATGCAGAAGTGCGGACCGAGCCCGAGCGTGAGGTGCGGGATGTCGAGCCCCCGGTCGAGCGAGTACTCCGCCGCATGCTCGAACGCCCGCTCGTCACGGTTCGCGCTCCCGAGGCCCACGAGCACTCGCTGTCCCGGGGCGATCGCGGTGCCGGCCACGTCGGTGTCGGCAACGCAGGTGCGGGGAAGGAACTGGACCTGCGCGTTGTAGCGCAAGGTCTCCTCCACGGCGACGGGCACCAGCCCACGGTCGTGGCCACCGCGCCCAGAGGCCCGGGCGCCGCAGCAGCTCGTAGAGCGTGTTGCCGATCAGGTTCGTCGTCGTCTCGTTGCCGGCCATCACGAGGAACCGCACCTGCGTGCGGATCTCGCGCGGGTTCAGGCGGGCACCGTCGATCTCGGCGTGCACCAGGCGCGTGAGCAGGTCGTCGGGCGGGTCGCTCGTGGCTCGACGCGCCTCGATCTGCGCATCGAGGTAGGCGTGGAACTCGGGCAGCGTGGCGATCCCGTCGCGCCCGTAGACACCGTTGATCATGATGTCGTCGCTCCAGCGCTTGAAGTCGCCGCGGTCCTCGGGCGGGATCCCGAGCATCCCGGCGATGACCGTCACCGGCAGGGGAACCGTCAGCGTGGGCACGAGATCGGCTTCGCCCGACGACGGGATCTCGTCGACCAGCCGCCGCGCGAAGCGCGACGACCGACGGCTCGAGGGCATTGACCGACGCCGGGCTGAAGGCCGCGATCAGCAGTCGGCGAACCTTCGTGTGGCGCGGCGCGTCCATCTCGTTGATGGCCTGGTCCTCCTCGTCGAGCTGTTGGCCGTGGATCCGCATGCCGAGCGAGCTCGAGAACGTCCCCGCATCGCGCAGTGCTGAGGCGCAGTCGGCGTGGCGGGCGAGGAAGACGAAGCCCGCCATGGTGTCCGACACGGGAGCGAGGGCCCGGAGCTCGGCGTACCGAGGGTACGGATCGGCGGCCTGGCCCGGTTCGAGTGGGTCATAGCGAGGCGCATCCGTCGCGGGCTTGCCCGTCACCGTGCTCCCCCTTGCTCACCGAGGATCCCGAACCAGGATCCAGGATCGGCTCTCCCGAATCAGTTAGAGGATACATAGGATACGGTCGCACGCCACCGGCGGGATCGGGACGCCTCCACGACCGTGGAGGCGGACCTCGGGAAACGGAGCGGTCGTTGAGCAGCCTGGGGGCACACGAGACACCCGAGCTCGGCGCCTTCCGGGCGGAGGTCCGCGCGTGGCTGGCCGAGCACGTGCCACCCGACTGGGAGGCGCAGCTCGCCGGCGCGACCCCCGAGGAGTTCGTCCGCTTCCACTGCGAGTGGGTGCGCACCCTGGGGACCGGCGGCTACCTCGTCCCCCACTGGCCGCGCCACTTCGGCGGCGGGGGCAACAGCCTCGCCGAGCAGATCGTGATCCAACAGGAGATGGCGCGGGCGAAGGCTCCCGAGCTGCGTGTGCACATGATCTCGCTGAACCACGCCGGGGCGACGCTGATGGAACACGGGAGCACCGACCAGCAGCGCCTGCTCCCCGGGATCCTCGACGGCGACATCTGGTGCCAGGGATTCTCCGAACCCAACGCGGGCTCCGACCTCGCGTCACTCCAGACGCGTGCGACGCGCGACGGGGACGACTACGTCGTGAACGGTCAGAAGATCTGGTCGAGCATGGCGAACCATGCCCAGTGGTGCCTGCTGCTCGCGCGACCGACCCCGACGCGCCGAAGCGCAAAGGCATCTCGTACTTCATGCTCGACCTCTCGAGCCCCGGCATCGAGATTCGGCCGATCCGGCAGGCCACGGGCGACGCCGAGTTCTGCGAGATCTTCCTCACCGATGTGCGCATCCCGGCCGCCAACCGCTTCGGCGAGGAGGGTGAGGGCTGGCACATCGCCCAGACCACACTCACGAACGAGCGCGGCTCGGCGGTGATCGAGCTCCACGAACGACTCGTCGAAGCGCTCGATCGGCTCGGCCGCGAGATGCTCGTCACGCCGATCGGCGGCGGTCGCATGGCTGCCGAGGATGACTCCCTCCGTCAGGAGCTGGCGCGGCGCGCCGCCGAGGTCGAGATCCTGGGGTTGCTCGCGGCACGCATGTTCCGGAACC
The DNA here is from genome assembly GCA_963720675.1 of uncultured Acidimicrobiia bacterium. Taxonomy (GTDB): domain Bacteria; phylum Actinomycetota; class Acidimicrobiia; order IMCC26256; family PALSA-555; genus JALHSW01. The sequence continues at coordinate 4,103 of CAVRGH010000018.1, read as the reverse complement.
TGCTCGGTCGCGGGAACCTCGGGCCCGAAGCCTCCATCGTCAAGCTCTTCTACAGCGAGCTCCTCCAGTCGCTGACCGACCTCGGGGTCCGAGTACGCGGGATGCCCGCACAGGTCGATCACGGTCGGCCGTTCGCGTGCAGCTGGACGTCGGGCGACTGGCTGATGGACCACATCGGGTCCTGGACCTGGACGATCGCGGGCGGCACGAGCGAGATCCAGCGCAACGTGATCGGCGAACGAGTGCTCGGGCTGCCACGCGAGCCGGCATCGGATGAGCGCGCCGCTCACCACCGACGAGCGCGACGAGCTGCCGCGACGGCTCGGGCGTTCCTGGACCGCGCATCGTCTTCGGCGCGGGTGCGCGAGCTCATCGCCGACGACAGCGGTATCGAGGTCGCGCTCACCGCTCAGATGGCGCAGCTCGGGTGGCTGGGCCTCCTCGTCCCCGAGGCCGACGGCGGAGCCGGTGCCGGTCTCGCCGAGGCCGTCGTGGTGGCCGAGGAGCTCGGTGGCCACCTGACGCCGGGGCCGTTCTTCTCCAGTGCCGTGCTCGCGACGTCCGCGCTGGTCCTGGCCGGCGACGACCGCCAACGCGCCCGCTGGCTCCCGGCGTTGATGGCCGCCGATGCGACCGGAACCGCAGCGCTCACCGGCCCATCGGGGCGGCTCGACGACGATCTCCTCGACGTCGCCGTCGGCGACGACGGCGGCCGTGTGCACCTCGACGGAGTCGCGGGATTCGTCCCGGACGCGCACCTGGCACAGGTCTTCGTGGTCGCCGCCCGTGATGGTGACCACACGCGTCTCGTCACGGTGGAGCGCGGAGCGACGGGTCTCACCGTCGAGCCGGCGCCGACGGTCGATCGGACCCGCCGTCTCGCGACCGTCCGGTTCGAGCGAGTCGCAGTCGCGGCCGACGCGTTCCTCGGGGGCCGCGAGGACCGTGCCGACACGATCGACGCGCTCGTCGACCGGGCCCTCGTCCTGCTCGCCGCCGACGCGGTGGGAGCGGCCCGCGCGGTGCTCGCGCTCTCGGTCGAGTACGCGAAGGAGCGCGTCCAGTTCGGCCGGACCATCGGATCGTTCCAGGCGGTCAAGCACATGCTCGCCAACATGTTCGTGCGTGCCGAGGCGGCCTCGGTAGCCGTCGAGGGTGCTGCCGAGGCGGTCGATGCCGATCCGGCAAGCGCGAGGCGCTCGGTCACCGTCGCCGCGTCGTACGCACGGGACGCGGCGGTGCAGGTTGCGGGAGATGCCGTCCAGGTGCACGGTGGGATCGGCTTCACCTGGGAGCACGACTGCCACCTCTACCTGAAGCGGACCACGCTCGACGCGGCGCTGCTCGGTGACTCGGCGGCGCACCGCGAGCGACTGGCGGCCATCGTGCTCGAGGACGCGCGCGAGGGTGGTGCCTCGTGAGCCCACCCGACGCCGGCGTCCGCATCGAGTCCATCGAGAGCGTGCTCCGGCTCACGATCGATCGGCCCGCGGTTCGCAACGCGATCACCGAGCCCGGTCTCCACCTGTTCGCCGATGCCGTCACCCATGCGACGACCGACGACATGACCCGAGTCATCGTGATCGCGGGCACCGGAGAGCACTTCTGTGCGGGGATCGATCTCCCGTCGGTGAACGTGGCGCCGCCGCGCGACCGCGCACCGGCCACGTGCGACGCGGTCTCGCCAGTGGTGCTCACCGTCTCGTGCGTGCCCTCTGGGACTGTCAGCTGCCGGTCATCGCGTCGGTGCGTGGCCACGCCGCCGGTGTCGGGTGTCACCTCGCCCTGGCGGCCGACTTCGTGGTCGCCTCGCGAACGGCTCGTTTCTCCGAGTCCTTCGTCGCCCGCGCGCTGACTCCCGACTCTGGTGGGACTTTCCTCCTCCCGCGTCTGATCGGCGTCGCCCGGGCCAAGGAGCTCTTGCTGCTCGGTGAACCCGTCGACGCGACCCAGGCCTACGACTGGGGACTGATCACCCGCCTCGTCGACGACGACGAGCTGGAAGCTGCGTCGAACGAGCTCGTGACCCGCCTCGCGCATGCCCCGACGGTGGCCATCGGGCTCACCAAGTCCCTTGTGCACAGCTCGCTCGAGGCTTCGCTCGACCGAGCGCTCGACGACGAGGCGATGGCCGAGGAGCTAGCGGTGCGGAGCCCCGACTTCAAAGAAGGCCTGCAGGCCTTCGTCGAGAAGCGGCCACCCGACTTCGGCGGCCGCTGACGTTCACGGGCCCGGCGAAGGCGGCGGGTCAGCGCTCCGTTCGGAGCCGCACCGCGCGTTGTCCCAGGTGAGCACCTTGCCGTCGGGGATGATCCGGATGACGGCCGGAGCCCGGTAGTGCTGCTTGGTCGCGTCCGGCACCTCGGCTCGGGGCATGCCGAACGCCTCGTACTTCTGATCGAGCGCAGTGCTCGCGCGCGCCGCCTCTTCGGCGTCGCTGACGATCTCCGCTCGTCCTTCGACGTGGACCGCGCTGAGCTCGGTCCATCGGGTCCCGGTCTCGACCAGGAACGCCGCACGCGAGTCGCGTCGCACGCGCGCCGCCTTCTTCGCGCCTGCCGGCGTCTGGGTGTCGTCGTCCGTCCAGCACCACGAACCGCGCCGGCAGGCTGACCGGCCGGCCGTCCACACGCGGGTCGTCCGCGCGCCCGCGCGGCCGGCCGCCGGGAAGGCCCGGGCCTCGTCCTCGGAGAGGCGGATGCTCGCCCCGGATGGGCCCGCATCGCGAGGTGCTTGAAGAACTCGAGCCGCTGAATCGCTCCACGGGCCGCCCACTCCCGACCTCGGTAGTCACCGTGCACCCAGTTGATGAAGAGGTCGGGCGCGGGGATGGTCACGTTCCCTGTCGCCCGATACTCGAACTTGCGACCGCCGAAGCCCAAGGTGGCGGCCGCCGGGAGGCGGCACCGCTCGCGCTCCTCCCACTGACCTCGGCGCCGACCTCGTTGACCCGACCCGATCCTCGCCGTCACGGTGGAAGAACCCGACACGGAACTCACCGGGGCCGCTGATAGCGATGCCGTGCTCCTGGCGTCCGTCGGCGTGCTCGCCAGCCCAGACCCACCACAGCTCCTCGAGGAATCGAAAGCCCTTGCTCTGACCCCAGACCACGCCGTGCTCGCCGTAGTAGCGGTCGTAGCCTCCGAAGCCACGGACGAGCCTGACCGTGGACACTACGGTGACCCGACAGATCTGACTCGTGTACCCGAAGTCGTCGGGCTGCCCCCGGACAGCGGTACCGCATAGCGACCCCGAGCGGCTCCATGGTCACGTCCATCCAGTCCGCCTCGCGCCAGGTGTGGCCCGACGGCGAGAGCGACACCGTAGTCGGTGGATACACCGGGTTCGTCGAGCTGATGGAGTGCGCCTCCCCGTCGGGCTCGTACCGCACGGCACCGCAGTACAGGTCGTCGACTGGCGGGGATGGTGGCATGATAATTACGGCTTGCGGCCGGATGTCCGGTGCGATCTGGAGCCCGTCGTGCGGGTTCGTGCAGCCGACCTCGTGCTCGCGCAGCAACGCGTACCGTCGACCGTCGTCGGCGGTCACCCCGGCCCACAACCATCCGGTCTGGAACCCGAGACCGTCGAACGTGCGGGCGCGCCGCCCGTAGTCGTCGCTCCGTGGCTCGAACGCATCGACGTCCGGCTTCGAGTCGACGCCGTCGAGGCGCTCCCCTCGAGCACGGCGCTTCTCCTCGATCCCCATCGGTCCCCCTCGCTCGCGCGAGGCGAATGGTACGTTCATCGCGCGATTCGCACCACGAACCGTTTCCGTCCGTGACGCGTCGACGAGGCCGTGCGATGGCGAGTCAACTGGTGACGCAGCACATCACCGACGGGGTCGGTGTGCTCTCGTTCAACCGGCCGGCAAAGCACAACGCGCTCAGCGACGAGCTCCTCGGGGAGTGGCGCGCGGCACTCGGGGAGCTGTTCGCCGACACCGAGGTCCGCTGCGTGCTGCTGCGGGGCGAGGGCGAATCGTTCTCGTCGGGTCGCGACACGACGCAGCTCGGCCGACGCGCAACCGGTGAGAGCGACTTCGCGTTCATCCTCCGAGAGCAGCGCGAGGCATTGCGACTCCGGCGGGCCGGCAAGCCCAT
>CAVRGH010000017.1:0-5527 GCA_963720675.1 uncultured Acidimicrobiia bacterium | reverse complement strand
GCCTCGCCGAGAGCTGCCCACCGGGCGCCGTGAGCCTGTCCTGGGCCTCGGAGGCCGCGAAGTGGCGCTCGGCGTCGGCATGTTGGTAGCGGTTCGGGGACCCCCGCGCAGGCACGCGTCTTCCTAGACTGCGGCGCATGGGTGCACGACCGGCAGGGGTCCGTGCCGTCGTGGCGTGTGCGGTTCTGGGCGGCATGCTCGGGCTCGGTGCGCCGGCGGGTGCGGGGACGGACGACACCCCGGCCGACGGGCGTGGTGGCCCGGAGCACGGGGTCACGTACTCGGGCCGCATGCAGGGGCTCCGCACGAAGCTCACCGCGATCGCACCGACCGCCGACGGCGAGATGACGCTGGTGGTCGAGTTCCGTCTGGAGTGCGGCTCGCTCCGGGGCGACGACGCCATCAAGAAGCAGCGCACGGTCTATGTCGGGACCGACGGGGCGTACTCCGCCGACGTGAAGACCTCGGATGTCTACGGTGGCGTGCGCAAGGTCGCGATCCACCTCCGCGGTCGCTTCACGGGCGATTCCGCAACGACCGCACGCGTCTCGTACGACATCCTCGACGAGGACGACGACGGCACGAACAGAAGTGCCTGCAAAGAGAGTGGCGAGGTCGAGCTCGAGGCCGGACGTGCCAGTGCCGGCCTGCAGCGCGTCGACGTCGCCATCCCCCTCGAGCCCGACGACTCCTCCTACCGCATGCAGACGATGGCACCGACGAGCGACGCGGTGTTCCTCGCCTTCATCGACGCGCCCTCTGCCGACTCGACGGAGCTCTTCCGGATCGACACCTCGACCAATGAGGTGATCGCGCACGAGACGGTGCCGGTCGACCTGGACGCGCTGGTCGTCGCGGGCCCGTCGCTGTTCGGGATCGACGGCCACCTGGGCACGTTGATCCCGGTCGATCCAACGACGCTCCTGGCGGGCGCGCCCATCCAGGTCGTGGCGCCATCGCAGGACATCAACGAGGAGAGGCCGCTCTACCCGGACGGCGCGGCGATCGACGGCACCCTCTGGCTGTCCGCGACCCGCGACCGCGAGCTGGTCCGCGTCGATCCCGCGACGGGCGCCGTCCTCGCCCGTGTGCCGCTCGATGCCTACCCGGGGCGGATCATGGCGAGCTCCACGAGCCTCTACGTGGAGACGCAGACCTCCCCGGAACTGCACACCGGGGACGTTCCCGTCACGAACGTGATCCGCCGCATCGATCCCGCGTCGGGGCAGGTGCTGGCGACCTCACCCGTCTACCGCGACGACAGCATCGGTTCGAGCCAGGCCTCCGACGAGGGTGTCGTCATGAGCATGAACGTGGCCAGCCGCACCGCGCCGAGCGAGCTCATCGCGCTCGACCCCGTGACGCTCGAGGTCCGCGCAACCGCGCCGTTCCAGTATCCGGTCGCGGCCGCGGCCCCGGGCTACTGGACCGACCGCGCGGTCGACGCTGCGTGCGCTGGGCCCCGACCTGGCCCGCGCGTTCGACGTCCCCTACGTCATCTCCAAGTATGGGCCCGTCGACGCCGGCGTCGACACGATCTGGGTCTACAACGACGCGCGGAAGTTCGTCTACCGGATCTCGACGGGCTGAAGCAGGCCGCGGTCGCGTCACTGCCGGCAGCTCGCGATGCTCGGCGTCATCGCCGTTGCCGTCTCGCCGGTCGTCACGGTCCTCGGCAGCAGGACGCGTGCCCCGCACGAGCTCGGCGAGGGCTGACCGGGGCGGACGGGTCGTTGCGCTCGTGAGTTCGCCGTTGGTGGTGGCCCCGCGGCGTCCGGCCAGAATGGACAACGTGGAAGCCGCGCGCAGGGAATCACCGGCGGATCACGCGGGAGGGGGAGGGCACATCCTCACCCCCGACCAGCGCGTCCGCGTCTTCGTGTCGTCCACGCTCGAAGAGCTGGCCGACGAGCGCGCCGGCGTGCGCCGCACGATCGAGAGCCTGCATCTCTCCCCGGTCCTCTTCGAGCTGGGCGCTCGTCCGCATCCTCCGCGTGGTCTCTACCGCTCGTACCTCGAGCAGAGTCATGTCTTCATCGGGATCTACTGGCAGCGCTACGGCTGGATCGCTCCGGAGATGGACATCTCCGGGCTCGAGGACGAGTACGTCCTCTCCGGCCCGCGACCGAAGCTCGTCTACGTGAAGCGTCCGGCGCCCGAACGGGACGACCGGCTCGAGGAGCTCCTCGACCACATCCGCTCGAGCGATGAGGTGTCGTACAAGTCCTTCTCGACGGTCGACGAGCTCGCGCGGCTCGTCGCTGACGACGTATCGCTGCTCCTGAGCGAGGCCTTCCTCGTCGAACCGGGTGACGCACCCGTTCGCCGAACCCGGCTCATGCTCCCGGGGCCCGAGTCGCCGTTCATCGGCCGAGCACACGAGCTCGAGCAGCTGCGCTCGCTGCTCGCGCGCGAGGACATCCGGCTCGTCACCCTGACCGGACCGGGTGGCATCGGCAAGACGCGCCTCGCGCTGCAAGCCGCGGCGGAGGCCGCGGGAGCGTTCGAGGAGGGAGCCGCGTTCGTGTCGCTCGCGTCGCTGCACTCGGTCGACCTCGTCGTCCCGGCGATCGCAGCCGCGGTCGGCCTCCGCGATGTGAGCCCGGACTCGACGCTGGACGCGCTGCGAACCGACCTCTCGGAACGGTCCCTGCTCCTGGTGGTCGACAACCTCGAGCACCTCCTCGAGGCCGCCGAACCCTTGTCCGCGCTGCTCGCCGCGGCACCGGGCGTCAAGATCCTGGTGACGAGTCGCGCGCCGCTTCGACTCAGGGCCGAGCAAGAGTTCCCCGTCGACGCGCTCGCCGAGGCGGACGCCATCCACCTGTTCCGGGAGCGGGCGGATGCCGTGGGTCGCGGCTCACTGAGCTCCGATGCCGACGTCGAGCTGATCGGCGAGATCTGCCGGCGGTTGGAACACGTGCCGTTGGCCATCGAGCTCGCCGCGTCTCGGGTCCGGGTGTTGTCGCCGGACGCGCTGCTCGGTCGCCTCGATCGACGCTTCGACCTCCTTGTCGGTGGTCCACGAGACGCCCCGGCGCGCCAACGCGCGTTGCGCGACACGATCCAGTGGTCCTACGACCTCCTCGACCCGGACGAGCAACAGCTCTTCGAACGTCTCGGTGTCTTCGCGGGCAGCTTCTCCCTCGAAGCTGCGGAGGCAGTGTGCGGCGAACCGGGCGAGCTCGAGCTCCTCGAAGCCCTCGCGGGGCTCGTCGACAACAGCCTGCTGCGCGCCGAAGCGGCGGCCGGCGAGCCCCGATTCCGCATGCTGGAGATGATCGGCGAGTTCGCTCGCGAGCGCTTGGAGGAGCGCGGAGACGCCGATGGTGTGAGGAGACGCCACGCCGAGTTCTACCGGGACGTCGCCCGCCGCCTTGGTGTCGGTGTCCGCGGACCCGACCAGAGGAGCTGGTTGCAGGTCGTCGGTCCCGACGGCGACGGAGAAGCCGACAACCTGCGAGCCGCCATCGCGTGGTTCCTCGACCACGATCTGATCGACGACGTGGCCGAGATGGCATGGGACCTCTGGGTTCCCACCTGGATCTACGGCCAGCTGGAGGAGGGGCGGCGCGTCAGCAGCGCGGCGCTCGCCGCGGTCGACCACTGCACGGAGCAATCACGCGGTCGGCTGCTCGTGGTCGCCGGGCTCTTCGATCTGTGGACCGGCGATCACGACGACTCCGTTCGTGTGCTCGACGACGGGCTCGCGATCGCGCGGTCGATCGGCGACGAGGAGTTGGCCGCCGCCGCCACCTTGGCGTTGAGCATGATCGCGGGGCCGCGGGACGGTGAGGATCGTGCCGAGCAGCTCGCGCAGGAGACGCTCGAGGTGTACCGACGGCTGGGCGATCACTGGGGCGTCGCCGGGGCGCTGAACGTGTTGACCTGGCTGTTCGTGGCGCAAGAGCGCTTCGACGATGTGGATCTCTTCGAGGAGACCGTCGCGAGCGCACGCGGGAGTGGGGACGAGCAGTTCACGGCGATGGCGGAGATCAACCTCGCGGAGTGCCGGCTGCACCACGGTGACGCCGTGGCCGCGGCGCAGCTGTTCGCGACGAGCCTCGAGCGCCATCGATCGCTGCGGATGAGGTACTCGGTCGGGTATCTCCTCGACGCGTTGGCGCGCCTCGCCGCACACAACGCGGATCCCGCTCGAGCGGCGCTGCTCCTCGCTAGCGCGTCGGTGCAGCGGGAGACGGCCGGAGTGTCGGTCTGGGGCAGCCAGGGCTCCCGCCGCGATCGATTCGTCGAGGAACTGCGAACCACTCTTGGTCCTGTCGCGTTCGACGAGGCCGCGGCTGCAGGGGCGCAGCTCACCTACGCGGAAGCCCTCGAGGTTGCCGCCGAGCTCTGCTGACGGCACTGCCGTCCGTCGGTCAGATCGTGTCCGGCGTCGATCATCGGCTTCTGGTCCACTGGTGTCGGGTCGAGCTGCGATGGTGGGTCGAAGTTGGTGGCGCTGCCGAGCGGGACGGTGACGTTCCTGTTTCACGATCCTCCCGGGCGACCGGCACTTCGCGGTCGGCGACGAGCTCTGCCACCAGGGTGACGCGGAGGCCAACGGGTTCGTCGTGGTCGAAGGCGAGGCGGCCGTGCTCGTCGACGGCGCGCAGGTCGCGACGGTGACCGTGGGAGACGTGGTCGGTGAGCTGTCGATGCTCGGGAACGGGCACCGGACCGCGACCCTGCGCGCGCTCACCCCGGTCCACGCGCTCGTGATCGAGCCCGACGAGATCGACTCGGTCCTGTCGGCGGACCCGAGCTCGAGCCGGCGCCTCGGGCACCGTCCCCACGACGGGTAGGTATCACCGTTTGGTCAGTGCCGGAACTGGGTATGAGCGAGTCCAGGGAGTCTGCCGAAGACTCCGAATGAGGAGCCCCAGCATGGACATCGTTCGCAATCCCGACGGCACCCTGATCGTCCCGGTCGAGGCGGGCCGGAAGCACGACGACGAGACCGATGGCACCGGGGCTGGCGACGGCGATCCGGTCGACCCGCAGAGTGTGTCGACGACGCGCGTCCTGCATCCCGGCGAAGGCGGCTACGACGAAGCGCTGGCGGAGTGGGACCGCCAGCAGAACCCCGACGCCGAAGTCCCGGTGTCGACTGCGAGCGGTCGCGACGAGGCGATGAGCGTCGTCCATGCGGTCGCCGAGTCTCCGGGCCACGACGTGGAACCCGCGGTCGAGGCGCTCGACGACCCGGCAGCGGCGGGTGAAGCGCTCCGGCACGTGCTCGTCGGCGGTGTGCCCGCCGTCGAAGCCTTCGCCGACGAGGTCGCTGACGCCGAAGGCGGCGAGCCGCTTCGCGCGCACGAGGCCACGAAGATCATCGGTGAGGTGTTGGCCGAGCTCGACTGAGCTCTTGGTACGACGTCCCCGGTGGGCAGGACCGCGGTCCGAGTGACCCGTCAGGCGTCGGCCGAGCCGTCCACCTCGGCCATGGCCGACCAGCCCTCACCGGGAACCTCCGCGTGCACGACCGTGGGCATCCCGGCGTACTTCACACGCAAAATCTGCTGCA
>CAVRGH010000016.1:0-13231 GCA_963720675.1 uncultured Acidimicrobiia bacterium | reverse complement strand
AAAGTTCGACTCGTCGTTCGCGATGTCCGGAGGACCAATGACCGTCTTCGACACACCCGACGTCGACCACCTCGACATCGAGAGTCCGATCACGACCGTGTTCGACTTCGACTACACGCACGGGCGCGACCAGCTCCTGCGCCTGTACGACAAGGGCACCCGTCGCCAGTGGATCGGGAACGACCGCCTCGACTGGTCGCTCGACGTCGACCTCGAGCACCCGGTCGGCATGCCCGACGAGATCAGTCCGCTGTTCGGGACCGAGTGGTGGGAGAAGATGAACGACCGCGAGCGTGGCAACCTGCGCCGCAACATCGAGGCCTGGCGCTTCAGCCAGTTCATGCACGGTGAGCAGGGCGCACTGGTGTGCTCCGCGAAGATCGTGCAGGGCGTGCCCGACATCGACAGCAAGTTCTATGCAGCCACGCAGGTCATCGATGAGGCCCGCCACGTCGAGGTCTACAGCCGGTATCTCCACGAGAAGGTCCAGCTCGTGTACCCGATGAACCGGCACCTCGAGGCCTTGCTGGCCGACGTCATCGCCGACTCCCGCTGGGACATGACCTACCTCGGCATGCAGGTGATCATCGAGGGCCTGGCGCTGGCGGCGTTCGGTGTCATCCGGAACATGGCGACGGAACCCCTGGCTCGGGCGTTGAACGCCTACGTCATGCAGGACGAAGCGCGACACGTGGCGTTCGGTCGGCTGGCGCTGCGTGACTACTACCCCGAGCTCACTGACGCCGAGCGGGACGAGCGTGAGGAGTTCTGCGTCGACGCGTGCTACCTCATGCGAGACCGGTTCCTCGGCGAGGAGGTGTTCGAGCGCGTCGGCCTTCCCGCCGCGGCGATCGAGTACGTCGAGCACAGCGAGATGATGGTCCAGTTCCGCAACTTCCTCTTCACGCGCATCGTGCCGATCATCAAGGACATCGGGCTCTGGGGTCCTCGCATCCAGGGTGCGTTCACCGACATGGGCGTCATGCAGTTCGCCGATGCCGACCTCGACGCCGAGATGGCGAACGACGAACGGGCCGCTGAGGAGCTCGAGCAGCAGCTGGCCCACGTCGCGGCGGTCGCCGAGGGCGCCTGAGCGCAGGCGGCTGCACGCGGCGCGTCGACGCACCTACGATCGGACCCGATCGCCGCCAACCGAAAGATGCTTCGATGCACCGCCTGATCTCGTCCCTGCTCATTGCCGCCGGGATCTGTCTCGGAGTCGCGTCCACCGCTTCGGCGGGCGCCCAGGACGACACGGCCATCGCCGAGGGTGTCGTGCTGACCGAATCGGATGTCGCCGAGTACGGGCTCCAGGAATCCGCTCCCAGCGATGCGACGGTGTCGGACGCCAAGGCGTGCAAGCGGGTGCGTGCAGTCGCGAAGGCAGCCGAGCGGCTGCCGAACGCGGTCACCAGATTCACGGATCAGCCCATGATCGTGGAGGATCGGGTCGTGCTCTACAAGAACCCGAAGGCGGCAAAGACCGCGCTCGCCGCGTACGCGAGCAGGCAGGGCGCAACGTGCTTGCAGACCGATCTCGACGAGACTCTCGACGTTGTGCTCAAGGCCGGGACGAAGTACCGGTTCGACGGCCTCTCGCCCACCTCGACCGGCCTCGGTGACGACTCCGCCCTGTACCAGGTCGAGGTCGACCTCAGTGATTCCGACGGGAACACCGGCAAGGTCTACTCCGAGTTCGGCCTGATCCGGGTCGGCCGCGGACTCGCCGCCATGCAGGTCCTGCGCTTCGGCAACCCGTTCGACGGCTCGGTCGACCTCGCGACGCTCCTCGCGGATCGTCTGGAGACCGCGGTCGGCTGACCAGGCCGCCCGCTTCGACGTTCGCGGCCGGTCGTCAACCGAGCTCTCGCAGCGCGGCAGGATGTCGGCGGGCTCCATCCGGATCGTGGAGTGAGCCTTCGACGCACCGACGGCCGCGCCCCTCAGAGGGTCCCGGCAACGGCGCGGTCGGTTGTCGGGACTGCTTGCTTCCTTCCGTAGGCTCGATGGCGTGGATCCGGTTGCCGGCGGCGCCATGACTCGGCGCACGTGGAACTCGATGATCTTCGGATCGGCGGGGACCGTGGTCGAGTGGTTCGACTACGGCCTGTACCTCTACCTGGTCCCGGTCATGGGTCCGCTGTTCTTCCCGAGCAGCAACCCCCTCGTCTCGAGCATCGCAAGCTTCGCCGTGTTCGCGGCGGGGTCGGTCATGAGGGTCGCCGGCGGCGCCTACTTCGGGCGCATCGGTGATCGTCTGGGGCGAAAGCGTGCACTGACGCTCTCGGTACTCATGATGACCGTCCCGATGGCACTGACCGCGCTGCTGCCGACGTACGACTCCATCGGCATCGCGGCACCGCTGCTGCTGGTCACCGTGCGTCTCGTCCAGGGCTTCTCGGCCGGGGGAGAGTACAGCGGCACGGTCGTGGTGCTCGTTGAGCAGGCGCCGGCGCAGCGGCGCGGCCTCGTCGCCGCGACTGCGGTGGTCACCTCGGGCACCGGGATCCTCCTCTCGTCGTTCGTGGTCAGCCTGCTCACCAGCACGTTGTCCAGCGACGCGATGTCGTCCTACGGCTGGCGAATCGCGTACGGGATCGGCACGGTCGTGGCGTTGTTCGCGCTGGTGATGCGCCGACACATGCAGGAGACGGCTGCCTTCGAATCGGCACGCGACGCAGGCTCGCTGTCGAAGCGACCCGTCACCGATGCGGTGCGAAAGCTCCCTCGTCCGGTGCTCCTCGCCGCGGTGCTGGCGGGGTACGGCGGGATCCTCTACTACGTCGTCCTGGGTTTCGTGCCGACCTACCTCGACACGGTGGCCACGGTGCCCCGATCAGACGCGTTGTGGATCACGACGGCGATGAATCTGCTCTACGCCTACACGACTCCCTTCGCAGGGTGGCTCTCGGATCGGGTCGGGCGACGGCCGATGCTCCTCGGTGCCGCGGCGGCGATGGCGGTGCTCGCCGTCCCGATGTTCGCCCTCCTCACCGAGGCGCCGATCGTGTGGGTGGTCATCGGCGAGGTCGGTCTGATCCTTCCGGTGCTGGCATCGGCGGGCCCGACGGTGGCCGCCATCGGGGAGCTGTTCCCGACCCGGGAGCGGTTCACGGCACTCGCGATCGGCTATGACCTCGGCAACGCGGTGTTCGGTGGCACGGCACCACTCGTGTGCTCGATGCTCATCCACGCGACGGGAGCTGAGCTGGCACCGTCGTTCTATCTCGTCGTCGCCTCGTTGGCAGTGCTGTGGCCGATCACGCGACTGCGCGAGACGGCGCGCCTGGGCGTCGGCGAGCTGGAGCGCGGCGAGGCATCGTGAGGAGCAGCGAGGACGCAACCCTCAGGCGGTCGAGACCGCCGTCGTTCGCTTCGAGAGCAGCATCACCCCGAGGATGACGACGGCGGCACCGACGGTTGCACCGACCAGCGCGCCCGACCCGCTCCGCAGCGACTCACCGAATGCGGCGAGTCCGATGACCGAAGAAACCACGGGATTCATCACGGTGATCAGCGCGGCCGCGACGGTCAATCGCCCGACCCGGAGCGCCGCGTTCTGCGCGACGAGGCCGAAGACGCCGAGGAGCGCGGTCGCGTACAACGGCCACGTCGTGAGTGCATCAGCAAGTCCGCGCTCCACGAGCTCGGAGGTCTCCTTGAGCAGGGCACCCTGCACGCCCCAGATCGTTCCCGCGAGCGCCCCGAGCAGCACTGCACGCGCTGGGGCGAAGCGCCACGCGCCCACACCCATCACCAGCGCGGCGACGGCCAGGCCACCCAGGATCCAGACCCAAGACCCAGGCATCGCGAAGTCGGTCCCGGCCGTGGGTCGCGCGATGACCATGAAGGTCGCGAGCCCGAGTACCACGAGCGCGGCACCCTCCCAGTCGCGCCGGGCGATCGGCTGCTTCGTGATCCACGAGTCCAGCACCACGGCGAAGACGATCTGGCTCACCTGGACCGGCTGCACCACGGTCAGGGATCCGATCGAGAGGCTGAAGCCGTGCACGAGGAATCCTCCGCACGTGAGACCGACCCCGAGCCACCAGACCGGCTCGCGGACGACGGCCACCATCCCTCGGCGTCCGGCCGCGACCCGCGCGGCGGTTGCCTTGCTGCTGCAGCGCCAGGCCGAGGACGTAGATGCACGCGGCGACGACGGCGATGAGCGCGGCGATGACCTGGTCGGACACGCCGGAACCATAGCGAGGGGCTCGAGCGACGCGGCGTCCCCGCGCCCAGGATCGTACGATCATCGCGTCGTGCTCGGGCCCGCGGGAGGTGGTGATCGTGCAGCGCACCTCGACGACGGTGGTCTGTGTCGTCGCGCCCGACGCGCCCGCCCTGCTCGAGGCCGTCTCGTCGGCAGCGAACGTCCGGGTGCTGGTTCCCGAGCTCCGACGACGACGCGCCGCTGGACCGTGCCATCGAGGTCACGAACGCGGCCGCCGCGGCACACATCCCGTACTTCCTGCACGACGCCGACCCCCTCGCGGTCGTCGGCGAGACGTGGAGCGCCTTCTTCGACGGAGAGGCGCCGGTCGGTGCCCTGGAGGTCGCCGTCGCCGAGGTGCTCTCCCGGTGGCGCGTCGGCTCGCTCGACCTGCCCGACTACTACTTGGTTGCCGACGCCGACAAGCTCGGGACCACCGCGCGTCACTGGTTCGGGGGGATCCTCCATGAGGCCTCTCCGATGCGCGTCGTGCCGGTCGTGAGGCACCCGGAGAGCATCATCCGCGCGCTCGCCACCCTCCGACCGGGGCGGTGGTGGCCGCTCCTCGACCGGCTGCTCGATGGTGTCGAACGGCGGGTCCCCGACCAGGTGGGACTGCGGGCCGGTTGACCAGTCGCCCTTCGGGTCGTGCTCGCGCGTTTCCGGGTGTTCAAGTTCTGCCGGCCAGGCGCCGATCAAGGGGTTCGCTCCGTCCATCTGCGACGGATCGGGGGATTCATCGCGGCCGGGATCCGGCCCCTGGAGGAGGTCCACGAGCCATGAAGCGGACCACGGCGCAAGCGGTAGCTGCCTCGACCGCACTCGTCCTCGGTGCGGGCACGATCGCGGTCGCGGCGATCCTCCACCTGCCGTTGTTCGGCATGGGTGGCGGGGACCAGGCGTCGGCCGGCCCGACCACCACGACGACCGTGAAGGTGGTCGAGCAGGTCGTGTACGACGATCACTACGTCGAAGCGCCCGGGAGCGGTGGCAGTCGCGGCTCATCCGGCACCCCGGCGGGGTCGACGTCGGCGCCGGGAGCACCGGCGGCGGGCGGCACGACCGGGGCTGCGTCGGCGCCCGGTCCCGCACCGACCACGCCGGCGACCTCGAGCACCCCACCACCCACGAGCCCAGCGCCCGCGGCGGCCACTCCGCCGACGCGACCGCCGGTGCCGGCCGGCTGCCAGGAGCCGGAATGGGACTGGGAGCACTACTTCTGGCACTGCAAGGGCGACTGATGACCCGGCGCCGACACGCCGCACCAGGGGGGCGCGTCCTGGCAACCGGGGTCAGCGTGTCGGCAACCCTCGGGATCATGGCGGGCTTCGCGGTCGAAGCGCGCACGGTCACGGAATCGACGCCGACGCCGCCGACCACGCAGCAGGACGCGGTGGCGCCGACGACGATCGTCACGCGGGTCGTGGAACGCACCATCTACGTCCCCGCGGGGGAGGGGGGCGCACCCACCGCCTCCAGGAGCGGCGGTGGCGGTGGCGGGGCCGGATCGTCGAGTACGGCGGCAGGCACCAGCGGAGGGTCGAACGCGGCGGCGCCTGCACCATCAGGCACCCCGACTGCCGCGCCGGCGCCCGCCCCAGCAGCCCCGGCGCCGAGTCCGCCAGTGTGCAGCGGTTCGAAGTGTTGACCAGCTGGGCCGAGCGTACGTTCCCCGCGATGGGGTCCGAGGCCCGCGTGCTCGTGCACGGGGGCCCGTCCGATTCTGTCGACTGGGCTCGGCAGGAGCTGGAGCGGCTCGAATCCCTGTGGAGCCGGTTCCGCGCCGGGACCGACGTCACCCGTCTCAACGCCGCTGCGGGGCACCCGGTGCACGTCGCCCCCGAGACGATCGCTCTCGTCGAGCTCGCCGTGGCGCTGTGGACGGAGACGAGTGGACGCTTCGACCCCACGGTGCTCTCCGCGCTCGAGGCGCTCGGATACGACGAGTCGTTCGAACGCGTCCGGGCCCGATCCGAGGCGCCGGGGCGCCAGGCGGCGAGCAGGCCTCCCGGTCTCCCCGCGCTCGACGTCACGCTCGAGTCGCGCATCGAGCGACAGCCCGCTCCCGGCTGCGCGGGGATCGCCGTCGATTCGACGCGTGGCACGATCATGCTGCCGCCGCAGGTGGCGCTCGACCTGGGCGGCATCGGGAAGGGTGCTGCTGCGGACCACGTCGCCCGCTGCGTGCTCGAACGCGGTGCGCTCGGCGCCAGCATCGCGATCGGCGGCGACGTTCGCTGTATCGGTACAGGACCACACGACGGGCGTTGGCAGATCGACGTGGAGGACCCTTTCGACGAGAAGCGGGTGCTGTTCTCGCCGCTGGTGGACGGCGGCGCGCTGGTGACGAGCACGGTGCAGTTTCGACGGTGGCGCCACCAAGGGATCTGGCGCCATCACATCATCGACCCGGCCACAGGGCTGTCGAGCGCGAGCGGACTCAGCGCAGTGATCGTCGCCGACGCGACCGCCTCGCGTGCAGAGGCGCTGGCCAAGGCGGCGCTCGTCGCGGGTCGGGTGCAGGGAGCCGAACTCCTGGTGCGCTCGGGGGTCACCGGCTGGTTGATCGACGGCGCGGGGCAGGCTGTCGCCATCGAGCACGCTCGGTTCGACGAGGTCGGGGCGTGACCGTCGCGGTCACCTCGCAGGTCTGGTGGTGGGCGGCGCGGGCGAGCGGTGTCGTCGCCTGGGCGGTGACGGCCGCGGCGGTGGCCTGGGGCCTCGCCCTGTCGAGCAAGGTCGTTCGCAAGCGTCGCGTCCCGGCGTGGCTCCTCGATCTGCATCGGTACCTGGGGACGCTCCTGCTCGTGTTCATCGCACTGCACCTGGGCGCACTGGCGGCAGACGACTTCACGGACTTCGGACTCAGGGAGCTCTTCGTGCCGATGGCCTCGGCGTGGAAGCCAGGTGCCGTCGCCTGGGGCATCGTCGCCATGTACCTCGTGCTGCTGGTGCAGATCTCGTCATGGTTCATGCGGCGCCTCCCGCGGAGGCTGTGGCATGCGGTGCACCTCTTGAGCTTCGCCGTGTTCGCGACGGCCACGGTGCACGGAGTGCTGGCGGGGACCGATCGGCTTCGTCCGATCGTGCAGCTGGGCGCGCTCGCGGTCTGCCTCGTGGTCCTGTTCCTCTTGCTGTTCCGACTGCTGGGCGCGTGGGGCGCCATCTCGGAGGGAACGGTTGGGCGGGTCGGTGCGACTGATCGAGCCGCTCCGGCGCAGATCGCCACGGCCGTGCCGGACACCGGGGCCGACACCGCGCCCGAGGAAGTCGATCCTCGGCTCGCCGAGCGGCTGGCGCGCCTCGATGCGCGAGCGCTGGGTCTAGGAGCGAGCTCCCTAGCTCGAGACGGGATTCGCCAAGCTCGGCAGGATCCGCTGGCGGTCGCGCCGGTCCGTCAGGACATCGCGCATGGTCGCGAGCGTGGCGCTACTCCGCGGCGTCGCGTTGCGGTCGACCGCGAGGTTGGTGCGCTCTTCGGGATCGTTCGTCAGGTCGTGCAGCTCCCACCGGACATCGCTCGGATCGTCGACCTCGTCGTCGGTCGGCGCGGCGTCGTAGTAGTGGTTGAGCTTCCAGAGCTCGGGCGCGCCACCGGCGCCGGTTGGCTGCGACGCGACGACCATCTCGACGCTTGCGGCCCCGGTCACGGGCGTGAACGGTTCTCCGGTGACCAACCCCTGCTGGCGCAGCCCGCTCGTGATCCGGTCTTCGGACATGTAATAGACCGGCTCGTCGAGCTCCTCGGGGGTCGCCGTGCCGGTGAGGACGCCACTGAGGTCGCGGCCCACGAGCTCATGGGCCTCGACGTGGTGTTCACTGACCGCTGCCAGTGCCCGTTCGGGGTCGACACCGACGAGTCCGAGCAGGGTCGGGAGGAGGTCGACATGGCTCGTGGGGATGTCCACCGGTGGGCGGCGCCCATCGATGTCGGGACCGCGGATCGCGAACGGCACGTGCACCGCTTCATCGAACGCGTTGAACCACTTCTGCTGCAGACCTCCATGGGCGCCCAGGAGATCGCCGTGGTCGGAGGTGATGACGACGATCGTGTCGTCGGCCATGCCGCTGCGATCGAGTCGATCGAGCAACCGCACGATGCTCGCGTCGACGAGCTCGTGCAGGAAGTAGTACAGGCGGCGGTACTCGTCGTCGAGGGGGAACTCGAAGAGCACTTTCGGCCAGAGGTCGCGGAACGCCTCCTGACAGCGCGGGCGGTCGTCGAAGCCGTCGTCCTGAGACGGCGCTTGCGGTGGGTGCGGGACGCCCGGGTCGACGGGCGTGCCCAGCGCCTTCCAGGCCGGTCCGGCGAATGCGATGTCGTGCGGGTTCACGAACGAAGCGACACTCAGCCACGGGCGATCGCTCGCCGAGGTCTCCAGGGTGTCGAACAGCTCGTCGAGCTGTGTTGCGAAGAGTGGGTCGCGGAGGAGTCCCCAGTCGGCCGGGTCCGCGCCGTGAGGCTCACGCCCGATCCAGCCCGAGAAGCCGAACGGCTCGAGGCGGTCGGCGCGCCGGTAGGCGTCGGTCGCTGCGGCAAGGGGGGCGCCGGTGTCGTCGCTCGCCGCGAGGCCAGAGTGCGAGCCGGGGATCAGCAGATCCGCGTGCGACACGTGCCACTTCCCGCGGTAGTGGGTGTCGTAGCCGGCGGCTCGGAACCAGTCGCCGAGCGTCGGCACCGAATCCGGGTCGAGCCAGCGCATCGCGGGGTCGTCCGCAGTCTTGGCCAGCCCGTCGGTGCTGGTCACGCCGTGCAGCGACGGGTACTGCCCGGTCATGAGCGTCGCCCGACTGGGGATGCACGCGGCCGACCCGATGTAGTGGCGCGACAGCTCGAGGCCCTGCTCGCGGAGTCGGGCCCGCGCCGGCAGGCGGGTCCGGCGGTACGCCGCGACCGTGTCGTCCTCGTAGGGCGGCGGAAAGCGCTCTTGGTCCGTCATGATCACGAGGACGTTGGGGCGGGTCACGATGCGGGCTCCTCGGGGCGGGAACGTCGGAGACCCTAGGTGCGAGTGGCGCGGACGGGCAGGGTCAGCTGGAGACCTCGGCGTGGGTGACCGGTCGGCCCGCGATCCCTGAGCGCTCCACCATCTCGCAGACCCGCAGGGTCTCGAGGTTGGGGCGTCCCGAGATCTCGACCGCGGCGCCGGTCGTGACGGCACGGTAGAACGCGTCCACGACGCCGTACTCACCGGAGCGGGACCTCGGTGCGAGCGGGGGGACCTCGACGGGTGGCTCGTTCCACCCGAACGACGCGTCGTCGGGCGCGGCGGCCGCGACCCACACCCACTGGTCGCCCCGGAGGCTGAGCACGCCCTGCTCGCTCTGAACGCTCCAGCGCAGCTCGTTCCAGCGTGCGACGTTGCTGAGCAGGTAGGTCGCGGTGACGCCTGTTGCGAACCGCAGGAGCACCTGGATCGCGGCGTCGTCGGCGTACCGGGACCACGGTGCGGAGAACGTACGGGCCGTGACCTCGGCCACCGGACCGAAGCACCATTGGAGGTCGTCGACGTGGTGGCAGCCCTGGTCCCAGAACATCGCGAAGGGGTAGTCCTGCTGACGTGGCGCCGGGCGGTACTTCTGCATCGCCAGGTCCACCAGCGTGGGTGACCCGTACGCGCCGGAGGTCACCGCGGCGTGGAGCGTCCGGGTCTCAGGCCGGTACCGGGAGTTCTGCGCGACGACCAGCTGTACGCCGGCGGCGTCGGCCTCGTCGACCAATGCACAGGCCTCGTCCCAGCGGCGCGCCAGACACTTCTCCACCAGCACGTGCTTGTGAGCGGCGTACGCGGTGCGGAGGTCGCGTTCGTGGAGATCGACAGGTGTGCAGACGACGACAGCATCCGCGTCGACTGCCTCGAGCGTGGCATCGAGCGATCGGTACGCCCGGTCGGGGTCGAGGCTCGCGAGCCCGAGCTCGTCGCCGACCGCGTCGGGCTCGCGACTCACGATGGCGACCGGTTCGAACCGTTCGTCGGCGCTCAGGAGGCGGACCGGCCACTCCCCACGGCCTCGGGAGCCGACGTGGATCGTGCGGATGGGTGCGTTCACGACGGGTACTCGAGCACGACACCGAGCCACGTCTCCGGGTCGTCGTGGAGCCCCTCGTACGCGGCCTGCACCTCGTCGCCGAAGGCGACATGGTGCGTGACGAGCGGGTCGACGACGACGCGCTCTTCCGCGAGGAGGTGGACCAGGAAAGGGTCGTACGGTGCGCGGGCCATGCGGTCCCGGCGCCACTCGTGCGCGCCGACGAGCTGGACACCCCGATGGTGGATGTCGAAGTAGGTATCGAGCTCGATCTTCTCCCGGGGGCTCGACAGCACCACGACGCGCCCGTTGGCCGCGACCGCATCGAGTGCCGAGCGCAGCGCACGAGCCGATCCCACGGCCTCGATCACGTACGGCGTCCCCCGGTGCTCCGTGCACTCGGCGACCCATGCTTCGAGCTCGAGATGAGGGTCGACCACACGGGCATCGACGAGCCCGCAGCGTCGCGCGAGCTCGACCCGGAACGCGCTGCGATCAGCGCCGAGGACACGAAAGGCGCCGGCTTCACGGCACACCTGCGCGGCGAGATTGCCGACCAGCCCGAGCCCGACGACGAGTGCGTCCTCCCCGAGGTGCAGTGGTGCCACGAGCTGCGGTGTCAGGGCGATGCCGAGCAGCTTGAGGAAGAGCGCGCGTTCGTCGCTCAGCGACTCCGGCACCGCCTGGACGGCGTCGGCAGGCTGCCGGGCGATCGTGGCGTGGTTCCCCTGGTGGAGCACTCGGTCGCCAGGTGTGAAGGCGTGCACCCGCTCGCCCACCGCCTCGACGATGCCGAGCGCGGCATAGCCGGGAGAGTAGGGGTACCGAGCCCAGTGGTCCTCGACGTCGAATCCCCGGTGCGAGCCCGTGAACACGGCGAGCTCGGTCCCCGGGGAGAGCAGACCGAGACGGTTGCGCACCAGGACCTCGCGAGGTCCGAGGTCGTCGGGGAGCTCGTGAGTGAGCACCTCGCACCGGTTCCGCTCCGTGAACACCAGTGCCTGCATCTTCACCGGGCCCGCACCTCCCCCTCGGTCGCGGAGCGAGACGCTACCCGAGACGCGCGTGTCGACTCCGCGACGCGTGTGCGACCGCGGAGACGCGACCTGCCTCCGTCGTCTTCGCTACAGTGCGGGCGTCGTCCGGCCGTTCGTGAAGGGATCGTCACGTGCCGCACATCGCGCTGCCGACGGCCTGCCCGGGATCCTGGGGCCGCTGGCGTTCCGCCCCGAGACCGCGAAGCCGTTGAACGACCTGGCCGAGGTGCTCCTCCGTGGCCCGAGCACGCTCACGCGCGGCGAGCGGGAGCTCATCGCCGCGCACGTCTCGAAGCTGAACGACTGCAACTTCTGCCACAACGCGCACGCCACGTTCGCGGCGCTGCAGCTCGACGACGGTTGGTCGACGGTCGACGCGATGGTCGAAGACCCGCACGGCACAGACGCGGTCAGCCCGAAGCTGCGGCGCCTGCTGGCGATCGCGACGAAGGTGCAACAGAGCGGGCTCGACGTCACGGAGTCCGACATCGCCGCGGCCCGAGGCGAAGGTGCGACCGACGTCGAGATCCACGACACCGTGTTGATCGCGGCCGCGTTCTGCATGTTCAACCGCTACGTCGACGGGCTCGCGACCTGGGCGCCGCAGCACCGCGACGACTACGAGGAGAACGGGCGCATGATCGTCGAAGGCGGATACGCAGCGGCGACGCCACCGATCCCCGGGGCGTAGCCCTCACGGCTCCTACCCTGGGGTGTGGACGCGGATCGGTTCGAGCGCGTGATCGCGGCGATCGACGCGGCCAACGCCGACGACCCGACCCGGATCATGGTCGGGGGCGTCGAGCGCCCGAAGGAGGTCGCGGATGCCGAGCTCGTCTCCGCATGGGTGACGAGGCTCGATCCGAACCCGAGCGAGGCGCTCCTGCTCGCGGCGCGGGCGCACCATCTCCGGCGGTGGACGATCCCGCGCTCGTCGTATCCGCAGGGTCGTGCCTCCTACCTCAAGTGGCGCAAGGCGCTGCACGAGCGGCACGCACACGACGTCGCCGAGATCCTCAGGGCGGCGGGGTACGACGCCGCGACGATCGCACGGGTGCAGGATTTGGTCCGCAAGCGCGGCTCGGGCGGATCCCGAGATGCAGGTGCTGGAAGACGCGATGTGTCTCGTCTTCATCGAGACCCAGCTCGCGGACCTCGCGGCGCGTCTGGATCCGGAGAAGCTGCCGGGGGTCATCGCCAAGACGAAGCAGAAGATGAGCTCCGCGGCGATCACCTGGGCCCTCCAGCTCCCGCTCAGCGATGCCGAGCGGGAGCTGCTGCTCTCCTAGGCAGCGGGGGGACGCCGCCTAGGTGATGGTGTTGCCGTCGGCGCCGACGACGTGCCACACGCCGCCGACCCCCTGGCCGCCCGTGTCGCCGGCCGCCGCGTCGGGCGTGTAGAAGTAGAGGAGGTGGCCGTTGTACGCGATCTGCTTCGCGCCGCCCACCGTGGCTTCGAGGCGTCGAGGCCCTTGCCGGCGACGACCTTGCCACGCTTCGAGACCAACGGCGGCCACAGGCTGGAGCAGCCACCGGTGCACTGCGAGGCGCTGGTATCGGTACCGTCGGGATCGAACTCGTAAGCGTCTTGCCGTTCGCCGCGACGAGGATCTTGCCGAGGCTGTTCGTCGCGACCTTGACCGTCGGCTTCTTCTTCTTGTTCTTCGTGGCGACCGACGCGGCGTGTTGCCGGGGGGCGTCGGCGAGCGCGGGGGTCACGGCGGCGGCGACGCCGATGCCGGTCGTGAGCAGCGTGGCGAGCGTCAGGCGGGCGATCGGCCTCGAGAACATGGGAGCTCCTGGTGATGTGGATGCGTCACCGGGTACTACGGGCGAGGTGCCCGGAGGGATTGGTCGAGGTTCTGCTCTGCTGTCCTTGAACGCCGGGGACGGCTAGTTGTTCGACGGAGGCAGGACCGTGTCGCTGGGGCCCGGGCTCGACACCGGG
>CAVRGH010000015.1:0-17030 GCA_963720675.1 uncultured Acidimicrobiia bacterium | reverse complement strand
ACCGCGAGGACCTCGGCTCCCCGGCCGGCAACGAGGCGGGCCGTCGCCTCGCCCATCCCCGACGCGGCTCCGGTCACGAGCACGCGTCGCCCCTCGTAGCTCCAACCGTCTTCCATCGCACACTCCGTGTTCGTCGTGGCGTCGACCTGAGTATCGTCGCACGGGATGAGCAACGCCTTCGCCGACCAGGTCGCGTTCGTCGGATCGGCGTGGACCGCGATCGAGAAGCAGTCCGGGCGCAGCGAGGGAGACCTCGCGCTCGAGGCCTGCCTCCTGGCCATCCGCGATGCCGGACTCACGCCCGATGACGTGGACGGCATCGCCACGTACCCGGGCGGGATGGTGGGGTCGGTCTCGGCCACCTACGTCCTCACCGGGCTCGGGATGACCAACGTGCGCTGGTACTGCGACGCCGACGGCCACGGTCCCGCGGCGATGACCGCAGTCGTCGAAGGCGCACTCGCGATCGCGTCGGGGGTGTGCGAGACGGTCGTCGCGTTCCGCTCGATGACCCGGCCTCGCACGCACGGCGCGGGGGCGATCCCCGTGAACATCCAGATGCCGGCGGACATGGAGTTCAAGGTCCCGTACGGCGGGATGATGGCGAGCCAGTGGATGGCGATGTACCAACAACGCCACATGCACGACTTCGGGACGCGACCCGAGCACTTCGGTGAGATCGCGGTCTCCACCCGCGAGTGGGCATCGCGCAACGAGCGTGCGATCCAACGGACGCCGTTCACGATCGAGGAGTACCTCGCGTCTCCGTTCGTGTCCGAACCCATCCGACTCCTCGACTCCGACTACCCCGTCGACGCCGGCATCGCCGTCGTGCTCACGACGCCCGAGCGCGCCCGCGACCTTCCGCATCGCCCGGTGCTCGTCCGGGCACTGTCCGACCGCACCCGGACCCAAGCCCGACTGGGACCAGGCGCCCGAGCTCACCGCCATGTCGGCGAAGTACGCGGCAGCCGACATGTGGACCCGAGCCGGCGACCTCGGCGTCGACGACGTCGACGTCGCCTGCTTCTACGACGGCTTCACCTTCATCGCGCTCAGCTGGATCGAGGCCTTGGGCTTCTGCGCGCTCGGCGAGGGTGGCCCGTTCGTCGAGGGCGGAACCCTGCGGCCGGGCGGCCGGCTGCCGTTGAACCCGCACGGGGGGAACCTGTCGGAGGGTCGTACCCACGGGATGGGACAGGTCGCCGAGGCGGTCCGCCAGCTCCAGGGTCGCAGCGGTGACCGCCAGGTCGAAGACGCACGAGTCGGGATCGTCACCGGCGGGGGCGGCCCCCTCGCGGGTGCGATGCTGCTGCACACGACGTGAGCTCCGGGTCGCCCGCGCTCGGAGCTCGCGACGCAGGAGTCCACGACCACGTCGAACACGACCACGGGACGGATCGGTGAGGCAGCCCGGGTAGGACCGTCGTGCGTGCGCTCAAGCGGGCTCCGGAAGCGCCGGTGGGCCGTCGGCGCGGCTCGGGAGCAGGATCGTCGCGTCCCCGGGACACGTCACCTCCCCGCGCTGGTTGGTGGAGGCGAGCGTCACCTCCACCACACCGGGAGCCGGTTTGGCCGTGACGGTGCCGCTGATCGTCTGGAGGTCGCCGATGTAGTTGAACTTGCGGAACTCGCAACGCAAGCGCGTGAGCCACGCGTCGTCGCCCATCCAGTCGGTGCAGAGGTGGCCGAGCCACATCATGCGCATCATCCCGTAGTCGTAGGTGCGCGCGGCGCCGATCTCCTGCGCCCAGCCTGGATCCCAGTGGAGCCGTTGCACGACGTCCCACGCGCCACTCCCGTCGCGGGTGTAGAGGCCTTTGGACTCCTTGCGCCGCTTGGCCGCCATCCGCAGCGGTCCCCAGCCGTACTCCCCGGGTCCGAGCCCGATGTGCAGCCCGACGATGTCGGTCACGTGGAGCGGGCCCTTGAGCAGCTGGCCCATCGACGCGCCGACCTCCACGTCCTCCCAGTAGCGCGGCTCGGCTCCCCGGGGGCGCTCGGCGAGCACGGCGGCTTCGATCTCGTCGATCGCCTCGGGCGAGTACGACGCGCGCTCGACGTCACGCTCCTTCCCGGCCTTCTTCGACGCCTCGCGCTCGGCGTGGACGAACCAGAAGCGGTGCTTCGCGAACATGCGACGGTCGCGCTCGCGCAGGTAGTCGATCTGGACGTGGGAGATCACGCTCCGGCCCCCGCCGAACTCGGAGTCCTTCGGCTCGACGTCGGTCAACCGCCGTGAGGACACGCATCGATCGCCGGTGCGAACGGGCTCGAAGAACGACCACTCACTCCCGGCGTGGAACATGTGGACGCCGACCAGGGCTCCCTTGGAGGCGTCGCGCACCGCCTGGGGCACCTCCGTGACCTGGGACTCCCCCATGGTCATGAGGTAGAAGGGCGCCCCGATCGCCTCACCCCAGCGGGTCGAGGCTCCGTACGCGGGGTCCCCATAGAGAGGGTTGTCGTCCCCGTAGGCGTGCGCGAAGTGCCGCATCGTGTCGAAGAAGCCCTCGCGGTTGTACGGCGGTGGCTCCGGGACCGGCACCCCGATGCGGGCCCGGTACCGGTCGATGCCCTCGTCGGTGATCCGCGCTCCGGTGTCCCGCTCGCGCTCGGTCTTGGTCACGACATCGGCTCCCCTCGCTGCGGCGCTCCCGGGATCCCGGGCACCAACCCGGGGTGAATCGTCATACCTGGTAAGACGATACGGTAGTCGCATGACCAGTGCGACCGCCCGGGCCGACGGGCACCAGTTCTACTGGGACGCCGCGAGCGAGCACCGCCTCGACATCCTGCGATGTCGCGCGTGCGGCACGTGGATCCACTATCCCCAGCCGCGGTGCCCGTCGTGCCACGGTGCCGACGTGGCGCCCCAGACCGTCAGCGGCCGTGGCACTGTGGCGAGCTTCACGGTGACCCACTTCGCGCCGACGCCCGACCTCGCGGACGCGCTCCCCATCACGCTCGTGATGGTCGAGCTCGAGGAGCAGGCCGGGCTCCGGATCGTGACCAACCTCGCCGAGGCCGACCGAGGCGAGCTGCGCATCGGGCTCCCCGTCGAGGTCACGTTCGAGGATCGCGACGGCGAGACGCTCCCGCAGTTCCGCCCCCGCCGCTGATCCACCGCCGCGGATCCGTCGCCGCGGAGCGGAACGACTCGGCACGCGTGACGTGCTCACTCGCGCGGCAAGCCGAGCCCGCGACGGCCGATGATGTTGCGCTGCACCTCGTTGGTCCCGCCGTAGATGCTGGTGACCTTCGAGTGACGCCACGCTTCCTCGACGAATCCTGCCGCGCCGTCGGGGTCGTCACCGACGCTCACGATCCCCGCCGGCCCCATGACGTCGAGGCACTCCTCACAGACCCGCTGGAACACCACCGCACCCAGGAGCTTCGCCATCGAGGCCTCGACGTTGATCGCGTGACCCGACAGCCGCGAGCCACACCACGCGCCAGGCCAGCATCTCCGCCGGCGCGGATGTCCTCCGAGCAGCGGGCGAGCCGCTCTCGGACCCCCACCTGGTCGATCACCGGGTGTGGGCCACGGGTGGTCGTTCGTGCCCATCCGACACACTCGTCGAGCACTCGTCGGGCCTGCGCGGCGTAGTCGGCGCCGGCCCGCTCCACGTCGAGCGCGAGGGCCATCACCGACCACCCGCCGTCGACCTCACCGACCCGGTCGGCGTCGCGCACCCGCACCGCGTCGTAGAAGGTCGCGTTCGTGCGCTCGCCTCCGAGCGTGGCGACCGGTCGGATCTCCACGCCCGGTGCGTCCAGCGGCACGAGGAAGACCGTCAGACCTTCGTGCTTGGGGACCTCCGGATCGGTCCGAGCCAAGAGGAAGACGAAATCGCTGACGTGGGCGAGGGTCGTGAACATCTTCGACCCGGTGAGCAACCACTCGTCGCCGTCCCGGACTGCCCGAGTCGTTGCCGCCGCGACATCACTGCCCGCCTCGGGCTCCGTGAAGCCGAGGCACACGAGGAGCTCTCCACGGCGGATCGGCTCGATGAAACGCCGTTGCTGATCTGGTGTGCCGACGCGCAGGAGGGTCTGCGCCACGATGTTGGCCGTCTGGAGCCCGTCGACCGGAGCGTGGGCGTAGCCCGCCTCCTCGGCGAACACCGCGCTGTCGTACGCGGAGTGTGTCCGGCGACCATCGGGTCCCGGCCATGACAACCCGATCCAGCCCCTGGCTGCGAGGGCGCGATGGAACCCCGCATCATGGAAGGTTCCGGTCTCACGCATCCGGTGGTGGACCTCAGGGGTCATGTGCTCGGCCAGGAAGTCGCCGACCTCGCCTCCGAAGCGCGCCGCGGACTCGGGGACCGAGAACTCGAATCCCTCCGAGGCCTCGGCGGCCGTCGACGTCGCAACGGCCGTCGGGACGCGAGGGCCACTGAGGCGGTCATCCGCGACCGCGGCCCAGTCGTCCGCCTCGTCGCCGAGCCACGAACCCCACGCGCGGGCGCGCCGGAGGAACAGCTGGGGGTCGTACTCCAACGTGAAGCCGTACCCCCCGTGCACCTGCACCGCATCGGCGGCCACGGCGCGCGCGACCTGCCCGCACCACCGATACGCCGAGCGGGCGTCGCCGGAACCGGCGGCACCCGATTCGAGTGCCCAACCCGCGGAAGCGCGAGGAGGCGGGCCGCGTCGAGCACGGTCGCGTGGTCGGCGAGGCGATGGGCCAGCGCCTGGAACGCGCCGATGCGGCGCCCGAACTGCACCCGCTCGTTGCAGTACCGGACCGCCACGTCGAGCGCACCCGCGGCAACGCCGACGAGTCGTGCGGCCTCGAGCGCGCGCAGCTCGTCGAGCCCTGCCGTGCTCGCCACCGGTACCGGAACGGCCGCCCGGCGAGCGCTGCGCCAGCTCCGGGGCGATGCCGGCCGGCTCCCGGGAGGTGAGTCGCACGGCGGTGATCCCGTCACGGGACCCGGTGAGATCGTGGACTCGCCAACCGGCTCCGCTCGTCTCCGGCGCGCGCCCGGTGACGTCGACACTCAGCGCGAGGTCGGCGATCGACAGGAACGGTGCCGCGACGCCGGGCGTCGGCACGATCGCGACGACGGCACCGTCGGCGATGCGGCTCACGTCGTTCGGGGCGGAAGCCGCGAGCACACGCGACGCGACCATCGCCTGCACGAGCGGGACCGGGGCGAGTGCCCTGCCCGTCGCCTCGCAGACGATCTGCGCATCGACGAGCGACGCGCCGGCTCCCGCCGGCTCGGGAGCCGTCATCGTCGGCAGGCCCATGCCGGCCAGGACCCCCCACAGCGCGGCGTCGAAACCGCCTTCCGCCTCGACGACCCGTACCCGATCAGGCGAGCAGTGCTCGACCATCGCTCGCGTCACCGCGTCGTGCAGCGCTTCCTGGTCGCTGCTGAGCTCGAACCGCACCGGTCGCTCAGCGGTCGCCCGGGCGCTCGCGGCCCCACGTCATCGCGATCCAGCCGACGGCCGCGAGCACGCTCGCGCCACCGTGGTACGCGAGGTCGGGCAGGACCTGTGAGTCCCCCTCCGGCCAGTCGTAGACCTCGAGTGCGTGCATGTCCAGCGTGCTCCAGGCAAACCACGCGACGCCCGCGCCGAAGAGCACGGCACCCGCCACGGCCCACGTCAACCGCGCGTCGTCACGGCGCCAGGCGACGACCCCGAGGACGACTGCACCCACGAGCAACACCCACGGGCAGACGCGCAGGACCCCGTCGTGGAGGTCCCCCGGGTACCCCGCCGCGGCGATGAACGTGCCGTCGTCGACCAGGGCATCGACGACGAGCGAGTAGCAGAACGTCGCGACCGCAGCACCGAGCAGTGCGCCGGCGGCGAGGCCGCCATCCGAGGTCCTGCGCCGCGTGACCGGCGTGGTGACGGGCGACGTCACGCTGGGAGCTGCCCCTTCACGACCTTGCCCATCGCATTGCGCGGCAGTGCGGCGAGGATCTCGATGCGACGCGGCACCTTGTTCGCCGCGAGACGCTCTCCCAGGAACGCTCGCAGATCGTCGAGCTCGATCGCGAGGCCCGGTCTCGGCACCACGAAGCCCATGATGTCCTCGCCGAGGACGTCGTGGGGCACACCCTTCACCGCGGCTTCTCCGACCGCGGGATGCTCGAGCATCGCGTTCTCGATCTCCACCGGTGACACGTTGTATCCGCCCCGGATGATGACGTCCTTCGAGCGCCCGGTGATCATGAGGTCGCCCTCGTCGTCCACGTACCCCACGTCCCCGGTGCGGAGCCAACCGTCCTGCCACGTCGCCGCCGTCGTCTCCGGGTCCTTCCAGTAGCGGCGAGGCGGGGCGGCGGTCTTGATCCAGATCTCGCCTTCTGCACCGGCGCCCAGCGCGGCGTGATCGGGCGAGCGGACCTCGACCAGGGTCCCGGCCTGTGGCTTGCCGACCGAGCCCGGCTTCCGGCGCGACGCGCTCGGCGAGAGCTGGGTCCCACCGGTGATCCCGGCCTCGGTCGAGCCGTAGAGGTTGACGATGCGCGCGTTCGGCCACACCTCGGCGGCTCGTCGCACCGTGTCCGGAGGCAGCGGTGCCGTGCCCGTGAAGATCCAGCGGACACGCGACAGGTCGTACGAGGCCAGGTTCGGGCTGTCGAGGAGGAGACGCAGCATGGCCGGCACGCCTTGCATGGCGTCGACGCCCCGGTCGGCCGCGAGGCGCAGGAAGCCCTCCACCTCGAACTTGGGTTGGGTGACGACGGTCGTGCCGGTGCGCAACGGGTTGAGCAGGATGCCGTGCAAGCCTCCGTAGCCGGTCAGGGGAACCGCGTGCAGGATCGTGCAGACCGGCGACGTGCCCATCCCGTCACCCATGCTCACCGCGACCTCCGCGTGCGTGGTGACCACCCCCTTCGGGGCGCCGGTCGTGCCCGAGGTCGGGATGATGTCGGCGTCCCCGTCCGCTGACAGCGCGGTCTGGTCGGGCAGCGCGGTCGGGTCGTCGGGCGCTGCGTCCACGTGCCACACCTGCTCGACCGCGAGCCCGTTCACCAGTTCCGGCACGTCGGTGATCGCCCAGCGCGCCTCGACGAGCGTCGCGAAGGCGTGCACCTCGCGAGGAGTCCAGCGGGTGTTGAGGGGTACCGCGATCGCGCCGGCACGTTGCACCCCCGCGTAGGCGACGGCCAGCTCGACCGCGTGCCGGTTGGTGATCGGGAGGAGCACCCGCTCGTCGGGTCGGACACCGGCCGCGGCGAGGCCGCCGCCGAGCCCGTCGGCACGTGCATCCCACGACGCGAACGTGAGGGTGGACGTCGTGTCGTCGTGGGCGAGCTGGTCGGGCTGGTGCCCGGCCCGGACGCGGAGCGCATCGGGCATGCGCCGGATCGTCGCAACCACCGGTTCGCTCCCGCTCACCCTCGGCCGAGGTCGGCGAGGAGCGCGGTCGCGGCCTGCTGGCCCGACTCGTGCGCGGCTGCGGTCGAGCACATCGCGAGATAGTCGCCGGCGAACGCGACGCCAGAGATCGGCTCGAGCCGATGGAACCGATCGAGCGCGCGCGACGTAGCCGGGATAGAAGATCGGGAGCGCGCCGACCCATCGGTTCAACAGTCGGTCCTCGACGAGCGGCGGGATCTCGGGATGGACCTCCGACACGCGGGCCATGATCGCGGCCTCGAGCTCTTCGTCGGGCCGCCCCGCGAGCTCGGTGCTGAAGCGCCCCTTCAGCCCGGTGCGCAGGACCTTCTGCTCCGGATCCGTCGGGACCACCGTGTAGCCGAGACCCGAGAGCTCCCCGTGCTCACGGCGGGGGTAGAACCCCCGGTTCGGGAGGTCGAGTGCGTCGGCCTTCTCGCTGAGCTTGAAGTAGCAGTTGTCGTGCGCCTGGTAGCGCACCCCCGCGAAGAACGCCGCTCGCTCGGCGTCGACGCCGTCGAGCAGCGGACCCACCTTGTCGCCGGGGAGCGCGACGAGCACGGCATCGGCGGTGAGGCGCTCTACCGCACCCCCGCCCGTCGGCTCGAGCTCCACCGTTCGTCGGTCGATGTCGATCCGGGTGACGGAGACCCCGGTCCTGACGTCGAGGACCTCCGAGAGCGCCCGCGTGATCGCGCCGACACCGTGGGTGAGCGTGAATCCCGTGCTGTTGTGATACGCGGTCATCGTGTAGACGAGGAACGCACGGCTGATCTCGTCGGGCGACCATCCGCACACGATGTCCCACATCGGCTCGAGCGCGTACTCGAGGAACTCGGGAGCCAGCCGACCGACCCATTCCTGCATGGACTGGTCGTCCAGGCGTGCGGCGCGCCAGGGCTCGAACGTGGTCCCGTGGTTCCGGAAGGCCTGACCCACCATCGCCGGCACGAGCCGCACGAGCTGCGCGCGGCCCTTGAGCGACATCGCTCCGAAGCGCAGGATCTTGAGCGGACGGGTCATGTCGAAGTCGTACGACTGGCCGTCACGGTAGATCTGGAACGTCATGCCGTTCTCGGAAGCCTGGTACGTGATCTTCTGGTCGACGAGGTCGAACTCGTCCAGGTAGCCGAGGAACGCCTCGTCCTTGCTCGTCAGGTGCTCGGCGCCGATGTCGAACCAGAGTCCGTCCCACATCTGGCGTGAACGCATGCGGCCGCCGGCCTCGGCTTCGCGCTCGAGCACCACGACGTCGAGGCCACGTCGTGCGAGCGTGCGGGCGGCACCGAGCCCGGCGATGCCGCCGCCGACGACGATCACGTCATGGTCGGCCATGGTTCCCCTCGGCCTCCCGCCGGTTCAGGCGCTCGGCCAGCGGAAGAGCTGCTCGGCGTTGCGATGCGTGATCGCGGCGACTTCGTCGTCGGGAACGCCCGCCAGGACCTCCGCAGCCCGCTTCTGGCTGTGGGGCCAGCTGCTGTCGGAGTGCGGGTAGTCGCACTCCCACATGATCTTGTCGGTACCGATGTGGTCGCGCATCTCGAGCCCCGCGACGTCATCGATGAAGCACACCCAGACGCTCTGACGAAAGGCATCGGATGGCTTGAGGTCCTCGCCG
This sequence comes from uncultured Acidimicrobiia bacterium, assembly GCA_963720675.1. GTDB lineage: Bacteria > Actinomycetota > Acidimicrobiia > IMCC26256 > PALSA-555 > JALHSW01. The sequence goes on along the minus strand of CAVRGH010000015.1, from coordinate 8,038 downwards.
AGACCGGACCAGAAGCGGTGCCGCTCCCACGTGTAGTCGGCCCGCTCGAGCGCGTACGGCACCCAGCCGATGCCGCCCTCCGACAACGCGAACCGCAGCTTCGGGAACAACACGGGAATCCTGCCCATGATGATGTCGGTGCACGCCGCCTGCGCGAGCGTGCCGGCCAGCGCGATCCCGACCGGGATCGGTGCATCGGGAGACGTGACCGGGATGCTGCCCGACGTGCCGATGTGCAGCGCGACGACTGTCTCGGTCTCCTCGCACGCCCGCCACAGCGGGTCCCAGTGGTCGCTGTGGATGGACGGCAGTCCGAGCTTGGACGGGTTCTCGCAGAAGCTCAGGGCCCGCGCGCCGAGCGCCGAGCAGCGACGAACCTCGTCCGCCATGAGCTCGGCGGACCAGAGGGGGCCGATGATCATCGGGATGAACCGGTCCGGGGCGGTCGCGCACCACTCGTCGAGCACGAAGTCGTTCCATGCCTCCACACACAACCGACCGAGCTCGCGGTCGGTACCGGCCATGAGGAACGTCTGGCCGCAGAAGCGCGGAAAGCTGGGAAAGCCGAGGCTGGCCCGCACGCCGTCCTGGTCCATGTCGGCAACTCGAGCCTTGGGGTCATAGCAACCCGGGATCATGTCGGCGAAGCGCACCGGATCGGTGGAGTACTGCTCACGCGGCTTGCCCGCGACCGCGTTGAGCCCCATCGTCTCGGACCGATTGCCCTCATAGACCCAGAACTCGCGGCCGTCGGCTTCCTCGACGTGCGGACCGAGGTCTCGCCACTTCGCGGGGAGCCGATCGGACCAGACTCGGGCGTGCTCGATGATGTGATCGTCGACGGAGATGAGATCCAGGGCCATCAGGTGGGCTCCTCCCGAGGAGACTGGTTGCAGCGGACACTCAGGCGTTGCGGTCCCCGCACCATCATCATGGGGGCCTTCTCGTACTCGAACCCCACCGAGAGCTCGAGCTCCGGGAACCGGTCGAGCAATGCGTCGAGCGCCACGCGCGCCTCCATGCGCGCGAGCGCGGCGCCGATGCAGAAGTGCGGACCGAGCCCGAGCGTGAGGTGCGGGATGTCGAGCCCCCGATCGAGCGAGTACTCCGCCGCATGCTCGAACGCCCGCTCGTCACGGTTCGCGCTCCCGAGGCCCACGAGCACTCGCTGCCCCGGGGCGATCGCGGTGCCGGCCACCTCGGTGTCGGCAACGCAGGTGCGGGGAAGGAACTGAACCGGCGCGTTGTAGCGCAAGGTCTCCTCCACGGCGACGGGCACCAGCCCGCGGTCGCGGCCGACCCGGGTCCAGAGGCCGGGGCGCCGCAGCAGCTCGTAGAGCGTGTTGCCGATCAGGTTCGTCGTCGTCTCGTTGCCGGCCATCACGAGGAACCGCACCTGCGTGCGGATCTCGCGCGGGTTCAGGCGGGCACCGTCGATCTCGGCGTGCACCAGGCGCGTGAGCAGGTCGTCGGGCGGGTCGCTCGCGGCTCGACGCGCCTCGATCTGCGCATCGAGGTAGGCGTGGAACTCGGGCAGCGTGGCGATCCCGTCGCGCCCGTAGACACCGTTGATCATGATGTCGTCGCTCCAGCGCTTGAAGTCGCCGCGGTCCTCGGGCGGGATCCCGAGCATCCCGGCGATGACCGTCACCGGCAGGGGAACCGTCAGCGCGGGCACGAGATCGGCTTCGCCCGACGACGGGATCTCGTCGACCAGCCGCCGCGCGAAGCGCGACGACCGATGGCTCGAGGGCGTTGACCGACGCCGGGCTGAAGGCCGCGATCAGCAGTCGGCGAACCTTCGTGTGTCGCGGCGCGTCCATCTCGTTGATGGCCTGGTCCTCCTCGTCGAGCTGTTGGCCGTGGATCCGCATGCCGAGCGAGCTCGAGAACGTCCCCGCATCGCGCAGCGCCGACGCGCAATCGGCGTGGCGGGCGAGGAAGACGAAGCCCGGCATCGAGTCCGACACGGGATTGAGGGCCCGGAGCTGCGCGTAGCGAGGGTACGGATCCGCGGCCTGGCCCGGTTCGAGCGGGTCATAGCGAGGCGCATCCGTCGCGGGCTTGCCCGTCACCGTGCTCCCCCTTGCTCACCGAGGATCCCGAACCAGGATCCAGAATCGAGCTCTCCCGAATCAGTTAGAGGATACATAGGATACGGTCGCTCGCCACCGGCGGGATCGGGACGCCTCCACGACCGTGGAGGCGGACCTCGGGAAACGGAGCGGTCGTGTGAGCAGCCTGGGGGCCCACGAGACACCCGAGCTCGCCGCCTTCCGGGCGGAGGTTCGCGCGTGGCTGGCCGAGCACGTGCCACCCGACTGGGAGGCGCAGCTCGCCGGCGCGACCCCCGACGAGTTCGTCCGCTTCCATTGCGGGTGGGTGCGCACCCTGGGGACCGGCGGCTACCTCGTTCCCCACTGGCCGCGCCACTTCGGCGGCGGGGGCAACAGCCTCGCCGAGCAGATCGTGATCCAACAGGAGATGGCGCGGGCGAAGGCTCCCGAGCTCCGTGTGCACATGATCTCGCTGAACCACGCCGGGGCGACGCTCATGGAACACGGGAGCACCGACCAGCAGCGCCTGCTCCCCGGGATCCTCGACGGCGACATCTGGTGCCAGGGATTCTCCGAACCCAATGCGGGCTCCGACCTCGCGTCACTCCAGACGTGTGCGACGCGCGACGGGGACGACTACGTCGTGAACGGTCAGAAGATCTGGTCGAGCATGGCGAACCATGCCCAGTGGTGCCTGCTGCTCGCGGCACCGACCCCGACGCGCCGAAGCGCAAGGGCATCTCGTACTTCATGCTCGACCTCTCGAGCCCCGGCATCGAGATTCGGCCGATCCGGCAGGCCACGGGCGACGCCGAGTTCTGCGAGATCTTCCTCACCGATGTGCGCATCCCGGCCACCAACCGCTTCGGCGAGGAGGGTGAGGGCTGGCACATCGCCCAGACCACACTCACGAACGAGCGCGGCTCGGCGGTGATCGAGCTCCACGAACGACTCGTCGAAGCGCTCGATCGGCTCGGCCGCGAGATGCTCGTCACGCCGATCGGCGGCGGTCGCATGGCTGCCGAGGATGACTCCCTCCGTCAGGAGCTGGCGCGGCGGGCCGCCGATGTCGAGATCCTGGGGTTGCTCGCGGCACGCATGTTCCGGAACCTGCTCGGTCGCGGGAACCTCGGGCCCGAGGCCTCCATCGTCAAGCTCTTCTACAGCGAGCTCCTCCAGTCGCTGACCGACCTCGGGGTCCGCGTGCGCGGGATGCCCGCACAGGTCGATCACGGTCGGCCGTTCGCGTGCAGCTGGACGTCGGGCGACTGGCTGATGGACCACATCGGGTCCTGGACCTGGACGATCGCGGGCGGCACGAGCGAGATCCAGCGCAACGTGATCGGCGAACGAGTGCTCGGGCTGCCACGCGAGCCGGCATCGGGATGAGCGCGCCGCTCACCACCGACGAGCGCGACGAGCTCGCCGCGACGGCTCGGGCGTTCCTGGACCGCGCATCGTCTTCGGCGCGGGTGCGCGAGCTGATCGCCGACGACAGCGGTATCGAGGTCGCGCTCACCGCTCAGATGGCGCAGCTCGGGTGGCTGGGCCTCCTCGTCCCCGAGGCCGACGGCGGAGCCGGTGCCGGTCTCGCCGAGGCCGTCGTGGTGGCCGAGGAGCTCGGTGGCCACCTGACGCCGGGGCCGTTCTTCTCCAGTGCCGTGCTCGCGACGTCCGCGCTGGTCCTGGCCGGCGACGACCGCCAACGTGCCCGCTGGCTTCCGGCGTTGATGGCCGCCGATGCGACCGGAACCGCAGCGCTCACCGGCCCATCGGGGCGGCTCGACCACGATCTCCTCGACGTCGCCGTCGGCGACGACGGCGGCCGCGTGCACCTCGACGGAGTCGCGGGATTCGTCCCGGACGCGCACCTGGCGCAGGTCTTCGTGGTCGCCGCCCGTGATGGTGACCACACGCGTCTCGTCACGGTGGAGCGCGGAGCGACGGGTCTCACCGTCGAGCCGGCGCCGACGGTCGATCGGACCCGCCGTCTCGCGACCGTCCGGTTCGAGCGAGTCGCAGTCGCGGCCGACGCGTTCCTCGGGGGCCGCGAAGACCGTGCCGACACGATCGACGCGCTCGTCGACCGGGCCCTCGTCCTGCTCGCCGCCGACGCGGTGGGAGCGGCCCGCGCGGTGCTCGCGCTCTCAGTCGAGTACGCGAAGGAGCGCGTCCAGTTCGGCCGGACCATCGGATCGTTCCAGGCGGTCAAGCACATGCTCGCCAACATGTTCGTGCGTGCCGAGGCGGCCTCGGTAGCCGTCGAGGGTGCTGCCGAGGCGGTCGATGCCGATCCGGCAAGCGCGAGGCGCTCGGTCACCGTCGCCGCGTCGTACGCACGGGACGCGGCGGTGCAGGTTGCGGGAGATGCCGTCCAGGTGCACGGTGGGATCGGCTTCACCTGGGAGCACGACTGCCACCTCTACCTGAAGCGGACCACGCTCGACGCGGCGCTGCTCGGTGACTCGGCGGTGCACCGCGAGCGACTGGCGGCCATCGTGCTCGAGGACGCGCGCGAGGGTGGTGCCTCGTGAGCCCACCCGACGCCGGCGTCCGCATCGAGTCCATCGAGAGCGTGCTCCGGCTCACGATCGATCGGCCCGCGGTTCGCAACGCGATCACCGAGCCCGGTCTCCACCTGTTCGCCGATGCCGTCACCCATGCGATGACCGACGACATGACCCGAGTCATCGTGATCGCGGGCACCGGAGAGCACTTCTGTGCGGGGATCGATCTCCCGTCGGTGAACGTGGCGCCGCCGCGCCGACCGCGAACCGGCCACGTGCGACGCGGTCTCGCCAGTGGTGCTCACCGTCTCGTGCGTGCCCTCTGGGACTGTCAGCTGCCGGTCATCGCGTCGGTGCGTGGCCACGCCGCCGGCGTCGGCTGTCACCTGGCCCTGGCGGCCGACTTCGTGGTGGCCTCGCGAACGGCTCGTTTCTCCGAGTCCTTCGTCGCGCGCGCGCTGACTCCCGACTCTGGTGGGACCTTCCTCCTCCCGCGTCTGATCGGCGTCGCCCGGGCCAAGGAGCTCTTGCTGCTCGGTGAACCCGTCGACGCGGCCCAGGCCTACGACTGGGGGCTGATCACCCGCCTCGTCGACGACGACGATCTCGAAGCTGCGTCGAACGAGCTGGTGACCCGCCTCGCGAATGCCCCGACGGTGGCCGTCGGGCTCACCAAGTCCCTCGTGCACAGCTCGCTCGAGGCTTCGCTCGACCGAGCGCTCGACGAAGAGGCGATGGCCGAGGAGCTCGCGGTGCGGAGCCCCGACTTCAAAGAAGGCCTGCAGGCCTTCGTCGAGAAGCGGCCACCCGACTTCGGGGGACGCTGACGTTCACGGGCCCGGCGAGGGCGGCGGGTCAGCGCTCCTTTCGGAGCCGCACTCGCGCGTTGTCCCAGGTGAGCACCTTGCCGTCGGGGATGATCCGGATGACGGCCGGAGCCCGGTAGTGCTGCTTGGTCGCATCCGGCACCTCGGCTCGAGGCATGCCGAACGCCGCGTACTTCTGATCGAGCGCAGCGCTCGCGCGCGCCGCCTCGTCGGCGTCGCTGACGATCTCCGCGCGTCCTTCGACGTGGACCGCGCTGAGCTCGGTCCATCGGGTCCCGGTCTCCACCAGGAAGGCAGCACGCGAGTCGCGTCGCACGCGCGCCGCCTTCTTCGCGCCTGCCGGCGTCTGGGTGTAGATCACCCGATCCAGCACCACGAACCACACCGGCAGGCTGACCGGCCGACCATCCGCGCGCAGGGTCGTCAGCACACCCGTGTGGCCCGCCGCCAGGAAGGCCCAGGCCTCGTCCTCGGAGAGGCGGATGCTCACCCCGGATCCGCCGGCGTCGCGAGGTGCTTGAAGAACTCGAGCCAGCTGAATCGCTCGGCGGGCCACTCACTCCCGACCTCGGTCAGCTCACCGTGCACCCAGTTGATGAAGAGGTCGGCACCGGGGATGGTCACGTTCCCGGTCGCCCGATACTCGAACTGGCGGCCGCCGAAGCCCAAGGTGGCGGCCACCGGGAGACGGCGCCCGTCGCGCTCCTCCCACTCGACCTCGGCGGCGAGCTCGTTGACCGCAACCGGATCCTCGCCATCCCGGTGGAAGAACCCGACGCGGAACTCCCCGGGGCCGGTGATCGCGATGCCGTGCTCCTGGCGTCCGTCGGCGTGCTCGCCGGCCCAGACCCACCACAGCTCCTCGAGGAACCGAAAGCCCTTGCTCTGACCCCAGACCACGCCGTGCTCGCCGTAGTAGCGGTCGTAGCCGCCGAAGCCACGGACGGCCTGACCGTCGACGCTCCCGGTGACCCGGCAGATCTGACTCGTGTACCCGAAGTCATCGGGCTGCCCCGGACAGCGGTACCGCATCGCGACCCCGAGCGGCTCCATGGCCACGTCCATCCAGTCGGCCTCGCGCCAGGTGTGGCCCGCCGGAGCGAGCGACACGGACATCGAGGGATAGAGCGGGTTCGTCGAGCGCAACGAGTGGGCGTCCCCGTCGGCCTCGTAGCGCACGGCACCGCAGTAGAGGTCGTCGACGCCGGGGATGGTGGCGTGGCGGACGACGGGATTCGACCAGATGGTGGGCGCGATCTCGAGTCCGTAGTACAGGTACGTGCAGCCGATCTGGTGCTCGCGCAGCAGCGTGTAGCGTCGGCCATCCTCGGCGGTCACCCCGGCCCACAACCATCCGGTCTGGAACCCGAGACCGTCGAACGTGCGGGCGCGCCGCCCGTAGTCGTCGCTCCGTGGCTCGAACGCATCGACGTCCGGCTTCGAGTCGACGCCGTCGAGGCGCTCCCCTCGAGCACGGCGCTTCTCCTCGATCCCCATCGGTCCCCCTCGCTCGTGCGAGGCGAATGGTACGTTCATCGCGCGATTCGCACCACGAACCGTTTCCGTCCGTGACGCGTCGACGAGGCCGTGCGATGGCGAGTCAACTGGTGACGCAGCACATCACCGACGGGGTCGGTGTGCTCTCGTTCAACCGGCCGGCAAAGCACAACGCGCTCAGCGACGAGCTCCTCGGGGAGTGGCGCGTGGCACTCGGGGAGCTGTTCGCCGACACCGAGGTCCGCTGCGTGCTGCTGCGGGGCGAGGGCGAATCGTTCTCGTCGGGTCGCGACACGACGCAGCTCGGCCGACGCGCAACCGGTGAGAGCGACTTCGCGTTCATCCTGCGAGAGCAGCGCGAGGCATTGCGACTCCGGCGGGCCGGCAAGCCCATCGTCGCCGCACTCAAGGGCTGGGTGCTCGGTGGCGCCTTCGAGCTCGCCTTGCACGCGGACCTCCGGGTCGCGTCCACCGATGCTCGTCTCGGGCTCCCAGAGGTCGGCTACGGCATCGTTCCCGACGTGGGCGGCATCGCGATCCTCCACGCGCTCGCAGGTCCGGAACGAACGAAGCGGCTGGTGATGACGGGCACGCCGATCGACGCGGAGACCGCGTTGGCCTGGGGAATCGTCGGCGAGATCGTTCCTTCCGACCATCTCGATGAGGCGGCGATCGCGCTCGCCCGGGCGCTGGCGGCCGGCTCGACCGAGGCCGTACGTCGCTCGAAGGAGCTCGTCGACGCGCTCACCGACGCTGCGGTCGACGAAGAGATCGCACGCGAGCTCCGGGCCCAGGTCGAGCTGTTCGGGCTCCGACCGCGGCGCGAGTGATCCACCGTGCCCGCGGAACCGCCTCCCGGGGCCACCGAGCAGGTGATCGCAACCCGTGGTGCCTCCGTGCGCGCCTGGCGCGGCGGCGACGGCCCGGAGCTCCTGATCGTGACCGACTGTGGCGACCCACTGGAGCTCTGGTCCGAAGCATTCACCTCGCTCGGCGCGAGCTACACCGTGACGATGCTCGAACAGCCGGGATTCGGCTACTCCGACGCCGGCCCGGAGTTCGACTACCGATGGGCAGCCCACTTCGACGCCCTGCGTTCCGCGGTCGATGGTGCCGCGATCGACGACGCGCTCGGGGTCTCGGCCACTGC
>CAVRGH010000014.1:0-18495 GCA_963720675.1 uncultured Acidimicrobiia bacterium | reverse complement strand
CGTTCGTGACCACCGCCGCTCAGTCCACGAGGGACTCCGACAGCGCCCAGCAGCGCTCCGCGCCGGCCGGATCGAGTGCCCACGGCGCGTGCCCGTTGCTCACCGCGCAGTCCGCGAAGGGGGTGCCCCCGGCCCCGGCGCCTCCAGCTCCGGTGCGATCGCGGCGAACACGGTCGTGGCCGCACCCTGCGGGATCGTCTTCATCGGCGGGAGGTCGCCGCCCGCGTGGGCGACGAGTGCCGTCATGTCGTCGGTCGACAGGTGGCGGCCGAGGTCGGTCGGCACCATCCCCGGGTGGACGGCGTAGGCGTGGACGCCGGCGTCGGCGTACCGGCGCTCCAGGTCGACGGTGAAGAGGATGTTCGCGGTCTTCGACTGCCCGTAGGCCTCCCACTTGTCGTAGGCCCGATGCTCGTAGTTCGGATCGTCCCAGACGATGTCGGACGCGAAGTGGCCCGCGGATGTCAGGTTCACGACGCGGGACGGCGCTGCGGCGAGCAGCGCCGGGAGGAGCAGCCGCGTCGAGCGCGAAGTGCCCGAGGTGGTTCGTCCCGAGCTGGAGCTCGAAGCCGTCGGCCGTCCGCTCGAACGGTGTCGCCATCACTCCCGCGTTGTTCACCAAGAGGTCGCACCGGTCGAACCGCTCCGCGAACCACGACGCGAATGCGGCGACGCTCGCCAGCGTGGTGAGGTCGAGGACTGCCGGCTCCACCCGGGCGTCGTCAACCGCATCGCCGAGGGCCGCGACTGCCGCTTCGGCGCGTCCAGCGTCACACGCGCGGGGACCACGACCCGGGCGCCGGCCGCGGCCAGCACCCGCGCGGTCTCGAGCCCGAGTCCGGACGTGGCCCCGGTGACGATGGCGACCTTGCCGTGCAGGTCGACGCCCACGAGCAGCTCGTCAGTCGTCGTCGCGAAGCCCCAGGTCATGCGTCCGCCCTTCGGTTGCGCTCAGCCCTCGGCGCCGAAGGACTCCACCTGTTGCCAGAACTCCGGTGCCTCGCCGTCGCCCACGAGGTCGGCGACCCCGCGCACGACGGGTGGCAGGTTGCCGTCGACGTCGGTGAAACCGTAGTCACGAGCAAGCTGCGCAGGGACGAGCGCGGTGCCGGTGTGCTCGAGGATCGCGGGGTCGGTCGCGAGCGCAACGACCGCCCGACCCGAGAACCGGGGCCACTCGGCACCCGAGAGGTCGAGCCCGAACACGTCGACGCTGCCGTCGGCGTGTGTCGTCGCCTGGGCCATCAGGTGCTCCGTCTTCACGAGCCCGGGCCAGATCGACACGACGGCGACCCCATGGGCACGCAGCTCGAGCGCGCTGTCGTGCGTCAGCTTGTCGACGCCGGCCTTCGCGACGCCGTACGGGACCGACAAGAGGTACTCCACCGCGCCGTGCGAAGACACGTTCACGATCAGGCCACGGCCCGCAGCGATCATCATCGGAGCCGCGAGCTGGCTGCACACGAAGTTGGAACGCAGCCCGACGTCCATCGAGCCGTCCCACGATGCGGCGCGGGAGGTCCCAGAAGCCCGCGCCGATCCCATCTGCGAACTCGGGGGTACCGCAAAGGTTGTTCGCGAGAACATCGAGCCGGCCCGAGTCGGTGCGGATTCGGTCGAAGACCGCTTCGGTTGCGTCGTTGTCGCTGTGGTCGCACTGCAACGCGACCGCAACGCCGCCGAGGGCCTCCACGTCCGCGATCGTCTCCGGCAACGTCCCGAACTGCTCGGGTGCCGGCTCGACGCTTTGGGCGGTGCAGTACACAGTCGCACCGGCGGTTCCGAGCCCCAGTGCGATCCCCTTCCCGATCCCGCGGCTCGCACCCGTGACCAGGGCCACGGCCCCTTCCAGCGGTCGGGCGCTGCTGATGCCGGCACCGAACACGTGGTCAGGATGAGGTCGATGCGCTCACGCACCGCGGCCCGACTCCTTGTGCGTGAAGAGGAAGCCCGAGGGTGCCCGGGCCGCACCGATCACGATGTCGGCCACGAACTCCGGGGAACAGGCACGTAGAGAGGCGTTCATCTCCTCGATCATCTTCTCCTCCTCGGTGCCGGCACCGAGCGGTGTCGCCACCCGCCGGGGCAGAGGACGGCGACCCGGATCGGTGTCCCGCGAGGTGCAGCCGCCGGCGAGGAACTCACGATTGCGACGACGGCATGCTTGCTCGAGGTGTAGGCGGAGATGAAGGGCGCGGACTGCAGGCCCAGCATCGAGGCCGTGTTGATGATGATCGCGTCGAGCTCCGCTGCAGCAGTCGCGGCACGAAGGCCTTCATCATGTGGATGATCCCGAACACGTTCACGTCGAAGATCTTCCGCCAGACCTCGATCGGGGTGTCCCACGTCGTGCCGACCAGGGCAACGCCGGCATTGTTCGACATGAGGTGCACTTCACCGAAGGTCGCGGATCTGCTCTGCAGCCGCCTCGACGGCCGCGAGATCGGTGACGTCGACCGCGAGCTGCAGCACCTCGGTCGCGCCCTCGAGCCATCGCCGAGCTCTGCGAGACCTCGGCGTCGACGTCGATCGCCGCGACTGCATCCCCGCTCTGGCCGCAGCGACTGCGACGGCGCGTCCGATCCCGCTGGCACCCCGGTGACGACCGCGACCTGATCTCCGTTGCTCATCCGTTCACCTCGTTGCTCGGTCCCAGTTGTGGGAGCACCTTCGTTGCGTACAGCTGAGACTCGACCAGCCTTTGTCGGCGTCCATCCCACCGAAGCGGGGCTGCAGGACGACCGTGGCTGTCGGCCCCAGATCTCGGAGGAGCGCGACCGCGGCTTCGGGATCGACGATGCGCGGAGACCGAACGCTTCGAGCTCCGCGATGCCCGAGACGGCGAACGGGGCGCACCCGACGAGAGTGCCGCGGGTACGAGGTACTGGTTCGCACCGCGGACGATCGCAGGCCGACCTCAACCGCCGCGCGCTCGGGATCGGCGGCGACATGCAGGACGAACGGGCCGCTCACGGGGGCGTCGCCAGGATCGGGATGTCCGAGCGTTGCCGCTCGGCTCGATAGGTTGCCCACAGGTCGGGGCTCGTCGGCCGGAAGCCGTCGGCGATCCGGGCCCGCGGCGCGCGGCGCGGGGCGAGCCACCACCGAGCAGGATCGGCGGGTGCGGCGACTGCAGCGGCTGTGGCGCCACCCGCACCTGCACACCACGATGTTCGAACTGCTCCCCGCTCCAGGCCTTGCGCAGGAGGGCAACACCCGCCTCCATGGCGTCGGCGCGGTCGTCGATCGACGCGCCGAACATCGCGAACTCGGCCGGCACGTAGCCCGCCCCGAGCACGAGGTCGACGCGACCGCCGCTCGCCAGGTCGAGGACCGCGACGTCCTCGGCGACGTGGAGCACGTCGTGCAGCGGCAGGATGACGGCGGCGAGCGAGAGCCGGATCCGCTCCGTGCACCCCGCGACCACCCGGCGAGTACGACCGGCGACGGGAGGTAGCCGAAGGTGGCGCCGTGGTGCTCGGGGAACGTGCACGCAGCGAACCCGTGGCGGTCAGCGAAGCCCCCCTGGTCGCGCACCAGCGCGTAGACGGCTGCCGTGTCGAGCGCATCGTCAGGGAAGCGCTGGAGGTCGTGCAGGAGCGTGGAGCTCGGCGCGCTGGGTGCGCCGGTCACGCGCCACCGCCGGCGTGCTCTCCGAGTGCGACCGGCAGGGTCGCGAGTCCTGGCGTGAAGTTCGACGGGACCCAGGTCGCCGACCCGTCCAGAGTGAGGTCCGGGTAGCGCGCGGCGATCATCTCGAACAGCACGGTCAGCTCGAGCCGGGCGAGGTGGACGCCGAGGCAGTAGTGCGGCCCGCCCGTGCCGTAGCCGACGTGCGGGTTCGGGTCGTGGCCGATGTCGAAGGTGTGCGGGTCGGCGAACACCTCGGGATCGCGGTTCGCGGCGCTGAACCACATCACGACCGGGTCGCCCTCCCGGATCGTCCGGCCGCCGAGTTCCGTGTCGCGCGTCGCGGTGCGCCGGAAGTATGCGACCGGAGTGGACCAGCGAACGATCTCCTCGACGGCCGGCGCGAGCGGCGCGCCCGCCACCAGTGCAGCCCAGGTCTGCGGATGCTCCAGCAGCGCGAGCGCTCCCACGCCGGCAGCCACGCGTGTCGTCTCCGTGCCCGCCGCGTACAGGACGAGGAAGAAGATCGCGAACTCCTCCGGGGTCAGCTTCCGCCCCTCGACCTCTGCATCGAGAAGTCGGGCGACGAGGTCGTCGTCCGGACGGGTCGCGCCCGTGCGCGGCGAGCTCGAGTGCGTATCCGATGAGGGCGCCTCCCGCAGCTCCGACGTCGGGCTGCCCCTCGGCCGCGTCGCCGGACGCCGACATCTGCGACGTCCAGGACCCGAGCTGGTCCCGATCCTCGGGTGGGATGCCGAGCACCGAGCCGATCACGCGTGGCGGCAGCTTTGCGGCGACGTCGGCGACGAAGTCGATGCGTCCGCGCTCGGCGCGCGCCTCGGCATCGTCGAGGAGCTCGTTGACGATCTCGCGCACCTCGCCCTCGAGCCGTGCGATCGCACGGGGGGTGAAGCCGCGGTTCACGATCAAGCGCATCTGCGTGTGCCGCGGCGGGTCGGCCGCGAGCGTGAGCACGTCTTCCCCGAGCCCGAGGAACCCGCCCTGCTCCCCGATCAAGGTGCCCTGTGCCGTGGTGAACGTCTCGTAGTCGCGGTTCACCGCGCTGACGTCCGCGTGGCGCACCACGGCCCAGAAGTCGGTGTCGCTCGCGGTGTCGTGATGCCAGGACACCGGGTCGGCCGCGCGCAGCGCATCGAACATCACGTGCTCGGCGCCGGCCACGAAGCGCCCGGGGTCGACCAGATCGATGTCGGGCACCGAGCACCGTTCCGGACGCATTTGTGTCATGTCTGACATTATGGGGGCAGTTCTGCTACATTCGCAACAGTCATGACGTACCTTGCGATGCCCATCTCCAACAAGCACGAGCTCCGGCGGCGAGCGACCCGCGACGCATTGCGCGCCGCAGGGATCGCGCGCTTCGGTCGTGACGGGTACGACGCGACGACCATCCGCGACATCGCGGCCGACGCAGGCGTCACCGAGCGCACCTTCTACCGGCACTTCGGCTCGAAGGAGGCGCTCCTCTTCCACGACTACGAGCACCGGCTCGAGTTCTTCCGCGCCGCACTGGCACTGCGGCCCGAGCGCGAGTCGGTGTTCCAGGCCGCGCTCATCGCGGTGCAGGCGTACCCCGACGATCTCGAGGCCGTGCGCCAGGCGGCGCTGCTCCGTCAGTCCTCCCTCAGCGCCACCGAGCTGGCCCGGCACCTGCAGCTCGTGCGCGGCACGTTCGCATCCGAGATCGAGGCCTTCGCGCGGCGGCACTTCGCCGACCGGCCCGACGGCGAGCTCATGGCTGCGGTCGCCGGCAACTCCATCGCCGGCGCGCTCGTCGCGACGTTCGAGATCTGGGGCGCGGGAGGTGCCGTCGAGGACATGCGCGCGATGTGCCACCGCGCGCTCTCGTACGTCGCCCGTGGCTTCGACGAGCCGCTCCCCGACCCGGTAGCCGCCGACGTCGTACCCACGGAGCCGTCGGCATGACCCGAGCAGTGCTCACGATCGCGTCCAACCCCCGGGACGCGGCAACGGAAGACGCCTACAACGAGTGGTACTCCGGTCCGCACCTCGCGGACATCCGTGCAACACCCGGCGTGGTGACGGCATATCGCTGTCGCCTCGCCGACACGCAGCTCGTGCCGGGAAGCGGGACCCCCCAACGCTTCCTGATGGTGTGCGAGCTCGAGGTCGACGACGTCGACGCGGCCATCGCGTCACTCGCCGGCCGGGCCGCGGCACCCGAAGCCGCCGAGCTCATGGAGCTCGATCCGATGCCGACCATCACGGTCTGGGAGGTGCTCGAACCCTGACGGTTCGACACCACGTACGAGGGGGGATCCATCGATGCATGCCAAGCGTTGGGCCGTGCTGGCCGTCACCGTCGCCACCACGATCTCGATGACTGCGGTGGCGCACGCCGGTTCGGGAAGCGCCGCACCGACAGCGACCGATGTCGGGGTGACTGCCGACGAGATCCACATCGGCGTCATCGCCGATGTGGACAACGCTCTCTATCCGGGCTTCTTCGCCGGCTCCGTGGCCGGCGTCGAGGGTGCCGCCAAGTACCTCAACAAGCAGGGTGGCCTCGCGGGGCGCAAGATCGTCATCGACTTCCACGACTCGAAGCTGAATGCCGACGAGGCGCGCAACGCGGTGATCGCCGCGTGTGAGCAGGACTTCGCGATCGTCGGGACGTCAGCGCTGTTCCTCGCCAACGTCGACGACCTGGTCGGCTGCAAGGACGCTGCCGGCAAGCCCACCGGGCTCCCCGACGTCCCGGTCGTCGTCACCGAGGTACCTCAGCAGTGCTCGCCGGTCTCGTTCCCGATCAACCCGCCGGCGCTCGACTGCGCGACGGCGACCCAGCATCCGCAGACGTACCAGTACAACGCCCACGAGATCCCGTACTTCAAGAAGAAGTACGGGAAGCTGCGCGGCTACTTCCTCGTCCCGAACGACCTGAAGGCCATCTCGGACTCCACCGCAGTGGCAGTCGCTGCGATCGAGCAGGCGGGCGTGGAGAAGGTCGGTGAGACCCAGCTCAGCCTGACGTCGACCCGTGCAGCGATGACGCCAGCAGTACAGAGCATCAAGGACACGGACGCGAACTACGTCTTCGCCCGCGTGCCGTTCCCGCCGCTGCGCCAGGAGGCGAAGGTGCAGGGCGCGACGAACGTCGACGTCTGGGACTGTGAGCTCGCGTGCTACGACAACAAGGTCATCCAGGACGGCGGGCAGGACATCGAAGGGCAGTACGTCTCCCTGCTCTTCCTGCCGTTCAACGAGACGAAGTCCAACAAGATGCTCGCCAACTTCATCAAGTACACGGACCCGGCACACCAAGACGGCTATGCGATCCAGGCGTTCGCCGGGATGATCGCGCTCCGCGACGCGGTGCAGGCGGTGACGAAGGACGGCGGTGACGACGCGCTCACCCGCGAGGCCTTGCTCGGCGCGCTGGCAGACCTGCACAAGTTCGATGCGGACGGGATGATCGCCCCGACCGACATCGGCGCCCGGAAGGTCCTCGGCTGCGGGATCGTGCTCCAGATCAAGAACCAGGAGTTCGTGCGGGTCGAGCCGAAGAAGCCCGGGACCTTCACCTGCAACCCGAAGACGGTCCAGAAGGTGAAGCTCGACCTGCTGAAATGACGGGTCCGGAGCCCACCTGAGAGGAACCGTCATGAGGACACCCGTCTGCGACCAGCTCGGGATCGAGTACCCGATCTTCGCGTTCACCCACTGCCGTGACGTCGTCGCTGCGGTGAGCAAGGCGGGCGGCCTCGGCGTCCTCGGCGCGGTCGGGTTCACCCCCGAGGAGCTCGAGATCGAGCTCGCCTGGATCGACGAGCACGTCGGCGACCACCCCTACGGCGTCGACGTCGTCATCCCGGGCAAGTACGAGGGCATGGGCGAGGACGACCCGGAGAAGCTCGCGGAGCAGCTCCGCGCGATGGTGCCCGAGGAACACCTCGCCTTCGCGCGCGGCGTGCTCGCCGAGCACGGCGTTCCGCCGCTTCCCGACGGTGACGAACGCACCGGCCAGCTCCTCGGGTGGACCGACGCGACCGCGGCGCCGCAGGTCGAGGCCGCGCTCCGGCACGACGGCGTCCGGCTGGTCGCGAACGCGCTGGGCACCCCGCCGGCCGAGATCGTGCGCGACATCCAGGCAAGCGGTCGCCTGGTCGCCGCGCTCTGCGGTCGTCCCGACCAGGCGCGCAAACACGCTGACGCCGGGCTCGACCTCGTCATCGCCCAGGGAACCGAGGGGGGAGGCCACACCGGCGAGATCGGCTCGCTGGTGCTCTGGCCACAGGTCGTCGAGGCGGTCGCTCCGATCCCCGTGCTCGCAGCCGGTGGGGTCGGAACCGGCGCCCAGATCGCGGCCGCGCTCGCCGTCGGGTGCCAAGGCGCGTGGACCGGCTCGCTCTGGCTGACCGTGGAGGAGGCATCGCTGTCTCCCCAGCAGCAGCAGCAGCTGATCGAGAAGGAGAGCCGCGACACGGTGCGTTCTCGATCGTTCACCGGCAAGCCCTGTCGCATGATCCGCAACGACTGGACCGAGGCGTGGGAGCGTGTCGACACCCCGGATCCCCTGCCGATGCCGATGCAGTACATGGTCTCCGGAGACTGCGTCGCACGCTCGAGCCGGTATCCGGAGCAGTCGCGCGATGTGTTCTTCAACCCGGTCGGGCAGACGGTCGGGCTGATGCACCAGGTCCGCAAGACGCGCGACGTGATCGCCGCGCTGGTCGAGGAGTATCTCGAGGCGTGCGAGCGGATCGAGGCGATCAACGCGAGGGCCGGCGCGTGACCGCCCTCGACGTCGACGTCGACGTCGACGTCGTCAGCCACGAGCAGTGGGCGCAAGGTGTCCCCCACGACAAGTTCGCGTGGCTGCGGGAGCATGCTCCGGTCGCGCGGGATGCGCGGCACCGAGGACGACATGCCCGAACACTTCTGGGCCCTCACACTCCACGAGGATGTGGTCGAGGCCGGCCGCGACTGGGAGACGTTCTCCAGCCAGCGCGGCAGCGTCCACCTCATGCGGCACGAGAGCGAAGACGAGCTCAGCGCATTCCGCACGATCATCGACACCGACCCGCCGGCTCACACCCGTCTCCGTCGGATCGTGAACCGCGGGTTCACGCCGCGCGCCGTGGCCGCGATCGAGGAGCACTACCGAATCGTCGCCCGCGAGATCATCGACGCGGCGATCGAGCGGGGTACCGTCGACTTCGTGTCGAGTGTCGCGGCCGAGCTCCCGCTGGTTGCGATCGCGGAGCTCCTCGGGGTCCCCGTCGAGGAGCGCCACAAGATCTTCGCGTGGACGAACCGGATGGTCGGCCGCACGGACCCCGAATACGACTTCGGCCCCGATGCGCCCACCGATGCGGCCGCCGAGCTGTACGCGTACGCGAGCTCTCTCGCCGCGCAACGCCGGTCCGAGCCCCGAGGCGACATCATCTCGAAGCTGATCACCGAGGTGGACGGCGACGCGCTGGGCGAGCACGGTTCGAGCTGTTCGTGCTCGCGCTGTCCGTCGCCGGGAACGAGACCACGCGCAACGCCATCTCGCACGGGCTCCACGGCCTGCTGGAACATCCCGGCCAGATGGCCCGGCTCCGCGCCGACCAACCGCGGCTGATCAACACGGCCGTCGACGAGATGATCCGCTGGGCGACCCCGGTCGTCCGCTTCCGCCGGACCACCCAGCACCCCATCACGGTGCGCGGCGTCACGATCCCGGAAGGCGAAGCGGTCGTGCTCTTCTACACGTCTGCGAACCGCGACGAGCGCGCGTTCGACGATCCCATGAGGTTCGATGTGGGGCGCGACCCGAACCCTCGGTCGCGTTCGGTGGTGGTGGGCCGCACTTCTGTCTGGGCGCAAACCTCGCGCGGCTCGAGGTCAAGGTGATGTTCGAGGAGCTGCTCTCACGGACGGCCTCGGTCGACGCGGCGGGCCCGGCCGATCGGTTGCGCTCGAGCTTCATCAATGGCATCAAGCACCTGCCGGTGACGCTCACAGCCGTCTGACGGGTCGGCCGGCGGAGGGCCGGCCGTAGACTCCGAGACGATGGCCGAGCCCGTACGCGTCTTCCTGCTCGACGATCACGAGGTCGTCCGGCGCGGGCTGCAGGAGCTGCTCGAGGCTGAGGGCGACCTCCAGGTCGTCGGCGAGGCCGGCACCGCAGCCGAGGCTCTGTCGAGGATTCCCCCGGTCCATCCCGACGTCGCGGTGCTCGATGTCCGGCTCCCCGACGGCAACGGCGTCGAGGTCTGCCGGGAGGTCCGGGCCCGCAACCCCGAGGTCCGGTGCCTGATCCTCACGTCGTTCTCCGAGGACGAGGCCTTGTTCCAGGCGATCATGGCCGGGGCATCGGGGTTCCTGCTGAAGCAGATCAAGGGGACCGACCTCGTCGATGCGGTGCGGCGCGTCGCGGCCGGCCAGTCGCTGCTCGACCCGACCGTCACGGCCGCGGTCCTCGAGCGGCTGCGCAACGGCCCGGAGACCGACCAACGGGTCGCGCGACTCACCGACCAGGAGCGCCGCATCCTCGATCTGATCGCGGACGGCCTCACCAACCGGCAGATCGCCGAGCGCGTCCACCTCGCCGAGAAGACCGTGAAGAACTACGTCTCGAACATCCTTGCGAAGCTCGGGATGGAGCGCCGCACCCAGGCCGCGGTGTTCGCTGCGGGCCTGCGTGACCCCGGTACCGCCAGACCCACCTCGCCGTAGCATGCCGCCATGACGGACGGCGCCTCCTCACCGGTGGGCCGTCCCGAGCGCCAGCTCCTCGACGCGATCCTCGGGGTCACGACGGGGCTCCGACTCCCCGACACCCTGGAGCGCGTGGTCGACGCGGCGCGTCTGCTCGTCGGCGCGGAGTACGGGGCACTGGGCGTGATCGGTGCCGGCAACGCGCTCGCGGAGTTCATCACCCTCGGGGGACCGCCGGACATGGCGGACCGGATCGGCCACGCTCCCGAAGGCCACGGGATCCTCGGGCTGCTGATCGCCGATCCGCAGCCGTTGCGGCTGCACGACCTGACGCAGCACCCGCTGGCGCACGGGTTCCCACCCAACCACCCGACGATGCGCTCGTTCCTCGGCGTACCGATCCGGATCGGCACATCGGTGTTCGGAAACCTCTATCTCTGCGAGAAGCAGGGGGCAGACGAGTTCACCGAAGACGACGAGCGCCTGACCGTCTCCCTCGCCGCCGTCGCTGCCGTCGCGATCGAGAACGCCCGCCTGCACGAACGGCTCCAAGATCTCGCTGTGATCGAGGACCGGGAGCGCATCGCGCGGGACCTCCACGACAAGGTGATCCAACGCCTGTTCGCCACCGGCATGGCGCTGCAGGGCATGAGCCGCATGCTCGATGCGGACGCCGCGGCCAAGGTCGACCAGGTGGTCGACGAGCTCGACGCGGTGATCTCGGAGATCCGCACCTCGATCTTCGAGCTCGAGGCGCGCCCGGCGTCGCGCCCGAACCTCAGCGCCGCGATCCTGAACCTCGTCGACGACGTGCTGCGCGACTCCGGCGTCGAACCAATCGTCGCCATCGAGGGCGCGCTCACCGAACAGGTGGGCCCGGACCTGGGTGAGGAGCTCCTCGCGACGACGCGCGAGCTGCTGACGAACGTCGTGCGCCACTCGCAGGCGTCCCGTGCGACCGTGCGCATCGAGGTCGGGACCTCCCTCGTACTCCAGGTCTGCGACGATGGACGCGGCATCGACCTGGTCGGGCCGACCCGCAGCGGCCACGGTCTCACGAACGTCAGGGCCCGAGCCGCCGCCTGGGGTGGCGACACCGACGTCGCCCCCGCCGAGGGCGGCGGCACCGTCGCCACCTGGCGGGTTCCGCTCGAGTAGGCCCGACCGCCGCCGGGCCCTTCCTTCGGGACGTTCGGCCCTGTCCCCCGCCGGCCTCAGGGGGCACCGTGACAACCATGTTCGCCCGGGACTTCGTGCGCGTGGATCGCTCGTTCGAGACGGTCGCGCCCCACTTCGCCGCGAATCCCGTGTGGCTCGAACCGATCGTCGACGCCGCGCTGCACGACGCCGGCGAGCTGAGGAGCGAGGAGCGCCTCGCGAGCCCGGTCGACGAGGTCGACCGGTCACACTGCGCCCAGGGGCCGATGCGCGTGCGAGAGGGTGCGCTCGTCGTTCCGTGGACCTGGACCTTCGAGCGGGATCTGTTCGCCCTCGGGCCCGTCGAGTCCGATCTCACCGTCGCACCGGTCCACGCGACCCAGTGCGCGCTGACCCTCGAGGCACGCGTCAAGCCGCCGGCAGGAACGCTTCCCGCCGCCGCGCAACAGCTCGTGGACGGGGTCCTGCGCGCCTTCCTGCTCGGTCTCGCAACCACGATCCTCGCGGCAGACGCGCAGACTGCGAGGGAGGAACGAGCCGATGGGTGACGGGCGCTGGACGCGTCTCGCTCGAGGAACCCGGAGGGGAGCGACGCGATGATGGGACCTCGGCTCGCCGACGATCTCCTCCCGGTGTACGACGTGTCCGACAGCGTTGCGGTGGTGGTCGCGGCCGACGTGGACCGGACCTGGGACGCGCTCATGGCGGCCGACCTGATCCAGCTCGGCAAGCGGCGACCCCTGATCGCGACGTTGGGTGGAGCGCGGATGTTGCCCGAGCTGCTGATGAACCTCCTGCACGGCAAGCGACCACCCGCGAGCCCGAAGCGCCTCACGCTCCGCGACTCGGCAGGCATCCCGGCCGGTGACGGAGGCTGGATCGTGCTGGGGGAGCGACCGGGCCGGGAGCTCGCGCTCGGGCTGGTCGGCAAGTTCTGGCGGCCGGTGATCCAGTACGTGGCGGTCGCCCCTGACGAGTTCCGGGAGTTCGCGACACCCGGCTTCGCGAAGACCGTCTACGCGCTCGCCGTCGATGAGCTCGGACCGGGCCGCACCCTGCTGTCCGCCGTGATGCGCACGGTCGGGACCGACGACGACGCCAGCCGGTGGTTCCGGCGCTACTGGACCCTCGGCGTCGGCTCCGGCGCGCACGTTCTGGTGCATGGGCTCCTCGACGCCGTGCGCCTCGCCGTCGAACCGGATGACGAGGTGGCGGTCGCGCCCTGAGGTGGGCGAGCACCCAGAGCCTCAGGCGGCGCGAGCACGCTTCCGACGCTTCACGTACCGCCAGCTCGCGAACGCTCGCGTGCGGAGCCAGTACCGACCGCCGCTGTACGGCAGCTGGGTCACGACCTTTCCGTCGGACGTCGCGAAGTAGTTGTTGCAGCCGGCCACCCACACGGTCCCCGGCATCGCGGCCTGGATCTTGGCGTTGTACCGCTGCATCACCTCCGGCTTCACCTCGACCGACCGCACGCGACGGCGGCGCATCGCCCGCAGCGCCCTCACGACGTAGTGCGTCTGCGCCTCGTGGATGAAGATGATCGAGTTCACGCCGTTGGTGTTCGGGCCGTACAGGACGAAGAGGTTGGGGTACCCGGCGACGGTCGTCCCGAGGTACGCCTCGGCGCCGGAGCGCCAGTCGTCGTGCAGGCGTCGACCGCCGCGACCGGTGATCTCGATCGTCGAGAGGTACTCGTTCGCCTTGAAGCCCGTCCCGAAGATGATCGTGTCGACGGCGTGCTCCTCCCCGTCGGCGGTGCGCACCCCGCAGTGGGTGATCTCGGTGATCGGTTCGGTCACCACGCGCACGTCGTCGCGCACGAGCGTCGGGTACCACTCGCGGGAGATCAAGGGGCGTTTGCACCCGACCGGGAAGTCGGGCGTCAGCTTCGCCCGCAGGTCGGGGTCGTCGACCTTTCGCGCGATATAGCTCGCGCCCATCGCGGTCTGCTGCTTCGTCTGCTCCGCCTCCGCGTCGAAGCTCGCTCGCTCGTAGGCCCACCAGATCTTCCATCGCGCGAGCCGCGTCCGGATGCGCTGCTCGGCGAGGCGCTCCTGGTCTGCTGCTGCCAGCTCCGGATCGATCTTCGGGAGCACCCAGCAGGGTGAGCGCTGGAACAGCGTGAGGTGCTCCGTGCTCGGCGCGATCGCGGGAACGAACTGGACGGCGCTGGCGCCCGTCCCGATCACCGCCACCCGCTTGCCTTCGAGGGCATGCGTGTGGTCCCAGCGTGCCGAGTGGAAGCTGCGGCCGCCGAACCGATCCCGACCCGGGAGGTCGGGATAGGCGGGAACGTTCAACATGCCGAGACCGCTCACGAGCACATCTGCGACGATCTCCTCACCCTTCGCGCTGTGCAGGCGCCAGACCAGCTCGTCGTCGTCCCACTGAGCGTCGCGGATCTCGGTCTCGCAGCGCAGATGGGACCGGAGCTCGTACTTGTCGGCGCAGTGCTCGAGGTAGGCCAGGATCTCCGGCTGCGTGCCGTAGGTGCGGCTCCACGCGTGGCCGGGTTCGAATGAGAAGGAGTAGAGCAGCGACGGCACATCGCACGCGGCGCCCGGGTAGGAGTTGTCGCGCCAGGTGCCGCCGACGCCGTCGGACTTCTCGTAGATCGTGAAGTCGTCGAAGCCGGCTCTGCGGAGCGCGATGCCCATCGCGAGGCCGCCGGCACCGGCGCCGAGGATCGCGATCCGCAGCTTCATGGCCGGAACCGTAGTGTCGCCGATACTGTCCCTGACGCCCGCGTCAGGGACACGACGTCGGCGTCGGCACGGAGGAGGAGCACTGCGATGGCGGTCACGGGTCTGGCGAACCTCGCCGTGAAGGTGGCGGACCTCGACGCGGCGTGCGCGTTCTACGAGGCGACCGGGGGCGACGTCCGCGATCGGATGGTGTGGAACAACGGCGAGCGCGCCGACGTGTACCTCGGGCCGGTGATGATCACGCTCTTCACCCAGGCGATCTACGAGGACGCGGTCGACCTCCCCCCTGAGGGCTTCCTCCACCCGGCGCTGTTGACCGACGATCTCGATGCCGAGCTGGTCGGTCACACCGTCGTGTGGGGTCCGGCCGTGGTCGAAGGTGCGTTCGGGAAGCGGCGGATCGCGTTCGTCGAGGCGCCAGGAGGGATCCGCCTCGAGTTCATGGAGCAGTTGTCAGGGTGATGGAGCAGTTTTCGAGGTGATGGAGCAGTTGTCATGAAGGTCACGCGCTTCCACCACGTGTCGGTCAACAGCAACGACACCCCGATCGAGGCGATGGTCGCCTTTTACGGCGATGTCCTCGGGCTCGGCGACGCACCGCGACCCGACATCCCCGGTGTCCCCGGCCATTGGCACGTCGTGGGCGACCAGGAACTGCACCTCGTGGGCGCACCGTCGGTCGGACCGGGGATCGACCCGACCGGTCACCACTACTGCGTCGCGGTCGAGGACCTCGACGCCGCGATCGCCGAGCTCGAGGAGCGCGGCATCGAGTACGCCCGCGCCGTGCAGGGCGAGCACACCGTTCAGATCTGGATCACCGATCCAGCCGGCAACACCGTCGAGCTGCAACAGGAGACCCGAAGCACGTGACCTTCACTCCGTACGACCGTCCCGTGCGCGCGGCGTTCGTCGGGCTCGGGCGCATCTACGACCTGAACGTCCGCGCGTACGTCGACAACCCCGACGTCGAGGTCGTCGCACTCGTCGATCCGAGTGACGAGCGTCGCGCCGAGCGTCAGGCCGACTGGCCGGAGGCGCGGACCTTCGCGTCGGTCGCCGAGCTCGCGGCGAGCAGCCTCGACGTCGACGCGGTCGAGGCGCTCCTTCCCATCCCGCTCCACGCCGACGGCGTGATCGAGCTGCTCGGCCATGGCTGGCACGTGAACCTCCAGAAGCCGATGTGCAACACGCTCGAAGACGCGCAGCGGATGCTCGACGCGGCGGCCGCCAACGACCGGGTGCTCCGTGTGATGGAGAACTACCTCTTCTACGAGCCGCTGCGGGAGCTCAAGGCAGTTGCCGAGTCCGGCGAGCTCGGTGACATCAGCAGCTACCACATGAAGATGGTCGGCAGCGGTCTCGGCGGTTGGGACGTCCCGATGAGCAGCTACGAGTGGCAGTTCCGGCAGATGCAGCGCGGCCGCGGCATCCTCGTGTTCGACGACGGGTGGCACAAGCTGGCGACGGCACTCTGGCTGTTCGGCCCGTTGGCAGAGGTGCGGGCGTGGATCGGAGGCACCGAGGTGTACCCCGGCGTCGAGGTCGACGCACCCACCACGATCGCTTGGGAGCACCAGAGCGGCATCCGCGGCGTGTGGGACATCGCGCTCGCGCCCGACCTCTACCTCCGGTCCGACTACTACACCAACGACGAGCGGTGGGAGGTCACCGGGCGCAAGGGCTTCGCCCGAGTGAACCGGTGTACGGGCCGTGGGATCCAGCAGCCGAGCCTCGAGGTCTACACCGACGGCGAGCTGCGCGGGCACCACGCACTCGACGACGACTGGGCCAGCAGCTTCCGTGACTCCGGCCGCCACTGGCTCCGCTGGCTCCGAACGGGCGAAGGCCCGCTCTGGTGGAGCGGCGAGGAGGCGCTCGACGTCCTGCGGTTCGCGCTCGCCGTCTATGCGAGCAGCGACGCCGGCGGGATCGGCGTCGACCCGGCGACCGTGTCGGACCGCTGAGCAGGTTCGCGGGCCCACTTCTGGGGTAGAAGTGACACATGGCCGACTACGAGATCCCCGAACCCGAACCCAAGGAGATCGACGAGAAGCTCGCGATCGAGCTGCGTCACCTCGCCGACAACGCGGTCCTGAAGGGCCAGCCCCAGGGCGAAGAGCAGTGCGACAACTGTCGCTACTACCTCGAGAACACCGCGGAGATCTCGTACTGCTGGCACCCGAAGCTCCGCGTCCTCGTGGGCGCCAACTGGTGGTGTCAGTGGTGGGAAGCCATCCCCGAGTCCTGAACGGCGGGCGGAGTCAGGACTTCGCCCGCGCCGGGTGACGCAGCTGGGCCGAGCCCGAGATGAAGGGCAGGTCGAGCGGGCCGACCGGGCCGGCCGGTGCAGCGCACACTGCGGGGATCGCGTTCACGACGCGGTTGGCCGCGGTCGCGTTGCCGCCACCCGCCGCACCCGGCTCGCCGGGTTCGGTGCCATGGACCGAGACGGTCAGGTTCGGGTGTCCGGTGATGCAGACGCGGTGCTCGCCGGTCGGCGAGCGCGGCCACTCGGGCGCGCACTCGTCGTCGATCCGCGTGACGTGCTCCACCACGAGCAGCGGATGGCCGTCGACGACGCCCTGCACCTCGAACCGGAACGCGCCCTGGGTACCCGCCTCGAACGTGCCCATGCCCGGCACCTCGATCGTGCGGTCCAAAGGTCGCCGCTCGACCTGCGTCGTGATCGCCTCGAGCTCGACCTCGAGCAGGTCGGCGAGCACGCGGACCATCGGGGCCCACACCATGTCGAGGGAGAAGTCGAGGAGCATGAGCGGCAGGTCGTCCATCGACCCCCCGAACCCGATGACCTCGCGCACGACCTCGGGCTGGTCGTACAAGGCGTAGTTGAAGAGCTCCTGGATCCGGATCTCCTCGATCCCCGCGCTCACCCCGCTCACCAGCCCGGGGAGGATGTCGAGCGCCCATCCGGGGTCGATGCCCGAGACGAAGACCGACGAGTCGCCGTCGGCGCACGCACCCTCGACGAGGTCCATCAGATGACGTGGCGCGCTGGCGGGTGGAGCAGCGGCGAGAACGCCGTCGACACGACGTTGGCGCCCGCGCCGAGGCACGCGACGAGGTCGACCAGCGCCTCGTCGGGACGCGTGTCTGCGGTCGCGGCATAGACCACCGCGTCGACGTCGTCGGCGAACGCGATCGTCCGGTCATCTGTGGCCGCGACCCCGAGGGGCTCGATCCCCGCCAGCTCACCGGCGTCGCGACCCACCTTCGCGGGGTTCGCAACGACGACACCCACGAGCTCCAGGTCCCGGTGCGCCGCGACCGCGCGGAACGCCGGCCGCCGACATTGCCCGTCCCCCACACCACCACGCGATTCGTCATGACCCGACGCTACTGATTCTCGGGCCCTACTGATTTTCGGGCCGGCACCGGTCGTGGACGTGCGTCATCGATCCCGTGGCGGCGGAGAACTGCAGTCGACCGGGATCTTCCGTCGTCACCGGCTCGTCACACACGGCGCACTTGCCCAGCGGCGGGTCGCCACTCTTCTGGGACTGCTCCTGCGGCATCGGCAACTCCTCCCGGCCGACCGTAGCAAGCACTCCGCCAGGTAGCCGCGAGCGTCAGACTCGGTACTCGGGGTTCGGGAAGTCGAAACGGCACCTGCGTCCCAGAGCTTCGGCTGGTTGCCGTGCGCCGGGATCCCGCCGTTGTCCTTGAGCATCCGCGGACGTGCATCAGGTTCCAGGCCATGAACGTGGTGTTCCGGTTGGTGAAGTCGTTGGCGGGACCACCCGAACCCGGGTCGAGGTACGAGGGTCCGGGGCCGGCCTCCCCCAGCCACGCGCAGTCCGCCTGGGGCGGGATCACGTAGCCGAGGTGCTGCAGTGAGTAGAGGACGTTCATCGAGCAGTGCTTGGCGCCGTCCTCGTTGCCCGTGACGATGCAACCGCCGACACGGCCGTAGTACGACCACTGCCCGTCCTCGGTGAGCAGGTGCGAGTTGCCGTACAACCGTTCGATCACCTTCGTGCAGACCTAGGACTTCTCCCCGAGCCAGATCGGCATCGCGAGGATGAGGATGTCGGCGGCCATCACCCGCTCGTAGATCGCCGGCCACTCGTCGCTCGCCCAGCCGTGCTCGGTCATGTCGGGATAGATCCCGGTCGCGATGTCGTGGTCGATCGCACGGATGACCTCGGTCTCGACCCCGTTCGCCTCGAAGATGGCGAGCGCGAGATCGGCGAGACCCTGCGTGTTCGACACCTCCGGTGAGCGCTTCAAGGTGCAGTTGATGACGAGTGCCCTGAGGTCGGAGAAGTCCCACGTGCTCTGCTCCGAC
>CAVRGH010000013.1:0-15648 GCA_963720675.1 uncultured Acidimicrobiia bacterium | reverse complement strand
GTCGCGGCAAGGCGCAGGCCGACACACTGCGGCAGACCCGCTCGGAGACGATCGCGGACAAGCGCCTGCCGGGTGGCTCCACGCAGGACGTCCCGAGCACAGACCTGGACCTCGACGACGTCGTTGGTGGCGAGCGCACGGTGCAGGCCATCCCGAGTGATGGCGAGGTGATCGAGGGCATCGTGGTAGACATCGTCGACGAATGGGCCATCACGGTGAGTCGGCCCCGGTGATCGTGAGTCGGTGGTGACCGCATTGGCCGTCATGGGTGGCACTCGGGTGCTCTCCGACCAGATCGTCGTGCGGATCAGCGCGTGGTGGGCGAGACGTTCATCGACCGCATGATCGCGTTGGTGGAGGGTCTGGCAGTGGAAGAAGACGCAGAATGATCTGTGCCGAACATCCTGCTTGCCGGCCTTGATGATCATCTTCATGCTCGCCACGGTCCCGTTGCAGCCCTTCGCCATCTATGTGGATGCCGAGCAGAGCGCGATCATCCTGTGGCGCTGCTGGTGTGCCTGATCCCCACGACGTCGGTGCCGTGCTCTCTGCGATCGGGATCGCGGGGATGGACCGCCTCGTGGGCGCAACGTGTTGGCGATGAGTGGCCGGGTGGTCGAGGCGGCGGGCGACTGCGTGCTGCTGCTCGACAAGACCGGCACCATCACCTTCGGCAACCGGCAGGCCGACGTGTTCCTCCCGGTCGGTGACGTCACCAGGCCCAGCCCGCCCACGCCGCGGAGCTCTCCAGCCTCGCCGACGAGACGCCCGAAGGCCGGTCGATCGTGGTGCTCGCCAAGGACCGTTATGGCCTCCGCGCCGCGACCTCCTCGGCGCCGACCTGGTGCCGTTCACCGCGGATACCCGCATGTCGGGCGTCGACCTGGGGGATGGTCGGTGGAAAGGGCGCGGCGGAGTCCGTACGGCGGTGGGTCGAGGAGCAGGGGGGGACGGTGCCCTCCGCGCTCGGCGACGCCGTTGACTCGATCTCGGCCCAGGGCGGACCCCGCTCGTCGTGGCCGAGGCCCGTGCGAGCGGGGGGATGTCCACCCTCTCCACGGCGGGCTCGGCGTCATCTACCTCAAGGACATCGTGAAGCCGGGCATCGCAGAGCGGTTCGCCGACCTGCGCCGCATGGGGATCCGCACCGTCATGATCACCGGCGACAACCCGCGGACCGCATCGGTGATCGCGAAGGAGGCTGGGTCGACGACTTCCTCGCCGAGGCGACGCCCGAGGACAAGATGGCGCTCATCAAGCAGGAGCAGCGGGGCGGGCACCTCGTCGCGATGACCGGAGACGGGACCAACGACGCGCCGGCGCTCGCGCAGGCCGACGTCGGTGTGGCGATGAACACGGGGACGCAGGCCGCCAAAGAGGCCGGGAACATGGTCGACCTCGACTCGGACCCGACCAAGCTCATCGACATCGTGGAGATCGGCAAGCAGCTGCTTATCACCCGCGGTCGCTCACCACGTTCTCGATCGCGAACGACGTGGCGAAGTACTTCGCGATCATCCCGGCGATGTTCGCCGGGTTCGCGAGCGTCAGCGTGCTCGACAAGCTCAACATCATGGATCTCTCGACCCCGCGCTCCGCGATCCTCTCGGCAGTGATCTTCAACGCGCTGATCATCGTCGGGCTGATCCGCTCGCGCTGCGGGGTGTGAAGTTCGTCCCGAGCGGTGCGGCGCAGCTGCTGCGCCGGAATCTGCTGATCTACGGGGCCGGCGGCATGGTCGCTCCCTTCATCGGCATCAAGCTCATCGACATGTTTCTCACGGCCCTGGGGGTCAAGTGATGCGACGCCAACTGCTTCCCGCGATCATCTCGATGATCTTCTTCACGCTGCTCCTCGGCGTCGGCTTCCCCCTGCTCGTCACGGGCATCGGGCAGGTCGTGTTCAAGGACAAGGCCAACGGCTCGCTCGTCCAGGTCGACGGCAAGGACGTCGGCTCGTCCCTGGTGGGTCAGTCCTTCACCGACAAGCAGGGCGACCCGATCCCGCGGTACTTCCAGTCCCGGCCGTCCTCCGCGGCCGGCGCCGACGGTACGACCGAGGCGGGGTACGACCCGACCCTGAGCTCCGGTTCCAACCTCGGTCCGACGAATCCCGACCTGCTCGCAGCCGTCGCGCAGCGTGCGAAGGACTACCGCGAGCTCAACGGCCTCGCGGCGGGCGCCGAGGTCCCGGTCGACGCGGTCACTGCTTCCGGGTCCGGGCTCGACTCCGACATCTCCGTCGCCAACGCGCGGCTCCAGGCGAAGCGGGTCGCAGACGAGCGAGGGCTGTCCGAGCAGCAGGTGCTGGCCCAGATCGACGAGCACACCTCCGACCGGACGCTCGGGATCTTGGGCGAGAAGACGGTCAACGTGCTCGAGCTCAACCTCGCGCTCGACCGGCTGAAGTCCTGATCCGTGCCGGGTCCGTCCTCGTAGGCTGATCGCGATGGCCACCCGCGGGAAGCTGCGGATCTACCTCGGTGCTGCCCCTGGCGTCGGCAAGACCTACGCCATGCTCAACGAGGGCTGGCGCCGACACGAGCGCGGCTCGGCCGATGTCGTGGTCGGGATCTTCGAGACCCACGGCCGCGCCAACACCGCCGCCCAGCTGCGCGGCCTCGAGGTGGTGCCTCGAAGGGCCATCGAGTACCGCGGGACGACGCTCGAGGAGCTGGACATCGATGCGCTCCTCGCGCGCGAGCCCGACGTCGCGCTCGTCGACGAGCTCGCCCACACCAACGTGCCCGGATCGCGCAACGCCAAGCGTTGGCAGGACGTCGAGGAGCTGCTCGACGCGGGCATCGACGTGATCTCGACGCTCAACATCCAGCACCTCGAGTCGGTCAACGACGTCGTCGAGCAGATCACCGGCGTGAAGCAGCAGGAGACGATCCCGGACGACATCGTGCGCCAGGCCGAGCAGGTCGAGCTCGTCGACATGACGCCCGAGGCGCTCCGCCGTCGCCTTGCCCACGGGAACGTCTACCCACCCGAGCGGGTCGACGCCTCGCTCGCGAACTACTTCCGCCTGGGCAACCTCGCTGCGCTCCGGGAGATCGCGCTCCTCTGGGTCGCCGACAAGGTCGAGGAGAACCTGCAGCAGTACCTCGAGGACCACGGCATCGAGGGCGCATGGGAGACGCGCGAGCGGGTCGTCGTGGCGCTCACCGGCGCACCCGGCGGCGACCTGCTGATCCGGCGCGCCGCACGCATGGCGCGCCGACACCAGGGTGATCTCCTCGGCGTGCACGTGCGACCCGTCGACGGCCTGGCGACCACTTCGAACGAGCTGCTCGCGCATCACCGCCAGCTGCTGGACGACCTGGGTGGCTCGTACCACGAGATCGCGGCCAGCGATGCCGGCGATGGCCTCGTGCAGTTCGCGAGGGCCGAACGGGCCACCCAGCTGATCCTCGGGGCGAGCAATCGTTCGCGATGGTCCGAGCTCCTCCGCGGCTCGATCATCTCGAAGGTGCTGCGCGCCCGCAGCGAGTTCGACGTCCACGTCATCGCGACCGGCGCGCCCGCTTCGACCGGGGCGGCCCCGTTGGCGCGCCGCCGCGGTCCCGCGATCTCCCGGCGCCGCCAAGGCCTCGCGCTCCTCCTCGCGGCGGTCACGCTGCCGCTCGTCACCGTGGCGCTCGATCTCCTCGACGACCGGCTCAGCCTTCCGAGCGTGCTGCTGATCTACCTCCTCGTCGTCGTCGCGGCCGCTGCGGTCGGAGGCTTCGTACCGGCACTGGTCACCGCGGTCGCCGCCTTCCTGCTCGCGAACTGGTTCTTCACCCATCCGCGGCACACGTTCACGATCGCCGCCGATGACAATCTCATCGCACTGATCGTCTTTGTGATCGTCGGTGTGGTCGTCGGCGATCTCGTGAGTCGGATCGCGCGCCGGCGCAAGCAGGTCGCCCAGGCGCAGGCGGAGGCGGAGACTCTCGCCCGACTCAGCGGCACGCTCCTGAGCGAGCACGATCCGATCCCGGCTCTGATGGAGGGGCTGCGCTCCGCGTTCGGTTGCGTCTCGGTCTCGGTGCTCCGCCGGGAAGGCTCGACCTGGCGGGTCGAGAGCAGCGCCGGCGAGCCCGTGCCGGCGACGCCCGAGGATGCCCAGGTGAGCATCCCGCTCGATCGCGACACACAGCTCGCGGTCGCCGGGCCCGACCTCGGGAACGAGGAGCTCGCGATCCTGCAGGCGTTCGCCGGGCAGCTCGCCCTGGCCGTCGAGCGCCGTCGGCTGCGCGCCGAGGCCGCAGCCGCGGAGGGTCTCGTCGAGGCGAACGAGCTGCGCACCGCACTGTTGGCCGCGGTCTCGCACGACCTCCGGACTCCGCTGGCCTCGATCAAGGCGTCCGTGACGAGCATGTTGCAGGACGACGTCGCGTTCACGCCGGACGCGAGTCATGAGCTGCTCTCGACCATCGATGAGGAGACCGACCGCCTCAACTCGCTGGTCGGCAACCTGCTCGACATGAGCCGGCTCCAGACGGGTGCGTTGCAGCTCGTCCAGCGTGAGGTGGGCCTCGACGAGGTGGTGCCGCGGGCGCTCTGGAGCCTCGGTGACCTCGGGGAGCGGGTCGTGGTCGACGTGCCCGAGACGCTGCCGCGCGTCGAGGCCGACGCCGCGCTGCTCGAGCGCGCAGGTCGCGAACGTCATCGCGAATGCCCTGCACGCATCGCCCCCTGATCGTCCGGTTCGCGTGTTCGCCGGTGTCGGCGGCGGGCGGGTCGACCTCCGCGTCGCCGACGAGGGACCAGGCATCCCCACCGATCAGCGCGAGGAAGTCTTCCGTCCGTTCCAGAGGCTCGGCGACAACCCGAACGGTAACGGGGTCGGCCTCGGCCTCGCAGTCGCCCGGGGCTTCGTCGAGGCGATGCACGGTGAGCTCACGATCGAGGACACTCCCGGTGGCGGGACGACGATGGTCATGACGCTCCCGGCGGCGCCATGACTCGTTCCGGAGGACCCAGAGGGTGACGGAGCAGAGCGACGCTCGTGTGCTCGTGGTCGACGACGAGCCGCAGATCCGGCGCGCACTCGGGATCAACCTGCGCGCTCGCGGCTACCAGGTCGATCTCGCCGAGGATGGTGAGCAGGCGCTCGAGCTCGCGGCGAGTCATCCGCCCGACGTCGTCGTGCTCGACCTCGGCCTGCCTGGCATCGACGGGGTCGAGGTGATCCGAGGACTACGCGGATGGTCGCGCGTCCCGATCGTGGTGCTCTCGGTGCGCGATGCAGAGGCTGACAAGGTCGCGGCTCTCGACGCTGGAGCCGACGACTACGTCACGAAGCCGTTCGGGATGGACGAGCTGCTGGCCCGCCTCCGCGCCGCGCTCCGGCGGACCGGCGTGGCCGCGGACGACGTCGCGCGGTTGGAGACCCCCGACTTCGTGATCGATCTCGCGGCGAAGCGCGTCACCCGCGACGGGGAGGAGATCCGGCTGACCCCGACCGAATGGCAGATCGTCGAGGTCCTGGTCACCAACCGCGGGAAGCTCGTCGACCAGCGCCGCCTGCTCCAGGAGGTGTGGGGGCCCCAGTACGGGGAGGAGACCAACTACCTCCGTGTCTATCTGGCGCAGATCCGGCGGAAACTGGAGCCCACGCCGAGCCGGCCCCGCTACTTCATCACCGAGCCCGGAATGGGCTACCGCTTCGAATCGCCCTGAGCCGTCTGGTCCGAGCGATCAGTCGTCGGGGTTGAGGATCTCCTCGAGCTCCTCGGCCTCCGCCTCGGCCTCGGCCGGGCTCACCGCGGGGTGCGGGTGCTTGCGGGCCTTGCGCCACTCGAGGAACGGCGGGATCAGGGAGATCAGGATGATGAGGGCGACGAGCGGCAAGAGGTAGGTGTCGATGTCCTTGCCGATGACGTCGCCGAGGGCGTAGCCGAGCAGCGTGAGCCCGACCGCCCAGAGGAACGCGCCGACGACGTTGTAGCGGAGGAACGTCCTGCGGGGCATCTCTCCGACGCCGGCGAGCGTGGGGGCGAAGGTGCGGACGATCGGGACGAAGC
Source organism: uncultured Acidimicrobiia bacterium (assembly GCA_963720675.1). GTDB lineage: Bacteria > Actinomycetota > Acidimicrobiia > IMCC26256 > PALSA-555 > JALHSW01. Next base: position 9,632 of record CAVRGH010000013.1, on the reverse strand, counting down.
GGGCGATGATGATCGTCTTCGGGCCGTGGCGCTCGAAGAACGCCCGGGTCCGGTCGATGTACTCCTGCTTGAAGACCTTCGAGTCGGGCTTGCTGAACAACCGGGGGCCGGCTCGCTCACCGATCGTGTAGCCGACCTGGTCCCCGGCCACCGCGGCGATGAAGCAGCCGATGATGACCATCCACACGTTGAGCTTCCCTTGACCGGCCAGGATGCCGGCGGTGAACAGGAGCGAGTCGCCGGGGAGGAAGAAGCCGAGCAGGAGTCCCGTCTCGGCGAAGATGATCAGCCAGAGCACCACCTCGCCGTACGGGCTCAGCGAGTTCAGCCACGACTGCGGGTCGATGCCGAAGACGGCAACGTGGGCAGCGAGCACGGCCGAACCTTAGACCGTCGCTCTCCCGATTCTTCCGCTGCGTGACGCCGCGCCGCCGTGCCGCGCCGAGAAAGTCGTTGTACCGCCTCGTTCTGTCCCGCCCGGCTTGACTCGGCGTGCGCGACCGTGCGAATCCTCGTATGCGCGTGCCGGGGCCCCCCACCGGCAAGACTTGGCGCCTCGTGAGCAACGTGCGCCCCAAGCGCCGCACCAACAACGTGCATCGATAAGAGGAACCGTGCCGAAGCCCCTCGTGATCGTCGAGTCGCCCGCGAAGGCGAAGACCATCGAAGGCTTCCTCGGTCGCGACAAGGTTCGGGTCATCGCGAGCTACGGGCACATCCGTGACCTGCCGAACAGCGCGAAGGCGACCCCGAAGTCGATCACCGACAAGGCCGTTCGCCGGCTGGGCATCGACGTCGCCAACCACTTCGAGCCCGTGTGGGTGATCCCCGACAACAAGAAGGACTACGTCAAGGCCATCAAGGAGGCGATGAAGGACGCGAGCGAGCTCTATCTCGCGACCGACGAGGACCGCGAGGGCGAGGCGATCTCGTGGCACATCCTCCAGGTGGTGAAGGTCCCGGCCGACGTGCCGGTGAAGCGGATGGTCTTCCACGAGATCACCCAGCAGGCCATCGCCGAGGCGTTCGAGCAGGGCCGGGAGCTGGACCAGAAGCTCGTCGAGGCGTACCAGGGCCGCCGGGTGCTCGATCGACTCTTCGGCTACGAGATGTCCCTGGTGACCCGCCGCCGGGCCGGTGGGGCCAGCTCGGCCGGGCGGGTCCAGAGCGTCGCCGCCCGACTCGTCGTCGAACGGGAGCGCGAGCGCATGGCGTTCCGCGTGGCCTCCTACTGGGACCTCCAGGGGGCGTTTGCCGCCCGGGAGTCCACCTTCTCCGCCGGGATGGTGTCGCTCGACGGGCGCCGGCTCGCGACGGGCAAGGACTTCGAGGCCACGACGGGCCACCTCACGGCCCAGGCCGACGTGGCGCTGCTCGGGGAGGACGAGGCGGCCGCGCTCGCCGCGGCCCTGACCGACGTGCCGTTCCGGGTCGACTCCGTGGAGACGAAGGCCCAGGTGGAGCGACCGAAGGCGCCGTTCACCACGTCGACGCTCCAGCAGGAAGCCGGACGCAAGCTGAACTTCAGCGCGGCGCGGGCGATGTCGATCGCCCAGAAGCTCTACGAGAACGGTCACATCACCTACATGCGCACCGACAGCACCAACCTCTCGGCGCAGGCGGTGAGTGGTGCCCGCAGCCAGATCCGCGCGCTGTACGGCGACGACTACCTCCCCGCCGAGGCGCGCACGTACCGCGGCAAGGTCAAGAACGCGCAGGAGGCCCACGAGGCGATTCGTCCGGCGGGCGATGCCATGCGCGTGCCCGACGAGCTCGCGCCCGAGCTGCACACGAGTGACGAGCGTCGCCTGTACGAGCTGATCTGGAAGCGCACCATCGCCTCGCAGATGGCCGACGCGCGCGGTCCGTCGGGTCACGGCGAAGCTGACCGCGACCGCGAGCAGCGGCGAGGTGGTCGTCTTCAACGCGACGGGACGCACGATCGAGTTCCCCGGGTACCTGCGCGCCTACGTCGAGGGCGCGGACGATCCCGACGCCGAGCTCGAGGACCGCGAAGCGATCCTCCCGCCGCTCGCCGAGGGTGACGCGGTGGAGTGCCGTGAGCTCACGCCTTCGGGGCACACCACCCAGCCGCCGGCCCGCTACACCGAGGCGAGCCTGGTGAAAGAGCTGGAAGAGCGCGGGATCGGGCGTCCGTCCACGTACGCGTCGGTCATCGACACCCTCCTCCGCCGCGACTACGTGTGGAAGAAGGGCAACGCGATGGTGCCGTCGTGGACGGCGTTCGCGAAGCTCCAGCTCCTCGAGCGCCACTTCCCGCGACTGATCGACTACGAGTTCACCGCGACGATGGAGGAGGCGCTCGACGCGATCGTGCGCGGCGAGGGTGAGGCAGAGAAGTGGTTGCACGCGTTCTGGTTCGGTGACTCCGAGCCCGGCCTCAGCGAGCTGATCAACGAGGACCACCTCGCGACGATCGACCCGGCTGAGGTGAACAAGGTGCACCTCGGCCACGACGCGCAGGGCAACGAGATCATCGTGCGCGTCTGGAGCAACGGAGCGAGTGTGCTCCGGGGCGAGGACAAGGCGCCCGTCCCGGTCGACCTGCCGCCCGACGAGCTCACGATCGAGAAGGCCGAGGAGCTCATCAAGGAGGGTTCGGGCGGTCCCCGGATCCTCGGCGACGACCCCGAGACCGGCATGCCGGTGCTCGCCCTCACCGGGCGGTTCGGTCCGTTCGTGCAGCTGGGCGAGATGGAGGAGGGGTCGAAGGAGAAGCCCAAGCGCGGCTCGCTCCTGGAGGGCCAGACCCCGAAGACCGTCACCCTGGAGGACGCGCTCCAGATCCTCTCCCTCCCGCGTGTCGTCGGGAACGACCCGGAGGGGAACGAGATCACCGCGTTGAACGGCCGCTACGGGCCGTACCTGAAGAAGGGCACCGACAGCCGCAGCCTCGAGACCGAGTCGCAGCTCTTCACCGTCACCGTGGAGCAGGCCGAGGCGATCTTCGCCCAGCCGAAGCGGCGCGGCGGGCGCACCAAGGCGCCGATCGGTGAGCTCGGACCGCACCCCGAGACCGGTGTGCCCGTGCGCGTGCTCGACGGCCGGTTCGGCCCCTACGTCACCGACGGCACGATCAACGCGACGGTGCCCCGTGGCGTCGACCCGGCGTCGATCGACATCGAGCAGGGCGTCGAGCTGCTGCGCGAGCGTGAGGCCCGAGGGCCTGCCCAGAAGCGGACGACGAAGAAGGCCGCCAAGAAGACGAAGAAGGCGGCCAAGAAATCCCCGGCGAAGCGGTCGTCCACCGCGAAGACGCCGCCCAAGACCACGACCCGGGTCGTGAAGAAGGGCACGAGCAGCCGCGCCAAGGCGGCCAAGGCCGCCACCAAGAAGGCCGCGGCCGCACGCACCCGGGAGCCTGCCGCCGTCGCGCCCACCGACGGCGCGCCCGACGTGGCGGTCGGTGACGCCTCGACCCCCGACGCGTTCTAGGTCCCCGTTCTCGGCCCGGCGCGCCCGCTCGGCCCCCAGTGAGGGCCGGCGACCAAGCCTCTAGCCTGCAGTCGTCGTGAGCGCGGACACGCCCGCCCCCTTCATCCCTGCCGGCCCGGACGAGCCACCCGTCCCGTCCGCGCCCTGGCGCGTCTTCGGCACCAAGGCGTACTTCCGCCTCTGGCTCGCGCAGGTCGTGTCGAGCCTGGGTGACTGGATCGGCCTGATCGCGATCCTCGCGATCGCAACCCGTGTCTCGGACAACTCGGGTGCCGCGGTCAGCCTCGTCATGGTCGCCCGCGTGGTGCCGGGGTTCTTCCTCGGGACCGTCGGCGGCGTCGTGATCGACCGCTTCGACCGCCGGAAGGTGATGGTCACCTGCGACATCCTCCGAGCGAGCCTCCTGCTCCTGCTCCCGTTCGTCGACAACCTGACGGGCCTCGTGCTCATCTCGTTCGGTCTCGAGATCCTGACCCTGCTCTGGGGGCCGGCCAAGGACGCGTCGGTCCCGCACCTCGTCGACGAGTCGCAGCTCGCGTCGGCGAACAGCCTCTCGCTCGTCGCGTCGTACGCGACCTTCCCGCTCGCGTCGATCGTGTTCTCGCTGCTCGCGGCGCTCGCGGCCTGGCTGGGGTCGTTCGACGCGCTGTCGACGCTGCAGGTCGACCAGGAGGCGCTCGCGCTCCTGGTCGACGCCTGCACGTTCATCGCCTCGGCGATCATCGTCTTCAGCCTCCCGATCCCGCGGGCCCGAGAGCGAGAGCCCCACGAGCGGGTCGACTGGACGCAGACGATCCGCGACATCAAAGAGGGGCTCCTCTTCATCGCCCACCAGCCGCGCGTCCGCGGCGTCATCGTCGGGCTCGGGGTCGGGCTCATCGGGGCCGGCGCCATGATCCCGCTGGGCGCCGCGTTCGCGAAGCAGGGGCTCGATGGCGACAGCGCGACGTTCGGCGTCCTGATGACGGCGCTGGGGATGGGTGCCGCGACCGGCGTGGTGCTGCTCCTCATCTTCCAGAACCGGCTGCCGCGCGAGACGGTCTTCGAGTTCTCGGTGATGGGAACCGGCGCGTTCCTGATCCTCGCCGCGTTCTGCTCGGCGCTGCTGCCCGCGGCCCTCGCGATCGGCCTCGTCGGCGCGTGTGCCGGCACGTCGTACGTCACGGGCTTCACCGTGCTCCAGGAGTCGGTGCACGACGAGCTGCGCGGTCGCACGTTCGCGACGCTGTACACCGTCATCCGCATGTGCCTGCTGATCTCACTGGTGGTCTCACCGCTGTGGGCCGACGTCTGGGACTGGGTCGTCGATCAGTTCACGAGCAACCGAATCGTCCACCTCGGCGGCGCGAGCTACGCGTTCCCCGGCGTGCGCATCGCGCTCTGGGGTGGTGGACTGATCACGCTCGCGGCCGGCTTGTGGGCGCGGCACTCGTGGCGGCAAGCAGAGCGCGACGACCCGATCGACCCCGCGTTCGACCCGAACTCGGGGCACGCCACCGATTCCGAGAGCGGGAACGCATGAGTGCGGTTGCTCGCTTCGTCGTGCTCGAGGGCGGCGACGCCACCGGCAAGAGCACGCAGGTCGAGCTGCTCGCGGCGCGGCTGCGCCGCGCGGGGCATGAGATCGTCACCACGTTCGAGCCGGGTGCGACCCCACTCGGAGCGCGTCTGCGGTCGCTGCTGCTCGACGAGTCCGGCCCGATCGACCCCATCGCGGAGGCGCTGCTCATGGCCGCGGACCGGGCCGAGCACGTCGCGGAGGTGGTGCGTCCGGCGCTCCAGCGCGGCGCCTGGGTGGTGAGCGACCGCTTCGTCCCGTCGTCGCTCGCGTACCAGGGGGTCGGGCGCGGGCTCGGCGTCCCGGAGGTCGGCCAGCTGAACGAGCTGGCGACCGCGGGGCTCGAGCCCGACCTGGTCGTCGTGCTCGACCTCGCACCCGAGGTGGCTCGTGAGCGGCTCGGCCGGACGCGTGACCGCATGGAAGGCGAGAACGACGCGTTCGCGCTCGCCGTGCACGAGGCGTACCGCGATCTTGCTCGCTCCCGGGGGTGGTCGGTCGTGGACGCGTCCGAGAGCGTCGAGGCGGTCGCGGCCGGGATCTGGGCCCACGTCGAGGAGCACCTGACGCCGTGACGATGACCGGGTGGGACCGGATCGTCGGGCAGGACCGTGCGGTCGCGTTGCTCCAGCGCGCTGCCGACCGCCCCGTGCACGCGTACCTCCTGGTCGGGCCACGCGGCTCGGGGGTCGAGGAGTCGGCGCGCTGCTTCGCCGCGACGTTGATCGCACCCGACGACGCCCGCGTGTGGGAGCTCGTCGAGCGCGGCGACCACCCCGACGTCGTCGAGGTCGAGCCGATCGGGAACGACGTCGTCATCGACGAGGCGCGAGCGCTCATCCGGGAGGCCCACGCGAGCCCGATCGAGCTCGACCACAAGGTGGTGGTGCTCTTCGGGGCCGACCGCCTGCGCGACGAGGCCGCGAACGCGATGCTGAAGACGCTCGAGGAACCGCCGGCACGCACGTCGATCGTGCTCGTCGCCGAGCGCGCCGACGCGATCCTCCAGACGATCCGGTCGCGCTGCCAGCGGGTCGACTTCGACTCCCTCGACGAGGCGACGATCCTCCACGCGCTGACCGTGTCGTACCCCGAGCTGCCCGAGGAGCGTCGGGTACTCCTGGCCCGCCTCGCGGGTGGCCGCCTCGACCGCGCCCGACTGCTGGCCGGGCGGCTCGGGCCATTGCGCGACGCGTTCCTCGACGCGGTGGACGCCATCGACGGCACCGGTGCCGCGGTCGAGCGCTCGGTCGAGATGCTGCTCGACGTGCTCGGCGTGACGGTCAGCGAGCTCGAGGACCGACAGTCCGAGGAGCTCGAGGCGCTGGGCGAGGCGATGGCGGCGGCGGGCTACCCGTCCCGCGTGGCCGCGGCGCGCACGCGCGCGCTCGGGGCGCGCCAGAAGCGCGAGCACCGCCGGGCGCGCATCGACGCGTGGCTCGAGGGCTTCGCCGCGGTCGAGTCGATCTACCGCGATGCGCTGGCGGGCCCCGACGCCCGTCCGATCAACCTCGACCGCACCGCGCCGAACGTGCACCCGCGCGGGGCGGTCGCCGCGCTCGAGGCGTGCCGTCAGGCGCGGGCCGGCCTGATCGAGTTCAACGCCAACGAGACGCTCACGCTCGAACGGCTCCTCCTCCATCTCCCTGCGGCCGGGCTCCCCTCGGCAAGGGGGAGCGGGACGCCTCGCCGCTAGGATTCCTTGCTCCAAAGGAACAGCATCACCGCCGGGATAGCTCAGTCGGTAGAGCAGCTCACTCGTAATGAGCAGGTCAGGAGTTCGAATCTCCTTCCCGGCTCCACCTCTCTGTCGCATGCGTGGGGGCGGCGGCAGCTGCCCGGCGTGAGTCGGGTCGGCGTCTAAGGTCCTGCCTCGTGCGGGGACGGGGGAGAGCCGGGGTCGGCGCGGTGGTCGCTGCGCTCGCGTCGTGCCTGCTCGTGGCGGGCGCGTCGCCGGCAGTGCCCACGGTGCAGGCCGCGGGCCCGTCGTTGCCGCCGCCGTCGTCGATGGCCGCGACCGGCGACTCGTTCACCGTCGGCTTCGCGACCGGGGCACCGACGTGCAACACCTTCGCGCCGTGCCCCGAGTTCTCGTGGTCGACGGGCACCGCCGTCGACAGCCACTACCAGCGTCTCCTGGCGCTGAACCCCACGCTCGCCGGGAACGCGACCAACGCGGCGGTGCCGGGATCTTCGATGTCCGCGCTGCTCGGTCAGATGAACACGATTGCGCCGGCGCACCCGGAGTACGTCACCGTGTTGCTCGGGGGCGGCGACATCTGTTTCGGCTCGACGACCGCGTCGGACTTCGCGTTGCAGTTCCGAGCCGGGATGGACGCGCTCTTCGCGACCAGCCCGGCGTCCAAGGTGCTCGTGTCCAGCATCTGGAGCTTCGAGTCGCAACGCGTCGCTGTGCTCGCGGCCAACCCGTCGGCGACCTGGCCGTTCTGCCAGGTGTTCTTCGACGCCAACCAGGGCGCACGCGACGCGCTGACGGCGCGCATCGTCGACTACAACACCGCGCTCGCCACGGAGTGCGCGACGTACGTCAACTGCCGGTACGACGGTGACGCGCTGTACGACCACGTGTGGTCCGCGGCCGAGATCAGCCCGGTCGACAACTTCCACCCCAGCGCGGTCGGCCAGGCGATGATCTCCGACGTCCTCTTCGCCGCGGGATACGACTGGGGGACCGATGCCGGCCCGGCCGCCGCCGAGCCGCTCGAGCTCGTCGCACGCTTCACCGGCTGACCGGCCTGTCCGAGCGGGATCTGGCGCCCTGCTATCACTCTCCGTGTTGACCCAGTCGCTCTCCGTGGTCGGAGCGACTACATTTTCTCGGATGCTTGGTCTGGAACGCCGCCGTCTCGCCGTCCTGGTCGCCGCCGTGGCGATTGCCGCCCCCCTCGTCTTCGCCGGCGGGGCTCAGGCTGCCGCAGGTGGGTCGGGTGGCTCGGGTGGCTCGAATGGGTCGAGTGGGCTGGTGGCCACCCTGAAGGTCACCAGCCCGAAGGTCGAGGTCAAGCGGCAGGGCGCGAGCACCTTCAAGGTCGCGAAGGACGGGGCCAAGCTGCACGAGGGCGACACCGTGCGCACCGACGCGACCGGCCTCGCCGAGATCGACTACGGAGACGACGCGTACACGCGCCTCGACGTGAACACCGAGTTCACGATCGCGAAGCTCACCGACGAGCAGGGCGCGCGCCAGGTACAGGGCAGCCTCGACGTCGGCCAGACGTGGAACCGCACTGCGGCGATCACCGAGAGCGGCTCGTTCGAACAGGAAGGCGCAGGCGCGAACGCGACCGTGCGCGGGACCGTGTTCGCCGTGTCCTGCGACGAGCCCGGCCACTGCGAGTTCCTCGCGATCGAGCACACCACCGCGCTCACCGGTGAGGACGGTGTCACCAAGGACCTCACGCCGCACGTCGCCTGCGACTCCACCGACGGTGCGCTGTGCGACGCGACGCGGACGCTCTCGATCGACGAGCTCGCCGCGAACGACTGGATCCAGAACAACCTGCTCCGCGACCTCACCGAGCGCGGGCTCGGTGACGGACCGTTCGTGCCGGTGAACGTCACGCTCACCGTCGAGAACGGCCAGGTCGTGTCGGTCGAGCCCGGACCACCGCCCGCGCCCCGGCGCCGTCGACCGCGCCCGGCGCACCGACCAACGTGAGCGCGACTCCCGCGAACGGTGCTGCGATCGTGACCTTCAGCACCCCGACATCGAACGGCGGCAGCCCGATCACCGGCTACCTCGTCACCGCCACCCCTGTCGCCGGAGGGCTCTTCGCCGCGGCGGTGGAGGGTCCGCACTACGGCGCGGGGCCGGGCTCACCCATCATCGTCGGCGGCCTGACCAACACCGTCACCTACGTGTTCACGGTCACGGCCCAGAACGCGGTCGGTTCCTCGCCGTCGTCGGGACCGTCGAACGAGGTGACGCCGGTCGGTGACGCGCCGGTGATCGACGCGAGCCCCGTGAACATCTCGAGCTTCGGCGGCGACACCACCCCGGGTGAGACGACCGGTGCGAACAGCCGGATCGTGGCGCAGGACGAGCGCACCGTCACGTTCACGCTGCAGGTCACGAACCCCGAGGGCGGGACGTACTGGATCGTCTTCACCGATCTCCCCGCAGCCGACTTCGGGACGATCTACGACCACACGAACGCCGCGGTGACCGTCGGGACGCACTACGACCCGACCGAGGTCTTCACGTTCGACCCGGTCGAGATCGAGCCGGTGTGCTCGCTCCGAGCCGACGACCTTCGACGACTGCTTCACCAACGGTGACCCGAGCGAGGGCCCGCAGGCCGGTGCTGGCACCGTTGCGTATCCGAGCACGGTGAGCGAGGGCCCGGTCGACGGGTCGGTGCAGTGGAGCGACTCGTTCACCTTCCACGCCGAGAACGATCAGGGTGGCGTGAGCGACGACGTCGCCGTCGACCTCGTCGCGGTGGACGACATCTGCACGACCAACTCGGAGGGTTACCGACCTGCGAGTGCCTTCGTCACGTGTCCGGCGCTCTGACGGATGCCTGACGTGCGCGGCAGCCGGTCGTCGGGCGCGCACGACGCCGCCGTGTATCTTGGCGACTTCGCCCACCCTCGC
>CAVRGH010000012.1:0-6912 GCA_963720675.1 uncultured Acidimicrobiia bacterium | reverse complement strand
TTCGATGCGGTCCTCGACATCACACCGGAGCAGTGGAGCCGGATCCTCGCGGTGAACCTCACGGGCACGTTCGCCTGCGCACAGGCAGCCATCCCAGACATGGTCGACGCCGGTTGGGGTCGCATCGTCACGATCTCGTCGTCGAGCGCGCAGTCGGGCGCCCCGAACATGGCGCACTACGCGGCATCCAAGGGCGGCGTCATCTCCCTCACCAAGTCCCTGGCCGTCGAGCTCGCACGGAACGGGATCACTGCCAACACGATCGCGCCGAGCCTCGTCGACACCCCCATGGCCCGAGCGGCCGAGGTCGCCGGCGACTTCCCCGGGGTCGACGTCGTCGGGCCGATGGTCCCTCTCGGCCGGGCCGGAACGCCGGAAGACATCGCGGCGGCCTGCTCGCTCCTCTGTTCCGAGGGCGGGAGCTACATCACCGGGCAGATCATCGGCGTGAACGGCGGCATGTACATCTGACCCTGGCACCGCGCCGGTCGCCCGGAAACAGGACGACGACGGCGCCCCGTCGAAGTGAGGAGCTTCGCAGCATGACGATCGCCGGCGAGCGCAGTGTCTCCTACGACCCGTACGACGTCGGCATCAACGCGGACCCGTACCCGACGTTCCGGCGCCTGCGTGATGAGGCACCCATCTACTACAACGACCGCTTCGACCTCTGGGCCCTGTCCCGTCATTCGGACGTCGAGCAGGCACTCGTCGACTGGCAGGTGTTCTCGTCCGCTCGGGGCGACATCCTCGAGGTCGTCCAGTCCGGGGTGGATCTCCCCGGCGGCGTGATCCTCTGGGAGGACCCTCCCATCCACACGCAGCACCGCGGACTCATGTCGCGGGTGTTCACGCCGAAGCGGATGACCGCGCTCGAGGAGCGGGTACGCGCGTACTGCGCCTCGTGCCTCGACCCGCTCGTGGGCGCAGATCGCTTCGACTTCGTGAAGGACCTCGGCGCGCAGATGCCGATGCGAGTGATCGGCATGCTCCTGGGCATCCCCGAGTCGGACCAGACCGCCATCCGCGACGGCGAGGACAGGAAGCTGCGCACCGACCCGGGTAGTCCGATGCAGGTCGAGGAAGGCAACATGATCAACGGTTCCCGGTTCGCCGACTACATCGACTGGCGCGCCGAGCACCCATCCGACGACCTCATGACGGCGTTGCTGACCACCGAGTTCGAGGACGAGACCGGCGAAGTGCGGACGCTCACGCGCGAGGAGGCGCTCGTCTACACGGAGGTCGTCGCGGGTGCGGGGAACGAGACCACCGGACGGCTCATCGGATGGCTGGGCAAGGTGCTGGGCGACCATCCCGACCAGCGTCGCCAGATCGTCGCGGACCGATCGCTGATCGCGCGCGCGATCGACGAGACGCTCCGCTTCGAACCGACCGGCCCGCACATCGCTCGCTGCGTCGCTCGCGACGTCGAGTACTACGGAACCACGGTGCCGGCGGGTGCCGCGATGTTGCTGCTCATCGGCTCCGGGAACCGTGACGAGCGTCGGTGGACCGAACCCGACCGCTTCGACATCCACCGCGACGAGGGGGCACACCTCACCTTCGGCTACGGGTTGCACTTCTGCCTCGGCGCCGCCCTTGCTCGCCTGGAAGGGCGGGTGGCGCTCGACGAGGTGCTCGACCGGTTCCCCGACTGGGAGGTCGACACCGACGGCATCGAGCTCGCACCCACGTCGACGGTGCGCGGCTGGGAGACGATGCCCGTCCGCGTCGGCTGACCGCTACGGACGCGGTCGGCCCGCCTGCCGGTTAGATCGCAGAGAGGCGGCGGATCCCGTCGGCGATGTCGTCGCGGTCAGGCAGCCACGCGTGTTCGAGCACCGGCGCGTAGGGAGGCGGCGTCGGCGCGGCACCGATCCGTTCGATCGGCGCGTCGAGATCCCAGAAGCCCTCGCGGGCGACGGTGGCCGCGATCTCGGCACCGATGCCGAACGGGACGACGGCCTCGTGGGCGATCAGGAGCCGGCTCGTCTTGTGCACCGAGTCGAGGATCGGTGCCATGTCGAGCGGTGCGACGGTGCGCAGGTCGATCACCTCGACGGAGATGCCGTCGCCGGCGAGGTGCTCGGCCGCGGCGAGCGCCTCGTACACCATTCGTGAGACCGACACGACGGTGACGTCGCGGCCGGGGCGCACGACCGCCGACTTCCCGATAGGGACGATGTGGTCGGTCGGCGGCTGCGGTCCCTTCATGCCGTAGAGCAGCCGGTTCTCGATGAAGACGACGGGGTTCGGGTCCTGGATCGCCGCGCGCAACAGCCCGTACGTATCGGCCGGGGTCGACGGCATGACGACGCTCAGCCCGGGGATGTGCGCGAGCAGCGCCTCGAGGCTCTGCGAGTGCTGGCTCCCGGAGGAGCGCCCGGCGCCGAACTGGGTTCGGACGGTCAACGCCATCTGCGCGGCGCCGCCGGTCATGAACGGCAGCTTCGCGGCCTGGTTCAGCAGCTGGTCGAGGCAGACGCCGAGGAAGTCGAGGTACATCAGCTCGACGACCGGCCGCATGCCGGCCATCGCGGCGCCCACGCCCAGGCCGACGATCGCACTCTCGGAGATGGGCGTGTCACGGATCCGATCACCGAAGCGGTCGTGCAGGCCGCGCGTCAGGCCGAACACGTTGCCGCCGGCGGCGACGTCGATCCCCGCGACGAACACGCGCTCGTCGCCGACGAGCTCGACTTCGAGCGCAGTGCGGATCGCGTCCATGGTGCGGAACACCGGCGCGTCGGCGGTTGGTGCCGGCGGTTCGGGGCGTTCGGGTCGCGGACGGGTCACGAAGTCCGTCAGCGTTGCAGCCGCGGGTGCGGCCAGCAGACGAGCCGCCTCGACGGCCGCGTCGAGCTCGTCTGCGACCTCGGACTGCAGGGAGTCGAGCGTGTCGTCCGTGACCCCCGCCGATCGGAGCCGACGCGCGTTGATGAGCAACGGGTCGCGAGCGGCCCACTCCTCGCGCTCCTCCGTCGATCGGTAGCGCTCGGGGTCGCCCTCGTAGTGGCCGTGCCACCGGTAGGTGGTTGCCTCCACGACGACGGGGCCACCTGCGGCGCGCGTCCCCTCGACGACCTCGCGCATCGTCGTTGCGGTGGCCACGACGTCGTTGCCGTCGACCCCGATGTAGTCGACGCCGTACCCGGCGGCGCGCTGCTCGAGCGATGCCGCATGCTGGGTCGATACCGGCGAGAACTCGGCGTAGCCGTTGTTCTCGCAGAAGAAGATCACCGGCAGCGCCCAGACGGCCGCGAGGTTGATCGCCTCGTGGAAGGTGCCGTGGGCCACCGCGCCGTCGCCGAAGAACGCGACCGCGACGCTGCCGTCGAGTCGCAGCTGTGCCGCGGTCGCGGCGCCCGCGGCGATCGGCAGACCGGCACCCACGATCCCGTTGGCGCCGAAGATGCCGATCGCCGGATCGGCGATGTGCATCGAACCGCCGCGCCCGCGGTTCGTGCCCTGGTCCTTGCCCATGAGCTCGGCGAACATCCCCAGGGGCTCCAGGCCCTTCGCGAGGCAGTGACCGTGGCCGCGGTGGGTGGAGGTGATCACGTCCGTCGGGGCGAGCGGCCAGCACCCGCCGACTGCCGACGCTTCCTGGCCGATCGAGAGATGCACGAATCCGGGGACCTCGCCGTCGCGGTAGAGCGTCGAGACCCGCTCCTCGAACCCGCGGATCACGAGCATCCGCCGGTGCATCTCGAGGATCTCGGCGTCGCTGAACATGGGACGTGTATCGTACCGGTCGGTACAAAGCCCGGGGTGTGGAAGCAGGGAAGGGCGATGCCCGAGCAGATCGAGATCCCCGAGTCCTTCGCCGGCGTCGCGGAGGTGAGCGGCAAGCGGGTGGTGATCACCGGTGCCAGCCGGGGCCTCGGTCGGTTGCTCGCGCACGCGTTCTCACAGGGCGGCGCCCGGGTCACGCTGGTGGCGCGGACCGAGGCCGACCTCAAGGCGGTCGCCGCCGAGCTCCCGGGCCCGTCGCTCGTGCTCAGCGGCGAGGTGACCGACGCCGCGTTCAACGAGGCGGTCGCAGACGCCACCACCGCCGAGTGGGGTGGCGTCGACGTGTGGATCTGCAACGCCGGGATCTCGCCGGTCCTGGCCGGACCGCGCCAGACCGACCCGGCGGTCTGGCGCGAGATCCTCGACGTGAACCTCACCGGAGCGTTCCTCGGCGCCCGGGCCGCGGTCCGGGTCATGGATGACGGCGGGCGGATCATCTTCACCGGGTCGGTCCTGGGAGAGCGGCCGCGCGAAGGCCTCGCGGCGTACAGCGCGTCGAAGGCCGGTCTCGTCGGGCTGGCGAAGGGCCTCGCGCTCGACCTCGCGTCGTCGGGGATCACCGTCAACGTCGTGGCGCCGGGGTGGTTCGACTCGCCGCTGGCCCAGCGTTGGAAGCAGAGCCCCGACCTCGAGGCGAGCGTGCTCGAACACACCGCGCAGGGGCGCTGGGGTGCACCCATCGACCTCGCCGGCGCGTACCAGTTCCTCGCCTCGGAGGCGTCGGCGTTCGTGACCGGCACCGTGCTCAACGTCGACGGCGGGTACCTGCTCGTATGAGCGAGCGGACGAGATGAGCGACTCGCGTCGTGTCGTCGCGATCACCGGCGCGGGCGGGACGCTCGGCGCCGCGCTCTCTGCGCAGTTCGCGGGCGCACCCGAGACGGATGTCGTGCTCAGCGACGTCAGCGACGCCTCGTTGGAGATCACGGTGGGCGGCTTGCCCGAGCACCGTGGGGCGGTGGAGACATTGCCCGCCGATGTGAGCGACGTGAGGCAGGTCGAAGCGGTCGTCGCGCTCGCGGTGGAGCGATTCGGTCGGCTCGACGTGCTGATCAGCAACGCGGGGGTACTCGCGCCGAACGGCCGGATCCACAACCTGGCGACCGAGGACTGGGAGCGCGCCTTCCGGGTCAACGTCCTCGGCGCCGTCAACGGCATCCGGGCGGCGGTCCCCGTCATGCGCGCGCAGGGATCCGGGTCGATCGTCCTGACTGCCTCGGTCGCCGGTCTCACCGCGTGGTCGCACGCCGCGCCGTACTGCGCGACCAAAGCAGCGGTCATCCACCTCGCGAAGGTCGCGGCGGTCGAGTACGCCCGCGACGGTATCCGCGTGAACTGTGTGTGCCCCGGGACGTTCCTCTCGACGATCCACGCAGACCTTCCTCAGGAGGCGATCGACGCGATCGCAGCCAAGCATCCGCTCGGGCTCGGCACGCCGACCGATCTGGTCGGCGCCTACTCGTACCTCGCGAGCGACGCATCCCGCTGGACGACGGGCTCGGCGATCGTCGTCGACGGCGGCTACGCCGCGCCATAGGGGATCTCGTGCAGTCGGACATGAGCTGGTGCGGTGTGCTCGAGCACCACGCGAGCCGGACGCCGGACGCACCCATCGCTGTGCACGACGACGAGGTCGTGACCTATCAGGCGATGGCGGAGTGGTCCGCGTCGCTGGCCGGTGGGTTCCAGGCACGCGGCGTCGGCCGCGGCGACGTCGTGGCGTTGCTCTCGTACAACTGCATCGAGTTCCTGGCGACGATCTTTGCGGCCAACCACCTCGGCGCGATCGCGATGCCGATCAACTGGCGGCTCGCGGCACCGGAGCTGCGCTTCATCCTCGAGCACTCCCAGGCGCGCGCGCTCGTGTGCGGCGACGAGCTCCTCGAGCTCGCGGACGAAGCGACCCGGGACCTGGAGACCGACCTCACCCGCGTGTGCATCTCGGCCGAGCGGTCCGCCGGGTGGGAGCGGTTCTCCGATCTGGCCGAACAGACCGCTCGCCCCGCCCGCGTCCACGCGGAGGCTGACGACGTCCACCGGCTGATGTACACCTCCGGGACGACCGGACGGCCGAAGGGGGTCATGCTCACCCACGCCAACCTGGCGTGGAAGAACTACGCGGACGTCACCGAGCTCGGCTTCACCAGCGCCGACATCGGTCTGGCCTGCGGGCCGCTGTACCACGTCGGTGCGCTCGACCTCGTCACCACCTCGATGATCGCAGTGGGCGCCACCACGATCATCCATCGTGCGTTCGACGCCGAGCATGTCGTCGACGAGATCGAGCGGTCCCGGGTGACGGTCGTGTGGGCCGCTCCCGCGATGGTGCGGGCGATCCTCGAGGTCCCGGGCGTCGGAGCGAGAGATCTCTCGTCCGTACGGCTCCTGATCGCCGGCGGGGAGAAGATGCCGGTCCCGTTCGTCGAACGGCTGCTCCGGACCTTTCCGTCGGCGTGGTTCGCGGATGCCTACGGCCTGACCGAGACGGTGTCGGGCGACACCTTCCTGGACCGGGCGAGCACGTTGTCGAGGCTGGGGAGCGTCGGGCGGCCCTGTCAGTACCTCGAGCTCGAGATCTGGGACGAGCGCGGGGCCTCACTGTCCGCCGGCGAGCGTGGCGAGGTGGTCTTGCGGGGCCCGAAGGTGTTCACGGGCTACTGGCGGGATCCTGACGCGACGAGTGCGGCCTTCGCGGGTGGCTGGTTCCACACGGGAGACGTCGGCATCAAGGACGACGACGGGTACGTCTACATCGTCGATCGGCTCAAGGACATGATCGTGTCCGGCGGCGAGAACATCGCCAGCTCCGAGATCGAGCGTGTGCTCTACGAGCACGAGGCCGTCGTCGAGGTTGCCGTGGTCGGACGTCCCGACGACCGGTGGGGCGAGGTCCCGGTCGCCTTCGTCGTGGTCGGCCCGTCCGCAACGATCACGCCGGACGAGCTCGTCGAGCACTGTGGCTCGCAGCTCGCGCGCTTCAAGGTCCCGAAGGCTGTCGTGCTCATCGACGAGCTCCCGCGGAACCCGTCTGGCAAGGTGCTGAAGCGCGAGCTGCGCGACCGAATGCCGCCGGCCGCGGGCGGCTGATCGTCGCTCAGCAGCCCAGTTCGCGGG
>CAVRGH010000011.1:0-21824 GCA_963720675.1 uncultured Acidimicrobiia bacterium | reverse complement strand
GGCTGGCTGCCCAGCGCGAAGGGTGGGGTGCGAGCGGGCACCCCGCACTACCGCGACTTCCTGACCCCGACCCAGGCCGACGTCATCGCGGTGCAGTGCGCGCGTGAGATCGAGGAGTTCGGGTACGAGTTCTGACGTCGGCGTGGACGTCGGCGGCGCCGCGGACATGAGGATCGAGACGGCGCCCACGATCTGCCCGCGGGCGCCCGACCCGTCGTGCTCTGCCGAGGTTCAGAGGTCGGCGAGGGTCCGGGCGACCCGCTCGATGTCGTCCTCGTGGTCGTAGAAGTGCACCGACAGGCGCAGGTTGCCATCTCGGGCAGAGCAGATCACGCCCTCCTGGCGCAGCCGCGCCACCAGTGCCACCGGCTCTGCATCGGTCACGGGTACCGACACGAGGGTGCTGCGGTTCGCCTCTGGCAGCGCGACGGGTACCCACCCGATGTCGGAAAGCGCCGCGCGGAGCAGAACAGCGAGCTCGCGGTTCCGGGCGAAGATCGCGTCGGCGCCGAAGTGCTCGAACACGGAGAGCGCGGCCTCGTTCCCAATGGCGGCAGACCAGCTCATCGAGCTGTCGAAGCGCGACGCGGTGGGTGACAAGTCCATCTCCGGGCCGAAGAAGCTCTCGAGCGGGACGCGGGCGGCCTTCCAGCCCGCGTTGATCGGCACGAAGCGATCCTGGGCGGCTCGCGAGAAGTAGCAGTAGCCGAAACCCCGACCGGCGTGCATCAGGAACTTGTGGTCCGGGATTGCGAGCACGTCGATGAATTCCAGGTCGTCCGCCACCGACATCGCACCCACGAGCTGCGCGCCGTCGACGAACACGACGGCACCCACCGCACGGGCGATCGCACCGATCGCGGGGAGGTCCGAACGGTGTCCGGACGCGGTCTGTACGCCGCTACAGGCGACGAGGACGGTCCCGGCGTCGACGAGGCGGGCGACGTCTTCGGGCTCCTGGCCGCCGTTGCGGAACGGGACCTGCCGCACGTCGTAGCCCCTGCCGGCGAGGAGACGCCACGGGAAGTGGTTCGAGCTGTATTCGCGCTCGCCGATCACGACGCTTTGGCCGCGGGTGGCCGGGCCGAGCTGCGAGGCCACCAGGCCCGCCGCGGCGGACACCGACGCGATCAGGGCGAGGTCCGTGGGGTCGGCGCCGATGAGGCCGGCCACCGAGCGACGAGCGTTCTCGCCTGCGGCCTCTGCTCGGACGTAGTCGAGCCCGGACTGCGCCCACTCGTCGAGGAAGGACTGCAGCGCGGTGATCTGGGTGCGACTCGCCAACCCGACCGCCGCGGTGTTGAAGTACGCGGCGGAACCGGTGGCAGGGAACAGCCGGCGCGCCTCGCGCACGTCGATGACATCGTCATGGGGACCGGGATCCGCTCGCCGCGCCACGGACGGAACCTTACGGAACCGAACCGGTGGGTGCCCTCGCCGCGCTCGGTGGCGGCTCGGACTCAGAGCGAAAGTCAGTCGATGCCGAGCAGGGCCCGTTCGCGCAGCACCTCGGAGTAGAGGTGACGGACGTTGGCCGTTCCGAACCCTGCCATGCCCTCGCGCTGGATGATCTCGAGGTAGGTCGTCGGCCGGTCGCCGAGCGGCTCGGTGAACGCCTGGAGGAGGTGGCCTCGAGCGTCCGTGTCGACGAGGACCCCGAGCTCGGCGAGCTCCTTCCAAGGGACGTCGACGTCCCGAAGACGCGTCGGAGCCTCTTCGTGGTAGGTGCCGGGGACGGTGAGCGTTTGGATGCCCCGGTCGCGCAGCTCGCGGGCAGTCATACCGATGTCGTCCGTCGCGAACGCGATGTGGTGGACGCCCGGACCGCCGAATGACTCGAGAAATCCTGTGATCTGGCTCTTGCGTTGCGACGGTGTCGGCTCCGCAAGCACAAGCGCACCGCCGCTGGGGAGGTGAACAGTGCTCATGCTGAACGCGGAACCTTCGACGTTCACGTGTTCATCGGCCGAATTGTGCACCATTCCCAGCGCGTCGCAGTAGTGACGCGTCCAACGCTCACGGTCGCCGCCGGTGACGCTCACTGCATAGTGATCGATGCCCGTGATGCCGACAGCCGGCGCCATCCGACGCGGGCTGGTGAGCGGCTGATAGCCATCGATGACGTCGCCAGGATCGGCGTCGGGGCTCAGCAGCGTATGGGTGAGGTCCCCAAACCCGCCGAGCACGGCAGTGGTGACGCCGCGTTCGTTCGCGGCGGGGCCCTGCAACGAGCGTGCGCCTGCCGTGACTGCACGATCATGTGTGTCGGCGACATCGCCGACGACAAGGGCGATGTCGCGCACCCCGTCTCCGTGTATGCGGACGAAGTCGGCGGCCGACGAGGTTGCGTCGGCCGCGCCGGTGACGACGAGCGTAGCGTCCCCCTGCTCGAGCACGTAGGAGACTTCGTGGCCGGACGCACTCGGTCCTGCAGTACCGACGATCTCGAATCCGTACATGGTCGAGAAGAAGGCTGCGGCTTGGCGCGCGTTACCGACACACAGCTCGAGGAAACCGAATCCGCGGACACCCACGTCTGTCAGTCTCACACCACTGTTCGCCAGCGTCGAACGACCCGTGGCGGAGCCGACGTGGCGAGCGCAGCGGAGTAGCCCGGGCCGACGTCGAGGTCGATGATCCAGGCGGGCGCCTCGGGAGCCTCGTCCGGCTCCACCAGCCCGGTGCCCGCGCACTTGGCGTGACTCTCGAGTCGTGTCCATTCGCGGAAGAACTGTCCAGCCCGCTGATCCTCTTGGGCGGCGGCCAACGACCGAGTGATCCGAACGTCGAAGACGCGTCGGGCGACCTCGAGCAGCTCGGGGTACGGGCGGACGACTTCGACGTCGACGCCGACCTCGCAGCCTCGGGCGACCGTGCAGATCGCGAGGTCGGCCGAGTGCGAAAGGTTGAAGCGCAGGCGGCGGCCGCGCAACGGGCGCCGCAGCGTCGGCTTCTCGCGTGGTCCGGCCCGCAGCTCGAGGCGCTCCGGGCCGACGCCGACGTAGCGAGCAAGCACTGTTCGGAGCAGGACGCGTGATGCCACCCATCGGCTGCGGTCGCGGTCGGACCGGAAGCGTGCAGCCCTCGTCTGCTCGTCAACAGAGATCACGTCGGAGTGGGTCGTGCCCTCATCGAGACGTGCCAGCCACACGTGCACCTCGTCCGCTGCAAGCGTCGGCACGGCCGGAGCGGGGGTCCACGCAGGACCTGGCCTACTCAACGACGCCGGTTCGGTGACCGCCTGGTCGCGGAGTGTCACGCGTCCCCCGTTCGGGGCGCGCGATGCGCCTCGAGCGCCGCGGCCACACTGGTCTCGACCGCGGCGGCCGTCGAGGCAACTGCGGGTTCGCGCATCATCGACTCGTGCGTACCGTCCACGAAGTATTCGTCGACGCCTCCGGTCACGATGCCATGCCACCTCGCGAGCTGCGCGTCCCACCGGTACTCCTCCGACCGCAGCAGCGCGATCGGCGCACGAGTCGTCCCCGCGCGATAACGCAGCACCATCTGAGACGCAAGCTCGAGCAATCGGCGCTGTCTGCGGCGCGCCAGCGATCGAACCCGGCCGCGTGACAGGACGTCGAGAGCATCGACCGCGCGAGCCGCGGCGCGGCGCGTCACCGAACGGTGACGCGGGTCCACCGACGGACGAGCCGACTCGGCGTCGGGCGCAGGTGGCAACAGGTCCGGGTTCATGCCCATCTCGGGGATTCCGCCGACCCGACCCCAGTAGACGAGCCCTGCGTGCTGATTGGCTGCAAGCGGGTACGCGATCTGGAGGTCGGGACGCGCTCGATAGGCAGCGTGCAGGTAGCGGTTGACCACGTGCACGCCGTCGGCGGTCACCGGTTCGCGGATCCAGTCCACGAACTGATCGGCAGAGGCCGCGTCGGTGAAGATGCTCTCATCCGCGACCGAGGTCCAGTCGTAGACGCGCACCAGGTTCATGACCTCGTCGAACGGCAGGCCGTTGGCCAAGCGTCGCGGTTGCCACATCGGTCCCACCGAATCGAGCGCGATCTCGAGCGCCACCTCTTCGCCGGCCTCCTCGAGAAGCCTCGTGACCTCGTGGGCCACGAGCGTTCCGAAGCATCGACCGCCGACGACATACGGCCCGCACGACTGCACGGCACGGATCTGATCCGTGTAGCGGCGAGCCATCGCTGTGACAGAGGTATCCAACATCGCACGGCCATCGAGACCGCGCGGTTGCAGAGAGTAGAAGGGCTGGTCCGGACCGAGCCGGCGCGCCAGGGCACCGAAGCCGACCGAGTTGCCGTCACCCGCGGCGATGAAGAAGAGCGGCGTTCGCGTGCCCGTCGCGGTCAGTGCGACACGCGACTTCGCCGGCGTCGACCAACCGTTCGACCGCACGAGCTCCGTGAGCGCTCCGACCGTCGGCGCGTCGAAGATCGATGCCAGCGGTAGCCGGACTCCAGTAGTCGTCTCGATGCGGGCGAACAGCTCGACGGCAAGGAGGGAGTGTCCACCGAGGTCGAAGAAGTCGTCATCGGGCGAGATCGGCCGCACCCCGAGCACGTCCTGCCAGATCTCGATGAGCGCCTGCTCGAACTCGCTGGGAGCGGCCTCGGCGGCCGGCAGGGTGGCTGGTGTCTCGGGTTCGGGGAGAGCGGCGTGGTCGACCTTGCCGTTTTGGTTCAGGGGCAGCTCGGCGAGCTCGACCCATGCGCTGGGAACCTCATGGGGCGCAAGGCGATCGCTCAGGAACGCCCGGGTTCCTTCGACCGACCATTCGTCGCCGCGGGGCACCACGTAGGCAACGAGCCGCCGATCGTCGGGCCCGAAGAGTCGCGGCACCACCGCGGCCGCGCGCACGGCCTGGTCATCCAGCAGGGCGCGCTCGATCGCCGCCGCCTCGACCCGAAAGCCGCGGATCTTGACCTGGCGGTCGACTCGGCCGACGAACTCGATCGTGCCGTCCGTTCGCCGGCGCACGCGATCACCGGACCGGTACAACCGGGCACCAGGATCGGGACCGAAACGGTCGGGGATGAAGTGCTCGGCCGAGAGCCGCGGCGCGCCGAGATAGCCGGCCGCGACGCCGTCGCCGCCGATCCAGAGCTCGCCGATGACGCCCGGCGGCACGAGCTCGCCGTTCTGGCCGACGACGTAGCAGCGGGTGTTCTCGATCGGTCGACCGATGGGCACGGGTTGTTCGACCACCGAGCCCGCCGGCATCCGATGACAGCAGGTGAACGTCGTGCCCTCGGTCGGTCCGTATCCGTTCACGAGCACACCGTCGGGAGGCAGGAGCGCGACGGCACGCGCGCAGTGTTCGGGGGAGAGCACGTCACCTCCGGCCAGCAGCTGGCGAAGGTGGGGCACGGTCTCGGGGCAACGTTCGACGAACTGATGGAACAGCCCGGCGGTGAGCCAGAGCGTGGTGACCCCGAACCGGCGGATGATCGTGCTGATCTCGACCGGCGACAGCGGGCCGTCCGGGGCGACCGCGAGGCGCGCGCCGTTGAGCAGCGCACCCCAGATCTCGAAGGTCGACGCGTCGAAGGCGAGTGGCGCGAGGAGAAGCAGGGTCTCATTCTCGTCGAGGTCGACGTAGGTGGTCCCCCGCACCAGGCGGGCGACGGCGCGGTGCGGGATCGCGACGCCTTTCGGGTCGCCGGTTGTTCCCGACGTGTATCCGACGTAGGCGAGATCGGTCGCCGCGACGCTGCGACCGGGGTCAGACGTGGGCTCGCCTTCGAGTGTCGGATCATCGACCGGCACCGTGGGCACGTCCGAGGGGACCAGCCCGTGCAGTGGTTCGGACACGCACACGGCGACCACGCCGGCGTCTCGGAGGAGCTCGGAGATCCGAGGTCGCGGGCTGGAGGAATCGAGCGCGACGTAGGCGGCACCGGATTTCAGGACTGCGAGGAGAGCGACAACCGCGGTCGGCGACCGTTCGACGAGCACACCGACGCGACGGTCCGGTCCCGCACCCATCGAGATCAGCCGATGGGCCAGACGGTTGGCTCGCCGGTCGAGCTCCGCATAGGACAGCTCGCCGGCATCGCTCACGACGGCCACTGCCTCGGGGCGTTCCTGCACCCGCGCCGCGAAGATCTCAGGGATGGAGGAGTCGCGCTCGTACGACGCGGAACCACCCGCTGCTTCCGCGATGGCGCGCCGCTCGTCGTCGGAGAGGACCGGGAGCTCGGAGAGCCGTCGATCCGGGTCTCCCGTCATCGCCTCGAGCACGTTGACGTAGGAGTCGAGGAGCTGTTGTGCGGTCGAGGCGTCGAACAGGTCGGTGCTGTACTCCCACACGATCGTGAGGCCATCGGTGACCCCGCGCCGGTTGATGACGATCACGTTGAGGTCGGCCTTCGTCGAACCGTTGCCGGTGGTGTCGTCGGGCGTGATGACGAGGCCGGGGACGTCGAGGTTCGGGCTGGGTGGGTCCTGGAACGAGAAGAGCACCTGGTAGACGGGCATGATCCCGGGGCGGCGTTGCGGGGCGACCGCTTCGAGCACGTGCTCGAACGGGACGTCCTGGTGGGCGAACGCGCCCAGGGTCGTCTCCCGAACTCGGGCGAGCAGCTCCGCGACGGTTGGGTCACCGGCCAGGTCGAGCCGCAGGGCGACGGTGTTGAGGATCATCCCGATCATGCGCTCGGTCGCGGCGAAGCGCCGGTTGGCGACGCCAGAGCCGACGACGAGATCTTCCTGACCGCTGTACCGCCCGAGGAGCGCGAAGAATGCGGCCAGGGTCGTCATGAACACAGTGGCGTTCTGCTCGTTGCCGGCCGCACGCAGGCGATCGGTCAGGGATCGTGAGATCTCGACGCCCAGCTGTCCCCCGCGGTAGGTCTGCCTGTTGGGGCGAGGCCGGTCGGTCGGAAGGGTCAGGGGAGTCGGCAGCGCGTCGAGCGCGCGTTCCCAGTACGCGAGCTGTTCGCGGCCGATCGCCGTCTTGTGGAGGTTCTGTTGCCAGCGCGCGAAGTCGCGGAACTGCAGCTGCGGCAGAGGAAGCGGCGACGGTCGTCGCTCGACGAGCGCTCCGTAGGTGCTCGCCAGCTCTTCGAGGAAGATGCCCCATGACCATCCGTCGTGGATGAGGTGGTGCTCGGCGTGCAGCAGGACGACGTGATCGTCCGTGAGGCGTGCGAGGCGCCAGCGCACGAGGGGCAGTCGGTCGACCGAGATCGGCTCGGCGAACGAGAGCACGGCGAGCCCGGCGAGCTCTTGGGCGGGGTCGCCCGAGGATCGAAGGTCGATGACGGGTACTCGGACTTCGAACGGTGCGTCGACGATCTGGCGCCAGCCCAGCCCGCGGCGCACGAAGCGCGTGCGTAGGATCTCGTGCCGCTCGACCAACATGCCCAGCGCGCGCTCGAGGGTCGCGACATCGAGATGACCTTCGAGATGCACGAGCGCCTGGAACTGATACGGGAGCGCCCCCTCGGCGAGCTCCGTGGCCACCAAGGCCTGCGCCTGCGTCGTGGTGACGGGCGTCGATCGCCGACGCGCCCACCGTTGACGCGTCGGTTCCGGGACCACGATCGCGTCGCCGGGGGAGTCGACCCCGATGCGACGCGCCAGCTCGGAGATCGTCCGGTCGGTGAAGACGGCGTCGAGCGGAAGCTCGACGCCGAGTCGCTCTTTGACGAGAACGGTCAGCCGCACCGCGAGGAGCGAATCGCCGCCGAGCTCGAGGAAGTCCTCGTTGACACCGACGTCGTCGACGTGGAGGACCTCGCCCCAGATAGCGGTGAGCTCGCGTTCGACGCTGTTGCCGGGAGTGCCGCGGTCCGAAGGGGCCCGCCGGGCGTCGAGCGGTGCCGGGAGCGCCGCACGATCGATCTTCCCGCGCGACGTCAGCGGCAGCTCGCGGAGGGACACGATCGCGGAAGGGACCATGTGTGCGGGCAGGCGCTGTTCGAGGGCACGCAGCAGATGTGCGGTGTCGGGACCGCCCGGCGCCGTCACCACGTACGCAACCAAGCGGCGGTGTCCGGGGAGGTCCTCTCGCGGCACGACCACTGCTTCGACGATTCCGGGAACGGCGCGGATGCCCGCCTCGACCTCGGCGGGTTCGATGCGATAGCCGCGGATCTTGACCTGGTGGTCGCGTCGCCCGATGAACTCGAGATTCCCGTCGGGGAGCACGCGCACCCGGTCGCCCGTTCTGTAGAGGTGCGTACCCGGCGCTTCCGTGAACGGATCCGGGACGAACGCTCTGGCGGTGGGTTGCGGGAGGTTGAGGTAGCCGCGCCCGACCGCGCCGCCGCCGATGAACAGCTCGCCGGGCACGCCGTTCGCGACCGGTCGACCGTCCTCGTCGAGCACGTGCAGCTCGGTGTTGCCGAGCGCACGCCCGATGGGCACCGAGCGACCATCCGCGAGGGGTTCCACGCGGTACCACGAGCAGCACACGGTCACTTCGGTGGGGCCGTAGAGGTTCACCAGCGGGAGTGCAGGGAACGCGTCGACGAAGCGGCGGGCGTGCACGGGTGACATCACGTCGCCACCGACCAGGAGCAGCCGCAACGATCCGAGGCTCGAGAGCTGCGCCTCGACCATCTGCCGGAACAGACCTGGCGAGAGGAGAGCGACATCGACATCGCGCTCGGCAACGAGACGCGCGATGAGGGCCGGGTCGGGCTCTCCAGGCGGCACGATCTCCAGCCAGGCTCCGCCGTCCCACGCACCCCAGATCTCCCAGGTCTGAGCATCGAAGTCGAGCTTGCTGACCTGGAGCATTCCCTCACCGCGGTGCGGCATCACGTTCCGCGCTCCCTGCACGTGTCCGGCGACGTTGCGGTGCTCGATCGCGACGCCCTTCGGGCGCCCGGTCGAACCCGACGTGTACATGACGTACGCGAGGTCGGTGGGCGACGACGGCACCGACGGCCGGTGGTCGTCCTCGTCGGAGAGCGCGTCCAGGGCAGCGTCGAGCGTCAGGATCGGTCGATCCAGTGCTTGCATCGCCGCCACGAACGGCTCTTGCGCGATCACCACCCGGGCGTCGGTGTCGTTCCCGATGAGCTGGAGGCGAGCCGGCGGATCCTCGGGATCGACGGGTACGTATGCCGCGCCTGCCTTCAACACGCCAAGGAATGCAACGAGCGCCTCGATCGAGCGGTGACAAGCCACCGCCACGAGATCTTGGTGTCGAACTCCGAGACGTCCGAGCGCGTGGGCGAGGCGATTGGCCGCTGCGTCCAGCTCGCGGTAGGTCAGTGCGCGCTCTCCGGCCCGGACGGCCAGGCTGTTCGGTTGCGCGTCGACTCTGGCTTCGAAGAGCTGGGTGAGCTGCTCCTCGCCGCCCTTCACCGATCCCGATGGGGAGGCGGAGAGATCGCGCGTCGTCACAAAGCCTCCTCGAGTGCCCTGGCGCGAGCGAAGATCCTACTCTTCGCTCGGAAGAGGAACCCCAGCGACAGGCCGGGTAGCGTCCCGCCATTGGCTCGCCGTGATCTCCCGATCCCACCACCGGAGCTGCGCCAACCGGCGAGCATCCTCCCCGCGCGCGAGGACGACCATGCGGGCTACCTGGAGCGCGGCGCGGTTACGAGACGAGCGATCGAGAGCGTGCTCCCCGAATCGTGGACATGGACCGGGGCGCGAGTCCTCGACTTCGGCTGCGGCTCGGGCCGCGTGCTGCGTCACTTCCTCGACGAGGCGCGGGACGGCGACTTCTGGGGAGCCGAGATCGACACGCGGAGCATCCAGTGGAACACGGAGCACCTCGACCCGCCGATGCGCTTCGTCGTGAACGGCGAGGCCCCACCGCTCCCGTTCGCCGACGCGTCGTTCGACTTGGTGTATGCGATGTCGGTCTTCACGCACATCACCGACCACTGGGCGGACTGGTTGCTCGAGCTCCACCGGATCCTCGATCGGGGCGGCCTGCTCGTCGCCACCTTCATGGGCGAGGGGATGGCCCAGGCGGTCGCGGGCGAGCCATGGGACGACGAGCTCGTCGGGATGAACGTGCACCAGCCGGGTCAGGCTTGGGACCTCGGCGGCCCGATGGTTCTCCACTCGCCCTGGTGGATCACCGCCCACTGGGGACGCCTCTTCCAGATCGACCGGGTCGTGCCCCACGGCTTCGTGCGCAACGTTGCCAACGATCAGGTCCAAGATCACGGCGCAGCCGTGCTCCGCAAGACCGACAGGACGGCAACCCGGAGCGACCTCGAGCAGCTCGAGCCCGGTGAGCCACGTGAAGCGACTGCGCTCGCGCACGAAGTGCGCCGTCTCCGGGCCGAGGCGGCGGCGTTGCGCGTCGACCGACGATGCCCGGGCCGCGACCCACCAGCCGGAGTGAGCGACCCTTCGGCGCAGATGCGCGTGACTCGACGCACGGTGCTCGGCGCGCCTTGGTTGCCGGTGGCAATCGTGGCGTCCGCGATGATCGTGCTCGTCGTCGTGCATCTCTTGTGGATCGAGCGGTTCCGCCGCGGGCTTCCGCTCGACATCGATGAAGCCGGGTATCTCGGCTTCTCGCTCGACGACCTGCGCGGGTTGACGAGCGGCGGGCTCGGCGGCATCCACGACACGATGGTGGCCCAGCGTCAGTTCGGCCCCCTCGTCCCGCTGACGGCGGCGCCCCTCCTCGGGCTCTTCGGTGAGACGCCGCAGGTCGGGATGGCCGTGCAATCCGTGTTCCTCGCGGTGCTCGCCTTCGCGAGCTACGGCCTCGGGGCACGTCTTGCCGGACGGGGCGCGGGCGTGCTCAGTGCGCTCGTCGTCCTGCTCACGCCAGGTGTCTTCGACTTCAGCCGAACGTTCCACTTCGTGGTCGCGACGACCGCGATGCTTGCTCTGACCGTTTGGGCGCTGGTCGAGTCCGAGCAGCTCGAGCGGCGCGGCTTCGTCGCGGTGGCCGGCGCGGCGGGCGGCCTGCTCCTGCTCTCGCGCACGTACGCCGTCGTCTTCGTCCCAGGCATCGGGATCGCGGTGCTCGTGCTCGTGTTCAATCGGCCACGTGCGCGCCGGGCTCGTGCAGCGCTGAACGTCGGCATCGCCGGCGTGGTCGCGGTCGCGGTGGCCGGGTGGTGGTACCTCCCCAACATCTCGCCGGTCTGGCGCTATCTCACGAACTACGGGTACGGCACTCGAAGCAAGCAGTACGTACATTCGACCGGGACCCCGCTGGAGGTCAGGTTCTGGACGTTCCGGCTGACGCAGCTGATCTCCGGGGGCTTGTACCTCATCCCGTTCCTGGTCCTGCTGGGGGCGATCGCGGCCTGGGTCGTCCTGCGCGTGCGGTCACGTCCCGATCGCGACACCTTGCCATCGAATCACCCACGGATCGGTCACGTGCTCGAACTGACCGCGATGCCGGCAGGGTCGATCACGATCGTCCTCGTTGTGACCTACCTCGTGATGACGTCGAGCTCGAACGCCGGAACCGGCTTCATGGTTCCGCTCGTACCACTGGTGGTCGTACTCGGTGCCGCGGCGATCATGAAGCTTCCATCCCCGAGCCGCGCGGTGCTCGTCGCCGTGCTGGCGTGCGCAATGATCGTGATCGCCGTCGGCAAGACCACGGTGACCGGGCAGGTCGCGCGTGGCGCGATGCGTGACCATCCCGTTGCTCGACTGCCTGCCGCTGACCGATGGCAGGGGCCACATCCAGCGCTTGGTCGCCTCGGAGGGGATGCACGTGCGTGATCCGGACGCGGCCCGACGAGGCGCACCGGGAGCCTGGGTCAGAGTGACGAAGCGGGCAGCCGAGGCGGTCCACGAAGCCGCAGCGCGGTCCGGTCTGCCGACGGTCGTGTTCTTCGCGTCGCACGACCCGCTCTTCAACACGAACACGGTCGGTCTCGACTGGCGAGAGTCGTACGGGGATCTGCTCCCGGTCGGTCAGCTGCGCCCCGACGATGGAGGCGACACGATTCGCAACTACCTCCGGAAGCTCGCGGACCCCGCATACGGCCAACCCACTTTCCTGTTCGCCGCGGATCGCGGCCGATACGAGTTCCCCCCCAAGGTCACCCAACCCCGCGCGGAGCGTGCGGCCGCATGCCTGGGGTTCCGGCTGCAGCGCACCTTCCGTCTCCCCGACGGTCGGGCAGCGCGCCTGTACGAGCGGACGGTGCCGCTGCCGCCGGCGGTGACGGGACGGGCGTGGCGCATGCTCGAGCGTGCGTGCGCCGCATAGGCGCGGCCGGGCAACGACGTGGGAGACTTCGTGTCCCTGGGCCGGCGCTCGAGCAAAGGACGACTGTGCGACGCATTGCGAGCGGGCACCTGGCGGGCGCGGGAATCCTCGTCGTCGGTGGCGGGTTCCTCGGGAGCCATCTCGCCGCCGGCCTGGCCGCTGACGGCGCCAGGGTGACGGTGTTGAGCCGGTCCCGTCCGATCGGCACCGCGGCCGATCGTATTGCGGGCGCACGGATCACGCTCGGCGACGCCGCCGATCCCGCAATCACCGAGGCGGCGCTCGAGAACGTGGACCACGTCGTATGGGCCGCCGGCGGACTCCTGCCTGCCGAGTCGAACCTTGCGCCGATCGTCGACGTCGGTCTCTCGCTCCCACCTCTGCTGACGATGCTCGAAGCGCTGCGGCGCCGCAACGGTGTCGACATCACGTTCCTGTCGTCTGGTGGCACCGTGTACGGCAACCCCACGCTGCTTCCTGTGCCCGAGTCGCATCCCACTTCGCCCCTGACATCGCACGGTGTCCTCAAGGTCGCCGCCGAGCACTACGTCGCCCTCTACGACGATGAGTACGGTGTGTGTGCGCGGATCCTGCGGTGCAGCAACATCTATGGCGAGGGCCAGCCCGCGGACCGGAGCCAGGGACTCGTCGCGGCGGCGCTTGCCAGCGTTGCGAGCGGTCGCGCGCTCCCGGTGTTTGGCGACGGCGCAGCAGAGCGCGACTACCTGTTCGTCGGCGACCTCGTGGACGTCGTCCGCGAGCTGCTGCCGCACCGCGACGTGCCACGTGTCCTCAACGTCGGGTCCGGTCGCGGCGCGACGGTCAACGAGGTGGTCGCTACGGTCGAGTCGGTGACCGGCACAAAGCTCCAGTTGGATCGCCGAGCACAACGACCCGGCGACGTCTCCAGGGTGGTGCTCGACATCTCTTTGTTGCGCTCCGTCGTCGACCTGGATCCGCTGCCCCTCACGGACGGCGTCGCCCTGACCTGGGCCGCGCTCGTCGAGGCGCAGACCGCACCTTGATGACCCCACCCACGCGCGGGCGGAGCCCGCTGGCACGACTCAGGGACGTCGCGAGCCGTTGGCGTCGACGTTCCTGGCGAGCCGCCGCGGCGGTGCGGCGCGCCGTTCCCGGCCGCGCGCTCGGCGCAATCGATGTGGTTCGGACCTTGGAGCCGGGCGTACTGCTGGTGCAAGGTTGGGCGATCTGTCCCGGCGGGCGAGTCGTGGCCGTGGTCGTGTTCCTCGACGACCGGAGCGTGCTCGCGCAGCTGGGCGTGCCGCGCCCCGACGTCGTCGAGGTGTTCGGGAAGCGAGCCGGGGGTGAAGGCGTGGGCTGGGAGGTCATGATCGATGTCCCGACGGGGATCGACCGGGAGATCCCGGTGACCGCGCTCGTCGTCAGCGACCGCGGCCTCGTCGAGTCGCTCGGCACCCGACCGGCGCCGAAGTCCGAGCCGGCCCTGCTCGGCGATCTCGACCCGCCGAGGGAGACAGAAGCGCACGGCGTCGTGAACATCGAAGGATGGGCGATGCCGGCGGAGCGACTGGCGCGCGTCGAGATCAGCGTGGACGGACGCTCCGCCGGGCTGGCGCGTCCGCTTGCGGCATCGCGGGTCGAGTCCGCGCTCTCGAGCGCACCCGGGGCGCCCCTGGCGGGCTTCGTGCACACCGTGCCCATCCCGATGCACGAGGCGGGGGACCGGCTCCGCATCACCGGGGAGATCATCACGTGCCGGGGCCGCCGTACGCCCCTGGGCCCCGTCGAGACCGTCGTCGCTGAAGGAGCGCCGGCCGTCCACACGCACGAGCTGGAGTGGCTCGAGGCTCGGGTGGCCGAAGCATGCGCCCGTACCGCCGGGACGTCTGCTCCAGAGGTTCGACTTCTCGTCGTGACGCACCGCCTCGATCTCGGAGGCGGGCAGCTGTACCTGTCCGAGCTGTTGCAGCGGTTGCTCGTCGAGTCCGACACCTCCTGTCTCGTGGTGGCGGCGCACGACGGCCCGCTGCGCGACGAGCTCGAGGCACTCGGCGCGACGGTTCATGTCCGCGGGGAGTTCCCGGCGAGGTCGCCCGACCACTACGAGATCACGCTCTGCGAGCTCGCGGAGCTGGCGCGCGCGCACGGATGCAACGTTGCGATCGTGAACACGATGGGCGCGGGAATCGGCGCCGATCTCGCGCTCCGGCTCGGGATCCCCGCGGTATGGGCGATCCACGAGAGCTACGAGCTCGCGGAATATTGGTTCGCGGCGTACGGTCCGGGCGGTATCGACGCCTACGTCAAGGATCGGATGACTGCTGCGTTGCGAGGCGTTGCCGCCCTCGTGTTCGAGGCGGAGGCGACCCGTCGCGCGTACTTGGCACACGGCGACGCGCGGCGCCTCATCACCGTGCCGTATGGGATCGCCATCGCCGAAGTCGACACCTACCGGGAATCTGCGAACGTCGACCAGCTCCGCAGGGACGCCGGCATCCCCACGGAAGCGAAGGTGCTGCTGTGCATGGGTACGGTCGAGCCGAGGAAGGCGCAGGCCGCGCTCGTCGCGTCCTTCGCTGAGGTCCTCGACGACTTCCCCGAAGCGCTCCTGGTTCTCGTGGGGGACACCGGCTCGCCGTATGCGGAGGGCGTGCACGAGCTGGTGCGCCGCTATGAGCTCGGCGAGCAGGTGCGGGTGCTGCCCGTCGTCGAGGACGTCTACCGTTGGTATGCGCTCTCCGACGTGCTCGTCAGCGCGTCAGACGTCGAATCCCTGCCGCGTTCAGCCCTCGAGGCGATGGCGTTCCGTCTCCCTGTGCTCGCCGCGTCGGTGTTCGGTCTGCCCGAGCTGATCGAGGACGGGGTCACCGGGATGTTGTACGCACCGCGCGATCTCGATGCCCTCGTCGGCGCACTCCGCCGCGTGCTTTCCGCATCGCCCGAGGAGCTCGAGAAGCAGGTCGATGCCGCGGAGGACTTGGTCCGGAGTCGCTACGACGCAGCCGGCTATGCCGCGGTGTACCGGAAGCTCGTCCGCAAACTCGTCGATGATCCCGATGGCCTGCCCACGGAGCTGCTCTCCGGGTAGCCCGCACATGGTCGGCGTGGTGGCGCGCCTGGCTACGCGCCTGGCTGCGCGACTCGCTCCATGATCGCCGAGACGAATCGCAACGGCCGGTTGTTGTCATCCCATACCAGCTCGATCGAGTCGACCCGGAAGCGGTCGGCGAAGATCTCGCGCAGCTCGTCAGCAGTGAAGCCGGCACCGGTTTCGACCAGCGCGCCCGACAGGAACCCGAGCAGCTTCCCCACCGATCCACACAAACCGTCGAGCAGCAGCGTCGGGCGGGTCGATACGTGGTGGCAGATGAGGTGGAGCGAGCCGCCGGGAACCAGCCGATCCGCGACGACTCGCTGGTAGTCCTCGTAGTGGAAGACCTGGACGTGATGGAACATGCCGCGATCGAAGACCAGGTCGTACGGCTCGCTCGGGGGGTCCAGGTCGAAGATGTCGCCTTCGACGAGGTCGACGTCCACACCCGCGGTGCGCGCTCTCTCCCGTGCCATCCCAATGGCGGTGGGCGAGAGATCCACCGCCGTCACGTGCGCGCCGCGCTCGGCCATGAAGACGGCGTTCACCCCGTTCCCGCACCCGAGCTCGAGCACACGCGGCGCTCGGAACCCCGGCCGATCGAACAGCTCGACGAGCGCGCGCACCGGGCGGTGGCTCTCCCACTGCAGGCATGGCACGTGCCCCTGGGCGCGTTGGGTGTAGGCGCTCTCCCAACGTTGCGACTTCTTGTCGAGAAGGTTGAGCAACGGAAGCACTGCCGGGCTCGAACGGACCTGCTCGTGGAAAGCGTGCAGCTCCTTCGCCGTGACGTCGCGAACGGCGCGATCGCCGAACCTGCCGGCGAGGGCTTCGAGATACGGAGTCGCGTCGACGAGGCTTGCGACGTCGTTCGCCCGGCCGTAGTCGATCAGCCGGGCGACGAGCTCTTGCGTGGTCACGCTTGCGGGGGGTCGAGCTACCACGTGGCTCCCGGCGTCTGGAGGTACGCGATCAGCTGCGCCGCTTCGGCCTTCGTCAGCTCGTCCACTGTGGGCTTCCCGAGCCGGTTGGCGATCACGGCCTCTCGAACCTCGGGCAGGAGTCCCCGCGACGTGAAACCGTTCTCGATGACGTCCCGCTGCCGACCGGTGATCGCCCCGACGGGGCGGGTTCGGGCGATGACTGCGGGATCTGCGTACTTGAGTGCTCCCTGCAAGTCCCGGCCTTCCACGATCCTGGAGATCTGCTCCTCTTCGCGCTCGGGCGGGCACAGTTGTTCGGGGCATGCTTCCGGCGCAACCTGCGCGCAGAGCTCCCGAAACGTGATGCGCATCTCTCGCACCTTTTGCCGAATGTCAGATGCGACCTTCGCATAGGCCGTCATGATGTCGTCGATGACCGGATCGAGGGTCGGGAGCTGGTCTTCGCGGCACACGAACTTCGACCCCACGTTCTGGATGTACGGGTCCCGATGGAAGTTGTCGAGCGACAGGAACCGACCGAATCGATTTCGGCCGAACCGGAGGCTGAACGACATGGAGTCCTCCATGTACTCCAGGTGGTGCCACATCAGCATCGGGATGTAGATCGTCTCACCCGGTTCGAGAATCGTGTGGTAGCCGTCGGCGAGCTCGACATGCTCGAGCTTCTCGTCGAGGCTCATGTCCTCGAGGTACAGCCCCGCGAGCGACGGGCGTGTGAACGGCCCGTCGAGCGTGCGCAGGTGGATCGCAGCAGAGGGTTGGAACAGCACGACACGCTTGCGGCCGTATACCTGGTGGAGCAGCACCTGCCGGTGATCGCCGTCGAAGTGCAGGTGGGCAACGTTCCCCTGGTTTGCGACGAACATGTTCGTCGCAAGATCGAAGTCCCCGTACTTCTTGGGAAGGCCGAAGATCTCCTCATCGGACGAAGGGGTCGCCCGGCACAGGTCCGGAAGTCGGAACGACGCGAGCACACGAGCGGGCGTGTCGTACTCCGTGCAGCACAGGCGTGTGGTGGTATCGGCGCTCGTGGTCTCGACGTAGTCCCGCAACGTCATGAGCGCCGGGGGATCGGAGCTGCCCTCCGCCCGCGTGTACTCCTCCTGCACCTGGATCTGCATGCTGCCCCAGGCGTGAACCGCGTCGTCGACGGTCCGGACGTCGCTGATCTGCTGGGACTCGAACAGGTCGGTGATGACGGCGGGACGTCGCGGTTGTACGTAGTCGTCCACAAACCGCGCGGGGTCGGGCGGCGGAATACGGTCGATCTGCGGCACGACACTCGAAGATAGATGGTGCCGGGCCCAGGAACGACACTTCTTCCCGTGTCGTGGAACCCGGCGATCATCGGTCAGCGGTCGGGAACTCCACCGTGGACGAACGCCGCGCGCACGCGATCAGGATGCGCGGGATGGTCGCGGCCTCTGGATAGCCCCAGGTCTCGGCAACGAACCGCGGGGTGGGTGGAGGCTCGTGGAGCTCTTCGATCAACAGCCCCGCGTTGCTCATCGCGTTGACGTAGCGGTGCAGGGGCCGGTGGATGAACCGGAACGCCACGCCGGACGAAACCTCGTCGACGACGACGTCGTCCCCCAGGTACGAGCCGACCCGCCAGTAGCGCTCATCGGTGATGCGATCGTCGATCCATCCGCTGCCCGGCGCCTGCAGCAGCGGATGGCTCAGGACCAGCACGAACCGGCCGCCCGGCTCGAGCACCCGGGTCACATCGCGGAGCGAGGCCTCGAGCGCGTCGACGTGCTCGAGCGCCAGGCACACGAGCACTGCGTCGAACGAGGCCCTCCGCCAGGGCAGTGCCTCGGCTCGTGCCCGTACGTACTCGGGCCCGCCGGCGCGGGCCCGAGCGACGCGGACCTGGGACCAGGCGGGATCCAGCCCGAAGACACGGATGCCTTCCTGGCGCAGGCGCCGCGCGACCTGGCCCTCCCCGCAGCCGAGGTCGAGCACCCGGCGCGCGCCGCGGAGGTGGTGGGCGACCAGCGGGAGGATCTGGTCCTCGTACTCCGGGTCGGCGCCGCCGGAGAATTCCTGCTGCCACCAGGACGCATTCCGCTCCCAGAGCGCTTCGTTGTGCCCGCCCGTCATGCGTCCCCTGCCCGAAATCCACGGCTGTCGTCCTGTCGCTGCGCCAGGTCGGCACGCGTCCTTGTAGGGTCACCCGCGGGCCGGTGGATGACAAGTCAGCCGGCGAGGCAGCCGCAGCAGCGACGGACGCAGTGCGGAGACCAGACGGAGGAGCGAGGCGATGGACATCGGACCGGTCGAGATCCTGGTGGTCGGGTTCCCCGGCAGTCAGTTCACGGGGGAGATCGCACCCGCGTTGGCCGAGCTCGTCGAGGGCGGGTTGATCCGGGTCATCGACGTCGTCTTCGTCACGAAGGGCGACGATGGCGACGTGGTCGGCATCGAGCTCTCCGACCTCGACGAGGCGGTGAGCGCGGCGTTCCACCCACACGTCGAGACGCCGAGCGGGATGCTCGCCGACGAGGACATCGAGGACCTCGGCGCCGACCTGGCGCCCGGGTCGTCCGCCGCGATCCTCTTGTTCGAGCACGTCTGGGCGACGAGGTTCCGCGATGCGGTCCTGAACTCGGGAGGCGAGCTGCTCGCCGAGATCCGGATCCCGAAGGAAGTCGTCGACGAGGTCGTCGCCGCCAGCTGAGCGACTCCCGGGCGCCGACCGGTCGCCCGGAGCCACCCATACGACACTGGACAGGAAGGGTTACGAGATGCTTCGACGAGGACGACCGATCCTGCGGACCGCCGCCGTAGTGGGGACCGCGGCCGCGGTGTCCGGAAGTGTGCAGCACCGTCAGCAGCAGAAGTACGCCGCGGAGGATGCGCAGGCGCAACAGGCGGCGGCCCCTGCAGCCGCAGCACCGCCCGAGGAGGACCTCAACGCGCAGCTGACCCAGATCGCGCAGCTCCACGACCAGGGGATCCTGACCGACGAGGAGTTCTCCGCGAAGAAGGCCCAGATCCTCGGGATCTAGCGTCGCCGCCCCGGGCCGGGAGCATCCCGGCCCGGCGGCGCGGGCCCGCGAAGTTCTTACGATTCGGGAAAAGTCGGTCCACCGCGAGGGGGCCCGGCGGGGGGCGCACGTACGCTTGCGACCGTGCAGCAGTCATTGTCGGCCATTCGAGCAGTCGGGACGATCGAACCCGGTGTGAGCGCAGCGCCCACGTCGAGCCCGCGCCGGCGCTCCCGCCTGTTGGTCGGAGCCGTCGGCTTGGCCCTGCTCGCCGCGGCGTGCGGTGGCAGCGGGTCCGGAGAGGCAGGCAACGGGGCGACCAACGCGACCGCGCCGGCGAACGGCGACGCCAGCGCGCCGGCGGGGGAGCTCGCCGACTGGCAGACCGTCGAGCTGACCGACGCGGATGGTGAGACGTTCGCCTTGAGCGACTTCGTCGGTCGCCCCGTACTCGTCGAGAACTTCGCCACCTGGTGCTCGAACTGCCGCCAACAGCTCGGTGACACCCAGCAGGCGGCACGACAGGCCGGCGACGATGCGGTGTTCGTCGCGCTCAGTGTCGAGACCGAGCTCGACGAGTCGGACATGCGGGCCTACGCGAAGCGCAACGGCTTCTCGGACATCCGCTTCGCGGTGATGTCGCCCGAGCTGCTCGCCCTGATGAACGACGCCTACGGCAACTCGTCGCTCAACCCGCCCAGCACCCCGAAGATCAAGGTCGCCGCGGACGGGAAGGCCGGCGAGCTCGTCACCGGCTACGAGTCGGTCGACGAGATCCTCGGGGGCCTCGGACTCGGGTGAGCGACCCGAGCCGCGCTCGCGTCGCCGCGGGCGTCCGGTGAGCGAGTACGTCGAGGCCTTCGCGCTGGGCAACGCGGCGATCCTCGGCAACGTCTGCATGCTGCCCCTCTATCCGGGGCTCTTCGCCCTCCTCGCGTCCCGGCTCGAGGCCGGTGACTCGTCGCGGTCGGTCCGCTGGATGGGCGCGATCGTCCTCGCCGGTGTGCTGGTGTCGATGGTCCTGCTGGGCGGCGTCCTCTATCTCCTGGGCCAGGCCTTCTCCGAGGTGCTCGACGTGCTGCTCCCGGCGATGTACGGCCTCGTGGCCGTGCTCGGCGTCCTGATGCTTCTCGACAAGAACCCGTTCGCGCGCATCACCACCATGCAGGTCCCGATCGTGTCCAGCACAGTGGGCCTCGCCTTCCTCTACGGGCTCATGCTCGGACCGCTGACGCTGCCGTGCACCGGCCCGCTGATCCTCACTGCGTTCGTGCTCGGCGGAGTGCGCGGGACCGGCGCGTTCCTCGACAGCCTGAGCTACTTCCTGGTCTTCGGCATCGGGTTCGGCTGGCCGCTCGTGCTCCTCCCGTTCCTGGCCGCGCCGATGCAGGGGGGCATCACGACCTTCCTGACGCGCCACCACCGCGCCGTCACGATCGGTTCCGGGCTGCTCCTGCTCGCCGTCGCCGCGCTCGGCTGGTGGTACGACATCCGACCCAACCAGGGGATCGCGAGCTGATGCCGGTGTGAGGCCGAGACCGCTCCGGCGGAGTCACCGGCGGCCGCCCGGCCATTGCTCCGGTAGCGTCGTCGTCGATGAAGGCCGCCGTGTACACCGAGACGGGTCCTCCCGACGTGCTCCGCTACGAGGAGGTCCCGGACCCGCGTCTGCGGACCCGGCGACGTGCTCATCGACGTCGAGGCGGTGAGCGTCGAGGGCGGTGACACCCTCAACCGCGGGAGCGGCGAGATGACGGGGTCACCGCATATTGTCGGCTACCAGTGCGCAGGCGTCGTCGCCGAAGTCGGCGCCGACGTGACCGATCGGGTCGTCGGCCAGCGTGTCGTCGTGTCGTACCTCGATGGTTCGCACGCGGCGCGCCGCGCGGTGCCCTCGCTGGTGACGTGGCCCGTGCCCGACGATCTCGACATCGGCGAGGCAGCTTGCGTCCCGATCGCCTTCGGAACCGCGGACGACTGCCTGTTCGAGTTCGGACACCTCCGGGCCGGCGAGACCGTGCTGGTTCAGGCCGGCGCCAGCGGCGTGGGGCTCGCGGCCATCCAGCTGGCCAAGCGAGCCGGGGCGACGGTGCTGGCCACCGTGTCCAGCGACGAGAAGCTGGAACGGCTCGCCGACTTCGGGCTCGACGACGGGATCAACTACAGCACGGGCGACTTCGTCGCGGTCGCGCGGGCGCTGACCGGCGGTCACGGGGTGGATCTCGTGGTGGACTCGGTGGGCTCGACGCTCTCGGGCAGCGTGGGAGCCCTCGGCTACCGGGGCCGGTGCTGCCTCGTCGGACAGGCCGGACGTGACCCCCGACCGTTCGATGCCGCGACGCTGATGCAGGGCAACCAGACCCTGACCGGCGTGTTCTTCGGGGCCGAGATCATCACCGACCGCGTGCAGGCGATGGTGGCGCGCCACCTGGCCGACGTGGCGGCGGGCGACCTCAGCGTCGTGATCGATCGCACGTACCCACTGTCCGAGGCGGCCGCGGCACACGCGTACCTGGAGAGTCGCCAGGCCTTCGGGCGTGTCGTCCTCATCCCATAGCCCGAACGCGACCGCGGCCCGCAGGAGACGCCGCGGCCGCCCACGCGAAGTTCGTGCATGCCATCGAGGACTGGACGTTGCCGGTGTGGCTGCGTCGCACGGGCCGCTGACGGGTCATCCGCCG
>CAVRGH010000010.1:302500-2463246 GCA_963720675.1 uncultured Acidimicrobiia bacterium | reverse complement strand
GACGTTCCGCACCGAGTTCGCGAACGCAGCGCAGACCCAGATCGATCTGACCGCGGACATCACGCTCACCTGCGGGGCGCCGACGAACGATGCGGCGGTCCGCACCGACGGCGTCGCGCTCCTCGTCGACGGGCACGGCTTCAGCATCACGCAGACCTGCGCCGGTTCCGGCGTGCTCGAGAACGTCGGGAACGCGGCCGGCGCGCTGACGCTGACGAACGTCACGATCAGCGGCGGTACGAAGACGCAGAGCTCGGACACGGTCATCAACGGTGGTGGCGTCTACTCGATCACCGGGCTCACCCTCAACGGGGTCGTGGTCACCGGCAACACCGTCACCGGGCTCGGCGGCAACGGCGGCGGCGTGGCGGGCGGTCCGCTCACGATCACCGCCTCACAGGTCACCGGGAACACGGCCGAGAAGAACGGTGGCGGCATCCAGGTGCGCGCCGGCGAGCCCTTCGTGCTCACGGGCACCACGGTCAGCGGCAACACCGCCACGACCCAGGGTGGTGGCGGGTTCGCGGCCGCGACCCAGAGCACCACCGACATCACCGACTCGATCATCCGCGACAACCACAGCCTCACGAGCTTCGGGGGCGGCGGAGTCGCCGGCGTCGGCCCGAACACCATCACGCGCTCGACGTTCGACAACAACGATGCCTCGGCCGAAGGCGGCGGGGTGCGCCTCGCCGGACCGACCACGGTCGTCGGCTCCACGTTCAGCGCGAACGACGCCGACAACGGCGGTGGGATCCTGTCCTTCGACAACCTCGACATCACGAGCTCGGCGTTCACCGGCAACCGCGCGCCGGGCGGTGGTGCAGGCGCCCGGATCGTGGACGGCGATGTGACCGTCACCGACTCGACGTTCAGTGGCAACCAGGCACTCGGCCAGGACACGAACGGGGGCGCGCTGCTGACCATCGGTGACGGCGCGACGACGTCTGTCGCGGGCAGCACGTTCAACAACAACGCTGCCGACTACGGCGGCGCGGGCATCCACGTGATCGGCGCCGGCACGAGCACGACGATCGTCGACACGACGATCACCCAGAACACCGTCGTCGCCTCGAACGCCGTCGGCACCGAGCGTGGCGGCGGTGTCGTCGTCGAGACCGGCGACCTCACGGTCGTGTACGCCACGATCGTCGGGAACTCGGCTCCGAACGGGGCGAACATCGCGTTCGACACCTCGGGCACACTCGTGTCGTTCGGCAGCGTGATCTCGTCGCCTGCGGGTGGTGGGACCAACTGCCAGCTGGGCAACGCGGTCTCGGCGTCGGAGGGTTACAACTTCGCCGACGACACCTCGTGTGCGTTCGGCCAGCCGACGGACCGCCAGGCCCCCGGCCTCGTGCCCCTCCTCGCGGCGCTCGCCGACAACGGT
This sequence comes from uncultured Acidimicrobiia bacterium, assembly GCA_963720675.1. Lineage (GTDB taxonomy): Bacteria > Actinomycetota > Acidimicrobiia > IMCC26256 > PALSA-555 > JALHSW01. Next base: position 2,461,856 of record CAVRGH010000010.1, on the reverse strand, counting down.
GGGCCGACGCAGACCCTGCTCCCCATCACCGGCAGCCCACTCATCGACGCGATCCCCACCGCGGCCTGCGAGACCGGTTCCGCTGCCGGCGTCACGACCGACCAGCGCGGCATCGCCCGTCCGCAAGCGGGTGGTTGTGACATCGGTGCCGTCGAGGTCGTCCCGGCGATCGCGCTGAACCCGACCTTCACCGGCTGACGCTCAGCGCCCCGCAGGCTCGATCCCGCGCTCGCGGGCCCAGGCGTCGAGGCGCGCGTACGCCTCCTCCTCGGAGATCGGCCCCTCGTCGAGGCGCGCCTCGAGCAGGAAGTCGAGGGCCTCGCCGATCACCCGGCCCGGTTCGACGCCGAGGAACTGCATCACCTGGCGGCCGTCGAGCGGCGGTTTGATCGCGTCGAGCTCCTCCTGCTCCCGGAGCGCGGCGATGCGGGCCTCGAGGTCGTCCATGCGGCGGGCGAGCGCGGCGGCCTTGCGCTGGTTGCGGGTGGTGCAGTCGGCGCGCTGGAGCTCGTTGAGCTGCTCGAGCAGTGGCCCGGCGTCGCGTACGTAGCGACGCACCGCCTTGTCGGTCCACCCCATCGCGTAGGTATGGATCCGCAGGTGGAGGTACACGAGCTTCGACACGTCGTCCACGATCTCGTTCGAGAACTTCAGGGCGCGCATCCGCTCCTCGGTCATGCGAGCGCCGACCACCTCGTGGTGGTGGAAGCTCACGCCGCCGGAGGCGAACGACCGCGTCTTCGGCTTCCCCACGTCGTGGAACAGCGCGGCGAGTCGCACCAGCTCGTCGCGGCTGCGCACGTTGTTCACGACGGCGATCGTGTGCGCGAGCACGTCCTTGTGCGAGTGGATCGGGTCCTGCTCCAGCCGCATCGCGTTGAGCTCGGGCACGAACTCGTCGGACAGCCCGGTCTCGCAGAGCATCCACAGGCCCGCGCTCGGGTCGTCGACGACGATGAGGCGGCGCAGCTCCTCGCGGACACGCTCCACGCTGACGATCTCGAGCCGGTGGCGCATCTCCCGGATCGCGTCGAGAAGTGCGGGATCGGGCACGAGCGCGAACTCGGCGATGAAGCGGGCGGCGCGGAGCATCCGCAGCGGGTCGTCGGCGAACGAGACCTCCGGGGCCTGTGGTGTGCGGAGCCGCCGGCCGGCGAGGTCGTCGGCGCCGCCGAAGGGGTCGACGAGCCGCGGCTCGGGGTAGGCCAGCGCCATCGCGTTCACGGTGAAGTCACGACGGCCCAGGTCGTCCTCGATCCGGTCTGCGAACGTGACCTCGGGCTTCCGACTCTCCGGGCGGTAGACGTCGCCCCGGAACGTGGTGATCTCCAGCGGGCGGCCGTCCTTCATGCAGCCGACCGTGCCGAAGCGCTGGCCCTGGAGCCACACCGCGTCGGCCCAGCCCCGCACGACGGCTTCGATCGCCTCGGGGCGGGCGTCGGTGGTGAGGTCGATGTCCTTCTCCGCGTCGACCCGGTCGAGCACCAGGTCGCGGACGGTCCCGCCCACGAGATACGCCTCGTACCCCGCCGCGATGAGACGGTCGGCGAGCTCGCGTGGCGGCGCACCCGCCTCGTAGAAGGACTTGGCGCGCTCGGGCAACGTCATCGCGCCCATTGTCGCCGCTCCGGGGTCGCGAAGCAGGCTGGAAACCCCGGTGTTACCGTCGAGAGAGCGGTGCAGCTCCGTCCACTCCGGACCCGGCTCACCCGAGGAGCGTGTCCGTGGACGCCGGCGACTGGGTCTGGATCTGGCTCGGGGTCGCCGTGGCGTTCGCCTTCCTCGAGCTCGTGACCCCCGTGATGTTCTTCATGATCTCGTTCGCCGCGGGCGGCGCGCTGGCCGCCCTCGCCGCGGTGCTCGACATCGGCGTCGGGATCCAGTGGGCCCTCTTCGTCCTCGGCAGCGGGATCGCCCTGGCAGTGCTCATCCCGGTGGGGCGCCACATCTCCCAGGCCTCCCCGGAAGGCGACGAGAGCCCCGAGGGCGCCGGCCGTTGGGTCGGGCGAACCGCGGTCGTGCTCCAGGAGATCCCCGGCGGACCCCACGCCACCGGGCTCGTCCGGCTCGAGCGCGGCAAGTGGCGCGCCGAGACCGCCGGTGAGCGCAGCATCCCGGTCGACGCCGAGGTCGAGGTGATCGCGGTGCGTGGCACTCGCCTCGTCGTCGCACCACCAGACCCGAGGAGGGTTCCGTGATCCCGCTGATCGTGCTGGGCGCCGTCGCGCTCCTGCTGTTCCTGACCGCGTTGAAAGCGTTCCGGATCGTGCGGCCCTACCAGCGGGGCGTCATCGAACGGCTCGGGCGCTACCACGCGACCGCGGATCCCGGTCTGCGGATCATCGCGCCCTTCGTGGACCGCCTCATCCTCGTCGACATGCGCGAGCAGGTCGTCGAGGTCCCGGCGCAGGAGGTCATCACCTCCGACAACGTGGTCGTGACCGTGTACGCCGTCATCTACCACGAGGCCACCGACGCGCAGCGACTCCTGTACAACGTCGCCAACTTCGAGCTCGCCGTGAGCAAGCTCGCGCAGACGAACCTGCGCAACCTGATCGGCGACCTCGACCTCGACGACGCGCTCACCTCGAGCGTGAAGATCAACACGCACCTGCGCGACATCCTCGACGACGCGACCGACTCCTGGGGTGCGCGCGTCGTGCGGGTGGAGATCCAGCGGATCGACCCGCCGCCGGACGTGGTGCAGTCGATGCACCACCAGATGCAGTCGGAGCGCACCCGGAGGGCCGTGGTGACCGAGGCGCTCGGGGTGCGCGAGGCCGCGGTGACCCGCGCCGAGGGCGAGAAGAGCGCCGCCATCCTGTCGGCGGAGGGTCAGTCCCTGGCCATGGAGCGCGTGGCCGACGCCGAGAAGTACCGGCAGCTCACCGTGGCCGAGGGCGAGGCGCAGGCCATCCGTTCGGTGTTCGGCGCGATCCACGACGGCAACCCGACGCACGACGTCGTCGCGATCAAGTACCTCGAGGCACTGACGCGGGTCGCCGACGGGCAGGCCACGAAGATCTTCCTGCCGACCGAGATGTCCGGCCTCTTCGGGGCGGTCGGCGGCCTGGCGGAGCTGCTGCGGGCCGAGAGCCCGGTCGGCGAGCGCTCGAACGGCGACGGGCGGGTCGACGACGCCGCCCACACCGACGGCGCGACGTAAGGGAACCTGCTCAGGCGACCGCGACGGGCGGCGCGTCCGGCAGCGGCTGCGCCGCGCGGGCCCGGTCGGCCTCGTCGAGCATCACCGACAGGCCCGGCTCGTACGTCGCGTTCGCCGAGCGCGTCTTCTCGCGTCACGAGGCCCCGCTTGTACAGACCGGCCAGCCCCTGGTCGAAGGTCTGCATCCCCCAGAACTCGCCGTCGGCGATGATCGGATCGAGACGCGCGGCGCCGTCGGAGTCGCCGACGGCCTCGGTCACCGGGCCGTTGGCGATGAGCACCTCGAGCGCCGGGACGCGTCCGCGGCCGCCCGCCCGCGCCACCAGCCGCTGGCACAGGACACCTCGCAACGTGCGGGCGACGAGGGCGCGCACCGGTGCGCGCTGCGCGGGCGAGAAGCGCTCGATCAGGCGCGTGACCGCATCGGCGGCACCCACCGCCTGCGTCGCGGCGAGCACGAGGCGACCGGCGTCGGCGATCTCCAACGCGGCGAGCGTCGTCTCGGCGTCGGGGAGGTCGGCGACCACCACGACGTCAGGATCCTGGTGCGCGGCGCCGAGCAGCGCACTGAGGAAGCTCGTGGTGTCGGTGCCGACCTCGCGCTGGTCGACCACCGAGCGCTTGTCGGCATGGAGCACTTCGATGGGCTGTTCGATGGTCACGATGTGCGCGGGTCGGTGCTGATTCACGTGATCGACCATCGCCGAGAGGGTCGACGTACGCCCGGAGCCGGCGAGACCGGTGACGAGCACGAGGCCTGATGCCGCGCTCGCGAGCTCCGCCGCCACGGGCGGGAGGCCGAGCGCGTCGAGCGTCGGCACGCCGGGAACGACCCGTCGGAGCACCAGCCCGATCCAGCCGCGCTGCCGGAACGCGCTGACGCGGAAGCGGCCGAGCCCCTGGACCGCATGGACACCGTCGACCTCGGCGCCGCCGTCGAGGCGGATCGCGGCGTGACCGAGCAGCTGATGCACGGCCTGCTCGGTGTCCGCGGGCTCGACCACGTCGAGCGGTGCTTCGCGCAGCGCTCCGTCGACGCGCAGTCGGGGACGGACCCCGACCTTGAGGTGGACGTCGGAAGCACGTTGCTCCACGGCCAGGCGCAGCAGTCGATCGAGATCCAGCACGGGAGGGGTATCGGCGTTCCCGGGCCGGGGCTTGACCTCCCCCGGTCAGAGGGTCCAGCGCTGTTGCGCCGCGTCCACCACCTGGCGTCCGGGTCCGTTGGCCGTCGGCGCCTCGGAGGGGGCCGGGGCCGCCCCGAGGAGCACGGGGAGGGTGGCGGCCACGCAGTCCGTGAGCGCGGTCAGGTCGTAGCCGCCCTCGAGGAACACGACGACCCGACCCGGGCCCGGGGCCAGGCCCACACAGCGGCTCGCGAGGTCCGCGTAGTCGCCACTCGAGAGGGCGAGCCCGGTGAGCGGGTCCGCCCGGTGTGCGTCGAACCCCGCCGAGACGAGCACCCAGTCGGGCGCGAACCCCTCGACGAGTGGCTCGATCACCTCGTCGAACGCCCGCGCGTAGACGTCGCCGGTCGCGCCGGCGGGGAGCGGGAAGTTGCAGGTCGCGCCCTGGCCGGTCGCTCCGCCGATCTGATCGAGTCGGCCCGTCCCCGGGTACAGGGGCCACTCGTGGAGCGACACGTACAGGACGTTCGGGTCGTCCCAGAAGATGTCCTGCGTGCCGTTGCCGTGGTGCGCGTCGTAGTCGACGATCACGACGCGCTCCCCACGCGCCGCCAGGGCCGCCGCGGTGACCGCGATGTTGTTGAGCAGGCAGAACCCCATGGGGACCCGTCCGGTGGCGTGGTGGCCGGGTGGGCGGATGCCGAGGAACGCGGCGTCGGCTTCGCCGCGCGCCAGCGCATCGGTTGCCGCGAGGCCGGCGCCCGCCGCCCGTCGCGCCGTCGCCCACGACCCCGACGACATCACCGTGTCCCCGTCGAGGGACCCGCCACCCGCCTCGTCGAGCGCTGCGAGGCGATCGAGGAGCACCTGGTCGTGGACTCTCGCCAGCTCCGCGTCGGTGGCGTCGCGCGCGGGGAGGGGGAGGAACGCATCGGTCATCCCCGAGCGATCCATGCCCGCTGTCACCGCCCGGAGCCGCGCGACCCGCTCGGGGTGACCGGCCCCCGGATCGTGGGCGACGTATGCGTCGGTCTCCGCGACGAGGAGCACGGTCGGGAGGGTACTGCCACGCACCCCGTCGAGCGCCCCGCTCGGTCGCCCCCACCGTCAGGGGGCGCGGCGGGTACGCTCGATCGCCGTGGCCGAGCGCATCACCGGGGGCCGACCCGCGGACCCCGAGCACGCGCCCCCGAAGCCCCAGCACTCCTTCGGATGGGCCCGCGCGCAGGCCTGGCGCGGGCGTCCCGACGTCGCCCATCTCGTGCTGGGCGAGCGGGTGCCGTCGGACCGGTCGGTGATCGAATCCTGTCTCGCGGCACTCCGGCGGGCCGGGTACACGACCGTCGTCACCACCGCGATGCCGCCCGGCGATGCGCTCCATTTCGTCGACGCCGGCTTCGTGATGCGCGAACGCCTCCACCTGCTCGAGCACGAGCTCGAGACGGTCCCTGCAGTGCGGCCGGATCCGCCGCGCCTGCGGCGGGCATGGCGCGCCGACCGCCCCTCGGTGCTCGCGCTCGACCACCTCGCCTTCGACGAGTTCTGGCGGCTCGAGGAGCCGGGCCTCCGCGAGGCCCTCCAGGCCACGCCGGCCGTGCGCTTCCGAATCGGGGAGGCCGGCGGGAGCAGCGCGGTCGCCGCGGGTCGCTTCGAGGCATCGGCGTACGCGATCACCGGCCGGGCGGGACGACAGGGGTACCTCCAGCGGATCGCCGTGCACCCCGACGACCGGCGGCGCGGCTGGGGCCAGGCCCTCGTGCTGGACGCGTTGCGTTGGTTGCGACGCCACGACGTCCGGCGAGCGCTGGTCAACACCCAGTGGACGAACGACGGCGCGGTCGCGCTGTACGAATCGTGCGGCTTCCGGCAGCTTCCGGTCGGGCTCTGCGTCCTCGACCGGACACTGTGAAGCGCGCCGCGGCGATCGCCGCGGTGATGCTCGCGCTCGGCGCCACCATCCTCCCCGCTCGCCCGACGTCGGCGAGCGCCGCCGCGGCGACGGAGCCGGCGATCACACTCGTCGCGCAGGACGCATGGGACGTGGGCGGCGGCACCCTCAACCTCCAGGTCAACGTCCCGGCGCAGCTCGTCGGACCCGACACGACCCTCAGTCTGGTCGCCTACCAGCCCGTTGCGTCGCGCGCCGCCTTCGACCGGGTGATCGCCGGCGAGGTCCCGACGTCGGTGCTCGACCAGGTCGTGCTCCCCTTGTCGTTCCTGCCGACCGACGCGACCGGGACCCGAACCATCGCGGTCGGCCTCGAGGCTTCGGGTGCGGCCCGCGACCCGAGCCGGCTGTCGCTGCGGCGTACCGGCGTGTACCCGCTCTCGGTCGACCTCCGCGGCGCCGACGAGCGAAGCCAGTCGAAGTTCACGACCATGGCCGTCGTCGTGGGCGCCGCACCCGACGGATCCGGTGCCCCCCAGGTGCTCCCGAGCCGTCTCGGGGTCGGGTGGGTGTGGCCACTCGTGACCGGTCCGTCGACCCTGCCCGACGGCACCGACGACCCGCAGGTCTCCGCCGAGCTGCGGCCGAAGGGACGCCTGGGTCGGCAGGCAGCCGCGCTCACCCGCGCCGGCGACGTCCCGCTGACGCTCGTCCCCGGGCCCGAGACGCTCGAGGCCTGGGTCGAGCAGGGGCGCAAGGACGCCGCGATCGGACGGGGAGCTGCGGCAGTGCGCGATGCATCCGGGCGAGCCGAGTCCGTGACGAGCACGTTCGTGCCGACCGACGTCCCCTCGCTGCTCGCCGCCGGGCTCCCGACCGCGGTCGACTCGCAGATCGTGCGGGGCGACGACACCCTCACCCGCCTGCTCGGCACGCGCCCCGACACCCGCACCGCGCTGGCGCGTCCCATCGACGGCGCGTCGCTCGCTCGTCTCCGCGCCGGTGGCGTCGACCGGGTCATCGTGGACGACGCGTCAATCGCCCCTGACGACGCGCGCACCTCATTCACACGACCGTTCGCGTTGCAGCCACCCGCCGCGCTCGCACCCAGCTCTCCGGTCACGGCGGTTGCGAACGACACGGGGATCGCGCAGCTCCTCAGCGCGGACGGCGCGCCCGCACTGCAGGCCCAGCTCGCGCTCGCTGCGCTGTCCGTCGTCGCGCAGGAGGCGTCCGACAGCCCGCGCGCCGTCGTGGTGGTGAACCCGCCCGCGCTGGACGTCTCGTCATCGCTCCTCGACGCGATGCTCACCGGGCTCCGCGGCAACCCGCTGCTGCAACCGGAGACCGTCGACGAGATCTTCGCAACCGTTCCCGCGGAGACGGGTGCGGCGCGCGAGCTCGTCGCCTACCCGCCGCCCGCGCCGCCGGTCGCCCCCGCGGCCTACCTCGCCGCGCAGGAACGGCTCGCGGCATTCCGGTCGCTCGCCGGCGCCAACGATCCGATCGCCGTCGCGGGCAACCGCTCGCTGCTCCTGTCGGTGTCCGCGACCTTCGCCGGGCCGGCTGGACAAGCGCGGGCGCAGGCCACGCTCCAGAGCATCGACCTGTCGATCGACCAGTTCCTGTCCCAGATCCACGTGCCCCGGCGCAGCACGATCACACTCACGTCGCGCTCGGGGGAGATCCCCCTCACCTTCCGGAACGACACCGGGCAGCGCGTCGACGTCGTGATCGAGCTCGCGAGCCCGAAGCTCGTCTTCCCGCAGGGCTCGAGCCGACTCGTCACGCTCAAACCCAAGAGCACCACCGTGCGGTTCGCCGTCGAGTCGCGCACGTCGGGGACGTTCCCGCTGCAGCTCAAGGTGCGGTCGAGCGACGGCGGCCTCCTCGTCGCGGACACCCAGTTCCGGGTCCGCTCGACGGTCGTCAGCACAGTCGGCATCGTGCTCATCGCCGGCGCAGCAGTGTTCCTTGCGCTCTGGTGGGCGCTGCACATCCGCCGCGCGCGTCGGGCGCGCCACGCGTCGAGGTCGCGGTCGCGTGACGCGGGACGACCGCGCGGTCAGCCACAGCCGCCACGACACGAAGGATCTCCTCCAATCGAGCGCGATCGTCGGGATCGGCACCGCGCTGTCGCGCCTCACCGGCTTCCTCCGAGTCGCCGCGATCGCGTACGCCCTCGGGGTGACGACGGTCGCGGGCGTGTACTCGTACGCGAACGAGACGCCGAACATCGTCTACGAGCTACTGCTCGGGGGCGTGCTCACCGCGACCCTGGTGCCGCAGTTCGTGAAACACCTGCAAGACCGCGATCCCGACGCGAGCAGCGCGGTCGTGTCCGTCGCGATGCTCGCCCTCGTCGGCCTCACCGTGCTCGGCATCGTGCTCGCTCCCTACATCGTCGACATCTACACGTTGCGAGTCACCGGGCCCGGACGCGCCGGGCAGCAGGAGCTCGCCACGAAGCTCCTGCGGCTCTTCATGCCCGAGATGCTCTTCTACGGCTTCGTCGCGCTCGCGACGGCGTTGCTCCAGGCGCGCCGGCGTTTCGCCGCTGCCGCGTTCGCGCCGGTCCTGAACAACGTCGTCGTCATCACCATGTTCCTCGCGCTCCCGCGCATCATCGACGGGCCCCTCACCGTTCGGCGGCTCAACCACGACAACGGACTCGTCCTCCTCCTCGGGCTCGGCACCACCGCCGGCATCGCCGTGATGGCGCTCGCGCTCGTTCCCGCCCTGTGGCGAGCCCGGGTCCGGCTCCGCTTCCTCCCCGCCTTCCGCCATGCCGCGGTCCGGGTGGTGTTCCGACTCTCCGGCTGGACCATCGGCTACGTCATCGCGAACCAGATCGCGCTCTGGGTCGTGCTGGTGTTGGCCAACGGGGAGCGCGGCGGCTCGTTCGCCTATCTGAGCGCGTTCGCGTTCTTCCAGCTGCCCTACGGGCTGTTCTCGGTGTCGGTGATGACCGCGGTGGCGCCCGACCTCGCCGCCGCCGGCGGGCGCGGCGATGCCCCGGCCCTTCGTCACCGGTTCGCCCGCGCGCTGCGGCTCACGCTCACCGTGATCGTCCCCGCGGCCGCGGTCTACGTCGCGCTGGCCCGGCCGATCGTGGTCGCGCTCCTGCAGCGCGGCGCGTTCAATGCCAGCGATGCCGCGCTCGTCGGCGACACGCTGGTCGGGTTCGCGATCGGTCTGCCGTTCTTCTCCACCTACTTGTTCTCGCTGCGCGCCTTCTACTCCTTGTCCGACACCCGCACTCCGTTCCTCCTCAACTGCGTCGAGAACGGCGTGAACATCGGACTTGCCATCCTCTTGTTCGACCGGTTCGGGATCCCGGGCCTCGCGTACGCGTACTCCGGGGCGTACGCGATCGGGGCGCTCCTCACCCTCACCGTCCTGTCCCGACGACTCGGCGGCCTCCAGGGCCGCGGGATCGGCACCTCGGCGATCAAGGTGCTCGCGGTCAGCGTCCTCGCCGCCGGAGCGGCGTGGGTGGTCGGCGATGCCGTCGGATGGGCCAGCGCCGCGTCGGCGATCCTCGCGGTCGTCCTCGGGCTGGTCGCCGCCCTCGCGGTGACCGCCGTCGGCCTCTGGGCCCTCAAGGTCGAGGAGTTCCGGGAGCTCACGGCGCTGTTCCGGCTCCGGCGCTTCCGTCGGCGCTCCGGGCGGGGCACGCCATCGACGCCATCGACCCCGCCGCCACCGGGCGGCGGCCTCGGCGGCGAGTCCGACACCGTGACACCATGAGGAGTGGGGGGCAGCCTGCAGCTCGGACCCCAGAGGAGGAACCGTGGGAGTTCGAGTCGTCACCGACAGCGCGAGCGACCTGTCGCAGGACCTCGTCGACGCCCTCGGGATCGAGGTCGTGCCGCTCACGATCCGCTTCGGCGACGAGGAGTTCGTCGACCGCGCTGAGCTGAGCGCCGACGCCTTCTGGGACCGACTCCAGGCGTCCGACGCCCTGCCCGAGACCGCGGCGCCGTCGGCCGGCGCCTTCGAGGCCTGCTACCGCGACCTCATCGCCCGGGGGGCGACCGGGATCATCTGCATCAACCTCTCCTCTCGCCTCTCGGCCACGATGCAGGCGGCCCAGGTCGCCGCCGCGTCGATCGGGGAGGAGTGCCCGGTCAAGGTCATCGACTCCCTCACCGTGTCGATGGGCCTCGGGGCGCTCTGCCTCACCGCGGCCCGCCGCGCGGCAGATGGCGATCCCCTCGATCGGATCGTCGACGAGGTCATCAGCCGCCGCGATCGCACGCGCCTCTTCGGCGCGCTCGACACCCTCGAGTACCTCAAGAAGGGTGGCCGGGTGGGCAACGCCCGCGCGCTGCTCGGCTCCATGCTCTCCATCAAGCCGGTCGTCGAGGTGCGCGACGGGGTCGTGGAGGAAGCGGGCAAGGTGAGGACGCGGTCGAAGTCGCTCAAGGTGCTGGCCGACAAGGTCGCGGCGCAGCCCATCGACACGCTCGCCGTGCTCCACGGGCAGGCCGACGACCTCGAGGAGCTCCTCGACCTGCTCGCTCCGATCAAGCCCCGGGACGAGATCGTGACCGGCATCGTCGGTCCGGTCATCGGCACCCATGCGGGCCCCGGCGTGATCGGTGTGAGCTTCCAGGTCCACTCGGACCGCGACTGAGCCGCGGGGTCGGCCCCGGGTGCTGCCTCGCGGACCACACCACGAGGCCGGTACCGTGGCACGGTGTCGAACCCCGCCGCGCCCGGTCGAACGCTCGGTGGCCGCTACCACCTCCAGTCGCTGCTCGCGCGGGGCGGCATGGCCAGTGTCTGGGTCGGTGACGACACGCTGCTCGCGCGCCGGGTGGCGGTGAAGACGCTCCACCCCGACCTCGCGCACGACGCCGACACTCGGACGCGGTTCCGCAACGAGGCCGTCGCCGTCGCCAGCCTCGCCCACCCCGACATCGTCGCCACCTACGACACGGGAGAGGACGACGGCGTCGCCTACCTGGTCATGGAGCTCGTCGAGGGCCCGAACCTGCGGCACCTCCTCGACGACCGGGGCCCGCTCCCCGTCGACGAGAGCCTCCGGATCGCCCGCGGGGTCACCGCGGCCCTCGAGCACGCCCACCGCAACGGGATCGTGCATCGCGACATCAAGCCGGCGAACGTGCTCGTGCCGCCCCACGCTCCGGTGAAGGTGACCGACTTCGGCATCGCCAAGGCGGGAGACGGCCAGGACCTCACCCGAACCGGGACCGTCGTCGGTACCGCCCGCTACCTCGCGCCGGAGCAGCTCGCCGGGGAGCCGGTCGACGCCCGCGCGGACCTCTACGCGGTCGGGCTCCTCCTCCACGAGATGCTGGCCGGCGCACCACCCTTCACCGGCGACACCGAGACCGCCGCGTCGCTCGCCCGGTTGACCAAGGATCCGCCTTCTCTGCGCTCGGTGCGCGCCGACGTCCCCCCGCTCGTGGAGGCGATCACGTTGCGGTGCCTCGCGCGCGACCCGCGGGACCGGTACCAGAGCGCCGGCGCTCTGGGCGAGGACCTCACCGCGGTGGCAGGCGGCGCCGAGCTGCACCTCACCTCGCCGGGCGTCGACCGGACCCGCAGCGCGACGCCGACTCCCCCACCGACACCGCCACCCACGCCGACCCCGGCAGCCGCGCCCGCCCCGGTCCCGAGCCGCGCACCGCAGCGGTCGCCCGGCCGCCGGCCGCCGGCGCGGCGCCAGTCGTCGACCTGGCCCTGGGCGCTCCTCGGGATCTTCCTGCTCGCCGCCGGCGCCGCCGGCGGCTACCTGGTCGTCAAGGCGATCAACGACACCGACGGCACCGGATCCACGCCGGGCGTGAGCACCTCCGCGCCCCAGATCGTCGGCGCGGCCGACTTCGACCCGGAGGGCGGTGACGGCGAGCACCCCGAGCAGGCCGGCCTCGCCATCGACGGCAACGGTGCGACGGGTTGGAACACCGAGACGTACAGCAACGCGGACCTGGGTGGGAAGTCCGGGGTCGGGCTCCGGGTCGACCTCGCCGACTCCTCGGAGGTCTCGACCGTCGAGGTCGACACGAACGGCTCCGGTTGGAACGCCCAGATCTACGTCGCCGACTCACCCGCGGAGACGCTGGCCGGGTGGGGTGCGCCGGCGGCCTCGGGGGAGGATCTCGGGCCGAACGCCACCTTCGAGCTGGATCCGACCGCTTCGGGGCGGACCGTGCTGATCTGGCTGACGCGACTGCCGGCGTCGGGCAAGCTCGAGATCACCGAAGTACGGATCGGGTGACCCGAGTTGGCTGACCGGACCGGCGACGTCGACGACGCCGGCCTCGCGAGCGCTGCCGCCGGCGGAGACCGCCGGGCGCTCGAGCAGCTCCTCGACCGCCACGCCGACCGCGTCCATGCGATCTGCCGCCGGGTCGTCGCGCATCCGGAGGACGCGCTCGACGCGACCCAGGAGGCGCTGATCGCGATCGCCCGTGGGATCGGTCGGTTCGACGGTCGCTCGGCCTTCACCACCTGGATGTACCGCGTCGCCACCAACGCCGCCCTCGACGAGCTCCGGCGCCGGTCCCGGCGTCCCGTGCCGCTCGATGAGCCACCCGAGCTCACGACGCCCAGCGCCGAGGGATCGGTCGACGCTCGCCTCGACGTGGACCGGGCCCTGGCAACCGTCCCCGAGGAGTTCCGCACCGCGGTCGTGCTGCGTGACCTGGCCGATCTCGACTACCCCGAGATCGCCGAGGTGCTCGACGTGCCCGTGGGAACCGTGAAGTCCCGCATCTCCCGAGGCCGGCAGGCCCTCCGCGAGGCCCTCGGGAACCGCACCACCCCCTCCGAGCGTCGAACGGACGGATCATGAGCGACGACCTCACCCCCGACGACCCTGCTCCCCAGGATCTGGCCCCCGACGACCGGGGCCGCGACCCGGAGCTCGGCGCGCTCCTCGCCGTCCCGCCGCTCGACGAGGTGACCCGGCGTCGGATGGTCGACGTCGCGGTCGCCGAACGGCCCCGGGCCGGACGACCCGTCGGGCGGACGACCGCGGCCATCGGCGTCGCGGCCGCGCTCCTGATCGGAGTGCTCGTGGGCGCCGTCGTGGTGACCCGACCCGACGACCCGCAGACCACCACGGCCGGGCGGGCGCCCGAAGCCACCGCGGCGGCGCCCAGGGACGCCGCCGCGGACAGCGCGCCACCCACGGTCGCGCCGGCACCGGGTTCCGAGAACCAGCTCGGGGACCTCGGCACCGTGGCGTCCCCTGCCGCGCTGCGCGCCGCGATCACGAACCGCCTCGAGTCCGGGGCCGCCCTCGCGGCGTCGGAGCTCGCAGCGAGCTGTCTGGCTCGCGGACCCGAGGCGGCCGGGCTCGTCGTCGTCAGCGCGGTCGGGACCGCGACCTACGCGGCCTCCGGGCAGGTCGTCGTCCTCGTCGGCACGACCCCCGCAGGCGAGGACGTCGCGGTGGCGGTGACGCCGACGGACTGCACCGTGGTCACGACCGTGGCCCTCCACGACTGATCACCTCCGGCCCGGGGGCGATCGACCGACCGGATCGACCGGGAGCCCGATACGATCGCCGCCGGTATGGCAGATCTCTCCCCCTCAACCGATTGGCCGACCCAGGCCGCGGACGCCCTCGAGCAGGCGGTCACGCTCGTCCGCGACAAGACGGTCGTGCCCGCCCAGAAGGCGACCAAGGCCGTCGTCTACGGGCTGCTGGTCGGCTTCTTCGTCTTCACCGCGGTCACCCTGCTCATCATCGGGCTCTTCCGCGGTCTGGTGATCCTCACCGGTGAGGTCTGGCTCGCCTACCTCATCTGCGGCGGAATCCTGGTGCTCCTCGGGGCGTTCTGCTGGACACGGCGCCTGAAGGTGCCCAAGGACGGCGCAGCCGATGCTGCATGAAGGGCGCCCGCACCATGACTGACCAGCGCCGATGACCGAGCACCGGAAGGTCGTGATCGTCGGCTCCGGGCCGGCGGGCCTCACGGCGGCGACCTACGCGGCCCGGGCCAACCTGTCCCCCGTCATCATCGAGGGCATCAGCGCCGGCGGTCAGCTCATGCTGACGACCGACGTCGAGAACTACCCCGGTTTCCCCGACGGGATCATGGGCCCCGAGCTCATGGTGAAGATGCGGGAGCAAGCGGCCCGGTTCGGCGCCGAGTTCGTGACGGCCGACGCGGACCGCGTCGACCTGAGCGCAGCCCCCTTCGGCGCCTGGGTCGGCGACACCGAGTACCGCGGCGACGCCATGATCATCACCACGGGCGCCACCGCACGCATGCTCGGCCTGCCGGCCGAGCAGCGACTCCTCGGCCACGGTGTCTCGACCTGCGCGACCTGCGACGGGTTCTTCTTCCGGGAGAAGGACCTCGCGATCGTCGGCGGAGGGGACTCCGCGATCGAGGAAGCGATCTTCCTCACCAAGTTCGCGACCAAGGTCACGCTCGTCCACCGTCGCGACGAGCTGCGGGCGTCCAAGATCATGCAGGAGCGCGCGTTCGCGAACCCGAAGATCGAGTTCCTGTGGAACTCCGTGGTGAACGACGTGCACGGTGAGCACCAGGTCGAGCACCTCGAGATCCGCAACGTCGACACCGACGAGGTCTCGAAGCTCGACGTCGCCGGACTGTTCGTCGCGATCGGCCACGATCCGACCACCGCCCTCTTCGCAGGGCAGCTCGACCTCGACGAGAACGGCTACATCGTGACGGCACCGGACTCGACGCTCACGTCCGTCGAGGGCGTGTTCGCCGCCGGCGACGTGCAGGACCACGTCTACCGGCAGGCGATCACTGCGGCCGGCAGCGGCTGCATGGCTGCGATCGAGGCCGAGCGCTGGCTGGAGGCCGCCGCGCACGCCGCCGCCACCGCCTGACACCCAACTCCGACCCGGCCGCTCAGGAATCCCCCCACCCAGGAATCGCCGGGACCCGGTCGGGGTTCACCCCGTCAGTACACTCGCCGCACACCCCGGCCGAGCACGGACCGGCGGAGAAAGGATCTTCCCGTGTCCCAGCACATCATCACGATCTCCGACGACACCTTCGACGAGACGATCGGCGGTTCCGACAAGGCCGTCCTGGTCGACTTCTGGGCCGAGTGGTGCGGTCCGTGCAAGATGATCGCCCCCGTCCTCGAGGAGCTCGCGGTCGAGCACGCCGACAAGCTCGCCATCGCGAAGCTGAACGTCGACGACAACCCCAACACGGCGATGCGCTTCAACGTGATGAGCATCCCCACCCTCCTGGTCTTCAAGCCGGGTGACGCACAGGCCGAGGCCAAGCGTCTGGTCGGCGCCAAGGGCAAGGGTCAGCTCCTCCAGGATCTCGCCGAGTTCGTCTGACGCCGACCCGCAAGGGTCGTCGTCACTCGGACCGTCGACTCGGAGCCGTCTCGCCATGCCCGCGGTGCTCCGCCAGGGGGACCGCGGCGAAGCGGTCCGCGACCTCCAGCAACGCCTCGTCGGAGCCGGTCACGACGTCGCGGGCGAAGAGCCCGGAGACTTCGGGGCCGACACCGAGGCCGGAGTGCGCGCGTTCCAAGAGGCTCGAGGCCTGCGAGTCGACGGCATCGTCGGTCGCCAGACCTGGTCGGCGCTCGTCGAGAGCGGGTACTCGCTCGGCGACCGGCTGCTGTACTTCCGTCGCCCCATGGTCCGGGGCGACGACGTGGCCGACCTCCAGCACCGCCTGAACGCGCTCGGCTTCGACGCGGGGCGCGAGGACGGCATCCTCGGCGACGACACGCGATCGGCCGTCGCGGAGTTCCAGCGAGCCGTCGGGCTCGCGGACGACGGGATCTGCGGCGCGACCACGATCGCCGCGCTCGACCGAGTCGGGTCGTTCGCGGCCGGCTCGGCCGCCGGGCTCCGCGAGCGGCTGCGGTCGGGCCCACCCCGGCTCGCGGGGCGGCGCGTCTACGTCGCCGCCACTCCCGGGTTCGCGGCCCTCGGCGAGGCGATCACTCGCGGGCTGCTCGAGGCCGGCGCCTCCGCGGTGCTCGACGCGTCGGGCGACGACGACTCGTTCGTCGCGGGCGAGGCGAACCGCTTCGAAGCCGACCTCTTCCTCGCGCTCCGCGCGGGTGACGCACCCGCGTGTCGGTGCACCTACTACGCGTCCGCGCGGTTCGAGTCCGAGGTCGGGCGCTCCGTCGCCACCGAGGTCCACGCGGCGCTCGGTGACCGTCCTCCCCACGGAGCAGGCCGTCTGCGGCAAGGCCTACGCGGTGCTGCGCGAGACCCGGATGCCGGCGGTCGTGTGCGAGCTGATCCCCGAGGGCGACGTCGACGCGATGCGCGGCCTCGTCGCGCGTTCGGGGACGCGGCCCGAGCCGTCGTGCACGGCGTGCAGCGCTCGGTCGAGCAGCCGCCCGAACCAGGCTGAGTCCGGGCGGCGGCGTCAGGTCGCCCGGCCTAGGCGGTCGTTGCCTCCGCAACCAGGTCGGCCTGGGTGATCGCCCGGTAGATGCGCTCCAGGTCGTCGAGCCCGGCGAAGTCGATCGTCATCGTGCCCTTGCCGCCCGCACCGAGCCGGATCTTCACCCGGGTGTCGAGGTGGTCGCCGAGGAGCTCTTCGAGCTCGGCGAGCCCGGCCGGGCGCATCCGTCCCGGGACTTCGACCGTCGTGCCGTGGTCGGCGGCAGCACCGTCGTTGCGGGCCCGCACGGCCTCCTCGACCTGACGGACCGAGAGGTCCTCCTTGACGATGCGCTTCGCCATCGCCTCCTGGAACGCCCGGTCGGGCGTCCCCAGCAGCGCCCGGGCGTGGCCCATCGTCAGCTGACCCTCCCGAACCGCGCGCTGGATCGACGGGGGCAGCTGGAGCAGGCGCAGCGTGTTGGAGATCGCGGCGCGGCTCTTCCCCATCCGCGCGGCGACCTGCTCGTGCGTGAGGTGGAAGTCCTCGATGAGCTGCTGGTAGGCGGCCGCCTCTTCCAGCGGGTTGAGGTCGTCGCGCTGGAGGTTCTCGACGAGGGCCTGCTCGAGCGCGGTGTTGTCGTCGGTCTCGCGCACCAGCGCGGGGATCTCCTGGAGCCCGACGCGCTGCGCGGCGCGCCAACGCCGCTCCCCCGCGATCAGCTCGAAGCCGTCGCCGGCCGGGCGGACGAGCACCGGCTGGAGCAACCCGACCTCGCGGATCGAGTCGGCCAGCGCACCGAGCGCCTGCTCGTCGAACGCGTCGCGCGGGCTGGTACGGATTCGGCCGGATGGACGCGATCGGGATCTCCCGGTAGCCCGTGCCCGACGGGGCGCGGTGCTCCGCGGCCCCGGGGGGGATCAGGGCACCGAGGCCCCTACCCAGTCCGCCTTGTCGCGCCACGGCTCACCTCTTTCGCCAGGTCGCGGTAGGCCTTCGCGCCCCGCGAGGTCGCATCGAACACGATGATGGGTTGGCCGTACGACGGGGCCTCCGACAGCCGTACCGTGCGCGGCACGATCGTCTTGTAGACCTTCGCCCCGAAGTAGTTCCGGACCTCGGCCTCGACCTGGTCGGCCAGCTTGGTGCGCGCGTCGTACATCGTGAGGACGATCCCGCGCACGTCGAGGTCCGGGTTGAGGTTCGCCTGGACGAGCCCGACGTTGCGGAGCAGCTGCCCCAGCCCCTCGAGCGCGTAGTACTCGCACTGGATCGGGACGATGACGTCGTCGGCCGCGGCGAGTCCGTTGACCGTGAGGAGCCCGAGCGAGGGCGGGCAGTCGATCAGCATGATGTCGTAGTCGTCGCGGACCGAGTTCACCGCCTTCCGGAGCTTCAGCTCGCGGCTGATCTGCGGCACGAGCTCGATCTCGGCCCCGGCGAGGTCGATCGTGGCCGGCGCGACGAAGAGGTTCTTGATCGCGGTCGGCTCGATGCAGTCCTCGAAGGACGCCTCCTGCAGGAGGACGTCATAGATCGACCCGCTCACGTCGCGCGGGTTCAGACCGAGGCCCGTCGTCGCGTTCCCCTGGGGGTCCAGATCGATGACGAGGACCCGGAAGCCGAGCTCGGCGAGCGACGCACCCAGGTTGACGGCGGTCGTGGTCTTCCCGACCCCACCCTTCTGGTTCGCGATCGCGATGACCCGCGGGAGCTCGAGCGGGACCGGGGTGCCGCCCACGTTCGTGGAACCCGGCAGGGTCTCCACGTCGAGGATCGGCGTGTCCGGCAGCTCCGCTTCGGGCGCGCCGGGACTCACACGGACTTTCGTGGTGGCCACCCTCGCCTCCTCGTCGTGAGCCTCCACCTCGAGTTGAGGCTCATGTCTACGAGAGGATACGCCAGTAGACGGAATTACACCAGTGTTATTCGTGTGGTTCTCGGGGCTGCTGTCGTGCTCGCCCGGCGCCTCCGGCAGCCCGGGATCCGTGTCCGCGTTTCCGTCGTGCCCCCCGTCGCGCGACTTCTGCTCCCGCCGCGTCCGCGTGAACTTGCGTTTGACCATCCGTGGCTCCTGAGCGCGGCCGGGATGCGCATCGTGACCGACCCCCCGCGCGCCGTCAAGTTGCTCGCTCCCGACCCGTCCCCGCGGAGTGACCGGGACCGAACCGAGCTCCGCGCCTGGACGACGGACCGGGCGCCTCACGCCGGTCGAGCCCCTGCTCCCTCGCTGCGCTCGGTCGGGTCTCCGACCCGGGTCTCGGCCGGCTACCGGCTCACTGCCCGGTCCGCCGCCGTCGCTGCGCTCGTCCGGTCCCTCCCCGCGAGGGACGCGTCGTCGCTCGCCGCGCTGGGTTTCCCCGCGGGATCGGCCGTTCGCTTGCTGACGTGCGAGGCGCCCCGTCCGTCCCGACGCGGAGTTCGGGCGACCCCGTCATCAGAGCGAGAGACCAGAGCGGGATTTCCCCAAGCGGTGGATCTCCTGTGGATTCCCGACCGAACCTCCCCGCTCAGCCGTGGGGCCTCGCACGTTCCACGTGGAACGTCAGGGGACTCGGGGCAGCCCTCCGCGACGCTCCCTCGGAATCCCGGCGATCTGAGGACTCCCGGGTGTTCCACGTGGAACCTCAGGGCCTCAGCGATCCGGCCCGTTCCACGTGGAACGTCACCAGACGGGGCGCTTGCTGGGGATTCCGGGCCGTCTGGGGTACTTCTCCGGTGGCCCGGCGGGATGGAGCAAGGTGGCGATCGTCGCCGTGGCATCGGTCGTGATGGCGGGGGGGTCGAACCCCAGGGCGGCCAGACCCTCCTCGTCCCACCGGGCGGCCACCCGCTCGGGAGGCTCGCTGACGATCAGCCGACCGCCGGGGGAGAGGAATCCCACGGCGCACTCAGCGGTGACCGCCGGGGCAGCAAAGCTGCGGGCGGTGACCAGGCCGTATTGGGACCGGTGCTCGGGATCGCGAGCGGCGTCCTCGGCTCGTGCGGTCACGACCGAGATCCGATCGGCCCACCCGAGCGCCTCGACGGCCTCGCCGAGGAACGCCGTCCGTCGGTGCTGCGAGTCCAGCAGCGTGCCCGGGGTCCGAGGGAGTGCCTCCGCCAACACGAGGCCAGGAAGGCCGCCGCCCGACCCGAGGTCGAGGAAGGCGCCCGGCGCCACGCCACCCAGCTGCTCCAACACCAGGGCCACGAAGGAGTCTGCGTGGTCCCGGTGCCGGGACATGGCGCCGGGCCCGAACAAGCCGAGGTCCTGCGCCTGGCGCAGGACCTCGTCGAGTGACACGGGATGAGCTGTGGCGATCAGGCGGGGGAGATGACCACCCGCCGGCGGGGATCCTCGCCCTCTGACGACGTCTCGACCCCGTCGAGGTCCGCCACGGCATCGTGCACGGCCTTGCGGTCGGACGCCGACATCGGCTCCAGCGCGCGGCCCTCGCCCGAGTCTCGGACCTCTTCGGCGATGCCGACGGCGAACTGCTCGAGCGCTGCTCGCCGCTTGGCCCGGTAGCCACCCACGTCGACGTGGA
The DNA here is from genome assembly GCA_963720675.1 of uncultured Acidimicrobiia bacterium. GTDB lineage: Bacteria > Actinomycetota > Acidimicrobiia > IMCC26256 > PALSA-555 > JALHSW01. Next base: position 2,441,814 of record CAVRGH010000010.1, on the reverse strand, counting down.
TGCGGGCACCGTGGCCCTCGGTCTGGCGCTGCACCGCCGTGCGGACCAGCTCCTCGATCGCCTGCAGGGTCACGCCCTTGGGGCCCACGAGCAACCCGAGATCGCCCCCGGTGACGTCGACGATCACCGTGTCCTCGTCCTCACGTCGCGTGCTCACGTCGGCGTCGAAGCCGAACGCGTCCACCAGACCCCGCGTGAAGTCCGCCGCCGCATCGGCCTGCTCCTCCACCGTCACCACTACCTCGGTCACCCTGTCCTCCTGTGCTTCTGCTGTGCCGGACGCTCGCGGCGCGGGTCGATTCCCGCCCCCACCGCGTCCTCGGCCGCCTCGCCGTCGTCGCTTCGCCCCCGCGGTGCCTGCAGCGGCTGCCGCGCCGCCGCCGGAGCCTTCGTTGTCGGCTGCCGGCTGCTTCGGGGCACCCCCGCCGCCGCCTTCGGTGCGCTTCGCCCCACTCCGCCCCGCGCCCCGGCCCGACCGGTTCCGGGAGCCGCCACCGCCGGAACCCTCCCGGCCCTTGCGCCGCCGCCGGTCACCACCGGGCTTCTCCCGGGAGATCGGCTTCACCCGGGCCCGGATCCGGGCCTCACGACGGCCCAGGAGCCCGGACTTGGGTTCCTGGATGACCTCGAACTCGACATCGTCCTCGTCGACCCCGAGCTGGTCCAGTGCGGCGTCGAGCGCATCTGCGACCGTACGACCGGTCGTCTCCACCCACTCCATCGATCAGCGCTTGCGCTTCTTCTTGTTCGACCGGTTCCGTGATGGTGGTGGCTTGGGCGTCGCCTTCGATCCACCGTTCGTACCGCTCGACCCGGTCGCCTTCGCCGCACCGCCGTTGGCATCGGGCGGGGGCGGGAGCTCCAGCATGCCGCGGAGCCCCTTGCGCTTGGTCTTCGCCGGCTGGGCGCCGCCAGTTGCCGCGGCGGAGGATGGGTTCGGCTTGGGCTTCGCGGCGGCCGGCCGCGGCTTCGCGGCTTTCGGTTCGGGCTGCTCGTCGAGGTCGTCCGCGACGGCCTCGCGGCTGTCGACGTCGATCACCGCGGCCTGCTTGCCGCCGGGCAACGCCTTGCCCCCGCCCTTGTGTGGCGTGAGTGCCGAGCCGAACTTCCGGAAGATGATCTCCTGCTGACCCAGGCGCCAGAGGTTGCTCACGAAGAAGTAGAGGACGAGACCGGCCGGGAACTGCAGGGAGATCAACCCGAAGAACACCGGGAGGACCTTCATCACCATGCCCATCTGCTTGTTCGCGACCGGCGTGCGCTTCTGGGCCTGCCGCGTCTGCAGGAACCCGGTCAGCATCACCAGCCCGACGAGGATGAAGTAGGGCGCCGCGTTGATGATGGTGTTGTGCGCGTCTGTCGCCGAGAGCTGCAGGTCCATCCCCAGGAACTTGAGGTGGTTCACCGTCTCGGTGCTCGCACACTTCACGCCGTCGCAGAGTGCCGAGTACAGCGACGAGTCCTTCGGGACGTACTTGTACGGGTCGCGCAGGGTGTGGAACAGCGCGAAGAAGATCGGCATCTGGATCAGGAGGGGCAAGCAACCCGCCAGCGGGTTGATCTTGTGCTCCTGGTAGAACTTCATCGTCTCTTCGTTGAGCTTCTGACGGTCGCCCTTGTACTTCGCCTGGAGCTTCTTGATCTCCGGCTGCGCCCGCTGCATGGCGATCATCGACTTCGCCTGCTTGGCCGTCAGCGGGTAGAGGATCAACATGATGGTGAAGGTGAGCAGGATGATCGCCACGCCGAGGTTCGGGATGACGCTGTAGAACAGCGCCAGCAACCAGGCGATCGCTTCGTAGATCGGGTTCAGGAAGGCAAAGTCCACGTCTGAAGCTCTCTCTCAGGCGGTCTCCGCCGGGCGAGTGGCCGGCGGGACGGGGGAACGTACGTTCGATTCGGTCGGGCGGATGCGTGCGTCCCGACGTTCAGGGACCGGGTCCAGGCCCCCAGCGTGCCAGGGATGGCAACGACCGATCCGCCTCGCCGCCAGCCACGTCCCACGCGCCGCTCCGTGGCGCTCGAGCGCCTCGAGGGCGTAGGCCGAGCACGACGGGTAGAAGCGACAGTGGGGCGGGAGCCAGCGACTGATCAGCCGCCAGCCGCGGACGGGCAGGCCGACGATCCTCGCAGCGAGCGTGGGGCGACGCCGGGCCTCGGGGGCGCGGTTCGGTGTCACGGTCGCGCTCACGTCCCGCCGTCCCGGGCCGCGTCGAGCAGCTCGACGACCGCGTGCTCGAGGATGGGGTACGGGACGGTCACGACGTCAGGACCTCCGCCGAACAGGTACGCACCGGCAGCCAGCTCGCCGGCATGGGCCGCGATCGCGGACCGGAGCCGCCGCCGGGCCCGGTTCCGCCGGACCGCGGAACCGACGTTCCGGCCGAGTGCGAACGCGACGCGCGGAGGTTCGGTCGGATCGCCCGGTACGAAACGCACCGAGATCGGACCTCGCCGGTGCCGGCGCGCCCGGGCCAATGCTTCGAAGGTGGCACGGTCGCGGATTCGCCAGATCAGGCGCTGAGGCGCTTGCGGCCGCGCGCACGGCGCGATCGCAGCACCGCCCGCCCGCCACGAGTGCGCATGCGGCCACGGAAGCCATGCTTCTTCTTGCGCTTCCGGTTGTTGGGTTGGAAGGTGCGCTTCACGCATGGCCTCCTCGAGGCGGAAGACGCGAGCGGCGGGCCGAGGTGTGGGCCGACCGCGCGGCGAAGGAACTCGGAGTCTACGGGCGCGCCGTGACCAGCCGCAACGCGGGGCCGGTTGAGCACTCGCGATCGCGGTGCTACGTTCCGCCGCGTCTCGTCGAACCGGCCTCGACCCGACGATCTTCCCCGCCGGGGTCCCTGACCCAGTGTCTCCGGACCCCACCCAACGGCCGATCAGCCCAGGGGCGCGGCCTCACCGTCGTTCCCGCCGTTCTCCACAATTGTGGACGTACCTGTGGACAACGTGGATCGGCCAATCATGAGCGGGGGAGCAGCGAGCGGCACCGACCGAGCGGGCTCCGAGCACGCCGCAGACGACATCGCGGAGCGGATCTGGGAGCAAGCCGGCAGCCGCTTGCGCGCCGAGCTCGCCGAGGCGACCTGGCGCACCTGGTTCCAGGGCGTGCGCGCCGTCCGCTTCGAACACGACGTCCTCGTCCTCTCCGTCCCGAACCACCTCGCGGCCGACCGGATCCGGTCCAGCTACCACCCGATGCTCGACGACGCGCTCAAGAGCGCGATCGGGCGCGCCGTAGCGGTCGAGCTCCTCGTCGACACCGACGAGCGAGCGGCCGAGCCCGCGTTCGAGACCCCGCCGCTCGAGGTGCCGCGTCCCGAGTCCACCCCGGCCGCCGCGCCGAAGAGCGAATCGATCTGGGCGTCCGGGACGCTGAACCCCCGCTACACCTTCGAGGAGTTCGTCATCGGCGCCTCGAACCGATTCGCCCACGCCGCGGCCCTGTCCGTCGCCGAAGCGCCGGCCCAGGCCTACAACCCGCTGTTCATCTACGGACCGGCCGGGCTCGGGAAGACGCACCTGCTCCACGCGATCGGCCACTACGTCCGGAGCCTCTACCCGAAGAAGCGCGTGCGCTACGTCTCGACCGAGTCGTTCATGAACGACTTCGTCGAGGCCATCCGCGACCGCACCCGGATGCCCGTCTTCAAGCGCCGGTACCGCGAGCTCGACGTGCTCCTCATCGACGACATCCAGTTCCTCGAGCGCACCCAGGAGCTCCAGGAAGAGTTCTTCCACACGTTCAACCAGATCCACGGCGAGGGTGGCCAGATCGTCATCTCGTCCGACCGGTCACCCAAGTCCATCGCGACGCTCGAGGACCGGCTCCGCAGCCGGTTCGAGTGGGGACTCATCACCGACGTCCAGCCCCCCGAGTTCGAGACCCGGCTCGCCATCCTCCGCAAGAAGGCCGAGGCCGAGCACCTGGGCGGCATCCCCGACGAGGTACTCGGGTTCATCGCCAGCAACATCCAGGAGAACATCCGCGAGCTCGAGGGTGCGCTCATCCGCGTCGCGGCCTACTCGAGCCTGAACCGGGCGCCGCTCTCCGAAGAGGTCGCCCGCTCGGTGCTGGCCGACCTGCTCCCCACCACCCGGCCCCGCGAGATCACCGCAGGTCTCATCCTCGACGAGACGGCGAAGATGTTCGGCTGGACGGTCGAGGACCTCTGCGGCAAGAGCCGGCGCCGACCGCTCGTCACGGCCCGCCAGATCAGCATGTACGTGATGCGCGAGCTCACCGACTTCAGCTACCCCCGGATCGCCGAGGCCTACGGCGGCCGGGATCACACCACCGTGATGTACGCCGTCGACAAGATCCGCCAACAGATGGCGGAGCGTCACACCACGTTCGAGCAGGTCAACGAGCTGATCGCCCGGGTCCGCCTGGGGAGCAGTGGATAACGCTGTGGATGACTGGGGATACCTGGGCAGTTCTGGGGACGTTGGTCCACTCTCGGCATGGACCCGACCGCAGCCGGTGGAAGAGCGGGGAAGCGTGGGGAGAACGAAAAGTGCCGCTGACCTGCACAAACGCCGACTTGTCCACAATCCACAGGCCCTACAGCAACAACGACCTTCTACCTAAGAGATAGAGCAGGAGCTGTGCAGTGAAGTTCCGTTGCGATCGCGATGCGCTCGCCGAAGCAGTGGGGACGGCCTACCGGGCCGTCGCCTCGCGCACCGGTGCCCTTCCGGTGCTCTCGGGCGTCAAGGTGACCCTCAGTTCGGGGCAGGTCGAGTTCACCGGCTCCGACCTGGAGCTGACCATCCGGGTCCGGGTGCCCGCCGAGGTCGAAGGCGAGGGATCCGCGGTCCTCGTCGCTCGTCTGTTGGTCGACACCCTGGCCAAGGTCTCGTCCGACACGGTCACCGTCGAGATCGGCGAGGACCAGGCCAAGATCGAGGCCGGACGCTTCCGTTCCGAGGTCAGGACCCTCGCGGCGAACGACTTCCCGAAGCTCCCCGAGTCGGAGGGCCCGGCGGTCACCGTCGCCGGCGGCCCGCTGTCGGAAGGCCTGCGCCAGGTCGTTCCGGCCGCGTCGAGGGACGACGCGCGGCCGATCCTCACGGGGGTGCTGATCACCTCGACCGACGACGGTGTGCGCCTGGTCGCCACCGACTCGTACCGGCTCGCGGTGCGCGACCTCCCCGGCGTCACGTTGCTCCCCGAGGGCCAGAAGGTGCTCGTGGGCGCGAAGGGCCTGGGCGAGCTCCAGCGGCTGGTCGGCGGCGGCGACGTCGAGGTGTATCTCGGTGAGCGGTACGTCACCTTCAAGCTCGAGGCCACCGAGCTGACCGCGCGGCTCATCGAAGGCGACTTCCCCAACTACCAGCAGCTCATCCCCGGCAGCTACCCGAACAAGCTCACGATCGAGCGCGACGCGTTCGTCGGCGCGGTCGAGCGAGTGAGCCTCGTCGGTGGCACGAGCCGCGACTCCGCGCCGATCCGGCTGGCGATGAGCTCCGACGGGCTCGAGCTGTCGGCGACCGCGCAGGACGTCGGACAATCCTTCGAGCCCGTCGAGGCGAGGTTCGAGGGCAGCGAGGTCACGGTGGCGTTCAACTCGCGCTTCCTGCTCGACGGGGTCGAGGCCGCCGCGTCCCCGGAGATCACGATCGAGACGATCGATCCCCTGAAGCCGGCGGTGCTGCGCGGCAAGGACGCCGACTTCCTGTACCTGCTCATGCCGGTCCGCATCGCCTGAGTCCGGCCGGCTCGTGCGCGTCACGCTCGTCGAGCTGACCGACTTCCGCTGCTACGCGTCGGTCCGACTCGAGCTCCCCGCGGGGATCACGGTCGTGCGCGGCGACAACGGGCAGGGCAAGACCAGCCTGCTCGAGGCGGTCGCCTGGGGGGCGCTGGGGCGCTCGTTCCGTGGGGTGGGGGACGCGGCACTGGTGCGGGACGGGAGCGAGCAGGCGATCGTCCGGCTCGCCATGGAGGACGAGACGGGGCGGGCGCGCCGGGTCGAGGCCGAGCTGCGAGCAGCAGGTCGCAACCGCGTCCTCCTCGACGGACACCCCCTCACGCGCACGCGCGACCTGCTCGGTGCACTGCGCGTGACGGTCTTCGCGCCCGACGACCTCGACCTCGTCAAGGCCGGGCCGGCGAACCGGCGCACGTACCTCGACGACCTGCTCGTCGACGTCGGTCCGCGCTACGCGGCGGCGCGCTCCGACTACGACAGAGTGCTGCGCCACCGCAACGCGCTCCTGAAGGGTGGCGTTCGCGACGACGACGCGCGCGCGACGCTCGAGGTGTTCGACGAGCAGCTCGTCAGCGCGGGCGCGGAGCTGGTGCGCGGTCGGCTCCGGCTCGGTGAGCGCCTCGCGCCGGCGGTGACCGCGGCATACTGCGACCTGGCCGGCGATGACGCGACCATCGACGCGCGCTACGCCGCGGAGTGGGCCGAGGGCGCGGCCCCGGACCCGGACGCGGTACCGGAAGCGTTGCGCGCCGGGCTCGCCGCACTCCGCAAGCGCGAGCTCGACCGCGGGATCACACTCGTCGGCCCACACCGCGACGACTGGCAGCTTCGGGTCAACGGGCTCGACTCGCGTACGCATGCCTCCCAGGGCGAGCAGCGCACGTTGTCGCTCGCGCTGAGACTGGCGGGGCATCGCGTCGTCGCCGAGGTCACCGGCGAGGACCCGGTCCTGCTCCTGGACGACGTCTTCAGCGAGCTCGACGACCATCGCGCGAACGCGCTGGTCGACCGCCTCCCCGCGACGCAGACGCTGCTCACGACCGCGGGATCACTCCCGCCCGGGGTCACGCCGGCGTCGCAGGTCAGGGTTGCCGCGGGCCACCTCGAGGACGCATGAGTCGCCGACGGCGTCGACCGACGGGGGTCCCCGGCGAGCCGGAGCCCGACCCGACGCGGCTCGGCGAGGCGCTCGCCGCGGTCGGCTCCGAGCTGGGCCTGGCGGACCCCCGCGTCGTCGGCCTCCTCGCGGATCACTGGCCGGAGGTGGTCGGCGAAGCGGTCGCGGGTCAGGCGCGGCTCCGGGCGCTGCGCGGCGACGTCCTGACCATCGCGGTCGACTCGGGGGCCTGGGCGACCCAGCTGCGCTACCTCCACGACGACCTGTTGGCGCGCATCGCGGGCATCGTGGGCGACGGCATGGTGCGGGAGGTCCGGGTCGTGGTCGAGCCGCGCTGACGCGCCCTTCGGACGCGACGTGTCAGAGGCTCGTCACAGGCCTCTGGTAGAATGAGTCCTGTGATCTCGGGGTTTTGACCCGTTTGACCTGCTGATTCGTCCCCCAGCCCGTTCGATCGGGCGGCGGGTCGCCCCGACCCACCGCCGGAGTTCTGTACGACCTGCTCGTCCTGATTGGTGAGGTGCTCGCGCGTTGACAGCCACGTACAAGGCGAAGGACATCACGGTCCTCAAGGGCCTCGAGCCCGTCCGCGAGCGCCCCGGCATGTACATCGGATCCACCGGCCTCTCGGGTCTGCATCACCTGGTCTATGAGGTCGTCGACAACGCGGTCGACGAGGCGATGGCCGGCGAGGCGACCAAGATCGAGGTCACGCTGCTCGCCGACGGCGGCTGTCGAGTGTTCGACAACGGCCGTGGGATCCCGGTCGACGCGCACACCGAGGACAAGAAGAAGTCGGCCGCCGAGATCGTGCTCACGACGTTGCACGCGGGCGGGAAGTTCGGCGGCGACGGCTACAAGATCTCCGGCGGACTGCATGGCGTCGGCGTGTCAGTGGTCAACGCGCTGTCGGTGAAGCTCGAGCTCGAGATCCACCGCGACGGCGGCAAGTGGACCCAGACGTACAAGAACGGCGGCACGCCCACGGCGCGCCTCAAGAAGGCCGCGCCGTCGAAGAAGCACAGCACGACCGTGACGTTCTGGCCGGACCCGACGATCTTCGAAGAGACCGAGTTCCGCGCGCAGACCCTCATGGAGCGGCTGCGGGAGATGGCCTTCCTCAACAAGGGTCTCGAGATCCGGTTCCGCGACGAGCGCCCCGATCCCGTGCTCGACCAGACGTTCAAGTTCTCGGGCGGCATCAGCGACTTCGTCCGGCACCTCAACGCGTCGAAGGAGCCGCTGTTCAAGCGCGTCGTCGCGTTCACCGATGTCGGGAAGGACTACGAGGTCGACATCGCGATGCAATGGAACGCCGGGTTCTACGAGGGGATCCACTCGTTCGCGAACAACATCGCCACCACCGAGGGCGGCATGCACGAGGAGGGCTTCAAGAAGGCGCTCACCAACGTCGTGAACCGCTACGCGAAGGGCAAGGGCGGGGCCAAGGAGAAGGACGCGAACCTCCTCGGGGAGGACATCCGCGAGGGCCTCACCGCGATCGTGTCGGTGAAGCTGCGCAACCCGCAGTTCGAGGGCCAGACCAAGGCGAAGCTCGGCAACACGGAGATGCGTTCGCTGGTGGAGAAGGCCACCAACGAGAAGCTCGCCGAATGGCTCGAGGAGCATCCGTCGGAGGGGCGTCAGATCGTCGCGAAGTCGACGACCGCGGCGCGCGCCCGGCTGGCGGCGCGTCAGGCGCGCGACCTCACCCGCCGCAAGTCACTGCTCGAGAGCGCGGCCATGCCGGGCAAGCTCGCCGACTGCGCGTCGAAGGACCCGGCGGAGTCGGAGCTCTTCATCGTCGAGGGTGACAGCGCTGGCGGTTCAGCCAAGCGAGCGCGCGACCCGCGCACGCAAGCGATCCTCCCCATCCGCGGGAAGATCCTGAACGTCGAGCGCGCACGCATGGACAAGATGCTGAAGAACGAAGAGATCCAGACCCTCGTGCAGGCGATCGGCGGCGGGATCGGCGACGAGTTCGACGGCTCGAAGGTCCGCTACCACCGCATCGTGATCATGGTCGACGCCGACGTCGACGGCAGCCACATCCGCACGTTGCTGCTGACGTTCTTCTATCGGCAGCTCCCAGAGCTGGTGCGCTACGGCTGCATCTACCTCGCGCAGCCGCCGCTCTTCCGCGCCGATCTCGGGAAGGAGCGCCACTACCTCAAGGACGAGGCGGCGCTCCGGCAGTTCGAATCCGAGCACGAGGGCCGCAACCTCGAGGTCAACCGGTTCAAGGGGCTCGGCGAGATGGACTGGGAGGAGCTCGGGGTCACGACGATGAACCAGGACACCCGCACCCTGCTGCGCGTCTCGGCCGACGACGCCGCGATCGCCGACGAGATCTTCTCGACGCTGATGGGCGACGACGTCGAGATGCGCCGCAACTTCATCCAGCAGAACGCCAAGGACGTGAGGTTCATCGATGCCTGACGACGGCATCGGCCAGGAGACGCTCGGGGGCGGCAACGTCCAGATGATCGAGCTCCAGGAGGAGATGGAACGCTCCTTCCTGGACTACGCGATGTCCGTCATCACGGCGCGCGCGCTGCCCGACGCGCGCGATGGTCTGAAGCCGGTCCACCGCCGGATCCTGTACTCGATGTACGACTCGGGCACGCGTCCCGACCGGAAGCACCGCAAGTCGGCGCAGACCGTCGGCGACGTGATGGCCCGCTTCCATCCTCACGGTGACAGCGCGATCTACGACGCGATGGCGCGCATGGCGCAGGACTTCTCCCTGCGCTACCCGCTGGTCGACGGTCACGGGAACTTCGGCTCCCCCGACCCCAACGACCGTCCGGCGGCGGCCCGATACACCGAGGCGCGCCTCGCGCCGCTCGCGATGGAGCTGCTCGGCGAGATCGACGAGGAGACCGTCGACTTCGTCTCCACGTACGACGGCGAGAACGAGGAGCCGACGGTCCTGCCGGCGCGGTTCCCGAACCTCCTCGTCAACGGGGTCGGGGGCATCGCGGTCGGCATGGCCACCAACATCCCGCCCCACAACCTCGGCGAGATCATCGACGCGTCGATCCACATGCTCGAGAACCCCGACGCCAAGGCGACCGACCTGCTGAAGATCGTCAAGGGCCCCGACTTCCCGACCGGCGCGCTGATCCTCGGCAAGGACGGCATCAAGGACGCGTACACGAAGGGCCGCGGCTCCATCAAGATGCGCGCCGTCGCCGAGATCGAAGAGGGCAAGCGCGGCGAGCAGAAGATCGTCGTCACCGAGATCCCGTACCAGACCTCGGTCGAGGTGATCGGTCAGAAGATCGCGGAGCTCGTCAACGACCGGAAGATCGAAGGCATCCGCGACGTGCGCAACGAGTCGTCCGGCGTCACCAACCGACTCGTCGTCGAGCTCCGACGCGACGCGAACGCGAACATCGTCCTGAACCAGCTCTACAAGCACACGTCGATGCAGACGACGTTCTCCGTGAACATGCTCGCCCTGGTCGACGGCGTGCCCCGCCTGCTCTCCATCGACCAGGCGCTCCTCGTCTACGTCGCACACCAGATGGAGGTCGTGACCCGGCGCACCCAGTACCGCCTCCGCAAGGCGGAAGAGCGAGCGCACATCGTCGAGGGTCTCGTGAAGGCGCTCGGGATGATCGACGCGATCATCGAGCTCATCAAGAAGGCGGCCGACGTCGAAACCGCCCGCGCCGGCCTCATGAAGAAGCCGTTCGGGTTCTCCGACATCCAGGCCGGCTTCATCCTCGACATGCAGCTGCGTCGCCTCACCCAGCTCGAAGGCAAGAAGCTGCGCGACGAGCTCGCCGAGCTCCAGGCCACGATCAAGGAGCTCCAGGCGATCCTCAAGAGCAAGCCGAAGCTGCGCAAGGTGATCAAGGACGAGCTGCTCGCGCTGAAGGAGAAGTACGCCGACAACCGACGCACGAAGCTCACGGTCGACACCGGCGAGATCGACGTGCTCGACATGATCGAGGACGAAGAGGTCGTGGTCGTCCTCACCAACAAGGGTTACATCAAGACCGTCGCGGCCGACGCCTTCCGCCGTCAGAGCCGCGGTGGGCGCGGGGTCAAGGGCAGTCGATCTCGGGACGACGACTACGTCGACAAGCTGCTCACCACGACGGCGCACTCCTACCTGCTGCTGTTCTCGAACCGCGGCAAGGTGTACCGCCTGCGGGCGCACGAGATCCCGATGAAGGACCGCACCGCGCGCGGTACTGCGCTCGTGAACCTCATCTCGCTCGCGAACGACGAACGGATCCAGGCGATCATCGACACGCGCACCTACGAGGACGGCGCCTACCTGTTCTTCGTCACCAAGAAGGGCACGGTCAAGAAGACGAAGATGAGCGAGTACGACTCCTCCGTGCGCAATGGGCTGATCGCGATCAACCTCGTGCGCGGCGACGAGCTCGTGCGGGTCGTGCAGACCACCGGCAAGAACGACGTCGTCTTGACGTCACACGATGGTCAGACGTTGCGGTTCCCGGAGTCCGGCGTCCGCGCCACGGGGCGGGCCTCCGCCGGAGTGCGGGGCATGCGCCTCCACGAGGGCGATGCGGTGGTCTCCTGCGATGTGTACCGCCGGGGTGCCGTCATGCTCTTCGTCAGCGCCAGCGGTCACGGGAAGCGCACGAAGCTGGACCTGTTCCCGAAGCGGGGTCGCGGCGGCATGGGCGTGCGCGGGATGAAGATCACGGCCACGCGCGGGGGCGTGGTCGGCGCCTTCACGGTCACGGACGACGACGAGGTCCTGATCTTCTCGTCCGGGGGCAACATCATCCGGATGATGGCAGCCGAGGTCTCCATGCAGGGTCGGGACGCCACCGGCGTCCGCCTTGCGAAGCTCGGCGAGGGTGAGACGATCGTTGCCGTCGCCCCGGTCCTCGAAGGCGACCATGCCGGCTCCGACGCATAACATTCCCCTATGACCCCTCCCGATGGGCCGAGCACCGGCGCGCCCGGTGACAGCACCTCGACCTCGGTCACGTCCTCGGGCGGTGACGCCCCGGCCGCGCCGCGGCGCACCCGCCAGCGACGCACCGTGAGCAGCTCGGCGCCCCCCGTCGAGGCGGTCGTCGCCGCGGCGCCGGTTGCGCCGGCCGCGGAAGCCGTCCTCACCGACGACGAGACCGCGCTCGACACCGGTTCGACGCGACGGTCCCGACAGCAGCGCCAGACCACCAGCAAGTCGTCGAAGCCGCCCAAGGCCGCGAAGCAGGCGCGGCGTGCGCCGGCCGCGCCCCGCCGCTTTCGACAGACGATCGTGCGCGTCGATCTCTGGTCGGTGACGAAGCTCTCGCTGTGCTTCTACGTCTCGGCGATGTTCGTGACGCTCGTGGCGATCGTCGCCCTGTGGGCCATCGCGGATGCAGCAGGGATCATCGGCAGCGTCGAGAAGTTCCTGGGCGACTTGCTCTCGGCAAAGGACTTCACCTTCCTCTCGGCCGAGGTGCTGCGCGGCGCGATCCTGATCGCGCTCGTGGTCGTCGCCCTCGCAGTCGTCATCACGGTCGTCGCCGCGTCGTTCTTCAACATCTTCGCGGAGCTCTTCGGCGGCCTCGAGATGACGATCAAGGAAGAGGAGCAGCAGCCGCGCTGACGCGCGTCGCGGGTACCATCTTCGGCCTGCCGGGGCTATAGCTCAGTCGGTTAGAGCGCATCCCTGATAAGGATGAGGTCGCTGGTTCGATTCCAGCTAGCCCCACCACCACCACCGCCATCGTCACCACCGCCCGAACCGTTCGCGCGGTCCGGCACCTACACTTCCGATCCGTGAAGACCTTCCGCCGCGGCCTCCTGGTCGGCGTCCTCGCCGTGCTCATCGGCCTCGTCGTCCGCCTGCGCGGCAAGGGGGAGGTCCCACCGACCACAGGTGGCTGGCGGGAGCTCGAGGGTCCGGACTTCCGGTGACCACCGTTCTCCTCGCGGGCGCCGGCGCAGTCGGCGGTCGCACGGCGCGTCAGCTCCTCGACACGCCGGGTCTCGACCAGCTGCTCATCTCGGCGCGCGCCACCGAGCATGCACGCGAGCTCGCTCGGGTGTTGGGGAGCCGCGCCACTGCCGTGCCGCTCGACGGCGAGCTGCCCGTCGACATCGATGGGGTAGCGATCGCGATCCCCGGGAGGGCTGCCGCCCGACTGGCCGCGCGCGCGCTGGCAGCCGGGGTGCCCTCGGCTGCGGTGACCGACGACGAGGAGGGGCTCGCGGGCCTGCTCGCACTCGACGACCGCGCCCGGAAGGCCGGCGTCGTCGTCGCGGTCGGCTGCGGCCTCGTGCCGGGCCTCGGGGACGTGCTCGCACGGCACGCGGCCGACGGCCTCGAGGATGCCGACGAGGTGCACGTCGCCCGCGTGGGCGCGGCCGGGGCGGAGTGCGTCGCCACACTTCGCAAGGCTCGGCGTGATCGTCCACGCGAGTGGCACGACGGCGCGTGGCACAGCCCGCGCCGCCTCGGCTCCCAGCTCGTGTGGTTCCCGGACCCGATCGGGGCCCGGGAGTGCGAGGTCGTGGCACCGGGGGTGGACCTGCTCCGGGAGGCGGTGCCCGAGGTGCGGCACGCGTCCCTCCGAGTCGGGGAGCCGCCGATGCGCCACGCGTCGGTCGCGGCGGTCACGCGGCGTCCTCTCGACGACGGATGGGGCGGAGCCCGGATCGAGGTGTGGGGTTGGCGGGGCCGGGCGCGCGAGGCGATCGTCTACGGCGTGATCGAGCGGCCCGCGGTCGCGGCCGGGACGGTGCTCGCGGTGACCGCGGCCCGCCTCGCCGGCCTGCTGCCGCAGCTGACGTTGCGCGCGGGGGGCGGCGGAGCCCGGGGGCTGGGCGCACTGGTGGACCCGCCGCCGTTCCTGGCCGAGCTGGCCCGACGCGGGGTCAAGGCGGCGGCGTTCGAGGGTGTGAGCACCGCCTGAAAATGGCGCAGATGCACCAGTCGCGGCCGGGATGGTTTCGGATGTAGGCAGCGACTACTAGCGTTGGCACGGCGTGGGTCTGCGAAGTGGCGATCGGTACCGTGTCCTGGTCATCGACGAGGATGTCGACGCGCGGCGACGGGTCGCGGCCGAGCTGGAGGGCCACCCGTACTTCCACCTCGTCGGCGAGGCCGCCGACTCGGTCGCCGGCGTGCGCCTGGCGTCCGAGCTCGAGCCGGACCTCGTGGTGTTCGACCCGGCGACCTCTGGCGGGAGCGGCGTGGAAGCCGTCCGTGAGCTCGTCGGCGCCGCCCCCGGGGTCGGGGTGGTCGTGTACTCGGGCGACGGCGCGGGAGACGACGCGATCCGCGCCGCCGGCGCGCACGAGTGCGTCCGGAAGCGCAGCACGGCCTCGGGGCTGGTCGACGTGCTCACGTCGACGGCGGCCCGACGCTCGGGTCGGAGCGACCCGAGGGTGCTGAGCGACGCCGACGAGCTGCACCGACTCGTGTTCGAGTCGATGAGCGAAGGGGTGGTGGTGCAGGACCAGGCCGGTCGCATCGCCTTCGCGAACGCGGCGGCCCAGGAGATCCTCGGTCGAACGTCATCGGAGCTGCTCGGGAGCACGTCGATGGATCCGCACTGGGGTGCGGTGCATCCGGACGGCACCCCGTGGCCGGGCAAGCAGCACCCGGCGAGCGAAGCGCTGCGCACCGAGCGCCCGGTCCGCAACGTGCTGATGGGTGTGCGCCGAGGGTCCGACGAGCAGTGCTGGGTGTCGGTGAGCGCGACTCCGATGCAGAACGAGAGCGCGTCCACGATCGGGGTCGTCGTCACGTTCGTCGATGTCACCGAGAAGCACGAAGCCGGCCTCGCCCGGCTCGAGTCCGAGGAGCGATTCCGCAGCGCGGTCGACAGCATGCTCGACGGCTTCATGATCTTGCGGGCGGTCCGCGAGCAGGACCAGGTGAAGGACTTCGTGTACGAGTTCGTCAACGCCGGGGTCGAGGCCAACGCGGGGTACCGCCCCGAGGAGCTCCTCGGCAGGCGCTTGCTCGACGTCGCTCCCGATCTCGCGACCAACGGTGCGTTCGCCCGCTACGTCGACGCGGTCGAGACCGGCGTGCCGGTCGTCATGGAGGTGCCTTGGGTGAGCGGGCCGCGCCTGCAGGGCGCGTTCGAGGTCCGCGGCGTCCCGGTCGGCGACGGATTGGCCTTGACGTTCCGCAACGTGACAGAGCGCAAGCTGTCCGAGGCCGCGGCGCTGGCGCGCCCGGCGGTCGCGGGTCCCGGCGAGGCGGGGCCGGATGCCGATCCGATCGACGCGACGCTCACCAGCCGGGAGCTCGAGGTGTTGCGCCTGTTGGGCGAAGGCGTCTCGACCCGGGAGATCGGCGAGCGCCTGTTCATCAGCCTGAACACGACGCGCAACCACGTGCAGCGTGTGATCGGCAAGCTCGGCGCGCACTCCCGTCTCGAGGCGGTCGCGATCGCGCGCCGTTCGGGCCTGCTCCCGGGCCAGTCCCACCGCGCCTGACGCGCCCGGCCGCGCCGGCACCCTGCCCGACGGAATGGCACGAGGTGGCCCGCTGTAGCCTGCGAGGGCACCATCCGGTTGCCGAGAGCGCATTCTCGGGGACGTAGCTCAGCTGGCTAGAGCACCTGCTTTGCAAGCAGGGGGTCGTGGGTTCGAGTCCCATCGTCTCCACGTCGACCGGTCCGACGACGCGTGAGGGGGGCACATGACCAGCCGGGTCCTTCCCAGGCGGTTCGCCCGCGCCTGCATCGCCGTCGCCGCAACGAGCGTCACGCTCGTCGGGCTCGCGGGGCCCGCCTTCGCGGACCCGGTCGCCCCGCCGGGCTGGCAGGATCCCGGGAACGGAGCATGGGTGGCCTTCACGCTCGGGGACGCCAGTCTGGCGCCGGTCAGTCGGGCCGATCAGCGCTGGGGCCCGGTCACGATCACCCGCTCGACGAGCCCCGGCCTCGACCTCGCGAGCGCGTTCACCCCGGATTCCTGGGAGGCGCGTCCGACACCCGAGCCCGGCGTGTTCGAGTACGGCTGGCCCGCCTCGTGGCAGCTCGGGAGCATCCAGCTGCAGCGCGCCACCGACTGGTGCGACCGCAATGCCACCACCTGCCCGTACTACGCGGTGGGGGGCGCGGGGCAGCCGCTGTGGTTCGCCGCGGGCACGCCGCTCGATCCCCAAGGGCAGCCCGACCCCAACGTGTTCCCGCAGTTCGACCAGCACGCGAACCTCTCCCTCGGCGCGCCACCGGAGCTGAACATCGTGTTCAGCTGGGACCCGGCGACCGCGACGACGCCGGCCAGCGGCACCACGCCCGGTCGCCTCACGCTCGACGCCAGCGGGTCGAGCGACCAGTTCCCCGGGCAGCTCGTGTTCTCGTGGACGGTCACGCGCGCGAGCGACGGCAAGACGTTCACGTCGAGCCCGAACCCGGTCGCGACCTTCGACCTCGACGCCGACGACGTGTACTGCGTCTCGCTCCAGGTGACCAACACCGCCGACAGCTTCACCAAGTCGTACGGCGTCGGCGGCACCGACTGTCAGTTCGTGAACGGGGTGACCCCGGCGACCGCGCCGCCGGGCACGAACCCTGCCGCCGGGTCCCCCGGCGGCGTCGGCGGCATCCCGGTGAGTCAGCCCGCGGCGGCGGCGCCGACGGTCGTGTTCGCGCCGCCGCGCCGCACTCGGTCCGCGCTCACCGGCGGCGGTGACGGCGTGGACTCCAGCATCGTGTGGCTCTGGCGCCCCGAGTGGTACCAGTCGAGCTCGCAGACGCGCACGCTGCCCCAGACCGGCGGCACGCCGCGACTCAAGGGCCGCGCCGACATCGTCGTCCAGGGCCGCAGGACCCCGGACTCGGACGCGGGGCCGTGGCTCGCCGGGCTCGCCGCGTTCGGGTTGATCGGGACGGGTTGGGTCCTCAACAAGCGCCGGAGGGTGCGGGCGGAGTACTGAGCTCGGCTCCACCCCGACCGCGTGCACGCCACGCGGCACCGGCCCGGTCGATGCCCCAGGCCCCGAGTGCCCCCAGCCCGAGCACCGCGAGGCCGCCGACCGCGTCGAGCAACCAGTGGTTGGCGGTCACGGTGATGCAGAAGAGGACCCCGAGCACGTAGGTGATGAACAGCGCCTTCACCCACTTGCGCCGGATCATCGGCCAGAGCGCGAGCAGGCACCAGGTGCTCCAGCCGATGTGGAAGCTGGGCATCGCAGCGAACGGGTTGCCGTACTGCGCGAGCGCCTTCTCGGTCGGCTGCCCGTCGCTGCCGTACTCGACCTTCACCTGAGGGCCGAAGTTGTAGTACTCGGCTGCGGTGTCGGTGAACCCGTAGCTCTTCGGCATGAGGCGCGGGGGCATGAGTGGGTACGTGAAGAAGACCAGCACCGCGATCGCCCACATGAGCACGAGCGTGTTCCGCCAGCGCACGTAGCGTGCCGGGCGCTTCCGGTAGAGCCAGATGAGGGTCACGAGCGGCAGCACGAAGTGGACGGTGCCGTAGTAGATGTTCCAGAACGCGATGAACCAGTCCGCGTTGAGGAACGCCTGCTGGATCGGCCGCTCCCAGTAGATGCCGAGCCACCGTTCGGCGGCGACGATGTCCTTCGCGTTCGCGAACGCGTCGGCGGTCGCCCCCGTCGCGTGGTCGCGTCCCTGGTCGTACAGCTGGTAGATGGCCAGCATGCCGAGGGTCTCGAGGATCCAGCCGTAGCGCCAACGCTTCGAGCGCGGCACGACCCGCTCAGGTGGCGCTCCGGTCTCGACCTCGGCGGCGCCGGTCGTCATGAAGCGGGGCGCCGACGGACGAGGAACGTCGCGGTCGCGCTCGACACGAGCTCGCCGCCGGCGTCGTGCACCGTCGAGGTCGCGTACGCGACCTGCTTGGCGACCCGGACGACCTCACCGCGGACCGTGAGCGCGTCGTCCGAGGCTGCGGGTCGGATGGTCTGGTAGGCGACGTCGAGGGTGACGGCCCGGTCGCCGGATTCGAGCGCGCTGTTCGTCGCGAAGTTCATCGCGGCGTCGTGGATCACGCCGAACACGCCCCCGTGCACCCCGCCGAGCGGGTTGCAGGCCAGCTCGGTCGGGGCCCACGCCGCGGTGGCCCAGCCCTCCCCGTAGGCGTCGAAGCTGACGCCGAGCTGCCCGAGCAGGGGCATGCCCCCGTCACCGAGGCTCTTGTCCATACTGCGGGGCACGGCGTGCCAACCTACTGGGAGGCCGCCGAGACGGCCCACCGCGGAGCGGTACCCGGACCAGCGAAGGAACCTGCCATGCGCACTGCCGTGATCGTCGACGCAGTCCGGACGCCCCTCGGGCGCCGGAACGGCTCGCTCAAGGACTGGCACCCCGTCGACCTGGCAGCCCACACGCTGCAGGCCCTCGTCGAGCGCAACGACCTCGACCCGGAGCTCGTCGAGGACGTGCTGATGGGTTGCGTGATGCAGGTCGGCGACCAGGCCGGCAACGTCGGACGGAACGCGGCGTTGGCGGCGGGCTTCCCGGAGACGGTGGTCGGGACGTCGATCGACCGCCAGTGCGGCTCGTCGCAGCAGGCCGCGCACTTCGCCGCGCAGGGCGTGATGGCGGGCGCGTACGACGTCGTGATCGCCGCCGGCGTCGAGAGCATGACGCGGGTGCCGATGGGCTCGTCCTTCCTGCCCGGATCGATGCCCTACGGCCCGAAGGTGTTCGAGCGCTACGACCTCGTTCCGCAGGGGCTCTCCGCGGAGCTGATCGCCGAGAAGTGGGGCATCAGCCGGGAGGCGAACGACGCGTTCTCGGTCCAGTCGCACCAGCGCGCCGCGCGCGCGACGGAGGAAGGTCGCTTCGACCAGGAGATCGTCCCGGTGCCGGTCACGATCGACGACGCGTCGTCGGTGTTCAGCCGCGACGAGGGCATCCGCCCCGACTCGTCGCTCGAGACGCTCGCCAAGCTCAAGCCCGCGTTCAAGCCCGAGGGCGGCGTGATCACCGCCGCGAACTCGAGCCAGATCACCGACGGGGCGGCGGCGACGCTGATCATGAGCGAGGAGAAGGCCACCGAGCTCGGGCTCACGCCGCGCGCCCGCTTCCACGCGTTCGCGCTGGCCGGCGTCGATCCCGTGCTCATGCTCACGGGACCCATCCCCGCCACGGGCAAGGTGCTCGAGCGTGCGGGGATGCAGCTCGACGACATCGATCTGGTCGAGATCAACGAGGCGTTCGCGCCCGTCGTGCTCGCGTGGGAGCAGGAGTACCACCCCGACATGGCGAAGGTGAACGTCAACGGCGGCGCGATCGCGCTGGGTCACCCGCTCGGGTGCTCGGGGAGCCGCCTGCTGGCCACCCTCCTCAACGAGCTCGAGCGCACGGGCGGTCGCTACGGCCTCCAGACCATGTGCGAGGGCGGCGGCATGGCGAACGCCACCATCATCGAACGTCTCGGGTGACCGCCGCGCTCGTGCTCGGCGTCTCCACGCTCGGGTGGATCATCCGCATCGCCATCACGGTCGTCGCGGCGGTGCTCATCTACGTGATCGGCGCCGGGATCCTGAAGAAGTTCAAGGTCGAGCCCGAGGACGAGGTCGACCCGACCGCTGTCGTCCCCGTGAACATCCGGTACCGCTGCATCGTCTGTGGCGCCGAGGTCGTCATGACCGCCGCGCAGGGCGGCGACGAGGAGCCCGACGCCCCCCGGCACTGCCGCGAGGACATGGTCGAGGTCACTCCCGTCTGAGCTGGATCGGCGCGGGTCAGGGGACGGCCGAGTCGGGCTCCGAGGCTTCCGCCGCCCGGCGTTCTCGCCGCTGGATCAGGCGCACCTGGGTCCGCCCGATCCACTCGAGGACCAGGGCGGGGATGATGACCAGGACCGCGACGATCCCGGCTGCGATCAGGATCCAACCGATGAACCTCACCGAATCAGCCTCTCCGGAGCGTCAAGTCCCACCGGCCCGCCCTCGAACCAGTTGTCCACAGGGTGTGGAGAACCCTGTGGGTGAGTTACACAGGTGGGATTCCCTGGGGATCTGCTGAGGGGGTCGCCCGTTCGTCACAGCAGATCGAGCCGCCCGAGGGTGCGGCGGAGCTCCGGTACGTCGACCGAAGTCTCGGCGTCGATCAGCCAGGTCCACCAGCGGCCGGGAGCGCAGGGCTCGGTGCCCACCACGAACTCGTGGTGCATCCCGCGGCGCCAGCAGAGGCGGGCGAACCCGGTGCGGGCGGTGTTCGAGCCGGCGAGCTCCACGACCTGTGTGCCCGGACGGCAGAACGCCAGGTTCGAGAGCGCCGCGCCGTGGGTGGACACGACGGCTTCGGCAGAGGCGAACAGCGCGGCCTGCTCGGAGATCGTCCGCCCCTCCATCGACACGGCCTCGAAGCCGGCCGGGAGGAGCAGCTCCAGGACCTCGCTCTCGTTCATGACGGACCGGTTCGCAACGCCGCGCTGCACGTACAGCCGGCGTGAGCCCCGAGGCGGATCCGGCAGGTACAGCTGGTGGAGGAACTCGACGACCCAGTCGTCGCCGAGCTCGTGGAACTGCGGACCGGTCGCCGCACGCAGCGTCTCGCACCGGTACATGGGCGACCCGTGCTGCGGGAACATCATCCGATCGCGCCGGACGCCGAGCCGTTCCAGCGCATCGACCGTCCGTGCGGACACGCCCCGGACCATGATGCGGTCGGCTTCGAGCCCGAACCCGCGTCGGAGGATCTCGAGGCGCGGCAGGCCTTGCAAGAGCCAGTGGCAGTAGTTGTCGTTGTGCGCCATGACGCTCATCGTCACGCCGTCAAGCGTCTCGATGTCGCGGGCGCGTGCGCGGTCGGCGATCTCGAGGAGCTCGTGCTCGTCTGCCGGCCACATCGCGTTCGCGTCGACGAGCAGGCCATCGGGGTAGGGCCCGTAGATGCCCGACGCGCCGAACACCACACCACCCGGGATCTCGACGACACCGTGGCCGCGGCCGACCAGCCGCGCGGGCGCGGCGCCGGCTTCCACGCGCCCGTCGTCGACATGGTGCTTCGGCGCGACCCAGCCCGGCGGCGGGGCCACGTCGGGCGCGACCGGTTCGATCTCGCGGTAGGTCGCGCCGGGGACCCGTGCGGGCAGGTCGTCGAGCGTGAGCAGATCGAGGCCCTTGTCCCGCCGGCGTTCCCAGGCGCGCTCGTCGAGCCGCCCGGCGATCGCGCGGCGCCACACGTAGACGTAGCCGTGTCGCTTCCGCGTGATCGGCCGGGCGATGCGAAGCAGGCCTCGACGCACCGCCCGGAGCCGACTCGTGCGCTTGCCGGTGCCGGCCAACGGCGTCGAGTCCCTAGCGGTACTGGGTGGAGAGCGCGAAGCCGCCGACCATCAAGCCGAGACCGATGAAGAGCGACGAGTTCTGGGCCTGGCCGCCGGGGAGCAGCTCGAGGTAGTTGGCGACGATCACGAGGAGCCCGAGCAGCAGGCAGGTGAACATCGCCGCGGGCACCCACAGCGGGGATTCCTTCTTCGACTTGGGGGTCGGAGGGGTGTACCGGGACGGCTTCGGCGGCGGCCCGACGGGCTTCTTGCTCTTCGCCTTGTTCTTCGCGGGACTCTTCTTCGCCATAACCCGGCGAACACTAGTGAAGCCCGCGGCTACGTTCGGGGCGTGGGCGCCCGCGTGGTCGTGATCGACAACTACGACTCCTTCGTCTACAACCTCGTCCAGTACCTCGGGGAGCTCGGCGCCGAGCCGATCGTGCACCGTCACGACGAACTCGGGCTCGACGAGCTCCGGGCCCTGGAGCCCGATGCGGTCCTGGTGTCGCCCGGCCCGGGGCGCCCAGAGGACGCCGGCGTCTCGAACGAGGCGATCCGTGCGTTCGGCGAGCACGGCGTCCCGGTGCTGGGGGTCTGCCTCGGACACCAGTGCCTCGGCCAGGTGTACGGCGGCCGCGTCGAACGGGCGCCGCACGTGATGCACGGCAAGACGTCCGAGATCACCCACGACGGCCAGGGCGTGTTCGCCGGCGTCCCGAGCCCGTTCACCGCGACGCGGTACCACTCGCTCGTCGTCGCCCGCGACTCGGTGCCCGACGTCCTCGAGATCACCGCGGAGAGCGAGGACGGGCTCGTCATGGGCCTGCGCCACCGCGAGCTGCCGATCGAAGGCGTGCAGTTCCACCCCGAGTCGATCCTCACCGAGTCCGGTCACGAGCTGCTCGGCAACTTCCTCGCTCGCCTCCCGGTCGGGTAGCCCCACCGGTCCCGACGCCTACGACGACGGGAGTCGAGCGATCCCGTCCACGGCCTCCGCGAGCCCGTCGGCGAGCAGCGACTCGAGCGCAGCGGCGTCGAGTTCGGTCGCAGCGGTCGGCCCGACCCGCAGCCGCGCCATCACGGCACCGCGCCGCTCGCGGAACGATCCTGCGAACCTCGCTTGCTTCGGACGGGTGGCCTCGTGGGGCAAGGGCCCGCGCGCGATGCACCGTCGCCGGAGCGGGCACGAGGAGCAGTCCGGGTTCCGCGGGCGGCAGAGCGTCGCGCCGACGTCCATGAGCGCGAGCAAGCGGTCGCGCCCGAGGAGCGGCCTGCCGATCTGCACGCTCGCGTCCTCCGCGGCCCGCTCCGACAGCCGTTCGCCGCGGACGCGCTCGACCACGCGCCGGACGTTCACCTCGATGGCCGGGACATCGACGTCGTCGACCTGCGCCGCGATCGCGTGGGCGGTGTAGCGACCGATGCCCGGGAGCGACGAGAGATCGTCGGGCCAGCCACCCTCGGTGATCCGCGTCGCCGTCTCCCAGAGCCGACGGGCCCGGCGCGGGTAGCCGAGGCGGCCCCACGCCTGGATCACCGCGGCCGGGCCCGCGGCGGCCGTCGAAGCGGGATCGGGGAAGCGAGCCATGAAGGCGGGCCAGACCGCGACGACGCGCGGCACCTGCGTCTGGTGGAGCATCACCTCCGAGACGAGCACCGCCCAGCGGTCACGGGTGTCGCGCCACGGCAGATCGTGGCGACCGTGCTCGCGGTACCACCGCGCGAGCGGGCCCTCCACCGCGGATCAGCAGCCGATGGTGACGCCGGTGCCCGGCGGGGCTTCGCCCCCCGCGGGGTTCTGCGAGGCGACCACCGCCCCGGGAGCGCAGCCGAGGATCGTGACGTTGAAGCCGGCGCCCGTGAGGGCGGCAGCGGCGTTCTCGCGGGTCTGCCCGATGACGTTCGGGATCGCGGTCGCCGTGGGACCGGTCGACACCTGCATGGTCACCGTCGAGCCCTTGGGAGCCATGGTCCCGGCCACCGGGTCCGTCGCGATCACCTTGCCTGCGGGCACGGTGTTGCTGGGCGCGGGTTGGACCGTCACCTGGAACCCGGCGGTCTGGAGGGCCGTCTGCGCCGCGACCTGGTCCTGACCCGCGACGTTCGGGATCGCGACCGCAGGTTCGGCCGCCACCGTGACGGTGACCGCAGAGCCCTTGTCGACGGTGGTCCCGCTGACGGGATCGGTGGACAGCACCGTGCCTGCGGCCTGGTCCGGACTCTCCGCGTCGACGCGGTTCGCGGTCAGCCCGAGCTTCTGGAGCGCAGCCTGGGCTTCCTCGAACGGTTTGCCGACGAGATCGGGGATGGTGACCTGGCTGCTGCTCACCGTCAGGGTGACGGTGCGACCTTTCTCGAGCAGCAGGCCTGAGTCGGGGCTCTGGCTGATCACGGAGTCGACCGGGACGCTGCTGCTGACCTCGTCGACGCGCGCGACCTTGAAGCCGGCGGTCGTGAGCGTCGCGGAGGCTTGATCGAAGGGTTGCCCGACGACGCTCGGAACCTCGACCTTGGGCTGCGATTCGACGGAGTCCTTCGGCCGGAGCGCGAAGAACCCGCCGACGATGGCCAGCACGAGGAAGAGGACCCCGACGACGACCGCGACCTTCGTGCCGTAGTGCTTCGGCTCGTCGTCCCACATCTCGTCGTTGAGCGGGGTCGCCGGGGTCGCGGCGACCGTCGTGGCCGCGGCGACCGGAGCGGCCGCTACCGTCGGCGCTCCCTCGAGGGGCCGACCGCGACCGAAGCGCACGAGATCCGCGCGCAGCGCCTCGGCCGACTGGTATCGGGTGTTCACGTCCTTGGCGAGCGCGGTCATCACGATCCGCTCGAGGTCGGGCGGCAGCCCGGGGACGAGCTGGCTCGGGGGGACCACCGGGTCGCGGACGTGCTTCATCGCGACGGCGACCGGGCTCTCGGCAGTGAACGGCGCCCGGCCAGTGAGCATCTCGTAGAGGACGACCCCGAGCGAGTAGACGTCGCTGCGCCCATCGACCTGGTACCCCTGGGCCTGCTCGGGGGAGAAGTAGGTCGCGGTGCCGATGACCGCACCGGTCTGGGTGAGCCCCGCGCCGGCATCGGTCGGGTTCGCGGCGATCCCGAAGTCGGTGACCTTCACCTGCCCGTTCGGGGTGAGGAGCACGTTTCCCGGCTTGATGTCGCGGTGCACGGTCCCGTGCCGGTGCGCGAAGTCGAGCGCGCCCGCGATCTCGGCCGCGATGCGGGCCGCCTGCATGGGCGCGAGCGAGCCCTGGGAGCGCAGCACGTCGCGCAGCGACTGACCCTCCACGTACTCCATGACGATGAAGTACGTGCCTTCCTGCTGGCCGTAGTCGTAGACGCTGACGATGTTGGGGTGGTTCAGCATCGCGGCGTGCTGTGCCTCGCGGCGGAAGCGCTCGACGAAGCTGGGGTCGCGCGCGAACTCGGGGAACAGGACCTTCACGGCGACCGGGCGGTCGAGCTGCTGGTCGCGAGCGAGGAAGACGTCGGCCATCCCGCCGCGAGCGATGGGCGACTCGATCGCGTACCGGCCGACGAGGAGGTCACCGACCTGCGTCATCGTCCGCTCCGAGTCGGGGGGACCTGCACTGTGGTGACCTGCAACATGGAGGATTCACGGTACCGCGACGATGTCGTCGCTCCGGGGCACGGAGATGCTCATATTCCGAGCGCGACGCGGATCATCCGGGCGGCGATGGGGGCGGCCACAGCCCCACCGGTGGCCTCGTTCCCGAGGTTCCCGCCCCGTTCGACGAGCACGGCGACCGCGATCTTCGGGTCGTTCGCGGGGGCGAAGGCGATGAACCATGCGTGGGGAGGGCCGCCGTCGGCCTGCGCCGTCCCGGTCTTGCCCGCGACCGAGACACCGGCGATCCGCGCGCTCGTGCCGCTGCCCCGCTCGACCACGGAGATCATCATCGAGTTGAGGGCCTGCGCCGAGGTCGCGCTCATCGCCGACTTCCACTCCTGGTCGTCGATGCGTCGCACCAGGTCGTTGCTGGCGTCGCGGATCTCCGCTCCGACGTGGGGTTCCATGATCACGCCGCCGTTGGCGACCGATGCGGCGACGAGCGCCATCTGCAGCGGCGTCGTGGCGACGTCACCCTGGCCGATGCCGGCCTGCGCGAAGAGCGGTTGGTTGTCCTGGAAGCTGCCCTCGGGCGGACCGACGCTGGACGCGGCACCCGGCGCGATGTCGAGCGGTGGCGGGTCCGTGCCGACGCCGAAGCGCGCCATGCCGGGCACGAACGAGTCCCCGAGCTGGAGGCCGATCTGGGCGAAGGTGGTGTTGCACGACACCGTGAAGCTCTGCGCCAGCGTCCCGCCGCACGAGCGGCCGCCGAAGTTCGACAGGGTCACGTTGGTCTGGGGGAGGGGGAGCTCGCGCAACGTCGGGTACACCGGGCTGTCGGGCGTTGCCACACCGTTGTCCATCGCGACCGCGGACGTCACCGACTTGAACGTCGAGCCGGGCGGGTACCGCTCCCGGTACGCGCGCGGCAGGTCGGGATGATTCGGGTCCTGGGTCAGCGCCTGGTAGTAGGCCTGCACCTCTTTGGTGTTGTGGCTCGCGAGCGGTTGTGGATCGAACGACGGGTTGGAGTAGAGCGCGAGCAGCTGGCCGGTCTTCGGATCGATCGCGACGACCGAACCGCGCTGGAACCCGAGTGCGTCGACCGCCTCGCGCTGCAGGTCGGCTCGGATCGACAGGACGACCTTCCCGGTCGCGGCGTCGCCGCCGACGATGTCCGGGATGTTCTGGAGCTGCAGCTCGGTGTCGCGTCCGACGAGCTGATCGTTGTACGTCTTCTCCACGCCGGTGTTGCCGACGACGAACGACTGGTAGCCGACGATCTGGGAGAACTTGGCGCCCTCGGGGTACTCGCGCTGGTACTTGAAGTCGGTGCCGTCGTCGACCGCCACCGACTGGGCGAGCACCACCCCGTCGGCGGTGACGATCGGGCCGCGCGGTCGGTTCGCGTCGCGCAGGGCCGCGCGCGTGTTGCGCGGATCGTTCGCGAGGTGGTCCGCGTCGATGACCTGCAGCCAGGTGAGCTGTGCGATGAGCACCAGCATCAGCACGACCACCGCGACGCCGACGCGCCGAATCGCCCGGTTCATCCGCTCGTCCTCACGCCCGCGCGGTCGCGGCGGCGGTGCCTCGGCCCCGGACGCTGCCGCGAGCGTTGTCGTCGGAGATCCGGAGGAGCAACGCCAAGATGACGAAGTTCGCGACGAGCGACGACCCTCCGTAGGAGATGAACGGCAGGGTGATCCCGGTGAGCGGGATCACCCGGGTCACGCCCCCGATGATCACGAAGCTCTGCACGCCGATGATGGTCGTCAGCCCGGCGGCGAAGAGCTTGGAGAACGGTCGCTCCGACTGCACCGCGATCCGGAAGCCGGAGCCGACGAACAGCAGGATCGTGACCAGGACGGCGACGGTCCCCAGCAGACCGAGCTCCTCGCCGATCGCGGAGAACACGAAGTCGGTCGCGGCGTTCGGGATCTGCTGCGGGTTGCCGAGCCCGAGGCCGGTGCCGGCGAACCCGCCCGTCCCGAACGCGAACATCGACTGGACGATCTGGAAGCCCTTGCCCTGCGAGACGGACCAGGGATCGATCCAGGTGCTCACGCGGTCCTGCACGTGACCGAACAGCTGGTAGGCGATGCCGGCCCCGCCGAGGAACAGGAACAGACCGATGATCAGGTACGCGGCGCGCTCGGTGGCGACGTAGAGCATCGAGGCGAAGACCGCGAAGAACAGGAGGGCGGAGCCGAGGTCCTTCTGCTGCACCATGATCAGGATCGACACGGCCCACGCGAGCAGCAGCGGACCGAGGTGCTTCGGGTCGGGGATGAGCATCCGGCCGATGCGACGAGAACCACTCGCGAGGAGCTCCCGCTTGTCGACCAGGTACGCCGCGAAGAAGATGACGAGCAGCACCTTGGCCGCTTCGCCGGGCTGGAAGTTGATCGGCCCGAACCCGACCCAGAGGCGCGCTCCGTTGATCGTCTTCCCGATGCCGGGCAAGAGGGGCAGGATCACCGCGACGATGCCGAGGAACAGGAACGTGTAGCGGTAGCGCTCGAGCGTGCGGACGCGCCGCACGACGACGAGGGTGATCACGAACGCGGCAACGCCCGCCGCCGTCCACCCCGCCTGCACCTGGGCGAGGTCGCGGTCGAGACGAGCGATGGTGACGAACCCGATCCCGTTGAGCAGCGCGGCGAGCGGGAGCAGCACCGGGTCGGCCTGTGGCGCGACCTCGCGCACGGCGAGGTGCGCGATCACGTACAGGGCGATCATGGCCGCGAGGAACAGCCACAGCTCGGGCGGCAGGTTGGGCTTGTCGGCGAGCTGGACCAGTGAGTACCCGAAGATGGTGATGACGACGGCGAACAGCCCCAACCGGAGCTCGACGTTGCGCCGATGCGTCGTCGCGCTCACCGTCGCAACCCGAACCACCGACGTTTGGGCTTCGCCGGCTCGACGAGCTGGGTCGGCTCGTCGCCGGTCGGGATCGTGGCCGCGGCGTCGGTCGGTGCTTGGGCGTCGACGATGTCCCCGTCGTCGCGGTCCTCGTCCCCGTCCTCGTCCTCGACGACATCGATCACGATCACGGTGATGTTGTCGACGCCGCCGGCCGCGTTCGCGTCGTCGACGAGACGGGTCGCCGCCGCGGTCGGGTCCGCCTCCTCGGCGAGCAGCGTCGCCATCTCGTCCTCGCTCAGCATGTCCGTGAGCCCGTCGGAGCAGAGCAGCAGCCGGTCGCCCACGGTGAGATCGAGCTCGATCACGTCGACGAGCACGCCCTGCTCGAGCCCGATCGCCCGGGTGATCTGGGAGCGGCGCGGATCGACCGTGGCCTGCTCGGGAGTGAGCTCGCCGGCCTGGATCAGCTCCTCGACGAGGCTGTGGTCGGTCGAGACCCGATCGAGGCCGCCGTCACGGGCGAGGTACGCCCGCGAGTCCCCGACGTGGCCCAGCACGACATGGCCTTCGTCGTCGAAAGCTCCTGCCGTCAGGGTGGTCCCCATCCCCCGGAGGTTGGGATCGGCGACGGATTGCTCGTGCACGGCATCGTTCGCGACCACGACTGCCTCGTCGATCGGTGCGCCCGCGACGAACGCGACGCGCAGCGCCTCGAGCGCGGTCGCGCTCGCGACTTCACCCCCACGGTGCCCGCCCATGCCGTCGGCGACGGCGATCAGGCCGAGGTCGTCGTCGACGAGGTAGCTGTCCTCGTTGTGGTCGCGCACCTGACCGACATCGGTCGCGGCACCTACCTGGAGCCGCAGGCTCATCGCGTCACCTCCGCAACCGTCTGACCGAACTGGACATGGTCCCCGCGCCGAAGCCGCGTCGGTGCGACGACGCGCTCACCGTTGACGAACGTGCCGTTACGCGAGCCGAGGTCCTCGACGAGCACCTCGTCGCCGCGCCGGAACACGCGTGCGTGCACGGTCGACACGAAGCCGTCGTCGGGCAGGACGATCCCGCACCCACCTCCGCGGCCCACGGTGATCTCGTCGCCGAGCGGGTACGTCTCACCCTGGTGCGACGCCGGCTCGAGCATGCGCAGACGAGCTCCGCGCTTGTCGCCCTTCGCCGGGCGCTTCTGGGTCGCTCCGGCCGCGGCCGGAGCGGCACCCACGAGCGCAGGAGCACGGAGCTCTTGCAGCACGACGCGCACCACACGCCAGAGGAAGAGGTAGACGAGCGCGAGGAAGCCGAACTTCAGGGCGGTGAGCGCCGCCTCGGGGACGGCGTCCGCCAGCGGCGTGACGAGATTCAGCAGCTCCACGCCGCCGGCTACGACGCCTCGAACCGCAGGACGGTGTTGCCGAGCCGGATCTCGTCGCCGTCGGCGAGCGGGTGCTGGCGCACCGCGGTGCCGTTCACGAGCGTGCCGTTCATCGAGTCGAGGTCGTGGACGACGAAGCCGTTGCCCTGGGCCCGGATCTCGGCGTGCTGGCGTGACGCGCGGGCGTCTGCGACGACCACGCCGCAGTCGGCGTTGCGGCCGATGACCAGCGGCTGCTCACCGAGGGGTACCCGACGGCCGTCGGGCAGGACGAGCGATCCGACCCGGAGGCCCTCGTGGATCTCCGCGGCGATGTCGCACTCGCCCGCGCGCAGCTCGTCGTCGGCGACGAGGGTGACCGTGACCGGGCCGACGAAGTGGTACCCCTCGTTCTTGGCGTGCTCGCGTGCGGTCTCGGCAAGCTCACGCGCGAGGGCGTCGGCGAAGGATTCGAAGCGGTCGAAGTCGTCGGGCGAGAGGTAGACGCCGATGTTGTTCGGCGCGACCGGGACGCCGTCGACGCCCATCGTGCGCTCGGCATCGAGCACCCGCGTGAGGCGTCGGCCGACCTCGACCGGCTCGAGCCCGCTGCGGAACGCCTTGCTGAACGAGCCTTCCACGAGCCGCTCCAACCTGCGTTCGAAACCCTGCATGCCCATTTCCGCGATTCTACGGTCGAGGCGACCGCACGGCAGTGCGCGCAAGGAGCCCGCACAAGGCCTCTTGGTAGGCTCGCACCTCCACTCGGGCGAGTGGCGGAATTGGCAGACGCGCAGGCTTCAGGTGCCTGTGTCCGAAAGGATGTGGGGGTTCAAGTCCCCCCTCGCCCACCGCCGCTCGGGGGCGATCAGCCCGCCTTGTTGATCGGGTGGTCCTCCGGGTAGTGCTCGCGGGCGATCACCGGCGCGTCCCGCCCGGTGCCTCGCTGCGGACCGTCGGGCGATCCGGTGCCCGAGGTGTCGGAGGACTCCTCGTGGTACTCCTCCTCGACGTTGACGCTCCACACGTCGTGGTGCGAGCCCGTCGCGATGTTCTCGGCGGTGAGCATCGCCGTGTACATGGAGTGGTCCTGGTTGTTGTACCGGTGCATGCCGTTGCGACCAACGGGGTGCACGTTGGGCGCGCAGTCCTCGAGCCACTCGACGATGCGCGGCGACGTGCTCCTTGTAGCGTTCGTCGTAGAACGGGTACGCCTTCGGCATCCGCACGACGTAGCCCGCCTCGACCTTGGTCGGGTCGACGAGGCCGAGGATCTGCAGCTCTCGCTTGCCCTGCTCGATCAAGTCGGCGTCGGGCGCGTTCCACGTCTCGTCGCCCTCGAACACGAAGAACTCCAGGCCGAGGCAGGTGCGCCCCTCCTTCACGAGGTACGGCGACCAGGATCCGAAGTTCTGGATCCGGCCGACCTGCACCTCCTTCGAGTGCACGTAGATCCAGTTGTCCGGGAAGCTGTACTCCTCTGGCACGACGAGCGCGACGGTGAGGAAGTCGCGGTACCGCAGGTCGCCCGCGGCCTGCACGGCAGCATCGGCCGGAGTCGGGTCCATCACCTGGAGCAGCTGTGAGATCGGCATCGACGAGATGACCTCGTCGCACGGGTGCTCCGTGCGCGTGCCATCGGGCGCTTCGGAGACGACCGCCACGGCGCGGTCGCCCTCGTGGCGGATGCCGATGACGCGCGCGTTCATGATGACCGTGCAGCCCTTGGCCTCGACGAGGTCGCGGCACCGCTCCCACATCATCCCGGGTCCGTACTTCGGGTACTCGAACTCCTCGATCAGGGAGGTGATGTCCTTCTGGTTGCGCTTCGGCAGCAGAGCGTTCATCGCCGCGTTGAAGAGCGACAGGTTCTTGATGCGCTGTGCTGCGAAGTCGGCCGGGAGCTTGTCGACGGGGACGCCCCAGAGCTTCTCGTTGTACGTCTTGAAGAAGTGCTTGTAGAGGCGCATCCCGAAGCGGGAGATGATCCAGCCCTCGAGTGTCGACTGGTCCTTCGGCGGACGGATCCTCGCCCACACGTACGACATCACGCAGAGGAACGCTTCCCAGATGCCGAGGTTCTTCAGCGCGTTCGACGCCTTCAGCGGGTAGTCGTAGTACTTGCCCCGGTAGAAGATGCGGCTCATCCGCGGGCGGAGCATGAAGTCCTCGTCGGGGAGGATCTCGTGCCAGAACGCCTCGACCTCCTTCACCTTGGTGAAGAAGCGATGGCCGCCGATGTCGAAGCGCCATCCGTCGCGCTCGACGGTGCGGCTGATCCCGCCGACGACGTCGTCGGCCTCGAGGATCGTCGACGTGATGCCGTACCGCTCGACGAGCTCGTAGGCCGCGGTGAGACCAGCGGGGCCGGCGCCGATGATGACGACGTTCGGCGGTGGACCGGCGGGGACGTCCGAGGATGAGGTCATGAAAGGCTGTCTGCGAGCGGACGGGTGCGGACGGGACCGGTGCAGGGACGCGATCAGCCGACTGCGCATGGTACTTGGCGCCTCTCGCGCCCCCGAATACGCCCGGTTCGGACGCTGACGCGGACGCGTCATTTGCCGACCGGCGCCTCAGGCCGGGGGATGTAGGCGCCGACCTCACTTGCACGGGTGACCGCCAGGGTCACGCGGCTGGGGAGGAACGGAAGATGTCAGGCCGAACAGTACGAGCCCGCGTGTTGGCGGGTCTGGGGATCGTCACGATGACGGCGGCGATCGGGGCGGCGTTCGCGCTGCCCGCCGGCGCGCAGGTCACGGATCCCAAGTCGCCGGACCCCAAGGTGGTGGAGGAGCCGACGACCACCACCACGACGGAGCAGGCGACGACGCCGGAGCAGCCGGCGCCACTTCTCCCGCCCGAGACGAACCGCCCGAGACGAAGGCCCCCGACGCCGGGAGCCAGTCGATCGACGGGTTCGTCGCCGACGAGCAGAACAACCCGCTCGGCGGCATCTGCGTCGTCTTCTACGTGAACGGAGTCTGGGACGGCTTCCAGATCACCAACGGTGACGGCTCGTGGAGCTTCGCGCCGGGCACCTCGGAGGACCAGCAGCTCGCGTTCTTCCGACCGTCGGTGCAGGGTGACTGCACGTCGACGCCACAGTTCTCGGGCCCGGTGCCGGAGTGGTTCGAGGACGTGAAGCTCGGGTTCAGCGATCCCATGAAGGCGACGCCGGACCCGAACGCGAAGTTCGTGAGTGACGGCTCGAGCGGGTTGATGATCTGCCTCGGCGAGAACGAGCTGTACACCGGCGGGTGTTCGCCGAAGGGTGGCGACCGTCAGCCGACCGGCCCCGGCAAGCTCAGCGGACGCGTCGTGCAGCCGGGCGACCTCCCGGTCGCGCAGGCGTGCGTCTTCCTGCTGCCCAAGGGCGGGGACGGTGGTTGGCCGGCAATCACCGACGCCGAGGGCCGATGGTCGATCACCGACCTGCCCACCGACATGAGCTTCGTCGTCGGTGTCGTCCCACCGTTCGACACGGGGCAGGGTCCGTGCAAGTTCGACGAAGGACCGCCACCGGTGCCTCCGGCGGGTGGGCTGCAGCCCGAGTGGTACGCGAACGCGTGGATCAACCTCGCCTCGCCGGACCTCGACAACGACG
Organism: uncultured Acidimicrobiia bacterium; assembly: GCA_963720675.1. GTDB lineage: Bacteria > Actinomycetota > Acidimicrobiia > IMCC26256 > PALSA-555 > JALHSW01. The sequence goes on along the minus strand of CAVRGH010000010.1, from coordinate 2,409,390 downwards.
TGTACGCGTACGCCGTGAGCACAGGTGCCGAGCCGGTGGTCGCGAACGACGCCGAGCTCGACGTGTGCCTCACGACGGATCCGGGCGGCACGACGGCACGCGCCGCGTGCGAGGTCGCCGCGGCCGAAGCCGTCGCGGGCACGCTGCCGCTGACCGGTCACGACACGACCGTGCCTGCGCTCGCGGGATCCGTGGTCCTGCTCGTCGGGCTCGCGCTCGTCGCCGGTGCGCGACGCGGCCGACCTAGTCCGCGTCGCGCGCGTGTGAGGTCCAGCGACAGCGAGTTGATGCAGAAGCGCTGACCTTCGGGCCCGGGGCCGTCGTCGAAGACGTGGCCCAGGTGCCCGCCGCACCGGCGGCACACCACCTCGGTGCGGAGCATCCCGTGCGCGAGGTCGCGCTGCAGCTCGACGGCTTCGGCAACGACGGGCTCGGTGAAGCTCGGCCACCCGGTGCCGGACTCGAACTTCGTGGTGGCGTCGAACAGGTCGGCGCCACAACCCGCGCACCGGTAGATGCCGTCGTCGTGACAGTCCCAGTACTGGCCGGTGAAGGCGCGCTCGGTGCCGGCCTTGCGCAGCACCTGGTACTGCTCGGGCGTCAGCTCGCCGCGCCACTCCTCGTCGGGCTTCTCGATCTCGTGCTGCGTCTGCTTCGCCACGTGCTGCTGCTCCTTCACTTCGGGCTGTGAGCCCACACCTCGACCTCGAACACCGCTCCCATCGGTAGCCAGGCCACGCCGACCGTGCTGCGGGCGGGGCGGTGCTCTCCGACGACTTCGGCGTAGACCGTGTTCACCTCCGGCATCCACTGCGCGCTCTCGGTGGCCACGAACAGCGTGACCTTCGCGACGTCGGCCCACGTCGAGTCGGCGTCCGCGAGGATCGCGGTCACGTTCTCGAGCGCCTGTCGGGCCTGAGCCTGGACACCACCTTCGACAACGTTCCCGCTGCGCGGATCGATACCCACCTGACCCGAGCAGACGAGCCAGTCGCCGGAGCGCACCGCGGTCGAGTAGGGGCCGACGGCCCAGGGCTGGCTGGGTGTGAGGACGGGTTCGACGCTCATGGATGCTCCTCGCTCGCGTCAGGCCGACGCATCGATGCTGCGGTTCCGGGTGCTGCTGGTCGAGATCCCCGCGTCCGGCGATCCGGTCGCGCGCCGCCAGGCGGCTCCGCCGATCAAGCCGGGGTCGTCACCGAGCAACGCGGTCACGACGATCGGGGGCGGTCCTTGGGGGCCGTGCTGCTCGAGTGCGGCGCGGATCGGTGCCAGCACGAGCTCGCCGTTGCGACCGACGCCACCGCCCACGACGATGCACGTCGGGGCGACCAGCTGGACGAGGTTCACGATGCCGAGGCCGATCGTGTGCATCGCCTCGTCCCAGACCGCGACAGCCCGCGGGTCGCCGTCCTCGACCAGGCGCACCAGCTCGGGGCCGCTGCTCTCGAGCCCGGCTGCGGTGGCGAGTCGCGCGAGTGCCGTCCCCGAGCCCAGGCCCTCGACCGTGGCCTCGGTGCCGCGGCCGGCGGCCGCGCGGTCGACCACGGTGTGACCGATCTCACCCCCCGAGAAACGGGGGAGCACGAGGCGGCCCCCGACGAGCACGCCCGCGCCCACGCCGGTCGAGATGGTGACGTACACGACGTCGCGGTGCTCGCGCCCCGCTCCGAAGTACGCCTCACCGACCGCGGCCACGTCCGCGTCGTTCGCGAGCGTGACCGGCAGCCCGAGCACGGTCTCGAGGTGCTCGCGCTGGACTTGGGGAGCCCACCCGTCCGGCAGGTTCGGCGCGTGGAGCAGCCGTCCGTCGTCGCGGTCGACGCGTCCGGGGAGCCCGACGACCGCGTGCTCGACCTGGTGCCGCTCCCGCACGTCGACGACGAGGTCGACGAAGGGATCGATGGTCGGCTCGTCGTGTGGGGTCGGTGCGTGGGCGCGATCGAGGATGGTGCCGTCATCGTCGACGACGGCGACGCGCATGTTCGTGCCGCCGAGGTCGACGGACAGGACGGGCGGCATGCTGGGTGCGTCAGAGCACCGGGTCGTGCCAGCGGTCCGGGTCGGTGATGAGGTCCTGGGCCTGCTCCGGACCCCACGTCCCCGGCTGGTACGGCAGCGCCTTGTGATGGTCGGTCAGCACGTCGTTGACCACTCGCCATGCCTCCTCGACGCCGTCCTCGCGTGCGAAGAGGAGGTTCTCGCCGTCCATCGCGTCGCCCAGGAGGCGTTCGTACGGTGTCATCTCGTCGGCCGTGTCCTCGGTGAGGAGCAGCTCCACGGTCTCGCCGGTGAAGCCTTCACCCGGGCTCTTGGCCCGGGCCCCGATCGCGATCTGCACCTGCGGGTTCATCCGGAACCGCAGGTAGTTGGTGTCGTGGGGCATCGCCTCGTACTCCGAGAACACCCGCTGCGGTGGACGGTGCAGCTCGACCCGCACCTCGGTGCACTCGACAGGGAGGTTCTTCCCGGCGCGGAGGTAGAACGGGACGCCGGCCCAGCGCCACGAGTCGATGAAGAGGCGGACGGCGGCGAACGTCTCGACGTCCGAGCTCTTCGCCACGCCCTCCTCGTCGCGGTAACCGACGAACTGCCCGCGCACGAGATCGTCCTTCGTGAGCGTGCACATCGCCTTGAAGACCTTCTCCTTGGCGTCGCGGAGCTCCTCCACGTGCGAGCCGATCGGCGGCTCCATCGCCAGGAGCGCGCACGTCTGCATGAGGTGGTTCTGCACGACGTCGCGGAGCGCGCCGACCTCCTCGTAGAAGGCACCGCGGCCCTCGACGCCGAAGTTCTCGGCCATGGTGACCTGCACCTGGCGGATGTAGTTGCGGTTCCAGATCGGCTCCAGGAACGCGTTCGCGAAGCGGAAGTACAGGATGTTCTGGATGGCTTCCTTGCCCAGGTAGTGATCGATCCGGAAGATGCTCGGTTCCGGGAACACCGAGTGCAGGACGCGGTTCAGCTCCTGCGCCGAAGCGAGGTCGCGTCCGAACGGCTTCTCGACGATGACCCGGGCGTCCTTCGCACAGCCGGACTTCCCGAGGTTCTCCACCACGACCGGGAACAGGCTCGGCGGGATCGCGAGGTAGTGCGCGGGCCGCTTCGCGTCCTTGAGCTCGCCGAACAGCTGGGTGAACGTGGCGATGTCGTTGTAGTCGCCGTCGACGTAGCTGAGCCGGTCGGTCAGCTTCGTGAAGACCTTCTCGTCGTCGACGCCACCACCGAACTGCTCGATGCCGTCGCGAGCGCGGGCGAGGAGCTGCTCGCGCGTCCAGTCGTTCGACGCGACGCCGACGATCGGGACGTCGATCTCGCCCCGCTTGGTCATCGCATACAGCGCCGGGAAGATCTTCTTGTGGGCGAGGTCGCCCGTCATCCCGAAGAAGACGAGCGCGTCGGACTTGGGTGGCTTCTCCATCGGATCCTCAGCCCTTCTTCTCGTCGTGTCCGCCGAACTCCTTGCGCATCGCGGACAGGATGCGGTCCGCGAAGTCGGCGTCACCGCGTGACGTGAAGCGCTCGAACAGCGCCGTCGAGAGCACGGGCGCCGGCACGCCCTCGTCGACCGCCGCCAGGATCGTCCAGCGCCCTTCCCCGGAGTCCGAGACCCGTCCTTCGAAGTCGGACAGCTGCGGCGATTCGCTGAACGCGTGGGCCGCGAGGTCGAGCAGCCACGATGCAACGACGCTGCCGCGCCGCCACACCTCCGCGACGTCGGGGAGATTCAGGTCGTACTGGTAGAGCTCCGGATTGCGGAGCGGCGTCGTCTCCGCATCGACGTCGCGCTTCACGGCGCCGGCGTCCGCGTGCTGGAGGATGTTCAGGCCCTCCGCGTAGGCGGCCATGAGCCCGTACTCGATGCCGTTGTGCACCATCTTCACGAAGTGGCCGGCGCCGTTGGGGCCGCAGTGCAGGTAGCCCTGTTCGGCCTGGCTCGGAGTGCCGGTCTTGCCGGGGGTGCGCTCGGCGCTGTCGACCCCGGGCGCGATGGTCGCGAAGATCGGGTCGAGGTGGCTGACGACATCGTCCTCGCCCCCGATCATGAGACAGAACCCGCGGTCGAGGCCGAACACCCCGCCGCTCGTGCCGACGTCGACGTAGTGGATGCCGCTCTTCTGCAGCTCACCGGCTCGACGGATGTCGTCGTGGTAGTAGGAGTTCCCGCCGTCGATGACGATGTCGCCCTGGTCGAGGAGGGGGACGAGGTCGGCCAGCGTCGAGTCGACCACTGCGGCCGGCACCATGATCCAGATCGCGCGTGGCTTGTCGAGCTTGGCGACGAAGTCCTCGAGCTTCGTCGCGCCCGCGGCACCTTCACCCTCGAGCGCCTTCACGGCGTCGGCGCTGACGTCGTACGCGACGCACTCGTGCCCGTCGCGCATCAGTCGGCGGACGAGGTTCGCACCCATCCGGCCGAGTCCGATCATCCCGAGCTGCATCTCGACCCCTCGCTGCCAGCCACCGCGCCAGGTGGGCGGTGCACGTGTTCCGCCCATGGTGGGGCGCGCGATGCTCCCACGGCAAGCGTCGGGCGCTCGCCGCGCGATGTCGAACCACCGGGGATAGTCTGCGGCCTTCGCAGCGGGCGGTTGGGGGGCGGCGCCGATGTGGCTGATCAGCATTCGTGACCTCCAGTTCCGGCTGCGGCGGTTCCTGATCGCGGTGGCGGTCACCGCGCTCGTCTTCGGGATCGCGCTCATGTTCGACGGCGTGAAGCACGCGATGCAGAACGAGGGCGGCCGGGTGGTGGACTCGTTCGGCGCCGACGAGTGGGTGGTTGCCGCGGGAGCGAACGGGCCGTTCACCACCACCAAGGTCGTCCCGGCCGGAGCGGCGGACGACCTGCCGGGCACCGACCGGGCCGATCCCGTCGTCGTCAGCCGGACCGTGCTCGACGCCGCGGACAAGGACGCGAACCTCATCGGTTACGTCCCCGGCGGCCTCGGCGAGCCGCAGGTCAGCGAGGGCCGGGCGCTCGAGGGTCCCGGTGAGGTGGTCGTCGGCGCCTCGGTCGACGCCTCCGTCGGAGATCGCCTCTCGATCGGCGGATCGCCGTACCGGGTCGTCGGCACGACCGACGCCGGCCAGTTCAACTTCGGGACACCGACCGTCTACCTGTCCCTCGAGGACGCCCAGAAGGTGCAGTTCGCGGGTCAGCCGCTCGCGATGTCGATCGCGGTGAAGGGCCGGGTGTCGAACGTGCCGGACGGATTCGCGGTCCGGACCAACGAGCAAGCCGTCGACGACATGCAACGGCCCATCAAGAGCGGGATCGAGACCATCAACTTCACGAGCATCATGCTCTGGATCATCGCCGCGGGGATCATCGGCTCGATCATCTACCTCACCGCGCTCGAGCGCGTCCGCGACTTCGCAGTGTTCAAGGCCACGGGTGCGCCGACGCGCGTCGTCGTCGGCGGGCTCCTCATCCAGTCGGTGTTGCTCGCGCTCGTCTCAGCGCTCGTTGCGGTCGGGCTCGCGAACGTGCTCAGCCTCGGCCTGCCGTTCCCGGCCGAGATCGGTGCCACGTCGATCGCACAGCTGACCGTGATCGCGATCTTCGTGGGCGTGCTCGCGAGTCTCGCCGGAGTACGCCGAGCGCTGAAGACCGATCCCGCCGCAGCCTTCGGGGGTGCGTGATGCCCGACATCTCGATTCGCGACCTCACGATGGAGTACTCGAGTGGTGGCTACGTCGTGCGCCCGTTCGACCACTTCGACCTCGAGCTCGGCACCGGTGAGCTGGTGCTGCTGTTGGGCGCGAGTGGATGCGGGAAGACGACGCTGCTCTCGATGCTCGCGTCGCTGCTCACGCCGACGTCGGGAACGATCACCGTCGGCGACATCGAGGTCACCAGCCTCAGCGGGGACGAGCTCACCGACTACCGGCGGCACACGGTGGGCGTCGTGTTCCAGGCGTTCAACCTCATCCCGAGCCTCACCGCGGCGAGAACGTGTCGATCTCCTTGCGCAACGCAGGCGTGTCGCGCGCCGCCGCGCGGGCCCGCGCCGAGGAGCTGCTCACGCTGGTCGGGCTCGACGACCGCATGGGGCACAAGCCCGGGATGCTCTCGGGCGGCCAGCAGCAGCGAGTCGCGATCGCCCGTTCGCTCGCGCTCGACCCGCCGTTGATCGTCGCCGACGAACCGACCGCGTCCCTCGACTACGTGCAGGTCGACGGCGTGATCCGGCTGCTCCGTGAGCTCGCAGCTCCCGGGCCGAATCGTGGTGATCGCGACGCACGACGAGCGGCTGCTCCCCCTCGCCGACCGCGTGGTGGAGCTCACCCCCCACGCCTCGCTCGCAGAGTCCCGTCCGCCCGAACGGGTCGAGCTCGCGGCCGGTGAGGTCCTGTTCCGCCAGGGCGACCCGGGAGACCTGGTCTACGAGGTGGACTCCGGTCAGGTCGAGATCGTGCAGGAGCTGGCCGATGGTGGCGAGGAGCTGCTCACCGTGATCGAGACGGCCGGCTACTTCGGGGAGCTCGCACCGATGTTCGGCCTCCGACGCTCCGCGACTGCACGGGCCGGGAGTGCGCCCGCGGTCGTGACGGGGTACACCTTGCGGGACTTCCGGGCCCACCGGGGCGACATCGCCGGGGACCTGCTCGGGAAGGCCAACGACGCGACGAGGAGCACTGCATCGTGACGACCCGCTTGGGCATCGACATCGGCGGAACCGGGATCAAGGCCGCACCGGTCGACCTCGAGACCGGCACCCTCCTGGCACCGCGCGAGCGGATCCTCACCCCCAAACCGGCGACGCCGGAAGCCGTCGCGGGCGTCGTCGCGCAGCTCGCGAAGCACTTCGACTGGACCGCCTCGATCGGCGCGGCGTTCCCTGCGGTCGTGAAGGGCGGACTGGTCCACACTGCGGCGAACATCGACGAGTCGTGGGTCGACACGGACGCGGCCGAGGTCTTCTCGCGCGTCGCGGGCATGCCGGTGACGGTGGTGAACGACGCGGACGCAGCCGGCCTCGCCGAGATGAGGTTCGGGGCGGCGCAGGGGCGCACGGACACGGTCGTGATGCTCACGCTCGGCACCGGGATCGGGTCGGCCGTGTTCCACAACGGCGTGCTCGTCCCCAACACCGAGCTCGGCCACCTCAAGATCCGGGGCAAGGACGCGGAGCGGCGCGCCTCGGAGATCGCGCGGGAGCGCGACAAGCTCTCGTGGAAGCAGTGGGCGAAGCGGCTGAACGAGTACCTCGCAGAGCTCGAACGGCTGCTCTGGCCCGACCTCATCGTCGTCGGTGGCGGCATCAGCAAGAAGGCCGACAAGTTCCTCCCGAAGCTGAAGACCCAGGCCGAGATCGTGCCGGCCAAGCTGCTGAACGAGGCCGGCATCGTCGGCGCGGCGATTGCTTCGGGCTAGTCCCGACCGGTCCCGATCACTCGGGCGGCTCGTCGAGCGGTGCCCGACCGGCGAATCCCGCGTCGGGCCAGTGCCACCACTCGATCGTCTCCTCACCGTCGAGCCAGCAGAGGTGGTACGGCTCACCGCCGCCCGTGCGCGCCTGGAAATCGATGAGCCCCCGCGCCGGGTCGCGGACGATGATCCCGCGCGCGTCGAGGTCGGCGATGAGGGCCCGCAGCTCCCGGTCGTCGACGTGCACCGCCGGTCCGTGGCCGTTGCTCGCCACGGGGGCGCCGCGTCCGCCTTCGTGACCCCGCGCGTGCTCGCGCGACTCGCGCACGAGCAAGCGCATGCGTCGGGCGATCGCGCTCACCTCGGGGAGCGCGGCCTTCGCCTGGTCGAGGGTCCAGTGCCGCACGGCGCCGACCCTACGCGCCGGGGTCCCCGACGCCGCCGAATCGGCCGCGGGATGCGAGGGTTGCCCCACTACGATTCTTCGTCGTGACCCGCGTCGGCTTCCTCGGGCCCCGCGGCACGTTCGCGGACGAGGCACTGCACACCCAACCCGACCTCGCCGCGGGCGAGCCCGTCCCGCTGCGCACGGTCCCGAATGTGATCACCGCGGTCGAGCGCGGTGACGTGGACCTCGGACTGGTCCCGATCGAGAACTCGATCGAGGGCACGATCACCGTCACGATCGACACGCTCGCGTTCGACACCGACTTGTTGATCCAGCGCGAGGTCGACCTCCCGATCTCGTTGCACCTCTGCGGCAAGGTGGGCACGCAGCTGACCGACGTCCGGACCGTCATCTCGCATCCGAACCCCCTCGGGCAGTCGCGCGGCTGGCTCTCGGCGAAGCTGCCCGACGTCGAGCTCGTCGCGTCCAACTCGACCGCCGCCGCCGCGCAGCAGGTCGCGGAGTCCGACGACACCTCGCGCGCGTCGATCGGTACGTCGCACGGCGCGGAGATGTTCGGGCTCGAGATCCTCGCGTCCGAGATCGAGGACCACCCGGGGAACGAGACGCGGTTCGTCGTCGTCGGCCGCGGTGTCCCCGCGCCCACGGGCCACGACAAGACGTCGATCGTGTGCTTCCAGCGCGAGAACCGTCCGGGGTCCCTGCTCTCGATCCTCCAGGAGTTCGCGGCGCGGGGCATCGACCTCACCAAGCTCGAGTCCCGCCCGACCAAGCGTGGGCTCGGGCAGTACTGCTTCTTCATCGACATCGAGGGCCACATCGGCGACGAGGTCCTCGCCGACTGCCTGCGTCACCTGCTGGCGAACCAGGCCGAGGTGAAGTTCCTCGGGTCGTACGCGGTTGCGGGCGCGGCGGCCCCCGAACGCCGGCGCGTCGCGAACGAGGCATGGAAGCAGGCGACCGACTGGGTCGAGGGCCTGCGTGCGCAGATCCGGCCACCCGGAGCGTGATCGACCTCCGTCGACTCCGCGAGGACCCCGACGTCCGGGTCGCGATCGAGCGCAAGCGCGTGCCCGCGGGACTCATCGATGCGGTGCTCGGCGCCGATGCCGCGCAGCGCGCGCAGCAGACGGAGGTCGAGTCGCTCCGTGCGCGCCAGAACGCCGTCTCGAAGGAGATCGGCAAGGCGTCCCCCGACGAGCGTCCTGCCAAGCTGGCCGAGGCAGGTGAGCTCAAGGCGGAGCTGCAGCAGGCCGAGCACGAGCTCGCGGAGCTCGACGCCACGGTGCGCGACCTCGCGCTCCAGGTGCCGAACCCGGCTGACGCCGCGGTTCCCGACGGCGGAGAGGACGACGGCGAGGTGCTGCGCTCGGTCGGCAGCACGCCACCGCCACCGCCGCTCGACCACGCCGCGTTCGCCGAGTCGCTCGGCTTCGTGGAGACGCGCCACGCGACCGAGTCGAGCGGGTCACGCTTCGCGTCACTCATGCGAGAGGCGGTGCTCGTCGAGCTCGCGTTGGTGCAGTGGGTGATGGGGCACCTGGTCGCCGAAGGGTTCGTCCCGGTCGCGCCACCGGTGCTCGTGCGGGAAGAGGCGATGGTGGAGGCAGGGTTCTTCCCCACCGACCGCAACCAGGTGTACGACATCGACGGGGGCGAGCTGTTCCTGGTCGGCACGAGCGAGGTCCCGCTCTCCACCCTGCACCGCGGCGAACGCCTCACCGCCGACGATCTGCCCGCGCGCTACGCCGGCGTGTCCACCTGCTTCCGCCGCGAGGCCGGGACGCACGGGAAGGACACGACCGGCATCTTCCGCGTCCACCAGTTCGACAAGGTCGAGATGTTCTCGTACTCGCTCCCCGAGGCGTCCGACGACGAGCACGAGCGGATCCTCGCGATCGAGGAGTCCATCGTCGGTGGACTCGGCCTGCCGTACCGCGTGGTGAACATCGCGGCCGGCGACCTCGGCGCCGCGGCGGCTCGGAAGTACGACCTCGAGGTGTGGTTGCCCTCGGAGGGCCGGTACCGGGAGCTCACGTCGTGCTCGAACTACCGGGACTTCTCCGCCCGACGGCTCGGCACACGCGTCAAGGACGCGGCCGGGAGCCGACTCGTGCACACGTTGAACGGCACGGCGTGCGCGGTCGGGCGCACGCTCGTGTTCCTGTGGGAGCACTACCAGGACGACGGCGCGTTCGTGGTGCCCGATGTGCTGCGTCCGATCACCGGGTTCGAGCGGGTCCCGGCGCGCTGACGCGTACGCTCTCCTGCGGGAGGGGTGCCAGAGCGGCCGAATGGCGCGGTCTTGAAAACCGCTGAGGTGCAAGCCTCCGTGGGTTCGAATCCCACCCCCTCCGCTCTTTGTACGCTGCGCGCATGACCCAGTGGTGGCACGGCGCGGTGTGCTACCAGATCTATCCCCGTTCGTTCGCCGATTCGAATGGCGACGGCATCGGGGATCTGCCGGGCATCACCGCGCGCCTGGAGCACCTCGAGTGGCTGGGCGTCGAGGTGCTGTGGATCTCGCCGACGTTCCCGTCGCCGAACGCGGACTGGGGCTACGACGTCGCCGACTACCTCGGCGTGCACCCCGACCTCGGCACGGCGGCCGACCTCGACGAGCTCGTTGCCGAGGCGACGAGACGCGGGATCAAGGTGCTCCTCGACCTCGTGCCGAACCACACGAGCATCCAGCACCCGTGGTTCCTCGACGCGTGCACCGCGCGTGATGCGGAGCATCGTGACTGGTTCGTGTGGGCGGACCCCACGGCCGACGGGGGGCCGCCGAACAACTGGGTGAGCCAGTTCACCGGCCCGGCCTGGGAGTCTGGAGCCGACGCCCGAGCCCGGCGTCGCTTCGCAGATGTTCCTGCACAACTTCCTGGACTCGCAGGCCGACCTGAACTGGTGGAACGACGACGTCAGGAACGCGTTCGACGACATCCTCCGGTACTGGTTCGAGCGCGGGGTCGCGGGGTTCCGCATCGACGTCGCGCACATGATCGTCAAGGATCGGGAGCTGCGCGACAACCCGCCCGCGACCGAGCAGGATCCGATCCTCGACCAGCTCCGCGGTCAGGTCCCGCAGTACAACTCGAACCGCCCTGAGGTGCACGACGTGCATCGCCGCTGGCGAACGATCGCGGACGAGTACGACCCGCCGAAGCTCCTCGTCGGCGAGACGTTCGTGGAGGACGTCGCCCACCTGATGCCGTTCTACGGCGTGGGCGACGAGCTCGGACTCGCGTTCAACATCCCGTTCATGCTCGAGCAGCTCGACGTCGCGACCCTGCGTGCGCTCGTGGCAGACACCGAGGCGACGATCCCCGACGGGTGCTCACCCGTCTGGACCGGCAGCAACCACGACGTCTCCCGCTTCCCGACTCGTTGGGCCGCCGGCGACCGCGACAAGGCCCGGGCCCTGCTCGTGATGCTGCTGACCCTTCGCGGCGCGGTGTTCCTCTACTACGGCGACGAGCTCGGGATGCCCGACACCGACGTCCCGGTCGAGCGGATGCTCGACCCCGTCACGATCGCGTTGCAGCCGATCCACAACCGCGACGCGGCGCGGACGCCGATGCCGTGGGCGCCCGGTCCCGGGCGCCGGGTTCACCGAGGCCGGCGTCGAGCCGTGGCTGCCGTTCGGCATCGTCGAGGACTGCAACGTCGCCGACCAGCGCGTGGATCCCGACTCCGCGCTGCACCTCACGCGCGACCTGATCGCGCTCCGACGCGAGCTGGCGGACCTGCGTGATGGTGGGTACGAGGAGCTCCCCACCGAGGGGTCGGTGTGGGCCTGGCGGCGCGGCGCGTCGGCTCGTCGTCGCGCTCAACCTCGGCGATGCGCCCGCGTCGCTCGCCGGCGTGCGGGGAACCGTGCGGATCGGCACGAGCCGTGGTCGCGACGGCGAGCAGGTCGCGGGCGAGCTCGTGCTCGGACCCTGGGAAGGCGTCGTGATGACGAACGCGTGACGCTCACGGTCGATGACGATCCCGGACCGTCACTTGCTCGTTCGGGAGAGGGGGTTCAGGCGGCGTCGGCGTGGGCGGCGGTCCACGCGAGCAGGTCGTCGACCGGCCAGGAGTTCACGATCCGGTCGACGGCGATGCCGGCCTCGGCCACGCGGTGCGCGCCGTACGTCTGCCACGGGAGCTGCCAGGTCGCGTGGGCGTCGGAGTCGATCGAGATCTTGGCGCCGGACTCGTCGACGAGCTTGAGGAGCCGCCGGGGCGGGTCGAGGCGCTCCGGTCGGGAGTTCACCTCGATCGCCTTGTCGAGGTGTGCTGCCGCGGCGAAGACGAGCTCGGCGTCGAACGTCGACTCGGCCCGACCCTTCCCCACGACCAGGCGTCCGGTGCAGTGCCCCAGGATGTCGACGTGCGGGTTCGCCAGCGCGGTCACCAGCCGCTTCGTCATGGCCGCAGACTCCATGTCGAGCTTCGAGTGCACGCTCGCGACGACGACGTCGAGCTGGGCGAGCATGTCGGCGTCCATGTCGAGCGAGCCGTCGTCGCGGATGTCGACCTCCATGCCGGCGAGGATCCGGAACGGAGCGAGCTCGGCGTTCATCGTGGCGAGCGTCTCGAGCTGCTGCTCGAGTCGGGCCGCGTCGAGCCCGTGTGCGACGCGCACGAGCGGCGAGTGGTCGGTGAGCGCGAGGTACTCGTGCCCGAGCTCGGCCGCGGTGCGGGCCATCGCCTCGATGGTCGCCCCGCCGTCGGACCAGTCGGAGTGCAGATGCAGGTCGCCGCGCAGCGCGGCGCGCACCGGACCCGCGAGGTCGGTGGGCGGCTCGTGGTCGGTGGCGAGATTCTCGAGGTACGCGGGCGTCTTGCCCTCGAGCGCCTCGGTGATGACCGTGGCGCTGCTCTTCGCCGATGCCGGGGAGGTCGGTGAGCGTGCCGGCGTCGGCGCGCGCCCGCAGCTCGTCGGGTGGGAGGTCGCGGATCGCCTCGGCGGCACGGCGAAACGCCTGCACCTTGGGGCGCTGGTTGCGCACGCGTTGGAGCAGATCGGCGATGCGCTCGAGCGCTTCTCCCGGGTCCACCCGGCCACGGTACCGTCTGGACATGGCCGAGACCGAGCGAATCGTTTCCGCCGAACGGGTGATCCACGCCGCCCCCAAGGCGATCTTCGACCTGCTGGCCGACCCGACCCAGCACTCGCGCTTCGACGGCTCCGACACCGTGAAGGCCGCCCGCGGCAACCCGACCCGCCTGTCCCAGGGCGCGCAGTTCTCGATGGACATGCGCATCGGTGTGCCGTACCGGATCACCAACACGGTGGTGGAGTTCGACGACGGGCGCGTGATCGTGTGGCAGCACTACGCCCGCAACGTGTGGCGTTATGAGCTGACCCCGGTCGACGGCGGGACGCGCGTGCGAGAGACCTTCGACTGGTCGAACGGGCGCGGCCGCAAGGGGATCGAGCTCATGGGCTTCCCGGAGCGCAATCGCAAGGGCATGGAAGCGACGCTCGAGCGCCTGGCATATCTGGTCGAGGACGGCCCGACGTAGACTTCCTCCTCCTTGGAGGGATGACCGAGCGGCCGAAGGTGCTCGCCTGCTAAGCGAGTAGGGGGTGTAAGCCTCCTCGAGGGTTCAAATCCCTCTCCCTCCGCCAACCCGAAGCCGGAGCCCATGACCGCCGCGACGACCCGAGCACTGCTGGACCTGGGATCGGCGACCCTCGGCGAGTCGGGCGGCCGGCCGATGCAGGCGAGCATCAAGCCGGCCTGGCGGGGTGCGACGCTCGCCGCGCCCGCCTATCCAGTGCGGTGCACGCCCGGCGACAACCTCGCGATCCACGTGGCGGTCGCGCGGTCGCCGGCCGGTCACGCGCTCGTCGTCGATGTCGGGAACGAGCGCGAGCTGGGCTACTGGGGCGAGGTCCTCACGACGGGCGCCGAGGCACGCGGGTTGACCGGACTCGTCATCGACGGCTGTGTCCGCGACGCGGCCGCGCTCGAGGCGCACGGCTTTCCGGTGTTCTCGACCGGTCTCGCGCTCCCGGGTGCCACGAAGGAGCGACCGGGCAGCGCCGGGGGGTCGACGACCGCAGGCGGCGTCGAGGTGCGCCTCGGCGACTGGGTCGTCGGCGACGTCGACGGGGTCACGATCGTGCCCGGGGACTCGCTCGATGCGGTGCTCGCCGCAGGGCGTGCCCGCGCCGAGAAGGAAGACGGGATGTTCGCCGGCGCTCCGCGACGGTGCGACGACGCTCGAGCTGCTCTCCCTCGACCCCTCACCGATCGACGAAGCGTGACGCGCTCGTGGCGCGGTCCGCTGGTCGCCGTCCTGGCGGTGGTCTCCCTGCTGGCCGCGGCGCTTCCCGCTGACGCGTCGCGCCCCGAGAAGGCCGTGGCCCCTCCGACCAGGGAAGCTTGTGAGGCGTTCTCCGACTACTTCCAGATCGAGTTCCTGGTCGCGTTCGCCGCGCTGTTCGCGAACGCGGGCGACAAGAAGGATGCCGCGAAGGCAGAGCGGGAGATCACGAACAGCTTCCACCTCCTGCTCTCACCCAAGCTCGAGCGGGTGACGCAGACGCTCGCCGACGGCACCGACCCGCCCCTCCACAAGCTGTTCACGCGGCAGGCGAAGGCGTTCGCGAAGGGCGTCGCGATGCTCGAGGACGTCGGCCTGAGCGCGGACCAGATCCAGAAGCTCGCCGACGCCGAGATCACCGCCGAGACCGACCTCCAGGCAGTGGTGGGCGAGGTCAACATCGACAAGCAGGCGCTGAGCCGCGCGACCAAGCGGTTCGGGGCGTCGGCGAAGAGCATCGACATCAACGACGCCAGCGCGAAGCAGAAGGCGGCGTTCTCCGCGGCGGGGTCGGCGTGCGGGGTCTTCCCGACCGGCGGCGACTGCACGGCGTTGGTGACGGGCGCCGAAGCCGAAGCGTTCCTGGACGCTCCGGCGAAGACCGGCAACAACGACGGGACGTGCACCTACACCGCGAAGACGGGCTCGTCGCAGGACGACGCCGAGCTCGCGGTCGATGTCTACGAGAGCACGCTGGCGTTCGACCGACTCACCAAAGCCGCCCAGAACCAGAGCGTGCCCGGTGCCGGTGACGCGGCGATCGCAGTCGACGGCTTCAGCGCCTTCTCCAGCAGCAAGACCTGCGGCCGCACCCTCTACGTGAAGCAGGGTGAGCGCACCGTGGTGGTCGCGGCCTGTACCGGTGACACGCCTCCCGCCGATGCCGAGCTCGTCGGCGTCGCGACCAACGTGCTCTCCCGGCTGCCCGCCGCCTAGCGCGCGGACCGCGCGACCGACCTAGCGCCGGACCAGGTTCGGGGGCTCCGCGCCCGCGAGCACGGCGACCGCACCCTCACACGCGAGTCGCGCCATGCGCGTCCGGGTCGCGACCGATGCCGACCCGACGTGCGGGAGCAGCACCGTGCGCGGCGCGGCGAGCAGACGAGGGTGCACCTCGGGTTCGCGCTCGAACACGTCGAGCCCCGCAGCGAAGCAACGGCCCTCCTCGAGTGCGATCGCCAGCGCTTGCTCGTCGACGACGGGACCACGCGCGGTGTTCACGAGCACCGCGCTCGGGCGGAGCAGCGCGAGCCGGCGCGCGTCGATCAGATGACGGGTCGCGTCGGAGAGCGGGACGTGCAGCGACACGATGTCGCACTCGCCGAGCATCGCGTCGAGGTCGCCGCGCCAGCCCGGGAGCCCGGTGTCGGTGCGCGTGTGGTGCAACACCTCCATGCCGAAGCCGGCCGCGCGACGGGCGACGGCCTGGCCGATGCGGCCGTACCCGACGAGGCCGAGGGTGGCGCCGTGCACGTCGCGGCCGAGGTACTGGTTGATGCCCCAGCCATGCCAGCGCCCAGCGCGTAGGTCGGCCTCGGCCTCGGACGCGAGGCGTGCCGCGCCGAGGATGAGGAGGAACGCGAGATCAGCCGTGGTCTCGTCGAGCACGCCGGGGGTGTTGCACACGGCGATGCCCGCCGCGTGCGCGGCGGTCACGTCCACGTTGTCGTAGCCGACCGCGACGTTGGCGACGACTTTGACCCGGGGGGCTGCTGCGGCGACGACGTCGGCGTCGATCCGATCGGTCAGCAGGCAGACCACCGCGTCGACGGCGCGCACCGCGTCGCGCAGCTCGTCGGGCGAGTACGGCGTGTCGTCGTCGCGGGCAACGACTTCGTGACCCGCCGTGGTGAGCGGGTCGGTGCCGCCGTCGGGCAGCCGGCGGGTGACGAGGACGCGGGCCACGCGGGTTCTGCGCCGCTCAGTGCGACGTGTAGTCGATCGGGGGCGCGTCCTTCACGGCGACCGCGAACGCGAGGGCGTGGATCGGGGCGTGGTCGGACACCGGGCGCAGGCTGTGGACGAGGTTCGGCGGGATGTGCACGAGGTCGCCCTGGCGGATCTCACGCTCCTCACCGTCGATCATCATGATCCCGCGCCCCGCGGTGACGTAATAGAACTCGTGCGTCGGGTGGGAGTGGGGGTCGACGAGCCCACCGCCCGCGACCTCGAACTCGCTGACGAGCTCGAGGTGCCCGCCCTGGGTGATCTCCTGCATCTCGCGCGGCTTGACGAGCCACCACACCGGCACGGTCCCGTTGTGCTCGATGGTGGGCTCGACGTCTTCGATCGACCGCACGTCCATGCTGGGTGCTCCCCTTCGCTCTCCGAGGCGGTCTCAACCTACGCCCGATCTGCCATCCTGTCCGGCGATGCCTGACGCCGCGATGCCTGACGCCGCGATGCTCGTGCTGGTCGCCGAGCCGCTCACTGCCGACGCGTGGGCGCCGTTCGGTTGGCTGCCGGTCGACGACAGCGATCCCGCCGACGGAGCGCACACGTTGCGCTACGAGTGGTCAGACCCGCACCTCAACGTGATCGCGCACGCGACCGACGAGGTCGCGCATACCGAGCACGGACTCGTGTGCGCGACGATGTACCGCCACGACTCGCACACGCAGGCCCTGATGCCGCTCAACTGCGACGCGGTCGTCGCCGTGGCTCCGGCCGCGATCGATTTCACCGGTGCCGGGGACAGCTCGACGATCCGCGCGTTCGTGCTGCATCCCCAAGACGTGCTGGTGCTCGACCAGGGCACCTGGCACTGGGGTCCGTTCCCGCTCGGCGACGAGCCGGTGCGCCTGCTGAACGTGCAGGGCCGGCGCTATGCCGAGGACAACGCGTCGGTCGATCTCCCCGCGATCGCGGGGACCGCCGTCGAGGTCGTCGTCTCCTAGAGCTTCGCCAGGGCGGCGTCGTACTCCGCGCGCTCGCGCGGCGTGCCGAGGTTGGCCGACGAGAACGTGTCGACAACCTTGCCCGACTTGTCGATCACGAAGGTCGCGCGGTTCGCGCACCCGAGATCCTCGTTGAAGACGCCGTACGCCTTCGCGACCGCTCCGTGCGGCCAGAAGTCGCTGAGCACCGGGAACGAGAAGCCCTGCTGCTCGGCCCACTGCTTCTGGGCGTGGCGCGTGTCGCAGGACACGGCGAGGACCTGGGCGTCGGCGCCCGCGAACGCGGACGGGTCGTCGCGGATCTCGCAGAGCTCGCCCTGGCAGACGCCGGTGAACGTGAAGGGGTAGAAGACGAGGACGACGTTCTGGCTCCCCTGGAAGGAGGACAAGGTGACGTCGTTGCCCTCCTGGTCCTTGAGGGTGAAGTCGGGGGCGTCGTCGCCGGCGGCGATGCTCATGGTCGGGTGCTCCTGGGATGAACGAAGGCGTGGGGACGCCACGCTAGTGGCGGTCCCGGCTCAACCGTCCAGTGGCACCGGTTCCAGCTCGGGGCTGGGGAGCGGCTTCCCCGCGCGGGCGGCGCGGAGGCCGTCGATGGTGAAGACCGCGAGGGCGACCCACACCAGCGCGAACCCCGCGAGCCGCCAGCCCGGCATGGCCTCGTCGTAGATCGCGACACCGAGCACGAAGTTGATGACCGGCACCGCGTACTGGAGCGGACCGAGCGTGGTGAGCGGGACGCGATGCGCGGCCGCCGCGAAGAGAAGAAGGGGGATCGCGGTCACCGCGCCGGCGAGCGGGATGAGGACGACCTGCAGCGTCGACGCGTTCGCGAACACGCCGTCACCGGCGGCCTCGGTCGCGCCGACGACCATCAGCGCAAGGGGCAGCAGGAGCAAGGCCTCGAGCGTGAGGCTCGAGAGCGGGCCGAGGGGCACGCGCTTCTTGAGGAGCCCGTACCCGGACCACGTGACCGCGAGCAGCAGGGCGAACCACGGCACCCGCCCGTAGCCGACGGTGAGCACGACGACGGCGACGCCGACCAGCGCGAGCGCAACGACCTGGGTGCGCCGAAGGTGCTCGTGGAGCACGACGACGCCGATGGCCACGATGCCGAGCGGGGCCATGAAGTAGCCGAGTGCCGTCTCGACGACGTTGGCGTGGGTGACGCACCACACGTACGTGGTCCAGTTCGCGGTCAGGAGGAGGGCGGCGACGCCCGCGCTCACGATCAGGCGTGGGCGGTGCCGGACGGTCCGCAGCTCAGCGGTGCGCCGCGTGACGGCGAGGACGATCCCGAGGAGGACGACCGACCAGATGATCCGCTGTCCGATGAGCCCGAAGGCGTTCAGCCCGGAGAGCTCCTTCCAGTAGATCGTCAGGAAGCCCCAGAGGATGTATGCCCCGAGCCCGTACACGACACCGAGGCGCGTCCGATCCACGGGGCGACCCTACGCACGCGCGGCCCGGGACGTGCTCGAATAGTCCGATGGCAAGCCGCCGCACGGTCCTCGGCTGGTCGGTCGTCACCGCGATGCTGGTCGCGGCAGCCTTCGCTGCGGTGCCGGCGGGTGCCAACCTCGCGGCGAAGCGCCCGGTGGTCCCCGTCGTCTCGTGCGCGACGGAGTTCGGTGCCGCACCCGACGCGCTCCCGACTCCGCCGAAGCGGCTCCCGGTCGGGCTCACACCCCCGGTCGCGCGGCGCCTCGCGTTCTACTCGAACGGTCGGATCACGATGCTCGCGCCGAGGGGCTGGGCCTGCGCCGGGCTCGTCGCGGCCGACGGCAGCGAGCAGCTCCAGGCGTACCCGCGGGGCAAGGTGCCGAAGCCCGGGGTGAAGGTCGGCGAGTCGGTGCTGGTCGTCTCGGACTCCACCGCGCACGGCCCCGGCGCGCAGCTCGTCTGCCCGTACTTCCCCGACAGTGACGCCGCGCACTTCTTCGGATCCGAGGGACCGGCCTGTCCCGCGTTGCCCGAGGGACGGATCGTCGAGCACGAGACCGACGACGTCGCGATCTTCACTGATCCGGTCGGCACGCGGGGAGAGGTGATCTATCCCCAGGTCGCGACGGAATCGTCGCCCGGCGTCCCGGTGACGTACGCGGAGTGCACGCTCCGAGGGCCGCGCAAGGCGCTGTGCACTCCCATCCTCGACGACGTGCTCACCCGCCGTCCTCCGGCGGTCTCGGCGTCGGTTGGCTGAGCGGCCGGCGCGCGTGCGATCCACGCTGCCGACCCCTGCGCAGGTTTGGCCGGCGGGCCGCTAACGCTCGATTCGTTCGGGGAGCAGGAAGGGGTACGTGCGGCGACGGACGCGGCGTTGCCAGGACCGGTCCACGCGACGCATCGCTTGGAGCAGGTTCCAGGTTCGTGCATCACTCCGGTAGTCGCGCCGGACCTCGTCCTCGGTGAGGGGAGGCACGATCTGCCCGCCCGCGGCGTCGAGCACCGTCGGGATCCAGCGGTCGCACCGTTCCTTCACGAGGTTGGCGGCGAGGTCGAGCACCACGGTTCGTGGCGAGTGGTAGCGACCGAGGATGCCGGGAAGGACGAGCCGGCGCACTGGCGCGCGCAACGCCCACGGAAGTGACTGGAGGAAGACCTCGGTGTCGAGCTCGGACGAACCGTCCGGTGCTGCGAGCAGCGGCGTGGTCACGTCGAAGTAGCTGAGTCGGCCTTCATGCACGCCCCAGTTCGAGAGCTGGGCATCGAGGCCCACACGCGAGTCGACGACCGTGAGCACCGTCTCGACGATGACGCCGAGGAGGTTCCTGGCCGCGTCGCCGCCACGGGCCACGATCTCGGGACCGAGCATGTCCTCGGGCAGGACGGGTTGGACGCAGTACAGCACGACCTCGCCGCTCGAGCGCGGGACACGGGCGACCTCGGTCTCGACCACGCTCACGCCCCGCTGCGTGAGCTCGTCGAGGTAGCGCGCCAGGACGGTGCAGTAGCGGTCGGCCGCATTCGCCGACGGGAACGGTGGCAGCCGCTTGCATGCCAGGCGCGGGGC
The DNA here is from genome assembly GCA_963720675.1 of uncultured Acidimicrobiia bacterium. Taxonomy (GTDB): domain Bacteria; phylum Actinomycetota; class Acidimicrobiia; order IMCC26256; family PALSA-555; genus JALHSW01. The sequence goes on along the minus strand of CAVRGH010000010.1, from coordinate 2,389,375 downwards.
ATCGGCCGGCCAGCCCAGCACCATCGAGATCTCGCCGTACCCGAGCACGCGCAGCGATGAGGCATCGGCACGGTCGAGGGCGGCAATGACGTCCTGCTCCAGCTGCTCGAGGTGGGCGGCGTCGATCACGCCAACGCGCTCCCGACGATCGTGATGATCTCGTCGGCCTCGTGATCGGTGAGCACGAGCGGCGGGAGGAACTGCAGGACCGACGTGTCGTTGTTGGCGAAGATCGCGAAGACCCCGCCCTCGATCACGGAACGGGCGGCGAGCATCCCCTCACCGTCCCCCGGGAACTTGAGACCCATGAGCAGGCCGCGCCGCCGCAGGGTGAAGGGCAGGCTCGCGAAGCCGTCCGCGAACCGCTCGCCGAGCGCCCGGACCCGTTCGAGGAACCCGGGAGCCTCGATCACGTCGAGCCCGGCGAGCGCGGCGACGCAACCGAGCTCGGCGCCGCCGAAGGTCGAGACGTGGACGAACGGGTGCTCGTCGAAGAAGGCGTGGACCTCGGCGGTCATCAGCGTCGCGGTGATCGGGTAGATGCCGCCGCTCAGGCCCTTGCCGGTGGTGATCAGGTCGGGACGGAGATCCTCCTGCTGGAAGTACCAGAGGGTCCCGGTGCGTCCGAGTCCGGTCTGCACCTCGTCGAGCACGAGGAGCGCGCCGCGCTCGTGGCAGAGCCGCTCGACCGCGGGCAGATAGCCCGCCTCGGGGAGCGGCATGCCGAGGGTCGCCGGGATCGGTTCGAGGATCACCGCGGCGGTGGTGTCGTCGACTGCCCGGTCGAGCGCGGCGAGGTCGTTGAACGGCACCTGCGCGAAGCCCGGGAGGTTCGGACCGAACTCGTCCCGGTACTCCGGGTCGCCGGTCGCCAGCGCGAGGCCGGTGTGCCCGTGGTATCCGCCGACGGCCGAGACGATGCCGGTGCGCCGGGTGTGGGCGCGCGCGACCTTGATCGCGAGGTCGTTCGCCTCGCCGCCGCCGACACCGAACACGACCCCGGGGAGGAGCCCGCCCGTCGTGGCCGCGAGACGGGTCGCGAGGGTCGCGCGCCAGCCGGACACGAGGTGGTGGTTGCCGATGTCGAGCGCGTCGAGCCCGTCGCGGACCGCGGCCACGACCTGGGGGTGTCGGTGGCCGAGGTTGAAGACGCCGCCGTTGCAGTGGCAGTTGAACAGCCAGCGGTCGTCGAACGCGTCCGAAAGCGCGCACCCTCGCGCTCGCCCATCACCAGATCGAGCTCGAGCGCCCGGTAGGCCGCGACCTTGCCGCGGTTCACGTGGGTCGCGAACGCTTCCGCGGTCGTGGCCCGCGACGGGTACGGCTGCGCGGGCTTCACGAGGCAGCCGCGGCGGTGCCCGTCCGGGCGAGTGGGATCCCCGCGTGCCGGTTCCGCGCCTGCCAGTAGCGCCGGGCCCAGAGCGGGCGTGTGTCGCGCCCGACCCCGTCGCGTACGGCCTCGGTCCAGGTGTCGAGGAGCCGGTCAGCCGCGGCGAACGCGACGGCGGGCTCCGGCGGGTCGGATCGCCAGGCCGCCTCCACCGAGTCACGTTCCGCGGTGAAGCGCGGGGCGAGGCGCTCCGGATCAGTCAGCACCCGACGGTGCAACAGCTCGTGGCGCCACCAGAGGCTGCGCTCGTCGAAGCGGTCGGACGGGGCCGGGCCGAGGTCGAGGCCTTCGCCGACCCGCACGGGCTTGAAGATGCCCGTGCACGGAGCCGCCGTCGCGGTGACCCAGTGCTCCTGGTTCGTGGGGTGCAGGGCCGAGACCCAGGAGGCCGCGGTCTGGGAAGCGGCCACGGTGCCCCCGGCGTGCATGCAGGGCGCGGCGAGCGCTCCGGTCAGGGGCGAGTAGCGGGGCACGGGACCCCCGGTGCCGTGATCGCGCAGCACGCTCATCAGGTCGCCGACGCCGGTGCTCCCCCGGGCCCCGCGCTCGGTGATGGCCCGTCGGCTCCGACATCGCGAGAAGTGCGTGTGGAGTCGGTCGGCGTTCGCCGCGAACCCCGGGATCGTGAGCCCGTTGCTGATCGATCGTGCGCCCGCCATGACGGGCTCGACGGCCCACTTGTCGCCTGCGGTCTCGACCACGAACGCCTCGCCGGTGCCGGCCACGATGAAGCTGTTGTGGTACTTCGTGCCCGGCTTCTCGAGTCCGCAGCCGCCGCCCTGTCCGTGGCGCTCGAGCAGCGTCACGATCGTGTCGACCGCCTCGCTGGGGGTGGTGGAGCGTTCGAGCGCGAGTCGCAGGAGGTCCATCCCGGTCAGGCCGGTGTCCGCGTACGGCTCGCGGGTGAAGACCGCTTCGTTCCCGATCGTCACGCCGTGCTCGTTCGTGCCCATCTCGGCACCCCACATCCAGAACGGGCGGCTCAGGAGCACCGCGTGCGTCCGGTCGACCTGGTCGATGTCGATCCAGGTGCAATGGAGCCGCGCACCCTTCTCGTGCTGCCGACGGGGCTGCCAGTCGAGGAGCTGCGCTTCGTTCGGATCCCGACCCGAGTTCTTGGCGAACAGCACACGTTCGGGCCCGACGACGACGATGGTGTCGCACATGGCGCGCAGGGTACGCCGCGGCACGCCGGTACGCCGAGCGTGGCCCGGCGGGTCAGCCCGGACGGGAGGCCGAAGGGGAAGGCGCGTACACTCGGAGGTCCCAGCGCTCGTAGCTCAATGGATAGAGCATCTGACTACGGATCAGAAGGTTGGGGGTTCGAATCCCTCCGAGCGCGCTGCACCTTCAGGATTTCTGGCGACGTAGTCACCCGCCTGTTCCTCCGCTGCCCCTCCGCCCGCTGCACGATCCGAGTCGGGCGCTCGAGGGCGGACGTTGGTCCCGGCGCTCAGGCCGACGCCGTCGCCGCCTTCGCGGTTTGCAGCAGGCGACGCTCGAGCAATTTCTTGAACGGAGTCGCTGACAAGGACGGTCGTCGGAGATGGCATCTCGCCCATGCGTTGCCTCGCGATCAGGGTTTCCAACCCTCACGGCGATCGCGTTGTTCGCAACAGCTGCGACGACGGCTACTCGGCTCTTCAGCCCTGCCGTCACCCATGCGCTGTGGCGTGACCCTGAGGCGCTGCGATCCGGTCAGGTTTGGCGACTGCTCAGCCCCGTGCTCGTCCAAAGCGATCGGTCCGTCCTCGTGGTCCTCACAACCCTCGCCCTGTGTGCAGCCGTCGGCGTCCTTGGTGAACGCGTCTTTCCTCGCCCGCTGTGGATCACGCTCTACGCCGTCGGCGCGCTGGTCGGCCATGGCATCGGCGAGGTCTTCCAACCCCGCCAGGGCGGAACATCAGTTCGCGTTCGCAGCGATTCTCGGAGGCCTCGCCGCCTGTGCTCTCCGACAAGACGTAGACGTACCGCCAGGCGTCCGGGTGGAGGCGCTGCTGGCGATCGCACTCGCAATCCTCGACACGACCGTACGCGACATCCACGGTCTGCCATTCCTCGCCGGACTCGCCCTGACCGCGGTCTGGTACCGGCGAGCATCAACCACCTTCGGCCGCAACGGCATCGACGAGCCTGACGCGCGCCGAGTCAGGACCATGCGCGGCCGCCCGGGAGATGTGGGCGTCGGGATCCGCGGCGATCGTCAACGGCTCGTACAGGCATCGTCACCGGATCGCAACACAGACGGGAAGGATCCTTCCGACACACCACACTTGCGAGCGAGGAGGACTCATGGGATCGAGCCGTCCGAACGGAACGCGGCCGCGCCCTTGGACGAGAGCGATCGTCGGTAGCGCAGCAGCAGCCATCGCCGTCGCCGTGGTCGCATGGACCGCCTCGGATGCCGTCGAGGCGACGATTGCCATGATCGCCATCTTCACCGTCGGCGTGGTGGCGGTCTGGAGCTCTCACCGCCGCGACGCGTGTCGCTGAGCAGGGGCCCGCCTCCCCAGTCCATCCGGAAGGCTGGACCACCCTTGTTCGCGCTTCGAGCGCGGGCTCCAGGGCGTAGCTCTCGAAACCCTCTATCGGCTCGCGAGCGCCTTGGAAGTGCACCCAGCCAAGTTGCTCCCCTGAGAACCCGGTCATCCGTTCTTGCGACTACGAAGGCTGGTGCGTTCGGGTCAAACGAGGGTCAAACGAACCCAGGTGGACCAGTCATCACTGGCTGATACCGAGGCGGTCATGAGAACTGATCTGTCGCGCTGGGAAGCACCAAGGAGGACTTCCTCGGACTGTCGATCACGAACGAGCGGGACTACGGATCAGAAGGTTGGGGGTTCGAATCCCTCCGAGCGCGCTGCTGCACTCGTTCGTCCATCCAGATCTCCTCTGTCCGCCGAGCGCGCTCATGACCTGGGTCAGAGCGCGATGTCGCCGCCATCGACGAGGATCGTGCTGCGAGTCATGAACATCGCGAGATCGCTGGCACAACCGCTGCCGACGCCACCCCTACCGGCGACCTCACGGATCCGTGCACCTCCGATCTGGTGACAGAAGGCCCTATCGCCGGTGGACCGATTCATCGAAGATCTGCCCATGGTCAGGCGAGGTCGTCCCGAGAGCCGTTGGTGATGACGACGTTCGCGGAGCGGCCCCCGCGGCGAGGCCCACTCGTCTTGGTCCTGATCGTCGGTCTCGGGATCGCCGTGGCTCCCGTCGGCTTCCAGATGTTCGATCGGGCACCCAAGGGCGGCGACATGATCGACGCCTTCGAGCCGTACATGTCGCCGGCCAAGATCAGCCAGTTCGAGGCCTACATGGCCGAGATGCGGGCCGCGCGGGCCGAGCTCGACGATCAGGTCCGCCCCGAGCTGCGGTCAGCGCTCGCCGCCGACGACGCTGCGATCGACACGCGGTTCGTTTCCTTTGCCACCTTCGATCGCCAGTGGCCGGAGCTCGACGCCGACATGAGCGACATGCTCGGCAAGATGCGACGCAACATCGACAACTACAACGCGGTGGCAGCGCTCCCGCCGTTCCCGCTGTTGCCCTGGTTCTTCGTGATCCCCGGCCTCCTCCTGGCCGGGCTCGCCGCATGGGGCCTCGTCGCCGCCCACCGCGAGCGGGCGAGCCGCTCGGTGGTGATCGCGATTGTGGTGCTGGGGCTCGGCGTCGCCGCCGCCCCCGCCATCTTCCAGATGTTCACCCGCGCTCCGAAGGGCGCCGACATGATCGACGACTTCCGGTCACTCATGAGCGACGAGAAGCTGCGCACGATCCAGGGCTACTTCGTCACGCTGGCGGCCGGCGAGGGCAACGTGCGGACGGCGGTCATGCCGGCGGTCGGGGTGGCGGACACCGCCTCGGCGGTCGAGCGCTTCCCCGCCGTGGCGCGCTGGAGCAAGTCCTGGCCCGAGATCTTCCGGGAGTTCGCGCCCATGGTCGGCGTCATGAGCGACAACACCGACAACTTCGATGCCGTCGATGCGCTCCCACCGTTCTGGATGTTCCCGTGGTTCTTCGTGATCCCCGGGCTCATCGCGACCGGCGCCGGCATCGCGGCTGGCGCGCCGCGCCGCGGCGATCGACCAACCGACCTCTCGACCAAGGAGACATGAGATGCGACGCGGACTGCGAGTCTTGACGGCCGCCCTGGCGGTCGTCGCCGTGATCGGCACCACCGCCGTCGCGGTGGCCGACACACCTACCAAGAAGAAGGCAACCAAGCTCGTCGGAACCTTCAAGATCGAAGGCGCCGACTGCGCCGCCGGCGCGCCGGCCGCAGGTTCCTACTTCCGGATGCTCCAATCAGGCGGGACGCTCGAGGCCGGACCGTTCCTCGCCAATGGCGATTCCCCGTGCGTCGACACGACGTACACGCCGCTGCTTCCTGGAGCCGACGGTGGGCTGCGCACCGGGAAGTTCCAACCCGACCCCGACCCGGCGTTCGACGCGACCGGCAACGGCCTGGCGGACGCGATCACCTCCCCGACCAAGTTCTTCGGTGTGGACTTCGCGGTTTCCACCAACAAGACCGACCCTGAGTCCGGCGCCACCGACAAGGCACCCGCGATCACGGCGAAGGGAAAGAAGCTGCGCGGCAACGTCGAGGCGGTCAGCGTCGCCTATGGAGGCCAGCAGTTCAACCAGGGTGCGCCGAAGCCCGACGGTTCGCTACCGGGGAGCACCAAGGTGCTGAGCGGTACCTACGACTCCAAGACCGGCGCGTACACCGTCGACTGGTCGAGCCAGATCATCGGCGGGCCCTTCGATGGCTTCGCCGGCGTGTGGCACCTCGAGGGGACGTTCGCCAGGTCGAAGTAGCGAAGGTTGGAAACCTCCAGGGGCGCACCTCCGAGCGCCCTCGTCCCCGGTCAGTCGCCGGCGATGAACGGCTTGTCGGGCCAGCGGCCACTCCTCGAAGTCGTCGACGCGGCCGTCGTCAGCGAAGTGGAGCACCCACAGGGTCCGATCTTCGCCATAGCGGACGTCGGCGCGCACGACGGCGTCGACGCCGTCGACCGCGACGACGGATGCCTCCATCGTGAAGGCCTCGCCGTCGTCGGCCCCCCAGAACTCGGTGATCGCGGCATCACCGACGATCGACGCCTCGTACGGGGAGCGCCGGTACCGGGCGTCCGCCGAGAACAGCGTCGGGATCCCGGCCCCGTCCTCGTCCCGCCATACCTGCTCGTATCGGTTGACCCACTCCAGGACGCCGTCTCGATCCACGCGCTGCATTCTTGCGCGCCGGGCTCCTCCGTCGCGCTCTGGGTCGCCCGCGGTCCGTGATGTGGTCAGGCTGCCGGAACGGCGCGACGGGCACGGACGGCCCGGAGCCGTCTGGCCACCGGTCGGGCGACCAGCTCGTCGAAGGTGTCGTGCCGGCCGCGGGAGACGCCGTCGGGGATGGACGCGAGTGCCGCGTCGGGATCGCGGTGCCTGCTCGCGAGCAGATGACGATGGCGACCGAGCACCGACCGCAGGTCGAGCGGCGACCATTCGGGGTGGAACTGCATGCCGATGGTTGCGGGTCCCCACCGGAAGGCCTGGACGGGACTGTGCTCGTTGTTGTGGGTGATCGTCACGCCGCCGAGTGAGGCAAACCGCGGATCGATCTCCTCGTAGTGAAGCTCGGCGACGTGCACTGCGCCCTGCGGGCCGGCGACCCGTTGCCATCCCGCTTCCATGCCCCGCGCTGGACTGCAGCGGTCCAACGTCGGTGCGATCACCCGCGCGAGCAGCTGAGCGCCGAGACAGATGCCCACGAGCGTCGCTTGGTCGGCCCACGCTCGCTGGGCGAGCTGCTGCAGCTCGTCGAGCGCGCGGTTCGTCGCCGGATCGTCGGCAAATGCCGAGGTGGCGCCCCCGGAGAGCACGTGGACCGGCGCAGCCCGTTCGGCGTCGGTCAACGGCGCGACTCCGGTAGTCCACGGTCCTCACCCGGGCGCCAAGGCGACGGAGCCGGCGCGGCGATCGGGTCGCCGTAACCTCGGCCTGGCAGCGGTCGCCCGTCGGCCTGCCACACCACGACGTCGGGGGCAGGTGTACGAGGCGCGATGCGACCATCGTCATCCGGCTCGGTGCGCGACTCGGTCGAGTGTTGGTCGACGGTGCTCGAGTCGTGCAGCTCGTACATGTGTCCGACCTCTCCTGCGGCGCCGGCCCGTCGGCGGTCGATGCAACGTATGGAGCGGTCGGTACCGGCAGCGTTCCCGGTCGGAGAACGTCGTGCGTCGAGTATCTGTCGGTGATCTTGCGTGGCGGACGCGATCCGTTGCGCGGACGGCGCGTCGAGAGCGCTGGAGGTCGACGCGGGACGGGCGCGCGGCAACGACCCCCTAGTGTCGAGCCATGTGCGGAATCGCCGGGTTCTGGGGAGTGTCCGACGTCGACGTGGCAACGATGCTCGCGACGCTGGTGCACCGCGGTCCTGACGGCCGCGGCACCGCAGCGCTCGGCCACGGGCGTGCACTCGGTCATCAACGTCTGAGCATCGTCGACGTCGATGGCGGTGCGCAGCCGTTCGTCCAGCGCGCCGCGGGGACGCGTCGGCGCGAGGGCTCGTCGCGAACGGCGAGATCTACAACGCGCCCGCGCTGCGCGTCGAGCTCGGCGACGCGCCGTTCACGTCGGGCAGCGACAGCGAGGTGATCCTGCATCTCCTCGACGGCGACGTCGGGGCGGTCGAGCGGCTGCACGGCATGTTCGCCTTTGCGCTCGCAGAGGGTGACGAGCTCTTCCTGGTGCGCGATCCACTGGGCATCAAGCCGCTCTACCTCGGACGGCTCGACGAGGGCATCGTGTTCGCCTCGGAGCTCAACGCGTTCCCGGCGGGGACTCGAGATGTCCGTGCATTGGCACCGGGGTCGGTGCACTCGTCGGTCTCCGGTGTGCGGCGATATTGGACAGTGCCCGACCCGCACTTCGTGACCGACGCCGCGATGACGCTCGCGGACGCGGCGACTGCGGTCCACGACGCGTTGGAGTCCGCGGTCGTGTCCCACCTGATGGCCGACGTCCCGGTTGGTGCATTCCTCTCGGGTGGTCTGGACTCGAGCGCGATCTGTGCGCTCATGCGGCCGCACGTCGACGAGCTGCACACGTTCACGGTCGGGCTCCCCGGGAGCCCCGACTTGCGCGCGGCGCGCCTCGTCGCCGAGCACCTCGACACCGTCCACCACGAGCTCCTGCTCACCCCGGAGAGCGTGGCGGCCGCGGTACCCGAGGTCGTCGTCGCCCTCGAGTCGTTCGACCAAGATCTCGTGCGTTCAGCGGTGCCGACCTGGTTCGTCTCGCGCCTCGCCGCCGAGCACGTCAAGGTCGTGCTCACCGGTGAGGGCGCCGACGAGCTCTTCGCGGGGTACGACTACCACAAGAGCATCACCGACCCCGAGCTGCTGCAGGCCGAAGCGCGCCGCTCCCTCGGCGAGCTGCACCACGTGAACCTCCAGCGGGTTGATCGCATGACGATGGCGCATTCCCTCGAGGCCCGCGTCCCGTTCCTCGACACCGACGTGATTGCCACCGCGCTCGCGCTCCCGCCCGCGCTTCGGCTCCCCACGGTCGGCGGAATCGAGAAGACCGTGCTCCGCATGGCGGTCGACGATCTGCTCCCGTCGGAGGTGGTGTGGCGCGACAAGGCGCAGTTCGACGAGGGCTCGGGCACCGCCGACCTCCTCCCGGCGCTCGAGGAGCTGTCAGCCGGCCTCGACGTCACGTCCTACCGCGCCGGGCACCCGGAGGTCGCGCTGCGCTCGGCGGAAGAGTGCCGGTACCACCAGCTGCTGTGCTCCGGCGTCGCGCGACCGGAGATCGTCATCCCGACGGTCGCCCGGTGGGCGCAGCGCGACGCCGCCTGACGCGGACGGGCAGCTTCACCGGCGCGCTCAGTCGCCGGGGGCGATGAACGGTCGGTCCGGCCAGTAGGGCCACTCCTCGAAGTCGTCGACCCGGCCGTCCTCGGCGAAGTGGAGCACCCACAGGTCGCGGTACTCCTGGCGCAGTGGGTCGCCGTACCGCACCTCGGCGCGCACGACGGCGTCGGCGCCGTGGGCCGCGACCACCGAGGCGTCCATCGCCCACACCTCGCCGTCCTCGTCCTCGCCGAGCCAGAACGCCGTGATCGCGGCGTGGCCGACGATCGAGTCCTCGTAGGGGGACCGCCGGTAGCGGGCGTCCTCAGTGAAGAGCACGGGGATCGCGTCACCGTCCTGTGCGCGCCACGCCCGCTCGTAGCCGTCGACCCATCGCAGCACGCCGTCCCGGTCCACGGCTCCATCTTGCCCCGAGTGTCGGCGAGGCCGGTCGCTCAGTCGCGCTTGCCGGCCCACTCGACGACCCGAGTCATCACCGCGTCGTCGATGCGGGTGGGGTGGCCGGCGTCGAACGGTGGTGCGGGGTCGTACTCGATCATCACCTGGGCGGCCTGCGCGCCGACGTCGTCGACGAGCAGCTGGACGAGCCGGAGCGCCATGTCGATCCCCGCCGACACGCCGGCTGCGGTGATGATCCGCTGGTCGAGGTGCTCGACGATCCGCTCGGAGGTCGGGATGGCACCGAGCGGACGCAGCTCCTCGAGACAGGCCCAGTGCGTCGTGGCGGTCAGCCCGTCGAGCAGCCCCGCGGCGCCGAGGACGAGAGAGCCGGTGCACACCGACGTCGTGTACCGAGTGGTCGGGTGCACCGTCCGCAGCCAGTCCACGGTCGCTCCGCCGCTCATGAGCGCGCGGCTCCCGTTGCCGCCCGGGACCACGACGATGTCGGGGCGTGGGACCTCGGCGAACGAGGCGTCGACGCTCAGCCCGAGGAACCCGTTCTCGGTCCGCACCGTGCCGTGCTCCTCGCCGACGAACACGAGGTCGAGCTCGGGGACGCGCTGGAGCACCTCGTAGGGCCCGATGGCGTCGAGGGCGGTGAGGCGGGGGAAGAGCACGATGGCGACCTGCATGGCAGTTCCTCTCGAACGGGGAATGACGGAGCGACGGCTCAGGAGGCGGGCGCGAGCGCGAAGCGGCGGCGGTACTCGTCGGGCGATGCTCCGACCCGACGGACGAACGCCTGCCGCATCGTCTCGGCAGTCCCGAACCCGCAGCGCTTCGCGACCGCGGTCACCGAGGCGTCGTCGGACTCGAGCAGGCGGCGCGCGGCCTCGACCCGCACCTGTTCGACGTAGCGGCCGGGCGACGCACCGACCAGGCGCGTGAACTCGCGGCTGAAGTGCCGCGGGCTCATGCCCACGCGGTCGGCGAGGACCGGCACCCGGTGATCCGCGGCGGGCTCGGCCATGACCAGCTCTTGGGCGCTGCGCACCGGTCCGGGGGGCGCCGGGTCCGACCAGACCGGGCCGGCGAACTGGCTCTGTCCGCCCGGGCGGCGCACGAACATGACGAGCCAGCGCGCGACGGTCTGCGCGACCTCGGGGCCGTGGTCCGCTTCGACGAGAGCGAGCGCGAGATCGATCCCCGCAGTCACGCCGGCCGACGACCAGAACTTCCCGTCGTGCACGAAGAGCTGGTCGGGCTCGACCTCGACGAGTGGGTACATCTCGGCGAGATGCTGCGTTCGCGCCCAGTGGGTGGTCGCGCGGCGACCGTCGAGCACGCCGGCCGCGGCCAGCACGAACGCGCCCGTGCAGACCGAGGCGACCCGGTCGGCTCGCTGCGCGGCGTGGCGGACCCAGGCGAGCAGTCCCTGGTCCCGGGCCGCCAGGCGCGCGCCGTTGCCGCCCGGGATGATGATCGTGCCCTTCGGCTCGGCGGGCAGGGGGTCGGTGGCGACGATCGAGAGTCCCGACTGCGTGGCGAACGGACCGGGGGTCGCCGCGGCGAGGCGTACGTCGTAGCCGACGTCCTCGATCCCACGGCTCCGGAAGAGCGTGCCGACGCCCGCGAAAACCTCGTGCGGGCCGACGATGTCGAGCGGTTGGAGGCCGGGCAGGCAGACGATCGTGACGGGGTGTCGTTCCATGACCCGATTGTCCGGCGGCGGGGCTACGGCGTCAATGCCGGTGTCCCCAAGGATCATGCCACCGTCGGTGGCGGACCCGCCGGGCGCCGGGCGATTCAGGACGCCGAGACGGGAGGGTGACGATCGGCCCACGGCTGGGCCTGCTCGAGCTGCGCGGCGACGCGGAGGAGGAGGTCCTCGCGCCCGTACGCGGCGACGAGCTGGACCCCGATGGGCAGCCCGTCGGCGTTCCAGTGCAGCGGCAGCGAGATCGCCGGCTGGCCGCTGATGTTGAACGCCATCGAGAAGCTCACCACACCGCTGAGCCGCAGGAACCCCTCCAGGGGATCGACATCGTTGCTCAGGTAGCCGAGGGGGAACGGCGGACGGCCGAGCGTGGGCGTGACCAAGAGGTCGTGCCCGTCGGCCCACCAGGTCGCGAGGTTCCGCGCGTAGCCCTGGGCCTTCTCGAGCGCAGCCACGTACGCCGACGCGGAGGTCGCGCGACCGAGCTCGACCTCGAACGCATTCCATGCCTCGAGCTCCGAGGGCTGGATCTCGCGACCGAGCTTCTCGCTCCATCGGTCGAGCTCACGGGCGATGAAGACCGGGAACGCGACCGGGATCGCCTCCGCGAAGCGGGGATCGTCGAGCTGCTCGAAGGCCGACGGCTCGACGTCGTGACCAAGCCGTTCGAGGAGCTCGCACGCGACGCGCACCGCTTCGATGCAGTCCGGATGCGCGTCCTCGACGCCGCCGCCGAGCTTCGTCCGGAAGCCGACGCGGAGTCGCCCCGGGTCGGCGCCCACCTCGTCGACGAAGGGACGGGATGGCGCGGGCGCGGTGTACGGGTCGCCGACGCCGGGCCCGGCCGTCGCGTCGAGGACGCCCGCGGTGTCGCGAACCGTGCGCGTCAGCACGTGCTCGTGCGTCGTCATCGCCCAGTACTCGCCGAAGTCCGGCCCGAGGGTGGTGCGTGCCCGTGATGGCTTCAGGCCGACGACGCCGCACATCGACGCGGGGAAGCGGATCGATCCGCCCATGTCGTTGCCGTGCGCGACCGGCACCATGCCCGACGCGACGGCGGCGCCTGCGCCGCCGCTCGAGCCGCCGGGGGAGACGTCGAGATCCCACGGGTTGTGCGTGGCGCCATAGGCGACGGGCTCGGTGGTCACCGACGAAGCGAGCTCGGGCAGGTTGGTCTTGCCGCAGATCACGAAGCCGGCGGCGCGGAAGCGTTCGACGAGCCACGTGTCCTCCGGCTCGACCCAGCCCGCGTCCTTCGCCACCTGCAAGCCGCAGTGGTACGGGTCGCCGGCGGTGTGCGCGACCGCGTCCTTGAGCAGGAACGGCACGCCGCGAAACGGCCCGGCCGCCAGATCGGGGTCGGCGGCCTCGAGTCGCGCCGCGTCGCGCCGGTCGAAGATGACCGCGTTCAGCCGGGGGTTCAGCGCGTCGATGCGTGCGAGCGCGGCTTCGAGCAGCTCCGAGGGTGTGACCTCGCCCGACCGGACGAGCTCGCCCTGCGCGGTCGCGTCCATCCACGTGAAAGCGTCAGGTGCCATCTCCGCCACGAGGTCCCCTCCGGTCCGCGGCGGGTTGCCGCACCCGGAGTCTGTCGCGCGTGGGGTCGGGCCGGATCAGCCGGCGGCGCGGAACGCCCGGGCCAGCATCGGCGTGGTGGCCGGGGGTCGCACGGTCTCCGAGCGCACCGCGGCGACGCGGACCGCCGCGGGCCGAACCTTGGCGGGCTCGAACGGGAGCCGCTCGGCGGGCGGGGGAGGCGGCGCGACGTGCCGGCTGGGCGCGAGCGGCGCGGCCGAGGAGTTGGACGCGGACGCGGCGCGCGCGTCGCGCAGCTCCCAGTGGAGGGGCGGGCGGAGACGGTCGGCGTGCCGCCGGCAGAGATCGCCCGCTGAGAGCGTGCGCGCGTGGGCGAGCGGCCCGAGCCAGACGACGCGCTCGAGCCCGTCGAAGTTGAAGGTCGCGACGGCTTGCGCGCTGCACCCCGGACGCGCGCACTGCCTCACCATGGACTCGAAACTACCGGTCGGGCCCCGGACCCTCGTGGATGGTCCGCGGGACGATGCGACGTCAGTGCTCGGTCAGCCGTCGTGGCGCAGGGCGGCGTGCGCGGCGTTCGCACCGCACGCACCGTGGACGCCGCCGCCCGGGTGCGCGCCGGCCGAGGCGAGGTACAGCCCGCGGACCGGTGTGCGCACGCCGCCGTGGAGGCTCGGGGTGGGTCGGAGGAAGAGCTGCTGGCGCAGCGCGGCGGTCCCGCCGTTCACCGCCCCGCCGACGAGGTTGGCGTCGAGGCCGTGGAACGACGCCGGGGTGAGCACGTGCCGCGCGCGGCACGAGCGCGCGGAAGCCCGGCGCGCGCCGCTCGACAGCCGCCTCGATCCGATCGGCCAGGCGGTCACCGTCCCCGTCGTCCCAGCGACCCGAGACCCCGTCGCCGCCCGCGTCCCCGCGGATCTCCTGGGGGAGGTGCGTATAGGCCCACGCGGCTTCGGTGCCGGCGGGAGAGCGGGTCGGGTCGGCGGTCGTCGTCTGGCCGACGACGAGATACGGATCGGCGGGCACCTGCCCGTGCTCGAGCTGGTCGCCGTAGGAGCGCAGCGCGTCGACCGAGTCGACGAGGTGCACGACCCCGGCACGGCGGGGCGGTTCGGCGGTCCAGGGGATCGGTCCGTCGAGGGCCCAGTCGACCTTGACGGTCGCGTGATCCCACCGGAAGCGGCGCAACGAGCGGCGGCGGAGGCGGGGGGTGTGCTCGGGACCGAGCAGCTCGCCGTACAGCATCGGCACCGACGTGTCGGCGAGGACCGCCCTCGTCGCGCGGATCTCGGTGCCGTCAGCAGTGAGCACGCCCACGGTCTGCCGGTCGCGCACGAGCACACGAGCGACCGGCGTGTCGCAGCGGACCTCGCCACCGCGGGCGACGAGGCGCGCGACCAGTGCCCCCGTGAGGTTGCCCGCGCCGCCCTCGACGACGGGGAAGCCGACGTCCTGGGCGAGCGAGGCGAGCAACCATCCGTAGATGCCGCCGGTCACGGCGGAGCTCGAGAGGTCGGTGTGCGCGATGTTGCCGCCGAGCAGCAAGGGCCCGCCCTCGCCGTCGAACTCCCGAGCGAGCCGGTCGAACGACCGGAGCGACATGCGCGAGAACCCGACGAGGTCGCGGACGCCGATGGCTCCCGCTGCGCGCATCGCGGCGCGCACCGGCGGGAAGGGCGACAGGAGCGCGTCGATGACGCGCGCTCCGGCGCGGTCCCAGCGCGCCAGGAAGCGTTCCCAGACGCGCCCGTCGCCGGGCGCGAAGGCGTCGACCGATGCAGTGGTCGCGTCGCGATCCGCCGGGTCGACCACGAGGCAGCCCTGAGGCGTCGGGTGGGCGAGCGCGACGGGGGCGTGGGCCCAGCGGAGTCCGTGGGCCTCGAGGTCGAGACGGCGGAGCACCGGGGACGCGACGCCGAGCGGGTAGCAGGAGCTGCAGACGTCGGCGACGAAGCCGGGCGCAGCGAGCTCCGCGCTCCGCACTGCTCCGCCGGGTGAGGGTTGGGCCTCGAGGACCAGGACGCGCCAACCGGCATCGGCGAGGAGGTTGGCGGCGACGAGACCGTTCGGGCCCGCGCCGATCACCACTGCGTCGGGATCACCGCTCATCGGGCCACGTCCCTGAGCGTGGAGGGGGCCGGTGAGCATCGGTCGGGTCCGTGGTGCGGCGGACCTTGCGACGCTCGGTGCGGTCATGGATCGCCAGCGTCAGGATCGACGCGAGCACGATGGAGCACACGTTGATGCCGAGCTGGGCCAATCCTCCCAGCGCGTCGCTCCACTCACCGAACACCGTGTCCACGCCGACCGCCGCGGCGGCGGGGATCGTGGTCACCGAGACGAGCACGCCGGCGAGCGTCTCCTGGCGACCCCGGGTCAGCGCGATCGTTCCCGCGATCCCCGCGACGAAGGCCACGACGATCGAGAAGAAGTTGGGGTGGGTCACGAACGCGGTGAAGAACCGGCTGCGGGGAGAGTTCGGCGAGACCTCGCCGACGGCGAGGAAGAGGGCGGTCGCCGCGCCGGCCGCCAGCATCGCGATCAGCAGTCCGATGACCAGCGTGGTCGCGGCCTGGCTCGCGACCGGGCGCCTGCGTCGGTAGACGCCAACGGCGAGTGCGCTCAGCGGCCCGTACTCGGGCCCGACGATCATGGCGCCGATGATCAGGACGGGGGAGTCGACCAGCACGCCGACGCCCGCGATCACCGCCGCGATCGCCATCAGCACCCCGAACGTGATGGACCACCCCGCATCGCTCCGTGCGCGATCGTCGAGCTCCTCCCAGACGATCGCGTCGAGGCCGCTCCCGGCCGCGGCCGCCTCGGCGAGATCGGCGCGCTCGGAGCTGACCGCGTCGAGCGTGGTGATGCTGATCGAGCCGAGGGCGTCCAGCTCCAGGGCAACCAGCTGCTCCATGACCACGTTGCCGCGCTCGCGAACGACGTCGACGACCACGACATCGCCGAGCGGCTCGACGGCTCCACCCCGCTGGACGGTGATGTTGGTCGCGCCGTGCTCGCTCCGGAGGTGTGCGAGCACCGTCTCGGTGAGGTGGTCGGGCGTGATGATGCGGAGCTGGAGCACGGGTGTGACTACGTCGTGGGAAAGCCGAGGTCGGGCCCGCGCGTCGCGGGATCGGCCCAGCGACTCGTGACCACCTTCCCCCGCGTGTAGAAGTGCACGCCCTCGGGGCCGTGCACGTGCGTGTCGCCGAACAAGCTCTGCTTCCAACCCCCGAACGAGTAGTACGCCATGGGCACCGGGATCGGGACGTTCACGCCGACCATCCCGGCGTCCACCTCCCGCTCGAAGCGTCGGGCCGCACCGCCGTCGCGGGTGAAGATCGCGACGCCGTTCGCGTACGGGTTGTCGGACAGCAGCTGTGCTGCGTCCTCGTACGTGTCGACGCGGACGACCGAGAGCACCGGTCCGAAGATCTCGTCGCGTGTAGATGCTCATGTCGGTGGTCACCCGGTCGAAGAGGCACGGACCGAAGAAGAACCCGTCCGCGCCCTCGGCGACCTCGCGCGACCGCCCGTCGACGACGAGCGAAGCGCCCGCCGCGACCCCGGCGTCGACGTAGCCCGCGACCCGGTCGCGGTGCCCCGCGGTCACCAGGGGGCCCATCTCCGACGCCGGGTCCGAACCCGGTCCGATCACCAGGGCCTCGGTGCGCGCCCGGATCGCGTCGACGAGGGGATCGGCGACGTCGCCCACCGCGACGACGACCGAGATCGCCATGCACCGCTCACCCGCCGACCCGTATCCCGCGCTCACCGCCGCGTCGGCCGCGACATCGAGATCGGCGTCGGGCAGCACGACCATGTGGTTCTTCGCACCGCCGAGCGCCTGCACCCGCTTGCCGCCGGCGGCCGCGGTCTCGTAGACGTACCGAGCGATCGGCGTGGACCCGACGAAGCTCACGGCGCGCACGTCGGGGTGCGCGAGGAGCGCGTCGACGGCGACCTTGTCGCCGTGCACCACGTTGAGCACGCCGTCGGGGAGGCCCGCGTCGGCAAGCCATCGAGCCACGAGCATCGACGCGGACGGGTCGCGCTCCGACGGCTTGAGGATGAAGGTGTTCCCGCACGCGATCGCGACCGGCCACATCCACATGGGCACCATCGCCGGGAAGTTGAACGGCGTGATCCCCGCGCACACGCCGAGCGGCTGGCGGATCGAGTGGACGTCGGTCTCGGTCGAGACCTGCTCGGAGTACCCGCCCTTCAGGAGATGCGGGATCCCACAGGCGAACTCCACGACCTCGAGCCCGCGCGCCACCTCGCCCGACGCGTCGGACACCACCTTGCCGTGCTCGGCGCTGATCAACACGGGCGAGCTCGTCCTTGTTGCGCTCGGCGATCTCGCGGAAGGCGAACAGCACCCGGGCCCGGCGCCCGAGCGGGGTGTCGCGCCACTCGGGGAACGCCTCCGCCGCGGCTCGGACGGCGAGCTCGACGTCGGCCGGGTCGGCCAGCGGCACCGTCGCCTGCACCTGACCGCTCGCCGGGTCGAAGACCTCGGACGTCCGGCTGCCGGATCCGGCCCACTCCTTGCCGCCGACCCAGTGGGCGATCGCTCGCATGACGTTCAGGTTACGAGGCCCACCCGCGCCCTACCGCCCCCGGACCCGCGGGGCTAGGTTCTGGCCCTGTTCACGTTTTCGAAGGGGAGTGTTCACGTGCGAAAGCTGCTTGGAGCGCTGTTGGCCGCGGGCCTGGTGGTGGCCCTCACGGCACCGGCCGGAGCGCAGTCCGACAAGGGTGACGCTGAAGGTCGCGACGAACCTGCCGGCTCCGGGGTTCTGGGACGGCGACACGCCCGCCCGACATCAACGGGGGTTTCGAGTACGACCTTGCCGTCAAGACATCGCTGACGAGCTCGGCTACGCGGCGTGAAGGTCGTCGAACGTGTCGTTCGACGCTCTGGTCGCCGGCAAGGCGAAGGGCTTCGACCTCGCCCTGTCGCAGGTGAGCATCACGCAGGAGCGCAAGAAGGTCGTCGCGTTCTCGACCCCGTACTACCGCTCCGACCAGGGGTGATGGTCAACAAGGGCGACACGGTCCCCGATGCCGCAGCGGCGCGGAAGACATCCAGTGGGGCGTGCAGACGGCGACGACGCACAGGCGTTCCTCAACGACAAGCTCAAGCCGTGACGACGAAGCCGCGCGTCTACCAGGAGACGTCGCAGATGTTCGCCGCGCTGCAGGCCGGTCAGGTCGACGCGGTCATGACCGACACGTCGATCTTGCTCGAGCAGGCGGCCCAGCCGGATCGGCGGCTTCGAGGTGGTCGGCCAGTTCAAGACGAATACGGGCCTCTACGGCGCGATCTTCGCCAAGGGCTCGAAGCTGCTGAAGCCGGTGAACAAGGCCATCAAGAAGCTCGAGGCCGACGGCACGCTCGAGCAGCTGGCGCAGGACAACCTCACGCGCAGTGTTCGGTGGCGACCCGAACGACGTCCCGTACCTCCCGCTGTAACCGACGACTCGGACGAGGGCGAGGACCCGGTCGGAACCTGACCGGGTCCCTCGCCCGTGCGAGGAGGCCGAGTGACGGACGTGCAGGCCGAGAGCCCTCCTGCGCCGGGCGAACCTGTCGACCCGGCGGTGAAGGTCGCCGCGACGAACCACCGTCGGAGCGTCCGTTCGGTCGCATTCGCGGTCTTCGTCGTGCTCGGGGTGCTCGGCGGTGCGCGTGGTCGCCGTGCTCCGCTCCGGCAGCAGACGGCAACGGTTCGCTCGGCCTACTTCTGCTTCTCGCTGCCGCTCGGCGATCTTCGCGCTCTGGTACGGCCGGCGGGCCGAGGCCACGGTCGTCGATGTCGACGGACCGGTCGGCGACGAGCAGCGGGCGCGCACGGCCCGGCGCATCGGCGTCATGGCGTGTCGTCCTCGCCTCGCTGCTCGCCGTCGGCCTCGCGGTCTGGGCCGCCTGGGACGGCCTCGTCGACGTCGGCAACACCTTCTTCTCGTGGAAGCAACATCCGCGGCGTCGTTCCCGGACGTCGTCGAGGGCTTCAAGCTCAACATCCTCGATCTTCCTCGTCGCCGAGTTCCTCGTGCTGATCTGGGGTCTCGTCGTCGCGACCATGCGACAGCTTCCGGGCAAGGCCGCGGCGCCGTTGCGCTGGTTCGCGATCGCGTACGTCGACTCTTCCGCGGTCTCCCGGCGATCATCACGATCTACCTGGTCGTGTTCGGGCTGCCACTCACCAACCTCCCGCTCGTCTCGGACACCGCACGACATCGACTTCACGTTCTGGGGCGTGCAGATCGACCAGCTCTTCATCCTCGGCGTGCTGTCGCTCACCCTCGTGTACGGCGCGTACGTCGCCGAGGTGTACCGGTCCGGCATCGAGAGCATCCACTGGAGCCAGCGCGCCGCCGCTCGCGGGCTCGGCCTCACCGCAGGGCCAGTCGCTGCGCTACGTCGTGTTCCCGCAAGCGGTGCGGCGCGTGATCCCGCCGCTCATGAACGACTTCATCGGGCTCCAGAAGGACACTGCGCTGCTGAACGTCGCCGGCGTGCTCGAGGGTTCAACGTCGCGCGGATCTACGCCGGCAACAGCTTCAACCTGTCGTCGTTCGCCGGGCTCGGCATCTGCTTCCTGGTGATCACGATCCCCATGACCCGCCTCACCGACTACCTCGTGAAGCGCGACCAGCAACGGACCCAGGCAGGAGGTGGCTGATGGCGCTCGTCGAGGTCCGCGGGATCGTCAAGCGGTTCGGGCTCAACACCGTGCTCGACCAGATCGACCTCGACGGTCGAGGAGCACCAGGTCGTGTGCCTCATCGGCGCGTCGGGTTCGGGGAAGTCCACGCTGCTGCGCTGCATCAACGGGTTGGAGCCGACGCAGGGCGGCACCATCACGGTCGACGGGCGGAAGGTGATCCAGGACGACATCAAGCTGAACCGGCTGCGGCGCGACGTGGGCATCGTCTTCCAGGCGTTCAACCTGTTCCCGCACATGACCGTGCTCGACAACGTGACGCTCGCGCCCACGGAAGGCACTGCACCTCTCCAAGGCCGACGCCGAGGCCCGGGCCGAGCCGCTGCTCGAACGCATCGGCCTCACCGACAAGGCCGACGAGTACCCGGACCGGCTGTCGGGCGGCCAGCAGCAGCGCGTCGCGATCGTGCGTGCGCTCGCGATGCAGCCCAAGCTGATGCTGCTCGACGAGATCACGAGCGCGCTCGACCCCGAGCTCGTGAACGAGGTGCTGCACATGATGCAGGAGCTCGCCGAGCAGGGCATGACGATGGTGGTCGCGACGCACGAGATGGGCTTCGCGCGCGACGTGGCCAGCAAGGTCTGCTACCTGCACAAGGGCCAGATCATCGAAGAGGGTCCGCCCGTCGAAGATCTTCACGAACCCCGACCACGTGCGCACCTCCGAGTTCCTCCGACGCACGCTCGAAGCCGGGCGGATGTGAGCGCGGAGCCCGTCCTCGGCGGCGCCGCTCCCCATCGCCGAGCTGCGAGCGCGCGCGCCTGCCGCTCGGGCGAGGCGACCATGCTGCCGACCGCGGCGTACCTCGATCCCGCGGTGTTCGCATGGGAGCAGGTGCACGTGTTCGGTGCCGGGTGGTGTGCCGTCGCGCATGCCTCGGGCGTCCGCGAGTCCGGGGCGCAGCTGGCCGTCGACGTCGGAGGGCGTGAGGTGCTGCTGGTGCGCGGCACGGACGGGACCCTCCGGGGGTTCCCGAACGCGTGTCGTCATCGGGGGCACGAGCTGCTGACGGTGGGCGAGTCCGCCTGCCGCAGTTCGGTGCGCTGTCCGTACCACGGCTGGGTCTACGACCTCGACGGCCGACTCCGGCGCGCACCCGGTGGCGACGCACTCGATGCCGGCGAGTACTCGCTCCCGACGACGCGCGTCGCCGAGCACCTCGGGTGGGTCTTCGTGAACGTCGACGGCACGGCGATGCCGCTCGGGGATGCCCACGCGGGGCTCGACCCGATCCTCGAGCCGTACGACGCCGGCTCGCTCGTTCCCGCGGCGCGGCATGAGTACGAGCTCGCGGCGAACTGGAAGATCGTGCACGAGAACTACCAGGAGTGCCTGCACTGCCCGCGGATCCACCCCGAGCTGTGCCGCGTGAGTCCGCCCGACAGCGGCGACAACATCGAGCCGGGCCCGGCGTGGGTCGGCGGCTGGATGGATCTCGCCGACTCCGCCCAGAGCATGTCGATGAGCGGGCAGCGCATCGCCGACCCGCTTCCAGGGCTCGGCGAGCACGCGCGTGTCGGCGCGTCGCCTACTTCGCGCTCCTCCCCAGCCTCCTCGTGAGCGCCCACCCGGACTACGTGCTCACCCATCGGCTCGAGCCGCTCGCGCCGGGCCGGACCCGGATCACCTGCGAGTGGCTCGTGACCGAGGCCGCGCTCGCCGGCCCCGACTTCGACCCGGCCGACGCGGTCGAGCTCTGGGACCGCACCAACCGGCAGGACTGGTCCGCCTGCGAATCGGTGCAGCGGGGGCTCGCGTCCTCGACACACACGCCCGGCCCGTTGCTCCCGCGCGAGGACGCCGTCGCGCACGTCGTGGCATGGTTCGCGCGCAGCTACCTCGGCGCAGCCCAGCCCGAACCGTTCGGCCGAGCAGGGAGCACGGAGACGTGAGCACGTATGACCAGATGGGACGGGTCGGGCTGCCGGCACCGGTCGCGGAGCTCGCGGCGCGCGACTGGGACGCTGTCGTGGTCGGCGGCGGGCACAACGGGCTGACCGCGGCCGCGTACCTGGCGATCGCCGGGCGGTCCGTCCTCGTGCTCGAGCGGCGCGAGCAGCTCGGGGGCGCGTGCACGCTCGAGCGGCCGTTCGGGGACCCGGGCTTCGTGATGAGCCCGTGCGCGTACCTCGTCGGCTTGTTGCATCCACGTGTCATCGAGGAGCTCGAGCTCGACCGCTACGGGTACCGCACGTTCGTGGTCGACCCCAACCAGTGGACGCCGTTCGAGGACGGCACCTCGCTCTTCCAATGGCGCGACGAGGCGAAGACCGCAGCGTCGGTCGCCGCGATCGCACCCGACGACGTCGAGGGGTTCCTGGCCTACGAGGCGCTGTTCGACCGCATCCGCGACCGGCTCCGGCGGGGACCCCGCGGCGACGTGTGGCTCGGCGACGCGCCCGACACCGCCGCGCTCGAGGAGCTCTTCGCCGACGACACCGAAGCGCTGGACGTCGTGCTGCACGCGTCCATCGCCGACGTGGTGGAGCGGTACGTGCGTGACGAGCGCTTGCGTACCGCGCTCCACGGGCAGGGGGTGATCGGCACGTTCGCCGGTCCGCGCGATCCCGGGACCGCGTGGGTCCACGCGCACCACAGCCTCGGGCTCCTCGGCGGCTGGAGCTTCGTCGAGGGCGGGATGGGTCGGGTGTCGTTCTGTCTCGCCGACGCCGCCCGCGACGCGGGCGCGGTGATCGCCTCGGGGGTGCCCGTCGCCGCGATCCTCCCCGGGGAGGGGGTGGTGCTCGAGGGCGGCGAGACGATCCGCGCGGGCGCGGTGGTGAGCAATGCCGACCCGGTCCGGACGCTCGCACTCCTCGGCGAGCGGGCGGATCCCGCGCTGCGCACCAAGGTCGACCGCTGGCGCATCAGCAGCCCGGTGATCAAGCTGAACTGTGGGCTCTCACGACTCCCTACCTTCCCGGCCGCAGGGGGCGACCCGAACGCACTCCGCGCCCAGGTGGAGATCGGTCGCGGCATCGACGCGACCCAGGCTGCGTACGAGGCGGCCCGACGCGGTGAGCCCGCACCCGAGTGGTGCGAGCTCTACTTCCAGACGCCGTACGACCCGTCCGTCGCGCCGGCTGGTCGGCACACGATGAGCGTGTTCGCCCAGTTCGTGCCGTACACCTTGGCGACGGGCACCTGGGACGAGCGGCGTGAGGAGATCGCCGACGCGGTGCTGGCCACGATCGGCCGCTTCGCCCCCGACGTCGCCGACTGCGTGCTCGAGCGGCAGGTGCTCGGTCCACCCGACGTCGAGGAGCAGGTCGGCCTCACCGGCGGGCACATCTTCCAGGGCGAGATCCTCCCCGACCAGATGTGGGAGCACCGCTTCGGGGCGCGTACCCCGGTTGCCGGGCGTCTACCTGTGCGGCGCCGCGACGCACCCGGGTGGTTCGGTGATGGGGGTCAACGGCCGCAACGCGGCCATGGCGGTGCTCGCCGACCTGGCCTGAGCAGGTCGAGGGCCGTGTCCGGCCCGGTCCTCGCCCCGTCCGATCTGTCCGGTTCGCGGGGATTCTGACAAGCTCCGCGACGGCTCGGTGTCGGCCGCGCGACCGCCGGGCGACTTGACAGGATCGAGCCCGCGATCCGTTGTCCCACAAGGGATTCGCGCGCGGGCGGCTCGCCGGCCGCGCTTGTGACATGGTTCACGAGAGCCCCGATCGGGCCCCCCGGGTGCCGATCGCCTCACGCGGGCACCCTAGGGTTGTCCCTGGAAGTTCCACCGTTGTCATTCGACGGTTTGCGAGCTTTCTCCCTTTCCTCCAGTTCTGTCCGACGCGCGCGCGCCCGGACCCGAGCCGGGGGAACCCGAAACCGAAAGGAAGCAAGATGCGACGCTTCATGGCCATCGGAGCTGCCATCGTGGGTAGTGCCGCGCTGGCGTTGCCGCTGACGCAGGCGGTAGCGAGCTCCGAATCCATCCGTCCGCCCCATGCGGAGCGGCGAAACGCCGCCAACCTCAGCAATGCACCGGTGAACACCGCGTTCGCCACGTTCGCCCGCTCCGTCGAGCTCGACAGCTACCTCGACGCGGTGGCGAACCAGCAGGTGCTCGACTACCTCAACGCCCTGCACGCGAGTGAGGCGGCGTCCAGCCGCCGCTCGAGCGGTGGCCGCGGTGGTGGCGGTGGCGGCACGTGCGCCGGGTCCATCCCGGGCAACATCATCTACCGCGAGTCGAAGTGCGACCCGCGTGCCGTGAACGGTCGTTCCGGCGCAGCCGGGAAGTACCAGGTCCTGGCCTCGACGTGGGACGGATACGGCGGGTACGCCACCGCCGACGCGGCTCCCGAGTCGGTCCAGGATGCCTGGGCTGCCGAGGCCTACGCCGCCGCAGGCTGTCGCCCATGGGGTGGCTGCTGATCGACGCGGGAATGGTCGATCGACCCTCGGCGTTGTCGAGGACGACCGACCCCCACGGTCCCCTGTACGTACCCCCGCCCTCCCCCCGGGCGGGGGTACGTCGCGTCCGGGCCCGGGTGCTTCGCCCGTGGTGAGAGGTGCGTACCGTGAGGAGCGCGTGGCCACCGACCGTCCGTCCTCCACCGGCCCCTCCCACGATGTGCAGGACTACGCGTTCACCGACGTCGGCCCATGGGTCGTCGAGCGGGACGCGATCGTCTGGCTCCGGGGGATCGACCGGATCCGGGCCCGCACCCGGGCCGACGTCCCGCGACTCCTCGCCCGTCGGCGCCTGCCACCGGTCGGTCGTTTTGCCCGGGTGGTCGCGAGCGTGGGCATCGCCCTCGGCGGCTGGCGGCTCCACGAGCGGGGAACGCCGCGCTCGCGCGCCGGCCTCTCCCGTCGACTCCGGGAGTCCTTCGAGGGTCTGGGCTCCACCTACGTGAAGCTCGGACAGATCATCTCGGCCTTCGACGGGCTCTTCCCCGACGAGCTGGTCGAGGAGTTCAAGCGGTTGCGCGACCAGGTCCCGCCCGAACCGTTCGCCGCGGTGCGCTCGGTGGTCGAGGCCGACCTCGGGCGGCCGCTCGCGAGCGTCTTCGCCGAGTTCGCGGAGACCCCGATCGCGGCGGCGTCGATCGCCCAGGTGCACGCGGCGCGGCTCGTCACCGGCGAGGAGGTCGTCGTCAAGGTGCAGCGGCCGCAGGTCGCCGCCCTGGTGCGGGAGGACCTGCGGGCCCTCGCCTGGCTCGCTCCCCTGCTGGTCGGTCGCATCCCGGTCGCCGCACTGGCGAACCCGCCCGCGCTCGTCGAGCTCTTCGCCGAGCAGATCGTCGAGGAGCTCGACTTCCGCCTCGAAGCGGAGAACATGCTCGACCTCGCGCACGTGTTCGCGGCGACCGACCAGCGCACGATGGTCGTCCCGAGGCCGCACGCCACCCTCGTGACGCGCCGCGTGTTGGTGATGGAGCGCCTCCACGGCTTCGCGTTCGACGACGTCGCGTCGATGCACGCGGCCGGGATCGACACGGACGCCGTCCTGCGGGCCGGGCTCATCGCCTGCCTCGAGGGTGCGTTGCTCTACGGCGTCTTCCATGGCGATCTGCACGGCGGCAACCTGCTCGTGGCTCCCGGGGGTCGTACCGTCGTGTTCGACTTCGGGATCACCGGCCGGCTCGCGGAGCCCCAGCGGCTCGCGTTCCTCCGTCTCCTGTTGAGCGGAACCGCGGGCGACGTGCGCGGCCAGGTCGAGTCGCTGCGCGACCTCGGTGCGTTCCCGCGCGACACCGACATCGACGCGGTGATGGTCGATCTCGGCCTCGACCAGCCGGTGCAGGACCCGACCCAGATGTCGGCCGACGAGCTCGTCGGCGAGCTCGAGGACCTCATCAAGAAGCTCCTGGGCTACGGCGCCCGGGCGCCGAAGGACCTGATGCTCTTCGTGAAGAACCTGATGTTCCTGAACGCGGCGACGGCGACGCTCGCGCCCGACCTCGACCTCCTCGCCGAGATCGTGCACATCCACACCTACTTCCTCACCCACCACGGCGAACGGATCGCCCGAGAGCTGGGCGCCGGCGCGGTCCGGGAGACCGTCGACCTCGACGCGGTGAAGGCCGGGATGATGGTCCCCGCCGAGGTCGACCGCCTGACCTTCCGGGAGCTCCAGGAGCGCCGCCGGACCATCATCAAGCGCATGGGCGAACGGAAGTGAGCGAAGGGTGATGGGCGAACGGAAGTGAGACGCGCGGCTTTGGCGTCGGCAACGGGCCTCTGAGGCACCGATACCGACGCCGAAACACCTCGAGCCCGGGACTTGAACGAACGTTCAAGTAAGCGCGAGGCTCTCGGCGTGAGCGACGCCAGGCCCACCCTCACGCCGGCGACTCGTGATCGCATCGTCGAGACCGCGCTGCACCTCTTCTCCGAGAAGGGGACGAGCGCCGTCAGCATGCGGGAGCTGGCCGACGCCGCCGGGGTGACCGTGCCCGGCGTCTACTACCACTTCGCCTCGAAGGCCGACCTGATCCAGGCCGTCTACCACGCGGCACGGGGGACCACGGAGGACACCGCGCCGCCCGCGGTCCAGTCGCACACGGTCGAGGCACGGATCGTCGAGCAGGCGGCGAGGGAGTTCGCGCGCCTCGTCGACGACGCCGAGTTCCTCCGCCTCATGCAACGGGAGGCGGTGCTCGGCGACACCGAGGCGCTCGAGGTCGGTGCCGCGCTCGCCGCGGCCTGGCGGTCCCGGTGGCAGGTCGTCCTCGCCGGCTCCGCCGACGTCGCGCCCGGCGCCGACATCGTCGCGGCGGCCGACGTGATCGCCACCTTCCTCTGGGGGCTCTTCGTCGAGTTCCTCAATCACCACGACCCGACCGTCGCCGGCCGCATCGAGGCCTTCGCGGGTCTCGTCGCGCCGGCGTTGCGGGAGCGCTCGTCGTGAGCCTGAGCCTCACCGGTGAGTCGCCGGAGCAGACCGAGTACGCGTCGCGGCTGACCCGCAAGCGCATCGTGCTCACCACCGTCGCGGTGATCGCCGGGATGTTCCTCGCCGCGATCGACGGCACGATCGTGTCGACCGCCCTCCCGACGATCGTCGGCGACCTCCGCGGCCTCGACGCGTACGCGTGGGTGTTCTCGGGCTTCCTGCTCGCCGAGATCGCGACCATCCCGCTGTGGGGTCGGCTCGCCGACATGTTCGGACGGAAGAAGATCTTCATCGCGGGGATGACCATCTTCCTCGTCGGCTCCGCGCTGTGCGGGATGTCGCAGACGATGACCCAGCTGGTGATCTTCCGCGCCGATCCAGGGCGTCGGCGCCGGGTGCATCCTCCCGGTCGCGCAGACGATCAGCGCCGACCTCTACACCATGGAGCAGCGGGCGAAGGTCTCCGCGGTGTACTCGGCGGTGTTCGCGCTCTCCTCGGTCCTCGGCCCGTTCCTCGGCGGGTTCCTCACCGACCAGCTGTCGTGGCGGTGGGTGTTCTACGTGAACATCCCCATCGGGATCGCCGCGATCGCGCTCGTCGCCGTGGTGATGATCGAGCCCCTCCTGGACCGGCACCGGCACCAGCTCGACTGGCCCGGGGTCATCACGTTGCTCGCCTGGAGCTCGCTCCTCGTCTACGCGCTCGAGACCGGCGGGCGAGAGCACCCGTGGGACTCGTACCAGGTGGTCGGGGCCTTCACCGTCAGCGCGCTGCTGTTCGGGCTGTTCATCATGATCGAGCGGCGGGCCGCCGAGCCGCTGATCCCCCTCGACCTGTTCAAGGTGCCCGGGCTCCGCGCCGCGTCGGTGATCACCATGTTCCTGGGGATGTCCATGTTCGGCGTGCTCTCGTTCATGCCCCTCTACGGGCGCACGGTGCTGGGCGAGGATGCGACCGGGGCCGGCCGCATCCTGATCCCCATGATGCTGTCGATGATGATCGGATCCGCGGTCGGCGCACGCCTGGTGCTCAAGCTCGGATTCCGCGTGATCGTCACGACGGGTGCGTCACTCGTCGTGCTCGGCACGTTCCTCCTCACCCGCCTGACCGCGACCTCGGGGCAGCTGGAGCTGAGCGGCTACCTCATCGTGCTCGGCGTCGGCATGGGGCTCGTCTTCATGTCGACCGCGCTCGCCGCACAGAACTCGGTCGGCCTCAAGCAGATGGGTGTCGCGACGGGCTTGGTCAACTTCACCCGGCAGCTCGGCGGTGCGATCGGTGTCGCCATCGCGACGTCGGTCATGCTCACCGCCCTCACGAGCCGGCTCTCCTCGGCACTGGGCGGCATCGACGTCGACGCCTCCCAGGTGCTCACCCCGTCGAGCGGTTCCAAGGTGCCACCCGCGCTCGAGGGCGCGGTCGCCGACGCGTTCGCCGGCGCCCTGCACCGCACGTTCTGGGTCGCCGTCTTCGTCGCGGCGATCGGCCTGCTCTGTACGCTGCTCATGCCGCGCGGGAACGCGGCGAAGATCCGTGACCAGGCCCGCACGGAAGTCGCGGTCGACTCGCTCTCGCCCGACGGGGAGTCCTTCGTCGTGACAGAGTTCGAAGAGGTGACCGCGCCCGACCCCGCGGACGCCGCCCTCACCAGGTGATGCGATGCCCGAGATGCCCCAGATGCAGGCGCTGGCCGAGCGTCTCGACGCGACCGTGGGCGGCCGCACGCTCGACGGATACACCGCGCTCAGCTTCTCGTCGCTGAACACCGTCGTCCCGGCGCCGGACGCCCTGGTCGGCCACGTCCTCTCCCGCGTCGGCCGGCGCGGGAAGTACCTCGTCGGGGAGTTCGACGACGGCAACCGGTTGCTCATCCACCTGTCGCAGGCGGGACGGGTCGACATCGAGGACCCGCCGAAGAACAACCGCGGCGGCAAGGGTGGGGTCGTGCGACTCCGCTTCTCCGGCGACGACGGCGAGTCGACTGCCCTGCTCGTGCGGGAGTACGGCCACGAGCGCAAGGCGGCGTGGTGGGTGCTCGCCCCCGGCGACGACGGGCCGCTCGAACGCCTCGGGCCGGAGGTCGACTCCGACGAGTTCGCCGCGTTCGTGCTCCACGGCGACGACAACCGACGGATCCACACCTGGCTGCGCGACCAGCGCACCGTCGCGGGGATCGGACGCGGCTACTCCGACGACGCGCTCTGGCGGGCCGGCATCTCTCCGTACGCGACGCTCAAGCAGCTCGACGAGGAGCGGCGCCAGCAGCTGCTCGACGCCACGCGCTCGGTGCTCACCGACGGGCTCGAGCGTGAGCGCACCCGCACGGGCGGGCTCGCGCAGCCGAAGCTCGGGGAGCACTTCGAGGTGCACGGCCACGCAGGGGAGCCGTGCCCGCGGTGCGGTGCCGAGCTGCACCGCGTGTCGTACGAGTCCCACGAGGTCGTGTACTGCCCCACCGAGCAGACGGGCGGCAAGGTCCTCGCCGACCGCCGCATGTCACGTCTGTTGAAGTAGGGCTCACCAGCCGCGTGAACCGGGGCCGCCCTTGAACGGTCCGACGATGTCGGCGGTGATCCAACCGCCGTAGAACCCGCCGGGCTGAGGCGTCACCCGCTCGTCGTCGACGAAGCACGCGTCCATGCGGCCGGCGTAGAAGGCCACGCAGCCGCGGATGGCCTCGAACGCAGGGCTCGGATCGTCGTAGCCCCACGCGGACTCCGACGCCATGCGCGCGTCGGCGCCCGTACCACCCCGCACGTGGAAGTAGTGCGCACGCCCCTTCCACTCGCAGAACGACGCGCCCTTCGCCGGATCCAGCGCACCGGCGACGATGTCGTCGGGCGGGAAGTAGTAGTTGGGCGGGTGGCTGGTCTCGAGCACGCGGTGGCCGCGGGTCGTGTCGGCGATCACCTCGCCCCCGAGGACGACGCGCAGTCGACGCGTCACCGGCTCCAGGCGCGGCGGACGGGGGTAGTCCCACACGGATTCCTGGCCGGGCCCCGGAGCCTCCGGGGTGGGTCGGGTCGAGAAGACGCTCACGGTGCGCGTCAGACGCCCTGCAGCGCGTCGCGCACCGCGCCGAGCCGTTCCAGCGAGGGCAGCACGAGGTCGTGGTCGTCCGCGAGATGGCGCACGACGACGTCGGTGTAGCCCATCGCCGCGTACGCGCGGAGCTGCTCGGTCACCTCGTCGACCGACCCGTACGTGCAGGCGTCGGGGTGGAAGCCGCGGTACCCCGACGCGACGATGGGGCCGGCGACGCGCTCGGCATCGTCGTGGTCGGCACCGACGTGCACGTCACGGCGGATCGCGACCACCCCGGGATCCCGGCCATGGGCGGCACACCGTTCGACGTAGGTCGCGGCCTGGGCCGCGGCGTCCTCCGGGACCACGTTGGCGTTCGCCAACCAACCGTCGCCTGCACGCGCGGCGCGGTCGATCGCGGGCGGCGCCTCGGCGCCGATCCAGATCTCGAGTCGGGGTCCGGGCACCGGCGCGACCCGGGCGCGCTCCACCCGGTACGGGCCGTCGGTCGTCGTGACCTCCTCACCGTCGAGCAGCCGCCGGAGGATGTCGAGCCCTTGTTCGAGGCGCGCCCGGCGTTCGCGGATCGGGACCCCCATCGCGGCGAACTGCTCGTCGCCGCCGCCGAGCGCGCACTGGAGCACGAACGGACCTGCGGCGACCGCGGCCAGGGTGCCCAGCTGCTCCGCGGCGAGGACCGGGTGCCACAGCGGGAGCAGCATCAGCACCCCGGCGGGACGGTCGCCCCACTCGGCGAGCAGTCGGCCCATGATCGCGACGTTCTGGTAATACGCGAACGGTCCGGTGGCGTGGTGGTCGCCGACGAAGAGCGAGTCGAGGCCGGCCGAGCGGGCCGCAGCCGCACGCTCGATCATCTGTCGTGCACCCTCGCGCGGATCGATGCTGCCGTAGGCACTCTTGAGCGACACGCCGATGCGCATCGCAGGATCATCCCGTGACGACGGGTCCGGTGTCGAGTGCCTCGAACGCGGTGCCCGGCACCGACTTCAGCTGGTTGAGATCGTTGTCGTCCCAGCGCGAGTCCGCGGCGCCGGTGACGAACCAGTTCGAGCCGTTGTCGGCGACGAGCAAGCCGTAGGTCTTCATCGCCTGGAGGATCACGAGCGCCTGCCCGTGGAAGCCCGAGATGTCGTAGCTCGCCTTCAGGCGGAGTCGGAGGCCCATCGGTGGTCGGTTCGGGTTGGTGTCATCGGACGCCAGGTGGGTCGCGGGCGCAACGTAGCCGTGCTGGGTGCGGGAGAAGGTGACGCGCAGCGCGTGGCGGATCACGCCGGCGGCCACCTCGTCGTAGCGCACGAGGCCGGGGAAGATCGGCAGACCCGCGGCATCGGCCGAGGTCCAGCCCGCGGGGCGCAGCGCGTTGGATCGCAGGTCGAACACCGCGCCGTTGCTCGCCTCCCACCGGCCGTTCGCGGGCGAAGCGTTGTACAGCTCGTAGAGCTTGCACGTCCCCTGCTGCACCGTGAGGACATGGCGGTCGCTCCCCCCTTCGATCGGTGCGCCGAGCGGGACGGGGTAGGGGCCGGGATCGCTCTCGCCGGGCCAGTCGAAGAAGTGTGTCGGGACGAGCGGCTCGCTCGCCGGGACGGTGACGTACGGGATGCCGTACGCGCCACCGCCCCCGAAGTCGGCGTGCAGGTTGTCGGCCCCGTCGGCCTGGATCTGCGCGATCAGCGCGGCGGAGTTCGTTCGCGTGGGGAGCGTCGAGACATCGGTGTTCCAGGGGTTGTCGGCGGGGAACACCGGACAGGCGCCGAGTGACCCGTTCTGGGTTCCGGTGCGGAGCGGCGCCGGCGCGGCGCGGGCGGCGCGGCGGCGCGACCGGCGCACAGGCCGCGACCCCGACGAGGCCGAGGACCGCCAACGTGGCGAGGGCGGCGCTGCGCAACGGGGCGCGGGACGGCATGAGGGCAGTATCGGCGTCGCGGACCATGCTCCTGTAGCGACGCCGTACGATTCCCCCGATGTCGTTCCTGCTCGCCTCGATCCCGAGCCCGTCGAACGGGACGATCGACGTCGGCCCGCTCCCGCTGCACGCCTACGGGATCCTCCTCGCGGTCGGCGTCGTCGTCGCCGCGTGGATGACCGAACGTCGGTGGGTGCGCTGGGGCCAGAACCAGAAGGTGTGGCAGGAGGTCGTCGTCTGGATCGTGATCGGCGGCGTCGTCGGCGCCCGCCTGTACCACGTCGCCACCGACTCCGAGAAGTTCCGCGGCGACTGGTTGCGCGTGTTCGAGATCTGGAAGGGCGGGCTCTCGATCTGGGGTGTGGTCGCCGGCGGGCTGATCGCCGTCATCGTCGTGTGCCGCGTGAAGCACCTCGACACGTTCCTGCTCGTCGACGCGATCGTCCCCGGGCTGATCGCCGCGCAGGCCATCGGCCGATGGGGGAACTGGTTCAACCAGGAGCTGTTCGGCGAGCCGACGACCCTGCCGTGGGGGCTCGAGATCGACGTCGTGCACCGCCCCGCCGGGTTCACCCAGTACGCGACCTTCCACCCGACCTTCCTGTACGAGTCGCTCTACTGCCTCGCCGTGCTCGGCTGCTGCTCTGGGTCGAACGACGCTGGCGGCTCCGCACCGGGCAGCTCGCGGCGCTCTACCTCGCGGCGTACTGCTTCGGGCGGTTCTGGCTCGAGAACCTGCGCATCGACGAGGCGAAGCTCGTCGGTCCGCTGCGCGTGAACGCGTGGGTGAGCTTCCTGGTGATGCTGGTCGGCGTCGCTTGGTTCGTCTGGGCGGGACGGCACGGCCGGGTCGATCCCGGGCGCTACCCACCGGAGCCCGACGCCGCCGTGGCGCCCGACCCGGGTGCTCCGGTCGCGTAGTTTGTCGGGGTCCCCCGAACGGGCCACCCCCACGACCGAGGAGCCCTGCTCGTGACCACTACCGCCCCCTCGAACGCCGCCCCGCCCGCGACCGAGGTCGCCGCACGGGTCGTCGACGCGCAGAAGGTCTACGGCGCCGGCGAGGCCGAGGTTCGTGCGCTCGACGACGTGAACGTCGAGTTCGCCGCGGCACAAGTTCACGGCGATCATGGGCCCGTCGGGATCCGGGAAGTCCACGCTGCTCCACTGCCTCGCCGGTCTCGACCGCCTCACCTCGGGGCAGGTGTTCCTCGGTGACATCGAGATCAGCGCAACGTCGGAGAAGCAGCTCACGCTCATCCGGCGCGACAACATCGGCTTCATCTTCCAGTCGTACAACCTCATCCCCACGCTGACTGCGGCGGAGAACATCACGTTGCCGCTGTCGCTCGCCGGCAAGAAGCCGGACCAGGCCGCGTTCGACCGCATCGTCGACACGGTGAACCTGCGCAACCGGCTGACGCACAAGCCGACCGAGCTCTCCGGCGGGCAGCAGCAGCGGGTCGCGGTGGCGCGCGCCCTCGTGGGCAGCCCCGACATCGTCTTCGCCGACGAGCCCACCGGGAACCTCGACTCCAAGTCGGGCGCCGAGATCCTCGGGTTCATGCGGCGCGCGGTCGACGACCTCGGTCAGACGATCGTGATGGTCACGCACGATCCGGGCGCGGCGAGCTACGCGGACCGGGTGGTGTTCCTCGCCGACGGCAAGATCGTCGACGAGATCACCGGTCCGACACCCGACACCGTGATCGACAAGATGAAGCAGCTCGGGGCCTGATCGAACGTGGGTCGGCTCACTCTCAAGAACCTCTTCGCGCGCGAAGTTCCGCCTCGCCCTCACGTCGATCGCGGTCATCCTCGGCGTCGCGTTCATGGCGGGCACGTTCGTGCTCACCGACACGCTCGGCAGCGTGTTCGACAGCCTCTTCGTCGACGCGACCAAGGGCGTCGACTCGGTCGTGCGCGCGCAGGAGCCGTTCAAGGCCGAAGGCCAGAACGGCAACGGGGCCGAAACCCGTCCCCCGGTGCCGGAGGGGCTCGACGCGCTCGTGCGCACGGTGCCGGGAGTGCAGCGGGCCCAGGGCACGGTGTTCCAGTACGCCCTCGTCCAGGGCAAGGACGGAGAGGCGATCCAGCACCAGGCGCCGACCTTCGGCACCACCTGGTATCCGAAGGGGCGATCGGTCAACCAGTCGCTCGACCTGGTGAAGTACCGGGGCGACGTCGGGCGCCAGCCGGCCAGTCCCGACGAGGTCGCGCTCGACGTGAAGACGGCCGAGGACGGCAACTTCAAGATCGGTGATCAGGTCACGATCACGTTCCTCACGGTGGAGCCGAGGACCTTCACGCTCACGGGAGCGTTCGAGTTCGGCGGCAAGACGGACGGTCTGGCCGGGGCCACGCTCGCCGCCTTCACCCCGAAGACGGCCCAAGCGGTGATGAACCGCGTCGGGCAGTGGGACTCGATCGAGGTGCGCGCCGAGCCCGACGTCAGCCAGATCGAGCTCCGGGACGCGATCCGCAAGCAGCTCCCGGCGTTCCGCACCGACCTGGCCACCGACGGCACGACGGTGCCGAGGCTGCAGGCCATCACGGGCGACCAGCTGGCGAAGGAGCAGTCGGATGCGATCAAGGACAACCTGTCCTTCTTCAACACGTTCCTGCTGATCTTCGCCCTCATCTCGCTCTTCGTGGGTGCATTCATCATCTACAACACCTTCTCGATCACCGTCGCGCAGCGCACCCGGGAGATCGGGCTGATGCGCGCGCTCGGCGCGAGCGGCGGGCAGGTCGTGACGTCGGTGGCGGTCGAGGCCCTCGTCGTGGGTCTCTTCTCGTCCGTCGTCGGGCTCGGGCTCGGCATCCTGCTGGTGAAGCCGCTCGAAGGGCTCCTCAGCGCGTTCGGCATCGACCTCCCGAGCGGCCCGCTCGAGATCCAGCCCCGCACGATCGTCGTGTCGCTCATCGTGGGCACACTCGTCACGTTCGTCTCCGCGATCGCGCCGGCGCGACGAGCGGCGCGCGTGCCGCCGATCTCGGCCCTGCGCGAACAGACCCTCACGGGCACGTCCGGGCGCCGCCGCTACGTGTGGGGGACGGTCCTCACCATCGTCGGCGCCGCCATCCTCGGCTACGGCCTCTTGATCGCCGCAGGCAGCACCGCCGCGCTGTCGGTGGGGATCTCGGCCGCGATCGTCTTCATCGGCGTTGCGATGCTCAGCCCACTGCTCGCTCGTCCTGCCGCGCGCGCGATCACGTATCCGGCAGAGCGACGCAAGAGCATCACCGGCGTGCTCGCTCAGCAGAACGCCATGCGCAACCCGCGCCGCACCGCGTCGACCGCTGCCGCCCTCATGATCGGCCTCGCGCTCGTCACGCTGATCTCGATCTTCGGGGCGTCCTTCAAGGCGACGATCTCGACCGCGATCGACGACCAGACCCGCGCCGACTTCATCCTGTCGCCCAAGAACTTCGCGCCCTTCTCTCCCGACGCCGCGACGCAGGTGCGCTCGGAGTTCGACGCGCAGTTCGGGAGCCCGGGCACGGTCGTCCAGTACCGCTCGGGCACCGTGGAGGTCGGCGGGGAGGGCACCGAGGTGCTCGGCGCCACCGCGAACTTCCGAGAGACGAGCGAGGTCCCCCTCCGGGGAACGCTCGACAAGGCCGCGCTCCGCGCCGGCGGAGTGGTGGTCGCCGACACCGTCGCCGACTCGCGTGAGTGCGTCGCCGACGCCGACGTGACGCTGAAGAAGGTGCTGTGCCACAAGGGCACGTACCTCCCGATGCGGTTCCCGGCCGGAGCCGGCGTGGAGCCCGTCCAGGTCGCCGGGGTGTTCACGGACACCAAGGCGATCGGCTCGAACAGCGACTACGTCCTCGGATTCGATCCCGACACCGACCAGTGGGAGCAACGCTTCACCGACGCCACCGACCTCTTCGTGTTCGTCCGGAAGCCGGCCGACGCGTCGACGAAGGAAGCCAACACGATCGTCAAACAGGTCGCGGCGGACATCGGCGGCATCGAGGCCGAGAACAAGGCCGAGTTCAAGGACCGCCAGATCGCGCAGTTCAACCAGATCCTCGGGCTCATGTACGTGCTGCTGCTGTTCGCGATCCTGATCGCCCTGATCGGGATCATCAACACGCTCGCACTCTCCATCTACGAGCGGACCCGCGAGATCGGGTTGCTGCGCGCAGTCGGCATGACCCGGAAGCAGATGCGCCGCATGGTGCGCGGGGAGGCCGTGGTCGTCGCGATCTTCGGTTCGCTGCTGGGTCTCGTGATCGGCCTGGTCTTCGGCATCGCGATCATCACGGCGCTCGCGAGCGAGGGCATCGACCTGTCCGTGCCCGTGGGGCAGCTGATCGTCCTCGTGGTGCTCGCGGGCCTGGCCGGGCTGCTGTCCGGCATGCCTCCGGCGCGTCGCGCGGCCCGGCTGAACGTGCTCGACGCGATCGCCAGCGAGTAGCCGTACGCTCGGCGGCGTGGATGTGCCCGCGCTCCGTGAAGAGCTCGACGCGTCGATCGCGGGCCGGCTCCTCGAGCGCACCGACGACGACACCGTGGCGGTCCTCGGTGCGGGTCAGGACGATCTCGCACCCGGCCGGGCGTACCTCGAGGTCCTCGCCGAGGGTGGCTGGGCGACCCCGACGTGGCCACGCGAGCACGGCGGGCGCGGCGCGCCGGCCTCCGAGGTCGGCGACATCGCCCGCGAGCTCGCCCGGTACGCGCAACCCGACCTGTACCCGTACCTCGTCGGGCTGCACGTCGCCGGTCCGACGATCCTGGCGCTGGCCGACGACGCGCAGCGGGCCCGCTGGCTCCCCCCGATCCGTCGCGGCGCAGAGATCTGGTGCCAGCTGTTCTCGGAGCCGGGCGCAGGTTCCGACCTCGCCAACGTGTCGACGCGCGCGGTGCGCGACGGCGACGAGTGGCACGTCACCGGGCAGAAGGTGTGGACGAGCCGCGGCCACTACGCGCACTGGGGCTTCCTCCTCGCCCGCACCGACCCCGACGTCGCGAAGCACGCGGGGATCACCGCGTTCGCGGTGCGCATGGACGCGCCCGGGGTCGACATCCGCCCGCTGCGGCAGATGAACGGCGACGCGCACTTCAGCGAGGTGTTCCTCGACGAGGTGGTCGTCCCCGACACCGACCGCATCGGTGACGTCGGGGAGGGCTGGCCCGTGGCCCGGGCCGCGCTGGCGAACGAGCGCGGTGCGATCGCCGCGACCAACACCGGGTTGGGTACCCCGATGCACCGGCTGCTGGAGCTGGCGGCGCGTCAGGGCGCCGACCCGGTGCGGAGCGATGCCGTGCACGCGGCGTACGTCGCGAGCGAGGTCAGCGCGCCTCACGGTCCGGCGAGCTCGCGACGGTGCGCGTGCCGGGCGCGCGCCGGGCCCCGAGGGGTCGGGGACGAAGCTGCGGGGGAGCGCGATGTTCAAGGCCAGCGCCGACCTCGCGCTCGGGCTCCTGGGCGCGGACGCCGTCGCTGCGATCCCCGGCGACCCCGGCGCCCATGCCGAGGACGAGATCGCCGAGTGGCAGACGCTCTTCCTCACCGCACCGTCCATCTCGATCCGCGGGGGCACCGACGAGATCCAGCGCAACATCGTCGGCGAGCGGGTGCTCGGCCTCCCGCCCGAGCCCCGGGTCGATGTCGACCGTCCGTTCCGCGAGATCCCCCGTTGACGAACTGGAGCCGCCGTGTCCGCACGCCCGTCCTCTGACCAGGCAGTCCTGCTCGACGTCCGCGACGGCGTCGCCCACCTCACGCTCAACCGCCCCGACGCCGCGAACGCGATCGATGTCGCGCTGGCGAAGGCGCTGAAGGACGCCGTGGCCGAGATCGCCGCGTCCGAGGGCGTTCGAGTGATCGTCCTACGCGGCGCGGGGGCACGCTTCTGCGGAGGTGGCGACGTGCCGTCCTTCGCGGGCGCGGGCGACGGACTCGCCGACGAGCTGCACGCGGTCCTCGCCGAGCTGCACCCCGCGGTCGAGCTGCTCGCCGCGCTCGACGCGCCGGTGGTGGCCGCGGTCCAGGGGAGCGCCGCCGGTGCCGGGTTGGCCCTCGTCGCCGGTGCCGATCTCGCGATCGCGACGGCGTCCACGAAGTTCGTGATGGCGTACACGGCGATCGGCCTGGTGCCCGACGGTGGGTCGACGTGGTACCTCCCGCGCTCGATCGGGATGCGGCGAGCGCTCGAGCTGGCGCTGACGAACCGCGTGCTGTCGGCCGAGGAGGCGTGCGACTGGGGCCTCGTCAACCGGGTCGTCGAGGAGGGCGAGCTGGACGATGCGGTGGACGTGCTCGTCTCGGCGCTCGTGGCCGGCGCCCCGAAGGCGCTCGGGTCGGCCAAGGCGTTGATCCGGTCGTCGCTGGCCGCGACGCTCGACGCCCAGCTCGCGCACGAGGCAACGCGGATGGTGCTCGCCGGTGGTTCGGCCGACGGTCAGGAAGGCGTCGCCGCCTTCGTCGCCAAGCGCCCCCCGGAGTTCACCGGCGCCTGATCGCATCCAGTCAAGGGGTGCGCGGTGGGCGGTGGGTGGTCGGTACGCCGGCGAAGGCCTGCGCGACCCCCATCCACTCGATCGCAGCGGGCCCGGTGACGTGGAGGTCGGTGTCGAGGGGGTTGCGGCGCTGCGTCACCACGAGGCAGAAGTCGAGGGCGGACCCGAGCACGGAGTCGGTCGCCTCGGCCGGACCCCAGGACCACACGTCGTCGCCGTCGGGGGTCGCGAGGTCGATGCGGATCGGCGAGTCGGGGAGCTCCATGCCGCGCGAGACGTAGGCGAAGCCCCGGGTGCGGACACCCAGGTCGGCGATGTGGCGCAGCCGGTCGGTGGGCTCACGTACCACCCCGATCGCGTCCGCGACGTCGACACCGTGTGCCCACGTCTCCATGAGCCGAGCAGTCGCGAACGACATCGCCGACATGTCGGGCCCGAACCACGGGATCCGGTCCTTCGGGCCGTGGTCGCGCAGCCGATCGACCATCGTGGCCCGTCCGAGGTGCCACCACGCGAGGGCGTCGGTGTCGGGGGGTGCTCGACGCGCCAGGAGTCCGCTGCGCGTCTCCGCCGCGCGCGCGACCGGGTCCTCGTTCAGCGCTGACGACTCGGCGCGGAACCGCTCGGGCTCGGTGAGCGCGAGCGCCGCCCATTCCTCGCTCGCCGCGAGGTGCGCGACCTGGTCGTGCACCGTCCACCCCTCCGACGGCGTCGGTGTCGCCCACCCCGCGTCGTCGAGGCCCTGGACCAGCTCGTCGAGGCTCGCGTGCTCCGCGACCAGGTCGTCGAGCAGGGCGCCGTAGGGGTCCGTCATCGAAGGCAGGACTCAGACGATCCGGCTCTGTGAGTCGCCCCAGTACCGGTCACGGAGCAGCCGCTTGTAGAGCTTCCCCGTCGGTTGCCGGGGGAGCTCGGGATCGAAGTCGATCGCCTTGGGGCACTTGTAGTGCGCGAGCTTGTCGCGGCAGAACGCGAGGAGCTCTCGCTCGAGCTCCGGTCCAGCATCCGCGAAGTCGACCGGTTGGGCCACGGCATGGACCCGCTGGCCCATCTCCGCGTCGGGGATCCCGAACACCGCTGCGTCCATCACCCTCGGGTGGGTGATCAGCAGGTTCTCCGCTTCCTGGGGGTAGATGTTCACGCCACCCGACACGATCATGAAGTCGCGGCGGTCGGTGAGGTACAGGTAACCCTCGTCGTCGAGGTACCCGATGTCGCCCACCGACGCCCAGCCGTGCTCGTCGCGGGTGCCGGCGGTCTTCTCGGCGTCCTTGTGGTACTCGAAGTCCATCGTCCGCTCACCCGGTTCGAACCACACCACGCCAGGTTCGCCGAGGGGCAGCTCCTCGCCGTCCTCTCCGAGGATGTGGAGGGTCGTGAAGAACGGACGACCGACCGATCCCGGGTGTGCGAGCCACTCCTCGCTCGTGATCTGGGTGGAGCCCATGCCCTCGGTCGACGCGTAGTACTCGTAGACGATCGGTCCCCACCACTCGATCATCTGCCGCTTGATCTCGACGGGACAGGGCGCGGCGGCGTGGATCGCGAGCTGCAGGGACGAGACGTCGTACTTCGCACGCACCTCCTCCGGGAGCTTCAGCATGCGAACGAACATCGTCGGGACGAACTGCGCGTGCGTGACGCGGTACTTCTCGATCGCGGCGAGGCAGGCCTCGGGATCGAAGTGCTCGAGGATCACGTCGGTGCCACCGAACCGGTTGACACCGATGCAGAACTGGAGCGGGGCCGCGTGGTACAGGGGCGCGGGCGACAGGTACACCGTGTCGGCGTCGATCCCGTACGTCGGCCTGGAAGCCGGCCAGCGCGACGCTCGGGTTCCCGATCGGCTTGCGTTCCAAGCGGTACTTGATCCCCTTGGGTCGACCGGTGGTTCCCGACGAGTACATCATCGCGTGACCCTCGAGCTCTTCGGCGAGCGGCTCGGCCGGGTACGCAGCGATCGCTTCCTCGTACGGCTCGTAGCCGGCGAGCGCACCGCCCACCACGAGTCGGGTCTCCACCGCGGGAGGCAACAGGTCGGTCGCCGCGCTCGCGACCTCTGCGAGCCCGACCGACGTCACGAGCGCGGACGCGTCGCAGTTCTCGACGATGTATGCGACCTCCTCCGCGTTGAAGTGGTAGTTGATCGGCGTGAAGTAGAGGCCCGAACGTTGCGCGGCCCAGGCCACCTCGAGGTAGCGGTCGGTGTTCTCCATGAAGATCGCGATGTGGTCACCGAAGCCCAATCCGCGGGCGGCGAAGAGCTGCGCGAGCTGGTTGGACCGGTCGTCGAGCTCCCGGTAGGTGACGACCTCGCCGGTCGTCGCCATGACGTACGCCGGCTTTTCGGGGTGTTCCTGGGCGTGCGGTGCGGGCCACATGGCCGCGCACCCTATTCGACGCCGGGGACCGCGGGTCAGGCCTCGGCGTTGCGCCGGACGGTGGCGTCCTTCTCCCGGACCGCGTCGGCCAGGGTGTCGGCGAACCGGGCCAGCTCGGCCTGCAGCTCGTGATCGGCGGTCGCGAGGATGCGCACGGCGAGGAGTGCCGCGTTGCGCGCGTTCCCGATCGCCACGGCCGCGACCGGGATGCCGGCGGGCATCTGCACGATCGAGAGCAGGGAGTCGAGGCCGTCGAGCTGCGCGAGGGGCACCGGCACTCCGATGACCGGCAGCGTCGTCATCGACGCGGTCATGCCGGGGAGGTGGGCGGCACCACCCGCGCCGGCGATGATCACCCGCAGGCCGCGGTCGACCGCGGTGCTCGCGTACTCGACCATGACGTCGGGTGTGCGATGAGCCGAGACCACGCGCACCTCGTGCGGGACGCGGAACTCCGCGAGCACGTCGACCGCGTCCTGCATGACGCGCAGGTCGGAGTCGCTACCCATGATCACGCCCACCAGCGGTCCTGCCGGCGTGGGAGATTCGGCCACGAACCGACGTTAGCCTGAGGCCATGCCGACCCGACTCACTCGTACTCGACTCACGGACGTGCTGCAGATCGAGCACCCGGTGATGCTCGCGGGGATGGGTGGCGTGTCGTACCACCGGCTCGTCGCCGCGGTGTCGGAGGCCGGAGGCTTCGGCTGCCTCGGTGCCGGTGCGATGTCGAGCGAGCAGATGGTCGAGGAGATCCGCGCGACGCAGGCGCTCACGGACAAGCCGTTCGGCGTCGACCTGCTCACCGCGCTGCCCGATCAGATGCTCCACAACGTCGAGCTCATGATCCAGGAGCGAGTGCCGGTGTTCGTGGCTGCGCTCGGGGTACCGCGCGAGGTCATCGACCTGTGCCACCGCAACAACGTGCTCGTCGTGAACATGTGCGGGAAGGTGCGGCACGCCGTCGCCGCGGTCGAAGCCGGTTGTGACCTCGTCGTCGCGCAGGGCACCGAGGCGGGCGGCCACACCGGTACGGTCGCCACGATGCCGCTCGTCCCCCAGATCGTCGACGCGGTCGGGGACCGCGTCCCGGTCGTCGCAGCCGGAGGAATCTTCGACGGGCGCGGTCTGGCGGCTGCACTGATGCTCGGTGCCGACGGCGTGTGGGTGGGCACGCGCTTCATCGCGACGCCCGAGGCCCGCTCCGCGCCCGGCTACAAGGACACGCTGCTCACGACGGGCGAGGA
The DNA here is from genome assembly GCA_963720675.1 of uncultured Acidimicrobiia bacterium. Classification (GTDB taxonomy): domain Bacteria; phylum Actinomycetota; class Acidimicrobiia; order IMCC26256; family PALSA-555; genus JALHSW01. The sequence continues at coordinate 2,347,840 of CAVRGH010000010.1, read as the reverse complement.
CGGCACGGTCGTGAGCCGGGCCTTCAGCGGCAAGCCGATGCGCGTGGTCCGCAATCACACCACCCAGCACTACGACGAGCACCCCGAGGAGCTCCGGCCGTTCCCCGAGCAGCTCGTCGTCGCGTCGACCGGCGGGTTCTTGCACCTCCCCGAGGGCGACGGGGCCCAGGGCGTCGACCCGGACCGCGAGTGCTACCCGGCCGGCCAGGGGGTGGGCGCCATCGACGAGCTCGTCCCCGCGGGCGAGCTCGTCGGCCGTTTCGTCGAGGAAGCCGAACGAGCGCTCACCCACGTCGGCGCCTGACGTGTCGTCCCGACTCGTCGTCGTCGGCGGAGATGCCGCGGGGATGTCGGCTGCCGCGATCGCGAAGCGACGCGACCCCGAGCTCCAGATCGTCTGCTTCGAGCGCGGCGATTTCACCTCCTACGCAGCGTGCGGGATCCCGTACTACGTCGGCGGACTCGTCGCGGACGTCGACCAGCTCATCGCGCGGTCGCCCGAAGGGCACCGCGAGCACGGCATCGACGTGCGCACCGGCCACGAGGTTCTGGCGATCGACACCGATCGGGGGCTGGTGCACGCGCGGCGACTCGCCGACGCCGTCGTCGTGGACGAGCCGTTCGACCAGCTCGTCATCGCCACCGGTGCCGTCCCCATCCGTCCGCCGTTCCCCGGCATCGACGCGGCCGGTGTCTTCGGGGTCCAGACGCTCACCGACGGACTCGCGGTCCACGCGGCGCTGGACGCGCAGGTCGGATCCGATCCGCACCGCGCGGTCGTCGTCGGCGGCGGCTACGTCGGGCTCGAGCTCGCCGAGGCGCTCGTGCGTCGGGGCCTGGAGGTGTCGGTCGTCTGCGACGCCCTGCAACCGATGTCCACCCTGGATCCCGACGTGGGCGCGCTCGTGGCCGACGCTCTCCGCGCGATCGGGATCTCACTGCACCTGGAGACGAGCGTCGACGCGTTCGAGGTCGAGGACGGACGCGTCCGCGCGGTGCTTGCCGGCGACGAGCGCTTCCCCGCCGACCTCGTGATCCTCGGGATCGGCGTGCGACCGGGCTCGCAGCTCGCGGCCGACGCCGGGATCGCGGTCGGTGTCACCCACGGGATCGTCGTCGACGACCACCAGCGCACCTCGGTCGACGGCATCTTCGCCGCCGGCGACTGCGTCGAGACGTTCCACCGCGTCTCGCGGCGGCCGGTTGCCATCGCTCTCGGGACCCACGCGAACAAGCAGGGCCGGGTCGCGGGCATCAACGTCGCGGGCGGCGACGCGTCGTTCCCGGGCGTGATCGGCACGGCGATCTCGAAGATCTGCGCGTACGAGGTCGCTCGCACGGGCCTCAACGAGCAGGAGGCGCAGGATGCCGGTTTCGACGCGATCGCCGTCACGATCGAGAGCGAGACCCGCGCCCACTACTACCCGGGGTCGACACCGGTGCACGTGAAGCTCGTCGCCGAGCGCGGGAGTGGCCGCGTGCTCGGTGCGCAGATCGTCGGACAGGAAGGCGCCGCCAAGCGGATCGACGTGCTCGCCGCCGCGATCTGGACCGAGATGCCGGCCGAAGAGCTTGCATCGCTCGATCTCGCGTACGCGCCACCGTTCGCGCCGGTCTGGGATCCGGTGCTGGTTGCGGCTCGGAAGGCAGCCGAGGCCGCGGGCAGCGCCGGGTCTTAGCGGGCGATCCCGGCCTTCGTCGCTTCCTCGTCGAGGTCGTTCTCGTACATCATTCGCACGAGGTCCTCGAACGCGACCTTGCGCTTCCAGCCCAGCTTCTCGTTGGCCTTGTTCGCGTCACCCATGAGCAGATCGACCTCGGCCGGGCGCTCGAAGCGCGGGTCGCGGTTCACGTAGCGCTCCCAGTCGTCGATCTCCGCGCAACGGAACGCGACCTCGAGGAACTCCTTCACCGTGTGCGTCTCACCGGTGGCGATGACGTAATCGTCGGGCTCGTCCTGCTGGAGCATGAGGTACATGGCTTCGACGAAGTCGCCCGCGTAGCCCCAGTCGCGGGCGGCATCCAGGTTGCCGAGCGTGAGCGAGTCCTGGAGGTTGAGCTTGATGCGCGCGATCCCGTTCGTGATCTTGCGCGTCACGAACTCCAGGCCCCGGCGCGGACCCTCGTGGTTGAAGCAGATCCCTGACGACGCGTGGAGACCGTAGGACTCGCGGTAGTTCACCGTCATCGAGTGTCCGAAGACCTTCGCGACCCCGTAGGGCGAGCGGGGGTGGAAGGGCGTGTTCTCGGTCTGCGGCGTCTCGCGCACCTTGCCGAACATCTCCGACGACGACGCCTGGTAGAAGCGGATCGGGTTGTTCTCGGCCCCACCGACGATCCGGATCGCCTCGAGCATCCGCAGGACGCCCAGGCCGGTGATGTCGGCGGTCAGCTCGGGCTGGCGGAACGAGAGGGCCACGAAGCTCATCGCACCGAGGTTGTAGACCTCGTCGGGCTGGACCTGCTCGACCGCCGCGATGAGCGACGAGAGGTCACGCAGGTCGCCGTCGACGACCTCCAGCGCCGGGTTCTCGTCGAGGACGAGCTTGGCCTTCGGGTTGTTCTGACCGCGCACCAGGCCGAAGACCTGATACCCCTTGCCGGTCAGGAACTCCGACATGTGCCGGCCGTCCTGACCGGTGATGCCGGTGACCAGTGCTCGTTTCATGGGCGCCGATCCTACGGCGCCTCACGGTCGGCCATCGCAACGGCTTCCACGCGATCCCATCCCGGGTCCAGCTGGTGCAGGAAATCGGCGCACCGCTGCTCCTCGTCGGCCTCGCCGATGGCGCCGGCGCTGCGGCGCAGCCCGGCGAGGGAGCGCAAGAACCCCCGGTTCTCCGGGTGCTCCCACCGGACGTAGCCGGAGCCGCGCCAGCCGTTCTGACGGAGCCGGTCGAGCCCACGGTGGTAGCCGACCCGGAAGGCCGCGTACGCCTCGGTGTCGTCGCGGGCGTGGAGCCCGAGCTGGGCCCAGCCGTCGAGGAACCGGGGCCAGCGGGCCACGACGTCGGCGATCGCGTCGCGCCGCTGCGCGGGGGGCGCCGAGAGCGCGGCCGCGAGCGCGTCGAGCGACGCGCTCGGCTCGAGGTCGAGGACGGTCTCGGGTGGTCCCTGCGGGGTGAGGCTCACGGGCGCGTCGGGCATGGGCCGCTGATCGTAGGCGCCGGACCCGCCGGTACCATCGATTGCATGACCGACACCGCTGCGCCGGCTGCCACCGAGGACGGGGCCGTGCCACCCGTGCCCGCCCGGCGACGCCCGCGACGCGGCTGCTCCTCGCTCGTCACGCGGTCACCGCCCAGACCGGCCCGCTCCTCTCGGGGCGGGCTCCCGGGATCGACCTGAGCGAGGAGGGCCGCGCCCAAGCCGATGCCCTCGGGAAGCGCCTCTCCGAGCTCCCGGTCGCTGCGGTGTACGCCAGCCCGATCGAGCGCACCACGCAGACCGCGCAGGCGGTTGCGGTGCACCACGGCCTCGAGGTGCGACGGCTCGACGGCGTGTTGGAGGCCGACTACGGCGACTGGACCGGGCAGAAGATCGCCGACCTCGCGAAGACGGACCTCTGGCGGGTCGTGCAGCGCACGCCGTCGCGCGCGTCCTTCCCGGGCGGTGAGGCGCTCGCCGCGATGCAGATCCGAATGATCGCGACGCTCGACGCGGTCGTCGCCGACCACCCGGGCGAGCTGGTCGTGGTGGTGTCCCACGCCGACCCCATCAAGGCCGCGATCGCGCAGTACACCGGTGTTCACCTCGACCTGTTCCAGCGGATCGTGGTCTCGCCCGCGTCCGTCACCGCCTTCGAGTTCGGTGGGCACGGCGTCGCGATGGTCAAGTGCAACGACACCGGTTCACTCGACGAGCTGCGGCCACCCGCCCCGCCCGCTGACGCCGGTCCTGGCGCCGATGCACCGGACGGTGGATCATGACCGAGCCCGAGATCGAGCTCGACGAGGTCGAGGGGCTGGGAGCCGGCGCGGTCGGGGAGCCGGGCTCGCGGGTCTTCTACCTCCAGGCTCGGAACGCGTCGAGTCAGCTCACCGTCCTCGTCGAGAAGGAGCAGATCGCGCTGCTCGCCACCGAGGCGGTCGCGTTCCTCGACCGCCTGGCGGACGAGTACCCCGAGGTCGCGGTGACGCTGCCCGATGCGGCCGCCGAGCTCCAGGAGCCCACGGTGCCGCTGTTCCGCGCCCGGCTGATCGGGCTCGGCTTCGACCCCGAGCGCGAGCTGGTCCTGATCGAGCTGCGGGAGCACGCCGCCTCCGACGACGACGGCGAAGAGGTCGCCGACACCGAGTTCGGTGTGGCCGACGTCGTCGACGACGAAGAGCCGGGCTACGTGGCGCGGATCTACGCGACGCGTCCGCAGGTGCGCGCGATGGCGTCACGGGGCACGACGGTCGTCGCGGGCGGCCGTCCGCCGTGCTCGTTGTGCGGGATGCCGATGGACCCGGCCGGACACCGTTGCCCGCGGTGGAACTGACGCCCGAGCAGATCGCCGAGGTCCTCACGCAGGGGGACCTCGAGGTCCTCGGGCGCATGCGCTACTCGTCGAACGCGACGTTCCTCGTCGAAGCCCACGCCGACGACGTGACGATCCCGGCGGTGTACAAGCCGCGACGCGGGGAGCGGCCGCTCTGGGACTTCCCCGACGGCACGCTCTGCCACCGCGAGGTCGCGGCCTACGAGCTGTCGTCGGGGTTGGGGTGGGGCCTGGTCCCCGTCACGGTGCTCCGCGACGACGGACCCCTCGGTGCGGGCGCCGTGCAGCGCTTCGTCGACCACGATCCCGAGGAGCACTACTTCACGCTCCTCGAGGGGCACGAGGACCGCTTCCGAGAGTTCGCGGTCTTCGACATCCTCGCGAACAACACCGACCGCAAGGGTGGGCACTGCCTCCACGACCAGACCAACGACCTGATCGTCGGCATCGACCACGGACTCACCTTCCACCCCCACTGGAAGCTGCGCACCGTCATCTGGGACTTCGCAGGCGAGCCGCTCCCGCCCGCACTGATCGATGCCGTCTGTGCCGTGGTCGCCGCGCTCGACGACGGTCCGGTCGGGCGTCGTCTCTCGGCGCTGCTCGCACCCGACGAGCTCGCGGCGGTCGGGATGCGCGCCGCCGACCTGCTGCGCGAGGGCCGGTTCCCGGAACCCGACACCGGGTACCACGCCGTCCCGTGGCCGCTGGTCTGACCCGAACCCCGACCGGCTGCGTTGGCAGGCTCGGTGACCGTCGGGGTGCCTCAGCCTCCCAACGCCGCCGAAGGGGGAGGCCGGCGGGACGACCTTGCGCTCGTAGACGGCGATGCCGTCGATCGAGGCGACGTAGGAGTAGTCCGACTGCACGAGCGACTCGAGCCTGGGGAAGCGCTCGATCGGGGTCGAATTGCGCGCCGCGGATCTGCGCGGGCGCGGTGTCGACGATGTAGCGCGGCGGATGCGCGGCGAGGTCCTCGAAGAACCAGTCCCACACCTCGGGGCTGGCTCTCCTCCGGCGCCGCGTCCTCGGCCGGCCGGCCCGGGTTCGCCACCGGCGAGGAACGCCGGTGGTCGTGACGAAGCGGGTGGCCGGGCGCGATGCCGGAGGCCCAGTAGATCTCGGGCACGCTGCCCCACACCAGGACCCGGTCACCGCGGTCGACGTGCGCGGCCAGGTACTTGCTCACGGACTGGTAGTCGGGCTCGGGATCGAAGGGTCGGATGAAGTACCCGGCGGCCGAGAACGCGATTGCCGCGACCGCCGCGAAGACGACGGTCCCGATCGCGATCCGCTTGGTGCCGCGCGAGAGCGCGCCTGCGGTGAGGAGCACGAGCGGGGGCACCAGCTGCAGGTAGTAGTGGCCGAAGAAGCGCAAGCCGACCATGACCGAGATCACCGCGGAGGCCAGCCAGAGCCAGAGGTCGTAGTCGGTCAGACCGTCGCGCACTCGATCTCGGCGGTCGCGCCACGCGACCGGGAGTCGCCACACGATCGGGAGGTTGCATGCCACCCACCCGAGCGACATGAGCACGAACGACGACAGCACGTACGTCGAGGCCGTCTGCACGCTGACGTACGAGCCGTTGCCCAGCACGGTCCAGTACAGGAGCTGGCCGGGGCCGAGCGCGAGCGCGACGAGTGCCAACGGCACCCCGAATCCACCGAGCGCGTCGGTGACGCCGCGCCGGCCTCGCGCCCGCCACACGAGGTAGAGGACGGGGAGCAGCGTGGCGGCGCCGGTCTGTTTGGCGAGCGTCGCGATCGCGACGGCGGCGCCGGCGGACACCGCGCGCCCACGCCGCGCGAGGAGCACCGCGGCGGTCATCGCCGGGAGCATGAAGATCTCGAAGTTCGCGGCCTGTCCGTCCTGGGGCGCGAACGCGACGAGCGCGAACACGCAGAGCAGGCCTGCGGCCCACGCGGCGCGGCGCCCGTACCGTCGGCGGGCTTCGATCGCGAGCAGGAACGCGGTCAGCGCGGCGGCGAGCATCGCGAACACCCGCACCGACCACAGCTCGGTCGTGCCGAAGAGGTCGAACGCCCCGGCGTAGACATAGGGAACGAGCGGCGGCTTGCGGTCGGCCGCCTCCTCGTAGAGGTTGCCGCCCTCGCGGATCACCTGGGCCTGGGTCGCGAGGAACGTCTCGTCGGAGTTGAAGACGTCGACGAAGAAGGCGGGGAGCCGGAGCGCGCCCGCGAGCACGAGGATCACGAGCCCGAGACGCAGCAGGTCGCGCCGACGACGGCTGCGATCCTGCTGGACGATCTCCGGAGCGGAGGCGCCGACGGCGGCGTTCGCCCGGGCGTCCGTGGGAGTGACGGGGTTGCTGACGGTGTCCATGGCCTCGCGGTGCGGCGGCGGAGCACCATTCTGACCGACGGGCGCCCCGGACGTCGTGCGGGGGGCTCCCGGCCCCGGGAACCGGCCACCGGGTTGGGCTGGGGTGGGCTGGATCAGGCCTTGGTGAGCCGGTCGTCCCGGTACTGGTCCCGGCACACGGATCGCTGGAGCTTGCCCGAGGACGTCTTCGGCAGGCTCCCGGGCTCGACGAGGACGACCTCGAGCGGGGGGATCCCGACCGCGTCGCAGACCCGGTCGATGACGTCGTCGTGGACCTCCTTCGCGGTCGCGCCGCGAGTCTCGGCCACGACGACGATGCCTTCCTTGCCGCGGCGCCCGGCAGTGCCGAAGGCGATGACGTTGCCGGCGCGCACCCCCTCGACGACCGCGGCCGCCCGCTCGACCTCCTCGGGAAACACGTTGCGTCCGCCGACGATGATGACGTCCTTGATGCGGCCGCATACCACGACCTCACCGTCGACGAGGTAGCCGAGGTCGCCGGTACGCAGCCAGTCGTCGTGGAACATCGCGGCGGTGACGTCCTCGCGGCGGTAGTAGCCCGGTGTGACCGACGTGCCGCGCAGCTCGAGCTCGCCGACCTCGCGGTCGGCGCGGGGCGCGCCGGTCGCCGGGTCGCACACTCGCAGCTCGAGCCCCCGCAGGGTTCGGCCGAGCAGGGGGAGCCGCCGTGCATTCGGGGACGACGGCGCCGGTGCTGCGACCCGCTCGTGCTCCAGCGCGTCGCGGTCGACGGTGTCGACGGACATTCCCGTGCCCGGTTCGGGGAACGAGATCGCGAGGGTGGCTTCGGCCATGCCGTACACGCAGAACGCGGCCTTGCCGTCGAGGCCGTGCGGCGCGCCGGACTCGATGAAGGCCTCGACCGACGCCGGGTCGATCGGCTCCGCGCCGTTGAGGGCGATCCGCCAGCGGGACAGGTCGAGCCCGTCGAGGCGACGCAGCGCGGCGAGCGGCGAGCGCGTACGAGAAGTTCGGCCCACCGGTGATGGTGGCGCCCTCCGAGGCCACCCAGCGCATCCAGTCGCCGGGTGACGCCAGGAAGTCCTGCGGCGCCGCGAGCCCCAGGTCGAACCCCGTGAGCATCGGCGTCATCAGCAAGCCGATGAGTCCCATGTCGTGGTACAGCGGCAGCCAGGAGACGCCGACGTCGTCGCTCCCGAGGGCCGCGCCCTCGACGATCGCGTCGATGTTCTCGAGGAGGCAGCGATGCGGCAGCATCACGCCCTTCGGGTCCGCAGTGGAGCCGCTCGTGAACTGGACGATCGCGAGGCGCTCGGCGTCGTCGGCCGGGCGCTCCCACGCCGCCGGACGACCCTCGAGCTCGTCGAGGCGCAGGAGCGGCGGGTCGCCGGGCTCCACGGTGAGGAAGGGCTCGAGCTCCGGGTCGACGACCACCAGCGCTGCGTCCGCGTTCGCGATCCGTCGGCGGGTCTGGGCCACGAACTCCTCGATGGACCCGAGGCGCATCGGGAGCGGGAGGCACACGAGCGTGCCTCCGGCCAGCCACGTGGCCTGGATGGCGGTGACGAGCGCGCGGGTCGTCGGACCGAGCAGCGCGACATGGACACCCGGCCCGACGCCGCGGGCCTGGAGCGCGGCGGCCATGCCCTGGGCGTCTTCGTGGAGCTGCGCCCAGGTGACGGGCTCACGACCCTCGGCTCCGGCGGAACCGAGGAACGTCACGGTGCCGGGGCCGGTGGCTGCGTGCTCGACACGCGTGAGGACGGAAGTCATGAGGGTCGGACCTCGGCCGAGGGATCGGAGTTACTCCTGGCCGTGGTTGCTCAGGCTGGCACGCCCTGGTCGCCCGGCGCCACCGCAGCCGCCGGGTCCCGGAAGAACCGGGACCGGGGCAGGACGCGGTCGGCACCGTCGCTCGTTGCGGCCGCGAGCACCGCCTCGTCGACGTGGGACCCGTAGGCGACGATCCAGGCGCCGGGCGTGGACGCGCGGATCGTGGTGACGGCGCCTGCGTTCCGGGCGAGGTCGATCACGACGACGTCGGCTCCGGCGGCCGCGGACGCGTCGGCGACGAAGGTCGCGTCGGGGACGGCTGCGGTGAGGCGGCTGCGGTCCATGAGGTCACCGACCAGTGCGACGATTCGCACGGCTACGAGTCCCCGTCCTGGGCCAAGGGTCGGACGATCCGCAGGATCGAGGCGCCGAGGATCCCCGCGACGATCGAGGCGCCGAGGATCCCGATCTTCGCGTCGGCGAGCAGACCACCGGTGAACGAGAGGTCGGCGACGAACAGCGAGACGGTGAACCCGATGCCGGCCACCGCGGCGACGCCGACGACCTGCAGTCGACGCATCCCCTCGGGGAGACGGCCCAGGCCGAGGCGGATGCCGAGCAAGGTGAGCGCGGTGATCCCCACGGTCTTGCCGACGACGAGGCCGAGGGCGATCCCCCAGGTCACCGCGCTCTCACCCGAGCGCTCGATGGCGTCGACGCCGAGCAGCACGCCGGTGTTCGCGAGTGCGAACAGCGGGACGACGAGGAAGCTCGACCAGGGGTGCAGCCCGTGTTCGAGCCGCTCGGCCGGTCGCGCCCCGCCGGGCAGCACGACCGGGGTGAGCAGACCCAGGAGCACGCCGGCGATCGTCGCGTGCACCCCGGACTCATGGAGCGAGACCCAGAGCAGGAGGCCGGGGATGAGGTACCACGCCGGGTGCGCAACGCCCAGCCGGCGCATCGCGACCACGAGGAGCGTGGCCAACGCGGCGCCGAGGAACCACTCGGGCGCGAGGTCCGAGGTGTAGAAGAGCGCGATGACGATGATGGCGCCGATGTCGTCGACGATCGCGAGCGTCAGCAGGAAGAGCTTCACCCCGGACGACACCCGCGAGCCGAGGAGGGCGAGGACCCCGAGCGAGAACGCGATGTCGGTGGCCATGGGGATGCCCCACCCGTCCGCCCCGGCCCCGCCCGCGTTGAGCGCCAGGAAGATCGCCGCGGGCAGGATCATGCCGCCCAGCGCCGCGAGCACGGGGAGCACGGCGTTGCGGTGGTCGCTCAGCTCTCCGTCGACGAGCTCGCGCTTGATCTCGAGCCCCACGACGAAGAAGAAGATGGTCATGAGACCGTCGTTGATCCATGCGGCCAGGGAGAGCGTGATCGACGCGGAACCGGCGCCGATCGTGAGCTCCGTGCCCCACACGTCCGCGTAGGACGCGGGATCGGCGTTCGCCCACACCAGCGCCACGATCGCGGCAGCGAAGAGGACGATGCCCGAGAGGGCCTCGACCGAGATGAACTCGTTCCCGAAGGGCGGGAGGTAGCGCCCGACTCGCTGGGAGCGGACGTGGCGGCGGGGCATGGGCACTGCTCTCTGGTCGCGTCGAATGAGTGTGCCGACCAGGCTTCCCGGCGCTCCGGTGCCCACCGTAACAACTCCGGGGGACCCGGCCTGCGCCCGGGCTCGGGCGGGCCGCGGCGGAGTGACGCCGGATCGGCCGTCGGGATCGGTAGCGTCGCGGTGTGGCCGAACCGATGGATCCGGAGCTGAAGCGAGCCCTGACGATCGGGGGCGCCGCGATCGCAGGCGTGCTGGTGCTCGTCGGGATCGCGTTCGCGGTGTCGAGCGGCAACAACGGCGACGAGACCACCAGCGTCAAGGTCCCCGACCGCACGTCGACGAGCAGCTCGTCGACCTCCAGCACCTCGACCTCCACGAGCACGACGACGCTGCCGCTGCCGCCGGTGACGGTGCCCCCCACTGCGCCGCCGACGAGCCCGCCGACCGTGATCGTGATCCCGCCCACCACCCCGCCGACCTCGCCGCCCACCACCCCGCCGACCGTCGCGCCGACCACGAGCCCGAGCACGACGACGTCGACCACCCATCCCGGCGGGAGCACCACCACCTCGACGACGCGTCCCGAAGGTGAGGCCGAGCTCAACACCGCGCTCGAGACCGCACTCAATGGCGGCGTCGCGCCCGATCCGGGCACACCCGAGCGGGTACAGCTGAAGTTCGTGCCCGACGACGCGGGCGAGCGGGTGCGGGTCACGTGGAAGCTCGACGACACCCTGACCACCGAGGAGCAGCGTGTGCAGGCGCGCCTCGACGCCTTCACGCTGCTCCAGGTCATCCAGGCTGCGAACCTGCCGGGTGACGGACCGGTCGTGCTCCGGGCGACCCTGCCCGACCCCGACACGGGCGAACCGAATCGCGTGATCCGGCTCGTCTACGAGCGCGACACCCTCGCCGGCATCGACTTCACGACGATCGATCCCCTGACGATCTTCACGCTCGCCGACGACTCCGAGATCGACTCGTCCCTCGCGCCGACCCCGACCACCACGTCGACGACGTAGCGGGCAGCGCAAGGAGACGTCGGTCTCGAGTGGCCGCGCCGCACTGTGAAGTTGTCAAGGTGCCGGCGGGGAAGTCGGATCGTGTCGTGCGCGTGGGTCAGGCCGCCGGCCCGGCACGCGCCTCGTCGGTGCCGTCGCGTGGTTCGTCGAGTGGTTCGTCGATGCGACGCCACACCAATCCGTCGAGCTGTTCAGGGTCGCCCTCGAGCACGTAGGGCCCATGGGGCACGGCCCTGTGGTGGTGGGTCTTGCAGATCATCGCCAGGTTGCGCTTCTCGGTGGGTCCGCCCCGGCTCCGCGGCACCAGGTGGTGCGCGTCGAGCCCGAAGGCCCGTTCGCAGCCCGGCACTCGGCACGCTGGGTCACGCGCGATGAGGTGGTCGCGCAGCGCCGTCGGGATCGCGTCGCCGCTCGCCGGCGCCAACGCGTCGGCGTCGTGGACCTCCCGCACGAGTGCCCCGTCAGCGATGAGCTGGTGCACGGACTCGACCGCGATCGGCATGCCATTGACCTCGGGCTGCGCGTCGGACCCCACGTGCACCACGACCCGCGGCATCCAACGCTGGGTCGTGGCGCGGCCCGCCCGGCCGGACTGGTGGGCTCGACACAGCTCGACCATCGCGTCGGCGCCGCGACGGGCACGCGACTCCCACGGTTGGCCCTCGGCCGGTTTCATCCCGTTCACCATGTGCTCGAGGACCGCTTCCACGAAGGCGCCGTTGACGTCGGGGATCTGCCCGTTGAGTCGCAGCCAGTCACCCTGCCGCCACCACCGCAGCCCACGGGCATCCTGGCGGGCCTGCATCTCCTCCGAGCTGACCGCACGCTGGCGGCGGGCCAGGCGAGCCAGATCGCTCGGCGCCGCGTGCCGGCCCCGCTCGGCCCACTCGGCGTCGGTCTCGGGTGTCGCGAGCTGCACGATGTGCTCGAGCTGATCGAAGGAGAGCGCGCCCGCCTCGGCCGCCGCCGCGACGCACGGCAGCGACTCCAGGCTGCGCGCGATCTCGACCTCGGCCTTCGCCGAGGAGGGCCGGACCTTGTCGCGGCCCTGGACCCACTCCGCCGCGTCCTGGCCGCCGGTGACGCCACGCTCGTCGAGCACCCGATCGAGCGCGACGCGACGCAACCGCCACCGGCGCTCCTCCACCAGCGCGTGATCGCGCTCGGCCCGGAGGCGCTCCGTCGGCCACGTCCGCAGCTCGTCCAACTCGTTGCTGAACATGGCTTCACGATGACAGGGGGGTATGACAGCTACCCCCGTTCCGGGCCACTCCGCGAAGAAATTTCTCGAACTTCTTTTCTCGTCGCCCATGCGTCACTCGCGCGACGCGCAGTTGTCGCAGCGCGGCGCTAGCGGTCAGTTGCCCGGGCTGCGGTCCCGCGGAGATCGCCGTCGTCATCGCACCACGGGGTCACGAGGTCGAAGCCGCTCGCCGCGAAGGTCGGCGCCAGCGCGCGGTCCTGATCGCCACCCAGCTCGAGCAGCAGCCAGCCGCCGGGGCGAAGGAGCGTCGCGGCCGCGGCGATGACGCGGCGGACGAGCTGGAGGCCGTCGGCTCCTCCGTCGAGGGCGACGCGCGGTTCGTACCGCTGCACATCGGCCGGGAGCACGCGGAGCTCGACGGTCGGGACGTACGGTGCCACCGCGGTGACGACGTCGAATCGCTCCTGGCACCGCAGGGGCGCGTCGAGGTCGGCGACCAGCGTCGCCACACCGTTGCGCCGGGCGCAGGCGGCGGCTCGCAGGTCGATGTCGATCCCGATGACCGTCGCGCTCGGGACCTGCGCGCTCAGGTGAGCCGCGACGGCACCGGCTCCGGTGCAGAGGTCGAGGGCCCGGCCGTGGTCCGGGAGCAGCGCGGCGGCGCGGCGGGCCAGCGCTTCGGTCTGGCGTCGGGGGACGTAGACGCCGGGCGCCAGGTGCAGCGTCTGCCCGCAGAATCGCAGGGTGCCCGTGATCCACGCCGGTGGTTCACCACGTTCCCGCCGGCAGACCCATCCTTCGAGGGTGGCGGGGTCGGGTGCCGCGGCGACGAGCTCGGCCGCCTCTCCCGCGGCGTCGACGCAACCGGCCGCGACGAGCCGCTCGACGACTGCGGCACGGACGGGATCGGCAGCTGAAGTCCGCAGAGCCGGATCAGGTCCCGATCATCCTCGGAGCCGCGACCGCGAACTCGGGCCAGCGCTTGCGGCTCTTCGCCGAGAGCTTGTGCATCAGCTCGATCGCGCCGGGGTCGTCGTCACCGGGGCGCACCTCGATCCAACCGTCCCGCTCCATCCCGGCCATCAGCTCGCGGCCGATCTCGGTGCGCACGATGGTGAGCGTCCAGTCGTTGAACGCGCCGATCCCACCGGTGGAGATGTCGGCGTGCTCCGCGGCGAAGTCGGGGCACATCTTGCAGCCCTCCCGCGTCCAGGCGTGGCACTCCTTCAGCGGCACCTCGTGGTAGTCGCCGTCGTGCATCCACACCTGCAGCTTGCCCTTGATGTTCATCTTCTTGATGTCGGCGCGCTTGAGGCCGTACTTGGCGTCGAGCAGCTCGTCGAAGATCGCGTCGTCGAAGGTCTTCGAGCACAGCAACCCGATGTTGAGGCTGATCCGTCGGGCCACCTTGCCGACCTTGCGCTGCTTCATGATCGCCGGCGACGACGACTGGCAGCTCATGCCGACGAGCGCCATGCGCTCGGCACCGCCCTCGACCGCGTCGTTGTACGCGAGTGGGTTGGCGGAGTACGTGTAGCGGCTACCCGCCGACGCGATGATGTCGTCCTTGGTGCGGGCGACGCCGGGCACGGCCTTCCAGGTCGACCCATCGCCCTCGAGGTACGAGACGAGCGCCGCGTCGATGATGTCGTGCTCGAGCGCGTAGAGGAGGAGCGCCGACACCAGGCCACCGTCCTGACCCACCTCGTGCAGCACCGGGTCGGTGGCCCGGGCGAGGACGATGTCCTTGGAGATGCCCGCGACCTCGTCGGCCTCGCGTACCCGACCGAACAGGAACTCGTCGGCTTCGGTCTCCCAGGTCCGGAAGCGCGGGCACGCCCGCGTGCAGGTGGTGCACCCCTTCTGACCGTGGGAGCAGTCGCCGGGGCTGTAGCCCTCCTCGGTCTGGAAGGGCTTGTAGATGCCCTCGTCGTCGCGGTAGCCGAGGACGTCGTGCGGGCACACGATCACGCAGCCGGCGCACCCGGTGCACAGACCCGTGGTCACCACCTCGTCGTAGAGGTGCTTCCACTGGAACTTCTCGGGAGGCATGCGCGGAGTCTGGCACGTCCCCACCAGGCTCCGCCCCTTCGCCTCAATAGGCTTCCGGTCGTGACCGACACGTCGGGGACCGGCGCCGCTCCGGGAGTGCAGGCAGTGGCCACGGCGTGGGCGTCGGCCGAGGCGGCGGGGGTCCGGTGGCGGGAGCCTCGCGGGATCGCGCGTGCCGTCACCCTCCTGTTCGGCGTCGTCGGGGTCGCCGCGCTCTTCCGGGCAGGGACGCTCGCGCACCGCCTGGTCGTGCTCGACGGCTCCACCCGGGACGGGTTCTGGTCGCGGGCGGGTGCCGCGGATTCACTCGTGACCACGGCAGACGTCGTGTTCCTCCTGGCGGTCCTCGCGCTCGCACCGTGCTTCATCGTGTGGTGTTGGCGAGCTGCCAAGAACCAGCAGGCACTCGGTCGGGCACCCGAGCGACTCGGTTCCGGCTGGGCGGTCGGCGGCTGGTTCATCCCGCTCGCCAACTTCGTCATCCCGGTGCTCGTCGTCCAGGACCTCTGGCGCGGCTCCGACGTCGCGATCGCGGCAGGCGACCCGCGGTGGCGCATCGCCGAGCGTTCGTGGCTGGTCGGCTGGTGGTGGGGGCTGTTCCTCGTGCCGCTCTTCATCGGTCTCGGCGCCGACGCGCAGGACTCGACCACGGAGCTCTCGACGTTGCGGGGGCAGAACCTGCTGGCCTTCGTCGCGATGCTCGCGGCGTTCGTCGCGACGGTGCTCGGGGTGCAGGTCGTGCGTCGCCTCGACGCGCGCCAGGCCGCGTGCCGCGACTCGTTCGCCGCAGGCTGACCCGCTGCTGCGTCAGCCGCGCAGCAGCCGTTCGACCGCGCGCACGGCCTCCTCGACCTTCTCGTCGCCTGCGGCCTCGCTCGCGTCGGCCGCATCGCGCACGCAGTGGCGGAGGTGCTCGTCGAGGAGCCCGAGGCCGACGCCCTGCAGCGCCTTGGTGACCGCCGCGATCTGCGTGAGGACGTCGATGCAGTACTCGTCCTCGTCGATCATGCGCTCGAGGCCGCGCACCTGGCCCTCGATCCGGCGGAGCCGGGCCCGGTAGCGCTCCTTCGTGTGCGTGTACCCCCGTGTCGTCATCGGTTGACTCTATACCCCCTAGGGGTATAGGTTCAACCCCATGACCCACCAAGACGTCCACGAACCGGTGCGGGAGCTCCCGCGAGCAGCCGGGCTCGAGCAGTGCGACCTGCCGATCGAGGGGATGTCGTGCGCCTCGTGCGCGGCGCGGATCGAGAAGTCGCTCGGAGCGACCCCGGGCGTCGCCGACGCCGCGGTGAACTTCGCCTCGAAGCGGGCGACGGTCACCTATGACCCCCACGCCGTCCACCGTGGCGACCTCGCCCGAGCGGTCACCGAGCTCGGCTACGCCGTGCCCGACGTCGAGTCCGTCGACCCCGAGGCGGCCGAGCTGCGCGACCTCCGCCCCCGTTTGTGGGTCGCGGTCGTGCTGACGATCCCGCTGCTCGCGATCTCCATGGTGCCGGCCCTCCAGTTCCAGGACTGGCAGTGGGTCGCGCTCGTGCTCGCGACCCCGGTGATCTTCTGGAGCGGCTGGCCGTTCCACAAGTACACGCTCCTGAACCTCCGGCACGGCACGACGACGATGGACACGCTCGTCTCGATCGGGACCCTCGCGGCCTACGGCTGGTCGGTCGTCGCCTTGGTGTTCCTCGGTGCCGCGGACCACATGAGCGAGATGTCGCTCGGGGCCATCTTCTCGGGGAGCAGCGAGGTCAACGTCTACTTCGAGACCGGCGCGGCGATCATCACGCTGCTCCTCCTCGGCCGGTACTTCGAGGCGCGGGCGCGCCGCCGCTCGAGTGCAGCGCTCCGAACGCTCCTCGAGCTCGGGGCGAAGACGGCGCGACTCGAGGACGGCAGCGAGATCCCGGCCGGCGACCTCGTCGTCGGGACGCGTTTCGTGGTCCGTCCGGGAGAGAAGATCCCGACCGACGGTCGAGTCGTCGACGGAGCGTCCGCGGTCGACGTGTCGATGCTCACCGGCGAGCCGGTGCCGGTCGACGTGGCGGTCGGCGACGGCGTGTTCGGTGCAACCGTCAACACCTCGGGGCGCCTCGTCGTCGAGGCGACGCAGGTGGGCAGCGACACCGCGCTCGCCCAGATCGCGCGCCTCGTCGAGCAGGCGCAGGGCTCGAAGGCGCCGGTCCAGCGGCTCGCCGACCGCATCTCGGCGATCTTCGTCCCGGTCGTGCTGGTGCTGGCCGCGCTCACGCTCGTGGTCTGGCTCGTCGTGACCGGCGAGCCCGACCGCGCCTTCACCGCGGCGGTCGCCGTGCTGATCATCGCCTGCCCGTGCGCCCTCGGGCTGGCCACGCCCACGGCGATCATGGTCGGCACCGGGCGCGCCGCGCAGCTCGGCATCGTCATCAAGGGCGGTGAGGTGCTCGAAGCGACGCAGACGGTCGACGTCGCGATCCTCGACAAGACCGGCACCGTCACCGAAGGGCGGATGGAGCTGGTCGACGTCGTGCCGGCTCCGGGAACGGACGTCGCGCAGCTCCTCCGACTCGCCGGATCGGTCGAGGACGCCTCGGAGCACCCGATCGCGCGCGCCATCGCGACCGGGGCGCGAGCGCGTGGGATCGAGCTCGAGACGCCCACCGACTTCGTGAACGAACCCGGACGCGGCGCGCGCGGCGTCGTCGACGCCGTCGAAGTGTGGGTCGGTCGTCCCGAGGCCACCGGCGAGGTCCCTCCCGACCTCGTCGTGGGTGTCGAGCGCGCCGACCGCGGGGGCGACACGATCGTCTACGCGGGGTGGGGCGACGCGACACGCGGCGCGTTCGTCATCGCCGACACGATCAAGCCCACGTCGCGCGAAGCGATCGGCGCCCTCCACGGCCTGGGGATCGAGACCGTGATGGTCACCGGCGACCGTCGCGAGGCGGCCGATGCGGTCGCCGGCGTGGTCGGTATCGACCGCGTGGTCGCGGGGGTCCTGCCGGGCGGGAAGGTCGACGTGGTCCGGCAGCTGCAGGACGAAGGTCGCCGGGTCGCGGTCGTCGGCGACGGCGTGAACGACGCGCCCGCGCTGGCGCAGGCGGACCTCGGGATCGCGATCGGGACCGGTACCGACGTGGCGATCGAGGCCAGCGACCTGACCCTCGTCTCGGGCGATCTCCGTGCTGCGGCCGATGCGATCGCGCTGTCCCGCCGCACGTTCACGACGATCAAGGGCAACCTGTTCTGGGCGTTCGCCTACAACGTGGCCGCGATCCCGCTCGCGGCGTTCGGCCTGCTGAACCCGGTGGTCGCCGCAGCGGCCATGGGGTTCTCGTCGGTCTTCGTGGTGACGAACTCACTGCGGCTGCGCCGCTTCCGCGGCACGCGCTCGGGCTAGCGGTCGAGCCAGTCGTTGAGGAGCCCCTCCTCGGCGACCGCGTACTCCTGCAAGCCGGAAACGATCGCGCCCTCGACCTTGCCGCCGACGAGCAGCATCCTGACCTTCACGATTCCGGTCAGGACCCGGCGGGTGCCGATGCCATCGACCTGGAGGACGGAGCGGTAGCTGGCGCGCAGCCGATCGGCGTAGTTGTCGGGTTCGATCGTGTGACTCGCTTCCAGCGCGGTCAGATCGAGGCGCGCGTCGTCGACCCAGGTGAGCTTGTCGCGGTCGACGACTGCGGTGACCGCGGGTGAGAGCTCGGCGGTGAACCGGAACCGCACGCGCAGGTGGGCCGTCGTGTCGTCACGTGTCGACTCGAGGAGCTCGGCGCCACCGAGCTTCGGGAGCTCCGAGCGCGCCGCGATGAACCCCGGGTCGAGCAGCAGCTCCTGGACCGCGACCGGCGAACCTCGGAGCGTCTGGGCCGCGTGGAAGTCCACGCGTCGAGGCTAGGACGTATCGCATATCCTGGAGCGCCGTGGCGAAGATCAGCGACATCCTCCAGCACGGTCGCGCGGTGTCGTTCGAGTTCTTCCCGCCCAAGACCGACGAGGCCGAGGTCGTCCTCGAGCGGACGCTGCTCGAGCTCGAGCCGCTCGCTCCGTCGTTCGTCTCCGTCACCTACGGCGCGGGGGGCACGACGCGTGAGCGGACCCACGATCTCGTCGTCGGCATCAATCGCGAAACGACGATGACGGCGATGGCTCACCTCACGTGCGCGGCCCACACCCGCGCCGAGCTCGAAACGATCGTGGGCCGCTACCGCGACGCCGGCGTCGAGAACATCCTGGCCCTCGGCGGCGACCCGCCCTCCGAGCTGCACCTCCCGGATGGGGAGCTCGTCCACGCGCTCGATCTCGTGCGCCTCGTGCGTGGGGTCGGCGATTTCTCGGTCGGCGTCGCGGTACATCCTGAGCCCCATCCCCGGTCACCGTCCATCGAGGAGGACCGGCGGCACAGTGCCGAGAAGCTCGCCGAGGCCGACTTCGGGATCACCCAGTTCTTCTTCGACTCCCACCACTACTTCGGCCTCGTCGAGTCGTTGCGCGAGCAAGGCGTCGAGAAGCCGGTGATTCCGGGGATCATGCCGGTGCTGAGCATCGCCGGGACGAAGCGCATGACCGCGATGCAGGGTTCCGAGTTCCCCGAGTGGTTCATGGAGAAGCTCCGCCCGGTGGAGGACGACCCGGCGGCGGTACGACGGATCGGCATCGAGGAGGCGTCACGCCTCTGCCAGGAGCTGCTCGACGGCGGTGCGCCCGGCCTCCACTTCTTCACCCTGAACCGCTCGACCGCGACGCGCGAGATCTACGAGAACCTGGACCTCGGCTAGGTCGACGCGGTTCGTGCGCCGAGCGCGCGGCCGGCTACTTCAGGTTCTTCTTGAGCCGCGCCAGCTGGGTCTCGACCAGGGTGACGGTGTCGGGGTACGCCTCGCCGGGGTTGCTGGTCGTGAAGCCCGTCACTGCCCGACCGACGCGGAACGCAACCGCCTGGACGTACGTGTCGGTCACACCCGTCTGCGCGGTCGGGTACCCCGAGATCACGCCCTGGAAGCCGACGCCGTCGTCGACCGGCCCGCCGCTGACGTCGAGATCTTCGAACTTCGCGGACGCGTCGGGCTCCGACTTCAGGCTCTGGTCGAGGGTCTGCTGCAGGCACTCGAGTGCGGTCGGCAGCTTGAAGGCGGCGACGTAGGCCTTGGCCTTCTGAACGTTCGGGAACACGTACACGACGTTGGTGATGGTCGTGCCATCGCTGTTGCTGAAGTCGGGCGAGTTGGCTCCGCTCTTCTTTGCCGCAGCCCGCGCCTTGATGCTGGTCCGGCACACGGGAAGCTTGTACTTCTCGGTGGAGTCGTGGGGTGACTGCTTCCACCCGGTGCCGCTGAGATCGTCGATCGTGATCGTCGATTCCTTCGCGACCTGCTTGTCGGTCTTGGCGAACGCGGGGACCGCGAAGGTGCCGACCACGGTGATCGACGCGATCGCGACGACTGCGCTCGCTCGCAAGGCCAGTTTCACGGGTGCCTCCATGCCGAGATCGGGGTCGACCGCCCCACGTGAGGCGGTCGAGGAAAGCGTGACCTTACTGCGGGCACCTTGCGCGCTCGGGACCCGCGCGGTGCGCGAACGAGCCCCCGTCACCCGCGACGGACGGGGAACGGGGGCTCGCACCGCGATGGCGGAGGGAGTGGGATTTGAACCCACGGTGACTTGCGCCACAATGGTTTTCGAGACCATCCGATTCGGCCGCTCTCGCATCCCTCCGGGCCGTCCGATTGTAGGGGTTCGCCCTGTGGCGTCTCAGGGCGAGCGCCGATCTGCGAAGAACTCGCTCAACAGCGCACCGCACTCGTCGGCTCGGACGCCGTCGACCACCGGGAACTCGTGGTTCAGCCGCGGGTCGGCGCCGAGGTGGTACAGGCTGCCGAGCGCGCCGGCCTTCGGGTCGGTGGCACCGAACGCGACCAACCCGATACGGCCGGCGAGCGCGGCCCCCGCACACATCGGACAGGGCTCGAGGGTGACGACGAGTGCACAGTCGTCGAGCCGCCACGTCCCGAGCGCGGCCGCGGCGTCGCGCAACGCGAGGATCTCGGCGTGCGCGCTCGGGTCGTGCAGACGCTCGCGCTCGTTGTGTCGCAACGCGAGCACGGTGTCGTCCGAGAGCCGCACGACGACCGCGCCGATCGGCACGTCGCCATGCTCGACCGCGGCCCGGGCCTCGTCGAGCGCCAGCTCCATCAGCGCGTCGATCCGAGTCCGTTCGATCACTCGGCGACGCGCTCTTCCGCGACGACCTTCGAGGGTGTGAAGCGGACGAGGAGCTCGCCGTCGACCCCATTGCGCTCGCCGTACTCGCCGGAGCGGTGGTCGCCCATGTACCGGGCACCGATCCGGGTCGCCCACCGCAGCAGCTCGTCGAGGTCGGTGCTCAGGTGCGTCGTGCCCTCGGCCATGACGTAGGAGTACGGAGGTGTCTGGTCGTCGACGGCGATCGTCGCCCGGGGATCGCGTTGGAGGTTGCGACCCTTCACCGATGCGGCGGCGGTCGTGAAGACGAGGTCGTCGCCGTCGAGGACGAACCAGATCGGAGTGACGTGCGCCCGCCCGTCGGACCGGACGGTGGCGAGCTTTCCCGTCCGCGTCCCGTATGCGAGGAACCGACGCGTCTGGCGCGGGGTCATGGGTGGCATGCAGCGCTCCCGGGCGGCGACGGCGTGACGTCCGACCGTACCGCCGGACGCCCGCGCCGCGAGCGGAGGGAGTGGGATTCGAACCCACGGTGAGTTGCCCCACACACGCTTTCCAAGCGTGCCGATTCGGCCGCTCTCGCACCCCTCCTGGAGCCATCGATCGTACCGGTGCGCCACGAGCGAGGACCGAGCCGCGCACCTTGTACGCTGCCGATGCGGACCGTGCTAGGCGGGGAGCTCGTGGTGCCCTACACCCTCAATCCACGTACGGGGGGCTGAACTCCTGCCTGAGGCCCGGGTCGCCGCCTCGTCGGCCTCGTGCACGGTGCTGACGGTCGGGTCCTGCGCAACGGAACCCCGCGAACCGAGTCAGGTCCGGAAGGAAGCAGCTCTCAGCGGAACGTCCCGTGTGCCGCAGGCACGCCTGACCTGAGCCGTGTCGGGTCACCGTCAGGTGGCGCTCCCGAGTCGAGGGTGGGTGCACGGTCCGCACCAGTCTTTCGCGCGACCCCGGCAGGCCTCCGGGCCACCTTCTCGCTCCACAACCCCAGTCGCTCGGCGGTGACCCTCCGGCCTGCCGGCGGTGTGGGAGCGGTCGTGAGGTGCACGCACCCTCGTCTCCGGGAATGAGCCGGGGGTGGTGGTTGGTACGGTCGGAGTCTTGGTGTACCAGTCGTTGTACCGGAAGTATCGGCCGCAGAGGTTCTCGGAGCTGGTGGGGCAGGCCCATGTCGTGAACGCGCTGCGCTCGGCGGTGCGTGACGACCGCGTGGGCCACGCGTACCTGTTCTCGGGGCCGCGCGGCACGGGCAAGACGACGACGGCCCGGATCCTCGCGAAAGCACTCAACTGCACCGACCTCGGTGCGGATGGCGAGCCGTGCGGAGTCTGCGCGAACTGCGTGGCGGTCACGGCCGGGACCTTCTTCGACCTCTTCGAGCTCGACGCAGCGTCGAACCGTGGCATCGACGACATCCGTAGCGTCGTCGAGAGCACGGCGCTCGGGATCGGGCCGGGCGCGCGCACCAAGGTGTTCGTGCTCGACGAGGTCCACATGCTCACGGATGCCGCGTCGAACGCGCTGCTCAAGACACTCGAAGAGGCACCGACGCACGTCGTGTTCGTGCTGGCCACGACGAACCCCGAGAAGGTGCTCCCGACCATCCGATCGCGCACCCAGCACTTCGAGTTCACGCTGCTGTCCACCGACGAGCTCGTGGCTCGACTTGCCGACCTGTGTGCGCGCGAAGGCGTCGAGGCCGATCCCGAGGCGCTGACCGTCATCGCCACTGCCGGCGCCGGTTCGGCCCGCGACGCAGAGTCGCTCCTCGATCAGGCGCTCGCGCACGGCACGGGCCGGCTGGACGGAGACGTCGTTGCGGCGCTGTTCGGTGGCACCGCGTTCGCGGCGCGGACGGGCATCCTCGAGTCGATCGCGCAGGAGGATGCCTCCAGCGCGCTCATCGGCCTCGCGGAGCTGCTCGACACCGGGCACGAACCCCGCCGGGTCGCCGAGGACCTCCTCGCCGCCGCGCGCGACGCGTTCCTGCTGAGCGCGGCGGGCGGCAAGGTCCAGATCACCGCGCCGGAGGACCAGATCGGCCATCTGCGCGACCTGGGTGAGTCGCTCGGCAACGCGGCGCTCGTGCGCGTGATCGAGACCGTCGGCCAGGCCGTGACCGACATGCGCGGTGCCGAGGCAGCCGACCCGCGCCTCGTGCTGGAGGTGGCGCTCGTCCGACTCTCGCGACGCGACGCCGGGCCGCCGCTCCAGACCGTGGTCGAGCGGATCGAGCGGCTCGAGCGCGCCGCAGGGGGCGCACCCGCACCGTCCGTCCGGGCGCCGCGCTCGACCCCGTCCGTCGCCGACCCGACGCCGACGTCGGTGTCCGCATCGGCTCCTGACGCGCCGGTCCCTCCGGCACCCAAGGCCGGGGTCTCCGGCGAGCCCGCGGCCCGGGAGCGCCGTCCGACGATCGGAGCGTTGCGGCGGGAGTCGGGTGCCGCCGCGGCGGAAGCTCCGCCGATGCCCGCGGCCGCGCCGACGCCGGAAGCGCAGCCGCCCGCGGCCGACGCCGACTCGGTCGACCTCGACGACGTGATCGTCGCGTGGAGCGAGATCGTGCCCATGTTCTCGCCTGCGACGCGGAGCGCGGTGCAGCAGGCCCAACCGTTGCGCTTCGAAGGCGATGTGCTCGTCTTCGGCGTCGCGCCACAGATGCTCGGCGCGGCGCGCGACCGCTTCCGGAGCCAGGCCGACATCGTTCGTGAGGCGCTCACCGACAAGCTCGGCAAGCGGTTCAAGTTCAAGCTCGAGCCCGCACCGCAGTTCGCGCTCGACGGCCCGCCGGGCGGTGGTGCCGCCGACGCTCCGGTCACCGACGCGGCCGACGAGCCGCCGCACGACGATGCTGCGCCGCCGGACGCGGATCCCCCGCCCGAGGTCGTCGACACCGAGGATCTCACCGAGGTGCCACCGGAGGCGGACCCGCCGCCGGTGAACCGTCTGCGGGACGAGCTCGGCGCTACCGTCGTCGAAGAGGTTCCGCGCGAGAGATAAGGGCAGTCCTACATGGCGAAGCAGAAGCCGCAGGGTGGCGGCGGCGGGATGAACCAGATGATGCGCCAGATGCAGCGCATGCAGGAGGACATGGCCGCGGCCCAGGCGGCACTCGAGGCCGAGACGGTCGAGGCCTCCGCGGGAGGCGGTGTGGTCACCGCGGTCGTCACCGGGTCCGGTCAGCTGCAGCGCATCTCCATCTCGCCGGATGTCGTCGACCCCGACGATGTCGAGATGCTGGAGGACCTCGTCGTGGCCGCGGTCACCGAGGCGCTCCGGGCGGCGCAAGAGCTCCAGACCCAGAAGATGGGTGCGGTCACCGGCGGCCTCGATCTCGGGGCCCTCGGCGGCATGCTCGGCTGAGCACCGCCGAACCCACGCATGGCCCACTACGAGAGCGCGGTGCAGGCGCTGATCGACGAGCTCGGCCGCCTCCCCGGGGTCGGACCGAAGTCCGCGTCGCGAATCGCCTACTCCATCCTCAAGGGCGCGCCCGAAGACGCGAACCGCCTCGCGGCGCGCCATCACGGACGCGAAGGAGCGGATCACCTGGTGTCGCCGTTGCTTCAACATCTCGGAGGGTGAGCTGTGCGCGTTCTGTCGCGACGAGCGCCGCGATCCGACGGTGTTGTGCGTCGTCGAGGAGGCGCCGGACATCAACGCGGTCGAACGCACCCACGAGTTCAACGGTCGGTACCACGTGCTGCAGGGCGCCATCTCCCCGATCGAGGGGATCGGTCCCGAGCAGCTGCGGGTGAAGGAGCTGATCCGCCGAGTCGGCGAGGAGGGTGTGACGGAGGTGATCCTCGCGACGAACCCCAACATCACCGGGGAAGCGACCGCGATGTACCTCGCCAAGCTGTTGAAGCCGCTCGGCCTCCGAGTCACACGGATCGCGAGTGGGCTGCCCGTGGGCGGCGACCTGGAGTACGCCGACGAGGTGACGCTCGGGCGCGCACTGGAAGGTCGGCGCGACGTCGAAGGCTGACGGGAGCTACGCGGTGAACTCCCAGCGCGTGGCGGTGTCGCGGAACCGGTCGTCGTGGTCGATGAAGCCGAAGGCCACGTCGGGCGCGACGCGGAAGATGGGGCCGAGGCTCGGATCGAGTCCCTCGTCGTACTTCTTGCGGTACGCCTCCTGCAGCGAAGCCTGATCGGCTGCGTCGGGGACGACCTGTGCAACTCCTTCGATGATGACGGCCTCCTCCGCGCGGTCGGTGGTGACGACGCATCGCGGGTCGGCCGTGAGGTTCCGCACCTTGCGCGACTCTCCGCCACTGGAGAACCAGAACGCGTCCTCGTGCCAGACGCCCCAGATCGGTACTGCATGGGGCCGGCCGTCAGCGCGGACCGTGCTCAACCAGTAGCGCCGGGCGGCACCCAACCGTTCGCTCGCCCACTGCCACGGCAGCACTCCCGAATCGTCGTCGGGGAGGCCGTAGCCGGGCATGGTCGGACGCTGCGCACGGGGTTCGGTCACGATCGACCGAGGATACGGCGCACCGGGTGCACTACTCCAAGGCGCGCCGCACGACCTTCCCGAGCGCAGCGTGTTCGATGAGGAAGCCGTCGTGACCGGCCGGTGATTCGATGATCTCGACCCCGGACGCGGTCGGCACCAGCTCCGCGAGCTCGTGCTGCAGCCGGGGTGGGTACAGCCGGTCGGACGAGACGCCGGCGAGCGTCACCTCGGCGCGGACTCCCGCGAGCGCGGGCGCGATCCCACCTCGCCCGCGCCCGACATCGTGGTGGTTCATCGCGTCACTGAGCGCGAGGTAGCTGTTGGCATCGAACCGTCGCGCGAGCTTGTCGCCATGGTGCTCGAGGTACGACTCGATCGCGTATCGACCGCCGACGAACGGGTCCTCGTCGCCCTGGTGCTCGCGGCCGAACCGGCCCTCGAGCTCGAGCTCGGAGCGGTAGCCGATGTGCCCGATCCCGCGCGCGACGCTCATACCGCGGTGTGGTCCCCCGTCGGGCGGCGCGTCGTAGTAGTCGCCACCGTTCCACCCGGGATCGAGCCGGATCGCGCGCATCTGCACGGAGCAGAGCGCGATCTCTTCGGCCGATGCCGCGGCGCCGACGGACACGATGACCGCGCGGTCGAGGCGCTCCGGGTACGTCACGGCCCACTCGACGGCGCGCATCCCACCCATGGATCCGCCCACGATCGCGGACCAGCGTTCGATGTCGAGCCGGTCGGCGAGTGCCGCCTCGACCGCGACCTGGTCGCGGATCGTGATGACCGGGAACCGCGCGCCCCACGGACGACCGTCGGGTCCGGCCGACGACGGACCGGTCGTGCCCTGGCAGCCGCCCAGCACGTTCGGGCACACCACGAAGTACCGATCGGTGTCGATCGGTGCGCCGGGTCCGATCAGATCGTCCCACCACCCGATCGTCGGGTGCCCGGGACCGGCAGGTCCGGCGGCGTGACTGTCGCCCGTGAGCGCGTGGAGCACGAGGACCGCGTTGGAGCGGTCGGGTGCGAGCATCCCCCACGTCTCGTACGCGACGATCACCTGATCCAGACGGCCACCGGCTTCGAGCGCGTACGGCTGGGCTTCGAAGAGCGTCTCGAACTGCCGCCGACCGGGCGCGTCGCCGGGCCGCCACGCGCCCGTCGCCGGGACGAGACCGCCCGGGTCAGGCACCCTTGGCGGCGCGGAACCCGGCCTCGAGGTCGGCGAGGATGTCGTCGATCGTCTCGACGCCGATGCACAGGCGCACCAGGTCCGGAGTGACGCCGGTCGTGCCCTGCTCGTCGGGGGTGAGCTGTGAGTGCGTCGTGGATGCGGGGTGGATCGCGAGGCTGCGCACGTCACCGACGTTCGCGAGGTGGCTGAACAGCTCGAGCCCGTTCACGAAGCTCTTCCCGGCCTCGAGGCCGCCCTTGATCCCGAACGCGAGGATCGCGCCCTTGCCGCGCGGCAGGTACTTCTCGGCGCGTGCGTTCCACGTGCTGGACGTGAGGCCGGGGTACGCGACCCACTCGACCTCGTCGCGTGCCTCGAGCCACTCCGCGACCGCCTGCGCGTTCTGGCAGTGCCGCTCCATCCGCAGGCTCAGCGTCTCGAGCCCCTGGATGAACAAGAACGCGTTGAACGGTGAGACGGCGGCACCGACGTCGCGCATGAGCTGCAGGCGGGCCTTGAGCGCGTACTGCGCGGGACGCAACGGCTCGGGGAGCTCGGAGTACACGAGGCCGTGGTAGCTCGGGTCGGGCTCGGTGAACACCGGGTGGCGCCCGCTCGCGACGTAGTCGAACTTGCCACCGTCGACGATGATCCCGCCGATCGACGTGCCGTGGCCACCGATGAACTTCGTCGCGGAGTGCACGACGATGTCGGCACCCCAGCTCAGTGGCTGGCAGAGGTACGGGCTCGTCACCGTGTTGTCGATGATCAGCGGGATGCCCTCGGCGTGCGCGATCTCCGACACGCCCTCGAAGTCGAACACGTCGTTCTTCGGGTTGCCGACCGACTCACCGTAGAACGCGCGCGTGTTCGGCTTGATCGCGGCGCGCCACGCGTCGAGGTCGTCGGGGTCGTCGATGAACGTGACCTCCCAGCCGAGCTTCGGGAGCGTGTAGTGGAGGAGGTTGTAGGTACCGCCGTAGAGCGACGCCGAGGCGACGAGGTGGTCGCCCGCCTGCCCCAGGTTGAGGAACGCGATCGTCTCCGCGGCCTGCCCGCTCGCAGTCGCCAGCGCGGCGACGCCACCTTCGAGCGCGGCGACGCGGTCCTCGAACACGGCCTGGGTGGGGTTCATGATCCGCGTGTAGATGTTGCCGAGCTCGGAGAGCCCGAACAGCGCGGCGGCATGGTCGGCGTCGCGGAAGACGTAGCTCGTGGTCTGGTAGATCGGGACCGCGCGTGCCCCGGTGGTGGGGTCGGGGTCGGCGCCGGCGTGGACCTGCTTGGTCTCGAAGCCCCAGGACTCGGACATGGGGTGCTCCTCATGCGGTGGGTGGCGGTGGGACGGGCGGCCGCGCACCGTACGCGGCAAAAGCCGACCGGTCAACTCGGCTTTTGCGCGCGCGACTCGCGGGCTGCGCGCGCGGTCCGAGGTCGTTGCGCCGGTGCGCTGGGGCAAGTAGGAACACGGGGTCCCCAAACCGGGGACGGACGAAAGGACGCACCCATGAGCCAGACCCCCCCGCCCCCGCCGCCGGCAGCCGCCGGTGGTTCCGGCGCGGTCGGCCAGCTGCGCGAACCCCTGACCGTCGCTCTGCTGACGATCATCACGTGTGGGATC
Organism: uncultured Acidimicrobiia bacterium; assembly: GCA_963720675.1. Taxonomy (GTDB): domain Bacteria; phylum Actinomycetota; class Acidimicrobiia; order IMCC26256; family PALSA-555; genus JALHSW01. The sequence goes on along the minus strand of CAVRGH010000010.1, from coordinate 2,319,976 downwards.
TACGGCATCTGGTGGTACTACCGGAACTTCGAGGACATGAAGCAGTACAGCGGTGAAGGCATCGGCGGCGGCATCGGCGTGCTGCTCGCGATCTTCTGCTCGATCATCGCGATGTTCGTGCTGCCGGCCGAGGTCGGGAACCTCTTCGAGCGCGAAGGCAAGGAGAAGCCGGTCACGGCGCTCACCGCGTTCTGGAACCTGATCCCGATCCTCGGGTTCTTCATCTTCATCTTCAAGGTGCAGGGTCGCCTGAACGACTTCTGGGAGTCGCACGGCGGCACGCACGTCTGAGCCCGTGCTCAGCTGCTCGACGGGAACGGCCCCCGCCTCCTCGGAGGTGGGGGCCGCTTCGCGTCTCGATGGGCGCAACTAGATGCGCGCGACCGGCTGACCGCTGAGCGTCTTGTACGAGTACGCCACCGCGACGGCAGTGATCCCGTAGGTGAACACCGCGCCGATGCCGCACGCGAGGAACCCGACGATGTTGATGAGCACGAGCAGCACCGCGAGCCCGAACAGGGGCCAGCGATACCCGCGCGTGATGGTCGGCCGAACGCTTGAGCGCGTCGATCGCACCCATCTCGGGCTGCTGCACGATCGCGTAGCCGAAGTAGAAGAACACGACGGCGAAGATGATCCCGGGGATGATGAGCAGGACGATCCCGATCACGAACCCGATCCCGAAGAGGATCGACGCGACCAGGTAGTTGAAGAACCCGTCGGTCTGCGTGAGCATCGCGACTTCGGGCTTGCGACCCTCGCACACGGCGAGCGCGGCCCGGATCAGACCCATCGCCAGGATGATCCCGACGAGGAAGCTGATGAGCTGCAGGATCACCCGACCCACCGCGCCGTCGGTGTTGCTGCTCACGATGCTGATCACGAGCTGCACCGCGAAGATCGCGAGGGTGATGACCACCAGGGGTCCGACGTTTTGCCAGTACTTCGTCCAGCCGTAGGAGATCGCGTCGCCGACGTCGAAGGCGACGCCCCCCGAGGCGCGCACCCGGGGGCGGCGGGGGCGGAGGCGGTGTGCCCGGAGGCGGTGGGGGCGGCGGTGTCTGACTCATCGGGCTCCCTGCGTCCGTGCGGTCATTCAGGTCGGTCTTCCGGTGGCGTACTTGAAGATCTGCCAGGACCACATGACGGCCATGACCACGGCGATGACCCAGACCGGGATCACGACCTTCTTGGTCCTCCATTGCACGAGCAGCACGACCGCGAGCGCGACGGCGAGGAAGGACGCCGGGTTCATGAGCAGTGCGTGCGCAAAGTCTCCGTGCACGAGCGAGGTGACGCCGCGCGTCATCCCGCAGAAGGGACAAGGGATCCCGGTGACGGTCTTGAGCGGACACGGCGGGACGAACTCGAACGGCACCAGCGGGCGTACCGCCGCGACGCCGAGCATCGCAGCGCCGGCGATGCGGACCTCGCGCAGGTCGATCTTCGTGGTTCCGCTGAACTGTTGGGTGACCTTCTGCGACACGCGCCGGGGCACGGTCTGGGGAGCGGTCGGGGGAGCGGTCTGGGGCATCACCACGCAAGGCAGCGTAGCGAGCCCTGGTCGTCGAGGGGTCGTTGACGCCGGGGAGCGCGCCCGGTAGGCAAGCCCGTACACGGCCACCAGCAGGGAGTCGAGATGTCCGGATGGAACAGCCCCGGTGGCCCGGACGGTCCTCCCGCCCCCGCCTCCGCCGCCGCCCGGTGGCGGCTGGCAGTCGTACCCGCCACTCCAGCCGACCCGGAACAACCCGATGGCGGTCGCCGCGCTCGTGTGCGGCATCGCCGGCTTCCTCTGTCTGATCCCCGGGATCCTCGGGATCATCTTCGGGTTCGTCGCAAAGGGTCAGATCCGCGACTCCCAGGGCACGCAGAGCGGTGACGGCATGGCGACCGCGGGCATCGTGCTCGGGTTCGTCTGGATCGCGCTCACGATCGTGCTGCTCGCGTTCGGCTCGGTCGACGTCAGCACCAACTGACCGCGACACCCGAGGGGCAGCTCAGGGGGTGAGTGGCCGCGCGGCCGCGTGCGCCTCGTCGAGCACCGCGCCGTAGGTGAGGTACGGACCCCACACCACGATGCCGGCCGGGCCGACCACCTTGTCGATCTCGCCGTGGTCGTGGATGTACTTCGCGAACGTGCGCCAGAGGGCGCGCTGGCGCCATCCCTTGTTCGTCAGCGTGTACCCGCTGATGAACGAGATGATGTAGCCGACGATCATCGCCCCGAACACGATCGTGAAGTAGATGACCGGCTGGGTGAAGAAGAAGATCGACATCCCGATCCCGGTCGTGATGAGCGCGCCGGAGAAGGACGCGAGCGGGAGCCAACGTTCGACGAGGCCCATGCCCCGGGCCCGCTTCACGACGTCACGCCGGTAGGTGCGCCACCAGCGGGTGGGCTGCCGCCAGACGTGCTGCCCGGTCTCGAGCACGCCCTCGGGGGTGGCCTGCTTGCGCAGCTCGTCGAGGACGACGCGTTCGCTGTCGTTCACGCCCATGGTCTCGAGCGGCACCTTGATCACGACCTTGTCGCCGTACTCCTGCAGATCGATGGCCTTGCGCCCGGCGAGGTCGAGGACGGTGCCGGCGACGGCCGTCTTCTCCGGACTCCCCTCGCCGTCGAGGACGGCGACGATCGCAGGGTCGACCGCGGTCGGCGGGTCGCTGAGGTGCTCGGGGACGTTGCCGACGACGCGCTTGCGTTCTCGGAGCCGGCGGACGAGACCGATGACCACGAAGGTCCAGAAGATCAGCGGCAGGCCGAAGGCGACCGCGGTGAGGATCCACCGGCTCAGTTCGGCCTGGTTGTCGAGGCCGCCCAACGTCGACTCGGTGCTGGTGTCGGCCTGGTCGCGCACCGCCTGCTCCGACGCGAAGTTGCCGGCCCACGGGATCGGGGTCTGGGGCATCGCCGCGAGCCACGACTCGGGGAACGCGACATCGAGGGATTGGCTGGGCTGCCAGATCGGAGCCTCCGATGAGAACGTCACCTCCGAGCCGTCGACGCTCACCGAGCGGTCGCGTCCGCCATGGAGGTGCGCGTCGACCGTGCCGGGCGCGTCGGCCGGCAGGACGACGGTGCCGCGCAGCGCGACGTCGGGATCTTGGCGCGACGCGTCCTCGGGCGAATCGAGGACGTCGAGCTTCACGACGCCGATGTCGGTGTAACGGTCCGCGACGCCGACCTGGTCGAACGCGACGGTCGCGCGCTTGCCGTTGATCTGGAGCTCGGGGGTGAACGTCCCGCCGCCGGGCGTCGCGGGCGCTCCGTCGACGGTGACGTTGCGCACGCCGCCCACTGCGTCGATCGCCGCGGGAGAGAGCGACTCGTTCACGAGGTCGGCGGGGAGCGCCACGGTCCCACCGTCGTCGGATGCGAACGTGTAGCGCTGCTCGAAGTGCACGACGCCGTCTGCCTGCACCGTCGCGAGCACGTCGACCGCGTCGATCTGGGACTGTCGGCCGTCGAGATCGAACTCGACCTCGGGACGACAGCCGGCGAGGACGAGCAGGGCGAGGAGTCCGAGGGCGAGCAGCGCGCGTCGACCGGTCACCGAAGAAGGATGCCCTGGCGACGGACGCGCTTACAGGACGCCCGCACCGTGGTGCGGCGTGTCTAGAGCGAACGGACGATCGCCGCGTCGCCCTGTCCGCCACCGCCGCAGAGCGCTGCGGCACCCGTGCCGCCGCCCCGGCGCCGGAGCTCGTTGACGAGCGTCAGCACGATCCGGGCCCCCGACATCCCGACCGGGTGGCCGAGTGCGATGGCGCCGCCGTTGACGTTGACGATGTCGTCGCTGATGCCGAGGTCCCGCATCGAGGCGACGCCGACGGCCGCAAAGGCCTCGTTGATCTCGAGGAGGTCGAGGTCCTTGACCTTCGTGTCGATCGGCTCGAGCGCACGCTTGATCGCTCGGGACGGCTGGTGCAGGAGCGAGGGGTCCGGCCCCGCGACCATCCCGTAGCTGAGCAGCTCGGCGATCGGGGTCAGGCCGAGCTCGTCCGCCTTCTCGCGGCTGGTCATGACGAGTGCCGCCCCACCGTCGGAGATCTGCGACGCGTTCCCGGCGGTGATCGTGCCGTCCTTGTGGAACGCCGGCTTCAGCTTGCCGAGCGACTCCAGCGTCGTCTCCGGGCGGACGCCCTCGTCCTCGTCGACGAGGATCGGGTCGCCCTTGCGCTGCGGGATCTCGACCGGCGCGATCTCGTCGGCGAGGCGCCCTTCCTTGATGGCGGACGCGGCCCGGTCATGGCTCTTCGCCGCGAGGTCGTCCTGCGCGTCGCGCGAGATCTCGCGCTCGTTCGCGTACCGCTGGGTCCCGGTCCCCATGTGCTCCATGTCGAACGCGCACCAGAGTCCGTCGTGGATCAGCGAGTCCTGCATCTCTGCGTTCCCCATGCGGTATCCGGCGCGCGCGCCGGCGAGCACGTAGGGCGCCTGCGTCATCGACTCCATGCCACCCGCGACGACGACCTCCGCGTCGCCGGACTGGATCATCTGGTCGGCGAGGTAGAGCGCATTGATGCCGGAGAGGCACACCTTGTTGACGGTGAGCGCCGGGACCGTCATCGGGATTCCCGCCTTCGCGGCAGCCTGGCGAGCCGTGATCTGGCCCTGCCCCGCCTGGAGCACATGACCCATGATCACGTAGTCGACCTGCTCGGGGCCGACGCCGCCGCGCTCGAGCGCCGCCTTGATGGCGAACCCGCCCAGGTCCATCGCGGTGAGCGATGCGAACGCTCCGGAGAGCTTGCCGATCGGGGTGCGAGCGGTCGAGACGATGACGGAACCGGGCATGGAGATCCTCCTGTCCACGCAGCCTGGAGGCGCTGCGGGCGCTGGATGTTGGTGAACGGTCGGCGAATTGGGTGGTGAGGAAGTGGACGACGAGTTACCGGATGGTAGCCACCCCGTGTCGTCTTGGCTCCAGCCGAGCCGCGACCAGGGAGGAGGCGCCCAATGATCCCGCCGTTGCCGTCCCGCCTAGCCTCGGGAGCATGAGCACCGAGATCGATGCCATCCGAACCGCGATCCTCGAGGGCGCGCCCGCCGAGGACCTCGCGGCGTTGCCGCTCCCCGAAGCGTTCCGCGCCGCGGTCGTGCGCGCCGACGAGCAGACCATGTTCGACGGGATGCCGTCCGAGGAGAAGGATCCGCGCCAGTCGTTGCACGTCGACGACGTCGCGCTCCCCGAGCTCGCGCCCGACGAGGCCTACGTCGCCGTCATGGCGAGCTCCATCAACTTCAACACGGTCTGGTCCGCGATCTTCGAACCGCTGCCGACGTTCCAGTTCCTCAAGCGGCTCGGTAAGGAGAGCGTCTGGGGCGCGCGGCACGACCAGCCGTTCCACGTGCTCGGGAGCGACGCGGCGGGCGTCGTGCTGCGAGTGGGCTCTGCGGTTCGCCAGTGGAAGCCGGGCGACGCGGTCACCGTGCACTGCAACTACGTGGACGACCAGGACCCGTCGGCCCACGACGACTCGATGCTTGCGGCGAACCAGCGCATCTGGGGCTTCGAGTCGAACTACGGCGGGCTGGCGGAGATCGCGCTCGTGCGCGCGAACCAGCTCATGCCGAAGCCCGAACACCTCACCTGGGAGGAGGCCGCGGTCAACGCGCTCACCAACTCCACGAGCTACCGGATGATCGTCAGCCCCAACGGGTCGCAGATGACGCAGGGCCAGACGGTCCTCATCTGGGGTGCGAGCGGCGGGATCGGCGCCTACGCGGTCCAGTACGTGCTCAACGGAGGGGGCACGCCGGTCGGCGTCGTGTCCTCGCCCGAGCGCGCCGCGCTCCTCCACGAGCTGGGCTGCGAGGCGGTCATCGACCGGAAGGCCGAGGCGTTCAAGTTCTGGTCCGACGAGCACACCCAGGACCCGGCCGAGTGGCGGCGCTTCGGGAAGAAGATCCGTGAGCTCGTCGGCGTCGATCCCGACATCGTGTTCGAGCACCCGGGTCGCCAGACGATGGGCGCGTCGGTGTTCGTCGCGAAGCGCGGTGGGATGATCATCACCTGCGCCGCGACCAGCGGCTTCACCATCGAGTATGACAACCGGTACCTCTGGATGAACCTCAAGACGCTGAAGGGCTGCCACTTCGCCAACTACCGAGAGGCATGGGAGGCCAACCGCCTGGTCTGCGAAGGCAGGATCCACCCGACGCTCTCGACGGTGTACGCGCTCGACGACGTCGGCGAGGCCGCGTACCAGGTGCACCACAACCTGCACGAGGGGAAGATCGGCGTGCTCGCGCTGGCGCCGGAGGAAGGCCTTGGCGTCACGAACCCGGAGCGGCGCGCGGAGCTGCTCCCCCAGATCACGCTCTTCCGGAGGCACGGATGACACCCACCAGCGGCTCGGGCGCAAACAGCTCGGGACCGATGCTCACCGAGATCGACCACGTGGCGATCGCGGTCAACGACCTCGAGGCCGCGATCGAGTACTACCGCGCGACGTTCGGCTGCGAGGTCGACCACCGGGAGGTCGTGGAGCGAGACGGCGTCGAGGAGGCGCTGCTCAAGGTCGCGGACTCGTACGTCCAGCTCCTCACGCCAGTGCGCGACGACTCGCCGGTCGCGAAGTACCTGGAGAAGAAGGGTGAGGGCATCCACCACGTCGGGTACCGCGTCGAGAACTGCGCGGCGGCGCTCGCCGCGTGCAGGCCGAGGGCCACAAGGTGATCGACGAGGTCGCCCCGCCCGGGCAGCCGGGGTACGACCGTCGCCTTCGTGCACCCGAAGACCGCGTTCGGGACCCTCATCGAGCTGGTCCAGGAGTAGCGCCCACACCACGGCGAGTGGGAGGCCAGCGGGATCCTCGGCGTGGTGGGTGCACTGGTCCCGCGGCCGTCATCGAGTCCCTGAAGGCCGCCGGCCTCGGGGGCACGCCCGGCGACGCCGCTACGCTCGCGCGTCATGTCAGTCGACGAGTCCGAGATCCAGGAGCAGGCCGAGATCGAGGCGCTCCACGGTGACGACGGCGCGGGGACGCCCGTCGTCGCCACGCCCCATCCGATCGAGGAGCGCCTCGAGCAGCTCGCCGAGCTGCGTGAGCAGGCGCTGCACGCCGGGAGCGAGAAGTCGGTCGCGCGCCAGCACGAGCGCGGCAAGCTCACCGCGCGCGAGCGCCTCGAGAAGCTGCTCGACCCCGGCACGTTCGTCGAGCTCGACATGCTCGCCCGCCACCGCGCGCACGGCTTCGGGATCGAGAACACCCGCCCGCTGACCGACGGTGTGGTCACGGGTTGGGGCGCGATCGACGGCCGCAAGGTGTTCGTGTTCTCCCAGGACTTCACCGTCTTCGGTGGCGCACTCGGTGAGGTGTTCGCCGAGAAGATCCACAAGGTGATGGACCTCGCCGAGTCGGTCGGTGCGCCCATGGTCGGGCTCAACGACGGCGCCGGTGCCCGGATCCAGGAGGGCGTCGTCAGCCTCGACGCGTACGGCGGGATCTTCCACCGCAACGTGAAGGCGTCCGGGGTGATCCCGCAGATCAGCGTGATCATGGGACCGTGTGCCGGCGGCGCCGTCTACTCGCCGGCGATGACCGACTTCGTCTTCATGGTCAAGGGCACGTCCCACATGTTCATCACCGGTCCCGACGTCGTGAAGACCGTCACCGGCGAGGACGTCACGCAGGAGGAGCTCGGCGGCGCGATGACGCACGCGTCGAAGTCCGGCGTCGCCGGCTTCGTCGCGGAGAACGAGGACGCCTGCCTCGAGCAGGTCCGCTACCTCATCTCCTTCCTGCCCCAGAACAACCTCGAGGACCCGCCGTACTACGAGCCCACCGACGACCCCGAGCGCCGCTGCGACGACATCGTCGCCCTCATCCCCGACGCGCCGAACAAGCCCTACGACATCAAGGCGGTCATCAGCCAGGTCGTCGACGACGGCGACTTCTTCGAGGTCCACCAGTTCTTCGCGATGAACATCGTCTGCGGGTTCGCCCGGCTCGACGGGCACGTCGTCGGCATCGTCGGCAACCAGCCCCAGAACCTCGCCGGCACCCTCGACATCGACGCGTCGGAGAAGGCCGCGCGCTTCGTGCGGACGTGCGACGCGTTCAACGTCCCGCTCGTGACCTTCGTCGACGTTCCGGGATTCCTGCCCGGTACCGATCAGGAGTACGGCGGCATCATCCGCCACGGCGCGAAGCTGCTCTACGCGTACTGCGAGGCGACCGTGCCGCGCGTGCAGGTGATCACGCGCAAGGCCTACGGCGGCGCGTACGTCGTCATGAACTCGAAGTCGATCGGAGCCGACCTGGCGTTCGCGTGGCCGTCGGCCGAGGTCGCCGTGATGGGTCCGCAAGGTGCGGTGAACATCATCTTCCGCAAGGAGCTCGACCAGGCCGACGACGCCGAGGCGAAGCGCACCGAGCTCATCGAGGAGTACACCGAGCGCTTCGCGAACCCGTACATCGCAGCGGAGCGCGGGTACGTCGACGACGTCATCGACCCGCGCGACACGCGCAAGGTGTTGATCCGCTCGCTCGAGATGCTCCGCACGAAGCGCGAGCAGTCGCCGTCCCGCAAGCACGGCAACGTGCCCCTGTGAGCTCTGCGGCTCCGGTGCCGCCCGGTCCGTCCCCGGTGCTCGGTGGGGTCTCTCCCGACGCGAGTCCCGACGAGCTCGCGGCGATCGTCGCGGCGATCGGTGCGTGTTCCTGGGCGGTGCCACCTTCGGCAGCTTCGTTCGACGACACGCTGCACGAGTGGGTGAGCACCGCGCGCATCCGGGCCCGCCGGGCCGGGCTGCAGCGGGGACCGTGGCGGTTCTCCGGCCGCGTCGGTCGGCGCAGTCGCGTCTGAGGAACCCGTGACGGCCCCCATCCACGCCGAGCTGATGAGCGTGGGTCCCGACGAGGTCGTGGTGACGTGCACCTCCGCGCCCGGCGAACGGATCACCACCCGGGTCGGTCGAGCACGAAGTCGTCACCACCGGGCCGTTCCACGTGGCCCGTGTGACCGACCTCGACCCCGCCACCCCGTACGAGCTCGAGGTCGAGGGGGCGCCGCCGGGGAGCTTCCTGCCCGCCCGGTGCACGACGCTCGCTCGTCCCCCCGGGCGGCTCCTCAGCACCGTCGCGACCACGAACGACGTCCACTTCGGCGAGACGGTGTGCGGCATCACCGGCTACGCGGAGGTCGACGCCGCCGGCCCCCAGTTCCGTGCCGCGCCCGGTGACGACCCGTACCCCGAGGTCATGAGCCGCGCGGCCATCGAGGAGATCCGCGCGCTCGCGCCGGACGCCGTCGTGGTCAAGGGGGACCTGACCGACCGCGGCACCGAGGAGGAGTACGCCGCATTCCTCGCGGCCTACGGCGTGTTCGGCGACGACCTCTTCCACGTGCGGGGGAATCACGACGCGATGACGAGTCCGACGATGGCGATCGAGGACACGCCCTATGCCGTCGAGCTCGACGGCGTGACGCTCGCCGTCCTCGACACCGTGATCCCCGGGACCGACCGGGGCCGGCTGCCGCCCGACCAGCTGCAGTGGCTCGACGACCTCGCGCGTGAGCAGACGGGCCCGGTGATCGTGTTCGGTCACCACCATTGCTGGAACGTCGACTCGGAAGCAGCGCAGGCGAAGCGCGCGCAGCCGTACTTCGGGATCCAACCCGACGACAGCGAGGCGCTCGTCGCGACGTTCGCCCGGCACGACAACCTCGTCGGCTACTTCGCCGGGCACACCCACACCACGCGGGTGCGTCGGTTCGCGGCATCGGGCGCGCGCCCGTTCGCCGAGATCGGGTGCACCAAGGACTTCCCGGGCGCCTGGGCGGAGTACCGCGTCTACGAGGGCGGGTACACCCAGGTCGTGCGGCGGGTCACCGCACCCGATGCGTTCGCCTGGGCCGAGAAGACCCGCCTCATGATCGGCGGCGCCTACGGCTCGCTCGTCCTCGGCGGCCTCGAGCACCGGTGCTTCACGGAGCGGTTCTGATGCAGGCGCTCGAGGGTCTCCGCGTCGTCGACATGGCGACGGTCTTCGCGGGGCCCGGCGCCGCGAAGTACCTCGCTGACTTCGGGGCCGACGTCGTCAAGGTCGAGCCGCCACCCGGCGACGGCACGCGCGGGATGGGCTGGTTGGACCCGACCGACGGCCTCTCGTTCGTGTGGAAGGTGCTCGGGCGGGGCAAGCGCGCGGTCGTGCTCGACCTCAAGGCGGAGGACGGGCTCGCGGCGATGCGCCGTCTCGTCGATACCGCTGACGTCCTCGTCGAGAACCTGCGACCCGGCACCATGGAGCGCATCGGTCTCGATCCCGTCGACCTCCTCGCCCGCAACCCCGGGCTCGTGGTCCTGCGCGTCACCGGCTTCGGCCAGACGGGCCCCTACGCGTCGCGGCCGGGGTTCGCGACGATGGCCGAGGCGATGGGTGGCTTCGCGGCGATCAACGGCGAGCCGGACGGTGCGCCGCTCCTGCCGCCGATCGCGTTGACCGACGAGGTCACCGCCCTCGTGGGCGCCTTCGCGGTGCTCGCCGCGGTGCGCCACCGAGACCGCACCGGCGAAGGGCAGGTCCTCGACGTGAACCTGCTCGAGTCGATGCTCCAGCTCATGGGCCCGCTCCCGAGCGTCTGGGCCGAGCTCGGTGAGCTCCAGACCCGACTCGGGTCCGGGATCCCGTACAGCGTCCCGCGCGGCACCTACCAGTGCCGTGACGGCGTGTGGCTCGCGGTCTCGACGTCGGCGGAGTCCGTCGCCCGGCGCGTGCTCGTGCTGCTCGGCGCCGGGGACGACCCCCGGTTCGCCGACTTCGCCGGGCGGGTCGAGCACCGCGTCGAGCTCGATGCCATGCTCGGCGACTGGATCGGAGCCCGGGACGCTCCGGCGGTGCTCGCGGCATTCGAGGCCGCCGACGCCGCGATCGCGCCGATCTACACGATGCAGGAGCTGCTCGCGGACCCGCACGTCCTGGCCCGGGATGCGGTGGTGGAGGTCGACGGTGTGCGGATGCCGGGGCCGGTGGCTCGGATGTCGCGGACGCCGGGGGAGGTGCGCCACGCCGGACGCCCGCTCGGGGCCGACACCGACGAGGTGCTGGCAGCGATCGCCGGCCCCGATGGGCCCTGGCGCCCGGATCCCGCACGCCCGGATCCCGCACGCCCGGATCCGGGGCGCGACGCGTCCCGAGGAGGGACGGCGTAGAGAAGACCGGGATCCGTCCGCGCCGGCCGCGCGATCACGACGGAACCTGGAGCCCCAACGTCCTCCTCGGGACGCGTGCGAGCATCTTCCACCATTCTCCCCAGGTTTTCCACCCCCCGAGCCGGGTTGTCCACCGATCCGTGGGGGTTCTCCACCGCTCCGGGTCACCTTTCCACCGGTTCTCCACCGTGCCCTGTGGAGAACCGCCGTGGTGCCGACCGAGGCTGCCCGGGTGCGCCCGAGGATGGGCATTCCCCGTCGACGCACCGCGTGCGAGACTCCCCGGCGACCACGGGGAAAGGCACGCACTGATGGCGACGAGCGAGGAGATCTCGACTGCGGTCGCGGGGCACACGCTTGCCACCCGCTTCCGCGACACGGTGCGGGCGCACCCGGACCGGGTGGCGCTGCGCTGGCGGGAGGGTCAGGGCGACGGTGCCGTGTGGCACGAGCTCACCTGGGCCGAGTACGCGGATCAGGCCTGTCGGGTGGCCGGCGCCCTGCGCGGGTTGGGAGTGGTGCAGGGCGAGCGCGTCGTGCTGATGATGCGGAACCGCTACGAGTTCCACATCGCCGACATCGCCGCAGTCCTCATCGGCGCGACCCCGGTGTCGATCTACAACTCGTCCGCGCCCGAGCAGGTCCAGTACCTCGCGTCGCACTGCGGCGCGGTCGTGGCGATCGTCGAGGACGTCGACTACCTCGAGCGCGTGCTGAAGGTGCGCGACGAGATCCCCACGCTCGAACACCTCGCGATCCTCGAGGACGACGGCCGCGCGTCCGACGACGTCCCGCGCTGGAGCGCCCTGTTGGAGGCGGCGCCCGTCGACCTCGACGAGGCCGCGTCACTCGCTCGTCCCGACGACCTGGCGACGATCATCTACACCTCCGGCACCACCGGGCCGCCGAAGGGCGTGATGATCGACCACGCCAACGTGGTGTGGACGGTCGAGAGCCTGCTCCGATGCTGGGTCGACCGGGATCCGCACTTCAGCCGGCTGGTCTCGTACCTCCCGATGGCGCACATCGCCGAGCGGATGACCTCGCACTACCAGGGCATCGTCGGTGTGTTCGAGGTCACGAGCTGCCCGGAGCCGTCCCTGCTCGGCTCGTACCTGACCGAGGTGCGGCCGCAGATCATGTTCGGCGTACCCCGGATCTGGGAGAAGCTCCACGCCGGGGTCCTGGCGCTGGCGCGCGCGAACCCCGACCAGCAGGCGATGCTCGACGCGGCCCTGCCGGTCGGTGCCCGCGTCGCCGAGTATCGGGCGCGCGGCGAGGAGCCGTCGTCGGATCTCGCCGGTGAGTACGAGCAGGCGAAGCCGATCCTCGACTACGTCCTCAACCTGCTGGGCATCGACCAGGTGACCGCCGCGATCAGCGGGGCCGCGCCGATCCCCGTCGAGGTGCTGCTCTTCTTCCGCGCACTCGGCGTCGAGATGTCGGAGATCTACGGCCTCTCCGAGACGTCGGGTCCGATGACGTGGGCACCGTTCCGCGTGCACGTGGGAACGGTCGGTCCCGAGATCCCCGGGTGCGAGGTCCGGCTCGCGGACGACGGCGAGGTGCTGGCGCGCGGCGGCAACATCTTTCGCGGGTACCTCAACGACCCGGAGCGGACCGGCGAGGCCATCGACGGCGACGGCTGGTTCCACAGCGGCGACATCGGGGAGTTCGACGCCGACGGATACCTCAAGATCGTCGACCGCAAGAAGGAGCTCATCATCACGGCGGGCGGGAAGAACATCTCACCCGCGAACCTCGAGGCCGCGCTGAAGTCCTTCCCACTGATCGGTCAGGCATGCGTGATCGGCGACAAGCGCCCGTTCATCTCGGCGCTGCTCGTGCTCGACCCCGAGGTCGCGCCGGCGTGGGCGGCGAACCACGGTATGACCACCGACCTCGTTGCGCTCGCGGCCGAGCCTGCAGTTCTCGAGGAGTTGGAGCGGAACGTCGCCGCGGCGAACGAACGGTTCGCTCGCGTCGAACAGGTCAAGCGGTTCGTCGTGCTCGGCGAGGAGTGGATGCCGGACTCCGAGGAGCTGACCCCGACGATGAAGCTGAAGCGGCGCGGCGTCCACACGAAGTACGCCGAGCAGATCGAAGGCATGTACTCGGGCTGACGGCCTCCGTCGGGGGTCACCGAGCGCGCGAATCCCACGTTGCGCGCGAAGCGGCCCACGCGATTCGCGCGTTCTGCGGGCAGCGACGCAAGGACTCTCCTGAAAGCCGCGCTTCGGTGGTCGTTACAGACCATGATCGGGATAGACCGTCCCGACCGGCCGAACGACGAGGGGATCGACGTCTTCATGGTGGCGACTGCGCGCGCGACGAGCAAGGTGGACGACGCGAAGAACGAAGACGTGACGAGCGGCGCGAAGCGCACCAAGCGCCGCCGCCGTCTGCTCGGCGCAGCCGCGATCGCGACGCTTGCGATCGTCGCGAGTGCCTGCCTGCCGCCCGCGCCGCCCCCGAGCGTGCGCGCAGGCCGACCATCGTCACCGAGATCAACCAGCACCGCTCCCGGCCTCGCGGTCAACGACGCACTGACGAACCTCGCGGCCGACTGGGCGCGGCACCTCGCGATCACCGGCGTGATGGAGCACCGCAACCTCGGTGCCGTCGGCGGTTGGGCCCACCTCGGCGAGACGATCGTCCAGGGATCGTGCGGCATCTCCGATGCGGCCGTCGTGAACATGTGGATCAACTCGCCACCGCACTACAGCAGTGATGGTCTCCGGCGCCTATTCGAGCGCCGGCGTCGCACGAGCGTGTGCGGCCGACGGACGTGAGTGGGTCGTCGCGAACTTCGGCGGCTGACGCGCCCTAGCGGGACGCAGCGAGCCGGCGACGGCGGTCGATCGCGAGCTCCGCGAGGTCGGCGATGATCGCGGCCATCTTGTAGTCCTTCGGCGTGTAGACGCGCGCGACTCCGGCGGCTTCGAGCGCCGTCTGGTCGAGCTCCGGGATGATGCCGCCGACCACGACGGGTGCGTCGACCCCGGCGTCGCGGAGCGCCGCGACCGTCTCGGGCACGAGCTCCAGGTGTGAGCCGGAGAGGATCGAGAGCCCGACCACGTCGACGTCCTCGTCGCGTGCCGCGGCCGCGATCTGGGCCGGGGTCAGGCGGATGCCCTGGTAGACGACCTCGAAGCCGGCGTCCCGGGCAGCAACCGCGATCTGCTCCGCACCGTTGGAGTGGCCGTCGAGGCCCGGCTTCCCGACGAGGAGGCGGAGCTGCCCACCGAGCTCTCGGGTCGCGGCCTGCACCCGGTCGCGAACCGCGGCGAGGTCGCCGATCGGTGCCGCGACGGCACCGACGCCGGTCGGGGCCCGGTACTCACCGAACACGTCGCGCAGCGCGCCGGCCCACTCACCGACGGTGCCGCCCGCACGCGCGAGCTCGATGGTTGCGGGCACGAGGTTCTCGCTGGTGGCTGCGACTGCGCGCAGCGCGTCGAGGGCGGTCGCTACGGCCGTGGTGTCGCGTTGGTCGCGCCACTGCTCCAGGTGTTCGACCTGCTCGCGCTCGGCAGCGGGGTCCACGGTCACGATCGAGTGTTCGGTGTCGATCCCGGCAAGTGCGGACGGTTCCGTCTCCGTGAAGCAATTCACGCCGACGACCGCGAGCTCACCCGACTCGATGCGGCGGACGCGCTCGGCGTTGCTCTGGACGAGGCGGGCCTTCATCGCGTCGATCATCTCGAACGCCCCGCCCCCATCGAGGACCCACTGCAGCTCCGCGCCCGCGGCCGCGACCAGCTCGGCGGTCTTGGCCTCGACGACGACCGAGCCCTCGAACAGGTCGCCGTACTCGAGGAGGTCGGTCTCGTAGGCGAGGACCTGCTGCATGCGGAGCGACCACTGCTGATCCCAGGGCGTCGGCAAACCAATTGCCTCGTTCCAGCACGGCAGCTGGATCGCGCGGGCGCGGGCGTCCTTCGAGAGCGTGACGCCCAGCATCTCGAGCACGACGCGCTGCACGTTGTTCTCGGGCTGGGCCTCGGTCAGTCCGAGCGAGTTCACCTGCATCCCGTAACGGAACCTGCGCAGCTTCGGGTCCTCGACGCCGAAGCGCTCGAGGCAGATTCGGTCCCACAGGCGCGTGAACGCGCGCATCTTGCACATCTCCTCGACGAAGCGGATCCCCGCGTCGACGAAGAACGAGATTCGGCCGACGACGGCCGGGAACTCGTCGGCGCTGACCTGACCCGACTCGCGCACCGCATCGAGGATCCCGACCGCGGTGGCCAGCCCGTACGCGATCTCCTGGACGGGAGTCGCCCCGGCCTCCTGGTAGTGGTACGGGCAGACGTTGATCGGGTTCCACGCCGGAGCGTGCCGCCAGGTGTGGCACACGAGATCGACGGTGAGCCGGCGCGACGCCTCCGGGCCGAAGATGTACGTGCCGCGTGAGAGGAACTCCTTCACGATGTCGTTCTGCGTCGTCCCCGAGAGCTCGGCGGGATCGACGCCCTGCTCCTCGGCGAGCGCGGCGTACATGCCGAACAACCACACCGCCGTCGCGTTGATCGTCATCGAGGTGTTCATCTCGTCGAGCGGGATGCCTTCGAACAGGAGGCGCATCTCGCCGAGGTGCGGCACGGGGACGCCGACCTTGCCCACCTCGCCGCGCGAGGGGGTGATCGGGGTCGTAGCCGGTCTGGGTCGGGAGGTCGAAGGCGACGGAGAGCCCGGTCTGCCCCTTGGCCAGGTTGTTGCGGTACAGCTCGTTGGACGCTCGGGCCGAGGAATGGCCCGAGTACGTCCGCATGAGCCAAGGGCGATCCCGCTCGGTCACGTCTCCATTGTCGCAGGCCTGGTCGGCTCCGGGACCGGTCGGGGCCGCTCTGGAGCGGTGGACCCGGTCCACGCGGTGTCGAGGCTCGGGTGCTTGTGCCGCTCCACGATGGTGCCTTCCTGGGTGAAGGACCACGCGGGGTCGGGGGTGCGCCAGTCCCCGTAGATCGCCGTGAGCTCGGCTTCGTGGTCCGTGACCTTCCGCCAGGTGCGCCCCAGCAGGTCGAACTGCGCACGGGGCTGCGCGGGCAGCCGTGCCTCCAGGAGCCACCCGAGGCGTCCGGCCACCGTCAGGTAGTAGGTCCAGCACTCCCGGCCGTCGTCTCCGCGGGTGGGCGTGAAGCGGAAGAACTCGAACTTGATGCGGTCGCGTCGCAGCACGTGCTCGATCGCTCGTCCGTCGAGGTCGACGAAGCGCTCGCTCGGGACGAACCCGGCCGCGACGAGGTCGGGAAGGGCGGCGAGGAATCGGTCGTGGTCCTCGTCGAGGTACGCGAAGTCGGCGTCTCGCAGATCGCGCTCGAGCGGTCGGCCCTCCCGCGCCCAACCGAGGAGCAGGCCGCTCCAGACCCACCAGCGCCCGGCGAGGGGCCCGGTCTCCAGCACCGCGTGCAGTCGTCGGAGATCGCGGGTCAGCAGGTGGCGCTCGACGCGCCGCATGAGTCGGGGGCTTCGCCGGGCGACGCGGCCGACGAGCGACCGGGCCGGGGGTCCGTCGCCCGGTTCGGCCCGCGCGGCGCCTTCCCCACCGAGGCGTGCCGAGATCGCCGTGCTCGAGATCCCCGGGGTGTAGGGCACCGTTCGGACCATCCCCAGCGCGAGCGGCTCGGCGTACCAGTAGGCGAGCTGGGTCTCGTCCCAGTCGTCACCGTGCACGACGAGGTCGATGTCGAGGGACTCGAGGAACGCCTGGGTCGGGAACAGCGGCGCGTCGGGCACGACCCGGTCGACGGAGCGGCACGCGCCGACGACGGCGATGCGTTCGTCGAGCGTCAGGACCGGCGTGCGCTTCATCCGGGTGCAGTCGGCATCGGAGTGCACGCCGACCACGAGCTCGTCGCCGAGTGCCCGGGCCTTGCTGAGGAACTCGACATGACCGGCGTGGAACAGGTCCGCCACCATGTCCGCGTACACGGTGACCATCGTGCCCAGAACCCCCAGCCGTCGAGTCGCCCAGGGCATTGTGGCAGGCTTCGTCGCCACGGCGTCTTCGCGACGCGCCGTCCCAATCCCCAGGCACGGAGCACCAGTGCGGACCCAGCGATGGAGTCGGTTCGGATGAGCACGACGGAGGACTCGGCGGGAGTACCGCCCCGCGTCGTGCCCGACCTCGATCGGATCTTCGGTGCGGCGAGTCTGCCCGGGCTCATGGGCTTCGTCACCCTCGACGACCCGGAGTGGACGCAGGCACATGACGCCGTGCAGGTGCGCGACGACGACCTCGTGTTCGGCGTCGTCACGGAAGGCGGCGCGCACTGCCTACCCTTCTACGTGGTCGACTACTACCACACGGTCAACACCACCTTCGACGGCGTCCCGGTCGTGCTCGTCTCGTGCGACCGCTGTGGCACGGCCGGTGCGTGGGTAGCCCGCGCGCCGGATGGCCGCACCCTGAGGTTCAGCAACTGGGGCATCCTCCAGGCTCAGCTCGTGTGGCGTGACGAGGAGACGGGCTCGATCTGGGCGCACAGCGAGGCGACCGCGATCCACGGTGATCTCGACGGGGTGACGCTGGAGCCGCTCGGGGTCGTGCTCGTGCAGACGTTCGCGGAGTGGCGGGCGCGCTACCCCGACAGCCTCGTGCTCGCCGAAGTCGCTCACGACCGTTCGCACCGCGACATGCGTCACGGCCATGGGCGCGAAGAGGTGTTCGAGCGCCCGGGCATCGGGCTGCACGAGCGGGAGCACTTCTTCGGAAGCCTCACGGGCGACTGGGACCAACGCCGATCCGAGCAGGAGATGGTGCTCGGCATCTGTGACACCGCGGGGCGGGTGTCCTACCCGTGGCGCGAGGTCAAGCACGAGGGCAACGTCGTGCACGACCGCCTCGGCGACGTCCCGGTGGTCGTCTGGTGCGACCCGGCGCCGGCCGGCGTCGCCTGCGCCGCGTTCGACCGGCGCGTCGACGGGCAGGTGCTCGAGTTCGCCGTGGACGCCGACACCTTCGTCGACACCGTGACCGGATCGCGGTGGGCGCTCGACGGTCGGTGTGTGGAGGGTCCGCTCGCCGGCGGGCAGCTCACACCGCTGCGGTCGTGCTTCAAGCGCTGGTTCTCGTGGGGTGCCTCCAACCCGGGGGTGCCGGTGTTCCGCTCGTCGCGGCACGAGGCGGGAGCCTCCGCCTGGGGCATCGAGCCGGACGGCTTTGGCCCTGTCGTCGAAGGGATGCGGGCCGCGGGCCTGGCGGTGGCTCTCCGGGAGGAGGTCGTGCGCGCGGCGCTGCCGCAGGGCTGTTCGCGGCGGCGTGCTGCTCGAGCTCGATGGTGACCCTTGCTGGTTGTGGCAGTGCGAGAGCCGCGACCACGCGCGGGATCTCGGCGCGCTCCGGCGCGAGCTCATCACCCTGCCGCACGCGATCGTGCACGACCGTTTCGTGCTCGAGGACGCGTGCATGGAGCGGTGGAGCGAGTGGACGCACACCCACCTCCGCCCCGACCACGAGATCCCCTGGTCCGGGCTGCTCGACGAGGCTCGCGTGCGCCAGGCGTTCTCCGACGCGTGTGACCCGATGGTGTCATCGCGCCCGACCGTGGGCGCGCTCACCGACGTCCTCGACGCGCTCGGCGAGCGCGGCTACCGGTTCGACCCCGAGCGCATCCGGCTCCTCCCCCCGTCGTCGCGACCCGTCGGGTGCGAGGCCGCGGCCGAGGTGTTCCTCGGCGAGGACCGTCTGATCATCTCCCGCTGGGACGGTCCCGAGCGCGCCCGGGCCGCGGCCGCGACGTACGGACACAGCCTCGCCGAGGGTGCGTTCGTCCTGCGCTCGACCCCGCTGAACATGTACCGGTTGCGGGCGATGGAGATGATCGTGCGCGGAGAGCGGAACACCCAGTGGTCGCCGTTGCTCGACGACCCCGACCTCGTCGCCGCACTCGGCGCGGCAGTGGGCGTGGCTGCGGGCTCGGTCCCCGCCGCCTGACCGACGTGCCTGGGATCTACAACGAGGCGTCTGCGAGCGCGTTGATCTTGAAGATCGCCTGCAGCCCGGGCGATGGCTCCTCCTGGTAGACCCGCCCCGCGAACAGGTCGATGAAGTCCTCCCGGTACCGGCGGTGGACGAAGACCGAGAACGCGAGTGGGTTGTTCCAGAAGCAGTCGACGAGGGCCTCGATGGTGTCGGTGCCGCGCTCGCAGGTGCGCGCGTAGTCGGCGAACGCGTCGGCGTCGGTGGCAGCGCCGCGCTCGAAGTGCTCGACGATCGCGGCGGCGGCCATACGGCCCTCGACGAGGGCGAGGTGGACGCCGTAGGCGAAGATCGGGTCGACGAACCGATGGGCGTCGCCCACCGTGAGGAAGCCGGGTCCGACGAAGCGCTCCACGTGGTACGAGAAGTTCGACATCGCGTGGACGTCGCTGATGCGCTCGAGGTCGCTCACGCGCTCACGGAGCGCCGGGTTCAGCTCCTGGAGCTCGCGGGCGAGGAAGTCCTCGGTCGACTCCTGCTGCGCGCGGAAGTACTCGGAGGGGATGACGACGCCGATGCTCACGGTGTCGCCGCCCATCGGGATGTACCACGACCAGTGGAAGGTCCGCTGGTAGTAGATGTGGGTGTTGCGGCTGCCGAGCTCTTCGGTGAACTCGGCCCCGTCGTAGTGCGCGTAGACCGCCATCTGGTGGGCGAAGCGGCCGCGCTCCTTGCGGGACGCGACCCCGGCCTGGCTCAGGAACGTGGCCGGTCCCGACGCGTCGACCACGACGTCGGCGCGCAGCGGCTCGCGCCGGCCGCCGCCCAGGTCGAGGACCACGCCGCGCACGACGTCGTCCTCCACGATCGGCTCGACCGCGCGACCTTGCACCATCTCGGCGCCGAGACCAACGGCGTGCTCGAGGAGCATCTGGTCGAAGGTCGAGCGCCGCACCTGCCACGTGGTGATCGGCGTGAGGCCGTCGACCGGGTCGCGCCGCATCGCCGGGACGGAGAACGCGTTCTGGCCCTGCGGGCCGATGACGACGCCTGCGTTCTTGACCGCGTAGCCGTGGTGCTCCATCGCTGCCTCGAGGCCCAGCTCGCGCAGGACGCCACCGGCCTCGCCGGTCATCGCCTCACCGACCCGGAAGCGGGGGAACTCGGCCTTCTCGACGACCGTGACGTCGACCCCGGCGCGCCGCAGGTAGGCGGCCGTGGTCGAACCGGCCGGCCCGCCACCGATGACCGCGACGCCCGCGTTCATCCGTCGGTGGTTTTGGAGTCGACCAGACGGGTCATCGACGCGATGGTCGAGAAGTTCTCCGGGAGGAGCTCCTCGTCGAGGATCTCGATGTCGAACCGGGTCTCGAGGAAGTCGATCATCTCGAAGATGGCGATCGAGTCGATGATCCGCTCGTCGATCAGCCGGACGTCGTCGGTCAGCTGTTCACCCGACACATCCGCGTCGAGCTCGGTGAGGATGAAGTTCCGGATCTCCTCCGTCGTCGGCATGTCACTCCGTAGCTGTCGCGAGCGCTCGACGGTCGATCTTCCCGGTCGAGGTGCGGGGGATTGTACCCACCACGCGAAACTCATCGGGAACGACCGAGCGGGGCAGCCGCGCCGCGCACCCCCGCCGCAGCTCCGAGGTCGTCACCGTGCTGGTGGTGACGACGTGCGCGACCAGGCGGGTGTCCTTGCGGTGATCGGGGACGACGGTGACTGCGCATTCGGCGACCGCGGGATGCGCGGCCACGGCGGCCTCCACGTCGCCGAGCTCGACCCGGTGTCCCCGGTGCTTCACCTGGTCGTCGCGGCGGCCGTGGAACCGCAGCGTGCCGTCGGGGAGGACCTCGGCGAGATCGCCCGTCCGGAGCCACGGTCCGGGCGAGCGGTCCGGGGCGACGACCGTCGCGGCGACGTCCCCCGTGCTCGCGACCAGCACCGACGCCGTGCGCTCCGGGTCGGCCCAGTAGCCCTGCATCACCGTCGCGCCCCGGACGAACAGCTCGCCGACCACACCCGGCGCGACGGGTCCACCATCGGCGACGACGGCGAGCTCGACCCCCCTGATCGCGCGCCCGATCGGGAGCGGCTCCGGGATCGCGTCGACGTCCTCCGGCACGTCGTACCAGGTGCACACGTTGCACTCGGTCGGCCCGTACAGGTTTGCGAGCCGCGCGCCCGGCAGCGCGAGCCGCAGCTTCTCCAGCGAGGGGTGGGGGAAGACCTCCCCCGCGAAGAGGACCACGCGGAGCTGCGGGAGGTCGCCGGCGACAACGGCGCCGCGCTCGGCGAGCTGCGCGAGGACCCAAGGGACGGAGTACCAGATGGTGATCCCGTGCTCGGCGATGAATCGTGCTGTCTCCCGTGGGAACGCGGACGTGCCGCGCGGTGCGAGCACCACCGCGGCCCCTGCGTATGAGGCCGCATACAGATCGAAGAGGGAGAGGTCGAAGTGGAAGGGCGCGTGACTCGACAGCCGATCCTCGGCGACGACCGCGAACTCGGCGGCCGCCCACGCCACGAACGCGCCGACGTTCGCGTGGGTCAGGCAGATGCCCTTCGGCGTCCCCGTCGAGCCCGAGGTGTACAGCACGTACGCGAGGTCGGACGGCGTGACCGACGACGCGGGACGAGCGCCGGTCCGGGGAGCGAGCGCCTCGCTGCCGACGATGCAGAGGCCTTCTGGCACGTCGGGGGCGTCGGCGGCCGGCGTCTCGGGCACGAGCACGGTCGTCAGTGGCGCACCGGCATCGACGAGCGCCGTCCATTCTTCGGCCTTCTCGACTTCGCTGATCATGAGATGGACGCCGCAGTCGCGCAGGATCGTCGCGACCCGCGCGGGCGGAGCGTCGGGGTCGAGGGGGACGCATGCGGCGCCCGACGCGAGCACCGCGTAGAGCGCGACCACGGCTCCGATCGAGCGCTCGAGGTGCACCGCGACCCGTTCGCCGGGGCCGGCGCCGAGTGTCGCCAACACCTCGGCGAGGCGCCCGGCGGCGTTGGCGAGCGCGCCATACGTGACCGCGTCGTCGTTGTGCGCGACCGCGACCGCGGCGGGCGTCGTCGCGGCGACCCTCCACAGCCCGTCGTGCAGCAGCGCTGGGCTGGTCACAGTCCGAGTCCGCGCGCGATCACCCCGCGCTGGATCTCCGAGGTGCCGGAGTAGATCCGCGCCGCGACGGCATCGCGGACGTCGCGCTCGAAGTCGAGCTCGCTCGTGTAGCCGGCACCGCCGTGCACCTGCACTGCGTCGAGGCTCGACTGGAGCCAGGATTCGCTGAGATGGAGCTTGACCATCGCGGCGGACATGGCCCCCGAGCGTCGGTCGAGGTGCCGGACCGCGTCGCGGAGGAGCAGCCGGCTCGTCTCGACCCGCAGCTTCATGTCGACGATGCGGTTCGCGACCGACTGGAACTTCCCGATCGGCTGGCCGAACTGCTCGCGCTCCTGGGCGAACGCGACACACGCGTCGAGCTGTCGCTGCATCGTGCCGACGGCCGGCGCCAGGATCAGCAATCGCTCCCAGGTCATGGCCGTGCTGAAGATCGCGAACCCGGCCCCGGGTCCGCCGAGCATCGCATCGGCCGGTACCGCGCAGCCTGCGAGCACCACTTCGGCGGTCGGGGAGGTGTGCAACCCCATCTTCGCGAGCGGCGGACCGACGGAGAGACCCGGAGCATCGCGGTCGACGAGGAACGCGCACACGGAACCGAACCCGGTGCCGGGCTCCGTCGTCGCGAACACGATGAACACATCGGCGACGGGAGCGTTCGTGATGAACGTCTTGGTGCCGTCGAGTCGCCAGCCGGCCTCGGTCGGCGTCGCGCGCGTCGTCAGCGCGTAGGCGTCCGAGCCCGAGTCGGCTTCGGTCATCGCTTGGACGCCGATGCGTGTGCCGTCGGCGAGGCCGGGGAGGTAGCGCGCCTGCTGCTCGGGTGTGCCGAAGCGCACCAGGGGGAGCGCGCAGGACCAGAGCTGCGCACCCAGCGAGAACAAGAGCCCGTTGTCCCGGCAACCGTGACCGAGTGCCTCGAGCACCACCGCGATCGTCTCGGGGTCCGCGTCCCCGCCACCGTGCTCCGCCGGGACGGGGAGTCCCTGGATGCCGAACGCCGCGCACCGCTCCCACGCTGCTCGGGGGAGGCCCTGGGCCGGATCGGTCCCGGCGGCGCCCCCGGTGCGGTGGACGTCGAGATGGCCGTTGAGCTGCTCGGCCGCGAACCGCCGCACCTCGGCGGCGAGTGCATCGCGGTCGTCGGGGTGCGCACCGATCCGAGCGCTCACCTGCGACCGTCGATCGTGCGCTGGTGCACCCACACCGCGGCGGCGTCGATCGTGGCGTCGTCGAGGGTGAGGTGGGCGTGGATCGACCCGGGCAGCACCCGGAGCTCGATCGGCGAGGCGCCGGGTTCCAGGATCCGATCGAGGTCCGGCACGGCCGCCGCGTTGATCGCCGCGATCTCCCCGTCGCCGGAGCCGTAGATCAGCAGCGTCGGGAGGCCGCGTGCGGCGACGCGCGCGATCCCGTCGACGAAGGCGGGTGCGAGCCCGGCGACGGTGGGTTCGGGCGTCTCGGACTGGTCGGTCCCGGGCGGATCAGGAGTGGACGGGCGACCGAACGACCGTTGCACCGATCGGCGCGCCTTGCGGAGGATCGTGCGGCGGCGCTCGGGGCGGAGCAGGTCGGTCCAGCGGGTCGGCTGGGTGAGCTTCCGCATGGCCCGGCCGAGGCTCAGCACGTGGCGTTCGGCCGGGCGGACCGGCGGCGCGATGAGCACGAGTGCGCCGATCTCGGGCAGCTGGTCGAGCGCGTCGAGGATCGCCCGCGCGCCATAGCAGTATCCGACCACGACGATCCGGTGGTGGCCGAGCGCGAGGAGCGCGCGCGCCGCCGCGAGGACCTCGTCGGTGTTCGGCGAGTTCGCGCGCATCCGCGTGAGGCCCCCGTCGCTCTCGCCCGTGCCGAGGTAGTCGAAGCGCAGCACCCGAGCGCCGTCGAGCGCGAGCTGCTGCGTCAACCTGTGCACGAAGCGGGTCCGCCCGCCGAACGAGCAGTCGCGCGCCGGGAGCAACAGGACGCCCGTCTCGGCCGCGGCCGTGGGTCGGGTGACGATGCCCAGGCAGCGATCGTCGCCGACCTCGATCGCGATGCACTCGTCGACGACGGAGACGGTCAGCGGCGTCATGCGGCCGTCAGGTTCGATCGGAGCCACTCGACGGTGTCGTCGACGACCGGCCAGGGTTCGTCGACGTCGCGTTCGGGTGGTCGGCCCGACGGCCACCACGACTTCTCGTCGGGGTAGCCGACCGTTGCCGCGGCGGTCGCGTGCTTGCGCAGCCACGCCGTCGATCGCTGCATCGGGCGTGACTCGCGTTCGGCACCGAGCACGCAGAGCAAGATCGAGCCGACGGCGGTGCCCGCGACGGTCTCGACGCTGATGGTGCGGGCCTCGTCGAGGAGCCGCTGCGGGAGGTGGGGCGGTCGGGAGGCGCGGGCCGGCGTCGCGTCGGACGCGTCGTCGCCCTGGTTCCCCAGCGCCGCGAGTCGCTCGACCCGGGTGACGTCACGGCAGTAGGTACGCAGGTCGGGGACCGGGTCCCACAGGACGGTGGGCACCGGCCCCAGGTCGGCGCCGACGCCGAGCGCGACCAGGGCGCCGAGGCGGGTGCCGAGGACCCCGAGTGGCGCGTCCGGCACCTGGCCCCGGAGCAGACCCAGGGCGTGCCCGCCGTCGAGCAACATCCCGTCCCAGTCGAGGTCCGCGGTGGAGCCGCGGCTGTTGCCCGACGCCCGGAAGTGGAAGCGCACCGACGCGACGCCTTCCCGGGCGAGCCGCCGCGCGAACAGCGCCTCGCGTCGCTCACCGCGCACGAGGTCGTTCCCGATCGCCGGGCAGATCAGTGCGGCTCCGATGGTCGTTCCGAGGGGAAGCGTGGTGACGGTGAGCATCCCATCGACGGTGAAGGCGACTTCCTGCCGGAAGCCGTCCGCGGGGCGCTCCCAAGCGCACGGTGCCGATCGCCCTGCCAAGGCGGTCATGGTAACCAGGACCTCGGCTACCGGATCGGGCTCACTTCTTCGCGTAGTCGTAGAAGCCGGCGCCGGACTTCCGCCCGAAGCGCTCCGCGCTGACCATCCGCTTGAGCAGGGGGGCCGGTGCGTAGTTCGGGTCCTTGAACTCGTCGTACAGGGCATCGAGGATCGCCAGGCTCGTGTCGAGACCGACGAGGTCGAGCAGCTCGAGCGGGCCCATCGGGAAGTTGCAGCCACCCTTCATCGCGGCGTCGATGCCGTCGCGCGTCGCGACCCCGGCGTCGAGCAACCGCACCGCGTTGTTGAGGTACGGGAAGAGGAGCGCGTTCACGATGAACCCGGCCTGATCACGGACGTCGACCACCGTCTTGCCGCACGCTTCGGCGAAGGCGCGAGCCTCGGTGATCGTCTCGTCGGACGACGTGATCGCCCGAACGACCTCGACCAGGGCCATCGCGGGCGCGGGGTTGAAGAAGTGGATGCCGCAGACCTTGTCGGGTCGCCCGGTCTGCATCGCCATCTCGACGACCGGGAGCGTGGAGGTGTTCGTCGCGAGGATCGTCGTGTCCCCGCAGATCCGGTCGAGGTCGGTGAACAGGTGCTGCTTCGCGGGCAGGTCTTCGACGATGGACTCGAGCACGAGGTCGCACTCGGCGAGCTCACCGAGGTCGCTGACCGCGCGGACGCGGCCGAGCACCGCGGTGCGCTCCGCGTCTTCGAGCTTCCCCCGGTCGACCTGCTTCGCGAGCGACTTCTCGAGCCCGGCCACCATCGCGTCGGCCGACGCCTGGGTCCGGCTGCGGAGCACGACCTCGAAGCCCGCCTTGGCCGCCACCTCGGCGACCCCGGAGCCCATGATCCCGGAGCCGACCACTCCCACCCGCTTGACCGTCATCGCGTGTCCGCCTCCTGATCTGGCTGTCCGAGCGCAGCAGGTTACCGCTCGGTAGGTACCGAGGGTCGGGTCGGTAGGCTCGCCCCGATGTCGGGCTTCGAACGGCTCCACGCCGGCCCGATCACGCCGTTGCGAATGGGAGTCGCTGCATGAGCGCTCGTCAGGGTGCCGTGGGAACGCTCGCGCTGGTGGGTGGCGGCGAGTGGGGTCCGGGGTGCGCCGGCTTCGACGCCGAGCTGCTCGAGGCGGCCGGTGCGAAGGAGGTGGTCGTGGTGCCGTCGGCCGCGGCCTACGAGCACCCGGATCGTGTGATCGAGCGTGCGACGACCTACTTCGAGGGGCTCGGGGCGAAGGTGAGGCCGATCATGGTGCTGCACCGCGCCGAGGCCGAGGACCCGAAGATCGTCGAGCCCGTGCGGCGGGCCCGGGTCGTCTACCTGGCCGACGGGTCGCCACTGCACCTCCGGTCGGTGCTCAAGGCGTCGCTGCTGTGGGATGCGATCCTCGCGTCGTACCACGCGGGTGGCGTGCTGGCCGCGTCCGGCGCCGGCGCGACGCTCGTGTGCGACCCGATGGTGGATCCACGCGGCGGTGCGTACACCGTGGGGCTCGGCGTCGTCGGCGACATGGCGGTCTTCCCGTATCACGGCACCGCGGCAACCCACCTGCGGGAACGGTCGATCGACCTCCTGCCGGCGTCAGCGAAGCTCGTCGGCGTCGACGAGCAGACCGCGTTGATCCGCGATCCCTCGGGCGCGTGGCGTGTCGCGGGCGCGGGGAGCGTCAGCGTCTACGACGGCAAGGCATCGACCGAGCACCGTGCCGGCGCCGCGATCACCGGACTGCCGTGAGGCCCGCGGACTGCCGGAAGGCCCGCTGACTGCCGGCAGTCCGCAGCCGGTCGGAGCGCTACGGCGTGCTGGAGGCCGTCGTCGAGGGCGGCACGATCCCCTTGGTGGTGATCGTCACCTTCTTCATCTTCACCTTCTTGGTGAGGGGGCCGTCACCGCTGGCGGGCGCGAGCTGCTCGATTGCCGTCGCGACGTCTTGGCCGCTGGTCACCGTGCCGATGACTGCGTAGTCGGGGGGGAGCGACGCCGCGCCGGCCCCGGTGACGATGAAGAACTGCGAGCCGGCCGTCCCCGCGGGCTCCGCGCCGGTCTTGGCCCACGCGACCGTGCCGACGGGGTAGGCGGGCGAATCGGTCGGCACCTCGGCCTGGACCGTGTAGCCGGGGCCACCGCCGGAAGTCGTGTTGTTGGAGCTGCCGGTCTGGATCACGCCGAGGCTCGTCGATGCCCGGATGAAGTCGAGCCCGTCGTAGAAGCCCTTGTTCGCGAGGTAGACGAAGTTGTTCGCCGACTTGGGGTACTGCTGGGCGGCGATCGCGATCTCGATCGGCCCCTCGGTCGTGTCGATCGTCGCCGAGTAGGCCTGGTTGGGGTCGATCGTCTGCTTCGGCGCCGACAGCTTGGTCGTCGAGCTCTTGCCGTCGTCGCCGCTGTTCGTGATGCTCAGGACGGCCCCGACGATGATGATCGGGACCGCGATGATGGCGAAGGTGCGCCCCGTCTTCCACATCCGGCGTCGCTTCGCGAGCTTCTCCTCGTACTCGCGACGCTGCTCGCGGTTCTGGCGCTGACGCTCTCGCTTGTTGGCCTTGGACACGGCCGGTGAGTCTATGGCGGGGTGGTGCCGAGGTGCAGTCCGGCAAACGATCGCTGCCGAGGATGACCCCGCCGGTACCATCGGTGGGCGTGAGCCTCGTCGTGCAGAAGTACGGCGGCACCTCCGTGGCCGACCCCGATCGGATCAAGGCGGTCGCCGACCACATCGTGGCGACCCGTCGGTCCGGCCAGGACGTCGTGGTCGTCGTCTCCGCGATGGGCAAGACCACCGACGACCTCGAGCGCCTCGCCCACGAGGTCTCGACCGTCCCGAGCGGGCGCGAGATGGACATGCTCCTCACCGCGGGTGAGCGGATCTCGATCGCGCTCCTCTGCATGGCGATCATCGACCGGGGCGAGCACGCCGTCAGCTTCACCGGCTCCCAGGCCGGGATCCTCACGGACACCGCGCACCGCAAGGCCAAGATCCTCGAGGTCAAGGCCGATCGGCTCCGTGAGTCGGTTGCCGACGGCTCGATCGCTGTCGTCGCGGGGTTCCAGGGCGTCTCGACGACCTCCGACATCACGACGCTCGGCCGCGGCGGCTCCGACACGACGGCGGTCGCGCTCGCGGCGGCGCTCGAGGCGGAGGTCTGCGAGATCTACACGGACGTGGCGGGCATCTACACGGCGGATCCGCGCGTCGTGCCGAACGCCCGCAAGCTCGCGCGCGTCTCGTACGAGGAGATGCTCGACATGGCGGCGACGGGCGGGCGCGTGCTGGCGCTGCGGTCGGTCGAGTTCGCGCGGAACCACGGAGTGCCGGTCCACGTGCGCTCGAGCTTCTCGTGGGAGCCGGGCACGTGGGTCGTACAGGAGGACGAGGTCATGGAGCACGCGATCATCTCGGGCGTCACCCACGACTCGAGCGAGGCGAAGATCACGATCACGCAGGTGCCCGACCGGCCCGGCATCGCCGCGCGCCTGTTCCGCGCGCTCGCGGACGACTCGGTGAACGTCGACATGATCGTGCAGAACGTGTCGACCGAAGGGCACACCGACATCTCCTTCACCGTGCCGAAGGACGACGTCGCTCGCACGCAGAAGGTCTGCGAGCAGGTCGTCGATGACCTCGAGGCGAGCGGGTACACGGCCGACGAGAACATCGGACGGGTCTCGCTCGTCGGGGCGGGCATGAAGACCCATCCCGGCGTCGCGGCGACGATGTTCGAGACGCTCGCGAACGAGCACGTCAACATCGAGATGATCTCCACGTCGTCGATCCGGATCTCGTGCGTGGTCGCGTCCGACGACGTCGAGCGCGCCGTGCGCGTGCTCCACCACGCCTTCGACCTCGGTGAGGAACCATCGTGAACGTCGGCATCATCGGCGCGACCGGCCTGGTCGGGACCGAGATGCTCCGGATCCTCGAAGAGCGGGCCTTCCCGGTCGACGAGCTGCGCGTGTACGCCTCGCCGCGGTCCGAAGGACGCAAGCTCGCGTTCAACATGCGCGAGGTCTCGTGCGAGGTGCTGCGCGACGGCTGCTTCGACGGCCTCGACCTGGTCGTGATCGACGTCGAGGACGACCTCGCGCTGGAGTGGGCTCCGAAGGCCGCGGCGGCCGGAGCGAAGGTCGTCGACAACTCGGCGGCGTTCCGGATGGACCCCGAGGTCCCGCTCGTGGTCGCCGAGGTGAACCCCGACGACGTGCGTGACCTGCCCAAGGGAATCGTCTCGTGCCCGAACTGCACGACGATGGTGCTCGTCACGGCGCTCGCGCCGCTGCACCGCGCGGCCGGCATCGAACGCCTCGTGGTCTCCACGTACCAGTCGGTCTCCGGCGCGGGCCAGGCCGGGCTGGACGAGCTCGCCGGCCAGTGGACGAAGTGGGCGGGCGAGGAGGAGATGCTGCGCCGAGCCGCAGTCGTCCCCGGTGCGCTCGAGCCCGGCGAGGTGTGGGACCGACCCATCGCCGGCAACGTCATCCCGCTCGCCGGCTCGATCCGGGAGCAGGGCTACACGTCGGAGGAGTGGAAGCTGGTCCACGAGAGCCGCAAGATCCTCCACGCCCCCGAGCTCCGCGTGAGCGGCACGTGTGTGCGGGTCCCGGTCTACGTCGGGCACGCGATGACTGCGAACGTCGAGCTCGAGCGGCCACTGCCGCTCGCCGACGCGGTCGCGCTGCTCGACGCCGCGCCCGGGGTCGAGCTCGTCGACGGCGGTGGGGGCTCACCGACGGCGCTCGAGGGCGCGGGGATCGACCCGGTGCTCGTCGGTCGGGTGCGTGAGGACCCGTCGCAGGCCAACACCCTCAACCTCTGGGTCACCGGCGACAACCTCCGCAAGGGCGCCGCGCTCAACGCGGTGCAGCTCGCCGAGCTCCTGCTCGTCTGAGCTCCCTGCTCAGCGGAGGCCTGCACCCTCCCACCGCGTGGTCCCGCGCACTAGGTTGCTCGAATCGCGGGTCGATCGTGCGACCCGTCCGGGCGAGAGTTGGAGTCGATGCGGGGATTCGCGGTGTCTGCGCGGCGGTCGGTAGCGGCGGTCGCGGCCCTGGCGGCAGCATCGGCCATCGGCGCCGGTGGGATCGGGGTCGCCCCCCTGGCCGAGGCTTCGGTCGCGCGGCCCGCGCCAGGGCCGGCGACGATCGCGTACACCGTGATCTACATCGGGACGCTCGACGCCTCGATCCCCGACGTCGCGCCCGACGCCGACCCGACCACGACGACCTCCACCGACGCCCCGCAGCAGTCGCTTCCGGCGCCGGACCTCTCCGGCGCGACGCTCGGCGACGGAGCGCAGGCCGCGCAGACCGACCTGGTCTGCGCCCTCGCCACGATCGATCTGGCCACCGGCGTGGAGACCGTGCTCCCCGCCACCCCGAGCCCAGAGGCGTGCGCCGGCGACCTGGCGTTCGCACCCGACGGCACCCTCTACGGCCTCCTCGGCGGCGAGGCCAACCGGGAGCCGATCAGCGAGCTCGTGCGCTTCGACACCGCGACCGGTGCGGCCACCGTGGTCGGCCAGATCGGGACGTTCTCGTCGATCGGTGGCTTCGGCGAGGCCCCGCAGGGCGGCATCACGTTCGACCGGCTCGGTCGCCTGTTCGTCGAGGTCGCGGCCGACGACGGCGTCGGCTTCGACGCGCAGTGCTCGCCCGGTGGCGTGTTCACCTTCTGCCTGTACCACATCGCCGATCCGGGCCAACCCCAGAACGCGACCCTGGTGGGACCGACCATCTCGAACGAGTACGTCTCGGGACTGGCCTCGAGCTGCGACGCCACGTATCTGGAGCACACGTCGAACCAGGCTCAGAGCGCGGTCATCGGCACGCTCGACATCGGCTCCGGAAGCGCAACCGAGATCGGGACCGTCAGCCCCGACTACATCACCGGGCTCGACTTCGACGCCTCGGGCAAGTTCTGGGCGATCCACACCGCCGGCCAGGGGCCCACGCTCGACACGATCAACCCCGCGGGTGGGGACCCGATCAACGCGACAGGCGTGCCGATCATCCAGGCGCCCGAGGACGACTTCATCCCGGAGGCCCTGGCGATCGAGCCGCTGCGCTGCGTCATCTCGGCGCCGATCACCTTCACGGGCTGACGCGTCACGGCCCGGCCACGAGGCCGGGCCGTCGTCGTGCTGGTCGGGCTGCCGGGATTTGAACCCGGGACCTCTTCGTCCCGAACGAAGCGCGCTGCCAAGCTGCGCCACAGCCCGTTCGAGCCGCTCACTGTAGTCGTCGGACCCCCGAATCCACCCTGGGGGAGGCGAGTCCGACCGGCTGCGGTGATCAGGCGGGGAGCGGGTCGCCAACCAGGCGCTTGACCGTGCGCCGCAGCGTGCCCGGGTCGACCGGCTTCACGAGCTCGGCCTCGGCGGCAGCCCGCTTCGCGAGGAATCGGTCGTGCTCGCGGTCGAGGAGCAGCAGCACCGGCACATGGGGGAGCCGGTCGGCCGACTCCTCGAGGTGGAGGTCGATGGCGGTGGCGATGCCGCCCTGGTTGGCGATCTGCATGTCGAGGATCACCAGAGAGGGCTCGTGCTGCTTGACCGCCTCCCGCACGTCCTGACCCCGGGTGACCTCGATCACGTCCTGGTCCGGGCCCACGAGGGCGGCGCGCACCTGGTCACGTACCCAGGCGCCATCGGCGGCAACGAGGATCTTCATCGGCGCCGACACTAGCGGCCGGACTTCAGGCCAGGTGCTCCGCGACCGCGTCCAGGGCGGCGAAGTCGACGATGTCGTGCGCCAGCGACGGCACGTAGACGACGGTCGCCGCTCCGATGCCCTGCCCGGTGTCGGCGAGCTGCGCCCGTTCGCGCGCGCCGAGGGAGGAGTAGTCGGCGAGGTTCTCGAACCGATCGGCGAGACGGCCGGCGGCGGCGCGCGCCGTGGGATCCGCACCGGTGCTTGCCCGGCCGAGGAGGTCGTTCGCGCGGTCCCGCATGGCACCGACCTCCTCCGTGGTCGCGAACGTCGGGTGGACCCGGTTCACCACGAGGGCTCCGACGCTGAGCCCGGTCTCCCGCAGACGCGACGCGAAGAACTCTGCCTCTTGGACCGCGTCACGCCGTGGCGACGTCACGAGCACGAAGGACGTGTCGGCGGCGGCGAGCAGCGTCGTCACGCTCGCGGCGCGATCGCGGAACCCCTGCTCCATGCCTTCGAAGGCTCGGAAGAACGCGACCACGTCGTCGATGACCTCGGTGCCCACGACGCGGCCCACCGTACGGAAGAACGTCTGCACCGCCACGCCCGCGGCGCGCATGTACGGACGAGTCGGCATCATGAGGAACCGGAAGATGCGGTTGTCGAGCAGGCGGGTCAGCCGGGCCGGTGCGTCGAGGAAGTCGAGTGCGTGGCGCGTGGGCGGCGTGTCGATCACGATCAGGTCGTACCCACCCTGCTCGTGCAGCTCGTGGAGCTTCTCCATCGCCATGTACTCCTGGGTCCCCGAGAGGGCGCCGGCGATGTTGCGGTAGAAGCGGTTGTCGAGGATCCGCCCGGCCTGGTCGGCGTCGTCGGCGTAGGTGCGCACGAGCTCGTCGAACGTCGAGCGGGTGTCGAGCATCAGTGCGGAGAGCCGTCCGCCGGCGACTGCCGTACCGTCGGTGTCCCAGCGGGCCCGCGGGATCTCGTGCGCGACGTTCCCCAGCTCCTCGAGCCCGAGGGTGTCGGCGAGGCGCTTGGCGGGGTCGATCGTCACGACCACCGCGTTCCGGCCCGTCCGTGCCGCCGCGAGCGCCAAGACCGCGGACACGGTCGTCTTGCCGACGCCGCCGGTGCCGCAGCAGACCAGGACGTGTTCGTCGGCGACGAGGCCCGCCAACGTCTCGGTCATGCGCCCGGCGCCGGCATCGCGGCGACCGCCGCCGCCAGTGCGTCGGCGAGCAGGTCGATCTCGTTCGGACCGATCTCGCTGAACAGGAACGGCAGTCGGAGCTGCGGCAGTGGGAGCCGCATCGCGAGTGCGTCGGCCTGTTCCTGCGCCAGTCGGTGCCGTTCCGAGCGGAAGTCGGCGGCGACGTCGAGCGCGTCGGCCTCGGCCGTCGGGAGGTCCACCCCGGCGGTTGCGGCGTCCTGGGCCGCGAGGGCGCCGGCGAGCGAGAGCTCAGCGGGCATCGCGTTCACCACCACCGGGCCGAGCTGGACGCCGACTCGGTCCTCGAGCGTGAACGCGGTGTCGACGAGCTCGTTGACCGGTGTCTCCTCGGGGAGCGTGACCATCATCACGCGGCAGCGCGCCGGGTCGGAGAGCATGTCGATGACGCCCTCCGCCTGGCTGCGCACCGGGCCGACGCGCACGGCGTCGAGCAGCCCACGGGGCGACATGAGAAACGACACGGCATGGCCTGCCGCGGGGGCGTCGATGAGGATCAGGTCGGCCGCGCCACCCTGCTCCAGCTGCTTCACCTTCCCGAGCACGAGGATGTCCTTCATGCCCGGCACCGCGGTGGCGACGACGTCGAGTGCGCCGGAGCGGACGAGCCGCTTCGAGATCCGGCGCAGACCGCGGTCCTCGAGGTACTCGAGCAGTGCGCGGTCAGGGGTGAGCGTGCGGGCCCGCACCCCGGGTCGCAACTCGGCGTCCGCGTACTCGAGGGGCGGTGCGCCGAAACCGGCCGCGAGGCCCGATTTGCCTTCGACCTCGACGATCAGCACGCTCGCGCCCGTGCGGGCAGCAGCCACGGCGAGTGCAGCGGTCGTGGTCGTCTTGCCGACACCGCCCTTGCCCGCGACGATCACGACCCGAGAGGTGGCGCAGAAGCGCTCCATCTCCATGCTCCGACTCTAAGCACACCGTCCGGTCCGACTCTCAACACCGAGTCGCCCTCCACCTGTCGAGAGGTCTCGTGCACTTTCCCCTTCGCCGCCTGCGCCTGATCGCCGGCCTGCTGCTCGTCGCGTGCGCGGTTGCGACCCTCGCGGCTGCCGGCTCGGCGTCGGCCGAGAACCGACCTGGCCGTCGGGGGATCCTCGTGGTGCAGGTCGAGGGCGCCATCGACCCGCCGAACGCCGAGCTGGTGCTCGACGCCATCAGCCGCGCGAACGACGAGCGGCTCACCGCGGTCGTGCTGCAGGTCGACTCGAAGGGCGCGGTGGGAACTCCGGTGCAGGCCCTGGTGCGCGCGATCGGTCGGTCCCGCGTCCCGATCGTGGTCTGGGTCGGACCGTCCGGGGCCGAGGCCGCGAGCGGTGCCGCGCTCCTCCTCGAGGCCGCGCACGTCGCCGTGGCTTCGCCGGGCTCCGACGTCGGGCCCGCGGCTCCGGTGCGCCTCGACGAGCCCGACCGCTCGTCGGTCGCCTCGGTGCGTGCCGAGCTGGCGCGTCTCGCGAAGGATCGCGGTCGGGATCCCGAGGGCGCGGCGCGGCTCGCGACCCGATCCCTCTCGGCCGAGGACGCCGCGCGCATCGGAGCGACGAACGCAGTGCGCCCGACGCTCGGCGAGACGATCGTCGCGCTCGATCAGGAGACCGTGACGACCGCCGCGGGCGACGTGAAGCTCTCGACCGCGAAGGTCATCGGCGAGGGGCGCGACCGGCGTCGCCAGCCGAACCAGGAGGTCGTGTTCGACAGCCTCGGGATCGGCGGCCAGATCCGCCATGCACTCCTCGGGTCGTCGACGGCGTACTTCCTGCTCATCGTCGGGCTCGCGCTGATCGTGTTCGAGTTCTTCGCGGCGAGCGTGGGCTTCGCGGCCGTCGTCGGTGCGGGCGCGGTCGTCGGTGCGGCGTACGGGTTCGCCGGCCTCCCGGTCCACCCCTGGGCGCTCGCCCTGCTCGTGCTCGCGTCCTTCGGGTTCGCGATCGACGCGCAGGCGGGAGGGCTCGGTGCGTGGACCGGCATCGCGACGGTCTCGCTGGTCGTCGGATCCTTCTTCCTCTACGGCGGGTCGTCGGAGCTGCATCCACCGTGGTGGCTCGTCGTACTCGTCTGCCTCGGAGCTTGGGTGTTCTACGTGTTCGCGATCCCACCGTTCCTCCGCGCCCGGTTCTCGACGCCGACGCTCGGCCGTGAGGGGATGATCGGCGAGCTCGGGACGGCAGACGTTCCCGTCGACCCCGACGGCGTCGTCACCGTGCGGGGCGCCCGGTGGCGGGCGCGCACGAACCGGGCGACGCCGGTCCAGGGAGGGGACACCATTCGAGTCGTCGCGGTCGAGGGTGTGGTGCTCGAGGTCGAGCCGGAGGAGGGCGGGGCCAAGGACTACCGCGACCGCTCCCGACGGGCGAAGCGTGGGGCGGCGGCCGATCCCTCGAGCGAGACCGACCCCGGACCGGCCGATCCCTCTCCGAGCTGACGCGATCGCCCGCAACCTCTTGAGGTGTGCGGTCGCTTGGGGATAGGTTCCGCGACGAGAAGAGCGGACACACAGGGGGTTTCGTGACCGTTCACACCGACGAACGCACGGAAGAACCGATCTGGCAGCAGGACGCCGCCTGCCGGGGGCCGGAGTCGCGCCTGTTCTTTGCGCCGGCAGTCCCGGAACCCCGCCCGGAGCGGGATGCCCGGGAGGCGCGGGCGAAGCACATCTGTGCCGAGTGCTCGGTGCGCGAGGCGTGCCTGGAGTACGCGCTCAGGATCCGGGAGCCGCACGGCATCTGGGGTGGGCTGAACGAGGCGCAGCGCCGCGGGATGCTCGAACGCAGCGCTCAGTCCTGAGCCGCTCCGCCGGTCGGTTCGAGGCCACTCGTCGGACCGGGGAGCCGCTCGTCGCCCCGGCGGCGGGTGACCCCGGTGCGGTCCAGCCAGCCGACGATCGGGAGCACGTACTTCCGGGTCGACCCGAGCACGTTGCGCACCTCCGCGACGGTCAGATGGCCGTGCTCGCGCAGCGCAGCGATGACCCGCTCGCGCGCGAGGTCGAGCGCAGTCGCGCTGAACACCACGCCATCGAGGTCCACGAGCGCTCCCGAACGCACGAGCGATCGCACGAGATCGGCGGGCACACCGAGCTCGGACGGTGACGGCGGGGCGAACGGGTGCGTTTCGAACGCTGCGATCGCGGCACCGGCTTCGGGGGAGCTCGCCACGGCCGCGTGGGAACGGTGGCGGACGACCCCGTGCGCGACCTCGAGCTCGTCGACGCCTTCGAGCGCCGCTCGGAGCTGATCGGGGGTGACCGAGAGCCGGCCGGCCAGCACCGCGACCTCGATGCCGGCGTCGTGCGGCTGGCCTCGGTGGTGGGCGAGGGTGCGCGCGGTCGCCTCGGCCCGGAGGTGCTCGAGGACCGAGCGATCGACGACGCCGGAGCCGACCTCGATCACCTGACCGGCCTCGACCAGCGAGTGCAGCATCGCGGCCGCCCCGGCCTCGGAGCCGCCGATGAGGCGAGCCAGCTCACGAGCATCCAGCCAAGGGCGGGTCGCGATCACGCGCGCGGGGAGGACGAGCTCGAGGATCGAGGGCGCGTCCTTGGCGCGCGTCGTCGGGTCGAGCTCGAGGACCTCCGCACCGGCGACGGTCGTGCCCGCCCCCGGGTCCCGGAGCACCATGCGGTCTCCGATCGCGAGCGGGATCGGCGTCTCGAAGCGGATCCGCGCGAACCGCCCGTCATCGTCGAGCGCACGGAACCACACCGGGTGCTCGCCCGATCCGACGTAGGCCTGGAGCCGTCCCCGCGGTCGCAGATCGACGCCGGGAAGGCGGGTCACGGCGACATCGACGACCCGTGGCCGGTGCCAGTCCCCGGCAGTCACGACCGCATCGCCGCGTGCGAGCTCCCGGTGCTCCACGCCCACGAGGTTGAGCGCGACCCTCGTCCCCGGGGATCCCTCGGTGACCCGCGCGCCATTGGTCTCCACCGACCGGATCCGCACCGAGCGCGGCGGCTGGCCGACCACGACCTCGGCGTCGGTCTCGAGGCGCCCGCGCGTCAGCGTCCCGGTGACGACGGTGCCCGCGCCCTTCGCGGCGAACACCCGGTCGACCCAGAGGCGGGGTCGACCGGTGTCGATCGCGTCAGGCGCCGCGGCGAGGGCCCTGTCGAGCGCGCGCGCGACATCCTCGACGCCGCGGCGCGAGCGCCCGTCGCAGACCACGACGGCAAGATCCCCCAACGTGGTGCCGGCGAGGCGATCCTCCACCTCGAGGCGGACGAGCTCGAGTGCGTCCTCGTCGACCAGGTCGGCCTTGGTGATGGCGACCACGCCGTCGCGGACGCCGAGGACGTCCAGGATCCGCAGGTGCTCCTCGGTCTGGGGCATCCACCCTTCGTTCGCCGCGACCACGAAGAGCACGTGATCGATCGCGCCGACCCCGGCGAGCATGTTCTTGAGGAATCGCACGTGCCCGGGCACGTCGACGAACCCGACGGTCGCGCCCGAGGGGAGGGCGCAGAACGCGAAGCCGAGGTCGATCGTCAGCCCTCGGGCCTGCTCCTCGGGGAACCGGTCCGGATCGGTGCCGGTGAGCGCGAGGACGAGCGTCGACTTGCCGTGGTCGACGTGGCCCGCGGTGGCGACCGTCCTCATGGCTGGTCCCCCGTCACGACTCCGTGCACGCTCGGAGCGCCGCACCGAGCCGGGCGTCGGCGACCGGCTCGACGGTCCGGAGATCCGCGATGAGCAACCGGTCGGCCGCCCGCGCCACGATCCCCGCCGCGCGGAGGCGCGCCAGGGCGACGTCGACCGACCGGGGCGCGCACGCGATCCCCGCCGACGGGATCGTGAGGCCAGGCAGCGACCCCCCGCCCGCGACCGACTCGGTCGCGACCACCGTGGCGTCGGGGATCTCGGTCACGAGCGCTGCGGCCCGGGCCTCGAGGTCCGAGACCGGCACCGTGGCCATGCGCCAGAGGGGGATCTCGGTGGCGTCGCCGCCGAGGTACGTGAGGGCGACCTGCTGGAGGGTGGCGAGCGTCATCTTGTCGGCACGGACGGCTCGCGCGAGCGGATGCCGGGCGATCGTCGCCACGAGATCCGCGCGTCCCACCACGACTCCCGCCTGGGGTCCTCCGAGGAGCTTGTCGCCGGAGAAGGTCACGATCGCCGCGCCCGCTTCGATCGCCTGACGGACGCCAGGTTCGTCGTGCAGCCATTCGGGCCGGTGCGGGAGCCAGGGCGTGGTGTCGTCGAGCAGCCCCGAACCCGCGTCCACCATCACCGGCACACCGAGGGACGAGAGCTGATCGACCGGCGTCGACTCGGTGAACCCGATCATGCGGTAGTTGGAGGCGTGCACCTTGAGCACGAGTGCGGTCTCCGTGCGGAGCTGGGCACGGTAGTCGTCGACGCGCGTGCGGTTGGTCGTGCCGACCTCGACCAGCCGGCAACCCGACTCCGCCATGATCTCGGGCACGCGGAACCCACCGCCGATCTCGACGAGCTCGCCGCGGGAGACGACCACCTCGCGGCCGCGCGCCACCGCGCCGAGGGCGAGGAGCACGGCCGCGGCATTGTTGTTC
Organism: uncultured Acidimicrobiia bacterium; assembly: GCA_963720675.1. Lineage (GTDB taxonomy): Bacteria > Actinomycetota > Acidimicrobiia > IMCC26256 > PALSA-555 > JALHSW01. Next base: position 2,281,426 of record CAVRGH010000010.1, on the reverse strand, counting down.
ACGACGATGCCGGCTTCGGCGCCGCACGCCCGTGCGAGGAGCATCCCGGCGTGCTCGTGGCGCGAACCCCGGGCACCGTCATCGAGCTGGTACTCGAGGTTCGAGTAGCCGGTCGCAACATCGCGCGCCGCGTCGAACGCGGCCGCACTGAGGGGAGCGCGCCCGAGGTTCGTGTGCACGATGACGCCAGTCGCGTTGATCACCGCGTGGAGCAACCCGCGCTGGAGCGCATCGGCGCGCGCCGCGGCGTCGGCGATGACGGCGTCGGCCGAGACGTCGCCACCGCTGGTCGCGGCTCCTCGCGCCGCGTCGACGGCTTCGCGCGCGACCTGGGTCAGCACCTGCTGCGGGAGCACGAGCTCGGCTCGATCGCCGAGCGCGCGCGACGACGCGGTCGACCGCGGGAACTGCGCGTCTCGGGTCCACGGCGTGTGAGCGTACGCCCGGACCGGCGAGCGGCCGTCACGGGCTCCCGTACAATGAGGTGGTGGAGCCCCGCGACGCAGCAACGGTGATGCTGGTGCGGGATGCGCCGGGCGACCCGGCCACTGACGGGCACAGCGCCGTCGAGGTCTTCATGCTGCGGCGGAACCTCCGATCGGCCTTCGTCGCAGGGGCCTCCGTCTTCCCGGGTGGTGCCGTCGATGCCGACGACCGGCTGGCACCGGTGTCGGGCCTGGTCCACGGGGTCGATGCGGCGACCGCCGACTCGCGCCTCGGGGTCGCGCAGGGCGGGCTCGGGTTCTGGGTCGCGGCGATCCGCGAGTCGTTCGAAGAGGCCGGGGTGCTCCTCGCTCGCGATGCCTCGACCGGCGCCGGCGTGGCGCCCGAGCTCGTCGCAGCCCTGGCGCCCCGGCGGGCCGCGGTCGCGTCTGCTGAGCAGTCCTTCGCCGAGCTCTTGCGCCCTCACGGGCTCGTGCTCGACGCCGGCGCGCTGCGAGTGTTCGCGCACTGGATCACGCCGGAGCCCGCGCCGCGCCGTTACGACACGTGGTTCTTCGTCGCTCCGGCACCGGTTGGACACACCTACGAGCACGACTTCGACGAGACGGTCGCGTCGGAGTGGGTTCGTCCGGCGGCCGCGCTCGAGCGGGCGCGACGCGGCGAGCTCGAGCTGATCTACCCCACGTTCAAGAGCCTTCAGGCGCTCGCGCGCTTCGAGAGCACCACCGAGCTCCTGGGTGCGGTCGATGCGGCGTGGGCCGGGGTGCCACCCGCGATGCGCGTGATGAATCCCGACCAGGGGTGGCAGGTCCGCCTCCCGGGTGACGCGCCCGGTGACGCACCGAGTGCTCCTGACGACGAGGCCGATGCGCTCGCTCACTCGACGACGCACCGCGTCCCTTCGGTCGCCGCCGGGAAGCCGGTGCGCTGATGTCCGACCTGACTCCTGGTGTGCCGAGCGCGCTCTCGCCGCTCGTGCGCAGGATCGTCGCGCCGAACCCGGGACCGTTCACCGGCCCCGGCACCAACACCTACCTCGTCGGGATCGACGAGGTCGCCGTGATCGACCCGGGGCCCGACGACAAGGGCCACGTCGACACGATCGTCGGCGCGTCGATGAAGGAGCGCGTCCGCTGGGTCGTGCTCACGCACACGCACCCGGACCACGCACCCGCAACCGCTCGCCTGGTGAAGGCGACGGGCGCGGAGGTCGTCGCGTTCGCGAAGCGCGACAAGGACGGGAGCGGGATCGTGCCGGACCGGCTCGTCGGGGACGGCGACACGATCGAGGGCACCGAGTTCGGCCTCGACGTGCTGCACACGCCCGGGCACGCACCGAACCACCTCTGCTTCTTCCTCGAGGAGGAGCGCATGCTCTTCACGGGCGACACGGTGCTCGAAGGCACGTGGTCGGTCGTCAATCCCGCGCGCGGTGGCGACATGACCCAGTACCTCGCGTCGCTCGAGCGACTCAAGAAGCTGCGGCTGCGTTGGCTCGCCCCCGGGCACGGCGATGCGATCATCGAGCCGAAGGCACGGATCGACGAGTACCTGAAGCACCGCAAGCAGCGCGAGCGGCAGATCCTCCAGCACCTCCAGAAGCACGGGGAGACGCGGGTCAAGGATCTCGTCGCCACGCTGTACGGAACCCAGGACCTCCCGGAGCCGCTCGTGGAAGCCGCCGGATGGCAGGTGTTCGCGCACCTGCTGAAGCTGAAAGCCGACGGCAAGGTCGTCGGCACCACCGCGAAGGCGATCTGGAAGGCCGCTTGAGGGTCAGCCTTTCGCGGCCTGCTCGACGAGCTCGAGCATCCGCGCGGTGCACCCGGCCATCTCGATCGGCGGGAGCAGCTCGTCGACCACGCGAGCCGCGAGCTCGTGGAACGCGGCCGCGGCCGGATCGGTGCGGTCCCGGAGCGCGACCGGAACGCCGGCATCGCCCCCCGAGGAGACGTCCGGCTCGATCGGGATCCGCGCGACGAGCGGGACGCCGATGTCGGAGGCGAGCTGATCGCCACCCCCCGCGCCGAAGAGTGCGAAGCGCTCACCGCTCGGTGCGACGAACTCGCTCATGTTCTCCACGACCCCGACGACCTTCATGTGGGAGCGGCGCGCCATGTCGGCGACCCGCACCGCGACCTTCTGGGCCGCGACCGCAGGGGTCGTCACGACGAGCATCTCTGCCTGCGGGAGCATCCGGGCGAGTGCCATCTGGATGTCGCCGGTGCCCGGTGGCATGTCGATGAGCAGGTAGTCGAGGTCACCCCATCGCACATCGGTGAGGAACTGCTCGAGGGCCTTGGTGAGGATGAGGCCGCGCCACATGAGCGCGGTGCCCTCGTCATCGACGAGGAAGCCCATCGAGATGACCTGGAGCAGGCCGGCCGGGCCCGCGGGATCGAGGGTGTTCGGCACATCGATCGCGTGGGGGTGGATCTTGCCGTCGGCGCCCGAGAGGCGGCCGTCGACGCCGAGCATGCGGGGCACGCTGAAGCCCCAGATGTCGGCGTCGAGGACTCCGACACGCAGGCCGCGCGCCGCGAGCGCCGCGGCGAGGTTCACCGTGACCGAGGACTTGCCGACGCCACCCTTGCCGCTCGCGATCGCGAGCACACGTGTGGTGGCGGACACCTCGGTGGGCGCGGCGTTCTCACGCGCTTGAAAGCGAGCGCGCTCCATCGCGGCGGCCTTCTGCGCGGCGTTCATCTCCGCGTACTCGACCTTCACCCCGGTGACCCCGCGGAGGCCGCGGACCTTGGACTCGACCTCCTGCTTGATCTGGTGGCGGAGGGGGCAGCCCGCGGTGGTGAGGGCGACGCGCACCATCACGCGGCCGTCGGCGCCGACCTCGAGCTCGTCGACCATCCCGAGCTCGGTGATGCTCACGTTGAGCTCGGGGTCGATCACGCCCCCGAGGACGCCTCGGACGTCGTCGGGACTCGGCGGCGGGCCCAGCTCGGGGTCGTGGACGGGCGCGCCGGGGTCCGACTCGGGCGGGGCGGCGACGCTGCCACGCGAGACCTGCAGCGGGGCCGCAGGGGCGCCGGTCGTGTCGCCGGTCGCCTCGCCGGTCGGGGGGGTGGGACGAGCCATGAGAACGCCCTGACATGGAGGGGCTGGGGTGTTCGGGTGACGTCGGCAGCCCGGAGCGGCTGCCGTACTGCTGGCTGAGTACTGGGAAAAACAATAGCAATCTTGAAAATATGCCCGCCCGGGGCTACCGTCAACGGGCGATGGAACTCCCCGTGCTCAAAGCCCTGGCCGACGACACGCGGTACGCGGTCTACCGGGAGCTCTCCACCTCGACGAGTGCGCTGTCGGCCCAGGATCTCGCCGACCGCCTCGGCGTGCACGCCAACACCGTGCGTCTGCACCTCGAGCGGCTCCGTGAGGTGGGGCTGATCGACGCCGAGGCGGTGCACCGAGGCACCGTCGGGCGCCCGCAGCACCTGTACTTCCTCGCCGACGGCGCCCCGGGCCTCGGGTTCGACCCGCCGGCCCACGCGCTGCTCGCGGCCCTGCTCGGCGCCCTCGCGGAGCGGGTCGGGGCGACGCCCGACGACGCGGCCGACACCGGCCACGCCTGGGGAGTCGAGGCCGGCCGTCGCACCCGGTCCCGCAGCTGTGTCCGGGCGCTCGAGTCCGAGCTGCACGGTCTGGGCTTCGAGCCCGCGGCCGGCGCGGGCGACGGCACCTCGGAGGGCAGCGCCCGCATCGAGTTCCTGCACTGCCCCTTCCGTGAGCTCGCCGAGGCGTATCCGGAGCTCGTCTGCAACCTGCATCGCGGCCTCTGCGAAGGGGTCGTCGAACAGGTCGGCGGGGGAAGGGTGGAGGAGTTCGCGACGTTGTACGACCCCGAGCCCTGCCACGTCACCGTGGCAGTCGGCACCCGAGCCTGAGATCATTGAGCACTCCCCGAACGTAGGAGGACGACCCCCATGTCGATGTTCACCGTCACCGACGCCAGCCAGGTGTTCCAGCTCACCGATGCTGCCGCTGAGAAGGTCCAGAGCCTGATCGCGGCCGAGGACGCCCCCGGTGAGCTCGCGCTGCGCGTCGCCGTTCGCCCCGGTGGGTGCTCGGGCTTCAGCTACGAGATGTTCTTCGACGGCGACATCGCCGACGACGACCACCAGATCGAGCACGGTGGCGTCAAGGTCGTCATCGACCCGGCCAGCCAGCAGATGCTCAAGGGCGCAACGCTCGACTTCAAGGACGGGCTCCAGGGCGCCGGGTTCTCGATCAACAACCCGAACGCGGAGCGCAGCTGCGGCTGCGGCCAGTCCTTCTCCTGATCCGCCGATCGTTCGGCGCGCTGCGCGCGTCCGCGCGCGATGGCGTCACTCCCACCGTGACCCTGTTGCGCACGACGAACAACGATTACGCTCGCGCGCCGCGCTGTTCGAAGGGAGCAATATCGATGTCGACCTGGCCGCCCAACCCACCGCTCGGCGGTGGTCCGTCCGTTCCACCCACGCCACCCACACCCGCTCCTCCGTCCTGGCAACCGCCACCCGCGGCACCGCCGGCGACACCGACGCCGGTGTACACGCCGCCCGCGGCGCCCGCCCCTGAGCCCGTCGCCACCACGCCGACGCCCAAGCCGGTGCGGAAGGCGACGAAGAAGAAGGCGACGAAGAAGAAGGCCGACGAAGAAGAAGGCCACCGCCAAGAAGCGCCCGGCGAAGAAGACGACCAAGAAGGCGACGAAGCGCAAGGCGACGAAGAAGAAGTCGACCGCGCGCAAGCCCGCCCGGAAGGTCGCGAAGAAGCGCCCGGCGAAGAAGGCGACGAAGCGCAAGGCGACGAAGCGCAAGGCGACGAAGAAGAAGTCGACCGCGCGCAAGCCGGCCCGGAAGGTGGCCAAGAAGCGCACCGCGAAGAAGGCGACGAAGCGCAAGGCGACGAAGAAGAAGTCGACCGCGCGCAAGCCGGCCCGGAAGGTGGCCAAGAAGCGCACCGCGAAGAAGGCGACGAAGCGCAAGGCGACGAAGAAGAAGTCGACCGCGCGCAAGCCGGCGCGGAAGGCCACCAGGAAGCGCCGCTAGGCGCACCGCCCCACGAACGAGCTCGGGCCCGTCGGCATCGCCGGCGGGCCCGTTCGCGTCGCCGGTCGGTCAGGGTCAGCCGACGAGGGCGTCGAGCTGGGCCTCCATCTCGTTGCCGCCGAAGGCGCCGTCGAGTCGGCCGACGATCGTCCCGGCGCCGTCGATCGTGAACAGCCAGGGTTCGCTGGGAAGCCCCCAGGCCGCGACGGTGGGCGACTGCTCGGCTCCCGTGCTCGACGTGTAGATGTCGACGTGCACGAACGTCACGCGGTCTTCGTACGGGCCCTTGATCTTCAACAGCTCGTCGAGGACCGGGCCGCAGTACTGCGACTGGCACAGCGCCGGGGTCGCGAAGAGCACCGCCACGGGCTTGCCGGTCCCGATCACGTCGCTGAGCGACACGGTGTGCAGCGGACACGGCGGCTTGCGGGTGCAGATCGGCTTCACCCCGAGCGGGTCCGCCTTGGTCGGAGAGGCGGCGCGCGAAGCCGGGGCGCCCACCGCTGGCGCGACCGGCTGGGCGTTCACCTGGAGGGCGAAGGGCAGGCGCTTCCCGTCGACGATCGCGATCGCGGTCCACACGCCCTCGGTCGGGAGGGGTGCGTCCGCCACGAACACGCCGCGACCCTTCGGGAGCCCCGCCTTCTCGAGGGTCGTCGCGTACACGGTGCCCTGCTTCGAACCGGGGGGTGCGAGCGCGACCTTCGCCCGACCGGACGAGAACGGCTTCGGTCCCTTGTAGATGGCGAACGCCAACCGCTGGGGGTCCGGCGACGCGTAGAGGTCACTCGAGAGCACGACCGGGCTGAGCCGGGTGTTCTTGGCGGCGCCGGCAACCACGGCCGGGCCGGCGACGGCGGCTGCGACCACGAGTCCGCCGGTGGAGGTGAGGAACGCACGACGACTCACGGGTTCGGGAGGCATGCCCCTATCCTGCCCGCGCGTGCCCCCGGATTCCGATCAGGCCGAGACCGTGCTCGTCGCCTTCACGTGTGACGGGCAACCGGTGACGGTGGCGCCGGCACCGGGCGAGTCCCTGCTCTCCGTGCTCCGAGAGCGGCTCGGAGTCCTCTCGGTCAAGGACGGCTGTGCGCCGCAGGGCCAGTGCGGCTGCTGCACGGTCCTCGTCGACGGCGCCCCCCGCGTCGCGTGCGTGACGCCGGTGGAACGGATCGCCGGCCGCTCGGTCACGACCGTCGACGGCCTCGACACCGCCGTCCGGGAGGCGCTGGCCGGCGCCTTCCTCGCCACCGGAGGTTCGCAGTGCGGGTTCTGCACACCCGGGATCATCGTGCGCATGGCCGCGCTGCTCGAGCAGGGTCGGACGGCTCCGATCGATCTCGACCGAGCGTTGGCGGCGCACCTCTGCCGGTGCACCGGGTGGCGCACCGTGCAGGAAGCGATCGAGCTCGCAGGGTCAGGCCGTGTGGCGACGGCGCGGCCCGTGGAGCCGGCCGAAGCGCGCGCCCGGCTCGAGGGTGGCGTTCGCCAGCGGGTCGCTCCCGACGTCCCGCTCGGTGCGGGCGGGTTCGCCGACGACACCGGACCGCGCGACGCACTGGTCGCGGTTCCGCGGCCGCCGGGTTCTGCTGCCCCGGCCGTGCACGCGGCGGGCATCGAGTGGGTCGTCGGCGACTCCGTCCACGACGCGCGCGCGGCCGCCGGCAAGGTCCAGGGTCGCCGCACGACGCAGACGTCCGCAGCGCCGCTGGCCCTCCCGCCGTGCCCGGTCCGTGGTGTCCGGCTCGCCACGAGCTGGGTCGAGCCCGCGTATCTCGAGCCCGATGCCTCGTGGTGCGCGCCCGGTGGCGATCCGGCGTCGCCCCTCGCGAACGGCGGTGCCTTCGGCGGGAAGCGCGGGTCCGCGGTCGGCCATGCGGCTCGCGAGCTCGCTGATCACTTCGGGCGAACGGTGCGCACGCTGTTCTCTCGCGAAGACGTCGTGCGCTTGGGTCCGAAGCGGCCCCCGATCGCGGTCTCGGCGGTGATCGACGGCGGCGAGCTCGTGATCGAGGGGAGCCTCGTCGGCGGAGCGAGCGAGCTCGAGGCGTTCGGCGTGCTGAGGCACGACGCGTACCGGCTCGAGACCGGTTCGACCAGCCTGGAGCTCACGGGTGCCCCGGGTCCGCCGACCTCGTCGGAGCTCCGTGCGTTCCCGCTCGCCGAGCACACGGTGCTGGTCGAAGGAGCGCTCGCGGAAGCCGGGATCGACCGGTCGACGGTCGTCGTGCCCGGCCGTGCAGCCGCAGTGCTCCTCGAGACGTGTGCCGTGGAGCCCGAGTCCGGCGCGGCGGCCGGAGCACGGGTGGCGATCGACCCCGACACCGGCGGCGTGACCGGCGTGGAGGTGCGGGTCGCCGCGGGCGAGCCGCTCGACGAGGTGGTGCTCCGCTCGTACTGCGTCGGGGCCGCGCACATGGCGCTCGGCTGGGTGCTGACGGAGGGACTCACCGTCGATCCCGACAGCGGCGAGGTGCTCGACCTCACCATCCGCTCGTTCGGGATCGTCCGCGCCAAGGACACGCCACCGATCGCGGTGACGTTCGTCGACGACGCGGGCCCGCCGCTCGCCCGGGCATCGGATGCGGTGTTCGCGGCCGTCGCCGCGGCGACGTGGAACGCGATCACGATCGCGGAGGGCGAGCGCCCCGAGAGCTTCCCTGCCCTCGGGACGCGCGCCGCGCGAGCGCTACGCCGCTGACGAGGCGTTCGATGCGTCCGTCGTCCGGAACAGCAGGATGCTCAGCGCGAGCAACCACAGGGCCCAGGCGATGAACGCGACGAACCCGAACGCGAAGATCGTGTCGTTCTCGGTCGCGACGGCCGCGGAGCCGACGAGCCACAGGAGCGCCACGAGCAGGCCGAACCAGCCGAGCCAGCTGCTGAGGAACTTCGTGCGCAGGATCACCAACGAGACCGCCTCGGTGAACACGAGGAGAGCGAATCCGAGGAACCCGAACATCACCGTGGAGAGCCGATAGGTCCCGGCGGACCCGAGCGGGTGCAGCGCGCCGTACGCGTTGATGCCGTTCGCTGCCCCGGCGATCGCGATCCCCGCGGCGCCGCCCAGCGCTGCGGTGGCGGCGAGGCGCCCGCTGCCACCCTCGGCGCGGCGAACGCGTGCCCAGACCGCCCCGAGGAAGACCAGGAACAGGATCATGGCGAGGCCGCCGAGGTACGCCGCGACCCGGAGGCTGTCCCGGTTGTCCCGCGTGAAGCTGATGATCTTGGCGTCCGGCGCCGAGACCTTCGGCGGCGAACCCCCCAGGAACGCCCCGCCGACCACCAGCACCACGAACGCGACCCCGGTGAGCGCGCCCCATTTCTCGAGCTTCGTGTCGTCCATCGATCCCCCCAGATCCCGGGGACCGGCGGCGCGTGGACCGAGCCGCGGAACAGCCCCGAGTCTCGGACTCGGCGCGATCTACCCGGGTTACCGAGCGCTGCGTCCCTGCCGCCGCGCGATCGTCCGCGCATGGCCGGCGCACTGATCTTCGTCGTCGTGATGGTGCTCGTGGTGCCCGTCGGCGTCATGGTCGGGGGCGCGCTGTGGAGCGCCGTGTTCGGCTTCTTCGCCACCGACGACGCAAAGCGCCGCGCCGATGGCACGCCGTACGCGGTCGAGCCCGAGTCCTGAACCCGCGCTCGTGATGCGGACGCGTCAGCGCAGGCGGGTCTGCCCGAAGCGATAGCCCACCGACCGCACCGTCTGGATCAAGCTGGCGTGCTCCTCACCGAGCTTGGCGCGCAGCCGCCGGACGTGGACGTCGACGGTACGGGCCCCGCCGTAGTACTCGTAGCCCCAGACGCGCGAGAGCAGCTGCTCACGCGTGAATGCCTTGCCCGGGTGAGTGGCGAAGAACTTGAGCAGCTCGTACTCCATGAACGTCAGGTCGAGCGGCCGGTCGTCGAGTGCGGCCTGGTAGGTCTCGAGGTTGAGCATGAGCTCGCCGTACTCGACGATCTCGGGACGCGTCCCGCGGCCCGTGCGCCAGAACAGGTGCCGCAGTCGCGCCTCGAGCTCGCGTGGGTGGAACGGCGAGAGGCAGAAGTCGTCGAAGAGGTCTTCGCGCAGCTCCAGCTCGGCGAGCTGTGCGCCCGTGATCAGGAGCAGCAGTGGTTCGAGCGCGCTGTCGCGCTTGCGGAGCGCGCGGCACATGGTGAGGGCACCTTCGGGGTCCTCGTCGGCGACGATCACCGCGCCGGTCCAGCCGTCGGCCGGCTCCGCAGCGGTGGCGACCGACGCGTTGCTGCACCCCTTCCACGGATAGCCCGCAAGGTCGAGGGTCTGCGCGAGCAGTGGGGGAGGCGGGTCCGGGAAGACGAGCACAGGTTCGTTCACGGCTCGGATCCTCAGAGCGTCCCGAGGTACCGGTCGAGCTCGAACGGAGTGACCTGCGCCCGGTAGTCGGCCCACTCGGCCCGCTTGTTGCGGATGAAGTAGTCGAAGACGTGCTCGCCGAGCGTCTCGGCGACGAGCTCGGAGTTCTCCATCACGTCGATCGCCTCGCCGAGGGACTGCGGCAGCGCCGGGATGCCTTCCGCGGCGCGCTCCTCGGGCGTCATCTCGAAGATGTTGTTCGTCGCCTCGGGCGCGAGCTCGTAGCCCTCCTCGATCCCCTTCAGCCCGGCCGCGAGGATCACCGAGAACGCGAGGTACGGGTTGCAGGCGGGATCGGGTGAGCGGAACTCGACGCGCGTCGAGCTCTCCTTGCCCCGCTTCGCGGGTCGGGACGCGGATGAGTGCCGTGCGGTTGTTGCGCGCCCAGCACACGTAGACCGGCGCCTCGTAGCGGTCGTTCAGTCGCTTGTAGGAGTTCACCCACTGATTGGTGACCGCCGTGATCTCGCGAGCGTGGCGCGAGAGCCCGGCGATGAACGCCCTCCCGACCTTCGAGAGGCCGTACTCGTCGCCCGGGTCGTGGAACGCGTTGACGTCACCCTCGAAGAGCGAGAGGTGGGTGTGCATCCCCGACCCGAAATCGCCCGCGATCGGCTTGGGCATGAACGACGCGTAGACACCGAGCTCGTGGGCGACCTCCTTCACGACGAGCCGGAAGGTCATGACGTTGTCGGCCATCGTGAGCGCGTCGGTGTAGCGGAGGTCGATCTCGTGCTGGCTCGGGCCGAGCTCGTGGAAGCTGTACTCGACGGGGATCCCCATCGCCTCGAGCGTCATGATCGTCTGCTTGCGCAGGTTCGAGACCATGTCGTGCTCGGTGAGGTCGAAGAAGCCGGCGTGGTCGAGGGGCACCGGCGAGGTCGCGCTCTCGAAGTAGAAGAACTCCATCTCCGGACCGGCGTAGAAGGTGAATCCCTTCTCCCGCGCCCGCTCGAGGTTGCGCTTCAGCACGTTGCGCGGGTCGCCCTCGAACGGCTCGCCGGAGAGGCGTTGGATGTCGCAGAAGATGCGGGCGACCGGGGCTTCCTCGCCCCGCCACGGCAGGATCTCGAAGGTGTTGGCATCGGGCACGGCGAGCATGTCGGATTCCTGCACCCGGCTGTAGCCCTCGATGGCCGAGCCGTCGAAGGTCATGCCCTCCTCGAGCGCGGCCTCGAGCTCGGCCGGCGTGATCGCGAAGCTCTTGAGGATCCCGAGGACGTCGGTGAACCAGAGGCGCACGAAGCGGACGCCTCGTTCCTCGACGGTTCGGAGCACGTAGTCGGTCTGCGCCTGCACGAGACCAAGTCTGACAGGCGCGCGCCGACGACTTCCTGCCCGTGCCCCGAAGCCCCGGGACCGTTCACACTCCATTCACAAAGGAGCCATGGGGGTGCCACCCGCGACCTGACTAGCCTGCTGCGCGGCAGACGGATCGAGGTAGAAGGAGCACGCCGTGGAAAGCCGTTCACCCCAAGAGGTCCTCAAGCTCGCCAAGGACAGTGGCGTCGACTTCGTCGACCTCCGCTTCTGCGACCTTCCCGGCGTCATGCAGCACTTCTCGATGCCGATCCACGAGCTCTCCGAGGACAGCTTCTCCGAGGGCTTCGGGTTCGACGGCTCGTCGATCCGCGGGTTCCAGGAGATCCAGGAGTCCGACATGCTCCTGATCCCCGATCCCGACACCGCGGTGCTCGACCCGTTCCGCGAGCACGGCACCCTCAATCTGAACTGCTTCGTGCAGGACCCGGTCACGGGCGAGTCCTACACGCGCGACCCGCGCTACGTCGCGAAGAAGGCGGAGGAGTACGTCAAGGGCACCGGCATCGCCGACACGTCGTACTTCGGCCCCGAGGCCGAGTTCTACGTGTTCGACCAGGTGCGCTTCGACCAGAACTCCCATTCCGGCTACTACTTCCTCGACTCCACTGAAGGTGTGTGGAACTCGGGCCGCGAGTACGAGCTCGATGGTTCACCGAACCTCGGGTACAAGCCGCGGTACAAGGAGGGGTACTTCCCCGTGCCGCCGATGGACCAGGCGCAGGACCTGCGCTCCGAGATGGTGAAGATGCTGGAGCTGGTCGGCATCGAGATCGAGGTGCAGCACCACGAGGTCGGTACCGCGGGCCAGGCCGAGATCGACATGCGCTTCGACACACTGCTGACGATGGCCGACAAGCTGATGCTCTACAAGTACGTGGTCAAGAACGTCGCGTGGGCGCGCGGCAAATCCGTCACCTTCATGCCCAAGCCGCTGTTCCAGGACAACGGGTCCGGCATGCACGTGCACCAGTCGCTCTGGAAGGGCGGCGAGCCGCTGTTCTTCGACGAGAAGGGGTACGCGGGCCTGTCCGACATGGCGCGCTGGTACATCGGCGGGCTGCTCGCGCACGCCCCGGCGGTGCTCGCGTTCACGAACCCGACGACGAACTCCTACAAGCGACTCGTTCCGGGCTACGAAGCGCCGGTGAACCTGGTGTACAGCCAGCGGAACCGCTCCGCCTCGGTGCGGATCCCGCTGTACTCGAAGAGCCCGAAGGCGAAGCGCATCGAGTTTCGATGCCCCGACCCGTCGTGCAACCCGTACCTCGCGTTCGCGGCGCTCCTCATGGCCGGGCTCGACGGCATCCAGAACAAGATCGAGCCGCCGACGCCCGTCGACCGCGACCTCTACGACCTCCCCGCGGAGGAGCTGGCGAAGGTTCCGCAGGTGCCGGGCTCGCTCGACGCCGCGCTCGAGGCGCTCGAGGCCGACCACGACTTCCTGCTCGCCGGTGGCGTGTTCACCCAGGACGTGATCGACACCTGGGTCGCGTACAAGCGGGAGAGCGAGATCGACGCGGTGCGGCTGCGCCCGCACCCGTGGGAGTTCTACCTGTACTACGACATCTAGACCGAGAAGCGCTGCGGGCAGGTCGCGGGTGTGCTGAACGATGCGATCGGCGGCCTGCTCCCGGCCGCAGTTGCGGTCGCGCTGAGTCCGATCCCGATCGTCGCCGTCGTCCTGGTTCTCGCGACCCCGCGCGCCCGCACGAACGGTCCCGCGTTCGCGCTCGGCTGGGTCGCCGGACTCACCGCGGTCAGCGTGCTCGTGGTGCTGGTGACCTCAGGTGCGGACGATCCGAGCAGCGAGGTCGCGCATGGCGTCGACTGGGGCCTGGCCGCGATCGGCGTGCTGTTCCTGGCGATGGCAATCAAGGTCTGGGTGCAGCGACCGCGCGCTGGCGAGACACCGAAGACCCCGAGTTGGATGACCAGCCTCGACTCGGTCTCCCCGGCCCGCGCCCTCGTGCTCGGGCTGGCACTGTCAGGTGCGAACCCCAAGAACCTCGCGCTCACCGCGGCCGCGGCGGCGTCGATCTCCCATGCCGGCCTCGACCGTGGTGACACCGCGATCGCGATCGCGGTGTTCGTGGTGCTCGGGTCGCTGACCGTCGTCGGCGCGGTCGTCGCCTCGCTCGTCGCCCCCGGCCGCGTCGAGCGCCCCCTCGCGGGCATCAAGCAGTTCATGCTCGACAACAACGCCGGCATCATGATGGTGATCCTGGTGCTGCTGGGCGCGAAGTTCCTGGGTGACGCCCTCGCCTGGTCCTCCGGGTAGTGGTCCTCGGGTAGGCCCTAGGCGTTCGCGCGTTTCCTGACGGCCTTGGCCAGCGCGAGCAGCTTCGCCCGGTCTCGCTTCGACATCTCGGTCCCGGCCGGTGCCGGGGCCCAGTTCAGGATCACACCGAGCTTCTTGTTCGGAGCGAACACGACCTCGCCCTTGGTCGTGTTGAGGTAGGCCGACGTCCCGAGGCCGTTCACGTCCTCGATGGCCTGGTCGCTGATCTGGTCGATCGCGCGCTGGTCCTCCAGGCCGAGTCGGGCGTTGTCGACGCGGGCCGCGAAGAGGTTGGGGTAGAGGATGAGGGCGGTCAACGTGCCGCCGGGCCCGTTGACCGCGTCGCCGACGGCGAACTTGCAGTCGAGCTTCGCCGGGCCGGGCACCGGCGCCGCGACGGGCTTGTCGAACTTGGCCGCTTGCTTCTTGGTGACGAGCGTGCACGCGTCGTCCTTGGCGATGGGCGCCGTCTTCGCCGCGGCCGGTGCGGCGAGCGGAGCGATCAGACCGACGGCTACGCCAAGGGTGGCGAGCGCCATCGTGCTACGAGTCCTGCGACGCACCGGTGTTCTCCTGCCGATCGTGGGCCTGTTGGCGGCTTGTCAGCATAACGCCGCGGTGCTTCGATTCCCGGTCGGCCCGACGGCCCGGCTCAGTCCCCGAGTTCGTAGAACACACGGTCGACGACCTTGCGCGCACGGCGCGTCACGCGACGGAAGTCGTCGCGGAGCTCGGCCTCGGGGCGGTGCACGTACCCGAGGAGTCGGGCGATGCGCAGCCCGTCCGCGCCCGTCGGCAGTGCGTCACCGGGCTTGCCCGTCACGAGGTACTGCGCGTTGCGCGCCCGCTCGCACAGCTCGTAGGCCTCGGTCAGCACGATCGCGTCGCCCGGATCGAGGGCGCCGTGCTTCGCGAGCAGCTGCAGCGCGGTCGTCGTCGATGCATGGCGCACCTCGGGACGCGTCGCGCCATGCTCGAGCTGGAGCAGCTGGACGGTGAACTCGATGTCGGTGAGCGCACCCTTGCCGAGCTTCAGATGGAACTCCGGATCCTCGCCGGGCGGGATCCGTTCCCGCTCGACGCGCGCCTTGATGCGGCGGATCTCGCGAGCGTCGTCGGCGGGGAACGGGTCCCGGTACACGAACGGCTCGACCAGCTCGAGGAACCGCGCCCCGAGTGTCGGGTCGCCCGCGACCGGCCGGGCCCGCAGCAGCGACTGCAGCTCCCACGGTTGGACCCAGCGCTCGTAGTACTGGCGGTAGCCGTCGAGCGAACGAGCGAGGGGTCCCTGACTGCCCTCGGGTCGGAGCCGGGCGTCGATGTCGAAGGTCTGTCCCTCGGCCGTCGTCGCGCCCAGCTCGCGCAGCAGCATCGTGGCGGTGCGCTCGGCGAGCTCGAAGTCGGCGCCGGTCGTGCCGTCGTACAGGAAGAGCACGTCGACGTCCGACGCGTACGACAGTTCGCGGCCGCCCAGTCGGCCCATTCCGATGACGGCGAACGGAACCTGCGGATCGAGCATCCGGAGCGCGGCCTCGATGGACGCGTCCGCGAGGTCGGAGAGCTCCCGCTCGGTCGTGGCCAGGTCCGCGAGCCCGACCAGGTCACGCGCGCCGATGCGGAGGAGCTCGCGTCGCTTGTACCGCCGCAGTCCGGATCGGCGGGCGGTTTCGTCATCGCGCCACCGGAGCGTCTCGAGCGCGGCGTCCATCAGCTGCTCGTGGTCGCGCTCGCGCGCCAACCACTCGTCGTCGCCCAGGAGCTCGACGACCTCGGGTTGGCGGAGGAGCGCATCGCCCGTGATCCGGCTCGATCCGAGCACCCGGCAGACGCGCTCGGCCGCGCCCGGCATCTCCCGGAAGGTGGTCGCGAGCGCGGCCGCGCGCGTCGGGCCCTCGGCGAGCTTGCGCAGCTGCAGCAGCCCGAGGTCGGGATCGGGGGTGGTCGAGAGCCAGTCGAGGATCACGGGGAGCAGCTGCTGCATGAGTCGGGAGCTCCGGGTGAGTCCCTGCGTCAGCTCGATCAGGGCCGCGCGCGTGTGCGCGGCGTCGACGAACCCGAAGGCAGCGAGCCGTTGCTCGGCGGCCTCGGCCGGGAGGGGTCCGGCACCGGCGAGCGTCTCGAGGATCGGGGCGAAGAAGAGTCGCTCGTGGATCGAGCGGACCGCGGCCTGGTGCCCGCGTTGGTCGGCCTCGAAGGCCTCGAGCGCGGTCTGGGCCGGCGCGTCGCGGTAGCCGGCGACGCGGGCGAGGCGTACGAGGGCCTCCTTGTCCGCGGGAAGCGTGTGCGTCTGCTGCTCGTCCCAGAGCTGGAGTCGGTGCTCGATCGTGCGCAGGAAGACGTAGGCGTCGGTCAGGCGATCGGCGTCCGCAGTTTCGACGTATCCGGCAGTCGACAGCTCGCGGAGCGCGTCGAGGGTCGTGGGCGACCGGATCGTCGCATCGTGGCGCCCGTGCACGAGCTGGAGCAGCTGCACCGCGAACTCGACGTCCCGGATCCCCCCTCGGCCGCGCTTGAGCTCGCGATCGGTGAGTCCCTTCTTGTGGAGCTCGGCCTCCGCTCGCGCCTTCATCGTGCGGACCTCGCGCACCGCGTCCGGGTCGAGCTGCTCGGGCCACACCCGCGGCCGGGTCAGCGCCATGAACTCCTCACCGAGCTCGGCGTCGCCCGCGACCGGTCGGGCCTTGATGAGGGCTTGGAACTCCCAGTGCCGGGCCCACCGCTCGTACCACGCCGCATACGACTCGAGGTTCCGCGACAGCGAGCCGGCGCGACCCTCCGGGCGGAGGTCGGCGTCCGTGCGGAAGACGATGCCGTCGGCAGTCGGCGTCGTCATGTTCGCGAGGACCGCGCGCGCGACTCGATCGGCGGCTTCACCCGCTCCGTCGTGCACGAAGAGCACGTCGACGTCGCTGGCGTAGTTCAGCTCCCGGCCGCCGAGCTTCCCCATGCCGATGACGGCGAATCGCATCTCCGGTGCCGCGATCCCGAGCGCGCCGCCGAGGCAGACCTCCGCCAGCGCGGCGAGCTCGCGGCCGACCATGGGGAGATCCGCGAGTCCGAGGAGGTCCTGCGCGGCGATGCGGAGGTACTCCCGGCGCTTCCACCGCCGGAGGGCGCGCAGGGGATCGGCATCGTCCCGGCGGGCAGCCGCCCACGAGTCCGCGAGCTCGCGGACGTCGTGCTCGCCACCGAGCGCCGCCTCCCTCCCGGAGCGGCTCCAGCAGCTCGGGGTCCTGCACGAGCGCACCCACCAGAGAACGGGACGCGCAGGCGATCGCGACGAGGCCGTCGCGGAGCACCGGGTCCTCGGCGAGCTCGGGAGCGACCTGGGGTTGGGCTTCGAGCACCCGCGTGAGTCCGGCCCGGGCCAGCGACGCATCGGCGGCGGCGTCCAGGGCCTCGGCGACCGGCGCGAGGTCGAGCACGGCGAGTGGATCCACAGCGGTGCTCAGTGTCGCGCCCGGTGCCGGGGGCGTGCCCGGGCGAGTCCGGCAGGGCTCCGGCGAGCACCGATTACTCTCCTCCGATGCGCGTCCGGCGATTGCTCATCGTCGCTCTCACCACCGTCGTGGCCACCGCCGGCTTCGTCGCCGTGGTCGGTGTCCCGGCCGCGTCCGCCGGCACCGGTCGTGACTCGACTTCTCGTTCGTGGCCGGCGCGCCCGACCAGTCCTACGTGGTCCCCACCGACATCTGCGCCCTGGCGATCGACGTGTGGGCGGGCGACGGCGGTGACGGCGATCCGGACCCGACCTTCTTCGGAATCGGCGGACCCGGGGTGCATGTGGTCGGTGAGATCGGCGTCGGACCCGGCGACCAGCTCACCATCGTCGTCGGTGGCGCCGGGGGCGACGGCTGTCGGGAACCCCAGCACGGCAGGTGCCGGTGGTGCCGGCCGCACGAGTGGTGGTGACGGCGGCGCAAGTGTCCCCCAGCCGATGAGCGCGGTGGGCAACGCCCGGCGGTGGCGGCGGCGGCGCGTCCTCGGTCAGCCGCGGTGGGTTCGACTTCCTCGTCGCGGGCGGCGGCGGCGGTGGTGGAGGCGGCGGGCAGAGCGGGGCCGGCCAGCAGGGCGACCGGCGGCAGCGGCGGGCAGAACGGCACCGACGGCACGAGCGTGCCGGGTGCCGGCGCGCGGCGGAGGGTCAGCGGCGGGAGCGGGGGTGGCGCCGGGGCCGGCGCAGGGACCGGTGGCAGCGGCCAGAGCGGTGCCGCGGGCGGCACCGGCGGCGCGTCGCCCGACGCCAACCAGGGTGGCGGTGGCGGCGGCGGCGGCCAGGTGCGTGGTGGCGGCGGCGGCGCGTCCGGGCACCGGAGCCAGCAACGGCGGCGGCGGTGGTGGCGGCGGCTCGAGCCTGCTGCAGATGAAGAGCGTGACCACGATCGACGCGGGCGTCACCCCGTCCCCGAGCGGTACCGGCGACGGCTTCGTCCGCCTCACCGCGACGACCGGGTGTGGTGGGGACCAGGACGCCGAGCCGGCCGACGCGCTGCAGGCCGATCCCCGCTTCACGGGCTGAGCGTTCCGGCACACCCCCGTATCCTGGGGGGATGCCCCGCGTGCGCGTCGCCGCCGCCCAGCTCAACGCCACCGTCGGCGACCTCGAGGGCAACGCGGCTCGCATCGTCGAGGCCTACGAGCGGGCCGAACGTGAAGGCTGCGATCTGGTCGCCTTTCCCGAGCTGGCTCTGACCGGGTATCCCCCGGAGGACCTGCTGCTGCGCCCCGCGTTCGTCGAGCAGGCCGTCGAGGCGCTGGAGAAGGTCGCCGTCCGCACCGGCCGGTGCGCCGCGATCATCGGCTACCCCGAGCCCGACCGCGACCTCTACAACTCGGCCGCGGTGTGCGCCCAGGGGCGGGTCCTCGGCTCGTACCGCAAGCACCTGCTCCCGAACTACTCCGTGTTCGACGAGGAGCGGTACTTCGAGCCGTGGAAGGACGACGGTCCGCTCTTCCGCATCGCAGGCGTCCGCGTGGCGATCACGATCTGCGAGGATGCCTGGAGCCCGTCCGGGCCGGTGCTCACCCAGGCCGCCGCCGGCGCGGAGCTCGTCGTCAACCTGAACGCGTCGCCGTACTACGCAGGGCGCCTGCACGAGCGGGAGGCGATGCTCGCCACCCGGGCCGCCGACGCCTCCGTGCCGGTGCTCTACGTGAACATGGTCGGCGGGCAGGACGAGCTGGTCTTCGACGGGACGTCGATGCTGTTCGACGAAGGTGGCCACCTCGTGGCGCGCGCCAAGCAGTTCGAGGACGACTTCCTCGTCGTCGACCTCGACGTGCGCCCGGCATTCCGGCGACGTGCGCTCGATCCCCGCGGGAGGGTACGTGCGCCCGCGCTCCCCGAGATCGACGTCAGCGACGTGCAGCTCGGCGAGCACGCAGCGGCGCCTCGTGTCGAAGCCGTGCTCGGGCCCGTGCGCGAGGTCTATGAGGCGCTCGTCCTCGGGACGCGCGACTACGTGCAGAAGAACGGGTTCTCCGACGTCGTGATCGGTCTGTCCGGCGGCGTGGACTCGTCGCTCGTCGCCGCGATCGCGGTCGACGCGCTCGGCGCCGAGCACGTCGTCGGTGTGCTCATGCCGTCGCGGTTCTCGAGCGAACACAGCGTGTCGGACGCTGCGGTGCTCGCCGAGCGGCTCGGCATCCGCACGCTCACCGTGCCCATCGAGCCCGCGCACGACGCGTACCTCGACATGCTCGCCGAGACCTTCGCAGGCATGGAACCGGGACTGGCCGAGGAGAACCTGCAGGCGCGCATCCGCGGCACGCTGCTCATGACGCTGTCGAACAAGCTCGGCTGGCTGGTGCTCACCACGGCCAACAAGAGCGAGACCGCGGTCGGGTACTCGACGCTCTACGGCGACATGGCGGGCGGGTTCGCGGTCATCAAGGACGTGCCGAAGACGCTCGTGTACGCGCTGTGCCGTGACCGCAACGAGCGGGCCGGGCGCGAGCTCGTCCCGGCGGCGGTGATCGACAAGCCGCCGAGTGCCGAGCTGCGGCCCGACCAGCTCGACACCGATTCGCTCCCGCCCTACGAGCTGCTCGACCCGATCATCGAGGGGTACGTCGAGGACGACCGGTCGGTCGCCGACCTCGAGGCCGACGGCCACGACTCCGAGCTCGTGCGCCGCGTCGCGACGATGATCGACCGGAACGAGTACAAGCGCCGACAGGCCGCGCCGGGCCCCCGCGTGTCGCCGAAGGCGTTCGGGAAGGATCGACGGCTGCCGATCACCAACCGCTGGCCCGGCTGAGCGCGACCCCATGCGGCGTTACCGCGCGGAAGGCGCGTTGGTCCTCGCGGCGTTCTTCTTCGGGGTCACCTTCCCGCTCGTCCACGACGCGCTCGAGGACATCACCCCGTTCGCCTACCTGCTGCTGCGCTTCTCGATCGCCGTGTTCGCGCTCGCGCCCTTCGCGATCCTCATCGTTCGGTCCAAGGGCGAGGACCAGCGGCTCCTCTGGCGTACCGGCGCGATCGCGGGCGTCTTGCTCTTCGGCGGCTACGCGACGCAGACCATCGGGCTGCAGTACACGTCGCCGTCGACCTCCGCGTTCATCACCGGCCTCTACGTCTGCCTGACTCCGTTCATCGAGGCCGCGGTGCGTCGCCGGGCGCCCTCGCTGTGGGTCATCGCGGGGATCACGGTCGCGACCGGGGGCCTGTTCCTGCTCACCGGCGCCGACCTCGGGTTCGGCCAGGGCGAGGCGTGGACGCTCGCGTGCGCGGCGCTGTTCGCGACGTGGATCGTGTACCAGGGTGCGTACGCGAACCGACTCCATCCGATCCCGTTCACGACGGTGCAGATGGGCATGGTCGCGCTGCTGTGCCTGCCCCCCGCCGGGGTGCAGGGCGCCGGTGACCTCACCGCGCTCGCGCTCTTCGCGGTCGCGTTCACCGGGGTCGCGTGCTCGTCGGTCGCGCTCTCGCTCCAGCTCTACGGTCAGCGACGGATCGCGCCCAGTCGCGCCGCGCTGATCCTGCTCTCGGAACCGGTGTTCGCGGCGATCGCCGGGTACGTCACGGGGGAGCGCCTCGGTGCGATCGAGCTGGTCGGCGCCGGGGTGATCCTGCTGGGCATCGCGATCACCGAGTTCGGGCCCGGGCGCCGCGACGCCGATGCCGACGACGTGCGTGCCGAGGAGCAGCTCGAGGCGCACCTGCATTGACGGATCTACGCTTCGGCCCGTGCCTGCGACCGACCCCCGCTCCGATCCCCGCTCCGACCCCGCGCCCGCCGAGCGGGATGCGGCGCTCGGGATGACGATCGACGAGTCGGCCCGCCGCGTCGGGAGCATCGTGTGGGCCGAGCGCCGCTTGTTCGAGCTGCTCGGGGGCTGGGTGCCCTCCACGCCCGAGCCCCCCGTGAAGCTCGCACTCGCCCGTCGGAGCCGGCACCACGCCGCGCACGCCGCGACGCTCGACGTGGTGCTGCCCGACACCCGGGATCACGACCCGCGCGCGCTCGTCGCCGCGGCCGATCCGGAGGACCCGGCTCGCTTCGCCGAGCTCGCGGCCCTGACCGGAACCGATGCCCGGCTCGCGGCCCTGGTCGACGACCTCTTGCCGCAGCGGCTGGAGGCGTGCGAGGCGTTCCTGGCCATCGGCCTCCGCGGTCCGGGACGGTCCCGCCGTCCGGGCACTGATCCTCGTCCTCGCCGAGGAGCGGGCAGAGCTCACCGACCTGCGTGCGCTTCGTCTGGCCCTCGCCTGAGCGCGGGGCGGGTCACCGGGCCGCTCGCCTGCGGAATCCGATGCCGGGCCCCGGCGTTGTATCGGTACGATGACCGGTCCCCGGCGGTCGGCGGTCCACCCGCCGCCTGTGGAAAGACCGGCTTGACGGATCATTTATGGTACGGGGGCGAACGCCCCCAGATCCCGTCCTGACCTGGGAGAACGGTCCGGTCCGGCGCCGTTCTCCACAGGTTCTCAACAGCCCTCGACTGGTGTGAAAGGCCCCCCGTGGCGAAGGAGCGTGTAGAGCGGGACGAGGAAGACCTCGTCCGGCTGTACCTCACCGACATCGGCCAGTACCCGCTCCTCACGAAGGAAGACGAGGTCCGGCTCGCCCAGGCGATCGAGGGCGGCAACGCAGCTCGCGAGGAGCTCGAGAAGACCCCGGCCAAGAAGCTGACCCCGGCCAAGAAGCGCGAGCTGCGCCGCACCGGCCGTGAGGGCGAGACGGCCCAGCGCACCTTCGTGCAGTCCAACCTGCGGCTCGTCGTCTCGATCGCGAAGAAGTACCAGGCGTCGGGTCTGCCGCTCCTCGACCTGATCCAGGAGGGCAACCTCGGCCTGATGCACGCCGTCGAGAAGTTCGACTGGCGCAAGGGCTTCAAGTTCTCGACGTACGCGACCTGGTGGATCCGCCAGGCGATCACCCGGGGCATCGCCAACACGGGCCGCACGATCCGGCTCCCCGTCCACGCGGGCGACACCCTCGCGCGGCTCCAGAAGGCCCGTTCGCGCCTGGAGCTCAAGCTCGGCCGTCCCGCCACGCTCTCCGAGCTGGCGGCCGAGGTCGAGATGCCCGAGGACAAGGTGACCGAGGCGCTGCGCTTCGCGGCCGAGCCGCTCTCGCTGTCCGAGCCGCTCCGAGAGGACGGCGACGCCGAGCTCGGCGACATCGTCGAGGACCGGTCGGCCGAGTCGCCCTTCGAGGTGGCGGCGACCGCGCTCCTCCCGGACGAGATCGAGAAGCTGCTCGCACCGCTCGACGAGCGTGAGCGCCAGATCCTTGCGCTGCGCTTCGGTCTCGACCGCGGTGAGCCCCGGACGCTCGAGGAAGTGGGCGAGTACTTCAACCTCACCCGGGAGCGGATCCGTCAGATCGAGGCCCGGGCCATGAGCAAGCTGCGCCACCCGTCCGCCGACACCGGCGCCCGCGACCTGCTGGCGGTCTGATCCAGGACAGCAGGTTCGGGGAAGCCACCGGGCCCCGCATCCCGACCGGGAGTGCGGGGCCTCGTCGCGTCCGGCTCCGCGCCGCGAGCAGGGTGCCAGACTCCGTCCTGGAGGTGAACGGGGTCTGGTGGCCCCCCTCGTCTTCAACACGAGTGGGACGGGCGAACCCCGTCCGGTGGGTTCGATTCCTGCCACCTCCGCCGAGCGAGCCGGTCGACCGGCTCAGCCCTTCGCGCGCAGCGACTTCGCGTGGTCCGGTACGTAGTGGTACCCGTCCTGGGGCGGGCGCACGTAGCCCTGGTCACCCTGGCGCGGCGGCAGCTCGAGCGTGGGCTCGAACACGTCGCGGTACGGAACGCTGGCGAGCAGGTGCGCGATGCAGTTGATGCGCGCCGTGCGCTTGTCGTCGGCCTCGACCACGTACCACGGTGACTCGGAGACATCGGTGTGCACGAACATCGCGTCCTTGGCACGCGAGTACTCGACCCAGCGGTTCCGTGACTCGAGGTCCATGGGGCTGAGCTTCCATCGCTTCAGCGGGTTCTGCAGACGCGACTGGAACCTGCGCTCCTGCTCGTCGTCGCTCACCGAGAACCAGTACTTGACGAGGATGATCCCGTCGTCGATGAGCATCCGCTCGAACTCGGGACACTGCCGCAGGAATCGGTCGTACTGCTCCCGGGTGCAGAAGCCCATCACATGCTCGACCCCGGCCCGGTTGTACCAGGAGCGGTCGAACAGGACGACTTCGCCCGCGGCGGGGAGATGGGAGACGTACCGCTGGAAGTACCACTGCGACTGCTCGCGCTCCGTCGGCGCGGGAAGCGCAACGACCCGCACGATGCGTGGGTTGAGGTACTGCGTGATGCGGGTGATCGTGCCGCCCTTGCCGGCCGCGTCGCGCCCCTCGAAGAGCACGGCGACGCGCGCGCCGGTGGTCTTGACCCACTCCTGCATCCTCACGAGCTCGACCTGCAGCCGCTCGAGCTCGGGCTCGTACAGGGCGAGGGGGAGCTTCTTCATCGCGCGTGACGGTACCCGCGCCGTCCGTGCGACCAACGGGGTCACGCCCCGCCGACCGCTGCCTGCACCGCGACGACTGCCTCGTCGGACCGCTGGTCGCGGAAGCGCCACCAAAGGCCGACGAGCGCGCCGAACGCGAAGCCGCCGACGTGCGCGGCCCACGCGACGTTCGAGTCGCCACTGACCAGGAGGAACTGCGACGCGAACCACACCAGGAGGAGCCAGATCGCCTCGACCTTCCGGAGCAGGAGCGGCCCGAAGAAGATGATCGTCTTGATCCGGGCCTTGGGCCACGAGACCAGGTACGCGCCCATGACTGCCGCGATCGCGCCGGAAGCGCCGACGATCGGCACCGTCGAGCTCGGGTCCGCTGCGACGTGGGCCGCGGTCGCGACGATTCCTCCCACGAGGTAGAGCAACAGGTATCGCCACCATCCCCGCCGGGCCTCGACGTTGTTGCCGAAGACCCAGAGGAACAGCATGTTCCCGAAGAGGTGCACGATGCTGCCGTGCAGGAACATCGTGACGAGCACCGCGAGGAGCACGACCTTCCCCGGGCTCTTCGCAGGACCGCCCGCGTCGGAGCACGCGCTCCCGTTGCCGTCCCGGAACGTCTCGACGTACTCGGTGCGAGTCAGCGGGCGGAGGTGCACGAGCTCGCACGGCACCGCCGCGTTCTCGACGACGAACCGCAGGTCTTCCTGGTCGGTCCGCTCGACGACCCCGGTCCAGTCGAGCTTCGGCGTGCCGGTGGGCTGCACCGCGAAGTAGACGACGACGCACGCAGCGATCAGCAGCAGCGTCACCCAGGGCACCCGCTTGATCGGGTTCTCGTCGGCCATCGGGATCACGGCGCCACCCCCGATCCACCTGCGGTCGGCGGCCACGTCCAGCCCGTCCACTGCGCGCCGTCCCACCAGCGGAGCTGACCACTCGGGTCCCACGGGTCCGGGTGCCAGCTCGGCGGGCTCACGGTACGGGCATGCGCGGCCCACTGCTCCGCACGTACGCCCGCGCCTGCGACCGCGACCTCGAGGGCCGCGACGAGCTCGTCGCGTCGGTCGGTGCCCACCGAGACCCAGCACGGCTTGCCGGCTTCGAACCCGCGCACCCCCACGGAGTCGCGCTTCCAGATGGGGTTCCCGCCGAGCCAGCGGGTGCTGAACGTGCGCCACGGCCAGGTGTTCTGGGCCCGGCCGAGCGTGGTGAGGTCGAGCGCGGTCAGCCGGACCCAGCGTCGCCCGACCCACAGGTAGTCGTCGTCGATCCGCACCACGATCGCCCAGAACCGCCCGACGTTGATGCCCCAAGCGATCAGCGCGAGCGGCACGATGATCGGCGAGATCGCGAGGAAGGTGATCGCCAGGATGGGTGGGAGCCACAGCCAGCTGCGCCGGGCGGGTCGCAGTCGTTCCTCGAACCGGACCTCCCGGGTGGTGATCAAGGACGGGCCGGGATCGAGGGACTGATGACGCTCACGGAACCGTACGGTACGCTCTCGCCGACCGTCGTCGACGCAGGGGAACCCGCATGAAGAAGTTGCTGGTGCTGCTCATCCTCGTGGTGATCGGTGTCGCAGTCGCGAAGAAGCTTCGCGACGCCGCTGTCTGACACCACCATCCGAGGAACAACCGATCCGACCGTCCGGGCCCGCGGACGCGGGCCCGCGGCGCGTCAGGAGCCGCTGAAGGTGTTCGCGTAGGCGCTGGCGAAGAGCGCGGGTGCGCCACCGGTGTGCCAGAAGACCACGGTTGCTTCGCGCTCGATCCGCCGCTCACGAACGGCCGCTATCAGCCCGGCCATCGCCTTCCCCGTGTACACCGGATCGAGCACCAGCCCCTCGAGCCGAGCTGCGAGCAGGATCGCCTCCACGCTGCTCCGGGTGACACGTCCGTAGCCCTCCCCGAACCGATCGTGATCGACGTGGAGAGGCCCATCGGGCTCGGCGCGTGATGTGCGGGCCGCGGCATCGCGCGCGAGTCGCGGGACGACCTCGTCGAGGTCTGGTCGAGTCCCGACGTCCACCCCGAGGACCCGGACCGACTCGGGCAACCCGGCGAGCAGTCCGGCGTGGGTGCCGCCGGACCCGTCGGCGACGACGACCCAGTCGACGGGTGCTCCCGCGAGCTGTCCGAGCAGCTCATCTGCCGCGGCGGCGTACGCCGTGGCGCCGGTGACCGACGCGCCGCCGACCGGGATCGTGAAGGGTCGACGCCCGTCTGCCGCGAGCTTGCGTGCGAGATCTTCGATGCCTTCCTCGATGCCGTAGTAGTCGTCGCGCTCGAGGTAGTGCACCTGCGTCCCGAGCACGCGATCGAGGAGCAGGTTGCCCGAGTCCGGTCCCTGCTCGGGGCGGGGCGCCCCGCCGGCGAGCGCGACCTGGCACTCGAGCCCCAGTCGGTTCGCGGCTGCGGTCGTCATGCGCACGTGGTTGCTCTGCGGACCACCACCGGTGACGAGCACGTCACAACCGTCGGCGAGTGCCTCGGCACAGAGGTACTCGAGCTTGCGCGCCTTGTTGCCGCCGAGCGCGAGCCCGGTGCAGTCGTCGCGCTTGACGAGCAGCCGTGGTCCGCCCGACCCGCCGGCGAGCGCGTCCGCGAGCCGGTCCATCGGTTCGAGCGGCGTCGGCAGGTGCGCGAGGTGGATCGACGGGCGGGTCACGAGTCGGCGCGGTGGCGCAGGTGCCACCACAGCCACGCGCCGACGCCGACGGCGAGCGCGCCGGCACCGACGGCCACGACCGTCCCCGACCGATCGGGGAGGCGGTCGCGCAGGCGCACCGGCCGCTCGAACCGCATGATCGGCCAACCTTCGTCACGCGCCAGCCGTGCGAGGTCGCGGTCGGGGTTCACCGCCACCGGATGGCCGACGGCCCGGAGCATCGGCTCGTCCGTCACCGAGTCCGAGTACGCGTACGAGGCGCTGAGGTCGAAGCCCTCCTGCTCGGCCATCTCGCGGATCGCGTCGGCCTTGTGCGGCCCGTACCCGTAGAACGCGAGCTCGCCCGTGTAGTTGCCGAAGTGGTCGACCTCCGGGCGCGTCGCGATCACTTCGTCGACCCCGAGGAACTCGCCGAGCGGTCGGACGACCTCCTCCGGCGTGGACGACACGATCACGACCCGCCGACCGGCGAGCCGGTGCTCCTCGATGAGCTCGAGGGCCTCGCCGAAGATGATCGGCGTGACGATCTCGTCGAGCGTCTCGCGGACGATGTCGGCGACCTCGTCGCGGTTCCAGCCCTTGATCATCTGGAGCATGGCGACGCGCAGCTTCTCCATCTTCTGCTCGTCGGCGCCGACGAGCATGAAGATCACTTGGCCGTACGCGCTCCGGACGATCGCTCCTTTGGAGAGCAGCCCGCCCCGGTAGAGGGGGCGTCCGAACGCGAGGACGGAGCTCTTGGCGATGACCGTCTTGTCGAGATCGAAGAACGCCGCTGCTCGTCCGTCACCCACGAGTCCCGAGGTTACGCGGCGCGTCGGTCGGAGCGCTCCGCTGCACTCAGCCTTCGCTCAGGGCCGCGCACACCGACAGCTCGAAGATGTTCCGCAGTGACCGGAACACCTTGGGCTTTCGGTCCGGAGTGACCTGTGCGCTCACCGACACGGCTGCAGAGCGGGTGCCGTCCTCGGTCGACGCGATGAACGCCGTGTAGCCGGCAGTGTTCCCGGTGTGGCCGTAGACGGTCCCGCACCGTGTCCGGTAGCGGAACACGGCGAGGCCGGCGGAGTTGCTGCCGGGGCCCGGCGGTTCGGACTTCCCGCCCTTGATGAACGTGAACTGCGCGTCGTGCGTCGCGGCATCGGTGATCGCGCCGCTCACGTAGCCGCGGACGAACCGAGTCGCGTCCGCAGGAGTGGACACGATGCCGCCCGACGCCCAGGTCCATCCGGCCGCGAAGACCTCGGAGACGTCTTCGGGTGTGGCCCGGGGCGCGACCTCGTAGCCGTGCATGAACGGGCTGGGAAGCAGCTGATCGCTCGGCAGGCTCGTGTCCGTCAGCAAGAGCGGGGAGTACACGCTGTCCTGCAGCACCTGCTCGTAGGGGATCCCCGTCGCGGCCTGGACCATCAGGCCGACCGCGATGTTGTCGGAGTTCGAGTAGTGGTACTTCGACCCCGGGGTGGATCGCGAGCGGGTCGTCGGCAACGTAGGCGAGGAGCTGCGCCGGCGGCACGGGGTCGAGCAGCGACGCGGTGAGCGCCTCCGCGAAGGCCGGCGATTTGCTGAAGTCCGGGATGCCGCTGGTGTGGTGCAGGAGCTGTGCCAGGGTGATGTCCGCCCACGCCGCCGGCTGCCCGGGCAGCGTCGCGCCGATCGTGGCGTCGAGCGCGAGCTTGCCCTGCGCGACCGCGGCGATCGCCGCCGCACCGCTGAATGCCTTCGCAACGCTCGCGAGACGCACGTGGTCGTCGGGCCGAATCTCGGCGCCGGTCGCGACGTCCGCGACTCCGCCCGCGTGCACCTCGAGGTCGTCACCGCGCTGCACCACCGCGACGATCCCCGGTGGTCCACCTTTCGCGGCGACGATCGCGTCGAGTGCGGTGTCGAGCGAGGCGTCGGCGTCGGCGTGGGTCCCCGCGTGGGCGGCGGGGGCAACGGCGCCGACCACCACCGCTGCGGCTACGAGCGCGACGCAGAGCCGGCGGTGGGTGCGGCGGACGGAAACCTCGGCTCCGGGCATGGAGCGAACCTACCGGTCACGCGGCGCGTGGTGCCGCGTCGACCCTCTCTGCACGTCGGCGACCACTCGTCGGCGCTGCTCCGTCGATCAGGGAGGGAACCGTGCTCGTCGCGTTCTGGTCACCCAAAGGAGGGTCGGGAACGTCGGTGCTCACCGCGGCCACGGCGCTCGTGCTCGCGCGCCGGGCCGACGGGGCCCGACTCGCCGACCTCGACGGCGATCTCCCGGCCATCCTCGGGCTTGCGGCGGATCCGCCCACCGGGCTCGCCGACTGGGTGGCCGCCGGCGCCGAGGCTCCGGTCGACGCGCTCGCGCGCCTCGCGGTCCCGGCCGCGCCGGGCGTCGTGCTGCTGCCCCGCGGCACGGCCGACCGTGCCCTGGCCGCGGTCCCGGCCGCCGAGGCCGGTGCTGCGCTCGCGGTCGCGCTCCGGGAGGGTCCGGTCCCGACGGTCATCGACGCGGGGCGCGCGAGCACGCCGGCGGCGCGGGCGGTCGTCGAGGTCGCCGACGTCTCCGTCGTCGTGGTCCGCGGCTGTTACCTCGCACTCCGCCGAGGCGTCCACAGCCCGCTGCTCGGTCGTGCGACCGGCGTCCTGCTGGTCGAGGAGCCGAACCGCTCCCTCGGCGCGGCCGAGGTCGCCGACGTCCTCGACCGCCCGGTGCTGGCGCGCATCCCCATCCGGCCGGGCGTCGCCCGCGCCGTCGACGCCGGCGTGCTCTCGAGCCGCCTTCCCGATCCGCTCGCCCGACCACTCGGGCGGTTCCTCGTCGGCATCGATCTCCTCACCGACCGACGCGGAGAGGCTGCGTGACCCACGACGTCAAGCAGCGTGTCCACGCGCGCCTGCTCCGCTCGCCCGAGGTCACCGAGCTCGACGGTCCGGGCCGCACGCCTGCCGTCCGGGCCCGGCTCGCCGAGCTCCTCCGCGACGAAGAGCCGCTGCTCCCCGCCGCACGGTTCGAGCGGCTGTTGGGCGAGCTCACCGACGAGGTCGCCGGGCTCGGCCCACTCGAGCCGTTGCTCGCTGCTCCCGACGTCACCGAGGTGATGGTCAACGGCCCGGGGCGCGCCTACATCGAGCGGCGCGGTCGCCTCGAGCGTG
Organism: uncultured Acidimicrobiia bacterium; assembly: GCA_963720675.1. Classification (GTDB taxonomy): domain Bacteria; phylum Actinomycetota; class Acidimicrobiia; order IMCC26256; family PALSA-555; genus JALHSW01. The sequence goes on along the minus strand of CAVRGH010000010.1, from coordinate 2,252,228 downwards.
TCGAGCTGCCCCTCGATGCGGCCGGGATCGTCCGCCTCGTCGAACGTGTGGTCGCACCGCTCGGGCTTCGGCTCGATCGATCGTCGCCGATGGTCGACGCACGCCTGCCCGACGGATCGCGGCTCCACGCGGTGGTGCCGCCACTCGCCATCGACGGTCCGTGCGTCACGATCCGTCGGTTCGGCACGCGACCGGTCCTGCTCGAGGCGTTCGGTCTCGACGACCACGTCACGAGCTTCCTGCGGTGGTGCGTCGGCGCGGGATGCAACGTGTTGGTCGCAGGCGGGACGAGTGCCGGCAAGACGACCCTGCTGAACGCATTGTCCGGTGCGATCCCGGATGTCGAGCGCGTCGTGACGATCGAAGAGACCGCGGAGCTCCGACTGCGCCAGCCGCATGTCGTTCGCCTCGAAGCCCGGCCGCCGAACGCCGAGGGCGCAGGCGCGGTGTCGGTCCGTGAGCTCGTCCGGGCCGCGTTGCGCATGCGCCCCGACCGGATCGTCGTCGGAGAGGTCCGCGGTGGGGAGGCCCTCGACATGCTCCAGGCCCTCAACACCGGACACGACGGCTCGCTGTCGACCGTCCACGCGAACGGAGCGACCGAGTCGCTGGCGCGGATCGAGACCCTCGTGTTGCTCGCGGGAGTCGGCCTGCCGATCGCGGCGATTCGGGCGCAGGTCGCGACTGCCCTCGACATCGTCGTCCACGTCGCCCGCCGGCGCGACGGGGCGCGTCGGGTCGAGGCGGTCGGCGAGGTGGCCGTCCGTGGCGACGACCTCGCGCTCCGGCCGCTCTTCGAGCGGCGTGAGCACGGCCTCGTCCCGGTGGATCCGCCGCGCCGTGCGCCTCGACGACCGGAAGCAGCGCCGCTCGACCTCGGCTGGTGGTCGTGCTGACCCTGCTGGTGGGGCTCGGTGGCGGGGCAGCGTCGATCGCCCTCGGGCGCGCCGCTCGCCGGTCAGTTGCCGGTGCGCGGCTGCGCGGACTCGGCGAGCCCACCGGCTGGCATCTCCCGGGTCGCGCGCGGCAGTGGCTCGCACGGGGTCTCGAGGACGCAGCCGTCGATCTCGAGCCGGAGGGTGCGTGTGAGGTGCTGCTCGGTGCAGTCGGCGCGGTGGTCATGGTCACCCTCGCGATCGCACCGGGCCTCGTGGTCCCGGCCGCGTTCGCCGCGCTCGCAGCCGGCCCGGTCGCGTTGCGGATCGCGCGCGGACGCGGGCACAACAGCGGTTCGTTGCCGCGCTCCCTGGTGGTCTCGAGCAGGTCGCCGCAGGGCTCCGCGGCGGGTCGAGCATCGGTGACGCGCTCGAGCCGCTGGCGGGCGACGGCCCGCTCGCCGCGGATGTGCGCCGCATCCGGGCCCGCGCCGCCCTCGGCCTCGGCCTCGCCGGGTCGTTGGCCACCTGGCCCGAGGAGCGCCCCGTCCCCGCGGTACGCGCGGCGGCTGGGGCACTCGCCGTCGCAGCCACCATCGGCGGGCGCGCCGCAGCGGCGCTCGACGGGCTCGCCGCGTCGCTCCGGGAGCGCCTGGGTGCGACGGCCGAAGCTCGATCGCTCTCCGCGCAGGCCCGGCTGTCGGCAGTGGTGGTCGGTGGCGCACCGCTCGCGTATCTCCTGTTCGGTGCGATCGCCGACCCGGGGTCGGCCGAGGCGCTCGTCTCGACCGGTCCCGGTCGGGTCTGTCTGGTCGCCGGGCTCACCTGCGAAGGGCTCGCAGCGATGTGGATGCGTCGGATCGTGCGCGCGGGGACGATCGAGTGACCACGATCGCCGTCGTCGGCCTCTCGCTCGGATGGGGACTCATGGTGGCGAGTCCGTTCGTCCGGCGCGCGCGCCGGTTCGGTACCGGTGTCCGCGCCGCTCGACTCCACCCGGGCGCGTGGTCCCCGCAACGTCGGCTCGCGCTGCCGCGCGCCGCGTCGAAGGTTCCGCTCCTCGTACCCCGTCCGATACGCGCGCTCCGAGACGGTCGCCTCGCGCAGCGGCGCGACCGGGCGATCGAGCACGACCTGCCGGTGACCATCGACCTCCTCGCGGTCGCCGTGGGCGCCGGCTGCACGCCGTACCTCGCCGTGGACGTCGCGGCGACCTGGGCGCCACCGACGCTCGCCGCGCAGCTCGCCGGTGTCGTCCGGGCGTGCACGTTGGGCAGCTCCTTCGCCGACGCGCTCGACGATCTGGCAACACGCATCGCTCCCTTGCGTCCCCTCGCTGACGCGCTCCTGGCGTCGGAGCGCTTCGGCGCCGCAGTCGGCGACGCCCTGCTCCGGCTGGCGACCGAACAGCGGGCGGTCCTCCGGCGGCGCGCCGAGACGCGTGCCCGCACGGTCCCCGTCCGACTTCTCTTCCCCCTGGTCTTCCTCGTCCTGCCGGCGTTCGGGCTCCTCACCGTGGTGCCCGCGGTGCTCGCCGGATTCGACCGTTCCTGAGACAGAGGGAGCACCGAGATGCGAACCATCCGCTCGTACCTGCGCGCCTGGCGCGTGGGCGAGACCGGTCAGACCACCGCCGAGTACGCCCTGGTGCTCATGGGCGCCGGGGCGATCGCGTTCCTGTTGATCGCGTGGGCAAACGGCGGGGCGGTGAAGAAGCTGTTCGACAGCGCACTCGACTTCCTGCTGTCGGCAGGGTGAGCCGGGCGGCGCGGGAGCGGGGGCAGGCGACCGTCGAGTTCGCGCTTGTCCTGCCCCTGCTCATGATGGCGGCGCTCGCGATCATCCAGGTCGCGCTCGTCGTCCGGGACCACGTCAACGTCGTGCACGCGGCGCGTGAAGCCGCACGCGCCGCGAGCGTCGACGGGGATCCGGCCCGAGCGGCTTCGCGTGCGCTGCCCGGTGCCGAGGTCCGCGTGGGGCCGAGGCCCGACGTCGGGGAGCAGATCCAGGTCGAGGTCACCTTCACGTCGAAGACGAACGTCCCACTGGTCGGCGCGCTGTTCCCTGACCCCACCCTGCACGCGACGGCGGTGATGCGGGTCGAGAAGTGAGCCTCGTGCGACGCGAGCACCGCGAGCGTGGGTCATCGACGATCGTCATGCTCGCGGTCGTGGTGCTCGGTCTCGCGGTCTGCCTCGGGGTCGCGCGGCTCGGCGTCGCAGCGGCGGCGGGTGCCCGGGCCGAGACCGCGGCGGATGCCGCCGCACTCGCAGCGGCAGACATGCTGGCGCTGGGACGCGGGGCCGGCGCGGCGCGCCTCGCGGCCGCGACCACGGCGTCGTCGAACGGGGCCCGGCTCACCAGCTGCGCGTGCGCCGGGCCCTTCGTGACTGTCGCGGTCGAGGTCGTCGTGCCGGCCGTGGACGCATCGGCACATGCACGAGCGCGGGCCGAGGTCCGGCTCAGCTCGGGACGTCCGTGAGCAGGTCGAGCAGGAGCACCGCGCCCGCCTTGTCGAGGAACTCGTTCCAGTTGCCGCACTTCGGGGACTGCACGCAGGAGGGGCAGCCTGCGTCACAGGGACACCCGGCGACGAGCTCGCGGGCTGCACGCACGTGCTCGCCGAGCCGCGCGAAGGCGAGCTCCGCGATGCCGGCGCCGCCGGCGTACCCGTCGTACACGAAGATCGACGGTTCCTCGGTCGCCGGGTGCAGCGCCATCGAGACCCCGCCGACGTCCCAGCGGTCACAGATCGCGAAGAGCGGGAGCAGCCCGATGAGCGCGTGCTCGGCCGCGTGCACCGCGCCGAGGATGCGGCCGGGAGCGAGGCCGGCACCGACGACGACGGGCAGGGGCACCGTGTACCAGCACGCTCGAGTCGTGAGCCGGCTCGGCGGGACGTCGAGCGGGACGACCTCGATGGTCTCGTTGGTGGAGGCGCGCTTGCGCTGGTAGCCGGTGACGCTCGTCGTGACCTCCACGGCACCGAGGGCGGCGGTGCCGCGCCCGGCCGGCGTCGTCTGCTCCGCCGTGACGATGGTGAGATCGGTCTCCTCGCGGGTGCGCGTGTACTCGTCGAGGTCGTCGGCCGCTTCGAGGACGGCCCGGTGGTGCTCGGTCTCCAGCGTCTCGACCCGGTACTGGCGTCCCTGGTGCAGGTACACCGCGCCGGGGTGCGCCACCTGGAACACGCGGCCGCTGTCGACCGTGCCGATCGTCTCGCCGGCCTGGTCGACGAGCTCGTACTCGGTACCGGAGCCGTTGCGCAGGCCGACGCCCGGCGCCGGTGGCTGCTGCGCGGCCCAGTACATCCGTCCGTCCCGCGGCTTGAGCAGGTCGCCGAGCACGAGCTCGCGCACCGCGTCGTCGAGGCCGGGTCCGAACCACTGCTCGTCGGTCGGCTCGATCGGGAGCTCGTGCGCGGCGCAGCCGACCTGCGCGGTGAGCACGAAGGGGTTGTCGGGGTTGGCGATCGCCGCCTCGGCGGGCCGCTCGAGGAGCTCCCGCGGGTGTGCGGCGTACCACTGGTCGAGCTGGTCGTCACCGGCCACGAGGACGGTCGCCGACCCGCGCTCGCCACGCCCGGCGCGCCCGATCTGTTGGCGGAACGACGCGAGCGTTCCCGGGAAGCCGTTGACGACGATCGCGTCGAGACCGCCGACGTCGATGCCGAGCTCGAGCGCGCTGGTCGCGACGACACCACCGAGCTCCCCCGACGTGAGTGCGTCCTCGAGCTCGCGGCGCTCGGCCGGGAGGTATCCGGCGCGGTACGCCGCGACGCGGGGAGGTGGAGCATCGGACGGACGCGCACCGTCCTCGAGCATGGAGCGGGCCTGCGCGGCGACGACCTCGGCTCCCTTGCGACTCCGGCTGAAGGCCAGGGTCTGGTGGCCGGCCGTCACGAAGCGCGCAAGGAGCCCTGCAGTCTCGGCATTGGCGGACGCACGCGTCCCGGAGTGCGGATCGGTCAACGGGCGTTGCCAGCACGCGAAGCCCCGGGCACCGAGGGGCGCGCCGTCGTCGGTGATCACCTCGATGGGCATCCCTGCGAGCGCGGCGGCGAGTGGCCCGGGGTTCCCGATCGTCGCGCTCGAGAAGCAGAAGGTCGGGCGCGCGCCGTAGTGCTCACAGAGCCGGCGGAGCCGTCGGAGCACGTGCGCCACGTGTCCGCCGAAGATCCCGCGCAGCGAGTGCAGCTCGTCGACGACGACGAACTGGAGCCGCATGAGGAACGTCGCCCAGCGCTCGTGGAACGGCAGCATCCCGACGTGGAGCATCTCGGGGTTGGTGAGCACCACGTTGGCCTGCTTGCGCAGGCGGGCACGGTCGTCGGGAGGCGTGTCGCCGTCGTAGGTCGCCGCGACGAGGTCGGGGACGAGCCACTCGCGGAACCGTCGGAGCTGGTCCTGGGCGAGCGCCTTCGTCGGGTACACGAGCAGCGCGGTCGAGGGCTCGCCTCGGAGGATCGCGTCCACGATGGGGAGCTGGTAGCACAGCGTCTTCCCGGACGCGGTCCCGGTCGCGACCACGACGCTGCGACCGGCGCGGAGCCGGTCGACCGCCTCGGCCTGGTGGCTCCAGAGCCGGTCGACGCCGAGCGTGCCGAGCCGAGCCTCGAGCACCGGGTGGAGCGCGTTCGGATGGTGCTCGCATACCGCGGCGGTTCCGGCGCGCGGACGCCGGCGTACGCGACGCGCTCGGACAGGAGCGGATCGTGGACGAGGGCGTCGAACGTCTCGAGCGGATCTGGGGCCGGTCGGCCGCGATCGCTCGGTGGTTCGCTCAGTGGGTCTGCAGGATCGCGTCGTCGGCGAAGTCGGCGAAGAGGCTCGCCCCGTCGCTCGTCACCTGGAGCTCGGTGCCGGCCCCGGCACCGACCGGGATGGTGACGTTCTTCACCGTGGCCGGATCGATCGTGAGCGCGAGGCGCCCGAGCCGGTACAGGTCCGTGAGCGACACGTTCTCGGTGACGACGTGGCGCGCCAGCGTCGCGACGAGCCCCAGCGTGCCGGCGTCACCGGTGTTGCGCGCCCGGAGCATCGCGAGGGTGTCGAGGACGAGCGAGGCCTGGTTCGTGGTGCGCTGGATGTCGCCGGTCGTCCACTGGTGGCGGTTGCGCGAGATCGCGAGCGCTTGGTCACCGTCGACGTGCTGCGGACCCGCGGGGAACTCGGCGCCCGAGTACTGCGTGTCCTTGTGGGCCTCGGGCAGGTTGACGTCGATCCCGCCGATCTCGTTCACCATCGCGATGAAGCCGGGGAAGTTCGTGGTGATGGCGTACTGGATGTTGATGCCCATCATCTGGTTGAGCTGCTCGACCATCGAGGACAGCCCGCCGAGCGCGTGGGATGCGTTGATCTTGTCGCCGCCGGGCGCCTGCGTGTCGCGCGGGACGTTGAGCACGGTCGCGGTGTGGGTCGCCGGGTTGACGCCGAACACGTGGATCGCGTCACCGAGACCCTTGTCGGCGTCGGTGCGCCCGTCGTTGCCGAGGGCCAGGAAGAAGAAGGGCTCGGTCGGCGCGCCGCTGAACTCGGCGTCACCGACCTTCGTGACCTGGAACCAGGTCGCGCCCGCGGCCGGGTTCGGTTGACCGATCGCCAGCCAGGCCGCGCCGAGGAGACCGGCGACGAGCATGCCGCAGAGCGGGATGGCGACGAGGAGACGGACGAGGGGGTTGGATCGCATCAGGGGGCCACCGTGGTCGTCGTGACGGATGCCGCGGTCGAGGTGGGCGTCACGCCCGGGCCACCGCGGTCAGTGGAGAGGGTCCAGCCGGTGATCTTCCAGCCGCCCGCCTCGTCGGGGGCGAACACGAAGGAACCGGTCCGGTTGATCTGTACCTTGCCCTTCGCGGCACGCGCGGTCACGGCCAGCTGCACGTCGGCCGACACCGCGATCACCTTGCCGTCCTTGTCGATGAGGACGGTGAGGGGGACGGGCGGGGTGGTCACCGTGACCTTGCCGACGGCCTTGGGCAGACCTTCGTCGAGCACGATCGCGCGCTCGTCGCCGACCAGCGCCGCGACGGCCGCGGGGTCGAACACGGTCGCGAGCGCGGCGTCGTCGGCCTTGCCCTTGCGGAGCGGCGCGACGATCCCGTCCTCGACGTAGGTGCCGAGCACGGAGAGGACCTGGCCCGGGACCTCGGGGGGAGCCGTCCCGCTGAACGGGCTCGCCGCCGCGATCGTCGTCTCACCCGGCTGGAGGTCGACCGCGGTGGATGCCGTGAAGCTCGGGCCGCTGGTGGTGTCGGAGGAGCCACCGGACAGGAGGAAGAACGCGCCCGCGCCGACGACGAGGACCGCGACGATCGCGGCGGCGATGAGTCCCCAGCGGCGACCGCCGCCGTCTCCGATTGCGGGGCCGGATCACTCCGGGCCTGGCGCTCGGCGCGCGTCGCAGAGGGGGCCACGACAACAGGACTGCGTCGCGGCGCGGGCCCGCCCGGGTCGGCCGCGTACTGGTCACTGCCTCAGGTGACTGGTCGGGTGCGCGGCGGCGGGGAGGCGGCGCGACCACGCCGGGATCGCCCGACGGAGGCGCGGCCGGGCGCGCGCGACGAGGAGGAGGAGGCGGTGCGGACATCGGGGTCGAGGATAGAAGATGCGCGCGCGGATTTCGGGTCGCCTGGTGTGCCGGACGCCCGGCTTTCCGGGGGTTGGGACGCGCAGGTACCGTGGGCGTCGTGGCACTCAAGAAGGGGTTGAAGCGCTTCACGACCTCGGTCGAGGAGCTCGACCGCGAGAACCTGTGCGGTTTCGTCGACGCATTGGGCGTCACGCCCACGACCGACATCGTGGCGCGCCGGCAGGTGCGGATCGGTGGCGAGGTGAGCTCGGTGCGGATCGTGCCGCGCGCCGGCGCGCCGGCCCTCGAGGTGACGATCAGCGACGGTCGCGGGAGCGCGACGGCGGTGTTCCTCGGGCGCCGCAAGATCGCCGGGCTCACACCGGGGCGCAAGCTGATGGTCGAGGGCGTCGCCGGCCGTCAGGCCAACCGGTTCCTGATCTTCAACCCCCGCTACACCCTGATCGCCTGATCCACCCTGCTCCGGGCGCACGGCCTCAGCCGGTGAGGAGCTGACGTACTTCCTCTTCGGAGTCGGGCGTCACCATCGCGAGGACCTCGTCGCCGGCCTCGAAGATCGTGTCGCCTCGCGGCATCACCACCTGCTCGTCGCGGACGATCGCGACGAACGTCGCGTTCCTCGGGAGGTCGAGCTCCGAGATCGCCTGGTCGACCACCGGCGGCTCCCTCGGCAAGGGTCACCTCGACGAGTCGGGCCTGGCCACCCTCGAACTGGAGGATCCGGACGAGCCGCCCGACCGTCACCGCCTCCTCCACCAGCGCGGTGATGAGGTGGGTGGTCGACACGGAGAGGTCGACGCCCCAGTTCTCGTTGAAGAGCCACTCGTTCTTGGGGTGGTTCACCCGGGCGATGACGCGCGGGACGGCGAACTCGGTCTTCGCGAGCAGCGAGACGACGAGGTTGTCCTCGTCGTCGCCCGTCGCCGCGACGAGCACGTCGCAACTTTCGAGCCCGGCCTCGCGCAGCGACGAGACCTCGCATGCATCGCCGATGTACCAGTCGACGCCGTCGACGGTCGTGGCTCGCTCGCGAACCTCGGGCTGCTGTTCGATGAGGAGGATCTCGTGACCGGCTTCCACGAGGTCGTTGGCGATGTAGACGCCCACCGCACCTGCTCCGGCGATCGCGACGCGCATCAGTGCTCCGGTCCCTGCTCGAGCCGCTCGCGCAGGGCGTCGAGGGCGGTGATGGCCACCACGAAGTGGAGCGTGTCGCCTTCCTGACCGACGACGTCGGTGCTGACGATCTCGGCTGCTCCGAACCGGGTGACCGCGGTGAGCCAGAAGCTGCCCGCCTCGTTGAGCCCGGCGAGCTTCTTCCCACACCAGCTCGCGGGGATCGCATACTCGACCAGGCTCACGTTGCCGCTCGGGTCGACCCACTCGTGGGGTGCCTCGCCGCTCGGCAGGAGGCGTCGGAGCACCTGGTCGGTCGTCCACTGCACGGTGGCCACCGTCGGGATCCCGAGGCGCTCGTAGATGAGGGCGCGGCGGGGGTCGTAGATCCGGGCGACGACCCGCTCGATGCCGAAGTTCTCCCGGGCGATGCGGGCACTGAGGATGTTGGAGTTGTCGCCGCTCGTGACCGCCGCGACCGCTCCGGCGCGATCGATGCCGGCCTCGACGAGGTGGTCCCGTTCGAACCCGAAACCGACCACCTTCTGACCGGCGAACGAGGCGGGGAGCCGCCGGAACGCGCTCGGCTTCTTGTCGATGATCGCGACCGAGTGGCCTCCGAGCTCCAGGCTCGCGGCCAGCTCGCTCCCCACCCGGCCGCAGCCGACCACCACCACGTGCACGTTGTCGCCTCCCGACCTGGAACCTCTGCGATGCTATCGACACCCGGACGGACGGGTCTGAGCGAACACCTCGTCGGAACGCTGGACGTGCTCCGGTGGGCACGCGGCACCCCGCGTGCGGAAGGATCACCCCTTGGCCCTCGTCAAGCGCATCCTGGTGGGGCGGCCCCTGGCCACCACGGAGCAGGAACACCAGAGGATCCCGAAGGTCATCGCGCTCGCGGTGTTCTCCTCGGACGCGATCTCCTCGACCGCGTACGCGACCGAGGAGATCCTCTTCGTCACCGCAGTGGGCGCGTCGAGCCTGCTGCTCGGACTCGAGACCCTCATCCCGATCGCGATCGCGGTCGCGCTGCTGCTGTCGATCGTCGCGTTCTCGTACCGCCAGACGATCTTCTCCTACCCGAACGGCGGGGGGAGCTACGTCGTCAGTCGCGAGAACCTCGGCGAGAACCCGTCGCTCGTCGCGGGCGCCTCGCTGCTCGTCGACTACATCCTCACCGTCGCGGTGTCGATCTCGGCCGGCGTCGCCGCGATCATCTCGATCCCGGAGTTCAGCGACCTCCAGAAGCATCGGGTCGAGCTCGGCATCGTCCTCATCATCCTGATCACGCTCGCCAACCTGCGCGGGATCAAGGAGTCCGGCCGCATCTTCGCGGCACCCACGTACCTGTACATCGTCATGATCAGCTCGCTCGTCGTGTACGGCTTGTTCCGCAGCTTCGTCCTCGACGACATCAGCACCGTGCCCTTCAACCAGGCGGCGTTCGACGGCACGCTCTACAGCGGCGGCACGCTCGGGCTCTTCCTGATCCTCAAGGGCTTCTCGTCCGGCGCGGTCGCGCTGACCGGTGTCGAGGCGATCTCCAACGGTGTGCCCGCCTTCCGCCGACCGGAGTCCAGGAACGCGGCCGCCACGCTCGTCTGGATGGCCACGATCCTCGGCACGCTCTTCATGGGGGTGTCGATCCTCGCCCACCACCTCCAGCCCTACCCGAGCAAGGACTCGACGGTCCTCGCGCAGATGGGCATCCAGGTGTTCGGCACCGGCGGGATCTTCTTCGTGCTGCAGATCGCGACCGCGCTGATCCTGACCCTCGCCGCGAACACCGCGTACGCGGACTTCCCGCGCCTCTCGTCGATCATCGCTCGCGACGGCTACCTGCCCAGGCAGATGGCGAACCGGGGTGACCGCCTCGTGTTCTCCAACGGCGTGCTGATCCTCGCGGGTGCGTCCACGCTGCTCATCGTCGCGTTCGGGGGCGTCACCAACGCCCTGATCCCGCTGTACGCCGTCGGTGTGTTCACGTCGTTCACGTTGTCGCAGGCCGGCATGGTCCGACACCACAAGGCAGAGCAGGCGCCCAACTGGAAGCGCCACATGGTGATCAACGGCATCGGGTCGGTCGCGACCTTCGTCGTGCTCATCATCGTCGCAGTCACGAAGTTCACGAGCGGTGCCTGGGTCCCGATCGTCGTGATCCCGTTCATCATGTTGATCTTCAAGAGCATCCACCGGCACTACGCGCGAGTGGGCAAGAGCCTGCGGGTCGACCCCGACTACCGCGCCCGCCCGCTCAACAACACCGTCGTCGTGCTCGTCGGCCGGGTGCACAAGGGCGTGCTCCAGGCCCTCGCGTACTCCAAGTCGCTGAACCCGAAGCACCTGGTCGCGCTGAGCGTCGTCACCGACGAGGAAGAGGACGCCAAGATCCGCGACCAGTGGGAGCAGTTCGGCATCGAGATCCCACTCGAGACCGTCTACTCGCCCTACCGCGAGCTCCACGGCCCTCTGGTGCGCTTCATCGACGACCTCGACGCCCGCTACAGCAACGACATCGTGACGATCGTGATCCCCGAGTTCGTGGTCAAGCACTGGTGGGAGCACCTGCTCCACAACCAGAGCGCCCTGTTCCTCAAGGGCCGCCTGCTCTTCCGCCGGAACACCGTGGTGACCTCGGTCCCGTACCACGTCGACTGAGCCGCTCCGGCTCGGGGCCCAGGGAAGGCATCGGGCCGCCAATCGGCATGATCCGACGGCCGCGGGCTAGCGTCGCCCGACATTTTCGATCGGTCGAGACGTTCGATCGGCACGGACTGCGCGCACCTTCGTGTGCGAGCGCCCGGGCCGGGGGGACCCCTTCGGGGGAGAAGGAGCACACAGCAGATGCGCAGCATCGTCCTCGCGGCCGAAGGCGGCTACCAGGTCTTCCACCTCGGCGATACCGAGTGGGCCTGGCTGATCTTCGCCGTCGCCACCGCGATCCTGGCCCTCATCGTCGGGTTCGTCCTGAGCAAGAGCGTGCTCGCGGCCGACCAGGGCACGCCGAAGATGATCGCGATCGCCACCGCGATCCAGGAAGGGGCGATGGCGTACCTGCGGCGGCAGTTCCGCACCATCGCGCTCATCATCGTGCCGGTCGCTGCACTGGTGTTCCTGACGTCGACCGAGGTCATCGAGCCGGCCATCGCGGACGTCACGGGCGGCTCGGGCGGTTTGACGTTCTTCCAGTCGGGCCTCTTCCGCACCATCGCCTTCGTCGCGGGAGCGTTCCTCTCCGCCCTCACCGGCTTCATCGGCATGAGCCTTGCGGTGCGCGGGAACGTGCGCACCGCGGCCGCCGCGCGCACCGGTTCGCTCAAGGCCGCGCTCAAGGTCGCGTTCCGCACGGGCGGCGTCGCCGGCATGTACACGGTCGGCCTCGGGCTCCTCGGTGCGACCGTCATCATCATGCTGTTCCAGAACACCGCCGCCGCGATCCTCATCGGCTTCGGGTTCGGTGGTTCGCTGATCGCGCTGTTCATGCGCGTTGGTGGCGGCATCTTCACGAAGGCCGCTGACGTCGGTGCCGACCTGGTCGGCAAGGTCGAGCAGGGCATCCCCGAGGACGACCCCCGCAACCCCGCCACGATCGCCGACAACGTCGGTGACAACGTGGGTGACTGCGCCGGCATGGCGGCCGACCTGTTCGAGAGCTACGAGGTCACGCTGGTCGCGTCCATCATCCTGGGTGTCGCCGCGTTCCGGTCGGTCGGTGCGAACCCGGCCTACGGACTCATCTTCCCCGTCGTCGCCCGCGCCGTCGGCGTGCTCGCGTCGATCGTGGGCGTCTACATGGTGCGGGCCACCGACAAGGACAAGTCGGCCATGGCCCCCATCAACCGCGGCTTCGCGGCCGCCTCGGTCCTCACCGTCATCGGCACCGCGCTCGTCGCGTTCCTCTACGTCGGCCAGGACAACAACGTCGGTTGGGGCAACTTCGGCCCGGGTGCCCGGGTGTTCCTCGCCGTCGTGATCGGGCTGATCCTCGCTCAGATCGTGAGCCGACTCACCGAGTACTTCACGTCCACCGAGACCCAGCCGGTGCAGGAGATCGCGGACTCCACCCGTACCGGCCCCGCCACGACGATCCTCTCGGGCATCTCGAGTGGCCTCGAGTCCTCGGTGTGGTCGATCGTCGCGATCGCTTCGGCGCTCGGTGTGGGGATCATCCTCGGTGACGGCAACCTCAAGTTCACCTTCTACATCGTCGCGCTCACCGGCATGGGCATGCTCGCCACCACCGGCGTCGTCGTGTCCGAGGACACCTTCGGTCCCGTCGCCGACAACGCCGCCGGCATCGCCGAGATGTCGGGAGAGTTCTCCGGCGAGGCCGAGCGCATCATGGTGAGCCTCGACGCGGTGGGGAACACCACCAAGGCGGTCACCAAGGGCTTCGCGATCGGTTCGGCCGTCATCGCGGCCGTCGCGCTGTTCGCGTCGTACATCGAGGTGATCGGCGACGAGCTCCTCACCACCGTCGAACGAGCCGGCGACAAGGTCTTCACCAACCCCCTCACCCAGATCAACGTCGCGAACCCCGAGGTGTTCATCGGGCTCCTCATCGGCGGCTCGATCGCCTTCATGTTCAGCGCCCTGGCGATCCGCGCGGTCGGCCGCACGGCGGGCAAGGTCGTCGAGGAGGTCCGGCGCCAGTTCCGCGAGCGCAGGATCATGGAGGGCATCGACGAGCCCGAGCACGGCAAGGTCATCGACATCTGCACCACCGCCGCCCTGCGCGAGCTCACCACACCTGCACTCCTCGCCGTGCTCATGCCCGTCGTCATCGGCTTCGGGATCGGCTACCTGGCGCTGGGTGCGTTCCTCGCCGCGGTGATCCTCACCGGGCAGCTCATGGCCGTGTTCCTCTCGAACGCCGGTGGCGCGTGGGACAACGCCAAGAAGTTCATCGAGGACGGCAACCTGGGCGGCAAGGGGAGCGAATCCCACAAGGCCGCCGTCATCGGCGACACCGTCGGCGATCCGTTCAAGGACACCGCCGGCCCCGCACTGAACCCGCTCATCAAGGTGATGAACCTGGTCTCACTGCTGATCCTCCCGGCGGTGATCAGCCTGCGCGACGACACCGCCGCGCGGCTGGGGATCGCCGCGGTCGCGCTGGTGGTCGTGCTCGTCTCGATCACGTTCTCGAAGCGCAAGGGCGGGGCGTTCACCCAGGAGTCGGACGTCGTGGAGGGTGCCCTCGAGGCGGCCGGCGCGAGCCCGGGCGCCAGCGCCGGGGAGTGAGCACCGCGCCCGCGGGCGCGGCTCCCGGGCCGCGCGCGTCAAGGGCGCATCAAGAGTCGGGAGTCCCGCGCTGAGGAGTGCGTCAGGACTCTTTCACCGTGATGCGCGCGGGCGTATGACGGTTGCATGGCCTCAGCCCGACGAGACGAGTGGGACACCACGGCAGCGGGATTCGCGGTCGCGGGGCTGCTCCCGATCCTGGTCGGCGGCGCGCTCGTCGCCGTGCGCGGCGAGGTCGACACCACGAACCTCGCGCTGGTCCTCGTGCTCGTGGTCGTGCTGGCGGCGATGCTGGGCGGCCGCGCCGCCGGTGCGATTGCGGCGGTGGTCAGTGCGATCAGCTTCGACTTCTTCCTGACCAGGCCGTATCTGACGCTGCAGATCGACAGCGCGGACGACGTCGAGACGATGGTGTTCCTCCTCGTCATCGGATTGCTGGTCGGTGAGCTCGTGACCCGGGCGCGTCGCCACCGAGGGCGTGCGGACCGGGGCGCGGACGAGATCGCCCGGCTCCACCGGGTCGCCGAGCTGGCCGCGACGGGGGCTGATGTCGACGACCTGGTCCTCGCGGTCGAGGAAGAGCTCACGGGGCTTCTCGACCTCGTCGTGTGCCGGTTCGAGCCGACGAGCGCGGGGAAAGCGCCCGACGAAGCGGCGACTCTCGTCCTGCCCCTGATGGAGCGCAACGGTGCGATCTCCGGGGAAGGCACCTCCCGACGATTCGTCGCCGGCGAGTTCGCGCTTCCGAGCCAGGGGGTGGAGCTCCCCGTGCTCGGCCGCGGTCGCGTGGTCGGCCGCATCGTGCTCACACCCGATCCGCACGCGGGCGCGTCGCTCGAGGAGCGGGTCGTCGCGGTCGCGCTCTCCGACCAGCTCGGCGCGGCCATCGCCGCGAGTCCCGACCAGCTCACCCCGAACGAGGAGCAGTGATGGCAGACCTGGGGGTCGTGCTCACCATCGTGGCGTTCTTCGCCGTCTGCGTGGCCTTCGTGGCCGGATGCGATCGATTGATCGGCTCCGATGCCGAGACGATCGACCATGACGAGGCGCTCACCGCCGACGAGCCCGCGGACGCGGGGCCTGGACCGGTCGAGGTGAGCGCGTGACGACCGAGAACTACATCGCACTGGCCATCGCCGCCTTCGTGACCGTCTACCTGGTGGTCGCCCTCCTGTACCCGGAGAAATTCTGATGACGCTCGCCGGCTGGGGTCAGCTCATCGCCCTGATCGTGCTCATCGGCGCGACCGCGCCGCTGCTCGGGCGCTACATGGCGAACGTGTACGAAGGCGGCCCGTCTCGCCTGGATCGTGTCTTCGACCCGATCGAGAACCTCTTCTACAGGGTGTGCCGAGTCGACAAGGACCGCGAACAGCGGTGGAACGTCTACACGCTCTCGCTCCTCGCGTTCAGCCTTGTCGGCTTCCTCCTGCTCTACCTGATCCAACGCGTCCAGGGGAGCCTGCCGTTCAACCCGACCGACATGGTGGGAGTGACGCCGGCGCTGTCGTTCAACACCGCGGTCAGCTTCATGAGCAACACGAACTGGCAGAACTACGGCGGCGAGGCGACGCTGAGCCACTTCACCCAGATGGTCGGCCTCACGGTGCAGAACTTCGTGTCGGCCGCGGCCGGCATGGCGGTGATGGTGGCGCTGATCCGGGGCCTGTCCCGCGCGGGCAAGCGGACGATCGGCAACTTCTGGGTCGATCTCGTGCGCACGACGTTGCGGATCCTGCTCCCGGTCGCGTTCGTGTTCGCCATCGCGTTCATCGCGTGCGGTGTGATCCAGAACACGCACGGATTCACCGAGGTCCACACCGTCGCCGGCACCACCCAGGAGATCCCGGGCGGACCGGTTGCCAGCCAGGTCGCGATCAAGCAGCTGGGGACGAACGGCGGCGGGTTCTTCAACGTCAACTCCGCCCATCCGCTCGAGAACTCGACGAAGCTCTCCGACTTCCTGGAGATGTACGCGATCCTCCTCATCCCGTTCGCGCTTGCGTTCACGTTCGGTCGGATGGTGAAGGACAAGCGGCAGGGGTACGCAGTCTTCGCCATCATGTTCGTGATCTGGCTCGGCGCGAGCGTCGCCGCGATGGCGTTCGAGGGAGGCGGCAACACGGCGCTGCCGCGGGGTGTCTCGCAAGCGGCGACCGCGACGTCACCGGGCGGGAACCTGGAAGGCAAGGAGCTGAGGTTCGGCACGGCGAGCTCCGGGCTCTGGGGTGCATCGACGACAGGAACGTCGAACGGCTCCGTCAACTCGATGCACGACAGCTACACGCCCATGGGTGGCTTCGTCACCCTCGCGCACATGCAGCTCGGCGAGGTCAGTCCTGGCGGTGTCGGTGTCGGGCTGAACGGGTTGCTGTTCATGGCGATCCTCGCGGTGTTCATCGCCGGGCTCATGGTGGGCCGCACGCCCGAGTACCTGGGGAAGAAGATCCAGGCGCCGGAGGTGAAGCTGGTCGCCATCTACATCCTGGTCATGCCTGCGGCCCTGCTGCTCTTCACCGCGGGCTCGCTGTTCGTACAGTCGGTGCTCGACGTCTCGATCTACAACCCCGGAGCGCACGGGTTCAGCGAGCTGCTGTACGCGTTCACCTCCGCGGCCAACAACAACGGGTCGGCGTTCGCCGGCCTGACCGGAAACACGCCCTGGCTGAACACGACGCTCGGTCTGGCGATGCTGTTCGGGCGCTTCTTCCTCATCATCCCGGTGCTCGCACTCGCGGGCTCGATGGTGCGGAAGCAGAAGGTGCCCGAGTCGTCCGGGACGTTCCCGACCCACACCCCCCTCTTCGTGGTCCTGGTCATCGGCGTGATCCTGGTCGTCGGCGCCCTGACCTTCCTTCCCGCCCTGGCCCTCGGCCCCGTCGTCGAGGCGCTCGCATGACCTCGAGGAGCTCGCACACCATGTCGGAATCCCCCCGCAAGCTGCTCGACCCGGCGATCGCCCGCCGGGCGGTGGTGGAGAGCTTCGTCAAGCTGAACCCGCGGACGCTGGCGAAGAACCCGGTGATGTTCGTCGTGGGCATCGGTTCGCTGTTCACGACGATCCTCTTCTTCGCCGACCTCAGCACCTCGACGAAGAACGAGAACGTCTTCACCGGACTCGTGGCGCTGTTCCTCTGGTTCACCGTGTTGTTCGCGAACTTCGCGGAGGCCGTCGCCGAGGGTCGCGGCAAGGCGCAGGCCGACACACTGCGGCAGACCCGCTCGGAGACGATCGCGCACAAGCGCCTGCCGGATGGCTCCACGCAGGACGTCCCGAGCACGGACCTGGACCTCGACGACGTCGTCGTGGTGAGCGCAGGTGAGGTGATCCCGAGCGATGGTGAGGTGATCGAGGGCATCGCGAGCATCGACGAATCGGCCATCACGGGTGAGTCGGCCCCGGTGATCCGCGAGTCGGGCGGTGACCGCACTGCCGTCACGGGTGGCACTCGGGTGCTCTCCGACCAGATCGTCGTGCGGATCAGCGCGCGGGCGGGTGAGACGTTCATCGACCGCATGATCGCGTTGGTGGAGGGTTCGGAGCGGAAGAAGACGCCGAACGAGATCGCGCTGAACATCCTGCTTGCCGGCCTGACGATCATCTTCATGCTCGCCACGGTGTCGTTGCAGCCGTTCGCCATCTATGCGGATGCCGAGCAGAGCGTGATCATCCTCGTGGCGCTGCTGGTGTGCCTGATCCCCACGACGATCGGTGCCCTGCTCTCCGCGATCGGGATCGCCGGCATGGACCGCCTCGTGCGGCGCAACGTGTTGGCGATGAGTGGCCGGGCGGTCGAGGCGGCGGGCGACTGCGCGACGCTGCTGCTCGACAAGACCGGCACCATCACCTTCGGCAACCGGCAGGCCGACGCGTTCCTCCCGGTCGGTGACGTCACCGAGGCCGAGCTGGCCGATGCCGCGCAGCTCTCCAGCCTCGCCGACGAGACGCCCGAAGGCCGGTCGATCGTGGTGCTCGCCAAGGACCGTTATGGCCTCCGCGAGCGCGACCTCGTCGGCGCCGACCTGGTGCCGTTCACCGCGCAGACCCGCATGTCGGGCGTCGACCTGGGCGGACGGTCGGTGCGAAAGGGCGCGGCGGAGTCCGTCCGGCGGTGGGTCGAGGAGCAGGGGGGGACGGTGCCCTCCGCGCTCGGCGACGCCGTCGACTCGATCTCGGCCCAGGGCGGGACCCCGCTCGTCGTGGCCGAGGCCGGTGCGAGCGGGGGGACGTCCACCCTCTCCCCGCGCGCGCTCGGCGTCATCTACCTCAAGGACATCGTGAAGCCGGGCATCGCAGAGCGGTTCGCCGACCTGCGTCGTATGGGGATCCGCACCGTCATGATCACCGGCGACAACCCGCGGACCGCATCGGTGATCGCGAAGGAGGCCGGGGTCGACGACTTCCTCGCCGAGGCGACGCCCGAGGACAAGATGGCGCTCATCAAGCAGGAGCAGCGGGGCGGGCACCTGGTCGCGATGACCGGTGACGGGACCAACGACGCGCCGGCACTCGCGCAGGCCGACGTCGGTGTGGCGATGAACACGGGGACGCAGGCCGCCAAAGAGGCCGGGAACATGGTCGACCTCGACTCGGACCCGACCAAGCTCATCGACATCGTGGAGATCGGCAAGCAGCTGCTTATCACCCGCGGGTCGCTCACCACGTTCTCGATCGCGAACGACGTGGCGAAGTACTTCGCGATCATCCCGGCGATGTTCGCCGGGTTCGCGAGCGTCAGCGTGCTCGACAAGCTCAACATCATGGATCTCTCGACCCCGCGCTCCGCGATCCTCTCGGCTGTGATCTTCAACGCGCTGATCATCGTCGGGCTGATCCCGCTCGCGCTGCGGGGTGTGAAGTTCGTCCCGAGCGGTGCGGCGCAGCTGCTGCGCCGGAATCTGCTGATCTACGGGGCCGGCGGCATGGTCGCTCCCTTCATCGGCATCAAGCTCATCGACATGTTTCTCACGGCCCTGGGGGTCAAGTGATGCGACGCCAACTGCTTCCCGCGATCATCTCGATGATTATCTTCACGCTGCTCCTCGGCGTCGGCTTCCCCCTGCTCGTCACGGGCATCGGGCAGGTCGTGTTCAAGGACAAGGCCAACGGCTCGCTCGTCCAGGTCGACGGCAAGGACGTCGGCTCGTCCCTGGTGGGTCAGTCCTTCACCGACAAGCAGGGCGACCCGATCCCGCGGTACTTCCAGTCCCGGCCGTCCTCCGCGGCCGGCGCCGACGGCACGACCGAGGCGGGGTACGACCCGACCCTGAGCTCCGGTTCCAACCTCGGTCCGACGAATCCCGACCTACTCGCAGCCGTCGCGCAGCGTGCGAAGGACTACCGCGAGCTCAACGGCCTCGCGGCGGGCGCCGAGGTCCCGGTCGACGCGGTCACCGCTTCCGGGTCCGGGCTCGACCCCGACATCTCCGTCGCCAACGCGCGGCTCCAGGCGAAGCGGGTCGCAGACGAGCGAGGGCTGTCCGAGCAGCAGGTGCTGGCCCAGATCGACGAGCACACCTCCGACCGGACGCTCGGGATCCTGGGCGAGAAGACGGTCAACGTGCTCGAGCTCAACCTCGCGCTCGACCGGCTGAAGTCCTGATCCGTGCCGGGTCCGTCCTCGTAGGCTGATCGCGATGGCCACCCGCGGGAAGCTGCGGATCTACCTCGGTGCTGCCCCTGGCGTCGGCAAGACCTACGCCATGCTCAACGAGGGCTGGCGCCGACACGAGCGCGGCTCGGCCGATGTCGTGGTCGGGATCTTCGAGACCCACGGCCGCGCCAACACCGCCGCCCAGCTGCGCGGCCTCGAGGTCGTGCCTCGAAGGGCCATCGAGTACCGCGGGACGACGCTCGAGGAGCTGGACATCGACGCGCTCCTCGCGCGCGAGCCCGACGTCGCGCTCGTCGACGAGCTCGCCCACACCAACGTGCCCGGATCGCGCAACGCCAAGCGTTGGCAGGACGTCGAGGAGCTGCTCGACGCGGGCATCGACGTGATCTCGACGCTCAACATCCAGCACCTCGAGTCGGTCAACGACGTCGTCGAGCAGATCACCGGCGTGAAGCAGCAGGAGACGATCCCGGACGACATCGTGCGCCAGGCCGAGCAGGTCGAGCTCGTCGACATGACGCCCGAGGCGCTCCGCCGTCGCCTTGCCCACGGGAACGTCTACCCACCCGAGCGGGTCGACGCCTCGCTCGCGAACTACTTCCGCCTGGGCAACCTCGCTGCGCTCCGGGAGATCGCGCTCCTCTGGGTCGCCGACAAGGTCGAGGAGAACCTGCAGCAGTACCTCGAGGACCACGGCATCGAGGGCGCATGGGAGACGCGCGAGCGGGTCGTCGTGGCGCTCACCGGCGCACCCGGCGGCGACCTGCTGATCCGGCGCGCCGCACGCATGGCGCGCCGACACCAGGGTGATCTCCTCGGCGTGCACGTGCGACCCGTCGACGGCCTGGCGACCACTTCGAACGAGCTGCTCGCGCATCACCGCCAGCTGCTGGACGACCTGGGTGGCTCGTACCACGAGATCGCGGCCAGCGATGCCGGCGATGGCCTCGTGCAGTTCGCGAGGGCCGAACGGGCCACCCAGCTGATCCTCGGGGCGAGCAATCGTTCGCGATGGTCCGAGCTCCTCCGCGGCTCGATCATCTCGAAGGTGCTGCGCGCCCGCAGCGAGTTCGACGTCCACGTCATCGCGACCGGCGCGCCCGCTTCGACCGGGGCGGCCCCGTTGGCGCGCCGCCGCGGTCCCGCGATCTCCCGGCGCCGCCAAGGCCTCGCGCTCCTCCTCGCGGCGGTCACGCTGCCGCTCGTCACCGTGGCGCTCGATCTCCTCGACGACCGGCTCAGCCTTCCGAGCGTGCTGCTGATCTACCTCCTCGTCGTCGTCGCGGCCGCTGCGGTCGGAGGCTTCGTACCGGCACTGGTCACCGCGGTCGCCGCCTTCCTGCTCGCGAACTGGTTCTTCACCCATCCGCGGCACACGTTCACGATCGCCGCCGATGACAATCTCATCGCACTGATCGTCTTCGTGATCGTCGGTGTGGTCGTCGGCGATCTCGTGAGTCGGATCGCGCGCCGGCGCAAGCAGGTCGCCCAGGCGCAGGCGGAGGCGGAGACTCTCGCCCGACTCAGCGGCACGCTCCTGAGCGAGCACGATCCGATCCCGGCTCTGATGGAAGGGCTGCGCTCCGCGTTCGGCTGCGTCTCGGTCTCGGTGCTCCGCCGGGAGGCCGACGCTGGCGGGTCGAGAGCAGCGCCGGCGAACCCGTGCCGCGATCGCCCGACGATGCCCAGGTCAGCGTACCGCTCGACCGCCGACACCCAGCTCGCAGTCGCCGGCCCCGACCTCGGGCACGAAGAGCTCGCGATCCTGCAGGCGTTCGCCGGGCAGCTCGCCCTGGCGGTCGAGCGTCGCCGGCTGCGCGCCGAGGCCGCGGCCGCCGAGGGTCTCGTCGAGGCGAACGAGCTCCGGACGGCGCTGCTCGCCGCGGTCTCGCACGACCTCCGGACCCCGCTGGCCTCGATCAAGGCGTCCGTGACCAGCATGTTGCAGGACGACGTGGCGTTCACGCCGGACGCGCGCCACGAGCTGCTCTCGACGATCGACGAGGAGACCGACCGCCTCGACTCGCTGGTCGGCAACCTGCTCGACATGAGCCGGCTCCAGACCGGTGCGCTCGCAGCTCGTGCGGCGCGAGGTCGGCCTCGACGAAGTGGTGCCGCGGCGCTCTGGAGCCTCGGCGACGTCGGGGATCGCGTCGTGGTCGACGTCCCCGAGACGCTGCCACGCGTCGAGGCCGACGCGGCGCTGCTCGAGCGTGCCGTCGCGAACGTCATCGCGAACGCGCTGCACGCGTCGCCGCCCGATCGGCCGGTCCGGGTCTTCGCCGGTGTCGGCGGCGGTCGGGTCGACCTCCGCGTCGCCGACGAGGGACCAGGCATCCCCACCGATCGAGCGCGAGGAAGTCTTCCGTCCGTTCCAGCGGCTCGGCGACAACCCGAACGGGAGCGGGGTGGGCCTCGGGCTCGCGGTCGCCCGCGGCTTCGTGGAGGCGATGCACGGCGAGCTCACGATCGAGGACACGCCGGGCGGCGGGACGACCATGGTCATCGACCCTCCCGGCGGCGCCATGACCGTCCGGAGGACCCAGGGGTGACGGAGCAGGCCGACGCTCGTGTGCTCGTGGTCGACGACGAGCCGCAGATCCGGCGCGCACTCGGCGATCAACCTGCGCGCCCGCGGCTACCAGGTCGATCTCGCCGAGGACGGTGAGCAGGCGCTCGAGCTCGCGGCGAGTCATCCACCCGACGTCGTCGTGCTCGATCTCGGCCTGCCCGGCATCGACGGCGTCGAGGTGATCCGGGGATCTCGCGGATGGTGCGCGCGTCCCGATCGTGGTGCTCTCGGTGCGCGATGCAGAGGCCGACAAGGTCGCGGCGCTCGATGCGGGCGCCGACGACTACGTCACGAAGCCGTTCGGGATGGACGAGCTGCTGGCCCGCCTGCGCGCCGCGCTCCGGCGGACCGGCGTCGCCGCGGACGACGTCGCGCTGGTTGGAGACCCCCGACTTCGTGATCGATCTCGCGGCGAAGCGCGTCACCCGCGACGGGGAGGAGATCCGGCTCACGCCGACCGAATGGCAGATCGTCGAGGTCCTGGTCACCAACCGGGGGAAGCTCGTCGACCAGCGCCGCTTGCTCCAGGAGGTGTGGGGACCCCAGTACGGCGAGGAGACCAACTACCTGCGCGTCTACCTGGCGCAGATCCGGCGGAAGCTGGAGCCCACGCCGAGCCGGCCCCGATACTTCATCACCGAGCCCGGGATGGGCTACCGCTTCGAAGGGCCCTGAGCCGCCTGGTCCGAGCGATCAGTCGTCGGGGTTGAGGATCTCCTCGAGCTCCTCGGCCTCCGCCTCGGCCTCGGCCGGGCTCACCGCGGCGTGCGGGTGCTTGCGGGCCTTGCGCCACTCGAGGAACGGCGGGATCAGGGAGATCAGGATGATGAGGGCGACGAGCGGCAAGAGGTAGGTGTCGATGTCCTTGCCGATGACGTCGCCGAGGGCGTAGCCGAGCAGCGTGAGCCCGACCGCCCAGAGGAACGCGCCGATGACGTTGTACCGGAGGAACGTCCTGCGGGGCATCTCTCCGACGCCGGCGAGCGTGGGGGCGAAGGTGCGGACGATCGGGACGAAGCGGGCGATGATGATCGTCTTCGGGCCGTGGCGCTCGAAGAACGCCCGGGTCCGGTCGATGTACTCCTGCTTGAAGACCTTCGAGTCGGGCTTGCTGAACAACCGGGGGCCGGCTCGCTCACCGATCGTGTAGCCGACCTGGTCCCCGGCCACCGCGGCGACGAAGCAGCCGATGATGACCATCCACACGTTGAGCTTCCCCTGGCCGGCCAGGATGCCGGCGGTGAACAGGAGCGAGTCGCCGGGGAGGAAGAAGCCGAGCAGGAGTCCCGTCTCGGCGAAGATGATCAGCCAGAGCACCACCTCGCCGTACGGGCTCAGCGAGTTCAGCCACGACTGCGGGTCGATGCCGAAGACGGCAACGTGGGCAGCGAGCACGGCCGAACCTTAGACCGTCCCTCTCCCGATTCTTCCGCTGCGTGGCGCCGCGCCGCGGTGCCGCGCCGAGAAAGTCGTTGTACCGCCTCGTTCTGTCCCGCCCGGCTTGACTCGGTGTGCGCGACCGTGCGAATCCTCGTATGCGCGTGCCGGGGCCCCCCACCGGCAAGACTTGGCGCCTCGTGAGCAACGTGCGCCCCAAGCGCCGCACCAACAACGTGCATCGATAAGAGGAACCGTGCCGAAGCCCCTCGTGATCGTCGAGTCGCCCGCGAAGGCGAAGACCATCGAAGGCTTCCTCGGTCGCGACAAGGTTCGGGTCATCGCGAGCTACGGACACATCCGCGACCTGCCGAACAGCGCGAAGGCGACCCCGAAGTCGATCACCGACAAGGCCGTTCGCCGGCTGGGCATCGACGTCGCCAACCACTTCGAGCCCGTGTGGGTGATCCCCGACAACAAGAAGGACTACGTCAAGGCCATCAAGGAGGCGATGAAGGACGCGAGCGAGCTCTATCTCGCGACCGACGAGGACCGCGAGGGCGAGGCCATCTCGTGGCACATCCTCCAGGTGGTGAAGGTCCCGGCCGACGTGCCGGTGAAGCGGATGGTCTTCCACGAGATCACCCAGCAGGCCATCGCCGAGGCGTTCGAGCAGGGCCGGGAGCTCGACCAGAAGCTCGTCGAGGCGTACCAGGGCCGCCGGGTGCTCGATCGGCTCTTCGGCTACGAGATGTCCCTGGTGACCCGCCGCCGGGCCGGTGGGGCCAGCTCGGCCGGGCGGGTCCAGAGCGTCGCCGCCCGGCTCGTCGTCGAGCGGGAGCGCGAGCGCATGGCGTTCCGCGTGGCCTCCTACTGGGACCTCCAGGGGGCGTTTGCCGCCCGGGAGTCCACCTTCTCCGCCGGGATGGTGTCGCTCGACGGGCGCCGGCTCGCGACGGGCAAGGACTTCGAGGCCACGACGGGCCACCTCACGGCCCAGGCCGACGTGGCGCTGCTCGGGGAGGACGAGGCGGCCGCGCTCGCCGCGGCCCTGACCGACGTGCCGTTCCGGGTCGACTCCGTGGAGACGAAGGCCCAGGTGGAGCGACCGAAGGCGCCGTTCACCACGTCGACGCTCCAGCAGGAAGCCGGACGCAAGCTGAACTTCAGCGCGGCGCGGGCGATGTCGATCGCCCAGAAGCTCTACGAGAACGGTCACATCACCTACATGCGCACCGACAGCACCAACCTCTCGGCGCAGGCGGTGAGTGGTGCCCGCAGCCAGATCCGCGCGCTGTACGGCGACGACTACCTCCCCGCCGAGGCGCGCACGTACCGCGGCAAGGTCAAGAACGCGCAGGAGGCCCACGAGGCGATTCGTCCGGCGGGCGATGCCATGCGCGTGCCCGACGAGCTCGCGCCCGAGCTGCACACGAGTGACGAGCGTCGCCTGTACGAGCTGATCTGGAAGCGCACCATCGCCTCGCAGATGGCCGACGCGCGCGGTCCGTCGGGTCACGGCGAAGCTGACCGCGACCGCGAGCAGCGGCGAGGTGGTCGTCTTCAACGCGACGGGACGCACGATCGAGTTCCCCGGGTACCTGCGCGCCTACGTCGAGGGCGCGGACGATCCCGACGCCGAGCTCGAGGACCGCGAAGCGATCCTCCCGCCGCTCGCCGAGGGTGACGCGGTGGAGTGCCGTGAGCTCACGCCTTCGGGGCACACCACCCAGCCGCCGGCCCGCTACACCGAGGCGAGCCTGGTGAAAGAGCTGGAAGAGCGCGGGATCGGGCGTCCGTCCACGTACGCGTCGGTCATCGACACCCTCCTCCGCCGCGACTACGTGTGGAAGAAGGGCAACGCGATGGTGCCGTCGTGGACGGCGTTCGCGAAGCTCCAGCTCCTCGAGCGCCACTTCCCGCGACTGATCGACTACGAGTTCACCGCGACGATGGAGGAGGCGCTCGACGCGATCGCGCGCGGCGAGGGTGAGGCAGAGAAGTGGTTGCACGCGTTCTGGTTCGGTGACTCCGAGCCCGGCCTCAGCGAGCTGATCAACGAGGACCACCTCGCGACGATCGACCCGGCTGAGGTGAACAAGGTGCACCTCGGCCACGACGCGCAGGGCAACGAGATCATCGTCCGCGTCTGGAGCAACGGAGCGAGTGTGCTCCGGGGCGAGGACAAGGCGCCCGTCCCGGTCGACCTGCCGCCCGACGAGCTCACGATCGAGAAGGCCGAGGAGCTCATCAAGGAGGGTTCGGGCGGTCCCCGGATCCTCGGCGACGACCCCGAGACCGGCATGCCGGTGCTCGCTCTCACCGGGCGGTTCGGTCCGTTCGTGCAGCTGGGCGAGATGGAGGAGGGGTCGAAGGAGAAGCCCAAGCGCGGCTCGCTCCTGGAGGGCCAGACCCCGAAGACCGTCACCCTGGAGGACGCGCTCCAGATCCTCTCCCTCCCGCGTGTCGTCGGGAACGACCCGGAGGGGAACGAGATCACCGCGTTGAACGGCCGCTACGGGCCGTACCTGAAGAAGGGCACCGACAGCCGCAGCCTCGAGACCGAGTCGCAGCTCTTCACCGTCACCGTGGAGCAGGCCGA
Source organism: uncultured Acidimicrobiia bacterium (assembly GCA_963720675.1). Taxonomy (GTDB): domain Bacteria; phylum Actinomycetota; class Acidimicrobiia; order IMCC26256; family PALSA-555; genus JALHSW01. The sequence continues at coordinate 2,226,231 of CAVRGH010000010.1, read as the reverse complement.
GGCGATCTTCGCCCAGCCGAAGCGGCGCGGCGGGCGCACCAAGGCGCCGATCGGTGAGCTCGGACCGCACCCCGAGACCGGTGTGCCCGTGCGCGTGCTCGACGGCCGGTTCGGCCCCTACGTCACCGACGGCACGATCAACGCGACGGTGCCCCGCGGCGTCGACCCGGCGTCGATCGACATCGAGCAGGGCGTCGAGCTGCTGCGCGAGCGTGAGGCGCGAGGGCCTGCCCAGAAGCGGACGACGAAGAAGGCCGCCAAGAAGACGAAGAAGGCGGCCAAGAAATCCCCGGCGAAGCGGTCGTCCACCGCGAAGACGCCGCCCAAGACCACGACCCGGGTCGTGAAGAAGGGCACGAGCAGCCGCGCCAAGGCGGCCAAGGCCGCCACCAAGAAGGCCGCGGCAGCACGCACCCGGGAGCCTGCCGCCGTCGCGCCCACCGACGGCGCGCCCGACGTGGCGGTCGGTGACGCCTCGACCCCCGACGCGTTCTAGGTCCCCGTTCTCGGCCCGGCGCGCCCGCTCGGCCCCCAGTGAGGGCCGGCGACCAAGCCTCTAGCCTGCAGTCGTCGTGAGCGCGGACACGCCCGCCCCCTTCATCCCGCCGGCCCGGACGAGCCACCCGTCCCGTCCGCGCCCTGGCGCGTCTTCGGCACCAAGGCGTACTTCCGCCTCTGGCTCGCGCAGGTCGTGTCGAGCCTGGGCGACTGGATCGGCCTGATCGCGATCCTCGCGATCGCGGCCCGTGTCTCCGACAACTCGGGTGCCGCGGTCAGCCTCGTCATGGTCGCCCGCGTGGTGCCGGGCTTCTTCCTCGGGACCGTCGGCGGCGTCCTCATCGACCGCTTCGACCGCCGCAAGGTGATGGTCACCTGCGACATCCTCCGAGCGAGCCTCCTGCTCCTGCTCCCGTTCGTCGACAACCTGACGGGCCTCGTGCTCATCTCGTTCGGTCTCGAGATCCTGACCCTGCTCTGGGGGCCGGCCAAGGACGCGTCGGTCCCGCACCTCGTCGACGAGTCGCAGCTCGCGTCGGCGAACAGCCTCTCGCTCGTCGCGTCGTACGCGACCTTCCCGCTCGCGTCGATCGTGTTCTCGCTGCTCGCGGCGCTCGCGGCCTGGCTGGGGTCGTTCGACGCGCTGTCGACGCTGCAGGTCGACCAGGAGGCGCTCGCGCTCCTGGTCGACGCCTGCACGTTCATCGCCTCGGCGATCATCGTCTTCAGCCTCCCGATCCCGCGGGCCCGAGAGCGAGAGCCCCACGAGCGGGTCGACTGGACGCAGACGATCCGCGACATCAAAGAGGGGCTCCTCTTCATCGCCCACCAGCCGCGCGTCCGCGGCGTCATCGTCGGGCTCGGGGTCGGGCTCATCGGGGCCGGCGCCATGATCCCGCTGGGCGCCGCGTTCGCGAAGCAGGGGCTCGATGGCGACAGCGCGACGTTCGGCGTGCTGATGACGGCGCTGGGGATGGGTGCCGCGACCGGCGTGGTGCTGCTCCTCATCTTCCAGAACCGGCTGCCGCGCGAGACGGTCTTCGAGTTCTCGGTGATGGGAACCGGCGCGTTCCTGATCCTCGCCGCGTTCTGCTCGGCGCTGCTGCCCGCGGCCCTCGCGATCGGCCTCGTCGGCGCGTGTGCCGGCACGTCGTACGTCACGGGCTTCACCGTGCTCCAGGAGTCGGTGCACGACGAGCTGCGCGGTCGCACGTTCGCGACGCTGTACACCGTCATCCGCATGTGCCTGCTGATCTCGCTCGTGGTCTCACCGCTGTGGGCCGACGTCTGGGACTGGGTCGTCGACCAGTTCACGAGCAACCGAATCGTCCACCTCGGCGGCGCGAGCTACGCGTTCCCCGGCGTGCGCATCGCGCTCTGGGGTGGTGGACTGATCACGCTCGCGGCCGGCTTGTGGGCGCGGCACTCGTGGCGGCAAGCAGAGCGCGACGACCCGATCGACCCCGCGTTCGACCCGAACTCGGGGCACGCCACCGATTCCGAGAGCGGGAACGCATGAGTGCGGCCGCTCGCTTCGTCGTGCTCGAGGGCGGCGACGCCACCGGCAAGAGCACCCAGGTCGAGCTGCTCGCGGCGCGGCTGCGCCGCGCGGGGCATGAGGTCGTCACCACGTTCGAGCCGGGCGCGACCCCACTCGGAGCGCGTCTGCGGTCGCTGCTGCTCGACGAGTCCGGCCCGATCGACCCCATCGCGGAGGCGCTGCTCATGGCCGCGGACCGGGCCGAGCACGTCGCGGAGGTGGTGCGTCCGGCGCTCCAGCGCGGCGCCTGGGTGGTGAGCGACCGCTTCGTCCCGTCGTCGCTCGCGTACCAGGGGGTCGGGCGCGGGCTCGGCGTCCCCGAGGTCGGCCAGCTCAACGAGCTGGCGACCGCGGGGCTCGAGCCCGACCTGGTCGTCGTGCTCGACCTCGCACCCGAGGTGGCTCGTGAGCGGCTCGGCCGGACGCGTGACCGCATGGAAGGCGAGAACGACGCGTTCGCGCTCGCCGTGCACGAGGCGTACCGCGATCTTGCTCGCTCCCGGGGGTGGTCGGTCGTGGACGCGTCCGAGAGCGTCGAGGCGGTCGCGGCCGGGATCTGGGCCCACGTCGAGGAGCACCTGACGCCGTGACGATGACCGGGTGGGACCGGATCGTCGGGCAGGACCGTGCGGTCGCGTTGCTCCAGCGCGCTGCCGACCGCCCCGTGCACGCGTACCTCCTCGTCGGGCCACGCGGCTCGGGGGTCGAGGAGTCGGCGCGCTGCTTCGCCGCGACGTTGATCGCACCCGACGACGCCCGCGTGTGGGAGCTCGTCGAGCGCGGCGACCACCCCGACGTCGTCGAGGTCGAGCCGATCGGGAACGACGTCGTCATCGACGAGGCGCGAGCGCTCATCCGGGAGGCGCACGCGAGCCCGATCGAGCTCGACCACAAGGTGGTGGTGCTGTTCGGGGCCGACCGCCTGCGCGACGAGGCCGCGAACGCGATGCTGAAGACGCTCGAGGAACCGCCGGCACGCACGTCGATCGTGCTCGTCGCCGAGCGCGCCGACGCGATCCTCCAGACGATCCGGTCGCGCTGTCAGCGGGTCGACTTCGACTCCCTCGACGAGGCGACGATCCTCCACGCGCTGACCGTGTCGTACCCCGAGCTGCCCGAGGAGCGTCGGGTACTCCTGGCCCGCCTCGCGGGTGGCCGCCTCGACCGCGCCCGACTGCTGGCCGGGCGGCTCGGGCCGTTGCGCGACGCGTTCCTCGACGCGGTGGACGCCATCGACGGCACCGGTGCCGCGGTCGAGCGCTCGGTCGAGATGCTGCTCGACGTGCTCGGCGTGACGGTCAGCGAGCTCGAGGACCGCCAGTCCGAGGAGCTCGAGGCGCTGGGCGAGTCGATGGCGGCCGCGGGCTACCCGTCCCGCGTGGCCGCGGCGCGCACGCGGCGCCTGGGCGCGCGCCAGAAGCGCGAGCACCGCCGGGCGCGCATCGACGCGTGGCTCGAGGGCTTCGCCGCGGTCGAGTCGATCTACCGCGACGCGCTGGCGGGCCCCGACGCCCGCCCGATCAACCTCGACCGCACCGCGCCGAACGTGCACCCGCGCGGGGCGGTCGCCGCGCTCGAGGCGTGCCGTCAGGCGCGGGCCGGCCTGATCGAGTTCAACGCCAACGAGACGCTCACGCTCGAACGGCTCCTCCTCCATCTCCCTGCGGCCGGGCTCCCCTCGGCAAGGGGGAGCGGGACGCCTCGCCGCTAGGATTCCTTGCTCCAAAGGAACAGCATCACCGCCGGGATAGCTCAGTCGGTAGAGCAGCTCACTCGTAATGAGCAGGTCAGGAGTTCGAATCTCCTTCCCGGCTCCACCTCTCTGTCCCATGGGGGACCGATGCCGGCCCGGCCGCCGCCGAGCCGCTCGAGCTCGTCGCACGCTTCACCGGCTGACCGGCCTGTCCGAGCGGGATCTGGCGCCCCGCTATCACTCTCCGTGTTGACCCAGTCGCTCTCCGTGGTCGGAGCGACTACATTTTCTCGGATGCTTGGTCTGGAACGCCGCCGTCTCGCCGTCCTGGTCGCCGCCGTGGCGACTGCCGCCCCCCTCGTCTTCGCCGGCGGGGCTCAGGCTGCCGCAGGCGGCTCGGGTGGCTCGGGTGGCTCGAATGGGTCGAGTGGGCTGGTGGCCACCCTGAAGGTCACCAGCCCGAAGGTCGAGGTCAAGCGGCAGGGCGCGAGCACCTTCAAGGTCGCGAAGGACGGGGCCAAGCTGCACGAGGGCGACACCGTGCGCACCGACGCGACCGGCCTCGCCGAGATCGACTACGGAGACGACGCGTACACGCGCCTCGACGTGAACACCGAGTTCACGATCGCGAAGCTCACCGACGAGCAGGGCGCGCGCCAGGTACAGGGCAGCCTCGACGTCGGCCAGACGTGGAACCGCACTGCGGCGATCACCGAGAGCGGTTCGTTCGAGCAGGAAGGCGCGGGCGCGAACGCGACCGTGCGCGGGACCGTGTTCGCCGTGTCCTGCGACGAGCCCGGCCACTGCGAGTTCCTCGCGATCGAGCACACCACCGCGCTCACCGGTGAGGACGGCGTCACCAAGGACCTCACGCCGCACGTCGCCTGCGACTCCACCGACGGTGCGCTGTGCGACGCGACGCGGACGCTCTCGATCGACGAGCTCGCCGCGAACGACTGGATCCAGAGCAACCTGCATCCGCGACCTCACCGAGCGCGGGCTCGGTGACGGACCGTTCGTGCCGGTGAACGTCACGCTCACCGTCGAGAACGGCCAGGTCGTGTCGGTCGAGCCCGGACCGCCGCCCGCGCCCCGGCGCCGTCGACCGCGCCCGGCGCACCGACCAACGTGACGCGACTCCCGCGAACGGTGCTGCGATCGTGACCTTCAGCACCCCGACATCGAACGGCGGCAGCCCGATCACCGGTTACCTCGTCACCGCCACCCCTGTCGCCGGAGGGCTCTTCGCCGCGGCGGTGGAGGGTCCGCACTACGGCGCGGGGCCGGGCTCACCCATCATCGTCGGCGGCCTGACCAACACCGTCACCTACGTGTTCACGGTCACGGCCCAGAACGCGGTCGGTTCCTCGCCGTCGTCGGAACCGTCGAACGAGGTGACGCCGGTCGGTGACGCGCCGGTGATCGACGCGAGCCCCGTGAACATCTCGAGCTTCGGCGGCGACACCACCCCGGGTGAGACGACCGGCGAACAGCCGGATCGTGGCGCAGGACGAGCGCACCGTCACGTTCACGCTGCAGGTCACGAACCCCGAGGGCGGGACGTACTGGATCGTCTTCACCGATCTCCCCGCAGCCGACTTCGGGACGATCTACGACCACACGAACGCCGCGGTGACCGTCGGGACGCACTACGACCCGACCGAGGTCTTCACGTTCGACCCGGTCGAGATCGAGCCGGTGTGCTCGTCCGAGCCCACGACCTTCGACGACTGCTTCACCAACGGTGACCCGAGCGAGGGCCCGCAGGCCGGTGCTGGCACCGTTGCGTATCCGAGCACGGTGAGCGAGGGCCCGGTCGACGGGTCGGTGCAGTGGAGCGACTCGTTCACCTTCCACGCCGAGAACGATCAGGGTGGCGTGAGCGACGACGTCGCCGTCGACCTCGTCGCGGTGGACGACATCTGCACGACGAACTCGGAGGGTTACCGACCTGCGAGTGCCTTCGTCACGTGTCCGGCGCTCTGACGGATTCCTGACGTGTGCGGCGCCGGTCGTCGGGCGCGCACGACGCGCCGTGTATCTTGGCGACTTCGCCCACCCTCGCTGGAGATCGCTGATGTTCCACTCCACTCCGTCGTTGCACCCTCGTCGGCACGATGCTGGCCGTCGTGGCCGTCGCGCCCCTGGCCGCGGCGTCCGCCGCGTTCGCGGCACCCGATCGCGCGCACGCACAGAACGCCGACCCGGTCCTCGCGACCCTGCGAGTCACGACGGACAACGTCGAGGTCAAGAAGGACGGCGCCGACAAGTTCGCGGCGGCCGAGGACGGCGACAAGCTCAAGCAGGGCGACACCGTGCGCACCGACGCGACCGGTACCGCCGAGGTCGACTACACCGACGACTCGTACACGCGTCTCGACGTCAACACCACGTTCAAGATCAAGAAGCTCACGAACGAGCAGGGCGCCCGCCAAGTGCAGGGCAGCCTCGAGGCGGGGCAGACGTGGAACCGCACCGCCGCCCTCACGGAGAGTGGCTCCTTCGAGCAGGAGGGTGCCGCTGCCAACGCGACGGTGCGGGGCACGGCCTTCAGCCTCTCGTGCCTCGTGACCGACAGCTGCTTGTTCCTCGCGATCGTCGACTCCTTCGACCTACAGGGCAAGGACGGCGACACCAAGCTGTTGAACCCGCTCGACCAGTGCGACGCGGAGAACGGCGACCTCTGTGCTCAGGTCAAGAAGCTCAGCGTGTCCGAGCTGCCCAGCTGGGTGATCAAGAACCTGCAGCTCGACAAGTCCGAGCGCGGCATCGACGACAGCGGCTTCCTCCCGAAGGCCGCGATCGTGGCCGACGCACCCACCCTCGTCATCGAGCAGCAGGCCGGTTCGGTCATCGACGGGTGCAGCCTGTCGATCACCGGGCTCATCGCCCCGGGCAGCAACGTCACGCTCAACGGCTCGCAGTTCGACCCGACCGAGACGCTGCCCGTCTCGCTGAACGGGACGGTCGTGCAAGAGGTGACGACCGACGCCGCCGGCGCCTTCTCGACGCAGCTCTCGATCCCCGGGCGACACGACGTACCCGATCGTCATCTCGGTGCCGTGCGGCCCCGGCTCGAGTGAGGTCGCCAGCGCGACCGCATCGCTCGAACCCGGCCAGACGTCCGCCGCGCTGGCGTTCACCGGCTCCGACACGTCGCCGCTGCTGGCCGGTGGCCTCGCGGCCCTCGCGCTGGGCGCCATCCTCGTGGTGGGTGCCCGTCGGCGGGCGGGCGTCCGGGCCCACTGACGGTCTGCACCGAGCACCGCCGCGAAGAATCCGGCGTCGGGACTGAACTCCCGGCTCGCGCTGCCGATACAACGAGGTGACCATTCGCGCCGCGGGGACGGCTCGCCGGTGAGTTCCCGCCGCGTCACCCTCGTGATCGCCGCGCTCGGCGTCGCGGCGATCGCTGCCGCGTGCGTCCCGGTGGCGCCCCCACCGCCGCCACCACCGCCTCCACCTCCGCAACCGCCCATGGCGGCTCCGCCCCCGACGGTCGCACCGCCCACCCCGTCACCCTCGTTGGCCTTCGACAAGAGCCTACGTCACCGGCCTCGACCACCCGTGGGACATCGCCTTCGTCGATGCCGCCACGATGCTGTTCACCGAGCGACCGGGTCGGATCTCGTCGCTCGTCGGTGGGGTCACGCAGAAGCTGGTGGGCACGGTCCCCGACGTCACCACGTCCGGCGAGGACGGCCTCATGGGGATAGCGGTCGACCCTGCGTTCACGACGAACCACTTCATCTACGTCTGCGTGTCGACGAGCTCGAACGACAACCGGGTGCGTCGCTACACGGTCGACCTGAACGGAGCGCGAACGCCGGCTTGTCGGCGCCACTCGACCTGGTCGGCAGCATCCCGCACGCGAACTTCCACGACGGCTGCCGCGTGCGGTTCCAGCCGGGCGACGTCTGCACTCTGGGTGACGACGGGTGATGCGGGACAGGGCCCGGCTCCCCAGAGCAACAGCAGCCTCGGCGGCAAGGTGCTCCGGCTCAATGCCGACGGCACCGCGTTCAGCGGCAACGTCTCCGGGAAGCCGTTGGTACACGAAGGGCCACCGCAACCCGCAGGGGATCGCATTCCGACCCGGCAGCAACGATCCGTACACCGCCGAGCACGGGCCGAACATCAACGACGAGGTCAACCAGCTGGTGAACGGTGGGAACGCCGGCTGGGACCCGACCAACGGCTCGGACTACGACCAGACGAAGCCGATGACCGACCTGCTGAAGTTCCCGAGCGCGATTCACCCCGTCTGGCGCTCCGGCGACGTCGGCACGATCGCTCCGTCCGGGATCACCTTCCTGAGCGGGTCGCAATGGAAGGCCTGGGACGGCGCGCTGATGATCGCGGTGCTGAAGAACAGCGAGCTCCGCGTCCTCGTCATGAACCCCGATGGCAGCGTGAGCGGCCAGTTCCAGGTGCCGGGCTCGACCGGGACGCGGCTCCGCAGCGCCGTGCAGGGGCCCGACGGCAACCTCTACGTCGCGACCGATGTCGCCGGGCCGAGCGGCGCGATCTGGAAGATCACGCCCTCGTAGAGAAATCCGCACGAATCGCGTCACGTTGCTTGACGGCGAACGTATGTTCGTGTACGCTCCATCTCAACACTTCGGGTCGAGGAACTCCCTCATGTTCCTCCGTTCGCATCGCTCGACGCTCACGTGCGTCGAGCCGGTTCGCTGGATGGCCCGTGTCCGCACTCCCGCTCTCGCGAGACACCCCGCATCGATCGCTCGCAGCTTCGTGCAGCGGTCGGGGTGGTGCGTGCGTTCGTGCGTGAGCTGGAGCCGGGCTGCGTCTCGGCGCGGGACGCGAAGGACCTGATCGAGCTGTTCGGTGAGACGACCCGCCTTGCCACCGCGGCAACCACCTTGTTGGCCCCGCGGGTGGCCGCCACGAAGGTCTGGGCCGACGATGGTGCCCGGTCCCCCGCCGAGTGGCTCTCGCGTGCGACCGGCGCGCCGATGGGCCAGACCATCGGGATGCTCGAGACCGCCGACCGGCTCGCCGAGCTGCCGGCGACCGAGGCCGCGCTGCGCGACGGCACGCTCTCGCCGGGCTCAGGCGCGCGCGATCACCCACGCCGCGAGCGCGGACCCGGGCGCGGAGGCCGAGCTCCTCGCCACTGCACCGCGCGCGTCGCTCCGAGGGCTCGAGGACCGGGCCGCGCGCGGTGCGCGACGCCGCGAAGCCCGAGGAGTCCGAGGCCCGCTACCGGGCCGCGCACGCGAACCGCGACCTCTCCACCTGGGTGGATCGCGACGGCGCCGGTCGGCTCGCCTGGCGCGGCACCCCCGACGCCCTCGCCGGCATCAACGCCGTGCTCACCCCCTTCGTCAAGGAACAGCTCACCGCCGCGCGCCGCGACGGACGCGACGAGCCCTACGGGGCCTGCGCCGCCGACGCACTCTGCGCCCTCGCCGACGCTGCCGCCGGAGGCAACGCCGCCGGGCGACGGCGCGCGATCCGACCCGTCGTCCGCATCCGGGTCGACCTCGCACCCGTCCGCACCGGACGCACCGCACCCGGCGAGACCTGCGAGATCGAGGGCGTCGGGCCGGTCCCGGTCTCGGTCATCGACCGGCTGGCCACCCAGGACCCGATCGTCGACCTCATCCTCACCCAAGGCCGTGAGATCACCCACGTCGCGCACCTCGGACGCTCCGGCGACACCTTCCTCAAGGCCGCCATCGAGTGGCGCGACCCCGCCTGTCGCATCGAGGGCTGCCATCGTGCGTCGGGGCTCGAGATCCACCACCGCGTCGCCGTCACCGATCGACGGGCAGGACCTCACTCGCCAACCAGGTCCGGATCTGCGGCCACCACCACGGGCTCATCACGCACGATCGCTACGAGCTCGTCGGTTCCCACGACACCGGCTGGCACCTCCGGGCTCCGCCACCCGACACCGGATGAGCATGAGCATGGTCGAGCGTGCACACGGCAACGGCCGCATGCGGTGCCGGTCGACACGCGGGATAGCCTCGGACTCGATGGCCGATCAGGCGGAATTCGCCGACCTCGCGATGCCCTACATGGACGCGTTGTACTCGGCTGCGATGCGCATGACCCGCAACCCGTCCGACGCGGAGGACCTCGTCCAAGAGACGTACCTGCGCGCCTACCGAGGGTTCGGTGGGTTCAAGGCGGGCACGAACCTCAAGGCCTGGCTGTACCGGATCCTCACCAACACGTACATCAACACCTACCGGGCCAAGAAGCGCCGGCCCCAGGAGTCCGAGCTCGACGAGAGCGAGGACTTCGTGCTCTACCGCCGCATCGGTGGGCTCGAGGCCGCGGCGGCGGAGCGCACCCCGGAGTCGGAGGTGCTCGACGCGCTCCCCGACGACGCGGTGAAGGAGGCGCTGGAGTCGCTCCCGGAGCAGTTCCGCATGGCAGTCCTGCTCGCCGACGTGGAGGGCTTCTCCTACAAGGAGATCGCCGAGATCACCGACGTCCCGGTGGGGACCGTCATGAGTCGGCTCCATCGGGGAAGAAGGCAGCTCCAGAAGCGGTTGTTCGACTACGCCACGGAACGGGGCCTTGTGCCCGAGCCGGCCTCCCCGCCGGCCGCCTGAAGGACACAGGGAGACGAAGCGCACAGATGGACTGCGACAAGGCCTTCCATCGCATGTACTACTACCTCGACGGTGAGGTCACCGTCTGGAGGCGGTGGAAGATCACGCGCCACCTCAACCGCTGCCCACCATGCGCCCAGGGCTTCGACTTCGAGATCGAGCTGCGGCAGGTCGTGGCCAGCCGGTGTCGCGACGAGGTGCCTCCCGAGCTGAAGCGCCGGATTGCCGAGTCGCTCGGCGTCGAGCTCCACGAGCCCCCGCCGGCGTGAGGCGCGATCGTATGATGAGCCTTGCACGCGATGACCCGGTCCCGTCGTCTCCAGTCGCCCACCACGAGAAGAAAGCGTTGCGCGTGATGCTCGCCGACTCCCAGTACCAGTGGTACTACTGGCTCGCCCCGATCCTCGCGATCAGCTTCATCCTCATGGCACTCGGCCTGGGCATGGGCTACATCCGCAAGGTCCTCGTCCCCAGGTACCGGGGCAAGCGAGTCGAGTGACCGCGGCTGCGGCGCCTGCGGTCCCGGACCTCGATCCCGACGCGGGTCGTCCGCGACCGGAGCCGGTCGACTGGGCCCTCGCCGCCCGGGTCGCCCGCCGGGTCGCCGGGCGCGACCCCATCGCCGACTCCTATCTCGCAGCATCGCTCGCCGAGGACTTCGCGTCGGTCACGACGCAGGCCGAAGCCCTGGTCACCGCACACACCGGCCTCGTGGTCGTCGGCGACGCACGCGCCTCGGTGCTCGATCGCGGCGGGTGGGTGGAGGCGAACGTCGCGTCGATGCGGCGCCTCCTCGGACCGCTCACCAACAAGGTCGGCAGCAAGATGCTCGCGAGCCCGCTCGCGCCGATCGGGCGCACCGTGAGCGCGACCGAGCTCGGTGTGCTCCTGGGGTGGTTCTCCCAGCGTGTGCTCGGTCAGTACGACCTCCTCGTGCCCGAGGACACCGGCGTGTCGGGTCAGACTCCGGGCGGGGAGGGCGACGCGGTCTATTACGTGGGCGCCAACATCCTGGCGCTCGAGAAGCGCTTCGCGTTCCGCCCGCGCGACTTCCGGCTCTGGATCGCGATCCACGAGGTCACCCACCGCGCGCAGTTCCTCGGGGTGCCGTGGATGCGCGACTACTTCCTCGGGCTCGTCGAGCGCGCCCTCGGCGGCGTCGACGCCGACCCGCGCCAGCTGGTGGGCGCGCTCCTGCGCGCGGCCGACGAGCTGCGCCAGGGTCGCAACCCGCTCGACGACGGTGGGATCGTGGCGCTGCTCGCGACGCCCGAGCACCGAGCAACGCTCGCCAAGATCCAGGCCCTGATGTCCGTCCTCGAAGGACACGGGAACCGCGTCATGAACGAGCTGGGTCGCGCGCACGTCGCCGGGCAGGACCGGATGGCCCGGGTGTTGCAGTCGCGCCGGCGGGCGCAGGGCGTCGGCGGCCTGGTGTCGAAGCTGCTCGGCATCGACTCCAAGATGCGCCAGTACGAGGTGGGGGAGCAGTTCGTCGCCGCGGTGGAGGAGGAGGGTGGCCCGCGGGCGCTCGACGCCGCATGGCGCGGGCCCGAGTTCCTCCCGACCATCGACGAGCTCACCACCCCCTCCGCCTGGCTCGCGCGCGTCGAGCGCGGCGAGCCGGCGCCGGCTGCCTGAGTGGCCCGAGCGGCCTGACCATGGCGCGCCTCGCGAACGACGTGCTCGCACCACTGCGCGATCGCCTCGTCGGCCTCGACGAGGCGATCGGAGCGTCGAGTCCGGTGACGGCGCCGGTGGTGGTCGGATGCTCCGGTGGGGCCGACTCCACGGCACTGCTGGCGCTCGCCGTCGATCGCGGACTCGCGCCGATCGCGGTCCACGTCGACCACGGGCTGCGCGAGGGGAGCGGGAGTGAGCACGAGGTCGTTGCGGCTCACGCCGCGGTCCTCGGCGCCCACTCGGTCGCCGTCCGCGTCGAGGTCGGCGCAGGCGGCAACCTCGAGGCGCGTGCCCGCGACGCCCGGTACGAGACGCTCGAAGCGACCGCCCGGCAGCACGGTGCGAGCGCGGTGCTCGTCGGGCACACCGCCGACGACCAGGCCGAGACCGTGCTGCTGGCACTGCTGCGGGGCAGCGCGGCCGCGGGCCTCGCCGGCATGCCGGTGCGGCGGGGCGTGATCGTACGTCCCCTCCTCGGGGTGCGACGCGCCGAGACCGAGGCGATGTGCGCCGCGCTCGGGCTCGATCCCCTGCACGATCCGTCGAACGACGACCGGTCCTTCCGCCGGGCCTGGATCCGCCATGAGGTGCTCCCGCTCCTGGCCGAGGGCGCGGGGCGCGATCTCGTGCCGGTCCTCAACCGTCAGGCCGACGTGCTGCGGACCGAGACCGAGTACCTCGACGCCCTCGCCCGGGCGGCCTGGCCGATCGCTGCGTCCGCGATCGCGGGAACGACCCCCGCCGCGACGCTGGCGCGCCTGCCCCTCGCGCTGGCGCGACGCGCCGTCAGGAACTGGCTCGGCCCACCACCCCCCTCCTTCGACGAGGTCGAGCGTGTCCTCGCGGTCGCGCGTGGCGAGGCCCGTGCGACCGAGCTCGCGGGTGGTCGACGCCTGTCCCGCAGTCGCGGTCAGCTGTTCATCACGCGGCCGCAGTAGCGTGCCCGCCGTGACCGAGAACGCGCTGCAGGATCCGCTGCTGGGACCCGTCGTGGTCTCGTGCGAGGACCTCGCCCGGCGCGTCGCGGAGCTCGGGGCGGAGATCACGTCCGACTACGCCGACCGTGCACCGCTGCTCGTCGGTGTGCTCAAGGGTGCAGCGATGTTCATGAGCGATCTCTCCCGCGCGATCGCCCTGCCGGTGGAGTTCGACTTCATGGCGGTGGCGTCCTACGGGTCGGCGACGCGCACGAGCGGCGTCGTGCGCATCCTCAAGGATCTCGATCTCGACCTCTCGGACCGCGACGTGCTCATCGTGGAGGACATCGTCGACTCCGGACTCACCCTCGCGTACCTCCGCAAGAACCTCGCGGCGCGCAACCCCCGGTCGCTGGAGATCTGCGCCCTCCTCGTGAAGGACGGGCTCCAGCAGAACGACCTCGACCTGCGCTACGTCGGCTTCCGCATCCCGCCCGCGTTCGTGGTCGGGTACGGGCTCGACGTGGCTGAGCGGTACCGCAACCTCGACTCGGTACGGGAGTACCTCGGGCCGGAGCCCGCCTGATGAGCGAACCGGAGTTCGCCGTCGACGAGCCCCGCATCGAGGCTGCCGTGCGTGAGATCCTCGAGGCGATCGGTGAGGACACGTCGCGCGACGGGTTGCAGGACACGCCTCGTCGCGTGGCATCGATGTACGCCGAGATCTTCAGCGGGCTCCACGACGATCCGGCGCGCCACCTCAACGTCACCTTCGAGGCGGATCACGACGAGATGGTGATGGTGCGGGACATCCCGCTGTTCTCGTGCTGCGAGCACCACCTCGTGCCGTTCGCCGGGCGCGCCCACGTCGCGTACATCCCGGGGGAGGACGGTCGGATCACCGGGCTGTCGAAGATCGCCCGTCTGGTCGAAGGGTTCGCGCGTCGGCCGCAGGTCCAGGAGCGGCTCACCACCCAGGTGGCGGACGCGCTCATGGAGCAGCTGCGGCCCGACGGCGTGCTCGTGATGATCGAGGCGGAACACCTCTGCATGTCGATGCGCGGGGTGAAGAAGCCCGGTGCGCTCACCATCACGAGCGCGGTCCGGGGGCTCTTCAAGACGAACGCCGCGACGCGGTCCGAGGCGATGAGCCTCATCACGCACCCCGGCAACCGGCTCTAGCTCGCGCCGGCGGCGGCCTGACCCCGGGGTATGGGGGTCGCGGTCGCCTGCGCGTCCCGCAGCCTGGTGATCTTGGCCGCGACGTCGGCGACGTCCTGCTCGAGGTCGCGCTGGAGCTCCTCGAGGAACGCGATGCGCTCCTCGACGCTGCGCTCGCCGCGTCGACCGCGCGGTCCGCGTCGCCCACCCCGTCGTCCGAGCCCGTGGTGGTGCACGTGCACGTGATGGACGTGGTGACGGCCGAACCGTCGGCCGCGAGCGCCGCGTGCTGCGCCACGCCGACCGGTGACGTCGTCGAGGTCATCGTGCTGCTGGTCATGGTGCCGGTGGTCGTCGTGGTCGTGGTCGTGGTCGTGGTCGTGGTCGTGACGATCGTGCTGTGGTGTCGTCGGTCATGCCGACGCTCCTCTCTCGTTGGGACGTTCATCTTTGGGACGCTGATCTCAGGGACGCTGATCCTTGGGAGTGCTCGGTGCGGGATCTCGTCCGAAGCGCTCGAGGAACGCGTGGATGGTGTGCTCGGCCCGACCGAGGGACTCGGCCCAGGTGTCGAGCAGCGCCCGCCCGTTGTCGGTCAGCTCGTAGGTCCGCTTCGCCCGTCCGGGGAGGTCGTCGCGCCACCGTGAGGTGACGACGTCCTCCTCTTCCAGCGAGCGCAGCAGCCGGTAGAGGTTGCCCAGGTCGACGCGCTCGTCGGGCGCGATCTGCGCGAGCGCGTCGGCGAGGTCGTACCCGTGGGACTCGCCGTCGCGGAGGGTGAGCAGCAGCGCCGGTTCGACGAATCGCTCCACCCGTGCGTGCACGACCCACTCCCCGGGACCGTGCTCGTCGCCGTCGAGACGCCAGCGGCAGCGGGCGCCCCGCCGGCCCGGGGGGCTGCCCCAGCCGGGGCCACGGTGTCGACCGTGGCCCGGTCCGTGGTCGGGGCGGTCTCGTGCCGAACGGTCTCCTCGAGGCATGTGGTGACCATACACTGTTACTTTCACCGAAGTCAACGACATATGTAAGGGACATCTGTAAACCACACCTTCAGCCTCGTGGGTACGCTGCCGCCGTGTTCCGGTGGTCGAGCGTGTGTGGTCCGCGTCCCGCGGTGATGGGCGTCGTGAACGTCACCCCGGACTCGTTCTCCGACGGCGGTCGCTTCCTCGACGCCGACATCGCCGTCGCCCACGGGCTCGCCCTCGTCGCGGCCGGCGCCGACGTGCTCGACGTGGGAGGCGAGTCGACCCGTCCCGGTGCGGCGCCCGTCGACGCGGCCGAGGAGCTCCGCCGCGTGCTCCCGGTCGTGGCCCGGCTGGCAGCGGATGCCGGGGTCCCGGTGAGCATCGACACGACGAAGGCGAGCGTCGCCGCGGGCGCCCTCGACGCGGGTGCCACGATCGTGAACGACGTCGCGGCCGGACGCGCCGACGACACGATGCTGGGCGTCGTCGCCGACGCCGGTGTCGGGTACATCGCGATGCACATGCTCGGCGACCCGCGTTCGATGCAGGAGGCCCCGCACTACGACGACGTCGTGGACGAGGTCGGCGCGTTCCTGGTGGAGCGGCTCGCGGCCGCCCGCGCCGCCGGCGTCAACGAGGCGTCCCTGGTCGCGGATCCCGGCATCGGGTTCGGGAAGACGGTGACGCACAACCTCGACCTCCTCGCTCGCCTGCGCGAGCTCGTCGAGCGGGTCGACGCGCCGCTGCTCGTCGGCACCTCACGGAAACGCTTCCTCGGCTCCGTGCTCGCCCACGTCGCGGGTGTGGATGGGACCCCGGAGCCCGACGCGCGCGACGACGGCACGCTCGCGTCGGTCGTCTGGGCGTTGGACCAGGGCGCGCGGATCGTGCGGGTCCACGACGTCCGCTCGTCGGCGCGCGCGGTGCGGCTCCTCGACGTGCTCGATCGGGCCGTCGCGTGATGGCGGCGGCGTGATGGCGGTGGTGGCGTGATGACGACGTTGCGCGGTCGCTGGGCGCAGGGGCTCGAGCCACGCGGCTTCTGCTGGATCGTGCAGGACCGACTCGCGGCGTCGGAGCGACCGGGCGGGTTCGCTCGCAACCACCGCAAGGTCCGCCGGCAGGAGGAGCTCATCTGGCTCGCCGGCCACGGCTTCACGCACATCCTCTCGTTGCTCGACTCCCCCCACAATCTCCACGCGTACGACGAGGCGAGCATCGCCTACGAGCACATCCCGCTCGGGCGCCACGACGATTGGCCCCGGAGCCTCGCGTCGATCTACTCGGCGCTCGCCGGCTGGCTCGACGAGCCAGCCGAGCGCGTGCTGATCCACAACGAGGAGTTCGGCGACCGGCTGGTCGGCGTGCTCACCGGGTACCTCATCTACTCGGGGTTCGTGCAGGAGGGCGCACACGCGATCGTCGCGATGGAGAAGATCACGGGCCGCCAGCTCGGCGCCGTCGGCCGTGAGATCGTCGCGACCACGATCGCCGAAGGTCTCGCCCGACCGGCCCGCTGATGGTCAAGTCGGACATGGGCGGGTCCGATCGCGTCCTCGTCTCGGGCTTGCGCGTCCTCGGGGTGCACGGGGTGCTGCCCGAGGAGCGAACCACGGCGCAACCCTTCGGGGTCGACCTCGAGCTCGCGCTCGACGTCACCACCGCGGGGACCACCGACGCGCTCGCGGACACGGTCGACTACGCCGCGGTGATCGAAGCGGTGGTCGCGGTCGTCCGCGACGAGAGCTACCAGCTGTTGGAGCGCCTCGCGACCCGCATCGCCGAGGTCTGCCGGGCCGACACCCGCGTCACCGGCGTGGTCGTGACGGTCCGAAAGCTGGAACCGCCCGTGCCGCACGATCTGGACCACGTCGGCGTGCGCATCGAACGGTGAGCGCCGCCACCCGCGCGTACCTGGGCATCGGCTCCAACCTCGGCGACCGACTCGCGACCCTCCAGGCCGCGGTCGACGGGCTCGCCGTCGCCGACGCCGTCACCGTGGTGGCGGTGTCCTCGGTGTACGCGACCGATCCCGTCGGAGGCCCGGAGCAAGGTGAGTTCCTCAACGCGGTCGTCGCCGTCGAGACCACGTGCACCGCCCGCGAGCTGCTCGAGCTCGGGCAGCGCCTCGAGCAGGCGGCGCACCGGGTCCGGTTGGAGCGCTGGGGCCCGCGGACCCTCGACGTCGACGTCCTGCTGGTCGGTGCGCTCGAGGTGCACGAGCCCGACCTGGAGGTGCCGCACCCGCGGATGTGGGAGCGGGGCTTCGTGATGGTGCCGCTTGGTGAGCTCGACCCGTCGCTCGCCGGAGCCGAGCAGCGCTGGGAAGGTGTCCGGCGCACCGACCTATCCTTGAGGGTTCCTGCTCGTCCTTGAGCGTTCCTGCTCGTCGTTGAGCAGGAAGGCTCGTTGACCCGAGCAACCGGCACCTTCACGGGCTGGATTCGGAGGGTCGCATGAACCAGAGCTCACCGCACGCGGGCGCGACCGTTGCGCTGGTCGGGCCCGGCCGCGCCGGAACCGCGATCGCGATCGCGCTCGCCGAGGTCGGCTACGACATCGTCGCGGTCGCCGGACGCCGCCCCGACGCACCGAGTGTCGCCGAGGCGGCGGAGCGGTTCGGCGCTCGTCCCGCCCCGATCGCCGAGGCCGGGGCGGACGCCGACCTCGTGCTCCTCGCTCCGCCCGACGCGGTGATCGGCGCCGTCGCCGAGGCGATCGCCCCGGGCCTGCGGGCCGGTTCGCTCGTCGTGCACTGCTCCGGCACCCGCGGGCTCGACGAGCTCGCGGCGATCGCGCGGACCCGACCCGACGTGCGGCTCGGCGTCGTCCACCCGCTCCAGACCCTCCCCTCACCGGAGATCGGTGCGGCTCGGCTGACCGGTTCCTGGGCCGCGGTCACCGGGCCGCCGGAGGTCGGTGCCCTCGTCGAGCAGCTCGGCATGCACCCCTTCGCGGTCGACGACGCGCACCGCGACCGCTACCACGCGGCGGCGTGCATCGCCTCCAACCACCTGGTCGCGCTGCTCGGGCAGGTCGAGCGGGTCGCCGCGGCTGCCGGCGTCCCGTTGGCCGCCTTCGAGCCGCTCGTCCGGGCGACGATCGACAACGCGTTCGCGCTCGGTCCGCGCGAAGCGCTCACCGGACCGGTGTCGCGCGGCGACGTCGAGACGGTTCGTCGCCACCTCGCCGCGATCTCGGCCGAGGAGCAGCCGACTTACTCGCGCGCTCGCCGACGCCGCGTTACGTCTCGTCGACCTGGACGATCCCGAGATGCGCGAGCTGGTACAGGTGAGGCCACGATGAAGACCCTCACGACGATCGCAGAGCTGCGCGCCGAGTGCGACGCGGCCCGCCGGGACGGGAAGACGGTCGGCGTCGTGCCGACGATGGGCTGCTTCCACGCGGGACACCGTTCGTTGATGCAGGCGGCACGGGCGGAGTGCGACGTCGCCGTCGTCACGCTGTTCGTGAACCCCACGCAGTTCGGGCCTGGCGAGGACCTCGGCGCCTACCCGCGGGATCCCGACGGCGACGCCGCCGTGGCACGCGACGAGGGGGTCGACCTCCTGTTCACCCCGGCCGTCGAGGAGATGTACCCGGAGCCGGGGCACACGACCGTCCACGTCGACGGGCTCACGACCGGGCTGTGCGGTGCGAGTCGCCCGTCGCACTTCGACGGCGTGACCACGGTCGTGGCGAAGCTGTTCTCGATCGTGGGCCCGAGTCGCGCGTACTTCGGGCGCAAGGACGCCCAGCAGCTCGCGGTCGTCCGGCGGATGGTGACCGACCTGAACCTGCCGGTCGAGGTCGTCGGCTGCCCGCTGGTCCGGGAGCCCGACGGGCTCGCGATGTCGAGCCGGAACGCGTACCTCAGCCGCCGACGAGCGCCGGTCGGCGACCGCGCTCTCGCGCGGCTTGCACACGGCCGCGGCCGCGGTCACCGACGGTGAACGATCCGCGGCGGCCGTTCGCGACCTCGTGGTCGCGGCGATCGCGTCCGAGCCGCTGCTCACCCTGGACTACGCCGAGGTCGTGGACGCCGCGTCACTCGAGCCGGTGTCCCGGCTCGCCGGCGTGGTGCTGGTCGCGTTGGCCGTGCACGCAGGCCGCGCCCGCCTCCTCGACAACGTCACGTTCACGTTCTCCGGCTCCGACGTCCACGGCCCCGACCGCCCTGGCTCCGACCTGCCCAGCGGCGACCAGGTCACCGTCGACCTGGGAAGGCAGGCTCCGTGCGACGCACCCTGACGACGTCGACGAGCACCATCGGCCCACGAGTGCCCGCAGCCCGCTCGAGGGCTGACGCCGCCCGGGTCGACTCCTAGGCTGCGACGATGCTGGACGTCCTCGTGCTGGGTGGTGGAGTCGCAGGCCTGTCGGCCGCGGTGCGCGCGGCCCGCGCCGGGTGCAGCGTCTCGGTCGTCACCAAGACCGCGCTCGGCGGTTCGGCGACCCAGTACGCGCAGGGCGGCGTCGCCGCCGTCTTGACCCCCGACCCGGATTCGCCCGAGCTGCACCTGTCCGACACGCTCTCGGCCGGCGCCGGCCTCTGCGATGCGGATGCCGTACGCGTGATGGTGGAGGAGGGGCCGACCCGGGTGCGGGAGCTCATCGCCATGGGTGCGCACTTCGACCAGTCCGGCGACGACCTCGCGTTCACCCGGGAGGGCGGCCACTCGGTGGCGCGGATCGTCCACGCTGGAGGAGACGCGACCGGCGCCGAGATCGAGCGCGCACTGGTCGCCGCGGTCCAGGCCACCGCGGCCGAGATCCGCGAGCGCTGGTTCGCGCAGGAGGTGCTGATCCAGGGCGGCCGCGCGGTCGGCGTGCGCGCGCTCGACGAGCACGGTGCCGAGCAGGAGGTCCGCGCCCGCCACACCGTGATCGCCACCGGCGGCGCGGGCCAGTGCTTCGCGGTCACCACCAACCCTGCGCTCTCGACCGGTGACGGGATCGCCATGGCGCTGCGCGCCGGGGTCGCAGTGGCCGACGTCGAGTTCATGCAGTTCCACCCGACCGCATTGCACCACCCTTCGATGCCGCGTCCGCTCCTCTCGGAGGCGCTGCGCGGGGAGGGTGCGATCCTGCGCGACGAGCGCGGTCAGCCGCTGATGCAGGGGGTTCACCCGCTCGGCGACCTCGCGCCGCGCGACGTCGTGGCGCGCGCGATCGCGGCGCGGTGCATCGACCAGGGGCTCGACCACATGTGGCTCGACGCCACGCCGATCCCCGGCTTCGCCGAACGGTTCCCCACGGTCTGGCGCGCCTGTCAGACCGTCGGCCTCGATCCCACGACCGAGTGGCTCCCGGTCGCACCGGCAGCGCACTACCTCTCCGGCGGGGTGTGCGCGGACCTCGACGGTGCGACGACGCTCCCCGGGCTGTGGGCGTGCGGTGAGGCGGCGTGTTCCGGGGTGCACGGCGCGAACCGGCTCGCGTCGAACTCGCTGCTCGACGGGCTCGTCTTCGGATCGCGGTGCGTCGACGCGATCGTCGACGGGAAATCTGAACCGGAGGAGACGGGTGTGTTGCGCGGAGTTCTTGGCCTCTCGTCTTCCACCGGAGGGGCCGGGGTGCTCGCCGCTCCCTCCGGAAGCCCAGTGCGTCCGCGGCGACACCCCGGCCCCTCCGGCAGCAATGGGGGGAACACCCCTGGGACCGGACCCTCGGACTCGGGGCTGGGGGGGTTGGGTGGGTCGGGGTCTGAGCCCGCGCGCGAGGCCATCCAGCAGGTGATGACGCTGGAGGCGGGGGTGCTGCGGGACGCGGAGTCCTTGACGCGGGCGCTCGACGCGCTCGGCGCGATCACGCCGTCGGATCCCGAGGTCGAGAGCCTGTGGGAGGTGAGCCGGGCGTTGGTGCGCTCGGCGCTGGCTCGGGAGGAGTCACGCGGGACGCACACGAGGCTGGACTACCCGCAGCTGCGATCGAACTTCGAGGGCCGCTTCTTCTACGCCGGTGGCGTCGGACCCGCGTTCGTCCGGCTGCCCGAAGCGGTGACGACCCGGTGAGGGCTCGATGGCCGAGATGACCCCGCCGCTCGACCCGCCGCCGCACCTGGTCGCGGAGGCTGTCGCGCGCGCGATCGACGAGGACCTCGGGCCGCTCGGCGATCTCACCGCCGCGCTGCTCCCCGAGGACGCGTCAGGCGTCGCCGAGCTGATCGCGCGCGCCCCGGGGGTGCTCGCCGGGACGGCATGCGTGGTCGAGTCGTTTGCGCAGATCGACCCGACCGTCGACGTCGAGCTCCACCTCGACGACGGCGCGCGGCTCGAGGCCGGGACCGTCATCGGGACCGTCGGCGGTCCATTGCGGTCGATCCTCACGGGGGAGCGCACTGCACTCAACTTCCTGTGCCATCTCTCGGGTGTCGCGACCGCGACGAGCCGGTTCGTCGCAGTGCTGGAGGGCCGAGCCCGCGTCCTCGACACCCGCAAGACGCTCCCCGGTCTCCGGGCGCTCGAGAAGGCGGCGGTGCGCGCCGGGGGCGGCGTCAACCACCGGGGCTCGCTCTCGGACATGGTGCTCGTCAAGGACAACCACCTCGGCGCGCTCGGCATCGCCGAAGCCGTGCGACGGGCCCGGGAGCTCTGGCCCGGCCGCGGCATCGAGGTCGAGTGCGATCGGGCCGAGCAGGTGGCGAGCGCGGTCGAGGCGGGGGCCGACATGGTGATGCTCGACAACATGGGTCCCGGCGACATCAGCGTGTGCGTCCGACTGGTCCGCGACGGGCCCCGCCCCGGCACGCTGCTGGAGATCTCGGGGGGGATCACCCTGGAGAACGCGGGTGCCGTGGCCGACACGGGCGTCGACTTCCTGTCGACCAGTGCCATCACCCAATCGGCGCCCGCGTTGGACATCGCCCTCGACCTCCGGATCAACTAGCCCCTCCATGCTGCGGACTCTCCCATGCTGCTGACCATCGACTCCGGGAACACCCAGACGGTCATCGGTCTCTTCAACGGCGCCGAGCTCGCCGACCACTGGCGGATCGCGACAGTCGCCGAGCGCACGGCCGACGAGCTCGCGTTGATGATCCAGCAGTTCCTCGGGTTCCACGGGTTCTCGTTCGACGAGCAGATCGACGGTGTCGCGATCTCGTCGGGCGTCCCGCGCGTGACGGTCGAGCTCCGCGCGATGACCGAGCGGTACTTCGGGTTCCCCGCCCTCGTGCTCGAGCCCGGCGTCCGCACCGGCATGCCGATCCTCTACGACAACCCGAAGGAGGTCGGCGCCGATCGCATCGCGAATGCGGTCGCGGCCTACGACCAGTACGGCGGCCCGTCGATCGTCGTCGACTTCGGCACTGCGAACACGATCGAGGCGATCAGCGCGAAGGGTGAGTATCTCGGCGGTGCGATCTTCCCCGGTATCGAGATCTCGATGGACGCGTTGTTCGGACGAGCGGCCGCGCTGCGGCGCGTCGAGCTGATCGCGCCACGCAACGTGATCGGGAAGTCGACCGTCGAGTCGATCCAATCAGGTGCCGTGTTCGGCTACAGCGGCCAGGTCGACACGCTCGTCGAGATGTTCCAGGCCGAGCTCGGCGAGTGCACGGTGATCGCGACGGGTGGGCTGGCCGAGCCGATCATCAAGCAGTCGCACACGATCCAGCACTACGAGCCCTGGCTCACCCTGCAGGGCCTCCGCATCATCTTCGAGCGCAACCGATGACGATCACGAGGTGTTTTTGCGTCAGTGTTGGGTGCCTGAGACGACCTCAGCGACGCCAAAACACCTCTGGGGTGGGTCATGAGTGACGGCCCGCTCGACGAGCGCACGCGGCGGCTGGCGAAGGTCGAGGCGCTGCGTGCGGCGGGTGCGGAGCCGTACCCGGTCCGGTTCGACCGGACCCACACGACCGCCGAGCTCGTGGAGCACTGGGACCACCTCGAGGCGGGTGCAGAGACGGACGACGTCGTGCGCATCGCCGGGCGCGTCCTCCTCCTTCGCCGCCAGGGCAAGCTCACGTTCGCGACCGTGCGCGACGGCGCCGGGTCGATCCAGCTCTTCGTATCCCGCGCGGAGCTCGGTGAGCAACGCCACGTCGCGTTCGACGACCTGGACCTGGGCGACTGGGTCGGCGTCGAGGGCGCGGTGATGAAGACGCGCAAGGGCGAGCTCTCGGTGAAGGTCCGCGAGTTCACGCTGCTGTCGAAGGCCCTGCGCCCGATGCCGGAGAAGTGGCACGGGCTCGCCGACGTCGACACGCGGTTCCGCCAGCGCTACGTCGATCTCATCGCCAACGACGACGCGCGGCGCGTGTTCGCGATCCGCTTCGAGATCATCGCGACGATCCGTCGGTTCCTCGCTGCTCGTCGCTACGTCGAGGTCGAGACGCCGGTCCTGCACGAGCAGGCCGGTGGCGCCGCGGCCAGACCGTTCAACACGCACCACAACGCGCTGGAGATGCCACTCTCGTTGCGAATCGCGCTCGAGCTGCACCTCAAGCGGCTCCTGGTGGGTGGGTTGGAGCGCGTCTACGAGATCGGTCGCGTCTTCCGCAACGAGGGCCTGTCGACGCGCCACAACCCCGAGTTCACGATGCTCGAGCTCTACGAGGCCTTCGCCGACTACACCGACATCATGGTGCTCGTCGAGGAGCTGGTCTCCGAGTGCGCGCTCGCGGCGACGGGCTCCACCGTCGTGGCGGTCGAGGGCGTCGAGGTCGACCTCGCGCCGCCGTGGCCGCGCACGCCGATGATCGACCTCATCCGCGAGGCAACCGGCGCCGACGTCCATCCGACGATGCCGGTCTCCGAGCTCGAGGCGATCTGCGACGCCCATGACGTGCCGCACGAACCCGGCTGGGGTCCCGGCAAGCTCGTGCTCGAGCTGTACGAGAAGACCGTCGAACCGAACCTCACCGGACCGGTGTTCGTCCTGGACTACCCCCGCGAGGTCTCCCCGCTCGCACGCGTCCACCGCGACGACCCCGCACTGGTCGAGCGCTTCGAGGCGGTCGTCCTGGGCCGGGAGCTGGGGAACGCCTTCAGCGAGCTGAACGACCCGATCGACCAGCGGGAGCGCTTCGAGGCCCAGGAGCAGCTGGCGGCCGCGGGCGACGACGAGGCCCACGGTGTCGACGAGGACTACGTGCGAGCCCTGGAGTACGGCCTCCCGCCCTGTGGGGGCCTCGGGATCGGCATCGATCGGCTGGTGATGCTGATCGCGGGCGTCTCGTCGATCCGCGAGGTCATCCTGTTCCCCCACCTGCGCCCCGAGAGCGGCGATGCTGGTGGTCCGGACACGGAGCCGGATCCCGGGCCGGATCCCGGTTCGGGAGGGGGGTGAGCTCGATGCGGGTCCTGGTCACGGGCATGGGTGGGGAGCTCGGGACGCGCGTCGCCCAGATGCTCGAGGAGCGCCCCGAGGTCACCGAGATCGCGGGCTTCGACTTCGTCCCGCCGCGGCGCCGCCTCCGCCACGCCACCTTCAAGCGCATCGACCCGCGCGACCGCGACCGGCTCGTCGCGTTCGTCACGGAGTTCGCTCCGACGGCGGTGGCACACTTCGGTGTCTACGAGCCCGACTCCCGCATGTCGCCGCGCGATGCCGACGCCGCGACGGAGGCCTGCACGGTCCACGCGCTGGGTGCAGCGGCTCGCGCCGGTGCCCTCGAGCGTGTGGTCGTGCGCAGTGGTCTCGTCGTCTACGGCCGGGGTCGCGGTCGACCGCTCGTGCCCGACGAGGACGCACCGCTCGCCCCGACGAGTCGCTACGGGCGCATGTGCATCGAGGTCGAGTCCGTCGCCGCGGGCATCGGTCGCCGGCACGGGGTGGCGACTGCCGCGCTGCGGTACGCCGTCGTCGCCGGGTCGCACGTCCCCAGTCCGCTCGGCCGCGTGCTCCGGCTCCCGGCCGTGCCGGTGCCCGCGTTCGCCGACCCGCCCTTCTCGTTGCTCGATCGTGACGACGCGGCGCGCGCCATGGTCGAGGCCTTGATGCGTGGGCACGACGGCCCCCTCAACATCGTGGGCCCCGGCGCGACGAGTCCCTGGCAAGCCGTCCGCTTCGGCGGCCGGATCCCGGTGCCGGTCGTCGGCCCCGGGTGGGGTGCCGCCTGTCGCGCGGTCGAGCTCTTCGGGGCGCCGATGCCGCACCACGTGCTCGAGCTGCTCCAGCACGGGCGGACGGCCGACGGGGGGCGGGCGATCGAGGAGCTCGAGCTGGGCTTCGTCGTCCCGACCCAGGAGGTGCTCGCCGACCTCTACGAGTGGGCCACGGTCACGCCCCTCGCCGACCGGGGGAGGAGAGTGGCATGAGCGTCGCCGCGGATCGCAGCAGTGGTTCGGCACCGGTCGCGCTGCCGAACTACGGGATCGACGCCGACCGCGTGCTCGCGACCGACTCGCTCATCGCCGCGGCCCGCCGTCGGCTCGACGGGCGGTACGCCATCGACCAGTTCGGTGGCGACCCGCACCTCATGGATCTCGTCGCGCCGATCCCGGCGGCCCTCATCCGCGAACGGGTCGAGGGCGCGGAGCACCTCCCGCGCTCCGGTCCTGCGCTGCTCGTCTCGAACCGCGGGTTCGGCGTGGTCGAGCCGCTCGTGCTCGGGCTCGCGGTGCGACGCGCCGCGGGCCGCCGGCTCCGGATCGCCGGCGCCCCCGAGGTCCCGCTGCTCGGCCCGGCGGCGCGCAAGCTCGGCGCTGTCGGCTACCGCCCCGACGACGTCGCCGCCATCCTCCGCGCCGGACACCTGATCGCCGCCCCGCTCGGCATGACCTGGTTGCGCGGCGCGGGCGAAGCACCCCGGTCGCTCGTCGCGGCCACACTCGGATTCCCGGTGGTGCCGGTGGCGGTGCGTCCCGGCGGTCCGTTCAACCTGGCGCTGCGTCCCTGGCGCGTCGTCGTGGGCGCACCCCTGCTCCCGCCGTCGGGGACCCGGCCGCACGACCAGCTCGCTGCGGCGGAGCTCGCCGAGCAGGTGCGCGACGCGGTGCGCGCGCTGCTCGACGACCCGATCCGACCGGAGCCGGCACGGTGAGTCGACCGGGCAGGGGCGTGGGATGAGGTCCGTGGTCGGCACCGACGGCACCGAGATCGCCTACGAGGCGTACGGACCCTCGGAGGGCGAGACGGTCCTGATGATCCAGGGCCTGGGTTCGGACTCGCGCGGTTGGGCGCTGCAACGCATGGCGTTCCGGCGTCGGTTCCGCTGCCTCGCCGTCGACAACCGCGGGGTGGGTGGCACCGCCGACGCGCCGCGACCGTTCTCGCTCGAGCAGATGGCGGCCGACGCGATCGCGGTGCTCGACGCCGAGGGCGTCGAGCGCGCGCACGTGATGGGTGCATCGATGGGCGGTGCCATCTCCCAGATCCTCGCGGTGAACCACCCCGATCGGGTGCGTTCCCTCACGCTCGCCTGCACGGCCTGCCGGAATCCCGAGTGGCGTCGTGAGCTGCTCACCGAGTGGGCCGAGGCCGTGAGCGACCGCGGCATGTCGGCGATGTCCGGCGAGGGCCTGCGCTGGCTCGTCGGGCCGCGCCTCCAGCGCCGGTTCGGCGTCTGGCTCAACCTCATGGCCCGCATCGTGCTGGGCGCGACGCCCGAGAACTTCGTGGCCCAGGTCGAGGCGATCCTCGCGGTCGATGACGAGGTCCGCTTCGAGCTCGAGGGCATCAGGGCGCCGACGCTCGTGATCACCGGCACCCAGGATCTCCTGACCCCGCTCGGTGACGCCGAGGAGCTCCACGAGCTGATCCCGACGTCGCGACTGGTCGAGCTCCGGGGCGCAGCGCACGCGCTGATGGTCGAAGCGCCCAACGCGTACAACCGCGCCGTCCTCGAGTTCCTCGCAGAGATCGCAGTGCCCGTCCGCAAAGCGTCGTGACGCGACGCGCGCTCGCCGCGCTGGTCGTGCTGGTCGTGCTGGCCTCGGTCACCACCTTCGCGTCGTGCGGCGGGAGCGACGACGCAGCCGACACGAACGGTCCGTGTGTGCGTGGTACCGACCGTCCGGTCCGCGTGCTCGTCCTCGGCGACTCGAACCTCTTCGAGTCGAGCGAGCAGGTGGAGGGCGCGCTGTCGAAGGGCGGGTTCGCGCCGACGCTCAGCTCCTACCCCGGCCTGGGGCTCAAGGACCTCGACGCCTACTGGCTGGGAAAGCTGCCGGGGCTCCTCGATGCCGATCCCGACGTCGTGGTCGTCGCACTCGGGACGAACGACACGTCGTCACGTGCCGACGTCGATGCGTTCTCCGCGCGGCTGGACCGGATGATGACAGCGCTGGGGGACCGACCGGTGGTCTGGGTGACGCACGTCGACCCGCGACCGCTCGAGGTCCCGGGCGGCGCGACGGTGGTCAACGCCGCGATCCGCGCCGCGCCGACCCGGTGGCCGACCCTCACCGTGCTCGACCGCACGCCGGTGCTCACCGCGAACCCCGAGCTGTTGCGCGATGACCGGCTGCACTTCACCGCGAAGGGGATGGCCTCGTTCGCCGACGCGATCCGGGACTCCGCGGCCGACGCGATCGGTGCGCGGGCGATCGCGTGCGGGGCTGCGGGGACTAGCTCTCGCGGCTGACGAGTCCGTCGACGAGGCGTCGTAGCCCGGCGGTGACGTCGGTCGCGAGCTCGTCGGCCCCGGCGAGCGCTTCGCTCGCCTTGGTGGCATGGTCGCGGGCGACCGCGAGCGCGGCGTCCACCGCGCCGTGGGCGGTGGCCAGGCTCCGGGCCTGGTCGCGCCGGGTGCCGTCGAGGGGACCGCCCAAGAGGGCACGGAGCTCGTCGCTCTCGGCCAGCGCGTAGATCACGGGCAGGGTGTAGATGCCCTCGACGAGGTCCTGCCCGGCCGGCTTGCCGAGCGCTTCGTCGCTGGCCGTGAGGTCGAGCACGTCGTCGACCACCTGGAAGCACATCCCGAGGTGGTGGCCGAAGCGGGTGAGCGCGTCGAGCGTCGGCTCGTCGACGCCCGAGACCATGCCCCCGATCCGGGCCGAAGTCGCGAACAGCGAGGCGGTCTTGCCCTCGATCGCGGAGGCGTAGTCCTCCTCGGAGCGGGTGACGTCGAAGAGGTGCTGGAGCTCGAGCACCTGCCCGCGGCACAGCTCGCCGATCGTGTCGGCGAGGAGACCGGCGACCTCGGCACCGAGCGACGCGGCGAGCGACGACGCGCGGGCGAGCAGGAAGTCGCCCGAGAGGATCGCGACGATGTTGCTCCAGCGGGCGTTGACGCTGGGGACGCCACGACGGGTCTCGGCCTCGTCGATCACGTCGTCGTGGTGCAACGAGCCGAGGTGCACGAGCTCGCAGGCCACCGAGCCGGTGATCACGTCGTCGCTGACCGAGTGGTCGCCCCCGCCGGCTGCGTACGCCGCGCACAGCGTGAGGGTGGGGCGGATCCGCTTGCCGCCGGCCTGGATGAGGTGGGCCCCGACCTCGCCGAGGAACTGGTCCTCGTGCTGCACGGAGCTGCGCAGCGCCGCTTCGACTCGTTCGAGGTCGCCGGCCAGCGGCGCGAGCGCCAGGGTCTCGGCCAGCGTCATGGGTCCACGCTACGGCGCCCCGTCGATCTCTTCCAAGCCGGAGGTCCTCCCGGGGCGGGGTGACGGGAAACCGCTCCCGATCGGGAAGAAACCGACGACTTCCGGTGCTGTTCACCTCCCCCGGCCCGAGGTCCGGGCTCACCTGCACCCCCGAACCTGCCGATGAGCATGCGAAGAAGATGACCGACCCGACCTCATAGACTGAGGGTGTCAATCCGACACCTCCCTTCGTCTCGAATCATCCACCAGATGGGTCGGACGCAGGGAGGGGCCGGAACCGGCGCCTCACGCGAGAGGGAGCCACGTGTTCGAACGTTTCACCGACCGAGCCCGACGAGTGGTGGTGCTGGCGCAAGAGGAAGCGCGCCTGCTCAACCACAACTACATCGGCACCGAGCACATCCTGCTCGGCTTGATCCACGAGGGTGAAGGCGTCGCGGCCAAGGCGCTCGAGTCGCTCGGCATCTCCCTGGAGGCCGTGCGCGCCCAGGTCGAGGAGATCATCGGTCACGGCGGGCAGGCACCGTCGGGCCACATCCCGTTCACGCCCCGCGCCAAGAAGGTCCTCGAGCTCTCGCTCCGCGAGGCGCTCCAGCTCGGGCACAACTACATCGGTACCGAGCACATCCTCCTCGGGTTGATCCGAGAAGGCGAAGGCGTCGCCGCGCAGGTGCTCGTCAAGCTCGGCGCGGACCTCTCGCGGGTGCGCCAGCAGGTCATCCAGCTCCTCTCCGGCTACGCGGGTGCGAAGGAAGGTGCTGCGCCGGGCGCCGGTGGTTCGGGCGAGGCGCAGCCGTCCGGTTCGCTCGTGCTCGACCAGTTCGGCCGCAACCTCACCGCGCTCGCTCGCGACAAGAAGCTCGACCCGGTCATCGGGCGCGAGAAGGAGATCGAGCGCGTCATGCAGGTGCTGTCGCGCCGCACCAAGAACAACCCGGTGCTCATCGGTGAGCCCGGCGTCGGGAAGACGGCGATCGTCGAGGGTCTCGCCTCCGACATCGTCGGCGGCGACGTGCCCGAGACCATCGCGGGCAAGCAGCTCTACACGCTCGACCTCGGTGCCCTGGTGGCGGGCTCCCGCTACCGCGGTGACTTCGAGGAGCGCCTCAAGAAGGTCCTGAAGGAGATCCGCACCCGCGGCGACATCATCCTCTTCATCGACGAGCTCCACACGCTCGTCGGCGCCGGCGCGGCCGAAGGTGCGATCGACGCCGCGAGCATCCTCAAGCCGATGCTCGCCCGTGGTGAGCTCCAGACCATCGGTGCGACCACGCTCGACGAGTACCGCAAGCACCTGGAGAAGGACGCCGCGCTCGAGCGCCGCTTCCAGCCGATCAAGGTCGAGGAGCCGTCGGTCGCGCACACGATCGAGATCCTCAAGGGCCTGCGCGACCGGTACGAGGCCCACCACCGGGTCACGATCACCGACCAGGCGGTCGTGGCCGCGGCGAACCTCGCCGACCGGTACATCTCCGACCGGCACCTCCCCGACAAGGCGATCGACCTCATCGACGAGGCCGGCTCGCGCTTGCGCATGCGCCGCATGCAGGCGCCGCCCGACTACCGCGAGCTCGAGGACGAGATCGCGAAGGTCCGGCGCGAGAAGGAAGAGGCGATCGAGGGCCAGCAGTTCGAGCAGGCGGCCTCGCTGCGCGACCGCGAGAAGGAGCTGCTCGAGCAGCGCGTGGCCAAGGAGGCCGACGCGCAGCGTGAGGGCGTCGACCTCTTCAACGAGGTCACCGAGGAGTCGATCGCCGAGGTCCTCGCGCTCTGGACGGGCATCCCCGTCTACAAGCTCACCGAGGAGGAGACCGCCAAGCTCCTCCGCATGGAGGACGAGCTGCACAAGCGCATCGTCGGTCAGGAGCCCGCCATCAAGGCGGTGTCCCAGGCGATCCGGCGCACGCGCGCGGGTCTGAAGGACCCGAAGCGTCCGTCCGGCTCGTTCATCTTCCTCGGCCCCTCCGGCGTCGGGAAGACCGAGACCGCCAAGACGCTCGCCGAGTTCCTCTTCGGCGACGAGGGCGCGCTGATCCAGCTCGACATGTCCGAGTACATGGAGAAGCACACGGTGTCGCGGCTCGTCGGTTCGCCTCCCGGCTACGTCGGGTACGACGAAGGCGGCCAGCTCACCGAGGCCGTGCGTCGCAAGCCGTTCTCCGTCGTGCTGTTCGACGAGATCGAGAAGGCCCATCCCGACGTCTTCAACACCCTCCTCCAGATCCTGGAGGACGGGCGGCTGACCGACGCCCAGGGTCGCACCGTCGACTTCAAGAACACCGTGATCATCATGACGTCGAACCTCGGCACGGCCGACCTGCGCAAGACGGCCGTCGGCTTCGGCAAGGCCGACTCCGCGGTCACGTACGAGAAGATGAAGGAGAAGGTGATGGAGGAGCTCAAGCGGCACTTCCGTCCCGAGTTCCTGAACCGCATCGACGACGTGATCGTGTTCGCCGAGCTGACCGAGGAAGAGGTCACGGCGATCGTCGACCTGATGATCAAGCGGGTGACCGGGCAGCTCGAGGGCCAGGGCATCGTCCTGGAGCTCACCCACGCGGCGAAGCTCCTGCTCGCCAAGCGCGGCTATGACCCCACGCTCGGAGCGCGACCGCTGCGACGCGCGATCCAACGCCTCATCGAGGACCCCCTCTCGGAGAAGATCCTCTGGAAGGAGTTCCACGCCGGCGAGACGGTCGTCGTGGACGCCGACCCCGATGGTGACGACCTGATCTTCCGGGCCGTCGAAGGGGTGGAGCCGCCTGCGGTCGAGCCTCCTCCCGTGGAGGTCGCGGGCTCGTCCGAGGGTCCGTAACCCTCGTCGTCTCCGCTCCCGCGACCGCCGCCCGAACGCCCGAGCTCGGCCGTTGATCCGACGTTCCTTCGTTGCCGTGGTTGCGCTTGCGCTGCTGCTGGCAGGGTGCAAGGTCGACACGACGGTGACCGTCGTCGTCCGGGAGAACGGTTCGGGGGTCGTCCGGGTGCGGGTGGTCGCGGATGCGGAGGCCGTGAAGGCGGCGGAATCGGGGGGCGCGCCGCTCGAGACGGCGGTGCGGCTCTCGGACCTCGCGGACTCGGGGTGGACCGTCGGGTCTTGGGCGAAGGCGAAGGACGGGTCGGCGACGATCGTGCTCACGCATCCGTTCGCGTCGGTCGACGACGTCGCACCGATCATCTCGGGGCTCAACGGCAAGATCGGGCCGCTACCGTCGCTCACCGCGACGCGCGATGACGGGATCTTCTCGACGGAGTACGGCGTGAGCGGCAAGATCGATGTGGGTGCGGCCGGCAGTGGCATTGCCGACGACCAGGAGCTCGTCGCCAAGCTGGCTGCCCTCGGAGTCGACGTCAACGTCATCGACCAGCAGCTGCTCGCCCAGGTGCAGTCGTCGTTCGGGCTGCGGGTCGTGGTCAAGCTTCCCGGCCAGCAGGCAGTCGCGTTCACCCCGAAGGAAGGTTCGACCGCGGCGACGGTCGACGCGTCCTCGAGCGTGATGAACACCGGACGGATCGTCTTCCTCGCGGCCGCGGTCGGCTTCGGGCTCCTGGCGGTCATCGTCTGGAGCCGCGGTGGGCGTCGGCGCCGACGCCGCGGGCGCAGCCGCGGCCGTGGGAACGGCCGTTCTCCGGCACCGACTCGGGCCACGCGCGCCGCCGCGGGCCAGGCCCCGTCGAGGCGCGGCGCGTCGACGGCCGGTGGCGCGGCACCCACCGCGCCACCTCCGCGCCGAGTACGACCGCCGGCGGGTCCAGGCGGGCAGACTCCTCCCCGTGGAAGGAACGCCCCACCCGACCCCGGGCATCGTCCCGGAACCGCTCGACCCTGATCCGGTGCGCGACGAGGGTGAGGCCGACGGGCTCGGGGAGCTCGACCTCTCGATCCCCGAGGATCTCTGGAGCGCGGTCGAGGTGGACGGACCGCTCGCACCGCTGGAGCCGGCACCCGGGGCGGAGGCTGCGCCCGACGAGCGAGCGTCCGACCTGGACCCGGACCCGGACCAGGAGCCGGACGCACCCGCCACCACGCAGGACGCCGACGCGGACCCGGACTCCGACCCGGACCCGGAGCCTGACGCGCCGGCCGCCGCCACATCGGACGCCGACGCGGACCCAGACCCGGACCCGGAGCTCCGACCCGGAGCCCGACGCACCCGCCGCCGCCACCCCGGACGCGGACGCAGACCTTGACGCGGATCCGGAGCCGGAGCCAGACGAACCCGCGGCCGCCACGCCGGACGCGGACCCGGAGCTCGCAGCGGCGTCGGTGCTCGATGGGCGCGACGCGACCCGTCCCGACTTCGGGGCCACCGGCGACTACGGGATCGACGCACCTGGGGTCGTCGCCACGCTCTCGTACGTCGCGCTCGGTGCGTTCGCGGTCATGCTCGTCGGCGCGCTCGTCAACGTGGTTGCGGTGATGATCGTCGGGATCGTGCTCGGCATCCCGGTCGCGATCACCGCGCTGCTCATGGTGGCGTCGAGCCGGAGTGGGAAGCTCCGCGAGCGCGTCCGCATCGTCCGCCTCGCCGACCTCCAGGGCGACGACTACGTGTTGGACTTCGGGTGTGGCCGCGGCCTGCTGCTCGTCGAAGCCGCGCGCTCGATCACCGACGGGCTCGCGGTCGGGGTCGACCTCTGGAGTGCGCAGGACCAGTCGCGCAACGAGCCGAGCGCGCCACTCGACAACGCGGTCATCGAACGGGTGCGGGACGTGGTCGAGGTCGTGACCGGGGACGGGCATCGGCTGCCCTACGTCGACGGGTCCTTCGACGCCGTGGTGTCGAGCATGGTCCTGCACAACTTCGGCGGCGCGCACGGCCCCGCCGCCGCGGTGCGGGAGATCGCCCGGGTGCTCCGACCCGGCGGTCGGCTGGTGATCGTCGACCTGCAGGGGACTCGCGGCTACGTGCGGGTGCTCCGCGACCTCGGGTGGGCGCAGGTGGCGCGTTCGCGGCGGGTCTGGCGGCTGTTCCCGCCGGTCCGCTACGTCACCGCGACGAAGCCCAGCGCCCCAGCCCCCAGCGCCCCAGCCATGGTCTGAACTCGACGAGCGAGTCGAGCACCACGTCGGCGCCCGCGGCGGTGAGCTCGTCGGCGGCATGTGGTCCGCTCGTCACGCCGATCGCGAACGTGTCCGCGACGCGGGCGCCGATCATGTCCGATGGTGTGTCGCCGACGTAGACGATCGCGCCCTGTTCGGCCAGGGTCTCGCCCTTGCCAGGGCCGTGGCGCCAGCCGAACACGTGGCCGACTTCGAGCCCGACGTGCGCGAGGCAGAGGTGGGCGCTCGGCTCGTACTTCGCGGTCACGACGAGGGTGCGACCGCCTGACTCGTGCACCGCGGCCACCGCGTCCGCGGCGCCCGGGAGCAGCTCGGTGCCCGGGACCCCCAGCTCGACATAGAGCTCCCGGTAGCGATCCGCTGCCGGCAGCACCTCGTCCGCGGGGAGCCACTCCGCGAGCTCGTCCTCCAGCGTCGGCCCGAGCCGGCTCACCACGACCTGCGCGTCGATGAACGCGTCGAGCTCGCGGCACAGCTCCTCGAGCGTCGCCACGACGCCGGGGCGCGAGTCGACGAGCGTCATGTCGAGGTCGAACCCGACCACCAGCTCGGCATCGAGCGGACCACCATCCGAAGGCATCCGGGGACGGTACCGGCCCGGCTCCGGGTCGGACGTAGCTGTCACACCCCCGTGCGACGGTGCTCGGGTGAAGACGCGATCGGTCCATCGATGTGGTGAGTGCTGCGCCGAGTCACCTCGGTGGCTCGGGCGCTGCCCCGAGTGCGGCACGTGGGGCTCGCTCACCGAAGCGACCGTCTCCCGCGCCCGGGGTGCAGCATCCCTCGCCGCCCCGGGCGCGGGACCGGTGCCCATCCCCGATGTCGGTGCAGGAGCCGCCGATCGGCGGGCGACCGGCGTCGGCGAGCTCGACCGGGTGCTCGGCGGCGGGCTCGTCCCCGGCTCGGTCACCTTGCTGGTCGGCGAGCCGGGCATGGGGAAGAGCACGCTGCTGCTCCAGGCGCTCGGCCGCATGGCCGCCGCCGGCACCCGGTGCCTGCTGATCGGCGCCGAGGAGTCCCCGGAGCAGGTGCGCATGCGTGCGGAGCGCGTCGGCGCACTGGCACCGTCGCTCCTCCTCGCCGACGACACGTCGCTCGAGCGTGTGCGCGCGCACGTCGACGCGGTCGCTCCGGAGGTGCTCGCAGTCGACTCGATCCAGGCGATCTCCGACCCCGACCTCACCGCGGCGCCGGGTTCGGTCACGCAGGTGCGCGACTGCGCCCACGCACTCGTGCGGTTGGCGAAGGAGCGCGGCATCCCCACGATCCTCGTGGGCCACGTCACCAAGGAGGGCACGCTCGCGGGGCCGCGGGTCCTGGAGCACGTCGTCGACACGGTGCTGTCCTTCGACGGCGATCGTCATCACACGCTGCGATTCCTGCACGCGCTCAAGCACCGCTTCGGCGCCACGACCGAGCTCGGGCTGCTCGAGATGCGCGGCGACGGCCTGGCCGACGTGCCCGACGCCTCGGCGCTCTTCCTCGCGGACCGACGGCTCGACGTACCGGGCTCGGTCGTCGCACCGGTCGTCGAAGGCAGTCGACCGCTCCTCGTGGAGGTCCAGGCCCTGGTTGCGCCGAGCGCCGCCCCGATGCCCCGCCGCTCGGCGACCGGGGTCGACTCGGCGCGCCTCGCGCTGCTGCTTGCCGTGCTCCAGCAGCGGGCCGGGGTGCAGGTCTCCGATGCGGAGGTCTTCGCGAGCGTCGCGGGTGGCGTGCGGGTGTCCGAGCCGGGAGTCGACCTCGCGGTCGCGCTGGCCGTCGCCGGCGCGCTGATGGATGCCGTGGTGCCGCCCGACACGGTCGTGCTCGGTGAGATCGGCCTCGGCGGCGAGCTGCGGCAGGTGCCGCAGGCGGCGCGCCGCCTCGCCGAGGCCGCGCGGCTCGGGTTCACGTGCGCCATCGGCCCGCCCTCCCTGCCCGCGACCGCGGGGGTCCGGGTCCGGTCGGTCGCGACGCTCGCGGATGCGCTCGACCTCGCGTTCCGGGCGCGATCGGCGCGCGCGGCCTGAGGCGATCCGCCGCCCAGGCGGTATCGTCGGGGGACACCCACCCGAGCAGTCCGAGCAGTCCGAGCAGTCCGAGCAGTCCGAGCAGTCCGAGCAGGGCGACCGAGAAGGCCAGTCAGTGCCCGCACCGCCTCGATCTCAAGCGCTCCTCGCGGCCCTCCGCCTCGTCGCGCCGGGCACGCCCCTCCGCGAGGGGATGGAACGGATCATCCAGGCTCGCATGGGCGCGCTGATCGTCGTCGGCGCCGGGCCCGAGGTGCTGTCGGTGTGCTCGGGCGGCTTCCTGCTCGACGCGGAGTTCACGCCGCCGCGCCTCTCGGAGCTGGCGAAGATGGACGGCGCGATCATCCTGACGGCGGACTGCAGCCGCATCGTGCGGGCGAACGTGCACCTGGTGCCCGACCCCAACATCCCGACCTCCGAGACCGGGACCCGCCACCGCACCGCGGAGCGGGTCGCGCGCCAGATCGCCGTCCCCGTGGTCACGGTCTCCGAGGATCGGTCCGAGGTCGCGATCCACGTGCGCACGCTGAAGCGAGCGATCGAGCCCACGCCGCGCGTGCTCGCACGGGCCGATCAGGCCCTGCAGATCCTCCAGCGGTACAAGAACCGGCTCGATGCCGTGAGCGCGTCGCTCTCCGCGCTCGAGATCGAGGATCTGGTGACGCTGCGCGACGTCGCGACCGTCCTGCAACGGGCCGAGATGGTGCGGCGGATCTCCGAGGAGATCGAGGGCTACGTGATCGAGCTCGGGGTCGACGGTCGGCTCGTGCTGTTGCAGCTCGACGAGCTGATGGGCGGCGTCGAGGCCGATCGCCGCCTGGTCGCGAAGGACTACTCGGTCGCGACCCACGAGGCCGAGCTCGTGCACGTGATGGAGCGGCTCGCGCGCCTCGACGACGACGCCCTGCTCGACCACGAGCTCGTGCTCGGTGTGCTCGGCCTGCCAACCGCGCTCGGGCTCGAGGCAGCCGCGCAACCCCGTGGCTTCCGCTTGCTGCACAAGATCCCGCGCCTGCCGGATGTCGTCTCCGATCACGTCGTGGAGCGCTTCCACGACCTGCAGAAGATCATGCGGGCCAGCGAGACCGACCTGGTGCAGGTCGAGGGGGTCGGCGATGCCCGGGCGCGAGCGATCAAGGACGGCCTGGCCCGCATCGCCGAGTCCAGCATCCTCGACCGCTACACCTGATCCCGGTCGATCACGTGAGCGAGCTGACCGAGGGTCGCGCACGGAGCGACCGTCGTGCGCGAGACGATCACCGGGATCGACGGGGCGAGCGTGGAGATCATCCACGCGACACCGGCCGATGGTGCGCCGAGCGCGGGCGTGGTCGTCCATCCCGACGTCATGGGGATCCGGCCGCTCTTCGACGACCTGTGCCGCCGGATGGCGACCCACGGCTTCGCGGTCGCGTCACCCGAGCCGTTCGCGCGGGCTCCCGCCGACGTCGTCGGGGCGACCGATCCGTCGGTCCGGCTCGGGACGCTCGCGTCACTCGACGACGCCGTGCAGATCGGCGACCTCGTCGCCGCGGCCGACTTCCTCACCGAGCACGACGGCACGACGACTGCGCACGTCCTCGGTTTCTGCATGGGCGGCATGCAGACGCTCAAGGCCGCGGCATCAGGGCGCTTCGCGCGCGCGGTGGCGTTCTACGGGATGGTCCGGATCCCCGACGCGTGGCGGGGCGAGCGGTTCGACGCGCCCCTCGCCAGCGCGGCCGACGTGTGCCCCACCCTCGCGATCTTCGGCGACGTCGACCCGTTCACCCCGGCCGCCGACATCGAGGCCCTGCGGGCGGCCTGGCGGGACCGCCCCGACTGCGAGATCGTCGTGTATCCGGGCGCGGAGCACGGCTTCGTGCACGCGCCCGAGCGGCCCGCCCACCGCCCCGACGAAGCCGCGGACGCCTGGCGCCGCACCCTTGCCTGGCTCGGCTCGGCGTGACCGGCCGGGCGCGCGCGGGTTCCCGGCCCTAGCCTCACGCTCGTGGCGGACGGAGGTGAAGGCGGAACCGGCGTGACCTCGGGGACGGCGACGATCCTCTTCACGGATCTCGTCGGCTCCACCGATCTGCGGGCACGCCTCGGCGACGTCATCGCCGACCAGCTGCGAAGGACGCACGACCAGCTGCTCGCCGGTGCGGTCTCGGAGCAGTCGGGCACAGTGGTCAAGGGGCTGGGCGACGGGCTCATGGCCTCGTTCACCGCGACCGCCGACGCAGTCGCCGCCGGTGCCGCGATCCAACGGGCGATCGAGCGCGCCAACCGCGGCGCCGACGACGCCCGCCGACTCGCGGTCCGGGTCGGCGTGAGTGCCGGTGACGTGAGCTGGGAGGAGGGCGATTGCCACGGCACCCCCGTCGTCACCGCGGCGCGGCTGTGCGACCGAGCCGAGGGCGGCCAGATCCTCGTCGACGACCTGGTGCGGGGCCTCGCCCGGGGGCGGACCGAGCTGTCGTTCCGTCTGGTCGGCGAGCTCGAGCTCAAGGGCCTGCCCGAGCCGGTGACGGTGTACGAGGTCCCGTGGGAGCCGGCCGCGGGTGATCGCGCACCGTTGCCCGCCGCGCTCCTCCCCGTCGCACGCGAGCTGCCGTTCTCCGGCCGCGACGCGGAGCGCGAGGCGTTGCGGGTGCAGTGGAAGTCTGCCGCATCGGACGGTCACGCGACGGCGCTCGTCAGTGGCGAGCCCGGTGTCGGCAAGACGCGGCTGACCGCCGAGCTGGCGCGTACCGCGCACCACGACGGCGCCTGGGTGCTCGCGGGCCGGTGCGACGAGAGCATCTCGGCACCGTTCGCGCCCTGGATCGAGATTCTGCGGCATGCGGTGACGCATGCCCCGATCGAGGTGCTGACCGCTCACGTCGAACGCCACGGTGGTGAGGTGACGCGCCTGGTGCCCGAGCTGCGGCGGAGGATCGACGGCGTCGAGGAGCCGCGGGCCCTCGATCCCGAGACGGAGCAGCTCGCCCTGTTCGATGCCGCGATGGACCTGTTGGAGGCACTCGCGATCGACGCGCCCTTGCTGGTGGTCGTCGACGACGCCCACTGGGCCGACGCGTCGAGTCTCGCCCTGCTCCGCCACCTCATCCGCCGCCTGTCACCGCAGACGCCGATGCTGGTGGTCGTCACCTACCGCGACACCGACGTCGACCGTTCCCACCCGCTCGCCGCGCTGCTGGGCGACCTCCGTCGTGAACCGCACGTCGAGCGGTACTCGCTGCGCGGCATCGACGAGTCGGGCGTGCGCGCCCTCCTGACCGCGACCGGGGGCAGCGATCTCGACGAGACGGGTCTCGAGTTCGCCCAGGCGCTCGTCCGGGAGACGGAAGGGAACCCGTTTTTCCTCGGCGAGGTGCTGCGGCACCTGGTCGAGACCGGGGTGCTCGTGCAGGTCGACGGAGTCTGGCAGGGCACCGTCGGCAACGTCGAGGAAGTCGGCATTCCCGAAGGCGTCCGTGACGTCGTCGGACGGCGACTCTCGCGCCTCAGCGACGACGCCAACGCGACGTTGCGAACCGCGGCGGTGGTGGGTCGTGAGTTCCCGCTGCAGCTCGTCGCCGAGGTCGTCGGTGCGCCCGAGGACACGGTGCTGGTGCACATCGAGTCGGCGATCGCGGCGAGTCTCGTCGACGAGGTGGGCGATGCACCCGGTCGCATGACGTTCTCGCACGCGCTCGTTCGCTCGACCTTGCTCGAGGAGCTGAGCACGACGCGTCGGGTGCGGTTGCACCGTGACATCGGTGAGGCGCTCGAACGGGGCGGCGGTGGCACTGCCGCCGAGCTGGCGCATCACTTCTCGGAAGCCGCGGCGACGGGCGTTGCCGACCGAGCGGTCGTGCACGCGTGTCGCGCCGCACGCGAAGCCCGGACCGGGCTCGCGTACGACGAATCCGTCCGGTACTACGACCTCGCGCTCGAGGCGCTCGAGGCGGGCGATCTCGACGCGTCGACGCGCGCGCAGCTGTTGATCGACCGCGGCTTCGCGCGTCATGAGGCCGGCGACCAGGATGGTGGGCGTCGCGACGCCCTCGCGGCCGCCGAGCTCGCGCGCCGACTCGGTGACGCTCGGCTGGTCGGTCGAGCTGGGGTCGCGTACATGGGCAATCTCGGGCATTGGGCCGCGCCCCAGGACCCCGTCGCGGTCGAGCTGATGCGCGAGGGCCTCGCGGGCCTCGCTGAGGACGACCTGGAGACCCGCGCCGCGGTGACCGCCGCGCTGGCGAACGCGTGCATCCTGGTCCCCGGCGACGAGGCGCTCGAGCTGGCCCAGGAGGCGCACGCGGTTCGCGGTCGAGGCCGGCGCCGACGACGCGATGTTTCTGGCGTACTCCGGCTGGACCTGGGCGCTCCGCTCGCGCGGCCGGCCTCAGGAGCTCGTGCGCGTGGCGTCCGAGGCAGTCGCACGCACGACGTCCAGGCACCGCCCGGACTGGGAGTGGTCGACGCGCTATCTGCTCGGCCAGGGGCTCGTGGAGGCCGGGGACCTCGACGCGGCGGGTGAGGAGTTCGCCCGTGCCGGCGCGATCCCGACCGCGTTGACCGGGTGGGCACCGACGGTGTTCGCCGCCTCACGAGCGATGGCCGAGGGACGCCTCGACGAGGCGCAGCGCGGCTTCGAGCGGGCCGCCGAGCTCGGGAAGGCGCTCGGTGACACGAACGATGCGATCTACCGCGGTCAGATGGTCTACCTCGAGCTCGAGCGCGGTCGTGGTGACGAGGCCATGACGTGGGCCGAGCGGACCGGGGAGACGCTCCTCGGTGCGATCACGTGCCTTCCGGTCGTCGTGCTCGCCCAGACGGGCGCGGTCGACGAAGCCGGTGCGTGGCTCGCCGACTTCACCCGCGACCTGCGTCCGGGGCTGCCGCAGGTGCTCGTCCCGTGGGTGCTCTTCGCCGAGGGCACGTACCTGGCCAATGGCGGCGACGCGACGGTGGCCGCTCGCATGCGCGACGAGGTCGCGCGCTACGCCGGGTGCATGCTCGGCGGCGACACGGCGCTGCTCGGCTTCGGTGACCATCTGGTCGCGGCGCGTCGCCTTCGCGGAAGGGAGGCATGCCGACTCGGTGAGCGCCTCCGAGCGGGCGATCCTGCTGTCCGACGAGCGCGGCCTGCACCGTCTGGCTGCGCACGGTCGCGTCGACCTCGCGAGGGCGCTGCTCGCTCGCGACGGCGCGGGCGACGCCGACCGGGCTCGGGCACTCGTCGCCGAGGTGCTCGAGGTCGCGGAGCCTCGCGGCCTGATCGACGCTGCCGCCACGGCCCGCGCCCTGCCGCTCTGAGCCTTCTGGCGTGCCAAGAACACCGGGGTCGAGCCCTAGAGCGTCGCCGCGCTCCTCGAGGGACTGGCGATCGAGGATCCGGTAGTGGTTCCGACCCTCGAGCTCGAGCCAGTCGAGGCGGATGAACGTCGAGATCGCCTTGTTCACGCGCTCCCGCGAGGCGCCGACCATCGCGGCCAGCTCTTCCTGGGTGAGCGGCAGGGTGAACGAGTCGTCGTCGCCGGCGAGCTCGAGCAACCGCTTCGCGGTGCGCGCCGGGACGTCGAGGAACACGGCATCGGCGAGCGCTTCGTCGGTGGCGCGCAGCCGCGTCACGAGGAGCCGCACGAGGATCCACAGCAGCTCGGGCCGCTCGCGCAGGACTCGGCGGACCGGCTCGTACGCGAGCTCGAGCACCGTCGAGTCGACCAGCGCCCGGACGTCGGCGACCCGGGGCTCGTCGTCGAACAGCGGCAGCTCGCCGAACAGGCCGCCCTCCTCGAGCACCGCGATCACCGACTCGCGCCCGTCGCCCGACTGCGTCGCGATCGCGATCCGCCCGCTGCTCACCACGTAGAGGCTCGACGAGGCGTCGCCCTGCTCGAACAGCACCTCGTTGCGGGCGATCTCCCTGACCGTCGTCTCGTCACGGAGCGCGGCGAGCACGTCGGGCGGCAGCGCCGCGAAGAGATCCGTACTGTCGAGCAACCGGCGTTCGGCCACGTCGTGACACCCCCGGCGGCGCAGCGTAGTGCGGTCGCCCGTGGAGCGATCCGGCGGTCGGTCGACCTACCCGTCCGTACCGGCTCGCACGACCAGCACCGGGCACGGCGCGTTGTTCGCGACGTGCGTGCTCACCGAGCCCAGCAGGGCGCGTCGGATCGCGCCGCGGCCCCGTGAGCCCACGACGACGACGTCGATGGCGCGAGCCTCGGCGAGGCGACAGAGCGCCGGGCCGGGCGCGCCCTCCTCGAGCACTTGCTCGACCACCGCGCCCTTCGGGGCCACGGTCGTGACCGCCGCCTCGGTTCGGTCGAGTGCGGCGGCGGCTTCCGCCTTGATCGCCGCCCACGCGGAGTCGATCTCGTCCGGGGTCGCGATACCGCCGGCCATCCCGGACTCCATGCCCGCGGCCGCGATCGCCGGCGGCTCGACGACGCACACGAGCGTCACGGTCGTGGCGGCGCCCAGCACCGAGAGCGCC
Source organism: uncultured Acidimicrobiia bacterium (assembly GCA_963720675.1). GTDB lineage: Bacteria > Actinomycetota > Acidimicrobiia > IMCC26256 > PALSA-555 > JALHSW01. The sequence continues at coordinate 2,184,145 of CAVRGH010000010.1, read as the reverse complement.
CGGCGGGCCGCCTCGACCGCGTCGTCGGATCCGTCGGTACCTATGAGGACGTTCACCGGCGTGCCTCCTCGTCGAGCTGGTCGACCACAGCGTAGAGATCGCCTTCCTCGACGAAGTCGATGGCGACCAGGTTGGGCAGCAGGCCCCGTTCCTCCTGACAGCGTCGCGCTCGGTCGTCGAGGAACGCGAACTGGTTGACCCGGATCGAGCCCGATCGCGAGGCGGGGGTGACCCAGTGGTTCAGCAGGAAGATCGGGGCGGTGGCGAGCCCGCGCTCGGGTCGGCAGGAGTCCCGTGCGGCGAGCGCGGCCGGGTTCCGGAACGAGTAGGGCGTCTCCTGGACGATGCCGTCGGTGTAGCCATTGGGCATCGCGGGTCCGCCGTCCTGGTTCTCGAGCACGGTGACGAGCCGACGGTCGGAGCGGATCATCTCCCGCAGGGTCGGGAGCGGCCGATCGGGGTCGAGGGGGTAGCGCTGGTCGCCCAGCCCGGCGCGCACCAGCTCGTGCTCCAGCAGGTCGACGGGCGCATAGTCCTCGAAGATCACGAAGAGCACCTCGTTCGGGTGCCGGGCGAGGAACGACGCGATCGTCGCGAACGCCTCCGACGCGCGTGTCGACCCGATCTCGCAGAAGCCATGGCACAGGTACAGGTGCTGGCGCGACGCGTCCGGCGGCGGGCCGATGATGGCCCGCGCCTGCTCGGCCCGTTCGACGAGGTCGGGCCCCACGCTCGCGGTCAGCGACTCGACGTTGACGTCGGTGAAGTCGGTGTAGACGCGCCCGCCGCGAGGCGTGCCGACGAACGCATCGAGCTGGAGGCCGCGGATCCCCTGCGCGAGCTGCGAGGCGATCCCGTGCGTCTGGTTCGCACCGAGGTAGCCGTCGTCGGCCGCAGCGTTCGCGTTGTGCGACGTCGGGAACACGACCTGATCGAGCCGCCGAGCGCAGAGGTCGACGCGACCGTTGCAGCCGATCGAGATCGCTCGGGGCTCGGGGGAGTCCTTGATCAGCACGAGGGTCGTGCCGACGGCGAGTGCGATCCCGAGCACCACCGCGACGACGAGGGTGCGTCGGCGGTGCACCGGGCAGCGCCGCGTCCGCGTCGGGCCGGGCGAGCAGCTCGAAGGCGGCGACGAGCGCGAAGTACACCAACGCGACGCCGAGGACGCACCAGCGCGAGCTCGGCGAACCGGAGTGGTGAGGCGATCATGAAGATCCCGAGCCCGCCGGCGAGCAGGATCCGAGCGCCCCAGCCCCAGCGGTTCGAGGGGTTCGCCCGGAGGACGCCACCGATCCGCGCCCGGAGGTGCGCGGGATCCAGCCGGCTCGGCTCGGGCCGCGCGGCGAGCGCGGCGGCGGTGACCAGCAGGCCGATGCCGATCCCGAACCAGCCGAGGGTCCGCAAGCCCTCGGTGTAGGTGTCCCAGACGGCACGACCCGCGTCGCGGGTGGTCGAGTCGTCGATCGCGCCGACGACGAGCGCGCCCCCGACCCGGAGGCCGACCAGCACGAGGAGCCCGCCGCCCGCGGTCGCCAGACCGATGCCCTCGACGGTGCGGCGGCGGTCGGCGGCGATGCCGATGGCGAACGCCCACGAGAGCAGGGCCAGGAGCGGGAAGATCCACGCCAGCTCCTGCACGGTGCTCCCGAAGCGCCAGAACCGGAGCTCGTCGGAGACGCCGCGGACCGCGGAGGAGCGCGGCATCGATCGAGTCGGGGATCTGCTCAGCGACGCTGGGCGTGTACTCGCGGATCGTGTCGATGAGCAGCAGGAGCGCCTGGTTGGAGCGCACGACGACGTTGCCGGTCGGTTCCTCGACCAGCAGGCGCCCGGTGGCGCGTGCCGCGCCCTCGAAGAGGTTCGCGAACGTCGGCGTCGCCACGACCGTCTCGGCCGCCGATTCGAGCAGCGGGCGCGCGGCGATCAGGTCGGGCTTGGCGTTCTCGACCACCGAGCGCACGAGGGTGCGCGCGACGACGGTACGCACCGCCGGATCCTCCAGTGCGGTGCGCGCGCGGGCTCCGAAGGCGTCGGCGTCGAAGATCGTGCGATCGGCCCACCCGACGACGCTCGTGGCGACGAGCAGCAGCGCGCCCGCGATCGTGAGCGTGCGGGCGACCAGACGTCGAGCCGAGGCGTTCACGCGTCACACCTCCCGTTCCGCGGCCCGACGGCGCTGCGAGGATACTGAAGGCCCCGTCGTCGACCTCGGATGCAGAGGCGGGGGATTCGGAGGCCGTCTGGTATCCTGTGACCTCTCCCCTTCCCCCTCCGGGAATTCGTTCGCTCTGCTCGTCGTGAGGTCTGCCATGCCGTTCGCCGTCGGTGACAAGGTCGTCTATCCGCACCATGGTGCGGCGATCATCGAGGGCAAGGAGAAGCGGGTCTTCGAGGAGAAGAAGACCGACTACTTCGTCCTCCGCATCACCTACGGCGATCTCAAGGTCTCGATCCCGGTCGACAAGGCCGAGGAGATCGGCCTGCGCGACGTCATCAACGACGAAGAGGTCGAGGAGGTGTTCGCCGTCCTTCGCAAGAAGGAGGCGCGGATGCCCACCAACTGGTCGCGTCGTTTCAAGAACCACGTCGAGAAGCTGAAGAGCGGCGACATCTACCAGGTCGCCGAGGTCGTGCGGAACCTGTCGCTGCGTGAGGCCGACAAGGGCCTGTCCGCCGGCGAGAAGCGCATGCTGGCCCGCGCCCGGCAGATTCTCGTCTCGGAGCTCACCTTCGCGCTGAACGTCGACGAGGAGACCGCCGAGCTGCGCCTCGACGAGGTGCTCGCGGGTACCGACGAGCCCGTCGTGAAGAAGCCGGCGAAGAAGTCCGCGGCGAAGAAGTCCGCGGCGAAGAAGTCGACGGCGAAGAAGTCCCCGGCCAAGAAGGCACCGGCGAAGAAGGCTGCAGCCGCAGCCAAGCCGGCCAAGGCCGCGGCGAAGAAGAAGTAACGGCGCCGCCGCGATGGGGCGCTCGGGCACGGTCCGCATCGCGGCGATCGTCGTGGCCGGTGGTCGGGGTGAGCGGTTCGGCGCCCCCAAGCAGTTCCTGACCGCGGGTGACTCGCGCCTGGTCGACCGCGCCGTCGCCGCAGCCGGTGCTGCGTGCGACGAGGTGGTCGTCGTGCTCCCCGAAGGCCGAGTCTGGGACGGTCCGCCGGTTGCGGCGGCCGTCGCTGGTGGCGACACGCGGTCGGCATCGGTCCGCGCCGGGCTCGGCGCGGTCGACGACGGTGCCGAGATCGTCGTCGTCCACGACGCGGCTCGGCCGCTGGCGACTCCCGAGCTGTTCGAGCTCGTGATCGACACGGTCCGCTCCGGCGCGGACGCCGCGGTTCCTGCGCTCCCCGTGGCCGACACGCTCAAGCGCGTCGAGGGTGATCGCGTCGTGGCGACCGTGGATCGGGCAGGTGTGGTCGCCGTGCAGACGCCGCAGGCGTTCCGCGCCACCGCACTGCGCGCGAGCCACGAGTCCGGCGACGACGCCACCGACGACGCGGCGCTGATCGAAGCCGCAGGAGGGACCGTGGTCGTCGTCGCCGGCGACCCCCGCAACCTCAAGGTCACGAACGTTGCCGACATCGCCGTCGTCGAGGCGCTGCTGGCGGCCGCGCTCGAGCGCGGAGCCCCTCGATGAGCCTCCGTGTCGGCCTCGGGTTCGACGTGCACGCGTTCGGGGGCGAAGGTCCGCTCGTGCTGGGTGGCGTCACGATCCCTGACAGCCCCGGGCTCGCAGGGCACTCCGACGCAGATGTGGTCGCGCACGCGGTCGCCGACGCGCTGCTCGGCGCCGCCGGCCTGCCCGACTTGGGCACGCTGTTCCCGGCCTCCGACGAGCAGTATCGAGGGGTCTCGTCGATCGTGCTGCTCCGCGACGTCGCCGCGAGCGTGCACGCTGCCGCCTGGCACGTGACCAACGTCGATGTCGTCGTGGCGGCCGAGCAACCCCGGCTCGCACCGCACGTCGCCGACATGAGCGCGCTGCTCTCGGCCGCCGTCGACGGCGTCGTGTCGGTGAAGCCCAAGCACACCGAGGGCGTGGGCGCGGTCGGACGCGGTGAGGGAATCGCCGCGTGGGCGGTCGCGCTGCTGCAGGCCGCGGAATTCAGCGACGGTTCGTGACCAGTGCTGTCGTAGCCTTGCCCGGATGAGAGCAGGGCGATGACGGTCCGGATCTTCGACACGCTCGAGCGAGCGAAGGTCGAGCTCACCCATCGCGACCCTGGGCAGGTGTCCGTCTACGTCTGCGGGCCAACCGTGTACGACGTCCCCCACGTCGGCCACGGCCGGACCGCGGTCGTGTATGACGTCATCCGCCGCTACCTCGAGTGGTCGGGGCTCGACGTGCGCTTCGTGAGCAACGTCACCGACGTCGAGGACAAGATCATCGCCCGCGCCCAGGAGGCCGGCGGCACCGAGACCTCGATCGCCGAGCAGTTCGAGGCCGAGTACTGGAAGCAGCTCGATCGACTCGAGGTGCGCCGACCCGACGAAGTGCCCCACGCGACCGACTACATCGTCGGGATGCTCGACCTGATCGAGGCGCTCATCGCGCGCGGTCATGCCTACGTCCTCGACGGCCAGGGCGTCTACTTCGACGTCGTCTCGTTCCCCGGGTACGGCGCGCTGCCGCACCGGAGCGTCGACCAGCTTCTCGACTCCGCCGGCGCCCGCGTCGAGGTCGACGACGAGAAGCGCAGCCCGATGGACTTCGCGCTCTGGAAGGCGGCCAAGCCCGGTGAGCCGACGTGGGACTCGCCCTGGGGTCCGGGGCGCCCCGGCTGGCACATCGAGTGCTCGGCGATGTCGCTCGACCTGCTCGGCGACGGTTTCGATCTGCACGGCGCCGGGGACGACCTGGTGTTCCCGCACAACGAGAACGAGCGCGCTCAGGCCGAAGCGGCCGGGCACCCTTTCGCACGCCACTGGATCCACTCGGGCATGGTCGAGATCGGCGGCGAGAAGATGTCGAAGTCGCTCGGAAACTTCCACACCCTCGCGGAGGCGCTCGACGCCCATGGCGCTCGTGCGTTCCGCCTCAGCGTGTTGCAGACCCACTACCGCAAGGCGATGGAGCTCGGCGACGCAGAGCTCACCACCGCGGCGAGCGGCGTAGCCCGCCTCGACGCGTTGGCGCGCCGTGTCGGCGGACTCGGGATCGATCCCACGGCCGCACCGGTCGACGAGGCGTTCCGGGCGCGGTTCGTGGAGGCGATGGACGACGACTTCGGCACCCCGGCGGCGATGGCCGCGGTGTTCGAGGCGGCGAGCGCGGCCAACCAGGCGATCGATGCCGGCGACGCAGCGCGCGCCGCGACGCTGGCGGCCACGGTCCGAGAGCTCGCGGGGGCCCTCGGGCTCGCGGTCGAGGCCGGCACCGGTGATGATGCCGGGATCGACGCTCTGGTTGCCGAGCGCGACGCCGCGCGCGCCGCCCGCGACTTCGCGACCGCCGACCGGATCCGTGACGAGCTGACGGCCCTCGGCATCACGCTCGAGGACGGCGCCGGCCGCACGATCTGGCATCGCGGGTGAGCGGTCGGCGACGCGGCGCCGCGGGCGGCGCCCGGGGCGGCTCCAGGGGTGGCGGCCCCAAGAGTGCCGGCCCGAGGAGTGGCGGCCCGAGGACGAGCGACGCCACGGGCGGGGCTCCCAAGAGCGGGGGTCTGGGCGGCGACGTCGTGCCGGGCCGGCGGGCCGTGCGCGAGCTGCTCGTCGCCGGCAAGCGCCACGTCCGCACCCTCTTCGTGGCGCGCGATCGCGATCACAGCGAGGTCTTGGAGGAGATCGTTGAGCTCGCGGGGCACGCGGGGGTGTCGGTGCGCTTCGTCGACGGCTCTCGGATCGCGCGCGAATCGCACGTCGAGTCCCATCAGGGGGTGGTCGCCCTGGCGGCACCGATCGCGTCGGCGTCGATCGGCGCGTTGTGCGGCACCCACCAGGCGTTCCTGGTCGCGGTCGACGGCGTCACCGATCCCCAGAACCTCGGCGCGATCCTCCGCACCGCCGAGGTCGCCGGCGCGACCGGTGCGCTGCTCCCGCGCCACCGCAGTGCGCTCCTCACCCCGGCCGCGGTGAAGGCAGCGGCGGGAGCGGTCGAGCACCTGCCGATCGCGCTCGTCGCCGGGATCCCCGCCGCGCTCGAGCAGGCATCGCGCGCCGGTGTGTGGAGCGTCGGCCTCGACGGTGACGGCCCGACGTCGGTCCACGACCTGCCGGTTGCCGACGCGTCGGTGGTGCTCGTGCTCGGCGCCGAGGGGAGCGGGCTGTCGAGGCTCGCGCGGGATCGTTGCGACGTGCTCGCGCACATCCCGATGCACGGCGAGCTCGACTCGCTGAACGTGTCGGCGGCGGCTGCGGTCGCGTGCTTCGAGCTCGCACGACGACGGCACCAGTAGCCTGTTGCGCGCGCCGGGTTAGCTCAGCTGGTAGAGCACCGCTCTTGTAAAGCGGAAGTCGTCGGTTCGAGTCCGACACCCGGCTCGGTGGCGGCACCGGTGGCTGGGTCCGGATGCTGCGAGAACGAGCGCCACCAAGGCCCTGGGCGCGATATCCCCGGTTCTCGGGTTGGGCGCGGCAATACTCGTCGCCCGATGGAATTCACGGCGCGCGATCGCGCCATCCTCGACTTCGAACGAGCCTGGTGGCGCCTCCCTGGCCCCAAGGAAGCGCAGATCCGCGCGCGGCTCGACATGTCCGGCACCCGGTACTATCGACGTCTCGGCGAGCTCATGGACCTGCCCGCCGCCCTCGCGTATGACCCCCTCACCGTGAAGCGCTTGCGCCGCTACCGAGACATTCGCCGTCGAGCGCGCTTCGAAGGTCGTCGCGCCGATCCGGGTTCGCGATGACCGCGCTCGCCTTCCCGCCCCGCCGGCGCGTCGCGACCGACCTGATCCTGCGGACGGCCGCACGCGGCGCGATCCTCGTCGGCGTCGCGGTCGTGATCGGGATCGTCCTGCTCCAGGTCATCGACAAGGGCGGTGGTGGCGGCGGCAGTGCGACCCCGACGCCGCCCAACGGGTCGGAGTCCACGACCTCCACCACCGGGTCGGGCGGGCGGGCGCCGGCCGACGTCCGCATCCTCGTCGAGAACGGCTCGGGATTGAGCCAGGCCGCGGCCACCCTCGCGAACGAGCTGCGCGGCAAGGGCTACGCGATCGCCGGCACCGGCAACGCCCCGCTGCAGACGGGCACGACCGTCGCCTGCCTCGCCGGCTTCGAGGACGAGGCGACCACGCTGGCCGCCGCCGTCGGTGCCGGGGCGACCGTCACCGCGTTCCCCGCGACACCGCCGGCCGGCTCCGAGAACGCGGACTGCCTCGTCATCAAGGGCTCGTAGCGCGCCGCGCCGCCGGCGCGCGGCCCTAGGTGGCCGAGCCCGCGGCGGCGAGCTGGTCGTCGAGCCAGTCGCGGGGCGTGCGGCTGCCGGCGAGCGCCCGCAGGCGCCCGGCCCGCTCGGCACGGCTCGGCGCATCCAGCCCGAGCGCGGCGTGGAGTGCGGCGGCGCCCTGGGCGATGTCGTACGGCTGGATCTCCGACGCGGCCGGGCCGAGCTCGTCCCAGGCGCCCGCGTCCGCCGAGAGGCAGAGGACCCCGTCGCGCTCGTTCAGCAGCGGACCCTCTTTGGCGACGAGGTTCAGTCCGTCCTTGATCGGGTTCACGAGGAGCACGTCGTACCGTTGGAGCGCAGCAACGGTGCTCGGGAAATCGTCGCGCGCGTCGAGCACGACCGGCTGCCACTCGGCGGTCGCCCAGCGATCGTTCACGCGCCGCGCGGCCTGCTCGACCTCGTTGCGGTACGCGAGGTACTCCGCCATGGTCTCGCGCGATGCGTTGAGCCGGGCCAGGAAGACGACCCGCCCGCGCCACTCGGCGTGCTCGTCGAGCAAGGTGTCGAACACGGCGAACCCGCGCACGATGTTCTTCGACGGTTCGATGCGGTCGACGCGCAGGAGCAACGATCGGTCCCCGACGAGCTCTGTGAGCGCCGTGGCCGCCGCGGCGACCGCGTCCGAGGCCGCGATCGTCGCGAGGGCCTCACTGTCGGGGCCGAGGGAGGCGACGAAGGTCGGTGCCGCGGTGTCCGGTCCGAGGATCTCGCGCACCGACGCGGCGTAGGCCCGCGCCCAGCGCCCGCAATGGAAGCCGCAGGGCACTGCGGCCATCGAGCGACAGATCTGCTCCGCGACGTCGGCCGGGAGCACTCGGATGGAGTTCGGGCCGCAGAACGAGGTGTGCGTGAAGTGCGCGACGCGCAGGTCGGCGCGGCAGTCCCGGAGCATTCCCGGCACCAACGCGAGCTGGTAGTCCTGCACGAGCACGATCGAGTCGGGTGCGGCGACCGCGGCCGCGGCGTCGGCGAAGGCCTGGTTCACGAGTACGTAGGCGTCCCACGCCTCTCGGAATCGGCCGTCGAACTGCGGCCGCCGGGGAAGGTCGAAGAGTCCGTGGTGGAGGAACCAGAGCGTGCCGTTCGAGACGACGTCGTAGAACAGGCGGTAGACCCGCGGGTCGATGTCGAGCAGCGTCAGCGCGATCCCGGGCGCCTCGGCCGCGCCGGCCCGCACGGCGGCACGATCGTCGTCGTCCACGGCCGCGGCGATCCAGGCGGCGTCCCCGCCTGCGGCACCCGAGGTGAGGAGCGGCCCGAGGGACGACGCGACGCCGCCTGCGCCGATCCTCGCCTCGAAGGTGCCGTCCGGTCGAGCCACGAACCGGTAGGGACCCCGGTTCGAGACGATGACGGTCATGACCTCGGCGCGGGCCGGGGGAGGTCGTCGCGCAGATCGCCGAACAGGCCGAGCCAGTCGGTGAGCTCGCGGGTGGAGAGGAAGTTGTCTCGGACGTGCTCACGGCCCTGGACGCCCATGGCGTCGGATCCGACTGGATCGGCCAGCAGGTCGATGATGCGCGCCGCGCAGGCCTCGACCGAGTCCACGAGGTAGCCGTCGAAGCCGTCACGGATCTGGAGCGTGATCCCGCCGGCGCGCCCGCCCACGACCGGCCGGCCCTTCCACAGCGCCTCGCTCACGGTGAGCCCGAAGCCCTCGCGCAGCGACTTCTGCACCATCACGCTCGCCATGCGCTGGAACGCGTTGATCTGCACGGCACCGACCTGGTGCAGGTTCGACAGGAGGTGGATGTCGCGGTCACCGGCGCGGGCGGCCTCGATGTCCTCCCAGACTCGGAAGCCCTCGGGGTCGTCGGTCGCCATCGAGCCCGCCAGCACCAGCTGCGCGTCGGGGATCTGCTCGCGCACGATGCGGAACGCGTCGACGACACCGAGCGGGTCTTTCCACGGGTCGAAGCGGCTGATCTGACACACGATCGGGCGGTGCGGGTCGATGCCGTACTGCTTCGTGATCTCCGTGCAGAACGGGAGGGCGAGCTCGAGGTTCTTCACCGAGAGCGGATCGATGCACGGCGGCGCATGCACGACGCGCGCCATCTGCAGCGAGTCAGGGACGAACTCGGGCATGGTCCACACGGAGGCGTCGTGCTGCTCGACGAACGGACGGAAGAACTCCCAGACCTGGGGATTCGCCGCGGTCAGGTCGATGTGACACCGCCAGATCCATTTGGTCGACGCGCGTCCGATCTTCTTGTCGCGGAGGAAGCTGAGCAGCGCGGCGGGCTGCGGGTCGTGCACGACGACGTAGTCCCAGCCGTCCTCGAGCGCGAGTGCATTGTCGAGCACCCGCTCGAGGTACGTGCGTTGCATCCGCGTGGTCCACTCGATGTCGGCGCCTTGCAGGGCGTTGTGGACGTTCTTGGTGATGGCGAAGAACTCGTCGCTGCCGTGCATGACGTGCCATTCGGCGTCGATCCCGACGCTGCGCAGCAGCGGGACGTGGGTGGCCAGCAGCTCCGCGACGCCGCCGCCGTATGCGGTGGCGTTGATGTGGAGGACCCGGGCACCCTGCAGCGGTTCGGCGAGCTCCCGGATGTGCGCAACCTTCTCCGCACCGACGACGTCGGTGTAGTCCGCGAGGTCCTTCTCGAGCAGCGGGACGCGTTCGAGCATCAGGGACGCTCGCCGGCGTGAGGCTGATGGATGGCGGTCGCGAGGCGCAGGCGGTCGTCCATCGCGGCCAATCTATTCGGGTGCCTTCCGCGATCGCGTGTCCGGACAAGTTTCGCGGGACGCTCTCTGCCGCCGAGGCGGCGGCTGCGATCGCCCGGGGATTGCGGGCGGCGGGCTTCGATCCGGTCTCCGAGATCCCGATGGCCGACGGCGGGGACGGGACCCTCGACGCACTCCTCGCCGCGCGGGGCGGCTCCCGCCGGACGGTCCAGGTGACCGGACCGCTCGGGGACCCGGTCGACGCCGAGTACGGGCTGTTGCCCGACGGGACCGGAGTGGTCGAGATGGCCCGGGCGAGCGGGTTGGGGCTCGTGCACCGGAAGGATCCGCTGCGGGCGTCGACGCGGGGCACCGGCGAGCTCATCGCCGCGGTCCGTCGTGGAGGGGCCAAGCGGATCCTCGTGGGCGTCGGCGGATCGGCGACCACCGACGGTGGCCTCGCCGCGGTCGAGGCACTCGGCTGGTCGCTCGGCGGCATGGAGGTGTCGGTCGCGTGTGACGTGGACACGCCGTTCCTCGACGCGGCACGCGTCTTCGGTCCGCAGAAGGGCGCGAGCGCGGCCCAGGTCGAGCTGCTGACGCGCCGGCTCGCGAGCGTCGCCGACGTGTACCGGGAACGCACCGGGGTCGATGTGACGGCCCTCGAGGGCGGGGGCGCAGCCGGGGGACTGGCGGGCGGGCTCGCCGCGATCGGTGCACGGCTCGAGCCCGGGTTCGACATCGTGGCCCACGCGGCCGGGCTCGAGGACCTGTTCGACGACGTCGACCTCGTCGTGACGGGTGAGGGCAAGACGGACACCGCGAGCTTCGACGGCAAGGTGGTGGGGGGCGTGCTCGCCTGGGCGGCGGAGCTCGGCATCGTGCACCGGGCGGTGATCGCCGGTCAGATCACCGAGGACGCGCGTGACGAGCTCAGCGTGCTCGGGGCGCGCGGGTACGCACTCGTCGACCGCGTCTGGCAGTCGGGCGAAGCGTTCGCACGCGCGGCGCTGCTCGTCGAAGAAGCCGCCGTCGAAGCAGGTCGCGCCGCGCTCGCCTGAGCGGGGCGGCGTGGGCCTCAGGCCGTCGCTTCGCGCTCGAACCGCGCGCGGTACTCGGGGATGTCGAGCATCGGTGGACGCTCACGCACCTCGACCGGCACGAGCACCGGGTCGTAGTCGTCGTCGAAGCGGGCGAGCGTCGTGGCCAGCTGCTCGGACGGGATGCCGGCTCGCCGCAACCCGGTGAGCAGCACCTCCATCGCCTGCGGTGCGAGCTGGTCGAGCGGTCGGTTGCGGTGCTCGCGGACCCCGAGGTCGGCCTGCGCGATCGATCCCACCCCGGAGCGCTCGGCGACATCGATGAGGAGCCCGATCTCGATGCCCCAGCCCTCCACGAACGGGACGGCCTCGAGGAGCTCGCGGCGTCCCGCGTACTCGCCGCCGAGCGGTTGGACGATCCCGGTCAGGTGCGGGAACAACGTGGAGAGCAGCGGACGGGCGAGCAGCTCCGTGACGCGTCCACCGCCACTCGGCTCACCGTGGAGGGGCCGGCGGTAGTAGCCCTTGACGAGGCCGACCTCGGCCCGCCGCAACAGGGGCGCCACGAGACCGGTGACGAAGTGGGGGCGGAAGTTCCGGACATCGGCGTCGACCCAGCAGACGATGTCGCCCTCGGTCACGAACAGCGAGAGCCACAGCGCGTTGCCCTTGCCGCTGCCGCTCGGCAGGGCCGGGAGCACGTCGGCGACGGCGTGCACCTTGGCCCCCTCCCAGTGCGCGGCCTCGGCGGTGCCGTCGGTCGACCCGTCGTCCATCACCACGACCTCGTCGACGAGCGGAGCCCGCTCCATCAGGTTGCGCCGGACCGAGGCGACGATGTGCCCGACCGTGGCCTCTTCGTCACGGGCCGGCAGGCAGACCGAGATGGTGAGCCCGAGCCGGGCCTTGAGCTCGGCGAGTGCGTTCGGGTCGAGCGCCGCGTCCGGCGAGCCGACGTCGGGTGAGGTGTCAGCCATCGGTCAGGAGCCTAGGAGCCGGGGGAGCGCCGACCTCTCCCGGGAATGCTTGGCGACCGGGGAACCCGGGGCGGCTATCGTCTTCCCAACGCGCTCATCGAGAGCGGCTGAGGGACAGGCCCGTTGACGCCGCGGCAACCAGCGAACCGGAGCGATCCGGCCCGCCAGGTGCCAATGCCTGACCGATGAGCAGCTGAGAGCGGTCCTCCGCTCGAGGCGCTCCGAGCGCGTCGAGAAGGAGGGCGTGCCCCGTGGCTCGTCCTCACCGAATCGAGGCGTCGGATCGTTCCCAGCGATCGGCTCGGCGCCCGGACAGCCGAGGAGGAGCCGACGATGGCTCATGTCGATGCGCTGCGGTGCCGGGAGTGTGGGAAGACCTTCCCCGTCGCCCCCACCTACACGTGTGAGTTCTGCTTCGGGCCGCTCGAGGTGGCCTATGACCGCGAGGCCGTGAAGGCCGCGGTCTCGAAGGAGGCGATCGAGGCCGGTCCGCCGTCGATCTGGCGGTACGCCCCACTGCTCCCGGTCGACGCCCCCGGCGACGCGACCCAGCAGGTCGGGTTCACCCCGCTCGTGCGCGCCGACCGGCTCGCCGCCGAGCTCGGCCTCGGTGAGGTGTGGGTGAAGGACGACACCCGCAACCCGACCAACTCGTTCAAGGACCGCGTCGTCGCGATCGCCCTCGCGAAGGCCCTCGAGTTCGGCCTCAAGACGCTCGCCTGCGCCTCGACCGGCAACCTCGCCAACGCGGTCGCGGCCGCCGCGGCGCGCGCCGGGCTCGCGAGCTACGTGTTCATCCCGGCGAACCTCGAACCGGCCAAGATCACGACGACCGCGGTCTTCGGCGGCAACGTGGTGGCGGTCGACGGCAACTACGACGACGTCAACCGACTGTGCGCGGAGGTCGCATCGGAGCGTCCGTGGGCGTTCGTCAACGTGAACGTTCGGCCGTTCTACGCCGAGGGATCCAAGACGCTCGCGTACGAGACGGCCGAGCAGCTCGGCTGGCAGACGCCGGATCACGTGGTCGTCCCGGTCGCCAGCGGCTCGCTGCTCACGAAGATCCACAAGGGCTTCCAGGAGCTGCACGAGGTCGGGCTCCTCGCCGACGCGCCGCAGGTGCGTGTCTCCGGGGCGCAGGCGGCGGGCTGCTCGCCGGTCGCGGCGGCCTTCAACGACGGGGTCGACACCATCAAGCCCGTGAAGCCCGACACGATCGCCAAGTCGCTCGCGATCGGGAACCCGGCCGACGGGTACTACGCGCTCGACACCGTCCGGGGGACTGGTGGGGGGCTCGCCGCGGTCACCGACGACGAGGTCCGCGACGGCATCCGGCTGCTGGCCCGCACCGAGGGAATCTTCGGGGAGACCGCCGTCGGCGTCACGATCGCATCGCTGAAGAAGCTCGCGGCCGAAGGCGTGATCCGGCCCGACGAGCGGGTGGTGGTCTACGCGACCGGGCACGGCCTCAAGACGCTCGACGCGCTCTCGCCCGCTCCGGGCGCGACCGCGATCATCAAGCCCACGCTCGACGCGTTCTGGGACGCGTTCCCGACTGCGAAGGAATCCTGAGATGGCGGTGTCGGTCCGGATCCCCACCCAGCTGCGCAACCTCTCCGGCGGCGCCGGTGAGGTCAGTGTCGAGGGTGCGACCGTCGCCGAGGTGCTGAAGGCGCTCGACGCCGAGCACCCGGGCTTCGCGGAGCGCCTCTACGACGACGGTGGGTCGCTGCGGCGGTTCGTGAACGTGTTCCTGGCCGAGGAGGACATCCGGTTCCTCGACGGGCTCGACACGCCGGTGACCGACGGGCAGACCCTGAGCATCGTGCCCGCGGTCGCCGGCGGCTGATCGCGGCCGGCTGATCGCGGCCGGCCCCTGAGGAGCGTCAGACCGGGGCGACCCACAGGAGGTGGGCGATCGCGTCGGGGACGACGCGCTCACCGGCGTCGGTGCGCACCGCGACCCCGTCGGGGCGGCGATCGAGGACCTCGGCCTTGGAACCGGGGATGAGCCCGCCACGCGCGATCAGGGTCATCGCGTCGTCGTCGACCTCGAGCCGCTCACTGACGCGGGTCACGGTGACGCGCCCGGGCTCGGCCTGGGAGAGGACGACCGTCGGGACGACGTCGCCCTGCTGCTGCGAACCGGGGATCGGGTTGCCGTGGGGGCAGGTCATCGGGTCGCCGAGGAGCTGCACGAGCTTCTCCTCGACGTCGGCCGAGATCGCGTGCTCCCAGCGGTCGGCCTCGCGGTGGACCTTCTCCCACTCGAGCCCGATCACGTCGACGAGCAGCCGCTCGGCGAGGCGGTGGCGGCGGACGATCGAGGTGGCGAGCTGGCGGCCAGACGGCGTGAGCCGGAGGGTGCGGTCGTCGAGGAGCTCGGCGTAGCCCTGGTCGACGAGGCGGTTGACCTGCTCGGACACCGCCGGCGCCGAGAGCCCTAGACGCTCGACGAGCCGGGCGCGGATGGGCGTGACGCCCTCCTCCTCGATCTCGAGGATCGTCTCGAGGTACGCCTCGGTCGCGTCGTGCATCTCGGCCATCGCTTGCGAATGTAGTGCTCGCTCGGTCGAGTCCCACCAGGACCTGTTCCGGGGTCTCCGTGCCTTGACAAGAGGCTAAGGGAAGCCTTACCTTCATGGCTCGCACCACCGTCCGCCGACCCGAAGCAGGAGGCCCCGTGCTCCCCACGTTCGTGATCGGCCTCCGCGAGGGGCTCGAGGCCGCGCTGATCGTGGGCATCGTCGCGGCGTTCCTCCGGCAGGAGCAACGCCGCGACGCGCTCCGCTGGATGTGGCTCGGGCGTGCTGCTCGCGGTCTCGCTCTGCGTCGCGGCCGGCGTCGCCCTCCGGGTCGCGTCGGAGCAGCTGCCCCAGACGCGAGCAGGAGCAGCTCGAGACCGTCATCGGGCTGATCGCCGTCGGGATGATCACCTGGATGATCGTCTGGATGCGCCGGCACGCGCAGGACCTGCGCGGCGATCTCGAAGGGAAGCGCCTCGGCCGCCCTGCTGGAGGGCTCGACCCTCGCGCTGGTCGGCGATGGCGTTCCTCGCCGTGCTGCGCGAGGGCCTCGAGACCGCGGTGTTCCTCCTCGCGGTGTTCCAGGACTCCGACGACCCCGGCCTCACCGGCACCGGCGCCGCGCTCGGGATCCTCCTCGCCGTCGTCCTCGGCTACCTGATCTACCGCGGTGGCGTGAAGATCAACCTCGGGCGCTTCTTCAAGATCACCGGCGTCGTGCTCGTCCTGGTGGCCGCGGGCCTCCTCGCGATGGCGGTGCACACCGCGCACGAAGCCGGGTGGTGGAACCTCCTGCTCGACGAGTTCGTCGACCTCAGCGCCGTGATCAAGCCGGGCACGGTCGCCTCGGCGCTCATCACCGGCATGTTCGGCATCCAGCCGAAGCCGACCCTCGGCGAGGCGTTGGCGTGGGTGATCTACGCGGTGCCGATGACCCTCTACGTCCTCAGCGCGCCGTCCACGCCCAAGAAGTCGGTCCCTGCCCCGGGGACGCCCGAGCCCGTCCCGACCGCCGCCTAGCGGCCCGAACCCGAGAGCAGGAACCCCGATGTCCGCCCCTCGCACGATCGTCGTGTCCGCCGCGGCCACCCTCGCGGCCCTGTCGATCGCCCCCGCCGCCTCGGCCGCGGCGCCCTCCGCTAAGGCCAGCGTCGTGAAGATCACGCTCACCGACGAGGGCTGCCCCAAGAAGATCACGGCACCGGCCGGTCCCACCACGTTCAAGGTCAAGAACGAGGACGCGACCTCGGTGAGCGAGTTCGAGATCCTCAGCGGCGACCGGATCCTGGGCGAGCGCGAGAACCTCGCGCCAGGGCTGTCGGGCGAGTTCTCCCTCACCCTCAAGCCAGGCGCCTACACGACCTACTGCCCCGGTGGCGAGCGCGAGAAGGGCAAGCTGATCGTGACCGGTACGGACACGGCGAAGCTCAGCCCGGCCGGGAAGGCCGCGGTCGACCAGTACCGCGCGTACGTCGAGGACCAGGCGGCCCAGCTCGTCGGGCGACACCAAGACGTTCACCGACGCGGTCCAGGCCGGCGACGTCGCGGCCGCCAAGGCCGCCTACGCCGCCGCGCGGATCCCCTACGAGCGGATCGAGCCGGTCGCGGAGACCTTCGGCGACCTCGACCCCCGCATCGATGCTCGCGAGGGCGACGTGCCGAAGAAGGACTGGAGCGGCTTCCACCCGATCGAGCAGGCGCTCTACATCGACGGGACGACCGAGGGCTTCGGCGACATCGCCGGCGCAGCTCCAGCAGGACGTCGAGCAGCTCCAGGGTCTGATCGCCGACACCCAGTACGAGCCGGCGACGATCGCCAACGGCGCGGTCGAGCTGCTCAACGAGGTGTCGGCGTCGAAGATCACCGGCGAGGAGGAGCGCTACTCGCGCACCGACCTCGTCGACTTCCTCGCCAACGTCGAGGGCGCGCAGGCCGCGTTCGACGCGGTCAAGCCGATCCTGGTGGTGAAGGACGCCGCGCTCGCGGCGACGATCGACGAGCGCTTCGCCGACGTCTACTCCACGCTTGCGCCCTACGGGAGCGGATCGACCTTCACGCCCTACGACCAGCTGACCAAGGACGACACCAAGAAGCTGTCGCTGTCGATCGACGCGCTGGCCGAGCCCCTCTCGCAGGTGGCCAAGAAGGTGGTGTCCGCGCAGGGCCGATGAGCGATCAGCGCCCTCCTCGGGTCCACGGTTCGCCGATCAGCCGGCGTCGGTTCCTCGGTGCGGCCGGTGCGGCGGGCGCCATCGGTGCCGCGGCGACGCTCGGCTCCGAGGCGATCGCCGCGCCCTCGCGCGCGTTCGGCGCGCTCGGCGATGAGCCCCAGATCGTCCCCTTCCACGGGGCGCACCAGGCCGGCATCTCGACCGTCGTGCAGGACCGGCTGATGTTCGCGTCGTTCGACGTGCAGACCGAGGACCGCGCCGAGCTCGTCGACCTCATCCGCGAGTGGACGCGCGCGTCGGAGCGCATGAGCGTCGGCCGGCCCGTCGGGAGCGACAACGACGACCTGGTCGCGCCGCCCGACGACACGGGCGAGGCGGTCGGGCTCACGCCTGCCAACCTCACCGTGACCTTCGGGTTCGGGCCGTCGCTGTTCGCGCGCGACGGGCAGGCGCGCTTCGGGCTCGACGGGAAACGTCCCGAGGCGCTCGTCGACCTGCCGCAGTTCAACAGCGACGTGCTCGACCCGCACGCGCTCGGACGGCGATGTCGCGGTGCAGGCCTGCGCCGACGACCCACAGGTCGCGTTCCACGCGATCCGGAACCTCACCCGCATCGGCCGCGGCATCGTCACGCTTCGCTGGTCCCAGCTCGGGTTCGGGCGCACGTCGACCACGAGCCCGATCGGGCGGACGCCGCGGAACCTGATGGGCTTCAAGGACGGCACCAACAACCTCAAGAGCGACGAGCGCGCCGAGCTGCGACCGTCACCTCTGGGTCGGCGCCGACGACCAGCCCGCATGGATGCACGACGGGTCGTACCTCGTCGTGCGCCGCATCCGGATGCTCCTCGAGGTGTGGGACCGCTCGACGCTCGGAGACCAGGAACAGACCATCGGTCGGGTGAAGGAGAGCGGGGCGCCGCTCGGGGAGCGCCGCGAGCGCGAGCCCCTGCACCTGGCCGCGCGCCAGGACGGCGAGCTCGTGATCCCGGCCGACGCCCACGTGCGGCTCGCGGCGCCCGAGACCAACGGCGGGGCGGCGATGCTCCGGCGGGGCTACTCGTTCACCGACGGGATCGACCCGGTCCGCAACCAGCTCGACGCCGGCCTGTTCTTCATCGCCTACCAGCGGGATCCCGCGGACCGGCTTCATCCCGGTCCAGGAGCGCCTGGCCCGCAACGACGCGCTCAACGAGTACATCCGGCACGAGACCAGCGGCATCTTCGCGGTGCCGCCCGGGGTCGGCCCCGGCGGGTACGTGGGCGAGACGCTGCTCGACTGAGGCCCGGGGCCGGGTGAGTGCCGCCGCGGCCGCGTCCCGCCGCTTGCACTCTCCGGTGGAGAGTGCCAACATGGTTCCTGGCACTCACCAGGTCCGACTGCTAATCCACGGCGGACGTCCAGGCCGAGCGCCTCGAATCCCACCACGCAGCCTCACACGCAAAGGGAAACCACACGATGCCGAAGCAGATCGCGTACGCCGAGAACGCCCGTCGTTCTCTCGAAGCGGGCATGAACAAGCTCGCCGATGCCGTCCGAGTCACCCTGGGGCCCAAGGGCCGCAACGTCGTCCTGGAGAAGAAGTGGGGCGCTCCCACGATCACCAACGACGGTGTGTCCATCGCCAAGGAGATCGACCTCGAGGACCCGGTCGAGAAGATCGGTGCCGAGCTGGTCAAGGAAGTCGCCAAGAAGACCGACGACGTCGCCGGTGACGGCACGACGACGGCGACCGTGCTCGCGTGGGCGATGGTCCGCGAGGGCCTCCGCAACGTGGCCGCCGGCGCCAACCCGATGATCCTCAAGAAGGGCATCGAGTCCGCGGTCGCGGCTGCAGTCGACTCCATCAAGGCCGGCTCGCAGAAGGTGGAGACCGACAAGGCGCAGATCGCCAACGTCGCCGCCATCTCGGCCGCCGACATGGAGGTCGGCTCGATGATCGCCGAGGCGCTCGAGAAGGTCGGCACCGACGGCGTCATCACCGTCGAGGAGAGCCAGACGTTCGGCATGGAGCTCGACCTCGTCGAGGGCATGCGCTTCGACAAGGGCTACATCTCGCCGTACTTCGTCACCGACCCGGAGCGCATGGAGGCCGTCCTCGACGACGCCTACATCCTCCTCGTCAGCTCGAAGATCTCGGCCGTGAAGGACATGCTGCCGGTGCTCGAGAAGGTCATGCAGACGGGCAAGCCGCTCGCCATCGTGGCCGAGGACATCGAGGGCGAGGCGCTCGCCACCCTCGTCGTCAACAAGATCCGCGGCACGTTCAAGTCGGTGGCCGTCAAGGCTCCCGGCTTCGGCGAGCGCCGCAAGGCGATGCTCGAGGACCTCGCGATCCTCACCGGTGGCCAGGTGGTCGCCGAGGAGGTCGGGTTGAAGCTCGAGAACGTCGGCCTCGACCTGCTCGGCACCGCTCGCAAGATCGTCGTCACCAAGGACGAGACGACGATCGTCGAGGGGGCCGGCGCCAAGGACGCAGTTGCCGGTCGCATCGCCCAGATCAAGGGCGAGATCGACAACACCGACTCCGACTACGACCGCGAGAAGCTCCAGGAGCGTCTCGCGAAGCTGTCGGGCGGCGTGGCCATCATCAAGGTGGGTGCGGCGACCGAGGTCGAGCTCAAGGAGAAGAAGCACCGCATCGAGGACGCGGTGCAGACGACCAAGGCTGCGGTCGAGGAGGGTGTCGTCGCCGGTGGCGGCGTCGCACTCCTGCGGGCCCAGGCGAAGGTGCTCGAGCACGCGAAGACGCTGGACGGTGACCAGGCGACTGGTGCCCGCATGGTGGCCCGTGCGCTCGAGGAGCCGCTGAAGCAGATCGCGCTGAACGCCGGTCTCGAGGGTGGCGTCGTCGTGGAGAAGGTCCGTGGCCTCAAGGGCGCCAACGGCCTCAACGCGGCGACCGAGGAGTACGAGGACCTCATCAAGGCCGGCGTCATCGACGCCGCCAAGGTGACTCGCTCGGCCCTGCAGAACGCAGCGTCGATCGCGGCCCTCTTCCTCACCACCGAGGCGGTCGTCGCCGACAAGCCGGAGCCCGTTCCGGCCGGTGGTGGCATGCCTGGCGGCATGCCGGGTGGCGACATGGGCGGCATGGGCGGGATGGACTTCTAGTCCGACCTTCCCCTGCGCCCCGGGCGCAGATGACGAACGTGTCACACGGCCCCGATGTCCACGACATCGGGGCCGTGTTCGCGCATACTCACCCCATGCACGATGCGACCGTGCGCAACCTGGTCCTGGCCAAGTGGGCCGACTACCGGCCGGTCCTCCCGCATGCGTCGCTGCGCTTCTTCGATCGTGAGCCCTACCTCGGCGTCGCGCGTGACGATCCCCGCGTCGCCGACGAGCTCGCCTTCGGCTGGTTCGAGGACTTCGAGGCGGAGTTCCGTGATCCGGTCCTCGCCGACACCGAGCGCGAGGTCGTCACGGTCTGCCCGCCGATCATGCGGGAGATCGTCGAGCCCGAGCCGCCCCGCATCCAGCGTGCATACATCGAGGGTGCGTTCATGCGCAGGTTCTTCCGGCTGCTCGTCGAGGGCGAGGGTTGGGAGGCCGATGCCCAGGTCCGCGACGTGATGGCGCGTCACTTCCCGTTCCACCTCGCGACGGTCGAGGCCGTCGAGGCGCCTCGCTGATCAGTGCCACTCACGCAGCGGTAGCCTCGTGGGATGGATGCCGTAGCAGCGAGCGCGGGGTGGGGGGTGCTGCACCTCTTCTACGCGGTCGACCGGGCGCGCGCGGATGACGAGCCGGGCGGCGCCAAGCACATCCTCGACGCGATCGCCGCATTCACCGACGACCCGCTGCACCAGGTCCTGACGTTCGCAGTCCTCGGCCACAAGGCCGACCTCGGCGTGATGGCGGTCGGCCCCGACCTCGCCCGCCTGCAGGTGCTCCAGCACGACCTGCGCCACGCGCCGCTGATCCCCACGTACTCGTACGTCTCGCTGACCGAGGCATCCGAGTACGCCATGACCGAGGACGACGAGCGGGCCCGCCTCGCGGCCGACGAGGGCGTCACCGATCCGGCCGAGATCGAGGGCCGGCTCCAGGTGTGGCGCGAGCGGATCGTCCACTACCGCGAACAGCGTCTGCATCCGCAGCTGCCACAGCGATCGACGCTCTGCTTCTACCCGATGTCGAAACGCCGCACGGGGACGGCCGAGGGCGGGGAGAACTGGTACGCGCTCCCCTTCGACGCCCGCAAGGAGCTCATGGCCGGCCACGCCCGAGTCGGGCGCGGGTACGCGGGTCGGGTGGTGCAGCTCATCACGGGCTCGACCGGCATCGACGACTGGGAGTGGGGCGTCACCCTCTTCTCGGACGACCTCGCCGCGCTCAAGGAGATCGTGTACGAGATGCGGTTCGACCCCGTCTCGGCCCAGTACGCCGAGTTCGGACCCTTCGTCACCGGGCTCGTGCTCGAACCCACCGAGGCGTTGCGCCGGGTGGGACTGCAGGGATGATCGCCGCCCGCTGGTCGTGTCCGACGAGCTGAGCGACGTCGAGGCGCTGACGCGCCTGCGCGACACGTCCGACGCGATCGTGACCGGGGTCGAGGCCGAGCTTGCGTCGTGGACGCAACGAGAGGTCGGTCGGATCCTCGATGCGTGGGGCCGGACCGACGCGGCCGTCCGCGCCCGAGCCGAGGCCGACGCGGCAGTCGTGGGGCCGCAGGTCGCGGCTCGGGTCGGTGCCGACCTGCGCGCGCTCTTCTCCCTCGACCCGGAGGACATGCGGGTGACGCCGCTCGAGATCGTGCGCACCGCGGTGCGGGAACCCACGGCCATCCTGGAGGCGGCCGGAGTACCCCCGGTGGAGCGCGACGAGTTCGCCGAGCGGTCCTGGCCCGCCGACCGCTATGCGCTCACCCCCGCGACCCTGGGTGATCTGACCGACACCGATGCCGCGGTCACCGCGGATGTAGGCGTTGCCGACGACCTCGGCCCCCTGCAGCTCGCGTGGGGAATCGCGAAGGTTGCCGTGCTGCGGGCGCGGCGCACCCTGCCGAGCGCGCCACCGTCAGGACCGCGCGACCACGCGGGGTGACGCTGTGACCACTCCGCGCCTAACGTGGTGATGGCCCTGGGGAGGACCATGAGGGACAGCGCGTCGACGATCGAGCTCGGCCTCGAGCAGTCGGATCCGCGCGCGCTCCGACAGGCCGCGCTCGACGGGCTCGGGGAGGATGGCCTCCTCGCTCTGGCCGGTTCGGCGCCGGTCGGACTGTTCGCATCGGTGCAGCCCTACGGCAACGTCCTGGTGAACGTCCGGCTCTGCGAGATCACGGGGCGTCCCACCGCCGAGCTGCTCGGCCATCGGTGGCTCGAGGCCGTGCACCCCGACGACCGCGCCGCCGTCGAGCGCGCGACCAGGGACGCAGCGGAGGGCACGGGTGAGCTCGATCTGGAGTACCGCGTGCTCCGGCCTGACGGCGAGGTCCGCTGGGTCGAGGTCCAGGCCGTGGGCATCCGCGGCGCGTCCGTGGCGGCGACGTTCGTCGGGTCGATGGTCGACGTCACCGAGTTCAAGCAGGTCGAAGCGGCGCTCCGCGACAGTGAGCTGCGGTTCCGCTCGCTCGTCGAGCACTCACTGGACGCGATCGTCGTGCTCGAGCGCGACGGGCGGGTCCGCTATGCGTCTCCCTCGACCAGCCAGATGACGGGGTATCCGCAGGGCTCGATGGTCGGCCAGGACATCTACGACCTGCTGCACCCCGAGGACGTCGAGGTCCTCGCCGAGGCGATCGCATCGAGCACTCCCGATCCCCGCGCCGGCGCCAGTTCACCGTCCGGGCCCGCCACGCCGACGGGCGCTGGATGACCATCGCAGCCGTCGCACTCGACCTCTCCGGTGACCCGAACGTCCAGGGAGTCGTGATCACCGGTCGTGACGAGACCCTCCAGCAGGAGGCGGCGGACGCCCTGCGCGCGAGCGAAGCGCGCATCCGCGACCAGGCGTCCATCCTCGAGATGATCGCGACGAGCGTCCCGCTCCCGGAGACGCTCGCCGAGATCTGCCGGATGGTCGAAGGTCAGCTGCCCGGGACGCGGTGCACGGTGCTGCTCGTCAACGCCGACGGTTCGATGCTCCGTCACGGTGCGGCGCCCAGCTTCCCGCCGAGCTTCGTGCGCGCGCTCGACGGGTTGCCGATCGCCGACGGATCCGCCGTGTGCGGCACCGCGGCGTCCCGAGGCGAGACCGTGGTCTCGCTCGACATCGGGACCGACCCCAGCTGTGCGCGGTATGCCGATCTCGCGCGGGACCACTCGCTCCGCGGGTGCTGGTCGGCGCCGATCTTCGCCTCGTCCGACAACCGGGTGCTCGGCACGTTCGCGCTCTACCTCGACGAGTCGCGTGCGCCGACGGTCGCCGAGGAGGCCGTGGTCGAGTCGGTGTTGCAGCTCGCGGCGATTGCGATCGAGCGGAACGCGTTCGACGATCGGCTGTCGCACCAGGCCCACCACGATCCGCTCACGTCGCTCCCCAACCGGACGTTGTTCGGCGAGCTGCTCGAGCACGCACTGCGGCGAGCGCAACGCTCCGGTTCCGCGCTCGCGGTCTTGTTCCTCGACCTCGACCGGTTCAAGGTCGTGAACGACAGCCTCGGGCACGACGCCGGCGACGAGCTGCTCCGCGCGCTGGCCCGCCGGCTCGCCGCGGTCCTCCGTCCCGGCGACGTGGTGTCGCGGTTCGGGGGCGACGAGTTCACGGTGCTGTGCGAGGACCTCGTGCCGAGCGCGGCAGACCAGCAGGCGATCGGCGTCGCCGAGCGTCTCCTCGACGCACTGCGCGAGCCGTTCGTCGTCGATGACGAGGAGCAGTTCGTCAGCGCGAGCATCGGCATCGCGATCGGTGTGACCGGGCTCGAGCGGCCGGAAGCGCTCGTTCGCGACGCCGATGCCGCGATGTACCGCGCCAAGGAGCGCGGGAAGTCCCGGTACGAGGTGTTCGACGAGGAGATGCGCGAGCGGGCCCGCGAGCGGCACGAGATCGAGAACGCGCTGCACCGGGCGGTGACCCGCAACGAGTTCCGGGTCTTCTTCCAGCCGGTCATCTCCCTCACGAACGGCACGTGCATCGGGGTCGAGGCGCTCGTGCGTTGGCAGCATCCGGATCGGGGCCTCCTCGCTCCCCGCGACTTCCTCGAGCAGGCCGAAGAGACCGGGCTCATGGTGCCGATCGGCGCGCTGATCCTGGAGGAAGCGTGCGCGCGAGCGGTGGAGTGGCACCGCAGCGTGCCCGATCCGAGCCAGTTCCGGCTTTCGGTCAACCTCTCCGGCCGGCAGCTCCTCCACGCCGACCTGACCACACTGGTGGGCGACATCCTGGACCGGACGACGTTCGACCCGCGCTCGCTGTGCATCGAGATCACCGAGTCGGTCCTCATGGAGGACGTCGACGCCGGGATCGCCGCGGTCAAGGCGCTGAAGGCCCTCGGCGTGCGGGTGAGCATCGACGACTTCGGCACCGGGTACTCGGCCCTCGGGTACCTCCGCCAGTTCCCCGTCGACGAGGTCAAGATCGACCGGACGTTCGTCGAGCGCCTCGGGAGCGACCCCGAGGATGCGGCGATCGTCTCGGCCGTCGTGAGCCTCGGCCACGCGCTCGGGGTCACCGTCACTGGTGAGGGCGTGGAGACCGCCGCGCAGCTCGACACGCTGCGCTCGCTCGGGGTGGATGCGGCGCAGGGCTTCCTGTTCGCCCCACCGCAACCGGCGGCTGACCTCACGCCGCGGCTCGTGCGACCCCACCGCTGGGTCTAGGTCGCGCGGCTAGCCGAGGCGATCCGGCCTGCGGTAGTCGGTCGCGTAGCCCGGCGGCGCCGTCGCGGCCGGCGTGTGCTCGTCGGCCACGGGCGCGCCCGGCTCGACCGTCAGCGGGATCACCCCGGCCCAGACCGGGAGCGCGAGATCCTCGGGTTCGTCGCTCGGTCCGCCGGTCCGCACTTTCGCCGATGCCTCGCGCAGCTCGAGCGCGAGCACGAGGGTCGCCTTGAGCTCCGTCTCCGTCGGCGCACGGACGTCGGCGGAGCGACCGGGGACGACATGCTCGACGACGGCAGCCAGGGCGCGCTCCTTCTCGGCGAGATCGTCGACCCGTCGCGCGGATCCGAAGATCATCACCGATCGGTAGTTCATCGAGTGGTGGAACGCGGACCGCGCGAGCACCAACCCGTCGAAGAGCGTGACCTCGAAGCACACCTCCACCGGGGCATCGGGCGCGACGCCACCGGGCCCGGAGGGAGCAGCGCTGCGCAGCGCGTGGTTCGCCGCCGACCCGTGTACGTACACGGTGTCGTCGACGCGCCCGTAGACCATCGGGACGGCCCAGGGCTTCCCGTCGACCGCGAAGGCGAGGTGGCCGACGAGACCCTCGTCGAGGATCGCGTGGATGACGGATCGGTCGTACGACCCGCGCTCGGGGATGCGCCGGAGGCGCGTGCGTTCGGTCTGCTCCAGGTTCGTCATGGCTCACCTAGTCTCGTCGGCGTGACCGAGCCGCCGCACGCAGTTTCCGCCTCGGACCTCCTCCGGTGGGCCGAGACCCTGTCGGGCGTCGCCCGCACCGGGCTCGGGTTCACCCAGAGCCTCTACGAGAAGGAGCGCTTCGAGGAGGTCCTCAAGGTCGCCGCCGACATCCGCGCCGCGGCGCTCGAGGAAGCCGAGGCCGACGCGTTGCTCGAGGAGTGGCTGTCGACCGTCGGTGAAGGCGTGTCGGGCTACGTCACCCCGAAGGTGGCGGTCGCCGCGATCGTCGGCAACGAGGCGGGCGAGATCCTCCTCACGCAGCGGGCCGACTCCGGTGTGTGGCTGTACCCGGTCGGCTGGGCCGACGTCGGGTACTCGCCCGCGGAGATCGCGATCAAAGAGGTCTACGAGGAGACCGGGATCGAGGTCGAGGTCGAGGCGCTGATCGCGGTGTTCGACGGGCTCCGCCTCGGCTTCGCGCGCCTGCCGATGTACTCGCTCGCGTTCCACTGTCGGATGATCGGCGGCGAGCTGCAGGGGCACCCGCTCGAGACGCGTGACGTGGGGTTCTACGCACGCGACGCGTTGCCGTGGCCCCTGGCGGGTGGTGCCCGCTGGGTCGACACCGCGTTCGCCGCGATCGACGGGGAACGCCGCCCGGTCGACTTCGACGCCCCGCGCACCCCACCCTGGCGCGGCGAGTAGCCGCCGACCACCAGATCGACGACGCGTGGCCCGGAACTCCGGCGGAGGAGCGCTCAGCCCGCAGGCTGCAGCTCGTGCATCCGGAACAGCGGTCGCAGCTCGATGCCGATCGCGGTGAGCGCTTCCGGTCCGCCGGCCTCCCGGTCGATGACGCAGAGCGCGTGCTCGACGACGGCTCCCCGCTCGCGCAGGTCGCCGCAGCTCGTGACGACCTGACCGCCCGACGTCACGACGTCCTCGACGACCGTGACCCGTCGCCCGTCGAGCTCGCCGCCCTCGGCGAGGCGACACGTCCCGTAGGTCTTCGCTTCCTTGCGGACGAAGAGTGTGGGGATCCCGGTGACCTGCGACAGCATCACCGCGAGCGGCACCCCGCCCAGCTCGAGGCCGGCGAGCACCTCGGTGCCACCCGGGACCAGCGGGGCCAGCGCCTCCGCGATCTCCCGCACGAGCCCGGGTTCGCTCTCGAACAGGTACTTGTCGAAGTACTCGTGGCTCACCGCGCCGGAGCGCAGCGTGAAGGTGCCCGTCAGGTGCGACACCTCGTAGATCCGAGTCGCCAACGCGGCTCGATCGGTCATGGCGCGCCTCCTGCCCCGGCCAGCTCCTCGAACAACATGTCGACGAGCGAGATCCGCCCCTTCGCGTGCTCCCAGCTGACGCCGATCCGCTCGTGGTCGACGATGCCCGCGGCATCCGGCGCGAGCCCGATTCGCTCGGTCGTGGCCCGGGCGAGCGTCGCCGGCTCCATCTCGTCGCCGTACGCCGGGAAGCACTCGAGTCCCTCCCAGAGTGACGTGAGGGCGCGGCGGTCCTCACCGAGCGACAGTGCGTTCGGATCCGCGCCGCCGTGCAGCCCCGACACCACCTCGTCCCACAGGTCGTAGTGCGAGCTCCCCTTGGGCTGCTGGAACCCGGCGACGGGGTGCAGACGCCACTCGACGATCGGGATGTCGTCGTCGGTCTCGTCACCCTCGAGGGGGACGAGCCACGTCTGCGTGCCGTTCAGGTAGCTGTCGACGGGTGGGCCGAGGTGCTCGTCGAGCGCGAGCACCAGCGCGGGCGCGAGGCGCCACACGGTGGTCGGGGTGAGCGAGCTCACGCCGCGGCCGCAGGCTCGATCGGGCCGTAGCGCACGATCGCCTCGAACTGGTCGAGGACGGTGCGGTCGTCGTCGAGGATGCCGCGCACGCGCGGCGGGACCAGGCGGTTGCGCGCGAAGCGCCGGGCGACGACGGCCTTGCGTGCGTCGCCGTCGCGCTCGAGGAGCCACGACGCTTCGTCGAGCAGGAGCGCACCCTCGAGGAGATCCGCGAGCAGGTATGCGAACCGGCGCGCGTGCAGCAGCTGCAGCTCGTTCGATGCGGCCTCGAGGTGTGCGATGGCCTCACGCGACTCGGCGAGGGTCGTGGCGACCGCGTCGACGACCGGACCCAGGACGGGCGACGAGCCGGCACCTGCGAGTGCTCGTTCGACCCGGGCGAGGAGCGCGACGTGCGCGCCTTCCGAGTGCATGGCCCGGCGCACGTCGATGCACAGGATGTTCTCGGTGCCCTCCCAGATGGTGTGGCACTGCGCGTCGCGGAGCTGGCGGGCCATGGGCCAGTCCTCCATGTACCCGTTGCCACCGAGCAGCTCGAGCGACTGGCTCGCCGCGCTGATGGCCTCGCGGCACGCTCGGATCTTGGCGAGCGGCACGAGGATGCGCCGGAGCGCGCGCCCTTCGTCCTCGGTCTCGGCGTTCCGCGTCGCCGCCGCGCACTCGAAGGTGAGCGCGGCGCCTGCCTCGAGCTCCACGAGCACGTCGACCAGCGTCTCCCGGACGAGCGGGTAGTGGTCGATGCGTTGCCCCCATTGCTCCCGCTGCGCCGCGTAGATCGCGCCTTCGAGGAACGACCGGCGGTGGATGCCGAGACCCATCAGGGCGACCCCGAACCGGGAGCCGTTGACCATCTCCATCATGGTGTTGATGCCCGACCCGGGCTTCGTTGGGGTGCGTTCGGCCTGCGCCCCCGAGCCCGCACCCCTCGCGATCCACGCGCGAGCGCCGTCGAGCTCCACCTCGCCGGTCGGGACGGCGACCGTGCCGAGCTTCGGCTTCAGCCGCTTGATGTGGAAGCCGTTCGGACTGCCGTCGTCGAGGACGCGGGGCACGATGAACGTGGCGAGGCCCCGCGCGCCGTCGGGCGCGCCCTCGGGGCGGGCCAGCACGATGAACACCTCGGCGTCGACGTTGGAGCAGAAGTGCTTCTCGCCGTGCAGACGCCACTCGTCGCCGTCGGGCACGGCGCGCGTCGTGTTCGCGCCGACGTCGCTGCCCCCCTGCCGCTCGGTGAGGAACATCCCGCCTTCCCACGCCTCCTCGGGATCGAGGCTGGTGAGCCGACCGAGCATGTCGTCGCGGATCGCGGGAGGGGCGTAGCGCTCGACGATGTCGGCGGCACCCGACGTCATGCCGAGCCCGCAGTAGATCGCGGTCTCTGCCTGGCTCACGAGGTAGCAGATCGCCGCGGTGACGACGGCGGGCACCGGCCGGCCCGCGTGGTGCGTGAGCCCGGTGAAGCCCGCCCGCACGAGATCGTCCTTGTTCTCGGTCCAGGTGGGGTGGTGCTCGATCGTGTCGATCTCCCGACCCCAGCGGTCGTACCGCACGAGCGTGGGGCCGTGCTTGTCGCTGATCTCGGCCCGACGGGCGACGTCGCCACCGCACAGCACGCCGAACCGGGCGACGTGCTCCTCGGCGAAGGCCCGGTCGGCCGGGTCGGGGAGCAGCCGGTCGAGGAGGAGCCGGAGGTTCGGGTCGAGGGTGTACCAGTCGAGCCCGATGGCGGAGTCGTGGGCCGCGTAGTCGGGGAGCACGTCGCCGAGGGTACCCGTCACCGTCGGACGTCCCCGCCTGCGGCTCGCCCGCAGGTAGCGTGCGCCCCCGATGGGCAGGCTTCCGACAGGAAGGGTGATGTGGGTCCGGCGCCGAGCGTCGCGCGGCCCCGGCGCGCTCGTCCTCCCGGTCTTCCTCGCGTCCGTCCTCGTCCTGGGGGGCCTGCTCGCCGCGTGCAGCGATGGCACGACCCGGCTCTCGAAGGCCAAGTACATCGAGCGGGCGAACGCCGAGTGCACCAACCTGAAGCAGGTGAGCGACGACCTCGCGCAGGCGCAGTCGGCCGGGGCGACGGGTGAGCAGGTCCGGCAGTACCTGAACAAGGCCGCGAACGGCCTCGCCGACCTCGCCGACGGCCTCGAGGCGCTCACGCCGCCCGAGGCGATCGAGGGCGACGCCCAGGACCTCGGGTCCGTGTTGGCCGACTACGGCGACGGTCTGCGCACGCTCGCGGGCAAGGTGGGCCCGAACCAGACGTTCAGCGACACGCTCGGCGCGAACCAGGCCGTCGTGCGCAAGCTGAACCAGCTCGCCGATCGAGCCGCCCAGCTGGTCGGAGCTCTCGGGATCGACGGCTGCCAGCTCGCGGCGTGAACGTGCGCCCGGTCGCCGCGCTGGTCCTCGCCGGTGCGCTCCTCGTGAGCGCGTGCGGCGGTGGGGGTCGTCCCGACCACGCGGCCTACACGCAGGAGGTCGGGCACATCTGTCGTCGGGCGAACGCGGCGCTCGACGAGGTCGAGCTGCGTCGCCTGAACGGACCGAAGGCCGCGACGGCGGTCGACGAGCTCGTCGCGATCGGGCGCGATGCGCTCGGCGAGCTCCGCTCGGAGCAGCCGCCGAAGGTCGACGAGCCCAAGGTCGACGAGTGGCTGGCAACGCTCGAGCAGGTGCTCGACGAGGGTGACTACGCGAGCGGGCTCCTGCGCAAGGGCGACCGTGCGGCTGCCCTCGGGGCGGCGGTCCGGGCGAGCGAGCTCGCGCAGCGGGCCCACGCGCTCGCCCGGACCTTCGGCGTCCCCGACGCGTGCCGCGTGCCGAGCCTCGTCGACCTCGGCTGACCCGTCACTTCGCCCGACGCGTTGTGTCCACCTCGGACATCCACACGCGTCGAGGAGGGAACCGTGCTCCGAAGCTTGTTCGCGCGCGCCGTGCTCATCGTGATCGGTACGGCCGCGCTCGTCATCGCCATCGCCCCCGTGCTCTCCGGGGGCGCCGACGCCTCGGCTGCGGATTCCGCACCCGAGGCCACCCTGTGCCACGACGCCGCGCTCGCGCGGCAGAAGACCGAGATCTCCGCCGACCTGTCGGTGCCCCGGTTCGACGGCTCGCTCGGGACGCTGCTCGAGGTCAGCGTGCCGAGCCAGGCGGTGCACCTCGACACGGACGCACTGTTCGAGAACACCGCCCAGACCGCGATCACGTTCGGCGGAGCACATGGACTACCAGGTGACGTTCACCAGCCCGGCCGGGCTCGGCTCCCCGGCGCCACTCACCGGCACCATCGAGCGCGTGCCGATGCAGACGATCCCGGCGTTCGACGGCACGCTCGACTTCGCCGGGCGCGAGCGCGGTCGCGCAGCCGTCGACCGCACGCGACGCGTCGGCCGGGCCGGTCGCGAGCAGCGACCCCGGCGTGCTGGGTGCGTTCACCGGCTCGGGTTCGCTGCCGTTCCACGTCGCGACGGCGATCGGCGAGACGTTCATGGGGGGCGGGGGCAACGTCGAGGCACAGATCCACACCTTCGCCGCCGCGTCGGTGCGGGTCTGCTACCGGTACGCACCGCCGGTCGCGCCGCCCACCAGCTCGCCGCCGCCGACCGCCCCGCCCGAGGTGCTCACCGAGGTGGTCACCGCCCCGCCGAGCGCGCCGACGCTCCCCCGCACGGGGTCGGGCAACACCGTCCTCGGTGCCGTCGGGGTCGGCGCCGTCGGCATCGGCGGGATGCTCACGTGGCGGGCCCGGCGCCCCCGTCCGGCGCTCGACGGCAGCCCCTCCTGAGGGGCGGCGGCGCAGCACGCGCCGCCGGGGGTTTGCGGGGTGGCGCCATTTCCTTCGGGCGCCACCCCGCATAGCCTTCCCGGGTGAGCAACTACGACCGCCTCACCGGCATCGACGCCAGCTTCCTCCGCCTGGAGCGGCTGGAGACGCCGATGCACGTGGGCGCCCTCACCGTGTTCGAGGCCGACCCGCTGGTCGGCGCCGACGGTCGCTTCCGGTTGCAGGAGGTGCGTGAGCTCGTCGCGTCGCGCCTCCACCTCATCCCGCGCTTCCGCCAGAAGGTGCAGCACGTCCCGCTCGACGCGGGCGAGCCGATCTGGATCGACGACGACCGCTTCGACATCGGGTACCACGTCCGCCTCACGGCGCTCCCCGCACCCGGCACCCGCAGCCAGCTCCTCGCCCTGTTCGAGCGGATCCAGTCGCAGCTCCTCGACCGCAGCCGGCCTCTGTGGGAGCTGTGGTTCGTCGAGGGCGTCGAGGACGGCCACATCGGCATGATCCAGAAGACCCACCACGCGATGGTCGACGGCGTGTCCGGTGTCGACGTCGCGACGGTGCTGCTCGACTTCACGCCCGACCCGACGATCCTCGACGCACCGGAGTGGGACCCGCAGCCACCGCCACCACCGGCGCGGCTGCTCATCGACAGCGTGAAGGATCTCGTCGCCGGTCCGCAGGCGGTGGCGAACGCCGCCCGCCGTGCGACCGAGGTGCCGCGTTGGGCCGCCGACCAGATCAGCGGACTCGCCCGCTCGCTCTCGACCCTCGCGGAGGGTGGCGTGGTCGCCCCGAGGGTCTCGCTCAACCATCCGGTCGTGGGCCGGAGCAAGCGCTTCGGGTTGGTGCGCATCCCGCTCGACGACGTGAAGGAGGTCCGTCGCGCGTTCGGCGGCACCA
Organism: uncultured Acidimicrobiia bacterium; assembly: GCA_963720675.1. GTDB lineage: Bacteria > Actinomycetota > Acidimicrobiia > IMCC26256 > PALSA-555 > JALHSW01. Next base: position 2,152,409 of record CAVRGH010000010.1, on the reverse strand, counting down.
TCAACGACGTCGTCCTCGCCGGGGTGGGTGGTGGGCTCGCCCGCCTGCTCGAGTCCCGCGGTGAGCTGCACCCCGAGCTCTCGCTCAAGGTGTTCTGCCCGGTGTCGGTGCGTGACGACAGCCAGAAGATGGCGCTCGGCAATCGCATCTCGGCGATGTTCATCCCGCTGCCCGTGGGGCAGCCCGATCCGCTCGAGCGACTCCGGGCGGTGTCGGCCACGACGGCCGACCTGAAGGAGCGGGAGCAGGCGGTCGGCGCGGCCGCGCTCCTCGGGCTCAGCGACTACGCGGCACCCACGATCATGGGGCTCGCGGCCCGGCTCATCCACCACCAGCCGTTCGTGAACCTGGTGTGCACGAACGTGCCCGGTCCGCAGACGCCCCTCTACTGCATGGGCGCGCGGATGCTCGAGGCCTACCCGATGGTGCCGCTCGCGCGGAACCTCAACCTCGGCATCGCGATCCTCTCGTACTGCGGGCAGCTCCACCTGGGGCTCCTCGGCGACGGCGATCTCTGGCCCGACCTCGACGTGCTCGAAGCCGGGATCGACGACTCGTTCTCGGAGCTCGCGAAGCTCGCCACCGAACGGCTCGCCACCGAGTGACCGAGCTCTGGGAGCGCGACGCCTTCGAGCTCGCCGACGACGTGCGCCGGGGTGCGCAGTCGGCCCGCGAGGTGCTCGACGTCCACCTCGCCCGCATCGAGCGCCTCGATCCCGACCTCAACTGTGTGTGCCACCTCGACGCCGACGCGGCGCGCGAGCGCGCCGACGAGATCGACGCCGAGGTCGCGGCCGGCGGCGATCCCGGCCCGCTCGCGGGAGTCCCGATCGGGGTCAAGGAGCTCGCTTCGGTGGGCGGCTGGCCCGACACCGAAGCGTCTCTGGTGTACGCGGACCGCGTCGCCGCAACCGACGACACCGAGGTCGCGCGCCTGCGCGCGGCCGGTGCCGTGATCACCGGGCTCACGACCGCGTCGGAGTTCGGCACGGTGAGCTTCACGAACACGCCGCTGCACGGCGTCACGCGTAACCCCTGGGACCTGAGTCGGACGCCCGGCGGCTCCTCGGGCGGCTCGGCCGCCGCGGTGGCGGCCGGCCTCTTCCCCGCCTGCACGGGTGGGGACGGAGGCGGTTCGATCCGCATCCCGTCGGCCTATTCCGGCCTGTTCGGGATGAAGAGCACGTTCGGGCGCTCCGGTCGAGGTCCCGACCACTTCCCGTCCTCGCTCAACCCGGTGCGGGGACCGATGGTCCGGTCGGTGCGCGACGCGGCGCGCTACCTCGACGTCATCGCCGGGCCCACCCTCACCGACCCCACGTCGCTGCCGAAGCCCGCCGTGCCGTACGAGGACGAGCTGGTGTCGGGCGATGCCGTCGGACGGCTCCGGGGGCAACGGGTGGCGTTCGTCGCCGACTTCGGGTTCGCGCAGTCGGAGCCGGGTCCGGCCGAGCGGGCCGAGGCGCTCGCGCATCGACTGGTCGAGCTCGCCGGCCTCGAGCTGGTGGCGGTCGCCGTCGACCTGCCCAAGCCGGGCAACTCGTGGGGTGTCCTGTCGACCGTCGACGACATGGCGTTCCACGCGGATGACGTGAAGGACCGCCTCGACGAGCTGAGCGTCGTGGGCCGGCTCCAGTACGAGTCGTTCGCCCACCTGCGCCCCGACGTGCTGGGCAAGGCCATCCGTCGGCGCCACGAGCTCCTCGTCGCGCTGGCGGTGGTCTTCGAACAGGTCGACCTCTTGCTCACGCCGACGACGCCCAAGCCCGCGCTCGCGGCGGAGGGTGAGCTCAACGGTGACGTGAACGGCAAGGACGTGACGCTGTTCGGGATGTCGGCGCCGTTCGTCGCCCCGTTCAACCTCAGCGGGCAACCGGCCGCGACCATTCCGGCCGGGCTCGTCGGAGGGCTGCCCGTCGGGCTCCAGGTCGTCGCGCGCCGTCACGACGACCTCGCGTGCCTGGCGGCGGGCGCGGTGCTCGAGGAAGCGTGCCCCTGGCCGAAGCTCGCGCCCTACGCGTACGAGGGCTGAGCCGAGCGTTCCGCCGCGGCGCGCTCGATGTGCCGCATGATCGCGGTGTGGACCTCCTCGACCCCGAGGTGCCCGTTGACCCGTACGCCGAGTCCCATCGAGGCGAGACGTTCGATCATCGGCCGGGTCTCGCCGAGGTAGCTCTCCTGGCGCCGCGCCACGACACTGAGCTTGTCGTCGCTCCGTCCGCGCGAGTGCACGCGGCGGGTCAGCACCCAGCTCGGGACGACGAGCTCGATCGCGAGGTCGATGCCGTTCGTGCCGAGCAGGTCCTCGAGCGCCCGGCATTGGTCGACGGTGCGCGGGAAGCCGTCGAGCACGAACGTCGCGCCGGTGGCGCGGAGCTGCTCGATGCGCTCGGCGAGCTGCGCCATCACGACGTGGTCGGGGACGAGCATCCCCGAGTTCAGGAGCCGTCGGAGCTCCAGTGCCGTCACGGTCTCCCCCTGCGCGGCCTCGCGCAGGAGGTCGCCGGAGCTGAGGTGGACGACGCCGAACCGCTCGACGAGGAGCTGGGCCTGGGTGCCCTTGCCGGAGCCCGGTGGCCCGACCAGGAGGATGGCCAGCCCTTCGGGTCCGTCGCCAGCATCCATCCGGTTCCCCCCTCTCGTCGGCGGACCTGACGGGTCCGTTGCCGGTCAGCCTCCCCGCTCCCGGTCGATCCCGTGTCGCGGGCCGGTTGCGGTTCGGTAGACGGCGTCTTGCGGGTTCCTGACGCCCGCGAGCCGAGGAAGCAACCTCCGGTAGGGTGAGGGCGTGACCGCCACGCAGGGGCGGCCGGGTGACCAGCAGGACGAGGCGCCCAGGCCGAGGCCCCACAAGCAGGAGCAGGATCCCGCGTCCCTCGAGGTCGTCGAGGTCGCGCCCAACGTCATCCGGATGCAGCTGCCGATCTGGATGCCCGGGCTCGGCCACGTCAACACCTATGGGCTCCTCGACGACCAGGGCCTCGCCGTCGTCGACCCCGGTCTTCCGGGGCCGTCGTCGTGGAAGGCGCTGAAACAGCGGTTGAAGACCGCGGGCTTCGGCGTGAAGGACATCCACACGGTGATCGTCACGCACTCGCACCCCGACCACTTCGGCGGCGCGGGCCGGATCAAGAAGGAGGCCGGCGCGAACCTCGTCGCGCACAAGGCCTTCACCACCTGGTCGCTGGAGGAGACGAACCGCCGCAACCACCTCCCGACCGAGGAGGAGCAGGCCGAGGCGGAGCGCATCGCCGCGGCTGCCGCGCAGGCGCTCGACATCGGCGGCGAGGAGATCCCGACCATCGCCGATCACACCGACGACTACGCGGGCGACCCGCTGCGCGACAACCCGACCACCGGCACGCAGGCGCAGTCGGTGCCCTGGGGCGGCGAGACGCCCTGGGGTGGCTCGAAGCACCCGATGCCCAAGCTCACCCGCCGCATGAAGATCCGCGCGACGCGGATGCTGTTCCGTCCCCCGAACCCGAGTCAGCGCGTCGTGCACGGTGAGCGGATCCAGCTCGCCGGGCGCGAGTGGGTGTCGATCCACACCCCCGGCCACACGGTCGACCACCTCTGCCTGTACGACCCCGAGTACGGGCTCCTCCTCTCCGGCGACCATGTGCTCCCGTCGATCACGCCGCACATCTCGGGGGTGGGCAACGGTGCCGACGCGCTGAAGTCGTACCTCCAGACGCTCGACCTGGTCGCCGCGCTCGACGGGGTGCAGCTCGGGCTGCCCGCGCACGGGCACCCGTTCGACGACGTACCCGGGCGCGTCGAGGCGATCAAGGAGCACCACGAGGAGCGGATGCGCTTCATCCAGAACGCGTCGAACTCGATCGGACCGGCGACGGTGCAGCAGATCTCGCACGAGATCTTCCCGAAGAAGCACTGGGGCGTGATGGCCGAGAGCGAGACGTTCGCCCACCTCGAGCACATGGTTCTCGCCGGCGAGGCCGAGCGGTGGGAAGCCGGCGACGGTCGCCTGATGTACCGGGCGGCTCCCCCCGCGGCGTAGACCGAAAACACCTCGTCTCGTAGCCAGGGCGGGCGCCAGGGGTTACCGTCCCAGCATGCGGCGACTGGATCCGACCCGGACGTGGGCCAAGGTGGAGGAGCGGCTCGGCCACGAGGCCGACCCGCGCCGGCGCCAGCTCCTGGAGAACGTGCTCGCGCACATGCAGGCCGAGGCCGCGTGCGACGTGCCGGGGCTGATGGCGACGCTCGCGCCCGACCCCCGGTACCACCAGTGGGGCGCGACCCCGGTCGACCTGGGGCCGAAGGGCCGCGCTGCGGTCCAGAAGTTCTACGAGGACTTTGCCGCGTCCGGTGCGACGAACCTCGAGTACGACGTCGAGCGTCTCGTGGTCGACGACGACTGCATCGTCACCGAGGGCATGATGCGGATCGCGTACCCGGGCCGCACGATGGTCGCGATGGGCCGCGCGGTCGACGACCCCGACGCGTACTACCTGTACGAAGCTCGCATGGCGGTGTTCTGGCCGTACGACGCCGATGGCAAGTTGCTCGCCGAGGATGCGTACACCGCGACCGACGGCTTCGCGGAGACCCGCAAGCTGGCGCCCGAGGAGCTCCCCGAGTCCCTGTCCTCGGCACCGAAGGTCGGCGCCTGATGGCGATCGACACGACGGCGGAGAGCACCGACCTGCTCCAGCAGCTGATCCGCAATGCGTGCGTGAACGACGGCACGATCGCGTCGGGTGAAGAGATCCGCAGCGTCGATCTCCTCCAGCAGTATCTGGGCGACACCGGGCTCGACGTCGAGCGCTTCGAGCCGCAGCCGGGGCGGGCGAGCCTGGTGGCGCGCATCGAGGGGTCCGATCCGACCGCGCCGAGCCTGCTGCTCATGGGCCACACCGATGTCGTGCCGGTGAACCCCGACGGGTGGAGCCGCGACCCGTTCTCGGGCGATCTCGTCGACGGGTTCGTCTGGGGCCGGGGCGCGGTCGACATGCTCAACCTCACCGCGTCGCAGGCGGTCGCCTTCCGCAACCTCGCGAAGTCCGGGTTCACCCCGAAGGGCACGCTCATCTACCTGGCCGTCGCCGACGAGGAGGCGCTCGGGACGTGGGGCGCGAAGTACCTCGTCGAGCACGAGCGCGACGCGGTGTACGCCGACTACGTCCTCACCGAGTCGGGCGGGTACCAGATGCCGTCGCCCGAGGGCGTCCGGCTCCCGGTCCTGACCGCGGAGAAGGGCACGTTCTGGTCGAAGCTCCGCATCCGCGGGACGCCGGGCCACGGTTCGCAGCCCTTCCGCACCGACAACGCCGTGGTGACCGCCGCCGAGGTCGTCCGCCGGATCCACGAGTTCCAGCCCGAGACGACGATCCACGACGTGTGGCGCAAGTACGTCGAGGGCATGCACTACCCCCCCGAGATCACGAACGCGTTCCTCGACCCGAACGGGCTGCGCGAAGCGCTCGGCGAGCTCCCGCTCGGGATGTCAAGGCTCGTGCACGCGTGCACGCACACGACGTTCTCGCCGAACGTCATGCACGGCGGCACGAAGACGAACGTGATCCCCGACGTCGTCGAGCTCGAGGTCGACATCCGCACGTTGCCCGGGCAGACCGGCGACGAGGTGCGCGAGATGCTCGACGAGGCGCTCGGCGAGCTCGCCGACAAGGTCGAGCTGGAGTCGAACGACGATCCGTCGACCGCCTCACCGATCGACACGCCGCTCTGGGACTCGCTGGCGCGCGTGACCGGGCAGCTCGTCGAGGGATCCGCACTGGTGCCGTTCCTGATGGTGGGCGGCACCGACAACCGGTTCTTCCGGCGGGCCGGCTCCGTGGGGTACGGGTTCGGGCTGTTCAGCCAGAAGCTGAGCTTCGAGGAATACGCCACGATGTTCCACGGCAACGACGAGCGCGTCGACGTCGACTCGCTCGGCCTGTCCGAGCAGCTCTGGGAAGCCGTCGCCCGCGACCTGCTCGTCGGATAGCTCCCGTCTCCCCGCCGGATCTGGATGCGTCCCTCACCCGCCTATGGCGGGGTGAGAGACGCAGGTCCGGATTCCAGCGCTGCTTTGGCCGCGCGGAGCGAGTGACGCAGCGATCGCTTGAGCGGTCCGCGGAGCGGCGACCCCACCAACGACGCGAGGTACTTCACCGGCGCCGACCACTCGATGCTCGCCTCGACCCGGGTGCGGGCGCCGTCGGCGACGAACCGTCGGGTCGACGTGGTCTCGATGCCCGACTGCTCCCCACGCGTGACGGTGCTGCGCGGCGGGTCGTACTCGAGGTGCTCGCTCGTCGCGTCGACGAGGTCGCCCCGCTTGTTCCGGGTCGTGTACTCGACCCGACGCCCACCGTTCGGCAGCTCCTCGACCGACAGCACCGCCCAGAAGCTCGGGACGAGCAGCTCGGCGTTCGCGGGATCGTCGAAGAACGCGAACACGCGCTCCTGCGGGGCGTCGATGTCGATCTGCGCCCGGACCCGGCTCACCAGCGACCTCGGGCGTGCCGCGACGGGTTCAGGAGTCGCCGCGCTGCTCGCGCAGGTAGCGCTCGACCTCGCTCGCGAGCTCGTCGCCCGTCGGGAGGCTGGTACCCCACGAGGTGTCGCCGTCGGCGTCCTCGTCGAAGCGCGCTTCGAGCGTGGAGACGTACCCGCGCACGTCCTCGTCCGCAGCGGCCACCTCGTCGACCTTGTCGCGCCACGCCACGGCCGTGCGCTCGAGCCGGGCGAGGTCGAGCGTGAGGCCGGTGAGCGCGGCCAACCGGTCGAGGAGGGCGAGGGTCGCGGGCGGGTTCGGCGGGGCGGCGAGGTAGTGCGGCACCGGTGCCCACAGCGAGACCGACGGGACCGATTGCTCGCGGCAGAAGTCCTGGAGGACACCGACGATGCCCGTCGGCCCTTCGTAGCGCGAGGGGGCGAGTCCGAGCCGTTCGACCAGCTCGGGATCGGTCGAGGCGCCGGTCACGCGAGCGGTGCGCGTGTGCGGCACATCGGCGAGCAGCGCACCGAAGGTCACGACCAGCTCGCAACCGGCGACGTGCGCAACCTCGAGGATCGCGCGACAGAACGACCGCCAGCGGTAGCTCGGCTCGATCCCGCGCAGCACGACCAGGTCGCGCTCCTCGAGCCGGACGACCGAGAAGATGTTCTCGGGCCACGTCACCTGGCGGGTCACCCCGTCGACCAGCTCGATCTGCGGTCGGCGCGACTGGAAGTCGAAGTGGGCCTCGGCATCGATCGAGGCCACGCGTTGCGCGTCGGACGGTCCGTGCTGGGTGAGCCACGAGGCCGCGGTCGACGCGGCGTCGGCCGCGTCGTTCCACCCTTCGAAGCCGGCGACGAGCACGGGCCGCCGCAAAGGCTCCAGCTCGTGCTCCCAGTCGAGCCCGTCGCTCATGGGCCAACCCTACCCACCTGCCCCCTCACCACTTTTGGCGTCGGGATTGGGTGTCTGCAACACCGATACCGACGCCAAAACCCCTTGGTGAGCGTTGGTCAGACGATGGCGCCGGCGGCGCGGAGCGCGGTGAGGTCGTCGGCCGCGTAGCCGAGCTCACCGAGGACCTCGTCGGTGTGCTCACTCAGGCCGGGCGCGCCGCACCGCACCTCGACCATCGCGTCGTCGAACTGCATCGGTGCGGTCGCGAGGCGAGCAGTCGGATGCCCGGGGTGCCGCGCGAGATACCCGTTCTCGACGACCTGTGGGTCGTCGATCACCTCGAGCGGCGACGCGAGGGTCGAGAAGATCGTGTCCTCGGCAGCGAGCCGCGCCGCGATCTCCGCGAGCGTGAAGGTCTGGATCTGCGCCGCGACCATCGCGTGGAGCTCGTCGGCGTGCTCGGCCCGGGACGCCGTGTCGACGAAGCGCGCATCGTCGATCCACTCGTCCTTGCCGATCGCACGGCACGTCGGGGCCCAGTGGCGCTCGTCGTCGAGCATGCTGAACATCATCCAGCGGTGGTCGGACGTGCTGTACGGGCCGACGAGCGGGCTGGGGAGCGCCTTCGCCGCGTCGAGGCCGCGGGGTTCCTCGCGAGTGATCGTCGTCGCCGTCAGATCGGTCCCGATCTGCCAGACCGCCATCGCGAGCAGCGCGACGTCGACCACCGAGCCCTTGCCCGTCCGCTCCCGCTGGAACAGCGCGGCAGCGACGCCTCCGGCGAGCATCGCCCCGCTCGGTGCGTCGCCGAACGCGCCGCGCGGCATGACGAGCGGCGCGCCCGGTGCGGTGAGGATGTGCCCGACGCCGCCGCGCGACCAGTAGCTCACGGAGTCGAAGCCGCCCTGATCGGCATCGGGGCCGCGCTGACCCTGGCCCTGACCCTTCGCGTACACGAGCCGCGGATTGACCCTCCACAGCTCCTCCGGCGTGATGCCGAGCTTGGCCCGGGCGGGCGGCAGGAAGCTCGTGATGAGCACGTCGGCGTGCTCGATCAGGCGGTCGAACGCGGCGCGCCCGTCCGGTACGCGCAGGTCGAGCGTGATCCCGCGCTTGTTGCGGTTGTACAGCTCGAAGAGGAAGTTGAAGTCGCCGGTGTCGGCGACGAGGCCCGCGCCCATGATCCCGCGGAGCGGGTCCCCCGTCGGACGCTCGATCTTGACGACGTCCGCGCCCCAGTCCGCCAACGTCGCGCCACACGACGGCACGAACCCGTGCTCGGCGAGCTCCACCACCTTCACGCCGTCGAGCACACCCATGTCGTCTCCCCCGGGTCGTCGCCCCACTCGATCGTGGGCCGGGCCAGTCTGCCCCGCGAGACACCGCGGTCGCCCCGACGCAGCCCGCCCGGAAATCCGCCGCCACTGCGATGCCCCGCATGCGAGACTCGAACGATGTCCACGTCCGACCAGGTGCTCGGCGCGCCCATCCTCAGCGCGTCCGGCCTTGTCAAGCAGTACAAGCGCGTCCGCGCGGTCGACGGCGTCTCGCTGCGCGTCGACGCGGGCGAGCGCGTCGGGCTGCTGGGTCCCAACGGCGCGGGCAAGACGACGACGCTCATGATGCTGCTCGGGGTGATCACCCCCGACGCCGGGCAGGTCGAGATCTCCGGGTTCGAGCTCCCGAAGCAGCGCAGTCGGGCAATGGAAGAGGTGGGCTTCGCCGCGGGCTACCTCCCGTTGCCGGAGCGCATCCGGGTCGTGGAGTTCCTCGAGCTGTTCGGCCGCCTCTACGGCCTCAGGGATCCGGGCCCCGCGGTCCAGGCCGGGCTCGAGCGCTTCGAGATCTCCCACCTCGCGAAGGCGATGGGCAACGAGCTCTCGTCGGGCCAGCGCACGCTCGTGGGCATCGTGAAGGCGACGTTGCACCAGCCGCGCCTCCTGGTGCTCGACGAGCCGACCGCCTCGCTCGACCCCGACGTCGCGCTCCGGGTGCGCACCGGGCTGGAGCGCCTGTGCGCCGACGAGGGCACGGCGCTGCTGGTCACCAGCCACAACATGATCGAGGTCGAGCGCCTCTGCGACCGCGTGATCTTCATCTCCGGTGGGCGCGTGGTCGCCGACGGCACGGCAGCCGAGGTGTCGGCGCGATTCGGTCGCGACGACCTCGAAGGGGTGTTCCTCCACCTGGCCGCGGGCGGCGAGGTCGTCGAGGACCACACCGCCGAGTTCGACAGGGGGAAGGCGGAGCCGGGGGTCGAGGTGGAAGCGGAGGTGGAAGCGTCATGAGGCGCGACCGGGTCCTTGCCATCGCGCGGCGCCAGAGCTTCGCGCTCTGGCGCGCACCCCAACGCTGGTTCGACGTCGTCGTCTGGCCCGTCGTCGACGCAGTGCTGTTCGGGTCGATCGGCATCTACTTCGGGCGTCAGACCGGAGGCGCCGAGGCGGGTGCCGCGTTCCTGCTCGCCGGGATCATCCTGTTCCATGTCGTGTTCCAGGCCGAGATCAGCGTGGCGACGGGCTTCCTGGAGGAGACGTGGTCGCGCAACCTGCTGAACCTCATGGTCACGCCGATGACGGAGCTCGAGTACGGCGCGGGTACGGCGCTGTTCGGACTCGCGAAGCTCGTCATGGGCGTCGGGTTCGTCTCGTTGGTCGCGCTCGCGGCCTACGCGTTCAACATCACGAGTCTGGGTCTTGCGCTGATCCCGCTCGTCGCGATCCTCATCGTCGTCGGGTGGGCGATGGCGTTGCTCGTGATCGGGCTGATCATGCGCTTCGGGCAGGGTGCGGAGATCCTCACGTGGGGCTTCATCGCGCTGCTGCTGCCGCTGTCGGGCATCTTCTACCCGGTCGATGCTCTTCCGGCGGGGCTGCAGCCGATCGCACTCGCGCTCCCGACGACGCACGTGTTCTCGGCCGCCCATGAGGTGGTCGACGGCAAGCCGCTCCCCTGGGACCAGGTGGGGATCGCGACGGTCGGCGCGATCGTGATGTCGCTGTTCTCGGTGTGGTTCTTCATGCGGATGCTCGCCCTCTTCCGCAAGCGGGGGTACATCTCCCGCCACGTCTGAGCGCTCCGGCTCGGCGCCGCCGTCAGTCGTCCGGGCCGGGCCGGCCCCGGTCGCGCTTGCGGGCGCCGCGGTGGCGCTTGTCGTCGACCCGCTTCTTGCGGGCCGAGCGGGACGGCTTGGTCGGCCGCCGAGCCTTCTCCACCCGCAGCGCCCCCGCGAGCCGTTCGGTCAGGCGCTCGAGGGCGAGCTCCCGGTTGCGGGCCTGCGAGCGGGAGGTCGAAACGGTGACCCGGACGACGGGACCGAGCCGTTCCACGATCCGGGCCCGTTGGCGCGGTCCGAGCGAGGGCGAGGTCGCCGCGTCGAAGCGGACCTCCACCTTGGTGTCCGAGGTGTTGGCGTGCTGGCCGCCGGGGCCACCGGACCGGGTTGCCCGCCACTCCAGCTCGTGGGTGTCGATCCGGCACGAGCCCGAGATCCGGAGCCACCGGTCACCTTCCATGAGCCCATGATCGCCCACCCGGGGGGTCGGAGGGCGCCCGACGAGTCGTAAGCGTCGACCGCGCCGGCACGTCTTCCTCGTGACGGAGCGGCAACGCCGCGCCATGATGCGAGCGCAGTGAGCAGTGGAGGATCCATGGACCTGTTCAAGCAAGGCATGAACCTGCTGGGTGGCAACAACAAGAAGGCCGTCAACATCGTCGATCGCGTCAAGCGCAGCGGCGTCGTCGGAGCCCTGAAGGGGACCTACGAGCCGGTCGAGGGCACACCGGTCGTCGACGTCGCCGAGCTGCGGAAGCGCCTCGAATCGCTCGGGGCCAGCGGCGTCCCGTTCGAGGTGCGCGAGGAGGGGAACGACAAGTACGGCGAGCTGGTCGCCCGCTGGAAGATCATGGACGCGGTCTGGTGGAACTCGTTCAAGCACGTGGGTGTGAACACGATCACCGACCTGCACCTGAAGCTCGATGCCGACGACCACGAGGTGCGTCAGCTCGACGATGCGCGCACGGTCAAGTGGAACGGGAACATCCCGAAGCTCGACAAGGGCAAAGAGGACAACGACGGCAACGCAGACCGCTCCGCGTGGTGGCGGGCCGACGACCCGCTGAACCCGGGTGAGCTGCGCAACTACTACTTCGACAGCACCGAGATCAAGGACATCATCGGCACCGTCATCACGGACGCGGGCTGGACGATGAAGCAGGTGTACCGCAAGAAGACCCTCCGCGAGGGCAAGGACTGAACGACTGCGGGTGGGTCACCCCTGCTTCGGCGGCGGTGCGAGCTCGTCGGCGTGGGCCGAGATCGGGAGCTCGTCGAGACCGAAGCGCTCGACCTGGAAGAACCAGTTCGGCTGGATCGGGTAGCCGGCGCCGCTGTTGCGCGGGCTGGTCGGGCGGATCGCCGAGTACGGGTTCACGTAGTCCCACGCGACCTTGCCCGCGGGCGTGACCTCGACCACGTGTCCCTGGGGCCCGTACGCGAGGACGGTGTTCCCGTTGGGGAGCCGCTGGACGCTCGAGACGATCGCGCCGAACTCACCTTCTGAGCCCTTGGGGTAGACGCGGGTGATCTTGGCTTTCCAGCCGCCCGACGGATCGCGCACGTAGTTGCCGTCGGCGTCGAGCTTCGGCGTGATCTCGTCGGCCGAGCTGAACTCTCGGATCTTGGGCGCGCCGTTGTTGAACACGAGGATGTTCCCCTCGCCGGGCAGCCCCGGGTCGATCCACTCGGCGTCGTGCTGGAAGAAGAGCTGACGCTTCGCCTTCGTGTCGCCGTAGGCCACCGGGTTGCCGTACCGGAACTGCAGGTCGCCGGCGGGGCCGCGGGCTTCCTCGGCGCTCGTCGCGTGGTCGAGCACCATGATCTCGCTGAAGGACCGCGAGCTCAGGACGATCTCGTCGCGCTCGGGGTTGTAGTTGATCGCGTTCAGGTGGTTCCAGTCCGCCTGACCGTTGTCACCGTTGAGCAGGTAGTTGATGTCGATGCGTTCCGGGCGCGTCGAGACGTCCTTGGCGTAGTTCGGCTTCGCGGGGTCGCGGTCCTGCACGAGGTGGTCCCACGCGTGCCACTCCCAGACGACGGCATCGGTCGCGGGGTCGTACTCGACGACCTTGTCGGGCCAGAGCTCGTCCTCGGTGAGCGACTTCGGGTCGCGGCCCGCGGCGATCGCCTCCTCGGCCGACTTGAGCTCCCACACGAGTGCGAGCACGTGGCCGTTGGGCATCACCTCGATCTCGTGGTGCTGCATCTCGGTGTCGGTGGCGATGTCGTGCTGCCACAGCGGGGTGCCGTCCCAGGCGATGGCCTCGATCCGTCCGCCGGCGCCCTGACCCGTCGCGAACGTGCCCCGCCGCTCGAGGTTCCCCGCGCGCACGAGGGTGCCGTCGGTGGTGAGCGTCTGGGAGAGCCCGGGACGGGTGCTGGTGCGCCACGTCTTGGCGACGCGACCGTCGAGGTCGACGAGGTATGTGTACTGCTGCTCGAACGGTGCCACGAGGGTGTACCCGGGCATCGCGGCCGCGGTCCGGGTGCGGACCCCGGGATCCTTCGGGCCGATCGCCTGCGCGCCGGCAGTGCCGGCGGCACTCCCGAGCAGCACGAGCGCGCCGAGCAGTGTCGCTACCTTCCGCATGGTGTCCCTTCGGTCGCGTCCCGAGCCGGACGTGGACGCCGAACATCTTGGCAGACCTCTGTTGCGAAACCATGACGGGCTGACGGGCTGACGGGCTGACGGGCTGACGGGCTGACGACGACGTCAGGCGTCCTCCGGCTCCGCCAGGTGCTCGGCGATCCTTCGGGCCGTCACGACCCCGGCCGCCGTGCCCGCCTCGTCGACGACCACGAGGGAGTCGACCGCGGCACTCGTGAGGAGCTCCCGGGCCTGCGCGAGGCTCGCCTCCGGCGGGATGACCGGGGCGTCGGCGTGCATGACCTGCGCGACCCGGGCCGAGGGCCACTCGGCCGGATCGACCGACAGCAGGTCGCGGATCCGGAGGGCGCCGAGGAACGTCGACCCCTCGACCACGATCGCGGTCTCATCGGTGTCGGACGCGAGCTGCTCGCTCAGCGCCAAGAGGGTCGTGTCCGGCTCGCACCGGACCCGCGGCTCGGTCATGACGCTCGCGACCGTTCGCGAGAGCCGCCGCGTCAGTGCGCCGACTCGTCGCGGGATCTGGTAGTTCGCGACCGAACCGTTGCCCATCAAGAGCTGCGAGACCGCGGTGGCGAGGAGCGCGGGCACGATGAATCCGGGCCCTCGGGTGGCCTCCGTCACGAAGACGACGGCCGAGATGGGGGTCCGATATCCCGCGCCCAGGTACGCGGCGGCGCCGACCACGGGGAACAGCGAGGTGCCGGTGGTCGTGAGTCCCTCGAGCACCCGTCCGAGCAGCCAGCCCTGGACGACGAGCGGGATGAACAGACCGCCCGCCCCTCCCCCGGCGACGGTGAACAGGGTCGCGGTCGCTTCGAGTGCGAAGAGGAGGAGGATGAGCAAGGTCGACCGGTCGGGCGCGAGGGAGTAGGCGATCGCCTGGTAGCCGGGCCCGATGGTGACCGGTTCGTTGAAGGCGACCAGCGCGATGACGGCAACGACGAGGAGCCCGCCGCCGCCGACCGTGATGCGCCGCCAGGCGGGCGAGCGCTGCTGGAACTGCTTGACGCGGATCACCGCGCGGGCGAAGTAGCGGGCCGAGAGCCCACAGACGACGCCGAGCCCGAGTGCGCCGAGCAGGTCGCGGGCGTCGAAGCCCGGGTTCCCGAGCACGCGGAGCAGCGGTTCGGTGCCCTTGAAGAGCACGTAGACGAGGTACGAGGCGGCCGAGCCGATGAGCGCCGGCAGGGCCGCGTGGGCGGCCGCGTCCTCCTGGTACGGGACCTCGAGCGCGAACACCGCTCCGGTCGCGGGTGCCTTGAAGATCGCCGCGACGCCCGCTGCCGCTCCCGCGACGAGCAGGACGTGCGTGTCCGAGTCCGTGAAGAAACGCCGATACCGCTGCTGGAGGCTCGAACCGATGGTCGACCCGATGTAGATCGACGGTCCCTCGAAGCCCATCGCCCCGCCGGAGCCGAGGGTCGCGATCGACGCCACCAACCGCCCCGCGAACGCCCGGAGGTCGGACCGGCCGGGGCGCCCGTGGTACTCGCGCAGGTACTCGTCCGCGAGCGAAGGAGATGCTCCGAGCCCGATCCAACGGAGCGCGAGCCAGGCGATCGTGAGGCCGATCGCCGGGAGGACCACGATGACCTCGTCCGGGATGTCGCGCACCCGATCGAGGATCACGTCGACGGTGAGCGTCTCGAAGGCGACGACGGCCAAGCCCGTCACGGCACCCGTCACCGCGGCGAGGACGACGACACGGTGCCAGCGATGGCGGAGCGCTCGGAGGCGGTCGGGAGGGACGGCGAAACGCCTCGGGTCCCGCCAGCTCGTCACTCGCGATGCTCCTTGGTTGCCTTGTGCGTCCCCTCTCTTCTACTCCGCTCCGGCCTCGAGCGGGATCCAGGAGCGCTCCTCGTCCGGAGCGTCGATCCGGAGCTGCTCCAGCCGATCGAGGATTCGGCGGGTCACCTCGTCGGGAGTACCGGTCGAGTCGACCTCCACGACGTCGAACAACGCCGAGAGCTCGTCGATCATGGGCCGTGTCGTCCGGGCGTATGCGGCGAGACGGGTCCGCACTGCGGCCGTGTGGTCATCGGCCCGCGCGCGGCGACGGGCCCGTTCGACCACCACGTCGTCAGGGACATCGAGGTGCACCACGGCGTCCGGACCCCGGGGGTCGAGCACGCCGAGGCAGGAGATCTGGCTCCGGGTGCGTGGGAACCCGTCGAGGAGGTAGCCACGCGCCACGTCTGCGGCGCGGAAGCGCTCCTGCAGCAGGGTCATCATGACGTCATCGGGGACGAGGTTCCCCGCCGCGACCGACTCCCGCAGCCGGCTCGCGTCCGGGACGCTCGGCGAGCATGGCCCTCCGGAGGAGGTTCCCGCTCGAGATGTGGGGGACGGCGAGGGCGGCGCTCAACGCGGCGCCCTGGGTGCCCTTTCCCGCGCCGGGAGGCCCGACGAGGAGCAGTCGCATGTGCGCTCCGATTGGTGGGATTGCCCGTCGATCGGGCGACCGGCAGACTCTGGCCGAGCGATCCGACGGTTCTCGCGCAGGAATGTTGTGATCGTGTGACGGTCCCGCGCTCCCTTCCCGGGCACGTTTCCGTCCCAACGGGCCCGGGTAGGCCTCCGCCATGGCAGCGATGGAGCACCAACCCACCGGGCAGGCGGACGAGCAGGCCGACGACGGGTCCCCGGTCGAGGTCACCACGACGTACCTCGATCTCGATGGCGACGGCGTCATCGATGCCGTCCAGATGGTGGAGGTCGCCGCGGTCGACGTGACCGGCGACGGCACCGCGGACGTGGTCGAGGTCGTCGAGGAGCTGGCGGCGGGCATCGGCGTCGACGGGGTCCCGGACCAGGTCACCGTCATCGAGGACGGCCAGGTCTCCGTGGGCGGCGAGGACTGAGCCGGCTCCCGTGCCGACCGGGGGTCCGAGCCAGGGGCACCGGGGTTCAGGGGCACCGGGGGTTCAGGGGCGGGTGATGCTCGAGGCGCCTTCCAGGGCGTAGTCGGCTCGCGTGACCGGACGACTCGTGAGCTCACCGTCGCGGGTCGGGACCTCGATCGGCTCGCCGTCCAGCTCGAACCGGACCCGCGCGATGGGCGGGAGCTCGGTCAGCGTGTAGACGATCTGGGCCAGCGCATCGATGCGGTCAGCACCCACGGCGCGATCGAGCGCCCCCTCGAGGTCGACGGTCGCCAGGTCACCCTTGACCGCCACGCTGCGCAGCGTGGTGCCCGACGGGATCGCGCTCCCGAGACCGAACGCGGTCTCCACGTCGGTGGCCCCACGCAACAGCGACCGCAGCGATCGCGCCGGTGTCGCCGCGCCGTCGCCGGTCCGCACGGTCCGCGTCACCGCGCCACCGGGCCCGAGCAGGTACACGGCGAAGTCCTGGCCTTGGGTGCTCGTCGGCGCGTCCGTGTCCGGCGCCTCGTCGTTCGCGAGACCGAACGGCACCTCCCGCTTGTCGATGACCTCGGGATCCGACTGGGTCCGCACCGAGCAGCTCGCGGCGACCGCGAGCAGGCAGGTCACGGCCAGCAGCCGTGGCAGGCGCGTCCGTCGCCGGCGCGGCTCGATGGGTGCGCGCCCGCTCACGCCGGCCGCCACGGGAGGTCGACGACGAAGCGTGCGCCGGGAGCATCCGGCACGTCCTCGATCCAGACCGTGCCCCCGAGGATCCGCATGTGTTCGGTGACCAGTGCGAGCCCGAGCCCCGTCCCCGATTCGTCGTTGCGTCGACCGGCGGCCGCGCCTCGGTAGAAGCGCTCGAAGACCCGCTCGCGCTCGGCGGCGTCCACACCCTCGCCGCGGTCGTCGATGGAGATCCGGAGGCGGTCGCCGTGCGCGACGAGGCTGACGGCGGCGACGCCGTTGCCGTGGATCCGCGCGTTGTCCAGCAGGTTCGCCAGGACCCGCTCGAGGCGGCGTTTGTCGGTCAGCACGGGATCGTCGGTGACGTCGGGGTCCATCTCGATGGTGAAGCTCGGTCCGGGGATGAGCGTCGCGGAGTGCAGCACCAGCTCGCCGAGTCGCACCGGCTCGATCACCAGCTCGTCGACGTCGGCCTCGGCGCGCCCGAGCTCCAGCAGCTGCTCGACGAGTCGCCGGAACCGCCGGACGTCCGAGAGCAGCACGCGGAACGCCTCCCGGGTCCGTGGGGTGAGCTCGTCCTCGCGCTGTTCGATGAGCTCGGAGGCGGTCGCCAGGGTGGTCAGCGGGGAGCGGAGCTCGTGGCTGACGCTCGACGCGAACCGGGCATCACGCTCGATGCGGGCCTGGAGGGCGTCCACCATCCGATTGAACGACTCGGTGAGCTCCCGGAGGTCGGGGTCGCCCTGGTCCTCGAGGCGCAGCGAGAGGTCCCCGTCGGCGATCTCGGCGGCGGTGCCGCCGACCACGGTCAGGGGCCTGAGGACCCGGCGACTGGCCCAGAAGCCCAGGAGCGCGGCGAGCAGGGTGGTGGCGGCAGCAGCTCCGATGAGGGCCCGGCGGATGACGTCGAGCGTCGAGTCGAGCTCGCTCAGGGAGAACAGCTCGAAGTACTCGCCGCGCACGGCGGGGATCGGGAGCCCGACGACGAGCAGCGGGTCGCCGGCGAGCTTGATGCGCTGATGGCCCGGGGTGCCGGAGCGGACGAGCGCTCGGAGCTCCGGGGGCACGCTCCCCTGCCCGACCGCTACCGAGGTGCTGAACCACTTGCCGTCCTGTTCGAGCACGGCATC
This sequence comes from uncultured Acidimicrobiia bacterium, assembly GCA_963720675.1. GTDB lineage: Bacteria > Actinomycetota > Acidimicrobiia > IMCC26256 > PALSA-555 > JALHSW01. The sequence continues at coordinate 2,134,687 of CAVRGH010000010.1, read as the reverse complement.
GCGGGCCCGGGGCAGCTCGAGGCCCGTGAGCGCGGCACCTGCCTCGCTGGTCGGTCCGAGCAGCTCGTCGCGCAGCGCCCGCGCGTTGAGGTAGGTCTGACGCGTCGCAGAGCGCTCCCGCTGGGTGACGAGGTATCGGTCGGCGAGCGTGTAGGTGATCACGGAGAGGAGCAGCGAGAGCGCCAGCCCTCCCAACGCGAACAGCGTGATGACGCGGACGCGCAGCCCCCGTCGGCGACGATGTCGGCCGCGGGAGCGTCTCGTCGGGCCAGTCGGGCTCACCGGTTCTCGAGGCGGTACCCGAGCCCGCGCACGGTCACGATGAGCGACGGCGTGGACGGATCGGCCTCGACCTTCGTCCGGAGACGGCGGATGTGCGCATCGACGAGTCGGCCGTCACCGAGGTAGTCGTAGCCCCAGACGCGCTCGAGGAGCTGTTCGCGGCTCAGCACCATGCCCGCATGGAGCGCCAGCTCGCAGAGCAGGCGGAACTCGGTCTTGGTGACCTCCACCTTCGCGCCGCCCCGGGTCACCGTGCCGGCATCCGGCACGACCTCCACGTCACCGAACACGAACCGCTCGGACGCCGAGCCGGTGGGACGTGTCCGGCGCAGCAGCGCGCGCAGGCGGGCGGTCAGCTCCTTCGGGACGAACGGCTTCGTGAGGTAGTCGTCCGCGCCGGCCTCCAGGCCGGCGACGACGTCGTGGGTGTCGTCGCGTGCGGTCACGATGACGATCGGGATGTCGCTCAGCTGGCGCAGGTCGCGGCACAGGTCGAAGCCGTTGCGCCCGGGGAGCATGAGGTCGACCAGGGCGACGTCGATCGGCGAGCGACCGAACAGCTCGAGCGCTTCCTCGGCGCTCTCCGCCTCGACGACGTGGTATCCCTCGTCCTCGAGGGCCATGCGCATCAGCGCGCGAATGCCCGCGTCGTCCTCGACCATCAGGATCCGCACCGTCACACCTGCAGTCTGGCCGAGGAACGAGCGAGAGGAACGAGCGACCGGGCCCAGTGGCCGGATGGTGCCCGGAGGTCCGGTCAGAGCCCGTCTGGCGGGGCTGCGGCGCCCCCTACCCGGATCCGCACGCGCCGGCCCGGCTTCTCCCCGAGCCGGGTGCAGGCGACCAGCTCCTGGAGGCCTTCCGCGGTGTAGCGGTCGACACCGGAGAGGTCGACCTCGACCCGGCGTTCGATGGGATCTCCGGCCAGCGCGCCGCGCAGCGCATCGCACAGTCGGCGCCCTCCCGGACCGTCCAGGTTGCCGCGGACCGCGACGACGAGCTGCGTGGCGCCGGGATACAGGCTCAGCCGGGTCTCGCTGACGAGCGTCTCTGGAGCGGTCATCGGAGGCCACGGTCCTTTCGAGTGCTCATCGCGACACGCGGCGGCGTCGATCGGCTCGGCCACAGGACGCGGTATCGGCCCGACGTCCGTCGCGATCGCACCCGCCCAGGTGATCGGGTCGCGTGCCAGCCGGACGCCGTCGTCGAGCAGGCGGGCGACCAGGGTGAGCGCCCGGCTCGAGCAGCGCCGCGCCCCGCGGAGGTCGAGGACGATGTTGCTGGCGTCCGGCGCGTCCCCGGGGAGCTCGGCGATCACCTGGCTGACGACACCCACATGCTCGTCGAGGAACTCGCCGCGGACCGCGATCGACACACCTTCGTCGATCCGACCCACGATGACTGCGGGTCGAGCCGGGGCCCGGGTGATGGATCGGCGGTGTCGCACCCGGTGATCGTGGCGAGTCGACGTTGCGGTCCGGTGACGATCCCTCGACGGTCCCGGCACGATCGCAGGCGCGAGACCTCCACGGCACCGTCAACAAACCGCAACACGGCCCGACGAGGATCCCCGGCATGTCGACGACCGAACCGGCCCCCGCCGTGGAGCTCCTCCCTGGCCAACCCGTCCGCGGCGGGATCACCGAGGTGATCACCTGCCAGTCGCGATGGCTCTTCGACGTCGAGGCCGGCCGCTACCTGCGGTGCGGGCACTGGGAGGACGTCGAGGCCGCCATGCAGTTCGGCGAGTGGCAGCCCTACGAGCACGTCTCGGTGCTCGAAGGAACGCACCTCGAGGTGAAGGGCGTGGACCGGCCGGCGGTGCGGACGACCATCCACGACGAGCGGTGTGCATGCGGATCGGTGGGGGAGAAGTCCGCGCGGCTGCGAGCCCGCGTCGAGGCGCGATGACCACGGCACCAGTGACCCTGGAATGGGATGCCGAGACCGTGTCCGTCGTGGTCCACGGTCCGCTCGACCCGCGGGCATCGCATGCCCTGCTGTGCGGGGTTCGGCGGGCCTTCGCCGCGACCAGCTGCGCGTCGCACGTCGAGCTCGCGGTTCCCGAGGCGACCACGCGTCGCACGACCTTGGCCACTGCACTGTCGGCGATGGCGCGTGACGCGGCGATCTGCCCCGCTCGGTGGGGACGACGTCGTCGATGCCGCCGCACCCGGCGATGAGCCGGGCGGCGCTCACGCCCGCCGAGGTCGCCATGCTCCGCCGGCGGCTCGAGCGGACCCGTCGCCAGGCCGGTGCGCGAGCCGAAGATCGTGACCACGAGCGCGACCTCCTCGTCGAGACCACCGACGGGCACGCGGTGGCCCCGGTGGAGCTCGACGGCGATCTCGAGGTCGCGACGCGGCTGGCCGGCGGAGCCCACGACGCGCTCGAGTGCGTCGACGAGGCCCTGGACCGGATCGCGGACGGCACCTACGGGTTCTGCCAGAGCTGCAGCGAGCCCATCGGCGCACCTCGGCTCGTCGCCATCCCGACCGCGGACCTGTGCCTGGGCTGTCAGTCCTCGACCGAGCAGTCCGGGCGACGGAGCGCTTAGGGGACCTGCGCCGCGACTCGACCCTTCACGCGTTGGAGATCGTCGCGGTAGTCGATGCTGAAGCAGACCTGCTCGTCGGAGAACTCGAGCACGCGGGCCGTGGCGTGCGCGCCCGACGTCGTCGCACGCGCACCGCCACCGGAGTCGACCAGGACCGTGATCTGGTCCTTCGGCGTCCGCAGCCGCTTCCCGGCGTCGAGGTCATCCGACTTGGGGCGGAGGAAGATCGTGACGAGGACCTCGTCGTCAGGCGCCTCGATCGTGCTGCCCAGCTCCTTCGGGTCGAGGCGATACGTCGCGAGGTAGACGGTGGTGTTCCGAGCCGAGCCGAAGTCGAACGCCAGGCCGCGCTGCACGTCGTCGCTCGAAGCCTTGGCCGCGGGTTGTCCGGAGCTCGCGTCCGCGCTCCGGGTGATCTTCCCCTTGAACGGCTCCGAGCCGCAGCCGTCGGCGGCTGCGACCGGCGAGGCGATCATCGAGACGCCGGCGCCGATGACCATGGCGAAGACGAGGGGGATGCGCATCCGCGGACCCTACTGCGGTTGGGTTGCTGCGGCCCGGAGCGGCGCGGTCGCGAAGCTCGCGATCCCGTCGGCAGGCAGGACCGCCGCGTGGAACCCGAGATGCTCGCCGGCAGCACCCGTCGCGGCGAACACGTGCCGGACGTCGCCGGGACGGGCCCCGCCGACGACGCGGGGTTCGAGATCCGTCGACGCCGCGCTCGTCAGCGTGCGGGCCACGTCGAGGACGGTCACCGGATGCCCGCTCGCGATGTTGAGCGGACCGTCGAACGCATGCTGCTCGAGCGCCAGCACGTTGGCTCACGCGCGACGTCCCGAACGTGCACGAAGTCACGCAGCTGGTGCCCGTCCTCGAGCACCCTCGGGGCTTCACCTCGCTCGATCGCGCTGCGGAAGATGCTGGCGACCCCCGCGTACGGCGTGTCGCGAGGCATCCTCGGCCCGTACACGTTGTGGTACCGGAGCCTGGTCGCCGTGACCGGGTGCGACGCGGCGAATGCCTGCACGAGGTGCTCCTGGTGCAGCTTCGTCGCGGCGTACACGCTCGCCGGTGCGAGCGGCGCGTCCTCCGGGACCGCGGCCGGCGACAGCGGGCCGCCGCACGTCGGACACGGCGGCTCGTAGCGACCTTCGGCGATCGCGCCCTCGGTGCGTGTGCCGGGGCGGACGGGACCGTGGACGGCGCAGCGGTAGCGGCCCTCGCCGTACACGACCATGCTGCTGGCGAGCACGAAGCGACCGCAGAAGCCGGACTCGTGCAGCGCCTGGAGCAGGACCGCGGTCCCCAGGTCGTTCGCTCGCACGAACTCCTCGACGTCGGCGAAGTCGACCCCCAAGCCGACCATCGAAGCCTGGTGACTGATCGCGTCGACGCCGGCGACGGCGTCGCGCGACCGCGTCGGGGTCGCTCAGGTCTCCCCACCGGTACTCGACCTCGTTCGAGAGATAGGTGGGAGGCTCGCGGTGCGCGCGGGGATGCAGCACGTCGAGCACCCGGACCTCATGACCTGCGGCGAGGAGGTGATCGACGACATGGGAGCCGATGAAGCCGGCGCCGCCGGTCACCAGGACGCGCATCACGCGACGCCGACGCGCTCGACCGGAAGTCGCACCGTGAAGCAGGCGCCGCCGTCGAGGTTGCGCACGCTGATGTCGCCGTCGTGTGCCTCCACGAGCCCCCGCGCGATCGCAAGACCGAGACCGGCGCCGTTGCCCGGCGTGCGGGCGACATCGCTGCGGAACGCGACGTCGAAGACCCGGGGAAGGTCCTGATCGCGGATGCCGCCTCCGTCGTCGGCGACGGTGACGTACGCGCGATCCTGCTCGACGCCGGCCTCGACCGTCACGGTGCCGTCGGCCGGCGTGTGGCGGATGGCGTTCTCCAGGATGTTGCGCAGGGCACGGAGGAACTCGGGCGGCGAGGCATCGAGCTCGCACCGGTCCGACAGCACCCGTCCCTCCAGCCGCACGCCCTTGGCCCGAGCGGTCGGGGCGGCCGAGGCCAGCGCGTCGGACACGAGGTCACCGAGCGAGACGCGCTCGAGCTCGAGCTGGAGCACGCCGGCCTGGGCGCGGCTCAGCTCGAAGAGGTCGTCGACCAGACCGCTCAACCGATCGGCCTCGACCCCGAGCGCCCGGTGATAGCGCCGACGGGTGGCATCGTCCTCCGCGACGCCGTCCTCGAGCGCTTCGGCCAACGCCTTGATCCCTGCCAACGGGGTGCGGAGGTCGTGCGAGACCCACGCGACGAGCTCCCGCCGGGACCGTTCGAGGGCACGCTCCCGATCGCGCGCGTCCTCGAGCCTGGCCGAGGTGCGGGCGAGCTCCGCGTGCAGTCGGGTCAGCTCCTCGGGTGCGCCGAACGGCGCGTCGCTCGTGGGGACGTAGCCGTCGCCGAGGAGGCGGGTCGCGTCGAGGAGATCGTCGGCGGCCCGTGCGACCCGTCGCCCGACGACCAGGGCGGTGGCGAGCGCGACCGTGCCCGACGCCGAGAGCACGACCGTGAGCGCGTCGAAACCCTGCGTATCGAGGATCATCTCCCGGCTCGCGACCCAGACGCCGACGACCACCGGGAGCAGCGCGGCCGCGGCCGCGGCCGCGCACTGCACCGCGAAGGATCGTCGACGGACGACGGTGACGAGGCCCCACGCGGCCAGCGACCCGACCAGGGCGGTGCCTCCGCCCAGGAGCACCAGCTCGGCGATCTCGCTGCCGGGCATCGCCGAGGCGATCGCGGCCAGGAGAGTCACCATCGACCCCCCGACGACGATCACGATCAGCGTGCGGTGCAGCGGTCGCGCCGCTCGGGTCGTGCCGTGCATGTTCCTCCTCGGGCTCACGGACTGCTCATGGGTCGAAGCGGTAGCCGACACCCCACGCGGTGGTCAGGTGTCGTGGCGCGGACGGGTCGGTCTCGATCTTCTCCCGCACCCGACGGATGTGGACCGTGACGGTCGCGGTGTCCCCGACCGTGTATCCCCACACCTGCTCGAGGAGCTCTTCGCGCCGGAAGACGCGGCGGGGGTGAGCGGCCATGAACGCGAGGAGGTCGAACTCCTTCGCGGTGAGGTTGACGAGGTCGGCATCGACCCAGAGCTCGCGGGCGCGTCGATCGATCTCGAGCCGTCCGTAGTGCAGCGGCTCGCCGGGCTCCTGCACGGCGCCCTGGCCGGCGCGACGCAGGACCGCGCGGACCCGCGCCGCGAGCTCGCGGGGTGAGAACGGCTTGGCGAGGTAGTCGTCGGCGCCGAGCTCGAGGCCGACGACGCGGTCCTCTTCCTCGCCGCGCGCGGTGAGCATCACGACCGGGACGGGGCTGATCGCGCGCAACCGTCGACAGACCTCGAACCCGTCGAGCCCCGGCAGCATCAGGTCGAGTACCACGAGGTGGGGCATGGCCGAGCCCGCGTGCTCGAGGGCCCGCGTCCCGTCGGCGACCGCCGTGACCTCGAATCCGTCGCGCTCGAGGTATTTGACGACGATCTCCGACACCGTCGGGTCGTCGTCGACGACGAGGATCCGGGGCGGGCTCACCATGGTGTACGGATCAGGGCCTCGAGCAGGATGGCCGCCCCGGCCTGCAGGCCGAGCAGGCCCACGACCCGCCGCCGCTCCCCGAGGGACCACACCGCCGCAGCCGCGACGAGCAGCCAGGGCGCGAACGGCAGCCAGATGCGCTCGACCTCGCCCTTGGCCATGCCACTGAGCAGGGCGACCCCGACCGCGAGCAGGCCACCACCCACGACGAGCCAGAGTCGCCGGTCCCGGAGGCGCGCCAGCCCGACCGCGGTCGCGGGACCGACGACGAGCGCGAATGCGGCGAGGTCGACGGCGAGGAAGGGGAGGTATGGGCGCCGGGAGGCGATCCCGGCGAGATACTGCCGGTGGGTCGCGGCGAGCCCGTCGAACCACCAGAAGCCGGCGAGCGCGAACGCCAGCAACACCCCGAGCGCGCCGAGTGCGGCCAGTGCGATCGCTCGCCACGCGCCGCGACGCCACGCGATGACGAGTGGGACCAGGGCGAGCAGCACCAACCCGTACGAGAGGAACGCCGCGAGACCGAGCACGATGCCGCCGAGCACGGCGAGCAGGTCGCGCGACCGGCGGGGCCGGGTCGCGAGCGTGACGAGGGCGACGCCGAGCGCGCCGGTGCCGGCGAACAGCGCGTCGGCACTGGTGACCATCCACACCGCTGCGGGGCCGAGTACGAGGAACGGCAGCGCTCGTCGCGCCCATGCTTCCCCGGCGACCTCCCGCACCGTCACGAGTGTCGCCGGGACGACCAGGGTTCCTCCCGCGATGAGCACGCCGGCGAACCACGAAGGGGCGCCGAGCCCGAGCTCGCGGAGCCCGAGCCCGAGCAGGACGGGGCCCGGAGGATGGCCCTGCACGTGGACGGGGAGGTGGGGGAGCCGGTGGACGAACGACTCGAGGAACGCGGTCGCATCGGCGGTCCGGGGGACTGCCGCCAGGTACTCACGCGGTGCGAGGACCGGAGCGACGATCCGGTCCCAGCCGCGGACCGCGGCCAGCACCACGCCGAACAGGCCGGCACCCGCGGTCGCGGCGGGGACGAGCGCTCGCCAGGAAGCGCGAACGGCGAGGCGTGGCAGCCCGACGACGCCGAGGGCTGCGACCGCGCACGCGAGCGCGAGCTCGATGTTCACCACGGGATCGAGTCGCGCGTGCAGTGGTGGCGCGTCGATCGAGATGTCGTGGCCGGCCAGCGCGAGCAGGCCGGCAGCGGTGGCACCGATGAGGACCACGAACGACCAGACGGCAAGCGCGGTAGCCGTGAGCACACGATCGCGCGCGTCGACGCGCGACGGTGCGGTCACTCGCTCGTGCACTCGGTTGGGTGACACGTCGTGACCGTACCGACGTCGCCGCGTCGCGTCGCCGATCCGCGGCGAGAGTTTCGCGTCTTGTAAGGGCGTTTCCCTTCGATTCTTCTCGCGTCGTCTGTACGTTCGGTGGCGTGATCGATCTCGTGCTCCCCGTCCTCGACGAGGCCGGTGCGATCCCGACCGTGCTGGCCCGGGTGCCGGTCGGGTATCGCCCCATCGTCGTCGACAACGGCTCGGTCGACGGCTCGGCCGGGATCGCGCGCGAGCTCGGTGCCGAGGTCGTCCATGAGCCACGCCGTGGGTTCGGCGCGGCCTGTGATGCAGGACTCCGTGCGGCCGACGCGGACATCGTCGCGTTCATGGACTGCGACGGCTCGCTCGACGCCGCCGAGCTCCCCGGCTGCGTTGCCGAGCTCGAGCATCGACCGCTCGACCTGGTGCTCGGGAGCCGCCGACCCACCTCGCGGAGAGCGTGGCCGTTGCACGCGCGCGTGGCGAATCGCGTGCTGGCCCGGTACGTGACCGCGCGAGCGGTTCCGGTGACCGACATCGGGCCGATGCGGGTCGCTCGACGTCGCGCGCTCCTCGACCTGGATCTCCGTGACCGTCGGTTCGGCTGGCCGCTCGAGATGGTGCTGCGCGCCGCCGAAGCGGGGTGGCGGATCGGTGAGGTGCCGGTCGGCTACGCACCGCGCATCGGTCGCTCGAAGGTGACGGGGACCGTCCGGGGGACCGTACGCACGATCCACGACATGGCGGCCGTCCGGTGAGGCCTGCCATCGCGGTGCTCGCGAAGGCCCCGGTCCCCGGGCGCGTGAAGACCCGGCTCTGCCCGCCGCTCCGGCCGGAGGAAGCCGCGGATCTTGCCGCGGCAGCGATCAGCGACACCCTGCCGCGCGGTCGACGCGACCCGGGTCGTCCGCAAGGTGCTCGTCGTCGACGGCGTGGCGCCGCCGACCCCCGCCGGCTTCCGGGTCGTGCCCCAGCGCGCCGGCGACCTCGCGCACCGGCTGGCCGGCGCGGTCACGGACGTCGGCGGTCCTGTGCTCGTCGTCGGGATGGACACGCCCCAGGTGACGTCGGAGACCCTCGACCGGGCGCTCGACGTGCTCGGGCGCCCCGACACCGACGCCGTGCTCGGGCCGGCGCTCGACGGTGGGTACTGGGCGATCGGTCTGACGCGCCCGGACCCGCGTGTGTTCGACGGCGTGCCCATGAGCGTCGCGAGCACTGGCGCGCACCAGCTCACCCGCATGCGTGAGCTGGGCCTCCGCGTGTGCATGCTCCCGCCACTGCGTGACGTCGACCGGTTCGCCGATGCCGTCGTCGTTGCGGCCGAGGCTCCGCAGACCCGCTTCGCCGCAGCGTTCCGACAGTTGGAACCCGCCGAGGCGCGGCGCGTCGTGAGCATCGCCATCGGATCCCTCGTCTGCGCAGCCGACGGACCGCTCGACGTCCCCACCGATCGGTGGCTCGGCGCGGTGGATGCCGCCGACCTCTCCGTGATCGACCGGGTGCGGGGTCCCGCACTCGACGTCGGTTGCGGTCCGGGTCGACACGTCGTCGCGCTCGCCGAGCGGGGCGTGCGGGCCATGGGCATCGACGTGACGCCCGGCGCGTTGCACCATGCCCGAGCGCGCGGCGCGCCGGTGCTGCGACGTTCGGTGTTCGAGCGGGTCCCGGCGACCGGCCGGTGGGTCTCCGCGCTGCTGCTCGACGGCAACGTGGGCATCGGCGGTGACCCGGTCGCGCTGCTCGCCCGCGTCGCGACCCTCGTGACCGCCGACGGCGCCATCTTCGTCGAGGTCGATCCACCGGGGCTGCGTGACGGTGCACGGACCGTCCGACTCGACATCGGTGGGCATCCGGGTCCGTGGTTCGCGCTCGCGACGGTCGCGCTCGACTCGGTCGGGGAGCACGCAGCCCGCGCCGGCCTCGTCGTCCGGGAGCAGTGGTCCGTCGACGGGCGGTGGTTCGCCGCGCTGGGGAAGGTGCAGTCGTGAGCCCCTCCGTCCCGGTCGCGACCAGCCCGATGCACTCGACTCGCGTCGCCGCGATCCTCGGGATCGCGCTCGGGGTCACGTTCAGCACGTGTTTCCTCACCGGCTTGCTCTCGCACCTGATCCAGGATCCGCCGTCGTGGTTCGTCTGGCCGTCGCGCCCGGCAGGTCTCTACCGCGTGACCCAGGGAGTGCACGTCGCGACCGGCCTGGCGTCGATCCCACTCCTGCTGGCGAAGCTCTGGTCGGTCTTCCCCAAGCTGTTCGCCTGGCCGCCGTTCCGCGGCTTCGCCGGCGTGCTCGAGCGACTGATGCTCGTCCCACTCGTGGGCGGTGCGTTGTTCATGCTCTTCACCGGCCTCGCGAACATCAACCTCTGGTACCCCTGGCCGTTCAACTTCCGGCGGGCGCACTACTGGGTCGCGTGGATCACGATCGGCGCGCTCGTCGTGCACGTCGGCGCGAAGTGGGTGACGAGTCGCGACGAGCTCCGCCGCCAGGACCCGGACCGGAGCCCGGCCGGGCAGGCGGCGCAGCTGGATCGGCGTCGGTTCCTCGCCGCCACGTTCGGGATCAGCGGCCTCGTGACGCTCTTCACCGTCGGTCAGACGGTCCGCCCGCTGTCGCGTCTCGCGCTCCTGGCCCCCCGCCGGCCGGACGTGGGTCCGCAGGGGTTCCCGGTGAACCGGACGGCTGCGACCGCAGGCGTGGTGAGGTCCGCGAACGACCCGGCGTTCCGCCTCGTGGTCGACGGTCGGGTCCGCCACCGGTTGGAGCTCGATCTCGACGAGCTCACCGCCATGCCCCAGCACGAGGCGACGCTCCCCATCGCGTGCGTCGAGGGGTGGAGCACGTCCCAACGATGGGGCGGCGTGCGCGTCCGCGACCTGCTCGAGCAGGCCGGCGCGCCGTCGGGTGCCGAGGTGACGGTGCACTCCCTCCAGGCTCGCCGTTCGTACCGCACCTCCGAGCTGAACGAGTCCCAGGCTTCGGACGTCGACACGCTCCTCGCCCTCCGGGTCAACGGCGAGGTGCTGCATCTCGACCACGGGTTCCCGCTCCGCCTGATCGGTCCGAACCGACCGGGCGTCATGCAGACGAAGTGGGTCACGCGGCTGGAGGTGCGGTGACGGCGCCCGACGCCCCCTCCGGGCGGGCCTTCTGGATCGGACTGGTGCTCGGCACGTCGATCGCGGCGTTCGGGATCGCCGGCTTGATCACGACGACGAGCATCAGCAACGCCTTCGACGTCGGGACCTGGGTCGTCGGCGCGGACCTCGTGCACGACCTCCTCCTCGCGCCGGTCGTCGTGCTCGTGTCGGTCCTCCTGACCCGCGCCGTCCCGCTGCCGTGGCGGGCACCGATTCGGGGCGCCCTCGTCGCATCGGCCGTCTTCGTCGTCATCGCCTATCCCGCGCTCAACGGCTTCGGGCGCGACACGGCTCCGGGCAACCCGAGCGTCCAGCCACTCGACTACGGAACCGCGCTCGCGACCACACTCGTCGTCGTGTGGGTGCTCGCGGGAGTCTGGCTGCTGGCCATCGCGCTGCGGCGGTCACGGGTCGCGACAGAGCGCGGGTCGCAGGAGCAGGTCGGATGAGCGGACGCCTGGCGATCGTCGGCGGGCACAGCCTGCTGGGTTCGGCGTTCGCGTCCGCGGCCGATCCGGTAGTCGTCGACGGTGGTGGCGGGTCACCGGTGCAGTGGCTCGACGCGGGGTCGTTCGTGTTCCTGCAGCGCCACGGTGTCGAGCGCTACCGCCCGCCGCACCTCATCGATCACGTCGCGAACCTGCGCAGCGCCCGAGCGCTCGGCTGCGACCGAGTCCTGGCGATCGGTTCGGTGGGGAGCCTCCACGCCGACCTCGGGCCGGGTGCCGTGGTGTCGCCGAGCGACTTCATCGCGCTCGACCATCGCGTCTCGGCGTTCGACGACGAGCGGGGCCACCGCGTGCCGGGGTTCGACGCTGGTTGGCGTGCATCGGTGATCGACGCGTGGCGTGGCGCCTCGGGGAGGGACGTCTCCGATCCGTGCGTGTACTGGCAGACGACGGGCCCGCGGTTCGAGACCCCGGCGGAGATCCGCTTCGTGGCGAGGTTCGCCGACGTCGTGGGGATGACGATCGCGTCCGAGTGCGTCGTCGCAGGCGAGCTGGGGCTGCGCTACGCCGCCATCTGCGTCGTGGACAACCTCGCGAACGGCGTGGGTGCCGAGGCGCTCAGCACGGACGCGTTCGAGGCCGGGAAGGCGGCCAACCGGTCGTCCACGGTGTCGGCGTTGGACGCTGTGGCTCGGGTGCTCTCGCAGTGATCGTCAGAGCGCGCCCGTGAGACCGAGCCCCAGCGCGCTCGCGAGGCCGGCGACCACGATGCTGCCGACGGCGTAGGCCAGCGCCGTCCGTCGCTCACGCTCCTCGGCCCGGCGCACCGTCTCGTACGCGTAGGTCGAGAACGTCGTGTACGCGCCGAGGAACCCGGTTCCGACCACGGTGCGGAGGTCGGCGTCGAGCCCCTGCGCGATCGCGAGGCCGACCACGAGGCCGAGTGCGAAGGAACCCGAGACGTTGACGACGAACGTCCCGAACGGGAACGACGTCGGTCGGATCCGTCGCACGGCCTGCTCGACCGCGTAGCGGGCCGGCGCTCCCAGGGCACCGGCGAGCGCGACGCCGATCACGATCACGACTCCCCCTCCGCGGGGACCGGGGCGTGGCGCCAGCCCGCGACCCACAGGCCGGCGAGGACCGCCGCGAGCCCACCAACGAGTGACGCCACGGCGTACGCGGTCGCGGTCGCCCCGTGGCCGTCGCGCACGAGCAGGGCGATCTCGGTCGCGAACGTGGAGAACGTCGTGAACGCGCCGAGCACACCGATGCCGAGCACGAAGCGCGCCCAGTGGTCGAGCTGGTCGCGTCGGGTCAGCCACTCGAGCAGCGCCCCGAGGAGGAACGCACCGACGAGGTTGATCGCGAGCGTCGTCGTCGGGAAGCGGCCCGGGTGGACCGGCCACGCTTCGCTCGCTCCGTACCGGGCGCAGGCACCCAGCGCGCCGCCGGCTGCGACCAGTGCGAGCTCGCGGAGCTTCACGGTCGAGAAGTGTTCAACCGTGGAGGAGCGGATCGGCCGACCGGTCCGCGACTTCGAGGGCGGCGTCGGCGAGCTGGGCCACCATCTCACCCATCGCATCGAACCCCTCGCCCAGGGTCTTGCCCATGAGGAAGCGGGCGTTGATGCCCTCGAGGATCACCGCGAGCTTGTACATCGCGAAGACCAGGTAGAAGTCGAGGTGCTCGACCGAGCGCCCCGACTGTTCGGCGTACCGGGCCACGATCTCGTCCCGGGTGAGGAACCCCGGCACCGCACTGATCGCCTGGCCCGAGGCGATGGCGGGGCCGGCGTCCCCACCCCAGTACACGAGGAACAGGGCGAGGTCGGTGAGCGGGTCGCCGAGCGTCGACATCTCCCAGTCGAGCACCGCCACGACCCGACCGGCGTCGTCGGGGGCGAGCATGGTGTTGTCGAGCCGGTAGTCGCCGTGCACGATGGCCGGCGGGCCGGACTCGGGCAGCGCGCGATCGAGGCGTCGGGCGAGGTCGTCGATGGACGCGAGCTCGCGCGTCTTGTTCGCCGTCCACTGCTTGCCCCAACGGGCGACGTTGCGGCCCAGGAATCCGTCGGGCCGCCCGAAGTCGCCGAGGCCCACTGCCTCGTAGTCGACGGAGTGCAGCCGGGCGAGCACGTCGATCAGCTCGTCGCTGCAGCGACGTGCGTCGTCCGGGGTGATGTCCTGCATGTCCTCGGGGCCGCGGAGGATGCGGCCGTCGACGCGCTCCATCACGTAGAAGGGCGCGCCGTTGACGTCGAGGTCGTCGCAGAAGGCGAACACCCGGGGGACCGGGACATCGGTGTCGGCCAACCCGGCGAGCACCCGGTACTCACGACCCATGTCGTGCGCGGTGGCCACGACGTGCCCGAGGGGTGGACGACGCAGCACCCACTCGTGGGTGCCGTCGGAGATCGAGTAGGTCAGGTTCGAGCGGCCGCCGGCGATGAGCTCAGCGTGCAGGGATGCATCAGCGGCACCGTCGACGTGCGCGACGAACCAGGGGCGGAGCGTGGAGAGATCGACACCTTCCGGCGTGTCCGGCACGCCCGGAGGTTACCGAGGGTCAGGCAACCCGCGATTCGCGAGGCTTGACCGGTTGGCCGTCACCCTTGGGGTAGCGGGCGACGCGGCCGACCGGCATGTCGACGCGGTACCCGGCAGCGGCGCGCTCCTCTTCGGACTCGCCACCCCAGAAGCCGTACTCCCGCATGGAGCGGGCCCAGTCGCGGCAGGGGTTGACGACCTCGCAGTTGCGACAGATCGCCCGGGCGCGGGCCTCACGCAGCACGCGGGTCTCGGGACGCTCGCCGGCAGGGGCGAAGAAGAGATCCGTCTGGCTGACGCACGCGGCGTCGACGGTCCAGGCGAGTGGCCCGGTGAAGATCAGGTTGGACACCGTCTCGGCGGCCACGGCACACGCTCCGATTTGCTCAGGGTTGGACTGTTGGGTGGAACTGCTGGCTGAGAAGAAGCAGCGTCCTGGGAGCCGGAAGGGGGGGTACCGGACTCCCGGACGCTGGCTCTTGGGCTCCATGATGGCCGCGTCGGCCGAATCTGTCCAACAGGTAGAATTGATCGTTACCATCTGGTACACCGATGCTAGGATCGGTCCGCATGGAGCTTCGCCATCTCGACACCCTCCTGGCCATCGACGAGGAAGGCTCGTTCACGGCCGCGGCCGAGTCCCTCTCCACCGTCCAGTCCAACGTCTCGGAGCAGGTGCGCCAGCTCGAGGCCGAGCTCGGCGCGTCCTTGCTGGTCCGCAGCCGTCGGGGGGCCCTGCCCACCGAGTGCGGCGACGTCGTCCTCGACCGCGCCCGGCGCATCCGGCGCGAGATCGAGGCCATGCGCGTGGATCTCGCCGCCATCCTGGGCCTGGAGGTCGGCGAGTCGTCCTTCGGCATCGTCGGTACGGCGAGTCGCTGGGTCGTGCCTCCCGTCGTCGCCGAGCTCCGGGCCCGGGCACCCGGTGTGCGGCTGCGGATCCAGGAGGCCGCGTCCGAGCGCCTCGTGAGCGAGGTGGCCGACGGTGACCTGGCGCAGGCGGTCGTCACCGAACCGGTCACCCATCCGCGGCTGCGGGCGGAGCCCCTGCTCGAGGAGGCGCTGGTCGCGGTGATCCCGATCGAAGCCGACCTCCACGACGGGCCCGCTGGAGCTCGGGGCGCTCCTCGAGCTGGGTCTGGTCCTGCCGCCGACCGAGAACCCGCTGCGCCAGGAGGTCGAGGCCGCAGCCGCGCAACAGGCGTTGGAGGTGTCGGTCGCGGTCGAGGTCGAGGGCATCCGGCTCATCGCGGACCTCGTCGCCGCGGGAGCCGGCGCGTCGATCCTCCCGGAGACCGCACTCCCGCCCGAGCTGCACGGCGTGCGCACGGCGCCCATCGTCGGGATGCCACCACGTCGGCTCGCCCTGATCCAGGCCCGCGACGCGCGGCTCTCGCTCGCCGATCTTGCCGTTCGGGAGAGCGTCCTCGGCGTCGTCGCGGACCAGTGGGCACCCAGTGGCCTGACGATGGCACGCCGGTAGCATCGGAGCGCGAGGTCACCAGCAGAGGAGATCCCCATGAGTGACGACGTCAGCGACCCTGACAAGGTCACCCGCGCCGACGACATCGGTCGCGAGGATCGGAAGCTCAGCCCGCACCAGATCATCGCGATCGTCCTGGTCGCGCTGCTGGTGCTCGTCGCGGTGCTGAACCTCGACGAGACGAGCGTCGACCTGGTCGTCACGTCGGTGAAGCTCCCGCTCATCGTCGTGATCGCGGTGGCCGGCTTCGTCGGGTTCGCGATCGGTTGGCTGTTGTCGGCCCGCCGCGAGAAGCGCCTCCGCGAAGACTGACGGGGCGTCTGAGGGGACGTCTGACGGGGCGCCTGACGGCGACCCGACTGCGGGCCCGATCAGGGGTTGATCACGAACCGCGTCCCGGCCACGGTCAGCTCCCGTCGGGGTCCGGGACCCTCGAGCTCGAGCCGGTCGATGCCCGCAGTCGCGTCGGGATGCTCCTCGATGCGGATGCGTCCGCCCGTCGACCACCCGAGCTCCGCCCAGCCCTCGCCCTTCGTCACCAGCTCGCCCTCGAGGAGCCCGGCGTAGAAGTCGAGCGTCGGCACC
Organism: uncultured Acidimicrobiia bacterium; assembly: GCA_963720675.1. Classification (GTDB taxonomy): domain Bacteria; phylum Actinomycetota; class Acidimicrobiia; order IMCC26256; family PALSA-555; genus JALHSW01. The sequence continues at coordinate 2,118,764 of CAVRGH010000010.1, read as the reverse complement.
AGCACCGGTGTCCGCAGCACCACCCGCTGCAGGGAGGTCGGGACCTCCGCTCCGGAGGGCGGGGCGATCCACCAGACCGGGTCACCACCGGGGCCGTGCTCGGCGGCCCAGCCGTACTCCGCGAGCGGCGAGGCCAGCGTCGCGTTCGACTGGGCGAGCTGCACGACCGTGCCGTGCGCCTCCTTGGGCTGGAGGAACGCTTCTTGCCACTGCGGGTCGGCGAGGTTGATCCCGACCGGTGTGAAGCCGGCGGTCCGTACCTCCTCGATGGTCGCCGCGAGGTCGGTGACCTTGAAGGTGAGGTGGTGCGGGCCCGGTCCGTGGCGGGTGATGAAGCGTTCGAGGAAGTCGTGGTGCTCGGCGTCCCACGGCTCCAGCAGCTCGACCTTCATGCCGCCGCTCGGGTCCCCGAGGAACACCTGCATCGGACGGAAGCCCGTCCCGTGGCCGCCGGAGAGGATGGTGCCGCCGAGCTCGCCGACGAGGACGCCGAGCGGGCCGGAGGCGTCGCGCGTCGCCAGGGCGACGTGGTCGAGCTTCATGGGTCGGGCCTCAGGCGGGGACGGGATCGGGGGGTGGTCGGGCCGGAGAGCCCGCGTCCGGGGCATCGCCGGGTCCGGGATCGGATCCCGGCTCGGGTTCGGCGCGGCGCCCGGCCCGGGTGAGGGCACGGGCGACGAGGTACGCGAAGCCGAGGACGAGGAAGCCGCCGGCGGCGTCGAGGAGGTAGTGGTTGGCCGTGAGCACGATCGCGGTCACGGTGCCCACCGGGTAGAGCGCAGCCAGCACCTTCGCCCAGGTGTGCTTGAGCCGCGGGACGAGCGCGCACGCGCACCACAGCGCCCACGCGCAGTGGACACTCGGCATCGCCGCGTACTGGTTGGAGATCTTGTTGACTGCGCCTCGCTTGAACGACCAGAACGTCGGGTACTTGTCGAGCGTGTCGACGAACCCGAAGTGGTGCGGGAGCAGGCGCGGCGGCATCAGGGGCCAGAACGCGAATCCGATCAGTGCGAGTGCGGTGGCGATGGCGATCGTGTTGCGCCACAGCGGGTAGTCGTCGCTGTGCTTGCGGAACAGGAAGATCAGGACCGCGGGCGTGACGATGAAGTGCAGGGAGCCGTAGAAGTAGTTGGCGCCGATGATCAGCTCGCGGGTGTCGAGTGCCCATCGATGGAGGGCGTGCTCGACGTTGATGCCGAGAGTCTTCTGCCAGTCCATCAGCTGGAGCGCGTGGGCGCGGGCCGACCGCGTGACCGCAGGGCCCCGCTCGTTGGCGTTCCGGATCGTCGAGTAGACGAAGTAGAAGATCCCGGCGAAGAGCACCTCGGCCCACCAGTAGAGGACCGTCCCGTCGCTGAGCCGACGGGCGCCGGGGAGGTTCCGGCGGCGGAGCTGGCTGGTCTCGGGGGCGACGGTCGAGCTCATGGCCCTTCGGCCGCTGCAGCAGCCGTGTGGTGGCGTCCGTGGTGCCCGATCGCGAACGCAGGCGCACCGGCGAGGCTGACGAGCAGCGTCATCGCGTACCAGAGCAGCCCGACCGCGACGGCTTGGCCGGTCGGCACGCCGAGCGGGTGCAGGAGCAATGCGAGCATCCCCTCACGGACGCCGAGCCCGCCGACGGAGATCGGGAGCACCTGCACCATCGCGACTGCGGGGATGAACGCGAGCACCGCACCGTTCGGGATCGTCAGTCCGATGGTGTGCACCGCGCAGTACACGGCGGCGACGACGAAGAGCTGGTACACCACCGCGGCGAAGAGCGCGGCGGCAGCATCGCGTGGGTCACGGCGCATCCGGTCGATGCCGACATGGATGATGCCCATGTAGCGGGTCCAGTTCGCGCGATGCACGTACCGGCCCGCGAGCTTCGGGCTGGCGGACAGCACGACGATGATCGCGAGCACGACCAACGTCGCGACCGCGGTGAGCAACGCGAGCCACGACCGGCCGACGCCGAGGAGGTCGGGTCGGGCCGTGAAGCCCACGAAGATCAGGAACGGGAGGGCCACGAACCCGGTCAGTCGCTCGATCACCACCGAAGCGAACGCCACCTCGGTCGAGCCGGTGTCCTTGGAGCACCGAGAGATCCGGAGCACGTCGCCGCCGACGGTCGACGGGAGCGCGTTGCCCACGAACTGACCGGCCAGGTAGTGCTTCAGCAGGATGCGGAGCGGGATGTGCTGGTCGTAGACCGCGAGGACCCGCTGCCACCGCCAGGCCGCCACGACGAAGCTGATCGCCATCAGGAGCAGGCCCGTGCACAGGAAGAAGAGGGTGCCGGGGAGGCTGCGGTTCGGCGGGACGAGCTCGTCGGGGTCGATCTTGGTGACCAGGATCGCCAGCAGCGCGATGCTGACGGCGAGCCGACCCCACCGGATCCAGGCGCTGTGGCGGCGCGCGGGAGCCGTCGGGGTGTGCGCCATCCCCGTAGAGTACGGCCTCACCGCCAGGGTCGTCCCGTCGTGTGGGGCGTCCGAGCGCTGGGAGCAGGCGTGCAGCGGCCGGGATCAGCCGGAAGAGGGAGCAGCGGTTGCGAGTCCTCACCGACGACGGCGTCTCCCTGGCCGTCGAGGAGCACGGCGCCGGGCCGCCGTTCCTCATGGTCCACGGGTTCACCGGGGCCCGTGAGGACTTCGACGACCACCTGGAGCGCTTCGCCGAACACGCCCGGGTCGTGACCTTCGACCACCGGGGCCACGGCGAGAGCGACGACCCCACCGAGGCGTCCGACTACTCCCTCGACCGCCTCGCCGCGGACACCCTGGTCGTCGCCGATGCGCTCGGGATCGAACGCTTCCGGCTCCTCGGCTACTCGATGGGCGGCATGGTGGCGCGGCGCGTGGTGCTCGCGCACCCGGAGCGGGTCGAAGCCCTCGTGCTCATGGACACCTCGCACGGCGCGCCGAAGGCCATCGACCCCGAGCTGGCGCGCTACGCCGCCGACGTCGCGCTCAGCGACGGGATGACGGTGCTGCGCGTGCTGCTCGACGAGGCGGACGCGCTCGGCTCCGAGGCGGACCGTCGCGTGCGCGCGACACGACCCGACTACGCGGAGCGCAACGCGCGGAAGTGGGGGCAGGTCGCGCCGATGGCGTACGCCACGCTCGCCCGTGAGATCGTCGAGCAGCCCGACCAGCTCGCGGCGATGGCCGCGATCACCTGTCCGACCCTCGTGCTCGTCGGCGACCAGGACGTGAACTTCCTCGAGGACGCGCACCACATGGCCGAGACGATCCGCGGCTCCGAGCTCGTCGTCATCCCCGACGCCGGCCACTCACCCCAGTTCGAGAACCCCGAAGCCTGGTTCACCGCAGTGGACCGATTCTTGCGGCAGACGGGCCGAACGAACGAGCAGCTCAGTGCCTGACGGGGGGCTGCTCGCGGCGCAGACGTTGCGGGGGCACGACGTCGACACGGTGTTCACGCTGTCGGGCGGTCACCTCTTCCCGCTCTACGACGGCTGCGTGAAGACGGACATCCGTCTCGTCGACACGCGCCACGAGCAGACCGCGGCGTTCGCGGCCGAGGGGTGGGCGAAGGTGACGCGTCGGGTCGGTGTCGCGGCGCTGACCGCCGGTCCGGGTGTGACGAACGGCATCAGTGCGATCACGACCGCGTTCTTCAACGGGTCTCCGGTCTGCGTGATCGGCGGCCGCGCACCGCACGCTCGCTGGGGGGTCGGCTCGCTCCAGGAGCTCGACCACCTCCCCATCGTCCGATCCGTCACGAAGCATGCCGCGACGCTCGAGACATCTGACGACATCCCCGTCGGTCTCGACGCCGCGCTGCGCTCCGCCCGGTCACCGCACCGTGGGCCGGCGTTCGTCGACGTCCCGCTCGACGGCTGGGGTCCGAGCGAGGCGACCGTCCCGAGCGCGCCCGATGCGCCCGCCCTGCGCGGCGCCGAGCCCGACCCGGACGCCGTGCGCGCCGTCGCCGAGCTCGCCGGCCGGTCGCGCCGACCGGTGCTCATGGTCGGAGCCGATGTCTACTGGGCCGGCGCCGAGGCCGAGGCGCTCGCGTTCGTGGAAGCGTTGGGCATCCCGGTCTTCGGCAACGACATGGGGCGGGGCGTGGTGCCGGCCGACCATCCGCTCGCGTTCGCCCGGGCGCGCGGCGCCGCGTTCACGGACGCCGATCTGGTGATCGTGGCCGGGACCCCGCTCGACTTCCGCCTCGGGTTCGGCGCGTACGCCGTGCCCGTCGTGCACCTGAGCGACACTCCCGAGGGCGTCGCCACCCACGTGGACCTCGCGGCGTCGGTCGGCGGCGACCTCCGGGCCACGTTCGCCACGCTCGCGTCGCTGGCACCGAGCGCGGGTGACGCCGGCGCCCGTGCCGAACGCGATGCGTGGGCCGCGACCCTTCGCGACGACGAGCAGGCCAAGCGCACGACCGAGGCACTCCGGCTCGAGTCCGATGCCGCGCCGATCGATCCCGCGCGCATCTACGGCGAGCTGCGATCGCGCCTCGCCCGCGACGCGATCGTGATCGGCGATGGCGGTGACTTCGTGTCCTACGCCGGCAAGTACATCGACACCTACACCCCGGGGTGCTTCCTCGGCCCCGGCCCCTATGGCTGCCTGGGTACCGGGACCGGGTACGCGCTCGGGGCCGCGCTCGCGCACCCCGATCGACAGGTCGTCGTCTGCTACGGCGACGGCGCGATCGGGTTCACGCTCGGCGACCTCGATTCGCTCGTGCGGCACGGCGTGAACGTCACCGCGGTGATCGGGAACAACGGGATCTGGGGCCTCGAGAAGCACCCGATGCAGATGATCTTCGGGTACGACGTGGTGGCCGAGCTCCGCCCCGGGACGCGCTACGACGAGGTCGCGTCCGCGCTCGGTGCCCACGGCGAGCTGGTCGACGAGCCCAGTGGGATCGGTCCGGCGCTCGACCGTGCCTTCGCGCACGACGGACTGTCGGTGGTGAACGTCCTCACCGACCCGGCCGACGCCTACCCGCGCTCGTCGAACCTGGGCTGATTCCTCCGGTTGCGGGAGCAGTGACGGTGTGCGCCGCTCCATCGCGGCCGCGACGTCACCAGCCCGTCACTGCCGCAGGTCGCCGGGGCAGGCCTTCCAGTCGCCACCCTCTTCGCGCATCGGGAGGTCGAAGCTCCGCGCCGAGCTCGACCCGCCCGGGTCCACCCTCACCTCGACCGTCGCGCGGTCACCGTCGCGATCGACGCTGAGTGCGTTCACGGTGATCTTGTCGCCGAAGTCGATCCGTCGGCTCAGTGCGTCGAACGCCGATTGCGGGTCGCTGCGGTCGGCGGCGCAGAGACGCGCCACCGCGGCCTGCTCGCGTCCGGCGGTGACGTCGTCGAGGAAGTCGTAGGCACCCTGGTAGGGCGGCAGCGACCGGTCGACGAAGAGCACGGTGCCCGCGAGCACGAAGAGCAGGATCGTGCCGAGCGCGAGCACCAGCACGACGATCCAGCCGCGGCGCTTGCGGGGTGGCGCGCCGGGAGCAGGAGCGCCGGCGGGCGGGATGGCCCACCCCTGGGTGGGCGCGGGCGGCGCCGCGGGGGCGCGGCGGGTGCGGATGCCACGGGTGCGATCGGCGCGGCGGGCGCCGGTGGTGACCCGGGGGCGGAGGCGGCGGTGGCACCGCGGCCTCGGGCGTGGTCTCGGGGGTGCGCGGCTCGAGGTTCGGGACGGCCCAGCCGGCTTCGTCCTCCCCCCGATCGGGGCCGCCGTCGCCGCCGGTCGCCGGATCCGTCGGCTCGTCGCTCATGCCCCGGCGGCCTTCTCGAGGAACCGGAGGCGCTCGACGACCACGCGGGTGATCCGCCCGGCGGCGACGAGGCCGCGCCCGTCGTTCACCGAGACGCGGAAGGTCAGGCGGCGGCTCTCGACGGTCTCGAGCGTGGCCTCCACGTCGATGTGGCCGCCGACGGCGGTCGGCGCGAGGTGGTCGAGCTGGACCCGGTAGCCCACCGTGGTCTGCCCCTCGTCGAGCGCACCGGCGACGGCCTGGACCGACGCCTCCTCGGCGAGGCTCACCACTCGAGGCGTGGCGAGCACGGGGACGTCACCGCTGCGGAGTGCGACCGCGGTGTCGGCGTCGGCGACCGTCATGCTGACGGTGGCCGTGAGTCCGGGCCGCAGATCCATTCGCCTACCCTAGCGACCCCGTGATCGAACCCGACATCCTCGAGCGCACGCTCCGCCACGCCCTCCACCACGGCGGCGACTTCGCGGAGGTCTTCGCGGAGGATCGCCGCAGCTCGAGTGCTCGCTTCGACGACGGGCGGGTCGAAGAGCTCGTGTCCGGGCGAGCGCGTGGTGCCGGCGTGCGGGTCGTGCGCGGTGAGACGACCGGATACGCCCACACCGCCGACCTCTCCGAAGCCGGGCTGCGTGCCGCGGCCGACGCGGCAGCCGCGACCGCCCGCGACACCGAGGACGGAGCGACGATCGTCGGCCTCGAGGCGCGCCCGACCGAACCGCACGAGATCCTCGTCCCACCCGAGTCGGTCTCGAAGGCGCGCAAGGTCGAGCTGCTCCGGACGGCCGACGCCGCGGCGCGAGGGCGCAGCGACACGATCTCGCAGGTCAGCGCCGCGTACGCCGACAGCCGCCGACGGATCCTCGTGGCGAACTCCGAGGGGCTGCTCGCCGAGGACGACCAGGTGCGCACGCGCTTCATGGTGCAGTGCGTCGCGGTCGGCGACACCGGCATGCAGACCGGGACCGAGGGTCCCGGGCGCACGATGGGTTTCGAGCTGTTCGACCAGGTCGATCCCGAGTCGGTTGCGCTCACCGCCGCCGATCGCGCCCTCGCGATGCTCCGGGCCCGTCCGGCCCCTTCGGGGAAGATGCCGATCGTCCTGCGCCGGGGTGCCGGCGGTGTGCTGTTCCACGAAGCGTGCGGGCACGGTCTCGAGTCCGACCTGGTCGGGCGCGACGCATCGGTCTTCCGGGGCCGGGTCGGCGAGCAGGTCGCGTCGCCGCTCGTCACCATCGTCGACGACGGCACCTACTCGAAGGAGTGGGGGACGTACGCGATCGACGACGAGGGCACGCCGGCGCAGCGCAACGTGCTGATCGAGGACGGCGTCCTCACCGACTACCTGTGGGACCTCACGCGTGCCCGCAAGGAAGGCCGCGCGAGCGGCGGGAACGGTCGCCGCGAGACGTACCGCGACCTGCCGATGGTGCGGATGACGAACACCTACCTCCTTGCGGGCGAGGAGGACCCCGACGACATCGTGGCGCGCACCGAGCGGGGCATCTACTGCGCCGCGCTCGGAGGTGGGCAGGTGAACACCGCGACCGGCGACTTCGTCTTCGGCGTGACCGAGGCGTACCTCATCGAGCACGGCGAGATCACCGAGCCGGTGCGGGCGGCCCAGCTCATCGGCAACGGACCCGAGACCCTGCGACTGGTCGATGCGGTCGGCGACGACTTCGACACCTGGGCGGGTACCTGCGGGAAGGACGGGCAGGGTGTCCCCGTCTCCGCCGGCCAGCCGACGCTGCGCGTGGCCGAGCTGACCGTCGGCGGCACCGCCGATGCCTGAGCGCCCCTCCGAGGCGTTTTGGCGTCGACAACGGTGTCTCAGACACCCAATACCGACGCCAAAGCACCTCGGGATCCATGTCTGAGCTGCTCGACCTGGCCCGGCGGATCGCGGGGCAGGCGAGCGGGGCCGAGCAGATCGAGGCGTACGTCTCGCGGACGCGCGAGACCGATGTGAAGGTGCACGCGGGCGGCGTCGAGTCGCTGGTCGTCGCCGGGCGTGCCGGTGTCGGCGTGCGTGTGCTCGTCGACGGACGCCAGGGGTTCGCGTGGGCCGGGTCGCTCGACGACGACGTCGTCGACGAAGCGCTCTCGGAGGCTCGCGACAACACCGGGTTCGCGACGCCCGACGAGTTCCAGGCCATCGCGTCACCCGACGACTGCCGTCGCCCGGTCGCGCCGCTCGATCTCTGGCGCGACGACACCACCACGACGTCGACCGACGAGAAGGTCGCGCTGGCGCTGCGCGCCGAGGCCGCGACGCTCGCAGCCGACGGTCGGGTCCGCGCCGTCGAGTCCGCGTCGTACGGTGACGCGGCGGTCGAGGCCGCGCTCGTGAACTCGCTGGGGGTCGAAGCGACCTCGCGCCGCACCACGTGCTCGGTCGCGTCGTTTGCGTTGGCGGGCGAAGGGGTCGAGACGCGCACCGGCTACGGGTTCTCCGCCGGACGTTCCTTCGCCGACCTCGACGTCGAGATCACGGCGCGCGACGCGGCGGAGCGGGCCGTGCGCCTCCTCGGTGCCACGCAGCCGCGGTCCCGGCGGCTGCCCGTGATCTTCGATCCGCTGGTCACCCGCTCCGTGCTCGCGCTCCTCGGTGCCGCGCTCGGTGGGGAGGCGGTCATGAAGGGCCGGTCCATGTTCGTCGACCGGTTGGGCGAGCAGGTTGCTGCGGCCGGCGTCACCCTCGTGGACGACCCGACCAACCCCGAGGCGTTCGGCGCCGCGCCCTACGACTCCGAAGGCGTCCCCACCGGAACCGTCCAACTCATCGCCGACGGTGCGCTGCGCGGGTTCCTGCACAACGTCGCAACCGGCCGCCGATCCGGGTCGGGCACGACGGGCTCCGCGGTCCGCGGCGGCTACGCCTCGACTCCGGGCGCCGGGGCCCGTGCGCTGCGGCTCTCCGCGGGCACTCGCTCGCCCGAGGAGATCCGCACGAGCGCCGGGGAGGCGCTGTTCGTGCAGTCCGTCTCGGGCCTGCACTCGGGGACCAACCCGGTGAGCGGCGACTTCTCGGTCGGCGCCGACGGGCTCATGGTGCGCGACGGAGCGTTCGCGGAGCCGGTCCGTGAGGTCACGATCGCATCGACGCTGCCACGCATGCTGCAGGACATCGTCGAGATCGGCTCGGACCTGACGTGGCTCCCCGGGGGCGCGGCCGGCATGACCGTGCTGGTCGGGGAGATGGCCGTCAGCGGGTCGTGACGCCGCGCCGGTCGAGGATCGCCCGGAGCTCTGCGATGGTCGCGAGCGGGTCGCGGCCGACGTGCACGGTCTCGATGCCCAGCGCACGCGCCGACGCGACGTTGTCGCGGTTGTCGTCGAGGAACACCGACACCGCCGGCTCGTAGCCCGCCCGCTCGCACGTGAGGTGGTAGATCCGCGGGTCGGGCTTGCGCATGCCCACCTCGCTCGAGTCCACGACGACGGGGAACAGCTCGTCGACGGGGAAGGACGCGCGCCACGAGTCGCCGAACTCCTTGACGTTGTTGGTGAGCAACGCGAGCGCGACGCGCTCCGCCTGGAGGCGACGGATCTCGTGGACGATCGGCCACATGACCCGGAGCCCGGTCGAGACGGTGAACTCCAGGAAGGCGTCGGGCTCCAGCTCCCGCCCGATGATGTCGGGCGCTCGGCGCACGAGGTTCTCGAGGTACTCGTCGAACCCGATGTCGCCGGTCTCGAGCAGGTGGAAGTCGTGGACCGACCCTTCGTCGTAGGCGCCGTCGACCGGGTCGCCGTCGCTCCCCTCCGGGATCTCGCCGAACAGCAGCCGGTCCACCGATCCCGCCGGGTACCCCATGCGCTCCTCGAACAGCATGAGGTCGTCGAGGAGCCGCTCGGAGATCACCCCGCCGTAGTCGAAGATCACGAGCTCGACCGGGCGGGTGAGCTCGCCGGTCATCGCAACCCGGTCGCGAAGATGATGATCATGGCGCCCCCGACGATGAAGCGGTAGATCACGAACGGCATGAACGAGTTCGTGCGCAGGTAGCGCAGCAACCAGGCGATCGCGAGGAAGCCGCTGACCGCGGCGGCGATCATGCCCCAGACGAACGGAGCGGCGAAGCCCGACGGGATCCCGTCGCGCCCGACCTCGAGGCCCTTGTAGACGCCGGCACCCGCGGTGATCGGGATCGCCATGAGGAAGGACAGGCGGGCCGCCGCGGCACGGTCGAAGCGCAGCCAGCGCCCCATCGTCATGGTGACCCCCGACCGGGACACGCCCGGCTGCAGCGCGACCGCCTGCGCCACACCCATGAGCAGGGCGTCGCGCCGCCGGAAGTCGTCGCTCGGCCGTCGCCCGCCGAGCCGGTCGACGACGAGGAGCACGAAGCCGAAGACGATCAGCATCACGCCGATGAGGACCGGGTCACCGAGCTCGTCCTCGATGGTGCTCGCGAACAGCGCGCCGACGATCGCGCCGGGGATCGCCGACAGGACCAGCAGCCATGCCAGCCGCTCGTCGGTGGTGCGCACGCCGCGCTGCCTGATGGTCTGCAACCCGGCCAAGAAGTACTTCCAGACGTCGCGGCGGAAGTACCACACCGCGGCGATGAGCGTGCCCATGTGCAGCGCCACGTCGAACGTCTTGTTCAGCGACGGGTCGCGGGTCAGCTCGTGCCAGCCGAACAGCTCCGGGACGAGGATCAGGTGGCCGCTGGACGAGATCGGCAGGAACTCGCTCAGGCCTTGGACGATGCCCAGGATGATGGCGTGCAGGATGGACACCGGAGCCCCTTGCCCGTCGGCGGAGCATGGATGCTACGGGGCGCGGGCTTCTTCCGGCGGAACGAGCGCCAGCGTGATGACGCCGTGGGTCGCCGCGAAGGCCAGGGCTCGGGCCTGGCGCGGCGTCACCAGCAGCGTGACCCCGAAGGTCCCGCGCCCGTCGGCGGCACTCCCGGCGTCGGTGTCGAGCACGGAGACCGCACTGGCGAGCACGAGGGCGGGCTGTGCGCCGTCGAGCGTCGTCGATTCGACCGCTCCTTGCTGCTCGAGCGTCGCGTACACGTCGACCGCCGCGCCGCGACGCGGATGGATCGCGTCGGTGACGACGACGCGCATCGCGCGCGTGCCGGAAGGGAGCGCGCCGTCGAGCCCGGTCCGGCGACGCGGGGCCAGGTTCGGTGAGGCCACGAAGGCGCCGCGCACCATCGGGACGGTCACGACTCGGCCGATCGCGGCGTCCGTCGACGCCAGCACGCCGGGCGGGAGCTGGGACGAGTGGATCCGACGCGTGCGCACGTCGCCGGTGCCCAGGACGCTGCCGAGGATGAGTGGGTGCCTCGCGACGACCGCCGCCCGCTCGTCACCCAACGCGGTGGCGTGCCGGTGCAGCGCGGCGAGGTCGGACGCGACGAGCGCGGCGGTGCCGATGGCGACGCCGATCGCGGCGAGCCAGAGCACGACCACGCGGGGAGAACGAGGGAGCACGGCAACGACCTCCTGCGTGGGTGACCCGGGGGGACACCGAGTGCGGGTCGTTACGACGAGCTGGAGCCGCCCGAGCCGCTGGCGCTCTTGGAGGACGAGCTCTTGGAGTCGGAGCCCTTCGATCCCGACGAGCTCGACGAGGAGTCCGAGCCGCCGGATCCCGAGCCGCCCGAGCCCGAGCCGCCGGAGCCCGAGTCGCCCGACCCCGAGCTCTTGGCGTCCGAGGACTTCTGGTCGGAGGAGCCCGAGCCGGAGTCCGAGGAGCCGGACTCGGAGGAGCTCGAGGACGCGGCGGACTTGCCGTTGCTGCGGTTGTCGGTCTTGTAGAAGCCCGAACCCTTGAGGACGATCCCGGCGGGTGAGAGCACCTTCAGCAGCGGACCGCCGCAGTCACCCTCGTCGTGGGTGGTGAGCGAGTCGTCCTTGATGGACTGCCAGGTCTCGAAGTCCTCGCCGCACTTGCCGCAGCGGTATCGATAGGTGGGCATCGTCGGGGGTGACTCCGGGGTCAGGGGACCGCTGGCACTCGCGGCCTACGACTGCTAACGCTACCCGACTTCCATTGCTTCCCGCTTCCCCCCGGGGCCGGGCACGGGGTCGCGGGGCGGCGACCCGCGACGAGCACCGCGGCGACGAGGCGGAGTGCCGATCCACGCACCAGAATGGCGGGGTGCTCGTGATGCTCCTGCTCGTCCCGCTCGCGTACCTGCTGGGGACCTTCCCCGAGCGCGGCGTTGGTGGCTCGCCGGGGCGGCGTGGACGTCACCGAGGAGGGCAGCGGCAACCCCGGCGCGTCCAACGTGATGCGCCTCATGGGTTGGAAGGCGGGCGTCCTCGTCTTCGCGATGGACATGGGCAAGGGCGCGATCGCTGCGGGCGTGGGACTCGGGCTCGACGACCACCGCGGCGCGTACGTCCTCGGCGTCGCCGCCGTGCTCGGGCACGTGTTCCCGATCACTCGACACTTCAAGGGCGGTCGCGGCGTCGCGACCGCGGCCGGCGTCCTCGCCGTGGTGTTCCCGCTCGTGCTCCTCATCCTCGCGGTGGTGTGGATCGCGATCGCGCGCGGGCTGCACAAGGCGTCGGTCGCCTCCGTCGTCTGCGCGGTCCTCTTCCCGCTGATCGTGCTGGCGCGCGGCGGCGGCAAGCTCGACCTGTTCGTGACCACCGGGTTGGCCGTCGTCGTGATCGTGCGGCACTTCTCCAACCTGCGCCGCCTCGTGCGCGGCGAGGAGCTCGGACTCGGCGGCGACAAGTCGACGCGCGGGTAGCGTCCGCGTCATGAGCGCTCCTCGCGTCACCAAGGCCGTCATCCCCGCGGCCGGGCTCGGCACCCGCTTCCTCCCGGCCACGAAGAGCCAGCCCAAGGAGATGCTCCCGGTCGTCGACCGGCCGTCGATCCAGTACGTCGTCGAAGAAGCGGTGGCGGCCGGGCTCACCGACGTGCTCGTGATCACGGGGCGCGGCAAGCGTGCGATCGAGGACCACTTCGACCGCAACTTCGAGCTCGAGCACACGCTCGAACAGCAGGGCAAGCTCGAGGTGCTCGAGGAGCTCCGGTCGACGACCGAGCTCGGCCACATCCACTACATCCGCCAGGGTGACGCGAAGGGACTCGGGCACGCGATCTCGGTCGCGAGCGAGCATGTCGGCGATCACTCGTTCGCGGTGCTGCTCGGCGACGACATCATGGTGGACGAGGCCCACCTGCTCGGCCGCATGCTCGACGTGCACGAGCGCGAAGGCGCATCGGTGCTCGCACTGATGGAGGTGCCCCGCGACCAGATCTCGGCCTACGGCTGCGTCGACGCCGAGCCGATCGAGGACGGGCTGCTCCGCGTCCGCGGCATCGTCGAGAAGCCTCGGCCCGAGGACGCGCCCTCGAACCTCGCGGTCATCGGCCGGTACGTGCTCACGCCGGAGATCTTCGGCGCGCTGGAGCGGACGCCACCGGGCGTGAACGGCGAGATCCAGATCACCGACGCGATCGGGCTCCTGCTCGAGTCGCAACCCGTGTACGGCGTCTCCTTCACGGAAGGGCGCTACGACATCGGGCAGAAGCTCGACTTCCTGCGGGCCAACGTCGAGATCGCCCTCTCGAGGCCCGAACTCGGCCCGGAGCTCGAGGAGATCCTCGTCGACATCCTGCGGCGTCGCGGTCGGGCATGAGCCCGCTCGTCGCACTGGAGGACGTCCAGGCTTCGATCCTCGACACCGTCGTCCGGCTCGATCCGATCACCGTGCCGTTGCGCGACGCGCTGGGCGCGGTGCTGGCGGGCGCGGTGGTGGCACCCGAGGCCGTGCCACCGTTCCCCAACACGGCGATGGACGGGTACGCCCTGCGGGCGGCCGACACCGCGGGCGCGTCCGCCGATGCTCCGGTGCGCCTGCACGTGGTCGACGACCTCGCGGCCGGACGGGCACCGGACGTGCCGGTCGGCGAGGGCGAGGCGATCCGCATCATGACCGGTGCGCCGCTGCCAGAAGGCGCCGACGCGATCGTGATGGTGGAGCGCACGCGGCGCGACCCGGCCGACGAGGCGGGCGGCGTGTTCGTGGAGGTCGAGGTCCCGGTCGGCCAGCACGTACGGGCCGCCGGCGGTGATCTCACCGCGGGGCAGGTGGTCTTCGATGCCGGGACGAGGCTGCGCGGCGGCCACGTCGGAGTCCTCGCGAGCGTCGGCGCCACCGAGGTCTCGATCTTCCCGCGCCCGCGCGGTCGGGGTGCTCTCGACCGGCGACGAGCTGGTCGAGTCGGGGCCGCTGGCCATGGGGCAGATCCGGGACTCGAACCGGCCGATGCTGCTCGCACTCGTACGCGAATCCGGGTTCGATCCCGTCGACCTCGGCACCGTGCGCGACGACGAGGACCGCATCGTCGCACTGCTCGAGGACGCGTTCACGAAGTGCGACGCGATCCTCACCAGCGGCGGCGTCTCGGTCGGCGACTACGACTTCGTGAAGGCCGCGCTCGATCGCTTCGGTGCGCTGGAGTGGCGCCAGGTCGCGATCAAACCCGCGAAGCCACTCGCGTTCGGCGTGGTCGGCGGCGTGCCGGTGTTCGGGCTCCCGGGGAACCCGGTCTCATCCCTCGTGAGCTTCGAGCTGTTCGCGCGTCCCGCGCTCTTCCAGATGGCGGGAGACCCCGCACGGTTCCGCCCGGAGGTCGTCGCGACCGCGAGTCACGATCTGAGGCGACGACCCGACGGGAAGCTCCACCTCGACCGCGTGTCCGTGCGCTGGGAAGGTGCGGGCTACGTGGCCGAGCGCACGGGGAACCAGGCGAGCAACGCGCTCACGGCGACGGCGCTCGCCAACGGTCTCGCGCTGCTCCCCGACGGCGACGGTGTCGCGGCCGGATCGCCGGTCCGCGTGATGCTGCTCGACGCACCGCCCGATCACTGAGCGCCGGGCCCGGAACGACCCGACCGTCTGCGGTTCCGACCTGCCCCAAGAAGGCCGGAACCGCACGACGGATCGTGGTGGTTCTGGGCAACCGAGGGGTCAGGCGACGGTGCAGCCGGCAGGGATCGGGTCGCCGGCCGGGATGCGGCTGACGACCTGGGAGGAGGTCTCGACGCCGTCGGGGCCGGTGACGATGCCGGACCCGCAGACGATGACGATCTCGCTCTGGTCGTCGACGGCCGCCTTGGCGGATCCGCCGGGACCACCGGACGTGGAGGGGGTGGCGCAGCCCGCCAGTGCGGCGGCGAGGGCGACGCCGGCGAGACCGGCGCCCAGTCGCTTGGCCAGGGAACGGGACGGGGAAGCAGTGATCGACCGAGCCATCAGCTCAGACCTCTTCTCGGATTGGGGCCAGAAATGACAGCAACCGGCACCCAGCATTGCTGGGGCCGGTTTCGCCTGGCTCCCCGTCAGCCCTAGCGACCAGTTGGCGGCCGACGGATCGTTGCCTCCCCGAAAAGAGGTGTTCGGTTGCTCGCCCCGTCTCTTCGACGGAACGTGAACATATGACCACGGAGAGTGGTCAATGTCAAGTGGGGTCGGCAACCCGCCAGATCTGGGCCTGGCCGGGCGCCGATACCCTGGGCCCCATGGCGGAACGGGAGACCCACCTCATCGACCCGTTCCGGCGGCGGGTCAAGGACCTCCGCATCTCCATCACCGACCGCTGCAACTTCCGCTGCACCTACTGCATGCCCGAAGAGGGGATGCAGTGGATGGACCGCTCCGAGCTCCTCACCTACGAGGAGCAGGCCCGGATCGCCCGGGTCTGCGTGGAGCGGTGGGCCTTCGACGCGATCCGGATCACCGGCGGGGAGCCGACGGTCCGGGCCCACCTCCCCCGGCTCCTCGAGATGCTCTCGCCCCTGGGGGTCGACCTCGCGATGACCACGAACGGGGTGCGGCTCCCCGAGCTCGCCCACGACCTGGTCGAGGCCGGCCTGCGCCGGGTGAACATCTCGATCGACTCGCTCCGCCGCGAGACCTTCCGTGAGCTGACCCGTCGCGACGAGCTCGATCGCGTCCTCGCCGGGATCGACGCGGCGATCGACGCCGGGCTCGCGCCGGTGAAGCTCAACGTGGTCGTGATGCGCGGGGTGAACGACGACGAGGTCGTCGATCTCGCGGCGTTCGGTCGCGCGAAGGGCGTCGGTGTCCGCTTCATCGAGTTCATGCCGCTCGACGCGGAGGGCGCGTGGACGCGCGACATGGTCGTACCGGCGCAGGAGATCCTCGACGCGATCGACCGGGTGTTCCCGCTCGATCGCACGCCGGTCGCGCACCATCCGGAGCCGGCTCGCATCGCACGCTTCGCCGACGGGATCGGCGACGTGGGCGTGATCCCGAGCGTCACCGAGCCGTTCTGTGGCGACTGCGACCGAGTGCGCATCACGGCCGAAGGTCGCTTCCGCACCTGCCTGTTCGCGCTCGATGAGACCGACCTGCGCGCGATCCTGCGCGACGGTGGCACCGACGACGAGCTCGCCGCGGCGATCGCCGGCGCGGTGGGCACGAAATGGGCCGGCCACCACATCGGCAAGGTCGACTTCATCCGCCCCGGACGCTCCATGAGCCAGATCGGCGGCTAACAGCACGCGTGACCGGTCTCGTCCTCGCGATCGGGGTCGCGCTGCTCTTCGCGCTCACGAACGGCCTGCACGACGCCGCGAACTCGATCGCCGCACTCGTCGCCACTCGGGCCGCCCGACCCGGCCCCGCAGTCGCGTTGGCGACGCTCGGCAACGTGATCGGCCCGCTCGTGCTCGGCACCGCGGTCGCGAACCTGGTGGCCGGCATGATCACGGTCCCACCGAGCCAGACCGTGGCGATCATCGGGGCCGGGCTCACCGCGTCGGTCATCTGGAACACCGCGACGTGGCGCCTGGGGATCCCGTCGAGCTCGGGCCACGCCCTGGTCGGCGGGCTGGTGGGCGCCGCCCTGCTCGAGGGCGGGACCAGCGCGGTCAACTGGGGCGGGCTCGACGGCATCAAGCCCGTCGGGGTCCTCGGCGCGCTCCTGGCGCTCGCCATCGCCCCGATCTTCGGCTTCCTGGCCGGGTTCATCGTGGAACGGCTCCTCCGCTTCGGCGCCCGCCGGGCCACGCGGGCAGGTGCGCGGCCCGGTCCGGGTGAGCCAGTGGTTCGCCTCCGGCGCGCTGGCGTTCGGCCACGGCACGAACGACTCGCAGAAGGCGATCGGGCTCGTGGCCGCCGTGCTCCTGGCCGAGGGCAAGATCGGCTCCCTGGCGGCCCCGCTCTGGGTCAAGCTCGCGTGCAGCGCGGCCCTCACCGTGGGCACCGCACTCGGCGGGTGGCCCATCGTCCACACGATCGGCCGACGGATCTTCCGCATCCGACCGATCGACGGGCTCGCCACCGAGTCCGGCTCCGCTTCGGTGATCCTCGCTTCGTCCCTGGTGGGGGCACCGGTGAGCACGACCCACGTGGTCGCGTCGTCGGTGGTCGGCATCGGAGTCGGTCGCCGCCGATGGCGGCACGTCGGGTGGCGGGTCGTTCGCGACATGCTGTTCGCCTGGGTCACGACGCTGCCGGTGTGCGCGCTGCTCTCGGCGGTGCTCCTCGTCCCCTGGAGGTGGGTCACGTGACGGATCGACACGAACGCCACAGGCGCTGGTTCCTGCCCGAGACGCCCGATGTGATCGGGATGCTGTGCGACCAGGCTGCGGTGACCGCCGATGGCATGGACGCGCTCGCGGCGTGGGCGACTGGCGACGCGATCGGGTGCCGATCGCGTGCGCGCCGCGGAGCACGCGGCCGACGACCAGAAGCGCGCGCTGTGGCGCGCGCTGCGCGAGGCGTTCACGACACCGCTCGACCCCGAGGACCTCTTCCACCTCTCGGCCGGGCTCGACGAGGTGCTGAACCGCGCCAAGGACGTCGTGCGCGAGGCGGAGGTGCTGGAGTACGCGCCCGACGGTCCCGAGATCGCGGAGATGGCGCGGCTCGCGGCGGAGGGTGTGCACCACCTGGCCGACGCGTTCGCGGTGATCCACACCGACGCGGATGGCGCGACCGCGGCCGCCGATGCGGCGGTGAAGAGCCAGCGCAAGATCGAGAAGGTGTACCGGCGAGCGATGCCGGAGCTCCTCGAGATCGACGACCCGCGCGTCGCCTGGGTCCGTGGTGACCTCTACCGACGCATGGTCGACCTCTCCGACGCGCTCATCCGCGTTTCCGACCGGGTCTGGTACGCGATCGTCAAGGAGGGCTGATCCAGCGCCGGATCCATGTCCCTCCCGAGCCGGTGCTCCGTCACTCGGCCCTACACTCGGTCGCCGTGACCGCCTCCGAGTTCACTCATCTCGACCCCCTGGGTCGCGCGCGGCATGGTCGACGTCACCGCGAAGGAGCCGACCCACCGGCGTGCCGTCGCCCGGTGCCGGGTGCTGATGCAGCCCGACACCGCGTCGGCCGTTGCCAGCGGGGCCATCACCAAGGGCGACGTGCTCGCAGTCGCGCGGGTCGCCGGGATTCAGGCCGCGAAGCAGACCCCGAACCTCATCCCCCTCTGCCACCCCCTCCTGGTGGGCTCGGTCCTGGTGAACTTCCGGATCGAGGAGGCCCACGTCGAGGTCGAGGCCCACGTCGACACCGTGGACCGAACCGGCGTCGAGATGGAGGCCCTCACGGCCTGCTCCGTGGCCGCCCTCACCATCTACGACATGTGCAAGTCGATCGACAAGGGCATGACGATCACCGAGCTGGCCTTGTGGGAGAAGACCGGGGGCCGGTCCGGCCACTATCGGCGGCCATCCGACCGCGAATTCGGCGATTGACCGAGAGTTTGCCGTCCGTGGGTTGACCTACGGGGACAGCATCTGGTTACCATGTGTTCATTCGGCGATAGGGGCCCTTGGGGTCCCGCGCCCTGCCCGATTCCGCGACCCGAAGGGGAACCACACCACCGTGGCGATTCTCGTCATCCTGGTTCTGGCCATCCTCTGGGCAGCCGTCCTGCTGCCCCCTATCCTCCGCTCCCGCAGCGAGGCGGGCGACTTCCCCGGCGGTGTCGGTGAGTTCCTCGGCAAGCTCCGCTCGGGCCTCGGCCACGGGCGTCAGCAGGACGCCGGTCTCCCTCCGCTCCAGCCCCTCATGGGGCCGATCGGCGGCCCGGCCACCACGGCCCCGCCCGTCGGCCCGGTCCAGGCGTCGCGTCCGGGCGGCATGAGCCCGACCCAGCGCCGTCGCCGCGACGTGCTGATCGGTCTGCTCGCCGCCGCCGGCCTCACCTTCCTCATGGCGTTCTTCGCCGGCAGCATGGCGTTCTGGCTCCTGAACCTCCTCGCCGACGCGCTGCTCGGCGGCTACGTCTACCTGCTGCTCCAGCTCAAGGCTCGCCAGCAGTTCCGCGGCCAGACCGCCCGTCCGGCGGGGATGGGTCCGGGCATCGGCATGCAGCCGCTCGGTGCGACCAACGTGCACTCGCTCGACGCGGTGCGTGCAGCGCCAGCCGCTGCCGTCGCACGTCGAAGCACCCCGTGGCACGAACGTGCTCGCGCTCCGCCGCACCGCGGCCTGGTAGTCGCGCTCCACTGGTTCGCCTGCGGTCGTTCACTGCGGCTCCGCCGCACGCGGGGCGGTACGATGAACGCCCTTCGGGGGTGTAGCTCAGCCCGGTAGAGCGCTACGTTCGCAACGTAGAAGTCGTGGGTTCAAGTCCCATCACCTCCACCACTGCCTTCGCAGGTCAGAGTGTGTCGAATCCCGCACCTAGACCCAGGACGATCCGCGTTTCACATGCGGAGTGAGGCTCGTTGTCTCGCGAAGTCAGGTTCGTGCGCCTCGAAGTCGGGGCGAGAGTGCGGGGTTTGCGAGAGCAACGATCCGTTACTGTCCTACCGGTGGGTCACAGTCAAAGGCATCGGCAAGGAGGCCCTGTCGTTGGTCTTCTGATGTCCGCACTTGAGCACAAGCGGATCACCTGGGCATGGAGTTGATGGGCGCGCAGGCGCTTCAGCGCCTCGCCGCGGGAAGCGACGCGCGTGCGCATCGAGCAGAGGCGTGCGGGGCTCCGGTCGTAGGGGCCGCGACTTGGGACTGACGGAGGTCCTCTGTCGTCGCGACGAGGCCCTCGGCAGCGCCACGGCGACCGTGGCGGAGCCTCACGGTCGTCTATGAGCGGGGATTCGAGCGGCACGACCAAATCGGAGCGGACCCGGAAGGCGATCCTCGACGCGGCCGAGGAGCTGTTCTCGGCGCTCGGCTACGAGGGTGCTTCCTTGGACGCGATCGGCGAGCGGGCCGGCATCCAGGGCACGGCGATCCTCTACCACTTCCCGTCGAAGCAGGCCCTGTACGAAGCAACCCTCGATCGGATCTTCAGCCCACTCATGGTGCAGCTGAACGAGATGCTTGCCGGGTCCGATGCCGTCGACGCGCGGCTGGAATCCGCGGTCGAGGCCATCGTGAGCTACGCGGCCGAGCACCCGAATGCACCGCGGCTGCTGCTGCGCGAGACCGCCTCCCCGGGTGGCGATGCGCGCGAAATCATCGAAGCGAAGGCCGCCTCCAGCACGGCCGGAATCATGGAGGTGTTCGCGTCGCAGTCGGAGGATCAGGCCGTCGACCCGCTGATGGTGGCCAACATCATCGTGGGGGCCGTCTGCTTCTACTTCGTCGGGCCGCCCAGCCTCGCGGGTGGGCGGTCGTACGATCCCCGGTCGCCCGAGCTCGTCGAAGCCTTCGCCGACGTCATGCGCGAGCTCACGCGGTCGCTGTTGCATCTCGACTGGCAGTGAGCCGATCAGGCCAGCTGACAGCGGACCGGTAGGTGCTTGACCCCGCTGACGAAGTGTCCGGCAGTCCATGCAGGATCTCCGGCCGGCTCGATCGACTCGACTTCGCGGGCGAGGCCCGCGAGCAGCGACGTGATCTCCATCTGGGCGAGTCGAGCACCGAGGCAGTAGTGCGGTCCGTGACCCCAACCGACCTGGTGGGTGGCGTTGGCTCTCCCCACATCGAGTCGATCGGGATCGACGAACACTCTCTCATCCCGATTCGCGCTGGGATAGGAGAGCAGGATGCGGTCACCCTGCTCGAACTGGTGCCCGGCGACCTTGGTGGCGCGCTGGGTCAGACGGGTGAAGTGCCGAACCGGACTCGTGATCCGAACCACCTCGTGGGCGCCGTTCTCGGAGAGGCGCGGATCTTCGCGCAGGCGCCGGAACTCCTCGGGGCGGCATGCGAGCTCTGCGACGCCGCCGGACATGGCGAACGACGTGGTGTCATGGCCTGCTGACGCGAGCACGGCGAACAACCCCATCATGGCGATCATCTCGATCGGCTCACCGTTTGTCGTCGCGTTGGCGATGGCGGACGTGAGATCCTCGGTGGGATTTGCCTGACGGTCGGCGACGAGCTCGACGAAGTAGGCCACCATCTCGCCCATCGCCTCGAAGGCGTTGCCCGACCCCAACTCGGGGTCCCCCGCGCTGAACATCCCCTGGGTGAGCTTGAGCATCAGCGGCTCGTCGGGTCGTGGCACCCCGAGCATCTCCATGATCACCCTGAGCGGGAGCGGCACCGCGATGTCCATAGCGAAGTCGAGCTCGCCGCCGCGTTCGCGGAGGTCGTTCAAGGATTCTGCGACGAGATCGTCGACGGCAACCTGCAGGCTGCGGAGCGCCGATGGCTTGAACCAGTCGACGACCACCTTGCGGTACTTGGTGTGTTCCTCGCCGTCCATGCTCAGCAGCGTCTTCACCTCGAACGGGAAGTCTTTCTGCATTTCCGTGTAGCCGCCGCCCCCCACGAAGGCCGCATCCTCGGTGTTCTGGAAGACCCCCGGCTGTCGGCTCACCTCGAGCAAGGCATCGTGTTGTGTGACGGCCCAGAACTCACCGAACGCGTGGTCGGAGAAGTGGTGCACCGGCCCGGCCCGGCGCAGGTCCGCAGCCGCACGGTGCCACCTCGCCATATCGGTGAAGTTCGTCGAGTCGGTGAACAGCCGATCGGTTCGGAAATCGGCGGTCGGTCCGGTTGCTGCAGCCATGCGGCACTCCGCTGGGTGGTCGGACTTGCCCTTGCTCGAGCATACTTAGCGAGCGATCAAAACTGAGTCTAAACTCAAAACTCCTGCACGGAGGTCGCCTCGAGCGGCGGGCTCAGCGCGAAGGTCGTGGCGAGCGAGAGTGGCAGCGCGACGGACCTCGTCCCAGTTCCTGGGACCGTGAACGGCAACGGCCTTCGACTACCCGACGAGATCCGTGGTCGTGCCCGTCGTCCTCACGCCACGCTTCGCGGGCTGACCCCGCTCGTCCCGCCCGACCCCATCGCTTCGGGCCCGAGCGCCGCCGACGGGTCAGGCGCACACCGCCGCCGACGGCGAGCACGACGACGAGGCGCTGTCCGTTTCGTGCCACAAGCGTGCCAGTAGCAGTGGTCACTCATCGTCACTCGCGGTTGCTCATGAGGTGCACTTCGTAACGTTGACCTGCGTGTTCGCGCGAACGTGCAGCTCAGGGTTTGAGCTGAATGCGTTCGCAACGCACAAGTCGTGGGTGCAAGTCCCCTCGCGCACCAACACAGGGCCGATTCCATCCACGCTGGCCCACCGCTCTAGCAGTTCGCCGGGGTCGAACTCACCGTTGGCTTCACGATCTTGAATCGCACGCGAAGGCCTGGATCGTCGCGCAGCACGCGAAACAGATCACCGTTCCTCGACCATTCCTTGTCTTTTCCGCAGGGTGTCTCAATGACCAGCTCGCCGTTTGTCGTTGGTGTTCGCATGCTCAAGTCTTCGAGGGAATCGGTTCGCTCGATCACCGTGTTCCAAACCGTCGCGCTCTTGGAACAGCTGAACGGCGCCGATCTGTACCAGCACGAACGAAACCACGAGTACCGCGACCGCACGTGGCCTGGCAAGTGCGGCAAGGCTTCCCATCGTGAGTGCGAGTCCGATGAGCGCGATCTCCAAGTAGTAGCGCTGCATGGAGTGGTTGGTGAACCCGATGTACGGCACGAGCGAGACACAGAAGCAAGCGATTCCTGCGAGAGGTAAGAGAGATCCTCGACGAGCGGCCCACACCGAGAAGCCGAGCAGCAGCAACCAAAAGGCAACGATCCAAACTTGCAGCGCAGCTACCTCAAACCCTCCCCGAGGTGGGATGCCGAAGCGCGCTGCGTGGTTCATCAGGAGAAGGGCATTGTCGATGACGTGGCGGCCGAAGTAGTTCGTCGCGTACGGGGCCGTCTTGGGACCGCTGAAGGCACCATTGAGAGCCTGAAGGACGAAGTAGCCCCCCGAGACCGCCCAGAGTCCGGCCGTTGTTCGTAGCGAAGCGGCCAGCCCTTTCCAACCGGGGCAACGTGAGGCGAGGAGGATCGTGGCGATGGCGGGAGTGACCACGGCAGCGTCTCTCGACGCGATCGCGAGCACCAAGAGAAGTGTTGCAGCGAGGCAACGCCTCGCCGTTGGCCGGCAGAGAAGCGCGACGCTCGATGCTGCCAAGGCTGCCGCGAGCGGGCTGGACGCAGCTGACGCCCAGAATGTCGTGAGCGTGAGCGCCGCATGCGTCCCGTAGACAACCCCAGCGATCGTGGCCGGAACGTTCCCGAGGCCGAGTTCGAGGGCGAGCCATCGCACCGCAAGTGCTGCAAATGCCATGAAGGCCAGGGCCACGAGATGGTACGGAAGTGGTGATTCCCCGAACACCGTGCGCATTCCGGTGAACCACAACCCCAGCACCGGTCGGTAGATGCCACCGCCGGGCGTGACGAGGTTCCCGAACCAGCCGCTGTGGTTCGAGATGTTGAGCCAGAAGTAGTCGTCGTAGAGGAGCCGGGTGCCGACGTTTGTCCCGTGAACGACGAGCACTGCTCCGATTGTCAACAACACGCCGGTGCTGTGCCCGCGATGAATCCGCCGCGGCGCCTGTTGCACCGTCTGCTGTTGCCGGTCTCGGACTCACCATGATTTCGCGATCCCCTTCCGCCGTCCCGACGCGTCATCCTGTCGCTCTCCCTGCGACGAGGTCGCTCATGAGGTGCACTTCGTACCGTCGTCGAGTCGCCAGTTCGTCGACTAATACCGTCGGCGGTTCGCGATCATTGCCGCGAGGAACACGGCGGCGGGAGTCAGCAGTGCGACCACGACCAGGAAGCGAAACGCCGAGTCCGTGGCTCCGTGGTCGAGGTCGCGCAGCACGTCTTCGACCGGTGGGAGGATGCTCACGTCGAGGAACGCGGCCAGCGCCAGTGCGAGCGCCTACCCGACATGCCGACTACCGGGCGGTGCAGGAACGTGCCGTGTCACCCCGTCAGTCCCCCGTCAGGAGCACCGCGAACCCGGTGCCGATGACCCGAGGTCGCCGTCGCGGGCATACGCATCTCCGGTCACTCCGACCCATGACCGCAACCGCGAACGCGAATGTCCTGACCGCCACCGAGACGGCGCTCGCTGCCCGGAGGGCGTGCAACCGGCCCTGCGAACCATGCACTGCAACGACGAGATCATGGTGCGGCCCGTCATCGACGTTGCCGGCGACGATCGTGAACCAGCACATGACGATCGCGTTCGCCATGAACAGGTTTGCGATGTTCGACAGCGGCGATCCGGGTTCGCGAGCACGATGGTCGCCCACACGACATAGAGGATCGCTGGCGCGAGCCACCGTAGCGGAGCGCCCCACCAGTTGCAGCGTGAAGATCATCCGCCGTCTGCCGTCGGGAAGAAGCCGTGACGTGCGCGCAGCGTCCATGACCACGCGTCGTGCCCGCATCGGACCGCGCAAGGTGACGCTCGTCGTCTCGGCGGTGGAGTCCGACTGCTCGTGCCCCCGGTCATCTGTCCGGCGTCCGACCGTTTGCAACGTGCCCTCCGCGACGCGCACGACCGTGTCCGCCCTGTGCACCACCTGGCTGTCCTGGATGGCGACGACGACCGTCGCGCCATGTCCACGGCGCTCCTCGATGAGGTCGGTCATCCCTCGCATACCCGTCTCGTCGAGCGCGTCTCGCGCTTCGTCGATCACGACCAAATCGCCCGCGGCGGTGAGCGCGTCAGCAAGCAGCAGCTTCCGCAAGTTCCCGAACGACAAGGTTCGGCATGATGCCGTGAGGTCACCGACGAAGCCCAGGCGCTCCAGCACGTCGAACGGATCCGACCGCCGGTCTGGTCGAACGCCGGTGAGCCAGCGCCGACACGGACAACGCGGGCGGGGTCAACGCTGCCGGGACGTAGGCGCCGGTTCGAGGTCCGGTCCGCGTTCCCGACGAAGGTCGCAGGATGCCGGCGACCAGTCGCAGCAGGGTCGTCTTCCCGGCACCGTTCGTGCCGCGGATGCAGGTGAGGCCACCAGGTGCCCCGGCGAACGAGATGTCGTGGAGCACGATCTGTCGTCCGAATCGGACGCTCGCGTCCGAGATCCGGAACACCTGCTTCGCTCGTTCATCCACCGGCGTCGCTCTCTGTTCGTGCCGAGCCCGTCTTGGCTTCGCGGCGAGCCTATTTCTCGGCGGTAGGCGCCTTGGGCGATGTCCGTTTCGTGCCACCAACGTGCCAGTTGCGGCGGACACTCACAGTCTCTCGATCGGTTCGGCGATGCTGGAGAGCCGGGCTCCGTCGGTCCACGGCCGCGTTCGGTCGTGAGGTCCTGGCACCCGAGATGTACGAGCGGCTCAAGGAGCGGGTCAGGCCACGCCGTCCGGCGACCCCGACCGTGGACGCGGGGATGTGGGCCGAGTTCGTGCCCGCCCACGATCTGGCGAGTCCTCCACCTGGCGCCATGGGTCTCGTAGCCGTGTGTGCACACCCGACTCGGTTCCAGCCCGCGTTCTTCTCGGCATCGGGGTAGGGCTGCCGCTCAACCTTCCGTGGCGGAGAACCACGTACGCGCCGCGACCTGGAACGCCTCGCGGTACTCGACGTACGCGGCGCGCAGCTCGTCACCGGGCCACCGGTCGGGGAGGAGCACCGGAGGCAGGAGCGGGTCGGCTCGTACGTGGCGGAGCGTGGCCGCGCCCACCAGGAACGCTTCCGCGACGAGCCCTTCCTCGCCCTCCTCGAGGCGCCGCGTCGACACCACGACGCGATCGAGGAGCTGGCGCGCCCGCCGGGACCAGAGGTCCGGCGCGAAGAGCTTGGCCGCGAGGCGCTCGTCGTCCTCGTCGGGCCGGCCGCGCCACCGAGCGCAACGTCGATCCACGGCGCGACTCCCGACCAGCGCGTCGTCCGTGAGGTTGTCGGGCCGGGTCCACACGCCTGCCCGCAGCTCCACGAACCGGCGCGCCGTCATCGCCCGTCGCAGGGCCTGCCGCTCGCTCGCTGCACGCGACTCGCTCGTGACGATCGCCATCGCCCAGTCGCCGGCCCATTCACGAACCTCCGGGCGGATGCTGCGATCCTGCTCGCGTTGGCGGTCACGCAAGCGCCCGGCGAGCTCGTAGACGCCTTCGTGCGCGCGTAGCTCGCCGCGCGCCGTCATGCGGTGCAGCGCCACCCGCGCCGTGCCCGCAGCGACACCGAAGAGCCCGCACCAGCGCACGAGCAGCGAGCCGCGAGCGCGCGGGGGATGCATGCCGAGCAGCAGGCTCGCCATCACCGATCGGGCCGAGAGTGGCCGCTCGAGCAGCGCGGGAACGGTGGTCACCTGACGCGCAGCATCTCCGGCGGCGGCGGTGTTACGCTGTTGGCGCATACGGTGTAATGACTGTAACACTGTGTTCGTGGCCACGATGCTCCCTGCGCCCGAGGTGCTCGCCGACCCCGATCCGCGCTCCGCGATCGCGCCCGACGGCCGTCCGACCCGGGAGCTGCGCGACCAGCTCCGGCGAATCCCGTCGGTGCGCAACGCGTGCAGCGTGCTCTCGGCGTGGCTGCAGACGATCGGCGTGCTCGCGCTCGCGGTCTGGATCGACCATCCGCTCGCATGGGTGCTGGCCTTCCTCCTCATGGGGCGCAGCAACGTGCTGCTCGCGATCCTCAGCCACGAGGCGGCGCACCGCCTGCTGTTCGCGAACCGCCGGGTCAACGACGTCGTCGGGCGCTGGCTCCTCGCGTATCCCGTGTTCCTCCCGATCGATCTGTACCGGCGGGGGCACATGAACCACCATCGCGACGAGTTCGGTCCCAACGAGCCCGACATCCCGCTGTACCGCGGCTATCCCATCCCGCGTGCCTCGATGCGCCGGAAGCTGACCCGCGATGCACTCGGCATCACCGGAGTCCGCATCATGCGCGGACTCGTCCGCGGCCTGCATGCACCGAGCGCGGCGGTCTGCGAAGAGGCGTGGCGGATCGTGGTCACCCAGATCGTCATCTTCGGCCTCTTCGCGGCGATCGGCCGGTGGTATCTCTACCCGCTGCTGTGGCTGCTCCCGCACCTCACCGTGTGGCGAGTGCTCAACCGTCTCCGCTCGATCGCCGAGCACGGCGGCATGACCCGCTCCGACGACCGGCGACTGACCACGCATTCCGTGCACCAATCGTGGCTCGCCCGGCTCGTGTTCGTGCCCTACAACACCGGTTGGCACCTCGCGCACCATGTCGACTCCGGCATCCCGATGCGCAACCTGCCCGCGCTCCACGCCGAGCTCGTGCGCTCCGGCTACGTGCAGCCCGGCCTGGAGCACGACGGCTATCTCGCGCTCTGGCGCCGATTGTCGTGCGGCTGACGCGGCTCCCGCGCGGCCTCGATCGGGATCACGTGGTCACGCCCGACCGCCTGCACCTCGACCGCCTGCAACCTCGAGTCGACAACGCACCCGAGCGCTACGGGACCCGCCTCGACGCTCTAGCCTCCCGAGGAACGCGCCGGCTACCGACGCGCCGGCTATCGAAGGAGCTCGACCATGCCCGCACCCGTGCTCGCCGCGAGCGACGGTGTCACCATCGCAATCGGCGGGATCCTCTACATCATCCTGCTGCTCACACTGGGGATCATCTCCATCCGCAAGGGGCATTGGGTCATGTTCATCATCGGGATCTTCATCCCACTCTTCTGGCTGATCGGAGCGTTGCTGCCCAGCACTCGCGCACGCCAGTAGCGGTCGTCGTCGCCGGCGTGGTCGGACGCCAGGTTGCGTGACGAGATCGTCACGAGATCCGAACGTGATCGCGACGACCCCGCGCGCGGGTTTCCGTAGCCTTCGCTGGCACTGCTCACACCGATCGAGACCGGCAGTCGAGGACCTCGGGGGACCGCCATGAGCTTGCTCCGTCGCAGCATCGTCACGTTGGTCACGATCGCGTGCGCAGGCACCCTGGTGGGGGTCGGCGGTGCGGGCGCGTCGAATCCGTCCGCGAAGGACCCGTGCGCGCGGTTGGCGGCGCTGCAGGACGACCTGCGATCTCTCGGTGCGTTCCAAGGCGACGACTACGACGCCGACACCGTCGAGCAGGTCGGCCAGAGCTTCCGGAAGGCTGCCAAGAAGGCCCCCAAGCAGCTCAGGGCCGCACTCAGGAAGATCGGAAAGCTCTACGTCGCACTCGGTCGTGCCGATGACCCGACGACCGCGGCCGCCGAGTACGCCGACGACGCCCGGGCCCTCGCGCCGGCCTACGCCAAGTTCTCGAAGTACCTCACCACCGAGTGCGCCCTGGGTGGTTCGGGCGGTTCGGGCGGGTCGGGCGGCTCACTCGTGCTCGGTGACGAGGAGATCGCGCTCGGCTCGGCGCGCTGCTACCTGCAGGAGCAGGAGGCCGCGGGGGAGACGATCGAGCTGACTGGCCAGGCCACCGGGACCAACGCGGCGGGCGACGAGGTGCGCATCGACTTCAGCCGGTATGCACCCGACAGCCGGTTCGCCGGCGACGACGTGAGCATCGATGTCGGCGAGATCGGTGCGTCGACGGGCTACCACGCGCGCCTCGACGCCGGGACCGTCCGGCGCGACGGCTCCACCTTCTCGGCTTCCGATTTCGAGGTGCGCGGTGACGACGGTCAGCCCCTCGTCGTGTCGTTCACGCTCGCCTGCTGAGCCCTCGACTTCGGCCACGAAGCCGAGCGACACGCGAGGCGCACCGTTGGCCGGTTCGATCACCAAGCGGGGCTCGAGGCCGCGCTGGAGGGGCGCCGCTCGAAGACGAGACGGTAGTGCTCGAGCAGCTCCCGCTCGAAGCAGACGCTGTTCGGGCTCACTCCCGAGGTGAACGCGAGGCGGAAGTCGGCGTCCGTGAGCCACCGCGGCACGAGCCGGAGCTTGAGCAACGACTTCCTGATGCTCGGCGCGGCGAACCGCATCCGCCACTGACGAATCGTCTCGATGTAGTCGAGGCGCCCGCTCGAGCTCGAGACGAGGTCGAAGTAGGGCTGCGCGCTGGCGACGACCTGGTCGCGCCCGAAGGGAAGGCACGACCCAGGGAACTGGCGGCCGAGGAGGGCCAGGTACCACGCGTCGGACTCGCGCGGCGCCTCGATGTCGACCTCCTCCAGCGGGATCATGTTCGGTCCGAACACCATGGTCTGGAGATAGAAGCGGCCGTGCTCGGGCAGCACACTCGCGACGCGCGCGAAGAGATCGCGATAGATCACGTCCTGCTGTCCGGCGAGCTGTTCCTCGGGGGAGCAGAAGTGCTCGAAGGCGCCGAGGCTCACCACGGCGTCGAAGGGGCCGAAGCTCTCGCGAGTGAGGAGCCGCGCGTCGAAGAGGTGGGCGTCGAGGCCGTGGCGCCCACACGCCGCAGCCTGCGCCGACGAGAGCGTGACACCGACCCCGCGACCCCCACGGTCTCGCACGACCTCCAGCATGGGCCCCCACCCGCAGCCCAGGTCGAGCACGCGCCGGTCCGGTCCGATCCCGACCTGTTCGGCGACGAAGTCGTGCTTGCGCTGCTGCGCCGCTTCGAGGCTCAGCGTGAAGTCGCCGTCGTACTTGGCTCCGCTGAAGTCGGCCGACTCGCCCAAGCTGAGCCGAAAGATGCGATCGATCAAGGAGTACGTGAACTCGAGGTCTGTGTGGTCGGCCATGAGTCCGATCCTCCTGAGCGCTCGACGCGCCCGACCTGGGTGAGGGCGAAGCGGAGCCTCGCTCAGCCGGTGAACGTGGGGCGTGGGCCCGGACCGACGATGACCTGTTCGAGGGTGCCCTGGGAGGTCGCGCCGACCAACGCGACGACGGCGGCGACGCCGAGCCGCCGTGCGCTTCGTCCTGGCACCCCCGGCCGTCCCCTCGATTGCGCTGGACTGCACGGTCGAGCGCCGCGCAATCGGGATGGTAGAACACCCGGCGCGGGGCGGCGTCGACCCGTCGCACGACGGAGGAACCTCGATGACCAAGAAGCAGTCCGCCGCGAAGCCCAACCTCCTCGCGGGCGGCAACCCGCAGATCGCCAAGGGGGACGGCGACGCTCCGGTCCGCGCCTACCTCGACGCCATGCCCGGCTGGAAGCGTGACGTGGGACGCCGGCTCGACTCGCTCGTCGTGCGCACCGTGCCGAACGTGCGCAAGGGCGTGCGGTGGAACTCACCCTGCTACGGCGCCGAGGGCGGCGAGGGCTGGTTCCTCAACTTCCACTGCTTCACGAACTACGTCAAGGTGGCGTTCTTCCGCGGCACGTCGCTGCGTCCCCTTCCTCCCGGCGAGTCGAAGCAGCGAAGGGACGCGGTACCTCGACGTCCACGAGGACGACGACCTCGACGAGGAGCTCCTGGCGAGCTGGGTCCGGCAAGCATCGGAGCTCCCGGGCTGGGTCCCGTAAGGGAACGTTCGTCCGCTCCCGGGATCAGCGCTTGGGCTTGGGCTTCGCCTTGGGCTTGGGCTTCGCCTTGGGCTTGGTCTTGGGCTTGGTCTTGGCCGTGTTCAGGCCCACGGCTTCACGGATGAGCGCCTTGAGCGCCCGTTCGTTGATCTTCTCGCCCTCGTGGAAGTCGATGGCGCGCCGGGTGTTCCCCTCGAGGCTGGAGTTGAAGAGGCCCGAAGGATCCTGCAGCGATGCCCCCTTGGCGAACGTCATCTTCACGACGCTCTTGTAGGTCTCGCCGGTGCAGATGATCCCGTCGTGCTCCCACACCGGGACCCCTCTCCACTTCCACTCCTCGACGACAGCGGGATCGGCTGCCTTGACGACGGCCCGGAGCCGGCCGAGCGTCGTGCCCCGCCAGTCGTCGAGCTCCTTGATCCGCTCGTCGATCAGCTTCGCAGGGGACTTGTCCTGCTCTGACCCGGTCTTCGCCATGTCCGTGCTCTTCCTTGGTCCGGGGGACTTGGTGGATGGGGAGTCACCGTCAGGGCGCCAAGGTACCCGGCGCAGCGGTTTCCCAACCGTGGAGCGACCGGATCAGCGGTCGTGCACGGCCCGACGCTCAGCGCCACATCCCGTCGACGCACTCGAGGCATCGGTGGATTCGCGCGCGACCGAGGTGGATCTCGACGTAGCGCGCGCCGTCGGGCTCGCGATCCTGGATGATCTGGAACCTGACGTCGGTCGGAGCCGTCACGTCGACGGGTCGACCACAGCCCGGGCATCGGATGGTGTCCGCCACGACCGGGGACCCTACGCGCGACGGCGGGTCGGTGCCGAGTGGCGCCACCGGGTCGCCGGTCGTGCGCGCGATGCTGACGCGCCATGTGCACCCGGATCTCGTGGTCGGACAATCCCGTGGCCAAGGTCGTGTCCCGGACCATGGACTGGTCCGTCTCCGACGAGCCCCGTCTGTGGGTCCTGCCCGCGGGGCTCGAGCGGACCGGCGGGCACCCGGGCACCATGCCTTCGGGGGGACCGAACCGCTTCCGGGCGACATCACCTCGCTCGATCGCTTCGTGCGCGCGAGCTACTTCCTCGAGCATCTCCCGGAGCCGGCGACCTACGCCGAGGCACTCGCGGGAGTGGTCCACCTCGCGAGCAACGTCGCGGTGCCGCCCGGTGCGCCCTACGACGACTTCGGCGTGTACCCGACCTGGTGGATCTCCGCCGCCGATCTCACGAGCCCGACGTTCTACTTCTGGTCGCAGCTGAGCCCGTCGATGATCTGGGTGGAGCTCGACGAGCTCGACCTCACGCCGGGCGCACCCGTGCGCGTGCTCGATCCCCAGCAGCCGGGTCTGGTCGGTGCCGTCTCCGCGCGACTCGAGGACCCAGCCTCACCATTGCCGTACTGAAGTCGGCGATCTCGGTCCGGACGGTCGGGAGCCGAATTCGGTCGTTGTAGAAGGCCGCCCGGTCCGGTACCGTTTCCTCGGCAACCATTGCGCCCTCGCCCTCGCACGCCGTGCTCGGGCAAGAACGCCGGAAAGGTGGCGCACTCATGCGCGGTCACCGCTTTCGTCGTGTGTCCCGAGTCCTTGCGCTCGGCGTCCCGATCGCCCTGGCCTCCCTGGTCACGGCAGGACCCGCCGCAGAAGCCGCGTCGCCCGCGGCGGTGAACCTCGGAACCGCGGACTCGTTCGCGATCCTCGCCGGTACGCCCAACATCACCAACGTGCCGCCCTCGGTGATCACCGGCGACGTCGGGCTCAGCCCGGCCAGCGCAGCCACCAGCTCGGTGGCGTGCTCGGACTTGACCGGGTCGTCGACCTTCTACACCGTGGACGCGGCCGGCCCCGGGGCTCCGTGTCAGTCGGAGAACGCCGCGCTGCTGACGACGGCCAAGAACGACCTCACCGCGGCGTACACGGATGTCGCCGGACGTACGCCGGTGACCACGGTGCCGACCGAGCTCGGCGGCACCACCAAGTTTCCGGGCGTCTACGACTCGGCAGCCACCACCTTCGGCATCACGGCCGGCGCCGGTCCGCTGATCCTGGACGCGCAAGGCGACCCCAACGGCATCTTCATCTTCCAGGCGGCGGCGGATGACGCGAGCAGTCTGACGGTGGGGCCGGGCAGCGAGGTGCAGCTCACGGGCGGCGCCCAGGCCTGCAACGTCTACTGGCGGGTCA
This sequence comes from uncultured Acidimicrobiia bacterium, assembly GCA_963720675.1. Classification (GTDB taxonomy): domain Bacteria; phylum Actinomycetota; class Acidimicrobiia; order IMCC26256; family PALSA-555; genus JALHSW01. The sequence continues at coordinate 2,086,268 of CAVRGH010000010.1, read as the reverse complement.
TCGGGGCGACCATCGACACGACCGCGGTCTTCAAGGGCAACATCCTGGCGCTGAACTCGATCACCGTGAACACCGGCGCCAACGTCGAAGGCCGCCTCCTCGCACGGAACGGCACCGTGACGCTGGACGAGGACACCGATCACCCGCTCGGACTGCGCGGCAGCACCGCCGCCCGGCGGCTCCACCACCGTCGCACCCCCGACCTTCACCGGCTGAGCCGACCGCTCGGCGACGACACCGGGTCCTGCGCCGCCGCCCTGCCCTGCCCCCTGCCGCTCCCGGCGAACGGGGCGTGACCGCGGCAGACTGGCCCCGATGACGGTGGGCGGGGCGTGAGCGAGGGGACCGGAGCCAACGCGGCGAAGTCGGTCGCGGCCGCGAGCGGGATCGTGCTGATCACGCTCGCCGCAGGCCAGTTCGTCATGGCGCTCGACATGTCGGTGATGAACGTCTCGATCGCCACCGTCGCCAAGGACGTCGGGACCACCGTCACCGGCATCCAGACGGCGATCACGCTGTACACGCTGGTCATGGCTTCGCTGATGATCACCGGCGGCAAGGTCGGTCAGATCCTCGGCCGCAAGCGCGCGTTCGTGATCGGTTGCGTCATCTACTCCTGCGGCTCCCTCACCACCGCGCTCGCCCCGAGCCTCACCGTGCTCATCATCGGCTGGTCGTTCCTCGAGGGCTTCGGTGCCGTGCTGATCATGCCCGCCATCGTTGCGCTTGTCGCGTCGAACTTCGCCAAGGCGGAGCGACCACGCGCGTACGGACTCGTCGCCGCGGCCGGCGCGATGGCGATCGCGCTGGGTCCGCTGATCGGGGGAGCGTTCACGACCTACGCCTCGTGGCGTTGGGTCTTCGTGTGCGAGGTCATCGCGATCGGTGGGATCCTCCTCTTCGCGCGACGCATGCAGGACACGCCCGCGGAGCAAGGGGTCCGCCTCGACCTCATCGGCACCGCACTCTCCGCGCTCGGTCTCGGGCTGTTCGTCTTCGGCATCCTCCGCTCCGGGACGTGGGGCGTCGTGCAGCCCAAGCCCGAAGCGCCCCAGTGGCTCGGCCTGTCCCCGGTGATCTGGCTGATGCTCGCGGGCGCGGTGACCCTGGCGCTGTTCATGGGGTGGGAGCGCCGGCGCATCGAGCGGGGCGAAGGGGCACTCCTCGACCCGGCGATGCTTCGGATCCGCCAGCTGAAGTCCGGGGTCGTGTCGTTCTTCTTCACGTTCCTCACCCAGGCCGGGATCTTCTTCGCGGTCCCGTTGTTCTTGTCGGTCGCGCTCGGGCTCTCGGCCATCGACACGGGCGTCCGGATGCTCCCGTTGTCGCTGGCGATGCTCGCCTTCGCGGTCGGCATCCCCAAGCTGCTCCCGAACGCGTCCCCGCGGCGGACCGTCAATCTCGGCTTCATCGTGCTCTTCTCGGGCATCGTGCTGTTGATCGCCCTGCTCGACGTCGGCGTCGGTGCGGAGATCGTGACCTGGCCGTTGCTCATCGCCGGCGCCGGGCTCGGAACCCTCGCATCACAGCTCGGGGCCGCGACCGTGTCTTCGGTACCCGACGAGCAGAGCGGGGAGGTCGGCGGCATCCAGAACACCGGCACCCAGCTCGGCGCATCGATCGGCACCGCGCTCGCAGGCGCCATCCTCATCTCCGCGCTGACCGCGTCCTTCTTCGCAGGGATCGCCGACAACCCGGACGTGCCCGACGGTGTCACCACGAACGCGCAGACCGAGCTCTCCGGCGGCGTTCCCTTCGTTTCCGACGCCGACCTCGAGCAGTCGCTCGACAAGGCCGGCGTGCCCGCCAAGACCAGCCAGGCGATCGTCGACGAGAACGCGCAGGCCCGGATCGACGGGTTGCGTTCCGCCCTCGCCGTCCTCGCGATCTTCGCCCTGCTCGCACTGGCCTTCACCGGTGGTATCCCGAACGAGCCACCCGGATCCCCGTCGGTGAGCGGGTCGCCCTCTGACACAGCCGAAGAACGACCAAAGGAGCGCACGTCATGACCCAGGAGACACCCGGTGTCAGCACGTCCGGGCAGGGACGCCGCATCAGCGGCGGCGCGATCGCGTCGCTCACGGGCGTGGGCCTGTTGCTGGCGTTCATGCTCCAGAACACCGAGGAGGTCCGCCTCGACTTCCTGTTCTGGCACTTCACGTGGCCGCTCTGGCTGCTCACGATCGTGTCGGCGCTGCTCGGCGCGCTCGTGTGGTTCGGCCTCGGCGTGATGCGCCGGCACCGGCGCCGCAAGGAGCGCCGTGAGGACCGGCGCGACTGACCCGACCGCGGCGAGGGCACCGCGCCGGTCCCATCACCTTGCATGGCTTCAGCGCGTGAGCACGCAGATCGACTGACCGAGCGCCAGCTCGACTCCCGGCTGCCCGTGCACCGGCACCCGTGCCTGGTCGCCGCCGATCCAGTGCTCCACTCGCCAGCCGGCGAGCTCCGAGATCGCGTTCATGAGCTCGTACGACGTCGTCACGTTGCGGACGGCCTGCCAACGGGCCTCGAACGGCAGTGACGCCGAGGTCGAGAACACGTCGCGGGCGAGGTCGAGGTCCATCGTGAGGCAGCTGAACACGAAGGACCCGCCCGGGCGGACGACCCGGTGGGCGTCCACGAGGTAGCGATACGAATCCTCGTGCTCGAGGTGGGTGAAGACGCTGAAGGCCGCGATCATGTCGACCGACGCCGTCGGGAGCGCGAGATCGGTGCCCGCCTGCACGACCCAGGAGACCGCACAGCCGCCGCCGGCGCCGGCGAGGGCGCGCTTGGCCTGCTCGAGCATCGTCTCGGAGATGTCGATCCCCACGTAGCTGCCCGATGACAGGTACGGCACCGCGTGGAGCGCGAGCCGCCCGGTTCCACAGCCGAAGTCGACGAATGCGTGATCCGGGCGCAGCCCCGCGTCGATGAGCGCGCCGAGCTCGATGCGCCCGACGAGGTCGAAGTCGCCGGCGCCGATCGACTCGTGCGGTGCGAGCTGGCGCGCGTGCTCCTCGTACAGGTCGTGGTAGGTGTCTGCCGTCATGCGGGGCGCGGGCGGTCGCCCGGGCCCGGACACCCGCCCGAAGGCGCGCCGCGCTCGTCCGCTCACGCGGAGTCCTCGACGGCGAGGTGGTCGACCAGCTCGCGCACCCGTTCGTAGGCGAGCAGCCGGGTCCTGAAGAACTCGTTGACGATCGCCGCGCTCCGCGTGCGGACGTCGGCGAGGACGGTCGCCCACGCCTCGCCGTCGCGCCCCTCGCGCATCGCGGCGTCGCGCAGACGCGTGAGCTGCGCGAGCAGGTCGGCCTCCTCGAGGCCGTCGGTGACGTCCGCGATCGCCGTGGCGACGAGATCGAGCTGGCGGAGCACCGTCTCCCGGTCGATGCCGGACTCGGGGTCGAGCGCGACATCGGCCGCCTCGAGCAGGCCGGGCACCTGGTAGAGCTTCGCGGTGGGCTCGTCGAACAGCTCGCGTACGTAGGCCGCGGCTTCGAGCTCGTCGGCGACCCGGAACAAGTTGTAGAGGCGCTTGGCCGCCTTCGCGAAGTTCGGGTCGACGTGCGTGTAGTGGTACGCCTCACCCCGCATCGCAGCCCGGTACGAGTCGCGCGCGTCGCCGGCCACGAGGTCGCCGACCCGCTCGACCAATGCGAGGGACTCGGGTTCGAGGTAGATCTCCTGCGACAGTGCGTCGACCGCGCCGTCGAGCGAGCGGATCTCACCCGACGGGTCCTCCCACGTCGGGTCGATCATCACGCTCGCGAGGGCGATGCGGCCCTCGACTCGGTCGGCGACGATCCAGCCGAGGTACACCCAACCACCGGTCATCCCGACGTCGTTCCAGTCGATCGTGCGCGTCCCGCCCGCCGCGGTCTCGACCGTGATCCGACCCGCGACGACGTCGTCCGGCGTCCACGTGATCGGGTCACCGGGGTCGTGCGGGCGGCCGCGCTCGACGACGGCTTCGTCGTACACCCCGAGGTTCACCTCGACGAGCACGATGTCGGGCTCCTCGAAGGCACGGAGGGCTGTGGCGCGCATGAGGTCGCGAAGTGTCTGCTGCGCTGCAGCCTCCGTCGCGGCGCGGATGTGGACGCGCTCGAAGAAGTCGGCGTCGCCGGGGAAGAGCTGGACCCGACCCTGTGCCGAGCTCCCGGAGATCGCGATCGCGGACTCGACGTCCGGGTGCGCGACGACCCGGACGTGCGGGACCAGCCGCCGCAGCCGGCCCAGGTCCTCAGGGTCGAAGTCGAGGAGGGCGACCCGGTCGCCGAAGACCCCGAGCGCGGTGTCCGCGCCGAGCGTCCCCGGCGCCGCCGACTCGACCGCGACCATCCAGGTGCGGGCCTCCTGCTCGTCCGCTTCGATGCCGAGGCGCCGGGCGACCTCCATCGGCTCGCGCGCTCGGATCGGTCGCGTCGGGTGGGTTCACGGCTGCACTCCCTGTCCGGGCAGCACCCTCCCGTGCGCGATCCCGGCCCGTCAACCGCGGCGGACGCGCCGGGTTCGGTCGTGCGTCTTCAGGCGGTGTCGTAGCGCAAGCTGAACTTCGCCTCCGGCCCGGCGGGCGCCTCGAACGCGCCTCACCCGTGATCGTGCCCAGCTCGCCGCTGCCCGCGCCCTCGACGACCTTCCACTCGCCGCGCGCGACGCCGTCCCGGAACGTGCCGACCGAGCTCACGACGAGCGTGCCCGTCATGTCGTGCAGGCGCCCCGCCACGCGCTGGAACCCGGCGAACTCGGCGGTCCCGTCGGCTCGGTACGCCATGACCCACTCGACCGAGCCCTCACCTTCGAGGTCACCCGAGAACGCCTGCTCGACGCTCGCCGTCGTCAGCTTCGCCCCGGTCTCGGCCTCGTCCCATGTGTGCTCGTTCCACGACTGGAGCTCAAAGGTCCCGGTTGCCGTTGCCATGGCGTGCTCCTCTCCCGCTGGTGCGAACGCGCATACCCGCGTCATCGGAGGGGCAAACGCCGCGGGTCAGGGGTGTCGTCGGTGACCGCGAAGATGGCGGGGATCGAGTCCACTGGTGGGTTCACGAGTGCACGCTCCTCTTGGATCTCCGCATGCGCACCCTCCCGTGTCCGGTCCGGGCTCGTCAACCGCCGGCGTTCCGGGCGAGGAGCACGGAGCAGGTCGCGTGACGCACGAGCGCGTCGGCGGTGGACCCGAGGAGCGCCTCCTTCACCGAAGACGCTCCATGCGTCCCCGCGACGACCAGCTCGACGGCGTGCTCCCGGGCGAGGTCGAGGAGCGCGTCGGCGTGGTGCGCGCCGGCGACGCGACGCTCGACCACTTTGGCGACCCCGGCCCGCTCGAGCAGCGAGCTGATCCGGCCGCGGGACACGGCCCCGACCGACGCTTCGCCCGCGACCGTCGCGAGGACGACCGCGTCGAGCTCGGTGCACCAGGGCAGCGCCGCGAGCGCCTCTGCCGCCCGCTCCGCGTGCCCGGATCCGTCGATGCCGACGAGCACGCGGCGCACCGGGGTGGCACCGCGTCCGACCACGACCGGGACCGGCGCGTGGTGCAGCAGGTACTCGGTGGTGCTCCCGAGGTGGAGAGACTGGAGCACTCCACCACCGGCGGGACCGACCACGAGCAACGAGGCGTCGGCGCGGCCGCTCAACACGTAGCGGGGCTCCGCGTCCGCCCGGAGGTGCACCACCTCGGAGAACACAGCCGTGTCCGGGCAGTACCGAGGGTGGGGCGGATCCCAGGGATGTGGGCGCGCGTCCTCAGGGGACGGGGGCGGGCCCGGCTGCGGCTCGAGTGCGGTCAGGACCTCGGCTCGCCACCCGGGCCAGCGCTGGGCGCCGACCCAGGCCCAGGCACCGTCCGCACCTTCGGAACCGTCGTCGCCGAAGCAGAGCACGGGTTCGGTCATGAGGTTGCCTCCTCGTCGGCCGCTTCGGGCCGGGTCGCGCGCAGCGACGCGAGGACTGCCACCGCGAGCGTGAGCGCGATGAAGCCCAGCGAGAGCCCGATCGGGATGTGCCACCAGTCCGAGATCAGCATCTTCACGCCGACGAACACCAGGACGACGGCGAGTCCGATCTTCAGGTACACGAATCGATCCATCGCGCCCGCGAGCACGAAGTACAGCGCGCGCAGCCCGAGGATCGCGAAGGCGTTGGACGTGAACACCAGGAACGTGTCGTCGGTGACCGCGAAGATGGCGGGGATCGAGTCCACTGCGAAGACGACATCGGTCGTCTCGATCACGATCAACACCGCCAGGAGCGGCGTCGCGATCCACCGACCTGCGTCGCGCACCATGAAGTGCTGGCCGCGGTACTCGGGCGTCATCGGGACGGCGCGGCGAAGGAGCCGGAGCACGGGATTGCGATCGGGGTGTACCTCGGTGTCGTTGTGGAACGCCATGCGCAGGCCGGTGACGACGAGGAACGTCCCGAACACGTAGATCGCCCACGTGAACTGCTCGAGAATCGCCGCGCCGGCGACGATGAACACGGCGCGCAGCACGAGCGCGCCGAGCACGCCGAAGAACAACACGCGGTGCTGGTACTTCGGTGGGACCGCGAAGTACGAGAGGATCAGCGCGAAGACGAAGATGTTGTCGACCGACAGGCTCTTCTCGATCAGGTACCCGGCGACGTACTCGCCCGCAGGCTTCGCCCCGCCGATGAGCCAGATGATGCCGGCGAAGGACAGGCCACAGAAGATCCAGAAGCAGCTCCACGCGATCGCCTCGCGCATCGCGACCTCGTGCGCGTCGCGCTGGAACACGAGCAGGTCGACCAGCAGCATCGCCACGATGAAGCCGATGACACCGAGCCACAACCAGATGCTGACGTCCACGGGGTTCCTCCAGCCGCTCGGGCACGGGCCGCGGAGCGGACCGTGTCGATTCCTTGGCTGGAGGTCTCTCCCGCCCGCAGGTGCGGACCGCCGGGACCGGGCGTGAGCCGTGATGACGACGCCGGCGTGTCAGGGATACTCCCCTCCGCCGGTCAGGATAGCGGTTGGGGCGGTGTCCGCCATCCGCCCGTGCGGCGGACTCAGCCCGAGCGGCGGTGCTGCGAGTGTGCGTCCGACTCGTCGCGTGGCTGCACGCGCACCGACGAGACGCCCCGCTCGTGGTCGAGGTCGTCGAGCTGCACCAGGTGGTCGGCCCACGCGCTATGGCTTCCCGAGTCGTCCTCCGTCTTCGCGCGTGAAGGGGGCTTCGCGACCGGGGCCACGACGAGGCGTGGCTTCGACGGTTGCTCTCGCGGGACGACGACGCTCCGCGGGAGAGGCCACTGCACCGACGTCGCGGTGCCGAGGTGCAGCTCGGTACCCTCGAGCCACGCGACCGACCGACCCTCGTCCTCGAGGAACCGCGCGAGGTCGTCGTCGGGCGTCTGGCTGAAGACGAACCACAGGTCGGGGCGAAGGCCCAGCTCGGGTGCCTCGGCCGCGAGCGACCGCGCATACCACGAGAGCCCACCGAGCGAATCGAGCACCACACGACGGCCGCGGTCGCCGCTCTGGTGCACGATCCGGGCGATCGCAAGTCCGTTGCCGTTGCGCGCGACGAGGTCGGCGACGCGCGCCTTGCCGGTCGGCAGGCCGACCGCGAGGTCGCGCGCCCGGAAGGCGCGGACGGTCGCGGCGACGGTCGGGTCGTCGAGCCGATCACGATGGCGGGCCGCGACCTCGCGCAGCGACGAGATCCCGATCGGCTCGAGCCGGTGCCGGTCGCGGGTGTCGAGCTGGTCGAGCCACCACTCGAGTCCCTCGGTGAGGACGTGGTCGTGGGAGAGCTCGATCGGCTGGCGCGGGGACGATCGCAGCCAACGGCGGAGGAGCGCGGTCGGCACCGGGTCCTGAGCGAGCACCCGGGTCGCGGCACGCTCGACGCGGAAGGTGACCGATGGCGAGGGCCGACCCGTGTGCGAGGTGACCCGGGCGAGGCCGACGATGCCGACCGGGTCGTGCAACCAGAGGCGGTCGCCGTCGGCGACGGTCAGGAAGCCCCGGTCGAAGGGACCGGAGCCGTCCCGGACGGTCCCGGCCAGGGCGGCCGTGCGGAGCTTGCGGTGATCCGCGGCGAAGGATCCGCTCGAGGTCGTGATCCGTCGCCCGGGTCCCGAGAGGGGATAGAGCCATTGCCCGACCCGCTCGGGAGCCGGACCTTGCAGTTCCGCCACGCCGTCCGCCTGTTCCCCACAGCCCGCCGCCGCTGCCCGTCCCCCGACGGCGGACTCGCAACCGCCAGGGAGTCCGAAGGCTAGTGACCGCGGAGGGTGGCGTCGAGAGCGCTCCGAGCAGTCTCGGGGCCAGGGATCGTCTCGACCGACCCCGGTAGTCTCCGTGCGCTCGCGAAGCACGCGGGGACGAGGAGGCAGCAGTGGCGTCGCAGTGGAGCTACGAGGGGATGCGCGTCGTCGTGAGCGGTGGTGGTGGCGCGGGCATGGGTGCCGCGACGGTCACCGAGCTGGCGAACCTCGGCGCCGAGATCCACGTGCTCGACCTCAAGGACCCGCCGGTCGACGTCGCCAGCTTCCAGACGGTCGATCTCAAGGACGCCGACGCGACGGCCGCGGCCATCGACCAGATCGGCGGCACCGTCCACGCGCTGTTCAACTGCGCCGGGCTCCCCGGGCCACCGTTCTCGGACCTCGACACGATGATCGTGAACTTCGTCGCGATGCGGCACCTCGCCGAGCTCTGCGCCGACCGCATGACCGACGGCGGCGCGATCGCCAGCATCTCGTCGACGGCGGGCAGCGGCTTCCTCGCCAACATCGCGAAGTGGATGCCGCTCATCACCACCGAGGGCTTCGCGGCCGCGAAGGCCTGGTGTGAGGAGCACCCCGACGACATCGCAACGGGATACGCGCCGTCGAAGGAGGCGATCATCGTCTGGACGCTGTACGCCGCGATGGGCTTCTCGAAGCGCAACGTCCGGGTCAACTGCATCAGCCCCGGGCCGACCGACACGCCGATGATGCCGGCGTTCGAGGACTTCGCCGGCAAGGAGATGATCGACGCGTTCACCGGGGGCGCCGGGCGACGCTCGACGCCCGAGGAGCAGGCGTACCCGCTCATCTTCCTCAACAGTCCGGCTGCCTCCTACGTGTCGGGTGAGAACTTCGTCACCGACGGCGGCACGCTCGGCGCGCTCATGACCGGCCAGCTCGATCTCTCGTTCCTCGCCGGGGACAACAACCTGGGCTGATCGGCCTCATCAGGCTCGACGTGAGCGCCGATTGATTCGGGCCGCGACGCACGACGCGAACCGAGCTGCGCTCTCCGGGGCGACCGAGACGAAGTATGACGGCTCGGCGAGCTCGAGCTCCAACACGACCGGCGCGCCACTCGAGTCGGGGACGAGATCGACCCGGGCGTAGAGGAGATCGGGCGGTGACGCGCCGAGCGCCGCAGCGCCGACGGCCAGCTCGGTGGCTGCCGGCTCCCGTCGCGTGATCACCTCCTCCGCGAAGAACCCCGTGGTCGGCGGGGCGTCGCGACCCAGGATCGGTCCCTTCCGGAACCCATGGGAGAAGACACCGTCGAAGTAGACGAGGCCGGTCTCCCCGACGTCATCCACCGCGGCGAGATACGGCTGGACCATCACCGCGCGTCCTGCCGCCAGCAGCTCGTGGGTGTGCGCGAGCGCGCCGGTCCTCGACGAGTGCCGCATCGTGTCCTTCGAGCCCGCGGACACGACCGGCTTCACGACCAGGTCCCCGTCGGCGGGTGGTACGACGAGGTGCTCGAGCCCGGGTGGCGACGCGTCCGGCTCGTGAAAGGTCGTGGGCACCACCGGGACGCCGAGGGCCCCGAGGTCGTGCAGGTACCGCTTGTCGGTGCTCCATCGGACGACGTCCGGCGGGTTCAACACCGTCGTGAGCAGTTCCACCCGAGCGAGCCATGCCAGGAACTCGGCGTAGCGGGGCACGTAGTCCCAGGGCGATCGCAGCACCGCCAACCCGAAGCGGGACCAGTCGACGTCGGGGTCGTCCCAGCACGCGGCCTCGGACGCCAGCCCGGCTCCCGCGAGCGCTTCCAGCAGGGGCGGGAGGTCGACGTCGGTCGCCGCCGCGACGCGGGCGGTGACGAGCGCGACCGTCGGGCCGGTGCTCACCGATTCGTGAACGCGGGGCTCCCCGAGTCCGCGGGGACCTGATCGAGCGCCTGCGCGACCTCGTCGACCCGCGGGCCGACGCGGGCGGCGATGGGCGCGAGCGCGGCGAGATCGAAGTCGTAGACCTCGGCCGCGGTGCGACTCGTGACCTGGCGCACCTCGTCGGGATCCCACTCCGAGAAGGCGAGCCGGAGTCCCTCGGTCGTGTACGGGTACGTGCTCTCGTGATGGGGGTAGTCGCTGCCCCACATCACCTTGTCGAGGCCGACCTTCCGCATCGCCTTCGACTCCATCGGGCTCGGGAAGCTCACCCCGACGAAGCAGTTCCGCGCGAAGTACTCGGACGGCTTCAGGGGCAGCACCTGGTCCTCGGAGTAGTTGATCTCACCGATCCGACCCGACGACATCTGGGCGTGGAACGCGTCGAGTCCGTGCAGCACGGGCGGGATCCACGCGCAACCCTGCTCGGTCATCACGAACTTGAGCCGCGGGAAGCGCTCGAACACGCCGCCGATGATCAGGTGCGCGAGCGGGCGGTGGGAGAACCACGACGTCTCGGCGATCCAGAGGAACATCGAGAACGAGTACTTCCCGTAGTCGGGCGCGCCCTGGCCCGAGTGGTGGGTGATCGGGACGCCGAGGTCCTGGCACGCGGCCCACAGCGGGTCGTAGACCGGGTCGTACAACGGTGGCATCTCCGAGTCGTCGGGGCGGCCCGGCAGCAGTGCGCCCCCGCGGAGCCCGTGCTCCTTGATGAACTGCACGTCGGCGACCGCGTCGTCGACGTCGTTGAGGAAGATCTGGCCGACGCCCGCGCGTCGCTCGGCGCTCGACGCACAGAAGTCCGCCAGCCAGCGGTTGTGCGCCTGGATCCCCGCGTGCCGCAGCTCGTACTCCTCCGACGTCGGCGGGCGCGCGATCACCGCGCCGGTCGGGAAGAAGGGCGGGACGGTGTTGGGGAAGATGACCTCGGCGACGGTGCCGTCGGACTCCTGCTCGCTCCATCGACGTTCGTCGTCCCAGTTCTGATCGCGCTTCTTGCCGTGGAGGTCACGGAACGGGTTCTTGTACCGGTTGCGCCAGGCGTCGAAGTCGTCGCGGTACTTCGGGTCCAGGTACTCGCGGTAGGCCTCGTGGTTCGCGCCTCCGTGGGTGTCGGCCGAGATGAGCGAGGTAGCGGTCGTCAGGCTTGTCGGCGTCAGGCATGTCGAGTCCTCAGTCGTCGAGCTTGAACACGCGCAGCGCGTTCTCACGCAGGAACTTCGGCCAGACGTGATCGCGGAACGGGACCGCTGGCATCTCGGTGAAGATCCGCTCGAGGCTCAGGCCCATCGGGTAGTAGCCCGCGTACATGATCTTGTCGGCACCGCGCGTGTTCGCGTAGTCGATGATCGCCTTGGGGTAGTACTTCGGGGCGAATGCCGAGGTCATGTAGTAGAGACCCGGCCACTTGAGCATCAGCTTCACCGCGAGCTCTTCCCACGGCTCGGCACCGTGGCGCATCACGATGCGCAGGTCGGGGAAGTCGTAGCAGACCCGGTCGAAGAGCTCGACGTGCTGACACGCGGACGGGAAGCGCGGCCCGGCGATGCCCGCGTTCACGATGACGGGGATGTCGGCCTCGATGCACGCGGCGTAGACCGGGTAGAGCTTGGCGTCGTCGACCGGGACCTGGGGCAGGCAGCCCGACGGGAACACGGTCACCGCCTTCAGGTCGTGGCGCTCGACCGCCTTCTTGATCTTGCGCACGGAGCCCATGACGTCGTTGGGGTCGACCTCGAGCGAGCTGTACACGCGACCCGGATAGCGCTTGGCTGCCTCACGCGCCTGCTCGCCGTTGCCGAAGAGCCCCTTGTCGACCCCGTACCTGTCCATCTCGGCGAACGCCTCGTCGATGGGGTCGACGTCGTCGTCCGCGCCTTCGGGGACGTCCTTGAACATGTACTCGGCCGGGAACGTGAACTCGTCCTTGGTCTCCGTGTCCTTGATGCCGCGCATCAGGTACTCGTAGACGGCCTTCTTGTCGCGCATCGGGAAGCCGATCATCAGATCGACGGCGCCGATGCCCTGGGGGTATCCCATCCGTGGCCGCTCCTCGCCGGGAGCGCTCGTCCCGGCGAGGGTCGACGCTACTGCGGTGCCCTACGACGGTGAGGAGGACCCGGGGCTCGCGGAAGCCGGAGGCGGGACATCGGCTGCCGGCGGGTACCCGTCCGTGCCGGTCTCGTCGTGGTGCTGGCGCTTGCGCCAGAAGAAGATCACTCCGCCGATGGCGGCTCCAATGGCTGCGACCTTGGCGACTGCCTTGCCCTTCCCCATGGTTCCTCCCTGGTCCGGCGGCTCCGCTCGCCGCGCTCGAGATCCCGGCTCTCTTCGGGGCGATTCTTGCGTCAACGCAGCGCCGACGCCAGCGCGTCGACGATGCGGTCCAGCTGCGCATCGCTCGTGACCAGGGGGGGACAGAACGCGAGCGTGTCGGGTCCGATGGGGCGGCAGATCACCCCGTCACCGAGCATCCGGTCGCGCACCTTCGCCGCGTCGCGGTCCGGCGAGAGCCCGACGGCCCAGACCGCGCCCACACCGCGCACGTCGGTGACGAGGCCGTCGGCCTCGATCGCGCGGAGCCCTTCGGACAGGCGCTGTCCGAGCGACGGCGCCCGTGCGAGGAGGTCGTCGTCGCGCACCACGGCGAGGTTCGCGAGTCCGGCAGCCGCGCAGGTCGGGTGACCGGAGTACGTGTGTCCGTGGCGCAGCAGGTAACCGTCGTCCGTCTCGAGCGGCTCGTGCACCGACGGCGCGACGACGACGCCGCCGAGCGGGACGTAGCCCGAGCTCACCCCTTTCGCGAACGTGATGAGGTCGGGCACCACGCCGAAGTGCTGCGCGCCGAACCACTCGCCGAGCCGACCGAACGCGCAGATGACCTCGTCGAGGATCAGGTACGCGCCGTGCTGGTCGCACAGTCTGCGGAGCCCCTCGAGGAACCCTTCGGGTGGTGGGTACACACCGCCCGCGCCCTGCACGGGCTCGGCGAGCACGGCGGCGACCCGGTGCCCGTGCTCCGCCATGAACGCGGCCCAGGCCTCGATGTCGTCGGCGGGCAGGTTCTCGAACCCCTCGACGTGCGGCCCGAACCCCTCCTGGTTGGGTGGGAGTCCCTGTGCGGCCATCCCCCCGAACGTGACGCCGTGGTAGCCGCGGCCGCGGCTCAGCACGAGGGTGCGTCCGGGGCGACCGGCCCGGACGTGGGCGAGGCGCGCGAGCTTGATCGCGGAGTCCACGGCCTCGGAGCCGGAGGTGGTGAAGAAGATCCGCCGCGTCGGCCATCGGGGCGAGCGCCGAGATCTGTCGGGCGAGCTCGTCCGCCGGCTCGTTCGAGAACGGCTCGAAGCAGTGGTACACGGCGATCGCGCTCATCTGCGCGGTCACCGCATCGATGATCTCGCGCCGGCCGTGGCCCACGTTGACGCACCAGAGGCTCGCCATGCCGTCGAGGTACTCGTTGCCCTGGTCGTCCCAGACCACCGCGCCTTCGCCCCGCACGATCGTGACGAAGTCCTCGCGGGTGGGTCGGCAGAACGGATGCAGGAACGCGGGCAGTGCCATCAGGTCTCCCGATCTCGAGGGCTCAGGCCGGATGCTAGGACGCGCCCTCCACGGCCGCGGGGGCATCCCCGGCGCCCTCCGTCGGAGGGGGGCATGATGGCCCGGTGACCGAGCGCCTCCAGTGCGAGCGGTGCGGCACCCGCGACGACACGGTCGCGATGCGGCAGCTGCAGACCCAGGAGGCCCTGCTCTGCGATCTCTGCGACGCGTCGTTGCACGGACGGCTCGGTCCGCAGCCGTCGCGCATCATCGTCGTGGCGTTCGTGGTCGCGATGGTGGCGTTCGTCGTGGTGTCGGCGGTCGTGATCGTCCTGGTCAGCTAGCGGCGCGGTCGATCTCGGCCGCGAGCTCGGCCACGACCCGGCGCAGCTCGCGGGTCACGACGGAGTCGTGCTTCGCGGCCAGGATCGCCGCGAGCTGCTCGTAGTACCAGCGCTGATCGGCACCACCCGCGTGGAAGCCCTTGGTCTCCCACATGTCGGGGCCGTGCTCGCGGAGGTCCGACAGGATCGAGCGTGCGTTGTGCAGCTTGTCGGCCGCGCTGACCCGCAGTGCGCCTGCCGAGACCGTGCTGCTGTCGAGGTGGTCGAGGTATGCCTGCTTGCGCGGCTTCCAGTCGGTCTCGTCGCGCGGTCCGTCGGGGACGCCATCGCTGCACTCGGCGACGATGCCCGCGACCGGGCCCCCGAAGCGGGCCCGGATCTCGGCCTCGGCCACGTGGCAGTCCTCGATGGCGTCGTGCAGCACCCCGGCGATCGCTTCTTCCTCGGTGCCGCCGTCCTCGAGCACGAGCGATGCGACCGCGAGCAGGTGCGAGACGTACGCGATGTGCGTGCCCTTGCGGCACTGGTCCGCGTGGAGGTGCGACGCCCAGCGCACCGCCTCGGAGAACCGCGCGGTGAGGACCGCGGTCGGCAGTGCGGGTCCGGAGGTCACGGGCCGGAAGTCACTCACCGGTCGGCACGATGAGGACCGCGCACTCGGCGTGGTGCGACAGGGTGTTGGGCACGCTGCCCAGCACGCGCTTCGCCCCGGTCATGCCCCGGTTGCCGATCACGATCACGTCGGCATCGAACGCGGTCGCGACGTCGAGGAGCACGGGGACCGGGCTCCCGGCGTGCGCGTGCACCTCGACCGTGATGCCGCGCGCCCGAAGGGCGCCGGCCTCCTCCTCGAGCGCGGCACCGACGGCTTCGGCTTCGCCCTTCGAGGCGTCGCCGAGGCCTGGCGGGGTTGCGGCCATGGAGCCAGCGGCCATGGCCGCGGCAACGCTCTGGTCGATGCCCTTGTAGGCGCGCACGAGGTGCAGGGTGGCGTCGCAGGTCCTCGCCAGCTCGGCAGCCTCCTCGACCGCCTTCTCTGCGCGCTTCGAGCCGTCGGTCCCCACCACGATCGAGTTGAACATCGGGCCATCCAAACGCAGACGAGCGGATCCCGCAAGGCGACGCCCCGCGCGAAGGGCCGGTACCGTTCGCGCATGCGCGAGCTGGGCGTCGACGAGGTGCTCACCACGACACGCTCGGTCCGTCGCCGGCTCGACCTGGAGCGTGCGGTGGATCCGGAGCTGTTGCGCGAGTGCTTGACCATCGCGTTGCAGGCACCCAGTGGTGGCAACGACCAGGGGTGGCACTTCGTCGTCGTGACCGACCCCGGCCGACGAGCCGCGGTGGCCGACGCGTTCCGTCGGGGGGCGATCGAGTACGCACAACGGCCGAAGCCGCCGCGATCGGAGTCATCCGGTGGGGTGCGGCAGTTCACCGACGAGGAGCGCGCGGCGCGCAGGCGGGTGATGGCGTCCGCCGGCCACCTCTTCGAGCACCTCCACGAGGTCCCGGTGCTGGTCGTCCCGTGCATCCAGGGGCGGGTCGAGGGCCTGCCGCTCGTCGACGCCGCGACCACGTTCGGGTCGATCCTGCCGGCGGTCTGGAGCTTCATGCTCGCGGCGCGCGCCCGCGGGCTCGGCACGTCGTGGACGACCGCGCACCTCATGGTCGAGCAGGAGGTGGCCGACCTCCTGGGCATCCCGTACGCCTCGGTCACCCAGGTGGCGTTGATCCCGGTCGCGCACACGGTCGGCGAGGAGTTCACGCCCGGACCGCGCCGCCCGCTCGACGACGTCGTCCACTGGGACCGCTGGTAGCGCGGTTACCGTCGTGATCGTGGCGAGAGCGGGCGCAGCAGGCTTCTTGGGTGTCGTGGCCGTCGCCGGGCTCCTGCTCGCGGGTTGCGGCGGCGGGGGTGACGAGGCGTTCGTGCCCCCGAAGACCGGGCCCGCGATCTACTCGACCTACTGCGCGACCTGTCACGGCAAACAAGGCCAGGGCTTCGTCGGCCCGAGCCTCGTCGACGTCGCGGCGAAGTACCCGGACGTCGCCGACCAGATCGCGCTGGTCACCGGGGGCCAGGGGCAGATGCCCGCGTGGAGCGGTCGGTTGACCACGAAGCAGATCCAGACGGTCGTCGACTACACGCGCACGGCGTGGGCGACCGAAGGCCCGACCGGGCCCTGAGCTCACGCTCGGGCAGCGGATCGGGGCTCGATCAGAGCTTGTCGGTCGGCACGATCACGACTGCACAGCGCGAGTCGTGCGCGATCGCGTTGGGGACGCTCCCGAGGAATCGGCCCCGCCCCGTCATCCCGCGGTTGCCGACGACGATCAGATCGGCGTTCGCGTCGTAGGCGAAGTTGAGCAGCGCGTCGACCGCGTCACCCTGGATCGCGTGCACCCGGAGCTCGACGCCGTGGTCCTGGTACTCGAGCGCCAGGTCTTCGACAACAGCCCGACCGGCATGGACGACCTCGTCGCGGGTGCCCTGGTACGCGTGGATCACGTGGAGGGTCGCCTCGGCGGTCTTCGCGAGGTCGGCAGCCCACGCCACCGCGCGGTTCGCCCGCTCGGAGCCGTCGGTGCCCACGACGATGGTCCGGTACATCGCGTCTCCAGGTGCTCAGTGCCCGCGGGCGATCCACTCGTCGAGGTGCGGTGCTTCCTCGCCGACGGTGGTGGAGTCGCCGTGGCCGGTGTGGACGACGGTCTCGGGAGCGAGGACGAGCAGCCGGTCGCGGATCGACTCGATGATCGTGGGGAAGTCCGAGTACGAGCGCCCGGTGGCGCCGGGGCCGCCCCGGAAGAGGGTGTCGCCGCCGAAGACGTGCCCGTCGGGCCCGACGATGCACACGCCTCCGGGGCTGTGACCCGGCGTGTGCAGCACGTGCAGCCGGGTGCCGGCGACCTCGAGCTCGGTGCCCTCGCGCACCGCATCGTCGGGCGAGCGGTCGGGATAGACGACGTCCCACAGCATCTCGTCGTCGGGGTGCAGCAGGATCGGCGCGCCGCCGGTCGCGCGCGACAGCGCGTCCGCCGCGTTGATGTGGTCGTTGTGCCCGTGGGTGCAGAGGATGGCCCGCACGGTGCGGTCGCCGACGGCCGCGGCGATGGGTGCCGCATCGTGGGCCGCGTCGATCACGAGCACTTCGTGGTCGTCGCCGAGCAGCCAGATGTTGTTCTCGACCTCGAAGTCCTCACCGTCGATCGAGAAGATGCCCGAGGTCTTGACGAGCTCGATGCGCGCAGTCATCCGCGATCGGATCAGCCGGAGATCGTGACGACGGAGCGGAGCACCTCGCCGCGCTCCATCTTGTGGAACGCGTCCTCGACCGCGTCGAGCCCGATCGTCTCGGAGACGAACCCGTCGAGGTCGAAGCGACCTTGCAGATACAGGTCGATGAGCGTCGGGAAGTCGCGCTCGGGGAGACAGTCGCCGTACCACGACGGCTTGAGCGCGCCGCCGCGCCCGAAGAAGTCGATCATCGGGATGTCGGGGAGCGCCATGTCGGGCGTCGGCACCCCGACCTGCACGACGGTCCCCGCGAGGTCGCGCGCGTAGAACGCCTGCTGGAGCACCTCGGGACGCCCGACCGCCTCGATGCAGACGTCCGCACCGTTGCCGTCCGTGAGCGCGCGGATCGCCTCGACCGCATCCTCCTTCGAGGCGTCGACGGTGTGGGTCGCACCGAAGCCACGAGCCCACTCGAGCTTCCGGGCGTCGAGGTCGACGGCGATGATCGTGCGCGCGCCGACGACCCGCGCGCCGGCGATGGCCGCGTTCCCGACACCGCCGCAGCCGAACACGGCGACGGTGTCGTCGCGCTCGATGTTGCCGGTGTTGAGCGCGGCGCCGAAGCCCGCCATCACGCCACAGCCGAGCAAGCCGGCGGCCTCGGGGCGCGCCGCAGGGTTCACCTTCGTGGCCTGTCCGGCTGCCACCAGCGTCTTCTCGGCGAACGCGCCGATTCCGAGCGCCGGCGAGAGCTCGGTGCCGTCGGTGAGTGCCATCTTCTGCGTCGCGTTGTGGGTCGCGAAGCAGTACCAGGGTCGGCCGCGTCGACAGGCGCGGCACTCGCCGCAGACGGCGCGCCAGTTGAGGACGACGAAGTCGCCCGGCGCGACGCCCGTCACGTCGGGGCCGACCGCCTCCACGATCCCGGCCGCCTCGTGACCGAGCAGGTACGGGAAGTCGTCGCCGATCCCGCCCTCCCGGTAGTGCAGGTCGGTGTGGCAGACCCCGCACGCCTGCACACCGACGAGCGCCTCGCCGGGCCCGGGGTCCGGGACGACGATCCGCTCGACGGTCACCGGCTCGCCCTTGCCGCGAGCCACGACGCCGTTCACCTCGTGGGCCATGGCCGCGAAATGTAGTGGCTACGGTGCGGAGGTGGCTGACGACGAGTTCCCGAGCGACGACGAGGTCGACGAGGAGCTCATCGAGCCGGAGTTCATCGAGTACGACGGCCGCATGTTCGCGGTGGCGGCGGTGGTCCCGCACCCGACCGCGATCAGGGTGATCATGGAGCTCGGCGCCGGGGACGAGGTCGAGCACCGCCGCCTGGCCGACCTCGTCGCCGAGACCGGGGACCCGGTGTTCTGGGTCGTCACCTACGCCGAGGCGATCGCGGCGTACACCGCGGTGGCGCGGGGGCACGTGCAGGCCGCGACTCCGCCGGATGCGTTCGACCCCGCGGTGAACGAACCCATCGACCAGAGCATGGAGCCGGACTCCCCGCTGGGGATGACGTCGCACCAGCTCGCGGTGGGGCTGCGCGCGATGTGTGGCGCACTCGCCGAGGGGGTGCTCGCCGCCACGACCGACGCCGCGTGGACGGCCGACGCGCAGGCGCAACGCTTCGTGCTGCTCACCCTCACCGACGCGCTGCTCGCCGCGGGCATCCTCGAGCAGCTGAGCGGTCAGCCGGCCATCCCCGCCGACGTCCTCGCCGCCTGGGAGTCCGCCCGCGGCGAGACCTAGCCCGACCCGTTCTTGGCACGCTGACACGCGCATACCGCGTACGAACGTGCCAAGAACCCGAACGGGGGGCTAGGGGCGGAGGTTGTTCGACCAGGGGGCGGTGTTGAAGAAGTCGGCGACGGCGTTGCCGGGCGCGACCAGCTCGTCGCAGGCCGCGCGCGTCTCCTCGTCGAGCTGCATCCCGAGCACCGCCAGCGCGTCGTCGAGCTGCTCCGGGGTGCGCGGACCGATGATCGGAGCGGTGATCCCGGGCTGGTCCTTGCACCAGAGCAGCGCGAGCTGCGTGATCGTGATGCCGCGCTCGGCAGCGAGCGCGCCCAGTGCTCGCGCGACCTCCACTGCCCGTGGTGTGACCCGGTCGAGCACCTGGGGACGGCGGGTGGCGCGGGAGTCCTCGGGCACGCCGTCGTCGTAGCGCCCGGCCAGGATGCCGCCGCCGAGCGGGGACCACGGCAGCACCGCCAGGCCGTACTTGCGGCAGAGCGGCAGCAGCTCGTTCTCGATGCGCCGGTCGACCAGGTTGTAGGGCGGCTGCTCGCTGACGTACGACGGCAGTCCGTCGCGCTCGGCGACCGACAACGCCTCCATCACCATCCAGGCCGCGTGGGTGGAGCACCCGACGTACCGGACCTTGCCCGCGTCGATGAGCTCGCCGAACGCAGCCAGTGTCTCCTCCTGGGGGACGTCGGCGAAGGTCGGTCGGTGGAGCTGGTACAGGTCGATCCGATCGGTCTGGAGCGCCTCGAGCGACCGGTCGCACGATGCGACGATGTGCTCCCGCCGGTGCCACTGCGCCGGGTCGCCCTTGCCTCGCGGCATGCCGACCTTCGTGGCCAGGACGATGTCGTCGCGCCGCCCGTTCGCGGTGAGCGCGGCACCCACGATCCGCTCGCTCTCGCCACCCGCGTAGACGTCGGCGACGTCGATCATGTCGACGCCACCGTCGAGCGCAGCGTCGATCATCCGCGCCGACGTCGTCGCGTCGGTCGGATCGCCGAAGTTCATCGCACCGAGGCACAGTGGTGCGACGGTCAGTCCGGTGGGGCCGAGCGGTCGTTGTTCCATGTCGTGACCCTACGACCGTGACCCCCGGACCGTGACCTGCCGACGCGTCAGGCGGCGAGGGGGCCGGTCACGCCGTCGAGGTCGGCCGGCTCGAAGGCTGCCTCCACGGGGGTCGCGTGTCGCCGGACCGTCCACGCCACGATGCCGGTCGCGAGCGCGGCGACCGCACCGATCCCGAGCCCGGCGCGCGGTCCCATCGTCTGGGAGATCCATCCCACGATCGGTCCTCCGATCGGCGTGCTCCCGAGGAACGCGATCCCGATCAGGGCCATGACCCGGCCCCGGAACTCGGGAGCGGTCTCCTCGTTGCAGATCGCGGTCGCCATCGAGAGGATCACCATCGAGCTCACGCCGACGAACGGCAGCACCGCGAGCTCGGTGGCGAGGGTCGGCGCCAGCGTCGCGGCCGTCATGGTCACGCCGAGGGCGATCGTCGCGTGCACGAGGATGCGGGTGCTCGCCTTCCCGAAGTGCGCGATCCAGAGCGCGCCCGCCAGCGATCCGATGCCCAACATCGCCATCATGATCCCGAAGGTCGCGGCGTTCCCACCGAACTCGTCGCGGGCGAAGCTCGGCATCACGACCTGGTAGTTGAACGCGAAGAGTCCCACGATCGATGTGATGATCAGCGCGAGCCGCACGGGCCGGTTGTGCCACGTGTACTTCAGTCCGTCGCGCAGCTGCCGCTTCGCGCGGGCGACCGGTATCGACGAGCGCAGCTCTGCAGGCCGCATCGCGGCGAGCGCCCAGATCACGGCGAGGAACGACAGTCCGTTGAACAGGAAGCACCACTCGACGCCGAACGACGCGATCACGACGCCGGCGATGGCGGGCCCGATGACGCGGGATGCCGTGAAGACGGTGCTGTTCAGCCCGACCGCGTTGGCGATGTCGACGTGGGGCACCATCTCGGGCACGAAGGCCCGGCGGGCCGGGTTGTCGAGCGCCGTGACCACGCCGAGCCCGAACGCCAGGACGTACACCATCCAGACCTCGGCGATGCCGGCGGCAGTCACGGCTCCGAGGACCAGCGCGAGCGCGCCGGCCGCCGCTGCGGTGCCGATGAGCACCCGGCGCTTGTCGATCCGGTCGACGAGCACGCCGGCCCACGCGCCGAAGAGCAGCATCGGCGTGAACTGGATCGCGAGGGTGACACCGACCGCGAGCGCGCTGTGCGTGAGGGTCAGCACCAGCCACGACTGCGCGACGAGCTGGAGCCAGGTCCCGGTGCCCGAGACGACCTGACCGAAGAAGTACAGCCGGAAGTTCCGTGTGCGGAGCGAGTGGAACGTGCGGCGCGCGGCGCGCTCGACGGGCGTCATCGGTCCGGCTCCGCCTCGAGCAGCCGGTCGAGCACGTCGACGGCGCGGTCGAGCGTCGCACGGTCCTCGGGCGTGAGGCTCTGCAGTCGCCGATCGAGCTCAGCCGTCTTGCGCGATCGGTTGCGCGCCAGGAGCTTGCGCCCCGAGGCGGTCACCTCGACGCGGACGATGCGGCGGTCGGCAGGATCGATGTGGCGGGCGACGAAGCCCTCGGCCTCGAGGCGGGAGACCGCGGCCGTCACGGTCGGCGGCTTCACCCGCTCGGCGGCTGCGAGGTCGCCGAGCGTGATCGGGCCCCGGCGCTCGATCGTGGCGAGGGCCGAGAGCTGCGTCGGGGAGGCGTCGACGCCCGACTGCTGCCGGAGGCGCCGGGCCAGGCGGGTGACCGCGAGGCGGAGCCGCTCGGCGAGGTCGCGGTCGGTGATCGCTTCGGGAGGGGGCATCGGGCTCATTACTTCGGTCAACTAATTAGTGACCCTAAGTATTCCGGCTCCGCGCCGAGGATGCAAGCCGATTTCGTGGTCTGCGATGCTCGGCGCCATGAGGTTCGAGCCATGAGGAGCAGGCCATGAGCGCACCGACGCCCGCCGACATGCGGGACTGGGGCCTCGTCGCCCCCGGCGAGCTCGAGCGCATCGTGATCGTGTCGCCGCACCTCGACGACGCCGTCCTGGGGTGCTCGCACCTCATGTCGGCCCACTCCGGGGTGACGGTCGTGACGGTGTTCGCCGGTCGACCGACGGAGTACCCGAAGCCGATGGAGCGGTGGGACGCGATCTGCGGGTTCGTCGAGGGTGACGAGGTGCACGTCGCGCGACGGGCCGAAGACGCTGCCGCGCTCGCGGTGCTCGACGCGAAGCCGCTGTGGCTCGACTTCGTCGAGCACTCCTACCTGGCGCGTCCCGACTGGCCGCGTCCCGAGGACATTCTCGACACGCTCACCACCACGCTGCGCGATCTCGAGCCGACCGCGGTGTTCGCGCCGTTCGGGCTCGCGAACCCGGACCACGACTGCACCCACGAGGCCGCGATGCTGGTCAGGGATCGCCTCGACCCGGCGATCAGCTGGTTCTGCTACGAGGACATGGGGTACAAGCACATCCCCGGTCTGCTCGCGTGGCGCGTCTCGCGATTGTTCCGTCGCGGCGTGTGGCCGACGCCCGCGGCGGTGCCCGTCGACCCCGATCTGGCGCGCAAGCAGGCGGCCGTCGACTGCTACCCGTCACAGCTGCTCGCGCTCGAGGCCGAGTGGCGGGTCGCCGACAAGCTCGCCGCGCCCGCACCCGAGCAGCACTGGCGCCTCGCGCCACCACCCGAAGGGTGGGAAGGCCTGCGCGACTGACGTCGCCCCGTCCGGCGCTACGAGAACGCGTTCGCGCCGACCTTGCCGCCGAGCTCCGGACACTCGCCGGAGAACGTGCCCCAGCCGCATTCCCAACCGGGGACGACCCAGTCGTGCACCATGTAGAGGTCCTTGAGCCCGGACTTGTGGCCGCCCAGGCTCTCGCACTTCTCCTTGCTCATGTCCTCGCCGCCGATGACGATGTCCTTGATGCACAGGCCGCCGTTGCGGCTGTGGGTGTGCCAGTAGTCGTTGGGCCCGGCGAAGCCCTCGGGCGCGCCGCCCTTGTTGTAGACGAGGTAGCTCAGCCCGACGATCTTGGAGTCGGGCGCGGTCCCGTCGAACAGCAGCTCCGACGGGTGCGCAGGGTCGAAGTTCGCGACGTACCGGCTGTTCGTGTAGTGCGCACCGATGCACGGGAGGTAAGTCGTCGACTGCCTGTAGCCGGCCGCCGTCGCGCTCGCGACGGTCGGGAACGACGCCGCGACGGCGCGTGCCTGCTCCTGCTGCTGCGCGAGGAGGATCCGCTCGGCCTCGGTGAGTGGGATCTGCGCTGCCGCGCCACGGTGCCCGTGCCCGCCCTCGGAGTTGCCGCCGGTCGGGACCGGGACGGCCTGTTCGCACGGTGTGTCGCCGGTCGAGGTGCTCGTCGCGCTGTGGTCGTGGCCATCGGCCGCCGGAGCGGAGATCGAGGCGCTGGCCGAGGTGTCGCCGCGGTCGGGACCCGGATCGGCGAACACGACGACGGCTGCACCGACGACGAACCCCAGCACCACGAGCGCCACGTACAGAGCCTTCACGGTTCCCCCCGACAGGATGGTCCGTCCAGGGTACTGCCCGGATCCACGGGCGCGGAGGGCGCCCGTACACTCCCGGCATGCGATTCGGTCTCGATCTGGCGCAGCAGCGCATGTCCTTCGAGGAGCTCGTGGCCCGGGCCCGGTTCGCCGACGCCGCAGGGTTCGACGGCATCTGGGGCTTCGACCACTTCCAACCCATGTACGGCGAGGGCCCGGGTGAGTGCTTCGAGGGCAACACCACGTTGGCCGCCCTCAGCGGCCACACGAGCACGGCACGCCTCGGGCTGCTCGTCACCGGCATGACCTACCGCCACCCGGCGGTCTTCGCGGCGGAGGCGATCACGATCGACCACGCATCGGGTGGGCGCCTCGAGCTCGCGTACGGCGCAGCGTGGTTCGACCAGGAGCACCACTCGCTCGGGATCCCGTTCCCCCCGACGCGCGAGCGCATCGATGCGTTCGAGGAGGCCCTGCAGGTCGTGCGCGGCCTCCTCACGACCGATGGGTTCACCTTCGAGGGGCAGCACTTCCAGGTGCGTGACGCGACGCTGAACCCGAAGCCCGTCCAGCAGCCGCACCCACCGATCTGGATCGGAGCGTCGGGCGAGCAGCGCACGATGCCGATCGCGGCCCGAAGTACGCGGACGCCTGGCACTGCTTCGGCCCGGTCGAGGTGCTCGCCGGCAAGTCGGAGCGGATCTCCGCGCACGCGGAGGCCGCCGGGCGCGATCCCGCCGCAATCCTCCGCGCGTCGTCGCTCTCGCTCGACGACGACTGGGACGACGTCGCCCGCACGATCGACGAATGGCGCGACGCCGGGTTCGGCTATCTCGTGTGCGGCTGGCCCGGGAGCGGCCGCGCGCGCGTCGAGGAGTTCGTGGAGCGCTTCCTCGCCTGACCCCGTGCACTCCAGCATGCTGGGCGGGTCGTTCAGGACAGGGGCGACCAGCTGGTCGTGCGGAGGAGGCGGCTCTCCCAGTCGTCCCGCACCTGCAGCGCGTCGTGCATCCACGTGCCGGGCGCGCGGTGCTCGGCGGGGATCTCGGTGTACAGCAGCCCGAGCAGACGCTTCGGCTCGGTCACGCGCTGCCAGAGCACGACCTCGGAGCGGCGGCCGCTCCCGAACGCCGTCTGCCACACGCTGAGCAGCTCGAGCATCGAACGCCCGCCGTGGCGCCCCTCGGCGAGGCTCGGCGCGTACTGGTCGTGCGCCTTCTCGAGGTAGTCGTCGAGCATCCCCTCATGGGGCCACGCGGTGTCCTCCATGAACAGCGTGAGCTCATGGTCGGCGGGCTCGGTCGGGACCGCGTCGAGGTCCTCGACGGGTGACGTCGCCCACGGCACCGGCAGCATGACCTTGGCCTGCACGCCGTGGCGCAGCTGGTCGACGTCGCGTGCCCAGGACCGCAGATCGCCGTCCTGGATGCGCCCGGCCAGCCGCCCCCACGCCGCGCCGTCCCGCGCCGCCGTGACCGTCACGACCGTGTAGGCCCGGCCGGAGCCGTGCGCGAGGTGCATGAAGTACATGAGTCGGGCGTCGTCGCCCTTCGCGAGCTCGCCGAGCCAGCGGTCGCGGTACGCCGCCTCGAACTCGTCCTCGTGCGCACCGCGCACCTGGTGCACCTCATGGAGCAACAGCACGCCGGTTCCCCCCGTCGGTCTCGGTCGTGATCGCGCGCAGGATCTCCTCGACTGCGTCGTCGGCGAGCGCCCGCAGCTCTTCGTCGGTCCGGTCCTGGATCGGGTGCGGCACGAACACGCGCGCCGGATCCGCGCCGAGCGCCTGCGACTGCGCGTCGGCCGCGTCGACGAACTCGGTTGATGCCACGAACACGCTGGGCACGCCCAGACCCTCCAGATTGACGATGTCGTGCACACTGCACGACGTGCACGAGCCTCAGTCGGCCAGCGCTTCGATCACCACGTCGCACTGCTTCGAGATCTCGTGCCGGAGGTCGATCGGGGCGACCTTGGTGAAGGTCGGTTTGGTGAAGCGCTCGACGCGCAGCCCGCCGCGCCCGGAGCTGCTCGTGCAGGCGGTCGAGGAAGACGTCGCCGCGGGCCTTGCTGATGTCGAGGAGCCCGACGGTCTTCCCCTGGAGCGACGCCGGGCGGGCGATGCGCTCTCGCGTCGCGGCGGCCAGCTCTCCCGTCGGGTCCAGCAGCTCTTGGCTCACGTGCCCACCACCTTCGTCACCGGCTCGCTGCCGCCGGCGCCGCCCAGCCATCCGCCGATGATGGCCGAGAACAGGCCGGCACCACCACCAGCATGGACCAGGAGCAGCCCTCCGCCCCGGAACTTCGGGAGCGTGGAGTCCGCGAACGCCTCCGGCATGCCCTCGCTGATCCCGCCGGCCCCGCGGACGAGCTCGGTGCCCGGGACCTGCAAGCGATCGGACAGCTCGGCGAGAAGGCGTGGCCGGTCCCACGTTGCTTCCGCGAACACGCGCGCGTGCTCTGGCGACACCACGAGCATCGCGTCGATGCCGACCACCACCTTCGGGTGCGCGACGGTGCGGAGGCAGGCCGCGTAGCTCGTGGCGAGCGATTCCGGCGTACGCGACTGCTGATCGACCACGACGCGTGGGCCTTCGCCGGTGAACAGGGTCACGGCAGACGCTTCGGCGGGGATGCCTCGGGACACGTGCAGCGGCTCCCAGGGCGACCCCGCTTCGTCCTCCGCGAAGCAGAACGTGTACTTCCCGGGCTGGCCCTGGGTCGCGCGATCGACGCCGCCCGGCCGGCCCCCGCCGACGTTGCGGATGACGAGCTGGAGCGCGCGCCCGATGGTCGCGTTCGCCCGGTTGCCCTGCCCGAGTGCGTTCCCGCGTGAGTTCATCCCGATCGCGCGGGCCACGGGCCCGTTCACGACCACGATCGGGCCGACCGGCATCGTCGTCGCCAGCACCCCGTGGATGTTGAACTCGTCGGTGCACGCCGCCTCGACCGCGGCGAGCACGACGGGGAGATACTCGGGCCGGCACCCGGCGAGCACCGCGTTGATCGCGACCTTCTCGACGCTGCACTCGACGAGGTCGGGCGGCACGACGGCAACGATGTCGCTGCCGTCGCGGGTCGTCCCGGCAAGCATGCGCGCGACGCGCTCGGGCGTCGGCGGGACCAGGGGAAGCCCGTCGCTCCACCCACGCTCGTACATCGCCTCGATCTCGTCCTCGCTCGCCCCGAGCGCGACCCGACGCGACTGCAGCTGCGCACCGGCGGTAGCGGACGTGCGCGCCGCGAGGACGTCGGGATCGTGCGTGCGGGAACCGCAGCCGGGGCGGTGCGGCGGGAGGTCGACGCCGAGGTGGGTCCGCCCGGTCAACGCTTCCCACTGCTCGCGACTCCACCCGACGACTCGGTCGGTCTCGACGCCGTCGACCACCCGGAGGAGCGTCGGGACCGTCTCGATCCCGAGCGCGAGCGACACCGTCAGATCGGTGTCGTCGACCGCGTCGAGGCCCGACGGGAACGTGGGATCGTCCTGGGTGAGAACGGTGAGCGGCGTCGACCGATCGTTCGCGAGCTCGGTGAGGACGGGGACCACGAGAGTGCACGTCGGGCAGTCACGCTTGACGACCGCGACCAGTCCGTCGAGCAAGGTCACGGACGACTACCGGTCGGAGCTCACGTGAGCGCCTCGATGATGCAGTCGACGGCGCGCGTCAGCGTCGCGACGTCGTCCGGCTCGATCGCCGGGAACAGCGCGATGCGCAGCTGGTTCCGCCCGAGCTTCCGGTACGACTCGGTGTCGACGATGCCGTTCGCCCGCAGTGCGGCCGCGATCTCGTTCGCGTCGACGCCCTCGAAGTCGATCGTCGCGCTGACCCGGCTCCGCTCCGACGGCTTCGCGACGAACGGCGTCGCGTGCACACTCGACTCGGCCCAGCCGTACAGGACTTCGGCGGAGCGGTCGCAGCGCGACGCAGCCCACTCGAGGCCGCCTTGGGCGTTCATCCACTCGATCGTGTCGGCCAGGAGGAACAAGGTGACGAGCGCGGGCGTGTTGTACGTCTGGTCGAGCCGGCTGTTCTCGAGCGCGATCCCGAGGTCGAGCGACGCGGGGCACCAGCGCCCGGAGGCGCCGATCCGCTCGATCCGCTCGATTCCCGCGGGGGAGCAGCAGGCGAGCCACAGCCCGCCCTCGGACGCGAGGGACTTCTGCGGAGCGAAGTAGTAGACGTCGTACTGGCTCGGGTCGACGCGCAGCCCCGCGGCCGCCGACGTGGCGTCCACGAGCACGATGCCGTCGGCGCCCTCGGGGCGCAGGACCTCGGTCATCACACCGGTCGAAGTCTCGTTGTGCGTGAGCGCGTAGGCGTCGATCGACGCGTCGACGACCGGGTCCGGATGCGTGCCCGGCTCGGACTCGATCACGATCGGGTCCTCGAGGTGGGGCGCCGCCCGGGTGACCGCGGCGAACTTCGAGGAGAACTCACCGAAGGAGAGGTGCTCGCTGCGCCGCTCGACGAGGCCGAACGACGCCGCGTCCCAGAACGACGTGGTGCCGCCGTTGCCGAGGAGCACCTCGTGGCCCTCCGGGAGCGAGAACAGCTCGGTGAGACCCGCGCGGACCCGGTGGACGACGTCGCGGACGCCGGGGCGGCGGTGGCTCGTACCGAGGTACTCGCCGGCGACCTCGGCCAGGCGTGCCACGGCCTCGGGGCGGACCTTCGAGGGGCCAGAGCCGAAGCGCCCGTCGGACGGTCGCAGCTCGGGCGGCAGGACGATCGTGGCCGGGTCGACTCCCATCGGGGCGAGCCTACCGGGGGGTCTTCAGCCGCTCCGCCGAGTTCCCGGTGGTCTCCTCGTACCAGCGCGGTCGGCGCGTCCGCGCCCAGCGGGCGCTGATGGTGCCGCGGCGCATGGAGTCGAGCGCGTCCGGGTCGCGCAGTGCGAACACGACGTGCCCGACGACCGCGAACCAGATGCCGAGCGCAACCCAGTCGTGCACGAAGGTCGCGCCGGTCCGCCAGTCGAGCGGAAACGGCTCGAACCACTTCATGATGATCCCTGTGCCGAGCATCAGGAAGATCGCGGCGCCGAGGAACGTCGCGTTGAGCTTCTGGCCCGGGTTGAACTTCCCGAGCCGCGCGGTGGCGCGGTTCTTCCGGCGGAGCCAGCGACGGTCGTCGGCGATCCAGCGATTGATGCGGCCCAGATCGCCGCGCAACGCGCGACCCCAGCTGCCGAGCAGCCCGAGGAAGAGGGGGATCGGGAGGGCGAGGCCGGCGAACACGTGCACGTTGCGCACGAGCTCTCGACGGCCGACCACGGCGCTCAACGGTCCGGCGTACAACGTGGCGCCCGTCAGCATCAGCGTCAGGAACAGGGTCGCGGTGACCCAGTGCACGATGCGCTCGACGCGGTCGAACCGCTCGAGGTCCGGCTCACCTCGACGAGCCTCCGCGATGGTCAGCTCCGCGTCCATCAGGTCACGTCGCCTCGTCGTCGCGACCGTTGGACCGGCCGACCCAGGCGTCGACGTCGTACCCGCGCTGCTCCCAGTAGCCGGGTTCGACCTTCTCCGTGAGCTCGATCGCGCGCAGCCACTTGCACGACTTGTAGCCGTACATCGGAGCGACGTAGAGGCGCGCGGGACCGCCGTGCTCCGACGTCAGCGGCTCACCCTCGAACTCGTACGCGACCATGACGTCGTCGCGTCGGGCCTGCTCGAGCGTGAGGCTCTCGGAGTACGCGCCGTCGAACGACAGGAACCGCACGGCGGTCGCCCCCGCCTGCACGCCGGCCTGGTCGAGCACATCGGCCAAGCGCACCCCGGCCCACTTCACGTCCGGGACGCGCCAACCCGTCACGCACTGGAAGTCGCGGGTGAGCCGAGTGACCGGCATCGCGGTGAGGTCGGCGAAGGTGAGGTCGAGCGGCCGGTCGACCAGGCCGCGGACGCGGAGGCGGTAGGCGGCCCGGCTGCGCTCGGGGAGGGAGCCGGTGACGGTGTAGATCCGGAACCGACCGATCGGCAGGAGGCCCAGCAGGCCGGTCGGGTCGCGCCCGATGATCGGTGCGACTGCGTCCTCGAGCCAGCCCTGGATGGCCGCGCCCGTGGCCACACCGACCGCACCGAGACCGAGCAGGCCCAGGAACATGCGCCGACCGACCGGCGCTCCCCGCTCGCCGTGGCCGTCCGCGTCGGTGTCCATCACCAGAGAGTACGGAGCGGACCCGCCCCCCGGGTTGCCGGCCAGGTCGTGGATCCCGGGGCCAGGTTTCTTGGCACGTTCGACCACCGCAGCGGTCGTTCAACGTGCCAAGAAGCGCTCAGCCGAGGGCGAGGACCTCGTCGAAGCCGGCCTGCAGGTCGGCGAGGAAGGCGTCGGTGTCCGGGATCGCGCGGAGGTCGGTGTTCACGCCGACGAAGCAGGTCCCACAGTGCGACAGCAGCACCACGTTGGCCGCGGCGCCCGAGAGCGGGCCGAACGCGAACATCGCCTCCACCTGCGATCCGCACATGTAGAGGGGGAACGGCGACCCGGGGACGTTGCTCGTGATGAAGTCCGTGCCCTTGAGCATCGAGCCGAAGAGCGCCGTGGCGACGCGCCGTGGGAGCCGGTTCAGGATGGTCGCGAGGTTCGCCGACAGTGCCACGGCCGGCTCGGCGCGGAGCCGCCGACACCGGTTGGACACCTCACGCACCCGCGTGTCCGGGTCGGCGACCATGAGCGGCACCACCAGGCGCGCGGTGGTGAAGTGGTTGCCGCCCAGCCCGGCGGCCTCGCCGCGGATGTTGATCGGCATCATCATGCGGAGCTCGTCGACGTCGCTGGCGCGCGCGTCGTGGTAGCGACGCAGACCACCGAGCACCGCCGCGACGAACGCGTCGTTGATCGTGCTGTCGGTCGCCTTGGCCGCACGCTTCATCTCGTCGAGCGGGACGGTCAGCGTCGCGACCCGGCGGTCGAGGCTACGGCCCGAGATGAGGGGCGACATCGGCGTCGGTGCCGGCTGCAGGAAGCGGGCGACCGACCCGGCGGTGCGTGCCGCTTCGCCGAGCGCGCCCGTCGCGTCGTCGCGCAGTCGTCGGAACGCGTCGACGGCCCCGCTCCCGACACCGCGAGCCGTCTCGGCCGCGCGCTGCGTCTGCCACTCGACCCCACGGGCGACGAGCCCGGCGCGCGTGAACACCGGGAGGTCGACCGGGTCGGGGTCGGGACCGGCGGGCCCGGGCTCACGCTCCAGGTCGAACAGCATGAGGAGGAGCTTCATCCCACCCACGCCGTCGCTCATCGAGTGGTGGATCTTGAGCACGACGCCGGCGCGCTTGTCGGGGAGCCCTTCCACCAGCGTGCACTCCCACAGCGGACGGGCCCGGTCGAAGTCGCCCATCGCCGCCGTCGCGGCGACGTCGAGGACCGCCCGGAACGAGCGGGGCTTCGGCGCGCGCACGCGTCGCACGTGGTACCCGAGGTCGAAGTCCGGGTCGACCGACCACGCGGGCGGCCCGACGCGCAGTGCCGGTTCGACGACCCGTTGCCGCAACCGGGGGATCAGGCGGCTGCCCCGGTCGAGGCGGGCGACGAATCGCTCCCAGTCCGGGGCCCGGTCCAGCACGAGCGCCGTCACGATCGTGGATCGCAGGTGCGGGTCGCGGTCGACGCTCCACATGAGCGCGTCGGCATCACCCAGGGTGTGCTCGAACCGCTCCGACATCCTGTCCCCCCGACCGGTGTCGCCGTGCCTGTGCTCGCCGAGCGGCGAGCGGATCAGGCGCCGTACTTCTGGAGCCGCCCGCCGTTCGCGAGCATGAACGCCATGAGGTCCTTCATCGGCCGGATGCCGAGATCGCCGTGCCGGACCCAGCGCTCGCCGTAGCGCTCCACCGAGTCGCGTCCGCACCGCTCGCTCCAGAGCAGGGTCGGTACGGGGTGCCAGGAGTGCGCGGCCATCTGGCTCGGTGTCGAGTGGTCGCCGGTCACCGCGATCACGTCGGGCCCGAGGGCGCGCAGCTGCGGGACGATCGCGTCGAGTGCCTCGATGGCCGCGATCTTCCTCGGACGGTCGCCGTCCTCACCGGCCGAGTCGGTGCCCTTGTGGTGGAAGAAGAAGTAGTCGTAGTCGTCCCACACGTCGCGGACGATCGCGACCTGGTCGTCGAGGTTCGCGGGCGTGCCGAGCACGTCCATCCCCAGGAGGCGCGCGATCCCGCGGTACATCGGGTAGATCGCGACAGCCGCGGCGCGCAGCCCGTAGCGCTCTCGGTATTGCGGGAGCTCACGGTGGGTGTCGAAGCCGCGCAGCAACAACCCGTTCGCGCGCGGCTCGTGCGCCAAGATCGTGCCGACCTGGGCCGCGAGCTCGCTGACGACTTCCGCCGCTCGCTTGGCCTCCGGGATGTGGGGCTCGGGTTCGAGCGGTGGGACCCCCGTGTGCTGGGGGTCGGTGTCACCGAGGTGCGGGTCGAGCCCGTCACCGCGCAGCACCACGAGGCAGCGGTGCTCGCGCTCGTGTCGGAACACGGTCTCGACACCGTCGATGTGCACGCCGGCCTGCAGCTTCTCGACGATGACGCGCGCTTCGTCGTCGGGGATGCGTCCGGCGCGTCGGTCGGTGATCGTCCCGTCGGCGGCGAGCGTGCAGAGGTTGCCGCGCGCGGCGACGTCACCGGCGTGCACCTCGACGTCGAGGCCGGCTGCGGAGAGCGCGCCGCGCCCGAGCTCGAACACCTCGGGGTCGTACCCGAACAGCCCGAGGTGTCCCGGGCCGGAGCCCGGCGTGATCCCGGGGCCGACCGGCTCGCACAGTCCCGAAGTGCCCTCGGCTGCGAGCGCGTCGAGGTTCGGGGTGGTCGCCTCCTCGAGCTCGGTCCCGTGCTCGGCGTCGGCGTAGCCGCCGAGGCCGTCGAGGACGACGAGCAGCAGCTTCGTGTCGGCGGGCTGGATCAGCGGCGTGAGGTCCATCACCGCGAAACGCTACTTGCCCTCCTTCGCCCTCGTCCCGGTGTTCTGCTTCGTCGTGGGCGTGGCGGGAGCGGTGGTGGGAGTCGTCGTCGACGGCGCGGTCTTCCACGAGTCGAGGTCGAAGGTCTCGGAGAAGGCGGCGATGACCGCGGCGGCGATCCGGTCACCGCCGGCCCGGGTGAAGTGGATCCCGTCCCCGGCGCGCACCTGCACCACGGTGCCGTCGGGGTTCTCGAGGTAGTCGGCGTACCCGCCGCCGAAGGGGGACAGCACCGACTCGATGTCGACGAACACCACCTTGCCCGGGCGCTTCTCGGCTTCGGTCTTCAGGATCTCGTTGATCAGCTTGTAGCGCGTGTCGAAGCGCTCGGTGTTGCGCATCGGCGGGATCCCGACCCAGAAGAGCGTCGTACCGCCGGCGGTGACCTGGTCCATGAGGCCGCCGACGCGGCGTCGGTACTCGGTCTGCCACTCGGGCGAACCGAACGGGCCGGTGCCGCCCTCGCCGGTGAGCGACTGGTCGTCGTTCGAACCGATGGTGAGGACGACGGCACCCGCGTTCAGGGGCGGGAGCACCGAAGCGAGGTACCCGGGCCAGTTGAAGACCTCCGGGCGCGCGAGCCCGGTCGCCACGTGGCCGTCGACCGGGCCCAGGAGCCCGATCACACCGGTCGCCAGCCCCTGGTTCACGATCGACTCGCCGGGGGTGATCGAGAGCGAGTCGCCGGTGACGTACATCGACAGCTGGTGGTCGGGGGAGAAGGCCTGCTTCGGCGGCGGCGCCGGCGGCGTGTCGCCTTCGGCGGAGATCGTCGGGCTCGGCAACGTGAGGTCGACGTCGTCGTCGCCGTCGCGACCGATCGCCCACTGGAGCGCGGCGCGTGGGCGGTCGAGGAAGAGCGCGTTGCTGACGTCGGCGAGCGGCTCGGCGAAGAACGTCGCGACGTCGCGCTTGAACCCGACGTCCTGACCCAGTGCGGTCTTGTAGATCCCCGGCGCATTCAGCAGCGAGCCCACGACGAGCGCGACGACCATCGCCACGAGCACGTGCCCGACGGGCATCGTGCGGCGCGGCGGGTCGCCGATGTGTCGCTGCTCCCGTTGCCGCTGGGATCGGGTGGGGGTGTCGGTCATGAGGACTCTGGGTCGGGGACTAGAACCGGAAGTAGATGAACGGGGCGACGCCTCGCGGCCCCATCGTGTTGATGACGAGGAGCGAGACGCCGAGCATCAGGCCCTGCACGACCGGTGCGAGCCCTGAGAACCTTGCCATGAGCCGGCCCCAGATCTCGCGCGGGACGTATTGCTCGAGGATCCCGGCGGCGATGGCCAGGAGCACGCCCACGGTGACGAGCGGGGACGGGTCGAACCAGTAGGCGGGATCGAACAGCCGGGCGAGGATCTCCTCGGCGTTGGCGAACGACTCGGCCCGGAAGAACACCCAGGCGAAGCACACGATCACGAACGTGATCGTCCGGGCCGCGACCCGTCGACCGCGGGTGTCGGGCGGGTCGGGCAGCCCGCGTGTCTCGCGCCGGGTCCGCCGATAGTGCTCGATGCAGAGGAACGCACCGTGGATCGCGCCCCAGACGGCGAAGGTCCAGGCGGCGCCGTGCCACAGGCCGCCGATGACCATCGTCAGCATCAAGTTGAGGTACGTGCGCCACTTGCCGGCGCGGTTCCCGCCGAGCGGCACGTAGAGGTAGTCGCGCAGCCAACGCGAGAGCGTCATGTGCCATCGGCGCCAGAAGTCCTGGATCGACGTCGACGCGTAGGGACTGTCGAAGTTCTGGGGGAAGCGGAAGCCGAGGAGGAGGGCGAGCCCGATGGCGATGTCGGTGTAGCCGCTGAAGTCGCAGTAGATCTGCACCGCGTATCCGACGATCCCCACCAGGACCTCGAGGCTCGAGTGGGTGTTGGGCGACGCGAACACGGTGTCCACGATCTGGGTCGCGAGGACGTTCGCGAGCACCACCTTCTTGAACATGCCGATCGTGATGAGGAAGAACGCCCGACTCGAGTCGACGTGGCGAGGGTCGTGGCGCTCCTTGAGCTGAGGCATGAACTCGGCCGGGCGCACGATCGGACCCGCGACCACGTGCGGGAAGAACGAGAGGAACACGGCGAAGTCGATGAGGCGCCCGGGTTCGAAGGTGCCGCGGTAGGTGTCGATGACGTAGCTGAGAGCCTGGAACGTGAAGAACGAGATGCCCACCGGCAGCGCCACGCTGATGAGCTCGGGCGAGACGTGCAGCCCGATCCGGTCGAGCGTGTTCGTCGCGTTGCTGACGAAGAAGTCGTAGTACTTGAAGTACCCGAGCACGCCGAGGTTGGCGACGACCGCGCCCGCGACGATCAGTCGCTTCTTCCCCTCGGAGTCCGCGCGCTGCACGGCCTTCGCGAACAGCTGGTTCGCGATCGTCGACGCCGCGATCAGGAAGAGGAAGCGCCAGTTCCAGTACCCGTAGAAGAAGTAGGACGCGCCGAGCATGAAGATCTTCCAGCGGCGCCGCCGGGGCATGAGCACCCAGCTCACCGGCAGGACGATCATGAAGAAGATCGCGAAGGTGACGGTGGGAAAGAGCATGGGTAGTCGCCAGTCTCGCGCCCCGGAGGGGGCGTTCAGCGCTGGGCGCGACCGCGGTCCACGACGGCGGCGCGGCGCCGCTCGACCTCGTCGAAGTCGACGCGGTACGCACGGAACACCGCTTGTTCGTGCGCGATCGCTTCGCCGGCCGGCAGCGCCGCGTTGTGGTCGTACAGCTTCTTGAGGTGGCGCACGGTCGGCCCGTCGTTCCCCGCGATGTCCGCGGCGAGCGATCGGGCCGCGTCGAGCAGGTCCTCGTGCGGGACGACGTGGTTCACGAGCCCGATGCGCTCGGCCTCGGTCGCGTCGACGAAGTTGCCCGTGAGGCTCATCTCCTTCGCGTGGCGCAGCCCGACCGCCATCGGGAGGTAGACGCTCATGCCGCCACCGGGACTGACGCCGACCCGAGCGTGCGTGTCACCGAAGAACGCGCGCTCGGACGCGACCATGAAGTCGCAGCCCAGTGCGAGCTCGAACCCGCCGGTGATGCACGCACCGTTGATCGCGCCGATCACCGGGGTGGTCATGTCCCAGACCGCCTGGATGGGGTTGGTCCAGCGCGCGTCGTCGTCACCGCGTCCACCCGTGAGGTTCGCGCCGCCTTCCCCGAGCTCCTTGAGGTCGAGCCCGGCGCAGAAGGCCGGGTCGCTGCCGGTCAGCACGACGACGTCGACCTCGGGATCGTCCTCCGCGGCTGCCAGCGCCGCGGCCGAGGCCCGGTGCAGCTCGGTGTTCAGTGCGTTCCGGGCCTCGGGTCGATGGAGGGTGACGGTGCAGACCCGGTCGGCCGTCTCGACGAGCACGACGTCGCTCATGGCGCCACCGTACCGACCGCGGGCCGTCCGGAGCCGGGTCAGCCGATCCTGAACGACATGCTCACCTGGACGGTCAGGCTCTCGGACCCGGGCTGGATCGGTACCCGGCCGGCGTCCTCCGCGCTGCCGGCCGTCGGCGTGGCGTCGATGACCGGACCCTCGGAGGAGGTGGACTCGCTCATCGTGAGGACGTCGCCCAGCTCGACACCGGCAGCCTTCGCGAGCTGCTCGGCCTGCGACCGGGCCCGCTTCACTGCTTCGGCGCGGGCCTGCGCGACGAGGTCGCTGTTGTCGTCGAACGAGAAGGAGAGGCTGTTCACGACGATCTCGTCACCGGCTGCCTCCGCCGCGGCGTCGATGATCCGGCCGGCCTTTCCCAGGTCGCGGATCTGCACGTCGACCGAGTTGCTGACGCCGTAGCCGATCACGTTCTCGTGGTCGTCGTCATAGACGGGCGAGATGGAGAAGTTCGCGGTCCGGATGTCCTTCTCGTCGACCCCCGCGTCCCGCAGCACGCCGATGAGCCCGCTGGTGAGCTCGCTGTTGTGCGTGAGCGCCGCTCCCGCGCTCTTGTCGCGCGTGCCGACCCCGAGGGTGAGGGAGAGGACGTCGGGCGTCCCTCGGACCTGACCGGTGCCGACGACATCGATCGTGCGCACGCGCTCCGTGGCGTCGTCGGCCTGACGACGCACCTGCGCGTGCGCCGCGCCACTCGACGCGAGCGCCGTCGTGCCGACCAGCAGCGCCATCAGTGCGGTTCGTTGCCACGTTCGCATGGTTCCTCCAGGGACCGGGGTTCTCGAGGATCTTTGACGCATCCCGAGGTGCTCCGGTTCCCGGAGGAACGCGATCGGGTCGCCCCGATCAGGTCGCGCCGATCAGGTGGGAGGCGGCGCGAGAGCGTGGCCGGCCTCGGCCGCGTCCGCGAGGAACCGCGCGAGCACCTCGTCGGTCTCCTTCGCGTTGTAGATGTCCTCTTCGAGCGACCAGAGTCCGTTCCCGGCGTACTCCAGGACCACCGCGACCGCGAACTTGTACTCACCGCTCATCCCCGGCAGCGGGTCGAAGACGTTCCAGCAGTACGCGACGACGCGGTTGCCGTCGATCATGTACCACTCGATCGGGAAGCTCATCCCCGAGACGGAGCCCATCGTGGCGACGATCCACTCCCGGATCGCCTCGCGCCCGTGCATCGTGCCCATCTCGTGCTCGACGTACCGAGCGTCCTCCGTGAACTGATCGGCCCAGGCGCTCCAGTCGTTCGTGGTGCCCCGTGCCACGTACTTCTGGAACTCCGCGTCGACCTCGGCGCGATCGAATGCCATGTCGTCCCCAGACCGTCGTGCCCGCAGGCTGCTGCGGTGCTGGACGGAGCCTACGCTCGGCGATCGTGGTGCCGTCCGAGCCCAGCCGATTCCCGGAGCACGTGTTCGAGCTCGACGGCGACGTGGCCCGGCCGACGGCGTTCGCTCGCGGACCGTGGTCGGCGCACGCCATGCACGGCGGTGCACCGGCCGCGCTGCTCGCCCGCGTCGTCGAGCGGCACGATCCCGGTCCGGCTGCCTTCGTCGCGCGACTCACCATCGAGCTCCTGCGACCGGTTCCGCTCGCACCGCTCACGACGGTGGCGCGGACCACCCGCCCCGGGCGGAAGGTGCAGTGGATCGAGGCGTCGCTCCTCGCCGACGGCGTGGAGGTGGTGCGCGCGACTGCGTTGCGCCTGCGGACCGACGGAGCGCTCGGGCTGCCGCTGCCGGCGCCACCGTCGCCGGAGATCCCGCCCCCCTCGGCGAGCAGCCCGTTCGCGATCGAGTTCACGTCGGGCGCCGACGTCGGGTTCTGGGCCGCGGTCGACGTCCGCCAGGCCGCGGGGTCCTGGACCGAACCCGGCCCGGGCACGGTCTGGTTCCGGCTGCGCGTCCCGATCGTCGCCGGCGAGGAGATCTCACCCCTGCAGCGGGCCGCCGCCGCGGCCGACTTCGGCAACGGGGTCAGCGCGGCGCTCCCCCGCGGCGAGTACCTCTTCATCAACCCCGACCTCTCGATCCACCTGCACCGGTACCCGGTCGGCGAGTGGGTGGGGCTCGACGCCGTGACCCGGGCCGAGCATGCCGGGGTCGGGCTGGCCCGTGCCACGCTCCACGACGAGCAGGGCCCGCTCGGGGTGTCGCTCCAGTCGTTGCTCGTCGACCACCTCTGAGCCGTCGCAACGGATCGAGCATCCGCACGCGGCCGCCGGGGTCGGACCTGGACAACGAATATCCAGGATAGGTAATGTCGTGGTCATGCGGCTGGCCGAGGGCGTCGAGTGGGGGATCCACTGCGCCACGCTGCTCGCGGCGCTCCCGCCCGGACGGACGCTTCCCGCAGCCCGGCTCGCCGAGTACCACGGCGTGCCTGCGCCCTACCTCACCAAGCACCTCCAGGCGCTGGTGCGCGGACAGGTGCTCGAGTCCGTCTCGGGCCCGCGGGGAGGGTTTCGCCTCGCCCGTCCGGCCGCCGAGACGACGGTGCTCGACGTGGTGGAGGCGATCGACGGTGAGGAGCCGTCGTTCCGCTGCACCGAGATCCGCCGGCGGGGCCCGACCCGGGTCCCCGCACGGGAGTACTCGCTGCCGTGCTCGATCCACGTCGTGATGGATCGAGCCGACGATGCGTGGCGATCCGAGCTGCGTGCCGTGACCATCGCCGACCTGCTCGGCGACGTCCTGGAACGAGCACCGCGCGCCTCGCTGGAGAAGGGCGTCGTGTGGCTCGGGGAGGTAGTGCGATGAAGTGCTTCCTGACCGGTGCGACCGGCGTGGTCGGGCGACCCGCGGTGCGCGCGCTCGTCGACGCGGGGCACGAGGTCCGTGCCGTCGCGCGCGACGACGTGAAGGCCGATCGACTGCGCGCGGCCGGCGCGGAGCCGGTGACCGTCGACGTGTTCGACGGCACCGCGCTCGTCGACGCGGTGGCCGGTTGCGACGCGATCGTCCACCTGGCGACCAACGTGCCGAAGCTGTCACGCATGGGCGTGCCCGGCGCGTGGAAGACCCACAACCGCCTCCGCACCGAGACGACCGCGCACCTCCTCGAGGCTGCCCGGATCCACGGGATCGACACCTTCGTGAAGGAGTCGATCACCTTCACCTACCCGGACCGCGGCGCCGAGTGGATCGACGAGTCGGTGGCGCCCGACCACTCGATGAAGTCGCTCGCGCCGACGCTCGAGGGTGAGCGCCTGGTTCGGGAGGCCGGCGGGCGCGGGGTCGTGCTGCGCTTCGGCCTGTTCTACGGCGCCGAGTGCCGCTCGACCGACGAGGCGCTGCGGCTCGCGCGCCTGCGCGGCGCGCCGTCGGCAGGAGCTCCGGACTCGTACGTCTCGTCGATCCTCGCGGAGGACGCGGCGCGTGCGGTCGTGGCCGCGCTGGTGGCGCCCGCCGGGACCTACAACGTCGTGGACGACGAGCCGCTGACCCGACGGGAGTACGCCGACGCGTTCGCAGCGGCCTTCGACCTGCCGCACCTCCACCTGACTCCCGGCGGCGCGCTCCGCGCCGTGGCGGGGTCGAGCGCGCGAGCCCTCACCGCGTCGCAACGGGTCTCGAACCGGCGGTTCAGGGAGATCACCGGGTGGAGACCCACGGTCGCGAGCGCCCGTGAGGGGTGGCCGGGCGTCGCGGCGGCCCGGCGGGTCCGGGCGGGCGCGGACCGATGAGTGCCCGGACGCTCGTTCGAGTCGGGCTGGTCGTGCTGGCCGCCCAGTCGCTGCTGTTCGGCGTGTGGGCCTCGCTCGCGCCCCGCAGCTTCTACGACGACTTCCCCGGGTTGGGTCGCCACTGGGTCGCCATGGACGGCCCGTACAACGAGCACCTGATGCGTGACTACGGCGCACTCAACCTCGCCCTCGCCGTCGTGACGCTGCTCGCCGCGTGGTGGGTCACCCGGCACATCGTCATCGCGGCCGCTGTCGCCTGGATCGTGTACTCGATCCCTCACGTCCTGTACCACGGGTTCAACATCGAGGGGTACGAGACCGGCGACCAGATCGGCATCCTCGGCGGGCTGCTCCTGGCGCCGATCATCGCGGTGCTGGTCCTGGTCCTGCTGCCCCGGGACGATCCGGTCCCGTCGGGACCGGGGGGATGACGCTCGGTGCGATGATGCCCGCATCGCCGACTCCGGACCGCCCCTGTTCTCCTTCGACGACGTCACCGTCGCCGGTGCCGAGCACCCGCGACTGATCCACGCGACCGGCGAGGTCCCCGGGGCCGGGGTGTCGGTGCTGGTCGGGCCGTCGGGGTCGGGAAAGTCGACCCTGCTCCGCTGCTGCAACCGCCTCGAGGTCCCCGAGTCGGGGACCGTCTGCTTCCGAGGGGACGACATCGACGGGCTCGATCCGCTGCACCTCCGGCGCCGGGTCGGGATGGTCTTCCAGCGCCCGACGCCGTTCTCGGGCACGGTCGCCGAGAACCTGCGCGTCGCCGAGCCGACGCTCACGACGCGAGCGGCAGAGCTCGCACTCGAGCGGGTCGGCCTCGCCGGTTCGTTCCTCGATCGCGACGCGCGCCAGCTGTCGGGCGGCGAGGCGCAGCGCGTCTGTCTCGCCCGGACCCTCGTGACCCGTCCCGAGGTCGTGCTGATGGACGAGGTCACGTCGTCGGTCGACCCCTCCGCCACTCGGGGGCTCGAAGAGCTGGCCCGTGCGCTCGCGGCGACCGGCGTCCCGGTGGTGTGGGTGACCCACGACCTCGACCAGATGGGTCGGCTCGCGGATCACGTGCTCGTGGTCATCGACGGCCGGATCGTGCATGCCGGGAGTGCCGATGCCCTCGTCGGCGACGCGTCCGACGAGGTGCTGCAGTTCCTCCGCGGCGAGGCGCCGGCATGACCGACATCGGCTTCGCCGGCCTCGCGATCACCGGTCTGCTCGTGCTCGTCGCGATCGGGCTGTCGCTGTGGCGGCAGCTCGGGCTCGAAGGGACCATCGCGTGGGCAGCCGTGCGGGCCGCGGCGCAGCTGCTCGCGGTGGGCGGCATCCTGACCGTGCTGCTCGACCCCGACGTCTCGATCCTGTGGTCGTGGCTCTGGGTCGTCGCGATGATCGTGTTCGCCGCGTTCACCGTGCGGCGACGCGCACCGGAGGTGCCTCGGCTCTTCACGCTCGCGTTGGCCGCGTTCGGCGCCGCCTCGTTCGTCACCCTCGGCGTGCTGTTCGGGCTCGGCGTGTTCGAGCTCGACGCTCGCACGCTCATCCCTCTCGCCGGGCTCATGATCGGGAACTCGATGACCGCGACGGTCCTCGTCGCGCGGTCGGCTCTACGACGAGCTGCGCGACAAGCGCGACGAGGTCGAGGCCCGGCTCGCCCTCGGCCAACCCGCAGTCGAGGCCGCGCGCCCGTACGTCCGCAACGCGCTCCGGACCGCGCTCACGCCGCAGATCGAGACGACGAAGGCCGTCGGCCTGGTGTTCCTGCCTGGCGCGATGACGGGCCTCATCCTGGCCGGGGTGGATCCGGTGGACGCGGTGCTCGTGCAGATCGCGGTGATGTACGTCGTGCTCGCGTCGGCGGCGACCACCACGACCGTGGTCGGCCTCGGCGTGCAGCACCGACTCTTCACCCGGGACCACCGGATGCTCCCCACCCCGGGGCGCGGCCAGGAATAGAACACGTTCTGCGTTGTCCGTCCTGCGGAACCTGCCGTCGGACGTAGCTGTCATACCCCCGTGCGAAGGTCGGGACATGTCCGGCGCTCGCACCGACAATCGGCTCGACCCGCTCGCCCGCCTGGGCGCGGCGGTCGACGCGCTCCAGGCCGAGGATCGGGAGGGATGGTCGAACGCGGCCCGGTCGGCGCACCTCGTCGAGCTGCTCGACCGGCGGGACCGGCTCGAAGCCGAGGTGCTCCGAGCGCTCGGCGAGTGGGATGCCGTCGGGGCGTGCGCCGACGAAGGGGTCGATGCACCCGGTCGGCTGGCTCGCGAAGCACGGGTCGGTGACTCGCCGCGACGCGAGCGACCTCCTGCGCGCCGCGCGTCTCGTGCAGCGAGCACCCGCGCACCGCGAAGTCGATGGCCGCGGGCGACGTGTCGGCGGCCAACGTCAAGCTGCTCGCCCGTGCCGACGCGCCATCGCGAAGCCGTGTTCGATCGTCCAGGAGGACTCGCTGCTCGACGCCGCGACCGAGCATCGCACCCGAGCAGTTCCGGCGCCTCGCTCGGAGGTGGCAGAGCCTGGCCGACGACGACCTGGACCGTGCACCCGCCGCGCTGCAGGTCGACCGTTGGCATCTCCACGCGTCCACCACGTTCGGCGGTGCGGTCGCACTGAGCGGCCTGCTCGATCCGGAGGGCGGGGCGATCGTCCTCGCGGCACTCGACGCGCTCGACGCCCCAGATCCCACCGACGGCAGCGTTCGCGTGCGCTCCTTGCCCCAGCGACGGGCCGACGCGCTGATCGCGCTGGCGCAGGGGTCCGGCGGCGCACGCCGGGTCAACCTCGACGTGCTCGTCGACGTCGGCAGGCTGCGGAGCGAGCCGCCGGCCGACCTGGAGTCGTTCCGCCGGGAGCTGGTCGGGATCGGACCGATCACCCAGGCGACGCTGGAGTGCCTGGCGTGCGACTCGAACGTCGGCCGCATCGTGATGCGGGGGAAGTCCGTCGTCCTCGACCTGGGACGCCGGACGCCGGTCGTGTCGGCCGCGCAGCACCGGGCGCTCGCGGTACGCGATGGTGGGTGCATCGAACCCGGTTGTTCCGCCCCGCCTGGCTGGTGCGACGCCCACCACCTCGATCACTGGATTCGGGGCGGCCCGACCGATCTCGACAACCTCGAGCTGCGGTGCCGGCGCCACCACGTCCAGGTGCACGGCGGTGCGGCGTGGAGCGCGTCCTCCGCCCTGGCGGGACAACTGATCGGGCCCGGAGACCGGGCACGAAGCGGGGGATTGCGGCGAAGCGTGGGTCGTGGTCGACCCGCGCTCGGGGCTAGCTGCGACGGCCGGCGTTCGGCTTCTTGCCGTGGTTCGCCTTGTTGCGGCGGGCCTTGAGCTTGCGCTTCTTCGTCTTCTTGGACACCAGGAGCCTCCGTACGGGGGATGGCCAGGATAGGCGGGCGGGCGTCGCCCGGGCATGTTGCCGATCCGGCGACCCTCGGACACGGCTGGTGGTGGGTCGTACGACCCGCCCGATACGCTCAAGCGATCAGCTGACGCAGACGACGTTCTGACCCGTGGGGCACGGTCGGCAGCGAGGACGAGGGGATCGCACCAGATGAGTTCACGGGCCCGACGGGGGTTGACGCTCACCCTCGGTCTCGGCGCGATCGTGCTCGCTGCGTGCGCGCCGGTCGCTCCCCCGCCCCCGGCGACGCCCCCACCCTCACCCCCGGATGCCCACGCGCTCTGCGCGTCCGATGCGCCGCCCGATTCCGCCGACAAGGTCGCACTGGTGAAGAGCGACGACGGCAGCACCGATGTCGTCACGTTCGAGGCGACGACGAACGCCGAGGTCCAGCAGGAGGTCGCGAAGCTCGAGGTGGGCGGCGATGTCCTCACCGTCGAGCAGGACCACCCTGTCCAGTCGCTCGACGTACCGGTCGACCCGAGCGACGACCCTGACTACGCCACGCTCCAGTACGGGTTCACCGACACGTTCGACGACTTCGTGCCCGCATGGAACATGAACGGCTTCGCCGGCACCGGCGTGCGCGTCGCGGTCGTCGACAGCGGCGTCCAGGCCG
Organism: uncultured Acidimicrobiia bacterium; assembly: GCA_963720675.1. Lineage (GTDB taxonomy): Bacteria > Actinomycetota > Acidimicrobiia > IMCC26256 > PALSA-555 > JALHSW01. Next base: position 2,042,696 of record CAVRGH010000010.1, on the reverse strand, counting down.
ACCACCCGGATCTCGGTCCGAGTCAGGTCGTGCCGGGCCGGGACTTCGTCGTCGACGACATCGCCAGCGACTTCGGCCGCATCGACGGCTTCGGGCACGGCACGCACGTTGCCGGCACGATCGCCGCGGCGGACAACACGATCGGAGTCGTGGGCGGCGCGCCGCACTCGACGGTCGTGCCGGTCCGCGTGCTCAACTGCCAGGGCTCCGGTTCGTACGCGACCGTCGCGGAGGGTGTGCTCTGGGCGTCGGACCAGTCGCCGTCCGGTGGGCGGGCGCAGGTGATCAACCTCAGCCTCGGTGGCTCGTCGCCGTCGAGCACGTTGCAGACCGCGATCGACACCGCCGTGAGCCGCGGCGTCGTCGTGGTCGCGGCCGCGGGCAACAACAACTCGACGTCCCCGCTGTACCCCGCGGCGTACCCGGGTGTGGTCGCGGTGGGCGCGGTCGACTCGACAGCGGCTGCGAAAGCCTCGTACTCGAACTACGGGACCTACGTCGACGTCGCCGCCGCGGGCACCAACGTGTGGTCGACGCTCCGCACCCTGAACTACGGCTACAAGAGCGGCACGTCGATGGCCACGCCCCACGTCGCCGCGATCGCGGCGCTCGTGGTGCAGCAGTGCCCGAGCTACACGCCGGACGACGTGCTGGCGCGGCTCACCGCGACCGCGGGCGCGCCGATCGCAGGGTTCACGAACGTGGGCCTCGCCAAGGCCGGGGCCGCGACCGCGCTGCCCTGCTGAGCGATCGGCGGGCCGACCCGCGACCTTGCGTTTTGACCACTCTCCGTGGTCAACTGAACATGTTCCGTCAAAGAGACGGAGTGAACACCGATCCACCTCTCTCGGGGAGGCATCGATCCGTCGGCCGCCAACTGGTCGCTCAGACTGACGGGGAGCCAAGCGAAACCGGCCCTAGCCAACGCTAGGTGCCGGTGTTCTCGTTTTTGACCCAAGTCGAGACGAGGTCTGAGCCATGGCTCGGTCGTTGCGTGCATCCCGATTTCCCGTGTCCCCCCGGACCCGACGCCTGCTCGTCGGCGGACTCGTGCTCGGCACGCTGGCGCTCACCGCCTGTTCGCCGGCCGTCGCGCCCGCTCCCGCCGCCTCGGCCCCGGTGGCCGCGCCGCTGACCGGCGCGTGCAGCGCCCCGGTCGTGAGCGCCGCGGGCAAGACGCAGTACTTCGCCGTCGTCGACGACGGCAGCGGCGCGAACGAGGCGGTCACGTTCGACGCCGCGACGGTCGCGGAGCAGCAGGCGGACGTCGCGACGATCGAGGCCACGGTCGGCGACGTCGTCGCGGTCGAGGTCGACCAGGTCGTCACGGCATCCGCGGCGACGACCGAACCCCTGTACGCGGGCAGCATGCCGTTCGCTGCCAGCCAGAACCAGTGGGGGATCAACCAGGCGTCGTTCCCCGAGGCATGGGCGAACGTGCCGAGCAACGGTGCCGGGGTGAAGGTCGCGGTGCTCGACTCGGGCGTGCAGGCGACGCACCCGGATCTCGCCGGAGCCGTCGTCGCGGGCAGCGACCGGGTCGTGGCGGGTGGCGATGGGACGAACGACCAGAACGGCCATGGCACCCACGTCGCCGGCATCATCGGTGCCCGTGCCCAGGGGATCGGTGGGGTCGGCGGTGCGCCGATGAGCACGATCATGACGGTCCGCGTGCTCGACGCGAACGGACAGGGCGACATCTCCCAGCTCATCAACGGCATCAACTTCGCGGTCGGCAACGGTGCCCAGGTCATCTCGATGAGCCTCGGGGGACCGGACACCTCGCCATCACTGCAGACCACGGTCGAGGCAGCGATCGCGTCCGGCGTCGTGGTGGTCGCGGCTGCGGGCAACGACGGGTCGTGCACCGCGGAGTACCCGGCGGCGTACCCGGGTGTGATCTCGGTCGCGGCGACGGGCCAGGGCGTCGACACGCTCGCGCCGTTCTCGCAGCACGGACCCGACGTCGATCTCGCCGCGCCGGGGACCAACATCTGGTCCGACTACCTCGGCAGCACGTACCTGAGCATGTCGGGGACCTCGATGGCGACACCGTTCGTGTCGGCCGCCGCGGCGCTCGTGGTCGCCAAGTGCCCGGGGATCACCCCGGCGCAGGTCGAGTACCGGCTCGAGTCGACTGCGGCGCCGATCCCGGGCAGCCCGATCCAGACGTCGTCGCCGTCGGGTGCGCTCCGCGCCGGCGCCGCCACCGCGCTGGCCTGCTGACGCGGGGCTAGGTCCCGGGCAGGGTGGCGGGCAGCTCGCCGTCCGTCCAGATCGTCTGCTCGAACCGGTTCGCGATCCTCCAGCCGTCGGCCGTGCGGACGAGCTGGTCCCGGTACTCGCCGCCGCAATGGAAGTAGGCCCGGGTGCCGTCGGCGCGGTCGTGGCCCATCGGGTTGTAGAACCCGGCCCGGCTCGTCGCGGTGTCGCCGTCGACGGTGATCTCCTTGTTGGTCACGAGGTGCTGGTACGCCGGGAAGAACGGCAGCACCTGCGTGAGCCAGGCCTTCACCTCGGGGTACGCCCCCTTGATGCCGCCGGCCGTCGTGTAGTCGAGCTGCGCGTCAGGCGTGAAGACGTCGTCGAGGTCGTCGAACTGCTTGGTGTCGAGCGCCCACGCGTACTTGCTCAGCAGCGCCTCGATGGCGAGTCGGTCGGCGATCTCCTGGAGCTCGGTCATCTCGGGGGTCCCCCTTCGGCGCCCGGGGCCGGACGCAACGGCCCCTGAACGTATCCTCGACAGCCATGGAGCACCTCGGCCTGCTGGGCCTCGCGGATTCCGGCCACGCGTCGTTGTTCGCGGCGCTGACCGGGCAGGACGTGTCGGCCGCGGCCGAGCGCATCCTGGGTCAGGTGGCGATCCCCGACGAACGGTTGGCGAAGCTCGCGGCGATGTCGGAGTCCGAGAAGGTGGTGCCGGCCACGCTCCAGCTCGCGTACCTCCCCGGGCTGTCCACCGAGGCCGGCAAGGGGTTGGGGAGCCGCCTCCTGGGCAGCGTGCGCGACTCCGACGCCCTCATGCTCACCGTGCGCGCCGACGACGGGCACGACGCCGCGAAGGAGCTCGCCGCGCTGGAGGAGGAGCTGATCCTCGCCGACCTCGAGTCGGTCGAGTCGCGGGTGTACAAGCAGCGGCGCGCCGCCAAGGGCGACAAGACGCTCGCGGCCGAGATCGCCGCGCTCGAGCGTGCCGAGGCCGTGTTGTCGGACGGGACTCCGATCTACCGCGCGGATCTCACCGAGGCCGAGCGTGCGCTGCTCGCGCCGGCGTTCCTCCTGACGAACAAGCCGGCGCTCGTCGTCGTCAACGTCGGCACCGACCAGCTCGGGGAGGCGGACGCGCTCGCGGCGCCTTTCGGGGACGACGCGTTCGCGGTGTGCATCGAGCTCGAAGGCGACCCGGACGTCGTCGCGGCCCAAGGCACGGAGCGAGCGGAGCTGCTCGCTGATCTGGGGATCCCCGAGAGCGTCGTGCCGCGCCTGGCCCGTGCCGCGTTGCGCCTGCTCGGGCGTCGGACCTTCCTGACGACGGGCGACAAGGAGTCGCGCGCGTGGACGTTCCGAGCCGGTGCCGCCGCGCCCGAGTGCGCCGGGGTCATCCACTCGGACCTGCAGCGTGGCTTCATCCGTGCCGAGGTGATCGACTGGCAGGAGCTGCTCGACATCGGCTCGTGGACGAAGGCGAAGGACGCCGGGAAGCTGCGGGTCGAGGGAAAGGACTACATCGTCGCCGACGGCGACGTGCTGGAGATCCGGTTCAACGTGTGAGGCAGCCGGAGGCGGGATGTCCTGGCTCGTGCGACGCGTTCCCAATGGAGACGACGAGGTGCTCGCGGCCGCCGAGGTCGCGGCCACGCGGGCCGAGCGTCGGCGCGGGTTGCTCGGACGCGACGAGCTCGACGGCGCACTGGTGCTCCGGCCCTGTCGCCAGGTGCACACGTTCCGCATGCGGTTCCCGATCGACGTCGTCTGGTGCGCCGAGGACGGACGCGTCGTGCGGATCGCGACCCTCGAGCCGGGTCGGATCTCGCGACCGGTGCTCCGGGCTCGCTTCGTGATCGAAGCAGCGGCAGGTGCCACCGAGCGCTGGCGCTTGCGGGTCGGTGACGCGGTCGAGGTGTCGGGACCGGACGACTCCAGTGCCTGAGGGGCGGCTCGTGCTCGTCGCGACGCCGATCGGGAACCTCGGCGACCTCTCGCCGCGGGCTGTCGAGGTGCTGCGGGACGCCGACGTGATCGCGGCGGAGGACACCCGTCGCACGCGGACGCTCCTCACGCACGCCGGTGTCTCCGCGCGCGGGCGGCTGGTCGCGGTGCACGAGCACAACGAACGGCAGCGGGCGGGCGACCTGGTCGACGAGATCCGACGGGGCGGGACCGTCGCGCTCGTCACCGACGCCGGGATGCCCGGCGTCTCGGATCCGGGGTCGCGCGTGGCCCGGGTGTGTGCCGAGGCCGGCCTCCGCGTCGATGTCGTCCCCGGGCCGAGCGCTGCACTCGCCGCGCTCGTGGTGTCGGGACTGCCGACCGACCGGTTCGTGTTCGAGGGCTTCCTGCCCCGCAAGGGGAGCGAGCGCCGCGAGCGGCTCGCGGTCGTTGCCGCCGAGGCGCGCACGGTCGTGCTCTTCGAGGCCCCTCCCCGTGTTGCCGCGACCCTCGCCGACCTGGCCGCCGCATGCGGGGACGGTCGACCGGTCGCGGTGGCGCGTGAGCTCACCAAGGTGCACGAGGAGACCTTCCGCGGCACCCTCGCCGCCGCGATCGAGCACGTCGCCGCGCAGCCGCCACGGGGCGAGCACGTGATCGTGCTGGGCGGCGCCCCGCCTGCCGCCGCGGCCACCGACGACGACGTCGCCGAGGCCGCGCGCACCGAGCTCGAGGCGGGAGCGTCGACTCGCGAGGCCGCCGACCGGGTCGCGGCGCGCCTCGGCGTGGCGCGCCGGCGCGCGCGTACGACGCGGTGCTCGCCCAGCGCCGGTCGTGATGCGTCTCTGAGCGTCGAATGGGAAGGTGAGGGACGCATCCAGGGTCGTATCGTGGGTGTGATGGGCACGCCGTTCTACGTCACCACGCCGATCTACTACGTGAACGACGCGCCTCACATCGGGCACGCGTACCCCACCGTCGCGGCCGACGTCCTCGCCCGGTGGCGACGGCTCTGGGGCGACGACGTGCAGTTCCTCACCGGCACCGACGAGCACGGCCTCAAGGTGCAGCGCGCTGCGGACGAGCACGGCGTCACTCCCCAGGAGTGGGCCGACCGCACGAGTGAGCGGTACCGCGAGGCCTGGCGACAGCTCGAGATCACCAACACCGACTTCATCCGAACGACCGAGCCGCGCCACCACGCCGCCTTCCAGGAGTTCATCCAGAAGATCTACGACAACGGGTACATCGAGCGCGGCACGTACGAAGGCCTCTATTGCGTTTCCTGCGAGGCCTATTACACCGAAGACGAGCTCGTCGACGGGTTGTGCCCGATCCACAAGCGGCCCGTGGAGCGCGTCACCGAGGAGAACTACTTCTTCAAGCTCTCCGCCTTCGAGGACCGACTGCTCGAGCACTACGCAGCGCATCCCGAGGCGGTGCAGCCCGACACGCGACGCAACGAGGTGCTCGGCTTCATCAAGCAGGGCTTGCGTGACTTCTCGATGAGCCGCACGTCGATCACCTGGGGCGTGCCGCTCCCGTGGGACCCAGCGCACGTCGCGTACGTGTGGTTCGACGCGCTCTTCAACTACTGCACCGCGATCGGGTACGGCGACGACCGGGCGCGGTTCGACCGCTACTGGCCGGTCGACTTCCACATCGTCGGCAAGGACATCGTCCGGTTCCACGCGGTCTACTGGCCGGCGATGCTGATGGCCGCCGGGGAAGCGCCGCCGAAGTGCGTCTTCGCGCACGGGTTCCTGCTCGTGGGTGGCGAGAAGATGAGCAAGACGGGGCTCAACCAGATCGCGCCCGCCGACCTCGTCGAGACCTTCGGGTCCGACGGATTCCGGTACCACTTCCTCGCGGACCAGCGGTTCGGCCCCGACGGCGACTTCAGCTTCGAGGCGATGGTCGCCCGGTACAACGCGGATCTCGCGAACAACTTCGGCAACCTCGCGAACCGAGTGCTGAACATGGCCGTCAACTACTGCGACGGGGTCGCTCCCGACGCACGTGCCGAGGGGCCACTGGTCGCGGCGGTCGAGCGTGCCTTCGCCGAGAACACGCGCCACCTCGAACGGGTCGACTTCGCCGGCGCGTACGGCGCGGTGTGGGAGCTCATCGGCGCGACCAACTCGTACATCGAGGACTCCGAGCCGTGGAAGGTCCACAAGGCCGGTGACACCGCCGCGGTCGCGGGCATCCTCGGGGACTGTCTCGAGGCGCTGCGGGTCGTCGCGCTCCTGGCGTCGCCGATCATCCCGGACGCGTGCGGCGCGCTCTGGCAGCGGCTCGGCCTCGACGGTGCGCCCGAGGACCAGCGCCTCCCCGACGCTGCGGTGTGGGGGCTCGGCCCGAGTGGCACGAAGCTCGAGAAGGGCGACCCGCTCTTCCCCCGCATCGAGAGCTGACGGGCCCGGATGCCGGTGACGGACGTGGTCTGGACCGACTCGCACTGTCACGTGCAGTGGTGCGAAGGCGGCGCCGACGCGACGCTCGAACGGGCGCGTGCGGCCGGCGTCGTGTCGATGGTGGTCGTCGGCACCGACGTCGAGAGCTCCCGGGCCGCGATCGACCTGGCGGGTCGCCACGCGGACGTCCGCGCGACGGTCGGCCTGCACCCGCACGACGCGTCGAAGCTCGACGAGGAGTGGCCCGAGCTCCTGGAGCTCGCCCGACGCCCCGGCGTCGTCGCGATCGGTGAGGCGGGCTTCGACCTGCACTACCGCCACTCGGAGCCCGACGAGCAGGAGGCGGCGTTCCGCGCCCAGATCCAGCTCGCGAAGGAGCTCGACCGGGCACTCGTGATCCACTCGCGCGAGGCGTGGGACGACACGCTGCGTGTCCTCACCGACGAAGGACCGCCCGACCGCACGGTGTTCCACTGCTTCACCGGAGGTGCCGACGAGGCGCGCCGGTGCCTCGACCTCGGGACGCACCTCTCGTTCAGTGGGATCGTGACCTTCAAGACGGCCGACGACGTGCGCGCCGCTGCCGCGCTCTGTCCGCAGGATCGGCTCCTGGTGGAGACCGACGCGCCGTACCTCGCGCCCGTGCCGCACCGGGGCCGCGAGAACGAGCCCGCGCTGGTGGGGCTGGTCGGGGCCGCGGTGGCGGCAGCCCAGGACCTCGACGTGCAAGCCGTCGCCGAGGCCACCGTTGCCAATGCCGCACGGGTGTTGGAAACCGTGACGAGTCGGGCGCTACCGTGAGGCCGTACCCCTGGTGCAGGAACCCCCTCGCGTGGCGGCGGTCCTGTCGCGGGAAGACACCTGACGGGCGCAGCGGAGGCGGCGGGCATCACCGAGCACAAGGGTCGACGGGGACGATTGCACCATCACCGGCTCCGCCGGCGGTCGAGCGCGCACGTCGCCGAGTCGGTCCAGCCGTCACCGGCCCGCGCCGAGCCACACGACGCGTCGGCCTGGCTGCCGGTCCCGGTCCCGGAGTCGCTCCCCACCGTCGACGAGCTGCTCGCGCCCGAGGCGCTGGTGGTCGACGACGAGCACGCCGCAGAACCCGCGGTCGCTGATCCCACGGCAGGCGCACCGCTCCCGGAGTCGCCCGCGGGCCCCGGTCGCGCCGAGCCGCACGACGCCATGGCGTGGCTCCCCCTGCCCGAGTCCGAGGATCTCCCGTCGATCCACGAGCTCCTCAACCCCGAGGTCGACGTCCCCGTGGCGCGCGACATCACCGCAGCGCCGTCACCGGCCCGCGCCGAGCCGCACGACGCGACGTCGTGGCTGCCGCTCCCCGAGTCCGAGGACCTGCCCGAGCTCCACGAGCTGCTCGACGAGCGCGGTGCTGGTGCGAGCCCCTCACCCCGCACGGCGACGGCGCCGGCGAAGCGCCGGCACCGTCCGCACCGGCCGAGCCGGGGCACGCTCAAGCGCTCCTTCGCGGTGCTGCTGGTCGCCGCGACCCTGGGCGCCCTCTTCTACGCCGGCACGATCGTCACCGACCAGGGTGCCGACGTCACCGTCAGGGTCGACGGCCGCAAGATCTCGGCCGAGACCGGCGTCTCGACGGTGGCGTCGCTGCTGCAGGAGCAGAAGGTCGAGCTCGGTCGTTTCGACCGGGCGAGCCCCATCCCCTCGACGCCAGTCGCCGACGGCATGACCGTGCGGGTGCTCCGGGCCTTCCCGGTGATCGTCGACTTCGACGGCGAGACGGGCAAGACCGTGTTCACGACCTACGGCGAACCCGACGGGTTCCTCGCCGACGCCAAGCGCCAGCTCGGTGCCACCGGAGACCTCGCCCTGCGGGATGCGCCGCGAGTCATCGAACCGAACGCGAACGTCGAGCTGCGCACGAAGAAGAAGGGCACGCTCCTCGTCGACGGCTCCTCCGTGGTCTACGACACGCCCGCCGCCACCGTCAGCGAGCTCCTCGCCAGGTACAAGGTCGTGCTCGGTCCGGAGGACTACACGGAGCCGCTGGCCGTCGACGACAAGCTGCCGACCAGCACCGACGTCGAGAACGTGTCGATCACCGTGGTACGCCAGGCCACCGACAACGAGACGATCCTGGAGCCCTACTCGTTGCCCGACGAGACCCAGCCCGACAACTCGATGAACGTCGGCGAGACGCGTGAAGAAGCCGCGGTCGCGGGGACGCAGAACGTCACCTACAGCGTCGTGAAGCGGGACGGCGCGGAGATCCAGCGGGTTCCGATCTCCGCGGTCCCGGTCGTGGCGGCGAAGCCCCACATCCTCTTCTACGGTACGAAGTACGACTCCCGCTGGGACAAGATCGCCGCGTGTGAGACCGGCGGGAACTGGCACGCCCAGGGTCCGGCCTACCAGGGCGGGCTCGGCATCTTCGCCCAGACCTGGAAGGGCTTCGGTGGGTACGAGTTCGCCCAGAACGCCGGGGACGCCACCAAGCTCGAGCAGATCCAGGTCGCGGAGCGGATCCGGGCCAAGCACGGGTTCCGGGCCTGGGGCTGCGGGAAGAAGCTCGGGTACTAGGCGAGCGCTCGCGCTCGGGGCCGGCGGGGCGAGCGGTTGCAGATCGCGAGCCCACCGGCGCTACCTTGCGTCGCCGTGCCCGTGCTGAGCCCTGTCGACGTGCGAACGCTGCTCGCAGCGCACGACCTGCACCCGAGCCGGGCCCTCGGGCAGAACTTCCTCGTTGATCCGAACACCGCGCGGCGAATCGTGCGCCTCGCGGACGTCGGCCTCGGCGACCGCGTCCTCGAGATCGGTCCGGGTCTCGGGTCCCTGACGCTCGCGCTCGCCGACGCGGCAGCCGAGGTGCGCGCGCTCGAGCTCGACCGGCACCTGCTGCCCGCGCTCACCTCGGTCGTCGGCGACGTGCCCGGCGTGACCGTGGTGCAGGGCGACGCGATGGAGATCGACCTCGATGCGCTGCTCGGAGCCGCACCGGGACCCGAACCCGCACCCGAGGATCAGGAGTCGACGACCCGCTGGATCTGCGTCTCGAACCTCCCGTACAACGTGGCCACGCCGGTCGTGCTGCGTCTGCTCGACGAGGCGCCCCGGGTCGAGCGCTTGCTGGTCATGGTCCAACGGGAGGTCGGCGAGCGGCTCGCGGCCGGCCCCGGATCACGCGCCTACGGTTCGGTCTCAGTGCGCGTCGCCTACCACGCCGAGGCCCGGGTCGTCGGTGCCGTCCCACCCACGGTGTTCCTGCCGCGCCCGAAGGTCGACTCCGCGCTCGTGCGCATCGACCGCCGTGCCGCTCCGGCCGTCGACGTCGACGACCCCGACGCGATGTTCCGGCTCGTGCGCACCGGGTTCGCGCAACGTCGCAAGATGCTGCGGCGTGCGCTCCGTCCCGCGCTCGGCGCCCGCGTCGAGGCCGTCCTGGTCGGTGCCGGGATCGATCCCCGCCTCCGCGCCGAGGCGCTGGGGATCGAGCAGTGGGCCGCGCTCGCGCGGGAGGCGGCGTCCTGAACGAGCTCACCCAGCCGGGACGGCTCGCGAGGGCCCGCGCCACCGCGTACGCCAAGCTGACGCTGTCGCTCCGCGTCCTCGGACGCCGCGACGACGGGTTCCACGACATCGAGGCCCTGGTCGTCTCGATCGGCGACCCCCACGACGTGGTCGAGGTCCAGGCGGTGCCGCATCCGGGCGGCGTGAGCCTGCTCGTCGAGGGCGAGACCGAGGGTGTCCCCGAAGGATCGGACAACCTGGCGATGCGCGCCGGTGAAGAGGTCATGCTGCGTGCGGGCCGATCCGGACACGGGGTCCGCATGACGCTGCGGAAGAAGATCCCTGCCGGCGCCGGACTCGGTGGCGGATCGGCGGACGCAGCTGCCGCGATGCATGCGGTGCGACGCATGCTCGACCTCGAGCTGACCGACGCCGCGATGCTCGAGGTCGGTGCGGAGCTCGGCTCCGACATCCCCTTCTGCCTCACCGGCGGTGCAGCCTGGATCCGCGGCCGCGGGGAGCTGCTCGAGCCGGTCGCACTGCCCGCAGGACTGCCGTACCTCGTCGCGATCCCGCCCTTCCGGCTCTCGACGCCCGCCGTGTACGCGGCGTGGGACGAGCTCGGCGGGCCGCGCTCCCGGCGCGTGGTCCCCGCGTTCGGGCCCGTCGCGGACCTGCTCCCCGAGCTGGCCAACGACCTCGAGCCGGCCGCCGAGGCGGTCGAGCCCGGGCTCGTCGAGTTCCGCGAGGCGCTCGAGAAGATCGTCGGGGTGCCGCCGCTCCTGGCCGGGAGCGGCTCGGCCTACGTGGTGCCCGTGCCCGACGACAAGGTCGGACGCATCGAGGCCGTGGCGAAGAAGGTGCGCCGGTCGATGAAGGTCCCGGTCGCGACGAGCCACACGACCAATCGCGGTGTGCGGGTCAGCTCCGCCTGATCGGCGGAGCGGAGGGCGGGTTCGACTACTTGCCCTGCTGGCGACGCTGCCAGCGCGTCTTCTTCAGCAGCTTCTTGTGCTTCTTCTTGCGCATGCGCTTGCGGCGCTTCTTGATCAGCGAACCCATGAGGGTGCCGACGGTACTCGTCGTCCCGTTCGCCCGTCACATCGGGACGCGGATCGCGGCCGCTCGAACGCTAGGGTCGAAGGCGAGGTCGGGGGTGGTGTAACGGCAGCACGGGGTCCTTTGGAGTCCCAAGTCGAGGTTCGAAACCTCGCCCCCGAGCCCACTCGAACCCCGCGAAGATCATCCGGCGACTGGAGGAAGGGATGGCGTACCGACCGTTGTCGGCAGTCGTCCTGGCCGCGGGCGAGGGGACCCGGATGCGCTCCTCCGTTCCCAAGGTCCTGCACCCCCTCTGCGGCCGACCGATGATCCTCCACGTGCTCGACACGCTCGTGGCCCTGCCGCTCGATCGCATCGTCCTGGTGGTGGGGCACGGCGCCGAGCACGTCACGAAGACGGTGCAGGAGCAGCTGGCCACCGAGATCCCCATCGAGTTCGTCGAGCAACGGGTGCAGCGTGGGACGGGCGACGCGGCCAGCGTCGGACTCACCGCGTTCGCCGACACGCTCGACGGCGACGACGACGTGCTGGTGCTCACCGGCGACGTGCCCCTCTTGCGCCCCGACACGCTGGCCGCGCTCGCGACCGAGCATCGGCTCACCGACGCCGCGGCGACCATGCTCACCGTGGAGCTCGAAGACCCGACCGGCTACGGGCGCATCGTGCGCGACGAGCGGGGCGGGGTGCTCGCCATCGTGGAGCAGGCCGACGCCAACGACGATCAGCTCGGTCTCACCGAGGTCAACCCGTCGATCTACTGCTTCCGTCGCGCGTACCTGGCGCCGGCGCTCCGGCGGCTCAGCCCCGAGAACGCGCAGGGTGAGTACTACCTGACCGACGTCGTCTCCGTGCTGCGCTCGACCGGGCACTCGATCGTCGCCGTCACCGGTGACGACGCGACCGAGACCATGGGGGTCAACGACCGCGCGCAGCTCGCCGCCGCAGAGTCGGTCCTGCGCGCGCGCATCAACCAGGCGTGGATGCGAGAAGGCGTGGGCATGACCGACCCCACGCGCACCTACATCGATGCGACCGTCGAGCTCGAACCCGACGTGCAGCTGCTGCCGGGGGTGATCCTGGAGGGCCGCACCGCGGTCGGTGCCGGTTCGGTGATCGGTCCCGACTGCCGACTCGTCGACACGATCGTCGGTGAGCACGTCGTGATCCAACAGACCGTCGCTCGAGAGTCCGAGATCGGCGACGACGTCACCGTCGGACCGTGGGCGTCGCTGCGTCCGGGTACGCACGTCGCGGCCGGCGCGCACCTCGGGACGTTCGTCGAGACCAAGAACGCCGAGATCGGTGAGGGAGCGAAGGCACCGCACCTCGCCTACATCGGTGACGCCGAGATCGGGCCACGCGCCAACATCGGTGCCGGAACCATCACCGCGAACTACGACGGGAAGCAGAAGCACCGTACGAAGGTGGGTGCGGACGCCCGGGTTGGCTCGAACACCGTCCTCGTCGCACCGGTCGAGATCGGTGACGGCGCGTACACGGGGGCGGGGGCCGTCGTGTCGAGCGACGTGCCACCCGGCGCACTGGCCAAGGGCGTGCCGGCCCGGATCGAGGAAGGCTGGGCCGCCGAGCGCGCCGCAGCGGACGACGGGAGCGACGAGCAGACGTGAGCGAGCTCGAGGCGGAGTCGACCAGACGTATGGAGACGCAGCCGAGATGAGTGGGTCCGAGACGGTCGACACCGGGCTCGAGGTGGACTCGACCAGACATATGGAGCTGGTGCCGACGAAGCGGCTGATGCTCTTCTCCGGGCGGGGGAACGAGGACCTGTCGATCGAGATCGCCGAGGAGCTCGGCGTCCCGCTCGGGGAGATCGTGCTCTCGTCGTTCGCGAACGGGGAGCTCTACTGCCGCTACGGCGAGAGCGTCCGGGGCGCCGACCTCTTCGTGCTCCAGAGCCACGCGCCGCCGATCAACGACCGGATCATGGAGCAGCTCATCCTCATCGACGCGGCGAAGCGGGCGTCGGCCCGCCGCATCACCGCCGTGTGTCCGTTCTACGCGTACGCACGACAAGACCGGAAGGCCGAGGGACGCGAGCCCATCACCGCCCGGCTCGTCGCCGACCTGTTCACGGTCGCGGGGGCCGACCGGGTGATCACCGTCGACCTCCACACCGGGCAGATCCAGGGCTTCTTCGACATGCCGGTCGACCACCTCACCGCGGTGCCCCTTCTCGCCGCGCACCTCGCCGAGTCGGTCCTGGGCGACGTCACCGTCGTCGCGCCCGACGCCGGTGGCGGCAAGCTCGCTCGCCGGTTCGCGAACAACCTCGAGGAGCACGGGATCGACGCCGATCTCGCCTTCATCGACAAGCGTCGACCCAAGGGGACCCACAACGAGGCCGTCGCCGAGGACATCGTCGGTGACGTCGAGGGTCGTTCGTGCCTCCTCGTCGACGACATGATCGACACCGCGGGGACGATCTCGAGCGCGGCGCACCTGCTCCAGGAGCGTGGTGCCGCCGACGTTCGGATTGCCGCGACCCACGGGGTGCTCTCGGGCCCGGCGATCGACCGGCTGAAGAACGCGCCAGTGCGCGAGGTGGTCGTCACGAACACGCTGCCGATCTCCGACGACAAGCGATGGGACGCGCTGACCGTGCTCTCGATCGCACCCATCGTCGCCGAGGCCCTCGACGCCGTGTTCGAGGACACGTCGGTGAGCGAGATCTTCCGCGGCGACAACGTCTGACACGCGAACGTCGGGGTCATCGGGATCCGGACGGTCCTGTCTCGCCGCCTGACCGCCGACCGGCCGACCGGCCGACCGAGGCGCCTCCGGCGGGGCGTGTTCCGGTGCTCCCGGGCGCGACTTGGCTGTCATGGTGCTCGCGGACCACAATGAAAGGTCCCTTCCGCCCGAAAGGTGCTGACGCGCCATGGCCGTCGACAACGTTCTCGTCACCGAGCTGCGAACCGAGAATGGCTCGCGTCCCGCGGGCCGGCTCCGCCGCTCCGGTCAGGTGCCCGCCGTGGTCTACGGCCTCGGTGCCGACACCGTCCCGATCGCGGTCAACGCGCGTGAGCTGAGCCACATCCTCGCCGGCGGCGCGAACACCCTCATCACGCTCAAGATCGGCGGCGACGACGCGCTCGCGCTCGCCCGACAGGTCCAGCGTCATCCCACGCGCGGCGACTACCTCCACGTCGACTTCGTGCGGGTGCGCACCGACGTCGCCGTCGCTGCCGAGGTGCCGCTGCACCTCACCGGTGAGGCTGCCGGTGTGCTCGACGGTGGTCTCGTCGAGCAGCTGGAGTTCTCGCTGTCGATCGAAGCGAAGCCACAGGACATCCCGACTGAGATCGAGCACGACATCTCTGCGCTCGTCATCGGCGACCAGCTCCGCGTCGTCGAGCTCGCACTTCCCTCCGGTGTCACTGCGATGGTCGACGGCGACGTGCTCGTCGCCCAGGTCGTCGCCCCCCGACTCGTCGTCGAGGAAGAGGTCGAGGGCGAAGAGGGCGAAGAGGGCGAAGAGGGTGCCGAGGGCGAAGGCGGCGCCGAGGCGTCCGCCGAGGGCGACGGCGACTCCGGTGGTGGCGAAGGCGGCGAGGGCTAGCGCGTGTTGGGACGGCGCGGTGCCCGGTCGGCACCGCGCACCGGAACGCCGGCGGACCTGCTGGTGGTCGGTCTCGGGAACCCGGGCGCCGAGTACGAGCGCACGAAGCACAACGTCGGCGCCGAGGTGGTCGAGCTGCTCGCGCAGCGACACGGCGCGAGCCTGCGCAAGGGCAAGGAGCGCGCCCGCGCCGACCAGGTCCGCATCGGCGGGCAGCTGGTCGCTCTGGCCGTCCCCCTCACCTACATGAACGACTCGGGCGAGTCGGTCCGACTCCTCGTACGGCGCTACGGCGTCGAGCCCGAGCAGCTCGTGGTCGTGCACGATGAGCTCGACCTCCCCGTCGCCGCCCTGCGCGTGAAGTCGGGTGGTGGGCTGGCCGGGCACAACGGGCTGCGCTCGATCAAATCGCACCTGCACAGCGACGCGTTCCAACGAATCCGCATCGGGGTGGGGAAGCCCAGCTCGAAGGAGCACGGCGCCGACCACGTGCTCAGCAAGTTCGGGAAGCGCGAGCGCGCCGAGGTCGACGTCACCATCGCCGAGGCCGCGGACGCAGTGGAGGCGATCGCCGCCGACGGGATCGACGCCGCGATGAACCGCTACAACGGGTCCGGCTCGTGATCGACCGCGAGCGCCTCGCCAAGCTCCGAGCGCGGGAGGAGGGCGCGTTCAACGACGCGCACCCGCAGTCGCGGGCGCTCTCGGAACAGGCCGGCGCGCACCTGCTCGGTGGTGTCCCGATGAACTGGATGCGCCGGTGGCCCGGTGCGTTCCCGGTGTTCGTCGACCATGCGCAGGGTGCACGCTTCACCGACGTCGACGGCAACGAGTACGTCGATCTCTGCCTCGGGGACACGGGCGCGATGACGGGTCATGCACCGCCGCCGACGCTCGCAGCGCTCGCCGCGCAGGCACCGCGCGGGCTCACCATGATGCTGCCGACCGAGGACTCGGTCGGCGTCGGTGACGAGCTGAGCGAGCGCTTCGGACTTCCCATCTGGCAGCTCGCGCTCTCGGCGACCGACGCGAACCGCTTCGCGATGCGGCTCGCGCGCTTCGCGACGGGGCGGTCGAAGATCCTCGTCTTCAACTGGTGCTACCACGGCACGGTCGACGAGACGCTCGTCGCGCTCGACGGCGACGGCAAGGTGATCCCGCGTCCGGGCAACACCGGGCCGCCGGTCGACCCGCGGGAGACCACGGTGGTCGTGGAGTTCAACGACGCCGAGGCCCTCGAGCGCGCACTCGCGACGGAGGAGGTCGCGTGCGTCCTGGCGGAACCTGCGCTCACCAACATCGGGATCGTGCTGCCCGACGACGGGTTCCACGACCGGCTGCGCGAGATCACCCGTCGGACCGGGACGCTGCTGATCATCGACGAGACCCACACGATCTGCGCCGGCCCGGGTGGGGCGACGCGGGCGTGGGGCCTCGACCCCGATCTCCTCGTGATCGGCAAGCCGATCGCGGGCGGCGTGCCCGCGGCGGCGTACGGGATGTCGGCGGACGTGGCCGCGCGGGTCGCCGACGTGATGGCGGGGGAGGACACCGACGTGAGCGGCGTCGGCGGGACCCTCGCGGCCAACGCACTGTCGCTCGCCGCGGTGCGGGGCACGCTGGCGGGGGCGCTGCGCGACGAGGACTTCGCCGTCGCGATCCCGCTCGCCGAGCGGTGGGCGTCCGGTGTGGCGGGCGTCGTCGCCGAGCACGACCTGCCCTGGACCGTGCAGCAGCTGGGCGCCCGGGCCGAGTACTGGTTCTGCCCGGCGCCCCGGACCGGCGGCGAGGCTGCGGCGGCCGTCGACCACGAGCTCGACGGGTTCATGCACCTCTACGCACTGAACCGCGGCATCCTGCTCACCCCGTTCCACAACATGGCGCTGTTCTGCCCGGCCCACACCCCGGCCGACGTCGACCGCCACACCGAGGTCTTCGCCGCCGCCGTCGCCGAGCTCCTGGATTGAGGGTTCTTGGCACGCTCGTACGCGCAGAGCGCGTGCCAACGTGCCAAGAAGCCGGAGGCCTCCCACGGACCCGATGACTCCTGACACCACCGCTGCACCGCTCGCCCCGCTGGCGACGCTCCTCGCCGAGGAGCCGGCGCTGCGCGCCGTCGTGGGCCGCGACGCGGTCGTGTCGGTGCCCGATGCCGGACGTGCGCTCTTCGTCGCCGCGCTGGTCGGGACGACCACCCGCCGCCCCATCGTCGTCGTGGTCCCCACCCAGGACGAGGCCGAGCGCATCGCGCACGACCTCGCCTGCTTCCTGCCCGCAGGCGACGTCGAGACCTTCCCGGCCTGGGAGACGCTCCCGTTCGAGCGGGTGTCGCCGTCGCTCGAGACGATGGGTCGACGCCTTCGCGTGCTCTGGCGGCTCCGCACCGCGTCACCGCCCGCCGTGGTCGTCGCGCCGGTCCGGGCGCTCGTCCAGCGGCTCGGCCCGCACGTCGAGGAGATCGAACCCGTCATCATCCGTCCGCGCGACCAGGTCGACCGCGATGCGCTCGTCGCGCGCCTCGTCGACCTCGGGTACCGCCGCGAGTACCAGGTCGAGGCGCGGGGCGAGGTCGCCGTGCGCGGCTCGATCGTCGACGTGTACCCGGTCACCGACGACCACCCGGTCCGGATCGACCTCTGGGGCGACGAGGTCGATCGGCTCTCGGCGTTCGCGGTCGCCGACCAGCGGTCGACCCACGACGTCGACGGCGTCCAGATCTTCCCGGCCCGCGAGCTGCTCCCCACCGACGAGGTGCGGGCCCGGGCCGCCGCGCTCGTCACCGCCGAGCCGTGGGGCGCGGAGCACTGGGAACGACTCGCCGAGGGCCAGACGTTCGACGGCATGGAGTCATGGCTCCCGTGGCTCTCGGCGCCCGGCCTCGACGGAGGCGAGCGCCTCCTCCCCGACCTCCTCCCGGACGACGCGCTCGTGCTGTTGTGCGAGCCGCGGCGGATGCGGGATCGGGCCCAGGAGCTGCTCGACGAGGAGGAGTCCCTCGCGGCGACCCTGTCCGGCACGTGGGGTGCGACGGGCTCGGAGTTCCCGCAGCTGACCCTGCCGTTCGACCGCCTGCTCGAGCACACGCGGGCCGGCGCGACGCACATCCTCGCCTCACCCGAGGGTCCCGACACCGCCCACCTCGGCGCCACCGCGTTCGATCCGGTCGCCGGTGACTCGGTCGGGCTCGCGCAGCGGCTCCGAGCGTTGGCCGGCAGTGGCGCGCGGGTCGTGCTGGCCGCCGAGGGGACCGGTTCGGCCGAGCGCCTCGCGCACGTGCTCGGCGAGGACGGGGTCGACACGTCGTTCGGTGCGATCGCGCCGGGCACGATCGGGATCGTCGTCGCTTCGCTGGACCGCGGCGTGATCGTCTCGAGTGCAGGGATCGCGCTCGTCGCGGAGTCGGACCTCACCGGACGGCGACGGGTGCACCGCCGACCGCGCGGCGCGCGCAAGGGGGCCGACCTCTACGACGCGCTGACCCCCGGCGACTTCGTCGTGCACCAGGTCCACGGTGTCGCGCGCTATTCGGGGATGGTGCAGCGCGCCATCGGTGGCGCGGCCCGCGACTACCTCCTGCTCGAGTACAAGGGCGGCGACAAGCTCTACATCCCGACGGACCAGGTCCACACGGTCCGCAGGTATACCGGCGGCGAGACGCCGGCCCTCCACCGCATGGGCGGCGCGGACTTCGAGAAGTCGAAGTCGCGTGTGCGCTCGGCCGTGCGCGAGATCGCACAGGAGCTCGTGGTGCTCTACCGAACGCGCCTCGCGAGCCCCGGTCGCGCGTTCCCGCCGGACACGCCGTGGCAGCGTGAGGTCGAGGAGGCCTTCCCCTTCGAGGAGACGCCCGACCAACAGCGAGCGATCGACGAGGTCAAGGCCGACATGGAGCAGCCGATCCCGATGGACCGGCTCGTCTGCGGCGACGTCGGCTTCGGGAAGACCGAGATCGCGGTCCGGGCCGCGTTCAAGGCCGTCCAGGACGGGACGCAGGTGGCGATCCTCGTCCCCACCACGCTCCTGGCCGACCAGCACGGTCAGACGTTCTCGGAGCGGTTCGCCGGGTACCCGGTCCGGGTCGAGGTGCTCTCGCGCTTCCTCACCCCCAAGCAGCAGTCCGCGGTCGTCGCCGGCGTGGCCTCGGGTGACGTCGACGTGGTGATCGGCACGCACCGGCTGCTGTCCGACGACGTCACCTTCTCGCAGCTCGGTCTCCTCGTGATCGACGAGGAGCAGCGCTTCGGCGTGCAGCACAAGGAGATGGTCAAGAAGATCCGGACCGGCATCGACGTGCTGACCCTCTCCGCCACTCCGATCCCCCGCACGCTCGAGCTCTCGCTCACCGGGATCCGCGACCTGTCGCTCGTGAACACGCCGCCCGAGGACCGCCAGCCGATCCTCACCTACGTCGGCGAGGACGACGACCGGGCCGTCGCCGAGGCGATCCGTCGCGAGCTGCTACGCGAAGGTCAGGTCTTCTTCGTGCACAACCAGGTGAAGGACATCGACTTCATCGCCGAGCACGTGCGCGAGCTCGTCCCGGAAGCGCGGGTGGGAATCGCTCACGGGCAGATGGACGAAGCCCGGCTCGAGCGTGTGGTCCTCGACTTCGTCGATCGGAAGTTCGACGTGCTGGTGTGCACGACGATCGTCGAGAGCGGCCTCGACATCCCGACGACCAACACGCTCATCGTCGACCGAGCGGATCGCCTCGGGCTCTCGCAGCTGTACCAGCTGCGCGGCCGCGTCGGCCGTCGGGGCCAGCGCGCGTACGCGTACCTCTTCCATCCGCGTGACCGGGTGCTGAGCGAGGAGGCGTACGAGCGACTCAAGACGATCGGCGAGTTCACCGAGCTCGGGTCGGGCTTCAAGATCGCGATGCGCGACCTCGAGATCCGCGGCGCGGGGAACCTGCTCGGTGAAGGCCAGTCCGGGCACATCGCCGCGGTCGGCTTCGACCTCTACTGCCAGCTCGTGACCGAAGCAGTCGGCGAGCTCACGGGGCACGTGCCCGAGGAACCGATCGAGATCACGATCGACCTCCCCGTCGACGCACACCTCCCCGCTGACTACGTCGCGCGGGACGACGTGCGCATGGAGGCCTACCGGCGCCTCGCTGCGGTCACGGTGCCGGCCGATGTCGAGGACGTCCGTCAGGAGTGGATCGACCGGTACGGCCCGCCACCAGCGCCGGCCGAGGCGCTGCTCGCTGCCGCGCGCCTCCGGGCCGAGTGCGTGCGCACGGGCGTGCGGAGCGTCACCGTCGCTGGAGGCGCAGCCCGGTTCCGGGGCCTGGACCTGCCCCAGTCGAAGAAGGTGCGGCTCGAGCGCATCGCTCCGGGCGCGAAGGTCAGCAGCGAGGAGGTGTTGGTGCCGGTGAAGGTCCCGCCGGCCGAGACCGCCGCCCGCCTGGTCGCGCTGCTCGAGGAGCTGCTCCCGCCGCCGGAGCCGGCTCCCGACACGGCATCGAGCCCTGCACCCGGGCCGGCGCCGAACGGGGCCGAACGGGACGGGAAACTAGGCTCCTCAGCGCCATGAAGCGCTTCCTCGCCATCTTCGCGTGTGTCGCCGTCGTCGGACTCGTCCTCGGGGCGATCGCCTACGGCCTCACCTCCGACGGTCCGACCGCCTACACCGTGCGCGGCGAGGACGTCTCGCAACGATCGGTCGACGCCGAGCTCGCCGCACTCGCCGACAACCAGGCGTTGCAGGACGCGATCCAGCAGGCGGCGGCCCAGGGGCAGCAGGTGGCGCAGGTCTCGACGATCCCGGGGACCGTGACCTCGACGACGAGCGCGGGCTGGCTCGGGCTGCGCATCGCCCAGACCGGGGCGGCGCAGGCGGTCGAGCGGCAGGGGCTCGAGGTCACCCAGGACGACAAGACGCGCGGCCATGAGCTCGCGGTCCAGTCGCTCGGTGGCGACGCGATCTTCTCGACCATGCCCGAGTGGTTCCGGAACGACCTGAACGATCGTTGGACCGACGTCGCGGTGCTGGAGGCGGCGGTCCTCGCGAACCCGACGCCCGCGCTGCAGGACCAGATCACCGCGTCGTGTCCGTCGGGCCGGTACGTCTCGCACATCCTCGTCGACACCGAGGCGCAGGCCGCCTCGATCAAGCAGGCGTTGGACAAAGGTGGGAACTTCGCCGAGGTCGCCAAGTCGACGTCGAAGGACGGTTCCGCGTCGGCCGGGGGCGCGCTCGGGTGCATCGACGGTCAGCAGTTCGTCGAGCCGTTCGCTTCGGTCGCCGCGGCGCAACCGATCGGGGTCGTGTCCGACCCGGTGCAGACCCAGTTCGGCTACCACCTCATCCTCGTCACCGGCGACCCTCCCGCGGCCGACGTGCAGCAGGTCGCGCTCCAGGAGGTGCTCGGCCGGAGCCGCGACGCCAAGGTCACCGTCGACGAGCGGTACGGCACGTGGGACCCACGCAACGGTCAGGTGATGCCGCCCTTGGCGACCGGCACCCGAGCCGGGTCCCAGGCGGCCACCACGTCCGGCAGCGGCTGAGCTCGTGGGTGCCTCCGGTCGAGTCGTGGTCGTCGGACTCGGTCCGGGCGGCAGCGACCTCCTGCTCCCCGCGGCACGCGCCGCGTTCGCTGCGAGTCCGACGCGCTTCGTCCGCACCGTCCGGCATCCGGCGGTCGACGACCTCCTCGCCGACGGGCTGACCTGCACGTCGTTCGACGAGGCCTACGAGGCCGCCGAAGACTTCGATGCCCTCTACGCCGGGATCGTCGAGCGGTTGGTCGCCGCAGCGACGGAGCACGGCGAGGTCGTGTACGCGGTACCCGGGAGCCCGGTGGTCGCCGAGCGGACGGTCGAGCTGCTCCACGAAGCGGCGCACGCCGGCCAGATCCGGCTCGCGGTCGTTCCCGGGCTGTCGTTCGCGGACGCCGCCTGGGCGCGACTCGGCGTCGACCCGATGGCCCGCGGTGCACGGGTCGTCGACGGACGCGCGCTCGGTGTCGACGCCCTCGACACGGGTGCCCCGGTGCTCATCGCCCAGTGCGACGACCGACTGGTGCTCGGTGACGTGAAGCTCGCGTTGCTGGAGCGGCTCGCGCCCGACACGGTGGTGACCGTCGTCCAGCGGGTCGGGCTCCCCGACGAGCAGGTCGTCGACGTCGCCCTCGTCGAGCTCGATCGGTGCGTCGAGCCCGACCACCTCACGTCGGTGTACGTCCCTGCGGCTGCGCTGCGGCGGTCGGCGGTCGTCGAGCGCTCGAGCGCCGGCGCGTTCGCTCGCCTGCTCGCGCTCGCGGAGCAGCTGCGCGGCCCCGGTGGCTGTGCCTGGGACGCCGAGCAGACCCACCACTCCCTGACCCGGTACCTGCTGGAGGAGAGCTACGAGGTCGTCGAGGCGGTCGAGCGCCTGCCCGCGCGGGCACCCGCCGACACCGCGCCCGACGATCCGGCCTACGTGGAGCTCGCCGACGAGCTCGGCGACCTGCTCTACCAGGTCGTCTTCCACGCGGTGCTCGCGGACGAGGTGGGCGCGTTCGACATGTCCGACGTGGCCACCGGCATCCACGACAAGCTCGTCCGCAGACACCCCCATGTGTTCGGCGACGTCGATGCCACGACGAGCGACGCGGTCATGGCGAACTGGGAGCAGATCAAGAAGGCGGAGAAGGGCGTGTCGTCGATCGTGGCGGGGATCACCCCCGGACTGCCCTCACTGCTCTACGCGCACAAGCTGTTGCGGAAGGCTGCGTCGGTCGGGCTGGACCCGGGGGATGCCGCGGCGTCGCTGGATCGCATCCAGGGCTCGGTCGAAGTCCTGCGGGAGGGTGCGGCCGACGACACGGAGGCCGAGCTCGGTGAGCTCCTCGCCTCCGCCGTCGCGCTGGCCCGCTCACGCGGCATCGACACCGAGTCCGCCCTGCGCGGCTGGTCGTCGCGGTTCAAGGAGCACTTCGAGCGCATGGAGCTCCTCGCCGCCGACCGCGGAGACGACCTGCACACCCTGGACCGCGACGCCGTCGAGTCCCTGTGGATCGAGACCGCCTGAACCGAGCTGCTTCGGCGACCAGTCAGGTGCGCACGGGCAGGCAGTCGAGGCCGCGCAGGACCATCCTCCCGTTCCACGCCGGGTGGTCGGTCGCGAGCTCGAGGTCGGCAAAGCGGGCCGTCACCGTGCCGATCGCGATGCGGGCCTCCATCCGGGCGAGGACGGCGCCGAGGCAGTGGTGGACACCGCCGCCGAACGACAGGTGGTGGGGCGCGTCCCGGCGGGTGAGATCGAGCGCGTCCGCGGTCGGGCCGAAGTGCTCCGGGTCGTGGTTCGCGGCGCCGAGGATGGCGAAGATCAGGGTGCCCGCTTCGACCGCGTGTCCGTCGATCTCGAAGGGCGTCAGTGTGATGCGGCGGGTGAACTGCACCGGCGAGTCGTAGCGCAGCAGCTCGTCGATCGCGTTGCCGATCAGCTCCGGCGTGGCGCGCAGCAACGCGAGCTGGTCGGGGTTCCGGAGCAACGCGACCATGCCGTTCCCGATGAGGTTCACGGTCGTCTCGTGGCCGGCGATGAACAGGAGCACCACCTGCGCGACGAGCTCTTCGGTCGACAGGCGGTCGCCTTCCTCCTCGACGGCGATCAACGCACTGAGGAGGTCGTCGGCCGGTTGGCGACGCTTCGCTTCGATCGCGGCATGCACGTGCTCGATCATGTGGTCGGACGCGTCGATGAGCAGCGGCACGTCGTCGGGCGTGATGGTCGGCTCGAGCGACTTCACCATGGTGTGCGACCAGCCGCGCAGCTCGTCGCGATCGCCCTCGGGCATGCCGAGCATCTCGGAGATCACCGCGAACGGGAGGGGGAACGCGAGGTCGGCGATGACGTCGAACCGGCCGTCGCTGCCGCGGCGAGCGCGTCGTCGAGCATCCCGTCGACGAGCTGCTGCACCGGTGGGATCAGCGACTCCACGCGGCGCGGCGTGAAGGCCTTCTGGGCGAGGCGACGGATGCGGGTGTGGTCCGGTGGGTCGAGGTTGAGGATCGCCAGCGATCCCCGGTCGGGACGGTCGTAGCCGGCAGCCGCGAAGAGCTCCCGGCGAGCGGTGCCGCTGCTGACGTTGGCCTCCTCGACCGACAGGGTCGGGTCCCGGACCAGCCGGGCGCAGTCCTCGTAGCGGAGGAGCGTCCAGGGACCGAGCGGGCTCTGGTGGACCGGGGCCCGCTCCCGGAGCTCCCGGTACTGGCGGTACGGGTCGTCGAAGAACCCGGGGGCGAACGGATCGAGGAAGATCTCGGCGCCCGGCTCGTGCCCCGCAGTGCTCGTCATTGCTGCTCAGTGTATTTGCGGCGAAAAATGGGGCTTCGAGGGGTCGAAACGCCGGAAGACCGCCGATTCGACCCTTCCTTTCGGGGTCCCGGGGGACTACTCTGCAAGACCCCGTTCGTCACATTGGCCACACGGGCAACAAGCGCCCGACCGGCCGGCCCCGGGGCCTCCCCCTCTCTCCAAGGACCGGACAGCAACGTCGTGACTGCCATCGCCGAGATCGTCGCTCGCGAGATCCTCGACTCCCGGGGCAACCCTACGGTCGAGGTCGAGGTCGAGCTGCTGTCGGGTGGTCGGGGCCGGGCTGCGGTGCCGAGTGGCGCCAGCACCGGTGCCCACGAGGCGGTCGAGCTCCGAGACGGCGAGGACCGCTACGGGGGCAAGGGCGTCCGGGCCGCCGTCCACCACGTGAACACCGAGATCGCCGACGTCGTCGTCGGGCTCGAGGCGGGCGACCAGCGTCTGCTCGACGACGAGCTGTGCTCGCTCGACGGGACCCCCAACAAGGCCCGCCTCGGCGCCAACGCGATCCTCGGTGTCTCCCTCGCCGTCGCGAAGGCGGCGGCCGACGAGTGCGAGCTGCCGCTCTACCGCTACGTCGGCGGCGTCAACGCGCACGTCCTGCCGATGCCGCTGATGAACGTGCTCAACGGTGGGGCGCATGCCGACTCCAACGTCGACATCCAGGAGTTCATGTACGCGCCGGTCGGCGCCGCGAGCTTCGCCGAGGCGCTGCAGTGGGGAACCGAGGCGTATCACGCGCTGAAGCAGCTGCTGCGCGACCGCGGGCTCAACACCGCGCTCGGCGACGAAGGTGGGTTCGCCCCCGACCTCCCGTCGAACGAGGAGGCGGTCAAGCTCTTGCTCGCGGCGGTCGAGGCCGCCGGATACCGGCCGGGGATCGACATCGCGCTCGCGCTCGATCTCGCGTCCACGGAGTTCTTCACGCCGGCCGGGGGTGCGGGGAGCACCGGGGGAGGTCGGTACACGCTCGCCGGTGAGGGCAAGGAGTACGAGTCGGGGGCGTGGGCCGACGTGCTCGCCGACTACTGCGACCGCTACCCGATCGTCTCGATCGAAGACGGCATGGCCGAGGACGACCTGGAGGGGTGGGTCGCGCTCACGGAGCGCCTCGGTGACCGGGTGCAGCTGGTGGGTGACGACAACTTCGTCACGAACCTGGAGCGCGTCCAGCAGGGCATCGACGCCGGCGCGGCGAACTCGATCTTGATCAAGGTGAACCAGATCGGCACGCTGACCGAGACCCTCGACACGGTCCTGCTCGGCGCCCGCCACGGCTACACGTCGGTGATGTCGCACCGCAGCGGCGAGACCGAGGACGCGACGATCGCGGATCTCGCGGTCGCGACCAACTGCGGGATGATCAAGGCCGGCGCTCCGGCGCGCAGCGATCGGGTGGCGAAGTACAACCAGCTGCTGCGCATCGAAGAGGACCTCGGTGGCGATGCCGAGTACCTCGGCGGCGCCGCGGTTGCGGGGCGCGCCGCCGCGAGGGGAGCCGACGGTGTCTGAGCAGCGGCGTGAGCGTCCGGACCGGGACCGAGTCGCCACCCCGCGCGGCGGGAAGCGCCGGGTGCCCCCGGCGGCGAAGCGCAAGCACGCGGCCGCGCCGGCGAAGGCGAGCACGCCCCGCCGGCCGGCCAAGCGGCCCGCCGGTGCGAAGCGCCCTGCCTCGCCGAAGGTCCGCCGCCGCCGCACGGTCGTCGTCGGGCTGCTGTGTGCGCTCCTGTTGCTCGGGTTCTTGTTCGCGTTCGTGTACCCCACGCGCACCTACCTGAAGCAGCGGGAGCAGATCCAGGCCGCCGAGGCCCGTCTCGGGATCCTGCAACGAGAGACCGCGGCGTTGCGCAACGACACGAAGCGGCTCGAGGGCGACGCCGAAGTCGAGCGCATCGCACGCGAGCAGTACGGTCTCGTCCGCCCGGGCGAGACGCCCTACGTGCTCGTGCCGACGACCGCACCCCCGGCGAAGTAGCGCGACCGCGCCCGTAGACTCGGGTACATGGTTGCCGCCGCAACTCCAGCCGACACGGCAGCCGTGCGTGCGCTGCTCGGCCGCGAACCCACCGCCGCCTTCGAGGTGGTCGTGCGAAGTGACGAGGGCGAGCCGATGGTGCTGCGCAACGCTCCGTTCACCTTCGACGGCACCCCGATGCCGACGCGGTACTGGCTCGTCGATCCGGCGCTGCACCTCGCGATCGCCCGACTCGAAGCCGACGGGGGCGTCCGCCGCGCCGCAACGGAGGTCGATCCCGAGGCGCTCGTGGCCGCGCACGCCCGCTACGCGGCCGACCGCGACGCCGCCATCGCCGTCGACCGACCGGGGCCGCGACCGTCCGGTGGCGTGGGAGGTACCCGCGTCGGCGTGAAGTGCTTGCACGCCCACTACGCCTGGCACCTCGCCGGTGGGGACGATCCGGTGGGTCGGTGGATCGACGACCGCCTCGCCGAGCCCGGACCCGGATCGGTGCCGGGATGAGCCGGGTCGCAGCCGTCGACGTCGGCACCAACTCCGTGCGACTCCTCGTGGCCGAGGTCGAGGACGATCCCACCGCACCGATCGTCACGATCGACCGGCGGATGCGGATCACCCGCCTCGGGCAGGGCGTCAACGCTTCGCGGCGGCTCGCCCCCGACGCGATCGAGCGGACGCTCGCCGTGCTGCGCGAGTACCGCGGCGTGATCGACGAGCTCGGCGTCGAACGGGTGCGGGCGACCGCCACGAGCGCGGCACGCGACTCGGAGAACCGCGACGAGTTCTTCGACCCCGCGACCGAAGCGCTCGGCGTGACTCCCGAGCTGCTCTCGGGTGAGGAGGAGGCCCGACTCTCGTTCGCCGGTGCGACCGTGGGGCTCGACGCGCCGCGGCCCGTTCTCGTCATCGACATCGGAGGTGGATCGACCGAGCTGGTGGTCGGCACCACCGAGCCCGAGTTCCTGCGCTCACTCGACGTGGGCTGCGTCCGCATCACCGAGCAGTGGTTGCACTCCGATCCGCCCGCGCCCGAGGAGCTGTCCAACGCAGTGTCGGCCGTGCGTGACGAGCTCGCCGACCTGGCGCGCGAGCTCCCCGCCCTGCGCAGCGCGGCGACCGTCGTCGGTCTCGCCGGCACGATCACGACCGTCGCCGCGATCGAGCAGGGGCTGGCCGAGTACGACCGCGACCGCATCCACCACTTCCGACTCACCCGCGAGGCCGCCGAAGACGTGTTTCGCACGCTCGCGGTCGAGTCGGCCGCGGAGCGCAGACACAACCCGGGGCTCGAGGCCGAGCGCGTCGACGTGATCGTCGGAGGGGTCGTCGTCCTCGTTGCGATCTTCCGGACCTTCGAGCTCCAGGAGATGCTCGTGTCCGAGGCCGACATCCTCGACGGGCTCGCGCGCTCGATCGTTGCCCGCATCTGACCGGCGCACTTCGGGCACGGCGCATCTAGCACGGCGCCGGGCACGAGCGCGGGATCATCGGTCGACCGAGGGCGGATATCCACCACTTCGGCGCGGCCGCGCCGCAGAATCCCGCGATGGACCCAGACGTGCGCGGCACCACGGTGGACGACTCGGCCGAGCTCGGGCGATTCTTCACGGCCCTGGAGCAACTGTCGGGGGCCGACCTCGAAAAGGTCGCGCTCGCCCTCGACTCCGACGCGCTGTGCGACGAGGTCGACTGGTGGCGCGCGACGATCGCCATCGACCGGGTCGTGCGGCACGCTCGCCGGACTCGGCTCGCCGCCCGGGCCGCGATCGACGCCCAGCGGGCGGTGGAGCACGCCGCATCCGGTGCCGGGGTCCTGCTGCCCGACGCGGAGGTCACCCGAGTGGCCCGCGCCGCCGCCGACGTCGCCCGCGGCCTCGCCGCCGGACCTGCGGCTCGCCCGGTCGTCCAGCTGCTCCTCGAGTACTGGACGCCGGTCTTCACCCGCTAGAGCAGCCGACTCAGCCCGGCGGCTTCAGCATCGCGTCGCGGTAGTAGCGGAGCTCGGCGATCGACTCGCGGACGTCGTCGAGGGCGCGGTGGGTCTCGTTCTTCCCGGGCCGCTGCTTGTACAGGTCGGGGTACCAGCGACGGCAGAGCTCCTTGAGCGACGACACGTCGACGCTGCGGTAGTGGAGGTACTCGTCGAGCTCGGACAGCTGCTGGTGCATGAAGCGGCGGTCGACGCCGATCGAGTTCCCGCACAGGGGCGCGGTGCGCGGGCTCGGGACGTGGGATCGCACGTAGTCGAGGGCGCGGGCCTCGGCGTCCCCGAGCGTCACGTCCGAGGCGGCGATCTCGGTGAGCAGCCCCGACCGCGTGTGCATCTTGCGGACGAAGTCGTCCATCTCGGCCATCGCCGTCTCGGGTTGGTGGATCACGATGTCGATCCCGTCGTCGAGCGGTTCCAGGGCCGAGTCGGTGACGAGCACCGCGAGCTCGACGACGACGTGCCGCGTGACGTCGAGGCCGGTCATCTCGAGGTCGAGCCACACGAGCGGGTCGGAGGGGGGCGCGGTCTCGTCCGCGGGCTGGGGTGTCTCGGCGTCGGGCACGGGGCGAGCGTAGGGCCATCTCGATAGCCTGCCGCCATGCGGCGAGGAGAGACGCTGTCCGGGCCCCGAGTCGAGCTCCGACCCCTCAAGGCCTCCGACTGGGAGGCCTGGCGCGCGGTGCGCGTCGGCAGCCGCGACTGGCTCGAGCCGTGGGAGCCGCTCGGGGAGCCCGGGACCCCGGACCCGGTCGCCGATCCGGAGGCGTTCAAGGCGCGGTGCGGTGCCTGGGAGCGACAGCGGCACTTCGACGCGGCGTACGGCTTCGGGATCTTCCTCGGGAAGGGCGGGGCCTTCGTCGGCGAGGTGAGCCTCGGGAGCGTCCAGCGGGGACCGTTCCAGTCGGCGAACGTCGGCTACTGGATCGACGAGGGCCACGCGGGCCAGGGCTACATGCCCGAGTCGGTGGCGGTGGTCCTCCGATACGCGTTCGAGCAGCTCGGCCTGCACCGGGTCGAGGCCGCGATCGTCCCGCGCAACGCGCGCAGCCGCCGCGTCACGGAGAAGCTCGGGATGCGCGACGAGGGGACGTCGGCCCGCTTCCTCCAGATCCGGGGAGTCTGGGAGGACCACGTCCGGTACGCGATCACGAGCGAGGAGTGGGCCGTCCGCAAGGACGAGATCTTCGAGGCGGTCCTCGTCAAGCGCTAACGACGCTCTTCTCGGCACGTTCGACGACCCCGGCGGTGGTTCAGCGTGCCGAGAACCCGCCCTCGAAGGAGCGGCGCTGGCGCTCGAGCTCGGTCTCGAGCGCGGTGTCGAGATCGGGTTGCCACGGCACCTCCCGCAGCGTCTGCTTGATCGAGCGGGCCAGCGCTCGCGGCACCTCGGCGGCGCGGGCAGCGAGCGCGACCGCCTCGTCGAGCAGGTCGGCATCTGCGACGCAGCGCCAGGCCAGGCCGAGCTCGGCCGCGCGAGCGCCGTCGACGCGCTCCCCGAACAGGTTCATCGCCGCCGCGACCTGCGGCCCCGCCGCGCGCTCGAGCATCCAGAGGTGGTTGCCACCCGGATGGAGCCCGATGCGTGCGAACCGGGAGTCGAAGCGGGCCGACTCGCCGACGACCCGGACGTCGCAGCACAGCGCGAGGTTGCATCCGGCGCCGACGGCTGCGCCGTTCACGGCCGCCACAGTGGGGAGCGTGCAGTCGCGCACCGCGAGGAAGCCGTCGTAGATCCCCCGCACCTGGCCGGCGTCGCGGCCCTCGTGCGCGCCCATCTCCCCGAGGGCCGACACGTCGGCACCGGAGCAGAAGGCGGGTGGCGCCCCGGTCACCACGATCGCCCCGACCTCGTCGTCCGCCTCGCACGCCGCGACGGCCTCGACGATGCCGTCGACGATCTCGGCGGTGAGCGCGTTGCGACGGTCGGGGTCGTCGAGGGTGAGCACGGCGACGGCTTCGCGGCGCTCGACGTGGAGTGGCATCGTCAGGTCGTCTCGCGCACGACGGCAGGGGAGTGCCGGAAGAACGCCTCGACGTCGCTCTGGTACTGGTACTCGGGCGTCTGGCCGACGGTGTGCTCGAGCCGCATGGCTTCCGCGAATGCGGTGACGGTCCCGAGCGTCGTGTGGCGGTAGCCGTACCCGGCCTGGCGGAACCGGGTGGTGTCGACGCCCCGCCCGTACCGCAGCAGCGCCACGGTCTCGGGCGGGAGATCGACGACGCGCAGCAGGCGGAGCGGCTCGGCCGCCCAGCTCGTGAACAGCGGTGGCATCGGTATCCGACGCTTGCCCGCGATGCGGCACACCTCCCCCCAGGTCAGCACGCCGCTGCCCGCGACGTTGAACACACCCGGGACGTCGTGGGTCGTTGCGTACACGAGTGCGCCGACGATGTCCTCCTCGTGCACGAACTGGAGTCGGGGGTCGAAGCCGCCGACCTCCGGTGCGACGGGCAGCCGCAGCAAGCGGGTGAACGGCGTCTCGACGTTGTCGCCGAGCACGTTCGCGAACCGGAGCTTGGTGACGACGACGTCGGGGTTGTCGTGTGCGAAGTCGCGCACGACCGCGGCGACCTCGAGCATCGTCTTCTCGACCGTGGTGCGCGCCGGACGCGTGCGCGCCATGTCCTCACGGAAGAAGTACGGGTCCTGGAAGTTGGAGCCGTACACCATGGTCGACGACTTCACGATCAGCTTGCGGACGGGGCTCCCGATGGCGCCGGCGGCCGCGAGCAGGTTCATCGTGCCGATGACGTTGACCTCGTGCAACGAGCGGCCGGTCGCGACCGTGGAGTCGACGAGCAGGTGCGTGTGGAGGATGGTGTCGACCTGCGTGGCCTGCACGATGCGCGCCAGGATCGAGTACGACGAGTCGGTCCGGACGAACTCGGTCTTCTCGAGCGGGACCCGTGGGTCGCGAGTGTCGACGCCGACGACGAGCTCGACGTCGGGATCCTGCTCGAGCGCGAGCGCGGTGCGACTGCCCCAGTACGTGCCCAGACCGGTGACGAGCACCCGCCGGCCCACGCCGCTCACCCGAACCAGACGCTGCGGCGCTGGCGCAGCATGTCGAAGAGGGCGTCCTGGATGCGCGTGCGGATCGCTTCGGACTGCTCGAGCACGACGCTGCGGTTGTAGCGGTCCTGGTCGGTCTCGACGTCGAAGTGCACCGGCGGCAGCACGCGCAGCGTGAACTTCGCCGGGAGCGGCATCACGAGGCCACCGACCGGCCCGAAGAGGAACATGTTCGCCGTGAGCGGCACGTAGGGGAGGTCGAGGAGCTTCGCGAGCCGGTTGCTCTTGGCGAGGATCGGCATCGCCTCCTCGTTCCCGACGACGGCGATCGGCACGATCGGGACTCCGGCGCGCATGGCGATCTCGACGTACCCACCCCGTCCGAAGCGGCGGAGCTGGTAGCGCTCTCCGACGAGCTTGCCGGTGCCCTTGGTGCCTTCGGGGAACACGAGCACGAGCTGCTGCTCGTCGTGGAGCAGGCGGTATGCGTTGTCGGGGTGCGCCGGGACCCCGCCCGCGCGCGACCACAGGGTGCCGACCACGGGCAGCGAACGGAACAGGTTGTCGGCCAGCCCGTACACCGGTCGGGCCAGCTCGGTCTCGATGCCGTGCATGATCACCGGTGCGTCGGACGGGATCGCACCGCCGTGGTTCGCGACGAGCAGCGCGCCGCCGTCACGGGGGATGTGCTCGAGGCCCTCCCACTCGACGCGGAAGTACCGCCGGTACATGGGGTCGTAGAGGCGGCGGGCGAGCGCACGGACCCGTTCGCTGCGACCCCAACCGTCGACGTCGCCGGAGCGCACCACGCCGTCGTCCTCGACCTCGGCCTGCGGGCGGGGGACGGGCACGAGCTCCGCACCCGTTGCCGCGCTCACGCCGAGGTCCACGGTCCCGGGATCCTCACGCATCGTGGGGTCGGTGGGGGCCGACTCGCGCGTGGGGTCCATCGCGCCAGTGTCTCATGGCGCGGAGGCGCCCGTGACCTGCCAGCCCGAGCTCAGGTACCGGCCGCCGACGCCGATGCACCGGGCCAGGACCCAGAGGGAGAGCGCGCCCCAGAGGGCAACGATCCCCGCGTCCGCGACCGTCACGAGCAGGGCCAGCGGGGCGAAGACGAGGAAGGTCGCCAGGACCATCGCGAGCGCGAGGAACCGTTGGTCGCCGGCGCCGATCAGCACCCCGTCGAGCACGAACACGACCGCGCTGAGCGGCTGGAGGAGCGCGACGACCAGGAGCAGCTGGCTCGCCAGGTCGCGGACGCCGGGATCGTCGGAGAACAGCGGGACGAGCGCGGGCCGGGCGATCGCGATGATCGAGCCGAAGACGATCCCCATCGCGATGCCCCACTCGATCATCCGCCGCGCCGCGGCCCGTGCCTCATGCGCGTCGCTCGCGCCGAGGAACCTGCCGGTCATCGCCTGACCGGCGATCGCGAGCGCGTCGAGGCAGAGGGCGAGGAAGAGGAAGATCCCGAACGCGATCTGGTTCGCCGCGACGGCGTCGTCGGAGATGCGCGCCGCGAGGTTGGTCATCGCGAGGAACACGACGAGCAGCGAGGCGGTCCGCACGATGAGCGGGCCACCCACCACCGCGGTCTGCTTCATGCCCGCCGCCTTCGGGCGCCAGGAAGCCGATTCACGGCGCACCGACCGCACGACGATCGTGACGAACGAGGTCGCGGCGACGACCTGGGCCACGACCGTGCCCCACGCCGATCCCGCGATGCCCCAGTCGAAGCCGTAGACGAACACCACCTCGAGGGCGAGGTTCAGCACCGCTGCGCCGACTGCGATGTACAGCGTCGTGCGGGTGTCCTGCATGCCGCGCAGGTAGCCGGCGCCGGCGAGCGTGACGAGCAGCGCGGGCGCACCGAGCAGGCTGATCCGCAGGTAGTCGAGCGCGAACGGGCGAACGTTCGCGGACGCGCCCATCGCGTCCACGATCCAGGACGACGCGAGCAGGCCGAGGAGCATCAGGCCGACCCCGAGGGCGAGGGCCAGCCAGATCCCGTCGATCCCGAGCTCGGCGGCGATGCGGCGATCCCCGGCCCCCAGCCGACGGGCAACGGCCGCGGTCGTCGAGTACGCCAGGAAGTTGAACAGCGCGAACGCGGCGGTGAGGACTGCGCCCGCGATCGCCAGCCCCGCAAGGGGGCGGGTCCCGAGCTGCCCGACGATGGCGGTGTCGACGAGCACGTAGAGGGGCTCGGCCGCCAGGGCCCCGAACGCGGGCAGGGCGAGGCGCCAGATCTCACGGTCGTGGGGGCTGGTCCGGGCCGGGAGGAGGAGCCGCGGCCACTGCATGGCGCCGAGGCTACGGCCCGCTGACCTGCCCGAACGCCTGGATTCGGGCCACGGATCCCGGTGATCCGGCCCGGCGACGTAGCTGTCACACCCCCCTGCGATCCTGTGCTCCATGGGTGGAGTACCCGAAGAACGTGCGCCAGGTGGGGCTCGAGCGGCCGGCGGCCGCAACGGCTCCGCGGTGTTGTGGTTCGCTGACGCGGCCCGGCGGCTCGGGGCTGCCACGCGGGCGGCTGGGCTCGTGGTCCCGGCGTTCCGCTGCCCACCCCGAGTGGCCGGCGCGGCCCGTACGGTGCGGCGCTACCCGGGCGGCGCGGTCGTGTCGGTCACGCTCAAGGGTCGACCCCGCGACGAGGTGGCGGCCGACATGGTCGAGGGCGTGCTCGTCGTGAACCGCCTCGAGGGCGAGGCCGCGCTGCGCTTCCGCACCGCGCTGCTCGAGGCGACCGGCGCTGCCATGGCAGCAACGCCTCCCGACGCACCCGCCTCGACCGTCACCGACGGGCAGACGCGAGCGGCGTAGGTCTGCGATCTACCCTTCGCCCATCCGCTGCACCGGCCCGGGTGGCGAAACGGCAGACGCAGGCGGCTTAAACCCGCCGGCTCCTTCGGGGGCGTCCAGGTTCGAATCCTGGTCCGGGCACCCCTGACCTGGGCAGCAGGGCATCAGGGACAGGTCCGCGGTGGGTGCAGTCCGAGCGCCGGGTCAGGTCCGCACGCGCGTGACCACGATGGACAGGATCCCCATCACCCCGGCGATGATCGCGGTCAGGCCGAACAGCGTCGGCAGGGACACCCCGGCCGACTGGAGCGGTCCCGCCCCGAACGCGGCCACGCCGTACCCGAGCTGATAGAACGCGATCACGCCCCCGGCCACCGAAGCCGAGATGGCGACGAGCTCCTCCTCGCCGAAGGTGATGGTCAGTGGGAGGAGCGCCGAGCAGCCGAGCCCGGCGAGCCCGAACGCGAGCACGGCGAGCACGGGCTCACCCGTCGGCAGCAGAGCGATGACGACGAACGCGACGACGAGCACCCACGGCAGGAGTCGGTAGGTGCGACGGGTCGGGAACGATCGCTGGAGCGCAGCGAACCCGACCCGCCCGACCGTCACCATCCCCCAGAACGCCGTGAGTGCGATCGATGCCTCCGTGACCGACGCGCCCAGGTTCTTCGTCATGTCGAGCTGCGACCAGTTGCCGTTCATGGTCTCGCAGATGCCGTATAGCAACGCGAAGGCGGCAAAGACCCAGAACCGTCGTGGGATGCCGAGCTTCGGGGCGCCGGGGGATCTGCTCGCCGGCGGCTCGGTGCGCAGCGGGAGACGCACGCTGGTTGCGAGGAGCGCGACCAGCAGGGCGGCCGACATGACCGGGAGGCCCCACCAGAAGCCCAGTCCGACGAACACGGCGACGAGCACCGGCGCGAGCGCGGTGCCGAGCCCGAGCAGCGCGTTGAGCACCAACACAGAGGAGTCGACGTTGTCGGGGTGGAACGCGGCGGTGAGCGTGTTGATCGCGGGGACCGTGAGGCCGAACCCGACACCAAGGCTCGCAGTCGCGAGCAGCAGGATCGGGTACGCGACCGCTTCGTCGTTCGTGAACAACGTGCTCGTGATGAGCAACGCCATCGCCACGAGGTTGGCGGCGAGCCCGAGCAGGTACAAGGTCCGCGTCGTGACACGGCGCGACAACCCGGCCCCGAGCAGTGAGAACGTGATCGCCGTGATGGCCTGCGGGAGGAACATCGCGCCGTACTCGGAGCTCGAGAGCCCGTATTCCGAAGGGCTGGTGAAGATCGAGCTCGCGGCAGGGAACGTGACGAGTGCGATGCCCTGCACCACCCCGGCGAGGTACACGACACGCACCTCCGACGCTCCGGGCGCGCGGGCCCCGCTGTGTACCCCCTCCGGCACGCTACGAGCCGATCAGCCCAGGCGTTCGGTGAGGTGTTGGCCCACCCGCAACGCGTTGGCGATGATCGTGAGCGTCGGGTTCACCGCCCCGATCGACGGGAAGAAGCTCGAGTCGACGACGTAGAGGTTGTCGAGGCCGTGGGCGCGACAGTCGACGTCGAGCACCGAGGTCGACTCGTCGGTACCGAAGCGGACGGTGCCTGCCTGATGAGCCGTGGCCGAGATGTCCATCGCCTCGTGCAGGTACAGGTTGCGTTCCGTCAGCCCCTCGTGCATCCCGAGGTCGGTGAGCATCGACTCGAACTTCTTCCGGAGTCGCTTCAAGCCCTCGGGGTTCGTCTCGACGAGCGCGAGCTTCACCTTCCCGTCCTTGTCGACGGTGAGCCGGTTGTCGGGATGCGGGAGATCCTCCGACGACAGCCAGAAGTCGACGCTGTGGTGCGCCAGCATCTGCACCGGACGGTTCGGCGTCATCCGGGCGGCCCAGGCGAGGAAGCGCGGCGCCTTGCCCTTGAGCTGCTCACCGTCGGACTTGCCGAGCATCTGGATGCCGCCCCAGGGATAGTCGGTGTCCTCGCCCTTGAGATACCAGTCGTTGAGCGCCAACGTCTTCTGGAACCGCGTCGGGTTCGGCTCCTTCGACAGCGCCATCATCGCCACGTTGTTGTGACGCATGTAGTTGCGCCCCACCTGGTCCGACGCGTTGGCGAGCCCACTGGGATGCGCGTCGTTCGCCGACTTGAGGAGCAGCAACGCGGAGTTCAGCGCGCCGCACGCCACCACCACGATGTCACCCGAGAAGCGGGCCTCGGAGCCGTCGGCGAGGGTCGCGACGACTGCGGTGACCGACCGGCCGGTCGCGTCGGTCTCGAGCCGTTCCACCTTGGCGTTGCGCACCAGCTCGAGGTTCGGGTGCTCGAGTGCCGGGTCGACGGCCACCGTCTGGGCATCGGCCTTTCCGTTCACCAGACAGGGGAACCCGTCGACGCGATCACATCGGATGCAGGTGCTCGTGTGGAGCGCGTCGCCGTGCTCGTCCTGGTCGAGCATCACCCCGATCGGGAGGTGCGACGGATGGAGCCCGAGCTTCTCCAGGTCATCGCTGAGCTGCTGGATGCGCGGCTCGTGCTTGACCTCCGGGTACGGGTACTCGCTGCTCCGCGGGCCGTCGGTCGGGTCCTCACCGGCCTTTCCGTGCACCATGTAGAGCGCTTCGGCATCGGCGTACCAGGGTTCGAAGTCCTGGTAACCGAGCGGCCAAGCCGGCGACTCTCCCCCGTGATGCGTGACGACACCGAAGTCTTCGGCGCGAAGGCGGAAGAGCGCGGCGCCGTAGAACTTGGTGTTGCCACCGACGTAGTAGTTCTGCTCGGGCGTGAAGTCGTCGCCGTCGGCGTCGACCCACGTCTCGTTGGTCGTGTACTTGCTGCTGAGGAACACCGCCTCGGTCTCCCAGTTGTCGCGCTCGCGTGGGAGGTAGTCGCCCCGTTCGAGGAGCAGGATGCGCTTCCCCGTGGGCGCCAGCTTCCACGCCAGGGTGCCTCCTCCCGCCCCACTCCCGATGATCACGATGTCGTACTGGTCCGTTTGCATGGTCATCCCTTCGAGGCGACGCGGGTATCGAGCGGCGACGGTTGTGCCGCCGAGAGGTGAGAGGCCGACACGATGAACCCGAGGTGCGAGAACGCCTGCGGGAAGTTGCCGATCATTCGCTTGGTGGCGGGGTCGTACTCTTCGGAGAAGATCCCGACGTCGTTCTGCAGGTTGCGCAGTCGCTCGAAGAGCTCCCTCGCCTCGTCCACCCGACCGATCAGCGCGAGGTTGTCGACCAGCCAGAACGTCGTCAACAGGAACGTGCCTTCCCCCGCCGGGAGTCCGTCGACGCCGTCTCCGTCGGAGGTCGGGTAGCGCAGCACGAAGCCGTCGACCATCAGCTCGCGTTGGACCGCCTCGACCGTCCCGACGATCCGCGGGTCGGTCGGGGGCAGGAAGCCGACCCGGGCCAGCATGAGCAGGCTGGAGTCGAGCTGATCGGCGCCGTAGTACTGCACGAAGGTGTTCTTCTTCTCGTCGAACCCCTTCTCGCAGACCTCGGCCTTCACCTGATCGGCCAGCTTCCGCCACCGGTCGATCGGCAGGTGGGTGTGGCCGAGCTTCTCCGCGATCTTGGCGGCGCGGTCGAACGCGACCCACGCCATCACCTTCGACTGGGTGAAGTGGCGTTGGGGGCCGCGGATCTCCCAGATGCCGTCGTCGGGGAGCTGCCACACCTTCTCGAGGTGCTCCATCATCGCCGGGAGGAGCTCGCCGGCCTGTGGATGGTGCGCGGGGAGGTGCCCCTCGTCGCCGAGGGCCGCCTCGACCCCGGTGAGGCCGGCATCGGCGATCTCGCCGAACACGTCGAGCTGGAACTGCTCGCTCGCCTCGTTGCCGATGCGCACCGGCTTCGAGTCGTCGTAGCCCGGGAGCCAGTCGAGCTCGACCTCGGTCAGTCGGCGCTCACCGCCGACGCCGTACATGATCTGGAAGTCGCCGGGATCGCCGGCGACGGCTCGCTGGAGCCAGCGTTGCCATGCCGCGGCCTCGTCGACGTAGCCGCAGAGCAGCAGCGCCTGGAGCGTGAGCGAGGAGTCGCGCAGCCAGGAGAAGCGATAGTCCCAGTTCCTCACGCCACCGAGCTGCTCCGGCAGCGACGTCGTCGCCGCTGCGCACACCGCACCCGTCGGCGAGTACTGGAGCGCCTTCACCGTGATCAGCGAGCGAACGACGTCGTCGCGCCACTCCCCGGCGTAGGTGCACCGCTCCATCCACTCAGTCCAGTACTGCTCGGTGGCGCGGCGCGCTGCGGGCGCATCGAGTGGTGGCGGCGGATCGTCGAGGGCCGAGTACCAGGCGAGGGAGAAACTGTGGCGTTGCCCTTCGCGCATCGTGAACTCCGCGGTGGTGGTGAGGTCGTTGCCCAGGAGTGGCACTGGGCTGTGGAACCGAAGGGCGTCGTTCCCGGCCACGAGGGTCAGCCCGTCTCCGGTGGCCGCCGCCCATGGCGCGATCGACCCGTAGTCGAACCTTGCGATCAGCTCGGTCGCCATCGTCACGGAACCCGAGAGACACTCGACGATCCGGAAGATCGTCGGGTGCTCGACGACCGGGGACATGAAGTCGGTCACCTTCGCCGTGCCCGACGCGGTGTCGAACTCGGTCTCGAGGATCAGGGAATCCCCGGCGTACTTCCGACGCGTGGCCTTGGGCGAGTCCTTCGGGGCGATGGACCAGCGTCCGTGTTTCGGCTCGCCGAGCAGCGCGGCGAACACCGCGCCCGAGTCGATGCGGGGGACACACCACCAGTCGATGGAACCGTCTCGGGCAACGGCCGCGACCGTTCTGGTGTCGCCGATGATCGCGTAGTCCTCGATGGGGGTCGACATTGGTGCTCCTGTCCGGCGGTCGGGGGGGGGGTCAGAGTCGGGTGCGGCTCCGTGGGGTGAATGGTCCCGCGTCAGGGTCCGAACCTCAACGTGAAGGTGGCCCTGAAGCGCTCGCCGGGCGCGACCACGGGGGCCTTGCGATCGACGAGCGCGTTGGTGATCGCGGCCATGGGCTCGAGCGCGGCAAACGGTTCTCCGGCGGGGACCCACACCTGGGCGAACGGGTAGCGGGCACCGCAACGCATCTCGACGGAGCGCCCGTCGTGCTCGAGCACGAGCCGTCGGTCGCGACCCAGCTCGTATCCGTCGTCGAACGTGCGATCCCCGATCGGGTCGGCCTCGGATCGTTCAGGGGTTCGGTCGCCGGTGGGGATTCCGCGGGGATCGAGGGCGAGGTGCTGCCGCGCGGGAAGGCGCAGACGCCACCGTCGGCGCGGCGCGCCGGGAAGTCGGAGGTACGGGTGCCATCCGAACGCGATCGGTACCGACCGGCGGCCCGTCGGTATCACGGTGGTGTCGACCCGCAGCTGCGACTCACTCGCGACCGCGGCGACCTCGATGCGGTGAGGGAACGGGAACGCGGGGGCGTCGACGCCGATGGAAGCGCGCACCTGCGCGGTGTCGCCGCGGGTCGCAAGCCGATCGACGGTCCAGCCCGGCTTCCCGACGAGGAGGCCGTGGATCGGGAGTCCGTTGTCGTCGACCCCCAATGGTTGGCCCCGGAGATCGACCGAGACCCCTGCGGCTCGGTATCTCCATTGCGAAAGGCGGTTCGCCCAGGGTGCGAGCAGCGGGAGGCCGCCGGTGCGGCCGGCTCGCAACGCGTCGAGACCGCCGGGGAGGGCGAGGTGTTCGCCCGCACGGTGCCGCAACGAGACACCGGTCATGCCGATCGCCGGCGTGAAGACGGCGGACAGTGGACCTGCGGTGAGCTGCACGGCGGGCTCGCCCCGGAAGCGCCGCTCGGCCGCGCTGACTCCCGTGGCCACGCTCTTCACTCGTCCCACTCGATGGCCGCGGCTTCGGGTCGATCGATGATCGCGGAAGCGCGCGTGCTGAACAGGTAGTCCCAGACCCACGAGGCGATTGCGTTGATGCGCTCTCGGAAGCCGCTCAGGAGCGCGGCGTGGACTCCGAGCCATGAGACGTAGGCGAGCAGGCCGTGCAGCTCGCGGTGCCGCGGCCCGACCTCGGCGACCGCGGCATTGCGCCCGATCATCGCCATGATTCCCTTGTCACGGTACGAGAACGGGGACCTGGGTTTGCCGTCGATGTCGGCGAGGATGTTCTGCGCTGCGCACTTGCCCGCTTGCAAGGCCACCGATCCGAGCTGCGGGTACGGCTTTCCGTCGGGCCCCGGCGTGTTCGCGACGTCGCCGAGCGCGTACACGCCCGGAAACGCCTCGACGGTGAGATCGGGCTGCACGCCGATCCGTCCACCGTGGCCCGCTTCGATCCCGGAACGAGACGCGAGCTGCGCGGCCTGGATCCCGCCCGCCCAGACCACGGTCCGGGTGAGGATCTCGCGGCCATCGGAGAGCAGGACCCGGTCCGCCCGCACCTCGTCGACCTTCACGCCGAGCTCGAGCTTGACGTGGCGGTCTTCGAGCGCCTTCCGGGCGTAGACGTGTACGCGGTCGGAGAACGGGGCGAGGACGACCGATCCCGGGTCGATCACGAAGATCTGGGCTGCCCCGATCCCCACATCGCCCACTCGCTTCGGGACCAACCGGTTGAGCACGTCGGCGAGCGCGCCGGCGGTCTCGACGCCGGTTGCGCCCGCACCGACGATCACGAAGTTGAGGGCTCCCTGATCGACCAGCTTCGGGTTCCGGTACGCGGCCTCGAGCACGGTGAGGGCGCGTGACCGGAGGCGCTCGGCGTCGTCGAGCGCGTAGAGCGGGAACGCGTGCTCCTGGGCCCCGGGGGTGCCGAAGAAGTTGGCCTCGCCGCCCATCGCCAAGACCAGGTGGTCACCCGAGAAGTCGATGCCGTCCGCACTCGTGACGGTTCTGGTGGCGGGGTCGACCGAGGAGACGTCGGCGACCTTGACGGTGACGCTCTTGTGCTTGCGGAAGATGGTCCGCAACGGTCGGGCCACGTCGGTGGGGTTCACTTGGGCCGAGGCCACCTGGTACAGCAAGGGCTGGAACTGGTTGTAGTTGTGGCGGTCGACGAGCGTCACCGAGACCTTGTGCTTGGCGAGGTGCTTCGCGCACGCGACACCGGCAAAGCCCCCGCCGACGATCACCACCGTCGTCGCCCTTCGCTCGGCACGGCCCACGGAGCTAGAGCCCCGGGCTGCTGTGCATGATGCCCCCGTCGGCGAACACCGTCGTCGCCGTGATGTAGCTCGCACCGTCGCCGGCGAGGAACGCGACCACGCTGCCCATCTCGGCGGGCTCGGCCATGCGTCCGAGCGGGATCGCGGCGTCGAGGGTCTTCATCTTCGCGGGATCGTTCATGGTGGAGGTGTTGATCGGCGTGGCCACTGCACCCGGTCCGACGCCGACCACGGTGATGCCGTGGGGACCGAGCTCCACGCCCGCGGTTCGGGTCAGCATCCGGACTCCGCCCTTGGAGAGGCAGTACGGCGTGTTCCCCGGCATCGGCCAGTCTTCGTGGACCGAGGTGATGTTGATGATCCGGCCGCCGCCGCCCTGACTGATCATCTGCTTGGCCGCGAGCTGCGTGCCGAAGAACGCGCTCTTCAGGTTGATCTCGAGCACCTTCTCGTACTGCGCCTCGGTCGTGTCGAGCACGGAGGTGCGGGTCTCGACGCCCGCATTGTTCACCATGATGTCGAGGCGCCCGAACTGCTTCACCGCGGTGTCGACCAGTGTCTGGAGGTCGGCGACCTTGCTGACGTCGGCCTCCACGCCGATCGCCTTCTCGCCCAGCGCCGCGACCTGTTGCTCGAGGTCCTCGGTGGCTTGCGGATTGGCGACGTAGTCGATGACGACGTTCGCGCCGTCGTTGGCGAGCGCGAGCACGATGGACTTCCCGATGCCGGTGTTGCCTCCGGTGACGATTGCCACCTTTCCGTCCAGGGTCATCTCGCACTCCTCCATCGGGCGTCCGGCGCCACCGGCTCGGCGACAGTCTTCCCCACCGGTCATCAGGTCTGCATCCTCCCGATGGGGTGAACCGTGGCCCCCGCCCGACAGGAACATGTCACATGGGTACGCGGGGGGATCGCCAGTCGTGGCGGGTTCTCGTGGTCGAACGCCTTCCGATGCTGGCGATGAGACGCGGGTCGTCGCCAGGCGCGAGCCGGGAGCGGGGAGCGTGCTACGAGAACCGAGCGAAGCCAGCCCAGAGACGTAGGTGGACCGGGCCGAATCCCGCGATCGCATCGCGCGTCGGCGTGTCGGGTTCGCCGTACACGTTGAGCTCGCGTGGATCGACGCACGCGAAAAAGCGTTCGGCGAACTTCTCGGCCCGACTGATCGAATAGCGCTTGGTGCCCGAAGCGGGGCTGAACAGGATCGACCTTCGTGCGCGGTGCGCTGCGATCAGTCCTTGGAGAACCAGGCCGCGACCGTCTTCTCCGGGTCGACGAACTTCTCCCCCGACACGTCGACGATCACCTTGTCGATCGTCCCCCCGGTGAACCGGAAGGGCGCGGTGTAATCGGGTGTCACTGGAGACGCGCTGTCGCGCCCGATGCAGATGCCATCGCCGATGAGGCAGAAGGCTCCTGGTTGGGTCGTGACGGGTCCCGAGCCCACGGCGTCGTCGTCGACGAAGAGCGTCGCCGTGCCGCTGAAGCCCGGCATGGCCGGGTCAGCGCTCGGGCCGTCCGCGGCGAATGCGACGACGAACGTGTGTGGCCCAGCTGTGATCGCCCGGTCGGCGACGATCTCCTGGAACTGGCTGCCGAGCCAGTTGAACGTGTAGCGCAGCTTCTGGTCCTTCACGTACAGGCTGTGACCGCCCGCGACGCCGCCGTGCGCGTAGAGCACGCCTTCGGCATCGGCCGAGTCGAGCTGCACCGACGCAGCGATGGTGTACGAGCGGCCGTTGATCGACACACCGGCGGACTCCGGCACGTCTGCAATGTCGGGGTAGTACGTGTAGCGCGTCCGGTCGGGTCCGCCCTTCGGTCGCTCGGCGAGGACCTGCTCGAGCGCAGACCGGTCATCGAGCGGGAGACCGTTGTACACGCCCGCGTAATAGAACCACAGGCTCTTGAGCAGTTCGAGGCGCTCGGGTTCCTGGGTCGCGAGGTTGTTCGTCTGTGACCGATCGTGCTCGAGGTCGAAGAGCTCCCACTCGTCGGTCTCGAACTTCCCCCATCCGGAGAGCGGTGGGTG
The DNA here is from genome assembly GCA_963720675.1 of uncultured Acidimicrobiia bacterium. Lineage (GTDB taxonomy): Bacteria > Actinomycetota > Acidimicrobiia > IMCC26256 > PALSA-555 > JALHSW01. The sequence goes on along the minus strand of CAVRGH010000010.1, from coordinate 1,999,759 downwards.
CACTGTCGTCGCGAGCCAACCCTCGTGGTAGATCGAGCGGTTCCCGAGCATCGTGTAGAACTGCGTGCGCTTGGCCGGCGCCTTGACGTCGGTCAGCGCGGCGGCGAACGTCTCACCCTCGACCGCGCTCTGCGTGTACCCCTTGATGACCTCGGGCGGCTCGATGCCGAGGAGGTCGTAGACCGTGGGCACGATGTCGACCGCGTGCACGTACTGGTGCCGGATCTCCTTCGACGCCGGCACCTTCGCGGGCCACGACACCAGCATCATGTCGGCGACGCCGCCCTCGTAGCCGGCCCATCGCTTCCAGTAAGGGAACGGGGTGTCGAACGCCCACGCCCATCCGGTGTTGTAGTGGTTGTAGGACTTCGGCGTGCCGAGCTCGTCGATGTGCGGCAGGGTGCGCTCGGTCGTTGACGGCACCCCGTTGAAGAACTCCCACTCGTTGAACGTGCCGCTCGGGCCCCCCTCACCGCTCGCGCCGTTGTCGGAGATGACGACGATCAACGTGTTGTCGATCTGGCCCGATTCCTCGAGGTAGTCGAGGATGCGGCCGATGCGGTCGTCGTAGTAGGAGATGTACCCCGCGAAGACCTCGGCCATCCGCGCGAACAGCCGCTGCTCGTCGGCGGTGAGCGAGTCCCACGGCCGAACGGTGTCGAGCGGCGGCCAGGCCTGCCCGTCGGGTCCGGTCCGCTCGGGCTCTCCGTGGGGGTTGATCGGGGAGAGCTCGGTGTCGCCCGGCAGCAGCCCGAGCTCCTTCTGCCGGGCCAGGATGCCGTCGCGGATCGCCTCGTAGCCCGCGTCGAAGGTGCCCTTGTACTTGTCGGCCCACTCGAGCGGGACGTGGTGCGGAGCGTGTCCGGCTTGGGGCGCGAAGTACATGAAGAACGGCTTGTCGGGGTTGATGACCTTGGCGTCGCGGATGTACTCGACGGCCTTCTCGGCGAGATCGTCCGCGAGGTGGTACCCGTCCTCGGGTGTACTGGGCGGGTCGATCTGGTGGTTGTCGTGGACGAGGTCCGGGTACCACGAGTTCGTCTCGCCGCCGAGCCAGCCGTAGAAGCGTTCGAAGCCGCGCCCGAGGGGCCAGCGACCCTTGTACGCGGCGAGGTTGCACTCCTCGCCGGGGGTCAGGTGCCACTTGCCGACGCAGTAGGTGTTGTAGCCCTGCTCGGCGAGGACCTCGGAGATGAACCCGTTCTCGAACGGGATTCGGGTGGAGATCCCCGGGAAACCGGAAGCGAACTCCGCGATGGTGGCCATGCCGTTGCTCGTGGCGTTGCGACCGGTGAGCAGTGAGGCGCGGGTCGGTGAGCAGAGCGCGGTCGTGTGGAAGTTGGAGAACGTCACCCCGCGTTCGGCGATGCGGCGCATGTTGGGGGTGTCGACCGGCCCGCCGAACATGTCCATCGTCGTGTACCCGAGGTCGTCCCACGCGATGAACAGGACGTTGGGAGCACCCTCCGGGGCTGTCGGTGCGAGGTACGGCGTCCAGTCAGGTGTCGAGTCGCGGATGTCGAGCTCGATCTTGCCCTGGAAATTCGGCGTCGGCATTCGTCGCTCCTCGTGATGCCTGCGAGACGGCTGTGGTCGGCATGTCCGGCAGCGGCCCACTGTCGGTTCCGAGGCGCAGGATACGAGCCACGCGAGCGGCGCGCATCATCCGGTGAGGGTGAAGCGGCCCGCCCTTGCTCCTCGGCTGACGGGTCGAGCGGGTGCCGAAGGGTGACCGGGCTCAGGCTTCGAGCGCCTGGAGGATCCCGCCGACGATCAGGATCGCGCCGAGCGTGAACGACGAGTATCCGACGATCGGACGCTGGTGCGCGCGCACCCAGTCCTGGCGCCGTTGCAGCCAGTCGGTCGCGCGGTCGGCGAGGACCAGGTAGAGCGCCACCGGCGCCCAGACGAGGACGGTCGCCAGCAGGATGTACATCACGGCGAGCGTCAGCTCCGCGTTGCGTGAGGCGTCGGCCGCAGCAACCGTGCTCGCGGCGAGGAGGGCGAGTCCGAGACGCTTGGGGCCGCCGATCCCCAGCAGCGTCCCGGTCCCGAGTGCGCTCACGGGACCGAGCCCCTCGAGGCGCGCCTGCAGTGCGGCGGTCCGCGGACCGGGTGCGTGGGGAACGGGCGCCGGGAGGCGGAGGACGCGGCGCCCGCCGACGAGCAGCGCGGTGCCGAGGAGCAGGTCGAGGACCGAGCGGAAGGTGGTGGCGGAGTCGCCGGCCGGCACCCAGGCGGCGCCGAGCACGGCGAGGAGCACGACGACGAACGTCTGCCCGATCAGCACGCCGATCGCGAACGCGGTGCCGTTGAGGCGGCCGCGTCCGCTGGTGAGCACGATGATCGTCGCTCCGAGCGCGAGCGGGCTCGTCGCGGCCACGAGCCCGTACAGGACGATGTGGACCGCGGGGTTCACCCCTGAAGCTCAGCCCCGACGCGCAGCCGCGCGGCAGCAGCCTTGAAGTTGTCGGCCTCGGGCCGCAGCCAGAAGCCCGCCTTCGTGGTGCGGTCCGCGGCCCGATCGAATGCCTGCACGTAGTCGGCCTGCGTCGGGTACAGCGTCGCGAGGGTCGCGGCGTCGAACGGCGCGGTGCGCCCGAAGAGGGAGCACAGCACCGAACCGTCGTTCGCGTCTCCGGTGAGCGCGGCGAGCGGGACATCGACGAGCGGCGTGCGGATCCCGCCGACGGCGTTGCCGTGTGCGTCGCGGACGATCTTCGGCTTGGCGGTGCCGGTGGTCTCGATGCGCGGGGCCTTCGGTGGCGCGGTGCCGTTCTCCACCCAACCGTCGAGGTGCGCCAGCGCGGCGCTCAGGACCGCGAAGGTCGGACCGGAGTTGACCGGCTGGGAGCAGCCGAGCGCACCGCCGTCGGCGTTCGCCGGGTCGAGGATGTGCTGCTCGGCGGTGCCGTCGCCGGTGTCGGAGAACCCGATCGCCCCCGAGTAGGTGTCGGCGTGCGCGGAGCCGGCGATCTCCCAGAGACGAAGCGTCTTGGAGTCGGGTTGTCGAGCCCGCGCCGACTGGAAGCCCTCGAGGTCGGTCTCGGTCTGGACGACGAGCACGGGGATGTCTCCGTCGGTGCGGATCCGTGCGGTTTCCGGCACCGTGTCGTCGGGGAGCCCGAACGCGGTTGGGCCGAGGGGCGCGCCGGAGCGGTGCCGGCTCGCGACCAGGAAGCCGTCGTAGATGCCGGCCTGCGGCTGCACGCCGTCGAGGTAGCTCACGAGGCGGAAGGCCGCTTGGGACTTCCCGACCGCGATCACGCGCTCCGGGCGCAGGCCGTCGAGGGGATCGACTCCCTTGGCGTCGCCCGCGGCGGCGAGACCGGCCTGCGAGAAGATGTCGAACGAGTAGAGGTCCCCGGGATGGGTCAGTGGGCCGTACCGCACGGGATCCGTCTTCTTGACCCCGCCGGGTGGCGCGCCGGCGACGTCGATGATCGTGTCTTCGCCCTGGATCCCTCCGGCCTGGGCCGAGACGCTGATCCACGCCGCGCCCTCGCGAAGCACCTCGTTGTGCACGAGGTTGTAGACCGCCGGTGTCTCGAACCCCGACGTCACGTTGAGCCACTCGACGTACACCGTTCCGTTGAAGTCGGCGGCGTTCGCGGGTCGGTACACGACCATGCGGCTCTCGTACGGCGCAGTGCCGCTCGCCTCGAGCCGCCACCTCCCGTCCGGGGTGAGTGGCTTCGCCGGTTCGTACGCCGTTGCGGAGCCGTCGAAGAAGTACTCCTCGGCGACGTACCCGTTGGCGGCGAGCAGGTCGGTCGACGGAGCGACGAGCGAGATTCCGTTGCCGGTCGTGATCGGTCCGCTGACGCTCGGCGTCGCGAACGCGACCCGTCCGACCCCGCTCCGAGGCCCCGGCGACGCCCGGACCTAGGGTGATCGCGAGTCCGAACACGAGCACGATCACGCTCGTCCACGACCGCCGGGTTCGGTGCACGTTCGCCCTCGTCCGTCCGGGGCGCGTCACCTGGCTCGGGAACGCACCCACTCGAGGCTGTTCTTCTGCGCCATCGCGGCTTCCCAGCCCTCGAGCTTCGCCTCGAGGTCCTCGCGCGACGGGAACGTACCGAGGATCTCGACGGTCACGGCTTCCGTCGGCATGTTCTGCACGTAGAGGTCACCGAGGCCGTCGGAGCCCATGGGCTCGACCGGCTCGGCCATCAGGTAGAGCTCGCCGGTGTCCTCGATCCACGACAGCTCGACGCGGTTCCCGTTGGCGTCGGTCCAGTCGGTGCCGTACTCGACCTCTTCGGATGCCCGGCGCTTCGGGTCCTGGTCGTAGAACTCCTCGATGTCCATCCTGCTCCCTCGCCGGCAAACCTCGTCTGGAGAACACTACGGCGTTAGCGTTCGCCAACGTGCGCCGGAGGCCTGCGGCGCAGCGCCGTCGGAACCGGCGGAACCCACCGGCAGGAGTCTGCACATGCCCAGCCCGATCGAGGACTACGCGATCATCGGCGACACCCAGACCGCGGCGTTGGTCGCCCGGAACGGCTCGATCGACTGGCTCTGCGCGCCCCGGTTCGACTCCGACGCGGTGTTTGCCGCGCTGCTCGGGACGGTTGACCACGGGCGCTGGCTGGTCGCGCCGGCGGGTGGCATCCAAAGCATCGAGCGCCGGTACCGGGGCGACACGCTGGTCCTCGAGACGACGTTCCACACCGACGACGGGGTCGTGCGGATCATCGACTGCATGCCGATCCGTAAGCAGACCGTCGATCTCGTTCGGGTGGTCGAGGGGGTGTCGGGTCGGGTCCCGATCCACATGGACCTCCGCATGCGGTTCGACTACGGCCAGAACCTGCCGTGGGTGACCGATCGGGAGGGACGCATGCACGCGACGGCCGGGCCCGACTGCATGGTGCTGTCCACGCCCGTGGACACGAGCGGTGCCGGTCCGTCGACCGTGGCCGACTTCGTCGTCGGTCCCGGCGACAAGGTGCCGTTCACGCTCGCGTGGTACCCGTCGCACGAGCACTCACCGCGTGAGTACAACGCGGTGAACGCGGTCAAGCGCACCGAGACGTGGTGGCGGAAATGGTCGAAGCAGTGCACCTACGCGGGCGAGGCGCGTGATCTCGTCATGCGCTCGCTCATCACACTGAAGGCGCTCACCTATGCGCCGACCGGCGGGATCGTCGCGGCGCCGACGACCTCGCTCCCGGAGTGGATCGGTAGCGTGCGCAACTGGGACTACCGGTTCTGCTGGCTCCGCGACTCGGTGCTCACGCTCTTCGCGCTGATGACCGGCGGCTACCACGAGGAGGCGCTGGCCTGGCGTGACTGGTTGTTGCGCGCTGCCGCGGGTGAGCCGTCGAAGCTGCAGATCATGTACGGCATCGCGGGCGAGCGCCGCCTCGACGAGTACGAGCTGCCGTGGCTGCCCGGCTACGAGGGCTCAGCGCCGGTTCGGGTCGGCAACGCGGCCAGTGGCCAGTTCCAGCTCGACGTGTTCGGTGAGACGCTCGCTTCGTTGTCGCTGATGCGCGGTGTCGCGCCGCGAGTCGCGGGCGCGGCCGGCGACGCGGACGAGGCGTGGAAGCTCGAGGTCGCGATCCTCGACTACCTCGAAGGGGCTTGGCAGCATCCCGACGATGGGCTCTGGGAGATGCGTGGCGAGCGCCAGCATTTCGTGCACTCGAAGGTGATGGCATGGCTGGGCTTCACGAGCGCGATCCTCTCGGCCGAGCGGCTCGGGTTGCCCGGGCCGGTCGACCGCTGGAAGCAGTCACAGCACGAGATCCACGCGCAGGTGCTGTCCGAGGGATACGACCCCGACAAGCGTTCGTTCGTGCAGTCGTACGGGTCGAAGCATCTCGACGCGGCACTGCTCCAGATCCCGGCGACTGGATTCCTCCCCGCGACCGACGAGCGCATGGTCGGCACCGTCGCCGCGATCGAGCGCGAGCTCATGCAGGACGGCTTCGTCCTGCGGTATCGGAGCGAGACCGGGGACGACGGTCTGCCGCCGGGCGAGGGAGCGTTCCTGCCGTGCTCGTTCTGGCTCGTGAGCAACTATGTGCTGCAGGGCCGGACGGATGACGCGCGGACGCTCTTCGACAAGCTCACGGGCATCGCGAACGACGTCGGGATCTTCAGCGAGGAGTACGACCCGGCGGCCAAGCGCCAGCTCGGGAACACCCCCCAGGCGTTCACGCACCTCGCGTTCGTCCGGACCGCAGCCACCATGTCGAACTTCACGCCGTCGGTGGCCGACAGCATCGGAGTCGACGGCGCCGATCCCGGAGCCTTCTGAGCGCGTCCGCCTACGCGTAGCCCCGTGCGCGCAGCCACCGCAGGGTGAAGAATCCCGCTACCGGTGGGATCAGGAACGTGATGAAGCGGAAGAGCAGCACCGCGGCCAGCGCAGGGACTGCGGGGATCCCGAAGCCGGTGAGCAGCGACGTGAGCGCTGCCTCGGTCACGCCGATGCCACCAGGCACCGGGGCCGCTCCTCCGAGCATCCCGGCACCGATCTGTACCACCATCAGCTCGGCGAACGGCAGCGACTGCCCGAACGCGAGGAGGCAGAGCCCGAGGATCGCCGGGTAGAGCAGGTTGCCCATCGTGTCGCCCCCGAAGAGCAAGAGCGCCTTCTTCGGGTTGCGCAGCACGGCCCAGATGTCGCTGGCCGCCTTCTTCACGGCGGGGACGACCTTGTCGCGGATCTTCGGGATGAAGAGAACGATCCCGACCAGTGCTCCGACGATGGCAATCACGAACAGGCTCGTGCTCCCGCTCGAGCTGCTGAGGTCGAAGGACGTCCCGGTCACGCTCGCCGCGATGACGAACAGGATCATCTGCATCGCACCGCCGACGCTGGTGCTCAGCACCATCGCGCTGCCCCCGGAGGCGATCGGTACGCCCTCTTTGTGGAGGTAGTCGAGCTGGAGCGCGGTCCCGCCGATCCCGTTGGGCGTGATGAGGTTGAGGAAGGTGCACGCGAGCTGGGTGAGGTACGTCGGGACGAACGGGAGGTCTTTGTTGACGGCGCCCATGAGCGCGAACGTCCAGGACATGGTGACGAACGGGTAGAGCATGAGCGCGACGACGGCGTAGCCCCAGATCGCGTTCTCGAACTCGGACTGGACCGACGCGAAGTCGATGCCCTGGAGCTCGGGGATCGCGATCGCGAGGGCGAAGAGGATCCCCGCGAGCATCCCGATGTTCACCAGGCTGAGGCGCTGAACCTTGAGCGGTGGGACGTCTTCCGCCCCGACGGCGGCCGCGAGCTCGCCGCGCAGCCCCTTGAGCGCCTTCGCGAGGTGCTTCTGACCCTTGGTGATGCTGTTGGGCAGCGCGGCCGGTTGCACGACCGGGATGATCTCGGTGACCCGCTCCTCACCGAGGGTCTTGACCGCGACCTTGATCGCGCGTTCGTTTCCGACGATCTGGGCCGTCGTGACCAGCACGGCTGCGAGGTCGCGGTCGAACCAGTACTGCTCGGAGCCTGCGTCGGAGGACGTGAAGTCGGCGAGGGCGACCTTGCCCTTCTGGTCGACGATGAGGTGCTCCGCGTCGAGGTTCCCGTGGATCACCCCGGCCTCGTGGAGCTGGAGCACCGGCTTCCAGGCCGCACGGACCATTGCGTCGGAGACCTGGTCGGGGTCGATCGTGGCGAGCGCCCGACCATCAGCGAGCGTCGTGACGAGCATCGCCGAGTCCGCGCCGGCGACGCCTGTCTTGAGCAAGCGAACCGCGGGCACCCCCGCTCGCTCCGCGAGCACCATCGCGAACCCGATGTGCTCCACCTGCTGGGCGCGCGTCCCGAGCAGGGTCTCGCCGGGCTCCCGGTACATGATCCAGTGCCAGAGGCGAGCCGCGAACTGCCCGTCGCGCTGATCGCGCCCGAACGCCTGGACCCGGACGTGCTCGCCGGATCCGAGGACGGCGTCCATCGTCGAGGCCCGCGCAACCTGCTCCTCGGAGATCTGCACGCTCTTGGCGTCGAGGCCGAGCTCACCCAGCGCTTCGCGCACCTCGTCGATCGACGGACGCCCACCCGGTGCGCCGAAGATCGCCAGGACGAGCCCGGCGACGGCGACGCCGAGGAAGATGCCACCGAGGGCGTCCGACGGGAGCGCGGTCCCGAGGTACATGACGGTCAAGGTCTCGAGCACGATGAACAGGAAGAACACCCGCCGGACGAGCCGCACGACGTAGGGCGAGAGCGCGAGGGCGAGCGCGGTCACGACCGCGACGTTCACCGACGGGTAGGTCGGGACGGTGCCCTCCCGCAGGTGGATCGAGATCCCCTTGATCGAGTGGTCGCCGAGGAGGTCGTTGAGCCCGTTCGCGATCGCCCAGGCCCCGGCGCCGGCCAGGGCCACACTGGCGGCCACGACCAGCCTGCGCCGGGCGATGAACGCGGTGACGATGGTCACGGCGAGGACGGCCCAGATCGTCCCCAGCGCGTAGCACCAGTTCGCGACGCCCTCGAGGCTGCCCGCGAGGTCGTTGACGACCGCGAACAGGTTCGCGTTGACGGTGCTCTGGGTCTGGGCCCACATCCCGAGTAGGAGGACCCCGAGCGCGCCGACCACGAGCCGCACGAGGTCGATCGGTCGGCGTTCGGGCTTCTCCGCCGCCCTGCGGATCCAGGCCATCGGCGGGGACCGTATCTGGTTTTCGCTCCTACCGGGTCATCCCATCCGGGTGAATCGCACGGCGGACCGCGTGGTTAGCGTCGCAGCGATTGCGTCCAAACTCTGCAAGGAGAGGCTGTGCTCACTCAACTGCTGCCGCACGTTCCACTGCTCGGGGTGTCGTTCGGTGATTGGAAGCTCACCGGGGGCTACACCTCGGTCGACCTGATCGCAGCGTCGACGAACGCGCTCAACGGCGCGCTGCTCGCGCGCCGGCCGGATCACTACAAGCGGTTCACGCGAACCGGGATCCTGCTCATGGCAGTGCTCGGCGGCATCGGCGGGGGCGTGACCCGCGATGTCATTCTCAACAAGGTCCCGGCGGCGTTCACCAATCCGGCCTATCTCACCCTGTGCATCGTGTTCGGCGTCGTCGGCTACCTCCTCGCGTACGGCAAGGGCCAGCTCTTCCGCGAGGGGCTCTTCCAGTTCGCCACGGCGTTCTCGCTTCCGTGGTACGCGATCATGGGCGCCTACGCGGCGATCAGTGCCGGCTTGCCGCTGCTCGCGGCACTTGCCATCGGGGTCGTCGGGGCGACGACCGGCCGGTATCTGATCGACATCACGTCCGGCGTGCCACCGAAGCAGTTCGTCCAGGGCGAGTGGTTCGTCGCGACGGCCGTGCTCGCCGCCGGCCTGTGGGTGGCCTGCGACCAGGCCGGCCTCGAGGGGTGGGCCGCGGTGGGGATCGCGTTCGTCGTGGCCTTCGTGTTCCGACTCCTGGCGCTCTATCGGGGCTGGGAGGAGCCGCTGGCACGCGAGCCCAAGGGCGTCTACCAGCACAGTGACGGGCGACCGCTGCTCGGCCGCAAGCTCGCCGGGAAATCGCAGCGGGAGCTGCGTGACCTCGGACTGGTCCCCGACGATCCACCTCCTGCCTGACGCGTTCCGGACCGAGCCGGTCCTTTTCGACCGTGGCGGCGGGCGGGGGATCCCGCCTTCGTTATCGTGTGCGGCGTGGCGGCGAGCGGTGAGGCAGGGACCGCATTACCGGTTCCGATCGAGACGAAGCTGCGCGCACCGACCGTGCGGCCCGGTGTGGTGCCGCGGAGGCGCCTCGACGGTGTGCTCACCAGCGAGCCCACCACGACGGTGGTCGTGGTCGCGCCGGCGGGCTACGGCAAGACGAGCCTGCTCGCGCGTTGGGCCGAGGAGGACGGCCGCCGAGTCGGGTGGCTGTCGATCTCCGAGGGTGACGACGACCCCACGGTGCTCCTGAGGTATCTCGCGGCTGCGCTCGACCGGATCGACCCGCTGGATCCCGAGCTCGTCACCGGACTCACCCGCTCGCAGGCGGATCTCGAGTCGGTTCGCCTGCCCCGGCTGGGCCGAGCCGTCGCCTCGCGCGCGGGCCGTACCTCCTCGTGCTCGACGACGTCCACCTGCTCCGGAGCGCCGGCGCCCTGGGTGCCCTCCGGACCGTGGTGGAGCACGTTCCGGACGGTTGCCTGCTGGTGCTCGCGGGACGCGCGGAGCCCGAGATCCCGATCGCCCGACTCGTGACGAGTGCGCACCTGCACCGGATCGACGCGACCAGCCTCGCGATGACCGAAGACGAGGGAGTGAGGCTGCTGGACGCTGCGGGCGTCGAGATCGACGTGGGGCAGGCCCGCGACCTGGTGGCATGCGCCGAGGGGTGGCCGGCCGGCCTGTACCTCGCCGCCCTCGCGGTTCGGGAGCACGAATCGCCTGCAGCTGCTGCGACCCAGTTCCGCGGCTCTGAGCGGCTCGTCGCGGACTACCTCCGGGACGAGGTGCTCCAGGCGCTCCCCGCAGAGACGCTCGAGTTCCTCTTGGCGACGTCGATCCTCGACCGGCTGTCGGGGAGCGCGTGCGACGCGGTCACCGGCTCGACCGGCTCGGCCGAGCGGCTGGAGCAGCTCGCCCGCTCGAACCTCTTCGTGGTGCCGCTCGACAACGTCGGCGAGACCTACCGCTACCACCATCTCTTTGCCGAGATGCTCTGTTCGGAGCTCTGGCGTCGTGACGCGGAACGCGCGCGTGGGCTGGCCCGGCGGGCGAGTGCGTGGTGCGAAGGCGCCGGTGACCTGGACAGCGCAATCGCCCACGCACGCGCCGCAGGGGATCTCGACCGCGTCCTCGGCCTCATCTGGCGGGTCACCCCGATGTACCTCGGTGACGGCCGGGCCGCGACCGTCAGCCGCCTGCTCGACGACTTCGACCTCGAGCAGCGGTCGCGCACGCCGGTGCTCGCAGTCGCTTCGGCGTGGGAATCGCTCACGGTGGGCGACGTCGCGGCCGTGGACCAATGGCTGGGCGCGGCGGAGCGCTTCGATCCTGCCACCGTGCTGCCCGACGGGACCCCGCTCCCTGCCGCGGTCGCGCTCCTGTCCGCCCTCGTGGCCAAGGACGGGATCACCCAGATGTGCGAAGACGCGGAGCGGTCGATCGCGACGCTCGTCGACGACAGTCTGTTCCAGGCGGTGGCGCACTTTCTCGCCGGTTCGGCCCAGCTGCTGTCGGGCGACACCGCGCGCGCTCGCACCTTCCTGGACGAGGCGGTCCGGCGAAGCTTCCCGTGGGTTGTCGCGACCGCAGCGCAGGCGCTGGCGCAGCTGGCGCAGCTCGAGTGGGCCGAGGGCGATCCCCGCGAGGCCCGTCGGCTGGTCGACCGGGCCCTCGGGATCGTCGACGAGCAGCAGCTCTCGGAGCGTCCCGCGATGGTCCTGGTGTACGCGGCGGCTGCAGTGCTCCAGGCCGCCGACGGCGACTTCGCGGAAGCGCGGGAACAGGCGAAGCACTCCGCCTTTCTCCTCGATCGCTTCGTCGGCGTCGCACCGTGGGGTGCGATCGAGGCGCGCGTGCTGCTCGCCCGGGTCGCCCTGATGCTGGGCGACCTCGCTACAGCGCGTGCGGAGGTCAACGAGGCCGACCGTCTGCTCGCTCGCTATCCGGACTCCGGCAGCCTGGCCGAGAGCTGCGCATCCGTTCGACGCACGGTCGACGACACCGCGTCACTCGTCGGCGGGAGCTCGGTGGCGCTCACACCGGCCGAGTTTCGCGTGTTGCGTATGTTGCCGACGCACCTCAGCTTCGGGGAGATCGCCGGCCAGCTCTTCGTCTCGCGCAACACCGTCAAGACGCAGGCAATCGCGGTCTACCGGAAGTTCGGGGTCAGCTCCCGTGCCGCTGCGGTCGAACACGCGCAGCGGATGGGGATCCTCGAACGCTGACGGGAGAATCATCCCGCTGGGGTGATGCGTGGCGTCCCTTGCAGCGCTTGGATGGCACAAGCGTCAGCGGCTGAGGGGAGCACTCATGGGTCTGTTCATGCGTCGTCGTCGTCCGCTGATGCGGCTCGCGGCTGGCGCGGCCGTCGCCGGCACCGCCTACCACATGGGCAAGAGCAACCAGGCCCAGGCCGAGGTCAACGACCAGGCCCAGGCGGCGTTCGCCGCGACGCAGGGCCCACCTCCGGCACCCCCGTCGACCCCGCCGACCGACGCCGCCGGTGAGGTCGAGCGGCTCGCCCAGCTGCACGCGTCGGGCGCGCTGACCGACGACGAGTTCACTGCGGCCAAGGCGAAGGCGTTGGGCATCTGATGGCCTCGAACGCGGTTCGAGCGGCGGTGTTGGTGCGTGGGATCGAGGCGAGCATCGTTGGCGACAGCAGCGTGATCGCGGATCTCTACACCGAGGACGTGCGAGCGTGGTCGCCATCGATCACGGTGTCCTCGGCCGCGGAGCTCGCCGTCGAACTCGAGGACCGCGAGGAGGCGTTCTCCGAGATCGAGCTCGAGCTCGCTCCGCTCGACGTCTCCGGGGACCGGGCCTGCGTGGAGTGGGTGGCGACCGCGACGCACTCCGGCCCCCTTGTCATCGACGACGACCTCGTCATCGAACCGACCGGGCTACGGTGCCGCCTCCGGGGGGTGACCATTGCGGAGTTCGATGACGACCGCATCCGGTCGTTCCGCCAGTACTGGGACGAGGTTTCCCTGATCGAGCAGCTCGGGCTCCTGTCGGGGATCTGAGCGCGGGAGCGCGAGCCGCGCAATACTCCAACCGATCCAACCGCAATCCAACAGAGTTCCAACCCAAGTCCAACAAGACCCATACTCCAAACAAGGGGAGAAGCACATGGCTGGAAGGCCGAGCTACGGCTGGAAGACCTTCGTCGGGATCCTGCTCATGATCGTGGGGTTCTTCAACGTCATCGACGGGCTCGTCGCGCTCGACGCGGTCGTCCGCGATCGCGGGTGTCGCCAACGGGAAGCTCGAGACCCTGCCGCTGACACAGAACATCAAGACGTGGGGCTGGGTCGTCCTGATCCTCGGGATCATCCTGATCCTCGCCGGGTTCGCGATGCTCGGCGGCGCGACCTGGGCCCGAGTGGTCGCGATCCTCGTGGTGAGCGTGAACCTGATCGTCCAGCTGGCGTACTTGGACCACAACACGTTCTGGTCGTTCACGATGATCCTGATCGACGTCTTCATCATCTACGGGATCGCCGTGCACTGCGGCAAGGAAGACGAGATGCTCGTCTAGCTCGATCCATCGAAGTACCCGACTGCTGCCCCCGGACCGCGACTTCGGTCGTCGGTCCGGGGGTAGCGTCGTCTCGACCGCCCCATGAGGAGTGACCGTGGCCCTGCACAAGAAGCTCGTCGACGACCTGAAGCCGCTGCTGCTCAGTCCCATGTACGCGCGCCCCGGCGAGGAACGACGCGCGCCGCGGCACACGATCCCCGACTTCGAGTCCGATGGCGACACCATCTATCAGTACATCCACGACGAGCTGATGCTCGACGGGAACTCGCGATTGAACCTCGCAACGTTCGTGACCACCTGGATGGATCCGCAGGCCAACCGACTCATGGCCGACACGTTCGACAAGAACATGATCGACAAGGACGAGTACCCGGCCACGGCCGAGCTCGAGATGCGCTGCGTGAACATGTTGAGCCGGCTCTGGAACTCGCCCGACGCCGACGAGGCGACGGGGACGTCGACGACCGGCTCGAGCGAGGCCGCGATGCTCGCGGGCATGGCCCTGAAGTGGCGCTGGCGCGATCGTCAGAAGGCCAAGGGGAAGCCCACCGACACCCCCAACATGGTCATGGGCGCGAACGTCCAGGTGTGCTGGGAGAAGTTCGCCCGCTACTGGGACGTCGAGGCCCGCCTCGCCCCGATGGAAGGCGACAGCTACCACCTCACCCCCGAGCAGGCGGTCGGCCTCTGCGACGAGAACACGATCGGTGTCGTCGCCGTGCTCGGCTCCACCTTCGACGGCAGCTACGAGCCCATCGCCGACATCTGCGCCGCGCTCGACAAGCTGCAGGCCGACACCGGACTCGACGTCCCGGTGCACGTCGACGGGGCGTCGGGTGGCTTCGTGGCGCCGTTCATCGACCCGGATCTGGAGTGGGACTTCCGGCTGCCGCGGGTGCAGTCCATCAACGCGTCCGGGCACAAGTACGGGCTCGTGTACCCCGGCATCGGCTGGGCGATCTGGCGCGATCCCGATGCGCTGCCCGACGACCTGGTGTTCAAGGTCAACTACCTCGGCGGCAACATGCCGACGTTCGGGCTCAACTTCTCGCGTCCCGGGGAACCAGGTCGTCGCGCAGTACTACAACTTCCTGCGTCTCGGCTTCGACGGGTACAAGAAGGTCCAGCAGGAGTGCCGCGACGTCGCCCGGTACACCGCGGACGCCGTCGCCAAGGCCGGACCGTTCGCGCTGATCACCGACGGGAGCGAGCTGCCCGTGTTCGCGTTCCAGCTCTCGGACACGAGCGTCCCCTACACCGTGTTCGACGTGTCGGAGCGACTCCGTGATCGTGGCTGGCTGGTGCCTGCGTACACCTTCCCGGAGAACCGCCAGGACGTCGCCGCGCTCCGCATCGTCGTCAAGAACGGGTTCTCCCGTGATCTCGCCGACCTGCTCGTCGCCGACCTGCAGCGTCACGTTGCGTACTTCGAGAAGCTCCCGGCGCCGCTGCCGCCGAGTGAGCACGGCGAAGGGTTCCACCACTGAGCCATGGCCGCTGACGACCAGGACACCCCGGATGAGGGGACCCTCGAGGCGAAGCTGCCCGGGTTCCGCTACGGGATCGTCCTGCTCCTGCTGTTCACCACGTTCGTCGTCGAGGCGTCCGGCTTCGACGGCGCCTGGTACCGGGTCGTGACCGTCGCGCTCCAGGGCGCCACCCTCGTGATGGCGTTCGTCGCGTCGGGGGTCGGACGTCACCTCATGCGCATCGCGACCGTGGTCGCGCTCCTCGCGTTCCTGGGCGCGCTGGTGGCGGCGATCAACGACGAGCCGCCGACGTCGGGCGTCTTCGGGATCCTGTCGTTCCTGGTCGTCGTCGCGGCGCCGGTCGTGATCGCGCGAGCGATCGCTCGACGGGGTGTCGTCGATATCCATACCGTGCTCGGCGCGCTGTGCATCTACATGATGCTGGGCATGCTGTTCTCGTTCCTCTTCGGCGCGATCGGCGACCTGATCTCGGAGCCGTTCTTCGCGCAGACCGCGCACGCGACGTCGGCCGACTACCTGTACTTCAGCTTCGTCACCCTCACCACGACCGGCTATGGCGACTTCACGGCCGGGACCGGCCTCGGGCGTGCGGTCTCGGTCCTCGAGGCGCTGTCGGGGCAGCTCTACCTCGTGGTCATCGTGGCGCTGCTCGTCGGGCGGATGGCGACGAACGGCATGTCGCGCCTGCGCCAACAGCAGGACGTACCATCGGCTCCGTCGGGCGAACAGTCGTCGGGTCCGAAGGCCTAGGAGTGCCCTGATGTCGCAGTTGCTGCTGGCAGTGAACCCCGTCCCGTGGGCGCGGGGCCAGATGGCGTTCACGCTCGCGGCGCACATCATCCTCGTGCCTCTCGGCGTCGTCGTGGGCGTTCATGGCGTTGATCGCCAACTACCGCGCGATCAAGCACGACGACGCCGATGCCCTCGAGCTCGCGAAGCGGTGGTCGAAGTACATGGCCGTCACCTTCGCGGTCGGCGCGGTCACGGGCACGGTGCTCACGTTCGAGTTCGGGTTGCTCTGGCCGAACTTCATGGACCGCTACGGCGCGGCCTTCGGCATCCCGTTCGCGGTCGAGGGGCTGTTCTTCTTCCTCGAGGCGATCTTCATCGCCATCTACATCTACGGCTGGAAGCGGCTGAAGCCGTGGCACCACTTCTGGACCGGGTGTGCCGATCGTGATCGCGGGCATCGGCGGCACCGTGTCGGTGGTCGCCGCCAACGCCTGGATGAACGAGCCGTCCGGCTTCACGCTGAACAGTGCGGGCAAGGTCGTCGACGTCCAGCCGCTCGACGTGATCTTCAACAAGGCGATGCCGCTCGAGGCGTTGCACATGCTCATCGCCGCGTACCTCGTCGGCGGGTTCCTGGTCGCGTCGGTGTACGCCGCGGGGATGCTCAAGGGTCGGCGTGATCGGTACCACAAGCTCGGGTTCACGATCGCGTTCACGGTCGCCGCGATCGCCACGCCGGTCCAGATGCTCGTCGGCGACCAGCTCGCCCGCTGGGTCTACAACAACGAGCCGACGAAGTTCGCGGCGCTCGAGCTGGTCCCCAAGACGGCCAGCGACGTGCCCGAGACCTTGTTGGGCCATCTGAACGACGACGGGACGGTGAGCGGCGGGATCGCGATCCCGGGGATGGCCTCGATCCTGTCGGACCCCAGTACCGGGACCTCGACCGTGATCAAGGGGCTCGACTCGTTCCCGAAGGGTTCGCGGCCGACGACGCGGCAGGTGAACACGGTGCATCTGGCGTGGGACGCGATGCTCGGGTTCGGGACGTTGCTGTTTCTCCTGTCGGCCTGGTACGGGGCGGTGTGGCTCTTCAAGCGGCGGATCCCCGAGGGCAAGTGGTTCCTGCGGATCGCTGCGATCAGCGGCGTCATGGCGGTCCTGGCGATGGAGGCGGGCTGGGTCTTGACGGAGGTCGGTCGCCAGCCCTGGATCGTGTTCGGCCAGATGAAGGTGACCGCCGCTGCGACCGGGAACACGGGGGTCTGGGTGACGTTCCTCGTGATCGCCGCGCTCTACACCGGCGTGGCGGTCACGCTCGTGCTGATCCTGCGGGCGATGAGCCGACGATTCCGTGAGCAGGGTTCTGCCGGCGAGGACCACGAGGCGCCCTACGGTCCGCGCGCGCCGTTGGAGCCCTCGGACCGGGCCCTGGAGGAGGTGGGGAGCCGATGAGCGAGGCGGTCGCGCTCGTCCTGATGATCGGGATCACCGCGTACGCGCTGTTCGGGGGCGCGGACTTCGGTGCCGGCTTCTGGGACCTCCTGGCCGGGGGGGCCGAGAAGGGCGAGCGGCCGCGCGCGGTGGTCGATCACTCCATCGGGCCGGTGTGGGAGGCGAACCACGTCTGGCTGATCTTCATCCTGGTGGTGCTCTGGACGGCGTTCTCCGAGGCGTTCGGCTCGATCATGCTCACGCTGTTCGTGCCGCTGAGCCTCGCGGCCCTCGGCATCGTGCTCCGTGGCTCGAGCTTCGCGTTCCGCAAGGAGGTCTCGCGGACCTCGTCGCGTCGGAACTTCGGCGCCGCCTTCGCGAGCTCCTCGGTCCTCGTGCCGTTCTGCATGGGGGCGGTCGCGGGCGCGATCGCGTCCGGGCGGGTCCCGGCCGGCGGCAAGGCCGGCGACACCTGGTCGAGCTGGATCAACCCGACGTCCATCCTCGGCGGCGTGCTCGCGGTGACGGTGTGCGCGTACCTCGCCGCGGTCTACATGGTGTGGGACGCGAAGCGGTTCGGCGACGCCGAGATGACGGAGTACTTCCGCCGCCGTGCCATCGGTGCGGCCCTCGTGACCGGGATCGTCGCGTTCGTCGGGATCTTCGTGCTCTACGACGATGCTCGGTATGTCTTCGACGGCCTCACGTCGCGCGCGCTCCCGCTGGTGATCCTTTCCGCGATCTGTGGCGTCGGTTCCATCGTGTTGCTGGTGCGGCACAACCACCGCTTCGCACGGTTCCTCGCGATCGGTGCGGTGGCGTCGGTCGTCATCGCCTGGGGCGTCGCGCAGTGGCCGTACCTGCTCCCGGAGTCGCTGAAGGTGAGCCAGGCCGCGGCGCCGGACGCCACGCTCACCACGGTGCTGGTCGTCTTCGTGATCGCCGCGGTCGTCATCCTCCCCTCGCTCGGGCTCCTGTACGTGCTCGACCAGAAGGGCATGGTGGAGATCGAGGAGGCGTCGCAGCAGTGAGGCGCCCCATCAGGATGGCGGTCGTGGTCGCGATCCTGGTGGCGTTGGGTGCGAGCGGTCTCGTCGCCTGCAGCGGTGACGACGGTCCGACCGCCGAAGAGCGGGCCCAGGCCGCCGTCTGTCACGACGCCGACGCGCTCCAGCAGTCGGCGGAGTCGTTCGTCGGCGACGTCGAGGACGGCAACTTCGGCGACGCGGTGGACCAGCTCTCGAACGTCGAGCACGCACTCGACACGCTCGTGGCCTCGGCGAAGAAGCTCGCCGGTCAGAAGGAGCAGACGATCCAGGGTCAGATCGCCGACCTGCAGAGCACGCTGACCGGCTTGACCTCGTTGGAGAGCCTCGCCGACGTCGGGACCGCGCTCGACGACGCGCAGTCTCAGCTCGAGCAGCTGAGCTCGACCGTGACCGACACGCTCAGCTGCAGCTGACGCGACGCAGCGCAGTGGTCATTCCGCGGCGGGGACGGGCTGGGGTGGCGGTGGGCCGACGTACTGCGCGCTCGGGCGGATGAGTCGGTTGTCGGCCGCCTGCTCGAGGATGTGCGTGGTCCAGCCGATCACGCGGCTCGACGCGAACGTCGGCGTGAACATCTCGCGGGGGACGCCGCACGTGTCCATGACGACGCCGGCGTAGAACTCGACGTTCGTGTAGAGCTTCCGGCCGGGCTTGAGCTCGGCGAGCACGTCGACCGCGGCCTGCTCCACCTGCTTCGCGAGGTCGACCTTCGGACCGCCGAGGCGCTCGGCGACCGACCGCAGCATGACCGAGCGGGGGTCGTCGGTCTTGTAGACACGGTGGCCGAAGCCCATCAGGCGGTCGCCGCGCTCGACGGCGTCGCGGAGCCAGGCGTCGGCCTGGTCGATCGTGCCGATCGCGTCGAGCATGTCGAGAGCCCGGCTCGGGGCGCCGCCGTGCAGTGGGCCCGACAGCGCTCCGATCGCGCCGACGACGGCGGCGACGAGGTCGGCGCCGGTCGACGTGATCACACGCGCGGTGAACGTCGAAGCGTTGAAGCCGTGATCGATGGTCGAGATGAGGTACTGCTCGACGCCGCGTGCGTGCTCGGCGGTCGGGACCTCGCCGTTCATCATGTACAGGTAGTTGGCGGCGTATGCGAGGTCGTCGCGGGGCTCGATGACCTCGAGGCCGTGCTGGAGACGGTGGAGTGCGCAGAGCAAGGTCGGCACCACGGCGCAGACCCGCAGCCCCTGCGCCCGCAGCTCGGGTTCCTCGAGGTCGAGCGAGGGCCGGAAGCCGAGCGACGCGCCGAGGAGCGACAGCGTCGTGCGGAGGAGGTCGAGCGGCGGCGCCTCGCGCGCGACTCGTGCGATCTCGGGCAGGGCGGACCGCACCTCGACCGGGACGGTGCGCAATGGGGCGACCTCGGCGGCGAAGGTGGCGCGCGCTGCAGCAGAGGGCAGCTCGCCGTTGAAGAGCAGGTACCAGACGTCCTCGATCGTCCGGGACTCCGCGAGCTCGACGGCGTCGTATTGGCGATAGTGGTAGAAGCCCTCGAGCCCGCGTACGTCACCGATGGTCGTCGTGGCGACGACGACCCCTTCGAGCCCCTTCGGGATCTCGTGCGAGAGGTTCTCGGCCGGCTGGATCTGTGCGATCCGCATCAGGTCGCGCATCGACACGATGCCGACGAGCCGGCCGTCGTCGACGACGGGGATGTGGCGGTACCCGTGCTCGGCGAGGCTCGCGAACGCCGCGGCCGCGTCGACGTCGGGGGCCACGGAGTCCGGGTCGGCGGTCATCCAGGCCGAGACCGGCTCCGTCGGGGCGGCAGCCGCGGCACCCATACGCACGAGGTCCCGCTCGGTGAGGATGCCGACGGGCCGCTCACCGTCGACCACGACGACGGAACCGACGCCCTGCTCGCGCATGCGCGCGGACGCAGTGGCGACCGACTGGTCGGCCGTGACGGTCACGACCGGTCGGCTCATGATCTCGGCAACCGAACGGCTCGCCCCGTTCATCGATGCTTCCTCTCCACGCTCCGCGACGTTCCTCGACAGAAATCTTACGTCGGCGCTCCGTGGCGGCCCTCGCCCGTGGTGAAGCGCCGGACGCCGTCGGCGAACTCGGGCGCGGCGAGGGTGGCGCGTCCGAGGCGCCACTCGTTGCGGATCGCGTCCTCGATCGAACGGTCGTGCTGTTCGTAGACGGATCGGCGGTCGTTGCGGAGGCACGTCTGCGGGAGCCGCGCCAGCTCGTGGGCGAGCGCCTACCGAATCGGCGAGCGTGTGACCGGGGTCGCTGAGGCGGTTGGCGAGACCCATGCGGAACGCTTCCTCGCCGGAGACCCCGCGTCCGGTGAGGATCAAGTCGAGCGCGTGGCTCTGACCGATGAGCCGGGGAAGCCGGACGGTGCCGCCGTCGACCAGCGGCACGCCCCACCGCCGGCAGTACACGCCGAAGGTCGCGTCGGTCGCGGCGACACGGAGGTCGCACCACAGCGCGAGCTCGAGGCCACCGGCGACGGCGAAGCCCTCCACCGCGGCGAGCACCGGCTTGTCGAGGAGCATGCGGGTCGGTCCCATCGGACCGTCGCCGTCGTCCGACATCGGGTTGCCGGTCCCGTCGAGCATCGCGTGCAGGTCGGCACCGGCGCAGAACGTCCCGTCGGCGCCGGTGAGCACCGCGACTGACCGTCCGTCGTCCGCCGCGAACGCTCGGAACGCGTCGGCCAGCGCGACGGCCGTGGGGCCATCGACCGCGTTGCGCCGCTCCGGGCGATCGATCGTGACGACGGTGACGGGACCGTCGTGCTCGACGCGGATGCTCACGTGTCCCGCGTCCCGACCAAGTGCGCGGTGTCGTTGAGCGACGACACGCTGCGCGGTCCTCCCGTGCGGGCCGCGTGGACCCGGCTCACCGACGTGTACTCGGGGTGGAACCACAGCGCGCGCTCGAGGCGGAGCACGTGCGCGAGGTACACGTTGATGACGCCGCCGTGGCAGACGACCGCGACCCGCTTGCCCGGGAACCGCTCGATGATCGCGTCGATCGCCGGGACCACGACCGCCTGGAACGCGACCGGGTCGGTGCCGTCCACCCAGCGCCCCTCGATCTGGGCCTGCCAGCGGTGATCCTTGAGCTCGCGCAGCTCCTCGATCGGGATGTACTCGCCGGAGTCCGCGTCGTACTCGGACACGCCGGGATCGATCTCCGGGGTGATGCCGAGGGCGCGGGCGAGCGGCTCACCCGTCTCCCGTGCCCGGCGCAGCGGGCTCGTGACGATCGCGTCGACGCCCTCGACCCCGAGCCACGCGCCGAGGCGTTGGGCCTGGACGGCGCCGCGCTCGGTCAGCTGTGGGTCGGCGGGGCCCTCGACCTCGCCGAGTGCGATACGCACGGGCTCGGCGTGACGGATCAGGAGCAGCTCCACGAGACGACCGGTCAGCGCTCGGCGAGGGAGAAGCCCAGGAGGCCCTCGAGCTCGGCGAGGGCGACGGCCGGGTCCCCGACCTTGATCGTCGTCATGCCGAGGGCGCGCGCCGACTTGAGGTTCGTGCCCAGATCGTCGAGGAACACCGTCGCGTCCGGGGTCACCCCGAGCCGTGAGCAGGTGAGCTCGTAGATGCGCGGGTCCGGCTTGCGGAGGCCCTCGACCGCGGACTCCACGATCAGGTCGAAGACTTCGGCCAGCTCGGGCGAGTGCTCGTCGATCCCGGGCGCCTCGTCGTTCGCCCGCCAGTTGTTCGTGAGGGCAGCAGTGCGCAGGCCCTCGGCGCGGATGCGCCGGATCGCAGCCAGCATCTCGGGGCGCGGACCCGTCCCGTTCCCGATCTCGGCGAACAGATCGGCGACCACGACCGTGCCGCCGGCCATCGCGCACTCGGTCTCGAACTCGTCGGCGAACTCGTCCATCGTCAGCTCGCCCCGTTCGAGGCGTGACCACGCGTTGTCGTCGCCACTCAGGATCACCTCGCTGATGAACCGGTGCGGCAGGCCGACTCGTGCCTCGTAGTCGCGGAACGTGTCGATCGGCGACGGGATCACCACGCCCCCGAGATCGAACACGACTGCGGTGAAGGTCACGGCCGGGGACGCTACCGTGCCTCCGTGCCCGACCCGAATCCCACCACCGTCGGTCGGCGGGCGTTCCTCGGGGCTGCGGCCGGGCTCGGTGCCCTCGCCATCACGCCGCGTGCCCTGCGCGCGCCGCTCTTGGTGCCGCGTGCCGGGCCGCAGTTCGCGAGCACGCCCTTCACGCTGGGCGTCGCCTCGGGCGATCCACTGCCCGGCGGTGTGGTGCTGTGGACCCGCCTCGCATCCGAGCCCTCCGCTCCGGGTGGTGGGATGGCAGGGGATGCGGTCCCGGTCCGCTGGGAGGTCGCGCGCGACGAGTCGTTCTCGGCGATCGTGCGCCGCGGGACGGCGACCGCGCGCCCTGACGCAGCACACAGCGTGCACGTCGATGTGCGGGGTCTCGAGCCCGGTCACGACTACTGGTACCGGTTCCTCGCCGGTGGCCAGGACAGTCCGGTCGGGCGCACGCGCACGGCGCCGGCGGCGACTGCGTCGAACCGCTCGCTCCGCTTCGCCTTCGCCTCGTGCCAGCACTACGAGCAGGGCTACTTCACGGCGCACCGGCACCTCGCGGACGAAGACCTCGACCTCGTCCTGTTCCTCGGCGACTACATCTACGAGGGCGGGGCGTCGGACGGCAAGGTGCGACGGCACGAGGGACCCGAACCGACCGACCTCGAGGCGTATCGGGCCCGATACGCGACCTACAAGGCCGATCCCGACCTTCAGGCTGCGCACCTCGCGCACGCGTGGGCCGTGATCTGGGACGACCACGAGGTCGAGAACAACTACGCGGGCGACCACGCGCAGAACGGCACCATGACCACCGAAGCGTTCCGAGCGCGCCGCGCGGCGGCGTACCGCGCATGGTGGGAGCACCAACCGGTCCGGCTGCCCGCGCCGACCGGTCCCGATGTGCGCATGTACCGCTCGCTCGACTTCGGTCGGCTCGCGTCGTTCCAGCTGCTCGACACCCGCCAGTACCGGAGCGACCAGCCGTGTGGTTCCACCATCGACATCGGCGCCCCGTGCGCCGACATCGACGCACCCGACGCGACGATGCTCGGCGAGGGGCAGACGAAGTGGCTCTCGGGGCAGCTCGACGCCTCGCGGTCCCGTTGGAACGTCGTCGCGCAGCAGGTGATGGTCGGCTCCGTGAACTTCGCCCCGAGCCTGCCGAACGGCGGGATCATCAACCTCGACCAGTGGGACGCGTACACCGCGGCGCGGAGCAGTCTGCTGAAGCAGCTCGCCCAGCTCGCGCCCAACCCGGTGGTGATCACCGGTGACATCCACTCGTCATGGGTGCACGACCTGACGGCCGCGACGAGCGACGCGTCGGGCACGAATGATCGGGTCGTGGCGACCGAGCTCGTCGGCACGTCGATCACGTCGAGCTTCACGCTCGAGCCGATCGTGCGCGGTGCCGTCGTGTCGCAGCCGACCATCAGGTACTTCGAAGGCACGAAGCACGGCTATGTGAGGGCCGACGTCGACCGCGACCGGCTCCGTGCGGACTTCCGGTACGTGTCGGGCATCGATGCGCCGACGGCGACGATCGAGACGGGCGCGAGCTTCGTCGTCGAGGCGGGCACCCCCGGCGCCGTGCCCGCATGACCGCCGATCCCTCGCCGGGCGGACGCGCCGTCGCCGAAGCGGAGGTGCGGGCGCTCGTGTGTGCCTACGCCGAGCGGCTCGACGCGGGAGACCTCGACGGCGTTGCCGCGCTGTTCGCGCACGGAGCGTTCCGCTCGGCGCAGCGCGCCCAACCCCTGGTCGGCACCGATGCCGTGCGGCGCATGTACGACCCGGTGATCATCTACGACGACGGCACGCCGCGCACCAAGCACGTGCTGGGCAACCTCGAGGTCGCGGTCGAGCACGACGCCGGACGGGCGACGGCCCGGTGCCACTTCGTCGTCCTCCAGGCCGTCGACGGATCGCCGATGCAGGCCGTCCTCTCGGGCCGCTACCACGACCGGTTCGAGTGCGTCGACGGTGAGTGGCGGTTCGTCGAGCGGACGGTGCACCCCGACCTCGTGGGGGACCTGCCCAACCACATGGGTCGACCGGGACGCGCCGGCCAATGATCGACGCGGTGTCGCGGCTCGCCGAGATCGTTGCGTCGCGGTGCGCGGTGCGCTCGGAACCGGTGCTCGTGGGCATCGCCGGGGCAGTGTCGGTGGGGAAGACGTCGCTGGCGAACGCGCTCGTCGACACCTTGATGGTGCACGAGGTCGACGGGGAGGTCGTCTCCACCGACGGGTTCCTGCTCCCCAACTCGGTGCTCTCCGAGCGCGGTCTGCAGACCCACAAGGGCTACCCGGAGTCGTACGACGTGGAGGCGCTGCGGGCATTCGCAGACGCGGTGCGGCGGCACGACGCGGAGATCGAGGTCCCGATCTACTCGCACCTCACGTACGACGTCGTCGACGGCGACCACCGCACGGTCCGTCCGGACGGTGCGGTGATCATCGAAGGCGTGAACGCGCTCGGTGCGCTCCACGGTCGGCTCGACCTCGGCGTGTACCTCGACGCCGCCGAGGCCGATCTCGAGCGCTGGTACGTCACCCGCTTCCGGGAGCTCACCGACGAGGCCCGCAGCGACCCGTCGTCCTTCTACCGCGCCTTCGTCTCGCGGAGTCCGGCACAGCTCGATGACCTCGCGATCCAGACCTGGCGGGGGATCAACCTGGGGAACCTGCGCGAGCACATCGCGCCGACCCGGGCGCTCGCCGACGTGGTGATCGTGAAGGGGCCCGACCACGCGTTCGTCGAGGTGCGCGAGGATGCGGCCAACGGAGGAGGATGACGATGCCGGACGCCGACGAAGTGCTGGTGGAGCAGCTGGACGCCGTCTGGTCGTCGATGTCCGCGCTCGGCGGCGATCTCGACGAGCTCGAGTGGAAGCGCCCCACCGAGGTCCCGGGCTGGACCGTGCAGGACAACCTCGCGCACGTCGTGGCCCTGGAGTGGAGCCTGCTCGGCGAAGCCGACCCGGCCCACGAGATCCCGGACGACCTCCCCCACGTCAAGAACGACGTGGGCCGGCACAACGAGGTCTTCGTCGACTCGCGACGGCGCTCGAGTGGCGCCGAGGTCCTCGCGGAGTTCCGCGCGGTGACGGCCCGTCGGCTCGCACAGCTCCGCTCCTACACGCCCGAGGACTTCGGGGCCGAGTCGTGGACGCCCGTCGGTCCGGGAGTGGTGCGTGATCTCCTGCCGTTCAGGATCTTCGACGCATGGGTGCACGAGCAGGACATGCGTCGCGCCGTCGACCGACCCGGTGACCTCGATTCGGCCGTCGCCGCGGCGGCGCTCGAGCGGGTGATCGGGACGATGCCGTACGTCGTGGGCAAGAAGGCCGCCGCGCCCGACGGCTCGACCGTCGTGTTCGAGCTGTCGGGGCCGCTCGCCCGGACCGTCGCGATCGGTGTCGAGGGTCGGGCCCGGTTGCTCGACGAGGCGCCCGCCACACCGACGGTGCGCATCGTCACCGACGTCGAGACGTTCACGCGCCTGGCCGTGGGACGCCTCGACCCCGCGGCCACCTTGGCCGCGGGGTCGGTGCGCTGCTCCGGTGACGAGGGGCTGGGGTCCCGCGTCGTGGAGCAGCTCAACTTCCTGTTCTGAAGCGTCGCCGCTCAGCAGGGTCGCTCAGTCGTTGCCACCGCCGTGGCCCGAGCTGTCGCTGCCGTGGCCGGAGCTGTCGCTGCCGGGGCCCGAGTTGTCGACGCTGGAGCCGGGACCCGAGCTGTCGCTGCCGTGGTCGTCACCGATGTCGTGACCGGGGCCGTCGACGCCGTGGTCGTCGTTGAGGTCGTGGCCGGGGCCGTCGACGCCGTGGTCGTCGCCCACGTCGTGGCCGACACCGTCGTCCGAGGCCGTCGGGGCCGCGGCGGGGGGCGTCACGGCGGGGTCCGTCGTGCCGAGCGTGGTGGAGGTCTCGTGCTCGACCTCCGTGCCGTGCTCGACCTCGTTGGTGTCATGACGGCCGACCTGCGAGCCGCCGCCGTCGAACGGGCCGGAGCCGGTCGCTGCGCCGGCGACGGCGCCGACGCCGAGTACGAGCGCACCGGCGATCCCGCCGGCGAGCAGCTTGCGCTTCAGTGAGTCCTGCATGTCGTGTCCTCCTCGGAGCGTCCCGATCTGGGGGGTCCTGGAGAGGACACGACGCAGGGGTCGGTCAGGTTTGGTCAGCCGCCGCTGGATCCAGAACCCGATCCGGACCCGCTTCCCGAGCTCCCGGAGCCGCCGGACCCGCTGCCGGAGCTGCCGGACGATCCCGATCCGCCCGACGAGCCAACCTGCCCGATCCGCCGCCGTGGTCGTCGGTGGTCGGCGTGGTGCCGCCGGAACCCGACGAGCCGCCGCCGTGGTCGTCCGAAGTCGCGGTCGTCCCCCCGGAGCCGGTGTCCCCGGGGACGGGAGTCGTGGGCGTCGTGGGTGTCGGCGGCGCCGGCGCGACGGTCGTGGAGGTCGCGTCGGGGCGGCTCGCCGGCGGGGTCTCGATCCTCCCGCCCCCACCGCCGGGGACGAAGGCGAAGGCGACCGCACCCATTGCGAGGACGGCGAGCGCGGCGGCGCCCGCCACCGCGGTCTGTCGGCGGCGGCGGGCTCGCTCGAGGCGGGGCCGGAGCGCGCCGAGCGTCGCGTCCGGGTCCCCGGCGGCGGGCGCGGCGTCACGTAGCGCGCGCCCGAGCACTTCGTCGAACGGGTCGAAGCCCAGACCGTCGGGCGTCAGGTCGTCGCTCACGGTGCCTCCACGGTCTCGCGCAGCGACGCCCGGGCGGCATGCAGGTGGTACTTCACTGCGCCCTCCGAGAGCCCCATGCTGGACGCGACCTCGAGCACCGAGAGCTGCTCCACGTAGAAGAGCGACGCCGCGATGCGCTGCTGCTTCGGGAGCGCGGCGAGGCCATCGGCGAGTCCGGGTGCCGATTCGTGGGGGATCTCCGGTGGGTCGACGGAACGTGGGGTCTGGCCGCCGAGGCGATCGACCGCGCGTCGACCCCGTTCGGCCCGGCGGAAGTGGTCGCGGAGACGGTTGAGGGCGACATGACGGATCCAGCCGGCGGGATCGTCGTAGCGCGAGATCCTGCGCCACCGCACGAACGCCCGGGTGAAGGCGTCCTGCACGGCGTCGGCCGCAACCTCGCGGTCGCCGCACGCCACCGCGAGGGACCGGACCATCGGCTCGTAGTGCTCCCGGAAGGTGCTGTCGAAGTCGGCTGGGCCATGCCCCTCACCTCCTCCGTGCTTCGAGTCGGGCGGTTCCAAGCCGGGCGGTTCCATGCTCAGAGAGGACACGCCGCAGCCCCTCGCCAGGTTTGGCGAGGAGCGAGGATGCTCAGAGCACCAGCTCGGCCATCAGGCGCATCGTCTCGGGCGGAGCGGCGCCGAGGATCAGCGTGGTGATGCCCGAGTCGCGCCAAGCGTCGAGGCGGTCCGCGATCCGCTCCTTCGGGCCGATGAGGGCGATCTCGTCGACGAGCTCGTCGGGCACCGCAGCCGTGGCCTCGGCCTTCTTGCCGTCGAGGTAGAGGTCCTGGATCTCCTTGGCGGCGGCCTCGTAGCCGTACCGGCAGGCCAGGTCGTTGTAGAAGTTCTTGCCGCGCGCGCCCATGCCACCGATGTACAGCGCGGCCATCGGCTTCACGAAGCCCCGGAGCGCGTCGAGGTCGTCGCCCAGGAGGACCGACACCGTCGGGGCGATGTCGAACGAGTCGAGGCTCTTCGCGCCGCCGGCCGTGGCGAAGCCCGCGTCGAGGGCGGCGCCGTAGGTCTCGCGCAGCCGAGTCGGTGAGAAGAACATCGGGAGCCAGCCGTCGGCGATCTCCGCCGTGAGCTGGACGTTCTTCGGCCCGATGGCGGCGATGTAGATCGGGAGGTCGGCGCGGCGCGGATGCACGATGATCTTCAGCGGCTTGCCGAGCCCGGTCGCGCCGGGGCCGGTGTACGGGATGTCGTAGTGCGCGCCGTGGTGCTCGAGCGGCGCCTCGCGGGCGAGGATCGCCCGCACGATCTCGACGTACTCACGCGTCTTGCCCAGTGGCTTGCCGTACGCCTCGCCGTGCCAGCCCTCGGCGACCTGCGGGCCCGACGCGCCGATCCCGAGGAGGAACCGCCCGCCGCTCAGCATGTCGAGGGTCGCCGCGGTCATGGCGGTCATCGCGGGGGTGCGGGCGGGCATCTGCATGATCGAGGTGCCCCAGTGCATCTGCTGGGTGTGGGCCATGAGCCAGGTCAACGGCGTGACCGCGTCGGTGCCGTAGGCCTCGGCCGTCCAGCCCGAGTGGTACCCGAGCCGGTCGGCCTCCTGGGCCGTGGCGAGCGCACCCGCCAGCCCCGTTCCCCAGTCCTGATACCCGAAGTTCACGCCGAGTCGCATGTGCGCATGCTGTCACACACGACCGGTCCGTTCCGGGCCGCTCTGGCCCGGCCCGATCAGGCCAGGTCGGCCGGGACCAGCGAGAACATCACCACGTCGGTGATCCCGCACCCGAGGGTCGCGTAGGAGCGCAGCACGCCCTCACGGGTGAAGCCCGCCGCGTCCGGCCACCCTCTGCGAGCCGAGGTTGTCGACCCGGGTCATGAGCTCGATGCGAGCCAGCCCGAGGTCGGCCACGCCCCAGCGGGCGACGAGCCGAACCGCCCGGGTGGCGATGCCGCGTCGGCGGGCGTCGCGTGCGACCCAGTACCCGACCTCACCGACCGTCCGCGAGTCGTCGAGGCGCATCAACGAGATCGCACCGAGGAGCGAGTCGTCGACTGCGTCGGCGATCACGAACCCCGCCGCGGTCCCGCTGCGCCAGCTCTCGGCGGTCCGCGCGACGTACTCGACGGCGTCCTGGCGCCCGTAGGGCGACGGGACCCTCGTGAACCGCGGGATGTCGGGGTCCTGGCACGCGTCGACGACCGCGTCGACGTCGCGCTCGTCGGGGAGCCGGAGCTGCACGACGTCGTCTCTCAGCACCGGGACCGTCAGCGCCATCGACGAAGCGTGCCATCATCGGTGCTGCGCGCACCTGACCTTTTCCGCGGGAGTCGAGATGAGCCTCATCCACAACATCGTCGGTACCCCCCAGGCGTCCCGTGTGCTGCTGCTCGTGCACGGGTACGGCGCCGACGAGCGCGACCTCGGCGGGCTGCTGCCGTACCTCGATCCCGAAGGTCGGTTCCTCACGGTGCTGCCGCGGGGTCCCGTCGCGGCCCCACCGGGCTTCGCCTGGTACGACATCGCCGCGGTCACCGGCGACCCGGGCGCAGGTGGCGCGGGTGCCGACGCTGCGGGGCCGGACGCCGGCTTCCTCGCTGCACTCGACGCACTCGACGACCTCCTCGACGAGGTCTGTGCTGCCAACGACAAGCCCCGCGAGGAGGCGATCATCGCCGGCTTCTCCCAGGGCGGTGCGCTCGCCGTCGCACTCGCGTTCGGTGCGAGCGAGCGTCCTCACCCGGCCGGCGTGCTCGCGATGAGCACCTACCTGCCCGACGTCGAAGGCCTCGACCTCGACCTCGACGGGGACGCCGCGCAGCAGATCCCTGCCCTCGTCCAGCACGGCACCGAGGACCCGATGATCGCCGTCGAGCGCGGGCGCGAGCTCGCCGCCGCGCTGCAGGAGCACCACGTGCCGGTCACCTTCCGTGACTACCCGATGGGCCATCAGGTCGCCGTCGAGAGCGTGGAAGATGCGCACCAGTGGCTGCTCGCGGTCTCGGCGGGGGAGCGCCCCAGCGAACC
This sequence comes from uncultured Acidimicrobiia bacterium, assembly GCA_963720675.1. Taxonomy (GTDB): domain Bacteria; phylum Actinomycetota; class Acidimicrobiia; order IMCC26256; family PALSA-555; genus JALHSW01. Next base: position 1,970,114 of record CAVRGH010000010.1, on the reverse strand, counting down.
GGTCCCGACCGAGGCGCACCAGCCGCTCGTCCGCGGCCTCACCACCGCGCAGTTCGAGCAGGAGGTGCTGCGCTCGGACCTGCCGGTCATCGTCGACTTCTGGGCGCCGTGGTGCCAGCCCTGCCGGCAGGTCTCGCCGATCGTCGAGCAGATCGCCGCGATGCGTGAAGGGTCCTACAAGGTCGTGAAGGTCAACATCGACGAGGAGCCCCAGCTCGCGCAGGCGTTCGAGGTCCAGAGCATCCCGATGATCGGGTTGTTCCGCAACGGACGACTCGAGCGGTCCGTGCTGGGCGCCAAGCCGCGCCCGCAGATCGAAGCCGAGCTGGGCATGCTCGTCATCCCCTGAACGCTCGGCGCGCCGCGTTCGCTGGGATCAGACCGCGATCGAGCCGGGCTCGCCCTCGACGCAGCGCCCCACCACCGAAGCAGCGAGGGTGCCCTGCCGACCCAGGGCGCCGACGAGCTCGTCGGCGTGCGCGGGGGCGACGGCGAGCAGGAGTCCGCCGCTGGTCTGCGCGTCGCAGAGCAGCAGCTGCTCGTCGAGCGGCACGGCGCCCCACTCGACCGGCGCCGTCTCACTGACGAACGCATGATTGCGCTGGGTGCCGCCCGCGACCATCCCGGACGCGAGCAGCTCACGGACCCCGTCGATCACCGGCACCGCGGCGACATCGATCTCGGCGGCGACGCCCGACGCGGCCGCCAGCTCGCGGAGATGGCCGAGCAGGCCGAACCCGGTCACGTCGGTCGCGGCGTGGACGGTGTCGCCCAGCTCGATCGCCGCGTCGCGTGCGCCGGCGTTGAGCGCGGTCATGACCCGCACGGCCTCGTCGACGAGGGGTGCCGGTGCCGCACCGCGCTTCACCGCGGTGGAGATCACGCCGAGCCCGATCGGCTTGGTGAGCACCAGCGCGTCGCCGGCCCGGGCCCCCGCGTTCGTGAGCACCCGCTCGGGGTGGATCGTCCCGATGACCGCGAGGCCGTACTTGGGCTCGGCGTCGTCGATCGAGTGCCCACCACCGATCAGCGCACCGGCGGCGCGCACGACGTCCCCGCCTCCGTCGAGCACCCGTGCGAGCAGGTCGAAGGCGAGGCCCTCACGCGGCCAGCCGACCAGGTTCAGGGCGACGATGGGGGTCGCGCCCATCGCGTAGATGTCGGACAGCGCGTTCGTGGCGGCGATCCGACCCCAGTCGTACGGATCGTCGACGATCGGCGTGAAGAAGTCGGTGGTGAACACGATGGCGAGGTCGTCGCGGACCCGGTACACCGCGGCGTCGTCCGACGTGTCGAAGCCGACGAGGAGGTCGGGGTCGCGTGCCGCGTCGCTCCCTCGCATCAGGCCGAGCACGGTGCGCAGGTCGGCAGGGGAGAGCTTGCAGGCGCAGCCGGCGCCGTGGGAGAAGTCGGTGAGGCGGACCGGGTCGGACGCGGCGGCGGACGCTGACGGTTTGGTCATGGCCGCGATCGTGGCACGCCGGGGGTCGGGGCGATCGCGGCGGGGGGAGGGGGAGGGTGCGTCAGACGCCCGGGCGGGCAGCGCCGACCGGGCGCCCGTAGACCGCGGCGACCTTCACGACGTCGCCGGTGTGCGGTGCGTGGATCATCAGCCCGTTGCCCACGTAGATCCCCACGTGCGAGCCGCCGCCTGCGCCCCAGAACACGAGGTCGCCGGGCAGCATCGAGTCGAGCGGCACGTGGGGGAGCGACGAGTACTGGGCACCCGAGTAGTGCGGCATACGGATCCCGGCCGCGGCGTACGCCATCATCGTGAGCCCCGAGCAGTCGTACGCGTCGGGACCGGTCGCCGCGTATCGATAGGGCTTGCCGAGCTGGGCCCGGGCGAACTCGATCGCGGTGGCCGCGGCCGCACCGGGGGCGGGGAGGTTCGGGAACGCCTCGGGGTTGCCGTTGCCGAGCGCGCCGGGTGCGTAGCGCGAGCGCGCCTGGCGTGCGGCTTCCTCGGCGCGACGCTGGGCCTCCTCCTGGACGAGCTGCGCGAGCTCGCCGTTGACCTGCTGGAGGAGCGCCTCCTGCTTGGCGTTCGCGGCCTCGAGGTCGGCCTTGGCCGCATCGATCGCGGCCTGGTCCGTCTCGGCCTGGGTGCGGGCGGACTCTCCGTCGGCCCGGTCCCGGGCGAGGTCCTGCTGGGCCTGGTCGAGCTGCTCGAGCAGCGCATCGTCACGGCTGGCCTGGGCCTCGGCGTAGTGCTTGCGGCTGACGAGGTGCCTGGCGTCGTTGATGTCGAAGCCGTTGAGCGACTCGCCCGCGAGGGCACGTCGGTAGACCGAGGCGGCCCGGGTGCGGATCAGGCCCCGGATGCGCGCGACCTCGGCCTTGGCGGCGTCGATCCGGGCCTGGGCGTCGGCGATCTCCTGGTTGGCCTGGTCGAGGCGGAGCTGGGCCGCGTTGAACTGCTCGCCGAGGGCGCCGATCTGCTCGCCGTTGGCGTCGATCTGGTCCTGCAGGGCCGCGGCCTCGGCCCGCTTGTCGTCGATCGGCGCGGCGCCGGCCCCGTGGCGCGCGCCGTCCAGGGTGATCGTCGCCCCGGCGAGCAGGGTGACGGTGAGGAGGACGAGGCTGGTGTTGCGGATGAGGTTTCGCACGGGCCGACCAGGCTAGGGGATGGAGCCGGGTGGAGAGAGGTCCGGCCCGCCTGGTGGGCGGGCGGAGGGTGCCGCGTCGCCGCTACAGGACGCGGGCTGCGCCGATGGGGCTGCCCCAGATGCCGCGCTGGGTCACCGCATGAGCGCTGCTGGAGGCATCGATGATCGTGCCGCCGCCCACGTACAGGCCGACGTGGTCCGAGCCTCCGGGACCCCAGAAGATCAGGTCACCGGGCTGGAGTGCGTTCAGTGGGACGTGGGGCAGCCCGGCGTACTGGCTCCCCGACGTCGAGGGGATGCTGATGCCGGCGGCCCGCCACGCCATCGTGGTGAGTCCCGAGCAGTCGTAGCTGGGGCCCATCCGGGGGCTCGTCGAGTAGGGCGAGCCGATCGCAGCCCGGGCGTACGCGATCGCCTGAGCGGCGCTGCCGTTGGGCGGGCCGACGTCGATGAACTTCTCCGGCGTCGACGACGTGGCGATCTTGGCCTGGGTCGCCTCGGCCCGGCGGGCCGCCTCGGCGGCCACGGCGGCCTTGAGCTCACCGGTGACCTTGTCGAGGATCGCCTGCTGCGCCGCTCGGGCCGTCTCGATCGCGGTCTTGGCCTCGGTGATCTGCTGGGCTTCGGCGGCGGCCTTGTCGCGTGCCTGGGTGGCGTTGTCGCGTTGGACGGCGAGGTCCTGCTGGGCTGCGTCGAGCTGGTCGAGGAGCTCGGAGTCACGGCTCGCCGTGGTCTGGGCGTACTGGCTGCGCTTGAGCAGGTCGACGGTGGCGCTGAAGTCCATCTCACCCACCGACTGGCCCCGGAGGGTGCGGCGGTACAGCGAGGCGAGGTTCTGCTTCACGAGGTCGAGGATGCGGTTGACCTCCTGCTTCGCGTCGGCGATCTGGGCCTCGGCGGCCTGGGCGCTGCTCTGGGCGGCCTCCTGGCGGGCCTGGGCTGCGTTGAGGCTCTCGGCGAGGCCGCTGATCTGGAGGTCGCTGGCCTCGATCTGGTCCTGCAGGTCCGCGGCCTGCTGCTGCTTGTCGCCCGCCGGTGCGGCGCCGCTGGAGGCGGCGAACGACGTCACCGAGCCGACCACGAGCAGGCTCGCGACGAGGACCCGTCCGAACGGGACGCGGGGGCGGCGGCGGGAGGCGGGGTTCATGGGGTGGGGGTCGTGCAGGTCTGGGGCGTGCCGGTCCTGAGCCATCGTGGGAACACAACGGGGGAGCACACGGCGCCTTTCACCCTAGACAATCTCGTCCTCGAGGAGTCTGACGGTCGAAATGGGAAGGCCCGGTCGTCATCTGCACGAGGCAGGGACGGTCGGGCACTGGGCGACACCCTAGGCAACGCACCGGGCCGATGCCAGCCATGCCTCCGGAATCGCAGGTCAGGCGGGCGTGAGGGGCCAGCCCTCGGTCTTCGGTGGCAACCCGCGGCCGGTGAGCTCGGGCGTCGTCCACTTCTGGGCGCGCGCGATCTCCTTCGCGACGGCTTGCCACTCGGAGGGATCCCAGCCCTCGGCGGCAGCCACGACGCTCGTGTCCTGGCGCAGGGCGACGAACGCGGGCAACCGCTCGAGCCCGAGGCTCGTGACGAGCGCGTGGTCGGGGTCGACGAACGTGATCTCGTCGCGCTCGGCCGGACCGAGCACGCGCCGGGCGACCTCGGCCGGACCGGTGACGACGTACGCGCACGTGCAGTCGGAGTCGCCGAACGTCGCGAAGATCTTCTGGGCGACCGGGATCCACGCCGCGGCCTCGGGGCGGCCGGGGAGCACGACGCAGCAGAGCTGGAACATGGTGGACCAGTCGTCCAACGTGCGGGTCACCCCGCGGCTCGTGGTGAGCTCCAGCATCGGATCCGGGTTCTTCGCCATGCGAGGGAAGGTAGCGCGGCTAGCCGAGACCGATGGCCTTCAGCATCGTGGGCGGCATCTCGTCGCGGCCTTCGGCGAGGAGGGCGGCGCGCTCGATGTTGATGGTGTCGCGCTCGGGGCGATCGAGCCACGAGTCCCACGGGCCGGGTGGCACCACACCCGCCACGCAGTGGCGGAGGTACTCCTGCTGCTCGCGGACCTCGCGTTCGCTGCCGACCGGACCGTGTCCGGGCACGATCGTGTCGGCGAGCTCGGCGACGGCGTCGAGCATCTCGACCCAGACCGCCGGGTCGCCCTGGAACGCCAGGGGCGCGACGCCGAAGAAGCACAGGTCGCCGGCGAAGAGGACGTCGGCGTCGGGGACGAGCACCATCAGGTCTTCGGCCGTGTGCCCGCTCGCCGGGAGCAGCTCGATGCGCGGTGTGAGCTGCGCGGCGCCGTCCACCTCATGGGTCGCCGGGCGCGTCCCCACCTCGGCGAGGTCGTCGAACTCGTCCGCGAACGCGGACATGAACGCCTTGTACGCCTCGATCGGCATGTCCTGGTCGAGCAGCGCGCTCGTGACCGGCGTCGCGTAGACCGCCGCGTGAGGGAACGCCTTGGTGCCACCGACGTGATCGACGTGCGCGTGCGTGAGGACGATCCGCCGGACCGGGCGCTCGAGCGCGTGCACCGCTTCGGCGAACGGCTCCCACTGGGAGCGCACCATGAGCGTGTCGATCACCGTGAGGCCGTCGTCGTCGACCACGACGCCGGCGTTGCTGACGCCGGTCTCGCCACCGCTCTGGAGCCACACGAAGACCCCGTCGGCCAGCTCGTGGAGCGTGCGGGAGGGCAGGTCGGCCACGGATCGAGGGTACCCGGGCCGGGGTCGGTAGCCTTTCGGCCATGTCCGAACGCTCCCGCAACCTGCCCCGTCGAGCCTGCCTCTCCGTGCCCGGCTCGAGCCCGAAGATGCTCACCAAGGCCGCCGGCCTCGGCGCCGACATGGTGTTCCTCGACCTCGAGGACGCCGTCGCGCCGCTGGAGAAGGAGGCGGCGCGCGACAACGTGGTCGAGGCGATCAACACGCTCGACTGGGGCGACGCGGTCCTCTGTGTGCGGGTCAACGCGTGGGACACCAAGTGGACCTACGGCGACGTCATCCACGTCGTCGAGCACGCCTCGGAGCGACTCGACGAGCTGATGCTCCCGAAGGTCGAGCACGCGAGCGACGTGCGCGCGCTCGATCTCCTCCTGACCCAGATCGAACAGGTCACCGGTCGGCAGTCCACCGTCGGCATCGAGGCGCAGATCGAGACGGCGCGCGGCCTCATCAACGTCGAAGAGATCTGCGAGGCGTCGCCGCGACTCGAGACCATCATCTTCGGTCCCGCCGACTTCGCCGCGTCGACGGAGATGCCCGTGCTCACGGGCGGGGTGCAGATCCCCGAGTACCCGGGCGATCACTTCCACTACGTGTTCTCGAAGATCCTCATGGCGGGTCGTGCGAACGGCCTCCAGGTCATCGACGGACCGTTCCTGAAGATCAAGGAGCTCGACGCGCTGCGCGACTACGCGATGCGCACGCGCATCCTCGGCTACGACGGCAAGTGGGCGCTGCACCCCGACCAGGTCACCGTCATCAACGAGGTGTTCACGCCGACGCAGGAGCAGTTCGACACCGCGTTCGACATCCTCGAGGCCTACGAGAAGGCCACGACCGAAGGTGGCGCGGGCGAGCGCAAGGGCGCGGTGATGTTCGGCGACGAGATGATCGACGAGGCGAGCCGCAAGATGGCGATCAAGTTCGTCAGTCGCGGCGAGCGAGCCGGGATGGCCCGGAGCGCCGGCTGAGGTTCGGGTGTCCCGGCGCGTCGGATCGCCACGCCGATATGCTCCTCAGGAGGAGAACTGAGGAGCGAGTGATGCGAGCAGCCCTTCGATTCCTGGCCGCGGCGGTCATCGCGGGTGCCGTGTTCGCCGCCGCGACCGTCCCGGTGGGCGCCGGCATCCTGACGATCACCGTCACCGGTCAGGCCGCGTGCAACCCGGCCACGGGGGACTTCGACATCACGTGGACGATCGCTGCGAACAACGCGTCGCCGCCGCCCGCAGTCACGACGGCGATCCAGACGCCGACCGGCACCGACATCGCGTCGACCCTCACGCCTCCCGCGATCCCGCAGAACGGTCACAGCACTGCGACCGGTTCCGTCCCGGGGACCACGACCGGCCCGGTCAGCCTGGTCGTCAGCTATGCCGCCGCGGTCCGTCCGCCCGACACCGGCTCGGTGACGGTCGACGGCACATGCGTCGCGGTGCCCTCGCCGGTCACGGCGGACGTACAGTTCACCGGCTGACCCCGTCGTCACCGCGCTCCTCGTGAGCGAAATCGTCGCCAGGGCAGCCGTTTCACTCACGAGAACACGCCGATCGGCCCGAGCATTGAGCGCCGGAGCCGGGCTCCCTCCCGGGGGCTACCGTTGACTGCATGGAGCTGCTCATCGCGGTCGTCGTCGTGACCGGTGGCGGGCTCGCGTGGCGGTTCTCCCGTCGGCGTCCCGGCGTCCCGCTCTCGTGGCAGACGAGCCAGAGCGTCGCCGCCGACCTCCACCGACGCATGCACCGCGCGCTCGACCGCACCCGCCGCTCCATCGGCGACGCTCGCAAGCGCGGCGTCCCGACCGAGGGCTACGAAGGTCTCGTCGACGACCTCGCGGCGACGGTCCGCGCACTCGACGACCAGCTCGTGCTCGCGTCCCGCCTGCCGTTCAAGGCCCGACACAAGACGCTGCTCGGTCTGCGCTACCGCGTCGCCGAGATCGAGCGGACCGGTGTCCGTATCGGCCAGAGCGCGATCGAAGCCGCGAGCCCGCTCGTCGACAGCGTCGACGACTCGCTCGACCGCATCAACCAGCGCCTCGACCATCAGGCCGAAGCACGCGACGAGCTCCGCGAGCTCGGCGGGAGCTAGGCCCCGAGCGCCTGCTCCGCCAACCTGCGGGCGATGACGCGGAGGCACAGCGTCTCGTCGGCACCCTCGAAGATCGACAGGACTCGAGCGTCGACGAAGTAGCGCGACACCGGGTACTCCTCCGCGTAGCCCATGCCGCCGTGCAGCTGCATCGCTTCGCGCGTGACCCACTCGGCGGCTCGGCACACGTACGCCTTCACCATCGACGCATCGAGGGCACCTTCGCCGCGACCCATCCGCCGCGCGACCTCGTACGAGAACTGCCGCCCGGTCTGGATGAGGAACGCCATGCGGGCGAGCTTCACGCGGGACAGCTGGTAGTCGAAGACGGGCTTGCCGAAGACGTTGCGATCCTGGGCGTAGGCGAGCCCGGCGTCGAAGGCCGCTTGCATGACGCCGACGGCGCGGGCCGCAGTCTGGAGGCGACCGTTCTCGAAGCCCTCCATCTGGAGGTAGAAGCCCTTGCCGAGCCCGCCCGCTTCGCCGACGAGGTTCTCCGCGGGGACGAACCAGTCCTCGAACGAGACCTCGTAGGAGTGCATGCCGCGGTAGCCGAGCGTGTCGATGGCGCGGCCTTCCATCTTCCCGCCCCCCTGGGCGAACGAGAACTCGTGGCCCGGTGTGGGCTCCTTGTCGACGACGAGGATCGACAGCCCTCGGTGCCCGGCCGCGCGGTCGGGATCGGTGCGGGCCAGCAGCATGATGGTGTTCGCCCGACCGGCGAACGTCGCCCAGGTCTTCACACCGTTGATGAGGTAGCCGCCCTCGGTCGGCGTCGCGGAGACCTTCACCCCGGCGACGTCGGAGCCGAAGTCGGGCTCGGTCGCCATGACGCCGACCATGCGCTCGCCGCTCGCGATGGCAGGCAGCCAGCGGCGCTTCTGCTCTTCCGTTCCGCCGCGCACGATGGCACGGGTCAGGATCTCGGGGCGGGTGATGAGCGATCCGCCCGCGCCGAGCGATCCCCACGAGAGCTCCTCGGTCGCGACGACCATGCCGAGGTAGTCGTGCTCGCCTCCCTGCGCGAAGCCGTCGTACTCCTCGGGGACGGAGAGCCCGAAGCCACCGAGCTCGGCGAGACCGCTGATGACTTCCTCGGGGATGTCGGCGTTCGCGCGGTGGACGTGCTCGGCGATCGGCCGGATCTTGTCCTCGGCGAAGCGGTGGAAGGTCTCGCGCACGAGGTCGAACTCGTCGCCGAGGTGGGCGGGTCCGGTGCGCTCGCGGTCGAGGTGGGTCGCGATCTCTTCCAGGTACGCCGGGGTGCGGTGAGTCTCGACGAACGGCAGCGCGCTCGCGAGATCCGCGGCCTCGACGCCCCACGTCGACTCGCGGCCGAGCACCTTGCCGGCGAGGTCCGCGATCGCGTCGGCGATGAACCCGCGTGCGAGCAGCGACTCGTACTCGCCGTGCTCGGCGTAGTCGACCATGACCTGACAGGCGGCGATCGCGCTCGCCGCATGCGCGAGGTCGTAGGCGAGCACCTGATGCTGGTCGATCTTTGCGACCGAGATGCGCCCGTCGTCGACCGCGGCGTGGGCGAGGTGGTGCGCCGCGGCATCGACGAGCGCCGCGGCGTCGTCGACGGCCGCGCGGGCAGGCTGCAGCGAGTCCGGCATGGAACGAGCCTAACGACGAGTCTGCGGCCGGGCCGAGCCCGGTCGGACGCGAACGCTAGGAGGGCGGCGACGTCAGCGTGCTGGCCGTGGTGGACGACGACGGCGTGGACGACGTCGTGGTCGGGCCCGTGGTGGTGGGGGTCGTCGACGGGGTCACCGGCGGGCGGGTGGTGCCGGTCGTGGGCTCCCGATGGGTGCCGGCGACCTGGGTGCTGCCCTTGGTCTGGAGCACCGGCTTGGCCGCACCCGGGACTGCCTGCCCGTCGAGGTCGCAGGCCGCGTCGAGCGGTCCGTAGACCGCGCCCGCGAGCAGGTCTCCGCCCTCGGGGGTGAGGTGCACGCCGTCGCCCGTGCGCACACGTACCGACTTGCCGTCGGGACCTGCGAGCGTGGCCGTGTAGGTGCCGGTCGGCGACGAGAACAGCTGGTAGGCGTCGACGTAGGTGGCGGTGGGGTGTCGGCCCACGACTGCCTGCGCGATCGCGTTCACCTCGCGCGCGCCTGCATCCTTCTTCTTGTCCTGCAGCGTCGGCGACCCGACCCAGTACACCGACCGCGGCTGGTCGCCGGCTCCCTCGAGGATGTCGAGCATCACCTCGACCTGCGCCGCGTACTCCGCCTTCCAGGCCGGCTCGCCGCTCGCGTCGACCGGTGTCGAGCGTGGCGTCGTCCAGTCGTTCGCGCCGACGATGAACACCGCGACCTCGGGGTTGAGGCGCGCCATCTCCGCGGCCCCGTGGTCGGGCCAGTCGAAGAAGTTGGGGCTGCTCAGGCCACTCGAGACCCGCGAGTCATACACGGGCTGCACGATCCCGGTCGCCGCGGTCTGCTCGCCGAGGGACGGGCCGAGTGAGCCGGCGAGGGAGTCCCCGCCGATCCACAACCGGAGCGGTGCCTCGGGGGTCAACGGGCTGCGGCACCCGTCGTCCGCCGGAGCCACCGCGGTCGTGGTCGTGGTCGCGCTCCGGGCCCGCTCCGCGAGTGCCGGACGCGCGCCGCCGTGGACGCGCAGCGCGTCGCTCAGGAACAGCGCGATGACGGCGAGCGCGAGCAACCCGATCGCGACGGACGCACCGATCACCAGCGCCCGACGCCGGACGCGGGCGAGCCGCTGCTCCTGCGCTTCGGCGAGCGCAGCCCGGACGTCCTCGCCCGGCACCGCCGGCTACACGATCTCCACGGCGGGCGCCTCGACCGTGGCCGGGACGACGTCGCTCGGCACGAAGTCCGGGGGCGACCCGAACGGCGTCTCGGACTCGTCCGCGGAGCGGTCGACCTGCGTGTGGTAGAGGTCCGCGTAGAGGCCACCCTTCGCGAGGAGCTCGGCGTGCTTGCCCTGATCGATGATGCGACCGTCGTCGATCACCACGATCCGGTCCGCGGCGACGATCGTCGAGAGGCGGTGTGCGATCACCAGCGCAGTCCGACCCTGCAGCGCGTCGGCCAGCGCGCGCTGGATCAGCTGCTCGGACTCCGAGTCGAGGTGCGCGGTCGCCTCGTCGAGGATCACGATCGCCGGGTTCTTCAGCAGCATGCGCGCGATCGCGACGCGCTGCTTCTCGCCTCCCGACAGGCGGTAGCCGCGCTCACCCACGACGGTGTCGTATCCGTCGGGGAGGCTCGCGATCAGGTCGTGGATGCGCGCGGCCTTGCATGCTGCGACGAGGTCGTCGCCGGTCGCGTCGGGCTTCGCGTACTTGAGGTTGTCGGCGATGGTCTCGTGGAACAGATGCGGGTCCTGCATCACCATGCCGACGGAGTCGCGCAGCGATGCGAGCGTCACGTCGCGTACGTCGTGCCCGTCGACGAGCACGCGTCCCTGCACGGCGTCGTGGATGCGAGGCACCAGGAGCGCGGTCGTCGTCTTGCCGGCACCCGACGGACCGACGAGAGCGATCAGCTCACCGGGCTCCACCCGGAACGACACGTCGCGGAGGATCCACTCACTCGGCTCGGTGTCGGCCGCCGGCATCCCCTCCTCGAGCGAGGGGATCGACGACTCCGCCGGCGCGGGGTGGCGGAACCACACATGGTCGAACTCGACGCGTCCTTCTGACTTCGGGAGATCGATCGCTCCCGGGCGGTCCTCGACGAGGGCGGGGAAGTCGAGCACCTCGAAGACCCGCTCGAACGAGACGAGCGCGGTCATGACGTCGACCCTGGCGTTCGTGAGCTGCGTGAGCGGCTGGTAGATCTGCCCGACGTAGATCACGAACGCAGCGACGGTACCGATGGAGATGGCGTCCTCGATCGCGAGGCGACCACCGAGGTAGTAGACGACCGCGGTCCCCACGGCGGCGACGAAACCGAGTGCCGCGAAGAGGATGCGCGAGTACATCGCGGTCGTGATCCCGATGTCGCGGACGCGTGCGGCGCGACCGCCGAACAGCTCCCGCTCGCGATCGTGGTTGCCGAAGAGCTTCACGACGAGCGCGCCCGACACGTTGAAGCGCTCCGCGACCGTGTTGTTCATCGACGCGTTGAGCTGCATCCCCTCGCGCGTGGCGACCTGGAGCTTCCGTCCGATGCGTCGCGCCGGGATGATGAAGGCCGGGAGCACGATCAGGGTGAGGATGGTGAGGCGCCACTCGAGCCCGAGCATGACGGTCAGCGTGACGACCAGCGTGATGACGTTGGAGACCACGGTCCCGATCGTGCCGGTGACCGCCTGCTGGGCTCCGATGACGTCGTTGTTCAGGCGTGACATGAGCGCGCCGGTCTGGGTGCGGGTGAAGAACGACAGCGGCAGGCGCTGCACATGGTCGAACAGTGCGACCCGGAGATCGAAGATCAGGCCTTCACCGACCTTGGCCGAGTACCAGCGCTGGGCGAGCGAGAGACCCGCGCTGGCGATGGCGAGGCCTACGGCCGCGAGCGCCAGGGCCAGGACGAGCTCGTCGTTCTTCTCGGGCACAGCAGTGTCGAGCAGGGCCCGGAACAGGAGGGCCGGGATCACGGCGACGACCGCGGACGCGATGACGGTGACGAGGAAGCCGATGAGCGCACCGCGGTAGGGGCGGGCGAGGCGCAGGACGCGCCGGATGATGTCGCGCTCGACCTTGCGGCCGTTCACGACATCCGGATCGCGACGGAAACCCATCATCGTCTGGTGCATCTGCATGCCCATTGCGGAACCCAAACTACTGACCCGGGAAGCAGGATCCTCACCGGTGTCAGGGCTGTAACACTTGTCGGCGCATGAACCTTTCCTGGTCGCTCGTCGGGCGTGACGAGGAGCTCGTCGCACTCGCGGCGGTCATGGACGCGCACGGGGCCGGGGTGGTGCTCGCCGGCCCACCGGGGGTCGGCAAGACCCGGCTCGCCACGGAATCGGTGGCGCTGGCGACCGCACGGGGCTGGCAGCACGCCGTCGTGCGGGCCAACCGGAGCGCCGCGCACCATCCCGTTCGGCGCGTTCGCGCCGCTGCTGCCCACCATGGAGGGGGTGTCGGAGGGTCAAGTCGACGCGTTGCGGCTCGCGTCCGAGGCGATCGTGGCCAGCGCCTCGGGCTCCACGCTCCTGCTCGTCGTCGACGACGCCCAGGAGCTCGACGAGTCGTCCGCCGCGCTCCTCCTCCTCCTCGCCGGTCGACCCGAGGTCTTCGTCGTCGCCACGGTGCGCACCGACGACCGGCCTGCGCCCGAGGCGCTCGTGAACCTGTGGAAGGACGAGGTGCTCGTTCGCGTCGAGCTCGAGGGGCTCTCGGCTGCGGCAGCCGAACAGCTCGTGACGGAAGCGCTCGGGGGCCCGGTCGACGGGCTCACCGCCCACATGCTGTGGAGCACGAGCGGCGGCAACGCGCTGTTCCTGCGCGAGCTCGTCGTGGGTGCGCTCGACGCCGACGCGCTCCAGGAAGCCAGTGGCATGTGGCGACTCGTCGGTGCGCTCTCACCCTCGACGCGCATGGGCGAGGTCGTCGGGCTGCGCCTCGGGTCGGTCGACGACGACGCGCGCGCCGCGATGGAGGTCGTCAGCATCGGTGAGCCGGTGGGGATCAGTGATCTCGAGTCGATGGCCCCGCCGGGGGCCATCGACGCGCTCGAACGGCGCGGGCTCGTCGAGATCGTCATCGAGGGCGCGCGTCAGCAGGTTCGCATGGCGCATCCGCTCTATGGGGAGGTGGTCCGGGCCGGGATCCCGGTCCGCCGCCGCCAGGAGATCTGCCGAACGCTCGCCGACCGCGTCGAGGCACGCGGGACGCGCCGCCGTGAGGACACGCTCCGCGTCGCGCTCTGGCGGCTCGACGGAGGCGGGCCGGGCCGAGCCGACGTGCTGCTCGAGGGCGCGACCCAGGCGCGCTATGCCGCCGACTTCGCGCTCGCCGAACGGTTGGCGCGCGCGGCATGGACGCAAGCGCCGGACGCCGAGAACGCCTCGTTGCTCGGCGAGACGCTGGACCAGCTCGGCCGGCACGCGGAGGCGGAAGCCGTGCTCAGCGCCGGCGAGGCGCTGGTCGCGACCGACCGGGAGCGCACGATGATCGCCCTCGCCCGCTCCTCGAACCTGTTCCGCGGCCTCGGTCGAGCGCCCGAGGCGGACGCCGTGATCGCGGCCGCGGAGCAGCGCGTCGGCGACCCCGAGCTGCTCGACGAGCTGCGTGGCCAGCGTGCGATCCACGTGCTCTTCGAGGGCCGCATCGACGACGCGATCGTGATCGTCGATCCATTGCTCGAGCGGGTCGGTGACGAGGACCGAGCATTCGTGCACGGCGCGCTCGCCGGCGCGGTCGCACGGGCGATCGCGGGACGCACGACCGAGGCGATCGCGATCGCCGAGCGTGCGTTCGACGCGCGGGTCGCGCTGGGCGACCAGATGCAGATCGCCGGCCCCGGCATCTACCTCGTCGCGCGGGCCTTCGCGCTGGTCGAGGCCGGACGGCTCGAGGAGGCCGAGGGCACGGCCCGGCTCGGCTACGACGGCGCGACCGAGCGGCAGATCCGTGACGGCCAGTCGTGGTTCTCGGTCATGCTCGGACGCATCTGCCTGCATCAAGGCCGAGTGCTCGCCGCGGCGCGGTGGTTCCGCGAAGCCGCGCTCGTCTACGACGACTTCGACCACCCCGGCGCGCGGTGGGGCTACGCAGGCCTCGCGCACGCGCTCGCCCTCGGCGGCGACATCGACGGTGCCGACACTGCACTCGCGGACCTCGACGCGGAGCCGATCACGCCGCTGCGGATGATGGATCCCGAGATCGACCGTGCGCGGGCGGCCGTGCTGGCGCAGCGGGGGGAGTACTCGCTCGCGGTGGAGACGCTCCGGCGGGCGGCACAGTTCGCGGCGGACTGCGGGAGTCGCGCGCTCGAGGCGACGGCGCTGCACGACATCGTGCGGCTGGGGGAGGACGAGGCGTCGCTCGCGCGCTTGCGCGAGCTCTCGAAGGTGCTCGACGGCGCGTTCATGCCGGCGCGGCTTGCACACGCCGAAGCCCTCTCCAGCCACGACGCCGAGCAGTTCGATCGCGCCGCCGACGCGTTCGAGGCGATGGGGGCGAAGCTCTACGCCGCTGAGGCTGCCGCGGGTGCGGCGCGGGCGTTCTCGCGCGAGGGGCTCACCCGTCGCGCGGCCGAGGGCACCCAGCGTGCGGCCCGGCTGGCCGCGGAGTGCGAAGGCGCCCGCACGCCGGCGCTGCAGGTCGGCATCGAGACGACGCCCCTCACCCGCCGCGAGCGCGAGGTCGCCGAGCTCGCGGCCCGCGGCACCGCCAGCAAGGAGATCGCAGAGAAGCTGTTCGTGAGCTCGCGCACGGTCGAGAACCACCTCCAGCGGGCGTACGAGAAGCTCGGCGTCCGCGGCCGGCCCGAGCTGGCCGAGGTGTTGGGCGTCCCGGCTCCGGACGACCCGCAACGACCATCGGACCTCCGGTGACCAGATCGGCGATGCTGTGGCGATGACCGACACCGACCTTCGCGAGGAGCTCGTCGCCACCGTCCGACGGTTCGTCGAGCAGGACGTCCTCCCGGTGGCGTCCGCCATGGAGCACGACGACGAGTACCCGGCAGCGATCGTCGCGACGATGGCCGAGCTCGGGCTCTTCGGCGTCACCATCCCGGAGGAGTACGGCGGCCTCGGACTCGACCTGCTCACCTACATCGGCGTCATCGAGGAGCTCGCCGCCGGGTGGATGTCGCTCTCGGGCATCGTCAACACCCACGTGATGGCCGCGAACCTGCTGAAGGCCGAGGGGACCGAGGAGCAGAAGCAGCGGTGGTTGCCCCGTCTCGCGACCGCGGAGATCCGGGGCTGCCTGTCGTTGTCGGAGCCCGATGCCGGCACCGACACGAGCGCGATCGCGTGTCGGGCCGAGCGCGACGGCGACGAGTACGTGATCACCGGCACGAAGACCTGGGTGACGAACGGTCAGCGCGCCGGGCTCATCGCACTCGCGGCGCGCACCGACGAGGGCATCACCTGCTTCATGGTCGAGAAGGAGCCGGGTGTCGCGCAGACCGGTGGGATCACGGTGAGCCGCAACATCCCGAAGCTCGGGTACAAGGGCCTCGAGACCGTGGAGATGGCCTACGACGGCCACCGCGTCCCGGCCGATGCGGTGCTCGGTGGCGAGGCGGGGCTCGGTCGCGGTCAGCACTTCATCCTGTCGGCCCTCGAGGTCGGCCGGATCAACATCGCGGCCCGTTCGGTGGGGGTGGGGCGCGCTGCGTTCGAGGCTGCGCTGCAGTACGCGCAACAGCGTGAGACCTTCGGGAAGCCGATCGCCCAGCACCAGGCGATCCAGCTCAAGCTGGCTGACATGGCGACCAAGCTGGAGGCCTCGCGGCTGCTCGCGGCAGAGCGCAGCCAAGAAGAAGGATGCCGGCGAGCGCTGCGACATCGAGGCGGGGATGGCGAAGCTGTTCGCGAGCGAGTCCGCCTTCGAGATCGCGACCGACGCGATGCGCATCCACGGCGGGGTGGGCTACACGACCGAGCTCCCGATCGAGCGGTACTACCGGGATGCCCCGCTCATGATCATCGGCGAGGGCACCAACGAGATCCAGCGCATCGTCATCGCCCGCGGCCTGCTCGCCCGCCACCCCCTCTCGTAGGCTCACGGCATGACGGTTCACGAGCGCCCGTTCGGTCGGTACTACGAGGACTTCGAGCCCGACGACGTCTACCAGCACTGGCCGGGCAAGACGATCACCGAGGCGGACGACCACCTCTTCTGCATGATCACGATGAACCACCACCCGCTCCACACGGATGCGTGGTTCGCGGAGACCCAGACCCAGTTCGGGAAGAACGTGGTGGTGGGCAACCTCGTCTACTCCCTGGTGCTCGGGATGAGCGTGCCCGACGTGAGCGGCGTCGCGATCGCGAACCTCGAGGTCGAGGAGCTCAAGCATCAGCGCCCGACCTTCCACGGCGACACGATCTACGCCGAGACCAAGGTGCTGGAGAAGAAGGAGTCGTCGAGCAAGCCCGACCGGGGCGTGGTGACGGTCGAGACGCGCGGCTTCAACCAGCGCGGCGAAGAGGTCTGTTACTTCCGCCGCAAGGTGATGGTGCCCAAGCGCGAGGCGGCGAAGCCGCGCCAGCGTCCGTACACCTCGCCCGAGTAGCCGGCCCCAGCCCGGTGGTCGCGTCCGACGGGTCGGACTGCCTCTTCTGTCGAATCGTCGCCGGGGACGTTCCCGCCACGATCGTCGACGAGACCGAGACCTCCGTCGCGTTCCTCGATCACCGCCCGCTCTTCGTCGGGCACACCCTCGTCGTCCCGCGCCGGCACGTCGACACGTTGCGGGACCTCCCGGCCCCGCTCCTCGGCCCGTACTTCGCCGACGTGCAGCGTCTGGCGGCGGCGGTCCAGGACGGACTCGACGCGCGGGGCACGTTCGTGGCCGAGAACAACGTCGTGAGCCAGAGCGTCCCGCACCTCCATGTGCACGTCGTCCCGCGGCGGCCCAAGGACGGTCTCCGGGGGTTCTTCTGGCCCCGCACGAAGTACGCGGACGAGGCCGAGATGGCGGGGACCGTGGCCGCGATCCGTGCCGCGCTCCCCTCGGACCGGTGACGCCGGTTCGATGACGTTGCCGAGCTCGCAGTGATGTAATAATGTAATTGCCATGCCGAGGCAGCCCACCACCCCGCCCGTCGCCGACGTCGCCGAGCTCACCGCCTGGTTCACCGGGCGCCTCCCCGACGGCTGGTTCACCGCTTCCCCTGAGGTCACCGTGGACCGGGACGAGATCCTGGTGGTCGGCACCCTCCCGGAGCCCGAGCACGCCAAGGACGCCGATGCCGACACCCGGCGGGCCGCGACCGCGGCCCGCATCCAGGGCTTTCGCGAAGACACGCGGGACCACCGCATGCGGGTCGCCGACGAGGCCGAGCACCGCTATGGCCGCAAGGTCGCGTGGGGTGCCCGGTGCGGCGACCACGGGCTCGTGTTCACGCACCTCAGCGTCCCGGTCATGACCCGCTTGCGCATGAGCGAGCGCCGCGTGCTCGACACGCTGGTCGACGCCGGCGTGGCCCGGAGCCGCAGCGATGCCCTGGCCTGGTGCGTCCGCCTGGTGAAGGAGCACGAGGGAGAGTGGGTCGAGGCGCTCCGTGAGGCGCTGGTGCACGTGGAGAAGGTCCGGGCCGAGGGACCCACGCCCACGTAACTCTTTGCTCACGAATGATTCGTGTGCTAATCATTCGTGCACGATGCAAGAGCGACCCCACCACGAGCTCCTGAGCCGCCAGCTCGGCCGCACCGGCAAGCTGGCGCAGAAGTGGTTCGACGCGCGGCTCGCCGAGGCCGGCGGCGACCTCACCACCTGGATCGTCCTGAACAACATCGCCGACGAGCCCAGCCAGAAGGAGCTCGCCGCCCACATGTGGATCGAGCCCGCGACGCTCGTCGCGCACCTCGACCGCCTCGAGCGCGACGGGGTCGTCGACCGCCGTCGCGACCCCGACGACCGCCGCGTCATTCGGGTCGTCATCACGGCGGCCGGGACGCAGCTGCACGCCCGCCTCCTGGAGGTCGCGATCGCCTGCGACACCGAGCTGCGCGCCCTGCTCCCGCCGAAGGACCAAGCGGTGCTCGAGCGGTCGCTCGCGCGCCTCTTCGAGCACTTCACCACTCCATCCCACCTGAAGGCAGGCAGCTCATGACCACCAGCACGTTGATCGACGCCGACGAGGTGATCCGCACCGAAGCGCTCACCAAGGTCTACCCGGGTGACATCCGCGCGGTCGACGGGCTCGACCTCGCGGTGCGCGCCGGGGAGATCTTCGGACTCCTCGGCCCGAACGGGGCGGGCAAGACGACGACCGCCGGGATGCTCACGACCCGAGTGATCCCGACGAGCGGACGCGCGCTCGTCGGTGGTGTCGACGTGGTCGCGCACCCCGTCGCGGCCAAGCAGGTGATCGGAGTCGTCCCGCAGACGAACACGCTCGACCGCTCGCTGAGCGTCTGGGAGAACCTCTACTTCCACGGCCGCTTCTTCGGGATGAACGCCCGTACGGCACGGGCCCAGGCCGACCGCCTCCTCGAGCAGTTCCGCCTCGCGGACCGGGCCAAGGTCTCGACCAACGCGCTCTCCGGTGGGATGGCGCAGCGCCTGATGGTCGCCCGGGCGATCATGCATCGCCCCGCGATCCTCTTCCTCGACGAACCGACCGCGGGCCTCGACCCGCAGAGCCGCATCGCGCTGTGGGACATCCTCGGTGAGCTGCACCAGGACGGGCAGACGATCCTCCTCACCACCCACTACATGGAGGAGGCCGACGAGCTCTGCGACCGGCTGGCGATCATCGACCACGGCAAGCTCCTGGCCCTCGACACCCCCGAGGCGCTGAAGCGCGCGACCGGGGCGGACACGTTCGTCACGGTGTCGGCCCCCGGTGACCTCGCCGAGATGGCCGCCTACCTCGCCGAGCACGTCGACGGCGTCGAGCGCGCCGACAAGGTGGAGGACACGGTCCGACTCAACGTGCGCGGCACGCAGGGGGTCTTGCCCGCGGTGGTCAGTGCCGCCGAGCGCGGCGGGTTCACCGTCACCGACCTCTCGATCACCGAACCCACGCTCGAGACCGTCTTCATCGACCTCACCGGGAAGGACCTCCGAGAATGACGACCCTCGAATCCCCCGTGCCCGTCGCCCGGGTCGCGGCGTCCGACCTCATCCCGCACCGCACACCGCGCTCGGCGTCGGTCGTCGCGTTCGTCGCGTTGCTCTCGCGCGACCTCACCGTGACCCGCAAGAACCTGCGTGAGGTCGTACCCCGCACGCTGCTCCAGCCCCTGTTGCTCGTCTTCGTGTTCACCTACGTGTTCCCGAAGATCGGTCAGGGTGTCGGTGGTGCAGTCGGCGACGCCACCGGATCGTTCTCGACGCTCCTCGTGGCCGGCGTCATCGCACTCGCGATCATCTTCCAGGGCATCCAGTCCGTCGCGCTGCCGATGGTCCAGGAGTTCGGCTACACGCGGGAGATCGAAGATCGCGTGCTCGCACCGCTGCCCGTCTCCCTCGTCGCCTTCGAGAAGATCACCGCCGGCGCGATCATCTCGTTCTTCTCGGCACTCCTCGTGTTTCCCATCGCCGCGATCGTCCCCGCGACCCCGGTGAACCTGGAGATCGACTGGCCCGTCCTGATCACGCTCATGCCGCTCGCCTGTGTGATGGCCGGTGCGTTCGGTCTCACCTTCGGAACGCGGTTCGAGCCCAGGAACGTGCCGATCCTGTTCGGGGTGATCGTCCTCCCCATCACGTTCCTCGGCGCCATCTACTACTCCTGGTCGGCGCTCGAGCCGATCCGGTGGCTCCAGCTGGTCGTGCTGGTGAACCCGCTCGTCTACATGAGCGAGGGGTTCCGGGCCGCGTTGACCCCTTCGGCACACATGAGCCTGTGGGCGGTCTATGGCGCGCTCACCGGATTCACCGTGCTGTTCACCTGGCTCGGGATCCGCGGCTTCAAGCAGCGCGTCGTGACCTGAGTCACACTCCGCGCGAGGAGGATTCTGTTTGTGGCCGGCAGGTCCGTGGCTATCCTCCCCTTCGTGCCGGGGGCTGTGCATCTCACCTTCTACGGCGTCCGCGGGTCCACACCGTGCGACGGCGCCCGCTACCAGCGGTACGGCGGCAACACGTCGTGCGTGGCGCTGGAGTCGGAGGGCCACGAGCCGATCGTCTTCGACCTCGGCACCGGCCTGCGGGAGTACGGCGACGTCGTCACCGAGCGCTTCGCGGCCGAGCTCACCGCCAACAACCTCACGAGCCCGTACCGCGCCTCGGTGCTCCTGACGCACCTCCACTGGGACCACATCATCGGCCTGCCGTTCTTCACGCCGGTGTTCCGCCCCGACGCCCTCATCAACCTGTACGGCCCGCGCCAGGAAGCCGGCCCGCTCGCCGAGGTCTTCGCCGGCGTGATGAAGCCCCCGTACTTCCCGATCACCCCCTCGGACCTCGGCGGCACGCTGAACTTCCACGACACCGACGTCGACGACTTCGCGGTGAACGGCGCGAAGGTTCGGTCACGGTGGGTGCGTCACACTGATCCGACCCTCGGCTACCGCGTCGAGCAGGAGGGGCTGACGGTCACCTACATCTCGGACCACGGGCCCGGGTGCGTCCCCACCGACGCCGACGACTTCGTCCCGACCGATGTGCTCGAGCTCTGCGACGGCGCCGACGTGCTCATCCACGACGCGCAGCACACGGCGCACGAGTACGAGGCCAAGCGGCACTTCGGCCACTCGACGATCGAGTATGCCGTCCTCGTGGCGAAGGAAGCGGGTGTGAAGACGCTCGCGCTCTTCCACCACTGCCCGAGCCACGGCGACGCCGACATCGACCTGATCCTCGACCGGGCGCGCGAGCACTCGGCGCGGACCAACGGCCCCGAGGTCATCGCAGCCCACGACGGCATGCGCCTCGACCTGGGGAGCCAGTGAGCGAGAACCCGTCCGACGCCGACGAGCAGATCTACCGTCCCGACGCCGACGAGTTCCGCTCCGTCCTCGGCCAGTTCGCCACCGGAGTCACGATCATCACCGCCGTCGACGACGGAGAGCCCGTCGGCGTGGCGGCCAACTCGTTCACCTCGGTGTCGCTCGACCCGCCGCTCGTGCTGTTCTGCGTCGCTCGCACCTCGTCCACGTGGCCGCGCATCGAACGGGCCCGCAAGTTCGCGGTGAACATCCTGGGTGAGCACCAGGAGGAGCTGTCCGGTCTCTTCGCGAAGAAGGGCGCCGACCGTTTCGGGCAGACCGACTGGCACCTCGGGGTCGGTGGGTCGCCGGTCCTCCACGACACGCTCGCGTACCTCGACTGCGAGTTCTGGAACGAGTACGACGGCGGCGACCACATCATCGTGGTGGGCCGCGTCCTCGACCTCGGGCTGCACACCGACACGGGCCCCCTGCTCTTCTTCCGCGGCAAGTACGGCCGTCTCGCCGCCGGCTGAGCGAACGTCAGCCGTGGCCGAGCCGCTCGCAGGACGGCCCGATCCGCTCGCGGGGCGAGTGGTCGTGGTGGTCGGCGACGACGGCACCAAGGTCGGGGACGCCGTACGCGTCCTGACCGACGCGGGAGCCCGCGCCGCCGGCTTCGTCGGCGATCCGGCGTCGGGCGCGGCCGCGCTCACCGAGATGGTCGACGAGCTCTTCCCCGAGCGCGTCGGTGAAGCGCCCGAACCCGCCTGAACCCTCCAGACGGGCGCGTCAACGCCACTGGTACTGTCGAAGCGTCGCCCCGAGCGCGTCCGAGCCGCCGGGGACGACCCCAGAGAGCGAGTAGCCAGGTACGTGGTGGATCGGGAGCGCGAGCTACGGCGGGCCGGCTGGCGGCTCATGCTCGACGCACTCCGCACTCAGCGAGGATGGGTGGCCGGAGGGGTGGCTGCCGGTGTCCTGTGGACCACGGCGAAGATCTCGGTGCCGCTGCTCGCCGCCGCGGCGATCGACCAGGGGATCATCCCCGGGGACACCGAGGCGATCATCGTCTACTCGTTGCTGATCATCGTGGTCGGCGCGTTCCAGGCCCTGGGTACGGGTGGCCGGCGCTACGCAGCGTTCCGCATCTCGTACCGCGTCGAGAGTGACCTGCGCGAACGCCTCTTCGCACACCTCCAGCGGCTGCACTTCGCGTTCCATGACCGGGCCCAGACCGGCCAGCTGATGGCTCGCGCGAACACCGACATCCAACAGGTCAACACCCTCGTCGTGCTGCTGCCGCTCTTCGCCGCGAGCCTGCTCATCGTGCTCGTGGTCGTCGTGATCATGGTGCTGCAGAGCGTCACGCTCGCGCTGCTGGCGCTCGGTGCGTTGCCCTTCCTCAACATCGCGGCGACACGCTTCTCGCGCCGGATCGCACCGGTCTCGCTCCGCCTGCAGGAGGAGCTCGGTGACCTCTCCGGCGTCGTCGAGGAGACTGTCGCCGGCGTGCGCGTCGTGAAGGGCTTCGGCGCAGAGCAGCTCCAGGCCCGCCGGCTCGAGGCCGAGGCCGACGACGTCCTCGAGAAGGCGCTCGAGGGTGCGCGGCTGCGCTCGCGCTTCCTACCGCTCGTCGACTTCCTCCCGGCCCTCGCGCTCGTCGCGATCCTCTGGTACGGCGGGCACCTCGTGCTCGACGGCGACCTCGCGATCGGCGACCTGGTCGCGTTCAACTCGTTCATCCTGATGCTCATCTGGCCGCTCCGGATGGCCGGCATGCTCCTGGCCCAGGCGAGTCGCGCGTCCGCGTCGGCCGGTCGGATCCACCAGATCCTCTCGACCGACCCGGCAGTCGTCGATCCGCCGCATCCGAAGCCCTTGCCTGCGAACGGGTCCGGGGAGCTGCGGTTCGAGGGTGTCGCGTTCGCGTACGGCGATGGGCCGCCGGTGCTCGACGGGCTCGACCTGGTGGTGCGGGCCGGCCAGGCAGTCGCGGTCGTCGGCCCCACCGGCAGCGGAAAGACGACCATCGCCCGCCTCGTCTCGCGCTTCTACGACGTCCGCGCCGGCCGCGTGATGCTGGACGGTGTCGACGTGCGCGAGGTGAAGGTGCGCGAGCTCCGCCGCCAGGTGGGCATCGTGTTCGAGGACACGTTCCTGTTCACCGACACGGTCGCGGAGAACATCGCGTTCGCGGATCCGGAAGCACCCCTCGAGCAGGTCCGACGGGCCGCCCGGCTCGCCGGCGCAGACGAGTTCGTCTCGGCACTGCCCGATGGGTACGACACCGTGATCGGTGAGCAGGGCTTCTCGCTGTCGGGTGGGCAGCGACAGCGCATCGCCATCGCACGCGCGGTGCTCGCGGATCCGCGAGTGCTGATCCTCGACGACGCGACGTCGTCGGTCGACCCCACGAAGGAGCACGAGATCCGTGCCGCGCTCGGCGAGGTGATGAGCGGACGGACCACGCTCATCATCGCCCACCGCGCGGCAACGATCGCGCTCGCTGACCGCGTCGTGCTGCTCGACGGTGGGCGCGTCGTCGCCGAGGGCACGCACGACGAGCTGCTCGCGACCTCCGCCAGGTACCGCGACGTGCTGGCCCAGTCCGACGGGCTCGCCGAGGCGGCTTCGTGAGGGGCGGACGCGGGGGGTTCGGCGTCCACGCGGTCGAGGAGTCGCTCACCCGCGACGAGGCCCGCGGCGTCCTGCGCCGGCTGGCGCGGATGCTGCGTCCTTGGCGTGCGCGCGTCTTCGGATCGGTCGCGCTCCTCGTGGGCCAGACGGCGTGCCTGCTGGCGGGACCGGCGCTCGTCGCCTACGGCATCGACTCGGGTCTGCGCGCCGACGACCCCGGCGCGCTCAACCTCGCCGCGGCCGCGTACCTGTGCGTCGCCGTTGCCGCCCTGTTCTTCGGACGCGCGTCGATCTGGGCGATCGCCCGGATCGGAGAGCAGTTCCTCCGTGACCTGCGCGTCCGCGTGTTCCACCACCTGCTCTCGCTCGGCCTCGACTTCTTCGAGCGCGAGCGCACCGGGCGCCTCGTGTCACGGCTCACGTCGGATGTGGACGCGTTGCAGGAGCTGGTGCAGCAGGGCCTCGCCATGTTCGTGCAGAACGCGCTGCTCTTCTTCGGTGCCGTCATCGTCATCTTCATCCTGAGCTGGCAGCTCGCGCTCTGCATCCTCGTCTTGGTGCCGCCGATCGTGCTCGCGACGCGCTGGTTCCGCCGGGAGTCGAACCGCGCGTACCTCGAGGTGCGCGAGCGCATCGGCGCCAACCTCACGACGCTGCAGGAGGGGCTGGCCGGCGTTCGTGTCGTGCAGGCGTTCGGGCGTGAGCGCTCGTTCGCCGGCCGCTTCCGTGAGACGAACGAGGCCCAGTTCGACGCCAACCTCGAGACGGTCAGGATCTCGACCAAGTACTTCCCGTTCGTCGAGTTCTGCGGGGTCGTCGGGGTCGCGATGATCGTCGGCATCGGCGGCCTGTTCGTGGACCAGGAGATCCTCTCGGTCGGCGCGGTCGCCGCGTTCATCCTCTACCTGAACAACCTGTTCGAGCCGGTGCAGCAGCTCGGCCAGCTCTACAACACCTTGCAGTCGGCCGCCGCGGCACTGAACAAGCTGTTCGGGCTGCTCGACACCCCCGCCTCGATCGGCGAGCGCCCCGGAGCGGTCGACCTCCCCGAGCGGGGTGTGTTCGCGGTCGAGGGTGTCTCGTTCGGGTACGCCGATGGCCCCGACGTGCTCCACGACGTGTCGTTGCGGGTCGAGTCGGGTGAGCGCGTCGCCCTCGTCGGGCCGACCGGGGCGGGGAAGTCGACGCTCGCGAAGCTCGTCGCACGGTTCTACGACCCCCGGTCGGGTTCGGTCAGCTACGGCGGCGTCGATCTGCGCAACGCGACCTTGGCGACGCTGCGAAAGCGGATCGTCGTCGTCCCCCAGGAGGGCTACCTCTTCGCCGGCACGATCCGCGAGAACGTGCGCGTCGGGCGACCCGAAGCGTCCGACGAAGAGGTGGATGCCGCACTCGAGGTGCTGGGGATCCGCGAGCGGTTCGCCTCACTTCGGGAAGGGCTCGACACCGAGGTGCGCGAGCGGGGCAGCCGGCTCTCGGCCGGGGAGCGCCAGCTCATCTCGCTCGCGCGCGCCGCGCTGGTCGATCCTCCGGTGCTCGTCCTCGACGAAGCGACGTCGAACCTCGACCCCGGGACCGAGCACACGGTCGAGCGTGCCCTCGAGGCGCTCACCGAGCGCCGGACCGTCTTCGTGGTCGCCCACCGACTGTCGACCGCGGCTCGCGCGGATCGTGTCGCCGTCGTCGACGACGGGCGCATCGTCGAGATCGGTCCCCACGAAGAGCTCGTCCAGCGCGAAGGCAGGTACGCCAGCCTGTGGGCCAGCTGGAGCAGCAGCCAAGCCAAGGCGTCCTGACACCGGGAGAGGCGCAGGTCCACGGGGAGAACGGGCGCTACTCGAACGCGATGGCGGGCTCCAGGCGGTGGGCGAACCGGCGCAGCGTGCGCAGCAGGGTGAGGCCGAGCACGACGATGAGCAGGGCGTTGAAGAGCGCGCCGGCGGCGTCCCACGCCAGGGACGTGGCGACGTAGTACGACCAGTAGTGCTGCGCGGTGTCGACGAGCCCGAGGCCGGGGCGCCAGAGCGTCGGTCCGTCACCCTGGAACAGCGGCCACGACCAGAGGTTGAGGATCGCCCCGTACCCGAAGCCCCAGAGCCAACCGAACGCGGCGACGACGCCGACCTCGACGTGCGGCTCGAGGCGGCACGTCCACCGACCGAGCACGCCGGACGTCGCGCCCATCGCGCCGAGCCCGAGCATCTGGAACGGGAGCCACGGGCCGATGCCACCCGTGATGAACGCGGACGCGGCCATCGCGGTGAGGCCGAGCAGCAGCCCGAACCGCGGACCGAAGGCGACGCCACCCAGCACCACGAGGAAGAAGATGCCGGCGTTGTTCCCGGGGAGCTCGACGAGGCGAAGCATGCCCGCGCTGGCCGCGAGGACGCCGAGCACCGCGACCGTCGCACCGTTCATCGTCCCGCGGCGCACCTCGAGGGCGAGCGCGGCGACGACGAGGATGCTGATCGCCGCGGTCCAGAGCGGGGCGTCGGTGCTGTGCGCGGCATCGGGAAACGCGGTGGACGGCAACCAGAACGGGTAGACGAACGCGGCAACCCCGACGACCGCGACGAGCACGTACACGAGCGCCGGGCGCAGCCGCTCGGTCACGTCCGCTCCAGCTCGGCCGCGACCTGCTCCACGGTCAGGAAGGGCGGGAGCACCCGGAGCACCTGCGGGGCGAACAACGAGCCGGTGAGCACCTCGCGGGTCGGGCCGTCGGCGACGACGTCTCCATCGCCCAGCACCACCACACGCGATGCGCAGCGGGCCGCGAGCTCCACGTCGTGCGTCGCCAGCACCACGGCACCGCCGCCCGAGGCGTGCTCACCGACGGCCCGCTCGAGCGCCGCTGCGCGACGCGGCGTCCATGCCCCGGGTGGGTTCGTCGAGCAGGAGCACGTCGGCGCCGCCGACGGCGACCGCGGCGATCGCGACGCGCTGGCGCTCCCCACCGGCCAGGCTCCGCGGGTGACGGTCGCCGAGGTGGGCGATGCCGAGGCGGTCCAGCCATGCATCGACCCGACCCTCGTCGCGACGACCGAGGAGCTTGAGCGTCTCGCCGACCTCCCGCCGGACGGTCGGGGAGAACAGCAGGGTGCTCGGGTCCTGGGGGACGTACGCGACGGTGCCCGTCGTCACCACCCGTCCGCGGTGAGCTCGGTTGAGGCCGGCGAAGGCGCGCAGCAGGGTGGTCTTGCCCGCACCGTTGCGGCCGAGCAGGGCCACGACCTCGCCGGCGGCGATCTCGACGTCGACCTCGTGGAGCACCGCCCGTCCACCGAGCTCGACCACGAGACCCTCCGCCGCGACGAGCGAGCTGCCGGGTGCGTGCGCCCTCGGTGCCTCCGGGACCGGTTCGTGTACCGACAGGTTCGAGGTGGCCGCGAGCGCGCGGGCATCACGGACGGTCAACGGCGGCGGGGTCCAACCGAGCAGGCGCCCGAGCCGGGTGACGGGCGGCGCGCCGGG
Source organism: uncultured Acidimicrobiia bacterium (assembly GCA_963720675.1). Lineage (GTDB taxonomy): Bacteria > Actinomycetota > Acidimicrobiia > IMCC26256 > PALSA-555 > JALHSW01. The sequence goes on along the minus strand of CAVRGH010000010.1, from coordinate 1,943,085 downwards.
ATAGGTGGCGAGCGCGTCGGCCACGCCGGCGGGCGCGGGCACCGCACCGCGGCCGAGCACGACGGCCCGGTCGGCGAGCGGCGCGGCGCGCTCCAGGCGGTGCTCGGCGAGCAATACCGTCGTACCGAGGTCCGCGTTCAGTCGCGCGACCGCGGCGAGCACGTCCTCGGCACCCTGGGGGTCGAGCTGCGACGTCGGTTCGTCGAGGACGAGCGCGGACGGTGACGCCGCGAGCGCACCCGCGATCGCGACGCGTTGTCGTTCGCCTCCCGAGAGCGTCGTCGGTGCGCGGCGCCGGAGGTGCGCGATGCCGAGCGCGTCGAGCGTCTCCTCGACCCGGCGACGCATCGCCGTCTCCGAGAGGCCGAGGTTCTCGAGCACGAACGCGATGTCGTGCTCGACCTCGTCGACGACGAGCTGCGCCTCAGGGTCCTGGCTCACGAACCCCACGACGTCGGCGAGCTCGCGCGGGTGGTGGCTGCGGGTCGACCGTCCGAAGGCCACGACGTCGCCGCTGAACCGTCCACCGGTGGCGTGCGGCACGAGGCCGTTCGCGGCCCGGAGCAAGGTGCTCTTCCCCGATCCCGAATCGCCGACGACGAGCAGGACCTCGCCCGCGGCGACCTCGAGGTCGACGTGCTCGAGTGCGGCCGGTCCGTCGGGGTAGGCGAAGGAGACGGCCTGGTAGGAGATCGCGCTCATGCCGGCGCGAGCCCCGGCTCGGGTGAGGTCGAACGGGGCCGGGGGTCGGTCGCCGGCTCGACCGACCGCAGCACGGGCCGGCGGGTCAGCGGCGCGAGCAGCGGGAGGAAGGCGAGTGCGGGCAGGAGGCCGAAGGTGGGCCAGGCCACCGGGCTCGGGCTCCACGTCAGCGTGTCGTCGCCGGTGAGCACCAGCACCCCGAGCAGCACGGGTGCGAGCAGCGTGCCTGCGATGCACCAGCGGTCCGCGGCGGTGAGGCGGCGGGGGCGGTAGCGGATGCGCCCCGTCTCGCGGGACGCCACGCGGACGGTCACGACGAGCCCGAGCACCCCGATCCCACCGAGCACGAGGGCAACCGTGTCCTCGCGAGCGACGAGCGCCACGAACGCGCTTCCGAGCGCGACGAGCGACGCCGCGCCGGCCCAGCCGGCCCCGCGCTCGCGGGCCGTGGCCCCGCCGTGGGCGAACCCGCGGGAGTCGAGCGACTCGGCGAGGGTCACCGCCTGCTCGAGCCCCCGCTCCAGCACCGGGACGACCTGTCGGACCAGCCTGCCGCGCCGCACGACCCGCCCCCCGGTGCGGGCGCGGTCGGCCTCGCGGACGTCGCGGATCGCCTCGATGGTCGAGGGAACGAACGCCAGGGCGACCACCACGATGAGCCCGAGCTCGTAGAACGCTCGCGGCGTCGTCTGCACCAGCTCGTAGTGCGAGACGACCGCGTTGAACGCGGCGAACACCGCGATGATCCCGACGACGACGAGTCCTTCGGCACCCGCCTGCAGCACGACGGGCGCGGTGGTCGACCCGCCGATGGTGAAACCGCCGAGGAGGTCGGGCAGCGTGAACGAGGGTGTCGTGAACAGCACGTCGGTGTTGCCGTGCGTCGTGAGCGCGATGAGCACGACGCGGAACACCGCGAAGAACACGGCGACGCCGACGAGGATCGGGAACGCGCGGGCGTACGGTCCGTCGAGCCCGTGCTCCGCGACGACCAACCACGCAATCCCGATCACCAGGAGCACGTAGACCGGGCTCGGCGCGAGCTGCAGTGCGAGCGCGGCCGCCAGGGCCCACACGACCCACGTGACCGCGTGCCATGGCCGCCGAGAATCTCGGGGGGCCGCGTTGCGCGAGGAGGAACGGTGATCGCCGGTGCGTGCACCGTCGGGGGCTTGCGTCCTTGGCACCGTTCTCCAGTAATGTCCGCAGCGACAGCGGTCACCCACGGCCCGGATGCCGTGGGTGGTCCCGGTTCCGTCTCGCCCCGCTTCGGCGGGAGGGGCGATCCGGGGCGGGGGAAGTCGGTGCGAGACCGACGCTGACCCGCAACTGTGAGCGGCACCGAGCTCGGGCGACCGGGCCGGGACCGTGAGCCAGGCTACCTGCCGCCGTCCGCCGGGCCACCGGCGCTCCCGGAGTGGGAGGCCGCTCGATCGGAGCGGTCACATATGGCCCTCGTGGACCAGGGGCCGGCGGAGGAAACCTCTCATGGCACGCTTCGTGCGCGCGGCCCTCGCGGTCGCGATCGTCTCGGCGTCGTTCACTGCGCTCGTCGGAACCCCCGCATCGGGTGCTTCCGCGCCGGTGACCAACGGGGTCGCGTGGCTCCGGACCCTGCAGCAACCCGATGGCGGCTTCGAGACCGAGGGCTTCCCCGGCTTCGAGAACGGCGACGCCGTCCTGGCGCTGGCCCAGTCGGCGCAGTCCGGTCCGACCTGGGACGCCGCCGGCGCGCGCGCTGGCGGTGCTCGGTACGTCGACGGCCGCGGGCAAGACCCCGCTCGACTCGGTCGACGCCTACGCGTCGGGTTCGATCGACCCCGGGGAGGCGGGGAAGGTCATCGCGCTGGTGACGAACCCCCTCGCGCTGGACCCGACCGCCTTCGACCCGTCCGGCGATGGCACCGTCGACCTCACGGCCGAGCTCGGTGCTCCTGGCGGCGACAACAAGTGGGGGGTCTCGCTCGGCGCGTTCAACACGATCCTGTTCGCGATCCGGGGCTACGCGACGTTCGCGTCGGTCCCGGATGCGACCATCACGGTCGTCCGCACCGCGCAGAAGAGCGACGGCAGCTGGTCGTACGACGGCGACAACACCGGGACGGACGGTGGCGCCGACACCACCGGTCTCGCGGTGCAGGCGCTGCTCGAGTCCGGAGTCGCCGCATCGGATCCCGACGTCGCGCTGGCCCTCGACTACCTGGAGGCGCAGCAGCAACCGAGCGGCGCGTGGACCGACGGGTTCTCCGAGAACCCGAACTCGACCGCGGTCGCGCTGCTCGCGCTGTCGGCCGCGGGCCGGACCGGCACGCTGGCCGCGGGCGACGCCTACCTGCTCGGCGTCCAACAGCCCGACGGGCACTTCGCCGGTCCCTACGACGACGCGACGCCCAACACCTTCGGCACGGCCCAGGCGGTCCAGGCGCTGGTCCGGACCGAGATCCCCGACGCCGCGACCTACGCCAATCCACAGACGGTGCCCGCGGCGGTCGGTGGTGGTGCGCTGACCCTGGAGACGGATTCCGGCACCCTCGACGACGTCGCCGCCGTGGATCCCGCGACCTTGCCCGCACCTCCTGCCGGGGTGACGTTCCCGAAGGGCCTCGTCTCCTTCTCGGTGACCGGGCTCGAGAACGGGGAGACCGTCGCGGTGCGACTCACGCTGCCGGTCGGCACGACGCTGTCGCGCTACTTCAAGCTCATCGGCTCGACGTGGTCCGATGCGACGTCGCTCGCGTCGTTCAGCCGGAACGTGGTGACGCTCACCCTCACCGACGGGGGTGCCGGTGACGCCGACGGGGTGGAGAACGGTGTGATCGTCGACCCGAGCGGACCCGCGGTGGTCGCGTCGGCCGTCGCTCCCGATGCGCTGCTGCTCGTTCCCCGGTTCACCGGATGAGGCCGCTGATGCGAATCGCCGCACTGTGTGCACTGGTCGTGGGGGCGACGTTCGTCGCTGCCGCACCGGCACCGGCCGCGGGATCGAGTCGCGCGGTCGTGAACGTGAGCGGCAGCAACCACGTCATCAGCTTCAACGGGTCGATCAGCGGCATCGGCGCGCTGCAGATGGTCGCGAGCGTGTCCGCCATCTCCTACGGCGGCCAGGGCACCGCCGTGTGCAGCATCAACGGGGTGGGCAATCCTGCAGTCCCCGGGCAGTGTCTCGGCGAGCAGAGCGACGGGCGGTACTGGTCGTACTGGCGCGCGGGCCCGGGCGCCGGCGGCTTCTCGTACTCCGGAGGCGGTGCCGGTGGCACGACGGTGTCCGACGGTTGGGTGGAGGGATGGAGCTTCGGCAGCGGGCCACCGCCGTTCGCCTCGTTCTGCGCGGTCGCCGGGTGCGCCCCGCCACCGCCACCACCGCCGCCGGTGACGACACCGCCGACCGCCGCGCCGACCGCGGCAGCCGGCGGGAGCGCGGCCGCGGCGACGACCGGCGACACCAAGGCCGCGGGAGCGAAGTCCGGTGACCGCAAGCAGTCGGCGTCGGGGAAGAAGTCGGGCGGCGATGGCAAGGCCAACGGGTCCACGGGCTCCGACTCGGGCTCCGGTCCCGGGTCGGCCGACGGATCGGGGTCGAAGGCGTCGGGGAACGGCGGCCGAGGCGCGGGGCAGGACGGCCGGCAGGCCTCCGGACCGCTCGTGTCGCGCCCCGACGACGGTGGCTCACCCTGGGGCGTCGCCGTCGCCGCGGGCGCCTTCGTCGCTCTCGGTGCCGGCGGCTTCGTCCTCCGCAAGCGTCGGAGGATGTCGGTCCCGCTCGATTGATCGCGAAGTGGCAGGATCACGTGGTGGTGGCGAAGCCCGAGAAGCCGCGGGACCAAGACCTCGAGCTTCGGAGCGGGGAAGCGTGAGAGCCACGACGCGAGCGACTTCTACGCGCGGTTCCCCGCGCCGAAGATCTCCGATGACGACGAGGTCAACGACTGCCCGGTCGCGGACACGATCTTCTGCGGTGACGCACGAGACATGAGCGCGATCGCTGACAAGTGCGTCGCGCTCGTCGTCACGTCGCCGCCGTACTTCGCGGGCAAGCAGTACGAGCTCGAGCTGGGCAAGGACGGCATCCCGGCTTCGTACCTCGAGTACCTCGAGATGCTGCGCGACGTGTTCGCCGAGTGCACCCGCGTGCTCGAGCCGGGTGGTCGCATCGCGGTGAACGTCGCGAACCTGGGTCGTCGGCCCTATCGCTCGCTTCGCGGGCGATGTCACGCGCATCCTCCAGGACGACCTCGGGCTGCTCCTGCGCGGGGAGGTCGTCTGGAAGAAGGCGAAGGGTGCGTCGGGTTCGACCGCGTTCGGCTCCTACCTGTCGGCGTCGAACCCCGTGTTGCGCGACGTGACGGAGCGTGTGGTGATCGCGAGCAAAGGCCGCTTCGACCGGGCGCACACGCGCAAGGAGCGGGAGCAGCTCGGCCTGCCGTTCGAGAACACCATCACGAAAGAGGAGTTCTTGGCCGCGACGCTCGACGTCTGGGAGATCCGGCCGGAGTCGGCGCGGCGCATCGGCCACCCGGCACCCTTTCCCGTCGACCTTCCCGAACGCTTCCTCTCGCTTTACACCTACGTGGGCGACGTGGTGCTCGATCCGTTCATGGGGTCGGGATCGACCGCGGTCGCGGCGGTGCGCCACGGCCGCCACTACCTCGGCTTCGACATGGATCCGGAGTACGTGGCCCTGGCCGAGGCTCGGGTGGCGGAGGAGCGGGCGGCCGCAGAGGCCTAGCGGCTGCTCGGAGTGCCGAGGCCCCGACCTCCTACCCTCGTCGTGACGTGATCGACCTGGGTCCTGCCTTCCTCGGCGCGACGCGTGCGACGCCGCGAGCAACCTCTATCTGCTCGTCGCGTTCGGCGGCGGCATCATCTCGTTCCTCTCGCCCGTGTGTGCTGCCGATCGTTCCGGGATACCTGAGTCTCATCTCCGGGCTGACGCTCGGTGAGATCGAGGAGGCGCAGGCGACGCAGCTGAAGCGGATCGCGCTGATGACCGCGCTGTTCGTCGCCGGGTTCACCACGGTGTTCGTGGTGCTCGGTCTCGCCACCACTGCCGTCAGCCAATCGTTGTTCGAGAACCAGTCGACGCTGACCCGCATCTCGGGCGGTCTGGTGCTGCTGATGGCCGCGTACCTGGCCGGCTCGCAGCTGCTGACGACGCCGCGCCTCTACCAGGAGTTCCGGTTCCAGCCGCACCTCGAGCGGTTCGGACCGGTCGCCGCTGCCGGTCGCCGGCGTTGCGTTCGGACTCGGCTGGACGCCGTGCATCGGGCCGATCCTGGGGACCGTCCTGGGGTTCGCGGCGACCGGGCAGGAGCTCGGGCGTGCCGCGTTGCTCCTGACCGCGTACTCCCTCGGCCTCGGGGTCTCGTTCCTCGCGGTCGGGCTCGCGTTCGGCCGCTTCGCCGCGCCACTCGGCTGGGTGAAGCGCCACTCGAAGTCGCTCACCCTGATCTCGGCCGCGATCCTGGCGGTCTTCGGGCTGATCCTGCTGACCGATCAGCTGTCCGCGGTCACCGCACGCATCCAGGACCTGATGGAGTCGCTCGGGCTCGACTCGCTCATCGAGATCGGCTGACGCGCCGCTTCGTCAGTCCTTCGACGCGTCGCTCCCCGAGTCGTCGGTCGCCGCGTCGCTCGGCGGGTCGTCCGTCTTGGTCGCGGTGGTCGTCTTCGCAGCCTCGGCCGCCTCGGGTGTGGGCGGCATCTCGGCGGCCGGGTCGCTCGACGCGATGTCCCCGGTGTCGGAGTCCTCGGGAGCCGGAGCCGTTGGGGTGGTCGCGGCGGCGGGCGGAACGAACTTCCCGCGGGATGCTCGCCACGCGCTCGACGGCCAGGGCGCCGACGCCGAGGATCGACGCGGCGGCCCAGACGAGCATGCCGATACCCGGCAGCAGTGCCAGCACGCGGAGGATGCCCCAGCCGGCGAAGAAGGCGCCGAAGATGTTGCGCGGCGCCTTGATCATCAGTCGCCCGAGGAAGAGGGCGCTCGTGACGTAGCCGAGCGCGCCGAGCACGCCGAGCGCGCCGCCCGTCCCCAGGCCGAGCGGCAGCCCCAGGAGCGAGACGGACGCGAAGAACGCGATCGCCGGGAGCCCGATCCAGAGGATCACACCCCAGCCGATCGACTTGCCGGCCGACGTGCGGGCCGTCGCGGCCGCAGTGTCGAAGGGTCGGGCGAACAGCGCGAGGAGCACGACACCGAGGATCAGGGTGGAGAGCGTCACCGCCAGCCAGATCAATCCGAGCAGCGTGAAGCCGAACGCGGTGAACATCCCGGTGGCGTCGATGTTCTTGACCTCGCCGCGGACGGTCGCGCCCTGCGCGACGCGAGGGTCCTTCGACGACTGCACGTCGCCGGTGATCACCGCGCCGTCCTGGATCACGGCCCGGCCGCCCAGCACCACCACGTCACCGTCGACCCGGCCCGAGACGCGCGCGTCGCCGTCGATCACGAGCACGCTGTCGCCGGTGGATCCGGTGATGTATGCGTTCCCGCTCACGACGAGGACGCCGTTCGTCGTGGAGCCGTCGACGTAGGCGTTCCCGTCGATCGCGACGACTGCGGTGTCGAGGGACTCGCCGTCCGCGACGGTGACGTTCCCCACCCCGATGCGGCGGTCGGACACGCGGTCGCGGAGGTCCTGGCCGCCGCCGCTCTGCGCGAGTGCCGGGCCGGCACTCACCATGACGATGGCACCGACCGCGACGGCGGCGAGGAGCACGCGGCGGAGCCGGTGGCCCCGGGAGCTCGTGGGGGTGGACTGGGGACGAATGGGTGTGCGCATGCGGGGGAGCGTAGGGGCGATCCGGTGGCTAGGGTAGAGAACTATGTTCTCCGAACCGGAAAACCACGATGGTGCACCGGGGGTGAGTTCGTGGCGCGACCGGGCGCTCGAGCGGTCGCTCGAGGCACCGCGGGCGCGGTCGGTGGATCGGATCGAACGGCTGGTCGGTGCGGCCCGCGACCTCGCGAACGAGACGGGAACCTCCGGCTTCACGGTCGCCCAGGTCGCCCAGCGGGCCGGCCTGTCGCTCAAGAGCTTCTACCGGTGCTTCGCGGGCAAGGACGACCTGCTCGTCGCGCTCTTGGAGGAGGACAGCCGCACGGGTGCGGGGATCCTCGCCGACGTGGTGGACGCAGCACGTCGACTCCGACGCGCGCCTGCGCGCGTACGTCGTCGGCATCTTCGAGCTGCTCACGCACCCGGGCGCGCTCGGCTATGCGGGCGTGCTGGTGCGGGAGCACCGTCGCCTGTCCGAAGCCCGTCCCGACGAGCTGCGCCGTGCCCTTGCGCCCATGGTCGATCTGCTCGCGCGCGAGGTCGTGGGCGCGGTCACCACGCCCGATCCCGCGCGCGACGTGCAGACCGTGTTCGCGCTGCTGCTCGAGGGCATCCACGAGGTGACGCTCGGACATGTCGAACCCCTCGACGAGGCCACCTACCTGTGGCGGTTCTGCGACAACGCCCTGCGCGGTCCCGGCCGCGCTCCGGAGGAGCGGCGATGAACGACCCCAGTGCACTGCTGTTCGATCCCGGGGCGGCCGACGCGCCGCAAGCGGCGTACCGCGAGATCCGCGACCAGTGCCCGGTGGCGCGCGTCCCAAGTCCCATGGGTGGCGAGACCGTGTTCATCGCCAACTACGAGGACGTGATCTGGGCACTGAAGCACCCCGAGGTGTTCTCGTCGGCTGTCGGCGCGGTCGACATCGGCCAGGACCAGCCGCTCATCCCGCTCCAGGTCGACCCACCCGATCACGCGAAGTACCGCCGGCTCCTCGATCCCGAGTTCTCCCCCAGGCGGATGCGCGAGCTCGAGCCCGACGTGCGGGTGCTGGTGAACCAGATCATCGACGGGTTCGTCGACCGGGGGGAGTGCGAGTTCCACGAGGAGTTCGCGACGCCGCTGCCCTCGACCATCTTCCTGCGGCTCATGGGGCTCCCGCAGGCGGACCTCGCGAACTTCCTGCAGTGGCGTGACGACACGATCCGGCCCGCGGCCGACACCCTCGAAGAGGCGGCCGAGATCCGCGACGCGGTGGGGACGAAGATCACCGCGTACTTCACCGAGCAGCTGGCGGCGAAGCGGGCGGACCCCGACGACGGTCTGCTGTCGCGGATCGCAGTCGGCGAGGTCGACGGCCGACCGCTGACCCACGACGAGATGCTCGGGACCTGCCACCTCCTGTTGCTCGGTGGCCTCGATACGGTCACCGCGACGCTGGACTGCATGGTCGCGTACCTCGCACGGCATCCGGTGGAGCGGGCTCGCCTCCTCGCGGACCCGGCGCTCGTCGACGGGACCGTCGAGGAGCTGCTCCGGAGCGAGACACCGGTGACGATGCTGCCCCGCACCGTGAAGGTGGACGCGACGATCGGTGGCGTCGACATCAAGGCCGGCGACGGCTGTGTGCTCCTGATCGGTGCCGCCAACGGGGACGACGCCGAGTTCGACGCGGCCGACGTGGTGGACTTCGAGCGGAGCGCGAACCGCCACCTCGCGTTCGGCGGCGGCCCGCACCGGTGCCTGGGCTCGCACTTCGCCCGCCTCGAGCTGCGTGTCGGGCTCGAGGAGTTCCACCGGCGGATCCCCGACTACCGGATCGCCGATGGCGCGGAGATCCACTACTCCCCGGGCATCCGCCAGGCCGACCACCTCCCCCTCGTCTGGTAGCCCCGCCCCCACATCAAGCCCTGGATGCGTGTTTCACCTTCCTCTACGGGGGTGAGCGACGCAGGTCCGCAGCTACGGGGTCGGCGTCGTGGGCGCGGAGGATTCGGTTCGGGCGGCGAGGCCGGGGAAGCGTTGCTCCAGCTCGTTGCGACGGCGGTGCATCGTCACGGTGAGCGCGACGTTGGCGACGGCGAGCAGGAGGAACAGCAGGCCGATGACCGGCCGACCGCCGACGAAGCCGACGATGGACAGGCACAGCAGCAGCGCGGCGATGACGCTGCGGATGACGACGATCGTTCGACTGCTTCTCATGGGGCCTCCAAGGCTCACGCTTCGACGGTAGGGCTCCCGTGTCAGGGGTTCGTGAAGGCCAGGTCACGCGCCGAGCCATGACGGTGACCGGAGCTCAGATGCGAACGGGGCCCGCGCGTTCGACCACCGCCGCTGCATTCGCGGTAACAAGGGCCCGATGCCTGACGAACCGAGGTCCCGACCGCACCTCCCCCGCATGACTGCCGCCCGGCGCGACACCGAGTCGGTCGTGCCGCTCGAGCTGTTCTTCGACCTCGTGTTCGTGCTCGCGTTCACCCAGTGCACGGCACTGATGGCGGGGGAGTCGACGTGGGTGGGCATCGCCCGCGGGATGCTGCTGCTCGCCGTGCTGTGGTGGGCGTGGGTCGGGTACGCCTGGCTGACGAGCGTGATCGACCCCGAGGAAGGTGCGGTACGACTCGTCATGTTCGCGGCGATGGCCGCGCTGCTCGTCGCCGCGCTGTGCGGCCCCGAGGCCTTCGGTGATCGGGCGCTCACGTTCGCGATCGCGTACGGCGTCGTGCGCGCCGCGCACATCGTGCTGTTCGCGCTCGCCAGCCGCGACGATCCCGAGCTGCGCCACTCGGTCATCGGCCTCGCGGTCAGCTCCGCGCTCGGGGTGGGGATCCTCGTCGGCGCGTCGTTCCTCGACGGCGCGGTCCAGGCAGCCGTGTGGAGTCTGGCTGTGCTCGTCGACTTCGGCGGACCCGCGCTCTTCGGATCGGCGGGCTGGCGCCTCGTTCCCGGACATTTCGCCGAGCGTCACAACCTGATCATCATCCTCGCCCTCGGCGAGTCGATCATCGCTCTGGGCATCGGCTCCACCATCGAGCTCACGCCCGGCGTCGTCACCGCGGCGGTGCTCGGGCTCTTCCTGGCGGCGGCGTTGTGGTGGATCTACTTCGACGTCGTCGCCATCGTGACCCAGCGTCGACTCGTCGCCGCAGCAGCCGGTCGAGAGCGGAACCAGCTCGCGCGCGACTCGTATTCGTACCTGCACTTCCCGATGGTCGCCGGGATCGTGCTCGCGGCGCTCGGGCTCGAGGCGACGATCGCCCACGTCGACGAGCCGCTCGACGAGGTGCGTGCCTTCGCGCTGCTCGGCGGTGTAGCGATCTACCTGCTCGCTCACGTGGCGCTGCGTCTCCGGAACGCGCACACCCTCAACCGCCAGCGGTTCCTGCTCGCGCTGATCCTGCTCGCGCTCATCCCGCTCGCGCTCGAGATCTCGGCGCTCGCCACGCTCGGGATCGTCAACGTGTTGGCGTGGCTGATGATCGCGTTCGAGAACTCCCGCTACGACGAACGCCGCACGCAGCTCCGGCACGGGCTCGACGTCGAGATCCCGGGTACGCCCCCTCGCCCACGGCCCGGACTGATCTCCGCTCGGCCCGTTGTGACTCGGCGAACCTGGCGGCGATACCATGAGGGCACGCCGCGGGGTGGAGCAGTCTGGTAGCTCGTCGGGCTCATAACCCGAAGGTCGTGGGTTCAAATCCCACCCCCGCCACCATCGAAACCAGTTCAGAGGCCCCGCTTCGGCGGGGCCTCTGCTGGTTGCCTCGAGCGGCCGGGTGACTTTCGCTGCTGGTGCGTTCGAGCGAGGCGGACCCGGGGGAGTGGCCAGGGCGGGTTCTCCGTGGCGGCCGGACCAGGACGAGGGCCGAGGGTCCAGGTGCTCGGCGAGTCGGCGCCTGCAAGGATGCGGCCATGAGTGATCAGCGCATCGAAGTCAGCCGAGCGATCGCGGCGACACCCTCCGAGGTGTTCGCCATCGTGTCGAGCCCTGAGGGGCACGTAGCGATCGACGCATCCGGGATGCTGATGTCCGCGTCCGGTGACCGTGCAACGGCAGTCGGAGACGTCTTCACCGTCCACATGGACCGGGAAGCGCTCAATGACTTTCCCCTCGGGCTCTACGACGTCGGCGTGCGGATCACCGAGTTCGAGCAGGACCGGCGCATCGCATGGACGATCGAGAGCGCTTTCCTGCAGCCGTCGATCGGGCACGTATACGGCTACGAGATCGAGGAGATTCCAGAGGGCTGCGTGGTGACCCAGTTCTACGACTGGTCGGGCATTCACGAGCAGTACCGCGAAACGATCCCGTTCCCGATCGTTCCCGAATCGGCGCTGCGGGCGACGCTCGGGATCCTGGCCAGGACCGTCGCGCCTGGTATGCCCCGGCCGGTCCTCGACGGGAGCGCTTGACGTCGGAGCCTGAGGTTGGCTTGTCACCAGCAGGCTCCCGCTGATTTCCGGCATACTCCGGATGTCGGGCGCGCGGTCGGTGCAGTACGCACGCAATGGCTCCGTCCGGCTCGCGTATCGGGTGTTCGGCGAGGCGGAGACGCCGCTGGTGTTCATCCCGGGATGGGTGAGCAACGTCGACACGTACGACGACCCGACGTCGGGTTGGTCCACGCTCGCAGAACAGCTCGCGTCATCTACCCGCCTGGTCGTGTGGGACAAGCGCGGCACCGGACTCTCCGACCCGGTGATCAGCGCGCCTTCGATCGACGAGCGGATGGACGACCTGCGTGCAGTCATGGACGCGGCCGAGGTGCAGGACGCGGCGCTCCTCGGAGCCTCCGAAGGCGGGCCGATGAGCCTCCTCTTCGCGGCGACATACCCCGAGCGGGTCCGATGCCTCGTGGAATACGGGACCGCCGCTCGGTTCTCCTGTGATCCACCCTCGCATCCGTGGGGCTTCACCCAGGCACAGATCGACGTCCAGTTGCAGGAGATCGACGAGCAATGGGGTGAAGGGGCGTTGACCGAGCTGTTCCTGGGCTCGATCGCCGACGTCGATGGCGTGCCGCGAGTTCTTCGGTCGGTACCAACGTTCAGGCGCGAGTCCTACGATGGCCGGCCTGCTCTGGCAGTCGCTCATGGAGATCGATGTGCGCGACGTGCTCAGCTCGGTCAGGTCGCCGACGCTCGTCTTGCACCGCCGCGGGGATCGCGCCGCGTCGATCGAGGCGGCGGCAGCGATGGCCGCCGCGATCCCCAACGCCACGTTCCGGGAACTCCCGACCGGCGACCATTTTCTTGTGGACATCACCGAAGTGCTCGCTTCGGAAGTCCTCAGCTTCGTCATCGGGGAGCAGCGCTCTGCGCCACCGACCGAGCACGTCCTCGCGACCGTGCTGTTCACGGACATCGTGAGATCGACCGAGGCGGTGAGTGCACGGGGTGACGAGCGATGGCGGCGCCAACTCGATGCCCACGACGAGATCGTCGACCGCCAGGTTGCCGCCCATGGCGGGCGCAAGATCAAGGACACCGGTGACGGGGTGTTCGCAGTGTTCGACGGACCGACCAAGGCGGCTCGCTGCGCGCTGGCGCTCGTTCCCGCCCTCGCGACAAGAGGTCTTCACATCCGGGCGGGGATCCACACTGGGGAATGCGAGCGCCGCGGTGACGACTGGAGCGGTCTCGCGGTGCACGTTGGTGCGCGGGTCGGCGCGATGGCCGGCGCCGGCGAGGTGCTGGTGAGTCGCACCGTTCGGGACCTGTCGGCGGGATCCGGGCTCGTGTTCGAAGACCGAGGGACCCATCAACTCAAGGGGGTCGACGAAGCAGCGCAGCTGTTCCGAGTCAGCACCGGCGCGTAGGTGCTGCGGAACTGGATGCGGTGCGGCCAAGAGTGATCGCTCCCGGTGTCGGCCCAGCTTGCCGTCACCGAACTTGTCACGTGGAGCGGTACTCGGCGGTACCGGGCACCATCGGAGAGCTCGAGGACGGGGAGGTAGTGCGCGTCACCGACTACTGGGGCGAGCCGACCATGACCCCCGAGTGGCGTACACCGATGACCGACCGGCTCGAGATGCCCGGCGACGGAACCTGGCCAGACAACGAGCACCTCGGCCACTACTAGTGGATCGGCTCGCACACGCGGAGTCGGTTGCTCCCGACGTCGACGAGAGCCGCCCACAGCTGACTACCGGAGCCACCGTGACCGTGTCGCGGTCGGCATTTGCGCCGTCGTCGACGCTGATCGCCCTCAGCCACGATCCCGCGCGGCTGGGCGCCGGGCCGTAGGGTTCGGGCTTGCGACGCAGCTCAGCACCCTGCGCTCATGGAGGCGGACGAACCTGTGGGCATGCCGTGTCATCGGTCCTCGAGTTCGGCGCGTCCGGGTGCGTACCCGTCCCCTGACGGCAACGGTGCGGGACGATGAGCCGGGTCGAGCGCCGAGTGGGCGAATGGCTGGCCACCGTCGCCGAGCCCAACCAGCCCGCCGAGGAACTGCGGTGCTGGGCCACGCTCGGGTACCCCGATCCTCAGATCGACGCGCAGATCACGTTCAGCCGCGGGGACCCGATGAGTGAGCACGTCAAGGACCGCGGACTCCATCCCGACAAGCAGGTCCACGACGGCACCCTGTCGAGCTTCGCGGTGCTCACCGACCGCCGTGTGCTCATCGCCACGAGCAAGGCGATGAAGGCCATGCCCAACCGGCTCGTCGCGGCGTCCCCGCTGTCGGACACCCGCCTCGAGTGGTTCGACCAGAAGCGACGACCGGCCGAGCGACACCTGCTGTTCCTCCTGGGTGACGTTTGGTACCGGGCATCGGCGGTGGTGATGAAGCGCACCAACATCGAAGCGTTCGTGCAGGCGCTTGGTCCCGTGGCCACCCACGTGGTGCGCTGATCGTTCAGCCGTGGCCGGCGATCTGGTTCGGTCCGCGAGGTCTCGGTGCGCTCGGTGTCATCGCGGCGCCTGGTCAGGTGGCCGTACCCATCCCGGGCCGACCACCCCGGAGCACCGCTCGCAGGACGCGTCGATCTGAGAGGATCGGGTCGTGACGACCAGGAACCACGTCGCGGGCGAGCCGGCCTACGACGTCTCCTTTGGGCCCGACGTCGAGGCCATGGTCGCGGCCGGCCGTTACGAGGTGCTCGAGTCGATCAGCCGCCGGGTGGACGACGGCCAGCCGCCTCGGTGCACGAGCCCGCGCCACGCGCGCTTCGACGCCGAGGGCGTCACCCTGGCGCTGGGGCCGTCGACCACTGCCGACGGTCGCTACAGCGCGGTCGAGGTCAGCACCACGCCGTGCGTCGACCAGGTCGTGCTCGACCGGATGCTGGCCACGGGCTCGATGCAGTGCATGGTGCCCGGCCGGGAGGCGGTGTTCCGCGACGTCGTGTGCAGCCCCCACTTCGTCGATGGGCGCGCCGATGCCGAGACGGTGAACGCGGGCGTGGTCGTGCAGTCCTGGCGGGGCCACCTCGCGCCGGGGCAACGCCAACGGTTGGTGGCGATGGCACTCAGCTACATCGGCGGCCCGGGCCTGTTCCCGGCGTTCGCGAGCCGATCCCGCCACCGGCGTTACTTCTCCGCGCTGGTGGCTGACTTCAACACCGGGTTCATGTGGCGGCGCATCTTCACCGACTTCGATCCGACGACGCCCCACGACGTCGCCATCCGCTGGCACCCGGATCGCTCCGTCGACTTCGTGGTCGACCACCGAACGGTCGCGAGCTGCCCCAGCGAGCGGCTCCAGGTGTCCCCGCTCAAGCTCTCACCGGAGTTCGGGCGGGGCATCGACCTGGTCGGCCACCGCCACCTCACCGCCGAGCCGTGCTCGCTCACCGCGTTCACCGACTGCGTGGCGGTCACCCCCCAGTACACCGAAGGACGCCGGTTCTCCGACGAGCTGTGGCTGCGGCTCTCCGGCTTCTCGATCCGCCCGATCCCCGGCCTGGTCTGACGGCGGGCACTGGCGCACGCACTCGATGCCGCGCCGTCGACGCCGGGGACCAGTCCATCGGTGAGGCCGAAGAGCTACCCGTCGTCCACGCTTGCCAGGCCGCTCATCACTCGAAGGTCGTGGGTTCAGATCCACCCCCGCCAGCATCGAAGCAACGCACGCGGAGAGGCCCCGAACCGACAGGTTCGGGGCACTCATCGAACTCTTCACCAGTGCCCCCCGGACTGCAATCGTCGGACTCGGCGAGGTCAGCTTGTGGACTGAGCGGTGATCCACGCTCCGACGATCGACTCGGCGAAGTCGACGCCGCCCGCGGTACCGATCTCGAAGTCGACCGACAGCAGCTGGCCATCCACGGTCACGATGTAGCTGGCGTCCGAACCGTCGAAGTCGGCGAAGAAGACGGCCTCGTCCGCGCCGGGCACCTCCCGCCGCTCAGCCGTGTCGGAGAACCCGGTCCCTTCGTAGTCTCGCTGTCCGATCGTCACGAGGTTCGACTCGGGCGACAACGGGTCGAGATCCGCGTCCTTGTACACGCACGCCGAAGCATCAGGTGAGTCGAGTCCGGGGTTCTCGACGACGTTCGTGTCCGGGAAGAGTTCGGCGACGGCATCGGGGTCGCTGAGGCTGCACAGCTCCGAGGCAGTCCAGTGGCCCGAACCACCCCCGACGTCGCTCGACGACTCGTTGCTCCCCGACGACTCGTTGCTGCTGTCCGCACCGCCGGTGTCGCCGCCCCCGCAGCCCGCCATCATGGCGAGTGCAACGATCGCGGGGAGGAACCTCAACGTTCGGTTGAACCAACTTCCTGACCTCCTACTGGCTGGTTGTCCCCGGCGTATCACTGCATCACCTTCGTCGCCGAGTCGTCGCCATGGTCCGCGCGCGTGATCGCTCAGACGCGAACGGAGAGCAACCCGGTCGCCTGCCCGGACTCGAGTGTGCGGAACGCACGTGGGTGCCTCTTCCAGGGAGAAGATCTGGCCGAGGACCGGCGTGACCGTGCCGGCGTCGATGAGCTCGTTGAGGACGACCAGGTCGTCGCGATGCTCTCGGGCGATGAAGGTGCAGAGCCGCTGGCGGACGAATGGCGAGAGCACGCTCGCCCACAGCTGTCGGTGCAGCCCGTAGGTCAACCGGCCGCCGCCCTCGCCGCCCACGATGACGAGCGTCCCTCGAGTGGTGAGCGCACGGCGGAGCTGTGCCACCGGTCGGCTCCCACCGATGTCGAGGATCAGGTCGTAGCGGGCGTCGTCGGCGCCGATCTCCTCGCGGTGTAGTCGACGACATGGTCCGCGCCGAGGGAACGCACGAGGTCGGTCTTGGCGGTGCTGCAGACGCCGGTGACCTCGGCTCCGAAGCTCTTCGCGAGCTGTACGGCGTACGAGCCGACGGCGCCCGAGGCGCCGACGATCAGGACGTGCTGGCCCGCCTGCACCTTCCCGTGGTCGCGCAACGCCTGGAGCGCGGTCAGGCCTCCGTGGGGGATCACCGCGGCCTGTTCGAACGAGATGTTCGCAGGCAGCGGGGCCAGCTTGTCCGGCTCGGCGCGCGCGTACTCGGCGAAGGTCCCGGTGCCGACGCCGTACACCTGGTCGCCGGGCCGGAGATCCGTGACCGCGCGTCCGACCTCCGCGACCTGCCCGGCGAGGTTGGTTCCGGGCACCTTGGTCTTGGGAGCGCGCAGCCCGAAGCCCATCACGCGCATCAGATAGGGCTCACCGGTCATCAGATGCCACGCACCCCGGTTGACGCCCGCCGCCCGGACGTGCACCAGGACCTCGTCGTCGCCGATCCGAGGCCGTTCGATCTCGCGCAGCTCGAGCACGTCGGGACCGCCGTAGCGATCCTGAACGATCGCCCGCATCGTTCCCTCGGGCTCCCCTTCCTCGGCGGGGTCGCGTTTCGTACGGTCCCCGGCGTCCCTGTGTGCCTGCATCTGTGCCACCTCCACCGTTCGATCCTCGAGTCGACCATTCCAAGTGCGCGTTGCGAAGGCGTGACGATGCGGTCGCGAGTGCGCGACACCGAGCCTCGGTCGCACCGCGAGAGAGCCCGAGACAGCCTCGCGTCGAGCAGCGCAACGATCTCTGCGCTATCGAGCGCCCGTCCGGGCGGAGCCCCACGGCATCGACCGGGCCCCTATTTCGGTGGCTTCTTGAGCTTGCAGAACTTCGCGTTGTAGTCGATGGTCGAACCGGATCCTGGCTCTCCGAGCTGCGCGTTCACCACGAGCGCGTCATCCACGACGGCCGAGAGGCTCGGGAAATCGAGTGTCGACGAGGGCACGGCCACGAAGACCGGCTTCGACGGGAACTTGCAGACCAGCTGCTTTTCCTGCGACGTGCTCTTCAAGGTCGCGCTGCCGCTCCCGGGCAGCTCGGCAGGAGTGCACGCGGCGGTGGTCGTGACCGACGTGCCGTCGGCGTACGCGACGTTCTGCGCGTCGAGGAACTTCTTGCCCTTCCCCGAATAGACGTCGACGTGCGGGAGGTCGGTTGCGGGGTGGGGGACGGACGTGAGGTCGCCGTGCCCCTCCGGCCAGAACAGCCAGCGGTAGGTCGTGGCCCCGCAGTCGGTAGCCGCGACGTCCTGCGCGCCGCTCGGCGCAGCGATGCCCGTCAGCGCGCCGGCCGCGACGAGGGACGCCGCGCAGACGAGCGTGAGTGCTCGGAGCCGGAACCGCATCGCGCCCCCTCTCGCACGACAAATGGGAACACAGAACGCTGCGATCACGCAAGCGCGTCGAACCTCGCGTCGTGTCGACCCCCCGAGGGGCGACGTGGCTCGACTTCGGCCGCAAGATCGCTGGAGGTACGGCCGGCGTCAGGGCCCACAGCCCGGGGCCGCCGTGTACGTTGACCGCGCCCGCACGCCTGCGCATCCGAGTGGGAAGGGGCGCATGAGCCCGGTCCGACCGATCGATCTCGACGCCGACACGATCGCCCGGCAGATCAGTGAGAACCTCCTCCTCGGCCAGCTCGATGCCGATGCCCAGGCGCTCGTCCGCGACGAGGCCGAGCCGTTGCTGTGCCCGGGCGGCGAGTTCCTGGTGCGCCAGGGGGACCCGGCGGACGCGATGTACCTCGTGACCGGTGGTCGCCTCCAGGTCGTCGGGGTCGGTCCGGATGGCTCCGAGACGCGCATCGCCGAGATCGGGCGCGGCGAGGTGGTGGGTGAGATGGCGATGATCACCCGCGAGCCCCGCACCGCGAGCGTCCAGGCGGTACGCGACACCCAGCTGCTGCGGCTGTCTGCCGAGGTGTTCACCCGGCTCGTCGGAGACCATCCCGAGGCGCTGCGTCGCGTGAGCGGGACGATCGTCGCCCGGTACGTGCGTGCGTTCCAGAGCACCGTTCGGAGCAGCCCCGTGCGCACGATCACGGTGGTGGCGCTCGACGACGGTGCGCCCAAGGCCTTCGCGAGGCGACTCGCGACGTTGCTCGAGGGGGATGTCGAGCGGCTCGACCTCGCGACGATCACCGCCAGGCTCGGGACGTCGGGACGCCCGACGCGCGAGGTGTTGGCGCGTTTCGCCGAGGACGCCGAAGCCGGGCACGATCTGCTCGTCTACGACACCGACGCCGACGACCCCGAGTGGACCGAGCTGTGCGTCCGCCAGTCCGACCTCGTCCTGCTCGTCGCCGACGCTCGCGCCCGTTCCGCCGTGCGTCCGATCGAGGAGCGCCTGGCCGGGGTACAGGGATCGCGCCGCACCGAGCTCGTGCTCGTCCACCCGGCAGGGACCCGACAGCCGAGCGGCACCCGCCACTGGCTCGCGCCGCGTCGCGTCGACGCGCACCATCACGTGCGCGAGGACCGCGACGGCGACGTCGCCAGGGTCGGACGACTTGCTTCGGGGCGCGGGATCGCGCTCGTGTTCGGCGGTGGTGGCGCCCGCGGCCTCGCACACCTCGGTGTGGAAGCCGCCATCGAGGATCTCGGTATTCCGGTGGACGCGATCGCGGGGACGAGCATGGGGTCGCTCATCGCGGTCGGGATGGCGCTCGGTCTCGACGACGATGCGCGTCGTGACTCGCTGCGCAAGGTGCTGGTCGAAGGCCCGTCTGCTCTGGACCTCACCTTCCCGGTGGTCGCGCTCGCGTCGGGGACGCGCATCACCCGTTCGTTGCAGGAGTTCTTCGGCGACCAGCACATCGACGACCTCTGGATCGACTACTTCTGCGTGTCGTGCAACCTCACACAGGGTGAGGTCGTCGTGCACCGTGACGGACCGATCTGGAGCGCACTGCGTGCGAGCTTCGCGATCCCGGGCATCTTCCCGCCGATGCGGCAAGGCAACGATCTGCTCGTCGACGGTGGCGTGCTCGACAACCTCCCGGTCGAGGAGATGCGTCGGACCCACGGCGGTGCCTACGTGATCGCGGTCGACGTGTCGAACAAGCGCGACCTCGTCGCGGGCGACCTCCCATCCGGGGGGATCGTCTCGGGCTGGCGGGCGCTGCTGGACCGGCTGAACCCGCTCCGCCCGCGGGGGACGACCTCGGTGGGGATCGCCAAGATCCTCATGCGCCTCACCGAGCTCTCGTCTGCCTTCGGTTCCGAAGCCGACCTCGCCGACCTCGTGCTGCGACCCCCGATCCACGGGTACGGCACGATGGACTTCCGCGCCTTCGACCGGATCGTCGAGGCCGGTCTGCGCGACGCGTCGGTTCGCCTCGCGGAGTGGCTGGCCTCCGACGACGCGCCGGACGCACTCCGGCGCACGAGCTGAGGCGGTCGCGCGACGCTTGCCCGACCGCGGGTTGTCGGCAAGGATGCGCGCTCGCGAGACCGGGGGATCGCCGGAGCATGTCGTCATCGAGTACACGTCGTGACCGGGCGCACGTCGTGACGGTGCACACGTGACCAGGCAGATGTGGCTGCTGAGCCGCCGCGACCTGCAGTTCCGCCATCGCCGATTCCTCATCGCGATCGCCGTCACGGCGTTGGTGTTCGGGATCGCGGTGGCGATCGACGGCATCAAGCAGACGTTGCAGAACGAGCCTGCGAACCTCGTCGAGAGCTTCCACGCCGACACGTGGGTCGTGAGCAAGGACAGCAAGGCCCTGTTCACCACGAGCTCGGTGCTGCCCGACTCCGTGGTCCGCGAGGTGCGAGCCACCCCCGGCGTGCGCTCGGCCGAGCCGCTCGTCACCGGTCGCTCCACCGTGACTCAGGGCAAGCGCCAGAACGTCAACCTCATCGGCTTCGACCTCCGTCACGGCGGTCCGACGATCGTCGAAGGGCGGGCACCGCGCACCGCGGGCGAGATCGCCGTCGGTGAGGGCATCGACGTCTCGGTCGGCGAACGCCTCGCGACGACCAACGGGACGTTCCGGGTGGTCGGCCTCGTCGACGGGTCGCGCTACAACGGCGGCGCTCCGACCGTCTTCCTCACCGTGAAGGCGGCCCAGCGGGTCTCGGTCGGCGGCCTGCCGGTCGTCATGGGCCTGGCCGTCCAGGGCGAACCGGCCACGTTGCCGCCCGGCACCGCACGCGGAACCAACCAGCAGGCGGTCGACGACCTGCGCCTGACCATCAAGAGCGCGACCGCGACGATCGACTTCGTCGCCCTGCTCACCTGGGTCATCGCCGCCGGTGTGATCGGAGCGATCGTCTACCTCACCGCGATCGAGCGATCGCGCGACTTCGCCGTCCTGCAGGCGACGGGCTCCCCGAAGCGCCTCATCGTGGGGGGCCTCGTGATCCAGTCCCTGATCGTGTCGCTCATCGCCGCGGTGCTCGCAGTCCCGCTGGCCCTCCTGTTGCGAAAGGGCATGCCCCTGCCGGCGACGATCAGCGGCGGATCCGTCGTCCGGATCGTCATCGTGGGGATCGTGGTCGGCACGCTGGCCAGCCTGGCGGCCGTGCGCCGCGCCGTCACGACCGACCCGGCCATCGCGTTCGGAGGCGCGTGATGCCTCCCGTCACGATCCGGAACCTCACGATCGAGTACTCGAGCGGCGGCTATGCCGTGCGGCCCTTCGACAACTTCGACCTCGACCTCGAGACCGGTCACCTCGTCCTGCTGCTCGGGGCGAGCGGGTGCGGCAAGACGACGTTGCTCTCGGTGTTGTCGTCCCTGCTCACCCCGACGTCGGGCACGGTGCACGTCGGCGACACCGAGGTGACCGCGCTCAAGGGCGCGGCGCTCACCGAGTACCGCCAGCGCGGCGTCGGCGTCGTCTTCCAGGGTTTCAACCTCATCCCGAGCCTGACCGCACGCGAGAACGTCGAGGTGCCGATGGGCTCGGCGGGCGTCCCGCGCAAGGAGGCGCGCGCCCGCGCCGAGGAGCTCCTCACCATGGTCGATCTCGCTGATCGCATCGATCACCGTCCCGGTGCGATGTCGGGCGGTCAGCAGCAACGTGTGTCGATCGCCCGCGCGCTCGCGCTCGACCCCCCGCTCGTCGTCGCCGACGAACCGACGGCGTCGCTCGACTACATCCAGGTCGATGGGGTGATCCGCCATCTGCGCAACCTCGCCGCGCCCGGTCGGATCGTGGTGATCTCCACCCACGACGAACGGCTGCTCCCGCTCGCGGATCGCGTCGTACAGCTCACACCGCGCGCGCTCATCGATCAGCGTCCCCCGGAGCACTCCGAGCTCACGCCCGGCGAGATGCTCTTCGTCCAGGGCGAGCCGGGGGCGCTCGTGTACGAGGTCGACGGCGGCACGATCGAGATCGTCCGCGAGCTCGCAGATGGCGGCGGGGAGGAGATCCTCTCGATCGTCGAGGCCGGGGGGTACTTCGGCGAGCTCGCGCCGATGTTCGGGTTGCGCCGGGCGGCCTCGGCCCGCGCCGGCGCCGGGGGCGCCAGCGTCACCGGCTACAACCTGCGGGACTTCCGGGCCCGCCGGGGCACCGACTTCGTCGACTCGCTGGCCGAGGACGAGCACTAGCGGCCGTCCCGTTCGGGGTCGGAACATCCGTAGACCGACTCAGGTGGGCGAACGCGGCGTCACCGCCTGACCGCCTCATCTTTGGCTCGTTCGGTCACGCTCGCTCCGGGAGGCGTTGCGCCCGCCCGGTGTCGTGCGCGTCGCGTAGCTGCCGCTTGAGCACCTTGCCGAGTGGCGAGCGGGGAATCGAGTCGGCTCGCTCGTACCAGCGGGGTCGCTTGTAGGCGCCGAGACGGGCGAGGCACCAGCCGTCGAGCTCTTGGGCGTCGACGTCCGTCCCGGGCGCCGGAACCACGACCGCCTTGACCGCTTCGCCCCATCGACGGTCGGGGACGCCGACCACCGCGACATCGGCGACGCCAGGGTGCGCCAGCAGGACCTGCTCGACCTCCACCGAATACACATTCTCGCCGCCCGTCTTGATCATGTCCTTCACGCGGTCGACGAAGTACAGGCGGCCGTCGTCGTCCAGCCGCACGAGATCGCCGGTGTGCAGCCAGCCCCCGCGCCACGCGGCGTCGGTGGCCTCGGGGAGCCCTGCGTAGCCGAGCATCGTGCTCGGCCCGCGCAGGCAGAGCTCGCCGACGCCACCGGTCGCTACTACGTCGCCGCGTTCGTCGTGCAGCGCGACGTCAAAGCCGAGCAGTGGCCGCCCCAGCGTCCCTGGGTGGTCGAGCTCGTCGGCAAGGCTGCTGAGGGTGACGAAGTTGCCAGCTTCGGTCGAACCGTAGATCCCACGCCACGCGGCTGCGGGAAGGGTTTCGGCCAACAGAGGCAGCGCGCCGGTCTCCATCGCGGCGCCTCCGAGAACCATGCGAATGCACGACACGTCGACCCCGTCGCGTGCCGCGTCGACGAGCAGCGCCCGCACCCCGGGAGCGGGGATGGTCGTCACTCGATCGGTCGACACGCACGCCCATACGGTCTCGGGATCCATCCCGGGCGGCATCACGCACTGTGCGCCCATCGTGAAGTGGGTGAGCACGAGGCCGAGACCGGCGACGTGGAACAGCGGCATGCCGGCGAGCAGTCGGTCGTCGGCCGAGACCGGTAGACCCTGCGCGAGGTTGGCATTCGATGCCAGCCACGCCGACTGCGAGAGGAGGCACCCCTTCGGGCGTCCGGTGGTGCCCGACGTGTACAGCTGGAGGACGGGGACGTCGGGCCTCGGGCGAGCGAGCTCGCCGGGGGGATCGGCGGCCGAGAGCGCCTCGTCGAGCTGGGCCCCGATCGTCCAGGTCGTGCGGTCGGCGAGGCCCGAAGCGCGCGCGAGCGGTTCGAGGAGGGGGTGGGCGATCCCGTGGGACGCGTTCGAGTCGTCGAGCTGGAAAGCGAGCTCCTCGGGCGTGAGCCTGACGTTCAGCGGTACGAGCACGGCGCCGAGGCGCGAAGCGGCGAGCAATGACTCGACGATCTCGGGGTCGTTGGCGCTCAGCGTTGCGATCCGCGTTTCCGCACGGACGCCGGCGTCCACGAAGAGTGCGCTCAGGCGATCGACGCGCTCCGCGATCTCACGGAATGACCGAGTCTCTCCTCGCGCTCGAAACGCGGGGCGGGACCCGAAGAGCACGGCACCACGATGAGCGAGGTCGGCCAGCAGCATCGCTCCGCCGCGCTCAACTGCCACGGTCGACGAACTCGACCACGAGGCGCCCGTTGCCGATGATCACCTGTGAAGCCTACGGCCGAACGCCAATCGAGCGCGGCGGTTCGGCGTCACTCGCCGTTGGTGGTGGCCCCGCGGCGTCCGGCCAGAATGGACAACGTGGAAGCCGCGGGCAGGGAATCACCGGCGGATCACGCGGGAGGGGCAGGGCACATCCTCACCCCCGGAGGGTTCGGGGCACCCCGCGCGGGCACGCGCCTTCCTAGACTGCGGCGCATGGGTGCGCGACCGGCAGGGGTGCGTGCCGTCGTGGCGTGTGCGGTTCTGGGCGGCATGCTCGGGGTCGGTGCGCCGGCCGGTGCGGGGACGGACGACACCGCGGCCGACGGGCGTGGTGGCCCCGAGCACGGGGTCACGTACTCGGGCCGCATGCAGGGGCTCCGCACGAAGCTCACCGCGATCGCACCGACCGCCGACGGCGAGATGACGCTGGTGGTCGAGTTCCGTCTGGAGTGCGGCTCGCTTCGGGGCAACGACGCCATCAAGAAGCAGCGCACGGTCTACGTCGGGACCGACGGGTCGTACTCCGCCGACGTCAAGACCTCGGACATCTACGGTGGCGTGCGCAAGGTCGCGATCCACCTCCGCGGTCGCTTCACGGGCGATGCCACAACGACCGCACGCGTCTCGTACGACATCCTCGATGAGGACGACGATGGCACGAACAGAAGTGCCTGCAAGGAGAGTGGCAAGGTCGAGCTCAGGGCCGGACGTGCCAGTGCCGGCCTGCAGCGCGTCGACGTCGCCATCCCCCTCGAGCCCGACGACTCCTCCTACCGCATGCAGACGATGGCACCGACGGGTGACGCGGTGTTCCTCGCCTTCCTCGACGCGCCCTCTGGCGACTCGACGGAGCTCTTCCGGATCGACACCTCGACCAATGAAGTGGTCGCGCACAACACGGTGCCGGTCGACCTGGATGCCCTGATCGTCTCAGGCCCGTCGCTGTTCGGGATCGACAAGTACCTCGGCGCGTTGATCCCCGTCGATCCGACGACGCTCGTGGCGGGCGCACCGATCCAGGTCGTGGCACCGTACGAGGACACCGACGAGGAGGTACCTCTTTCTCCCGACGGTGCGACGATCGACGGCATTCTCTGGCTGTCCGCGACCCGCGACCGCGAGCTCGTCCGCGTCGATCCCGCGACGGGCGCCGTCGTCGGCCGCGTGCCGGTCGATGCCTACCCGGGGCGGATCGTAGCGAGCGCCACGAGCCTCTACGTGGAGACGCAGACCACCCCGGCGTGGTCGAGCGGGACGAGCCCCGAAACGAACGTGATGCGCCGCATCGATCCCGCGTCGGGGCAGGTGCTGGCGACCTCATCCCCCTACCGGGACGACAGCATCGGTGCCAGCCAGGCCTCCGACGAGGGTGTCGCCATGAGCGTCGACCTGGCCGGCCGCACCGAGCCGAGCGAGCTCATCGCGCTCGACCCCGTGACGCTCGAGGTCCGCGCGACCGCGCCGTTCCAGTATCCGGTCGCGGCCGCGGCCCCGGGCTACTGGACCGACCGCGCGTCGACGCTGCATGCGCTGGGCCCCGACCTGGCCCACGCGTTCGACGTCCCCTACGTCATCTCCAAGCATGGGCCCGTCGACGCCGGCGTCAACACGATCTGGGTCTACAACGACGCACGCAAGTTCGTCTACCGGATCTCGACGGGCTGACGCGCGCCGCGATCGCGTCGCCAGCCCATGAAGCGGGGGACGACCTCGATCGCAGGTGGCTGCTGGACTTCGACCGCCGTTGTCGGCCAGCGCACCGACGTTCGGATCGCCGGCGTCGACGCCGGTGCACGGTCCACCGGGTCGACGTGATCCCGGCGGCTACCTTGCTCGTAGCCCCGCAGCTCTTGGTACGACGGCTCCGGTGGGCAGGATCGCGGTCGGAGTGATCCGTCAGGCGTCGGCCGAGCCGTCCACCTCGGCCATGGCCGACCAGCCCTCACCGGGAACCTCCGCGTGCACGACCGTGGGCATCCCGGCGTACGCGTGACCCATCTGCCCCATTGCCGCGGTGAAGTGGTCCGAGCTCACGTGGGCATCGCCCGCGGCCCGGTCCCTGAACATCTCGACCAGCAGGTACACGTTGGGGTCGTCGACACTGCGAAACCAGTCGAAGCAGATGTTGCCCGGCTCGGCGCGCGTGGCCGCAGTGAACTCCGCGGAGATGTCCGGCCACTCGTCGGCGTACTTCGCGCGCAATGGATGCCGGACGACGCTCACGATCATGGCTCGGGTCCTCCCCTGATGGTGGCCTGCGACTTCGACTTCGACTCCGCCACCGTCTCACCTGGTTCTCGGGCGAGCAAGGCTCTCGTTGACGAGCTGCGGAGGCCACTGGCCTCGAAGGGGGCTCGGGAAGCGACGCGTAGTAGGAATCGCGGTGTCGTTCGAGCGAGCAGGTAGGAACCCATGACGCATCCGTTCAGCTATGAGAACCGCCGCGTGGTCGTGACGGGCGCGGCGCGCGGTGTTGGTGCGGCGCTCCTCGACGTCTTGGAGGATCTCGACGTCGCGCACGTCACGGTGCTCGACGTCCAGGCCCCGGAGGGGAAGCACGACGCGTACCTCGCCGTGGATCTGGCCGACGAGAGCTCCGTGCG
Source organism: uncultured Acidimicrobiia bacterium (assembly GCA_963720675.1). GTDB lineage: Bacteria > Actinomycetota > Acidimicrobiia > IMCC26256 > PALSA-555 > JALHSW01. Next base: position 1,916,506 of record CAVRGH010000010.1, on the reverse strand, counting down.
CGGGTCCATCGCCCAGATCGAAGGTCCGGTGCACGCGCTGTTCAACAACGCCGGCGTCGCCGACACCCAGCCCGCGCCGACGGTCGCGTCCGTGAACTACCTGGCGGTGCGGACTCTCTCCGAGGGCCTGCTGGACCACATGGCGGAGGGCGGGGCGATCGTCAACACCGCGTCGCTCGCCGGCAACCTGTGGCGCAAGCGTGTCAAGGAGATCGATGCACTCCTCGACATCGACCTCACCGACGGCTGGGCTGCCGCGTTGCAGTGGTTCGAGACGGAGCTCCCGGCGCTCGACCAGGGGCCGTACAACTTCTCGAAGGAGGTCGTCGAGCGGTACACGATGCGCTCGTCGCGGCCGACGATGCGACGTGGCGTGCGCACCAATAGTGCATGCCCGGGGCCGATCGACACTCCGCTGCTCCCCGACTTCCGACAGACCACGAGCGACGCGATCATCGACTGGAACATCCGGGAGATGAACGGGCGGCCGGTCGCGGCGCGCGAGGTGGCGATGGTGCTCGCGTTCCTGGGATCGCCCGCCGCCGCGTACGTCAACGGTGTGAACCTCGACATCGACGGCGGCTTCAACGCCGCGCTCGCGACCGGCCAGGTCGACTTCAGCGGGCGGACCTAGCCGCCGGCTCCCGTCGGACCCGCTCTGGCGCGGATCGTCCCGCTAGGCGGTGGCGGTGACCGGGAGTGTCGTCGGCCACTCGACGTCGGGCAGCGGCTCGTTCACCCGGGAGTACTTCGGCACGGCGGTCGCACGCGAACGGTCGGTGGAGTGCACGGGGTCCGTGTCGAACGCGGGGATGACCTGGTCGCCGAAGACCTCGAGGAGCTCGAGGTTCTCGTCGGGGTGCAGGTCCTGGGGCATCCCGAACACGAGCTGGTCGCAGCCGACCGAGGTGTAGGCGGCGAGCTGCTCGGAGACCTCCTCGGGGGAGCCGACCAGCATGTGGCCGCCGGCGATCAGCTCGTCGAGCAGCGCCTCGGGATCACTGCCACCGATGTCGCGCAACCGCAGCGGAGTGTTCGGCCAGGTGATCGCGTCCGGCGACTTCGGCATCGTGTCGTGGTACAGGTTGACCATCGTCACGAGGTAACCGCTCAGCCGGTCGAGCGCGATCTCCCGGGCCTTGGCCCGGTCCTCGAAGCAGATGACGGCGTTGGTCATCATCACGTTGTCGTTCAGGAACTGCCCCAACGGCTCCTTGCACTCCGCGACGGCTTCCTTGTACGCCTCGATGCGACCACGCAGGTTGTAGATCGGCTCGAAGTTGAACGCGATCGCACCGATCCCGAGCTCGCCCGCACGCGCGAAGGTCGGCGGGTTGCCACACGCGACCCAGATCGGCGGGTGTCCCTTGCCGTAGGGCTTCGGGAGGACGTTGTGCGGCGTCGGCACCGTGAAGTGCTCACCCGCGAACGAGTAGTCGACCTGCTCCCACATGCGCGGGATCTCGTGCACGACTTCTTCCCACTCGGCCTTCGTCGAGTTCTTGTCCATGATGTTGAACGACGCGAGCTCGTGGCTCCCCGCGCCACGACCGGTACCCCACTCGAACCGGTTCCCGGTGATGTGATCCATCATCGCGGCGCGCTCCGCGTACCGGACCGGGTGCTCCTTGCGCGGCGAGAGGCTGTTGATCGCTGTGCCCAGGTGGATGTACTCGGTCTGCGCGGCCACGTACCCGATCATCACCTCGGGTGCCGACATGTGGCTGTACTCGGTCAGACCGTGGTGCTCACCGAACCACGCGTACTTCCAATGGTGCTTGTCGGCGAACACCGCGTAGTCCGCCTCCCGCAACAGCTGGCGGTGCTCCCACTCCGTCTCATGCGCCCCCGGACCGGGGATGTAACCGTTGAGGAAGATTCCGAACTCCACCAGGCCTCCAGGGCTGTGCTCGCTCGCGGCGCCTGTGCGCCGGCGTGATGCGCATCGTCCCCCGAACGTCGGTCGTGAGGCGAGTCGGGTGTGTGGGCTCGATGGTCAAGACGCCGCCCTCGATGCCGATACAGAGAGCGATGGCCGTTCCCGGGAGGACGGTTCACCGACGTCCACACTGAACCGGAACCCGGCATTGCCCCTGGCCCAGTAGCCCAGGTGCCGCCATGGCCGTTCTCGGGAGCAGAGCACACACCGCCGCCGGACACCTCCGCCTCCGGCCGATCGGAGTCCTCGCGTTCGCCGTCGTCACGGGGCTCCTCCTCATCGGAATGCTCGCGCTGCCCCGTTCGACGTACGCCGCGGACGCGCCCGTGCCCCTGGGTGACGCCGGCACCTTCTCGGTGCTGGGCGCGACGACGGTGACCAACACCGGGCTCTCCACCCTCACCGGGGACCTCGGGGTGAGTCCTGGCACCGCGATCACCGGGTTCCCTCCGGGGATCACGTCTGGGACCACGCACGCGGGCGACGCCGCGGCGGCGCAGGCGCACACCGATCTGGTGACCGCCTACGCCGACGCGGCCGGGCGCACCCCGACGGGCCCCCTCCTCCCCGCCGACCTGGGCGGTTCGACGCTGACGCCGGGCGTCCACCCCGCCGCCACCACGCTCGGGATCACCGGCACGGTGACCCTCGACGGACTGGGCGACCTCGACTCGATCTTCGTGATCCAGGTCGGCACCACGCTCACGACCGCCGCGGCGAGCAACGTCCTCCTCATCAACGGTGCCCAGGCGTGCCACGTCTTCTGGCAGCTCGGCACCTCGGGCACCCTCGGCGCGGCGTCCACCTTGCGGGGGACGATCCTGGCGCAGACGTCCATCACGGTCGGAGCCGGTGTGCAGTTCGAAGGCAGCGCACTCGCACGGGACGGCGCCGTCACGCTCGACAGCGACACGTTCACCACGCCGCCCTGTCTGGCGGCTCCGCCGGACACGACGACGACGACGGAGGCGCCGACGACCACCACGACGACGGAGCCGCCGACCACCACGACGTCGACCACGACCACGACGACGGAGCCGCCGACCACCACGACGTCGACCACGACCACGACGACGGTGCCGCCGACCACCACGACCACGACGGTGCCGCCGACCACCCACGTCGACCACGACGACGACGGAGCCGCCGACCACCACGACCAGACGACGACGGAGCCGCCGACCACGACGCCACGACGACGGAGCCGCCGACCACGACGTCGACGACGGCGGCGGGGTTCGGGATCTCAGGGCTGCCGGTCACCACGACGAACCCGAGTGGCGCGAGTGGGACAGCGGCCGCATCGGTCGGCGACCCCAACGGCACCGGGAACGGCACGAGCCTCGTCAACCTCGCGTTCACCGGCTTCAGCACGCTGATGAGCTCGATGCTGGTCCTCGGTGTGCTGCTCCTCGGATTCGGGGTGCTGATGCTGCTCGGCACCCACTCGCGGTCGCGGACGCGGTACTCCGATCGGGCGTAACGACCCTCACCAGGACGAGAGATCCCCGGGCGTCAGCCGACCGCGTTCGCGTCCGCGAAGTGCACGCCGTCGGCGTCGAGCACGATCGTCATGTCCTCGTACGCCAAGCGGACGTGCTCATCGACCGCACCGCGCTGCTCCTGTGCGGCGACGAGGAGCGCTTCGAGCTCGTCGTCGGTGTGATACGGGTCGTGATGGAACAGCACCAGGTGGTCCGCCTCGGCCTTGTCGGCGAAGCTCATGACGTGCTCGATCGCCGAGTGCCCCCAACCGATGTGGTTCGGGTACTCGTGGTCGCCGTACTGCGCGTCGTGGAACAGCACGTCGGCGCCCTGGGCGAGCGCGCAGCCACTGATCCAGGCCGGCGGTTGGTCTGCGAGCTCGACCCCGAGCGAGGGCTCGTGGTCGGGGAGGTAGACGAGCGATCGACCGTCCTCTTCGATCCGGTATCCCACCGTGGGGCCCTGGTGGGTCACGCTCTCGGCGCGCACGGTCGCCGACCCGATCGTGATCGGTTCCTCGGACGCGTCGTGGAAGGTCAGGTGGGCCGGGATGTCCGCGAGGCGGACGGGGAACAGCGGCGGTGAGAGGTAGAGCGCGATCCGCTCCGCGAGGTTCTGCACGGGCGACGGCGGCCCCCAGACGTGCACCTCGGCCCCGGGCCGGAACAGGGGGCGGAAGAAGCCGAAGCCCTGCAGGTGGTCGAGATGCAGGTGCGTGAGGAAGATGTGCAGCTCCTCCTGTTCCTCCATGGCGACGCCGAGCGGCCGGATCCCCGTACCGGCGTCCAGCACGAGCACATGGCCGCTGTCGAGGCGCACCTCGACGCACGAGGTGTTGCCGCCGTAGCGGATCGTGTCCGACCCGGGCGCGGCGACGGATCCGCGGCAGCCCCAGACGCGCGCGTACATCAGGAGGTTTCCGAGGGAGGCGCCTGCCAGAACACGTTGACGACCCCATGCATCTCGTCGCCGGCACCGAAGAGGGGATACGCGGTCGCGTCGAGGAGCCGACGGACGCCGTCGTAGCCCGTCGCGTACAGCGTCCGGTGGGCCGGCCGACGCTCGAAGAACGCGACCCCGGCGGGCGTGTCCCGGCGACGGAGTGGCTCACCGTCGGCGTCGGCGAGCGCGAGAACCTCGCCGAACGCGCCCGCCAAGATCTCACCGACCTCGGCGAACGGCTTGCCGATCAGCTGCTCGGCGGCGTCGTTGAAGAAGACGAGCGTCCCTTCGGCGTCCAGCAGGAACATCGCCGTGGAGAGGTTCGATGCCAGCTCGCGGGCGAGGATCAACGGGAGGCTCTTGGGCGCACCGCCGATCGTCACAGCGGCGACGTTACCGCCCGGCGGCCGGCGAAGCCCAGGGTGCGACTACGGCGTGTGGCCGACGAGGTCCTCGAGGCGGTCCAAGGAGATCTGCATCCCGCGCTCCATGCCGGTCGCGAGCACCAGGTCGCGTTCTTCCTGCGTGGTGTGCTGCACGAGCAGCGTCATGGTCGTGACGCCGTCGACCTCGTCGAGCGTCATCGAGTTGACGGGGTACGCGTCGGGATCGGGGTCGGGGACGCCCTCGAACATCTCGGTGAAGACCAGACGACGTGGCGCGTCGATCTCCCGGTACGCACCGTGGAACCCGACCTCCAGGTCGCCGTGCTTGAAGACCCAACGCCAACGCCCACCGACACGCAGGTCGACCTCGCACACCAGCCATTCGACGGTCTCGTAGCCGTACCAGCGCTGCACGAGCTCCGGCGTGGTGTAGGCGCGGAAGATCAGGTCCGCCGGCGCGTCGAAGACGCGTGTGACGAGGTACTCGGTGTCCGACGGGAGGGTGATGGTCGCGGAGCCGTGACGGTCGGTGACGGCGGGGTCATTCATGGCGAGCGCTCCTGGTTGTGGAGCTCGACGAGGAGGTCGTCGAGCCGGTCGAGTCGTTCGTTCCAGGTGCGCTCGAACGATCGCACCCAGTCGTGGACGGGTTGCAGCGCCGGGCCGTTCACGCGGTACCAGCGACGCCGGCCGTCGGCCCGGACGTGCACGAGGTCGACGGCGCGCAGCACACCGAGGTGCTTCGACACCTGCGGTTGGGTGAGGCCGCAGCGGTCGACGAGGTCGCCGACCGTCGCCTCCCCGGCACCCAGCGCGTCGAGGAGGTCCCGGCGGCTCACCTCCGCGACGGCGCTGAAGGCATCGGTCGTCGTCGCGGTGCGGGCCACCCCGAAATCATATTCCGATATCGGAATGTGTCAAGCGCCGATCCCCGAGCAGGCGGGACTGACGAAGCGGTCGGACGAGTGCGGGTCAGTCCCCCTTCTTGGCGCGACTCGGTGCCACGCGGGGAGGCTCGTCCGGCTGCTTCGGGTACTGCGGGGGCCACGGCGCGTCCATGAGTCCGGCCGCGCGGTCGGACTCGTGCATCGCCAGCAGGGGCTCGAGCGACTGGGGCGCGTCGTTCATCGCCAGCCAGGGGTCGCCCTGGGCCTCGAAGCGCGCCGGCAAGGTGGCGAGGGTCAGGTCGTCGGGGTGGATCTCCTCGAGCTCGTCCCACGCGAAGGGGGTCGACACCTGCGCGCCCGGGCGCGCGCGCACGGACCACGCGCCGAACACCGTCTTGTGCGGGGCGTTCTGGTTGAAGTCGATGAACACGCGTGCACCGCGCTCCTCCTTCCACCATGCGGCCGTGAGCCGGTCGGGGTGACGACGTTCCAGCTCGCGTGCCACGGCGACCGCCGCCGATCGCACCTGGTACGAGTCCCACCTCGGTTCGAGTCGCACGTACACGTGGATGCCGCGGTTGCCCGTCGTCTTCGGGTAGGCGCTGATCCCGTGCTCCTCGAGCAGCTCGCGCACCGCGACCGCGGCGGCACGAACATCGGCGAAGTCGGTGCCGGGTTGCGGGTCGAGATCGAGGCGGAGCTCATCGGTGTGCTCGGGGTCGGCGGCCAGGTACGGCCAGGGGTGGAAGCCGAGGCAGCCGAGGTTCACCGCCCAGACCACATGGGCGAGGTCGGCCACGACGAGGGCGTCCGACGTGGTCCCGTTCGGCGTGCTGACGACCGTCGTCTCGAGCCAGTCGGGCGCCGACTTCGGGACGCGCTTCTGGAAGAAGGACGAACCCTCCGCGCCGTGGGGGAAGCGCTGCATGAGGGTCGGCCGGCCGCCCATCGTCCGGAGGAGGGGCTCCTCGAAGCGGCGGTAGTGCTCGATCAGGTCGAGCTTCGTCTCCCCGTGCTCCGAGAAGAACACCTTGTCGGGGCTCGACACCTTCACCTCGCGGCCGCTGATCTCGAGCACCGTCTCGTCCTTCGACGCCACGGGGTCACCGTACCGGCCGGACCGGCGCCGGACCCACACTCCGCCTTCAGGAATCTTTCGGCCGGCCAACACGTGATGCCCGCCGATGCCATGCTGTGCCGCGGGGCCGCGATCGGCCCGGACCGACGGGATCGACGCCCTCATGCTCGAGCTGCTGAAGCGCTTCTTCGTGGGTCGGCCACTGGCCACGACCCAGATGGAGGAGCAACGCCTCTCGAAGACGATCGCGCTCGCGGTGTTCTCGTCCGACGCCTTGTCCTCCACCGCGTACGCGACCGAGGAGATCCTCTTCGTCACGGCGCTCGGGGCCTCGAGCCTGGCGCTCGGGCTGCAGACGCTCGTGCCGATCGCGATCGTCGTGTCCGTCCTGCTGGCGATCGTCGTGGTCTCGTACCGCCAGGTCATCTTCGCCTATCCGGGCGGCGGCGGCGCGTACGTCGTCAGTCGAGAGAACCTCGGCGAAGGAGCGTCGCTCGTCGCCGGTGCGTCGCTGATGGTCGACTACATCCTGACCGTCGCAGTCTCGATCTCCGCCGGCGTCGCCGCGATCATCTCGATCCCGGCGTTCAGCGGCTTGAGCGCCCACCGCGTCGAGCTCGGGGTGGCGCTGATCGCGCTCATCACGCTCGCGAACATGCGGGGCGTCAAGGAGTCGGGCCGTCTCTTCGCGATTCCCACCTACGTGTACCTGGCGATCCTCGTCGCGCTCGATCTCGTACGGGCTCTACCAGTCGTTCTTCGGCGACATCGCCCCGGTGCCGTTCGACGCTGAGCAGTTCGACGGGACGTTGGAGGCGGGCGGCAGCCTCGGAGTGTTCCTCTTGCTGAAGGGCTTCTCCTCGGGCGCGGTTGCGCTCACCGGCGTGGAGGCGATCTCGAACGGGGTGCCGGCGTTCCGTCGTCCCGAGGCGAAGAACGCCGCGGCGACGCTCGTGTGGATGGGGGCCCTGCTCGGTGGGCTCTTCTTCGGGATCTCGCTCCTCGCGCAGCACCTGAAGCCCTACCCGAGCCACGACCGGACGGTGATGGCCCAGCTCGGACTGGCGGTCTTCGGCGACGGGGCCGCGTTCGTCGTCCTCCAGTTCTCGACCGCGTTGATCCTCACGCTCGCGGCGAACACCGCGTACAACGGCTTTCCCGGTCTGTCCTCGATCATCGCCAAGGACGGATACCTGCCGCGCCAGCTCGCGCACCGGGGTGATCGCCTCGTGTTCTCGAACGGGATCATCGGCCTCGCGGGTGCCGCGGCATTGCTGCTCGTCGCGTTCGGCGGTATCACCAATGCGCTGATCCCGCTCTACGCCGTCGGCGTGTTCACGTCGTTCACGCTCTCGCAGACGGGCATGGTCCGACACCATCGCCGGGTTCGCCAACCCCATTGGCAGCGCAGCGTGGTGCTCAACGGAGTCGGCGCCGTCGCGACCCTCATCGTGCTGCTGATCGTCGCGGTGACGAAGTTCACGAGCGGCGCGTGGGTGCCGCTCGCCGTGATCCCGCTCATCGTGCTGCTGTTCAAAGGGATCCATCGGCACTACACGCGGGTGAGCGACGCACTGGACGCGCCGCCCGACTGGCGACCGCCGAAGCGTCGACATGCAGTCGTCCTCCTCGCGCAGGACGTGAACGTCGGAGTGCTCGACGCCATTGCCTACGTGCGCGGAACCGACCCCGATCACTTCGTCGCCGCGACGATCGTCGGCGACGAGATCGAGGCCGAGCTCGCCGAGAAGGCGTGGACGGCGTACGAGATCGCCGTCCCGCTCGAGACCGTCATCGCACCGGCGCGCGACTTCAGTGATGCCACCATGCGCCTGATCGACGAGATCGCCGAACGGTGGCCGGACTCGACGATCACGGTCGTCGTCGTGGAGCTCTTCGTCGAGCGTTGGTGGCAGCACCTCCTCCACAATCAGAGCACGCTGCTCCTCAAGGGGCGCTTGCTCTTCCGGAAGGACATCGCGGTCACGTCGATCTCCTACGGCGCCGACCGGACCACGGCCGCGGACGCCGACGCCTGTAGACGACGGCAGCGAGGTCGGCGTGGTCTCCAGGACGACGACCGGGTGCACCGTCCGCTGTCGCTCGTCAGATCCCGACCTGTACCGGGAACGTCAGCAGGATGGCGATCCCCGCGATCAGGACCACGACCGCGAGCGAGATGGTGAACAGCCGGTTGCGCGTCGAGCCCAGCTTGCTGCTCACGCCGGCGAAGAAGAGGACGGACGCGAACAGCACCGTGGTCAGCACGTAGTTGTCACCGCGCTGGTTGTCACGCCGTGCGAGCTCACCTTCTCGGCTCGCGCTCGCCTCCAGGCGGTCGGCCTTCACCTGCTCGGCGAGCTGATACTCGGGCAGCGTGAACGGCGTCGGCGAAGCCTCGGGGTTCTCGAGTGGGTCCTGCTCGAGCCACGCTTGCACCGCGGGCTTGAACTCGCTGCGGAACCGCTCGAAGAGGAACCCTGACAGCGCGTTCGGGTCCGCTGCGTACGAACCGTCGGGCGCTTTCGACGCGTTCGGGTCGATCCGCCGCTCCTCCGCGAGCGCGGCGACCCAGCTGATGTAGGTGTTGACGTCGACGATCTGCTGCGCGTTGGCCCGGTTGGAGTCCTTCGCCGACTCGGTGCGATCAGCGCTCGCCTGCGAGAAGTGGATCGTCTGCGTGCCACTCCACTTCGTGCTCTCGAACGCCGACCACGCGGTCAGCACCGTGGCGCACGCCAGCAGCACCGTCGCGACCAGCTCGATCCGCTCGCGGATTCGTACGTCTCGGGAGCTGAGCTCCTCGTCGTTCGCCACTCGTCGATCAGCCGACGTACAGCACGCGGAGTCGGATCATCCTGGTCATCCTCAGCATCGGAGTGGTCTGCCGGGCAGCATTCTGTATGAGAGCGGTGAGCGGAGCAGCATTCTGATCGCTGGTTCGTGGCGCGGCAACCGCTCCGTTCCCGACGCCCGCAAGGTCGTGGCGCCGCTCGACGCCCCGCCCGCGCGTGCCCGTCGGGGCGTGCCCGCAGACCGGCAGATGCGGACCTCAAGGTGCCCTGTGGGCGCGCCGATGCACCTGGGGTACGAGCGCTCGTCTCGATCTCGGAAGATCGAGCGGCCATGTTGCCGACCCGGTGATGTCTCGGGATCCTCCTCGGAGGCCCTCAACGCTCCTGCTGAACGGAGCGTTGACCATGAGTCCCTTCCACCACGGCGTCGGGCGCGTCCTGCGCCACTCCCGCCTGCTCGGTGCGGTGTTCGCCGCGGCGATCGTCGCCGCGGGCCTGAGCGCCACGGTCCTGGAGACGGCGCCCGCGACCGCGGCCACCGTCGGCTTCTCCCAGTGCAACGGCCATAGCACGCCCTACACCACCGGCGCGCCGATCTCGGTGACGTGCTCGATCACCGTCACGAACACCATCGACGCGAGTGGCGGTTCCTCGGTGTCCGTGTACAGCCGGGTGTGCGAGAACGACGACTGCACGGGTGACACAGTGAGCGGCTCGGACGTCATCAACGCAGTGCACCAGTGCAACGGCTCCGACAACGTCGGCGGCAGCACGACCACGTGCTCGGTGCACATCATCAACAACATCAGTGCGAGCGCGCCCGGCGCGCCGCACGCGATCACCGTGAACCAGTGCATCGGCTCCGGCGGGGGTGATCCTGCGGGGCTCATGACTGCATGCATCCCGAGCTCCACCGGTGGCGCAACGGTGACGCAGTGCAACGGCTCGGGCAACGGTGGTGGCGGCGAGCCTCACGTGCACCGCATCCGGGCAGACCAGTGATTCGTTCCCCGTCACGGTCGACCAGTGCAACCGTTCCGAGAACGGTGGCGGCAGCTTCGTGGTCTGCACGGTGACGATGGAGACGAACGTGGTCGACACCAGTCTCGGCGAGTCCGGCGGCCCCACTGGCGGCACTCCCGGCGGCAGCACGCCGTCGGGTGGTACGGACCTCGGCCTGACGGGCACCCCGCTCTTCGGCGTCCCCCTGCTGCCGGGCCCCCCGGTCGGGGTGGAGTCCCCGCCCTCGGGCCTCACGGGCTGACCCGACCGCGCTCGACCGACCAGGACCCTGTGCTCCGGCGCAGGGTCCTGTCGCGTCCGAGCGTGGCGATGCGAACGCTGAGCGTCGCGATCTGACAGTGTGGACCCGCATGCCCAGACCCCAGCGACCTCGGGCGGAGGTCGAGCAGGCGCTCATCGAGGCGTCGATCACGATTCTCGGCGAGCAGGGGATCCGAGCGGTCACGTCCCGATCGGTCGCGAAGGCCGCCGGCGTGAACCCCGGCCTCGTGCACCGCTACTTCGGATCCATGAACGGCCTCTACGGGAGGGTGCTCGACGTCCTGGTCGAGCGGATCGCCGACGACATCGGGAGCCCGCTCGACGTCAGCCCCGGGTCTCCCCTCGACCTCTACGTCGAGCTGCTGGTCTTCGCCATCCGCGAGGGCCTCGACCCGATCGAGCTGCAGCTCGAGCACCCGATCGTCGAGCGGCTGCTCGAGATCGGCATCCGCGACTACGACCTCGACGAGCCGACTGCTCGGATCGTCGTGGCCCAGCTCTTCGCGCTGTTCCTGGGTTGGCAGGCGTTCCATCGTTTCTGCGCGCACGCGGCCGGGATCGAGCTCCCCGACGCCGCGACCCAGATCGCCTGGCTGCGACAGACGGGAATGGACATCGCCGCCGCGGCTCGGCAGCGCGCCGCCGCCGAGCGTGCGTGACGCAGGGACCGTGGCGACGCACCTACGCTGACGGCGCGCGCCTTCGACGAGCGCGCTGCAGCGATCAGCAGCGGGAGCAGAGCCCAGTGGACGTGCGGACGATCACCGACGTCGAGCCCGAGGTCGAGCACAACGGGACCGTGCCGGTCTGGTGGATGATCCGGCCGCGCGAGATGAAGGAGCTCACCAGCGGTGGCTACCTGGAGCTCGCGAACGAGTTCGAGGTGGCGCCGGGGGCAGCGGTGTTCCCACACACGCACCCCACCCACGAGTTCTACTTCGTGATGCGCGGTGCGGGCACCATGGTGATCGCCGACGAGCGCCGCGACATCGGTCCGGGCGACCTCGTGTACATCCCACCGGACGCGGTGCACAGCCTCGAGACGATCGGTGACGATCCGATCCACTGCTTCTGCTTCGCGGTCGGGACCCAGGACGCCGGGGAGATCGACTACACCACGCACTGAGTGGCCGTGTCGCGCGGTCGCGCGCCGACGGTCACGAGGTGGGGACGGCGAGCCCTTCGAGCCAGGCGACCCACGCCGCGTGCTCACGCTCGACGTAGTCAGCTGCGTCGGCAGCGAACAGGTAGCCCATCAGGTTCACCATGGTGACGCCGTCACCCTTCCCGAAGGCGGCGAAGTCGAGGTAGCCGGGGATCGGCGCGGTGATGGTGAGGAGCAGCTCGTTCGGGGGCGGGGTGCTGATGCGCTCGATCGAGCCGGTGATGCCACGGACGTCGACCGGGCGACCGACCTCGTCGGCTCCGAGGGCCCGCCGCAGCGCGGCCCACACGTCGTCGGCGTCGCCGGCGACGTCGGCCGACACCTCCAGCGTGGTGACCTGCTGCCCGGGGAAGCGCGTGAGGTAGACGCGGATGTTGTCGAAGAACGGCTCCCAGCCGGTCATCGCGTCGTCGAAGAACTCTCGTTCCCACTCGGCGCCGGTCCCGAACGCGCTGCTCACGACGCGCAGCACGCAGGTGCCGCCCGAGCTCGCCTCCACGACGAACTCGGAGACCATCGGGGTGACCGGCGCACCGGCGTGGCCCGCGAGCGCGGCCCAGTCGGGCTCGGAGTACTCGAGCCGGACGGGGGGCTCCCAGCCCGACACGAAGCCGGCCGAGCCCTGGCCGGGGCCCATCGAGAAGTAGACGGCGCCGCCTTCGCGCTCCTCGACCTCGGACGGGAGGAACCACGCGCTGATGCCGGGCCCGGTCGCGATGGCCTGCCACACCTGTTCGGGCGTGCCCGGCAGCTCGATGACGAACTCGTGGCGGAGCGGGACGTCGGGGGTGCTCATGAGGACTCCTCCTGATGGGACGCGGACGTTGGTGCAGTGGGCTTCGGGTGCGCGGCGACGACCAGGCGGTGCGGCCGCCCGTCATCGTGGTGATAGCGGGCCGCGAGCTGCATCACCGCGGCGGTGAGCTCGTCGGCGAACGCGGCGCGGTCCTCGGGCGAGGCGAACCCGATCTCGGTGTCGATCGTCATCGTGGGGAGCCGCCGCTCGGCGGCGGACGCGCGCGACGCGACAGCTCGCCGACCTCGCGCACGGTCCGCCCGGCGAGGGCGACGAGGTAGCGCGCGGAGAGGTGGTCGGCGGTCAGCGCGGGATCGGCGCCGGCGTCATCGAGGGCGGCGGGCGAGACGACGTAGCTCGCGGCCGTCGCGCGCAGCACCCGCTCGGTGATGCCGCCCCACTTGCGCTCCTCGGCGAGCTCGACCAGGCCGTGCAGCTCGAGCGCCCGGAGGTGGTAGTTGACCTTCTGCCGCGAGATCCCGAGCCGAGTGGCGAGGATGGCCGCCGAGGCCGGCTCGGCGAGCTCCGCGAGCAGGCGGGCGCGGATGGGGTCGAGGGCCACGGCGGCGGTGGCGGCGTCCTCGATGACCTCGACGTCGAGCATGGGTCCAGCCTCGCGCTTGACAGGTATTCTTGTCAAGGGCGGATCGCGGACGAGATCTCGCGAGATTTCTCGAGATTTCCTTTGGTGGCGGCCCGATCGGGGGCGTAGCTGTCACACCCCCCTGCTTGGATCGAGACATGAGCACCCGTCCCGACACACGACCCGCGGAGGAGGAGTTCGACTTCCGCGCGCGCGTCGACGAGCTGCGGACGCACGCGGTCCCGGCTCTCCGTCGGCGGCTTCGCGAGGCTCGACGGGAGCAGCAGCGGTGGCGTCTCGAAGAGCTGGCGATCACGCGTGCGCTGGAGGAGCTCGATGCCCTGGACCGGGTACCGGATCCGACCGTATCGGCCCGCACGGCGAAGACGAACCGCGAGGTTGCCCGCTCGCTCGAGTCGCTGCCGAAGGTCGCGGCGGCGGCGTGGTTCGGGGAGCTCACCTGGGACCAGCTGCAGCCGGTCACCCAGGTCGCGACGCCTGACACCGACGCCGAGTGGTCGGTGCGGGGCCGGAACCTCGCGCCGGTCGACCTGCAGCGCATGGCCCGATCGGCGCGGCACGTCACCGCCGCCGACGCCGCGGCACGTCGCGCGGCCCGCTACGTCTCGTCGTGGCGCGACCCGGAGCAGGGGATGGTCTTCGGTCGCTGGGCGTTGCCCGACGTGGACGGGATCCTGGTCGACAAGGTGCTCGAGGAGATCGCGGAGCGGATGCACCCGCCGAAGGGCAGCCCTGGGACTCGCTCGCGCATCGCAAGGCCGACGCCTTCGTCTAGCTGTGTCGGGGTTCCACGGACGCCCGCGGCGACGAAGCGTGCCGACGGCCGCTGATCGTCGTGCACACCGAGCGTGGGCGCTCCGGGCGGCGAGATCGACGGCATCCCGATCGCCGAGGCAGACCGTGCAGGAGCTGCGGCTCGACGCTCGGGTGATCGTGCAGGACGACGACGGCACCGGTCGCCGACTACGGCGACGGCCGCATCGCGGTCCCGGCCGCGCTGCGACGCGAGCTCGAGCGCCGCGACCCGCACTGCCGTTATCCCGGCTGTGAGCGCGACCGCGGGTTGCAGCACCACCACCTTGATCCGGTCGCGTGGGGCGGACGCACGACTCGAAAGCTCCTCGTGCGGATCTGTCCCGCCCACCACCCGCTGATGGAGCCGCACGGCGAGCAGCGACTCGTCGGCGACCCCGACCTGCCCGATGGCCTGCGCGTGATCCGAGTGGCGAAGCAGGCGAGGGCCGGGCCGGCGCCCTGATCGAGATCCGAGATCCAGGACCAATGCTCCCCGGCCTTCCCGACCGATCCTCCGCCCCGGAGCGACCCGACGTGCCCGAGCGCGCCGCGACCCGGGTGCGGTCGCCGTTGACCGCGCCCGGGTCGGGCAGAACGGCGGAGATCTAGGCCGGGATCTGCTCGAGCATGTCGCCGCGGGCGGAGAGCAGCGCCTCGACCTCGTCGGCCGGCACGGCCTTGCCCCAGAGCCAGCCCTGTCCGAGGTCGCAGCCGATGCGCTTCACCGCGCGCAGCTGGTCTCCGGTCTCGATGCCCTCGGCGACCACTCGCATGCCGAGGCTGCGTGCCATCCCGACGACGGCCTCGACCAGCCTGTGGCAGTTCGGGTTGTCGAGGTCCTGCACGAACGAGCGGTCCAGCTTCAGCTCCTCGGCCCCGACCTCGTGGAGGAGGGCGATCGAGGACCAGCCGGTCCCGAAGTCGTCGATGGAGAGGTCGACGCCGAGCACGCTGCGGAGTCGCATCGCCTCGGCGACGGCGCCCCACGTGCCTTCGAGTCGGCGTGACTCGGTCAGCTCGACGACGAGGTCGCCGGGCTCGAGTCCGCTCCGCTCGAGTGCCGAGCGGACGAGGGTCACGATCCGGGTCTCGGCGAACTCCGAGGCCGGCACGTTCACCGAGACGCGGAAGCCGTGCAGGATCACCGCGTCGGCCTGCCACACGGCGAGCTGGCGGGTCGCGGTCCGGATCACCCACGAGGTGAGCTCGGACATCAGGCCGGCCGCCGCGGCGGCGGGCAGGAACTCGTCCGGGGGCACGAGGCCGAACCCGGGGCGGTTCCAGCGCACCAGCGCCTCGAGGCCGACCGGCATCCCGGTCGCCAGCTCGATCTGCGGCTGGTAGTGCAGCTCCAGCTCACCGGCGGCGATCGCCCGGTGCAGCTCGTCGGCCAGGGCCGGGTCCTCGGAGGGGTCCAGCGTGGAGAGGGTGCGGATCTGTCGCTCGTCGAAGGTCATGGTCGCATCCTGCGCCGAGATGTAGGCACCGCCCAGACAGGCCTCGGTCATCTTGAGATGACACAGATGGGTCATCGCCCGGCCCGGATCGACCACCCGGAGTGGGGAAGAACACCCTGTGAATGGGCCCGGTGTGGTCGTAGCATGGGTGCGCCGGGGCACCGGGTCGAAGACTCCGAGTATTCGGGGGGTGGCGACCGTGACAGACGGTTCCACGGGCGGCGAGCGCACCTCGGTGCTCATCGTGGACGACCACGAGATGGTCGCCGAAGCCCTGCGCCAGGCCCTGGAGCGCACGGACGACCTCGTGGTGGTCGGGCGCGCGGCCACGATCGCCGAGGGCATCCGACTGGCGGCCGAGCGGACGCCCCACGTGGTGCTGATGGACTACCACCTGCCCGACGGCACCGGCGACGAGGCGACCCGCATCCTCCTGGCCGACCACTCGGACCTGGTGGTCGTGATGCTGACCGGCTCGGCCGATGCGCCCACCGCTGCCGCGGGCCTCGAGGCCGGGTGCAGCGGGTTCGTCTCCAAGGACGCCAGCGTCAGCGAGCTGGTGCAGGCCATCCGGAAGGTGGTCGCCGGCGAGGTCGTCGTCCCCACCGAGCTGCTGCCGGCGCTGGTCGCCAAGGTACGGCCCGGGCGCCCGACGCTCGGTGACGACCTCACGGACCGGGAGCGAGAGGTGCTCACGCTGCTCTCCACCGGGCAGTCCACCGACGAGATCGTCGCCGAGCTCGTGCTCAGCCCCCACACGGTGCGGAACCACATCCGCAACGTGCTCACGAAGCTCGATGCGCACTCCCGCCTCGAAGCGGTCGCGATCGCCGGCCGGGCCGGCCTCGTCCAGGTGGGCCCGGCGTAGCCGACCCCCGACCCGCGCTCAGTCCGCGAGCGCCTCCGCGATCGCCTCGAGGAGCGCCTTGCGGGTGAACGGCTTCTCCAGCAGCGCGGCGTCGGCCTCGATGCCCTGCGTGCCGATGATCCCCTGCGTGTACCCCGACATGAACACGATGCGGAGGTCGGGCCGGTCCCCGAGCAGCACCTGAGCCAGCTCCGGGCCCGACATCTGGGGCATCACGACGTCGGTGAGCAGCAGCGCGATCGGGCCGTCGTGGGAGCGCGCGAGCGCGAGTCCGTTGGTGCCGTCCGAGGCGAGCAGGACTTCGTACCCGTGGTCGGCGAGGACCCGCTCGAGCACGGCCCGGATCCGGGCCTCGTCCTCGACCACGAGCACGGTCTGGCCGCCGCCGCGGGGCCGTTCCGCGGTCGGCGCCGGCACGTGCTGCGCGCGGCGCCATCTCGGTCATCGGGAGCAGCACGTTCACGACCGTCCCGATGCCCGACTCGGAGTAGATCGTGACCGTCCCGCCGGCCTGGGTGACGATCCCGTACACGGTCGCGAGCCCGAGCCCGGTGCCGACCCCCTGGGCCTTGGTCGTGAAGAACGGCTCGAACGCGCGGTTCCGCACCTCCTCGGTCATCCCCTCGCCGTCGTCGGTCACCGCGATGCGCACGTAGCGACCGGGACCCGCTCCGAACTCGACGTCGAGGAACGACTCGTCGATCTCGGTGTTCGACGTCTCGATCCGGAGCTGGCCGCCGTCCGGCATCGCGTCGCGAGCGTTCACCGCGAGGTTCACGAGCACCTGCTCGAGCTGGGAGCGATCCGCGTTGATCGCCGCGACGTCGTCGTTGAGCGCGGTCCGCAGCACCACCTGCTCGCCGAGCGTGCGCTGGAGCAGGCCCTCGACGCTGCGCACGACCTCGTTCACGTCGAGCACCGTGATCGTGGCGGTCTCGCGCCGCCCGAACGCCAGGAGCTGGCGCGTGAGCCCGCGGCCCTGCTCGGTCGCGGCCGCGATCTGCTCGAGGTCGTCGTGGGTCTGGCTGTCGGCCTCGACCACGTCCAGCGCCATCTCGGCGTACATCCCGATCGCGGCGAGGATGTTGTTGAAGTCGTGCGCGATGCCCCCGGCGAGCTGGCCGAGGCTCTCGAGCCGCTGGGCCTGGCCGAGTTGCGCCTCGGCGCGCGCGTGCGCCTCCTCGGCGTCGCGCCGGTCGGTGAGGTCCTGGGCGATGCCGGTGAACATCCGCTGCCCGTCGACCTCGAACGCGCCCACCGAGAGGTGCATCGGGAAGGTGCTGCCGTCCTTGCGGCGCCCCTCGACCTCGCGGCCGATGCCGATGATGCGCTCCTCCCCGGTCCGGAGGTAGTGGTCGAGGTAGCCGTCGTGCTCCGAGTGGTACGGCTCGGGCATGAGCACGTTCACGTTGCGACCGAGCACCTCGTCGGCGGCGTAGCCGAAGAGGCGAGCGGCGCCGGGGTTGAACGAGGTGATCGCGGCACGGGCATCGATCGTGATGATGCCGTCGACGGCGCTCTCGACGATGGAGCGGAGCAGAGCCTCGGTGCCGGCGTGCTGCGGTTGCCGATCCTCTGCCATGGCGTCTTCCCTCGCCGGGATGTCGCGAACGCCGCCCGACAGAAGGTTGTCACACTCCCGGTCCCTCCACCGCCGCCTTGTCGGCGCACGCGGTGGCGCGCTCCAGGAGGAGGACGCGCTCGCGTGCGTTCTGGGTGAGCGCCGCCGCGGCGGCGAACTCGCCGGTGGCCTCGTCGAAGCGTCCGAGCTTCTCGAGGAGGTCGCCGCGGACGCTCGGCAGGAGGTGGTAGCTCGTGCAGCGACCCGTCGGCGACGAGCCGGTCGACGAGCTCGAGGCCCACCTCGGGTCCGAAGGCCATCCCGAGCGCGACGGCCCGGTTGAGGTCGACGACCGGCGAGGGTGCGAGCTGCGAGAGCGCGTCGTAGAGCGCGGCGATGCCGACCCAGTCGGTCTCCTCCGGGGTGCGCGCCCGGGCGTGGCACGCGGCGATCGCCGCCTGCAGCCAGTACGGGCCGCGCGCGCCGTCGACCTGCTCGGCGCGCGCGAGTGCCGCGAGGCCGCGACGTACCAGCACGGCGTCCCAGCGCGACCGGTCCTGGTCGAGGAGCAGCACCGGCTCGCCCGTCGGGCCGATCCGGGCCCGAGCCGCGAGGCCTGGATCTCCATCAGCGCGACGAGCCCGTGCACCTCCGGCTCCTCGGGCATGAGCTCGGCGAGGACGCGACCGAGCCGGAGTGCGTCGAAGCAGAGCGTCGGGTCGCATCCAGTCGTCGCCGGCCGTCGCGGCGTACCCCTCGTTGAAGACGAGGTAGATCACCTCGAGCACCGACGCGAGGCGGGCCGCGAGCTCGGGGCCCGCCGGGACCTCGAACGGCACCTGCGCCTCGGCGAGGGTGCGCTTCGCCGCGCACGATGCGCTGGGCGATCGTCGCGGTCGGCGTGAGGAAGGCCCGCGCGATCTCCTCGGTCGTCAACCCACCGAGCAGCCGCAGGGTGAGCGCCACGCGTGCCTCGGTCGAGAGCACCGGGTGGCACGCGGTGAACACCAGCCGGAGCAGGTCGTCGCCGATCTCACCGTCGACCGCGGCGTCGAGATCCGAGAGCACGCCCTCGGCCCCGTCGGGTTCGGACTCGAGCTCGATGGGCGAGCTCGGCGTACTTGCGCTCGAGGGTCGAACGGCGCCGGAGCACGTCGATGGCCTTGTGCTTGCCGGTGGCCATGAGCCAGGCGCCCGGGTTGTCCGGGACGCCTGACTCGGGCCACCGCTCGAGCGCCGCGACGAGCGCGTCCTGCGCGAGCTCCTCGGCGAGACCCACGTCGCCCACCATTCGGGCGAGTCGTGCGATCAGCCGGGGCGACTCGATGCGCCAGACGGCTTCGACGGTCCGCTCGACGTCCTGCACCCTCAGGCTCCGGGGTCCGTGCTCAGGGCTGGGCCGCGGCCTGCACGTCGGGCGGGAACTCGTCCAGCTCGAAGATCTGGCGCAGCTCGATCGTGAAGTCGCCGCCGACCGTGGGCACGCGCTTGGCCCACTCGAGCGCCTCGTCCTTCGACTTCACGTCGAGGATCCAGTAGCCGCCGATCATCTCCTTGGCCTCGGTGAAGGGACCGTCGATCACCGTGGGCTTCCCACCGGAGAACGCGACCCGCTGGCCCTCGGTCTGGGGGTGCAGCCCTTCGCCGGCGAGCAGGGCGCCGGCCTTCACCAGCGCTTCGTTGTACTTGGTCATGGTCGCGACGGCCTCGGGGGTCGGGGTCCATTCGGCGTCGGGGTCGATGTTGGGCAGCATGAACATCATGAATCGCATGGTGGGGCTCCTTCTCGGTCGGGTCGGTTCTGGCGTGGTGCGGTCATGCATCCCTACGTCGAACCAGCCTGGCCGCGATCGACACGCGGCGGGAAAAAGTTCAGCCGAGCTGTTCGTGGAGGAACGACACGACCTCGGGCCAGATCTCGGCGGCGAGGTCCTCGTCGAGCGTCCCGAGTGCGTTGTGCGGGTTCATGAACGCATGGCCGGTGCCCGGATGGACCGTGAACACGACGTCCTTGCCGAGCCCCTGCAGCTTGGCCTCGAGCGCGCGGGCCGCGTCGGGGCCGAAGAAGTCGTCGTTCTCGGCCATGTGCCCGCGCACCACCGCGGTCATCGGCGTCCAGTCGGGTTCCATGTCGCCCTGCGGGAAGCCGTAGAAGGGGACGACGGCGCGCACGAGGTCGGGGCGGTTCGCCGCGAGGATGAGCGACAGCATCCCGCCCATGCAGAACCCCACGACTCCGAGGCCGTCGCTCGACACCGCCTCGTGGCCGGCGAGGTAGTCGACTGCCCCGCTCATGTCGCGCGCGGCACGGTCCGGGGGGAGGCTCGCCATGAGGTGGCCGGCCTTGTCCATCTCGTCGTGGGCCGCGAGCTCCCCGTGGTACAGGTCCGGTGCGAGGGCCACGAACCCCGCGGCACCGAGGCGATCGGTCATCTCCTTGCAGGAGGGGTCGAGGCCCCACCACTCCTGGATGATTACGACCCCAGGCCCCGAACCGCCGGGCGGGGTCACGAGGTAGCCGCCTGCGGTCGTGTCCTCGCAGCGGAACTCCACGTCTTCGCTCATGGCGCGAACGGTACTGCGATCGCGCTTTGCGCGAAAGGCGCGGTGCGGTGGTCAGCCCATGATCGACGTGAGGGGCACGACGCGTGTCGTGGCCGGCGGATGCGTCGTGGCACGCACCCAGCGCAGTCCCATGATCCCGTGCCGGTGTTCGCAGGAATCGATCCAGTTCGGGTGTCCCGGGTTCGTGTGCGCGACCACCAGGCGGAAGGAACCGTCGTCCTCGAGCGTGGTCGTTGCGACGTTGCGCGAGATGACGCGCCGCTTGTCGAGACACTCCGCCCAGATGTTGCCGAGCTGGAAGTTCCAGTACTCGCAGATGGGCGGCGTCGCTTCGATCACGAGCGCCTCGTCGGGGCCCAGCGCCCAGTATCCGAGCTGGAACACGATGTTCGGGTCCCCACCGACGAGGCGGTGGTGCTCCGGGTCGGGGAAGTGCAGTCGGTTCGGCGCCGCGCGCCACGGCTCGACCCAGTCGGCGAACCAGGCCGAGGCCCCGATCGCGTACATCGCGGCGCCGAGCAGCTGATCGGGGATGAGCGGGGGTTGCAGCGGGCCGGGCGCATCCGTGACGCCGACGCACTCGATGCGGAGGTCCGCCGCGACCTCCCGCTCACGATCGGCGAAGGTCTGACGGACCAGGATCATGCTCGAGTCGTCCGCGAGGCGCAGCCAGTTCCCGGGGTGCTCGCGGCGGCTCGCGACCACCTCGAACGAGCCGTCGGATGCGAGCTCCAGGTCGGTGTGGTCGAGGTGGCCCGCGCCCCCGGTGATCCGTTCGGCGCGCGCGTAGTTCTGGTTCTGCGCGGCGAACGAGAGGTACGAGATCGTGCCTCGGGTGCCGACGATCCGGTAGTCGAAGGCGGGATTGATCCCCGCGCTCGAGTACACGTTGTCGGGGTTGTCGAGCCCGAAGCCACAGTGCTCCGGCAGTGCTCGGAGCTGCGGGTGACGCGGCCCCGGGTTCTCGAGGAAGGACGACAGCCCGTTCTGCGTGAGCCGGGCGAGGTACCGCAGCCCTTCGGCACGGTCGAAGGTGTCGAGGTCGAGGTCATCACGCTGGAGGACGGCGCCGGCGTCGCGGAGCAGCTCGCAGAACGCGACCCACGCACGCCCCGAGTCGACCTCGTCGAGCGGATCGCCGCTCATGTGCCGGTACCCCAGTCCGCGTCGAGGACCTCGACCGATGCGTCGATCTCCCACCCGTTGTGCGAACGTGGCAGCGAGATCACGATCGGTGTGATCACGCCGATGCGCAGCTCGGCCACCCGGTCTCCTCCCCGTGGAACCGGTTGAGCCTACGCAGCGTTCTCGGGGCAGGTACCGACCTCCCGGCCCGGGGAGGGGAGGACAGGTTCTAAGCATCCTGCCTTGATACGAGAAGGGCCGGACGGGCAGACTCATTCGCAACGGTCGCCGCACGGGCGGGGCCCATCATGGACTTCCTGGGGGAACAGGTGAAGCACACTCGCTGGCTGGCGCTGGTCGCCACCGTGGTACTGACGATGACCGCGATCGAGCGCGGTCTCGTTCGCGCAGAGCTCGAGCGGTGAGAAGCCGACCGCGACCGACGTCGGGGTCACCGACAAGGAGATCCGGATCGCGGTCGTCGCCGATGTCGACACGCCGCTCGCACCCGGAATCTTCCAGGGCTCGGTCGACGGCGTGAAGGGCTGGGCCAAGTACGTCAACGCGAACGGCGGCCTCGCCGGGCGCAAGGTCGTCGTCGACTTCCTCGACTCGAAGCTCAGCGCCGACGAGGCCCGCAATGCGGTCATCCAGGCGTGCCAGGACGACTTCGCGATCGTCGGGACGTCGGCCGTGTTCCTGAACAACGTCGACGACCTCGAAGCGTGCGTCGACAAGGCCGGTGCCGCGACCGGGATCCCCGACATCGCGGTCGTGACGACCGAGGTGGCGCAGCAGTGCTCGCCGACGACCTTCGCGGTCAACCCGCCGCAGCTCATCTGCGACACCAAGGACCAGCACCCGCAGACGTACCAGGCGAACGTCGGGCGCGCGTTCTACTACCAGAAGAAGTACGGCAAGGACCTGCACGGCGGCTACCTGCTCTCTGGCGACCTCAAGTCGACCGAGAACGCGAACCGCGGGTCGATGTTCGAGATGCAGCAGGCCGGTCCGGGGATCAAGTCGGACTTCGACGAGCCGATCTCGGCCCAGGCGCCGCAGAGCGCGTACACGCCGGTCGTGCAGCAGCTGAAGGACAAGTCTTCGAACTACGCGCAGAGTGGTGGCACGGTGAACACCACGGTGTTGCTCCGCAAGGAGGCGAAGCTCCAGGGCGTGAACGACCCGAACTTCGTCTGGGACTGCACCCTGCAGTGCTACGACAAGAACCTCGTCAAGCAGGGCGGCGCCGATGTCGAGGGCCAGTACGTGTCGACCCTCTTCCTCCCCTTCGAGGAGGCGAGCACGAACAAGACGCTGTCGCAGTTCCTGAAGTACACGGGCAAGGACAAGGCCGACGGCTTCGGGATCCAGGCGTACGCCTCGGGCCTCCTCGTGAGCCAGGCGATCGACCAGATCGTCAAGGCCGACGGCGTGAACGGCGTCACCCGCCAGGCGCTGTTCGACCAGCTGAACTCGATCAACGACTTCAACGCCGGCGGCATGATCGGCACCACGAACATCGCGGAGCGCAAGGTCACGAACTGCTACGTGCTCACCCAGATCAAGAACGGCAAGTTCGTCCGGGTCACGCCTTCCAAGAAGGGGACCTTCGACTGCAAGCCGAAGAACTACAAGCAGATCAAGCTCGACCTGATCAAGTAGTTCCGCTGATCACTTCCGATGCAACGGTGCCGGGCCGCGACCTTCAGGTCGCGGCCCGCTCCGTCGGGATGCCGTAGCGCGCGACGTAGTCGGCGAAGCGCTCCCGGAGGGCGTCCGCGTCGAGGCCGTACTCGGCGAGGTCGTAGCCGTGGGCCCCGAAGCGGCCCTTCGGGTGCGACTCGACGTGGGCGGTCATCGCGGCGCGCGCGGGTTCGCTGAGCTCCGTGCCGCAGTCGCGGTAGATGCCGGCGACGGTGCGCACCGTGTCCTGGACGAGGTCGGCGTACATCACGTCCACGATCGGGTGCTCGGGGTGGGCGGCGCGGAACGCGTCGACGCGCCGTACCGACTCCTCGAGCATCATGGTCCAGTGCTCCGCGACGTACGCGGTGTGGTCGGCATCGCTGAACGTCCCCGACAGGCACGAGATCAAGCTGCACACGGATGCCGAGAGCACCACCGGGTCTCGGTGCAGCATCACGAGCCGTGCGTCGGGGTAGACGTCGGTGAGCTCGTCGAGTGCGAGCACATGGTGTGGGCTCTTCAACGTCCAGCGACCCCGGACGCCGCCGCTCTGGAGGACCTGGAGCACCTGCCGGTGGTACTCGTAGGCGGAGTGCTGGTCGGATCCGAGCAGCCACTCGTTGTACCCGGGGACGTTCGTGATCGCTTCCCAGGAGAGGCTCTTGAAGTCCTGGCTCATGACCGCGACGCACTCCGTCGGGCCGTCGGCGTCCTCGTGGTGGATCGCCTTCATCCGGGGGTTGAGCATCTCGAGCATGTCGCCGCTCTCCTGGGCGGCGTCGACGCGCGGTCCCGACCGGTGGTCCGCCGGTGACGACGGCGGTACCGAGTCGTTGGATTCCCAGCGCAGCAGCGCGCGGTTGTCGGGGTCCCGGTCCAGCACCTGGCTGAGGAAGGTCGTGCCGGCGCGGAACATCCCGATGACCACGATCGGCGCCTCGATCGGCTCGTCCGCCAGCTCGGGGTGCTGCCGGTGCCAGTCGAGGACCTTCAGCCGGTTCACGAGCGCGGCGACGACCGTGCCTTCCACCGCGGCGCCACCGAGCTCGCTGAGCCCGGCGTCTGCGTTCACCGACTCGCAGTACGCCACCAGCCCGTCCCGGTAGGTCTCGGGACCGAAGTCGTCGAGTCCGGTCTGGGCCCGCGCCTGGGAGAGGAGCGCGTCGACCTGCAATCCGGACGTCGCGGTCTGGGACACCGGGGGGACGATGTCCTAGGCCGCGGACACGTCGACGACGGTCCGACCGCTGGTGCGTCGCTGCTCGTGATCCTCGAGCGCGGCGCCGACCTCGGCCATCGAGATGGTCCTCCCGATCACCGGTCGGATGGCGCCCGCGGCGACGAGCTCCAGCAGGGCCGCGTGCACCTGACGCCCGACCGCCGGCGGGAACGTGTTGAGCCCGAACTTGCGGAGCTCGATCGGCATGTCGTTGTACCCCATCATCACACCCAGCACCGAGAAGTTGCCCATCGCCACCTTGCGGAGCGGACGGCCGGTCAGGCCGGACTCCGGGTCGTCGTTGAACCCGACGGCCAGATACCTACCCTCCCGGGCGACACACGTCCAGATCGTCTCGGTGCGTTCGCCGCCGATGAGGTCGCAGACGACATCGGCGCCGTGCCCGTCGGTCAGCTCCATCACCCGTTCGAAGATGTCGTCGGACGTGTGGTCGATCGGGCTTGCACCGAGTGACTCGCAGACGCGCCCCTTCTCGGCGCCGCCCGCGATCGCCAGCACCCGCGCGCCGGCCGCCGTGCCCAGCTGGATCGCAGCGGTCCCGACCGCGGTTGCGCCACCGACGACGAGGAGCTGCTCGTCGCGCTGGAGGTGGGCGCGTTGGTGGAGCGCGAGGTAGCTGGTGTGGAACGGCAACGTGAAGGCGGCGGCTTCGACGTCGTCGAGCTCGGGCGGTGCGTCGAAGACGCCGTTCGTGGCCGCGAGCGCGAACTCCGCAACGCCGCCGAACGACTGATTGGTCGTCGCGACCACCCTCCGCCCGAGCCACTCCTCGGCACCATCGCCGGCCGCGTCCACCACACCGCAGACATCCATGCCGAGGGTGAACGGGACCTGTCCCATGACTGCCGCGACGGTGCCGCGGCAGCGCGCGATGTCGCCGAAGTTCAAGGAAGCCGCGCTGACCGCGACGCGCACCTCGCCCGGGCCGGCCTCAGGGACCGGGATGTCCAGGAGCTCGAGCGCCTCGGTGGGCGCACCGTGACGCACCACTCGCACCGCCTGCATGCGCGGGACGGTAATAAACACCCCTGCTTACGTCAAGGACGCCGGCTCAGCGGGGGGCGAGGGGAGCTTCCATGGCGCCGGTGGCCATCGCGACCAGGTTGCGCACGAAGGGCTCGGACTCGAGCTGCGGTCGTCCGGCGCGCCCACGGCGGGCGAGTGCTCGGGAGCGGTCCGCGACCGCCCGCAGGATGAAGGTGGTGATGAGCGAGAAGCGCTCGATCTGGGTCGGGGCGTCGACGCGCGCCATGCGCTTCGCGAGCAGCGCGTACACGTCGTTCCCTCCGGTCTTCGCGAGCGTGGCCTGGAGCTCGGGTCCGAAGTGCGCGGGGTTCTCACCGGCGAGCTGCGCGACGATCTGCAGGCAGCAACGCCCCCGCCAGCCACTCTCCGCGAGCTCGACGGCGGGGCGCACGATCGCCTCGATGACCGACGCGACGTCGTCGTTCGGCTCTCGCGACGCTCGTTCGAGCAGCTCGCCCTCGCGGCGCGCGAGGAGATCGGTGTGGCGCTCGATCACGGCGCACAGGACGCCCTCGCGCGATCCGAAGTGGTAGTAGAGCGCAGCGCGGTTGCCCTGCCCGGCCTGACGTGTGATCTCGATGAGGGACGCCGTGTACACGCCGTCCTCCGCGAAGGCCCGAGCCGCGGCGTCCAGGAGCTTCCGTCGGGTGTTGGAAGCGTCCGGTGGCACGCGGCCGATGTTAGGTGCGCGTGACTCCGACCGGCTGTAGAACGGGGCGATGCGAGCATGGCGCGTGCACCGGTACGGCGATCCCATCGATGCCCTCGTCCTCGACGAGGTCGACGAGCCGACGCCCGACGCGGGTCAGGTCGTGGTGGCGTCGTCGACGACACCGCTCAACTACAACGAGGTCGACGGGTGCTTCGGCCGGTACCGCACCGTGGATCCGCCCCTGCCGTACACCCTCGGCATGGAGGTGGTCGGGGAGGTCGTTCGCGCCGGACCCGGTGACGACGGTTGGATCGGTCGGCGCGTGCTCGCGACCGCGAGCGCCGCGTTCGGTGCGCACGCTGAGCAGGTCCTCGCGGACGTGGACATGGTGTTCGACGCACCCGAAGCGCTCGACGACGTGCAGGCCGGCGCGTTCTTCTTCCCGTTCCATGTCGCGCACCTGGCGCTCGTCGAGCGCGGTCACCTCGGGCCGGGTCAGACGGTGCTCGTCCACGCGGGCGCCGGTGGTGTCGGGTCGGCCGCGGTCCAGCTCGCCGTCGCGCTCGGCGCGCGCGTGCTCGCCACCGCGGGCGGTGCGGAGAAGGTCGCGCGGTGCTTGGAGCTGGGCGCCGACGTCGCCATCGACTACCGCGCCGACGACTTCGCTGCCGCGGTGCTCGAGGCGACCGAAGGCCGCGGGGTCGACGTGGTGTGCGACCTCGTTGGTGGGGCGACCACGACCGCAACGTTCCCGTGTGTCGCCTTCGGCGGCCGCCACGTCCTCGCCGGCTTCTCCGGAGGCATCGAGGCGGAGGACGCCGGGATCGTGCCCCGTCCGATCCTCTTCGGGAACTTCGACGTCTGCGGCGTGATGCTCTCGTACCGCAGCGACCCGGCGATCGTGAAGCGGCACTCGGGGTTCAACCTCTTCTCCCGTGCCGATGGTGAGCGGGTGCAGCGGCACCTGGTCGAGCTGCTCGACGCCGGCCGGATCCGTCCGGTGGTGGGAAGAACCGCGCCGTGGACCGACCTCCCGGTCGAGCTCCAGCGCCTCGCGAACCGTGAGACGACGGGTCGGACCGTGCTCGACTGGCGCTCTCCTACAGTGGGCACATGACGAGCGCACCTTCCTCCGAGTCGAACTTCTTCACCGCCGCAGCCGACGTGCTCACGATCGCGACTCTCGATGTGCCCGCGATGGAGCTGCTGTTCAAGCTCGAGTGCAGTGGTGAGGACTTCTACAACGGCCTCGCCGACCGGATTGGCAACGAAGAGGCTGCCGACCTCCTGCGCCGCAACGGTCGCGAAGAGGTCGGCCACGCGCGCCGCCTCGAGCAAGCGATCGCGATCAAGCTCGGCGGCAGCTACACGCCGTCGGCCGAGCTGCTCGAGCGCTACGAGGTCCCGCTGCCCGACACGATCAGCCCGGAGCTGTTGCCGATCATCGTGCAGGCCGAGATCGACGGTGACGCGAGCTACCAGCGGTGGGCCGACGCGGAGACCGACCCGGAGGTGGCCACGCTGCTGCGGCGCAACGGACGCGAGGAATCGAAGCACGGCGAGCGCGTGTCGCAAGCGATCGCGATCCTCCAGGCCGAGAGCGCCTGACGACCCGGACGCGACGAGACGCTGCACCACGCGGCGGGGGTGCAGCGTCCCGACCGGTGACGCAGGTCAGCTGGTGCGCCTAGTTCGTCCTGAGGATCGCCTCGATCTCGAGGTGGATCTGGATCTTCTGCCCGAGGACGAACCCGCCGCCCTCGAGTGGGGCGTTGAACGAGACGCCGAACTCGTCGCGGTTGATCTCGGTGGTCGCCGAGAAGCCGACCCGCGAGTCGCCGAACGGCGTCGTGGGCTGGAACCCGTTGACCTCGAGCTGCAGCGACACCGGCCTGGTCACGCCGCGGAGCGAGAGGTCACCGTCGACGACGAAGTGATCACCCTCCTGCCGGACCGAGGTGGACGTGTAGGTGAGCTCGGTGTGCTGCTCGACGTCGAAGAAGTCGGCCGAGCGGATGTGTGCGTCCCGGTCGGCGTTCGCGGTGTCGATCGAGCTCAGGTCGATCGTGGCCTCGACGCTCGAGTCGAGCGGGTCGGCGCCGGTGACGAACGAGCCGCGGAAGCTCGTGAACCGGCCCCGCACCTTGCTCACCATGAGGTGGCGCACGGTGAAGGCGACCTCCGAGTGCGTGACGTCGATGTCCCAGGTGCCGGCGGTGTAGCCGGGGATCGTGGTGGTTTCCACTGCGGTCATGGTGCACTCCTTGGTGGTGACGAATACTGTTGTTCTCTCAACTATTGAGGACTGTACTAGAGATGATTGAGAAGTCAACAACAATTCGGGATACAGTCTCGGCGATGGCGCCGGCCCCCGAATCACCCCGTTGGCTCGACGACGAAGAGCGACAGACCTGGCTCAGCTGGGTGTTCGCCACCCGCCTGCTCTGGGAGGAGATCGAGCGCGATCTCCAGCAGGAGGCCGGGCTTCCCTTCGGGTACTACGAGATCCTGGTCATGCTCTCGGAGACGCCGGGGCGGGCCCGGCGGATGAGCGAGCTCGCCGACGTCACCCAGTCGTCCCGCAGCCGCCTCTCGCACGCGATCGACAAGCTCGAGCAGCGAGGCTGGGTGCGGCGCGAGAGCTGTCCGACCGATCGCCGCGGACAGCTCGCGGTGCTCACCGACGAAGGGTTCGCGGCGCTCGAGGCCGCAGCACCCGAGCACGTCGAGAGCGTCCGCCGGCACCTCTTCGACCTCCTCACCCCCGAGCAGCTCGGCCAGCTCCGCGAGATCAGCGACGTGATGCTCGAGCACCTGCTGCCGGCGGTGGTCGCCCGGGGCGACCGCCGACCCCAGATGATCGAAGAGGCGCGCTCGCGCACTGGAGCATCCGCCGAGGCGTAGTGTGCGCCTGATCTGGTCGAGGTCGGCGAGCCGAGGGGCGGGAGACAGTCGATGACGGGTGATGCGGTGGCGGCAGGAGCCGGGGCGGGCTCCGTCAACGAGTCGACCAGCCCCGACCGCAGCACGCTCGTGCTCCTCGCGCTGATCCTGGTCGCCGCGGTCGCGAACCTGAACCTGGCGGTCGCCAACGTCGCGCTCCCCGACATCGGGAAGGCCTTCGACGCATCGCAGACCGCGCTCGACCTGGTCGCCGTCGGGTACTCGCTCGGTCTCGCCGCCTCGGTCCTCTATCTCGGCGCGCTGGGCGACCGGCACGGCCGCAAGATGATGTTGCTGCTCGGGGTCGGGCTGTCCGTCCCCGCGTGCCTCCTCGCGGCGTACGCACCGACCGTCGAGGCGCTGTTCGTGGGCCGGCTCCTCGGCGGGCTCGCGGCGGGCATGGCCTACCCGACGACGCTGGCGCTGATCACGGCCCTGTGGTCGGGCCCCTCCCGAACCCGCTCGATCGCGCTGTGGTCGGCCCTCGGCGGTGCGATCTCGGCCCTCGGGCCCCTCGTCTCGGGCGCATTGCTCGAGAAGTTCTGGTGGGGTTCGGTCTTCCTCGTGACCCTGCCGCTCGCTGCGGTCGCGTTCGTCCTGGCCGTCAAGTTCGTGCCCAGCCACGTCAACGAGTCCAGTGACCCGGTCGACAACCTCGGGGGCATCCTCTCCGTCGTCCTGATCGCGGCCCTCGTGCTCGCCATCAACTTCGCCTCGGTGCCCGACGCACACACCGCCGCGATCGGACTCGCGTTGATCGCGGTCGCCGGCGCGGTGGCCTTCGTCATCCGCCAACGGCGCGCCCGCAATCCGCTCTACGACCTCGGTGTCGCGGCCCGGCGGATCTTCTGGGTCGCGGCGGTCGCGGGGATCATCGTGTTCGGCTCGCTGATGGCCGCGATGTTCATCGGGCAGCAGTTCCTCCAGAACGTGTTGGGGTACGAACCGCTCGACGCCGGGCTCGCGATCCTCCCCGCCGCGATCCTCATGGTCATCGTCGCCCCCCGCTCGGCGAAGATCGTCGACACGCACGGTGCCCGCTTCACGCTGCTCCTCGGCTACGTCTTCTGCCTGCTCGGGTTCGTCGCGATGCTGGTGCTCTGGGAAGAGGGCATCCCGTACTGGAAGGTCGGCCTCGCGTACGGCCTGTTGGGCATCGGCGTCGGCTTCGCCGGAACCCCGGCCTCGCACTCCTTGACCGGATCGGTGCCGGTGCGCCGCGCGGGGATGGCATCCGGCACGGCCGACCTCCAGCGCGACCTCGGTGGCGCCATCATGCAGTCGATCCTCGGCGCGCTCCTGACGGCCGGGTACGCGACGGCGTTCTCGAAGGCGATCGCCAGCTCCTCCGAGGCCTCCCAGGTCAGCAGCAACGTCGAGAACGAGCTGACGAAGTCGTTCTCGAGCGCCGCGGCCACCGCCGAGCAGTACCCGCAGTACTCCAAGCAGATCATCGCGGCCGCGAAGACGTCGTTCCTCGACGGGGCGAACTGGGCCTACGCGGCCGGGATCGTCGCGGTCCTGCTCGGGTTCGTCCTCGTGTTCTTCATGTTCCCGAAGCGTGACCACGAGAACGAGCTGCTGCAGCAGTACCACGACGAGGACGTGGCCGCCGAGGCTGCCGAGGCCCCGGGGTAGGGCTCGGTCCCGACGCGGTTGCGACGTCGCGCATGGACAACATACGCTCCGTATGTTGCCCATGGACCGGAGCGGACGTGGACCGGAGCCCAGGAACAGCAAGCGGTTGATGGCGCGTCGTGTGCCCCGGGGGCAGGAGACGCGCGATCGGATCCTGGCCGCGGCGCTGCGGCTCTTCGCGGCACAGGGCTACGCCCGGGTGTCGGTCGAGGAGATCGCCGACGCGGCCGGGGTCACCAAGGGCGCGGTGTACCACTGGTTCTCGGACAAGGACGATCTCGGTCGTGAGCTCCAGCACGAGCTGTACGAGCGCCTGTCCGTGGAGTCGATGCGCGCCCTCGACCCGCTCGGGGACACGATCGAGAACATGCGCCGCTCGTTCGGCGCGTACCTCGAAGCACTCGACGACCTCGGCGAAGCGCGCTTCTTCCTGCGCGACGCCTGGGTGATCCCCGCACTCGACGAAGGTGGGCGCAGCGACCACGAAGCGGCCATCGAGGTGGTGCGCGACCTGCTGTCGGTCGCGGCCGCGCGGGGCGAGATCGTCGCGCTCGACCCCGACGCGCTCGCGCACGTGCTGATGGGCGCGTGGGCCGAGGCCACGCTGCACGTCCTGCGCACGGGTGAGCGCGCCGCCACGACCGAGGTGGTCGAGGCGCTGCTGGAAGCGCTGCGACCGACCACGACCACCGACCGGGCCCGCTCGGGCGTGACCACAGGAGGAACGGCGTGAGCACGACCGAGGCGACCCTGCACCCGCTCGAGATGCTCCGCGGACCGGAGATCGAGGCCGCCGTCCAGCTCGTCCGCGACACCGGTCGGCTCACGGAGGCTGCGCGCTTCGCCTACATCGGGCTCGCGGAGCCGGAGAAGGACGCGATGGTGGCCTTCGCCGAGGGCACCCCGGTGGCGCGTCGCGTCCGCCTCGTGATCGTACCGGGGCCGCAGGCGTCCGTCATCGAGGTCGTGGTCGACCTGACCGCGGGCGCGGTCGACTCCTGGGAGGAGCGCGCGGAGACTCGACCGGCCCTGCTGTTCGAGGAGTCGATGTTCGCGATCGTTGCCTGCAAGGAACACCCCGACTGGCAGGCCGCGATGCGCCGCCGGGGGATCACCGACTGGGACAAGGTGCAGACCGACCCCTGGCCGGCGGGGAACTTCGGCATTGCCCACGAAGACGACCGCCGCATCACGCGCGTCCTCTTCTACTACCGCGAGCATCCCACCGACAACGGCTATGCCCGGCCGATCGAGGGAGTCCTCGCGTTCGTCGATCTCGGTCGGCGGGAGGTGCTCGAGATCGTCGACTACGGCGTCGTGCCGCTCCCGCCCGAGCGGGGCGGGTACCTGCCCGAGGACGTCGGCGCATTGCGCACCGACCTCAAGCCGCTCGAGATCACCCAGCCGGAGGGTGCGAGCTTCACCGTCGAGGGCAACCTCGTGCAGTGGCAGCGCTGGTCGATGCGTCTGACCATGGATCCGTACGAAGGCCTCGTGCTGCACACGGTCGGGTACGAGGACGGCGGGCGAGTGCGGCCGATCCTGCATCGCGCGTCGGTGAGCGAGATGGTCGTGCCGTACGGCGAGCCCGGCCCGATGCACCATTGGAAGAACGCCTTCGACGCCGGCGAGTGGGGCCTGGGCCGGATGGCCAACTCACTGAAGCTGGGTTGCGACTGCCTCGGGCTCATCCACTACTTCGACGTCGACTTCGCGACCGAGCAGGGCGGCCCGTTCACGCTCGAGAACGCGATCTGCATGCACGAGGAGGACTACGGGATCCTCTGGAAGCACGCGGATCTCCACGGTGGCACCACCGAGGTGCGTCGGTCGCGCCGCCTCGTGGTCAGCTTCATCTGCACCGTCGGCAACTACGAGTACGGCTTCTACTGGTACTTCTACCTCGATGGGACGATCCAGCTGGAGGTGAAGCTCACCGGCATCATGTCGACGATGGCGGTCGAGCCGGGCGAGGAGCCGGCGAACTCCTCGATCGTCGCGCCGCAGCTCGCCGCGCCGTACCACCAGCACATGTTCAACGTGCGCCTCGATGTCGACGTCGACGGTTCGAGCAACACCGTCTACGAGGTGAACGCAGATCGTGCGGCACCCGGGCCCGGAAACCCGATGGCCAACACGATCGACGTCACCGCCACCGCACTCGAGACCGAGCTGCAGGCCAAGCGGCTCGTCGACCCGTCGCGCAGCCGATCGTGGAAGATCGTCAACCCCGGTGTGCGCAACGGGTTGGGCCAACCGGTCGCCTACAAGCTCGTCCCGGGCTCCACGCCGACGCTGCTGGCCGACCCCGACTCGAGCGTCGGTCGCCGGGCCGGCTTCGCGGCGAGCAACCTGTGGGTGACTCCGTACCGCGCCGACGAGCGTCGTGCCGCGGGTGACCATCCGAACCAGCACGCCGGTGGCGACGGGCTCCCCGCGTGGACCGCGGCCGACCGCCCGATCACCGACACCGACATCGTCGTGTGGCACAGCTTCGGCGTGACGCACATCCCCCGGCCGGAGGACTGGCCGGTGATGCCGGTCGAGTACGCCGGTTTCCACCTCGTGCCGTTCGGGTTCTTCGACCGGAACCCGGCGCTCGACGTGCCGCCGACCGCCAGCGGTCATTGCGCGACCGAACGCTGAACGGCTCGACTCCGTCCCGCCGC
Source organism: uncultured Acidimicrobiia bacterium (assembly GCA_963720675.1). GTDB lineage: Bacteria > Actinomycetota > Acidimicrobiia > IMCC26256 > PALSA-555 > JALHSW01. The sequence goes on along the minus strand of CAVRGH010000010.1, from coordinate 1,882,917 downwards.
GATTTCAGCGCCCGCCGCGTGCCACGGCAGGAAGCGTCACCGTCACCGCGAGCCCGCCCGCCGGGCTCACGCCGAGGGTCACCGTACCGCCGTCGGCGACGACGAGCTGTTGGACGATCGCGAGACCCAGCCCGAATCCGCCGGCGTGGCGCTCGTCCGCACGCCAGAACCGGTCGAACGCGTGGGCTCGCTGCGTCGCGTCCATGCCGGGTCCGGCATCGGCGACCGTGACCCGCACCTGATCCGCTTCCTGACGCACCTCGAGCTCGATCATCGACCCCGCGGGCGCGACCTCGAGTGCGTTGTTCAGGAGGTTGTCGAGCACCTGCTCGAGGCGTCCCGGGGTGACGAGCGCCCGCTCACTGTTGGCCCGCACCACGATGCGGACGTCTTGCTCGTCGGCGAGGTCGCGCCACGCCTCGGAGCGCGCCTCGACGACCACCTGCACGTCGGTGTCGGTCGGGCGCGATCCGTGCTCCTCGGCGCGGGCGAGCGCCAGCAGCCCGTCGACGAGCAAGGAGAGGCGGGCGACCTCGTCGGTCGCGCCCTCGAGATCGCCTCGGCCGTCAGGGGTGATCTCGTCGGTGAGGTTCTCGAGGCGCAGTCGGAGCGCGGCGAGCGGAGTGCGGAGCTGGTGGGACGCATCGGCGACGAAACCGCGTTGCGCGTCGACCAGATGTTCGAGCCTCGCTGCAGTGCTGTTGAACGACCGTGCGAGCTCGCGCAGCTCGTGGGGACCGGCGGGGAGGGTGACCCGGGTGTCGAGCTCGCCGTGGCCGAGGGAGCGCGCGCCCCGTTCGAGGTCGGCGAGCGGCCGGGTCAGGGACCGCGACAGCACGATGCACACGGCGAAGACGACGAGGAGGACGACCGCGCCGATCGCCAGCAGGATCAGCCAGATCGTTCGGATCCGGTCGTTGACGAAAGACAGCGGGTAGGTGATGCGGACCGCGCCGTGCATCTCGCCGCCGGTCACGATCGGCACGGCGACGTACAGGAGGTCGGTACCCAGGGTCTCGGACGTCCGCTCTCCGCTCACGTCGTTGCCCCGGAGCGCGGCGCGGATCTCGGGACGGGTCCGGAAGCTCCGCCCGACCTGGGCGCTGCCGTCGGCGTTCCGCGGGGCGGCGCTGTCGGCGACGCTCGTGCCGTCCGCGTCGACGAACACGACGCGGCCACCTTCTTCCTGCTGATACTGCTTCGCGAGCGCCTGCAGGTCGGGGTTGGCGCCGGTCGGTGTGCTCTCGAGCCACTCCTCGGAGCGGAGGACGAGCGCGAAGGCGTCGCGCTGCACGTCGGCCTCGAGGCGTTGCCGCTCGGCATCCGCCAGCGCGATCCCGAGCGGCACCTCGAGGAGGACCAGCACGAGGATGATGATCGAGACGTAGCTGAGGAGGAGACGCCTCGTCACGTCTCACCGTCGACCCGCAGCCGGAAGCCCACTCCCCGAACCGTCTCGATCCACTCCGGATGGGCGAGCTTCTTCCGCAGCGTTGCGACGTGCACATCGAGCGTCTTGGTCGGTCCGTACCAGTGGGGGTCCCAGACCGACTCGAGGATCTGCGTGCGCGACCAGACCGCGTCGGGGTCCTCGGCGAGGAGTGCGAGCACGTCGAATTCCTTCGGCGTGAGCACGACGGGCTCACCGTCGACGGTGACGCGCCGCGTGCGCTTGTCGACGACCAAGGGTCCGATCTCGACCACCGTGCCAGTGGCACCCGTCGCGCTACGTGACTGCGAACGGCGGGTCACGGCGCGGATCCGGGCGAGGAGCTCGCGGAACCCGAACGGCTTCACGACGTAGTCGTCGGCGCCGAGCTCGAGCCCCAGGACCCGGTCGACCTCCTCGCCCCGAGCGGTCACGACGATGATCGGGACGTCGTGCACCGTCCGGATCACCTTGCAGATCTCGAGCCCATCGGTGTCGGGGAGCCGAAGGTCGAGGAGCACCACGTCGGGGAACGGCCGGGTGTCATCGGCGAGGCGCGCGAGCCCGCCGGCACCGGTCGCGAAACGCTCGGCGTCGAGCCCCTCGCGTTGGAGCCCCTTGACGAGCGGGTCGGCGATCCGGTCGTCGTCCTCGATGATCAGTACGAGCACCTGAGCACGCTCCCACATCACAGCGCCGGGGGACGGGGCGGCCCGAGTTCTTGGGGGAGTCTTGGGACTGGGCTGGCGGGGGTTTAGGGGCGGGTTCCGTACGGTTCGGGGTGCCAGATCGTCCGGCCCCCCAGACTGCACGCCCAGGGGATCAGCTCCGGATCGACCGATGCCCGACCGACCCGAAAGGCGGAACCCCATCATGGACCGACGCAAGGCGTTCGCCACCGCAGGAGCGGTGAGCGTGACCGCACTCGCCCTGGTCGTGGCCCTCGGCGCCAACATGGGTCTGTTCGGCCTCACCCGGCACGACGACGGCCCCGGCAACTTCAAGCTCATCGACAACACCCAGCAGGCGAAGCCGAGCGTCCGCACCGAGATCGTCGACGTCCCCGTGCCTGCGCCGGACCCGGCGCCCGCGCCTGCACCCGCACCGGCGGCGGGTACCCGTTCACAGTCTGGGTACCCGGGGTCCGGTCCCTCGTACACGCCGTCCGGATCCAGCGGCGCCCCCTCGTACCAGTCGCCCGACAGTGGGCACGAGGTCGAGGACGGGCACGAGTCCGAGCCCGGCGACGGAGCGGACGACTGATGGCGCGCAGACCTCACGCCGCCGCGGCGACGCGCATCCTCGTCAGCGGCTTCGCCGTCGCCTCGACGCTCGGGATCCTGACCGCCCTCGCGGCCAATGCGCCCGACGCGAGCTCGACGAGCCCCGCGCCGCCCGTCACGCAGCCCGTCGCGACCACGACACCGCCGACCCTCGTTCGCCAGGTCTACCGCTACGTCCCGGTGCCCGCGGGCGGCGGCGGCGGAACGTCGGGGAGCTCCGGCTCGTCGTCGACTCGCTCGTCGAGCGGCGGTGGTGGTGGGGCGCGGTGGCGCCGAGCTCCGGGTCGGCGCCGGCCGCCGCGGCCCCAGCCCCCGCGGCGCCGGCGCCGGCGCCGGCCACGGCGACTCGAGCGAGCTGAGGTGAGTCCGCAGGTCTGGTGGTACGTCGCGCGCGCCAGCGGCATCGTGGCGTGGGCGCTGGTGAGTGCCTCGGTGGTCTTCGGACTCTGGGTATCTCTCCGGCTGACCCGCACGCCGCGCCCCGCCTGGGTGCTCGACGTCCACCGGTTCCTCGGCGGGCTCTCGGTGGTCTTCGTCGGGGTACACCTCGCCGGCCTCGTGGCCGACTCCTACGTGGACTTCGGCTTGCGTGAGATCTTCGTGCCGCTCGCGTCGGGCTGGAAGCCCGTCGCGGTGGCCTGGGGAGTCGTCGGGCTGTACCTGCTGCTCGCGATCGAGGTCACGTCGTTGCTCATGAAGCGCCTCCCGCGCCGGTTCTGGCACACGGTGCACCTGTCGAGCTTCGTGCTCTTCATCATGGCGACCGTGCACATGTTCACCGCCGGCACCGACAGCGGCAGCGTCATCCTCCAGTGGTGCACGCTCGGCGTCACCGCGCTGGTCGTGTTCCTCACCGTGGCCCGGGTGCTCGGTGGCCGCCAGAAGCGCCGGGTGGTCGTCCCGCGCCCGGCGTCGCCCCCGGCCGCGGCGCCGGCCCCGGCCGCGGCGCTGGCCCCGGCTCCTCCTCCGGAACCGGTCGCGTCCATCCGCTGGGCCGCCCCGGAGCCGCAAGGGCGGTGATCCGCAGTCCGCGGGCGCGCTCTGCTTAGGGTGTGCGGGTGGGTCCAGCCATCAGCGACATCCTCCCCCTGGCGCTCGGCGTCGCGATCAGCCCGATCCCGATCATCGCCGTGATCCTGATGCTCTTCTCCTCCAGGGCACGCACCAACGGCCCGTCGTTCCTGGCGGGCTGGGTCCTCGGCCTCGTGCTGGTCTGCGCGATCGTCTCGGTCATCGCCAGCACGCTCGACGTCGGCACCGACAGCAGTGCGAGCGACGGGACCTCGACGCTCAAGGTCGCGCTGGGTCTCGTGCTGATCATCGCCGGTGTGCGGCGCTGGCGGCACCGTCCGGCGCCCGGTGCCGAGGAACCGATGCCGAAGTGGATGGCGGCGGTCGACACCGTGACGCCGGTGAAGGCGGTCGGCCTCGGCGTGCTCCTCAGCGGGGTGAACCCGAAGAACCTGCTCCTCGCGGTCGCGGCAGCGGCAACCGTCGCGCAGGCGAACCTCTCCACGTCCGACACCGTGATCACGCTCGCGGTGTTCGTCGTGCTCTCGAGCCTGACGATCGCCGTGCCCGTCGTCTTCTACCTGCTCGGCGGTGACCACGCGAAGACGACGCTCGAGGGCTGGAAGGTGTGGCTCGCGGCGAACAACGCGACGGTCATGGCGTTGCTGTTCCTCGTCTTCGGCGTGGTGGTCTTCGCGCGAGGGCACCGGCCGACTCTCGGCCTGATCAGATCTCCCTCATCAGTTCTCCCGGATCAGATCAGGAACAGCGGATCGTCCCGGCCGTCGGTGCCGCGGCGGAACGACGCGGGTACCTCCCACCACGTCGACGGATCGTCGACGCGACTCCACTCCGTCGTGGCGATCCGACGCGCGATGCGCCAGTCGCCGGGCGTGGACCGACGTTCGAACCGGTCGACGAAGCGGAACCCGGTGGTGAGGTTCAGCGCCGGTTCCGAAGGGTCCCCGCGGTGGACGGCGATGCCGTAGGTCTCGACACGCGCGCGATCCGGCGCGTCGAGGTCGACGAGCAGGTTGCCGACGAAGTGCATCGTCATCGAGTACTTCGCGAGGAGCGGGCGCACCCACGCGACGTACTCCTCGACGGTGCCGGAGAAGGATCCGTGCTCGTCGGTGGCGTCCGAGTGGTAGCAGCTGCGCAGGAGCTCGAAGTCGCGGCGATCGATCGCCCGGCAGTACCGGTGGACCACCGCTCGGATGGCCGTCTCGGCGCGGAGCGCCGCGACGTCGGGTTCGTGCACGGTCAGTCCGGGACCTGCTCGTCGATCAGGGCCAACCGGCCGGTGCCGACGTCGTACAGGAACCCGGCGACCGGCAGGCCGTCGGGCAGCAGCGGACAGTCGCGCACCTTGGCGAGGTCGGTGGCGACGACCGTCGGCTGGTCCGGGACGGCGTAGAACTCCCAGTCGGACGCGTCGACGCCGGTCTCCGCGGTCAGCGCCGCCCGCAGCTCGTCGTCGGTCACGCCGACCATCCGGCAGTTCGTGTGGTGGACGATCGCGATCCGGTCGACGCCGAGCAGCGCGACCGCGAGCACGAGGGTGCGCAGCACGTCGTCGGTCACGCGTGCGCCGGCGTTGCGGAGGATCTTGGCGTCACCGGGCGCGAGCCCCAGCATCGTCAGGGGTTCGATGCGCGAGTCGATGCAGGTGAGCACCGCGAGGCCCCGGGCCGCCCTGGGCTCGAGCCCGGCGAGCTGGAAGTCGTCGGTGTAGCGGACGTTCGCGGCAAGGAGATCATCGAACATGCCTGGCATCGTCGCTCACGGAGCCGGCCCATGGCGAGTCCGGGTCGGTGCACGCTGCGGCAGGGCTCTCCGCCACTGCGGCAGGGCTCCCGTAGCGACTCGATGCCCGCGCTGACCGCTCCCCTCGGCGCGACGACCACCGCATCGACATGCTGATGCGCGGTCCCGCTCGTGCGACCTTCGGGACGGCGTGCTCCCAGTCGCGCTGACAGCGACCGCCCATCACGATGAGATCACCAGAGGCCGGTCGCAGGTCGTGCGCGGTTCCGCCGCCGCGCGGGCGGAGCAGGAAGGGGCGGGCCGCACCGAGGGTCAGGATCGCGACGCGTGTGTCGTCGAGGTAGCGGAGCTCGCGGTCGCCGTGCCACGCCACGCTGTCACGGCCGTCGCGGTAGTAGTTGAGGAAGACGCCGCTGAGCGGCACCCGGAGCTGTCGGCGCAACCCGTCGCGGACCTCGTGCATGACCGGGTGCGGGAGCGATTCGGTCGGCGCGAAGGACCGGGAGAGGCGTGGCTCGTCGAGGATCTGGTCGTACATGCGCCGCCGCCCCTGGTGCCAGCCGTCCGTGGCGGCCAGCAGGGTGAGCAGCGTGTCGGCGCCGCGCAGCCACTCGCGGGTGACCTCGACCCACGACGAGGCGCCGAGCTCGAGGCGCTCGGGCCGGACGGAACGGTCGACGGCCGGTGCCTCGGTACCGAGGAGCGTGCCCTGGAGCGGTCTCACGCCCATCACCGTATCGAACATGTGTTCGATACGTCCAGCCGGACCCCGAGCCGCGTCCCGCCCCGGGCGGCGGATCAGGCGATCGGCACCTCGACTGCCTCGACCCCGGTGAGCCACGGGCGTCCAGCGGCCTCGACGTCGGCCCACTTGTCGAGGCGACCGTCGGTCTCCGCGCCCCGTTGCCCGAGCTCGTCGATCGTCGGCCCGATGCGCTCCGCGAGGGATGCCAGCGCGTCGACGTCGAACCCGTAGCACTGCGCCGCGTTGCCGCCGAGGATCGCCCGCGTGTCGTCGACCGGCATGTCCCAGAAGGCGTTGCGCAGCCACTCCTTGGTGTGGGGCCACGTCCCCTCGGGATGAGGGAAGTCGTTTCCCCACATGATGTTCTGCACGCCGATCTCGTAGCGTCGCGCGAGCTCGCGCCGACGCGTGTTCGACGCGCCGATGAAGCAGTTCTGGTCGAAGTACTCGCTCGGACGACGCGGCAGGTTCGCGGTGAGCTGCGACCCGAGCTTCTTGGCTGCGTGCTCCCGGTCGTACGCGATGTCGGAGGTCCACAGCAGGTCGGACGCCCAGAACGCGCCGCACTCCGTGACGACGAACTTCATCTCGGGGAACTGCTCGAACTTGCCCGACCAGAGCAGGAACCACAACGCGCGGGTCGACCACCAGCGGACCTCGGTGACGTAGATGCCGACGTGTTCGCCGTAGCTCTCGCGATCGGCGGAGCCGGAGTGGACATGCACCGGCATCCCGAGGTCGGACGCGCACGCCCAGATCCGGTCGTAGCGGGCGTCGTGATACGGGGCGAACGGCTGCCACATCGACGGGATGAGGATGCCGCCACGCAGCCCGGACTCGGCGGCTCTCGTGATCTCCGCGACCGCGGCGTCGATGTCGTGGAGGATCGGCACGATCGCTACACCGGCGCGACGGTCGGGGCTCCCCGCGCAGAGCTCGGCGAGCCACCGGTTGTGCGCGCGGGCGCCGGCCATGAGCAGCTCGCCGTCGAGGTCGCCGCTCTGGCCGAGGCCGGCACCGAAGGGTGCCGACGCTCCGGACGTCACCGCGTCGCCGTCGGGGAAGATCACCTCGCCCGCGACGCCGTCGGCGTCGAGCTCCTTGTCGCGTCGGGCCGCGTCCCAGGTCCCCTGGAGCCCTTCCTCGTTCTCGCGGTGCCACTCCTCGGCGAACTCCTCGTTCAGCAGGCCGCGGCTCGCCAACGCCATCTGCGCCTCCCGTTCGAGGAGGGAGGCGTCGAACGCGTCGTGGTGCTTCGCCTCGAGCCAGTCGCGGTACTGCACGTTGGGCAGCCCGGCATGGCAGTCGGACGAGATCACCAGGTACCGGTCGCTCATGGTGCGTGCTCCTCGGGTCGGGTCGGCGGGTAGCGCATGGATCAGCCGGCGACGGTTCGCATGTAGGTGGGATTCGTCCGCTGCAGCATCGAGTCGGCGCGGGCGCGGAGCTGCCCGTCGCCCTGCTCACTCTCGGGGAGCAGCCAGAAGGTGTCGGCCCGGATACCGTCGACGACGCGTGCCGCGACCTCCTCGACCGGCGTGTACTGCACCTCGACGCCGGCCTCGGTCATCATGTGCTCGTACTGCTCCAACGTGACCGCCGGCGCTTTGCGGGGCTTCGCGTTGGCGAGCTCGGCAGGACGGTTCCGCCACGACTCGAAGAGCCCGGTGCGGAGCATGTGTGGACCCGGGAAGAGCACTGATGCGCCGATCCGGGCGCCGGCGTCTTCCAGCTGCGCGTAGAGCACCTCGGTGATCGTGACGACCGCGGCCTTGGTGACGGAGTATTGCGGCGTCGTTGCGAGCGGGGCAACGCCGCCGTTCCCGGACGACGTGTTCACCACGTGTCCTTCGTCGCCGTGCTCGAGCATGTGGGGCACGAACGCGTTGATGCCGTGGATGATGCCCCAGAGGTTCACGCCGATGGCCCAGCGCCAGTCGTTCAGGTCGTGCTCCCAGATGCGGCCCTCTGCGCCGGCGCCGATCCCTGCGTTGTTGCACAGGACGTGCACCGCTCCGTAGGCCTCGATCGCCCGGTCGCGGAGCGCTGCGACGGACTCCCAGCTCGCGACGTCGGTCGCCACGCCGGTCACCTCGAGGCCTTCGGCGCGCAGCTCGGTGACCGTCGACTCGAGGAGTGCGGGTTGCACGTCGGCGAGCACGACGCGCATGTCCTCGCGCGCGAAGCGCTCGCCCATCGCGCGGCCCAATCCTCCGCCGCCGCCGGTCACGACCGCGGTCTTGCCCGCGAGGTCCTGCATCGGCCGCGCTACTCCTCGCCGACGGGGGACAGGTCGTCGTAGCGCTGGTGCACGTACGGCAGGAGCCAGTCGGCCGGCACGTGGCTGTGGATCTCGCCCCGCTGGATGCTGTGCCGCTCGGCGATCGTGATGTCGGTGGGTCCGAGCACCGGGAGGTCGGCGACCGGGTCGAAGCGCGACTCGCGCAGGAGCACGTCGCCTTCGAGCTGCTCGAACGTCCGGGTCTGCTCGTCGCGGTGGCAGTAGACGAGTGCCGGCTCCGAGTCGAAGCCCTTCCCGTCGGGAGCGGGCAGGAACTTGAAGTAGAAGTCGGTCCGTCTCCCGTCGGGTGGGATGGCGATCGTCCCCGTGACCCGACCGGTGACCTCCACGAAGGTCGTCCCGAGCCGGGTGAAGGTGCCGCGCACCAGGTCGCCGTCACGAGTCAGCTGGACGTCGGCGAGCTTCTTGGGCTCCCCGAACGTCTCACGACCGCCGATCACCGACTGCTCGGTGCTCATCGGCATCACGAGCGGGTAGTCGCCGATCGTGCCCTCGTGGCGGGCCCGCACCGCGAATGTCCCGCCCCCGAAGGTCGGCAGGCCGGGCATGTCGACGGACGCCATCGTGATGCGGACGCGCGCCTCTTCGGTCGGCTCGAGCGGTGGGGGGAGCACTGCCGCGATCGCAGCGGGATCGGTCGTGTAGATCGCGGTGAGGACCGTGGCCCATGCACCCACCGATGTCGCCTCGAGCTCCCGATTGCGCAGCTCGGCCTCGGAACGGGCCCCGTACCGGATCTTTCCCATTGCCGGCTCCTCGGATCTCAGGTCATCGGTGGTGCGAAGGCCGGGCACTTGGCCGCACCGGCCGGGACGTCGTCGTACGCCAGTGGCGTCGCGAGCTCGTCGACCGTCGGACCAAACTTCTCGGCGACCGGAGCCAGTGCGTCCAGGTCGAACCCGTAGAGCGCGGCCGCGTTCCCGCCGACCATCGCGCGGACCTCGGCCTCCTCGACGCCCGCGAACGCGAGGCGCAGCGCCTCACGCGAGTACGGATAGCTCGCCTCCTTGTGCGGGTAGTCGCAACCCCACATGATCTTGTCGACGCCCACCGCGTACCGGAGCGGCACCTCGGCCGGACGGATGAAGCTGGAGCCGACGTGGCACTGGCGCGCCCAGTACTCGCTCGGCTGCAGGGACAGCGCGCGGACCGGGCCGCCCCACTCGAGCTCCTGCGATGCGCCACCACCCGCGCCACCGCGCATGCGGTCGAAGAAGTAGTCGAGGATCGCGAGGCGCTCGGGGATCCAGGCGGTGCCCTGCTCGGTGAAGACGAACTGCAGGTTCGGATGGCGTTCCATCGCTCCGCCGACCAGCAGGTGCCAGAGCGTGCGGTTCGCCCACCAGGTGACTTCGAGGAGGAAGATCACCTTGTCCTCGGGCGTGTCGTCGAGCGGCGGCACCGCGCTCCCCGAGTGGTGGTTGAGCGGCAGGTCGAGGTCCTCGCACACGGTCCAGATCGGTTCGTACACCGGCTTGTAGAGGGGTTGCACGCCGGTGCCCGGTGGCGCGCCCGGCAGCAGCACGCCACCGGTGAGGCCCGCCTCCTTCGCCCAGCGGATCTCCGCGACCGCGGCGTCGACGTCGTGGAGCAGGATCTGTGCGATGCCGGCGCGACGGCCGGGCGTCGCCGAGCAGAAGTCCGCGAGCCAACGGTTGTGCGCACGCAGGCCGGCCCACCGTTGCTCCAGGTCGCCCGCGTTCGCCGGAGGTGGCGCCGCGGTGAGCGAGCCGCGCGGGTAGAAGGGTGGGACGGTGTTCGGGAACAGCACCTCGGCGACGATGCCGTCGTCCTCGAGCTCACGCAGGCGACGGTCGCTGTCCCAGTTGCGGCTCGCGTCGGGTCCCTCGAGGTCGGCGAACGGCACCTGGTAGTCGCCGACCCACGCGTCGAAGTCGTCGAGGTACGCAGATTCCAGGTAGTCGCGGTACTCGTGGATCTCGCCACCGGCGTGGCCGTCAGCCGAGATGATCGTGTAGCTGGCAGTCACGCGTCCCCCTCCTCACGCACGAGCATGGAACGCTTCCGGCCAGTGCAACGAGTGCATCTGTAACAGCGTTCCTGTAACATCGTTCCATGACCGCTCCGGCCCGTCAAGCGCCCGCCGGTGAGACCACGCGCGGCGCGATCTCGGCGGACCGGATCGTGGAGGCGGCGCTCGAGATCGTCGACCAGTCGGGGGTCGACGCCCTCACGATGCGCGCCCTCGCCGCGAGGCTCGGCGTCGCGGTCACCGCGATCTACTGGCACGTCGGCGACAAGGAAGCCCTGCTCGACGCCATCGCGGACCGTGTCGCGACCGAGGTCGGAGGCATCCGCGTGTCCGGCGCCGACCCGGTCGCGCGCATCGTCTCCCTCGGCCGGTCGTTGCGGCGCAACCTCCTCGAGCGCGCGCACCTCGTCGGCATCGCGCACCAGCGCGGCCGGACCGACGCGGTGTTCCAGCCGGCCCGTCGCGTGCTCGTCCGCGAGCTGACTGCGGCCGGTCTGCGCGGTGCCGACGCCGCCTTCGCCGTCCGCGCGGTGCTGGAGCTGGTGAGCGGGTCCGTGCTCACCCAGATCCAGGTGGATCGCTCACCCGAAGTCGTCGCCTCGCCCGAGCGCGAATGGGACGAGGCCGACTTCACCGACGCGCCCGAGCTGCTCGAGCTGCTCTCCCGGCCGATCGACCACGAGCGCTTGTTCACCCGGTCCCTCGAGACGCTCGTGCGCGGCGTGCTCGCGCAGACGTCCGACCGCCCTGCTGCACCGACGCCTCCAGGAGCAACGCCATGAAGCACCAGCTGATCATCCGCGGCGGCACGGTCGTCGACGGCACAGGCGTCCCGCCCTACGCGGCGGACGTCGCGGTCGACGACGGGCGCATCTCGGCCGTCGGCAACCTCGGCGACGCGACTGCCGAAGAGGTGATCGACGCCGACGGGATGCTCGTCGCACCCGGGTGGGTCGACGTGCACTCGCACTACGACGGCCAGGCGACCTGGGACCAGGAGCTGGCGCCCAGCGCCTGGCACGGTGTCACCACCACCGTCATGGGGAACTGCGGCGTCGGCTTCGCTCCGGTCGCGCCCGACCGGCACGACTGGCTGATCGACCTCATGGCCGGCGTCGAGGACATCCCGAGCGCCTCGCTGGCGGCCGGGATCCCGTGGGGCTGGGAGACGTTCCCCGAGCACCTCGACGTCCTGGAGCGCGGCTCCTGGACGATGGATCTCGGCACCCAGATCGCGCACGGTGCAGTGCGTGGCTACGTCATGGGTGAGCGGGGAGCCCGCAACGAGCCGGCCACCCCCGACGACATCGCCGCGATGCGCACGATCGTGCAGGAGGCGATCGAGGCCGGCGCGCTCGGCTTCTCGACGAGCCGCACCCTCGCCCACCGGGCCGTCGACGGTGAACCCGTCCCCGGCACGTTCGCCGCGGAGGACGAGCTCTTCGGCATCGGCGAGGCGCTGCGCGACGCCGGCGCCGGCGTGTACGAGGTGGCTCCCCTCGGCTCGGCCGGCGAGGACCCCGACGGCAGCCGCCGCGAGCTCGAGTGGATGGCGCGCCTCTCGGCGTCGACCGGGCGTCCGGTGTCGTTCGTGCTCATCCAGGTGGACTCGGCACCCGACCTCTGGCGCGAGATCCTCGCCCGCTCCACCGAGGTCGCAGCGGACGGCGCGGACCTGCGCGTCCAGATCGCCGGCCGCCCGACCGGTCTGCTCGCCGGACACCAGACGTCGCACAACCTGCTCGACGTCATCCCCGCCTACGTGGAGCTCCGCAGTCTCCCGATGACGGAGCTCCTCGCCGCGCTGCGCGATCCCGCCGTGCGTGCCGGCATCCTCGACTGGGAACCCGACGTCGAGACTGCGGCCCGGCTCGATGCCGCGTACGCGAAGACCTTCGTGATGGGGACCCCCCCGAGCTATGAGCCCGGACCGGAGCGCAGCATCGCCGCGATCGCGACTCGTGAGGGGAAGCGACCGATCGAGGTCGCGTACGACGCGATGCTCGAAGACGAGGGTCGTGCGATGCTGCTCGTCCCGCTGCTCGGATACAGCGATGGATCGAGTGAGCCGGTCCTCGAGATGATGCGCGACCCGCGCTCGGTCCTGAGCCTGGCCGACGGTGGCGCGCACGTGGGGATCGTCTGCGACGCGTCCATGCCCACGTACATGCTCACGCACTGGACCCGCGACCGCGAGCGCGGGGAGCGCGTCTCGATCGAGATGATCGTGCAGAAGCAGTGCCGCGAGACTGCAGAGCTCTATGGCCTGCTCGACCGCGGGCTCATCGCCCCGGGGATGCTCGCCGACCTCAACGTGATCGACTACGACGCCCTCGAGCTCGAGAACCCTGAGGTGCGCGACGACATGCCGGGTGGTGGCCGCCGCCTCCTGCAGGGTGCGCGTGGCTACGTTGCGACCATCAAGCGGGGTGTCGTCACCTATCGCAACGGCGTCGCGACCGGAGCGCACCCCGGACGCCTGGTCCGTGGCCCGCAGGCGCAGCCCACGGGTGGGTCTCGGTCCGCCTGATCCGAGCGTTCACCCTGCAGTTGCCCGGACGCCGCGCTCCGGTAACCTCTCGTTCACTTTCGCGTGGGGAGTCCGGGGGGACGCAACGATGGCGCTCGACGCGCGACGCACCTTCAACCGTTTCGAGCTGAAGTACCTCGTCACGAAGCGAGATGTGGACCGGATGCGTCCCGAGATCGCGGCCTACATGGTGCGTGATCCGTTCGCCGGTGAAGACGGCAGCTACACGCTCAGCAGCCTCTACTACGACTCGCCGGCCAGAGACTGCTTCTGGGCCAAGCTCGACGGGCTGAAGTTCCGGCGGAAGCTCCGCATCCGTCACTACGAGCAACGCACCGCCCTCACATCCGCAACGCCGGTCTTCGTCGAGATCAAGCAACGAATCGATCGCGTCACCCAGAAGCGCCGAGCCGTGCTTCCGTACGCCGATGCGCTCGAGCTGTGTGACGAGCGCATCGTCCCTCCGCATGAGGAGCGCGACGCGGCAGTGGTCGACGAGGCGTTCGAGCTCGTCCTGCGCCACAACCTCGAGCCTGTGTGCATCACGACCTACCAGCGTGAGCCGTGGATCGGCGGCGACTACGACCCCGGGTTGCGCATCACCGTCGACTTCGATCTCCGCTATCGGGTGCATGACCTCTGGCTCGACTCGAAGCACCCCGGAAAAGCGATGTTTCCTCCGCAGTACGCGGTGCTCGAGATCAAGGCCAACGATCGGGTGCCGTACTGGCTGACGCACCTCGTCGCCCGGAACAACCTCCAAGTGACGCGGACGAGCAAGTACTGCACCAGCCTCGGTGTCGCCGGCTATGGCGTTCACGATCATCAGTACCGCTCGGTCCTCGTGGCCGGTTGAGCAAGTCCGCCGACCAGAGGAGCAACCTCACGTGCAGCTGATCCTGGGTGCCTCAGGCGACATCTTCGATTTCAAGGATCTGACCGGGAACTTCTCGGTCGGCGACGTCTTCTTGACCTTGGTCACGAGCTTCGCCCTCAGCATGCTGATCGCCTACGTGTACCGGGCGACGCACAAGGGCGTCTCCTACAGCCAGAGCTTCGTGCAAACGATGGTGATCCTGGCGATGGTCGTCTCGGTGGTGATGCTCATCATCGGATCCAACCTCGCTCGAGCGTTCTCACTCGTGGGGGCCCTTTCGATCGTGCGATTCCGGAACGCGGTGAAGGAGACCCGCGACGTCGGCTTCGTGTTCTTCGTGATGGTCATCGGGATGGCCGCGGGGACCCGGTTCTACGTCCTGGCGGCGGTCGCGGCGACTTCGATCTGTCTCGTGGTCCTCATCATGGTCAAGTTCAACTTCTTCGCATTGAACAATGTCAGCCAGATCCTGAAGATCCAGGTGGCCAACGACACGCACGTCGAAGGGATGTTCGACGACCTCTTCCTGCGGTACACGAAGGAATCGGATCTGATCAGCATCGATACGGTGCGGTCGGGAACCGCCACCGAGCTCATCTACAGCGTGGTCGTCAAGAAGGACGCGCAACGCCAAGAGTTCATCAACTCGATCCGTGAGCGCACCGGGAACGAGCGCGTGAGCCTCATCACGGGTTACGACACGACCGACCTGTAGCGGTCGGGCATCGATGACCTGGCGGAGTCGACACCTGGCATGGCGGCGGAACTGGTGGCTCTTCGCGGCGCTGGCGGGGTTCTCGTTCGCGATGCTCGCGCTGCTCGGTGCCGACGTGGTTGTGCCCTATACGTCGAGCACGTCGCTCGCGACACAGACCAAACGCGATGCTGCGGCGAAGCAGCAGGTCATCGAGCGCGCCCGTGGACTGCCGGGGGAGAACGTCACGAACACCGTCGATCTCTTCGACGACTCGATCGTCCACGAGGTGTCGATGACGATCGAGCCGGTGGAGTACGACGCGATGATCGCCGACTACCAGCAGGCGGTAGCCGTGAAGTCGTGGCACCCCGCGACCGTCGTGATCGACGGCGTGCAGATCGACCGTGTCGGTGTGCGTCTCAAGGGGAACTCGACGCTCATCGGACTCCGCTACGGAGGTCCGAACAGTCCGCCGGCGCCGGGGATCATCGCTGTGCTCGGTACGTTGACCAAGGACGAGCCCGAGAAGTTCCCGTTCCTGCTTCGGATGGACCACTTCGTGCCCGGCCAGCGCTACCAGGGCGTGAACGAGCTCGCGCTGCGCACCTCCGGAGGCTTCGGGGGCGATTCGTCGCAGCTCACCGAGTTCGTCGCCAATCGTCTCACCGAGGCGACCGACCAGCCGTACCTGCGGACCAGCCGGTGCAGGGGTGAGCGTCAACGGTTCGCCCGAGGTCCTCGACCTCCTCGTCGAGCACCCCGATGACCTCTGGGTGCGGCGCATGCTGCCCGACGCACAGCCGGCGCTCTACAAGGCGATCGTCGCGGCGCGCTTCCGGTACGCGGGTGAGGATCCGGCGGGCTACGCACTGGTGTTCAACCAGAAAGCCGAGACGCAGGACATCGGACCCCAACCGATGATCGACTTCCTGAGGTTCATCGACCTCTCGACCGACGCCGAGTTCGAAGCGCACCTCGACGAGCACCTCGACACCCAGGAGTTCGCGCGCTACCTCGCGTTCCAGAATCTCATCACCGACCCCGACTCGCTCGCCGGTACCGGCAACAACTACTACCTGCTGTACGACCCGACGACGCGACGCATGTCCTTCGCGCCATGGGACCAGAACCTCGCATTCGGCCGCCTCGGCATCGGCGGGGGCGCGACGTACCGCCCGTACTACGAGGACGGGGCTACCGTGCAGATCGGGAACCTTCCCGGCCTCGAGGAGCTCGTTCCCGGGGAAGGCAACGGGGAGCCCAACCGCCTCGTGACCCGCTTCCTCGCCTCCCCGAAGTACCGCCAAACGTACGAGCGCGCCTACCGCGAGATGTTCGACGCAGCCTTGACCTCGGGGCGAGCAGACTCCTTGATCGATCGCCTGGGCGACGTCATCCGAACGGCCAACGGGAAGCGACACTTCGTGGACCCGGTGAAGTTGGAGTCCGACATCGCGCGCGACAAGCAGTTCATTGCCGATCGCATCGCCTTCCTCCAGACCGTCGCACCGATCGCCGGATGACGGAGCCCATCCCGCTCGACGTCGCCGATGCCACCCCCGAGTGGCTGACCGCAGCCCTGGGCGTGCCCGTGTCCGGTGTCACGGTGCTCGATGCGCACTCCGGGACGACCGGGCGCGCCCGCCTCGGCATCGAGTACGCAGCGGGCGCGACGGGGCCGTCCTCGGTGTTCCTCAAGCTCGCGCCTTTCGACGAACGTCAGCGGCGGTTCGTCGACGCTGTCGGGCTGGGCGTCGCCGAGGCGCGCTTCTACCGCGACGTCGGTCGTGAGGTGCCGATCCGGATCCCGGAGGTCCACCACGCGGAGCTCGACGATGACGGTCGTTTCGTGATGCTGCTCGAGGACCTCGAGGCACCGGGTCTGCGGTTCCCGAGCCCCGACGACGCCGACGTCGCGGACAGCGTCGCCGCGATCGTCGAGGCACTCGCGCGGCTGCACGCGAGCTTCTGGGACGACCCGCGCCTCGACGGCGAGCTGCACTGGGTGACCGAGGGTTGGCGCGTCGGGTTCGAGGGGGGCGGGCCGTTCATCGGCAAGGCGCTCGACGCGTTCGGGGACCGCATGGGCCCGACGTTCCGGCGACTCGCCGAGCTGTACGTCGACCGTGCGCCGGAGATCGCGGGCCTTCTCGGCGCTGGCCCACCGACGCTCATCCACGGGGATCCGCACCTCGGGAACCTGTTCATGGACGGGTCGATCGCCGGGTTCTTCGACTGGGGGATGGTGTGGCGCGCGACGGGCATCCGCGACTTCGCGTACGTCCTGGGCAACTCCACCCGCACCGAGGTGCGCCGCGCCCACGAGGAGGACTGGCTCCGCACCTACCTCGAGGTCCTCGCGGCGTCGGGGATCGACCTGGGGTTCGACGAGGCCTGGCAGCAGTACCGCCTGCTCGTGATCTACGCGTGGAACTCGGCCACGTCGACGGCGGCGATGGGCAGCCGCTGGCAGACCGAGGAGGTCGGCCAGGGTGGCATGACCCGGGCCACGACCGCGGTCGAGGATCTCGACAGCGTCACCCTGCTCGAGGAGCTGCTCGCCTGACCGTCGGGGCGCCCAGGGTCGGAGAGGCGGCGCTCAGCGGTCTCCCAGGTTCCTCTCAGGCGGCATCGGCATGATGGGGGGATGACCGGACCCCAGATCGCGCCCGAAGCGGTGCGGGTGCTGGTGGTGGACGACGAACCGCCCATCGCCGAGCTCGTGTCGACCGCACTCCGCTACGAGGGCTTCTCCACCAAGATCGCCCCGACCGGCCGCGCCGCCCTCGAGGCACTCGGCACGTTCCGCCCCGAGCTCGTCGTCCTCGACGTGCAGCTCCCCGACATCGACGGCTTCGAGGTGCAGCGGCGGCTCCGGAGCGACGGCCACCGGGTCCCGGTGCTCTTCCTCACCGCTCGCGACACCACCGACGACAAGGTCCGCGGTCTCACGCTCGGCGGCGACGACTACGTGACCAAGCCATTCAGCCTCGAGGAGCTGCTCGCGAGGATCCGCGCGGTCCTCCGTCGTGCCGGGACCGACACTCAGGCCGGCGCAGTGCTGAAGGTCGGCGACCTCGAGCTCGACGAGGAAAAGTACGAGGTGTGGCGCGCGGGTCACGCCATCACGCTCACGCCCACCGAGTTCAAGCTCCTCCGCTACTTGATGCTGAACACGCGTCGCGTTGTCTCGAAGGGTCAGATCCTCGACCACGTGTGGGAGTACGACTTCGGTGGCGATGCCGGGATCGTCGAGACCTACATCTCATACCTCCGGAAGAAGCTCGATGTCGAAGGCGACGGGACGACGTTGATCCAGACCTTGCGCGGGGTCGGCTACACGCTCCGCCCTCGCGAACGACTAGACGCACCGTGTCGCTGCGCGCCCGCCTCGCGATCATCACGGTGGTCGCCGTCGCGCTCGCGCTCGTGGTCGCGAACGTCGCGATCGGTCGGTACGTCGAGGACTTCCTCACCGACAAGCGGGACGAGCAGCTCAACGGGCTCGTCGGCCCCTCGTTCGCGGCGCTCCTCCGCACCGAACCGACCCGACCGCAGGGTCGCGAGGTGACCGGACCTGCGGCACCGGTCTTCGACGACCCGGGTGACAGCCTGGACGTCGGCGACGTGTACTCCGAGCTCCGCGACGCCGACGGCGACGTCGTCGCCGCGCGCTTCGTGTTCGGCACCGACCGGCCGGTCCCTGTGCTCCCGGCCTCGGTGCACGTGCGCGCCGGGGAACGCAAGTACTTCGACGTCGAGACACCGGGAGGCAAGCCGTACCGCGTCGTCGCGGAGCGACCCCCGAACTCCGGGTTCACCGTCCTCGCCGCACTTCCGGTCAACGACATCGAGGACACGCTCCAGCAGCTCCTGCTGATCCAGGTAGGGGCCAGCGCAGCGGTCCTGCTCGGCGTGCTCGGGCTCGCGTGGTGGCTCACCGGTCTCGGGCTCCGTCCGTTGCGCCGCATGGAGGGGACGGCCGCGGCGATCGCCGCCGGCGATCTCTCGCAGCGCGTCGAGCCCAGCGGTGACCGCACGGAGATCGCTCGGCTCGGCAAGTCGCTCAACGGCATGCTCTCGGAGATCGAGGGAGCGTTCGCCGTCCAGGCCGCGTCCGAGCAGCGCCTGCGGCAGTTCGTCGCCGATGCGTCGCACGAGCTGCGCACGCCGCTGACCGCGGTGCGGGGGTACGCCGAGCTGTTCCGGCGTGGCGCGGCCGACGATCCCGAGGAGCTCCCGAAAGCCATGCGGCGCATCGAGGAAGAGGCCGCGCGGATGGGCGGGCTGGTCGACGACATGCTGACGCTGGCGAGGCTCGACGAGCACCGGCCCCTCGATGCCGAGCCGGTGGATCTCGTCGAGCTCGCGACCGGTGCGGTCGCCGATCTGCGCACCCTCGACCCCGAGCGCCCGGTCGACCTCGACGCGCCGGATGGACTCGTCGTGGTCGGGGACCGCGCCCGGCTCACGCAGGTGATCGCGAACCTCCTGGCCAACGTGCGCGCGCACACGCCGGACGCCACCGCGGTCGAGGTCGTGCTGCGGTCCGTCGACGAGGACGCGGAGATCGAGGTGATCGACCACGGGCCCGGCATCGATCCCGCGCTGGCGGCATCGATCTTCGATCGCCTCGTCCGCACCGACTCGTCGCGCACCCGTCGGGACGGCGGCGGAGCCGGCCTCGGCCTGGCGATCGTCGCGGCGATCGTGGAGGCGCACGGCGGGACCTACGGCGTGCGCGCCACGGCTCCCGGAACGGATGGGGGAGGCGGATCGACGTTCTGGGTGCGCGTGCCCCGTGGGTCCGCCGACCGCGTTTAGAGGCGTCTAGGGGCGCTTCGGGATCGCCAAGGGCGCGACGGCGATGAAGCCGTGCTTGAACGCCTCCAGGTCGGTGCGGTGTGCCGTCGACCTCGAGGTGCAGTGGGACTCGGCGCCGGTCACTCCCTTGCCGGACTTCCCGGTCTTCGTGCGCACCGTCCCGCGGATCGTGCCGTTCGTGCAGGTGGGTACGTTGATGTTCTCGAGCACGACCTCGTTCGTGCCGCCCACACAGCAGGCGCGAGGCCGTCGCGGTGCTCGGCGAGCCACGCGACCGCAGCGGCGGCGCCGACCGAGTAGTCGACCTTCACGCCCGTCCGGATCGTCCTGGCTCACGGCAACGGCCGGGACGCCCAGCTTGCCGCGGCCTGCCTCGCCGCGCCCACGGTGCCGGAGCGTTGGTGACCGCTCCGAGGTTCGGCCCCTCGTTCACCCCGGAGACGACCAGATCGGGACGAGTCGTCCATCCCACCGCGGGCGACGGCGTAGATGACGGTGTCGGCCGGATAGCCCTGCACCGCGGTCGCGGCGACGCCGCTCTGGGTCGTGGTCGCCAGGGCCCGGAGCTTGCCCGTCGAGGTCCTCGCCCCGGTCCCCGACATGTTGGTGGCCGGGGCGATCACCGTGACTCCGACCCCGTCGACGGCCCGGAGCGCGTTCACGAGCGCGTCGATCCCGTCGGCGGTCACGCCGTCGTCGTTGGTGACGAGGATCCGCAGGGGTCGCGGCGTCGGCGCGGCCAGCAGCCGTTGCAGTCGCGAGGGTCAACGCCGCCACCGAGAGCGCTGCGGCCCACCGCACGGTGAGGCGCGCTCGGGAGCGCACGCGACGACGGCGGCGGAAGCGCATCGGACTCCTGTTGGTGCGAGCGAGTGGTCGGTGTTGCACCGGGCTGCCGAGGCAGACCGGTGAGGCTAGCGGTGCACCCGCGGATGAACCCGTCAGCTTGCGGCGAGGCGCGGTGGCGTCCCGAGCGGCAGGTCGGCGGCGGTGAGGAGGCCCGGGTCGGCGGCGCACACCTGCGGGATCACGTTGACGACGCGCGCCGCGGTGCTCATGAGGCCGGCGATCCCGTGCTGCCCCGTGGCGGGATCCGAGATGAGGAGGTGGCACTCGGTGCGGGGCAGCCCTTCGATCACGAGGTGGTAGCCACCGGGCCCGAGCGGCTGGGGCCAGTCGGGCGCCACCGAGTCGTGCATCCGCGTCACATGCTCGATGAAGATCCGCGGCTCGCCGGCGACGATGCCCTGGAGCTCGAACCGCAACCCCGCTGCGGTCCCTGCGGGGATCGGCCCGAGCGCGGACTCGAGGTCGTGGTCGACGGCGACGCGTTCCGAGTCCTCGCGGATCTCGTCGAGCGGCGCGCCGAGCGCGTCGGCGAGCGCGTGCACCACCGGACCCCACGCGAAGGTGAGGACACCGGGCAGGAGCAGCATCGGGGTCTCGGCGAGCGGCTTCGCGAAGCCGAAGGTGTCGAACACGACCTCGGGCTGGTCGTAGTGCTCGTAGTTGAGGATCTCCGCGATGCGGACGGAGTCGACGCGCTCCTGGCAGCCGAGCAGCGCGAGGGGCAGGAGATCGTTGGCGTAGCCGGGGTCGATGCCCGACGTGAAGCATGATGCGTTGCCTGCCGCGCACGCGGCTTCGAGCCGCTCGACGTCCCGTGGGTTCGCGGCCGCGGGGTACACCAGCGCGACGACCGACGTGGAGACGACGTCGATGCCGGCCTCGAGGATCCGCACGAGGTCGTCGACGGCCTGCTTGGGCCGGAGATCCGCGGTCGCGGTGTACACGATGCAGTCGGGGGTGAGCGCGAGGAGCGCGTCGACGTCGTCGGTGGCGGTGATCCCGGTCGACGGGCGATCGCACAGATCGCCCGCGTCGAGCCCGACCTTGTCGGCGCTGTGCACGAGTACGCCGACCAGCTCGAGCTCGGGTCGGTCGATCAGCATCCGCAGCGCCAGACGCCCGACGTTGCCGGTGCTCCACTGCGCGACGCGCGTGGGGGCCGCTCCCGGGCTCCGGAGTCAACCGAACGTGCCGGCGTCGCGCAGCGCGGCGATCTTGGCGTCGTCGTAGCCCAGGACCTCGCCGAGCACCGCACTCGTGTGCTGCCCGACCGTCGGTGCCTTCGTGGGCACCGGCTGTTCGGCATCGAGCACCTTGATCGGGATGGGCAGCTCGTCGGCGCCGAGCCGGTCCTTCGGGATCCAGGGCAGCCGTTCCTGGAACTGCGGGTCATCCGCGATCGTCTTGGGGGTGTTCACCGGAGCGATCGGCGTGTTCACCTCGTTGGACCAGGTGATCCACTCGGCCGAGGTCTTGGTACGGAAGATGTCGCGCAGCTCTCGGTGCATCTCGACGTTGTTCCGGGCGTGGTCGGCGAACTTCTCGCCCGGCCACCGCTCGAACAGGTCCATGCGGTCGACACCTCGGCAGAAGTTCTCCCAGAACTCGCGCTCGGAGGCCATGAACAGCACCTGACCGTCGGAGGTGTCGTACATCTGGTACCGCACGCCCTCCTTCATGCCCGCGGTGCCCGGCGCCCGACGCTCGTAGTTGTCGGACGCGTTGCCGGTGACCTCGGACTGGGGGCGCTCGTACGCGCGGTAGGACTCGGACCGGTACCAGTCCATGTAGGCGGCGGCATCGGACTGCGCGATCTCCATGCGCGACCCATGGCCGGTCGCGCGCGCGCTGATGATCCCGGCGAGGATCCCGAACGCCCCGAAGAGCGGTCCGGCGTGGATGCCCATCGACGGATGTTCGGGCAGGTAGCAGAAGTCGTCCTCGTCGTACGCCGGGGGGACGAGGCCGGCCCACGTGTCGTAGGCGACGCCGTGGCTCGGCATGTCCTTGTACGGACCGGTCATGCCGTAGCCCGAGATGGTGATGAACACGATCTTCGGGTTCACCTCGCGCAGGCGGTCGTACCCGAGGCCGCGCCGCTCGAGCGCGCCGGGCCGCATCGCCTCGACGACCGCGTCCGCGCCACGCACGAGCTCGAGGAACACCTCGACCGCCTCAGGAGTCTTGAGGTCGAGGGTGACGCTGCGCTTGCCCCGGTTGATGTGGAGGTGCATGAGGGAGTCGCCCTCGACGATGGGCCACGTCATCTGGCGGACGTAGTCACCCTGGGGCGGTTCGACCTTGATGACGTCCGCGCCCAGATCGGCGAGGTGCGTCGTGATCGCGGCCGGTCCGAGCAACGAGCACTCGATCACCCGGACCCCGTCGAGCAGGCCCCGGTCGTCGCTCACGAGCGCTCCCCCTTGCTTCCTCCGCTCCGAAGTGCGGCTACGTCGCCTTCAGCGACATCTCCATGCCCGGGTGGATCGTGCAGATGATCCGGTACTTGCCGGGCTTCTTGATGGTGCGAGTGAAGGTACCCGACGACTGCTGCTTCGATTCGAACTTCTGCGGACCCTTCTCGACCTTGACGTCGTGGATCGCGAAGCCCTTCCACGTGAACTTGATCTTGTCGCCGACGGCGAGCTTGACCTTCTTCGGCTTGAAGTAGTTGTCCTTCACCGCCACCTTCTTGGTGACCGGGGCGGGCACCGTCGTGGGGACGGTGGGCTCGGTGGGTGTCGGCGTCTGGGCGCCGGCCGGGGTGACGGCGAGGCCGGCGACCGCCAAGGCCGCGGCAGCCAGGACACCGGCACCCCATCGGGTCGGCGCGCTGCGGACGTGCTGGGCGTGCATGGGGTCTCCCTCGTCGATCCTCGAGGCTACTCAGCGCCTGCTGGTTTGAACAACTCCGGGCTTGTTCAAAAAGTTCCCCGATCTCAGCACCAGTACAGGAACACGACCTCGGCCACGCAGGCCGGGCGCTCGGATCCCTCGACCTCGAAGGTGAGGTCCTTGGTGACCCGGATGCCGCCGTCGGGGAGCAGCTCGGCGTCGGCGATGCGGATGCCGCAGCGCACGGCCTTCCCGACCGGGACCGGCGCCAGGTGGCGGACCTTGTTGGCGCCGGCGTCGACGCCATTGGTGATCCGCAGCTCCCAGATGTCGGACAGCAGCATCGTGGCCATGGCCAGGATCTGGATGCCGAAGGCGATGGTCGAGCCGTAGGGCGTCAGCTTCGCGAACTCCGGGTCGGTGTGGATCGGGGCGCGGTTCCCGGTGGCTTCGGCGAAGTGGTCGACCTCCGCCTGGGTGACGGTGTGCCAGTCGCTCCATCCCAGGTGCTCGCCGATCCGGGAGGTGAAGTCCGCGGGTTCGGTCATCGTGATGCGCATCGTGAGAGCCTGCCACTGCCCGATGCTCGGGCCCGGACCCGCCGGGCCGGGGCGCTGGACGGCAGGCGTACGGCTGCGGCAGCCTTCCCGCACGCACTCGCGCGCTCGGAGGGGGAGTCGTGACGCTCACGATCGACCAGATCGACATCTACGACCCGAAGGGGTACGTCGATGCCGCGCCGTACGACCGGTTCGCGCTCCTCCGGCGCGAGCAGCCCGTCTTCCGCCAGGAGATGCCCGACGGCACCTTCTACTGGGCGCTCCTCAAGTACGCCGACGTCGTCGACGTGTCGCGCCGCCCGGAGCTGTTCTCCGCAGAGATCGGCGGAGTGGTGCTCGAGGACCAGCCGCCGGAGCAGCTCGAGCAGACCAAGAACATGCTCCTGATGATGGATCCGCCGCGTCACTCGGAGCTCCGCAAGCGGGTGTACCCGCACTTCCGGCCGCGCCAGATCGCGACGATCGAGGACCGTGTGCGCGCGATCTGCCTCGAGATCCTCGACGACGGCCGTGCGCAGGGTGATGTGGAGTTCACGCACGAGCTCGCGGCGCGCGTGCCGTCGCAGGTCTTCGGGGAGCTGCTCGGTATCCCGGTGGAGGACCGCGCCGACATCAACCGGTGGGCCGAGATCATGACCGGGAGCCAGGACCCCGACATCAACCCGGACGGCTACGCGACGGGCACGAACGACGGATCGATCGAGATGGCGATGTACGGCGCGCGCTTCGCGGCCGAGCGTCGCGGGCGCGAACCCGAAGGCGAAGGTGACCTCGGCGATCTCCTCCTCAGGACCGAGATCGACGGGCGCCCGATGGACGACCTCGAGTTCGCGTACTTCTTCGTCCAGCTCGTCACGGCCGGCAACGACACGACGCGCACCATGCTCTCGTCGGGCCTGTACGAGCTGATCCGGCACCCCGACCAGCTCGCCGCACTGCGCGCCGATCGCAGTCTGATTCCGTCCGCGGTCGAGGAGATCCTCCGGTATGCACCGCCGCTGCACTACTTCCGCCGAACGCTGACGGCGGACACCGAGATCCGCGGGCAGGCGATCGTCGCGGGCGAGAAGGTCGCCCTGATGTACTCGTCGGCGAATCGCGACGAGGAAGTCTTCGAAGATCCCGACACCTTCGACATCAGCCGCAACCCGAACCCGCACCTCGCGTTCGGGATCGGGGAGCACTTCTGCCTCGGCGTGCACCTCGCTCGGCTCGAAGCACGCATCTTCTTCGAGGAGATGCTCGACAAGTGGGCGTCCGTCGAGCTCACCGGGCCGCCCGAGCGTCAGCGCTCGAACCTGAACAACGCGCTCAAGTCGCTCCCGGTGCACATCACCTCCACCTGACCTGCCGACCTGCCGACCTGCCGACCTGCCGACCTCGGCGACCTGGCGACCCGCGGGCAGGCCGCCGCCCGCGATCGGGGCGAACTGTGGGCCGTCGGGCTCCCCGCCGCCGGGCTGGGCCGCCCCCGGCGCCACTGCGCCCCACCTTCGCAGCCGCGGCCACGCCCTTGAAGTTGTCGATCCAGCCCTTCAGTCCCACGGTTTCCTCCCTTTCGCCGGTCTTTCGCCGGTCTCTCGCCGGCCGTTGGCCGGCCGGGCGCCGGTTCCGCCGTCGTCGCTGACGATGACGGTTCGTGTGACGCCCTGCTTGCTCGGGGCAGGCTCGGGGCGCCGCCGGAGGGCTGGAGCCACTACGTTCCGCGCGATGCCGGACCTCGATCCCGAGGAAGTCCGAACGGGTCGGACCCGATTCTCGATCGGACGCGTCCTCCTGCTGACGGTCACCGGGTTCTGCCTCTACCTCTTCGCGCCCAGCATCGCCGAGGTCTTCAAGGCGTGGGACAAGCTCGGCGAGGTCCATCCTGCCGCCATCCCCGTCATCCTCCTGTGCGAGTTCGGCAGCTTCTGGTGCATCTGGATGCTCCAGCGCATCGCGCTCCGCACCCATGGCTGGTTCGCCATCTCGACGACCCAGCTCGCCGGCAACGCCTTCAACCGGATCACGCCGGGCGGCGGGACGACCGGCACCGCGCTCCAGGCGAAGATGCTCACCGACGCCGGGTACAACGGCGCCCAGGCGGCTGCCGGGCTCACCGCCCAGTCGCTCCTCATCACGGCCGCGGTCGTCGCGATGCCGGTGTTCGCGCTCCCGGCGATCTTCGCGGGCACCAGCGTCCCCGGCTCGCTGCTCGACGCACTCTGGCTCGGTCTTGCCCTGTTCCTCGGGATGGTGGGACTCGGCGCGCTGCTGCTCACGACGCGACGTCCGGTGGTGTGGATCGGCGACACCGTCGAGCGAGCGACGAACGCACTGCGTCGGAACCGACCGCCCATCGTGAACCTCGGGCAGCGGCTGCTGACGGAACGCAATGCGATCCGCGCCACGATGGGCACGCGTTGGCTCGCCGCACTCGCGTCGGCGGTCGGCCGTTGGGCGTTCGAGTACTTCGCGCTACTCGTCACGTTGTACGCGATCGGCGCCGACCCGAATCCCTGGCTCGTGCTCCTCGCGTTCGTCGCCGCATCCGTGCTCGGCATGGTTCCCTTCACGCCCGGTGGCCTCGGCTTCGTCGAGGCCGGTCTCACCGCGACGCTCGTGCTCTCGGGCATCACCACGGGACAGGCCGTCCTCGCCACGCTGGTGTTCCGGCTCGTGTCGTTCTGGCTCCCGATGCCGATCGGGCTCATCGCGGTGTGGGTCTTCCGCCGGCGCTACCCGCGCACCGCGGTCCAGCCCGATCCGACCTGATCCGGCTGCCGGGACCCGGGCGTCAGGCCGCCGCCTCGTCGGGTGGGGCCCGGAGGCTCCAGGTGCCGTCGCGGTGGTCCTCGACCGTGTACTTCCGGTGGGTGACCAGGTCGTGGTGGCGGGGGCAGAGGTTGCCGAGCTCTCGGTAGGTGGTGCGATGGCCCTCCGCGTACTCGTGGGTGTGGTGACGTTCGAGCATGTGGGTGGCGTCGCAGCCGCGGACCTTGCATGCGCGGTCGCGTTCGGCGATCGCGATCTTGAGTGCAGTGGGGACGTGGCGGGAGTTGCTGACGACGGTCTGGACGTCGACGCCGTCGCTGATCACGAGCTGGAGCAGGCCGTGGGACAGCACCTGCTCGGCGTGGGCGACCGCGACCGGTCCGACGCCGGGGATCTCACAGACCTCACCGGGCTCAGTGCGACCGCGGAGCAACGCCGGCAGGTCGACCCGGACCCGCACCGCATGCGGCAGGGGCTTGGTCGGTCGGGTGCCGTGCTCGGCGAGGTCGATCATGGCGTCGAAGCGGTAGGCCTCGCGGGCCTCGTGCTCGCCGGAGCGGCGGGCGTCCTCGAAGCGCGCTCGCTCGAGGGGCTCGAGGGCGTCGAGGATCTTGGCAACGTCCTCGGTCGGCCCGGAGAACTGGCCGTGGGTGGCGAAGCCGTTGGTCCAGGTGCGGAGGTGTCGGTCGCGCCGTGCCCGTCGCCGGGCCTCCACCTCGTCACACGCGGCAGCAACGACCCGCTCGCGCTCGGCGCGCAGCTCGCGCATCCCCGAACGCTGCGCGGTGGCCAGGAGCCGCCGCTCCGCCGACGGATCAGCCGCGGCGCCGGCGGTGACGTGCGCGGCCTGCTGGAGTGAGAGCTCTCCGGACCGCAGTTGCTCCTCCGTCGCGGGGAGCCCGGCGAGGCGAGTGGTGGTGGCGAACGTCTCGCGCGCGGCGGCTTCGGAGGTCCCGGTGGCTTCGGCGAGCCACTGCTCGGGACTCGCGGCGTGGGAGCGGCTCCGCCACGCGTTGGTGTCGGCGGCGCGCTCGGCGAGGAGCGCCTTCGCAGCACCGAAGAGTTTCTCCCCCTCGGCCGCGACCTCGGTCAGCCGCGCCGCGTCGCGACCCTCGAGGCACGCCGGGTCCAACCCGGCCACGGTCTCACGGAGTTCGCATGCGATGCGCTCGATCTCGAACATGCCCTCACGATGACAGGGGGGTGTGACACTCACCCCGGATCCGGGCAGTCCACGAAGAATTCCTCGAAGAAATCTCGCTGTCGGCTACGTGTGAGAATCGCGCCGTGGCCGACCGACGGACGCCCTTCGTCAACGCGGGCGAGCGCGACACACTCGTCGTGTTCCTCGACTACCTGCGCGACTGCGTCGTCGCGAAGCTCCAGGGGCTCGACGCGGTGCATGCACGCACGTCCCACGTGCCGACCGGCACGAGCATCCTCGGGCTGGTCAAGCACCTGACCTTCGCCGAGGTCGCCTGGTTCCAGTACGCGTTCGCCGGCCGCGACGTCACGTTCCCCGCCTCCGAGCTCGTTCCGGCCGACGACGCGCGGTCGGTCGTCGCGGCCTACCGGTCGGCGACGGCGATCAGCAACGAGATCACGGCCGCGTGCGACGATCTGGATCGCCGCTCGGCGCGCCTCGCGACCGCACCCGAGCCGATGTCACTGCGCTGGGTGCTCGTCCACATGATCGAGGAGACCGCGCGGCACGCCGGACACGCCGACATCCTGCGCGAGCTCACCGATGGCGAGACCGGCCGCTGAGCGGTCTCGGACGTGCGGCGGCCGCGACCTACTGCTCGGCGAGCGCGGCCTGGACCGCGGCGTCGACGTCCTGCGGCGCGAGCTCGGGTTCGACCTCGACGACGACCCGACGGATCCTTCCTCCGAAGCGGAACGGCCCCCGGTATCGGTCGGTGACCGCTGCGCCGCCGTCGAAGCCGCAGCTGAGCCCGGCCCCGGTGATCGAGAACTTCATGGGTGTGAACCGACGGATGTCACCCTCCGCGACGACCCGGTCGTCGACCAGGAGCGTCCCGTGGCCGCCGCCCCACGGCTCGTCGCAGCGGTAGGCGAACGCGAGGGTGTGCGCGCCGGGGTCAGCACCTCGTCGGCGCCGATGTGCTCCTCGCTGCGGGCGACGAGGTTGTGGACGTACTGCAGCCTCCCGTCCTGCACGTAGAGGCTGAAGCCTCCGAAGGTCGCGCCCATGGCGAGGAGCACGCCGTCGGCCTCCCCGTCGGCGACGCCGGCGGGCAGCTCGACCTCGGCGGTGATCGTGTGCGAGCGACGCTTCACGTCGACCGCGACGGCCTCGGGGACCGTCCCGCCGGGTCGGTACTCGTAGCGGCTGCGAGCGGGCCAGGGCCGGGGCGCCGGGTCGAAGATCGCCACCTGCGGTCGGTTGTCGAGCGGCAGCACCTGGTACCGCTCGGCCTCCCGCCACCAGAGGTCCTGGAGCTCCCGGAGCTTCTCGGGCTGCTCGGCCGCGAGGTCGTGGCTCTCGGAGAAGTCCTCGGCGACGTGGAACAGCTCCCAGACGTCGTCGTCGAAAGGAAGGTCCGGGTCGTCGTCGAGGCTGTACATCTTCCCGAGGGGCTTCCAGGTCACCGCCTTCCAACCGTCGTGGTAGATCGCGCGTGAGCCGAGCATCTCGAAGTACTGCGTGTCGCGGGTCGGAGCCGATGCATCCGTGAGCGTCGCGACGAAGCTCGCGCCTTCGATCGGCTGTTGCTCGACCCCGCCGATCTGCGCGGGCGGTGTGATCCCGATCGCGTCGAGGATCGTGGGGAGCACGTCGATCGCGTGGACGAACTGGCGGCGCCGCTCGCCGCGCACGGCGATCCCGCGCGGCCAGTGCACGATGCACGGGTCGGCGACGCCGCCTTCGTGGGTCTCGCGCTTCCAACGACGCAGCGGTGTGTTCCCCGCCATCGTCCAGCCCCATGGGTAGTTGTTGTGCACGGTCGGCCCACCGATGTCATCGATCCGTGTCGAGCATCTCCGCGACACCGGCCGGCATCGCGTTCCAGAGGCGGACGTCGTTGATCGAGCCGTGGGCACCGCCCTCGGAGCTCGCGCCGTTGTCGCTCACCAGGACGATGATCGTGTTGTCGAGCTCGCCGCATTCCTCGAGTGCCGCGACGACGCGTCCGATCTGGGCATCGGCATGTGAGAGGAACGCTGCGAAGCACTCCATGAACCGGGCCGCGAGCCGCTGCTCGTCGGCCGAGAGGGAGTCCCAGGCGGGGACCCAGTCGGGACGCGGCGGGAGCTCGGTCCCTTCCGGGATGATGCCCTCCGCGACCTGACGGGCGAAGATCGAGTCGCGCCACGCATCCCAGCCCATGTCGAAGCGCCCGGCGTACCGCTCGATCCACTCGGGCGGAGCCTGGTGCGGCGAGTGGCACGCGCCGGTGCAGAAGTAGAGGAAGAAGGGCTTGTCGGTGTCGACGGCACGCAGGTCGTTGATGCACTCGATCGCATGGTCGGCGAGGTCCTCGGTGAGGTGGTAGCCGTCCTCGTAGGTGCCGGGGGGCTCGACGAAGTGGTTGTCGTGCACGAGATCCGGTGCGAACTGGTGGGTCTCGCCGTGGAAGAAGCCGTAGAAGCGCTCGAAGCCGCGACCGAGCGGCCACCGCGAGCGGGGGCCGGCGAGATGCGAGTCCTCGTCGGGGGTCAGGTGCCACTTGCCGATCGCGTAGGTCGCGTAGCCCTCGTCGCGCAGGATCTCCGAGAGGAACCCGGCGGAGCGGGGGATGCGTCCGGAGTACCCGGGAAAGCCGCGGGCCAGGTCCGTGATCCGTCCCATCCCGACCGAGTGGTGGTTGCGGCCGGTGAGGAGGCAGGCCCGGGTCGGCGAGCAGAGGGCCGTGGTGTGGAAGCCGGTGTACTGCAGGCCGCCGGCGGCGAGACCGTCGAACGTCGGCGTGTCGATGTCGGAGCCGTAGCAGCCGAGCTGTGCGAAGCCGACGTCGTCGAGCACGACGAGGACCACGTTGGGTGCGTCGTCGGGCGGACCATCGTGCTCGGGCCACCAGGGCTCCGACTCGCGCCAGTCGCGCCCGACGGTGCCCTGGAAGTCGTGGCCGTCGATCTGGGGCCGGGCGATCTGGTTGTGGTCACTCATGCTGGGCTCCAGGTGACGTGCAACGCGGTCGGATGGCGAAGGACGCCGCCGACCGGCAGCGCCCCGGTCGGATCGGCGAGGGTGAGCCCGGGGAGGCGCTCGAGCACCACGCCGAGCGCGGTGAGCATCTCGCGCCGGGCCAGGTGCGAGCCCGGGCAGAACTTCTGCCCGAATCCGAACGTGACGATGTCCTGCGGTTCGCGCGTCCGCGTCGAACGCGGTCGGGGTTCGACACACGCGCGGGTCGCGGTTCGCGGCCGCGATCCCGAAGAGCAACAGCGTGCCGGGCGCGTACTCCTGGTCGCCGAAGCGGGCGCCGAGCGGCGCGAGCCGCGGGAGCGTGGCCACCGGGCCGTCCCACCGCAGCAGCTCGTGCACGACGCCGGCCCGGAGGTGCTCGTCCTCGCGTGCCTGTTCGAGGAGCGCCGGGCGGTGCAACAAGGCGGAGAGCGTGTTCCCGAGCGCGTGCGACGTCGTGGTCGCCCCGACGGTGAACATCAGCCGGACGGTGGAGCACACCTCCGCGTCGTCGAGGACTTGTCCGTCGACCTCGGCCGCGAGGAGCGCGGAGAGCAGGTCGTCCTGGGGCTCCGCACGGCGTGCGTCCAGGAGCGGCTGCAGGATGACGGAGAACTCCGTCCGCCGCACGGACGGCGCCATCGGGATCGCTCGGGAAGGCGAGCATCGCGTCCGCCCACGCGCGCATGTCGTCGTCGGACGCGCGCGGGACACCGAGCTTGCGGGTGATCGCGTAGTACGGGAGCACCGCCGTGAGCTCGGCGACGAGATCGCATTCACCGCGGGCCGCGAACCGGTCGACGATCTCGTGGGCGAGGGGGAGGAGCGCCTCCTCATCGAACCGGGCGACGGCACGCGACCGGAAGGCCGGTGTCGCGAGCGCTCGGTGCCGGTCGTGCTCCTTGCCGTCCATGCTGATGAACGTGCGCCCGACGACCGGCTCGGTGTGCATCTGGTAGGTCGCCCCGGCGGGGAGGTGCTCGTCGTCGCGGAACGATTCCTTCACGTCGTCGAAGCGCGTGACGAGCTGGGCCTCGGTACCGAAGAACCGCACGGGGACCACACGCCCGGACTCACGGAGCTCGCCCAGGGCGGTGTGCAGCTCGTCGCCCGGCAGCAGGTCCATCCCCAGGTCGAGCGTGGGGTGGGCCGTGGTCGTGGCGCTCATGCGGGTGCCGCGGGGCTCACCACGCCCGCATCGCGGAGCTTTGCGATCTCCGCGTCGGACAGGCCGAGGTCGGCGTGCAGGATCTCCGCGGTGTGCTCGCCGACCCAGGCCGGTCGGGTCTCGGGCCCCTCGGCGACCTTGGTCATCTTCACCGGGTTGCCGGGGATCAGCACCGGGTCGGCGACACCGTCGTCTCGGGGCACCTCCACGAGCATGTTGCGCGCTGCGACGTGCGGGTCCGCGATCACGTCTTCCGCGTCGTTGACGGGCCCGGCGGCGATGCCGGCCGCGTTCAGCTCGTGACAGCAGTCGAGCTTCGTCTTGCCGGCGGCCCACGCGTCGACCGCGGGACGGATCACGCCCTCGAGCTCGCGGCGCCAACCCTCGCGAGTCGCGAACCGTGGGTCGTCGAGCCACTCGGGGCACCCGATCATCTGGGCGAGGCGCTCGAACTGGTGCTCGCGTCCGACCTGCACCACGAACCACCCGTCGGTCGCCTGGAACCCGTCCATGATCAGCAGCGGGCCGAGCCCGTCGGGGCGCATGCCCATCGACCAGAAGTTCACGACGAGGTCGGCCATCGCGACCATCGAGTCGAGCATCGCGATGTCGACGTACTGTCCCTCGCCCGTGCGGTCCCGGTGGCGGAGCGCGGCAAGGATGCCGATGGTGGCGAAGAGGGAGCTCGAGATGTCACCGAGCGCGCCGGCCGGTCCGACGAGCGGCGGCTTCCCCGGCTCCTGCTTGTAGTCGTAGAGGCCCGACATCGCCTCTGCGATCGGTGCGTATGCCGCCCACGAGTCGTACGGCGACTCGATCGTGTTCCCGAAGCCCGACACGGACGCGTAGATCACCTTCGGGTGGACGGCCAGCACGTCCTCGTAGGCCAGGCCGAGCTTCTTCATCGTCCCGGCGCGGAAGTTCTCCGCGACGACGTCGTAGTGCGGAGCGAGCGCGAGGAAGAGCTCGCGACCTTCGGGCTGCTTGAGATCGATGCCGATGCTGCGCTTGTCGAGCGCGTTCCGGAGGAACGTCGCACCGACGCGGCGGCCCCATGGGTCCGTGATCGCAGGCAGGGCACCCCGTCCGGACTCGCCCTCGGTCGGATGCTCGACCTTGACCACGTCGGCGCCGAGGCGGGCCAGCAGCTGGGTCCCGTACGGGAGTGCCTGCATCTGCTCCGCGGCGAGGATGCGCACCCCGTCGAGCGGCTTGCCGTACTGCGCGGCCCCTGCGTTCGCGACGTCCCCGAGCTTCATCGGCGCATCGTACGGCGCGCCACCCCGACGCCGCCCGTCCCGCGCCGGGATCGGGCGCGGCTAGCCCTCCCCGAACATCTCGGCCGCTCGTCGGTCGATCTCCGCGGGCGCCACGTCCTCGATGTGCGTGTGGATCGACCACCGATGGCCGAACGGGTCCTCGATCTGCCCGGTCCGATCACCGTAGAACTGGTCCTCGACCGGACGCAGCTCGCTCGCGCCGGCCGCGAGGGCCTTGGCGAACGTCGCGTCGACGTCGGGCACGTACACCGTGAGGGTGACGGGCGATCCCCCGATGGTCTTCGGACCGCGGGCGCCCATCTCCGGGTACTCGTCGGACAGCATCACGAGCGAGTCACCGATCTTGACCTCGGCGTGCCCGATCTTCCCCTCGGGTGCCGGGATGCGGTACGTCTCCGTCGCACCGAACACGCCGACGTAGAAGTCGATCGCGGCGGCGGCACCGTCGACGTGGAGGTAGGGGGCGACGGTGTGGGACTCGGCGGGCTGGTGGTTGACGGCCATGGTCATGCTCCGGGGTCAGGGTGCGGGTGGGTGCTGGGTGCAGATCAGGATTCGAACAGACGTTCGTACCCTAGGAGTCGATCCCGAGACCCGTCAAGGGACGCGCCGGCGGCCTGCCTAGTCTCCGATCCATGACAGGACTCCCGGCGATCCGCCGTGCCGCCGTCGGGGATCGCAGCACGTCGATCGACACGGCTGCGCGCGCGTTCTCGGCCGATCCGTTCATCCGGCACCTGATGCCCGACGACGAGCGGTACCTCGACGACGCGAGTCGCTTCTTCGGGTTGCTCTTCGACACGCGCCTCGCGGGCGGCGAGCTGTGGTGCACGGACGACTGTGCGGCAGTGGCGCAGTGGAACCCGCCGGGTGGCAACCGCATGGGCGGTGACTGGGTCGACGCGCAGTGGGACGCGATCGAGCCCGAGCTGCATCCGGCGACGATCCCCGGCGTGGAGCGTCTCGACCACGCGCTCACGCCGACCTGGCCGGACGAGCCGCACTGGTACCTCGGTGTCCTCGCGACGCACCCCGACCGCCAGGGTGGAGGGCTCGGGTCCGCCGTCCTCATGCCGGGGCTGGCCGAGGCCGATGCCGCCGGCCTCGCGTCGTACCTCGTGACGGCGACGGAGGCGAACGTCGCGTTCTACGCGCCACGGTTTCGGGATCCACGTCGAGGTGGACCTGCAGGGCGGGCCGCACATCTGGATGCTCGGACGGCCCGCGGGCGGTGACCAGGGGGCCCGGTAGGGTCCGTCCCGAGCGTGCGGCGCCTCGGCATTCCCCGGGAGGCCACCATGGCGTACGGGATCACGCACCACTTCGCGGGCGGGACCAAGGAGCAGTACGAGAAGACGTTGGCAGCCGTGCACCCCGATGGAGGCAAGAGCTTGCCGGCCGGCCAGACCTACCACGCCGCCGGGCCGACGGACGACGGGTGGTTCGTCGTCGCCATCTGGGACTCGAAGGACTCCTTCGAGGCATTCCGCGACGGCACGCTCGGCCCGACGCTCGGGAGCCTCGACGGCGCGCTTCTGGTCCGCCGTCCGAGACGGACTTCGAGATCCACAACGAGGTGACGGCCTGACGCCCGCCCGGCCGCGACCGGCCTCCGACCTGACGCTGATGTCACGTCGCCAGGTACGCTCGGCCGCATGCGAGGAATCCTGAGTGCGGCTGCCTACGTGCCCTACTGGCGGCTCGACCGGACCCAGATCGGTGCGACGTTCGGGACCGGCGGGGGCAAGGGCACCCGCGCCGTGGCGTCGTACGACGAGGACACCACCACGATGGGAGTCGAGGCCGCGCGCCTGGCGCTGGCGTCCGCGGGCGGGGTCGAGCCCGGGGCCCTGGCGTTCGCGACCGCGTCGCCCGCATACCTCGACAAGACCAACGCGACGACCATCCATGCGGTCCTCCGGCTCGATCGCACGGTCCCGGCCTACGACTTCGGTGGCGCGGTGCGCTCCGCGAACGGTGCACTGCTCGCCGCGCTGAGCGGCGGACCGTCGGTCCTCGTCGTGAGCTCCGACGAGCGCAACGGTCTTCCCACCAGCGCCGACGAGTCGGCGGGCGGCGACGGCGCCGCGGCGATCCTGCTCGGCTCGGACGACGACGGGCCGGTGCTCGCGGAGCTCCTCGGGGTCGGCACCACGACCGAGGAGTTCATCGACCGGTGGCGCCTACCCGGCGAGCCACGCTCGAAGGCGTGGGAGGAGCGCTTCGGCGAGACGAAGTACGTCCCGCTCGGCGAAGAGGCGTGGAACGCCGCGCTGAAGGGTGCCGAGCTCTCGCCCGACCAGGTCGACCACCTCATCGTCACCGGCCCGCACCCGCGCGGTGCGCTCGCTCACGCCGCGTCTGGGAGTCGACCAGGCCAAGGTCGTCGACGGGCTGGCCGCCACGGTCGGATACACCGGCACCGCGCACGTGGCGCTGCTGTTGGCGTCGGTGCTCGAGCACGCGAAGCCCGGCGAGGTGATCGGCATCGTGTCGATCGTCGACGGCGCCGACGCGCTGCTCTTCCGCACCACCGACGCGATCGCCTCGTGGTCGCCGGCTCGCACCGTCGCCCAACAGGTCGAGGCCCGGGCCGACGTCGCCTACGGCAAGTTCCTCGCCTGGCGCGACTGGGTCACCCTCGAGCCGCCGCGCCGGCCCGAGCCGGGTCGCATCTCCGGTGCGATCTCGGGCCGTCGTGAGGACTGGAAGTACGGGTTCGTCGGCTCCAAGGACCGGTCGAGTGGTGCGCTGCACCTCCCGCCCGCCCGTGTGTCCATGGTGGGCGGTACCCAGGACGACATGGAACCCGCGCCGATGGCCGACCACGTCGGCACGATCGCGACGTTCACCATCGACAAGATCGCGTACTCGCCGAGTCCGCCGATCGTGTTCGCGGTCGTCGACTTCGACGGTGGCGGCCGCACGGCGGTCGAGCTCTGCGACGTCAACGCGGACGACCTCGAGATGGGCGACCGGGTCGAGATGACGTTCCGTCGCCTCTTCACGGCCGACAGCATCCACAACTACTTCTGGAAGGCGCGCCCGGTCCGCGGTTGAGCGGACGGCAGCGGCTCTCTCGGAGAAGGACGGAGACTCCAATGGCATCGCACGGGATCAAGGACCAGGTCGCCATCGTCGGCATGGGATGCACCAAGTTCGGTGAGCACTGGGACAAGGGCACCGACGACCTGCTCATCTGGTCGACGGGGGAGGCGCTCGAGAGCGCCGGGATCGCCAAGGACGATGTCGACGCCTACTGGCTCGGCACCGCGATGTCGGGCAACTCGGGTCAGACGCTCGCACGCCCGCTCGGCATCCAGAAGCCGGTGACACGCGTCGAGAACTATTGCGCGACGGGCTCCGAGGCGCTGCGCAACGCTGCGTACGCGGTGGCCTCCGGTGCGTACGACGTCGCGATGGCGGTGGGCGTCGAGAAGGTCAAGGACAGTGGCTACCAAGGCCTCGTCGGTGCGAGCCACGCGCCGACCGATGGCACCGCGCGCGCACTGTCTGCTGCGGCGATGTTCGCGATGTGTTCACCCGCGTATGGCGCGAAATACGGCGTGAGCGACGACCAGATGCGCGAGGTGCTCGCCCGCATCTCGTGGAAGAACCACCAGAACGGTTCCGTCAACGAGCGCGCCCAGTTCCGCAAGCCCGTCACGATGGACACGATCTGCAGCGCGCCGCTCATGGCCGGCACGCTCCGAGTCTTCGACTGCTCCGGTGTCGCCGACGGCTCGGCCGCGGCGATCCTCGTGCGCGCGGAGGACGCCCTGAAGTACACGGACAAGCCGCTGTACGTGAAGGGCCTCTCGTTCATCGCCGGCGACGGGACCGGCAACGCCAACCCCGACTACGACTACACGTGGTTTCCCGAGATCAACATGGCGGGCAAGGACGCCTACGCGCAGGCGGGCGTCACCGACCCCCGCAGCCAGATCGCGATGGCCGAGGTGCACGACTGCTTCACGCCGGCCGAGCTGCTCATCTACGAGGACCTCGGCTTCGCCGAGCGCGGCACCGCATGGAAGGAAGTGCTCAACGGCACGTTCGACCTGCTCGGTGACCTGCCGGTGAACCCGGACGGCGGGCTCAAGAGCTTCGGCCATCCGGTCGGCGCGAGCGGCCTGCGCATGTTCTTCGAGAACTGGCTCCAGCTGCGGGGCGAGGCTCCGCCCGAGCGCACGATCAAGACCGCGGACCGCGGTCTCGGCCTCGTGCACAACCTCGGTGGCTACCCCGGTGAGATGGTCAGCTTCGTGGGGATCGTCGGCAACCAGCTGGGCTGATCAAGCCGAGGGCGCGTCCATCGAGTTCACGGGCCACTGTGGTCGGTAGTAGCCGCGGAAGTGGAGCTGACCACCGCGCAGCTCGCGGATCGTGAGGAAGTCGCCCTTGTAGCCGCGGTGGTCGTACTCCGCGAAGGTGATGAAGCACGACGGTCCGCCGTTCGTGGTGGGCATCCACTTGATCATCTCGATGCCCTCCTTCACGTGGCGGGGGGTCGGGATCCGGGCGTTCGCGATGCCCTGGATCGCGACGCGCGCGGTGTCGTAGGCCAGCGCCACCACGACGTTGCGTGACACGCGACCGAACCGGGCCTGGAAGCGCTCGAGCATCGCGTTGTAGTTGAGGTTGGTGCCGTCCTCGCCGAGCTGGTCGACGCCGTGCCAGCCCTCGAGCCCCTCGGCCCACGCGTTCGAGTTCGAATAGAACATGAACGCGGTGCCCATGACTCGGGGCGGATCCCAGCCCATCGCCTTGAAGGCGCTCGCGAAGTGGAACGTCGAGTACCCGTACCCGACGTAGACGACCGCCTCGGTGCCGAGCGCGCGCATCTGCTCGAGCTGCTCCTGCAGGTTGCGCGGGTTCGGCGCGAGGAACACCTCCTTGGTGATCTCGAGGCCGATCTGGAGCGCGGTGCGGCGGAAGTAGTCGGCGTACAGATCGCCGGCCGAGCCCTGCTCCCAGAAGAACCCCACCTTCTGGTGACCCTGGAGCTTGCACCAGTTGGCACACATCACCGACTCCGTCGGGATGTCCCCGTTGGCGACGGTGAACACGAACTCCCCGAACGCTCGCGTCGTCCCCGTCCAGAGGAGCACGGGCACGCCCGACGCGTTCGCGTACGGAGCGATCACCTCCGAGTTGTCGGCGATGAACGGGCCGATCACGACCACGCAGCCTTCCTCGACGAGACGGTGGTAACCGGCGATCAGCTTCCGATAGCTCTCGCGCGGCAGCCCGCGGGCGTCGACGGTGAAGATCTCGATCGGGCGCGTCCAGATGCCCTCGTTCATCGCATCCTCGATCGCGAGCACGAACGGGTCGATGCAATCTGCGAGCAGCTGTCCGAGGTCCATGTCGATGAGGAAGCCGATGCGCACCGGCTCGAACGGGTCGCCCTGGGTCTGGATCCCGCGCGTCGGCGGGTAGATCACGATGCGTTCGACGGCCTTCTCGCCGACGCGCCCACCGCCCTGGTACCACTGCTCGCCCTGCCACGATCCCAGCTCGGCGGTGTCGACCCCTGAGGTCACGGTGCTGACGGCGCGGTCCTCCCGTGCGATCCCGTGGTCGACCGGAGCAGGGAACAGTCGTTCCGCGTACTTCGACGGCTCGCGCGGCTGCTCGTCGCTCATGCGTCCCCCTACCTGGTCGGCGCCCCTGGTCGAAGGTGCGTCAGGGCGACGAGATCATGCCCCGAACGGCGGGGTCGGCGGGAGGAGCGCCAGCGCGGCGCGGAGTGCCTCGAGGTCGGCACGCTCGAGGTCGAGGAGATCGGCGGGTGGCTCCGACAGTCGCTCGATCAGCTGGGCCTTCATCTTCTCGCCGGCGGGGGTGAGGACGACCGTCTTCACCGACGGTCACCTTCCTTCGCGCGTCGCTCGACGAACCCGCGTCCTCGAGGCGGTCGACCATCCACGTGCGTTCGAGGCGTCGCAGGCCCACTCCTCGGCGAGCGCGCCCATCGACTTCGCCTCGTCGGGCTGGAGGATCATGAAGGCCTTCATGTCGCCCGGCGTCAGCCCCAGCTCGTGGACGGCGCCGAGGTGGGCTTCCCGGTACGCGAAGAAGAAGCTGATCGTCCGCGTCGCAGGATTCACGCGTCGACGCCATCCGCCGTCTTCCCCCCGAGGAGCGACATGCTTCGCCAGCTCGCCGCGTTCTGCTACCGCCGTCGCAGGCTCGTCGTCGCCGCTCTGGGTCGTCGGTGTGGTCGGCCTCACGGTCGTCGCCGCCAACGTCGGGGACGGCTTCAGTCAGACCTTCTCGGTGAAGGGCACCGAGTCCAGTCGCGCCCAGGAGCTGCTCGCCCGCACGTTCCGGGCGCAGTCCGGTGACAGCGGCCAGCTCGTCGTGCAGGCACCTCCAGGGGTCGACGACCCCGCGGTGCGGCAGGCGTTCGAGGACAAGCTCGCCGCGATCGAGCGCGTGCCCCACGTGACCGGTACCACCAGCCCCTATTCGCCCGAGGGTGCCCGACAGGTGTCCGCGAACGGGACCATCGCGTACGCCGAGATCCAGTTCGACCAGCGCGCGGGCGAAGTCTCCGAGGCGACCGCGGAGCGGATCATCGACCTCGCGGGCGTCGGGACACAGGCCGACGGCACGCAGTTCGAGGTCGGTGGCCGCATGTTCCAGCTCGGCGCCTTCGGGGGGTCGTCCGAGCTGATCGGGCTGCTCGCCGCAGTGATCATCCTCCTCATCGCCTTCGGCTCGGTGCTCGCCATGGGTCTCCCGATCTTCACCGCGATCCTCGGGATCGGTGGTGGGTTCGCGATCGTCGGGCTCCTGTCCAACGTGATGGTGATGCCGACGTTCACGACGCAGCTCGCAGCGATGATCGGGCTCGGTGTCGGGATCGACTACGCCTTGTTCATCGTCACACGGTTCCGCCAGGGCCTCCACGACGGCCTCGACCCGGAGCGCTCTGTCGTCCTGGCCATCGACACCGCGGGGCGCGCGGTCCTGTTCGCCGGCGCGACGGTGGTGATCTCACTGTGCGGTCTCTTCCTGATGGGCGTCGACTTCATCCGCGGGCTGGGCGCTGGAGGCGCGGTCACGGTGCTGGTGATGATGGTCGCGTCCGTGACCTTCGTCCCCGCACTGCTCGGGTTCGCCGGCACGAACATCGACAAGCTCAGCATCCCGTTCCTGCACCGCAAGGAGAGCGCGACCCGCGAGAGCATCTGGTTCCGGTGGAGCCGCGTCGTGCAGCATCGCCCCTGGACAGCTGCACTCGCCGGGCTCGCGGTGCTGGTGATCCTCGCGGTCCCGTTCCTGTCACTCCGACTCGGTTTCTCGGATGCCGGCAACAACCCGGCGACCGAGACCACGCGTCGCGCGTACGACCTGCTCGCGGACGGCTTCGGACCGGGCTTCAACGGGCCGCTCGTCCTGGCCGCGCGCACCCCGGACGGGGTCGAGTCGCTGCAACAGCTCTCGGCGCGGCTCGCATCGACGCGGGGCGTCGCCCAGGTCAGCCCGGCGATCGCGAGCGAGGACGGCCGGACGGCCGTGATCCAGGTGATCCCGACGACATCGCCCCAGAGCGAGTCCACCGTCGAGCTCATCGACCGCCTTCGCAGCGATGTGATCCCCTCCGCGTTGCGCGGGACGGACGCCGCGGTCGAGATCGGTGGCATCACCGCGTCCGGTGTCGACGTCTCGGACACGCTGGCGTCCCGGCTCCCGCTCTTCATCGGGGCAGTCCTCGCCTTCAGCTTCATCCTGTTGCTCGTCGTGTTCCGTTCGGTGCTGGTGCCCGTCAAGGCCGTGGTGATGAACCTGCTGTCGATCGGCGCTGCATACGGCGTGATCGTCGCCGTCTTCCAGTGGGGCTGGTTCGGCGAGCTGTTGGGCATCAAGGGGACGGGGCCCATCGAGCCGTTCGTCCCGATGATGCTGTTCGCGATCGTGTTCGGGCTGTCGATGGACTACGAGGTCTTCCTGCTTTCGCGCGTTCGGGAGGAGTACGACCGAACCGGTGACAACGGCCTCGCCGTCGCCGACGGCCTGGCGGCGACCGCTCGCGTGATCACCGCGGCGGCGGCGATCATGGTGTGCGTCTTCGGAAGCTTCGTGCTCGGCGACTCCCGGGTGATCAAGCTCTTCGGGATGGGTCTTGCAGCGGCCATCTTCATCGACGCCACGCTCGTCCGCATCGTCCTCGTGCCCGCGACCATGGAGCTGCTCGGAGACCGCAACTGGTGGTTCCCGAAGTGGCTCGAGTGGATCCCGAAGGTGCACGTCGAGGCGTCCCCCGATCTCGAAGGGGAGCTGCGCCTCCTCGAGCAGGCGCATGCACCGGTCGCGGTCGACTGAGCAACCCGCGCGTCGAGGTCAAACCTCGGTGCAGCGATCCTGGATCTCGGTACGCAGCACCTTCCCCACCTCGTTCCGGGGGAGGTTGTCGACGAACACGAAGCGCGCCGGGATCTTGTAGGGCGCGAGGTGGGCGCGGCACGCGGCGTCCAGCACTTCCGCCGACGCGTCCCCCACCACGGCGGCGACCGGTAGCTCGCCGAGTCGCTCGTCCGGGACGCCCACCACGGCGACGTCCTGCACCCCGGGCACCGAGCGCAGCACCTCTTCGACCTCCGCCGGGAAGACCTTCAGGCCGCCCCGATTCACCATGTCGGACGCGCGTCCCTCGATCCACAGGAAGCCGTCATCGTCGATCCGACCCAGATCGCCGGTGCACAGCCAGCCGTCCCCGGTGGCCCGGTCGCCGAGCGTGGCCGGCGGTGCAGTGCGCGACGCCGGGGTGCGCACCCACAGCTCGCCCGTCTCGTCGATGCGGAGCTCGACGCCTACGTGCGGTCGCCCGACTGCGCCGAGCTTCGTGCTGCCGAACTCGCGCCAGTCCGCGGCGCTCCAGCCAACGACCTCGCCCCCGAGCTCGGTCTGGCCGTAGCAGTTGAGCACCGCGACGCCGAACCGATCGTGGAAGCGCCGCGCGAGGTACGGCGAGAGCGGAGCCGTGATGCTCCGCACGTAGCGCAGCGGCGCGAGCGACGCGAGGCCGGGGTCGTCGCAGCACATCGCCATCGCGGCCGGGGGCAGCACGACCGACCGGATCTGGTGCTCGGCGACCAACCGCGCGAGCTCGCCCGGTTCGAAACGCTCCATCAGGACGACCGGTGCCCCGACTCGGAACGCGAACAAGACGTTGTAGATGCCCGCCCAGAGTGAGAGGGACACCGGGACGAGGTTGGGCATCGCCGGCGTGTCGCGTGCTGCCTCGCCGCGGGTGCGGACCGTACCGAGGACGCCCTCGAGGAGTGCGAGCACCTGGGAGTGTCGGAGCGGGACGGGAGTCGGCGGCCCGGTGGTCCCCGAGGTCGTCTGCACGAGCGCGACGTCGGCGTCGAAGTGCTTGCGCGGCTCGGCCGGACCGGCCCGACCGACGCGCACGTCAGGGCGATCCAACGCGACGAACGCATGGCTCGGGAACCGCGAGCGCTCGGACTCCGTCGTGACGACGGCGGCAGGAGGGACGGCATCGGTGAGCCGACCGACCTCGGGATCGGTGAGCCGCGGGTTCACGGGGACGTAGACGCCCCCGGCCGCCCAGACACCGAACAGCGTGGCGATCGTCTCGGGGCCGTTGCCGAGCATCACCGCGACCGGAGCGCCCTGCGTCACCCCCGCGGCGAGGAGCCCGTCGCGCACTGCGCGTGCGTCGGCGATCAGCGTGGCCCGGGTGATCCGCCGCTCGCCCGCGTAGACGAGGACGTCGGTAGGCGCGCCATCGGTGCTCGGCGCGAGCAGCAGCTCTGCGAGCGACGTCACGCGGCTCCCGGTGCGCCTGCCGTGGGCGGCCGCTCGAGCGGCGCCCACTCGGCCTCGCGCTTCTCGGCGAAGGCGCGTGGTCCTTCTTCCTGGTCGGGGTGGCCCCACATGGAGACGAGCTGGTCGGCGCCGGCGCGGCACGCGTCGGTGAGGCCGGTCTCGAGGGCACCCCAGAGGGCGCGCTTGGTGGCGGCCATGGCCGCGGGGGAGTTGCGCGCGATCTTCTCCGCGAGCGCCTGCGCCTCCTCGCGCAGCCGCTCGGGCGGGTCCACGATCTGACTGACCATGCCGAGCTCGTACGCGCGCTCGGCTCCCATCCGCTCGTGGCGGCCGACGAACGCCATGCGCATGACAGCTTCGGCAGGCATCTTGCGGATGAGCCCGATCGCCTCGATCGACACGACTTGGCCGATCGAGACGTGCGGGTCGAAGAACTGCGCGTCCGACGCCGCGATCACGATGTCGGCGTCGGCAACCCAGTGGAAGCCCCCGCCGCAGCAGATCCCGTTGACCGCGGTGATGACCGGCTTCCACACCTGTTGATGCCAGGACGTGAAGTGCAGATCCCAGCCCTCGACCGACTCGCGGTAGCGCTGCATGCCGACGCCGTCGGACGCGATCTCGGAGACGTCGACGCCGGTCTGGAACGCCCGACCTTCACCCGTGTGCACGATCACTCGGACGGCGGGGTCGCGGTCGAGCTCGAGCCACGCGTCGGCGAACTCGTCGCGCATCCTCGCGTTCATCGCATTGAGCGCGTCGGGCCGGTTGTTGATCAGCCAGCCGACCGGGCCGTGGCGCTCGACGATCAGGTGCTCGTACGTCACGACAGTCCTTCCTCGCTGGGGCCTTCTGCTCCGGGGCCGCCTTGGCGGGGGCTGATCGAGGCCCATGCTGCCTCGCGCTTCTCGGCGAAGGCGCGTGGTCCTTCTTCCTGGTCGGGGTGGCCCCACATGGAGACGAGCTGGTCGGCGCCGGCGCGGCACGCGTCGGTGAGGCCGGTCTCGAGGGCGCCCCAGAGGGCGCGCTTGGTGGCGGCCATGGCCGCGGGGGAGTTGCGCGCGATCTTCTCCGCGAGCGCCTGCGCCTCCTCGCGCAGCCGCTCGGGCGGATCGACCACCTGACTGAGGATGCCGAGCTGGCGCGCGCGGGTCGCATCGAGCCGTTCGTGGCGCCCGACGAGCGCCATGCGCAGCACCGCCTCCATCGGCGACTTCCTCGCCAGGGCGATGCCCTCGTACGCCACCACCTGCCCGAGCGAGACGTGCGGATCGACGAACGTCGCGTCGGATGCTGCGATGACGATGTCGGCGTCGGCGACGAAGTGCATCCCGCCGCCGGCACAGGTGCCGTTCACCGC
The DNA here is from genome assembly GCA_963720675.1 of uncultured Acidimicrobiia bacterium. GTDB lineage: Bacteria > Actinomycetota > Acidimicrobiia > IMCC26256 > PALSA-555 > JALHSW01. The sequence continues at coordinate 1,838,699 of CAVRGH010000010.1, read as the reverse complement.
GGCGACGACCGGCTTCCAGACGCCACAGTGCCAGGCGGTGAACCGCAGCTCGGCGTCTCGGGTGCGCCGCGAGTGGGCGCGGAGCGCGTCCTTGTCGCGGGCGAGCTGGACGACGTCGACCCCGGTCTGGAACGAGCGACCCTCGCCCGTGTTCACGATCACGCGGACGTCCGGATCGTCTGCGAGCTCGCCCCACGCGCGCTCGAGCTCGTCGAACATCGTTGCGTCCATCGCGTTCCCCGCGTCCGGCCGGTCGAAGATGAGCCAGCCGACCGGGCCTCGTCGCTCGACCTGGAGACGCGTGTACGGCGCGCCGACCGACCCAGCGGTCATGACCGGGGCACCTCGCTCCACGCGGCACCCTGCCACGGGTCCGCCTCACGGGGGAGTCCGAGCACACGCTCGCCGACGATGTTCTTGTTGACCTCCGTCGTGCCACCCTCGATCGTGTTCGCGCGACTGCGCAGCATCCCGTGCACCTCGCGCGGCAGCGACAGGTCGTACGCACCCGCGCCGCCGTCGGAACCGTCGACGGGCCACGCCATCGCATCGACCCCGAGCAGATCACTGGTGAGGAGCTGCAAGCGCTGGTTGAGGTCGCCCGAATGGACCTTGCCGACGCTGCTCTCCGCGCCCGGCGCGCGACCAGCCGACAATCCGGCGCGCACCCGCTGGTTGGTGATGGAACGGATGCGCTCCTCGGCGTACAGGCGGGCCAGCTGCTGGCGCACGACCGGTTCGTCGTTCCGACCGCGGATCCGGGCGAGCTCGATCGCGTGCTCGATGCCGGAGCCACCGATGCGGTCGACGCCTCCCGACCCGGCTCCCGCCACCATCTGGCGTTCCGACGACAGCGTGGCGTTGGCGACGCGCCATCCGTCGTCGACGTCGCCGATGCGCTGCGCATCCGGGACGACGGCCCCGTCGAGGAACACCTCGTTGAAGTCGATCTCGCCGGTGATGTGCCGGAGCGGTCGCACGTCGACGCCCGGCTGGTGGAGGTCGAGCAGGAAGTAGGTGATGCCCTTCCGCTTGGGCACAGCGGGGTTGGTCCGAGCGAGGAGGACGGCCCAGTCGGAACGGTGCGCCCAGGTCGTCCACACCTTCTGACCGGTGATGCGCCAGTCGTCGCCATCGCGCATGGCGCGGGTCGCGAGGGACGCGAGGTCGGAGCCCGCGCCCGGCTCGCTGAAGAGCTGACACCAGCGTTCCTCGTTGCTCACGATCGGTGGGAGGAAGCGACGCCGCTGCGCCTCGGTACCGTGCGCGTACAACGCCGGCGCGCAGAGGTTGAGGCCGAGCGGGTTCAGGCGGCCGAGGTTGAACGGTGCGAGCTCGCGCTCGAGGAGCCGAGCGGTGGTGCCGTCCACGCCGAGCCCGCCGTACTCGGCCGGCCAGGTGGCGACCGCGAGGCCCGACCGACCGAAGCGCGGGTACCACGCCTCGTACTCGTCGCGTGATCGCACGGCCCGGATCTCGGCTGTCCCGCCGCGTGCGGCCGCGGCTCGCCAGCTCGACGGGATCTCGGCCTCGATCCACTCCCGGACCGCGGCGACCGCGTCGTCGGCCGACGTCGAAGCGTCGACGGCGAGTCGTGCCTCCGCGCTCGCGGTCATCGACCCTCGAAGCCCGGTTTCCGCTTCTCCCGGAGCGCGGTCATGCCCTCGCGGAAGTCGCTGCTCCGCGACGACAGCTCCAGGGCCAGCGCCTCGTTGGCGAGATGCCGTTCGAGGTCGAGACCCGCGCCCTGGTGGAGGAGCCACTTCGTGAGACCGAGGGCGACCGTGGGTCCCGCCGCGAGCCGTTCGGCGAGCAGCTCGCTCTCCGCGTGCACCTCGGCGGCGTCGACCGCCGTGTGCACCAGCCCCCAGGCGGCGGCGTCCTCGCCCGACAGCTCGGTGCCGAGCAGCAGCAGGTCCTTGGCGCGTGCCATGCCGATGAGTCGAGGGAGCAGCCAGGTGCCTCCGCTGTCGGGGGTGAAGCCGCGCTCGGTGAACGGCTCCCAGAGACGCGCGTCCCGGGCGACGACGCACAGGTCGGATGCAAGCGCGAGGTGCAGACCGAGGCCGGCCGCCCACCCGCGTACCGCACACACGACGGGGATCTGCGTGCTGAGGAGCAGTGGCACGAGGCGGTGTGCCTGCGCCGGGAGGCGCCGTTGGATGCTGCCGACGCGGGGCCTCTGGGCAGGCGACCCTTGCCCGGTCCCAGCGTTGCGGGCCACCACGTCGTAGCCGGCGCAGAAGTCGTCGCCCGTCGAGTCGAGGAGGATCGCCCGGACATCCTCGTCCTGGTTGGCTCGCTCGAGGTGTCCGATGAGCGCTTCCACCGTGGCGTCGTCGAGCGCGTTGCGCTTCTCGGGTCGGTCGAGCGTGAGACGCAGGATCCCACCGTCGAGCGCGGCGCCAAGACCGCTCATCGGCTCGTAGGGCATCGTGGTCACCCTTCCTGCGCGTAGCGGTCGGCGATCGCGTCGAGCGCCCCCTGGAGGTCGGAGGCAGACCCCGGCGGGTCCGGGAGTCGGACCGCACCATGCTCACGACTCGGCAGCAGCACGCTCGCGTGACCCGGCGTCGTGATCTGGCCGCGCTGGTTCTCCCCCCAGATGTCCAGATCGACGGCGGGCCGGTCACCCTCGGCCAGGTACTTGCGGACGACTCGTCCACGCATCCAGTGCGCGTCGCCCACGTAGTTGAACTTCCGGAACTCGCAGTCGAGTCGCCAGAGCCAGGCGTCGTCGCCCATCCAATCGGTGCACAGGTGGATGAGCCAGGTCTCCCGCATCCGGCCGTAGTCGAAGGTGGTGGGGTTCCCGCTCTTGCGCGCGTACGCCGGATCCCAGTGGACGCGCTGGAGCACGTCGGGGATCCCGAGCTCGTCGCGGTGGTAGAAGCGTGGGATGCGCATGCGGTTGCGCCACGCGAGCCGCAACGGGCGTACGTGGTACATGCCCATCCCCATCCCGGTGTGCCAGCAGACCATGTCGGTCACCGTGAGCGGGCCCTTCGCGATCGGGCTCAGCTCGTCGCCCTCGGCGACGTCCTCCCACCAGCGAGGATCGCCGCCGCGTGGGGCCTCTCGTGCGTACTGGGCGTCGATCTCGGCGAGCTCGGCCTCGGACCACTGCTGGGGCTCGACCGCAACCTCCTTCTTGCGCTCGCGTGCCTTCGCCGCGCTCGGTCCGCACCATGTCCCGGAGCTGCGCGGAGAGGAGTGGTCCGCCATCGGCGCGGAACACGTGTGCGGTCCACTCGTGGACGGCACGACCGGCGAACTCCGACGCCTTGTCCTGGGCCCCGACGAGTGCGTTCCGTCGCCACACGCGGGTCCCCGGGGTGAGCGGTGCCCACCATTCGCGACCGCTCGCCGCGTAGAACGCGTGGACGCCCCGGAGCGGATCCCCCTTCATGAGGTCTCGGTGCTCGGCCGCGACCTCCACGACCTCGTCCTCGCCGATCAGCGAGTCGCCACCGACGAGCGGTGGCGGGGCGATGGAGCCGCCCCAGCGAGTCGTGGCGGCGTACTCGGGGTCGCACCAGAGCGGATTGTCGTCGCCGTAGCACTCGGCGACGTGTCGGAACGCGTCGGTGTCGACCCGCAGGAACCGGGGTGGCGCGGTGTGCGGCTCGGGGATGCCGACGCGGGCGCGCAGGCGGCCCAGCCCGTCGTCGGTGATGGTCCCGCCGTCGCTCATCGCCCCGGACGGTAGCCCCTCGAGGATCGGTGACGAGATGGCGGCAAGATCGCGGCGCGGCGTTCCGCTCAGGTGGTCCGGTCGCCGCGGACGGGGAGCAGGAAGGGGTACGGGCGGCGCCGCACGTGGCGCTGCCAGGCGCGGTCGACGCGACGGAGCCGCTGGATGAACCCCCACAGGCGGACGTCGTTCCGGTAATGGCGGCGCGCGGCGGCGGGGGACACGTCGACGCCCAGGCGCGCCCGGGCCAGCTCCAACGTGAGAGGGATCCACGCGTCCAGCCCTTCCTTGCTGAGGTGGCCGGCGAGGTTCAGCACGATGGAGCGCGTCGAGTGGTACGTCTGCACGACGCCGGGGATCACGAAGCGCCGGGCGATGCCGCGACACACGGCGGGGATGGATTCGAGGTAGGTGTCGCAGTCGAAGCGGTCGTGGCCGTCGGCGTCGCGGAGGAAGGGCGTGCTGACGTCGAGGTACACGAGGCCGTTGTCGCCGACTGCCCAGTTCGACACCTGTGCGTCGATGCCGACCTGGTCGTCGACCACGTCGGCGATGTGGTCGACGACGCTGCCGAGGAGCGCGCGGATCCTGGGTTCGGCGTCGTCACCGGCGGCGGCATCGCGGAGCGCCTGCGGGAGCAGGTTGTCCGGCGCGAGCACCGGCTGGATGCAGTAGGCGACGATCCAACCGTCCTCGCGCGTCTGGTGCACGAGGTCGGTCCGCAGGACGTCGACACCGCGCTCGCCGAGCGCGACGAGGTAGTCGTCGAACGCCGGCCGGTACGCGGCGAACCGCTCCGGGGTGAACAGCGGCAGGCGCTTGCACGCGAACGGGCCGTCGGCGTCGGGCCAAGCGACGACCGTGGTGATCTCGCCGTACCCGAGCACGTGCAGCCCGCGTTCGTCGCCGCGCACCAGGGCACGCTCGATGGTCTGCTCGAGCGCGGCGAGGTCGACGGTCGTGGTCACGACAACGCTCCGACCAACAGGTCGGCGAGCTCGTCGACCTCCGCGTCGGTGAGGACGAGCGGCGGGAGCAGCTGCATCACCGACGTGTCGTTGTTGGCGAAGACTGCGAACACGCCGTGGTCGATGCACGCCTTCGCGGCGAGGATGCCCGCGCCCTCGTCGGGCCACTGCAGACCCATGAACAGGCCGCGGCGACGGATCGTGCACGGGAGGACACCGAGCTCCTTCTCGAGGCGCAGTCCGACGTCTTCCACGCGATCGAGGAAGCCCGACGTCTCGACCTGATCGAGCACCGCGAGCGCGACCGCGCACCCGAGGTCGGAACCGCCGTACGAGGAGACGTGCACGAAGGGTTCGTCGTCGTAGAAGCGGTGGACCGCGGGGGTCATCAGGGTCGCGGCGATCGGGTAGACGCCGCCGCCGAGGCCCTTGCCCGTCACGATCACGTCCGGCTCGACGCCGTCGTGCTCGTAGCACCACATGCGGCCGCTCCGCCCGAGCCCGGTCTGGATCTCGTCGAGGACGAGGATCGCCCCACGCTCGCGGCACAGCGCCTGCACGCCGGCGAGGTACCCGTCGCCCGGGATCGCCATCCCGAGGGTGGCGGGCGCGGTCTCGAGGACGACCGCCGCCGTGTCGTCGCCGATCACCGCGTCCATCGCCGCGAGGTCGTCGTGGGGAACGTGCACGAAGCCGGGCAACGCGAGGCGGAACGGTTCGTGGTAGCGCGCGTCGGCCGCCATCGCCGCGAGCCCGGTGTGCCCGTGGTACGCGCCGTGGACCGACACGATCTCGGGTCGGCCCGTCACCGCGTACGCCGTCTTGATCGCGACCTCGATCGCCTCGGACCCGGAGGGTGACAGCACGACGCCAGGACAACGGTCGGCGGTCGTCGCGGAGAGTCGAGCTCCGAGCCGCGCTTTCCAACCCGAGACGAGGTGGTGGTTGCCGACGTCGATCTCATCGACCTCGAGTGCGGTGCGGAGTGCGGCAAGCACGTTGGGGTTGCGGTGTCCCAGGTTGAAGACACCACCATTGCAGTGACAGTTGAAGAAGCGGCGGTCGTCGAACGCGTCCCAGAAGAACGGCCCTTCGCGGCGCCCGAGCACGATGTCGAGCCCCAGGGCGTCGAACGCCTCGACCTTGCCGCTCGAGACGTGGTCCGCGAACGCCTGCATCGTCTCGGCTCGGGAGGCGAACGGTTGGGACGACACGTCCATCCAGCTCCTCTGGCCAGCTCTCCCAGCGTCTCGGGTCGAGCGTACCGGCACGTCGATGTGAGATCGGCTCGCCCTAACATTCGCGACGACGGGAGGGTGTTCGATGACGATCTTCGTGCGGGTCCCGCGATGACGACACCCGTCCCGGTGCTGGCGTCACGGCTCCAGGGGTTCGGCACGACGATCTTCGCCGAGATGTCGGCACTCGCCGCAGCGACGGGAGCGATCAACCTCGGGCAGGGCTTTCCCGACACCGACGGCCCCGAGGTCGTGCGCGACGCCGCGATCCGCGCCATCGAGAACGGTGAGAACCAGTACCCGCCTGGCGCCGGCATTCCCGAGCTGCGAGAAGCGATCGCGGCCCACCAGGCCCACTGGTACGACCTCACGTACGACCCCGACCGGGAGGTGCTCGTCACGACCGGGGCCACGGAGGCCATCGCGGCAAGCCTCCTCGCGTTGTGCGAGCCCGGCGACGAGGTGATCACCTTCGAGCCGTACTACGACTCGTACGCAGCGTGCATCGCTTTGGCGGGTGCGGAGCGCCGAGTCGTCACCTTGCGAACACCGGACTACACGTTCGATTTCGACGAGCTGGCGCGCGCCTTCACGCCGAGGACTCGGCTGCTCCTGCTGAACTCACCGCACAACCCGACGGGGAAGGTCTTCTCGCGCGAGGAGCTGTTGCGCATCGCCGAGCTCTGCATCGAGCACGACGTCGTGGCAGTCACCGACGAGGTGTACGAGCACCTCGTGTTCGACGGCAAGCACGAACCGTTGGCCACGCTTCCGGGGATGCGTGACCGCACGGTCACCATCTCGTCGGGCGGCAAGACCTTCTCCTTCACCGGCTGGAAGGTGGGCTGGGTGTGTGCGTCACCGCCGCTCGTCGACGCCGTGCGCACCGTGAAGCAGTTCCTCACCTACGCGAGTCCGGCGCCCTTCCAGCAGGCGATCGCGGTCGGCCTCACCCTCGCGGACGGGTACTTCCGCGAGCTCGCGACCGACCTGCACGCGAAGCGTGATCTGCTGGTCGCCGGGCTGCGCCGTGCCGGCTTCGACGTGTTCCGTCCGGCGGGCACCTACTTCGTCACCGCCGACATCAGGCCGCTCGGTGTGGAAGACGGCTTGGCGTTCTGCCGCAGCCTGCCCGAGCAGTGCGGTGTCGTCGCCGTCCCGAACGTCGTGTTCTACGACGATGTCGCGGCCGGCGCGCCGCTCGTCCGCTTCGCTTGCTGCAAACGGCGCGAGGTGCTCGAGGAAGCAGTCGCGCGGCTCGAGGGCCGGTTCGGGTGAGGAGGCCGCGGTGAGGGTCGCCGGCATCCAGCACGACATCGTCTGGGAGGACCCGGTCGCGAACTTTGCTCGCCTCTCCGAGATGATCGCCACTGCGGCAGGCGAGGGTGCCGATCTCGTCGTGCTGACCGAGATGTTCTCGACGGGGTTCTCGATGGACGCGGATCGGGTCGCCGAGGCAGTCGACGGACCGAGCACGCGCTTTCTCGTCGACCAGGCGGCCGTCCACGGAGTCTGGCTGTGCGGTTCGCTGCCCGAGCGCCCCGAAGGCCAGGCGTTGCCGTTCAACCGCCTCGTGCTCGCCGCGCCCGATGGTGTGGTGCATCGGTACGCCAAGATCCACCCGTTCAGCTACGCGCGCGAGCACGACCACTACGCGTCGGGGCGCGAACACGTCACCGTCGACGTCGACGGTGTTCGCACGACGCTCTTCGTCTGCTACGACCTGCGCTTCGCAGATGAGTTCTGGGCGTGTGCTTCCGGAACCGACTGCTACGTCGTGGTGGCCAACTGGCCCGCGGCTCGGCGCGAGCACTGGCGCACCCTGTTGCGGGCTCGCGCGATCGAGAACCAGGCGTACGTGGTCGGAGTGAACCGCGTCGGACGCGGCGGGAAGCTCGACTACGTCGGCGACAGCATGATCGTCGACCCACTCGGCGAGGTCCTCGCCGAGGCGACCGGTGTGGAGGCGATCATCACGGGCGAGGTCGACCCCGTGGTCGTCGCGGAGGTTCGGACCCGCTTCCCGTTCCTCACCGATCGCCGCTGATCGGACGACCGGTCACGTCCCCGTCTCTTCGTCGATCTTGGCGCGCATCTCACCACCGCCCAGCATCGCGAGCATCTCGGCCGCACCGCCCCGGATCGACTCGTAGTGCTCCCAGCGCGGCGCGGGTCCGGTCGGGGCATCTCCGAGGATGGTGACGCGGTGGATCACGCGACGGTCGTCGTAGTCGTTGACCGCATGGTGTTGGGTGCAGCGGTTGTCCCAGATCCCGATCGTCCCCTCACTCCACCGGTACCGCACGGTGAACGCCGGCTGCTCCGAGAACCCGTAGAGGTAGCCGAGCATCGCGTCGCTCTCGCTCCGGCGCAGCTGCGGGATGTGCGAGGTGAACTGCCGGTTCACGAAGAGCGAACGGCGCCCGGTCTCCGGGTGCACGCGCACCATCGGGTGCTCGGTCGCGAGCTCCGGATGGCCGAACGGCCAGCCGGTGTGCACTGCGCTGCACCCTTCGACGAGCTCGCGCATCGGCGCCGAGAGCATCTCGTACACCAGGTACTGGTTCGTGAACATGGTGTCGCCACCGAACGGTGGCGTCTCCACCATCTTCAGGACCGAGCACAGCGGCGGTGTCGCGCTGAACGTGACGTCGGTGTGCCACACGTCGGCCTTCGCGCCCAGATCGCTGTCGAGCACGACGATCTCGGGATGGTCGTCGTCGATCTTCGGGATGAACGGGTGGATCTCCGGCTCGCCGAACCGCACTGCGAACGCTCGGTGCTCGTCGGGCGAGAGATGTTGGTCGGGGAAGAACAGCACCAGATGCTCGAGCAGCGCTGCCCGAACCGCCGCGAAGCCGTCGTCGTCGAGCTGCGCGAGGTCGACGCCGCGCACCTCGGCGCCGAGCGAACCCGTGAGCCGTTCGACGCCGAGGGTCTCGGTCGACGAGGTGGTCGTGGTCATGGCGTGCCTCCGATGCTCCTGGGACTGACCGGTGCCGCGAGCGAACCGGCGATGTGATCGATGAGCGCGTCGACGATCCCGTCGAACGAGATGTCGAGCGCGTGGTGCAGCCAATGGCGGCTCGCGTGTTCGGGATCGGCGAGCGTCGTGAGGAGCGCGGTGCTCACGAGCGCGAGGCGGAACGACACGACGGGAGTCGGCACGTCGGGGAGGGCGCGCTCGAGCGCACGCGCGACGTGCGAGTACTGGGGCGCGAACGCTTCTCCCATCCGGAGTCGCCACGCGTCGCCGGCCGAGTCGAGCGCGGCGAGGAAGCGCACGTAGGTCCGACCCGGACCGCTGGGGTCGGACGCGAACTCGGCGATCGGGACGACGAGTGCCGCGACCACGCCACGAACGCTCGGGGGCTGCTCGTCGGCGAGGGCATCGAGCAGGTCGATCCGGCGCTGGGTCAGCTCGCCCATGCGCCGTGCGAGCACCGCGTCGACGAGGGCTTCCTTGGACCCGAAGTGGTAGTGGACCGCGGCGACGTTCGCGCCGGCGGCCGTGTTCACCGCGCGGACCGAGACTCCCTCGACCCCGCGTGCCGCGATGAGCGACTCGGCGGCCTCGAGGAGCCGCACGGCGGTGTCGTTGGTCGGGGGTCCGGCGGGGTGCTCGACCACGGTCACGTGGGCACGGTAGACCCATCGACCGATTAAATCAACCGATTGACCCCCCGGGGCCTGCCGGACTCGAGGATGCGGCCGATAGGGTCGCCGCCCGTGGCTGCAGGAGCGTACGAGGGGTTCGGGGGTCGGGTCGGGCGTACCTTCGCCGGCTCGGAGCCGTGGTGGCCCGAGCGGGCCACCACCCGGGAGGGTGCACCCAACGTCGTCGTGATCCTCGCCGACGACCTCGGCTACTCGGACCTCGGCTGCTTCGGCTCGGAGATCGACACCCCGAACCTCGACGAGCTCGCGGCGCGCGGCCTGCGGTACACGAACTTCCACGTGACACCGATGTGCTCGCCGACTCGGGCCGCGCTGCTCACCGGGGTGAACCCGCACCGCGCCGGGGTGGGCACCGTCGCTCACTCCGATGCGGGATTCCCCGGCTACGCGATGGAGCTGGCCGACGACGTCGTCACCGCGGCCGAGGTCTTCCGGGACCAGGGCTACGCCACGTTGATGGTCGGCAAGTGGCACCTCGCCAAGGACTCCGACTGCTCGGCCGCGGGGCCGAAGCACTCGTGGCCGTGTCAGCGCGGGTTCGAGCGCTTCTACGGGATCCTCGACGCGTTCACGAACCAGCACCATCCGCACCGTTTGGTCCAGGACAACCACCTCGTCGAGATCGACCAGTACCCCGACGGCTACTACTTCACGGACGATCTCACCGATCGAGCCATCTCGATGCTGCGCGAGCGCAAGGCTTCTGCTCCGCGGCAGCCGTTCTTCCTCTACTTCGCACACGGATCGGTGCACGCGCCGATCCAGGCCAAGCCGGTCGACATCGCCAAGTACCGCGACCGGTACGGCGAAGGGTGGGACCGCCTCCGAGAGGAGCGTTGGCGACGGCAGCAGGAGCTCGGCGTCATCCCCGAAGGACTCCCGCTCCCGCCCCGCAACGCCGAACCCGGGAACGAGGTCGCGGCTTGGGACGACCTCCCTGAAGCGGAACAGCGGCTCTTCGCTCGCCACATGGAGGTGTATGCCGCGATGGTCGACAACCTCGACCAGAGTGTCGGGCGGCTCCTCGCCGCGATCGAGGAGCTGGGCGAGCTCGACAACACGATCGTGCTGTTCACGTCCGACAATGGTGCGTCGCGAGAAGGCGAAGCGGTGGGCACCTCGGCGTACTACGTGCATCTCCTCCAGGGCGACGATGTCGAAGGCGACCTGGCGCGGATCGACGAGCTCGGTGGTCCGACGACGACGCCGCACTACCCGCGCGGCTGGGCCATGGCGTGCAACGCGCCGTTCCGCCTCTACAAGATCAACACCCACGCGGGTGGCCACTCGGTGCCGTGCATCGTGTCGTGGCCGAACGGCGACGTCGGCGATGCGTCGTACCGACGCCAGTACCAGCACGTGACCGATGTGCTCCCGACGCTCGCCGAGCTCTGCGGTCTCACCGTGCCCGACTCGAAGGCTGGTGCGCCCCTGGCGCCACCCGCCGGCTCCAGCTTTGCGCCGACGCTCGCCGACCCCGAGGCGCCGAGCACGCATCACGAGCAGGTCTACGAGCAGGTCGGACACCGCGGCTTCTACCGCGACGGGTGGGAGGTGGTCACGCTGCACCAGCCACTCACCGCGTTCTCGGACGACGAGTGGGAGCTGTACCACCTCGCGGACGACCCGAACGAGCTCCATGACCTCTCCGACGCCGAGCCCCAGCGGCGCGCCGAGCTCGCCGCCGCGTGGGAAGCCGCGGCGTGGGCGGGCCAGGTGTATCCCCTCGACGAGGGCGCGGGCCTCAAGTACCTGCAGCGACCGGAGCGGTCGCGCATCTTGGCGGAGCCGGTGACGATCGTCGCCGGTACCCCGACCCTCGAACGCTGGCGATCACTGCAGCTCCTCTGGTTCCGAGCATGCACGATCCGCGTGGCGCTCGACTTCAAGCCCGGTGACGCGGGGTACCTCGTCGCGCACGGGGACCAGGGGTCCGGCTACGGGCTCTACGTCCTCGACGACGAGCTGTGCTTCGTACACAACGACGGGCGCGGGCATCTGCGGAAGCTGTCCGGGGGTCCGGTGCCGGCCGGGGCTCGCGAGGTCGTGGCCGAGCTCGCGGCACCGGGGCAACGGGAGTGGTCGGTCCGGCTGTGCATCGACGGCGAGGAGCGGGGCCGACTCGACGGGGTCCCGATGCTGTTCGGCATGGCGCCGTTCGAGGGCATCGACGTGGGGATGGACCGACGCTCGCCGGTGTCGTGGGAGATCTACGAGCGGTTCGGGACGTTCGCGTACACCGGTGCGCTCGCTTCCGTCCGCTACGAGCCCGGGGACCCGGCACCCGACGCGCCCGAGAAGATGCTCGACATGCTCCGCGAGATGGGTGCTCGCTTCGAGTGATGGGTTCTCGGCACGTTCGACGACCTCTGCGGTCGTTCAGCGTGCCGAGAAGCGCACCGGGAACTCGGTGATCCCGCGCACGAACGCGTTCGGGAGCCGTCGCGGCCCGACATCGTCGGCCCACGCCCAGTCGTCGAGTCGCGCGATGAGCTCCTCGAACATGATGCGGAGCTCGAGGCGTGCCAGGGCAGCGCCGAGACAGAAGTGGGTACCGAACCCGAACGCGATGTGCGGGTTCGGGTCACGCGTGACGTCGAAGCGCTGCGGATCCTCGAACACCGACTCGTCGCGATTCGCGGAGCTGTACATCAGCACGACCTGTTGCTCGGCCTTGATCTCGACGCCGTGGAGCTCGGTGTCGTGGTTCGCGACCCGGCACATGTTGAGGATCGGTGTCGTCCAGCGGATCAGCTCTTCCACCGCAGTCGGCATCCGCGTCCGGCTCGTCTCGCAGCAGCTCACGTTGCTCGGGATGCGCGATGAAGGTGTCGATCCCGTTCGCGATCACCGTCCGCGTGGTCTCTGCACCCCCGTCGAGCAGCAGCAGCGCGTCCGACGCGAGGCTGTCGTCCGACAGCGGGCAACCACCGACTTCCGCGGTGCTCCACACCGACATGAGGTCGTCGACCGGGCACGTTCGGCGCTCGTTCGCGAGCTCGATCGCAGCCTGGCCGTACTCGGCCGCGGCCATGATCCCGTCCTCGGTCACGTAGCGCGGGCCGCCACCGGCCGCGATCGACGTCTCCGACCAGTGCACGAGATCGGGCCACCGCTCGTCGGGGAACCCGAGGAGGTGTCCGATCATCCGCGCGGGCAGCGGCGCCGCGAGCTGGGCGATGACCTCCGCGCGACCTTGCGGCGCGACCGCGTCGACGAGGGCGGTCGTGACCTTGCGCACGAGCTCGGCGTGGTGCGTGACCGATCGGGGGGTGAAGCGCCGTGCGACCAGCCGGCGGCGCACCATGTGCTCGGGATCGTCGAGGCCGATGATCGACGGGTCGGCCGGCATGTTCGGCCGGTAGCCGCCGGCGTTGCGCCACGTGGCGGGGTCCTTCTCGATCGCCACGATGTCCTGGTAGCGGCTGATCCCCCAGAGCTCGTTGGTCGCGTCCCAGTACACCGGACGCTCGGCCCGGAGGTGGGCGTATACCGGCTCCGGATCACCCGCGTAGAGGTCGCCGTCGAGCAGGTCCAGGCGGTGCTCGTCGACCAGGTTCGCGATCGTCTGCGGGTCGAGCGGTTCGATGGCCACACGGTCCTCCTCGTTCGTTCCAGACTGTCACGGTCGACGACCACGGGAGGGCGTCATGGCGCAAGCGGAGCTCGGTGCACCGGCGACCGGGGTCGTGGTCACCGGTGGGGCATCGGGGATCGGGCGGGCCTGCTGTCTCGCTCTCGCCGCGGTCGGACGACCGGTGGCGGCGTGGGACCGCGATGCCGACGGCGCGGCCGAGACGGCGCGGGCCTGTGCTGACCTGGGTGTCGCGACGCTGGGCGCCACCGTCGACGTCACCGATGGCGGTGCGATCGATGCTGCACTTGCGGTGACCGTCGAGGCGTTGGGCTCGATCGGCGGGCTCGTGCACGCGGCGGGGACCGTGCAGCCGGCACTCGAGGACGTCGTCGACCTCGACACCTGGGACTTCGTGCTCGCCGTGAACCTGCGCGCCGAAGCGGCGCTGGTCAGCGCGCTCCGCCCTGCGATGCGCGCCGCAGGACCGGGCTCGGCGATCGTCGGGATCTCGTCGATCGAGGGGTTGATCGGCCACGGCTTCATCCCGTCGTACGTCGCGTCGAAGCACGGACTGATCGGTTTGACGCGGTCGCTCGCGCACCGGCTCGGGCCGGACGGCATCCGGGCGAACGTCGTGTGCCCTGGCTACATCGAAACGCCAATGCTCGCGCCGACCATCGCGACGCCCGAGGCCCGTGCTTCCTTCGAGCGCAAGATCCCGACCGGGCGCCTCGGCGAGCCCGACGACATCGCCCGGGTCGTGCGGTTCTTGCTGTCCGACGAAGCGGCGTACATGAACGGGTCGGTCGTCGTGGTCGACGGGGGCGTGACGGCGGTCGGAGGTCAGGACGCGCTCGATGGCTGACCGCCGTGCCTGACCCGGGCTCGTGACCGAGCGGGAGGTCGTCAGCTACTGCCGGATCTGCGCGGCGGCGTGCGGGATCCTCGTGACGGTCGCCGACGAGCAGGTCACCGCTGTACGCGGCGACCCGGAACACCCGGTGTCTCGCGGGTACACGTGCCCGAAGGGACGCGCGCTCCCCGCGTGGCACCACGGTCCCGACCGTCTCGACCGACCGACGATGCGCGGGCGCGCCGTGAGCTGGGACGACGCGCTCGACGATCTCGCCGCGATCATCCGCGACGCGACCGCCACCCACGGTCCCGATGCCGTCGGTGGGTACCTCGCGACCGGGTTGGCGTACGACATCAACGGCTGGATGACTGCCGAGCGACTCCTCCGCCGCCTCGCAACGCGGCAGCGCTACACCCCCGTGACCGTCGACAACGCGCCGGTGCTGCGCGCGGCTGAGCTCGTCACGGGAACCCCGGAGCTGAACACGGTCTGGGAGCCCGACCGCTCGAAGCTCCTGCTCCTGTTCGGCACCAACCCGGTGGTCTCCCACGGCTACGGCACGACGCTGGCCGATCCCGTCGCCCGCATCCGGGAGTTCCGCGCCGCCGGTGGTCGGATCTGGGTGCTCGACCCGCGCCGCACCGAGACCGCGGCCCACGCCGATCGCCACCTCGGCATTCGCCCGGGGTCGGACCACCTCGTGCTCGCGTGGCTCGTCCGTGAGCTCTTGGTCGACGGTGCGGACCGGCTCGAGCTCGAAGCGCACTGCGACCCCTTCGACGTGCAGCGCCTCTCGGACGCGCTGGAACCCTTCGACCTCGATCGCGTCGCCGCGGGCGCGGGGGTTCCGGCCGGGCATCTCCGTGAGCTGCTCGCGGCGGTCCGGGACGCAGGTCGCCTTGCGGCGATGTGTGGCACCGGCGTGACCATGAGCGGCGACGGCGTCGTGGCCGAGTGGCTGCGCTGGGTGCTGCTGATCGTCACCGGGTCCGCGGATCGAGACGGCGGCATGCGGTGCAATCAGGGCTGGCTCTTCCCGCTCGAGACGCGGCCGTGGCCCGACGACCCTCCGGCGGAAGGGACGCACGAGCCGGGACCGGCCACCCGACCGGACCTCGTGCGGTGGCTCGGTCAGTACCCCTGCGTCGCGCTCGCCGACGAGATCGAGCGCGGCCCGCTCCGGGTGCTGTTCGTGCTCGGTGGCAACCCGTTGACTGCGGTGCCCGATGCGGCGCGCATGCGCACTGCGCTCGAAGGTCTCGACGCGCTGGTCGTACTCGATGTCGCGACGAGCTCGCTCACCGACCTCGCGACGCACCTGCTGCCGGTCGCCGGACAGCTCGAGCGCGATGACGTGTCGATGCTCGAGAACGTCGCGTACTCCAATGGCACCCAACACACGCGCGCGGTGGTCGCGGCGAGCGCCGAGCGCCGACCGGCCTGGTGGGTGCTGGGCGCGCTCGCGCGCCGACTCGGTCTCGACGTGCTCGGAGGTGTCGACCCGGACGACTGCACCGACGATCAGCTGCTGCGTGGCATCGCCGCGGGCAGTCGCGGTGGGTACGACGCGATCGTGGCCGGCGGCGCACACGGCGTGCGGAACGCGTCGCGGTACGGCTGGGTGCACGAGGTGGTGCTGCCGCGGGGACGGTGGCGGATCGCGCCCCGCTCGCTCGTGGCCCGGCTCGAGGCGTCGGCTGCCGCCAGCGGCGGTCCGGCACCCGAGCTCGTGCTCGTCCCCCGTCGCCGGGTGCGCTCGATGAACTCGGCGCGCTACGTGGCCGCGGCTGACGCAGCACGGGAGCCGGCTGAGCTGCGGTTGCATCCCGACGACGCCACACCCCTCGGGATCGGGGACGGGACGCCGGTCCGGCTCGAGAGCGCGCACGGCGCCATGGAGGGGATCGCCCGCCACGATGCGAACATCCGGCGCGGTGTCGTGTCAGCCACCCACGGGGTCGCCGACACGAACGTCGGGCGGGTCACCAGCGCGGAGGCGGCGGTGGACCCCGACACGGGGATGCCCCGAGCGTCCGGGATCCCGGTCTCGCTGGCTCCGGCCGGGCAGGATGGCGACCGGGCCTGACCGCCGGGGGTGCGGGCACGTACCGGCGGAAGGAAGCGTTGGGTCTGCGCCGGCACTGCGGTGGGTAAGGGGTCGGACACCTCGAGTGGCCGTACTTGCACTCGGGGTGGCGACGACCGACACTGTCGAAGCCGACGGGTGACACCGGCGGTGAGCGAGCGAGAGGAGGCGCCGAGGGGGTAAGGCGAAACGAGGGGGTGCGTCAGCGACGCACTCGGTGGGCTGGTCACGGCAGGGGCCCCGGCGACGTTCGGTCGGCGGTTGCCACTCCCATTGGACCCGGAGCGATCCGGGATTCACATGGCGAGGAGGTGATCGTATGAAGAAGAACGTTGCACGTGTCACTGCCTTGGTCGGCTCGCTGGTTGCGCTGACGATGAGCGGAGGTGCCTGGTTCAAGGTGCGGTAAGTCCCGTTCTGGAGTGCACGCCGGCCGAGTCGCCGGGGCCCCCTCGCTGTCCTCGGATGGCGATGCAGATGGACGTCACGGGCGGAAACGAACACGCGGACGAGCAGCCGAGAACGCAATCGGCGGTTCGCGAGCGCTCGCTCTCTGGCCCTGCGTTCGTGCTCGGCGCCTCCGCGCTCGCGCTCGCGGTGGTGTTCGCGCTCACGACACCGGAACCGGACTGGGCGGCGGTCGTCCTCTTTGGTGCGTTGTACGTCTTTGCAGAGCACATCGACCTTCGCATCCCCTCAGGCGCCGCGCTGAGCGGTGGGTTCGTCGTCGTCGTTGCCGCGATCGTCGTGTTCGCTGCCGAAGGTGCGCCGCTGGGGGCGGTTCTGGTCGGCTCGTGCGGTGGGTTGTACTTCCCGCTCATCCGAGAACGGCAGTGGGCGAAGCTCGGGTACAACGCCGCCATGTACGCGCTCGCGATGGGTGCGGGCGTCGCGGTGCTGTGCGCCCTGCCGCGTGCGTGGCTCGACTCGGTCCCGCTGTTGCTCTTCAGTGCGACGCTCGCCGCACTCGCGGCGTTCGTGGTCGATGCCTTGGCCGTCAGCTACGCGATGGGCCATCTCCACCGGCGGCCGACGCGCGATGTCCTCCTGACGCTCGCGGCGTGGCAGTGGCACGTCTATCCGTTCGCGATCCTCGGCGCTGCACTCGGCCGCCTCTACCTCGACGTCGGCGGCGCGGTGCTCGTCCTGACCGTCACACCGATCCTCGTCGGACGCGCCGCGTTCGCAGCGTACCTGCGGTACCGCGAGGCCAACGAGGACGCGCTCCTCGTGCTCGTGAAGGCGCTCGAGGCCAAGGACCGGTACACCGCGGGACACGCGGAGCGCGTCGCCGCCTACGCCCGATACATGGGCGAGGAGCTCGGGTTGCACGGGCGCTCCCTCGAGCGGCTGCGCCGGGCTGCGCTGATGCACGACATCGGCAAGCTCATCGTCCCGAACCACCTCCTGAACAAGCCCGGTCCGCTGACTGCGGGCGAGTACGAGCAGGTACGTCAGCACGAGGACGTCACGGTGGCGCTCCTCTCGCGCATCGACTTCCTCGCCCCGGTCGCGCCGATCGCGCTGGGCGTCTACGCACCGTGGGACGACGATCACGGACGGGATGCCGTGGCTCGGCACATCGTCGCGGTGGCGGACGCGTACGACGCGATGACGTCCACCCGCGCCTACCGACGGGCGCTGAAGCAGGAGGTCGCCTTCGCCGAGCTGCGCGCGAAATCGGGCAGCCAGTTCCACCCCACGTGCGTGGAGGCGCTGATCGCGGCGCTCGAGCAGCGCGGTCTCCACCACGGGGCGGGCCACGAGCGCGCGGACGCCGCCGCGGAGTGGGAGACCGCGCCACCGGCGGCGGGGCCGGGTTCGGCCGGGCTGGGACATCTCGCCGACGAGCGCGCCGGCTAGCAGGTCCCGGGATCCACCGTCCGGCGGCCACCGTCCGGGACGGAAGCGGCGGATGTCGATACCATCCGACCACGTCGGACACCGGTCCGACCTCGAACGACGCCTCCATGGCGTCGGTGACGACAGGGGCGGAACGTGGCCGAGCAGCCGAAGAAGGCACCGGCGAAGAAGGCTGCTCCGAAGCAAGCAGCTGCTCCCGAGGAGCCGGCTTCCGCGCCGGCCATCCCCGACGCAGGCGACGGGGCGACGAAGACGGTGCCGCGCTGGCGGCGGATCATCGCCGGGATCCTGCTCGTGGTCGGGTGCCTCCTCGTGCCCCTCTCGCTGAGCGCGGTCTGGGTCCGGAACACGCTCCTCGACACCGATCAGTACGTCGCGACGGTCGGGCCGCTCGCCCAGAGCGCCAACATCCAGCAGGGCCTCGCGGATCGGGTCACCACGGCGCTGTTCGCCGACGGCCAGGTCGAGCAGAAGATCGCCGATGCGCTCCCGAAGCGCGCGGCGGTGCTCGCCGCGCCGCTCTCCGGTGGGCTCGAGAGCTTCGTGAACAGCGCAGCCCTCAAGCTCGTCCAGTCGGACCGGTTCCAGACCCTGTGGGACACCGTGAACCGCAAGGCCCACGCGGCCGTCGTCGACGTGCTCACCGGCGGCGGGTCCCGCGTCTCGACCAAGAACGGCACGGTCGAGATCAATGTGGAGCAGATCTTCACCAACGTGAAGCAGCGGCTCGACGATCGCGGCGTCTCGCTGTTCGACAGCGTGCAGCTGCCCAAGAAGTACCAGACCGTCGTGCTCTTCCAGTCCGACACCCTGGAGCAGGTGCAGGGAGGCGTCGACCTCCTCCAGACCCTGGCCTACGTGCTGCCGTTCGTGCTGCTGCTGTGCTTCGCCGGCGCCATCGCGCTGTCGAGCAACCGCCGCCGCACGATCTTCCGTGGGGCCATCGGCGTCGCGCTCGTCGTGGCACTCCAGCTCGCCGCACTCAAGGCCGGCCGCAACTTCTACCTCGACGCGATCACCAACGCGGGGCTCCGCCGCGGTTCTGCCGGGGACGTCTGGGACCAGGTGACCAGCTTCCTCCGCACCGCGGGCATCACCGTGATCGTGCTCGCTCTGCTCGTCGCCATCGCAGCATGGATCGCAGGGCCCTCGCGCGCCGCCGGGCACATCCGCAACCTCTGGAACCGGGCGCTCGCGGGCGCCGGGGCCAAGGCCGATGAGTCCGACGTCGCGACCGGCTCGATCGCGACCTTCATCGCCCGGTCCAAGACCACGCTTGCGGGTCGTCGGCGTCGCCCTTGCGCTCCTGATCCTCATCCTGTGGAACCACCCGACCGCGGGCACCGTGATCGGCGTCGGGATCCTGCTCTTGGTGTATCTGGCCGTCATCGAGTTCCTCGGCCGCGCGTCGAATGCCGACGACACCTCGACCGCGCAATCCGAGAAGGTCTGACGCGCCGGTGTCGCCGCGTCTCCCGCGCCCGAGCCTCGACGGGGTGCTGAACCTCGTCGATGTCGACGCGATGCTCGAGCACGTCGACGTGAACCTGCTGCTCGATCGCATCGATGTCCAGCGGCTGCTCGATCGTGTCGACATCAACGAGCTGCTCGATCGCGTCGACGTCGAAGCCCTCATGGCGAAGGTCGACGTCAACGCGATCGTGGCTCAGGTCGACGTCGAAGAACTCGTGCAGCGCACCGAGCTCGGAGCGATCATCGCGGACTCGACGAGCGGCATCGCGCAACGGATCCTCGATTCGATCCGCGCGCAAGCGGTCAGCCTCGACCACGTGTCGAACGTGATCGTCGGTCATCTGCTGCGCCGCAGTGCGGAAACGCCGACCAGTCCGCCGAACTTCGTCGCGTGAAGTCCGAAGCGCCGGAAGAGACGAAGCTCGGACAGTACGCAGGGCCGGCGACGCGGCTGGCCGCATGGCTCGTCGACGCCGGGGTGAGCCTGCTGGTCTTCGCCCTGGCGTCGAGCGTGCTCATGTTCCTCCTGAACCTCATTCTCGAGGCCGATCTGACCAACGACAGCGGGCCGGGGTGGCTCTGGGCGACGGTGATCCTGCTGTGGCAGTGGCTCTACTTCGGCGGCTGCTGGGCGGCGTCGGGGAAGACCCCCGGGATGGCGCTCCTCGGGCTGCGGGTCGTCGACCGTGACGGAGCACCCCTGCGACCCGCGGCGCGGAGTGTGGCGTGCTCCCGCGCTGTTCCTGACGTTCGCGACGTTCGGCATCGGGTTCATCGGCATCATCATCGGCAAGGAGCACCGAGGGTTGCAGGACGTCCTCGTCGGCACGGTGGTCGTGTACGACTGGGACGCTCGCAGGGCCCGCCTCCGTTTCCTCGCACGAACCCCGCGTGCCGTGCCCACGCCGTAGTAGAAGAGATCCGAGCGAACGAGGAGTCCCCCATGAGCAATCCGGTGACGTCCGGCCGCGTCGACCAGGCCACCGCGGAGAGATCGCGAAGTCCTGGTGGATCGTGCTGGTGGCGGGGATCATCTCCGTCGTCGTGGGCATCGTGATCCTGTCGATCGACTGGACCGCGGAAGACCTCGCGTTGATCGTGGCGATCCTCTTCATCGTACGAGGGATCCTGCAGGCGTTCTCGCGCCCGATCGACGGCCGCGGTCGTGGGTCGAACGTGTTCTTCGGGATCGTCGAGATGCTCGTCGGTGTCGCGTTCGTCTCATGGCCGTCCCCGACGCTGCACGTGCTCGCGATCTTCATCGGCGCCTGGATCGTCGCGTCGGGCGTCGTGCACCTGCTCGGTGCGCTCGCGAACAGCCACCAAGGCGAGCCGTGGGGTGTCACGTTCGTGTTCGGGCTGCTCGAGCTGGTGATCGGGATCGTCCTGCTGGCCCGACCGATCCAGACCCTGGGTCTCGCGATCGCGATGGTCGGGCTCTGGGCGATCGTCGCCGGTGCGTTCCAGATCGTGGTGTCGTTCGAGATCCGACGGCTGCCGGAGATCGTCGACGACCGCAAGGCCTAGGCGTCCTCGCCGTCGGCCCGTCGATCGCGTCGGCGCTGCTCCTGGCCGAACATCGCGACGAGACGCGCGACGAGCGTCACGAGGAACACCTGACCCATCAGGGCTTCGAGCACGACCAGCGCGCGCGAGAAGTCGTGTGCCGGCACGACATCGCCGAAGCCGACGGTCGTCAGGGTGATGAAGCTCAGGTACAGGAGATCGGCTGGACTGTTCTGGCTCGGGGGCGACGCAAAGTGCTCGCTGCCGAGCGCGTTCGCCGCGCCGAACAGCGAGGCGAACACGAATCCGATCAACAGGTAGACGCACAGCGCGCCGTAGATCGTCTCGACGCTCACCTCCTGGTGCCCGAGGATCCGTCGGATGATCACGAACGGCAACGCGACGAGCAGGACGACGAAGAGCAGCTGGACCGTCCCGCGTACCGCAGGCGCGTCACCGAGGAGCGTCAGCACGATCGCGACGACTGCGAGGAGGGCTGCCCACCGAGCCAGCCGGATCAAGCGCGGTGACGCGTGCGACGTGCGGAGCGCGAGCAACAGGGTCATGACGATCAGCGGCGCGCGGATCACCGCGGCGTACCGCTCGTCGGGCAGCGCAGCGAGCAGGAAGAAGTCGACGAGTAAGACGATCAGGAGCAGGGAGTAGCTGTCGGACGCGCGCCACGTCGCCCGGAGGGCGGCATGCTGTCTGGCCCAGTCGGGCACGGGCAGCCGCCGGACCCCCCTCGGAATGCCGGCCGCGTCCAGCTCCGTACCCGATGCTTCGTCCGATGTGTCGTCGGATCGGTCGTCGCTCGCCCCAGGCACAGGGCGATCATGGCACCCGATGCCGACGTTCGGTGTGAGGTCGTAGATTGACGGCATGGCTGCGACTGCCGTGCCGACCGCGGCCGCCGTCCTCGGGGGCTTCGACCTCACCGACCTCGACAACTTCGCGCACGGTGTCCCGCACGACGTGTTCGCCGAGCACCGGCGCGTCGCGCCCGTGCTGTGGCACGAGCCGACCGAGCACACTCCCGACGGCGAGGGATTCTGGTCGGTGGCGACGCACGCCGAGACGCTCGAGGTGATGCACGACGCCGTGCGGTACTCGTCGGAGCGGGGCGGCGGTCGACCGTGCGGCGGGACGATCCTGCCGGATCAGGCCATCGCCGGCGAGGTCCTCAACATGATGGACGACCCCCGCCACGCACGCATCCGGAGACTCGTCAGCACCGGGCTCACCCCACGGACCGTTGCCGACCTCGAGGCCGACCTGCGTCGGCGGATGCGCGGCGTCTTCGACGAGGCGCTCGGCGGAACGGACGCGGGTGTGGTCGACTTCGTCGAGGTCGCGCGGGAGCTCCCGCTCCAGGCGATCTCGATCCTCCTGGGCGTGCCGGAGAGCGATCGGCACCTGCTCGGTCGCTGCGTGGACCACACGTTCGACTTCAAGGACCGCGAGTACTTCGAACAGACCGATGACGTCGCGGCCGACATGGCGACGCTGTACCAGTACGGCGCCGACCTCATCGCCCGGAAGCGGGCTTGCCCGGCCGACGACATGCTGTCGGCGGTCATCCACGCCGAGCTCCCGGACGTCGAGCCGCCTGCCCTCACCGAGGCGGAGCTGCAGCTCTTCTTCTCGCTGCTCTACTCGGCCGGCGCCGAGACCACCCGGAGCGCGTCCTCGGCCGGGCTCCTCGCGCTCGCGGAGCGACCCGATCAGTGGGAGGTGCTGGGTCGGGGCCCGGACCTGGTGGCGACGGCGGTCGAGGAGATCGTGCGATGGACGGCACCATCGGCGTACAACCGCCGAACCGCGACGGTCGACACCGATCTGGGGGGTCTCCCGGTTCGCGCCGGCGACAAGGTCGTGTTCTGGGAAGCGTCGGCGAACCGGGACGAGCGGGTCTTCGCCCGGGCCGGCCAGCTCGACGTCGCTCGGGATCCCAACCCGCACCTCGGCTTCGGTCACGGGACCCACTTCTGCCTCGGCGCGAACCTGGCCCGCCTCGAGCTGCGCATCGTGCTCGAGGAGTCCCTCGACCGGTTCGCGACCATCGCGGTCGCCGGTCCGGTGGAGTGGACCCGCTCGAACAAGCACACTGGGCTTCGCCACCTCCCGATGCGCTACACCTGCGTAGCCGCCGACTCGACCCCCGCCGTGACTGGCGATCCTGCAACCAGGAGCACCGCATGACCACGTTCGCCGAGCTGCCCTCGGACCTCTTCCTTCCCGAACCCGCACCGCGCGACGTGAAGTACACGGTCATCTCGGTCGACGACCACCTCGTCGAGCCGCCCCACATGTTCGAGGGTCGCCTGCCCACGGCGCTCCAGGAGCGAGCGCCGAAGGTCGTCGTGACCGAGCAGGGCCACGAGGTCTGGGAGTTCGAGGGGGAGCGGCACTTCCAGGTCGGCCAGAACGCCGTGGCCGGTCGCCGCCCCGAGACCGTCAAGATCGAGCCGTTCCGCTTCGACCAGATGCGCCCGGGTTGCTACGACCCCGACGCGCGCGTGCGCGACATGGACACCGGCGGCATCTGGGCGTCGCTCAACTTCCCGTCGATGATCACCGGCTTCTGCGGACGGGTGTACTCCCAGGCCGAGGACCGCGACCTCGGCTTCGCCGTCACGCAGGCGTGGAACGACTGGATGTACGAGGAGTGGTGGGGTTCCCATCCCGAGCGGTTCATCCCGCTCGGTATCACCGACCTCGCCGACGCCGAGCGCGGCGCAGCGGAGATCCGACGCAACGCGGATCGGGGCTTCACGTCGATCTCGCTCCCGGAGCGACCGCATCGGATCGGGTTCCCGTCCATCTTCGACGACCACTGGGATCCGATCATCCGCGCCTGCGCAGAGACCGGCACGGTGATCAGCTTGCACGTGGGCTCGTCGGGCATGGCCGACTTCCCGGCCGGCTGCCCGCCGTTGCAGCTGGGCGCGACCCTGTTCGGCCAGCTCTCGCTGACCGCGTGCGCCGAGTGGGTGTGGTCGGCGTGGGCCGTGAAGTACCCGGACCTGAAGATCGCGATGTCCGAAGGAGGCATCGGTTGGGTCGCGATGCTCATCGACCGGCTCGACAACATCGTCGACCGGTCCGGGTACGGGCTCGAAGGCTTCAACGGCATGCGGCCCGCTGACGTGCTCCGCCGGAACTTCTGGTTCTGCACGATCGACGACCCGTCGACGATCGACACCCGGTACACGATCGGCGTCGACAACATCATGGTGGAGGTCGACTATCCCCACGGCGACGGCACCTGGCCCGACACCCAGGGTGTGATCGAGAAGTACTGGGGCCACCTGCCGGTCGAGGAGCTGCGCAAGCTGACGCACGAGAACGCGGCCGCGCTCTATCGGCACCCGCTTCCCGCGACACTGTTGCCGTGACGGAACCTGTCCCGCAGATCGACGCGCCGCCCTCGACCGAGGAGATCGAGGCCGTCGCGCGCGGGATCGCGACCGCAGTCGCACCGGAGACCGGGATCACCGACGTCCAGGCTTCGCTCCTGCGCGCCGTGACCGCAGCCGTCACCGAGGTCGACATCGACTACACCTCGCTGGAGCCGCTCGGTCCCGACGAGCTCGCCGGGGTGTTGGCCGAGCACAGCCCGGCGTACCGGCAGCGGATCGTGCAGCACATGGTGCTCGGCGAGCTCGTGCTCGCGCCGCTGCCGGCCGACGTCGCTGCACGAGTCGCCGAGAGCGCGGCTGCCCTCGACGTGGACGACGACTTCGTCCGCGTCGCCCGTCAGTACGCGAAGGGTGCGCTCGGACTGGCGTGGGTCGACCTCCAGCGGGGCGGGTTCCTCGACCGGTGGGATGAGACGCGCTCGGAGCCTTTGCACACGAAGGCCGCGCTCGCGGACCCGTTCGAGGACACCGGGGTCGACCCCGAGCTGGAAGCACGCTGGCAGTCCTTCTTCGAGCTCGAGCAAGGAACGCTCGGGCGGACGGTCGCTGCGATGTACCAGGATCGTGCTTTCCAGCTTCCGGGATCGCGCGGCGCTGCATCGGCGTACTTGGCCCAACACGATTTCGTGCACGTGCTCGCCGAGTACGGCACCGACATGGAGTGCGAGCTCGAGGTGTTCGGCTTCGTGGGCCGCGCCGATCCCGACCCGAAGGGCTTCGCGTGGCTCGCGACCATGATCGGCCTCTTCGACACCGGCCACGTCCACGCGCAGGGACCGTTCGCGGCGAACGTACGGGAACGCCACCTGCATTCGGCGGGCATGGACGTTCGCCTCGCAGACGCGATCCGGCGCGGCAAGGTCGTCTGCGAGGGGTACGGCGTGGATCTGTTCACCGTCGACTACCACGCCCTGGCGGACCGCCCCATCGAGGACGTGCGCGAGATGCTCTGCATCCCTCCGAAGTCGGCAGGTGCCGTTGCCGCGGGCTCTCCCGGGCCGTTCGATCCGGGCGGCATGTCGGAGTTCCAGCGTGCGGCCGGCGCCAAGGCGGCTGCCGAAGCCGCCGACTCATCCGGGTGACGATTACCGGGTCTCCGCTGTTCGCGGGCGGGCCCGACGCCCACCTGATCCTCTCGGTCGCGCGCGGGTGCGTCGGCGCAGCAGCACCCGATGGCCGACACCTCACGCCGGTGCAGGTCTCGGTGGTCCACGCGGTGACCGAGGCGATGACGGGCTTCGACGTGGACTACGACGGCCTCGAACCGATGGGTGCCGACGAGCTCGCGGCGGTGATGGCCGACGAGACACTCGAGCTCCGCACTCGGATCATGCATGTGATCGTGCTCGCCGAGCTGATCTTGCATCCGATCCCGTCCGAGGTCGCACGGCGCGTCGAGGAGTACTCGCGGGCGATCGGTGTGCAGTCGGACCTCGTGCGGGTCGCTCGCCGTTACGCCGAAGGGCACCTCGGTCTCGCCGCGTTCGACCTCCGGCGCACCGGATATCTCGAGCGGTGGCAGCCGGAGACGGCGAGCGCGTTGCACACCAAGAGCCGCCTGGCGGAGCCCTTCGAGTCCGACTGCAACGACCCGGAGCTCTACCAGCGGTGGTGCGAGCTCGAGGACCTCGCCGAAGGGACCCTCGGGCGCGCGGTGGCCGACTTCTATCGCGCGCGCGGCTTCGTCTACCCGGGGAGGCCCGGGAGCGCGCCCCCGTACCTCGCCCAGCACGACTGGCTGCACTGCATCGGCGACTACTGCTCGAAGCTCGATGGTGAGTTCGAGGTGTTCGGCCTCATCGGACGCGCCGATCCCGACCCACGCGGGTTCACGTGGATCGCAACGATCATCGGTCTCTTCGACACCGGGTACCACGACGCCGAGGGGCTCTTCCGCATGGACGTCAGTGAGCGCTGGTTGGAGAAGCCAGGAATGGACGTGCGGCTCGCGGACTCCATGCGCCGCGGTGCGATCTGCGGGCGGGAGCTGATGGCCATCGACTACTTCGAGCACGCGGCTCGACCGCTCGCAGAGATGCCCGAGGTCCTTGGCATCCCGCCGAAGTCGCCGGCGGCGATCGCGGCCGGTTCCACGAGCCCCTTCGATCCGGACTGGAAGCAGGCGATGTCGGAGTTCCAGTACCACGCCGGGATGACCGAGGGGGCTGACATCTGATGCAGGAACAGGGGCAGGACGCGGCGAGCGTGCTCGCCGAGCTCGACGCGCGGCAAGCGAAGGAGCCCGACGTCCACGGCGCCCGACTCTTCGGGCTCGTGTACCCGACCGGTCGGCACGACGTCGAGGATCTCGTGCTCGAGGTGCACCGCCGCTACCTCTTCGGCAACGCCCTGAACCCATTCAAGTTCCCGGAGCTCGCAGCACTGGAGCGCGAGGTCGTCGCCGGAGTCGGCACCCTCGTCAACCTCCCCGAGGGCGGTGGCGGTGCGATGACGTCGGGGGGCACCGAGTCGATCCTGATGTCGATGCTCGTCAACCGTGAACGGGCACGGGCCCGCGGCGTCGAGCGACCCCAGATCCTCGCACCGGTCTCGGCCCACCCGGCGTACGCCAAGGCGGCCCACTACTTCGGGCTCGAGGTGGTGCGCGTTCCCCTCGACGCTGAATACCGCGCCGATGTGGGCGCCGCGGCGCAGCTCATCTCCTCCGACACCGCGGTGGTCGTCGCCTCGGCCTTCTCGTACCCACACGGCGTGATGGACCCGGTCACCGAGCTCGCGGCGCTCGCCGCCGGCCACGGCGCCGGCTGCCACGTCGACGCATGTATCGGCGGCTTCATGCTGCCGTTTCTCGAACGGAACGGCGTCGACGTGCCGCCTTGGGACTTCCGGGTTCCCGGCGTCACCGAGATGTCCGCCGACGTGCACAAGTACGGCTACGTCCCCAAAGGCGCATCGACGGTGCTGCACCGTGACGAAGACTGGTTCGGGCACCAGGCGTTCCTCTACGACCAATGGCCGGCCGGTCTCTACGGATCTCCGGCCATCGCCGGCGCGCGACCCGCGGCCCCCATCGCGACCGCGTGGGCGGTGATGACGTACCTCGGCATCGACGGCTACACGGAGATCGTGCGCGACCTCATGGCAACGGTGGCCGAGGTCCGCGCCGCGGTCGACGCGATGCCGGAGATCGAGATCGTCGGCGAGCCGATCGGCCCGGTCCTTGCGTTGCGATCCGACACGATCGACCTCTACGCGGTCGGAGACGTGATGGACGACCGTGGGTGGAACCTCAACCGCAACACGGAGCCGCCCGGACTGCACGTGATGCTGTCGCCCGCACACGGGGCCGTCGTCGGCCGGCTGATCGAGGATCTCGCGGATGCCGTGCGCAACCACGGGGAGTCACGCGGCAAGAAGATCCGCTACTCCTAGCTGGCGACCGCCACGCAGGATGGTTCGGACGCGAACGCGGTCACGAGCGCGCTGGCGTCGGTGTCGCGCGCCGCGGAGAACGCGGCCTGGATGCTCTCCAACCCCGACTCGACCGCGTCCTGAGCGCCACGGACGGCGGCGGTGAAGGTCGCGGCGTCCGCCGGGTCGGCGGCGGCGACGGACTGCTTCGCGCCCTTGAGTGAGCTGTTGACCTGGCGGAAGCCCTCCTTGACGGTCGCCGCGATCTGCTTGCCGCCCGAGACACTCGGCTTCCCGGCCTTCGCGAGCTTTGCCCGGACCTTCGCCGTCTCCTTCACCGTGCGGTTCAGCATCCCGGTGAGGGCCTTCTTCGTCTCGGCTGCAGTCGACGGGCTCGAGGCGGCCACGGACGACGATGCTTTCGTCACCGCGAGCACCCAGGCGTCGAGCGCGCCGCAGACCGACTTGGCCCAGGGTGCGGGTGCGGTTGCCGGCGCCGACACGCGGGTCGCAGCGCCGGCGGTCGCCACCGGCAGGGCCGCGGCGAGGGCCCCGCACATGACGGCCGTGGCGAGGATCCGGGTGGAGCGGCGGGGGTGACAGTCGGGTCGGCTCACGGCGTGGCACGCTACCCGCCCGACCCCCGGTCCTGGCGAGTCGGCCCGATCCGGCCGGTTTGACTCGACCCCGGCTGGTCGCCCCAGACTGGCGGCCGCCTTCGAAGGAGCTCTGCGTGCGCCGCCTGCTCGTGCTCGGGATCGTGATGACCGCTGTGGTTGCTGTGCTCGCGGTGCCGGCGGCCCTCGGTGCGAGTGGCACCGACGACACCGTGTCGATCGCCACGGTCGACCCTGCCGCGGGACCGTCGGGCACCGAGGTCGGCTTCACGCTCGCGGGGACCGACGCGGCGGGCACGACCGAGTGCCTCACGTCGAGCGCGTACCGCCTCGAGTTCCTCGCGCCCGACGGCGTGCTCGCCGCGACGGGTGGCGACACCGTCGCGGCTCCGGCCGACGCGCAGGGCGGCGACGCCTCGATCCGGCTCGTCTGCTACGTCCCCGATGCCACGGGACGGCGCGTGATCCACGGCCTCTGCGGTCGGTTCGTCGTGACCGATCCGGGTGCCGTGGTCCCGCCGGCGGGCGCGGCCGCGATCCCGTGCGCACCGACGCCCCGTCTCGCCCTGAGCCAGTCGGTCATCGCCGTCGAGCGCGCGGTCTCCGAGGCCTTCAACCCGATCCTCGCGGCACCACTCACCGGCTGAGCCCGCACCGCACCCGCAGCGTCACCACTCGCGAGGGCGTGCGGGGGGCAGAATGACCCGATGGCCGAGGCGGGGATCCTGCTGCTCGCGTTCTTCGTCGGCGCGATCCCCTTCTCGAACCTCGTCGCCAAGGGCTCACGCGGCGTCGACCTGCGCACCACCGGCTCGGGCACGGTGTCCGGCACCGCCGTCTACCGCGTCGCCGGGTTCCGCTGGCTGGTGGTGTCGGGGATCCTCGATGTCGCGAAGGGAACGGTCGGTCCGCTCCTGGCCGGTTCGGGCCGTCCGACGCTCGCTGCGTTCGCGGGGGGCCTTGCCGTGGCCGGCCACGATTGGTCGCCGTTCCTGAAGGGCCACGGCGGTCGCGGCGTCGGCCCGGCCGTCGGTGTGCTGCTCGTCAACGCGTGGCCGGGAGTCGTCGTGCTCCTCGGGTGCATGGTGATCGCCCGAGCCTTCCGGGAGACCGGGCTCGGTGGCTTCTTCGGCGAGGTGCTGCTCGCGCCGGTGCTCGCCGTCACCAATGGCCCGGCGGGCGCGCTCGCCGGTGGTGCGGTCGCGGTCCCGATGCTCCTGAAGCGCGTCGTCGGTAATGAACGACCCGCGACGCCGGGGTGGCGCGTGTACCTCTATCGGTTGCTGTACGACCACGATCCCGGCGAGCCCGATCTGTCCATGCCGTGAGCGTCCGGGAGCTGCTCCGCCGCCGCGGCTTCCGCGATCTGCTGATCGGGCAGGGCGTGTCGGGCCTCGGCGACTGGATGGGGACCGTCGCCTTCATGGCGCTCGCGCTCGAGCTCACCGGCTCGCCCACCGCGGTCGGCGGCATCCTCACGCTCCGGTTGCTCCCCGCCGCTCTGGGAGGGCCACTCGCGACCCGCGCGGTGAAGCACTGGGACCGCCGCCGGACGATGCTCGCGATGGACGCGCTGCGCGCCGCGGTGATCGCCGCGGTGCCGTTCATCCGCGCGATCTGGTGGGTGTACCTCTGCGCGTTCCTCCTCGAGGTCGCGAGCCTGGTGTTCCTCCCGGCGCGGGACTCGTCGATCCCCGACCTCGTCGATACCGAGGACTTCTCGATCGCGAACGGCCTCGTGCTCGGGTCGTCGTACGGCACGATCCCGCTCGGCGCCGGACTCTTCGCCGCGGTGGCGGCGCTGCCGTTCTCGGAGCTCTTCGGACGCCCCTTCGCGCTCGTGTTCTGGATCGACGCCGGGACGTTCCTCGTGTCGTTCCTCTTCATCACCCGACTCCACATGCTCGCGGCGTCCGATGACTCGGTCGTACCCGACGACGTCCGCTTCCTCGATGCGTTCAAGCTGCCGCTCGTGCGGGCGGTGATGCCCGCGTGTGCTGCTGTCGCACTCGGACTCGGTGCGCTCTTCTCACTCGGGATCGTGTTCGTGCGTGAGGTGCTGCACGCGTCCGACGCCGAGTTCGGTGTGCTCATCGCGCTCTTCGGGATCGGTGCCGCGGCAGGCCTCGGCGTCCTCTACGTCCGGCGTGGGCACGATCCCCTCACCGAGACGCGACTCGGCGTCGCGGTGATCGGCGGCGTGGTGGCGGTGTTCAGCCTGGTGGGTTCGGTGGCGCTCGCGTTCCTCGGTGCGACCGCGTTCGGTGCCGCCGCCGCGTTCACCTTGTCGTCGGGGATGGGGGCGCTGCAGTCCCGCCTCGACGGCCACGAGCGGGTGCTCGCGTTCGCGGCCTTCCACGTGGTCATCCGGCTGGGACTCGGGCTCGCCGCCATCGCCGCCGGCCTGGCCGGGGACCTGCTCGGGGACGTGACCTGGCCCTGGGTCGGGCAGCTCGAGCCGTCCCGGGTGGTCCTGCTCTCGTCGGGTCTGCTGGTGATCCTGTCGTCGGCCCTGGTCCGAGTGCGCGAGAGTCCTGCTCCATGACCGTCGCGATCGTCACCGACAGCGCCGCCGCGCTGCCGCCCGCGCTGGTGGCCCGGCACGGGATCGTCGTCGTCCCGATGTGGCTGACGGTGCGGGGCGAGCCCGAGCTCGAGGGCGAGCGCTCCCTGCAGGAGCTCGTCGACGAGGAGCAGGTCACCACCTCCGCGCCGACACCGGGCGAGTTCGAGGGCGCCATCAAGGACTCGCTGCGTGAGCACGACTCGGCGCTGGTGCTGACGATCGCGTCGTCGATGAGCGCGACGCACCAGTCCGCCCTCGTCGCGGCGCAGTCGGTCGGAGGTGCGGTTCGGGTCGTCGACACGGCGAACGCGGGCGGTGCCGAGGCGCTGGTGGTGCTCGCGGCGGCCGAGGCGGCGGCGCGTGGTGCATCCCTCGACGAGGTCCAGGACCGGGCGCGGCTGGTGATCGAGCGGGTCCGCCTCGTCGCGACCCTTTCCTCGCTCGACCACCTGGTGCGGAGCGGTCGCGTCCCGGGAGTCGCCGGCTGGGCGGGTCGCCGCCTCGGGATCAACCCGCTGTTCGAGTTCCGGGACGGGAAGGTGCTGCGGCTGCGACCGGCGCTGAGCCAGGACGCGGCACTCGACCGGATCGTCGCGATGGTGCGGCGGACGCGGCCGGACAGGGGTGACGGCGAGGGCGAAGCGCGGCTGCACGTGGCCGCGCTGCACGCGCTGTCGGTCGAGACGGCGGAGGCGCTGCGGGAGCGGGTGCACGAGTTCGCGCCGGCGACGGAGTTCGTGGGGGAGTTCGGCCCGGTGATGGTGGTGCACACCGGCGCCGGTCTCGCCGGCCTCGCCTGGTGGTGGGAGTCTCCCTGACCCCCCCTTTCTGGATGCGTCTCTCACCCGGCTCCGCCGGGGTCAGAGACGCAGGTCCAGGATCTCGTCGATCGCGCGAGCGATCGGTGCGATCGACGGCGCTTCGAACGCGTGCCCCATCCCCTCGACGACCTCGAGTCGGTACGGGTCGCGAGCTGCCGCGGCCAGCGCCTCGGCGTCCGAGACGGGGATGAACGGATCGGAGTCGCCGTGCACGATGGTGAGCGGTGACCCGACGGCGCCGACGAGGTCGACGGGTGGCGACGGGCGGGGTGCCGGACGCGCGATCCGCACCCCGACGTAGCGACGGGCGGCCCATCGCCCCGGTGGCGTGTGGGTCATCAGGGCCGACGCGAGCCCCCGCGAGTTGCGGGGGAGCCGCCAGTGCGCCGGGCAGCTGACGGTGACGATGCCGGTCGCTCGCCCTGGCGCATTCGCCGCGTAGCGCAACGCCGCGATCGCGCCGACGGAGGCACCGACGAGGACGACCGGCTCGACTGCGACGGATTCGACCGCGGCCGCGACGTCCAGCCGTTCCAGGTCGCCGAGGGTCGCCTCGCCCCCCGATGCGCCGTGGCCCCGCGCGTCGTACGCCACGACGGTGATCCCGGTCCCAGCCAGGTGCTCTGCGACGGCGACCACCTTCTCCTCGCTGCTCGACGCCGCGAAGCCGTGTACGAGCACGACCGTTGCTCGCGGTGAGCCCCCGGGCTCCCAGCGCCGCGCGCTCGAGGTGGACGTCGTCGGTGGTGACGAGCTCGAAGGTCTCGGTCACGACGCCGCGGCCGCGAGCACGGCCTCGGCGAGCTCGGGACGACAGACGATGAGATCCGGGAGCCACGGATCGCGTCGGTTGTAGACGAGCGGCGATCCGTCGAGTCGGGAGACGTGGAAGCCCGATGCCGCGGCGACCGCGGCGGGCGCGGCGGAGTCCCACTCGTACTGGCCGCCGGCGTGCACGTACGCGTCGACCTCGCCGTCGACGACCGCCATCGCCTTCGCGCCGGCCGAACCCATCCCGACGAGCTCCGCGTCGAGCGCGTCCGCGACGCGTCGCGCCGCGGCCGGCGGACGCGACCGACTCACCACGACGCGCAGCTGCCGTCCCTCGTTGGGGGGGATCCCCGAGGGTTCGCCGGTCCACAACACGCGATCTTGGGCGGGGAGCGCGACGGCGCCCGCGACGAGTCCCTTGCCACTCGCCCAGAGCGCGACGTGCACAGCCCAGTCGGTCCGTCCGGTCTCGGTGAACTCACGCGTCCCATCCAGCGGGTCCACGATCCAGACCCGCTCGGCCTCGAGGCGGCGGGGGTCGTCGGCCGACTCCTCAGAGAGGATGCGATCCTCGCCGTGCTCCGCGGCGAGCAGCTCGAGCAGCCTGCGGTTCGCCAGCACGTCACCGGCGTCGCCGAGCGACCAGCGGGCGAGCTCCGCACTGGCTCCCTGCTCGCGCAGCTGGAGGAGCACGGCCCCGGCCTCGGTCGCGTATCGGGCGGCGTCCTCGTGGTCCGTCATCGCCCGGGCATTCTGGCCGACGGTGGGCCTTGGCCGCGGATTGGTACCGGCTTCACGGACCGCTCACACGAGTGCCGTTCTCTGGGGTACGTACCCCCGAGGAGAGGAATCCCCCAGATGAACACCTCAGCGAAGAAGATGCTCGCCACCGTCACGGCGACCGGTCTGCTCACGTTCGGTGCCGCCGGTACCGCGTTCGCGGCCGGGAACACCCCGGACGGCGGCTCGACGGACAAGGCGCCGGCCGCGCAGGATCAGGGCTCGGCCCGTGCCACTCGCAGGGCCGTCCGTCGGGCAGCGATCAAGACCGCGGCCGAGGCCGCAGCCACAACCATCGGCGTCGAGGTCTCCGACCTCAAGGCGGCCGTCCAGGGCGGGCAGACGGTCGGTGCGTTCGCCGAGTCGAAGGGCGTGTCGGCCCAGTCGGTCGTCGACGCCGTCGCCAAGGCGCTCGACGACCGCGTCGACCAGGCCGTCACCGACGGCAAGGTCACCGCGGAGCGGGCCGCCAAGGCCAAGGAGCGCATCCCCGAGCTCTCCGACCGCCTGGTGAACAACGTGCCGAAGCGCTTCCAGACCGGGGCACCGGCTCCGTCCGCCGGCTGATCGCCCGGCCGTGGTTCCCGGCCCCGTCCTTCCCCCGGGACGCCTGCCGGGACGGTCGGCCCGGCCGCACGACGCCCGCCGCGGTCCACCCCGGCGGGCGTCGTCGCGCCCGGCCTTCCGCGCGCGGGGGCACCGTCCACTACCGTCCGCCTGAACCGCCGCCCCGTTCCTGGCGGAACCATCGCCGAAACCCGCCTCCAGCACGGCTCCGCGCCGACCGCACCCCCGGAAGGGCACGTCATGACCTACCCGCAGAACCCCGATCCCACGATGCCGGTGCCCCAGCAGGGCCCGCCGACGGGCGGGGATCCCACCGTCCCGGTGCAGCCCGGCTACGGCGACCCGACGGTCCCGGTGCAGCCCGGCTACGGCGGCGCCGGGGGTGGCCCGGGTGGACCCGAGGGCCCGGTCGGTCCCGAGGATGAAGACGGGGATCGGCGCAAGCTGTGGTTGATCGCCGGCGGCGTCCTGGTCCTCGGCCTGATCGTGGGGGTGATCATCGCCCTGCTCGCCAGCGGTGGCGGGGACAACGGGACGGACACGACCTCGACGAGCAGCTCCAGCTCGACGACCAGCTCGAGCAGCACGACCTCGTCGTCGTCGACCTCGACCACCGCAGCCACCGCGCCCGCCGGTCCGCAGATCAACCAGTTCACGGTGAGCCAGAACCCGGTGAGCTGTCCGGGGACGGCCAACGTGGTCCTGACCTGGTCGACCCAGAACGCGCAGAGCGTCACGATCAGCATCGACGGGGGCGGGGCCTACGGCACATACGGCCCGTCGGGGCAGCAGCAGGTGCCGTTCGCGTGCGGTGCGGGGCCGGCTCCGACCCAGCACACGTACGCCCTCCAGGCGACGGGGACCAACAACCAGAAGGTCTCCAAGTCGATCCAGGTCACCGGGAACTTCCCGCCGGCGACCACGTCCTCCACGAGCGGGCCCTAGCCCGCGGGCCCGCCCCATCGCCGGCTGCGCTCGGCGCTCCCGATGTCGACATCCTGGGTTACCAGCGGGTAACATAGGGGGACCGGCCGATCCCCCTGTGTCGGCCCCCTTCGCATCCCCCCAGGAGGCAGCCGTGGCGGACTTCTCGCTCGAGCTCAACGAAGACCAGCTCCAGATCCAGAAGTGGGTCCATGACTTCGCGGAGAACGTCATCCGCCCCGCGGCCCACGAGTGGGATGAGCGGGAGGAGACCCCGTGGCCGATCATCGAGGAGGCGGCCAAGGTCGGCCTCTACTCGCTCGAGTTCTTCGCCAACGCGACCGCGGATCCCGCCGGTCTCATGCTCGCCCTCGCGCTCGAGGAGCTGTCGTGGGGTGACGCGGGGATCGGCCTCGCCATCGTCGGCAGCACCCTCGCGGTCACCGGGATCATGGCGAACGGCACGCCCGAGCAGTGGGGCGAGTGGTTGCCGCAGTGCTTCGGCACCCCGGAGAAGATCGCGCTTGGTGCGTTCGCGGTGAGCGAGCCCGACGCCGGCAGCGACGTCAGCAATCTCCGCACGCGCGCCGTCTACGACGAGGCGAAGGACGAGTGGGTCATCAACGGCACCAAGACGTGGATCACGAACGGCGGTATCGCCGACGTGCACGTCGTCGTCGCCGCGGTCGAACCCGAGCTCAAGGCGCGCGGTCAAGCGAGCTTCGTGATCGGCCCGAACACGAAGGGCCTGAGCCAGGGCCAGAAGTTCAAGAAGCACGGCATCCGTGCCAGCCACACCGCCGAGGTGATCCTCGACGACGTGCGCATCCCTGGCTCGCAGCTGCTCGGCGGCAAGGAGAAGCTCGACGCCCGTCTCGCCCGCGTGCGTGAGGGTAAGTCCACCAAGACGCAGGCCGCGATGGCCACGTTCGAGGCCAGCCGCCCGCTCGTCGGTGCGCAGGCGTTGGGCATCGCACGAGCTGCGTACGAGTACGCGCTCGACTACGCCAAGGAGCGCAAGGCGTTCGGGAAGGCGATCATCGAGAACCAGGGGATCGCGTTCAAGCTCGCCGACATGCACATGGAGATCGACGCGGCGCGTCTGCTCGTATGGCGCGCCTGCTGGATGGCCGCGAACAAGAAGCCGTTCACTGCGGGCGAAGGCTCGATGAGCAAGCTCAAGGCCGGTGAGGTCGCGGTCAAGGTCACCGAAGAGGCGATCCAGATCCTCGGTGGCTACGGCTACACCCGCGAGTACCCCGTCGAGCGCTGGCACCGCGACTCGAAGATCTACACGATCTTCGAAGGCACCTCCGAGATCCAGCGCCTCGTCATCGCCCGGGCGATCTCCGGCGTCCACATCCCGTAGCTCGAGTCGCCTCAGGCCGGGTACACGCGGACGTCGGTCGCCTTGATCACGCTCCAGAGCTGCACGCCGGGTTCGATCCCGAGTTCGTCCGCGGCGGTCGACGTGATCTCGGCGATGACCGGGGCCGTGCCGTCGAGGCGGACGTGCACGCGGTCGGCCAGGACGTCGAGGTCGGTGACCGTGCCCTGCCAGCGGTTGCGAGGGCTGCCATCAGGCTCGGTTCGATAGAGCGCGACCGCCCGCGGGTTGACCGCGGCGAAGACGCTCCCGTCGAGCTGCGAGTCGCCGGTCTCGAGCACTCCGCCGCCGGCGATCGAGATCGATCCGCGGGCTGCGTCGCCCCGGTACAGGTTGAGGCCGACGAGCTGCGCCACGTACTCGGAACGAGGATGCGCGCTCACCTCACTCACCGAGCCCGTCTGCGACACGCGCCCGTGTTCGACCACGATCAGCCGGTCGGCGAGCGTCGCCGCGTCGACCGGATCATGGGTCACCATGAGTCGGATGCCGGCGAACTCGTCGAGGTGGCGGCGCAGCTCGCGGCGGATCTCCGCACGGGTTCCTGCATCCAGCGCAGCGAGCGGCTCGTCGAGGAGCAGGAGCCGCGGGCTGGTCGCCAGGGCGCGGGCGAGCGCGACCCGTTGCGCCTGGCCGCCGGAGAGCTGGGCCGGCTTGCTCGTGGCTCGGTCGGTGAGCCCGACACGCTCGAGCCACTCGTCCGCGCTTCTCCGGGCGTCGCGCTTGGAGGCCCCGCGGTTGCGGAGCCCGAAGGCGACGTTGTCCCGGGCGCTCAGGTACGGGAACAGGAGGTAGTCCTGGAACACGACGCCGATCGGGCGTCGCTCGGGGACGACGTAGGCGCCGGTGGCGGGATCGTCGAGCAGTGCTCCATCGAGCTCGACGCGGCCGTCGGCGAGTCGAAGGAGCCCGGCGAGGATCCGCAGGATCGTGGTCTTGCCCGCGCCGTTCGGACCGATGATCGCGACGACCTCTTCGGCGGATGCGCGCAGCTCGACATCGAGGTCGAGCTCACCGAGCCGGGCGCGCAAGCGCGCGTCGAGGCTCATGCCGCCGCTGGGGTAGGGAACCAGCGGTCGCGAAGGCTGACCAGCACCACGATGGAGATCGCGACCATGACGAGGCTGAGGGCGATCGCGCTCTCGGGCCGCGACTCGAGCGCGAGGTACACGGCGAGCGGCATCGTCTGGGTCCGGCCCTGGATGTTGCCGGCGAACGTGATCGTCGCGCCGAACTCGCCGAGCGCGCGCGCCCACGCCAGCGCCGCCCCCGCCATCAGCGATGGCGCGATCGAAGGGGAGGGTCACGCGCCGGAACGTCGTCCACCTCCCCGCACCCAGCGTCGCCGCGGCATCCTCGTACCGGGTGTCGACCGATCGGAGACCGGCTTCCACGGTGATGACGAGAAACGGCATGGCGACGAAGGTCTCGGCGAGGATCGCGCCCGATGTGTTGAACGTGAACTGGATACCGAACCAGTCATAGAGCTGCTCGCCGACGAGGCCGGACCGGCCGAACGCGAACAGGAGCGCCACTCCTCCGACGACTGGCGGGATGATCATCGGGAGCAGCACCAGGGCCCGGACGAGCGGGCGCCCGACGAACTCGACCCGCGCCAACAACCATGCGAGCGGGACGCCGAGCACGATCGACAGCACGGTCGCCCAGAGCGAGCAGACGAGGGACAGGCGCAGCGCGTCACGCGACTGCTCGGACGACAGGTCGGTCCAGACCTGCGACCAGGGTGTTCGCTGGAGCAGACCGAGCAGGGGGAGCGCGAACAAGGCCACTGCGATCGAGGCGACGAGCACGACGAAGATCGGCGCGCGCCGCCGCGGGCGCGGTGGAGGACTCACCTCGTCACGGGGCAAGGAAGCCGTACTTCGCGAGGACCTTCTGACCGGCAGGAGACGCAACGTACCTGGCGAAGGCCTTCGCGGTGGTCCGATTGGCCGCATCCGCAAGGGGTGCGATCGGGTAGATCGCGATCTGGTTCTGCGAGTCGGGGATCACGACGCCGCTGACGGTCGATCCGGCCGTCCTCACGTCGGTCACGTAGACGATGGCCGCGTCGGCATCGCCCGTCGCGACCGCGGTCAGGGTCGCCTTGGCGTTGGTCGCTCGGGTGATGTGGTCGGTGGGGATCGCCACACCGGCCGCGTCGAGCGCGGCATCTGCGTACCTCCCGCACGGAGCCTCTGCGGCGCACAACGCGACCACGCCCTGGGTGTCGAGGTCGGCGAGGTTCTTGATCTTCGTCGGGTTCCCGGGCTTCGTCGCGATCTCGAGCTCGTTCCTGGCGAAGTCGACCGGCTTCGTGCGCACCTGGCCACCGTCGACGAGCTTCGCCATGTTGGATTCGTCGGCCGATGCGAAGACATCGACGGGGGCGCCGCTCTGGACCTGGAGCACGAGTGCAGAGGACGAGTCGAAGTTGAACGTGACGTCGGTTCCCTCGTACCGCTTCTCGAACCGCGCACCGATCCGGTGGAACGCGTCGGTCAGCGACGCCGCGGCCGACACGGTGATCTCACCGGTGGGCTTCGCCGCCGTCGGGGCCGACGCAGCACCGACCGGGTTCGCGAACATCGTGCCGGCGACGAGCACCACGCCGAGGTGGACGATGACCCGGATCCTGCTGCGCACGGGGACCTCTTGCTGGCGGCACTAGTCTGGATGAGACTATTCGGTCGCCGCCGGCGGCGTGGTCCGCAGTGGAAAGGTCGAGCCGGTGCCTGCCCCGACGCCCCTCGCGATCTCCCTCACCGACTGGGTCGTCCTCGGTGTCCTCTCCGAAGAGCCCCGGCACGGCTTCGCGGTCGCCAAGGAGCTGGGGCGCGACGCCGAGCTGGGACAGCTCTGGACCGTGCGCCGCCCGCTCGTCTACCGGGCGATCGATCACCTCCTCGAGCTCGGTCTCGCCGAGACCCGATCGGTGGAACCCGGCGATCAGGGGCCCCACCGAACGGTGATCGCGCCGACTCGCGGCGGCCGCGCCCGGCTGCGACGCTGGCTCGAGCAACCGGTCGAGCACCCGAGGGACGTGCGCGCGGTCCTGCTCGTCAAGCTCGGTCTCCTCGCGCGGCGGGGGGAGCCGCTCGCACCGCTCGCGCGCCGGCAGCTGGCCGCGTTCGTCGAGGTCAACGAGGGCCTGGGCCGTAGGGCATCGCCGGAGACGCCGGTCGCTCGGCTGGCGGTCGGGTGGCGGACACAGGCGAACGAGGCGATCCGCCGCTTCCTCGAGCAGGTCATCGGCGACGAGACCGGGCGCGTGCAACGCTGAGGATGGCGGAGCGAGCGGTCGAGCCCACGCGGGACGCTGAGTACCCTCGCGATCGTGAGCATCCCGGTCTCCCTGGAGCGACTGCGCGCCGAGATCAGAGGTTTCGAGGCCGCGCCGTACCTGCTCACGGTCTCCGAGGACGGGCGACCGCACTGCGTCTCGGTCGCGATCGACTGGCAGGGCGACGACATCGTCGTCGGCGCGGGGAATCGAACGACGGCCAATGCGGCGGCCCGGCGGTCGGTGAGCCTGCTCTGGGCGCCGAAGTCCCCCGGTGACTACTCCCTGATCGTCGACGGCACCGTCACCTCGACGAGTGGCACCGGGGACGGGGACAACCTGGTCACGGTGCAGCCGACCGGCGCGGTCCTGCACCGGCCGGCGACCGGCGGTGGGTCTGACTGCGCGCCGGTGCTCCGCACCTGACGAGGTGCGACCGTCACTCGCCGGCGAACTGATCGAACGCCGGTGGGTAGACGACCCGACCCCGGAGCGTCGGGCTGTAGCTCGGGAGCCGGAGCACCTGCGCCGCCTCTGGAGGCGCCCAGGACGGGAGGTGGATGTCGATGCCGAGCGGCGTTGCGTGCTCGAACCCGAAGCGTCCGTAGTACGCGGGGTCGCCCTCCAGGATCACGAGCGGGTCGCCGCGGTCCTCCGCCCGCCCGGTCACGGCGCGCACGAGGGCGGCACCGATGCCCCGTCGCTGGAGCGACGGCTCGACCGCGAGGGGTGACAGCATCGCGATCGGGCGGGGGCCGTCACCCGCGACCAGGACGGCACCGCTGATCATCACGTGCCCGACGACCCGGTCGCCCTCGAGTGCGACGAGCGCGAGCTCGGCGACGTACTCGGGCGATGCGCGGATCGCCTCGACGAGGGTCGCCTCAGCCGGCGAGCCGAACGCGCGGGCCACGACCCTCGCGATCGCCCTGTAGTCGGCCTGCTGCTCGGGCCGGATCGTCACCGTCATCCGAACAGCCTCGCGTGTGCCGGGCCGCTGCGGCGATGGCCAACGACATCACCATCGCGATCGCCGAGCCGGTGCCGAAGTACGGGTGGCCGTTCATGACGGCCCAGAGCACCCAGCAGCCGTTGGCGGCGGTCGACATCACCCAGGTGGCGCCCGAGACCTGGTTCGGACGTCCGGTTTGCTCGCGGAGCAGCGACCAGAGCTGCGGGAGCCGCACCACGAACGACGCGCCGATCGCCACATAGGTCGCGAGGCGATCCCACACATGCGTGACCGCGAGGAGACCGGCGACGGCGCCCGCGACCACAACGACCTTCCGTGTGATGCCGGCCCGCGCGACGATCGCGCCGGATCCGGCGGCCTGGACGAGCTCGACTGCGGCGACGGGCACCTCGCCCGCGATCGCGGACCGGCTCGCCCACAGCAGGAAGTTCGCGCTGGAGATCGCCCACGTGTACGACGAAACCCCCGCCGAACCGCGCCGGAACGACCGCACGAGCTGGGGGATCCACCAGGTGACGCTGAGCGCCGCGGCCGCGACGAACGTCGCGTCGGACCACACCGCTCTCGGGACCACGGGGGAGTATCGGGCGCTCTCTCCCCCGCCTGAACGGGCAACCCGCTCGCCGTGACTTGCGACATGCCCCCGGCGACGGAGAACGCGGCGCGCTGACGCTCAGGTCCGATAGCGCCAGGCGATGTGCGCCTGGCGCCGGATGATCTCGCGCCTGCGCTCCTCGGCATCGACTCGGGCCGTGTCGGCCGGCAGGAGGCTGTCCAGCTCCGAGAGCTTCACGACCCGTGCGGTGGCCGTGGGAGTCGACCGCGTCTTGATCCACCGGTAGGTGAACATCGCCTCCTGCCGACCCTCGGTGTCGATCCAGTTCGCGACGCCCGGATCTCGGTGGGCGACGACAAGACGGATGCGCCCGTCACTGTCGATCGCGGTCTGCGTGTGGTTGCGGCTCGTCACCCGGTTCGGGAAGTCGAGCGTCTCGAACCAAGCGAGGCTGTAGAGCTGGAAGTCGAACGCATCGGCGTCGGGCGCGTCGGTCTCGATGAGCCATGCCTCGTCGTCGGCGAGATCGAAGAAGCCGAACCCATAGACGATCCGGCTCGAACCTCCCGCGCTCGCACCTGGCGCGCTGAGCACGTTCGTGCCGATCCGAGCCCGCTGCTCCTCGATCCAGTCGTTCCAGTAGACGATCGAGTGCTCGAGCATCGTCGCGGCGGCGTCGAGCATCTCGCCGACCCGCGCCGGATCGAGGGGCCCGGTCGCGGTGCCCGCGGTGTCGACGCGCTGGATCGTGAGCAGCGCGGGCGGCAGTGGCCGCCAGTCGAAGTAGTACTCCCGGATGTTGCACAGGGTGGTGCCGATCGGCAGCTCGACCCATTGGTCGCCGCTCCGGCAATCGGCCGCGTCTGCACTGATCGTGATCGCGAGCTCGTGGCCCGCGTGGAGGCCGAGCTCGGACGCCGTCACCTCGGTGAGGATCCCGTAGCGACCCTCGTGCATGTCGCCGTCCTTGAGCGTGAGGATGAAGTCCTCGCAGGCACCCATGTGGCCGGAGATGCGGTACACGCCGCCAGGTTCGAGCCGGGCACGGCGAGTGGTCTGGTCGACGCTCGGTCCACCCCAGCGGACGACGAGATCGTTCTGACGGAAGAACGCAGGGTGCTCGACGTCCGCGTACCCCACGGCCCAGCTCAGCCAGGCGATCGTCTGGGTCGCCAGGTGGCGGAAGCCCTCGGCGCGGGCGTGCGGCGACGCAGGGAAGTCCGGCTCGAGGATGCGCTCGCCGAGCGCTGCGAGTCGGTCGCAGAACGCACGCCAGGCTTCCCCGCTGAGGACGGGATCGTGCAGCCACGTCGTCGCTCATGCGACGGACT
Source organism: uncultured Acidimicrobiia bacterium (assembly GCA_963720675.1). Lineage (GTDB taxonomy): Bacteria > Actinomycetota > Acidimicrobiia > IMCC26256 > PALSA-555 > JALHSW01. The sequence goes on along the minus strand of CAVRGH010000010.1, from coordinate 1,796,390 downwards.
CCGACGGGACGCCGAAGAACTCCTGGTACTCCGCGAAGCGGGATCGTTCGGCATCGAGGTCCAGACCGAGGTCGTCCCACGAGTGGTCGTGGCCTCCGAGCCGCCCGCGCGGGCGTGCCGCGAGGAGGTCCGCGATCTGCTCGGGTTGGTCAGCCAGGCGTCGGCTGACCGAAGCGTTCATAGATCGAGCGGACTGTCTCCGCCGGTTCGTCGTTGAGCCGGGCGAAGTGCACGTGGGCGAGGCGGGCGGGGTCGACGATTCCGTCGCGACAGAAGCCGACGAGGCGCGTGAGGACGCGGTGGTAGTAGTCGGCCTGCTGACGCGCGAGCGCCGGGTAGTCCACCGCGTTCGAGTGAGCCCATTGCAACGTCGCCAGCAGACTGGTGACCGAGCTCAGCATCTCGAGCGGGTCCCGGTGGCACACGACGATGTGGGCGTCCGGGTACGTCGCGAGCAGTGTGGGGAGCACGGCCATGTGTCCGGGTTGCTTGAGCACCCAACGACGAGGTTCGGTGCTGCGTTGGAGCACCTGCAACGTGCGCCGGAACCATCGGTACCCGGACTGCAGATCGGCTGCGTCGAACCACGCGCGGTACGCAGGGACGGGGTAGTGCGCGCCGAGCACGTCGGAACGGAAGTCGACGATCATCGACGAGGCGTCCTCGCGGGGGAGCAGCGCGCCCTGCTGGTGGATGCCGTCGAACCCCGGTTCGAGTGCCGCGGACAGCCGGACGTCGCGGTCGGCGAGCGCGATGCGGGGATCATCGGTGATGCCGATGCCGAGCGGCGGGGGCGCTGGGCACCAGTACTCCCAGGCCAGCGGCGCCCGCGCTGCGGGGTCGAGTGCGAGGAGCTGGTGGAGCAGGGACGTGCCGGCGCGCGGGCTGCCGCAGACGATCAACGGCTGCACGATGCTCTCGTCGGTGATATCAGGGTCGCGGCGAACCGCCTCGGTGATCCGGAGGCGGTTCTCGAGGCCGCGCAGGATGACCTCCCGCACTCGCCAGCGTCCTACGACATGGAGGTCGGCCTCTTCGTCGAGGGACCGGGTGAACACCTCGAGGGGTTCTCGAAACGAGTCGCCGTCGAGGTCGTCGGTCCCGGCCCGGAGCCGGGCCTCCGCGACGAGCTCGTCGACGTCGAACGGCTCCTTGGCGCGGTCGTAGACCGGCCCGCCCTCGCCGTCGATCGCGTGCTGAACCCACGCGGGGCGCGGTCCGGGGTTCCAGGTCATCTCCTCGGATGCTACGCAAGCGTGCCATCATCACGCGATGGTGACCCCGGCCGACCTCGAGTTCCTCCGCGAGCTGCCCAAGGCCGAGCTCCACCTCCACATCGAGGGAACCCTCGAGCCGGAGATGATGTTCGAGTTGGCGTCCCGCAACGGTGTCACGCTGCCATACCCGGACGTCGCGGCGGTGCGCGACGCCTACGTGTTCGAGGATCTCCAGTCGTTCCTCGACATCTACTACGCCGGGTGCCAGGTGCTCCTCCACGAGCGCGACTTCGCCGATCTCACGCGCGCGTACCTCGATCGCGCCGCGGCCGACGGGGTGCGCCATGCCGAGATCTTCTTCGATCCCCAGACGCACACCGATCGAGGTGTGCCGTTCGCGACGGTCGTGGACGGCATCACCGCCGCGCTCGAAGGCGCGGAGCGCGATCTCGGGATCACGTCCCGCCTGATCCTGTGCTTCCTGCGAGACCAGACGGCCGAGGCCGCGATGATCACGCTCGAACAGGCGCTCCCGCACCGCGACGCGATCGTGGCCGTCGGGCTCGACTCGGCCGAGGTCGGTCATCCGCCGGAGAAGTTCCGCGACGTCTTCGACCGCGCCCGGAGCGAGGGCTTCCTCACGGTCGCGCACGCCGGAGAGGAGGGCCCTCCCGACTACATCTGGCAGGCGCTCGACCTCTTGCACGTTGCGCGGATCGACCACGGCGTCCGGTGTATCGAGGACGACGCGTTGGTCGACCGGCTGGTGGCGGAGGCAATGCCGCTGACCGTCTGCCCGCTGTCCAACGTCAAGCTCAGAGTGTTCCCGACGCTCGCCGATCACGACCTGGCAGCGCTGCTCCGCCGCGGTCTCCGCGTGACGATCAACTCGGATGATCCCGCGTACTTCGGCGGCTACGTCGCCGAGAACTACGCCGCCAGCACCGACGCCCTGGGCCTGACACGCGACGAGCTTCTCCAGCTCGCCAAGAACTCGTTCCTCGCGAGCTTCCTCGACGAGGACGAGCGCGGGCCGCACCTCGACACGATCGACGCGCTCGCCGCGAACGTCTGAGTCGGCGTCGCAGGTCGATTCGACGTCGTCAGGTGGGATACGACGGAAGGGGTCAGCCCGTAGCCGCGACTCGGGCGGCGACCCAATCGTCGAGGCGGGTGAGCGCGGACGGCCCGTCGGTGAGGTCGGGCAGCGCGTCGACTGCGTCCAGCAGGTCCCACGCCGGGTCGTAGGCGGACGGATCGCCGGTCGCGGCCAGGAACGAGTCGGCGGCCTCGACGCCCGGGCCCAGCACGAGGTTGAGTCGGCAGTGGGCGACGTCGACCATCGCCGGCCCGGCACACGACCACGCCCAGTCGACGATGCCCGTCACTCGAGCGCCGGTCCAGAGGACGTTGAGCGGGTGGTAGTCGCGGTGGATGAAGACGGGCGCATGCTCCGGTGGACCTGCGGCGTGGCGCTCGATCGCGCGCTCCCATGCCTGCGGATGTCGGGTCCATGCGGGTGGAGTCACCTCCCCAGGGGTCGAGTACTGCCGATAGGTCGGGAAGTCGGCGTCCACCGGGACGTCGACCGCGTGGATCGCCGCCAAGGGTTCTGCGAGGGAACGGGCGAAGGCACTGAGGTCGCGCGACTTCGCTCGGGGCCGACCGTTGAGTCGGGTCATCAGCAGTGCGGGAACGTCGCAGCTCATGGCAGTGGGGTCGGCGGCTACCAGGCCTGGCGCCGGCACCGGGCTCTTTCGCAATGCCTCGAGGACACGTGCTTCGCGCGTCACCGCGTCCGTCTCGCGCTCCAACGCTTCTGGATCGATGTACCGGCGAAGCACGAGCTGGCGTGGTGGACCGACCGCGTCCTCGACGTCGATCGCGTGGACGACCGACGAAGTCGCGTCCGTGAGTGCGCGGACGTCGACGACGCGTGCGCGAGGGCCGATCACCGACGCGACCCACCCCGTCGCGCGGCGCGGGAGGGTGTCTGCATCGCTCATCGGGGATGTCGGGCCACGATGAGTCGCTCCTCGGTGAGGGGGTGGATCGCGGAGGCGTTCGGGAGCACACCCCGACGGTACTCAGGAGGTCCGCGCTCGGCAGTCCCTTCGGGGGGATTCGTCGGGGACCATTGGGGAAGTGGCCCTGCTGTGGGGCCACAGCCAGCCGCTCGCTCGACGATCGGTCCGTGGGTGTCCACCGGCGACCTGCGGTCTCGCCAGGTCCGCCCTACCATCCGCGACCGTGAACGCCGCCGACCTCATCCTCATCTCCGTCGACGACCACATCTGTGAGCCCGCCGACATGTTCGACGCGCACGTCCCGGCGGCATACCGCGCAGCGATGCCGGTCGTGCGAGAACAGGACGACGGGTCCCAGCAGTGGTACTACGGCGAGATCCCGGGCCGGAACCTCGGGCTGAACGCGGTCGCGGGCAAGCCACCCGAGATGTTCAACGTGAACCCGACCCGCTACGAGGACATGCGGCCCGGCTGCTACCAGGTCGACGAGCGTGTGCGCGACATGTCCGCCGGTGGTCAGCTCGCCGGGCTCAACTTCCCGAACTGGACGGGCTTCGCCGGACAGATCCTGAACCAGGGACCCGACCGAGACACGAACCTCGTCATGATCCGCGCCTACAACGACTGGCACATCGACGAGTGGTGCGGCGCGCATCCCGATCGCTTCATCCCCTGCGGGATCCTCCCCCTGTTCGACGTCGAGGCGGCGGCGGTCGAGGTGCGACGCCTCGCCGCGAAGGGCTGCCATGCGGTGACCTTCTCGGAGAACCCGTTGGGCCTCGGCATGCCGAGCATCCACACCGATGCGTGGGACCCGCTGTTCGCAGCCTGCGTCGACACCTCCACCGTGCTGTGCTGCCACATCGGGTCGTCGTCGAAGGCGGCATCGACCGGTCCCGACGCCCCACCGCCGGTCCCGATGCAGCTCTCGTCCGCGATGGCGATCTACACGCTCGGTGACCTGCTCTGGGCCGACTTCTGGAACCGCTTCCCGGACCTGCGCTTCTCGCTCAGCGAGGGCGACATCGGGTGGATCCCCTACTTCCTCGCCCGCGTGGAGCACACGCTCGACCGCCACAACGGGTGGATGCGTCACGAGCTACCGCAAGGGCTACGGCCGACCGAGCTGTTCCACGAGCGCATCATCTGCTGCTTCATCAACGACAGGGTCGGCGTGAAGCTGCTCGACGAGTTCAACGTCGACAACCTGTGCTGGGAGTCCGACTACCCGCACTCCGACAGCTTCTGGCCGATGGCGCCCGAGAAGCTCGAAGAGCTGATGCGTGGCGTCGACGACGCCACGGTGAACAAGATCAGCCACGAGAACGCCATGCGCCACTTCCAGTTCGACCCGTTCGCCACCCGTGCGCGGGAAGACTGCACCGTCGGTGCGCTGCGCACCGAGGCCGGCGACGTCGACACCGTCACGCGTGTCGGTCGGCCCGCCGACGAGCGCGACGTCGAGACCTGGAAGCAGATGACCGGCGGACGATTCAAGGCGAACCGATGACCACATCGGCCCCATCGACCGCACTCGAGGAGCTCGACCGACCGCAGCTCGTCCGGGTGGCGCACGAGTACATGCTCCTCGGCATGCTCGTGAACCGCGGGCTGCTCCCGCAGGTCGTGCTCCAGACCGGCGGGTTCGACGAGATGAACGACGTCGCCATCGACCTCTGGATGGGCGCGAGCCCGATCTACACCGGGCGCATGCGCTCGCTGATGGGCATCGAGGGCGACGGCGTCCCGGCCATCATGAAGGCGCTGCAGCTCGACGTCGGCTTCGTGCATGAGTACATGTCGGTGGCGTACAAGCTGATCGACGAGCACCACGCAGAGTTCTGGCTGAACCATTGCGGTGCTCTCCTCGACGCCGAGCCGTTCGGCGAGGAACGCGTCTTCGGGATGTGCCACACGATCGAGGATCCGACGTTCGACGCGACCGCGTACGCGACCAATCCGCGGGCGCGTATTCGGCCCATCCACCGTCCGCCGCGGACGCCGACCGAACGGCATCCGCACTGTCACTGGACGATCGTCATCGATCCGGAGAACGACCCGGTCGGGCCCGCGGCGCTCACGCAACAGGTCGGCGAGCTCCCGCTCGCGTCCGTGGCGAACGAGCGGGCCGCGGAACCGGCGCCCGAAGGCATGGTCGACTACCGAGGCGAGTTCGACCCCGGGTTCCGCCTCACCGCGCTCTCGAACAGTGCGCTGGCGGCAGTCGCCCGCGAGTTCCAGATGCAGTCACACCTGCTCGTGAGCGCAGCCGAGCTGGCGCTCACGTCGCGCTTCGATCCTGACGTCGTGCGCATGATGCTCGCGAAGCACTGGGTCGGTGTTGCCTGGCTCACCAGCGAGCGGCTCGCAGATCGCCTCGGTGTGCGAGACGGCGGCGCGGCCGGCGTCGCGGCGGTGCTGGCGCTGCAGCCTGACCTCCCGCCGGGGTTCGAGCGCGACGTCTCGGTCGACGGTGACCGGGTTCGATGCACTCTGAGCACCTCGGTGCCCGGCCTCCTCGATCCCGACCACCCCGGCTCCCCGGGCCTCCTGGCCCGGGGCGAACGCAGCGGCCTCGAGGCGATGGCGCAGGGTGTCGACCGACGCGCTCGCCTCGAGACGGTCGAGGTCGACGCGCATCGCGTGGTCGCCGAGTGGCTCGTCGCCGAGGGATCCACGCCGGCGGCCGAACCGGACGAGGTCGCGCTGATCCGGATGAGCCTCGCCAGCACGTGGGCGTTCGAAGGGGCCGACGCACCGGGCTAACTTGATGCCGATTCGCTCCGAGGAGGCACCCGTGTCCGTGTATGACATCCCGATCGCAGGTCTCGACGGCACCCCCGGCAAGCTGGCCGAGCAGCAGGGCAAGGTCGCCCTCGTCGTCAACGTCGCGTCGAAGTGTGGACTCACGCCCCAGTACGAAGGGCTGGAGAAGATCCAGAAGCAGTATGCCGACCAGGACTTCACGGTCATCGGCGTGCCGTGCAACCAGTTCCTGGAGCAGGAGCCGGGCTCGGCCGAGGAGATCCAGACGTTCTGCTCGACGACCTACGGCGTCACGTTCCCGCTCCTCGAGAAGATCGAGGTGAACGGCGACACGAAGCATCCGCTCTACGAGGAGCTCGAGAAGACCGCCGACGCCGAGGGTGTCGATGGTGACATCCGGTGGAACTTCGAGAAGTTCCTGGTGAGTCGTGACGGTGCGGTGATCGCGCGATTCGCGCCTCAGGTCGAGCCCGAGGACCCGGCGCTCGTCGGTGCGATCGAGTCGGCCGTCAAGGCCTGACCCGACAGCGACCGGTCAGCTCCGGGCGGCCATCGCGTTCTTCGGCGGGTACTTGCCGAAGGTGCGCAGGTGCTTGCCGATGCCGGTCGTGAACGCCTCGAGGTAGGCGAGCTTCCGGATCAGGTAGCTGTGCGTCTCCTTCGGGTCGAGGTAGAGGTTGTACAGGCGCCCGTACGGGTACTTCTGTTCGACCCCGCTGAAGCCACCCGAGGTCGCGACGTCGCGGTCGTCGTCGGAGATCGACGCGATCATCAGCTTGTACTCGCCGCATCGCACGGCCGAGAACATCGTCTGCAGCCAGTAGTAGTGGTACTTCCGGTGGGATCGGCCGTCGGGCGCGAGCAGGAATCCCGACTGGTCGATGCCGTCGATGAAGCGGTCGTCGGGGACTGACGCCTCGGCGCCGGCGAGTGCGAGCATCGTCGGGAACAGGTCGGAGAAGTTGAACAGGCCGTCTGACGAGTGGTCGGCCTCGATCATCCCCGGCCACGTGAAGATGGCGGGGACGCGCACGCCCCCCTCCCACGTCGACCCCTTCGCACACCGGAACGGCGTGTATGCCGCGTCGGGCCACGTCTCCATCTCTGGCCCGTTGTCGGACGACAGGAAGATCATCGTGTGCTCGAGCTGGCCGGTGTCGCGCAGCGCGCCGACCAGACGACCGACAATGTCGTCGAGCTCGATGATCGTGTCCTTGTAGGGGTGCTTCGCCGGCGACGACCCGAGGAACCTCTCGAGTGGGTAGTTGTCGAAGTGCGCGCCGCGAGTGTTGTGGTAGAGGAACCACGGCGCGTCCGCGCCGGCCATCCCGCGGATGAAGTCCTCCGAGTACGCCGCCCACTTGTCGTCGAGCGTGGAGAGCACTGGGATCGTGACCTCTTCGACGTCCTCGATGTCACCGCCCCGCGTTCGCGTGCACGAAGCACTTGTTGAATGGTTGGTTCTCGATCCACTTCGTGCGCTCCTCCGAGTACGCGATCTCGGGGAAGAAGTACGGGTCGCGCCACTCCGTGTACATGTCGGAGACCGAGAGGAACCCGTAGAAGTCGTCGAACCCGACGTGCTGAGGCTGCGACTCTTGGTTCTCACCCATGTGCCACTTGCCGACCGCCTGGGTCGTGTAGCCCGCGTCGGCGAGCAGCGCGGCGATCGTGATCTCGCCCTGCAGGCCACCGGGTTCGCCGTACATCGGAGGCCGCAACAGCCCGTGACGCATCGGGAGTCGACCGGTCATGAGCGTCGCGCGCGACGGGCTGCACGACGGCTCGGAGTAGCACGACGTGAGGAGCAGGCCTTCCCGAGCGAGCTTGTCGATGTTCGGCGTCGGAGCACCGACCGCGACGCCACCGCCGTAGCAACCGAAATCACCCCAGCCGACATCATCGAAGAGGATCCAGCAGAAGTTCGGGTTGCGTCCGTGCTGCGCGCGGTAGGCGTCGATTCGTGCACGTGCTGCTGTCGCCTGCTCGGTGTGCGGGATGACGGGCTCGCGGTGCTCGGCGACGGCGGTGGTCTCGGCGACGATCGGATCGAACGGCATTGCCCGGAATGTAGTCAAATGGCTGTTCGACCCGGACCGATCAGGGGGACGTCGTGGCGGAGAACCCAACGGAGCGGTTTGCTCGCAATCGCAACCGACCGCCGCTCGAGGCGGCCATGTTCTGGAACGGAGGGCCGGTCGAGGTCGCCGAGCGCACCTGGTTCGCCTCGCTGCTGAGTGGCGTGACTGCCTTCGAGACCGACGACGGGCTCGTGCTGGTCGACACAGGGACCATCGTGTTCGGTCCGCACCTCGCGAAGGAGATTCGCGAGGCGACCTCGGCGCCCGTTCACACCGCGATCTACACGCACGGCCACGTCGACCACGCGTACGGTCTCGAGGCGTTCCTCGTCGAGGGGCAGGCGCCGCCGCGCGTCATCGGGCACCGGGCGATGCTCGCCCGCTTCGAGCGGTACGCGCAGACGACCCACCACAACCAAGCGGTGAACCAGCGCCAGTTCGGTGGCGCGGTGGGAGCGGCGCTGCCGGTCGACTTCGCGGCACCGGCGATCCCGCCCGACACCCTCTATGACGACGAGCTCTCGATCACCGTCGGCGGTGTCACGTTCGAGCTCTTCCACGCGCGCGGCGAGACCGATGACCACACGTGGGTGTTCTGCCCCGACCGAGGCGTGCTCTGTCCGGGCGACCTCATCATCTGGGCGGTGCCGAACGCCGGGAACCCCCAGAAGGTGCAGAGGTATCCGTGGGACTGGGCCGCGGCACTGCGAAAGATGGCTGCGAAGCATCCGCGCGCGCTCGCGCCCGGCCACGGCGGTCCGGTCGTCGACGACCCCGGGCTCGTGCAGCAGATCCTGCTCGAGACAGCGGAGCTCCTCGAGACGATCGTCGCGCGCACGCTGGCGGTGCTCGAGGCCGGGTCGCCACCCCACGTCGACGTCGTCCGATCGGTCGAGATCCCGACCTCGGATGCACCATGGCTCCAGCCCGTCTACGACGAGGCCGAGTTCATCGTGCGGAACATCATCCGCTACTTCGGCGGGTGGTACTCGGGCCGGCCGAGCGAGCTCAAGCCGTCGTCTCGGACGGATGTCGCCGAGGCGATGGCGCGCCTTGCCGGGGGTCCGGCCCAGCTGATCGCCGAGTCGCAGCGGTTGGCTGACGCCGGTGACCTCGCGCTCGCGTGCCACGTGGCGGACTACGCGCTCGAAGCGGCGCCCGGGGACGAGTCCGTGCAGCAGGCGGTCGCCGCGCTCTACGAACGACGCGCCGAGGGTGAGACGAGCCTGATGGCGATCAACCTCTTCAGGTCGGCGGCGGCGTATGCGCGCGACGGCCGACCATTCGCCTGACCAGCCGTTACTGACGAGCCGCCTCGTCGGCGCGGACGCCCCGGAGTCCGAACCACACCATCTCGGACACCCACTGGGCGAGCACCGCCGCTTCGAGTGCGTTGCCGTCGTCGGTGAGCGCATCGCGGCTGGTCGCCTCGGCCACCCCGATCAGGGCGTGGGCGAGCACGCGCCGGTGTTCGGGGGTCCCGGGGATGTCGATGAGCTGGGTGATCGCGTCGGCGGTCTCGTCGAGGATGCGCTCGACGCTCTCGGCGAACTCCGCGTCGTTGCGCACCGAGGCGCCGAAGAGCAATCGGAACGCAGGCTCGTTCCCGGTGACGAATCGGAAGTAGGCGGTGAAGCCGGCTTCGACTCGCTCGCGGCCGGTGGTCGCCGCGGCGGTTGCGACCGCGAGCTCACCGAGCAGCTGGTGGCCGACGTCGTCGAGCAGCTCGACGAACAGTGCTCGCTTCGACGGGAAGTGCTGGTAGAGGACCGGCTTCGTGACGCCGGCAGCCGAAGCGACGTCGTCCATCGAGGTCGCATGGAACCCGCGCTCGGCAAACACGCCGCAGGCGACGTCGAGGAGTTGTCGCCGCCGTTGCTCGGCGGGGAGGCGGGTGGTCATCGACTGAAGGCTCAGACGCTCGACTTCAGCGGCATCACGTAGCGATCATCGTGGTCGAAGTTGCGGGCGAACAGCTCGTCGACCCGCGCCTTCTCGTCCGCGGTCAGCGGCAGGTCGCTGCCGGCGGCGTACTCGACGATCTCCTCGACACTCGTCGTGGTCGGGAGGACCGTCGTGAACGCAGGATCGGCGAGGATCCCGGCCACGGCTGCCTGCCCGATCGTGCGGCCGGTTCCCTCCCAGAGGAACGACAGCGTCGCGGCCTTCTCGAAGTTGTCGAGCATGTTGTCCTTGTTGCGGTGAGAGCGGTGGTCGCCCGGCGGGAACACGGTGTCCGGCGTGACCCGTCCGGAGAGCGTGTCGGATGCGTGCGGCACGCGGGCGATCAGGCCGACGCGACCCTCACGAACGGCGGTCTCCCGCGCGAAGGTCAGACCCGGCTCCTGTTCGAGGATGTTGAACACGGTCTGCAGCGACGCGATCGGCCGGTTGCGCAGTGCCTCGACGCCTTCCTCGACCCAACCGATCGCCGGCCCGAGCGCGACTCCGAGCTCGAGGATCTTGCCCTCGGCGCGGAGCTTCTCGAGCTCGTCCCAGAGGTCGTCGGCCAGGATCGGCTCGATGCGGGTGTTGTGCAGCTGGTACAGCTCGATGCGGTCGGTCTGCAGGCGCCGCAGCGAATCCTCGAGCTGCTTGCGGATCGACTCGGGCCTCCAGTCGTGCGGCCGTTCTGACTGCCCAGGGAACTTCCGCTCGGCATCGATGTCGTATCCACACTTGGTGGTGATGACGATGTCGTCGCGCGATCCCTTGAGGAAATCTGCGAGCAGTGTCTCGCCGACCCCGTCGGAGCCGTACACCGGGGCAGTGTCGATGAAGTTGATCCCGGCGTCGAGAGCCGCGCGGAGGAGCGCCTGCTTGTCCTCGACCTCGCCCCACCAGTTGCTCGCGAGGGTCCAGGTACCGAACCCGACCTCGGACACCTCGAGGTCGGACGTGCCGAAACGGCGGTAGCGCATCTTCGAACTCCTCTGGCCGGTCGATGTTCGAGGGACCGCGCAAGCACACGGTAGATCCTGTCGAGACGAGGGATCGAACCCATCAGGGCGACCTCAGCGTGCGTCCGGGCCCTGTCCTTCGCGCCGTTCGTCGCGCTCGGCGGCCCGGACCCCGTACCCGAGCACGATCGGGATCGGGAGGATGACGATCGCGGCGACGAGGCCCACGATCGAGACCGTCACGAGCCAGCTGGGGAAGTCGGTGACGACCCCGACGAGGAAGGCGATGATGGCCACCACCAAGGCGGTGTACCCGATGCGCTGCGCGATCTCGACCAGACGGGCGATCCGCGCGCGGCGTTCGAGGATGGGATCGGGCTGATCGGTCACCAGTCCGTCCAACCTATCGCCGCCCAGATCGCATCGATCCGTCCGGGGAGGTCGGAGAGGTCGAAGTGGTCGCGGAGGACCACCTCGTTGGCGGCGACTGATGCGCGGTCCGGTGCGCCGATGGCTTCGGCGGCGATCTCGGGCTCGTCGATCGAGATGAACCGCAGGCCCAGGGCCTCGAGCTCCTCGAGGACGGGGTACCGGGCGACCGCCACCGTGCGTCCCGCGATCGTCGCCTCGATGACCGGGTTTCCGAAGCCCTCCCAGCTCGACGGGAACGCGACGAGCTCGGCCGCGGCATAGGCGTCTTCCGGCCGCGGGGCGCGACCCACCGTCACCGGCACGTGTGCAACGTCCACGAGGCGGTCGAGCTCTGCACCGAAGCCGTCCTCGGCTGGACCAGTGATCCAGAAGCGGACGGCGCGGTCGGGAAGATGGTGCGCGATCTCCTCGGCGAACCGGATGCCCCGCCCGACTTCCTTCCTCGGGATCGCTCGGGTCGGCTGGAGGATGACGACGTCGGTGGGTGCGAACCCGAACGCTCCACGTGTCGAGTCCCGGTCTCCGGGGAGCGGGTCGAGGTCGAAGGCGTTCCGAACGAGGTGCGCCTCGATGCCGCGCTCGGCGAGCGCGCGGCGAGCCTGTTCGTTGATCGTCACGTGCAACGAGTTCGGGCGTCGGGGTGGGAAGGACGTGAGGTGGGCAAGGTGCGCGCGTTCCCAGGGGAGATCGTGGTGGTGGAACAGGACGCGACCTCGGTGCCGCCCGAGGACGGCGGCGGCCGTCTCGGAAGCGACGGGATTGAGGGGGAGCGAGCAGAGGTTCTCGACGACGACGAGGTCGGCGCCGGCCAGCGTGGCGCTCAGCGCATCGGGCTCGGGCGTCGCTCCCTCGGGCGGCTCGATCTCGAGGAACGGAAGCCACGTGTCGTTCGGGCGGAGCCCGTCGGCGAAGTCCCCCGCGACCCGACGGGTGTCGAACCCGAGGTCACGGATCGCCCATTCCCACTTGCGCGTTTCTACGGAGACGCCGTCGGTGCCACCCAGTCGAAAGGAGAGGAAGACCGCGGTCGGTGCGCTCACGGTCACTCCGGGCGCGCCGGTTCAGGAATCGTCGCGGTCGGGCGCCAGATAGGGGAGGCGACGGTTCACCGCGTCGAGCACGCTCCGCACCACCGCGTCGTCGGCGAGGTGGTGCACGATCGCCGAACCGGTCAGCTGGCGCTCGAGCGGTGGTTCGAGCAGCACCAGGGTGACGATCGCAAGATCGACACCTCCGACGCGAGTGAGCTCTGCGCCGCTCACGTCGAGCCGCTCTGCCGACGATTCGAGCTGACGCAGCGCGTCGATCGTGGCGGATGCCACCAAGCGTGGTCGGGTGGCCGCGGCCATGGCACCTTCGGCAAAGCCGGTCGCCGCCTCGTCGGCGTAGGTGAGCGAGACATGGATCGAGGAGCGCATCCCCGTCGTGCTCGTGTCGATCGAGGCGATTCGCACGCGATGCGCGGCGACCGGGGCCTCGATCGCCACGTCGCCCGAGCCGTTCGGGCCGAGCTGGACCACCGACACGATGCGGCGGTCGACCTCGAGGCCGAAGGACGCCAGCGCCACGGACTGCACGTCCCTGACCACCTGCTTGGCGTGCTTCCCGGTGTGGGCCAGGACGTGGATCTCGACGGGCCGCCCGAGGTCGTCGGCCACGATCCGAGCTGCGACCACGTCGGGCAGGCGGCAAAGCTCCGTCTCGATCGACTCCAGGTCGAGCTCAGCCGTCTGGTCCTCGTCGCCCATGTCTGCACCCCAGGTTTTGCGGGCTTCGGAGAAAACCAACCCGCGAAGGAGAGGATACGGACGGCGCCCTGCTGTGACGCGGACCTCCCCGACCACGGAGAGTGGTCGACGAGCCACGAAGGGTCTTGCGGATCCGCGCGATCACGATGAAACTTGTGTGGCTCGTGACGACGAGTGAGAAACCTGAAGAGCCTCGAAGGAGGTAGACGACGAAGGGACGGAGCGGGCAGGACCTCGGCGATTTGAGGGGTTGAAGAGCCTCGAAGCGAAGCGTCACCTCATCGGCCAATAGCGAAGCCGGCGGGAGTTCCCTTTCCTAAAGGGGGGATTCGCTGTGAAGAAGGTGATTGCACGCATCGCCATTATCGGTTCGAGCATCACGGCGCTGCTGCTTGCCGGCGGCGCTAGCCGCATCTGGCGGTAAGCATGAGTACACAGATGCCGAGGTCCTGCCCAGTCCGCCCCGTTGTCGAAAGACTCCGATGGCAGTTCGAGAACGCGAAGACACGCTTCTCACCCTCCTCTGCGTCGGGGTAGCGGTCGTCGCGCTCGTCGTCGGCGTCGTTCTCGCGGTGTTGGGACCTGCCCCCGATTTAGCGGCTCTCGCCATCCTTGGTGCGCTGTCGGTGTTCGCAGCGAACACGAGTGTCGTGCTCCCGAACGACTCCGCCCTGAGCGCGAGCTTCATGCTCTGCCTTGCGTCTGTTGTCGTCTTTTACGGGAACGCTGAATATCTTGGGCCGCTGGTCGTCGGGGCCGCAGCGGGTCTCTACCTTCCGCACCTCCGGGAACGCGAGTGGAGGAAGGTTCTCTTCAACGCCGGCAGTCTCGGACTTTCCGCGTTGGCCGCGGCAGTTGTCTACTCAATCGTTCCGCAGAACGTACTCAGTTCGGTTCCCGGTGAACTTGCAGCCGCCATCCCCGCTGCGTTGACGTATTCGCTAGTCAACTTCGCGTTGCTGACGTGCGCTCTTTCGCTACAGACACGTCGCCCGCTTGCTGCGGTAGCCGAAGAACTCTGGCTCGGTGATCTCCAGATCTATCCGTTTGCCTTGATGGGAGTATTGCTCGGCAGCCTTTATGTAGACGTCGGGGCCTGGATTATCCCGATGTTCGTAGCCCCCATCTTGATCGCCCGAGCTGCTTTCGCCTCCTACATCGCGCTCCGCGAAGCGCAGGAAGCCACCATCTCGACTCTCATCCGTGCGCTCGAAGCAAAGGACAAGTACACCGCAGGGCACGTCGAGCGCGTCGCCAGGTTCTCCGAGCTGGTGGGCACCGAGATCGGTCTGAAGCCAGCCGAGCTGGAGCGCCTGCGGTACGCGGCACTGATGCACGACATCGGTAAGTTGATCGTGCCGAATCAGATCCTGAACAAGCCGGGCCGGTTGACCGAAGCGGAGTTCGCACGAATGCGCAGTCATGAAGGCGTGTCGGTCGAGCTGCTCCGCCGGATCGACTTCCTCGCGCCAGTGGCGCCGAGTGTCGAGGCCGAGGCGTCGGGTGTTGCCGGCGGACCCATCGAAGCACGGATCATCTCTGTGGCTGATGCCTTCGACGCCATGACGTCGACCCGTGCCTACCGGCGTGCCCTCACCCAAGAGGTGGCGTTCGCCGAGCTCCGCGACAAGACCGGGACGCAGTTCGACGGGCCTTGCGTGGAAGCCCTGATCGCGGTGATCGAACGACGGGGTGAGCGATACGGCGACGGTCACGAGACCGAGATCGCCGAGTTCGCCACTCCACCACCAGTGGCCGGGACAGGTTCTGCCGGCCTCGGGAACCTCGAGTCGGAGCAGGAAGTCTCGAGATGAACCGGACGAGGTGGGTGCTGGTCGTCGGTGCACTGGGCGTCGCCCTCGCCATCGGCGCTGCGGTGTTCGGCTTCGCTCCCGTCGTCTCCGACCTCATCATCCTCGGAACGGCACTGGTGGTCGGCGAGCTCTTCGAGCTCCGACCGGCGAACCGGGCGCCGCTGCCGCTGTCGTTCGCCGTAGTAGTGGTGCTCGTGCGAGCAGCCGACGTCGAGCAGTTCGTCGCGATCGTGGTCGCGGGCTTCCTGGTCGCGACGATCATCCGGAGCGAACCGAAGGGCCTGCTCGGGCGCTCGCTCCTCTACTTCGAACGCCTCGCGGAGGCACTCGCCGCCGGCGCGGTGTACCACGCGGTCATTGACACGAGCAGTGGCCCCGACACGCGTGCCGTCGTGTTGGGGGCACTCGCTGCAGCGGCGATCATCGAGATCCTCGTCGCCGACGCGGTGACGTTCGTGCGCGAGCGCCGTATCGCTCCGTTCCGAGCTCGAGGTGCCGACCTGGCGCTCGTCACCTCGGGGATGCTGATGGCGGTCGGGTACGGAGGGATCGACGGCGAAGGCCGTCTCGGGCTCTGGGGCCCGCTGCTGTTCTGCATCCCCCTTCTCGCTGCCTGGTACTCGTTCGAGCTGCTGGCCTCGACGCGGCGGAGCTTCCGGCAGACCGTTCGCGCGCTCGGCGAAGCGCCGGAGCTGGGTGGCCTGGTCCGTGCGGGCCACGTCGACCACGTGGCCGAGCTCGCCGTCGCGATGGGCGAGGAGCTCGATCTCCCGGAGACCGAGGTCGCACACCTCGAGACGGCAGCCCTGCTCCACCACCTCGGCGCGGTGTGTCTCGACGAGCCGGATGGTGAGAAGCCGCTCGATGCGGGCGCGGTCGCCGAAGCCGGGGCTGCGATGCTGCGGGGGAGCGAGGCGCTGGCACCTGCCGGGGACATCGTCGCCGCCGAACCGTCGCTGCACCGCGCGCCGGGGATCACGAGCACGCCGCCGAGCGCACTCGCCGGTCAGATCCTCAAGGTGGCAAGCGCGTTCGACGAACTCACCGAAGGCGATGCGGCGCACGCGGCGTGGGCGCTCGAGGCGCTCTACACCGGCCCCCTCTACGTCTACGACGGCCGTGTCGTCGGCGCGCTGGAGCGCGTGCTCGAGCGGCGCGGCTTGCTGGTCGCCCGCGGCTGACTCCCGCGTCGGGCACCGCGTCGCCGCGGGCGCCGGGTGCCGAAGAACGCCAGCTCGCAGATCCCGACCGCGATCACGAGGTCGCCGATCGAGAGGACTTCGTCGAACGGTTCCGGCAGGATGATCTTGTCGCCGAGAAACCCGAGCAGGTCATCGTTGCTCTCCGGGCGGTGCTTCACCGACTGCTCGATCGGCTTCTCGATCCGGTTGCCGTTCTTGTCGTTGCCGACCGCGGCCGTCGGCATGCCCTGGTTCAGCCCGATGACCAGTGCGTTCAGCGCGATGCCGAACGCGATGACACCGAACCCTCGGGTCGAGATGTTGACGAAGCAGAACGCGAGGATCAAGGCATACGACGCCATGAGCAGTCCATAGCCGAGGGTCTCGATCTGGTCCTTCGGGACGTCGACGAACTCGAGGCCGATCTGGATGGCGAGGCCGGCGAAGAGCAACCAGGCGCTGCTGATCTTGAGGCGCGAGAGCCGACGTGGGTCGCCGCGCGTCACGAGGACCACGACCGTTGCCGCCGCGAGCGTCAGGATCAGGAGCCACACGGGCACGACGCTAGTGGGCGCCGCGGTTCGTCGGTGCGTACCATGCCGCGGTGGCCGAGCTCGAGTACGAAGTCATCGATGGCGTTGCTCGTCTGACGATCAACCGACCCGAGCGGCGGAACGCGATGTCGTTCGAGGTCATGCACGGGCTTCGAGCAGCAGTCGCAGACGCGTCCAGCGACGACGCGGTTCGCGTGATCGTGATCACCGGCGCGGGCGACCGGGCGTTCTGCGCAGGGGCCGACCTCGGCGGCGTCGCCGTCAACGACGACCCGATCGGGGCCCATACAGAGCGGGGCGTGCTCGCCGACCTCTTTCGTGACCTCTGGTCGATCGGGAAGCCGACCATCGCGCGCGTCCGCGGGTTCGCGCTCGCGGGCGGCTTCGGACTTGCGATGGCGTGCGATCTCGTCGTCGCTGCGACCGACGCCCAGTTCGGGACGCCCGAGATCAACGTCGGGCTGTGGCCCTACATGATCACTGTCCCGATGCTGCGGTCGATGCCGCCGCGCGTCGCGATCGAGCTGATGACGACGGGTCGGCGCGTCAGTGCCGACGAAGCGCAGCGCATCGGGTTCGTGAACCAGGTCGTTCCCGTCGAGGAGCTTGACGCGACCGTCGACGCGCTCGCGAGGGAGCTGGCCGGGAAGTCGCCGCTCATCATGCAGATGGGTCTGCAGTCGTTCCACCGCGTGTTGGAGATGCGTTCCGACGATGCGCTCGACTATCTGCAGTCCATGCTCTCGGTCACGTCGTTGTCGGAGGACACCGCCGAAGGTGTCGCAGCCTTCGCCGAGAAGCGTGAACCCCGATGGCGAGGGCGTTGAGCGAGCGGTCCACGCGACGCCGCAACGCGTGAGGTGTGACGCCGGAATTCCAAATTCACCCCATAGACATTGGGAATGCGCATCGGTATGTTCGGTCCACTTCTTGCAGCCCGCGTTGGGGCGGGGGAACTGGGGGCGGCGCGATGGATGCATCGGGCGACGCGGCACCGGAAGAGCTCCATCTCCTCATCGCGCAGTACGGGGACGACGCGTTCCGGCTCGCTCGGCGGCTGACGCGGAACGTCGCGGAGGCGGAGGACATCGCGCAGACCGCGCTCTTGAACGTGCTGCGCCGCGCCGAGTACATCGAGGACGAGACCAAGGTTCGGGCCTACCTGCTGACTGCCGTGCGCAACGTGTGGCGGAACCACCTGCGGGCCAAGGCCGGGCGGCGCTTCGTCGGATCCGATGTCGCCGAGCGCATCCCCTCGGCGGACCTCGGGCCCGACGAGCAGGTGCTGACGGTGTTGGAAGCCGCCCTCGCGCGTGGGGCACTCGACACGCTGTCGAAGACCAGCCGAGAGGTGATCGAGCTTCGCTACATGGAGCATCTCGACTTCCATGATCTTGCAGAACGCCTCGGCATCACGCCGGTCGCCGCTCGGCAGCGAGCGCACCGAGCGCGCGAGGAACTGGTCAGTGCCTGCATGGAACTGTCGGCGCGAACCGGCGAAGGGATCTGCCGACCAGACACGCGGCCGGTTGGGTAGGTACCACCGGGGATTGCTCTCGAAGGCCGTGCGTGCTGAGACGGCGTTGCATCTCTCGGAGTGCGCGCCGTGTTCGTCGTGCTACGACCAGTTGATCGAGCTCTACGGGCACCGGCTCGGTGAAGAGCGGCGAGACCGGTCATGAGTGAATACTCGGACCGAATGGTCACGGTGTTGGCCACCCGTCGACCGACGTGGACCAAGTCATTTCGCGTCGTTGTTGGGGTGTGCGTTGCGGTGCTCGCTCTCGGGACACTCGGGGCCTTCGCTGTTGGCCATCTTGAAAGCGACTTGCTGATGCTGCTCGCGCTGGGTGGTTTGTTCGTTGGCGCCGAGCATCGCGATCGCCTCTTTGCTGACGAAACGGGATTGAGTGGAAGTATCGCCGTGGCGACCGCGGCTGCGATGTACTTCGGCGCTCTTGGACAAGTGGGAGGTGCGTTCGTCGTCTGCATGGTTGGTGGCCTCTACCTCCCACACCTGCGGCGCCGCGAATGGTCGAAGGTCGCCGTTAACGCAGCGAGCTTCGGGCTTTCGGCTTTGGCGGCGGCCGCATTTGTAGCACTCGTCGTGGATTCCGGTGCCCCGCCACGTGCACTCGCAATTGCGGCGTTTCCCACGGCGATCGTCTACTGGATTGTGAACAGCACACTCCTCTCGATTGCGACCACGTCGCTCCGTGGAGGAAGTGTCGTCAAGAGCGCAGTGGACCTGATCAAGTCGGACACGGTGATGCTTGTCTTTGCCGTCGGCGGTGGACTGTGCGGTCTGGTCATGACGGAGATTGCCCCGTGGGTCGGGATCGTCGCTCTCGCCGCGTCGCTGGTCGCTCTCGACGTGTTCGTCCTCTCCGTGCCGGGTGGACCGGCCGGCCTGCGATCCACCTGGCGCATGGTCCTCACGCGCCTGGCTGCGGGCGCCGCGGCCGGGCTGGTGGCAGCGATGGTGGTCACGGCAGTCGCCGCGCCTGTGGTCGGAGCGGTGACGGGATTCCTCGCAGGCCTCGCGGTCGGGCTGGGCGGCGTGTCGTTGGTCGCGGCAGGGAGGCTGTCGGCCGCGGGTTCAGGACTCGACCTCCGACTCCTGTTCGGGTTCGCAGTCGCGGAGCTCCCGCTCGTCCTCATCGCTGCGAGTGCGGGTGTCGTCGGCGCCGAGGCAGGGGCCGCAGCCGGATTCGTGACTGCATCGGTGCTGGTCGCAGTCGGATCGGTCGTGGTCGCGAGTCGCCGCACCAGCAAGCCACCCGCCTACGCGGACGACGACCTGCTCCTCGCCGCCGTGACCGAAGCGATCCTGGACGGGATTCCGGAATCCCTCCCGCAACGCTGAGGAACGGCTCGATTCCCGGCGGAGGGGTCGTGCGAGGATGAGCCGCATGAGCGACACCGCGAACGACGGACGAGCCAGTGCGACGGGTGGCGGCGACGTGCACGACTGGGGTCCGCTCGTCGACGACCTGGCTGCTCGACGCGATCGTGCGCTCGAGATGGGAGGCGGGGATCGGGTCGAGCGACAGCGCTCTCTGGGCAAGCTGACGGTCCGCGAACGGTTGGACGTGCTTCTCGATCCGGGCACCTGGATCGAGTACGGGATGCTCGCCGACAGCATGGACGCCGCGTACGCCGGGAGGCTGATGGCGGCCGACGGAGCGGTCACCGGTATCGGCGAGATCGAGGGGCGCCGCGTCGCCGTGGCTGCGTACGACTTCACCGTCCTGGCCGGCTCCATGGGGCGCATCGGTGAGCAGAAGGTCAAGCGGATGCGAGAGCTTGCGGTCCGTCAGCGGATCCCGATGGTGTGGCTCCTCGACTCGGCCGGAGCTCGCATCCAGTCCGACTCCGGGTCGACGTTCGCCGGAGCCGGCGACCTGTTCCGTGAGCAGGTCGCGATGAGCGGTGTGGTGCCGATGGTCGCGGCGATGCTCGGACACTGCGCGGCAGGAACTGCGTACATCCCCGGTCTCGCGGACTTCGTTCCGATGGTGAAGGGCACGTCGTCGATGGCGCTCGGTGGACGTCACCTCGTGAAGGCCGCGGTTGGCGAGGACGTCACCGAAGAAGAGATGGGTGGCTCCGCGGTCCACACGAAGATCTCGGGTTGTGCGGACCTCGAGGTCGTCGACGACGAGGAGTGCCTCCGAACGGTGCGCCGTTACCTGTCGTTCTTCCCGTCGAACAACCAACAGCCGACGCCGACGCGGCCGACAGCAGATCCGGTCGATCGCCGCGTGCCCGAGCTCTACGACATCGTCCCGACCGCTCCACGGCGGGCGTATGACGTCCGCAAGGTCGTCACGGTCATCGCTGACGACGGAGACGTGCTCTGGATCAAGCCGGATTGGGCGAAGAACCTGGTGACCGGGCTCGCACGGATCGGAGGCACCGCGGTCGGCGTGGTGGCGAACCAGCCGATGGTGCTCGGCGGAGCACTCGACGTGAACGCCGCGGACAAGGCGGCGCGATTCGTGTGGCTGTGCGACGCGTTCAACATCCCGCTCGTCTTCCTTCACGACGTCCCAGGCTTCATCGTCGGTTCCGCGGTGGAGAAGCAGGGCATCATCCGCCATGGAGCAAAGATGCTCTTCGCGGTCAGCGAGGCGACCGTGCCGAAGGTCAGCGTCGTAATGCGCAAGAGCTACGGCGCCGGATACTTCGTGATGAACGGATACGCGTACGAACCCGATTACTTCGTAGCGTGGCCGACCGCCGAGATCGCCGTGATGGGTCCGGACGGCGCCGTGAGCATCATCCATCGGAAGACCCTGGAGGGCGTTCCCGAGGCGGAGCGCGCGGCCAAGCGGCTCGAGCTCGCGGAGGAGATCCGTCAGAACATCGATCCCTACGTCGCCGCGGGGCATGGCCTCGTCGACGACGTCATCGATCCTGCGGAGACCCGACATGCCATCTGGCGCGGTCTGCAGGCCTCGCGCGACAAGCAGGTGGATCGTCCGTGGCGCAAGCACGGAGTGCTGCCGGTCTGAGGTCGCCCCAGCTCGGCTCCCGCTATTGGCGCGTGTGGCTCGCCACGTCGCTGTCGAACCTCGGCGACGGCGTCACGCTCGTCGCGATGCCCCTCCTCGCGGCGTCGTTCACCCGCGACCCGATCACGATCGCGGGGATCGGCGTGTTCACCCCCCTGGCGAAGATCGTCGTGTCGCTCGGCGGCGGCGTGCTCGTGGATCGGAGCGACCGGCGCCGTCTGATGCTGGCGGCCGACTGCTTGCGCCTGCTCGTCATGGGCATCTTCGCCGCGCTCGTAGTGGCCGACGAGATCTCGTTCGTCGTCGTGTACGCGGTCGTGTTCATCTTGTCGATCGGCGAGTTCCTCTACGACACGTCCGTCACCGCCGTGGTTCGAGACGTGGTCCCGGGGCACCGGCTGACCACGGCCAACGGCTGGCTCTACGCGGCGGAGGACGGCGCGCAGGACCTCGCAGCTCCACCGCTCAGCGCGGCGCTCTTCACGCTCGCGGTCTGGCTGCCGTTCGTCGTCGACGCCGCGAGCTTTGCGCTGTCCGCGGTGCTGGTGCTGACGCTGCGCGGATCGTTCCGAGCTGAGCGGCCGGTCGAGCCGACGACGGTGCGGGTCGAGCTGCGCGACGGTTTCCACTTCATCCGCCGCCGCCCGTTCTTCCGGGCAGCAGCGGCAGTGTGGACGACACTCGGGTTCGCGCTCGGCCTCGCGCTGGCGACGCTCGTGCTCTTCGTGATCGAGACGCTTGACGGCGGGACGCTGGGATTCGCGGTCGTCGTGACCGCGGGAGCGATCGGGATCGTCACCGGGAACCTGTTCGCCGGACGACTCGAGCGCAACCTGCGACCGGCGGGCCTGCTCGTCGGTGCCGTCACGATCGGCGGACTGGCGCTGCTGGCGACCGGTGCGGCGCCGGCGCTCGCGGTGGCGGCCATCGCGCAGGGCATCTGGGGTGCGGGGTTCGCGCTCGCGAACACGGAGATGGTCAGCATCCGCCAGCGGCTCGTACCCGATGCACTGCTCGGCCGGGTGACGGGCGTGTTCGGCCTCGCCAGCAGCACCGGCATGGTGCTCGGTGCGCTCACCGGTGGTGTGCTCACCGACCTCGGCACGCCCCGAGTCCCGCTGCTGGTGGCGGGTGTGGTGCAGCTCGGGGCAGGGCTCGGCTGGTGGTTCCTGCTCCGCATCTCCGGCGGGGTGGACGCCGGGGCGCTGCCCGACGACGGGGCCGCCGCGTCCTGAACGCTACGCTGCCGCGCCATGCACGAGATCCGCGCCGAGATCACGGCGAATGTGTGGCAGGTCACGGTTGACGAGGGGCAGATGGTCGCCGAGGGCGACGAGCTGGTCATCCTCGAGTCGATGAAGATGGAGATCCCGGTCGTCACGGAGGTTCCCGGCGTGGTTCGTGAGCTCCACGTTGCGCCCGATGACGTCGTGCAGGAAGGCGACGTGATCGCGCTCATCGACGAGTCCTGACGTGCCGATCGCCTGGGAGGTCCGGGACGCAGTCGGCATCGCCCGGATCGACCGCCCCGAGCGTCGGAACGCCCTCAATGCAGAGCTCTGCACCGAGTTGCTCGCGAAGCTTCGGGAGCATTCAGATCTGGGCGCGATCGTGATCGCAGGAACCGGGGATCGCGCGTTTTGCGCAGGCGCCGACCTGGGTCGGCGCGGCGAACGACACCGAGGCCGGTGGCCTCGACCACGGCGGAGGCGACTCGTTCCGACCCGCGTTCGAGGACCTCCTCGACGCGATCGTCGATTACCCGGCGCCGGTGATCGCTGCCGTGAACGGCGTCGCACTCGGGGCCGGGATGCAGCTCGCGGTTGCGTGCGACGTTCGGGTGGTGGCGCCCGGCGCGAAGTTCGGGATCCCGGCCGGCCGACTCGGCGTCGTGATCAGCGCCGCGAACGTCCGACGTCTCGTCCTCGCGGTCGGGCAGCCGACGGCGCGTGACGTGCTGCTCACGGCACGGAGCCTCGATGTCGACGAGGCGGAGCGCGTCGGTCTGGTCCAGCGACGTGCTGCAGACGTGCTGGGCGCGGCGACCGAGCTCGCGACTGAAGTCGCGGGCCTGGCGCCGCTGAGCGTCCGAGGTCACAAACACGCGCTGAACGTCGTGAGCGCGTCGCAGGACATCTCGGCGGACGACCTCGAGGACCTTCGCCGACGCGAGACCGAGGCGTTCGCGAGCGCGGACCTCCAGGAGGGACTCGCGGCGTTCTCCGAGAAGCGACCGCCGCGCTTCCAGGGTCGTTGACGGAGCCGGCTCAGTAGTTCGCCGGCAGCACCCGCTCGAGGAACGAGTAGAAGAAGAACAGCGCGATCACGAACGGCACGGCACCGATGAGCCAGGTGGTCCACCGCGGGTGGCGGTGGAAGAACAGCCACCACAGCAGACCGATGAGCAAGGCGATCAACCCGCTCAGGATCGTCGGGAGCTTCGAACTGGACTCTCCGGACAGACCCTCGTCGGTCAGCGACGCGGTGGTCCCGAGCCCGCGTGATGGCGGGAGCGGCGTCTGGTTGGGTGCGAGCTCGGCCTTGACGACGAGCCGTTGCGCAGCGGAGAACTTGGGGTTGCAGGTCGTCAGCGTGAGCGTCGTCTTGAAGCCCTTGCTCGGGTCGGTCGCCGAGACCGGGGTCGGGTCGATGACCTCGATCGCGGTCGGCGAGACGATCAGCTGCTCCGTCATCTCGTAGCGGAACTTGCCCTCCAAGGTGCGGATGAGGATCACGTCGCCGGGCGCGAGCTGATCGAGGTCGCCGAACGGCGCGCCGTAGGTCGTGCGGTGGCCCGCGATCGCAGAGTTTCCGATCTGCCCGGGCAGGGGCGTGTCCGGATAGTGCCCCGGCCCCTTGCGGAGGTCCTCGCGGGTCACGCCGTTGACGACGATCGAGTCCACACCGATCTTCGGGATACGGATGCGGGCGATCGCGTCTCCTTCGGGCGGCGGCGGTGGCCCGGGCTCGGTGGTGGTGGTCGTCGACGGCGTCGACCCCGGCGTTCCCGGTGTGCTGCTCGACGTGGTCGTCGACCCGTTGCCTTGATCGTGCAGCTTGGTGCTGAACTGCTGCTGGAGCTTGTCCTGCTCGCGGGCGGTGTAGATCCCGGTGCCCCAGAGCTGGTACGCGACGAACAGGAGGATGAGGATCCCGACGGTGATGAACGTGCGCCCGATCGCTCCTACGACACGCCTCACGGGCCTGATCCTACGGTGAATGGGTCGCAGCCCGTGCCGCCCCGGCGCGCCGGGTGGGCGGGTTCGCCCAGGAGCGAAGCGGCTTCGTACACTGCGATTCGCTCCCCGGCCGAGCAGCGAGCGTCCCGCAGGGAGACGCCCGGGTCTCCGGTCGCCGAGCGAGCGCGACCGTGAAGGAGGCGCTTCGTGCAGCCCGTCGTCCGTCTCCGATCCGCTGTGTGCCTGCTCGGGCGCTTTCCCGCGCTGGCCGGGGTGGATCTCGACGTGGCCGAGGGCGAGGTGGTCCTGCTCTCGGGGGGCAACGGAGCCGGCAAGACCACCCTGCTGCGGGTACTGGCCGGGCTCGTGCCGCTCCACTCCGGTGAGGCCGAGGTCCTGGGCCACGACCTCATCCATGACCGCCGGTCGCACCGCCGTGAGCTCTCGCTCGTCGGGCACGACACGGGCTGCTACGACGACTTGACCGTGCGCGAGAACCTCCGATTCTCGGCGCGCGCCGCCGGCGCCGACGATGGCGCCGTCGATGCTTCGCTCGAGCAGCTCGGTCTCGTCCCGCTCGCCGACATCCTCCACGGCAAGCTCTCGGCCGGGCAACGTCGCCGGCTCGCACTCGCGGTCGGGATCGCCCGCGCCCCGCGTCTCCTGCTGCTGGACGAACCCCACGCCGGGCTCGATGCCGACGGCCGTGAGGTGCTCGACGAACGGTTGCGGCACGCGGCCTCCGATGGTCGAACGGTGCTGCTGACATCGCACGAGCTCGAGCGCGCCCGCGCGCTCGCCGACCGCGAGGTCGTGCTGCAGGCCGGCCAGGCTGCCGGAGCGGTCGAACGCGCACCGGAGCCGGCGACGACGTGAACCTCGTGCAGGAAGCCGCGCTGGTCGCCGGGAAGGATCTTCGGATCGAGGCCCGCTCGCGGGTGACCCTTCAGCAGGTGCTCCCGTTCGGACTCATCGTGCTCCTCCTCTTCGCGTTCGCGCTCGATCCCGATCGGGGTGTCCTCCGACGAGTCGCGCCCGGGCTCTTCTGGGTCACCGTGCTCCTCGGCGCGCTCCTCGCCGTGTCGCGTGCGTTCACGGTCGAGTCGGAGAACGGTGCGATCGACGCCTTGCGGCTGTCCGGCCTCGATCCGTCGGGCGTGTTCCTGGGCAAGGCGGCGGCGATCGCGATCGAGCTCGCGGTGCTCGAGACCGTGCTCGCGGTCGGCGTGGTGGTCCTCTTCGACGTGGGCATCGCTTCGGTCGGGCCGCTCGTCCTCGCGACCCTGGCCGCGACCGTGGGCGTCGCCGCCACCGGTACTCTCTACGGCGTCCTCGCGGCCGGACTGCGAGTGCGTGAGACCTTGGTGCCGGTGCTGCTGCTCCCCGTGGTGTCGCCGGTGCTGTTGGGCGCCACGCGCGCGTGGGAGGCGGCGATCGACGGTGTTCCGTCGGACGCGTGGCCGTGGATCGGGTTGCTCTCGATCTTCGCGGTGCTCTACGTGGCCGTCGGGATGCTCGCGTTCGGGCCCTTGCTGGAGGAAGCATGACGCTGCTGAAGCCGGCACTGAGCCGGGCGCTCGGATGGGCTTCGCTCGTCGCGGTCGTGGTCCTCGCGCTCTTCGGGCTGTGGGGTGCACCCCCCGACAGCGTGCAGGGCGATGCACAACGACTGATGTACCTCCACGTGCCCGCAGCATGGATCGCTTACTTCGCCTTCGGCGTGACGGCGCTCGTGCTCTGCGCTCTGGCTCTGGCCGCGCACACGATCCGAGGTCTGGGATCGCGTCGCTGGTGCCTCCGCAGAGCTCGGAGTGATCTTCACGGGTTTGACGCTCGTGCTGGGTTCGCTGTGGGGTCGACCCGTCTGGGGCGTGTGGTGGGCCTGGGACGCCCGGCTGGTCACGACCGCGGTCCTCTTCTTCCTCTACCTCGGCTACCTCGCGTTGCGCCGCGTCCCCGCGTCCCCCGACGCGAGGGCGAAGCGATGTGCGATCGCGGCGCTGATCGCGTTCGTCGACGTGCCGATCGTCCACTTCTCCGTGACCTGGTGGCGGACGCTCCACCAGGAAGCGACGGTCTTCAATCCCGAGCTGAAGGCGAACATCCACGGCGTCATGGCGTTCACGCTGTGGTTCGGTGTCCTGGCGTTCACCCTGCTCTACGTGTACCTGCTCGACCGCCGGTACCGACTCGCCGTCCTCGAGGACGACCTCGAGGAGCGCGAGCTCGAGCACGCGATCGCGGAGCGCGTCGCCGGCGCCGGGACGATCGGTCCGAATGCATCGCCGTCAGGCGCGACCGACGACAAGGTGCCCGCGGAGGTGACGCCGTGACCGACGTCGGGTACGTCGCCGCCGGCTGGGCGCTGACCGGTGCCGTGCTGCTGGCGTACTGGCTCCGCGTGCAGCAGCGGATCCGTCGCGCCGAACGACTCGAGCGTGATTCGTGACGGATCGTCGGCGTCGGCGGACCTGGTTCGCCGTCGGGCTCTGCGGCGCCGCCCTCGTGGCCATCGTCGTGCTCGCGGTCGTGCTCTCGGAGAACGTCGTGTACTTCCGCACGGTCTCCGAAGCCGTCAAGCAGCACAGCTCACAGGGTGCGGACCGCTTCCGGCTCGCGGGTGCGGTCGTTGCCGGGACCGTCCACGAGACGCCCAAGGGTGTGCGCTTCGAGGTCACGGACGGCAAGAAGACCGTCGAGGTCGACCACGACGGGGACCCGCCCGAGCTGTTCAAGGCGGGGGCGCCCGTCGTCTGCGAAGGGCGCTGGAAGCGCGGCAGCCTCACGTTCGCGTCCGACCGGATCATGATCCGGCACGGTAGCGAGTACACGCCGCCGAAGGTCGACGCGCGCGAAGCGCCCAGCGCCGAGTGAAGAGCTCCCTCGGGGTTCTCGCGCTCGCGCTCGGCGCGAGCTGCGCGGCGATCGGCATCGCCACGCTGGCGCTGGGGATCCGACGCCACGACGAGTCACTGCTCCGCCTCGGCCGCCGCTTCGTGTTCGGGGTGTTCGCGGCCGGTATTGCGGCGGTGCTCGTCATGGAGTGGGCGCTGCTGAGCCACGACTTCTCGCTGCAGTACGTGGCGGACAACAACGCGCGCGGCACACCCCTGCTGTTCACGATCACCGGTCTCTGGGCGGCGCTGGAAGGATCGATCCTCCTCTGGCTGCTGGTGCTCGGCGGCTTCCTCGCGTTCGCCGCGCACAAGTTCCGCTCGCGAGCCTCCGACCCGCTCGTCGCCTGGGCGACGCTCGTCGGCCTCGTGATCGCCCTGTTCTTCTTCGCGCTGGTGCTCGGGCCGGCCAATCCGTTCAAGACGCTCGACGTCACCCCGCTGGACGGGCAGGGCCCGAACCCGCTGCTCCAGAACCATCCGCTGATGGCGTTCCATCCGCCGATGCTCTACCTCGGGTACGTCGGCTTCACGATCCCGTTCATGTTCGCGATCGCGGCGCTCGTCACCGGACGGTTCGGCGAGGGCTGGCTCGCCGACACGAGGCGAGCGACCCTCGTCGCCTGGGGATTTCTCTCCGTCGGCGTGCTGCTGGGCGCGTGGTGGAGCTACGAGGTCCTCGGCTGGGGCGGGTACTGGGCCTGGGACCCGGTCGAGAATGCGTCGTTGCTGCCGTGGCTGACCGCGACCGCGTTCATCCACTCGGTGATCGTGCAAGAACGTCGCGGGATGCTCCGCGTGTGGAACCTGTCGCTCATCATCGCGACCTTCTGTCTCACGATCCTCGGCACGTTCCTCACCCGATCCGGTGTCATCAACTCGGTGCACTCGTTCACGGAGTCAGCGATCGGGCCGTGGCTGCTCGCGTTCCTCGCGTTGGTCGCGGCAACCGGGATCGGGCTGATCGCCTGGCGCGGTGACTCCTTGCGCGCTCCCGGGCGCCTCGACTCACCGGTGTCGCGCGAATCGGCGTTCCTCGTGAACAACCTGCTGTTCGCAGGCCTCGCCTTCGTCGTCCTGCTCGGGACCGTGTACCCGCTGTTGGCGGAGGCGTTGCAAGGGCGACGCCTCTCGGTCGGTGAGCCCTACTTCGACCGCATGACCACGCCGATCGGGATCGCCCTGCTGTTCCTCATGGCAGTGGCCCCGGCGTTGCCCTGGCGTGTGACCTCGGGCGAGGTGTTGCGGCACCGGCTGATCGTGCCGGCATGGATCGGCGGGATCACGATGGTCATCGCGCTCGTGTTGGGGGCGCGTGGGATCACCGACCTCCTCGTCTTCGGGCTCGCATCCTTCGCGCTCTCGGCGATCGTCCGGCAGTTCTACGTCGGAGCGCGCGCCCGTCGCGCGGCTCACCAGGAAGGCTGGTTCCTCGCGACCGGTCGCGCGATCCGGGCGAACCCCCGCCTCTATGGCGGTCTGATCGTCCACGTCGGCGTGATCTGCATCGCGATCGCACTCGCGGCGTCGAGCTCGTACTCGACGAAGCAGGAGGTGCGGCTCGCGAAGGGTGAGTCAGCGACGGTCGCCGGCTACCAGCTCACCTATCTCGGTACGAAGGTCAGCGCGACCGAGCAGAAGCGTGTCGTGAAGGCGCGCATCCGCATCGAGCACGACGGCGACGACCTCGGGGTCTACGCGCCGGCTGTGAACATCTTCCCGAACTCGACGAGTGCGATCGGTACACCGTCGGTGCGCACGGGGTTGCTGCGCGACGTCTACCTGACGCTCGTGTCGTCGCCGACCGACGGCGGGCGCATCACGCTCGGCGTCGCGGTGAACCCCATGGTGGTGTGGCTGTGGATCGGGGGCGGCTTCCTCGTGGTCGGGACCGTCATCGCTCTGCTGCCCGTCCTTCGTCGTCGTCGCTCCGACGCACCGGTGGTCGAGTCGCCCGAGACGGTCGAACCGGATCCGGTGCCGGCATGAAGCACTCGGCGCGTTGGATCGCGCTGACGGTTGCACTCGTCGTCGCGGTCATCGGGGTCGTGCTCGCGACCCAGGTGGGCACCGATCCCCGCGCGGATACGACCACCAGTCAGCTCGTGGGGAAGCCCGCGCCCGAGCTGCGCCTCCACGACCTCGAAGGGAACCCGGTCGACGCGAGCACGCTCGCGGGCAAGGCCGTGATCGTGAACTTCTGGAACAGCTGGTGCGTCCCCTGTCAGCAGGAGCTGCCCGCCCTCAAGAGCTTCGCCGCGCGCCACCGCGACGATCCCGACGTGGCGATCGTCGGGATCGTACGGGACGACACCCAGCGGGCGGCCGGGCAATACGCGAAGGCCGAGGGCATCGACTGGATCATCGCGATGGACCCCGGGTCCCGCGCCGCGCTCGACTTCGGGACGCGTGGGCAACCGGAGACGTTCGCGATCTCGACCGACGGCGTCGTGGCCGGCGCCCAGATCGGTCCCGCGAGCGCGAGCTCCCTCGAGCAGATGCTCGCGGCCGCTCGTGGGCAGGCGGGTTGACCGGTGCGGCGAGTCCTGCCGTGGGTGGCCCTGGGTCTGGTCGTGGTCGTCGTGCTGGCGTGGGCCGCCTGGCCCGACGGTGGCGCGACGACGCCGCGTGATCGGGCGCGCGACCTCGCCACCGAGCTCCGATGCCCGGACTGTGAGGGTCTCTCCGTTGCCGACTCGTCGACGAGCAGTGCGCGGGCCATCCGGAACGATCTTCGTCGCCGGTTCCAGGCGGGGGAGACCACCGAGCAGGTTCGCGAGGCGTACGTCGAGCGTTACGGGGAGTCGATCCTGCTGAAGCCCGAGGGCGGCGGGCTCGGGGTCCTCGTCTGGGGGCTGCCGGCGGTGGTGCTGATCTTCGGTGCAGGCGGGCTCGCACTCGCGTTCGCACGTTGGCGTCGGGAGCCGCAGTTGCACGCCACCGCGGCGGATGCCGCCCTCGTCGACGAGCAGCGGCGCGGGGAGGAAGGATGAACGCCTCGTCGAAGGACCAGCTCGAGGGCGAGCGCGACTTCCTGCTCAAGTCGTTGGACGACCTGGAGGCCGAGCGAGCCGCCGGCGGTATCGACGAGGAGTCCTACCAGGCGTTGCACGACGACTACACGGCCCGCGCTGCCGCGACGATCCGGGCGCTCCGCGATGGGGTCGACGCGCGTCCGGCCGGTCCGGAGGTCTCCTGGCGCCGACGCGGAGCGGTGATCGCCGGCATCGCGGCGTTCGCGATCGCCGCCGGCCTCACGCTGGCGTATGCGCTCGGCGCCCGGCTCCCCGGGCAGACGGCGAGCGGCAACGCGCAGACCACCAGCGGCACCGTCAGCAGCGCGACACGCCGGGAGCGCCTCGAAGCCGCGGTGAAGGCGAACCCGGACGACGTAGCGAGCCGTCTCCTCCTCGCGCGATACCTCGAGTCGGCGAACGACATCTCCGGGGCACTGGAGCAGTACGACGCCGTGATCGGGATCGACCCGAACAGCTCCGAGGCCCAGGCGCAGTCCGGCCGGTTGCTCTATCTCGCCGCGGGCCAGGCTCCGGCGGCCGACGCCGCCCCCCTCGTGGCCA
This sequence comes from uncultured Acidimicrobiia bacterium, assembly GCA_963720675.1. Classification (GTDB taxonomy): domain Bacteria; phylum Actinomycetota; class Acidimicrobiia; order IMCC26256; family PALSA-555; genus JALHSW01. The sequence continues at coordinate 1,765,502 of CAVRGH010000010.1, read as the reverse complement.
AGGCCGCGCAACGGCTGGACCGCTCGATCGAGCTGGATCCCGAGTACGCGGACGCGAGGTTCTTCCGGGCGATCGTGCGGGCCAACGAGTTCGCCGACTTCGCCGGCGCCCAGACCGACCTCCAGCGGTACCTCCTCGCGGCCCCGAACGGTACCTTCGCGGGGCAGGCGCGCCAGCTGCTCGCCGATGTGACAGACGCGCTCGACCCGTCCGTCACGACCACGTCCGATCCGAACCGCAAGTGACAGAAAGGCACCACTTCATGCCCGACCAGCCCGAAGCCCAGACCGATGCGAGCAAGCTCTACCGCACGACGATCACCACCAACCGCGGCACGATCGTGATGGATCTCGATCCTCAGCTCGCGCCGAACTCGGTGAACAACTTCGTCGGGCTCGCCCGCCAGGGGTACTACGACGGCCTCACGTTCCACCGGGTCGTGCCGGACTTCGTGATCCAGGGCGGCTGCCCGCAGGGAAGCGGTTCCGGCGGCCCCGGCTACAAGTTCGCCGACGAGCCGGTCCAGGGGGAGTACGTCCTCGGCGCGGTCGCGATGGCGAACGCCGGTCCGAACACGAACGGCTCACAGTTCTTCATCACCATCGACGACTGCACGCGCAAGCTGAGCAAGGACTACAACCTGTTCGGGTTCGTCGTCGAAGGCATCGACGTGGCGCAGGCCACCACGGTGGGCGACGTGATGCAGACCGTGGTCGTCGAAGAGCGCGACCGGTAGGCGGATCGGGCGCTCGATGGGGTTCTTCGACCGGAACCGTGAGGATCTGGTCCGGCGGGGCTACTCGCCGGACCGGCTCCCTCCCGGTCAGTACTTCACCGATCGGTTCCCGGTGCTGCACGTCGGCGACGTACCGGTCACCGACCTGTCGTCCTGGGATCTGCGGCTCTTCGGCGCGGTCGCTCAGGAGCGACGCCTGTCGTGGGAGGAGCTGCGCGCGCTCCCCGAGGCCCAGCTCGTGTGCGACATCCACTGCGTCACCAAGTGGACCAAGCTCGACACGCAGTGGTCCGGTGTGCGGTTCCGGGACGTGATGGCGCTCGTCGACGTCGACCCGGCCGCCGACACCGTGATCGCCCATGCCGAGGGCGACTACACGGCGAACGTCCCCCTCGATGCGCTCCTCGAGGATGATGTGCTGCTCGCGTGGGGTTACGACGGCGTCCCCCTGGAGCCCGACCACGGCGGACCCGTCCGGCTGCTCGTCCCCAAGCGCTACTTCTGGAAGTCCGCGAAGTGGCTGCGGGGGCTCGAGTGGCACATCGGGGACGCGCCGGGCTTCTGGGAGCGCAACGGCTATCACAACGATGCGCTGCCGTTCCTCGAACAGCGCTACTGGGGCGACTGAGACCGCCTGAACCGGCGCCGCAGACCAGGTGGGCAGGGACGCCAGATAGCCTGCGAGTGCATACCCCCTCGTCTCCGGAGAGAACACCGATGGCCGAAACGCAGGTCGGGCCCACGACGCCCATCTCCCTCATCGAATCGCTGTACGGCCGGTACCCCGCTGCCGTCGGGACCGGGAAGTACCGCCTCGGGCGCCCGATGACGTTCGCCGAGAAGGTCCTCATCGCCCACGCCGACGATCCCGAGACCGTCGGGCTCGAGCGGGGCGTCGACTACTCCGACTATCGGCCCGATCGCGTCGCGATGCAGGACGCCACCGCGCAGATGGCGCTGCTGCAGTTCATGACCGCGGGTCTCCCGCAGGTCGCGGTCCCGTCGACCGTCCACTGCGACCACCTGATCCAGGCACGCGTCGGCGCCGATGCCGACCTCGAGAACGCGATCGACACCAATGCGGAGGTCTACGACTTCCTCAGCTCCGTCTCGCAGAAGTACGGCCTCGGCTTCTGGGAGCCGGGATCAGGGATCATCCACCAAGTCGTCCTCGAGCAGTACGCGTTCCCCGGAGCGATGATCATCGGCACCGACAGCCACACGCCGAACGCCGGCGGGCTCGCAACCGTGGCCATCGGGGTCGGCGGTGCCGACGCCGTCGACGTGATGGCCGGGTGGCCGTTCAACACTCGGGTGCCCGCGCCTCATCGGCGTCCACCTCACGGGCAGCCTGTCGGGCTGGGCAGCCGCCAAGGACGTGATCCTCAAGGTCGCCGGCATCCTGACGGTGAAGGGCGGCACCGGCGCGATCGTCGAGTACTTCGGGCCGGGCGCGGCGTCGATCTCGGCCACGGGACGCGCCACGATCTGCAACATGGGCGCCGAGATCGGCGCGACCTGCTCGCTGTTCCCGTACGACGAGCAGACGGCGGCCTACCTGAAGGCGACCCGTCGGGAGGAGGTTGCCGACCTCGCCGACTCCATCGCGGAGCACCTGCGGTGCGACCCGGAGGTCGAGGCGGACCCCGAGCAGTACTTCGACCGGGTCATCGACATCGACCTCGACGAGCTCGAGCCCCATCTGGTCGGTCCGCACACACCCGACCTCGACCGGCCGATCTCCGACGTGAAGCAGGCCGCGATCGAGGAGGGCTACCCGCTCGACATCTCGTACGCACTCGTCGGCTCGTGCACCAACTCCTCGTACGAGGACATCGGTCGAGCCGCGCACGTCGCGCGGCAGGCGAGTGGCGCGGGGTTGCGCGTGCGAACGCCGTTGCTCATCACGCCCGGCTCCGAGCAGGTCCGAGCAACCATCGAGCGCGACGGCCTGCTCGAGGACCTCGAGGCGATCGGTGCCACGGTGCTGGCGAACGTGTGCGGCCCATGCATCGGGCAGTGGAAGCGCGACGACATCGACAAGGGTGAGGTCAACACGATCGTCTCGTCGTTCAACCGGAACTTCCCCGCGCGCAACGACGGCAACGCCGCGACGCTGTCGTTCATCGGTTCGCCCGAGACCACGGTCGCGTTCGCGCTGAGCGGGCGGCTCGACCACGACTTCGTCCACGACCCGCTGGTGGGCGACGACGGCACGGAGCTGCTGCTCCAGCCGCCGGTCGCGGACCAGCTCCCGGCGAAGGGGTTCGACCCCGGGAAGTCCGGGTTCGTCCCGCCGGCCGCCGACGGCTCGGGGGTGTCGGTCGTGGTGAAGCCCGACTCCGAGCGGCTCGAGCTGCTGGCGCCGTTCCCGGCCTGGGACGGCGACGACTACCACGGGTTGCGCGTCCTGATGAAGGCGGTCGGCAAGTGCACGACCGACCACATCTCGCCCGCCGGACCGTGGCTGAAGTACCGAGGGCACCTCACCAACATCTCCAAGAACCTCTTCATCGGCGCGAACAACGCGTTCGCGCTCGACGAGTCGGGGCAGGGTGTGGATGTTCGCGACGGTTCGGTGATGCCGCTCCCGGACCTCGCCGCGGCGTACAAGCAGGTGGGGATCGACTGGGTCGCGATCGGCGACGAGAACTACGGCGAAGGTTCGTCGCGGGAGCACGCGGCGATGGAGCCGCGGTACATGGGCGGCAAGGCGATCATCGTGCGTTCGTTCGCACGGATCCACGAGGCGAACCTCAAGAAGCAGGGTGTGCTCGCGCTCACGTTCCAGAACCCCGACGACTACGAGCGAATCCGCGTGGACGACGAGATCGACATCGTCGGGCTCGCGTCGCTCGCTCCGGGCAACCCGGTGCAGGTGGTCATCCGGCACACGAACGGTCAGACCGACGAGATCTCGACCGTGCACACGATGTCCGAGGAGCACATCCACTGGTTCCGAGCGGGTTCCGCCCTCAACGTCCTGCGCGCCGGGCGTTCGTGAGGCGTCGTTCGCTTGCACTGGTCGCGGCGGTGTTCGCAACCGCGCTGCTCGCGTCTGCATGCAGTGGCGACGACTCCTCGTCGAAGGACACGAGCACGTCGACGACGAGCACGACTCGAGCCGACTCGCCACCCGACACGACCTCGGTGACCGTCGGGATCGTCTGCTCCACGGCCGAGGATGCGGCGCAGTCCACGGTGGAAGCCTGGGGAGCGGACGACCAGGCGGCTGCAGCCCGCTGCTCGTCCGATGCCGTCGTCGAGGCCTTGTTCCGCACGAGTGGCGTCGGCAACACGTGGTTCTTCCAGGGTTGCGACCGGACCGATCCCGGCGTCCCGATCTGTGCGTTCTCCTACGAGGGAGGCGCCGCGTTCTTCACGGTCGAGGGGACTGAGGCCGCCGGTTGGAAGGCGACCAAGCTGGAGTTCCTCGCCGACTAGCGCGGTGACGAGGAAGCGGCGACGTCGATCTCGTTCGAGGTCCCGAGCTGCACCGCCGTCGGCTCCGCGCAGCAGAACCACGATTCGGTGAGCCGGGGGACGGCGTCGGCCGATGACGGGTCGAGGCCGAGCGGTGTGAGCCCGCAGGCGACGCGCACCGCGTCGTAGACCACCGGGATCGGGTCCCCGGCCGCGACCCGGTCCTCGACGAGGCCGGCAAGTCGAGCCTGGAGCTCGTCGATCGCCGGGTCCGGCGCGTGCCACTCGTAGGAGCCGCGGGAATCGTCGTAGGCGCCGAGTGCCGGTGTGAGATCGGGATGCTCGAGGAGCAGCGAACCCCGGGGGAGCAGTAGGCGGATCGTGTAGTGGACGGGGTCGACGTTGCCGACGAGGTCATGCGTGGCGACGAACTCGAGCAGCTCCCGCACGTGATCGGCGGTCGTCCACGGGGTGAAGGGCATCCACGAGGGGCGGACCGCGATGCCCTGTTCCCCGAGGATCTGCACGGCACGAGCCATGTCGGCGACGGTGTGGCCCTTGTCGAGGCGGGCGAGGGTCGCGTCGTCGACGCTCTCGAACGCCGACACCACGAAGAGGCACCCGGAGGCCGCGAACTCGGGCCAGAGGTCGTCGTGGCGGAGGACGTGCTCCACCTTGACGGTGCAGTCGAAGGTGACGGCGGGGAAGCGTTCGTGCATCGCCCGAACGAGCCGGACCGAGTGGTGCACACCGTTGAGGAAGTCGGGATCGCCGAACGTGATGTGGCGAGCGCCGGCGTCGACCTGTTGCGCGATGTCGGCGAGGACGGCGTCGTGCTCCACGATCCGGATACGACCGTCGTAGACGACCGGCACGGGGCAGTGACGGCAACGATGGGCGCAGCCGTGGCTTGCCTCGACGTATCCGACGGTGCGCTCGGTGCCTTCGGTCACGAGGTGCGCGTAGCGATCGAGGGCGGGTAGCAGGTCACGGGCCGGGAGCGCGGCGCCGGGTGCACCCGCGTCGCGCGCGAGGTGGATGACGACGTCGTCGTCGGCACCGTCGAACCAATCGGCCAACGCGACGTCGGTCTCGCCCGCCAAGACCCGGTCGGCGACGCCCGCGAGCATCTCGCCGTAGAGCCCGTACCCGGCGACCGGCACGTCGGGGCGTTGCTCGCGGACGCGGGCGATGCCCTGGCGTGCGATCTGCGTCGCGGTGTGCATCGGGACCGAGAACGCGATCCGGTCGGCCCACGCGACGAGCGTGGGGTCCCAGTCGTCGATCGACAGATCGAGACAGCGCACGTCGTGCCCGCGGGCGCGGAGCCGCGCGGCGGGCGCGGCGACCTGGAGCGGCTGATGGCCGAGCTCGTACGAGGCGATGAGGAGGGCGCGCATCATTGTTCAGGGTAGGCCCGGTGGACATGCGTCTCTCACCCCGGCAGAGCCGGGTGAGCAACGCATCCAGATCGTGGGGATCCAGGTCTAGGAGATCGAGATGTGGAGCGCGGCGTGGGCGGCGCGCAGGGCGGCTTCGACGGCGCCCGGTGTCTTGGCCCGGGCGAACAGGAAGCCGAGGTATCGATCGCCTTCGGGGAGCGGCACGAGCTCGCGTCCGGGGGGCACCGTGATCTCGAGTCCGACGATGCCCCCGACCGCGAAGGCGCGGTCCTGGCCTCCGACCTCCACGAGCGTCCCGGCGCGCGGGATCGGGATCATCATCACGCCGGAGGCCGCGTCCTCACGTTCGAGCCCGTCGAGCGACCGTCCGAGTGCGTGCCGGAGGATCACCTCTTCGAGGCTGATCCCCGCGCCGAAGCGCAACGCCCGTGCGCAGAGCCCACCGATCGAGCGGGCCGCCACCTCGATGATCCACACTCGATCCCCGTCGATCCGCAGCTCGGCGTGGACCGGCCCCTCGGTCAGCCCGATCGCCGCGCACGCGTCGGCCGCGACGCGGGCCACACGTGCGACCGTCGCCGCGGGGAGCCGAGACGGCGTCACGTAGATCGTCTCCTCGAAGTACGGGCCTTCCATCGGATCGGGCTTGTCGAACACGGCGAGGACCTCGAGGCCGCCGCCGCGCAACAGCCCTTCGACGGCGACCTCGGTCCCGGGCAGGTACTCCTCGACGATCAGCCGTCCGCCGCGGGCGATCCGCCGCGCTCGCTCAGCCGCCGCGACCGCGTCGGCGACGTCGTCGGCCCGGATCACGCCCTGACTGGCGGACAGCCCCACCGGCTTCACGACGACCGGGAGGCCGCCGACGCGGTCGAGGAGGCCCACGACCTCGGCCGGGTCGTCGAATGCCTCGTAGCGGGGTTGGGGGACCTCGCCGGCAGCGAGGGCGTCCCGCATCGCCTCCTTGTCGCGCGTCCGCTCGACCGCGTCCGGGTCGTTGTGGGGGAGGCCCAGTCGCTGGGCCGCCGCTGCGGCGACTCGGACCCCACGGTCGTCGAGGGCCACGACCGCGTCGACCCCCCGTCGCCCGTCGAGCTCCAGGATGGCGGTCGCGGCGGCCGCCGGATCGTCCAGTGGCACGGCGATCGCCCGGGTCCCCGAGGCGTCCGGGACCACCGGTTCCACGTCGGAGGCGACCACGATCTCGGCACCGATGGCCTTGGCCGCGGCGATGAAATCGGCCGCCCGGTAGGTGGCACTCGGGACGAGGAGAAGGACCCTGCTCACGACCCGTATCATTGCCACATGGACCAGCTGGTGGAACCCATCCTCGAGATCACCGACGCGGCGCGCGACAAGATCCTGGAGGTCCGGGCCGCGGAGACCGAACCCGAGGCGCTCGCGCTCTGGGTCGAGGTCTCGGGCGAGGCCGACGGTGCGTTCACCTACGCGATGGAGCTGCGTCCGATCGCGGACGCGAGCGACGCCGATGTCGTGCAGCGCCACGACGACCTCTCGATCGTGCTCGCCGCCGACAGCGTCGAGAACCTCGTCGGGGCGAAGCTCGACTTCACGGCGGCCGGCATGGTCATGCAGAACCCGAACAAGCCGCTGCCGCCGCAGGCCCGTCGGCCCGACATGCCCGAGCCCGACCTGTCGAGCCCCATCGCACAGCGCGTCGTCGCGGTGCTCGAGGAGCAGATCAACCCCGCGATCGCCTCGCACGGTGGCCGGGCCGACCTCGTCGCGGTCGAGGACGGTGCCGCGTACCTCCGGCTCTCCGGTGGGTGCCAGGGATGCGGCATGGCCGCCGCCACGCTCTCGCAGGGGATCGAGGTCGCGATCCTCGAGGAGATCCCCGAGATCGACCGCGTGATCGACGTCACCGATCACGCGTCGGGGACCAACCCGTACTTCGAGGCCGCCAAGAAGTAGCGGGGTCGTGCGGGACCGCTCGACCCTTGCTCCGCCGCTGATCGCTAGGCGAAGCGGAGTGCGTCTTCGCCGGCGTAGCTCGCGACCTGCCCGTCGGCGGTCGACGTGGTCCCGAGCGCGCGCAGCACGTCAGCGAGCTTTCCGGCAGGGATGGCGCAGGTCATCTCGTTGGCCGACATCCCGGTCCGTACCCGACTCAGCGCGCAGCCGACGCTCGCGGCCACGACGCCCTGCTCCTTCGCCAACGCGACGATGTGGCACTGCGGTTTGCCCTCGAGGTGCATGTCGGGCATCGCGTCGTGCAGCACCATGAGCTGCTTGCCGTTCACGCGGATCAGGACGACGTCGGGATCGATCGGGGTCTCGGCGAGCGGGCCGTAGGTGACTGCCCCGGGCTTCTGCGTGACGACGGGGATCTGCGGGACGACGTCCATCGTCACCCAACCGGTCTCGAGCAGCGCGGCGACGTCGGAGTTCCCGGCGACCTCGTCGAGGGTCTGAAAACCGTGCGTGAGGCTGCCGACCGAGCAGTTCCCGTGATCCTCGGCGACCGTCGTGAACGTGCGGTCCACGGACTTGACCCAGAAGGCACAGCCTGCCGGCACGCGACCGGTGCGGCCATCGGGCATCGGCGGGGGCATCGGCGCGTCGAACGCGTCGACACCCGCCGGAGCCGCGTCGCCGAAGGTGATGGCGATGGGCGGCGCGGCGAGAGCGAGCACGTCGCCGAGCTCGCTCGCGAGCTGGGACCAGTCCGTCGAAGTCGTCATGCCGGTGAGACTACCGGCACCACCGCGCGCGCTCGACAGGCGTTCAGGTGCGAAGTGCCCGCAGCCGCTCGACGACATCGGGGAACGCGCTCACGAACGCGTCGACATCCCCCTCCGTCGTGTTCCAGCCGACGCTGATCCGCAGCGACTTGTCGGCATCGACACCCATGGCTTCGAGGACGGGCGACGGCTCGAGCGCCTCGCTCGAGCAGGATGACCCCGAGTGGATCGCCACCCCGCGCTGGTCGAGGGCCAGGAGGATCGGTTCCGCCTCGACGCCGTCGACGCCCAGGCAGATGAGGTGTGGGAGGCACGCGTCCGGGTCGCCGAAGCGGACGACGCCGTCGACCGCGAGGGCTCGGGCCGAGATCTGATCGGTGAGCGCACGGGCGACAGACGCTTCCGCGTCGAGGCGCCCCGCAGTCGAGAGCTCGGCCGCCGCGGCACCGAACCCGACGATCGCGGGGACGTCCTCGATCCCGCCGCGGCGGGCCCGTTCCTGCATCCCGCCGACGACGAACGGCGGGATGCGCAGGCCGCGCCGGACGAGCATCGCGGCCGCGCCCTTCGGTCCCCCGAGCTTGTGGGCGGTGATCGAGCAGAGGTCGGCGCCGAGCGCGCCGAAGTCGAGTGGCTCGTGGCCGGCAGCGGCACACGCGTCCACGTGCACGAGCACGCCACGCTCGGCGGCGCCGACGATGATGGCGGTCAGGCTCCGCTGGAGCGTGCCGACTTCGTGGTTCGCCAGCTGGATCGACACGAGCACGGTCTCGGGTCGGATCGCGTCGACGACGGCGGCGCCGTCGACCTGGCCGTGCCCGTCGACCCCGATCTCGGTCAGCTCGACCGGCGCCCGCCGGCACGCGTCGAGGACGGCGGAGTGCTCGACGGCGCTGGTGACGACGTGGCCGCCGCCGCGCTCGAGGCCGCGCTGCACCGCGCCCCACACTGCGGCGTTGATGCTCTCGGTCCCGGTGGCGGTGAACACCACCTCGCGGGGCGCGCACCGAAGAGCATCGCGACCTGCTCACGGGCCTGCTCGATCGCGACCCGGGTCGTGCGGCCCTCACTGTGGATCCGGCCGGGGTCGGCGGCGTGTTCCCGGAGGTAGGGCAGCATCGCCTCGAGCGCGGCCGGCCGCAGGGGCGAGGAAGAAGCGTGGTCGAGATAGGCCCGCGCCACGGCGAGGGTGACTGCGTCAGACGCGAGCGACGCAGTGGTCAGCGCCGTCGGGTCGACTCGACTCGAAGTGCGGGGTCGTCTCGCCGTACAGCCCGGCCAGCATCCCGCGGATCATCCCGCGGTCGAGTGCGCAGACGACGTGCGGGTACCGCTGGGCGGTCTCGCCGAACGGGCAGCACTCCGACACGATCGAGAGCTGGTTGCCGTCGGTCTCGGCGTGGGCCGCGAAGCCGTGCGCGGTGAGCGCATCGGCGACAGCTCCGATCGCGGTGCGGGCCGAGCGATGACCCTCCGTCGGGTCCATGCGGTCCGCAAGGGTGCGGCCGTACTCGTACCCGACATCGCCGGCGAGCGCCTCCGCCTGCTCGGGACCGAGGGCGTCGAGGGCCCGGGCGAGCAGGTTGGCGAGCACGTCGTCGTGGCGGAGCGGCATGGTGAGCTCGCCGCCCTCGAGGTCGCGCGCCCGGTACCGCTTCGACGGGCGCCCCGCCGGCCGCGCTCCGCCGCCGGCCGTCGGTCCGGCGATCTCGACCGTGAGGTAGCCGCCGCTCGTGAGCTTCTCCAGGTGGTGGCGAGCCACGTTCGAGTGGAGCTCGAAGTGCTCCGCGACCTCGGTGGCGGTGACCCCTTCGGCAGCCTCACGCACGAGGAGGTAGATCTCCCGCCGCGTCGGATCGCCGAAGGCGTTCGTGACCGCGGTGACCGCGGCGTTGAACTCGTCGGCCGACATCTGTCCCGGCTGGGGGTGCTCGCCTGGCTGGGGCTGCTGGGAGATCACCCGGGTATTCTACCTATCGCCGTAGTGGAAATCGCCCCCTCCCAGGAAGGCCCAGATGCCGGCCACCGAGGCTGAGGTCCGCGTCGCGCTCGCGGCCGTCGAAGAACCCGAGCTGCTGCTCCCGATCACCGAGCTCGGGATCGTCCAGGGCATCGCGGTCGACGGCGGCACCGTGGTGATCGCGCTCGCGGAGCCCCTGGCGGATCGGGGTCGGTGGGCGGAGCTCGAGGCCCGGGTCGTCGCTGCGGTCGGCGCGATCGACGGGGTCGACCGCGTCGAGGTCGACCTGCGCGACATGACGGACGACGAGCTCCCGGCGGTCGCACGGGTGCTGAAGCACGACGCCGCCCCCGAACCCGCTCGCGGTCGTCGACGCCAACGCACCGCCCCGCCCGGCGCCTCGGGTGAACCCGTTCACGAAGGAGAGCGGGACGCGGATCATCGCGGTCGCGTCCGGCAAGGGCGGGGTCGGGAAGTCGTCCGTCACCACCAACCTCTCGATCGCGCTCGCGGCACGCGGTCGACGGGTCGCCGTCGTCGATGCCGACGTCTGGGGCTTCTCGCTCCCGCGGATGCTGGGTGTCGATCACCCGCCCGACCTCATCGACGACGTCATCGTTCCTCCGACCGCGCATGGCGTCCACGTGATCTCCATGGGCTTCTTCACCCAGGAGGACCAGGCGGTCATCTGGCGTGGTCCGATGCTCCACAAGGCGCTCGAGCAGTTCCTCACGGACGTCTACTGGGCAGCCCCCGAGTACCTCGTCGTCGATCTCCCGCCCGGCACCGGCGACATCTCGCTGTCGATCGCGCAGTTCCTGCCCCACGCGGAGGTCGTCATCGTCACGACGCCGCAGCCGGCCGCGCAGAAGGTCGCGCAGCGCGCTGCGTCGATGGCCGCGAAGGTCGAGCTCGACGTCGTCGGGGTGATCGAGAACATGTCGTGGTTCCGCGGCGACGACGGCACGGCGTACGAGATCTTCGGTGCGAATGGTGGGCAGGAGCTCGCCGACCAGCTCGATGTGCCGCTGCTGGGCAAGATCCCGCTCGTCCCGGTGCTGCGCGAGGGCGGCGATGTCGGTGACCCGATCGTCGTCGCGCACCCCGACGACGAGGCCTCCGCCGTGTTCCGGTCGATCGCCGAGCAGCTCGACGCGACGCCGATCAGCTCCGGCGAAGGGTCCGCACGTACCCGAGCCTCGGAGTGACCTCGGCGGTGACCTGCTCACCCTGGGCGTGGTCGCGGTACAGGACTTCGCTGAGCCGCCACGCGTCGAGATGGTCGGTCGTGCCGTCGTCGATGGCTGCGTAGTACCAGTACCTGGGCTCGTCGCCCGAGGAGAACCACTGCCGGAACCGTCGGCCCCGCACGATCTCACCGGTGACGGTGCGTGTCTGCCACAGATCGGGGATGGCGCGCACGAGCACCCAGAGCGCCCAGCCCACGACGATGACGCACGGGATCATCGCGAGGAGGCCGCCGCGCTCCACCCAGTCCCACGCGGACCGGCTGACCGCCGCCGGGCGGTCGGACACCACGAGCCCGCGGAGGCCGAACAGCACGACGGCCGCGACCGCGCCCCAGAACAGCGCGAGCGCGAGGGCGATCAGTGGGTGCTTCCCCCAGGCCGGCGGGAGGCCGCGTGGGTAGCGGACCCGTACCCGTCGCCAGACGCCCCCACTGCGGCTCCAGGCCCGATGGTCGTCCTCGGCGCCCATCGGCAGCAGTGCCACGGCGCGTGGCGCGGCGCCGAACGCCGCGGCGTACGCGAACACGCGATCCCAGAGCTTCACGCCGGCCGGCGGCAGCTCCGCGATGGTCGGGTTCGACCGGAGCTGCGCGGCCAGGCTCACCGCCCGGGTCGCGGCATCGCGGCCGCTCGCGGTCGGGAGCTGCGCGAGGGAGCGCCCGAGACGCGCGGTGAGCACGAAGCCGGCGAAGACGCTCAGGAGTGCGAGCGTTGCCACGACGCCGACGAGCACGGGTCGGTCCGTCGGCACGTCGTCCTCGAGCTTGAGGCCCGCGAACGCCAGCCCGATGATCACGACGAGCGTGACCCCGAACGGAGCCACGATGCGCTTCGGCCATCGGTCGACCGTGAGACCGCGCGCCTGTGCGTCGTCGACGACCTCCTGCGCGAGTACCCGGTGCCAGCGCTCGGACTGGTCCTCGGGCCCGGTGGTCAGCGCGTCGGTCGGGACGATGCCGTCGATCGCCTTCGCACCGAGCTCGGCCAGGATCCGGAGCTCGTACGAGGACAGCTCCAGCTCGCCACGCTCCTTGACCGTGCACGTGGTCCGGCCGGGCTGCACCTCGTCGAGTGTGAGCGCGCCCTGTGCCGCGAGGTCGAGGACGATCGCCGGCGCGACCTCACCGGGCACGACGAAGTCGTTGGCGAGGAGGCCGGCGACCGCCGGCGGCTCGTCGGGCAGGTCGAGCCCGCCCGCACCGGTGGCGTGGAGCCGAGGCGGCCGTCGGAGCACGAACAGGATCGCTGCGACGAGCCACCAGAGGACGGCGACGGCCGCGGCAGCCACGAACACGGGCAGCGAGAGCGATTCGCCGGCGAGGGGGAGCACCGGCCTCACCCTGGGCCCGTCGGCGCCCGGTCGTCAATCGCGTCCTGCGCAGGCCGCTGTCCGGCTTCGGAGGGGGTCCTCGGCTGCCGATAGTGTCCGATCCATGGAAGTCCGGATCGGTGTTGTGCACACGCCCAAGGAGATCGAGGTCGACTGCGACGGGTCGGCCGACGACGTCGTCAAGGCCCTCGATCGAGCCCTCGCGAAGGACGACGCCGTCCTCTGGCTGACCGACACCAAGGGACGTCGCATCGGCGTCCCCGGCGAGCGGATCGCCTACGTCGAGATCGAGGGCGAGCACGACGCGAAGCGGGTCGGGTTCGGCCCCTCCTGACCCGTGACGGCGCCGGCGACCCAGGGGAGCGCCCGTCCGGACGATCGGGTGGGCGGCCGACCGGGTGGCTGGCTGGACCGGCGCCTCCTCTTCTTCACCGGGAAGGGTGGCGTCGGCAAGAGCACGGTGACCGCAGCGACCGCGTTGCTCGCCGCGGAGCGCGGCAAGCGCGTCCTGCTCGTCGAGGTCGATGCCAAGGGCAACCTCACGGCGCTGTTCGAGCATGCGCCCGTCGGATTCGATCCCGTCGAGGTGTACCCGGGCGTGCACGCGATGCAGATGCGCACCGAGGCCTCACTCCGTGAGTACCTGAAGCTGAACCTGAAGGTGCCCGTCCTCGGCCGGCTCGGCCCGATGGCGAACATGCTCGAGTTCGTCGCCACCGCGGCGCCCGGCGTGAAGGAGATCCTCACCGTCGGGAAGGTGTGCTGGGAGGTGCGCGAGTCCCTCGAGGGGCGCGCCGACTGGGATCTCGTCGTCGTGGATGCCGCCGCGACCGGCCACGTCCTCGCGCAGCTCGACTCACCCCGAGCGATCCGCGAGCTCGTCCAGGTGGGCCCCGTGCGCGCGCAGACCGACTGGATGGTCGATCTGCTTGCAGACCCGGCGATCACCGCGCTCAACGTCGTCACCGCGCCCGAGGAGATGCCGGTCAACGAGACCATCGACCTCGTCACCGCTGCGCGCGCCGACATCGACGTCCCGCTCGGATCCGTCGTCGTCAACCGGGTGCTCCCGGAGCCGTTCACCCACGCCGACGAGCCCGTCTTCGCGGCGCTGCGCGATCCCCGGGCCGAGGCGGCGCTCGTTGCCCAGGTCGGGAACGGTGCCCGCGCCGTGGTCGATGCCGCGGGGCTGGCCGTCGCGCTCCGACGATCCCGCGCGGTGCACCTCGCCCGGCTCCGTGAGGCGGTCGACCTCCCCCTGGTGTACTTGCCGTACCTGTTCGTGCGCGACCACGGGCTCCGCGTCACCCGCATGGTCGCGGAATCCCTGGCCGACGAGCTCGGCGCATGAGTCGCAACACCGAGGGGGTTCCCTCGCGCGCGACCAACCTCGAGGCACTGCTGGCGACCCGGGAGGTCGTCGTCTTCTGCGGATCGGGTGGTGTGGGGAAGACGACGGTCGCCGCGGCGGCAGCCTTGAGCGCCGCCGTGCGCTCCGGGGGCAAGGTCCTGGTGCTCACGATCGATCCGGCGCGCCGCCTCGCCGACGCCCTCGGGCTCGAGGCGCTCGGCAACATGGAGCGGCGGGTGCCCGACGAGGTCCTGCGGGCAGCGGGGCTCGAACCGCGCGGCGAGCTCTACGCGGCGATGCTCGACACCAAGGCGAGCTGGGACGAGCTCGTGCTGCGCCACGCGCCCGACGAGGAGACGGCGTACCGCATCCTCGAGAACCGGCTGTACCACAACATCACCGGTCGCTTCGTGCAGAGCCACGACTACATCGCGATGGAGCGCCTGTTCGATCTTCACGCAACCGGTGCCTACGACCTCATCGTGATCGACACGCCCCCGACCCGGAACGCGATCGACTTCCTGGAGGCACCGGCGCGCATGGCCGACTTCTTCGGGGGCCGATTGCTGCGGTGGCTGACCATGCCGTACCGGGTCGGCGGCAAGCGCGGCGCCCGGTTCGTCAACTTCGCGAGTCGGCCCTTCTACCAGATGGCCGATCGGATCCTCGGCAGCCAGTTCCTCCAAGACATCGCCGAGTTCTTCCTCAACTTCCAGACGATGTACGACGGTTTCGTCGAGCGCGCGAACGCCGTCGAACGACTGCTCCACGACCGGCGGACGTCATTCGTCGTCGTGACCACACTCGAGGGAGCGCCATTGCGCGAGGCGCAGTTCTTCTGCGAGGCGCTCACCGATCGCGATTTCCACCTGGGCGCCCTGGTCCTGAACAAGGTGCTGCCCGAGTTCCTCCGCTCGGCCGAAGGGCGCGCGTCGGCGGATGCAGTCCTGAGCGATCCCGATGGCGCGGCGGCATCGCTCGCCGGACTCGGGATCCCGGACCTCCAGGACCCCGAGCACACGGCCCGGGTGCTGCGCACGGTGGCCGCATCCTTCCGCGACTACGCGGTCGTGGCGGCGAGGGAGCTCGAGCTCCGCGAGGAGCTGGGCCGCGTGCCCGATGTCGTCGCGACGGTCCCTGCCCTGGAGGACGACGTCCACGACATCGGTGGCCTCGCGAGCATCGGGGAGCGGCTCCTCGCCCCGTAACCTGGCCTGGTGTCAGTTCCCCTCTACGAGCTCGCGCTCGCGAACACCGGGCTCACGGGTGCGCCCCTGCGTCACGCGCAGCGGTTGGTCGCGACCTGGCAGCCCCTTGCCGACCTGTGCTTCTCCGACCTGCTCCTGATGGCGCCGGTCGACGGGGAGGAAGGACACCGGTTCGTCGTGCTGGCCCACGTCCGCCCCACGACGGGTCAGACGCTGTACCCGGCTGATCTTGTCGGCACCGTCGTGCACGAGGTCGAACGGCCGGTCGTGGCCCGGGCGTGGCGGAAGGGCGAGATCGTCGGCGGCGACACGACCGTACTGGGCGGCCGCGACAAGGTCCGGGTGCAGTGCGTCCCGATGCGGCACCGCGATCGGGTGCTGGCGGTGCTGACCCGGGAGAGCGCGATGACCTCGGGCCGTCGACCCGGTGAGCTCGAGCGGCACTACATGGACGTGTTCGAGCGGCTGGCCCGCATGATCTCGGAGGGCACCTTCCCGTTCGCACGCGACGAGGTCGAGCTGGAGGAGGCGCCACGCGTCGCCGACGGCGTGATCGTGCTCGACGATGCGCTCCGCATGCGGTACGCGAGCCCGAACGCGATCAGCGCGCTCCACCGCATGGGGATCCATGCGTTCACGCAGGGGCTGCAACCCCGCGAGATCGGCTTCGATCAGGATGCCGCCGAGGCCGCGGTCGGCATGCGGTTGCCGGTGACCGAGGAGCTCGAGCGCGGCGACACTTCGGTGCTGGTGCAGGCGATCCCGTTGATCGAGGGCGGTCGGGTCACCGGCGTGGCGGTGTTCGTCCGGGACGTGACCGACCTCCGGCGTCGTGACCGCATCCTGATGTCGAAGGACGCGACGATCCGCGAGATCCATCATCGGGTGAAGAACAACCTCCAGACGATCGCCGCGCTGCTGCGGCTCCAGGGTCGCCGACTCCAGTCGACCGAGGCCCAGGAGGCCATCGAGGAGTCGGAGCGGCGGATCCGGTCGATCGCCATCGTGCACGAGACCCTGTCGCGGGACGCGGGCGATGTCGTGTCGTTCGGCGAGATCGTCCGTCCGCTCGTCGCGGTCGTCGAGGAGACGGTCTCGACCGAGGAGCAACGGCTCCGCTTCGACGTCGAGGGTGACGCCGGCGATCTGCCGGGCGAGGTCGCTACGCCCCTCGCCGTCGTGCTCAACGAGCTGATGCAGAACGCGGTGGACCACGCGTTCCCCCACGAGGACGGGGATTCGGTCGAGGGTCACGTGAGTGTGCTGCTCGACCGCGAGGCGGCCGCGCTCGTCATCCAGGTGGTCGACGACGGCGTCGGGCTCCCGGCCGACTTCAGCCTCGATCAGTCGCGCGGGCTCGGACTCTCGATCGTCCATGCCCTCGTGACGAGCGAGCTGGGCGGGTCGATCGAGATGCGTGACAGCGACGGGACGCAGGTGCACCTGCGGATCCCCATCAACGCCGAAGGCCCCGACCTGTAGGTCGGGGCCTCGTCACCGTCGCCGGTCGGATCAGGCGGTCGCGCGCTGGCGGGCGAGCCAGGCCTTGCGGAGCTTGCGGCGCTCCTCCTCGATGGTGCCGCCCCAGATGCCGGCTTCCTGGTTGGTCGCCAGGGCGAACTCGAGGCACTCATCGCTGACGAGGCATGCGGTGCAGATGCGGCGGGCCGTCTCGATCTGCTCGAGGGCGGCACCCGTGGTGCCGATCGGGAAGAACACGTCGGGGTCGGAGTCGCGACACGCGGACCGATCGCGCCAGTCGTCGACATCCCAGTCGTGTGTGCGGATCCAAGTGAGCGCCAAGGCTCTTTCCCCCTCCTGGTCGCCCGGGTCCGCACCCGGGGGCGCGGCGCTCGAGCGCGGGTGCGCCGACCGCACCGGGTCCCCGGGGCGAGCCACCCTCGAGGCGTTCCGAAGATTACGGGGCATGTGACTGGAGGCACAAGGGCCCTGACCTGCGGTTTCGCGCCGACCTGCGCGTTCTAGGCTCCGGGTCTTGGCCGCCCGCCCGCTCGTCCTCGCCCACCGGGGCGCCCGCACCATCGCTCCGGAGAACACCGTCGAGGCCTTCACCATGGCGCTGGCCCTCGGGGCCGACGGGGTCGAGCTCGACGTGCACCGGACCGCAGATGACGGGCTGGTGGTACATCACGACGCCGAGGCGGCCGAGCTCGGGCTGCTCGCCGATCGTTCGGTTCGGGAGGTGCAGATCGCCCGGCCGGAGATCCCGAGCCTTGCCGAGGTCCTCGACGCGTGCGCCGGCACGCTCGTGAACATCGAGATCAAGAACCTCCCGACGGACGCGGACTACGACGCGACCGACCGTGCCGCCGACCTGGTGGTGGAGCTCCTGGCGTCCCGGGGCCGACGTGACGAGGTCCTCGTGTCGTCGTTCAACCTCGCGACGATCGACCGGGTGCGCGACCACGATCCGTCGATCCCCACCGGCTTCCTGACGATCCAGGATCCGCGTGAGGAGCTGGCCGTGGCGGCCGAGCGTGGCCACGGTGCCCTGCATCCGTTCTTCGCGTGGTTGACGGACGAGGTCGCCCCGTCGGTGATGGCCCGGGCGCGCGAGCTCGACGTCGCCGTCAACGTGTGGACTGTGAACGAGGAAGCAGACATGCGGCGGCTGGCCATTGCGGGGGTCGCGTCGATCATCACCGACGTCCCGGACGTCGGGCGGCGCGTGCTCGACGCCTGAGCCGTGGCTACCGGTCGGCCTTCGCGTCTGCCGCCTTCGGCACCACGAGCGTGAGGCATTCGGGGACGTATCGGACCTCGAGGCGCTCGACCTCGCCGAGGTAGTCACCGTCGACCTGCCACGGGAACGGTCCCTGGTATGCGACGAAGGTCAGACCGTCGAGGTCGGCGCGTTGGACGACCGCATCGTTCTTCGCGAGTCGGTTCCCGGTCCCGAGCGCCGATCCGACCGCGGAGACGGTCGGTCCGACCTCGAGCCGGGTGAACATCGTGAGCGCGAGCTCCCGGTCGAGGCCCGCATCGTGGGTGACCATGAGCGGGCGGGGACCGAAGAACGCGTACGGCTTGGTGTTCGAGACGATCGCGAAGTATCCGTCCGCGATCGGCGTGCCGTCGAGGGCCTCGACCCGGTACGCGGGGCGATCGCGGTCGAAGCCCCGGAAGAACGTCGTGACGGCAGCGACTGCGAACACGGGGTGGGCGAACCAGCGCTTCACCCAGGAACGGCGCTCGACCTGCTCGATCACCTCGGCGTCGAATCCCGCGCCGAGGTGGAAGAGGAAGTGGCGACCGTTGCCGACGCCGACGCCGACGCGCTGGAACGACTCGTCCCGGAGCGTGCCGAGCAGCTGTTCGGTCGCGGGGATGATCGAGTTGGGGATGCCCAGCGTCCGGGCGAAGACGTTCGTCGACCCGCCGGGCAGCGGCGCGAGGGCGGTCTGCGAGCCGATGAGCCCGTCGGCGGCCTCGTTGAGCGTGCCGTCACCGGCCGCCACGACGACGACGTCGATCCCGTCGCGGGCCGCCGTGCGGGCGAGGCGGGTCGCGTGGCCACGCCGGTAGGTCTCCGCGACCTCGAGCCGATGGTGCTCGCCGAGGAGCTGTTGGACCCGCACCCGGCGTCGGGGCGTCATCGACGACGCGGTCGGGTTCACGATCAGGAGCAGGCGCACGAGGGGGAAAGCCTAGGCGGACGGTCGGGGCGGGCCGCGGGCCGAGCCGTACGCTGGCCGCGTGGAAGGGGACCGGCTCGGGGCGCTCGCCGACGAGATCGCCGCGTGTCGGGCGTGTCCGCGCCTGGTCGAGTGGCGGGAGCACGTCGCGCGGGAGAAGCGAGCGTCGTTCCGCGACGACGACTACTGGGGCCGCCCGGTCCCGGGCTTCGGCGACCCGGAGGCTCGGATCCTGCTGCTCGGGCTCGCGCCCGCGGCCCACGGCGCCAACCGCACGGGGCGCATGTTCACCGGCGACCGGTCCGGCGACTGGCTGTTCGCCGCGCTCCACCGGGTCGGTCTCGCGAACCAGCCGACGTCGGCGCACCGTGACGACGGGCTGGCGCTGCGCAACACCTACATCGCAGCCGCGGTGCGGTGCGCGCCGCCGGACAACAAGCCCACCACGGAGGAGCGCGACCGGTGCCTCCCGTTCTTCGTCGCGCGAGCTCGCGCTGCTCGATCGGGTGCGCGTGATCGTCGTGCTCGGTGGCTTCGCCTACCAGGCGCTGTGGAAGGTCCTCGGCGCCGGCGACGTCACGCTGCCGCGCCCCCGTCCGAAGTTCACCCACGGGCTCGAGGTCCCCACCGAGCGCGCGACGATCCTCGGCTGCTTCCACCCGAGCCAGCAGAACACCTTCACCGGCAAGCTGACCGAGCCCATGCTCGACGCGGTGCTCGCCCGCGCCGTCGCGCTGACGTCGGCACCGGGGACCTGAGACACCGAGCCTTCATCAGGAGGCCGCGCGGTCGCTCCTAGATCAGCGACAGCAGCTCGCCGACGAAGTACGCCACGGCGAGCGTGCCGAGCCCCGTGCCGACGACCAGGCGAAGCGTCCGGTCCGACGAGCGGATGGCGAGGCTCGACCCCAACCTCGCGCCCGGCACCACACCGATGCACAACGGCAGCGCGTAGAGCCAGTCGATGTGCCCGAGCAGCATGTGGGTGATGGTGCCCGGGACCGCGAGCACACCGACGCAGGCGAGCGACGTGCCGATCGCCGCCTTGATGGGCAGCCGAATCCACCCCGTGAACAGCGGGACCATCACGATGCCCCCACCGATGCCGAGCAGGCCGGAGAGCCCACCCGCCGCCAGGCCGACGAGCGCGAGACGCCACCAGTCGGAGCGGAGGTCGCCCTCCCGGTGGACCTCGGCTGCCGGACCGGCATCGGTGATGCCCTCGACCATGACGTCGGCCGGGGCCTCGGGCGTGGTGACCGGACGACTGAGCCGGAAGGCGCTGATGCCGACCAGCACCGCGGTCAGCAGCATGAGGAGGTGTCCGTCGCCCGGAACGACCTCGGTGAGCAGGGCACCGCTCACCGAGGCGAGGATGCCTGCACCGGCGGTCCACACCGCGACCCGCACGTCGATCAGCTGCTCCCGGTGGTATCGCAGCGCACCGCTGATCGCGCCGGGGATGATCGACGGCAGGGTGGATCCGATCGCCGCCACCGGGGCGGCCCCCAGCGCCCGGATGGCCGGTGTGGAGAGGACTGCGCCGCCGACCCCGAACATGCCGGACAGCACGCCCGTGCCGAAGCCGGCGAGCGCCGTGAGCACAACAATCCAGAAGTCGGACACCGGAGTCGGAGGCTACCCTTCGGGCCCATGGGGAGCTCCGTCTCACTCCGAGGTGTGTACGTCCCGTTGGTCACACCGTTCGCGGCGGACGGATCCGTCGCCCTCGACGCGATCGAAGGCCTCGCTCACGCGTACCTCGACGCCGGCGCGGCAGGGCTCGTGCCGTTGGGAACCACGGGGGAGTCGCCGGCGCTCGACGCCGACGAGCAGCGGGCGGTGATCGAGACCTGCGCACGCGTCAGCACAGAGCGCAGCACGCAGATGATCGTCGGCGCGGGCACCAACAGCACCCGCACGACGATCGCCGCGGTCCAGCGGCTCGCCGACGTTCCTGCCGCGACCGCGGCGCTCGTGGTCGTCCCGTACTACGTCCGGCCCAGCCCGGCCGGCATCGTCGCCCACTTCGTCGAGGTCGCCCAGGCCAGCCCGGTGCCGATCGTCGTCTACAACATCCCGTACCGCACCGGCCGCGCGCTCGATGCCGAGGGTCTCCTCGAGCTGGCCCGGACACCGAACGTCGCCGGGCTGAAGCAAGCCGTCGGCAGCCTCGACGGCGACACGCTGCGGGTCCTCGCGGAGTCGCCCGACGACTTCCACGTGCTCGGCGGCGAGGACCCGTACCTCTTCCCGACTGCACTGCTCGGTGGCGCGGGCAGCGATCTGCGCGTCCGCGCACCTCTGCACCGAGCGGTTCGTCGCGATGATCGAGTGCGGTCTGGCCGGCAAGGTCGACGAGGGGCGCGCCCACCACGAGGCGCTCGCCCCGGTGATCACCGCGGGGTTCGCAGAGCCGAACCCCTGCGTGTTCAAGGCGGTGCTCCACGCCCAGGGGAAGATCCCGACCCCCGACCTGCGCCTGCCGATGACGCCGGCGTCGCCGGCGGCGCTCGACCGGGCTCTGGCCGCGGTCGCGGCCGCCGGGGGCTGAACCCTCCCGTCCCACCCCCTCCCGGTCCCACTCCTCCGGTCCCACCGTCCCGTCCGACCCTCCCGCCCCGTCCCACCAGGGCCGCTCCACGCGCTCGCTATACGATACGCTCCCGTTTCGGAACGGAGACGGGCCGGAACGATCGCACCCCGGCGATCGCCTCCGACGATCGCCCCCGACGATCAGGGCCGGGACGAGGCAGGAGGAACCAGCGATGACGCTGAAGGAACGGGTCGCAGCGAAGGCTGAAGCGCGGCGGTGGTGGATCCTCCTCGTCCTGTGCTTCAGCCTGCTCGTGATCGTGCTCGACAACTCGATCCTCAACGTCGCGATCCCGACGATCGTGCGCGACCTCGACGCGACCAACAGTCAGCTCCAGTGGATCGTCGACGCATACACGCTGGTGTTCGCCGGCCTGCTGCTGACCGCGGGCAGCCTGGGCGACCGCTACGGGCGGCGCCCGGCGCTGCAGCTCGGCTTCGTCGTCTTCGGTCTCGGGTCGATCCTCGCCGCGCTGTCCGGCAGCGCCGATCAGCTGATCGCGACCCGCGCGTTCATGGGCATCGGAGGCGCGTTCATCATGCCGGCGACGCTCTCGATCATCACGAACGTGTTCCCTGCCCAGGAGCGGGGCAAGGCGATCGGCGTGTGGGCCGCCACGGCGGGCGTCGGCGTGGCCCTCGGCCCGCTGACCGGCGGGTTCCTGCTCGAGCACTTCTACTGGGGCTCGATCTTCCTCGTGAACGTTCCGATCGTCGTGGTCGGCGTGATCGCCGGCATCTTCCTCATCCCTGACTCGCGGGACCCGAACCCCCCGCGCCTCGACCCGGTGGGTGCGGTGCTGTCGATCGCCGGTTTGAGTGCGTTGCTCTACGCGATCATCGAAGGACCGTCGAAGGGTTGGACGGCGACGTCGACCCTCACGTTCTTCGTGATCGGTGGTCTGCTCACCGCGACCTTCTTCGTGTGGGAGATCCGGAGCGACCACCCGATGCTCGATCTCACGTTCTTCAAGAACCCGCGATTCTCGGTCGCGAGTGGCGCCATCATGGTCACGTTCTTCGCGATGTTCGGCTCGATCTTCGTGCTCACGCAGTACTTCCAGTTCGTGCTGGGATTCTCACCGCTCCAGACCGGGGTCCGGCTGCTCGCGTTCGCGATCCCGATGATGATCCTTGCTCCGCTCAGCGCGAAGTTCGTCGAGTACATCGGGACGAAGGCAGTCGTCGTCGTCGGACTGAGCCTGGTCACGACCGGACTCGCGCTCTCCACGTCGCTGACCGCGACGTCGAGCTACTTCGATGTCGCGTGGCGGATGGTGATCATGGCGTCCGGGATGGCGTTGACGATGGCTCCGGCCACGACGTCGATCATGGGCTCACTCCCCCTGGCGAAGGCGGGCGTCGGGTCCGCGGTCAACGACACGACCCGCCAGATCGGTGGGGCGGTGGGTGTCGCCGTCGTCGGGAGCGTGTTCGCCTCGATCTATGGCTCCCAGGTGAGCGACGCGGTCGCCGGGAAGGGCCTGCCTCCGGCCGCGGTCGAGGGGGCCAAGGACTCGCTCGGTTTCGCGTTGGGCGTCGCGGACAAGATCGGCGGCGCGGCCGGCGACGCGTTCGCTGCCGCCGCCCGCAACGCGTTCGTCGACGGGTTCCACGCCGGGCTCTGGGTCGCCGCGGGCGCGGCGTTCCTCGGCGCGCTCGGCGCGCTCCTGTGGCTCCCCGCACGAGCGCGCCGTGAGGACGAGGAGCGACAGCACGCCGAGTACACGAACGAATGGCCCGGCAGCCACGCTGAGCCCGATCCCGCCACCGCACCGGAACCGGTACCCGCGCCGTGAACGCCCCGTCGCGCGCACCGGGTCGGCCCCGGAGCGAGGAGGCCGACCGGGCGATCCTCGACGCGGCCATCGAGGTCTTCGCGGAGGCTGGTCTCGACGGCGTCACGGTGGAGGGCGTCGCGGCCCGCGCCGGCGTCGGCAAGGCGACGATCTACCGGCGCTATCCGGGCAAGGTCGAGCTCGTCATCGCCGCCGCGAGCGCACTGTGTGAGGCTGAGGCGCCCGATGCCGACACCGGCGCGGTCGACGAGGACCTCCGGGTCATCGGTCGGAACCTCGTCCGGCTCCTGAGCCGGACGTCCGCCGGCCGGGCGATGCCGCAGCTCGTGGCCGACGCCGCCCTCAACGACGAGCTCAGGGTCGCGCACCGACAGTTCGTGGCGAGGCGCAGGGAGCGCACCGTGGCTGCCGTCCGCCGAGGGATCGCACGGGGGGAGCTGCGCGACGAGACCGACGTCGAGCTCGTCGTGGACATGATCAGTGGTCCGATCTTCTACCGCCACCTCGTGAGCGGTGGCCGCATCGACGCGGCGTTCGCCGATCGGCTCGTGGCGAGCGCGCTCGCGCCCTGGCGCTCCTAGCGGGGTCCCGGGGGCAAGAACGCGGCGCCGAGGAGCTCGTCCTGTTCGCGTTCGTGCACGGTGTGGCTCCCGGTCGCGGGGCTTGCGCTCTTGTGTCGGGCGATGTGGTGCAGCTCCGCACCGAGCGTTCCGACGACGCGCACGAGCTTGCCTCGGACGTAGTTCCAGGCACCCATGTTCGCCGGCTCTTCCTGGACCCACCAGATCTCGCTCGCGTCGGGGTAGCGCTGGAGCACCGTGAGGAGCTGGGGCTCCGGGAACGGGTAGAGCTGCTCGAGACGCACGACCGCCGCGTGGGTGCCGTCGGCATCGCGCCGGTCCATGAGCTCGTGCGCGACCTTGCCGGTGCAGAGCACCACGCGTGTGACCGCAGCAGGGTCGAGCGTCGATGCGGCGCGGTCGTCGAGCACGGCGTGGAAGTCGTCGTCCGTGAACGCCTCGAGCGGTGAGCGCGACTGGGCCATGCGCAGGTAGCGCTTGGGCGTCAGGCAGACCATCGGGACGCGCCGCGATGCACGCGCCTGACGCCGGAGCACGTGGAAGTACTGCGCCGCGGTCGACGGGTACACGATGCGCAGGTTGTCCTCGGCGGCGAGCAGCAGGAAGCGCTCGAGCCGGGCGCTCGAGTGCTCGGGGCCCTGGCCCTCGAAGCCGTGGGGGAGCAACAGCGAGAGCGAGGAGCGCTGTCCCCACTTGTCGTACGCGGCAACGAGGTACTGGTCGACGACGATCTGCGCGCCGTTGACGAAGTCGCCGAACTGGGCTTCCCACGCCACGAAGGAGTCAGGGTCCGAGACCGAGTAGCCGTACTCGAACCCGAGCGCGGCGTACTCGGACAGGACGGAGTCGAAGAGTCGGAAGGGCGCTTGGCCGTCGGCGAGGTGTCCGAGCGGCAGGTACTCGCGCTCGTCCTCGACGTCGATGAGCACGCCGTGGCGCTGGCTGAAGGTGCCGCGGCGCGTGTCCTGGCCGGCGACCCGGACCGGGGTGCCTTCGAGCAGGAGTGACCCGAGTGCGAAGGCCTCGGCGAGGGCCCAGTCGACCTCGCCGGAATCGAACATCGTGCGGTTCGCCTGGAGGATCCGCTCGAGCTTGGGATGCACCTGGAAGTCGTCCGGCCAGCTGGTGAGTGCAGCCACGATGCGCTCGAGCACGTCGGGTGCCACCGCGGTGCGCACCAGTGCGTCCTCGCCTGGTTGGTCCGGCTGGTCGAGCGTGAGCCCGAGGTCCTCGATCCCGGTGTCGTGCGGTTCGTGGGTCTCGTCGAACGCCCGGTCGAGGCGAGCGCGGAAGTCGGCGCGTGCCGCCTCGCACTCCTCCGGGGTGAGGTCCCCGCGCGCGACGAGCTGCTGCGTGTACAGCTCGCGCACCGACACGCGCTCGTTGATGAGCGCATACATCCGGGGCTGGGTGAACGCGGGCTCGTCGCCCTCGTTGTGCCCGTACCGGCGGTAGCAGACGAGGTCGACGACGACGTCCTTGTGGAACGCCTGCCGGAAGGCGAACGCGAGCCGGATGACCCGGATCGCGGCTTCGGGGTCGTCCCCGTTCACGTGGAAGATCGGCGCTTGCACCATCTTGGCGACGTCGGTCGCGTACACCGAGGAGCGGCCGGCCTCGGGTGAGGTCGTGAAGCCGAGCTGGTTGTTCACCACCACGTGCACGGTGCCGCCGACGTCGAAGCCCTCGACCTCCGAGAGGTTCAACGTCTCGGCGACGACACCCTGTCCGGCGAACGCGGCGTCGCCGTGCACGAGCACCGGGAGCACCGCGCCGCCCGACGTGTCGCCGCGGCGATCACCCTTGGCCCGCGCCATCCCCTCGACGATGGGGTCGACGGTCTCGAGGTGGCTGGGGTTGGCGGCGAGCGTGAGGTCGACCGTCGCGCCCTCCGGGGTGAGGTGCTTCCCGGTCGCGCCGAGGTGGTACTTCACATCGCCGGAGCCCTGGGTGCTCGCCGGATCGAGCTCGCCCTCGAACTCGCGGAAGATCTGTGCGTAGGACTTCCCGACCACGTTCGCGAGCACGTTGAGTCGCCCGCGGTGCGCCATGCCCATCACGATCTCGCTGATCCCGGCTCGGGCCGCGACCGTGTTGAGCGCGTCGAGCATCGGGATCAGGGTCTCCGCGCCCTCGAGGCTGAAGCGCTTCTGCCCGAGGTACTTCGTGTGGACGAATCGCTCGAAGGCCTCGGCTGCGTTCAGCCGGTCGAGGATCCGTTGCTTCTCCTCCAGGTCTGGCTCAGGGGCAGGGACCTCGACGTGCTGCTGCACCCACGCCTTCTGGTCGTGTTCCTGGATGTGCATGTACTCGACGCCGACCGTGCGCGCGTATGCGTCGCGCAGCAACCCGAGGATCTCGCGGAGCGGCATGAGCCGGCGCTCGGAATGCCCGGTGCCGAGGCTCCCGATCGGGAACTCGCGGTCGAGGTCCCAGATCGAGAGGCCGTAGTGCGTGATGTCGAGCTCGGGGTGCGTGCGGGGCCCGCGCCGCCCGAGCGGATCGAGGTTGGCCATGAGGTGGCCGCGCACCCGGTACATGTTGATCAGCTGGTGGACCTGCACCGCTTTCTCGTTGGAGGCCTCGGGGTCGAGGGGCGCGTGGTCCTGGACCCAGCGGGCCGGCTCGTACGGGACACCGAGGCTGTGGAAGACGGCGTCGTAGAAGCCGGTCTGGTCGTCGGGCTCGGAGGTGACCGTCGGACCGCCGAGGATCAGGTCGTGCACGCGTCGGAGGAACTCACCGCTCTCGGCACCGCCGATGATGCGGTGGTCGTAGGTGTTGGTGAGCGTGGTGACGGTGCTGACGCCCATGCGGGCGAGCATCTGCGGATCGGAACCTTCGTACTCGGTCGGGAAACCGATCGCGCCGACCCCGAGGATGAAGCCCTGGCCCGGCATCAAGCGCGGCACCGAGTGGACGGTGCCGATCATCCCCGGGTTGGTGATCGTGCCGGTCGTGCCGACGAAGTCATCGGGTGACACCTGTCCACCGCGGACCTTCTTGATGAGTGACTCGTAGGCGTCCCAGAACCCGGCGAAGTCGAGTGTCTCGGCACCCTTGATGTTCGGGACGAGGAGCGTCCGGGTGCCGTCCTTGCGCTCGAGGTCGACGGCGAGGCCGAGATTCACGTGCGGGTGCCGGACGATCGTCGGCTTGCCGTCGCGCTCGGAGAAGCTGGACGAGAGGTTGGGGAAGTCGTCGAGCGCCCGCACCACCGCGTAGGCGATGAGGTGGGTGAAGCTCACCTTGCCGCGTCCGGTCCGCCCGAGGTGGTTGTTCAGGATCTGGCGGTTGACCTCGAGGAGCTTCGCCGGGACCGTCCGCACCGACGTCGCCGTCGGGACGGTGAGGCTCGCCTCCATGTTCTCGACGATGCGCGCCTGCGCACCGCGGAGGGGTTCCTCCCGTTCCGCTTCGGCGTCGGCGTCGGCGTCGGCGTGGGTCGCGGCCGGGGTGGCCGGCGCGGTGGCTGCCGCCGGTGCAGGTGTCGCGGACGTTGCGGGTGCGACGGGCGCGGCGGCTTGTCCGTTGCCCCGGTCCTGGGAAGCGAAGTAGTCGCGCCAGCGATCGGGCACGGAGGTGGGGTCGGCGCGGTACTGCTCGTAGAGGTCCTCGACGAGCCCTTCGTTGGTGCCGACGTCTTCGAAGTTCACGTTTCCCATCGTCGCGCGCCGTGCCCCGCCCCGACCACGCCGCCCCGGCGGGCTGGTCAGGGCAGGGGTTGTCATACACTCATTCCGTTCCTGTCCGTTCGTGAAGGGGTTGGAAGATCAGCGATCAGCGTTACCGAGCGAATCGACCGACGATCGTCGACGAGATCGTGGGCGACGAGGCATTGCTCATCGACCTCGCGTCCGGCTCGTACTTCAGTGCAACCGGCGCGGGGGCCGTCGCCTGGCGCGACCTCGCCGCGGGCCGAACGGTCGCGGAGACCGCCGCCACCCTCGTGGAGAGGTACTCGATCGACCCTGCAACGACGTCGCGTGAGGTGGAGGCGTTCGTGGGGCAGCTCCTCGGGGAGCGACTGCTGCTCGAAGCCGCGGAGGCGGCCGGTGCAGCCGCGGACAACGGTGTCGTTCCGAGCACACGACCGTACGCAGCACCGATGCTCGACAAGTACACCGATCTCTCGGACCTGATCTTGCTGGATCCGGTGCACGACGTGAGTGACGCGGGGTGGCCTACCCGCCAGCCGGGCACGTAGCGGCACCCGAGTGACCGATCCAGAAGCCTCGGCGCTTCCCTCCCATGCGGTGAGCACGATGAGCTCAGACGTCGCAGCCCTCATCGTCGCGTTCAACGCCGAGCGCTTCCTGGGGCAGGCCCTTGCGTCGGTCTTCGCCCAGACGGTGGTTCCGGACCAGGTCGTCGTGGTCGACGACGGCTCGACCGACGGTACCGCGGCGGTTGCGGCGGCCGATCCGCGTGTCGAGGTGATCGAGCTGGACCACGGTGGCGCCTCACGGGCTCGCAACGTCGGACTCGACCGCTGTGATCGTGGATTCGTCGCGCTGCTCGACGCCGACGACGTGTGGCTGCCGACGAAGATCGAACGACAGCTCGCCGTACTGCGCGACGGAGCGGCGGATGCCGCGTTCTGTCGGATGGATGAGTTCGTCGAGCCTGACGTCGATGTCGGCGGCGTGCGCGACCCTCGTCGGAATGTCGATGCGGTCATCCCGAGCGCGGTGCTGTTCCGACGGGACATCGTCGAGCAGGTCGGCCCGTTCACTGTGGTCGACATCTCGATCGGCGATTGGATCGACTGGTGGTCTCGCGCCCGCGGCCTGGGTCTCCAGGAGACGATCGTCCCCGAGGTGCTCCTTCGCCGTCGGTTGCATGACGCGAACAGCTCGAATGTCCGCTCCGGCGACCTCCCGTCGAACTTGCTGCTGAGTGTGCGGGCGCATCTTCGGGCGAAGCAGTCGGGCCTGTGAGCGCGTCGGCTCCGCAGGTGTCAGTGATCACCCCGGTGTTCAATCGGGCGACGGTGATCGCGGACGCAGTGCACAGCGTGCTGGGCCAGTCGCACGGGGATCTCGAGCACTTGGTGGTCGACGACGGCTCCACCGACGGAACGCTCGCCGTCGTGCGAGCCTTGGCGAGCGAGGACGAGCGCGTGCGCGTGGTGGCCGCGGACCACGGAGGCCCGGCCGCCGCTCGCAATCGTGCCCTTGAGGTAGCACGCGGCGGGTTGGTCACGTTCCTCGACAGTGACGACCTGATGCCGCCGGATCGCGTCGAGCGCCAGCTCCGATACCTCGCGGCGCATCCGGACGTCGACGCGGTGCTCGGAACCCAGGAGTTCGCCTTCCCCGCGGGGTCGAACCACCGGCGTGGACCCAGGTTGCGGTGGACGGTCCCCGGTACTACTGGCTGACACTGCTCGTCGAGTGCGACGCGGTGCGTGCCGTCGGAGGGTTCGACGAGTCCATCCGACACGGTGAGGACACCGACCTCAGCTTCCGGCTCCGTGCGGCGGGTCTGCGGACCGCCGCCCTCGACGAGCGATTCGTCATCCGCCGCTTCCTGGGTGACAACCTCACCTTCGAGCGCGAGCGGGACACGGAAGAACTGCTCGAGAGCGTTCGACGGCACCTGCACCGAGACCGCGCGTGAACCCAGAGCTCGCCGCCGCGCAGGTCGCGGACGTTCGACGTGCGATCGACGCGCAATGGAATGGGGCGTGCCGTGCGGGGCCGACGACGGATCGCGATCTGTCGATCGTGGGTCTCGACGTACGGTTGCGCGTCGAACCGTCCTTCGGCGCCGCCGTACACTCCCGGATCGGGCGGACCGTGTGAAAGGGTGCTGCGATCAGCGAGCATCGGCACCAGACCGGAAGACCGCGGGTCAGCGTCGTCGTGCCGGTGTTCAACGGCGCGGTCTACCTGGCGGAGTGCCTCGACAGCGTCCTGGCCCAGACCCGGCCGGTCGACGAGCTGATCGTGGTCGACGACGGTTCCAGCGACGGCTCCGCCGAGATCGCCGAGCAGCTCGGCGGCGTGCACGTGCTGCGGCAGGCGATCAGGGGCCCGGCATGCTCGGAACGCCGGGATCGCGGTCGCCACCGGCGACCGGATCGCGTTCCTCGACGCCGACGACCGGTGGCTGCCGACGAAGATCGAGCGCCAGCTCGCGTACCTCGCGGAGCACCCCGAGGTCGGGTGCGTGCTCTGCCGGAGCGAGATCGACTTGGTGCCCGGGACGACCCCGCCGGGCTTTCTCGTGCCCGACGCCGTCTTCGGTGACCTCGGTGGCGTGATGCCGCCGAGTGGGCTCTTCCGACGATCGCTCGTCGAGGAGCTCGGAGGCTTCGGGTCCCAGGACCTCAGTGAGGACCTGGATCTGCTCATCGCGCGGCGAGGTCGGCGCCCGGATCGATGTGCTCGGCGAGCAGCTCGTCGTGCGCCGCATCCACGACGCGAACTGGACCCGGCAGTTCGGTTCCCTCGCACCCGGAGTGCTGCAAGGCGTGCGGGAGCACCTCCGGCGAAGCCGCGAGACCCACTGACCCGAGCCGTCGTCGGTCAACGACGCAGCAGGTCCGACACGCGGGTGCGAGAGACCGGTTCGGGTGCTGCCGTACACTTCGGGTCCTGGACCGTCGCGTGAGGGGATGTTCCGATCAGCGAGCAACGGTACCGAGCGAATCGCCCGCAGATCGTCGACGAGATCGTCGCCGACGAGGCGCTCCTCCGACCTGACGACCGGCGCGACTTCGCGGCCGGTGCCGGCGCAGTCGTGTGGAACGAGCTCGCCGGCGGCCGTCGGCGAGATCGTCGTCTCGCCGACCGGTACTGCTCGACCCGAGTCGCGCGCCGGCGTCGACGCGTTCGTGAGCGATCCGCTCGGCGCAGCTGGTGCTCGAGACGACCGAGTCCGTCGAGGCGATCGGGGATCCGGTCGCCTCGACACGGCCTACCTGCCACCGAGGCTCGAGAAGTACACCGACCTGGCGGACATCATCATGCTCGACCCGGTGCACGACGTGAGCGACGCGGGTTGGCCGAAGCGTCAGCCCGGCACGTAACGAGCGATCGGGGCGTGGCCGTTCACGGAGCACCCGACTCGCATCGCGGGTGATCAGCGCCGTCGTCCCGGTGTTCAACGGCGCCGCGTACCTCGCGGATTGTCTCGACAGCATCAAGGCCCAGACCCGCCCGGTCGACGAGCTGTTCGTCGTCGACGACGGCTCCACCGATGACTCCGCCGAGATCGCGGAGCGGTTCGACGGAGTTCGGGTGCTCCGCCGCACGAACGCGGGGTCGGGTCCGGCACGCAATGCCGGATCGCGGCTTCCACCGGTGGGCTGATCGCCTTCCTCGACGCCGACGACCGTTGGCTGCCGACGAAGATCGAGCGTCAGGTCGAGTACCTCGAGGAGCATCCCGAGTCGCGTGCGGCTCTGTCGGAACATGATCGATCTCGCGCCCGGCATGGAGATGCCGGACTACCTCGTCCCCGACGTCGTGTACGGAGATCCCGGCGGGATCATGCCGGTCTCCGGACTCTTCCGGAGGCAGCTCCTCGACGAGCTCGGAGGTTTCGGGCCCAGGCCCAGGGTCAGGACTTCGACCTGCTGATCCGAGCGCGTGAGCTCGATGCTCGGATCGAGGTGCTCGGCGAACAGCTCACGGTCCGCCGCGTCCACGCGCGACTGGACCCGGCAGTTCGGCTCCTTCGAGCCGGGCATGCTCAGCAGCGTGCGCGAGCATCTGCATCGAAACCAGTGATGCCCGGCGACGTCGCGACGCTCATCGTCGCGTACCAGGCAGAGCGATACCTCGGCGAGGCGCTCGAGTCGGTGTTCGCGCAGACCGTGCGGACGACCCAGGTCGTCGTGGTCGACGACGGATCAACCGACGCGACCTCGGAGATCGCGGCTGCGGACTCGAGGTCGAGCTCGTCCGGGTCGAGCACGGCGGTGCGTCGATCGCGCTCGAATGTCAGGGCTCGAGCGATGCGACCGGGAGCTCGTTGCGCTCCTCGACGCCGACGACGTCTGGCTGCCGGTGAAGCTGGAACGACAGCTCGCAGCCCTGCGGAGCGACGTCGACGCGGTGTTCTGCCAGGCCGACGAGTTCGTCGAATCGGGCGTCGACGTGGCGGAGGCGGGAATGCGGCCCCGTCGGCTGGCGGTGGACGCGGTGATCCCCAGTGCCGGGCTGCTCCGCCGCGACCTCGTCGAACGGATCGGTCCGTTCACCGTGTCGACACCTCGAGGTCGGCGACTGGATCGATGGTGGTCGCGTGCCCGCGGCCGCAGGGGTCTCCAGGAGGTCACCGTGCCCGAGGTGCTCCTGCGCCGTCGATTGCACGGGCCAACAACTCCGCCGTCCGCGCCGCTGACGCACCGACCAACCTGTTGCGGACGGTCCGAGCGCACCTCCTCGCCTCGCGAGAGCAGAATTGAGCGACTAGTGACCGCAGCCGGCTCCGCAGGTCTCAGTGATCACACCGGTCTTCGATCGCGCGCGGTCATCTCGGACGCTGTGCGCAGCGTCCTGGCGCCAGTCTGCCGGGATCTCGAACACTTCCTGGTCGACGACGGTTCCACCGACGGAACGCTCGCCGTCCTCCACGAGCCTCGCTCGGCGACGACCAGCGGTTCGGTCCTCGCCACCGAGCACGGTGGCCCGTCCGCCGCTCGCAATCGTGCACTTGAGGTCGCACGCGGCGGGTTCGTCACGTTCCTCGACAGCGACGACCTGATGCCCCCGGATCGTCGTCGATCGCCAGCTCCGATACCTCGCGGCGCATCCCGACGTCGACGCGGTGCTCGGCACTCAGCAGTTCGCCTTCCCAGCGGGGTCGAACCACCCGCATGGACCCAGGTTGCCGTGGATCGGTCCCCGGTTCTACTGGCTCACACTGCTCGTCGAGTGCGACCGCGGTGCGTGCGTCGGAGGGTTCGACGAGTCGCATCCGGCACGGCGAGGACACCGACCTCAGCTTCCGGCTCCATGCCGCCGCGGGTCTCGGACCGCCGCTCTCGACGAGCGTCTTCGTCATCCGCCGCTTCCTCGGTGACAACCTCACCTTCGAGCGCGAGCGGGACACGCAAGAACTGCTCGAGAGCGTTCGACGTCATCTCCACCGAGACCGCGACGTGAACCCAGAGCTCGCCGCCGCGCAGGTCGCGGACGTTCGACGTGCGATCGACGCGCAGTGGAATGGGGCGTGCCGTGCGGGGCCGACGACGGATCGCGATCTGTCGATCGCGGGCCTCGACGTACGGTTGCGCGTGGTGGGCGACGATCTCGTTCGCCTGATGCTCCCTGCACTCGCCCACCACCGCCCGGCCCGAGCTGTTCCCGAGCGCCTCGTCGGTGCTTGGACTGCCGCACCCGGTGCGCTGCCGCTGCCGAAGCGCGGCGACGGCGTCGGTCTCATACAGTCGGTGGTGAAGCGCGACGACGTCGTCGTCGCCCAGCTCGAGGGTGAGTCCGATCCCCGACCATCCGCGTCGCGGATCACGTGGCACGCCGGTACCTGCTCGGCGTCGAGGGAGTCGCGAACCTCCCGCCTTGGGAAGGTGGCGCGCCGTTCCGCCGTCAGTTCCACTGGGCGCTCGCGCCCGACGCGCTCCCCATACATGCGGCCGCGGTCGGAGACGCCCACGGTGCCGCACTCCTCGTTGGTCGCGGCGGGTCGGGCAAGTCGTCGACCGCAGTGGCCTGTCTCGCCGCCGGTCTCGGCTTCCTCGGCGACGACTACTCCATCCTTCGGTTCGCTCCCGAGCCGGTCGTGCATTCGCTGTACTGCACAGCGAAGGTGGCGCACGAGGAGCTCCCCCATGTCGGCGCGCTGGCCGAAGCATGCGACGCGGACGTCCCCCGCGGCCAGAAGGCGGTGCTCTTCCCGAGCCGCGTGTATCCGGAGCGGATCGTCCTGTCGGCGCCGATCTCCGTAGTGCTGCTGCCCACCATCGTTGCCGGCACGACTGAGCCGGTGGTTGAGCCGGCGTCGGCCGCGGAAGCGCTGCGCGCCCTGGCGCCGAGCTCGCTCGTGCAGATGCACCTCGACGCGCCGCGCGAACTGGGCATGCTCGTGCAGCTGGTCGGCACAGTACCCGCGTACCGATTGGGCCTGGGTGCGGATCGCGCCGCCAACGCCGCCATGATCGCCGCGACCCTCGCGCGTCTCGCCGGTCCGGTGGTGAGGCGCTCGTGAGCCGGCGCTCGGGTCCCCCGGCCCGACGGTTGCCGCCGGTGTTGGTCGCGATGCTCCGGGCCGCGCTCGGAAGCCCGGAGGAGTTCGCCGAGCACTGGCCGGCCCTGCGGCCCACGCTCGAGCCCGATGCGCTGCGCGACTACGAGGCGATCCGTCTCGTCCCCGTCGTGCACCGGGCGCTGGTGGCATCGTGCATCGACGACCCCCTCGAACCGCGGCTGCGGGGTGTCCGCCGCCGCTACTGGTACGAGAACCAGCTCCAGCGGACGCGCCTCGCCGACGTGACCGCCGCGCTGGGTGCGGCCGGGATCGACCTCGCTGGTGGTCAAGGGCATGGATCTCGCGTTCCGCTACTACGAGGACCCGGGCCTGCGCCCGATGCGCGACATCGACGTGCTCGTCCCGACGGCGGCGGCGGCCGACGCGGTCGACGCGCTCGTGGCCGCAGGGTGGGCGCTGCACCGGCGACCGCTCGGCCGCGGCTATGCGGCGAGCTCGCACGGCATGCCGCTCGAGCAGCCCGACGGGAACCAGGTGGACCTGCACTGGCACCTCCGGGAGGCGTTCATCACGGCCGACCCGCTCCGCAGCGACGACGCGTTCTGGGCGGCCTCCGTGGCGTTCGGCGCGGCGATCCAGCCTCGGTGCCTCGCCGCCGAGGACCTCCTCCTCCTCGTGCTCGTCGGTGGGGTCACGACCCCGGGCGCGCAGTGGGTGGCCGACGCGGTGCAGATCGTTCGGTCCCGCCCACAGCTCGACTGGGACCGGCTCGTCGCACGCACCGAGGAGTACCGCGTCACGGTTCCCGTCGCTTGCCGCGCTCGCGTGCATCGACGAAGTCGTCGGTCCGCTCGCACCCGGCGCGGTCGTCAGCGCCGTGGGTCGGCTCCCCCGACCGCGGCCACGTCGTGCGCGCCTACCGGCGGGTCCTCGCCGTCCCGGAGCTTCACCCCGGCGGGCCGCCGCTCGTGTTCCTCGCGGAGCTGGGTCCACACGTCGGCGAACTGGAGTCGCCGGGAGCGCTGGTCGGCGCGCGCCACAGTGGCTGGCCGATCGCTGGGGAGTGCCCGACGTATGGCACGTCGGCGCACCGGTTCTGCGGCGGTCCTCGCCGGGATCCGCCGAGCCTCGGTCGCCCACCCGTCAGCGACGCAGCAAATCCGCCACCTCGAAGGCGAGATCCAGGGACTGCCGGGCGTTGAGTCGCGGGTCGCACATGGTCTCGTAACGGCGCTCGAGGTCGGCGCCCAGCACGGCGTCACCGCCACCGAGGCACTCGGTGACGTTCTCGCCGGTCAGCTCGATGTGGACCCCTCCCGGCCAGACGCCGGCGGCATGGCACGCCGTGAAGAAGCCGCGGAGCTCGCGCATGATGTCCTCGAATCGCCGCGTCTTGTATCCGCTCTCGTGCTGGAACGTGTTCCCGTGCATCGGGTCGCAGGCCCACAGCACCGGGTGCCCCGCGGTCTGGACCGCGTGGAGGAGCGGCGGCAGCACCGCGTCGATGTTGTCGGCGCCCATGCGGCTGAACAGGACGAGCCGGCCCGGTTCCCGCGTCGGGTTGAGGCGCTCGCACAGGGCGATGACCTCCTCGGGCTGTGCCTTGGGCCCGAGCTTCACCCCGAGTGGGTTGTGCACCCCGGCGAGGAACTCGACGTGCGCGCCGTCGTGCTCGCGGGTCCGCTCGCCGATCCAGAGCAGGTGCGCGGAGCAGTCGTACCAGTCGTCGGTGATGGAGTCGCGAACGCGTGAGCGCCTCCTCGTAGCCGAGGAGCAGCGCTTCGTGAGCGGTCCAGACGTCGACCTCGTGCAGCTGGAGCTCGGCCTCGAGATCGATGCCGCACGCCTCCATGAACCGCAGGGCGCGCTCGATCTCACCGGCGACCGCTTCGTAGCGGCGGCCCTCAGCGCTGCTCGCGACGAACTCCTGGTTCCACGCGTGGACACGCGACAGGTCGGCGAATCCCCCCTTCGCGAACGCGCGCACGAGGTTCAGGGTCGCGGCGGACTGGTGGTACGCCTGGACCAGCCGGGCCGGGTCGGGCCGCCGGGCGAGCTCGTCGAACGCGAAGTCGTTGACCGTGTCGCCGCGGAAGCTCGGCAGCGTGACGCCGTCGCGCGTCTCGGTGGGCGAGGAGCGCGGCTTCGAGAACTGGCCCGCGATGCGCGCCACCTTCACCGTGGGCACGCCACTGCCGTACATCAGCACGACCGACATCTGGAGGATCACGCGGAGCTTGTCGCGGATCGCATCGGCCGAGAAGGCCTGGAACGACTCCGCGCAGTCGCCGGCGACGAGCAGGAACGCCTCACCCTGCTGGGCGAGCGCCAGCTGCTCGGTGAGCGAGCGCGCCTCACCGGCGAACACGAGCGGCGGCATCGCGCGCAGGGTGTCGAGCGCGGTGCCGAGCACAGCAGCATCGGGCCATTCCGGTTGCTGGGCGGTGGGTCGTGCACGCCAGGAGCCCGGGTTCCAACCGTCGTCGAAGAGCTCGGCGGTGCTCATCACAGGTAGCCGCTGGGCGGACCGCTCGGTCCGCCCGGCCCGGCGTCCGCACCGGGCGCACCCGGCATGCCGCCCTCGAGGGCCCGACGGCGGACCTGCTCGAGCTGGCCCTGGGCCATGGCCTGCTGCGTGAACAGCGTCGCCTGGATGCCGTGGAAGAGCCCTTCGAGCCAGCCGACGAGCTGAGCCTGCGCGAGTCGCAGCTCGGACTCGCTCGGTGCCTCCGAAGTGAACGGCAGCACCACCTCCTCGAGCTCCTTCTGGAGCTCGGGGGACAGCACGGTCTCGAGCTCGTGGACCGACTTCTCGTGGATCTCGCGCAGGCGCCGACGGCCCGCGTCGTCGAGCGGTGCTCGCCGGACCTCGTCGAGCATCTGGCGGACCATCGACGCGATGCGGATCAGCTTGGTGGGCTTGGTGACCTGCTCGCCGTCGGCGTCGCCGATCGGCGCCTCGCTCCCATCGGGAGCGAGCGCGCCGAGCTCGAGGACCTCGGGCGTCAAGGGCTCGGAGGTCTCGGGCGTGCCATCCATCGTGAAGTGCTCTCCTGCGAAGGGGACTCCCCAGGATACGGACCTCGGGTGCCCGGCGGTGAACTGAATCGGTGCGCCCACCCGGTGGCCCTTAGGGTTGGGGCCATGCAGACGTTGATCGCCGCACTGCGCCGGGCGCTGACGGCCATCGACGTGGACCCGGGTGCGGTCGAGATCGAGCTCACGGTGCCCGATCGCCCCGAGCACGGGGATTGGTCGAGCAACCTCCCGCTCCAGCTGGCGAAGCAGCAGGGGGAGAAGCCGCGGGACCTGGCGGCGCGGATCGCCGCCGCGATCGAGGCGGATCCCCCTGCGCACTTCGACCGGGTCGAGATCGCGGGCCCGGGGTTCCTCAACGTCTTCCTGACGCCCACCTGGCTGCACGATGTGCTGCGCCTCGTCGTCGCGTCGGGCGAGCAGTACGGCGCCGGGAAGGCGCTCGCGGGCGAGCGGGTCAACCTCGAGTTCGTGTCGGCCAACCCGACCGGGCCGCTGCATGCGGGTGGCGGCCGGTGGGTCGCGGTGGGCGACGCGCTCGCGAACCTGCTCTCGACGCAGGGTGCCGACGTCCACCGCGAGTACTACCTCAACGACGCCGGCGCGCAGCTCGAGATGTTCGGCGCGTCGCTCTTCGCTCGATACGAGGGACGCAAGCCTCCTGAGGACGGCGGATATCAGGGTCAGTACCTCGTCGAGATGGCGTTGCGGATGCGCTCCGAGATCGGCGACCAGGTGACCGAAGACCAGGCACGGGAGTGGGGCTACCGCGACGTCGTGCAACAGCTCGAGGACGATCTCGCTCGCATCGGCGTCCACTTCGACACCTGGTTCTCGGAGCGGACGCTGCACGAGCACGGCGAGGTGGAGCGCGTCCTCGACGAGCTCCGCACCCGTGGGGCCACGTTCGAGGCCGACGGCGCGACGTGGCTGCGCACGACCGACTTCGGCGACCAGCGCGACCGGGTGCTGGTGAAGTCCGACGGGTCGACGACATACCTCTGTGCGGACCTCGCGTACCACGAGGACAAGTTCGCCCGCGGTTGGAACCACCTCATCGACATCTGGGGGGCGGACCACCACGGGCAGGTCAAGAGCGTGCAGGCCGGCATCGAGGCGCTCGGCCATCCCGCGGGCGAGCCGGAGATCGTGCTCGGCCAGCTGGTGAAGCTCGTCAAGGAGGGCCAGGTCGTCCGCGTCTCGAAGCGAACGGGCAACATCATCGCGTTGGCCGACATCCTCGACGAGGTGGACCCTGATGTCTGTCGGCTCACGTTCCTGCTGCAGGGGATCGACACCGCCCAGACGTTCGACCTCGACGTCGTCACCTCGCAGTCGATGGAGAACCCCGTGTACTACGTGCAGTACGCGCACGCACGGGTGTCCTCGATCGCGCGTCGGGCAGCCGAGGCCGGAGTCGCGCGCGTCCCGATCCTGGAAGCGAACCTCGCGCCGTTGACCCACGAGCGTGAGCTCGAGCTGTTGCGATCGCTCGCCGTGTATCCCGAGGTCTTGGAAGAAGCGGCTCGCATGCGCGCGCCGCACCGCGTCACGACCTGGGTACGCGACTTCGCCAAGAGCTTCCACGGCTTCTACCGCGACTGCCGAGTCATCTCCGACGACGCCGCTCTCACGCAGTCGCGGCTCTGGCTCGCGGAAGCGTGTCGGATCGGTCTGAAGAACGCGCTCGACGTGCTCGGCGTCCGTGCTCCCGACGAGATGCGTCGCATCGACGACGGCGAGGTCTCCGAGGACCGGTCGTGATCAGCGAGGCGCCCCTCGACCGGTCACTGCTCTCCCCCGGGCTGCTCGCGCTCGACGCCGTCGCGATCGCGGAGGCGTTCGGGACCCCGACGTTCGTCTACGACGAAGACGAGATCCGACGACGGTGCAGGGAGTACGTCGCCGGGTTCGGGCCGGACGCCGTGGCCTATGCCGGCAAGGCGTTCCTCTGCACCGCAATGGCGCGGATCGTGGTCGAGGAGGGTCTGCACCTCGACTGCGCGACCGGGGGCGAGCTGCACGTGGCACTCCATGCCGGGATCCTCGGCGAGCGCATCGTCCTCCACGGGAACAACAAGTCGGAGGCCGAGCTCGCCGCGGCGCTCGACGCCGGCGTCGGTCGCATCGTCGTCGACTCGCTCGACGAGCTCGACCGCCTCGAAGTCCTGGCCCGGGATCGGGGAGTGCGCCAGCCGGTGCTGGTGCGGGTCACGCCGGGGGTCGAGGCCCACACCCACGAGTACATCGAGACCGGGACCGAGGCGTCGAAGTTCGGCTTCACGCTCACCGACGGGGTGGCGCTCGGCGTGGTGCGGCGTGTCGTCGAGAGCGATGTGCTGCACCTGTCGGGGTTGCACTGTCACATCGGATCCCAGATCTCGCGCCTCGACGCGTTCGGCCGCGCGATCGAGCGGCTCGCCGGGCTCGCGGTCGAGCTACGGCGCTCCCACGACGTGACGATCGAGGAGCTCAACCTCGGGGGTGGGCTGAGCGCCCGCTACCTCGCCGACGACCGTGACCTCGACATCGCCGACTACTCCGCGTACTTGCGCGACACCGTGGAGAAGACGTGGACCGCCGCCGACCTCGATCCGGTGCCCCGAGTCATGGTCGAGCCGGGCCGCTCGATCGTGGCCCCGTGCGCGATCACGCTCTACCGGGTCGGCACCGTGAAGCAGATCCCCGGGATCGGCACGTACCTGGCCGTCGACGGCGGCATGAGCGACAACCCGCGTCCCGTGCTCTACGGCGCCGGCTACGAGGCCTATCTCCCCGAGCGGCTCGACGAGGCGCGTCCCCTCCACTGCGCGGTGGTCGGCAAGCACTGCGAGCAGGGCGACGTGCTCGTGGCCGACGCATGCCTCCCGGAGGGCGTCGGTGTCGGCGACCTGCTCGCGACGCCCACGACCGGGGCCTACGGCTACTCCATGGCGTCGAACTACAACAAGGTGACCCGCCCTGCGGTGGTGTTCGTCCGGGAGGGCGACGCCCGCCTGGTCGTCCGTCGCGAGACGAACGAGGACCTCACCCGCCTCGACGTCGACTGACCCCCCCGACCCTGGGTGCGCCGCTCACCCGGGCATCCCGGGTGAGAGAAGCAGATCCCTGAACGCGGGGTTCCTGCCCGACTCGAGCGGGCGATTCGAGCGGGCCTCCCGCCCGGGTCGCGTGGGAGACTGGTCGAGATGGCTGATCGGGTACGCGTCGGACTCCTCGGGTGCGGCAACGTCGGCGCGGCACTCGTGCGCCTGGTCGACGAGCACGCGGACGTGATCTCGGCGCGGGCCGGCGTCGGGATCGCCATCACCCGAGTGGTCGTGCGCGACCTCGGTCGTGAGCGGGACGTGAAGCTGCCGCCCGACGCGTTCACCACCGACGCCGTTGCCGTGGTCGAGGATCCGCAGGTGGATGTCGTGGTCGAGGTGATGGGGGGCGTCGAGCCCGCCCGAACGCTGATCACCGACGCGCTGCGGGCCGGGAAGCCCGTGGTCACCGCGAACAAGGAGCTGATCGCCCGCCACGGGCCGGAGCTGTTCGCGGTGGCGGCCGACGCCGGGGTCGACCTCCTGTTCGAGGCGAGCGTCGCGGGCGGGATCCCGCTCATGCGCCCGCTGCGCGAGTCGCTCGCGGGCGACCGCATCCGCCGGGTGATGGGCATCGTCAACGGCACGACCAACTTCATCCTCACGCGGATGGCCGAAGCCGGCTCGTCGTTCGACGACGCGCTCGCCGAGGCGCAGGCACTCGGGTACGCGGAGGCTGACCCGACCGCCGACGTCGACGGCCACGACGCCGCAGCGAAGGCTGCGATCATCGCCACCATCGCGTTCGGCGCCCGCGTCGAACCCGACGACGTCTACACCGAGGGGATCCGGGGAGTCACCGCTGACGACATCGCCTCGGCCGAGACACTGGGATACGTCGTGAAGCTGCTGGCGGTCGCCGAGGAGCGCGAAGGCGCGATCGCGGTGCGTGTGCACCCCGCCATGGTCCCGAAGCGGCATCCGCTCGCGTCGGTGCGCGACTCGTTCAACGCGGTCTTCATCGAGGGTGAAGCCGTCGGCGAGCTGATGTTGTACGGCCGCGGTGCAGGCGGTGGTCCGACGGCGTCCGCGGTGCTCGGCGACCTGGTCGACGCGGTGAAGAACCTCGTGTCGGGGGCGAAGGGCGCCACGATCGGTGAGCTGATCGACCGTCCGATCACGCCCATCGACGAGACCGAGTCGCCCTTCTACCTGCTCATGGAGGTCGCCGATCAGCCCGGTGTGCTCTCCGCGATCGCCGGCGAGTTCGGTCGGCGCGACGTGTCGATCAAATCCATGGAGCAGCGGGGCATCCGCACCGACGCCCGCCTGGTGTTCATCACGCACCGCGCACGGGAGGCCGACGTACGCGCCACGCTCGCCGCACTCCGCGACGTCGACCAGGTGCACCGGGTTGGCTCCGTGCTCCGCGTCGTCGGGGAGGACGATTGAGTCCGTCGCCCGTCTCGCGGTATGCGCGGGGTGACGCGTGGCCCGGCCTGATCGAGGCCTACCGCGAGCACCTGCCCGTGAGTGACGCCACACCCGTGGTCACACTGCTCGAGGGCAACACTCCGCTGGTGGAGGCGCCGCGCATCGCCTCGCGCGCCGGGGTCGCTCGGGTCCTCCTGAAGATCGAGGGTTCGAACCCGACCGGATCGTTCAAGGACCGGGGCATGACGCTCGCTGTGTCGAAGGCCGCCGAGGCCGACGCCAAGGCGGTCATCTGCGCGTCGACGGGCAACACCTCGGCCTCAGCCGCGGCATACGCGGCCAGGGCAGGCATCATCTGCGCGGTTGTGATCCCGGCGGGCCAGATCGCGCTCGGGAAGCTGGCACAGGCGTTGATCCACGGGGCCCGCGTGGTGCCCGTCACCGATACGTTCGACGCCGCGCTCGATGTCGTGCGCGAGCTCGGTGAGCAGCCCGGGGTCGAGGTCGTGAACTCGGTGAACCCGGTGCGCATCGAGGGGCAGAAGACCGCCTCGTTCGAGATCATCGAAGTGCTCGGTGACGCGCCGACCGTGCACTGCATCCCGGTGGGGAACGCGGGAAACATCACGGCGTACTGGCGTGGGTATCGCGAGTTCGCCGATGCCGGCCGCGCCACGCGCCGCCCCCGGATGCTCGGCTGGCAGGCCGCAGGGGCCGCACCGCTCGTGATCGGCGAGCGGGTGTACCACCCCGAGACGATCGCGACCGCCATCCAGATCGGGAACCCCGCGTCGTGGCAGCAGGCGATCGACGCGCGCGACGAATCGGGCGGCCACATCGGTGCCGTCACCGACGAGGACATCCTCGAGGCATATCGACTGCTGGCGTCGGTCGAAGGTGTGTTCGTGGAGCCGGCGTCGGCGGCTTCGGTCGCCGGGCTGCTCCGCGCGTCGGCCGACGGACTCGTCGCGGGCGACGACGTCGTGGTGTGCACCCTCACGGGCCACGGCCTCAAGGACCCGCAGCGGGCGATCGATCAGGTGGAGGTCGGTGAGGCGGTGGCCGCCAGAGCCACCGAGGTCGCCGCAGCGATCGGCCTCTAGGGAGCGCGGCAGCCGCCGCAGTCCCGGGACAAGGAGCAGGTACTCGTGGAGAAACCGGTTGCGCTCGTGACGGGCGCATCATCGGGGATCGGGGAGTCGTTCGCGCGGCTGCTCGCCCAGCGCGGTCACGACCTCGTCGTCGTGGCGCGTCGCGTGGACCGACTCGAGGAGGTCGCGACGCGCGCGACCAGCGAGCACGGGGCTGCATGTGAGGTCCTCGTCGCCGACCTCGAGTCCGACGCCGGCGTCGCCGCGGTCGAGGCCCGGCTCCACGACGAGTCACGTCCGGTCGAGCTGCTGGTGAACAACGCCGGTTTCGGGACGAGTGGGCGCTTCCACGAGCTGCCCGTCGACAACGAGGCCGCGGAGATCCGCCTCAACGTGCTCGCTCTCGTCCGGCTCACCCACGCGGCAGTGACCAAGATGGTGGCGCGCGGTCATGGTGGCGTCATCAACGTCTCGTCCGTGGGCGCCTACCAGCCGACGCCGAACAGTGCGACCTACGCGGCGACCAAGGCCTTCGTCTCGAGCTTCACGAACGCGATCCACGAGGAGCTGCACGGGTCGGGCGTCAAGGCGATGGTGCTGGCCCCCGGGTTCACGCACACGGAGTTCCACGAGCGGGCCGGGATCGCGAACAAGGCGCAGATGCCCGAGTTCCTCTGGCAGTCGACCGACGAGGTGGTCACCGCCGCGTTGAAGGCGTATGGACGTGGTCGGGCCGTGTGCGTACCCGGTCCGATCAACGGGGTGGCTGCCGCGTTCTCGGGGACGATGCCCGCAGGGGTGAGCCGCAAGATCGCGGGGATCGTCACGAAGCGCGCGTACTGACGCGTTGAAGCTCGCGATCGTCCTTCCCTGGCTACCGACGCGTCCGACCGGCGGGTACCGGGTGCACTACGAGTTCGCGAACCGGCTCGCAGCGCGTGGGCACTCCGTGACGGTGGCCCACTGGGTGCCCTCGCGACGTCGCCGGTTCGGGATCCGCCGTCGGGGGGTCCGCTCCTTCATCCCGTGGTTCACGTTCGCGCCCGGCGTGCGGACCCGGGTGGTGCCGATGCGGTCGATCCCCCGGGCCGAGGTCTGCATCGCCACCAGCTGGCGCACCGCCGAGGCGATCCCGGCGAACCGACGACGGTTCCGCCGATCGGTGCAGATCGTCTACGACTACGAGTTCTGGGCTTCCGCGGGCGCATCGAGGCGCGCCGAGATGCGCGATGCGTTCCGACTGCCCGACGTCTCGGTGGCCACGTCGTCGGTGGTCGCCGACATGCTCGAGGCGGTGGGGAGGACCCCGGACGCCGTGATCCCGTGTGCGATCGATCACGCGGTGTTCCGGATCGACATCGATCCGAAGACCCGCGAGCCCGTCGTCGGGTTCATCGCGCGCGACGACGGGATCAAGCGGGTGACGGATGCGGTCCGGGCGTTGGGCACCGCGCGCGCGGGCCGTGCGTTCCGGGTGGTCTCGGTCGGTGCAGCTCGAGCCGACCAGTCGATTCCAGCCTGGGTCGAGCGCCTCGACGCGCCCGACGACGACGCCATGCGCGCGTTCTACAACTCCCTCTCGGTGTTCGTCCTGTCGTCGGACTACGAGGGATGGGGGCTCCCGGCGGCCGAGGCGATGGCGTGCGGCGCGGCCGTCGTCTCCACGCGGAGTGGTGGCGTCGAGGACTTTGCCGCGGACTCGGAGAATGCACTCCTGGTGCCGCGTCGCGACACGGTCGCGATGGCCGCATCGATCGTCGCGCTGCTCGAAGACGCCGACCTCCGCTCCCGGCTGGTGGCCGGTGGTGCCGCGACGGTCGCGGCGATGCAGTGGGAGGACTCGGTCGACGCGCTCGAAGCCGTGTTGGTCGCGGCGCGGCCCTGACGGATCAGCAGCTCCCGATCAGACGTCGTGGAGGGCGTCGACCGTCGCGCGTGCCGCGGCGTCGACCGGCGACGTACCGGGCGCGATGCCGTGGCGGTGGGCGTCCTCCTCGGGGTCGACCAGCGCGACCGCGACGATGAACGTGCCTCCGGCAGTCGTCTCGACGGTGCGGATCCAGGACGGGACCCAGCGCGAGCTCGGGTCGACCTCCGCGACCCCGGCCAGGACCGCTTCGGCAGATCCCGCGAGCCCATGGGCGAGCGGTGC
Source organism: uncultured Acidimicrobiia bacterium (assembly GCA_963720675.1). Classification (GTDB taxonomy): domain Bacteria; phylum Actinomycetota; class Acidimicrobiia; order IMCC26256; family PALSA-555; genus JALHSW01. Next base: position 1,720,587 of record CAVRGH010000010.1, on the reverse strand, counting down.
GCGACCGATGGAACGGACCGGACCGACCGCGAGGTGCACCTCGATCTCACCGTCCTCGGGAACGCTGCGGACGCTCAGCAGCTCCGGCCCGATGGACCGACCGGGGGACCGGCCGGCACCAGTGCCGCCCGCGCCCGCGGGGACGAATGCAGCCGGAACCGCGGCAGACTCCCGGACGAGCTCCACGACCAGCCGCGGCTCGGCCGCGAGCATGGTGGCGGCCCGATGGGCGAGGTCGTCGGGTGCGTCGGCCGACGCGAGGACGCGGCACATGGTCACGTCGCCGTCGCGTTCGAGGGCGACGGCGGAGACGCCGGGCAGGCGACGTAGTGCGAGCTCGGTCGTGTCGCCGCTCGTCCCGCGCAGCACGTCGACACGGAGGCTCGCCGAGCAGAGTGCGACGAGGAGATCCGCGTCGACCCGATCGGTGGGGAGCGCCGGGTCGGAGGCGACGCCCGGACCGGCCGCGACGACGCCCGCGTCGAACGTGCCTGCGCCGGCGCGGAAGGCCTGACGCCCGAGGTCGGGATCGTCGACGACGACGGTCAGCGAACGGAGCCCGAGCATCGCCAGGGTGCGGTCGAGATGGGCCCGCAGGCCGACGAGGCCGACGTCTGCGGGCGCGTCGGCCGCGACCCAGCCCGTCGTCGAGCCGGACGGCTCCGGACCGGGATCGCGCTCCGGTGCAGGGTCTGGGATGGACGGATCCACGGGCACGTGAGGGTATCGGGGACTCCCACCACCCGCTTGACCGGCTAGGTGTCGGCCCAGCCGCGGAGTGCTTCGCCGCCTTCGCGGACACCGGGCGGCACCCGGCCTTCCGCCGATCCGGTGCGTGGCCCCGGGACGTCGCGGAACCCGTACGCGATCGGCTCCCGACCCGGTTGGCACACGAAGCACCGGCCCGTCTCCCCGCACGTCGCCGCGTGCACGACCGCATCAGCGATCTGCGTGGCCGGCATCAGCGGGAAATCGGCCTCGGCGAACATCTGCTTCGCGGCGTCGCTCAGGATGTTCGTGTCGGTCATCCCCGGGTTCACGCAGTTCGCGGTGATCCCCTGAGCCGCGAGCGTTGGCGCGGCGGATCGAACGAATCCGACGACCGCGTGCTTGGTCAGGTCGTACACCGGATCTGGCGGGAAGGGGATGAGCCCCGCGAGCGACGCGGTGGCGACGATGGCTCCACCGTTTGCGCGCATCGCGCGGATCGCCGCTCGCATCCCGAAGACGACGCCGTCGACGTTGACGCGCATGATCCTGCGGTACACGTCGTCGGTGAGCTCGTCGAGGTCGGCGACCCCGATCGCGATTCCGGCGTTCAAGAACGCAACGTCGACTCCGCCCAGCTCCTCGACACAGTGAGCGAACGCCGCATCGACGGCTGCGGACTCACCGACGTCGGCAGCGAACGAGGTTCCGCCGTGCTCGGCGGCGACCTCGGCGGCTCCCTCGGCATCGAGGTCGACCACGCAGACGCGCATGCCCGCCGCGGAGAGGCGCTCCACCGTTGCGCGACCGATGCCCGACGCGCCACCGGTGACCAGAGCGGCCTTGCCCGAGAGCTCCATCAGAGCTGCAAGACGATGAGGCGGGCTTCGGTCATCTCTTCGACCGCGTACTTCGGTCCCTCGCGCGTGTTGCCCGAGTCGCGCAACCCGCCGTAGGGCATCTGATCGGTGCGGAACGTCGGCACCTCGTTCACCAGCACGCCACCGAAGTCGAGCTCCTGCACCGCACGAAGCGCGACGCCGAAGTCGGACGTGAAGATCGCGGCCTGCAACCCGTACCGCGTGTCGTTCGCCTGGGCGAGCGCGTCGTCGAGATCCCGATACCGGGCGACCGCCACGACCGGCCCGAACACCTCGAGGGCGCAGACGTTCATGTCGGGCTTCGCGTCCGTGAGCACGGTCGGGGTGAGCACGCCGTCGCGCACCACACCACCGGTGGCGATCTGCGCGCCGCTCGCGGCGGCCTCGTCGACCCATCCCTTCACTCGGTCACGCTCGTCGGCCGAGATCAGGGCCGACACGTCGGTCCGGTCGTCGAGCGGGTCCCCGACCACCAGTGCCTCGACCCGGGGCACGAGCTCGGCGAGGAACGCGTCGGCCACGTCCTCGTGGACGTAGATCCGTTGTGTGCTGATGCAGGACTGACCGGCATGACTGAAGCCGGCGACCGAGATCTTCGTTGCCGCCGTGACGACGTCGCCGTCGGGCTCGATGATCACGGGCGCGTTGTTCCCGAGCTCCAGCCCGACCTTCTTGCGGGGGGCCCGGGACTTGATGCCCCAGCCCACCTCGGGTGAGCCCGTGAAGGTGATCATCGCGATGTCGTCGTGTTCGACGATCGCGTTGCCGACGGTCCCCCCGCCGCCCGTGACGATGTTCAGGTGACCGGGCGGCAGGCCGCACTCGTCGAGCAGGAGCTCGGCGAGCGCGATCGCCGACAGCGGGGTCTGGGACGCGGGTTTGAGCACCACCGGACATCCGGCGGCGATGGCGGGCGCCACCTTGTGCGCGACGAGGTTGAGCGGGAAGTTGAACGGGCTGATCGCTCCGACGACGCCGATCGGCATCCGGAGCGTGAAACCGAGCTTCCCCTCACCGGCATCGGACGCGTCCATGGGCACCATCTCGCCGGCGAGGTTCCGCGCCGCGGCCGCGGAGAACGTGAGGGTGGAGACGGTCCGCATCGCCTCGACGCGCGCGGTCTTGATCGGCTTCGCAGCTTCGGCGGCGATGATCCGTGCGAAGTCCTCGACGCGCTCGCGGAGCAGGCGCGCGGCGATGTCGAGGATCTCGGCCCGACGCCAGGCCGGCAGCGCTCCCGCCTCGAGCGCGCCGCGTGCGGCGGCGACCGCGCGGTCGACCTCCGCCGGCCCACACGCCGGGACCTGCGCGAGCTCCGCGCCGTCGTACGGCGAACGGACCGAGATGGTCTCGCCGGTGGTCACGCGCTCGGCGCCGATGGGGACGCTCCTGATGTCGCTCACATCCGTCTCCTCATCTTGGTGACGCCACCGCGCCCGACGTTCCGCAGGTTACCGAGGAGGGGACCGACCCGCGACGGAGCAGCGACCGACGTGGCAGGATTCGTCCGTCGCGGCGATGGGAGCGAGGCACCCGCATGACAGCGCTCGTCGAGCGGGTCCGACAGCTGATCGAGACCCTCCGGTCGGTGCTGCACTTCCGCCCCGTCGAGCTCGACCCGGTCGTCCGTCGCCTCGCGCGAGCCGTGTCGGTGGCCGATCTCCGGCGGATCGCGAAGCGGCGTCTCCCGCGGGGCGTCTTCGACTACATCGATGGTGGAGCGGAGGACGAGCGGACGCTCGCGGCGAACTCCGACGCCTACACGAGGGTGACCTTCCGTCCGCGAGTGCTGCGCGACGTCGGCGTGGTGGATCCCTCGACCACATTGCTCGGTCGCAGCCTCCCGATGCCGCTCGTGCTCGCGCCGACCGGGTTCACGCGCATCGCCGACCCCGAGGGCGAGCTCGCGGTGGCGAGAGCCGCGGCGCGCGCCGACGTCCCGTACACGCTCTCGACGCTGAGCACGCGCTCGATCGAGGAGGTCGCCGAGGTCAGCTCCGGGCGCAAGTGGTTCCAGGTGTACGTGTGGCGTGACCGCGGGTTGGTCAAGGACATGATCGACCGGGCCGCGCGCTGCGACTACGAGGCGCTCGTCCTCACCGTCGACACCGCAGTGTTCGGCCGTCGCGATCGCGACCTTCGGCGGGGTTTCTCGCTCCCGCCGAAGATCGGTCTCGAGACGTTGCTCGACGGCATGGTGCACCCCGGCTGGACCTGGTCCTTCGTGCGTTCGGAGCCGATCCGGTTCGCCAACGTCGTCGGCCGTGGGATCGGTGACGGCAGCGATGCCGTGTCCTTGGCCGACTACATCAACTCGCAGTTCGACCCGACCTTGTCCTGGCACGACGTGGAGTGGCTCCGATCGGTGTGGGACGGGCCGATCGTGCTCAAGGGCATCCAGACCGTCGACGACGCCCGGCTCGCGGCGGACGCCGGAGTCGACGCGATCGCGCTCTCGAACCACGGCGGTCGGCAGCTCGACTCCGCGCCGGCGACCTTGGACCTCGTCGCCCCGGTCTCCGACGCGGTCGGGGACCGGATCGAGATCATCTGCGACGGGGGCATCCGGCGCGGCAGCGACATCGTGAAGGCGGTCGCGCTCGGTGCCCGCGCGTGCATGGCGGGTCGTGCGTACCTGTACGCACTCGGTGCCGGGGGCGAACGGGGCGTGGATCAGCTCCTGCGCCGCGCTCGACGTCGACGTTCGCCGAACGATGGCGCTGCTCGGGGTGCGTTCGGTGGCGGACCTGACGCCGGACGTCCTCGATGGCTACCGTCGGCACCATGACTGATCAGCCCGGCAGCAGCCAGAAGGTGGAGCAGGTCTGGGAGACGCCCTCCCTCGACGAGATCCCCGTGCTGAGCAAGGGACACGTCGAGGCGATGGAGTCCTCGGACGACGACATGATCTGGGTCCAGGCCGGCATGCACCACGTGCTCCTCCGCACGGTCGGTCGGAAGTCCGGCACCGAGCACAAGGTCGCGCTCCCGACCTGGCTGGATCCGGAGGGCCGTCGCGTGGTGGTCGCCTCGTTCGCCGGCGCACCCGGGCACCCCTCCTGGTACCTCAACCTGAGTGACCGGACGGCGAACCCCGAGGTGTTGTGTCGCGTCCAGGGGGGTACGCAGTTCTGGTCCGACCACGAGATCCTCGAAGATGAGGAGTACGACCGGGTCTGGGACCTGCTCGTGGCCGACCGGGCCTGGTACGACAACTACCAGGCGAAGACCGAACGTCGGATCCCGCTGGTGCGTCTCCCGGAGACGCGCCCGGCCTGACGCGCGGCGCGAGCAGTCGAACCCGAACGACGGCGAACAGGAGTCCACATGCCGGCACGCACCGAGTACGCACCGGGCACACCGAGCTGGGTCGACCTCATGGTCCCCGACCCCGCCGCGGCGCAGGCGTTCTACGCCACGCTCTTCGGGTGGGAGTACCACGACGAGGACACGGGGATGCCCGACAACCCGTACACGATGTGCCTGAGGAACGGGAAGCCCGTCGCCGGCATGGGCAAGCAGTTCGAGGAAGAGCGCGCGCAGGGCGTCCCGCCGCACTGGAATTGCTACGTGACCGTCGCCGACGTCGACGCGAGCGCGGCGAAGGTCGCCGAGCTCGGCGGGACGGTGTTCGCCCCACCGATGGACGTGATGGATGCGGGCCGCATGTCGGTGCTGGCCGATCCGACGGGGGCCGTGAGCAGCATCTGGCAGGCCAAGGACCACATCGGCGCCGAGCTCGTGAACGAGCACGGCGCGCTGATCTGGACCGAGCTGATGACTCCCGACATCGAAGCCGCGTCGAAGTTCTACGCGGCCCTCTACGGGTGGAAAGCCGACACCCAGGCGATGGGGCCGATGGAGTACACGATGTTCAACCTCGGCGACCGCGGCATCGCCGGCGGGATGAAGCCGCCGATGGACGGCATCCCACCGAACTGGTCGCCGTACTTCGCGGTCGACGACTGCGACGCTGCGGTCGCCACGGCGCAAGGTCTCGGGGCCACCGTCTTCATGGGCCCCGACGACGGTCCGCCCGGACGCATGGCCGCCCTCGCGGATCCGCAGGGCGCGATGTTCTCGTTGCTCACCCCGGGGGAAGCGACCGACTGAGCGAGTCCGGGCACGCTGACTCAGCGGCGCAGATCGATCCCGATCGCGGGGCCGTACCCCGCCCGCGCGCCCGGGAGCGTGGGCAGGTCGACGCCGAGCTCGGCGGCGATCGACTCTGCGACGTCCAGGTCCTTGAAGCCGAGCTCGACAGCCTCGACGAGGACCGCCGCGGCATCACCCAGCTCGTCCGGCGAGCGCGGCGTGGCTTGCTCCCGGTCGAACAGCTTGTCGGCGTAGTCGAGAGCGCCCGTCGTGCGGAGGATGTGCGCGAGCTGCGCGAGGTCGACGCCACCCGCCTGCGCCAGAGTCTGCGCCTCGTGCACGAGGCCGAACGAGCCGTACTGCACATAGTTGCGAGCGACCTTCGCCACCATCCCGGCGCCGACCGGTCCGCAGTGCACGATCTCGCGTGACCAGGGTTCGAGTGCCGGGCGCGCCGCCTCGACAGTCGCGGTGTCGCCGCCCGCGATGACGAGCAGCGTCCCGGCCCGCGCCCCCGGCACGCCGCCGGAGATCCCGGCGTCGAGCAGCTGGATACCGGCAGCGCGCGTCGCGGACTCGACGTCGCGGAGGCACTCGAGCGTGACGGTGCTGTGGATCGCGAGCACCGAACCTGGTGCCAGCGCCTGCAGGACGCCGTCGTCGCCGAGCACCGAGCTGCGCACCTGGTGGTCGTCGAGCACGACCACGCTCACGAGGTCTGCGCCACCCGCCGCATCCGCCGGGCTCGATGCGCCGCGGGCACCCGCCTCGACGAGCGGCGCGACGCGCTCCGGCCGCGGGTCGAACACCGCGAGCTCGTGCTCCGATGCCGCGACGTGCGCGGCCATGGCGCCACCCATGTTGCCAACCCCGATGAAGCCGACGCGCATCAAGCGTCCTGCTCGTTCGAGCGGTGTGCGTGCTTCGCGGCCTCGGCCTCGGCCACGATCGGCTGGCTCATACCCCAACCCACGTAGTGCGTCAGGTGGAGCACCACCTCGTCGACCTGGTCGGGCGTGAGCTCGCCCGTCGCGAGGCACCGGCGGAACTGGATGCCCAGCGGCTCGAAGCGACCTTGCGCCGCGAGCACGCCCATGACGAGCAGCCGGCGGCTCGGGATGTCGAGCGCGGGCCGCGCCCAGACCTCGGCGAAGAGCTGCTCGACGAGCGCATCGCCGTAGACGTGCCCCTCGGGGAGGAGCGGAAGCTCGCCGTAGACCCGACGTGCCGTCTCCTCGCCGGTGGCGCGTCGGTCGCTGTCGCTCATGGTCGGGTCACGGTACCGTCACCGGCGTGCAGCGCGCCCGTTTCCGGCCAACCCGTCTACAACCCGTACGAGTTCTCGCTGCACGAGGATCCGTATGACGTCTACCGCGCGCTCCGCGACGACGCGCCCGCCTACTGGAACTCCCAGCTCGAGTTCTGGGCCCTGACTCGCTTCGACGACGTCCTGGAGGGTTTCCGCGACTTCGAGACGTTCTCGTCGGCGAGCGGCGTCGCGCTCGAGAACCGTGGGCAGGTCGGCGGGCCGATCCCGGCAGATGATCGAGATGGACCCGCCCGAGCACTCCGATCTTCCGCAAGCTCGTGAGCCGTGCGTTCAGCGGCTCGGCGCATGGCCGAGATGGAGGATCGGACCCGCGAGATCGTGTCCGGCTACCTCGACGCGATCGCGCCGCTCGGCGAGGCCGACCTGGTCCGCGACCTCACGGGTCCGTTCCCGATGGACGTGATCTCGACCGTGCTCGGGATCCCCGGCCTCGGACCGGGCGGAGCTGCGCGCCGTACTCCGACACGCTTGCTCGTCCGCGAGGACGGGCAGATGGAGATGCCCCAGTCCGCCATCGAGGGAATGCTCGGGATGGTGGGCTACTTCGCCAAGGACCTGAAGCGGCGTGGGCACGACGTCCGAACCGGGGCTCATCGCCGATCTCCTCGAGCTCGAGGTCGACGGTCGCTCCCTCGACGAGGCGGAGCTCCTCGGCTTCTGCACCCTGTTCGTGATCGCGGGGCACGAGACGACGACCAAGATGGTCGCGAACGCGGTCGAGCTGCTCGAGCGGCTATCCCGACCAGCGGGCACTGATCGTCGACGATCCCTGCAGCTCGTCCCCGACGCGATCGAAGAGGTGCTGCGCTTCCACAACTCGACGCAGTACATGCACCGCACACTCACCCGCGACATCGAACGGCACGGTGAGACGATGCGGGCGGGGGAGTCGGTGCTCCTCGTGATCGGCGCGGCGAACCACGACGAGCGCGAGTTCGGTCCGACCGCGGACGACTTCGACATCGCCCGACGCCCCGAACGCCATCTCGCCTTCGGGTACGGCGCGCACTTCTGTCTCGGCGCGGCCCTGGCCCGCCTCGAGGGACGTGTCGCGCTCGAGGAGATCCATCGTCGGATCCCGGACTACACGGTCGATCGGAGCGGCGCGGAACGGTTCCACAGCGGCAACGTGACCGGCTGGACCCGATTGCCGATCTCGTTCACTCCTGAGCGCGCGACGGCAGGATCCCGGCGAGGGTGAACTCGACGAGGACCTCACCGAGGGCATCGTCCGAGAGCCTGGCATCGAAGTCCGACACGGAGTTCAGCAGCCCGAACGCGCCGTGCACCAGGGCCTCGACGACCTCGTCGTCGAGCTCGGGACGGAGCTCCGCGACGACGCCGCGCCAGACGTTCGCGTAGAGGCGCTGGCTCCGACGGAGGCGTCGGCGATCGTCGGGTGGGAGGTTGATGGCCTCCTGGTCGTACACCGCGATGATCGCCCGTTCCCGGACCGCGAATGCCGCGTGGGCCCGCACCAGGGCCTCGAGCGCGGCTTCGGTGCTCGGCGCGTCCCGGACGACGGCACGGGAACCCGCAAGGAGCGGGTCGACGACGCGATCGATGAGCGCGACCAGGATCTCGTCCTTGTTCGCGAAGTGGCGGTAGATCGCGGATCCGGTGACGCCCGCAGCCGCGCCGATGTCCGCGATGCCGACGGAGCGAAAGCCCCGCTCCGCGACGAGCGTCGCCGCCGCGTTCAGCAGCCGCTCGCGTCGGGCCCGTCCGCGGGCGGTGCCGACCGGTGGTGCCGGCGAGCCCGATCCTGCCACGATGCCGCCTCAGTACGACTTCGGCAGCCCGAGCGACTGGGTCGCGACGAAGTTCAGGATCATCTCGCGGCTGATCGGCGCGATCCGCAGGAGGCGTGCGAGCCCCCAGAGATCGGCGAGGCCGTACTCGGACGCGAGTCCGTTGCCGCCGTGGGTCTGGATCGCGGCATCGAGGCAGTGCAGGCCGGCCTCGGCGGCCGCGTACTTCGCCATGTTCGCGGCTTCACCGGCTGCGACCCGGTCGGCGTCGTGGTCGTGCATCCACGCGGCCTTCGCGATCATGAGCCGAGCGAGCTCGAGCTCGATCTTCGCCTGCGCGAGGGGATGCGCGACTCCCTGGTGCGTGCCGATCGGCACGCCCCAGACGGAGCGGTCCCGCGCGTACTGCGAGGCACGATCGAGCGCGTACCGACCGATCCCTGCGGAGAGACATGCACCCGTGATGCGCTCGGGGTTCAACCCGAAGAACACCTGCCGGAGACCTTCGCCCTCCTCCCCGAGGAGGCGGTCGGCGGGGACCTCGACGTCGTCGAACGAGAGCAGGAACTGCTTCTCGGGAGCGACGATCTCGACGGGGATCACCGATCGCTCGAGGCCGGGTGCATCGGTGTCGACGATGAAGAGGGAGAGCTCGGCGCGTCCCGACGGTGCGGTGCCGGTGCGGGCGACCACGAGCACCGCGCCGGCCTCGTCGACCCCCGAGATGTAGGTCTTCGACCCTCGCAGCCGATAGACGTCACCGTCGCGCGTCGCGACGGTGGAGAGGTTGTGGCTGTTCGAACCCGCGTCGGGCTCGGTGATCGCGAACACCATCTTCTCGCCCGCGCTGAGCCCGGGGAGCCACTCGGCACGCTGGGCGTCGGTGCCGAAGCGCGCGAGGAGCTCGCCGCAGATGGCGGCCGAGACGAGGATGAGGAGCAACGGGCAGCCTTGGGCCGCGAGCTCCTCCGTGACGATCGCGAGCTCGCTGATGCCACCGCCCCCGCCTCCGTACGCCTCGGGGAGGTGGACGCCGAGGAAGCCGTGGTCGCCGATCGTCTGCCAGAGTGCGTCGGACTTCTGACCGCGGCGCGCCTGCTCGACGAAGTACTCGTGGCCGAAGCTCGCGCCGAGGTCGCGGACCGCCGAGCGCAGCAGGCCGTGCTCCGGGGACTCGTCGAAGTCCATCGGTTCCTCGGGTGGCCGGGCGCACGACCGGCGTCGGCCGTGCGGCGAATGTGATTGATGAATAACATACCGGAAGGAGGCGAGCATGCCCACACTGGACACGAGCGTCGACCGGGCGAGCGACACGTTCGGCGCGAACCGCGCCGCGATGCTGGCGCTGCTCGCCGAGCACGACGAGCAGGTGGCGCTCGCGGTCGGCGGGGGCGGGGAGAAGTACGTCGCCCGCCACCGGACTCGCGGCAAGCTCACCGCGCGTGAGCGGATCGAGCTGCTCCTCGACCGCGACGCTCCGTTCCTCGAGCTCTCGCCCCTGGCGGCATGGGGGACCCAGTTCCACGTCGGCGGGAGCATCGTCACCGGCATCGGCGTCGTCTCCGGTGTCGAGTGCGTGATCATCGCCCACGACCCCACCGTTCGGGGTGGGACCATGAACCCGATCACGCTGAAGAAGAACCTCCGGGCGCTCGAGATCGCACGGCTCAACCGGCTGCCGCTCCTGAACCTCGTCGAGTCGGGTGGTGCGGACCTCGAGACCCAAGCCGACCTCTTCATCCCCGGAGGTCAGATCTTCCACGACCTCACCCAGCTCTCGGCGCTCGGCATACCGACGATCGCCCTGGTCTTCGGGAACTCGACTGCCGGAGGCGCGTACGTCCCCGGGATGTGCGACTACGCGGTCATGGTCGACCAACGCGCCAAGGTGTTCCTCGGCGGGCCCCCGCTCGTGAAGATGGCAACAGGTGAAGAGTCCGACGACGAGTCGCTCGGCGGCGCCGCGATGCACTCGCGGGTGTCAGGCCTGTCCGACGCGTTCGCCATCGACGAGCACGACTGCATCCGCATCGGACGCGACATCGTGGCGCGGTTGAACTGGCGCAAGCTCGGTCCGGCCGCGTCGAGGGAGATCGAGCCACCGGTCCACGATCCCGACGAGCTGCTCGGGATCGCGTCGGTGGACCTCCGCGTTCCGTTCGACCCCGCGAGGTGATCGCGCGCATCGTGGACGGCTCGGACTTCGACGAGTACAAGGCCGAGTACGGGACGAGCCTTGTCACCGGTTGGGCGTCGATCCACGGGTTTCCGATCGGGATCCTGGCGAACGCGCGCGGCGTGCTGTTCATGGAAGAGGCGAAGAAGGCGACCGAGTTCATCCTCCTCGCGAACCAGATCGACACGCCGCTGCTGTTTCTCCAGAACACGACGGGATACATGGTCGGGAAGGATTACGAGCAGGCCGGGATCATCAAGGACGGCGCCAAGATGATCAACGCAGTCACCAACAGCACCGTGCCGCACCTCACAGTGATCATGGGCGCCTCCTACGGAGCCGGCAACTACGGCATGTGCGGGCGCGCGTACGGACCACGTCTCCTGTTCGCGTGGCCGAATGCCAAGATCGCGGTGATGGGCCCCCAGCAGCTCGCTGGCGTCCTCTCGATCGTGGCTCGGCAATCAGCCGAAGCGAGCGGACGTCCGTTCGACGAAGACGCCGACCTGCTCCGTCGAGAGGCCACCGAGGCGCAGATCGAGCGCGAATCCCACGCGTTCTTCAACAGCGGCAAGGTCTACGACGACGGGATCATCGACCCGCGCGACACGCGGACCGTGCTCGGGCTCGCGTTGTCAGCCGTCCACTCGAACGTCGTCCGCGGCCAGCGCGGCTTCGGCGTCTTCCGAATGTGATGGCGAGCGACGCGTGAGCGATATCAGACGGCTCCTGATCGCCAATCGCGGGGAGATCGCCAGCCGGATCGCCCGGACCGCGCGGTCGGCTCGGGATCGAGACGGTCGCGGTGTTCTCCGACGCCGACGCCGATCTCCCCTATGTGCGCGATGCCGACGCTGCAGTTCGTCTCCCCGGAACCGCGCCGAGCGCGACGTACCTCGACGTCGAGGCCGTGCTGCGCGCCGCATCAGCTGCCGGGGCGGACGCGGTGCACCCCGGCTATGGCTTCCTGTCCGAGCACGCCGGATTCGCCCGTGCCTGCGACGGAGCGGGGCTGACCTTTGTCGGCCCCACCGCAGAGGTCATCGACGCGATGGGATCGAAGGTCGAGGCCAAGCGCCGCATGCAGGATGCCGGGGTCCCGGTGCTCCCGGGGGTCCCCGTCTCCGCAGACACGAGCGCGGCCGAGCTCGAGCAGGCAGCCGAGGAGATCGGGTTCCCCCTCCTCGTCAAGGCAGAGTTCGGGGGCGGTGGGCGCGGCATGCGGATCGTCCGCGACCGTGCCGCGCTGCAGGACGCGGTCGGTGGCGCCCAACGTGAGGCCGAGGGCGCGTTCGGCGACGGCTCGGTCTTCTTGGAGCGCTTCGTCGAGACCCCGCGGCACGTCGAGGTGCAGATCTTCGGAGACACGCAGGGGACCGTCGTGCACCTCTTCGAGCGTGAGTGCTCGATCCAACGTCGTCACCAGAAGGTGATCGAGGAGGCACCGTCACCTGCGGTCGACGACGCGCTCCGTGCCGAGCTGGGCGCGGCGGCCGTCGCGGCGGCCCGGGCGATCGGCTACGTGGGCGCAGGCACGGTGGAGTTCGTGCTCGAGGCTTCCGGGGCGTTCTGGTTCCTCGAGGTGAACACGCGCTTGCAGGTCGAGCACCCGGTGACCGAGCTCGTCACCGGTCTCGACCTCGTCGCACTCCAGCTCGAGGTTGCCGCCGGTCACCCGCTCCCGGATGCAGTGCGTACCGCCGGGTTCACCGGCCACGCCATCGAGGCCCGCCTGTACGCCGAGGACGTGCCGGCGGGATTCCTCCCGACGAGCGGTCCGATGCATCGCTTTCGCATCCCCGAGGCGGTCGACGTCCGTGTCGATGCCGGGTACTGCGACGGTTCGACGGTGAGCACGCACTACGACGGCATGCTCGCCAAGGTCATCGCGTGGGCGCCGACCCGCAGGGCCGCCGCGGCGCGGCTCGCCGACGTGCTCGCGCGCAGCGAGCTCCACGGTGTGACGACGAACCGCGACCTGTTGGTCCGCACTCTGCGCCACCCCGAGTTCCTGTCCGGAGACATCGACACCGCGTTCTTCGAGCGCCATGACCCCGCAATCCTCGGCGCGCCCGACGTCGCCACGGCGCTGGTCGAGCTCCACGCAGTCGCGACCGCCGTGACCGGCATGCAGACCGCGGGCTCGACGTCGGTCCTGCCGGCCGGGATCCCTCCGGCGTGGCGCAACGTGGGCCATGCCGAGCAGCCCCTCACGCTCGTGCACGGCGATCACGAGGTCGTGGTCGTGTGCTCGGCGACGCGCAGCGGGCCCACGGTGACGGTCGACGGGTCGTCCGTCGACCTCCGGGTCGTCCACGCGACCGGCGATCGGGTGGACCTGGAGGTCGACGGTGTCCGCCGCGAGGTGCGCGTGGAGCGCGTCGGCGCCCTGGTGTACATCGACAGCTCGCTGGGCAACACGACGATGCGAGTCGTCGACCGTTTCCCGGACCACGCCCACGAGGGCGCCGCCGGGTCGTTGCACGCGCCATTGCCCGGCACCGTCACGCGGGTGCTCGTCTCCGAAGGCGAGGAGGTGCTCGCGGGGCAACCACTCCTGGCCCTCGAGGCGATGAAGATGGAGCACACCATCACCGCCGCACACGCCGGAGTCGTCACCCATCTCGCCGTCTCGGTCGGCGATCAGGTCGAGCCGACGACGGTGCTCCTCGTGATCGCGGCGGTGGAAGGCGCACCGTGAGCTCCGCCGTCCTGCAGTACGAGGTGGTGGACCGAATCGCCTGGGTGACGATCAACCGCCCCGAGGCGAGGAACGCGCTCGATGCAGCGGTGCGGGCTGGCCTGTTCGCTGCCGTGGAGCGCTTCAACGCCGACGACGACGCCCGAGTCCTCGTCCTGACCGGCGCCGGTGACCGCGCGTTCAGCGCGGGCGCTGACCTCAAGGAGATGGCGGCCGGCGGAATGCAGGTCCCGCCGACGGACTTCCTGCCGCACTTCGGGCGCAACGTCGAGGTCGACAAGCCGACGATCGCCGCGGTGAACGGGCTCGCCTATGCCGGCGGCTTCCTGCTCGCGCAGATGTGCGACCTCTGCGTCGCGGCCGATCACGCCCGCTTCGCGGTCTCCGAGGTCAAGGTCGGACGGGGCGCCCCGTGGGCTGCGCCGCTCGCCGCGATGATCCCTTCGCGGGTCGCGCTCGAGATCCTCCTCACCGGAGACCCCATCGGTGCCGAGCGAGCGAGGGAGATCGGTCTGGTGAACCGGGTGGTCCCCGGCGCCGAGCTTCGCGGTGCGGTGCAGGAGCTCGCGACGACGATCGCCGCGAACGCGCCCCTGTCGGTCCGCGCCGGCGAAGGCCATGGTGCGCGGCGTGGTCGAGTCCGACGAGCAGTACGCGGCGGCGGACGCCCTCTGGGAGGCGGTGTACCTCAGCGCGGATGCGCAGGAGGGCCCGCGCGCCTTCCGGGAGAAGCGTCCGCCGCGCTGGCAGGGTCGCTGAACGTCACGGGAAGACGCGAAATCCGGAGCCGTTCCGTAGACGATCGTCCGAAGTGACGAGCACCAGGTCATAGACCGCAGCGGTGGCCGCCAGGAACCGGTCGGCTGGATCCTGATGATCGAGCTGGATCTCGCGGCTCCGGAGGGCGACGTCGCGGGTGAGCGTTGCGTCGCGCATCGGCACTCGTCGCAGGGCGTCGTCGAGCCAGACCGCGGGCGCTCGGTCGAGCTCGATCCGACCCCGTTCCGCGAGGAGGTGCGCCTCCCACACGCTGATCGGGGACAGCCAGAGCTCGGTGTCGGGCCGCGTGAGGCGCTTGGCCGTCGGACCGGAGAGCCGATCTGGTTCCAGGAGCGACCAGAGCCAGATGTGCGTGTCGAGCAGCAGCTTCACGACTCGAGCGCGTCCCACTGTTCGACCCCCGCGACCGGGTCGGTCAGGTCGCCGAGGATCCGGCCCGTTCCCCGGGCCGCACCGAGCCAGCTCTCGGCTGCGGGAGGGCGCGAGGGTGGGACGATCTCGGCGATCGGCTCACCGCGACGAGTCACCAGGACGGGCTTGCCGCTCCGCCTGACCTCTTCCAGCACGGCCAGGCAGGTGGCCTTGAACTTCGAGATCGGGATCATGTCCATCTGGAAACGATAGATCATGGTCCGTGACCATGGTCATCCCTTGCCGAGGATGGCCGCACTCATGCCGGCCGTCACGAGGACGTGCTCCGGATCACTGACCTGGTTCGCCGCGGTGCCGCGGAGCTGGCGGACCGCCTCGGTGAGGTGGTTGATGCCGTGGATGTACGCCTCGCCGAGGTGGCCACCGTGGGTGTTGACCGGGAGCGCACCGTCGAGCTCGAGGTTGCCGTCGGCGATGAAGCCCTTCGCCTCGCCGGGCCCGCAGAACCCGAGCGCTTCGAGCTGGAGGAAGACGATCGGGCTGAAGTGCTCATAGAGCATCGCGGCGTCGATGTCGGCGGTCGAGAGCCCGGACTGGCGCCACAGCTCGTCGGCGACGAGCGCCATGTCGTCGAAACGGGTGAGGTCCGGCCGGGAGTAGCCAGTGACGATGTCGCCGTCGAAGACGGCGGCTTCGGCCGCGGCCTCCACGACGACCGGCGGTTGGGGAAGGTCGCGTGCGCGCTCGGGCGTCGTGACCACGATCGCGATGCCACCGTCACTCTCCTGGCAGCAGTCGAGGCGGCGCAGGACCGGCTCGACGATCCATCGCGACTGCTGATGCTCGTCGAGGGTGATGGGTTGCCCGTGGTACCACGCCGCCGGGTTGGTCGCCGCGTGCTTGCGCGCGAGCACGGCGTACCGCCCGAAGTCCTCGTTGGTGACCCCGTACCGGTACATGTAGCGCTGGAAGATCAGCGACGACCACATCGCGGGGGTGACCAACCCGTAGACGAGGAACGCCGGCCACTGCGCGGACCCGTTGCCCGCATTCGCTCGCACGAATGACGCGTGGTCCGTGATCGGCTGCGGTCGACCGAAGCGCGTCTCCGACCGTTCGTTGAACGCCCGATAGAACACGACGACGTCGGCCACGCCGGTCGCGACGGCCATCGCCGACTGCATCAGCACCGCGCAGGTCGCCGCACCCCCGTACGGCGAGCGCGAGTAGAAGCGAAGGCTCGGGATGCCGAGGTTCCGCATGATCTCGAGCTCGTTCGTGGCGTCGACCGTGTACGTGGCCAGTCCGTCGACATCCGCCGGTGCGAGCCCGGCGTCGTCGAGCGCAGCGAGCACGGCCTCACACGCGAGCTGGAGGACGCTGCGCCCTGATTCCTTCGAGAACTCGGTCTGACCGATCCCGACGATCGCAGCCCGGCCCGAGAGGTTGCGCCCGGTCGTGCCGGCGCTCATCCGGCCGTCATGCGGGACGGAAGCGGTGCATCAGGGTGCCGTCGTCGATGGGTTCGAACACCACCTGGACGGCGAGGTCATTGCGGATCGCGTCGCGGTCGATGCCGGTGAGGCTCGAGACGAGGCGCGCGCCCTCCTCCAGCTCGATCAGCGCGACGACGTAGCCCTCCTCGAAGCCGGGCGGGACCGGCGCATGGGGGATGACGTAGCTGTGGATCGTGCCGCGCCCGCTCGCCTCGAACGTCTCCCACGCGAGCGAGTTGCAGCTCGGGCACATCGGGCGGGGTGGGTGGCGCATCCCATGGCACTCGGAGCAACGTTGGAGGAGGAGGCGACCCTCGGCGACCCCGTCCCAGAAGCATCGGTCGTCGGCGCCGACCATGGGGGATCGTGCGAACACCATGATCGAGCAGGGTAGCGCACGCGCCTAAGAGGTTAGGATCAAGACCAAAGAGCCTTTGGGTCGCGATCGAAGGGCAGCACCATGACCGAGCGCCTCATCTCCGCCGACTCCCACGTGAACATGGACCACGATCGCGTGAAGGAGCACCTCGCTGCCGGGCACCACGCCGCGTACGACGCCGCGGTCGTCGCGTTCCAGACCGAGATGCTGGCGACCATGGGCGCCGGCCGTGCGAACGCGGACTCCATGAAGCAGAACCCCCACGCAGCCTTCTCCCGGCCGGGGTACGGGAACGCCGCGGCGCGGCTGCTCGACATGGACGCGGACGGTGTCGAGACCGAGGTCGTGTACTCCGAGGTCAGCGGGTTCCGCTACCTCTACCTGCTCGAGGACCGGCGCTCGGCGCTCGCGGCGACGCAGGCGTTCAACGACGCGATGCTCGACTGGGGATCGGTCGATCCGAAGCGACTCGTCGTGTCGTGCCAGGTGCCGATCCACGACGTCGAGCTCGCAGTCGGCGAGGTCGAGCGGGTTGCCGAGGCCGGATGCAAGTCGCTCCAGCTCCCCGTGTTCCCGGCCGAGCTGGGTGCGCCCGACTACTACGACGAGACCTACGAGCCGCTCTTCGCCGCGATCCAGGCGAGTGGTCTTCCGATCTGCTGCCACATCGGTCTGAACCGCGCGCTCGACGACCTGGCGCGCCGCGACCCCACCCCCCAGAAGGGAGTGATGGTGCCGATGACCGCGCTCTCGACCGCTGAGGCGTTCGGGATGTGGATCCTCGGAGGAGTCTTCGAGCGCTTCCCGGACCTGAACGTCGTCTATGTCGAGCCGGGCCTGGGTTGGGTGGTCTGGTACCTCGAGGTCATCGATGATCTGGTCGCTCGCCAGGGCTACACGTTCGACCGGATCAGCCGACGCCCGAGCGACTACTTCCACGACAACGTGCACCTCACCTTCATCGAGGAGCACACCGCGCTCGAGAAGCTCCGCGACATCCTCGGGGTCGAGAACCTCCTGTGGTCGACCGACTATCCGCACCCCGTCACCAGCTGGCCCGACTCGCGAGCGCTGATCGAGCGGCAGTTCGCCGGGGTGCCCGCGGACGAGCGCGAGCTGATGCTCTCCGGGAACGCCACGCGCGTGTGGAACCTCTGAGGAGACGGGACGCAGACATGGCGGGTGTGCTGGGCGACGTCGTCGTGCTCGATCTCTCCTGGGGAGTCGCCGGGCCGATGGCGGCGATGCTGCTGGCCGACCAGGGTGCGCAGGTCACCAAGATCGAGCCACCGGGCGGCGATCCCTGGCGGTCGCTGAGCGGCTCGCGGGTCTGGAACCGGAACAAGCGCAGCGCGGTGCTCGATCTCCACGATCCCGAGCAACGGGAGACGTTGCTCGCCCTCGCAGAGCGGGCCGACGTGCTCCTCGAGAGCTTCTCGCCGGGGACGACCGAGCGCCTCGGTATCGACTTCGACGTGCTGATGCAGCGCAACCCGAGGCTGATCTACTGCTCGATCACCGGGTACGGACGCGACACTGCCGACGCACACCGCCCGGCCTACGACGCGCTCGTCGCGGCACGCACCGGCATGCAGTGGGAGCAACGCGGCTGGGTCGGCGGCACGGTCCTCCGCATGTCGGGGCGACCCCCCGAGTACCCGGATCTGCAACCCCCCGAGGGGTGCTGGGAGGGGGTCGACCGGGAGGGCCCGTACTGCAACGCGTCGTCGTTCCCGAGCCTCGCGGCGTGCTTCCTCGCGACGGCCGGCATCACTGCCGCGCTCCACGCACGCGAGACGACCGGGCGGGGACAGCGCGTCGAGACCTCGCTGCGCCAGGGAGTGCTCGCGGCGACGATGGGTGGCTGGCAGCGGGCCGAGCACCCCGACGTGCCGCTGTACAACACCTGGGTCCTGGACCCGCGCTCGACCAAGGGGTTGTTCCGGTGTGCCGACGGGCGCTGGGTGTACCACTGGGTCCCCAACCCGGCGTTCGTCCTCGGGACTTCCGAGGGCGACGAGCTGCGGGTGACCGCGGAGACCCAAGCGCCGCGCGACGATCCGACACGCATCCTCCCCACGCCCGAAGAGCTGGTGGTCCTCCACTACTACTACCCACTGCTCGCGGCGGCGTTCGCGAAGTTTCCCGCGAGCGAGTGGCTCGCGGCCGCCGAGCAGGTCGGTGTGGCCATGCAGCCGGTGCGCTCGCCCGAGGAGGCGCTGCAGGATCCCGCGTTCCTGGCCGATGGCTGCGTCGCGGTCGTCGAGGATCCCGACGTCGGCCCGATCCGCCAGGTCGGCCGGACGCTCCGGCTCTCGGCCGCGGCCGGGCCCGACCCGGGACCTGCCCCCAGGGTCGGAGCGGACACCGAAGCCGCCGTCGCCGACGCGGCGAGGCCCGTGTCCCCGCCCCGGACGCCCGCGGCGCCTCACCCGCTCGCGAGTGCGCTCGACGGGATCCGCGTGCTCGACCTCGGGCTCGCGGTGGCCGGGCCGTTCGGCACCCAGGTCCTCTCCGACCTCGGTGCCGACGTCATCAAGGTCAACACCCCGTATGACGGGTTCTGGCACACGAACCACATCGCGATGGCGTGCAATCGCGGGAAGCGGAGCGTCGCGATCAACCTGAAGGACGAGCGCGGGATGCGCACGCTCCGGCGGCTCGTCGAGGGCGCCGACGTCGTGCACCACAACATGCGGGACGCGGCGGCGCAGCGCCTGGGGATCGATCACGAGTCGCTGCGCGCGATCAAGCCCGACCTCGTCTACTGCCACACGCGGGGCTTCGAGCGCGGTGCGCGCGACGGGCTCCCGGGGAACGACCAGACCGCGGCCGCACTCGCGGGGGTGACCTGGGAGGACGGCGGGTGCGACGACGGTGGTCGACCGCTCTGGAGCGTCACGTCACTCGGCGATCTCGGCAACGGGTTCCTCTCCGCGATCGGCGTGCTCCAGGCCCTGTACCACCGCGATCGCACCGGCGAGGGGTGCCTCGTGGACACCTCGATCGTCTACGCCTGCCTGCTCAACACCTCGTACGTCTGGACGGCCGAGTCGGGTGCGACGCCCCCGCGACCGCACCTCGACGGCGCCGCGCTCGGGATGAGCGCGCGGTACGGCCTGTACGAGACCGCCGATGGTTGGCTCTGCCTCGCTGCGGTGACCGAGGACCAGTGGCGCCGCTGCCGGGACGTGCTCGGCCTGACGGACGGCCCTGCCGACGACCGCGACTCCCGGTCGCTCCTGGAGACCGCCTTCGCGGACGCGGTCTGCCGCGGCGTGGTTCGACGCCCTCGACCGTGCCGGCGTCCCGTGCGAGGTCTCGTCCGACACGGTGGCACTCGGCGTGTTCGACGACCCCGAGCTGATCGAGCGCGGCTGGGTCACCCGGTACGAGCAGGGCATCGTCGGCCGGCTCGACCAAGCCGGACGCCTGCTCGACCTGTCGGACACGCCGACCCGCGTCGCCGGTCCACCGCTCGTCGTGGGCGACTCGTCGCGCGTCGTGCTGCGCGAGGCCGGCATCGGTGACGAGGAGATCGACGAGCTCGTCCGCGACGGGATCGTCGTCGAGGCGGAGGCTCCCGCACGTGCGGGGGCCTGAGCGGCTTCAGCTCCGCCGTTCGGGCCAGGTGCCCGACGAGAGCGCATCGAGGAACAACCGGTAGAGCTGCGCGAACGCCGCGTCCGCGTCGGCCCGGCTGCCGTACGCGCCGGCGGCCTCGGCGGCACCGAAGCCGCGGATCGACGCGCTGATGAGCTGTTGGGCGGTCCCGATCGTGTCCTCGGGCAGCCCGAAGGAGCGGAGCGTGGCGTAGATCGGCTCGACGAGCCGGAGGCCGAGCGTCGTGACGTCGGGGTCGCTCCGGTCGGCGTGCAGGATGGCCTCGCTGCGTCCCGGGTGCTCGCCGAGATAGCTGCGGTACACGCCCATCACGACCTCGAGTCCCGCCGGGCCGGTCCGCCCGAGCGCCGCGCCCCAGAGCTCGTCGCCGAGCTCGCGGAGACCGAGGAGCACGACCTCGCGGCGGAGGCCGGCCAGGCCGTCCACGTGCCCGTAGAGGGACGTGACGTGCCGGTCGACCGCGCGCGGCGTTCGAGAGCGTCAGGTGCAGCCAGCCCTCACGATCGGCGAGCTCCGCGGCTGCGACGACCAGCTCCTCGCGGTCCAGGTACGCGCTCGGTGCCCTCCCGGTCGTGCGCGTCCTGGACCGGTTGGTCGTCTTCTTGGGGCTCGGTCGGGGGGTCAGCGTGGACGCTCCGGTGCCGGGGACAGCCCAAAGGGGTCTTGGAACTCTCCGAAATGTGCTCGATCAGCGCCCACGGTAGTGGCCCCAGGGCCGCGAACGGCTCCACCACACCGTTCACACCGGTTGACATCCGCAACGCCGGGCGCGACGATTTTTGTCCTCCCGCCCGAAGTGCCACTCTGGGTGGGAAGAGCACCACGTCGTTCGTTGGGGCGAGCGATGTACCGCTGGGAGGCCGAACGATGGATGCAACGGTCGGCACGTTCCGACGTCGGCGCAACCTCTTCGCCGCGCTCGGCGCGCTCCTGCTGGTGGCGGCCGCGCTCGGTGGCGTCCTCCTCGTCACTTCGTCCGGGGCCGAGACGGCGTCGAAGTCCAAGGTCCGCGCTCGTGCGGCTGCGACCGAGGGCGAGCCGTCCAGCACGACGACGACCTCCACCACCGCGGCACCGTTCGTACCGCCGCCCGCCGCGAGTCCCACCGGCTCCACCGCCGGCACCAGCTCGGCCCCGGCCGCTCCGGCCCCGGCAGCCGCCCCGGCACCACCCGCTGCTCCCGCGACGTACGTCATGACCTGCATCTACCCCGGCGACCCGGTCGATGGGGTGGAGACCTCCCAACGCGTCGACAAGGTCGTGCCGGAAGGAACTCCGCTCGACGACCCGGCGCACTGCTACCGCAGCTAGCACCGCGGCGTCGGATGTGCGCCCCGCGTGCGCACGCGTGATGCTGGGGGCGTGACGATTCCTCAGCTCTCCATCACCCTGCGTACGTTCGCCGCGGACGACCCCGGCGGCTGGGACCACCTGCTCGATCTCGCCCGGGCCGCCGACGTCGCGGGCATCGACCGCCTCCTGGTGTCGGACCACGTCGTCTTCGGCGAGCACCTCGACGCCTACGGTCGACCGGAATCCGGTGGTGTCGACGGCGGACGCCAACCCACCGGTCCCGACGGGCACTGGCTCGAGCCGCTCACGGTGCTGTCGCACGTCGCGGCGCTCACCACTCGCATCCGTCTCGGCACGAACATCCTGCTCGCGGCCCTGCGGCGTCCCGTCGTGCTCGCGAAGTCCGCGGCGACGCTCGACGTGTTGTCCCACGGCCGGCTCGACCTGGGGGTCGGGATCGGTTGGCAGCGCGAGGAGTACGACGCGGCAGGGCTCGACTTCGGCGCGCGCGGTCGGCTGCTCGACGAGTCGCTCGCACTGCTCCGCGCGTACTGGACCGAGTCCCGCATCGGCGGCGAGACCGCCGGCGTCACGTTCGATGGCATCCACATGATGCCGAAGCCCCTCCAGTCCGGCGGCGTGCCGCTCTGGATCAGCGGTCGCCTCAACGGCCGCGTTCGCGGAGCGGCTCGCGCGCTTCGGCAGCGCCTGGATCCCCTGGGGCGATGATGCTGCCGACCCGGTCGAGAGCATCCCGCGGATGCGGGCTGCCGTCGCGGCTGCGGGTGGCGACGCCACCGGGTATCAGGTTGCCGGGACGCTGCCCGTGGTCCGTGACGCCGACAAGAAGATGGATGTCCCCGCGACGATGGCCGGGGTGCCCTCCCTCGTCGAGGCCGGGGTCACCGACTTCCGAGCCCACCTCCCGGTTCCCGACAGCTACGACGGTACGGTCGAGGTGTTGCACGAGCTGGTCACGGCGTTCCGGCGCGTGACGGCCTGATCGAGCGGGTCAGCGCGGGGGAGCGAGCCGATGAGCGAGGTACCCGGCTGGACCGAGGTCTGCGAGGAAGCCGCGGCCTCCGCCGCCGAGGGGGGCGTCCCGATCGGTGCGGTGCTGGTGCGCGACGCCGACGGCTTCGTGCTCGCGCGTGGACGGAATCGCCGCGTCCAGGACGGGGGACTGGCGTACCACGCCGAGATCGTGTGCCTGCACTCGGCCGGGCTCGTCCCGATCGCCGAGCTCGCCGACACGACGATGGTGGTGACCACGGTGCCGTGCTGGATGTGCGCGGGCGCGATCCTGCAGCACGGGATCCGGCGGGTCGTGACCGGGATCGCGTCGGTCGCGGGTGCGCGCTCGGCCAGCCAGGATCTGCTCCAGGACCATGGCGTGGAGGTCGTCGACCTCGGTGACCTCGGGGCGATCGAGCCACTGCTCGCCTTCATGGCCGCGGAGCCCGAGCATTTCGCCGAGGACATCGGCACCGCCGGTGCGGACATCGACATCGAGGGAGTCGTGCACGAGATGCGCGCTCCGGGAGGGGAGGACGGATGACCGCGCCGCCAGTGGTTTTCGATACCGACGGTGGTGTCGACGACTGCACCGCGCTCTGGTGGGGCCTCAGCAGCCGCGCCGTCGACATCGTCGCGGTGACGACCGTGTTCGGGAACGTCGGGATCGACCAGGTGAACCGCAATGTCGCCAAGCTCCTCGTTGCCGCCGACCGCCCGGAGATCCCGATCGCCGTCGGCGCAGACGCGCCACTGGGCCCGACGCCGGTGACGACGACCGCGCAGGCGGTGCACGGCGCCGATGGCCTCGGTGGCTATGGGCCCCCGGATGTGCCCTTCACTCCGGCCCGCGAGTCCGCCGACGCGATGCTGGTACGCATCACGGCGGAGCGGCCCGGTGAGGTCACGGTGGTCGCGGTCGGCCCACTCACGAACGTCGCGCGAGCGCTCCGGCGCGACCCGGCGTTCGCCGTCAACGTCCGCGAGCTGGTCGTCATGGGTGGGGTGATCCAGCCGCCGGGGAACGTGTTGCCGACCGTCGAGTTCAACGTCGGCGCGGACGTCGAAGCTGCGGCGGAGGTCGTCGCGGCGCCCTGGGCGCGGCGCCCGCTGCTCGTGCCGCTGGACGCCACCCACGTCGCGACGCTCGGGGAGTCCGAGCGCGCCCTGTTGGCCGAGCGTCGAACTGCGGCGGCGCGGTTCCTCGCCGAGCCGATCGAGGCCTACTGGAGCCGGAGCGCCATCCAGACACCCGACGGCAGCTGCCCGACCCACGACACGGTCGCGCTCATGGCCGTCGAGGACGCGTCGTTCCTCGAGATCGAGGAGTTCCCGCTCGCGGTCGACACCGGAGGCAGTGCGGCCTGGGGCCAGACCGTCGCCGATCTCCGCGTCCGCCTGCTCGACCGGGGGGCGATCCCCGACGAGCTGGTCGAAGCCGGCCGGACGGCGATGCTCGACGGCAGCTCGGTCTGGCGGGTCGCCATGGGCGCGGACGCCGCCCGGTTCCGCAGCCGATTCCGCCCGATGCTCGTCGCCTGACCCCTACGAGGTCTCGCGCAGCAGCTCGGTGAGCAGCTCGGTGACCCGGAGGGTCTGCTCCTCGACGACGAAATGGCCGGCTTCCAGGATCTCGACGCGGGCCTGCGGGAGATCGGCCACGATCCGCTGCCAACCGTCGTCGCCGAGGGCCCACTCCTTGGTGCCCCAGATCACGAGTGCGGGGCACTCGAGGCTGACGCCGGCGAGCTCCTGGGAACGTCGCCGACGGTTGCGCGAGAACTCGCGGTACCCCGCGAGGATCGCGTGGCGCGACTCGGCCGACCCGGCGCCGGTCCAGTACTCGTCGATCACGTCGTCGGCCCACACGGAGGTGTTCACCGAGCTGCGGAGCAACGTCTTGCGGAACGCCGTGCGGGAACCGGTCGCGGCGCGCAGGAACAACCCTCCGAGCACGGGCATGCGCAGGATCGACAGGTAGTACGACGTGCGCAGGTCGTAGCGGTTGAAGCTGGTCGAGATGGCCGCGACGCTCTCGACGCGGTCACGGTTGCGCAGCGCCCACTCGAACATCACCACCCCGCCCATGTCGTGGCCGACGAGGGCGCAGCGGTCGATGCTCTCAGCGGTGAGGATCGCGTCGAGGTCCTCGGCGTAGCCCCGCCAGGAGTAGTCCGCCCCCGGCGATCGGTCCGACGCACCGACACCGCGGAGGTCCGGCACGACGACCCGCCGTCCCGCGGCGACCAGTGTCGGCCAGACGTCGCGCCAGCAGTGACCGGTCTCGGGCCAGCCATGGAGCAGGACCACCGGGGCACCCTCGCCGGCGACGCCGTACGCGAGCGTGCCGGCGCGGTCGGTGGTTCGGGACTCCAGCTGCATGCTTGACGGGGATCAGGGTTCGAGCTGCTCGGGGATGAAGACGCCGGCCCGCTGCCCCCCGTCGACGACGAGTGGGTGGCCCGTCACGAACGAGGCCTCGTCGCTGGCCAGGTAGACGAACGCGTCGGCGATCTCCCGGGGCTCCGCGAGGCGGCCACCGAGTGGGACCATCTGCGCCAGCTTCTCGCCCATCATCGAACGGAAGTCCTCCGGCAGCTCGGCGATGAGCTGCTCGGCGAGGGCCGTACGGGTGCCGCCGGGACAGACGCAGTTGACCCGGATGTGATGGTGTGCGTGATCGAGACTGAGCGTGTAGGTCATGTTCACGACGGCAGCCTTGGCCGCGCTGTAGGCGGCTGCGTTCGTGCAACCCCAGAGTCCGCCGACCGAAGCCGTGAAGAGGACGGATCCGCCACCGCGAGCGCGGATGGCCGGGACGGCGTACTTCGCCCCGAGGAAGCTTCCTTTCACGATGACGTCGAACACTGCGTCCCAGTCGGCCTCGGTCTGGGAGACCACGGTGCCGTTGCGCTCGATGCCGGCGTTCGCCACGAAGATGTCGAGGCCTCCGAGGGCGGCGACGACCTCCGCGACGCTGCGTTCGTTGTCGGAGGCGCTGGTCACGTCAGCCTCGACCGCGATGCCCCGGCCACCGCGGTCGGCGAGGGATCCCGCCACCCTCCGTGCAGCCGCACCGTCGATGTCGGACACCGCGACCGCGGCCCCCTCCTCGACGAATCGGTGGGCGACCGCCTCGCCGATGCCGGAGCCGCCGCCGGTGACCAGCGCGACCTTCCCGTCGAGCCTTCCGCTCATCGTTGCCCCCCGTCGATCGGCAGGTGCTGGGCGTTCATCGGTCTCCCGGGACGAGCGACGCGACGTCCGGCGCGAGCGCCTGCAGGAACTGCTCGATGATGAGGTCGTAGCCGGCACGCAGGTCGACGGTCGCGGGGGAGTGCAGCCAGAGCAGGTCGAGCCCCATCACCGCGGCCCCGAGCACCGTGAGCGCGGTGTCGACCGGTGCATCGGCCCGGAACTCGCCGCTCTCCTGACCGCGTCGGACGATCGCCTCGGTCTCGGCCCGACCGTCTGCGATGAAGTCCTGGATCACCCGCTCGATCTCGGGTTCGTCGAGCGTCTCGAGCATGACCGTGTAGTAGAAGCGAAGGTCCAGTGGGCCGTCGCGTTCGCCGCGCGCGACCTTGCCCTCCAGGCGGGCTCGGATGGTCTCCGCCGCAGTCAGGCCGGCAGGGAGGTCGCCCAGGACCTCGGCGCGGAACTCCGCCACGTTCTGGTTCACCGTGGCGATGACGATCTCCTGCTTCGAGTCGAAGTAGTAGTACAGCGCCGCCTTGGTGACGCCGAGCTCGTCGGCCAGCTTCGCGAGCGAGGTGGCTCGCACTCCCTGCGAGGCGAAGCACCGCTTCGCGGACGCCAGGATCTCCCGGCGCGAGACCTCGCGACGTGCTTCGGCGATCGGTCGTTTCACGCTTTGCCTCTCCCGCGGTGCGGTGGTCCGTGCGGACGCGGTCCGTCGCCGCGCTCTGGCGATCTGACCCAGTGGTCAACTACACTAACCGATCGGTCGACACCTCGGGGACGCCGCCTCGGACCGCCTCGCCCGGAGGGGGAGCGCACGATGCCCAGCAGCGAGACCCGGTTGGCCCGATTCGAGTGCCTGGCGTGCGCGCGTGCGCTCGAGGAGGCGATCCAGACGAGCGCGCCCTTCTACCACTCGGGGTTCGGGATGGAGGCGGTCGGGGTCGGCGTCTGCTCGACCCTGCGCCCGTCCGACTTCCTCGTCGCCCACTACCGCGGGGTCGGGGCGCCGCTCGCGAAGGGGATGACCGTCGACGATCTGCTCCGCTCGTTCCTGTTGAAGTCCACGTCGCCCACGCGGGGGCGCAACTGGCACCCGGTCGCGGTCGACCTCGGGATCCATGGTCATCAGGGGACCTCGGGGAGCGAGTTCGGCCGAGCCGCCGGGCTCGGCGTCGCGGCACGCCAGCGGGGCGACGGGTCGGTCGCGGTGGCCTTGTTCGGGGACGGCTCGGCGCAGCGAGGCACGCTGCACGAGGCGTTCCTGATGGCCGGCGCATGGGACCTGCCGGTGCTCTGGGTCTGCGAGAACAACGGCTACATGATCTCGACCAGGGCCGACTCGATCTTCGCCGGAGACGTCGCCGACCTTGCGGCGGGCTACGGCTTCGCGCGCGAGATCGTGGACGGGAACGACGTGTTCGCGGTGGCCGCGGCGAGCGAGCGTCTGCTGGAGTCGATCCGCTCCACGAACCGGCCGGCGTTCCTCGAGGCCAAGACGTTCCGGATCCGCCCGCACACCGAGATCGAGGAGGCCCCCTATCAGGATGCGGCCGAGATCGAGCAGTGGCGCGCCCGTGACCCGCTGGTGGTCGCTCGCCGAGCGCTGCTCGACGACGGCGTCGACGGGGCGGTGCTCGACGCGATCGAGGCCGAGCAGCGAACCGTGGTGGCGGACGCGCTCGCGCGAGTGCAGGAAGAGCCGGCCCATGCTGCCGACGAAGACGTCGCCGAGTGGTTGTACGCCACGGAGGTCGGATGACGATGGCCGAGCAGTCGTTCTTCGACGCGATCAAGGGCGCGATCCACGCCGAGATGGCGGCCGACCCGTCCGTGATGCTCTGGGGCGAGAACGTCGAGGATCCCTACGGTGGGTTGCTCCAGCAGTACCTCGGGCTCTCGACCGCGTTCCCGGGCCGCGTCAAGGACTCGCCGTTGGCCGAGACCGCGATCGTCGGCGCCGCCCTCGGTGCCGCGCTGGGCGGTCTCCGCCCGATTGCTGACATCCAGATCGCCGACTTCTCGTTCGTCGCGATGGAAGAGATCGTCCGCGCGGCCCGCTGGCGTCACATGCACGGTGGTGCGGGTGACCTGCGCGTCCCCATGGTCCTCAAGACGCTCGTCGGGGGCTACCTGGGCGTCGGCGCGAACCACTCCCAGGTGCCGACGGGCTACTGGCTCCACACTCCGGGGCTGAAGATCGCCTATCCCTCGACGCCCGCGGATGCGCACGGACTCATGCGCACCGCGATCCGTGACGACGACGTCGTGATGTTCCTCGCGCACAAGCTGTTCATGTTCTCCTCGGGAGAGGTCGGCGACGTCGCGGTGCCCTTCGGGCAAGCCGCGATCCGGCGCGAAGGGTCCGACGTCACGATCCTGGCCCTGGGCTACATGAACGAGCTCGCGGCGCAGGCCGCCGAGCGTCTCTCGTCCGACGGGGTGGAGGCCGAGATCGTCGACCCGCGCACCCTCGAACCGTTCGACCTCGAGGCGGTGCTCGCCTCGGTCGCCAAGACCGGACACCTGATCGTGGTCGACGAGGACCACGCGAGCTGCGGTGCTGCGGCCGAGCTCTGCCTCCGGGTGCTCGAAGCTGCTCCGGCGGGGACGCTCCGGAGCCGGCCTCGTCGTGTCGCCTGCCTTGACCTGCCGCTGCCCGAGGGCGTCGCCGAGCTCCAGGTGCTCCCGTCGGTCGACGGCGTGGTGGACGCCGTGCGCGCAGCACTGGACGAAGGATGACAGCTCCGGTCGAGCACGCTCACGGCTCCGGCGGCGACGCTGCGTTTCTGGCGGCAGCCCGCCCCTTCTGGCATCCGATCGCCCGCTCCACCGACCTCGAGCCCGGCACGGCAGTTGCGGTCGAGCTCCTGGATGAGGACCTGGTGCTGTGGCGAGGGCACGACGGCGAGCTCGCGCTCGCGGACGATCGTTGCGTGCACCGCGGCACCCGACTCTCGCTCGGCACGGTGACCGATCCAGCATGCCTCCGATGTCCGTACCACGCGTGGGAATACGACGCGACCGGCGCGTGCGTCGCCATCCCACAGCTCTCGGAAGGTCCGATCCCGGCGCGAGCGCGGATCGCGGCGTACCGAGTAGCCGAGCACGACGGCCTCGTGTGGGCCTGTCTCGTCGACGCGACGCATGAGGCGGGTCCCTGTCCTCGCGTCCCGGGGGCCGATCGAGCAGCGCGTCTGTATGCCGGCATCCCGAAGGACTGGGCGTGCCAGGCAACGCGGCAGATCGAGAACTTCTTCGACATCGCTCACTTCTCGGTGCTCCACGCGGACGTCTTCGGCAATGCCGAAGCGAAGGACGTGGATCGGTACGAGGTGCGAACCGACGACGACGGGAAGCGGCTCCGGGTCGACTACGCGTACCCCGCGCTGGATCCGCTCGAGGTCTTGTCGGGCGCGACAGAGCGCACCGTGCGCCCGCTCGAGCTGCGCTATGTCGTCGAACCGCCGTTCGTCGTGTCGCTCGCCTCTGAGCAGGCTGGGCAGTCGGGAGTGCTCTTCGCCGCGGCGCAGCCGCGCACCGCGACCGCGTCCGCGTGTCTTCTGGGTGCAGGTGCTCTTCGACGCCGGGGTCGAAGTGCCCGACGATGCCCTCGAGGCGTACCAGGAGGCGGTGATGGGGGCGGACCGACCCGTGGTGGAGAGCCAGCGGCCGACGCGCCTGCCGCTCGATCCGGCATCCGAGCTCCATCTGCCCTTCGATCGCCTCGCCGTCGCGTACCGGAGGTGCTTGGTGGAGCTCGGTTTCCCGAGCTCGGATGCGGAGGTCGACGCATGAGTGGGTTCCGGTTCGATCCGTACTCCCCCGAGGTCCAGGCGGATCCGTTCCCGTGGCTGGACACCCTGCTGGCCGAGCACCCGGTCTGGCCCGATCCGGACGGCCGTTGGTGGGCAGTCGCCCGCTACGAGGACGTGCGCACGATCGTGTCCGACTACGAGACCTTCAAGGCCGGGGAAGGTGTCGTGCTCGACATGGACGTCGCAGACTTCCCGCCGATCCTCACCGCCGTCGATCCGCCGCAGCACACCCGGATGCGCAAGGCCGTCGCCGGGTGGTTCACCGCGCGGCACGTGTCGCGCAGCTCGAGGACTCGATCCGGGCCACGGCGAACGGCGTCCTCGACGAGCTCGGCGACGAGCGAGCGGTCGACCTGGTGGAGACGTTCTGCGGGCGGGTGCCGGCGCGAGCGATCGCCGACTACGTCGGCATCCCGCGCGGATCTCCCTGCCTTCCAAGGGTGGCTCGCCAAGATGATCGGCGACCTCTCGTCGCCCGAGTCCCTCCAGGCGATGGCGGCGAGTGGTGCATACATCGCCGACGCGATGCAGCACCGACGCACCGCTCCGGGCGACGACCTCCTCACCGCCTGCGCGAACGCCGAGGTTGATGGCGATCCGCTCCCGGAGAACGAGAAGCTCGGGCTTGCCTGGCTCCTCCTGGTCGGCGGACTTGAGGCGACGACGTTCCACCTGGCGAACACGGCAGCGCGGCTCGCACATGAGGCCGACCTGCGCGATCGGCTCGTCGCGGACCCCGGCCTCGTTCCCGCCGCGCTCGAGGAGATCCTGCGCCACGATGCGCCAGTGCAAGGTGATCTCCGGACCTGCACCCGTGACGTCCGGCTCGCGGGGACGGACATCCCGGCCGGGGCCAAGGTGCTCTTCCTGCTCGGAGCGGCAAACCGGGATCCCGCCGTGTTCGATCGTGCCGGCGAGGTCGTCTACGACCGTTCCCCGAACCCGCACCTCGCGTTCGGGGGTGGCGTCCACTTCTGCATCGGCGCCGCGCTCGCTCGGATCGAGACGACGGTCGCCGTCCAGGAGCTGCTGGGGCGGTATCCGGGACTGACGGCCGCCGGGCCCGCCCGTCGCTCCTTCACGAACACCTCGTTCATGTACGGCCTCGCGTCGTTGCCGGTGGAGCTGATCTCGGGCTGAGCACGAGGCGGCGCGGCCGGCCGTTTGCGGTCGGCGTCGTGCTCAGCCGGGCGGCACGTCGACCTCCGTCAGGCGCACTCGGAAGTCACAGTGATCCGCGCCCTGCATGATCGTTGTCGTCCGCTCCAGCTCCATGCCCTCGATGGCGGAGCACCAGACGAAGTCTTGGCTGCAGAAGAGCAGGTGACCGATCTCGGGTTCTCCGAGCTCCGCGAACAGCTCGGCCCACTGACATGACACCACGTCGAAGTCGAAATGAGCACCGTCGTCGCGCACGACACGTGGATCGAAGGCCAATCCGCTGCCGTCGGTCTGCGTGAACATCTGCAGACCGGCGCGGGCCTTCTCGAGGTTCGTCTCGCCGGGCAGCTGGCTGAACAACGTCGTCACGAAGTCGCGTCGATAGCCGTCGAGCGCCGTACGCACGATCGCGAACGCGCGCTCGGTCCCGAGCTCGTCCACCATGGCCCGCACGATGGGAACGACCATCTCGGCCTGGATCCGGGCTTGCTCGATCATCGGAGAGTCTCGTCCAGTGCGTTCACCCATGTCGCTCCATTCTCAGACGGCCAGGACGGCCGGCACCGCCGACATGCCCCGCATGAACGGTCCGTGCAGGTGGCGCCGGCGTGCTCGCTCGGGGTCGACCCGATAGGGCGGCACGCGGGCAAGGAGCTCCTCGATCGCGACCCGGTGCTCGAGCCGAACGAGGGGCGCGCCGAGGCAGAAGTGCGGGCCGCCGGCGAACGTGAGGTGCGGGTTCGGGCTCCGGGTCATGTCGAGCTCGTCGGGCCGCTCGAACACCTCCGGATCCCGGTTCGCGGACCCGATCAGGGGGAACGCGACATCACCCTCGTGCAAGGTGACCCCCCGCAGCTCGTGCTCGGTGACGACCGTGCGCTTGTCCCCGAGCACCGGGGGGTCGAACCGCAGGATCTCCTCCATCGCCGTGGGGAGGAGGGAGGGGTCGTCCCGGAGGGACCGCTGGAGGTCGGGGCGGATCCCGAGGTACCACACGACGTTGCTGAAGTGGAAGACGGTCGTCTCGATGCCCGCGAAGAACAGGAGCAGGATCATCCCGACCTGCTCGTCGAGCGAGAGCCGTTCACCGTCGATCTCGGCCTGCGCCAGCGCCGTGAGCATGTCGTCGCGTGGTGCACGGTTCCGTTCCTCGAGCGCGGCACTGAAGTACGAGAAGCAGTCCAGCAGCGCGGCCACGCCCGCTTCGGACTCGGCGTCACCGATCATCAGATCGGCGCGATCTCGGAACCAGGCGCGTTCCGAACGCGGCACCCCGACGATGTCGGAGATCGCCCGCACGGGGACCAGGTCGGCGAACTCGGGGACGAGGTCGACCTCCTCACCCGCCCGCAGCCGGTCCGCGAAGTCGTCGGTGAACTCTGCCTGCGGAGGTTCGGATCCCATCCTCGAACTCGGCGATGCGGCGAGGGGTGAACGCCCGGCTCACCAGGCCACGCAGACGGGTGTGGTCGGGTGGATCCATGAGCACCATGCTCGGCGGTGCACCGCTCACGTCTTGGCCGAGGATGAACCCGCCGGCGTTCGAGAAGACCTCGGGAGTGTGCAGGACCGTACGCACGTCGTCGTATCGCGAGATGGCGACGAACCGGTCCTGCGGGTCGCGCCAGACCGGGGCGTCGCGCCGGAGCACCTCGAAGAAGGGGAACGGGTCGTCCTGGACCGACGGCTCCCAGGGATCGAAGGGACCCATGACGCCCGGTGACGGTTGGGACATCGGGATCCTCTCTGCGGCGCCCTAGTGGTCGGGCTGCACCGCGGCCCAGTTCGGCCGCCGCTTCTCGGCGAAGGCGACGATGCCCTCGAGCGCTTCCCCGCTCCCGGCGATGGTGGCTGCGACCTCGTCGTTGCGACGCCACCCCTCGGCCTCGTCGAGGGCCGCGGCCGCTCGCATCAGGCGCTTCGTCTCGCGCACCGCGATGGGGCCGTTCTCGGCGACGCGGTCCGCGAGCTCGAGGGCCTCGTCGAGGAGCCGGTCCGCCGGGACCACGCGGTTCACGAGCCCGAGCGCATAGGCGCGCTCGGCGTCGATGCTGTCACCGGTGACGCCGAGCTCGAGGGCCACGGGCAGCGCCACGACCCGTGGGAGGCGCAACAAGCCTCCGGCTCCGGCGAAGAGTCCCCGCTTGACCTCGGGGATCCCGAAGGTCGCGTGATCCGCGGCGACGACGAGGTCGCAGGCCAGGACGATCTCGAGGCCGCCGCCGAGTGCGGCGCCGTTGACCGCGGCGATGAGGACCTTGGGGAACGACCGTCGCACGAGCCCGGCGAAGCCGCCGCGTTCGGTCATGATCGCGCGGCCGTCGGGACTCGACGCGACCGCCTTCAGGTCGGCGCCGGCGCTGAACGCCTTGTCGCCGGAGCCCGTGATCACGACGACGCGGATGCTGTCGTCGTCCTCGGCCCGGTCGAGCGCTGCTTCGATGCCGGCCGAGACTGCGCCGTTGATGGCGTTGCGAGCCTCGGGGCGATCGATCGTGACGAGGAGGACGCCGAGGCGCTGTTCGGTGCGGACGGTCATGCGGGCACGCTCTCCTTGGTGGCGGGTCTCACAGCGCGCTTTCACCGAGGTAGCTGGCCTCGAGGAGATCGGCCCGACTCGCGAGGTCCGAAGCGCCCCCTTCGATCTCGACCTGGCCATGGATCAGCACGTACGCCCGGTCGGCGACCTCCAGGGCCATGTGCACGTGCTGCTCCACGAGGAGCACTCCCGCGCCGGTGCGGTCCGCGATGGACCGCAGTACCGGGAGCAGACGTTCGACGATGATCGGCGCGAGGCCCATGCTCATCTCGTCGACCATGAGGATCTTCGGCCGGCTGACGAGCGCGCGGGCCAACGCGAGCATCTGCTGCTCGCCACCGGAGAGCAGCCCCGAACGGCGGTCCAGGAGCGGTTCGAGCTCGGGGAAGAGCTCCACTGCCTCGGCCATCTGGTCCGGCTTGAAGCGACTCCCGAGGCGCAGGTTCTGACGCGAGGACAGGCCCGAGAACAACGCTCGGTCTTCGGGCACGTGTGCGAGGCCGCGTCGGGCGTTGCGATGGGGCCGTCGGGTCGAGACCGGATGGCCCAGCACCGTCACCGAGCCCGCGAGCGCGGGGAGGATCCCCGAGATCGCGAGCAGCGTGGTCGTCTTCCCTGCGCCGTTCGGTCCGAGCAGTGCCACGACCTCCCCCGCGTCGACGTGGAGGTCGACGCCTCGAACCACGGGGATGCGGTCGTAGCCCGCCGAGAGGTTCTGCACCTCGACGACCGGAGGGCGCTCCCCGGTCGCGGGCACGGTGGGCGTCGTCGCGCTCGAAGGGTTCACGAGCCGGCCCCGGCGCCGGGTCCGGTCGCGTCCTGCGCACCGAGGTAGGCGGCGATCACGCTCGGGTCGTTGCGAACCTCCGTCGGCGACGAGTGCGCGATGATCCGACCGAACTCCAGGACCCAGATGGTGTCGCAGACTCCGAGCACGAGTCCCATGTCGTGGTCGACCAGCAAGACGGTGATGCCGTGGTCGAGCAGCCCGCGCAGGTGACCGCCGAGCACCTCGCTCTCTCCGGTGTCGAGCCCGGCGGCCGGCTCGTCGAGCAGCACCAGCCGCGGCTCGTCGGCCAGCGCTCGGGCGACACCGACGAGCTTGCGCTGCCCCTGCGACAGCTCGGTCGGCAGGCGGTCTGCGTGGTCGTCGAGGCCGAGCAGGCCCAGCGCCCAGTCGACCCTGGCGTCCGGGCGCCGCCGCGCCGGCCACAGGATGTCGGTCACCACCGAGTACCAACGGGACGACTCCGCGCTCACGAGCACGTTCTCCCGGACCGTGAGATCCTCGAAGAGCTCGATCGACTGGAACGTGCGCCGAAGTCCCGATCGGGCTCGCTGATGCGCAGATGCCCGCGTGATGTCGCGGCCGCCGAACGTGACCCGCCCGGTTGACGGGGACACGAAGCCGGTGATCACGTCGACGAGCGTGGTCTTGCCGGCGCCGTTGGGACCGATGAGGCCGACGAGGGTGCCGGGCTCGACGGTCATCGACACCTGGTCGAGCGCGCTCACGCCGCCGTAGTGGACCGACAGGTCGGTGATCTCGAGGATGGCAGTCACCGTCTCGCCGGCGCGATCGTGGCCACGGTCCTCCCTCGGGCTCGACCTCGGCTCGCGCTTCGTGTCGAGGCAATCGTCTACCTCATGAAACCATATCGTGGTGGTCGTGGTCGAGACCGTGCGGCACCCCGAGCGTCGTCGAGGCGAGGAGCGAACGCCGTGAGCGACATCGTGGTCGTCGGCAGCCTCGCCATGGACTTCATCGCGGTCGCGCCGCGGCTCCCGTCGCTCGGGGAGACCGTGTTCGGTGACGAGTTCCTCATGGTTCCGGGCGGCAAGGGGAGTAACCAGGCGCTCGCGGCGGCCCGTCTCGGCGCACGCGACGGCGATGATCGGCTGCGTCGGAACCGACGGGTTGGGCGATGAGATCGTGGCGATGTGCCGATCCGAGGGCATCGACGCGACGCACGTCGCGCGCGATCCGCTGCACGCGACGGGGATCGCGCAGATCATGGTCGACGCGGTCGGCGACAACGTCATCATCGTCGTACCCCGCGCGAACCATGCCCTCGATGCCGGGCTCGTCGAAGCCCGGCGGGCGGTCATCGACCGACGCCCGCGTCCTGCTCGTGCAGCTCGAGATCCCGCTCGATGCGGTCGGCACGGCATTGCGCCTCGGCCGAGCTGCCGGCGTGACGACGATCCTCAACCCCGCTCCGGCCCTCGATCTGACCGACGAGCTCCTCGCGCTCGTCGACATCTGCGTCCCGAACGAGACCGAGGCGGCGGTGCTGGTCGGTCGACGCGTCGCCGACCGCGACGACGCCGAGGTCGCGGGCCGGATCCTGCTCGAGCGCGGGTGCTCGGCGGCGGTGGTGACACTCGGTCGACACGGTGCCGTCTACGTCGACCGTGGCCGGCGCATCGACGTCGAGCCGTTCGCGGTGGAAGCCGTCGATGCGACGGCGGCCGGCGATGCTTTCTGCGGGGCACTCGCCGCGTCGATCGCCCGGGGCGACGACGTCGAGGTCGCACTTCGACGAGCCTCCGCCGCCGGTGCACTCGCCACGACCGTGCCCGGAGCGTCACCGTCGTTGCCCCGGGCCGATGCGGTGGACGACCTCCTCGCCTGACCCGCCCCACAGGTCGTGAGGCTGTGCCGCGCCTCGCGCGACGCGCCAAGATGATCGCCATGCCCGCGATCGACCCGAGCCTCGCCCGCTACGAGCTGCTGGCGTCCGCGATCTCCGGGAGGCCGATCGCGTTGGCGCCGGCCCCGGACGGAGAGCCCTCGTTCACGGATGGGCGCACCATCTTCGTGAGCAACCCGACCGACGAGATCGCGTGCATGGCCGAGCTCACGGTCCAGGGCGCACTGTTGCGAGCGGGAAGTCTCGACCCCGGCATCGTCCGGCGCCTGCTCGGCCGCTCGTCGGTGGCGAGGCGGTATCTGGCGCTCGAGGGGTACCGCGCCCTGGCCGAGCTCGAACCCGTGCTGCCCGCGTTGGTGCGACGTGTCTCGGCACCCCTCGCCCCGCTCGACGCCGAGCCGAGCAGCGGGACGGCGACGTCGTTGCGGCGGGCGATCGCCCGCGAACCCCTCCCGGACCCACCGCCCGGCTTCGGTGCGGTCCGCCCGCGCCGCTTGCTGCGCGCGCTCGACGACGACGAGGGCGGCGCACCGACCCCGCAGGATCTCGAGCACGGAGCGCCATCGCGGTCCCTGCCAGAGATCCAGGAGGAGGACGAGACCCAGGATCTCGGGGCGATCGCGAAGCTCTTCTCGACGCCGCTCGGCGCTTCCGGTCCCGTGGCCCGGCTCCTGGCGAACTTGCTCGGGCTCGGCCGGGAGGCGGCGAGCGGGCCCGCCGGCGCCGAGCTGCCCACGGGGGCGGCGCGCGCCGCGGCCCGCCCCGGTTCCCGGGCCGCGCGATCGTCGTTGCCGGCGGGCCTCGAAGCGAGAGACCCGGACCCGGGTGAGATCGGCGTCGCCGTCTACCCGGAGTGGGACGTCCGCAGCGGTCGCTACCGCCCGGGTTGGTGCACGGTCGCGGCGATCACTCCGCCCGTGCGTCCGGGACCTCCCACCGCGGTCGTTCGCGACGAGCGCTTGCGGCGCAGCCTGGCCCGACTCGGGGTGGGGCTCGAGCCGACGCGGCGCCAGCCCCAGGGCGACGACCTCGATCTCGACGCGCTGGTCGAGATCGAGATCGACCGACGCGTGGGGGGCGCCGGCGTGACCGCCGAGTCGGCCTACGTCGACCAGCTGCGTCGTCGACGCGATCTCGGTGTGCTCGTCCTGCTCGACATCTCCGGTTCGTCGCGGGAGCGGGGACCGTCCGGCGAGTCCGTGCACGAGTACCAGCGTCGGGCCGCGTCGCTGCTCGTCGACGCGCTCGCTTCGCTCGGCGACCGCGTCGCGGTGTACGGGTTCCACTCCCGCGGCCGCGGCGCGGTCCGGGTCCTGCGGGTGAAGGCGTTCGACGACCCCTACGACGCGCGTGCCCGCGGACGGCTGGATGACCTCGAGCCCGGCTCGTTCACGCGCCTCGGCGCCGGCATTCGCCACGCCAGCCATCTCCTGCAGACCGAGGCCGGCACCCCGCGACGCCTCCTCGTCTTCCTCTCCGACGGCTTCGCGTACGACTACGGGTACGAGGGCTCCTACGGGGAGGCCGACGCGCGCCGGGCACTGCTCGAGGCACGCGAGGACGGCATCGGCTGCCTCTGCTTGAGCGTCGGAGTCGGAGCGGAGCCCGAGGCGCTCCGGAGCGTCTTCGGCACGGCGTCCTACACGAGCGTCGAGCGCATCGAGGACCTGCGGGACTCGATCGGCGTGCTCTTCCGTCGCGCGCTCCTCTCGGCCGAGCGGCGACGGCTGGTCACGGGGCGGACCGCGCGCCGCCCGTGAACTCGGGAGCGAGCCCGAAGAGGTGCTCGGCGTTCCCATGCGTCACCAGTGCGGCCTCGTCGGCGGGGACGCCCGCGAGCATCTTGGTCACGCGCTCCTGGCTGTTCGGGTAGCTCGTGTCCGAGTGGGGGTAGTCGCACTCCCACATGATGCGATCGACGCCGATCTCGTCGCGGACGCGCAACCCGAACTCTTCATCGATGAAGCACACCCAGAAGTTCCGGCGGAAGACCTCTGATGGCGGCGTCGCGGTGTCGATGCCCGACCAGCGGTGGCGTTCCCAGACGTAGTCACAGTGTTCGAGCGCGAACGGCACCCAGCCGATGCCACCCTCGGACATCGCGAACCGCAACCCGGGGAACTGGTGCGGAACGCGGCTGAGCAGGAGGTCCGACATGGCCGACTGCGCGTTCATCGGTGAGAGCGCCACGGTGACGGCGAACGGTGCATCGTCGGCGGTCTTGGGGATCACGCTCGACGATCCGATGTGCAGGCAGACGACGGCACCGGTTGCTTCGCAGGCTCGCCAGACCGGGTCCCAGTGCTCCGAGTGGAACGACGGGAGTCCGAGTCGTGCCGGGTTCTCGGAGAAGGTGATCGCCTTCGCTCCCTTGTCCACGGTTCGTTCGATCTCGGCTGCGTACGCATCCGGGTCCCAGAGTGGTCCGATGACCATGGGGATGAAGCGTCCCGGAGCGCGACCTGCCCACTCGTCGATGACGAAGTCGTTGTAGGCCTCGACGCAGAGGAGGGCGAGGTCTCGGTCGCTCGCTTCGAGGAAGGTCTGCCCGCAGGTGCGCGGGAACGTCGGGAAGCACAGGCTGGCCCGAATGCCCTCTTGGTCCATGTCGCGGGTGCGCGCGACCGAGTCGTAGCAACCGGGGAGCATGTCCGAATAGCGGATCGGGTCGTTGTGGTACTCGTCGACCGTCTTGCCCGCGATCGCGTAGAGCCCCACGGTGCGGTGCCGCCGGTCCTCGTAGACCCAGATCTCCTGGCCGTTCTCCTCGACGACGCGCGGCCCGACGTCGCGCAGCGCCGTCGGCAGCCGGGACGACCACACGTCGCGCGGTTCGATGATGTGGTCGTCGACAGAGATGAGATCCCAGTGCTCAGCCATGGCGCGGCTCCCGGTGGTCGTAGTCGATGAGATACCGCTGTGGCCCGCGAAAGATGTATGCGGGCGTCTGGTGGACCTCCTGCGATGCGACCGCACGAAGCCCGGTGAGCCGCTCGAGCAGCGTCTCGACCGTGATGCGGAGCTCGGCTCGTGCCAACGCGGCGCCGAGGCACAGGTGGATGCCGAAGCCGAACGCCAGGTGGGGGCCGGGAAGCCGGCGTTCGATGACGCAGCGGTCGGGCTGCGTCGTGAAGGCGGGGTCGCGGTTCGCCGCGCCCACGTGCAACAGCACCATCTCGTCCTCGGCGATGACCTCGGTGTCGAACGTCACGGTCGCGAGCGTCTTGCGCGGCAATGCAGTCACTGGCGGGTCGAGCCGTAGCGACTCCTCGACGAAGGCGGACACCAGCGAGCGGTCGGTGCGCAGGCGATCGGCGAGGCCGGGCTCCTCCACGAGGAGTCGAACCGTGTTGGCGATGGCGTTCGTCGTCGTCTCGTGCCCGGCGACGACGAGCAGGACGAGCGTCGATGCGGCTTCCCACGCGCTCAGCCGCTCTCCGTCGACCTCGGTCAGCGCGAGGCGGCCGATGAGATCGTCGGCGGGCCCTCCCGCGCGCCGACGTCCTTCGATCTGCGCGAGGGCCCAGTCCTTGAACTCCTGCGCGAGCGCGGACGTTCCGGCTCCGAGACTCTGGCTCAGCTGCTCGTCGGACCACTCCTTGAATCGTTCGCGATCGGCGTCGGGGACCCCGAGGAGCTCCGCGAGCACGGTGACCGGCAGCCGGAAGGCGAGCTCGGCGACGACATCGACCGGACCGCGCCGGGGGAGGTCGTCGATGATCCGGTCGGTGATCACCTGCACGCGGGGCTCGAGCTGCGTGACCCGTTGCGGCGTGAGGACCCGGTTGAGGATCCGGCGTTGGCGGGTGTGCTCGGGAGGGTCCGAGGAGACGATCGAGTAGTCGCCGTCGGGCTTGACGTTGTACCGGCTGGAGAAGCGTTCGGGGTCGGCGAACGTGTCGCGTGTGGCCTCGTAGCCGACGATCGCGTGCAGTCCTGCGTCCGGGAAGTGCGCGACCGGGCTGCGCGACCGGAGCGTCGCGAGGCCCGGCCACGGGTCCTCGGGCGGACGGAGCGGGTCGAACGGACCCGTCGCGTCGGGTGCGGATGCCACGGGGTGCCTCCTCGGGCGGACGGGGACATCTTGGAATAAACTCTCCAACATGGCAACCCGAGCTCCCACCGCCCCCCGGCGGCCGCGCGCCGAGTGGGAGGGCCGCATCCTCGAATCGGCGCTGGAGACGTTCGGCCGCCGGGGCTACGGCGTCTCCATCAACGAGATCATCGCCGAGTCCGGTGCCCCGGTCGGGACCTTCTACCGGCTCTTCGCCGACAAGGACGCCCTCTTCGCCCGCTTGATGGCCGACCTCCACCCGGGGTACCTCGCTCGCGTCGTCGAGGAGGTGGGCGACACCGCGGTGCCGGCGGAGCGACTCCACCGGACGGTCGCCGCGCTGATCACGGTCGGTGTCCGGGAGTTCGGCGGTGTCGCCCGGCTGTACTTCACCGATGTCCGCGGCCGGGGCCCCGCGTCGCAGGTCGCGCGGCGCGTCGAGGACGATGAGCTCGGCCTGCTCGAGCGACCGATCCGGGCGGGCGTGGCGGCCGGCACCCTGCGGTGCCGATATCCCGACGTCGTCGCGATCGGGCTGCTCGGGTTGACTCGACGGACCGTCGAGACGTACGTGCTGGGTCGGCGGCGGCCGCGTGTGGAGATCGCCGCCGAGGAGGTCGCGGGCCTGGCCCTCGACGGCCTGCGCGCACGCGGCAACGGGAGTCGAGCGTGACCCTTGCAGGGAGGTGCGGCATCGTCACCGGCGCGGGTCGGGGGATCGGGCGCGAGTACGCACGTGCGCTGGCGAGAGACGGCGCGGCAGTGGTGATCGCCGAGATCGACGAGGCGGCGGGGGCCGAGACGGCACGGATGATCGAGAGCGACGGAGGTCGGGCCGTTGCGGTCCGCACGGACGTCACCGACGAGTCCTCGGTGACGACGATGGCCGCCGAAGCGCTCGGTGCTCTGGGTGGCATCGACTTCCTGGTCAACAACGCCGCGATCTGGGGCGGGCTGCGGCCCGCGCCGATGACCGACGTGACGCTCGACGAGTGGAGCCGCGTGCTCACGGTGAACGTCACGGGGGTGTGGCTCGCGAGCCGCGCCGTCGTCCCAGCGATGATCGAGCGGGGTGGAGGGGCGATCGTCAACCAGTCGTCGATCGGCGCCTACCTGGGCGGCCCCAACGTGTCGCACTATGCGACCTCGAAGGGCGCGGTGAACGCGCTCACTCGAGCGATGGCCCGCGATCTCGGGGACCACGGGATCCGGGTCAACGCGATCGCGCCGGGCCAGATCGCGAACGAAGCGACGCTCGGTCTGGTCTCCGAGCAACGGCTCGAGTCGATGCAGGCCCAGCAGTGCCTCAAGCGTGCCGGCGACACCGATGATCTCTGTGGGCCGCTGCTGTTCCTCCTGAGCGACGCCGCGCGCTTCATGACCGGACAGGTGCTGGTGGTCGACGGCGGACTCGTGTTCTTGGGCTGAGGGCCGAGGCGTCAACGCGGCGGGACGGGCGAGGACCGGCCGAGCAGCGGGGCCACCTCGGTCGCGTAGCGGCGGAGCGTCGTGTCCGCGGGGAAGTCGTGGCACCACGGGATGAACGCGCGACACCCCGCGTCGGTGAGGGCGTGCATCTTGCGGGCGACCTGTTCGGGGGTCCCGACCAGGCTCCGTGCCGACCAAGCCTCGAACGAGTCACCCTGGAGCGCGGCGCCCTGCCACCCCGCTCGCAGCTCGGCGTCGGAGTCGCGGATGAACATCTCGCCGCCCCACGTGAGCTCGATCTCGTCCGGGTCTCGCCCGATGTTCTCGCAGTGCCCTCGCAGTGTCGCAGCGGTTCGGGCGAACTCAGCCGCTTCGCCACCCCAGTTGGCCCGATCCGCGTGGCGCGCGACGACCGCCAGCGTTCGGAGCGCACCGCTCCCGGCCACGAGCACCGATGGCCGGGGTCGTTGGAGCGGCTTGGGGTCACAACGCGCCCCGTGCACCGTGAAGTGCTCGCCGACGTGGTCGACGACCTCGTCGCGCCACAGCGCGGTCACGACCTCGATGTACTCGGCGAGTCGCTCGATGCGTATCCGGGCAGCCGGGAAGTCGTAGCCGTACGCGAGGGCCTCGCCCTCGTACCAGCCTGCGCCGATGCCCCAGTCGAGTCGCCCGGCGCTGATCACGTCGACGCACGCCGCCATCTTGGCCAACAACGTCGGTGGGCGAAGCACGGCGCACCCCGCGAGCTGTCCGAGCCGCACGATCGTCGTCGCCTGCGCGAGCGCGCTCAGCGTCGTCCAGCACTCGAAGACCGCGTCCGGTCGGGGGACGCTCGGCACCGTCATCACGTGGTCCGAGACCCAGATCGAGTCGAGGCCGAGCTCCTCCGCGCCGAGCGCGAGGTCCAGCACCGCGTTCCACTGGGCGTCGGCCGGACCGACGGATGCGAGCTCCCCACGCCACCCGAGGGGCACCATGACGCCGAGCTCCACCGTGCTGTCCATCACCGTCCTCCTTCCCCGGGCCCGATCCGAGATTGACCCGGCCCGACGCGGACAGGGAGGCTAGGTCGAATCGTCCAACTCATTGCGGGTCGACCTGCATCGCGGGTCGGCGGACAGACGATCGGGGACGGGCATGCGGGTGCTGGTGACCGGCGGGACCGGTGTGCTCGGGCGGGCGGTGGCACGCGGACTCGCGCAGCAGGGTGCCGACGTGCTCGCGATGGCCCGCCACGAGCCCGCGGTCCTGCCGCGCGGGGTGGAGTACGTCGGTGGCGACGTGAGCGTCGCGGAGTCCGTCGTTGCGGCGATGGCGGGGTGTGACGCGGTGGTGCACCTCGCGTGGTTCATGCACTCCGGTGCGACGCCCGAGCACGTGCGCTCGATCAACGTCGGGGGCACGGCGAACGTCCTCGCGGCGATGGAGTCCACGGGCGCGCGTCGCCTGGTGTTCTCCTCCTCGGTCACCGCGTACGGCTCCGATCCCACCCACCGCGCTCCGTACCGGGAGGACGAACCGCTCCGGCCGGACCCGGGGTTCTCCTACGGCGTCCACAAGCGGGAGACGGAGGCGCTCATCGAGGCGAGCGGCGTGGACGCGGTGATCGCTCGCGTCGCCACCACGCTCGGGCGCGGGGTCGAGAACTCGGTCACGTCGGCCTTCGCCGGGCCCGTGCTGCTCGGCATCTCCGGCGACGACAACCAGTGGCAGTTCGTCCATCAGGAGGACGTCGGTCGCTTCCTGGTCGACGCGACGCTGGGTGAGCGCACCGGCGTCGTGAACGTCGCAGCCGAGGGAGTCCTCTCCTTCGAAGCGGTGGCCGCGATCCTCGGCCGACGGCTCCGTCGCCTCCCGGAGCGGGTGATGCGGGACATGGTCCGTGCGATGTTCCGCCTCGGGCTGAGCGAGGTCGACCCGGCGGCCTTCGACGCCCTCCGCTCGATGCCGGTGGCGGACACGACGGAGCTCCGCGAGCGCTGGGGCTTCCGGTGCGGGTGGACCTCGGCCGAGACGGTCGAGGACACCGCACGCTCGTTGACCCGGGTGGTCTTTCTCGGCGCCCGCCGGATCGCGCTCCGCCACAAGCTCCCGTGGGCCGACGCGAACGAGTTCGCGAGCCCCGCGCGGCTCGACGGTGGCCCGCTCGTGCCGGCCGCGCCCCCAGGCCTCGCAGGAGAGTTCGACGACCTCATCGACCCCCGGTACCCCACGTACACGGCCACGAACCTGTCCGAGGCGTTCCCGGGACCGATGACGCCGCTCTCGTTGACGATCTCGATCGCGGCGCTGCGTGCGGGCACCCAGCCCTTGATCGACTTCCTGGGAATGCAGGGCGAGGTCGGGCACGAGTCGCGGGTCCGCATGGTGGCCGTGTTCGGGCACCGCATCTTCCTGAACGTCTCGGCCGCCCGCGAGTCGGCGAAGGGCATGCCCGGCAACACGCCGGAGGACGTGGACAAGCAGTATCTCGGCATCCCGCTCCCCGAGGGGCCACGACCGCGTCCGACGGCGGCCGAGGGACTCCAGGCGATCGGGATGCTCGGCCGCATC
The DNA here is from genome assembly GCA_963720675.1 of uncultured Acidimicrobiia bacterium. GTDB lineage: Bacteria > Actinomycetota > Acidimicrobiia > IMCC26256 > PALSA-555 > JALHSW01. Next base: position 1,676,576 of record CAVRGH010000010.1, on the reverse strand, counting down.
GGCCCGCCCCTCGCCGGGCTCGATCGTCACGTCGCACGCTACGAGCACGATGTTCGGGCGCTCGTGGTCGCGCCGGAAGCGCTCGCCGCGCTCGACGACGCCCGGCTGGCCGCGCGGATCGGAGTGCTCCACGACGAGCTCGCGCAGGGGTGGGCCGGGGTCCAGATCGCGGACGTGCAGGCCGGCGCGGCGCTCGGGGCCGTCGAGCGTGTTGCCGGCGAGCAGGCTGCCGCGGCCGTCCAGAGCGGGCGGGACCGCCTGGAGAGCGCACAGGTGCTGCGGGGGATCGAAGAGCTCGCGCTCCAGGCGCGCCGGGACCCGACCCTCGCCGAGGCGCTGCGGTCGCTCGCCCCCGACGACGACCGCGATCGCCTCCGCGAGGGATTCCCCGACTTCGTCGCACGCTTCGATCGCCTGGTCGACGAGTACGGCCACCGCGGGCCCGGGGAGACCGAGCTCGAGAACCCCACGTTCTCCGATGCGCCCGAGCTCCTGCTCGACTCCGTCGTGAAGACGATCGACGTCGAGAGCCGAGCGACGTCGCCGGCCGCGGCCCCGGACCGGCGTCTCCGGGTCTTGGTCGGGTTCGCGACTCGGAGCCAGCTCGTGCGCGAACGGGTGCGGGACGCGACCGTGCGCTGCACCCACGAGCTGCGACGGGCCGTGCGTGAGTGGGGGACCCGGCTCGCGGCGAGCGGCGACCTCGCGGACGCCGACGACGTGCACTACCTGGCGTACGACGAGCTGATCCACCCGCCCGCGGACGCGCGCGCCCTGGTGACGCGACGACGGCTCGAGCGCGACCGGCTCCGTGCGGTCCGCATGCCGTCGATGTTCACCGGCACCTGGCAACCCGAGGCGGAGTCCGGCGAGTCGATCGTCACTGGTGGCGAGCTCCATGGCATCGGGGCCGCCCCCGGGGTCGCGCGAGGACGGGTGCGGATCCTCGAGACGGGTGATCTCCTGGAGCCCGGTGAGGTGTTGGTCGCGCGCGTCACGGATACCGGGTGGACCCCGTTCTTCGCGTTCGCTGCGGCGGTCGTCACCGACATCGGTGGCGTGATGTCGCATCCGGCGGTGGTTGCGCGCGAGTTCGGCATACCGTGCGTCGTGGGAACGCACGACGCGACGACGAGACTGCGCGACGGTCAGCTCGTGGAGGTCGACGGAGCGGTCGGCGTGGTCACGGTCCTCGAGTGACGCGCCCCGAGACACGAGGCGCGCCCGAACCTAGGCTGACGGCATGAGCGACCCGGTGGCCACCCTCCCCTTCGTCGACGTCACGGACGACGCGTTCGTCGCCGACCCACGCGGCGTGCTCGAGCCCCTGCTCCCCGCGGCGTGGATCGCCCGGAGCGAGCGGGGTTACGAGGTCTTCAGCTACGCGGGCGTGGAGGCGGCCTATCAGGCCCCGCACCTCGTCGCCGGTGTGATGCAGCTGATGCGCGACATGGGGCTCGACCCCGATGCCTTGGCCGGGGGTGGCGGGAACCTCCAGGGCACAGAAGGTCCGGACCACACGCGGTTCCGACGGGTCGTGTCGAAATGGTTCACGCCGCGGCGCGTCGACGAGCTCCGGCCGCGAGTACGAGCCCTGGTCGAGTCCCGCCTCGACAGCCTCGCGTCGGCGAGTGGCGGGGAGTTCATGGGTGATGTCGCCACCCGGGTCCCGGGCGCGGTGTTCTGTTGGATGATCGGTGCGCCCGAGGACCGGGCCGACGAGGTCTTCGGCTTGTCCGAGGTGATCCTGCGTGCGTTCGCGGGCGACTTCAGCGAGGCCGAGGCGATCATGAACGCCGCGGTCGAGATGCGGGTGCTCGTCGACGAGCTCATCGAGGAGAAGCGACGACGGCCCGACGACGCGCTCCTCTCGATCATGTTGGACGCAGCCGCCGCGGGCGACATCACCATCGAGGACGTGCACTCACTCGCGTTCGAGATGCTCTCGGCCTCGACGGACAACACGGCGCACTCGGCGGGGTTGATCCTGGCCACGCTTGCACGTCACCCCGATCAGTGGCAGCTGCTGCGGGACGATCGCAGCCTCGTGCCCGGCGCAGTGGAGGAGTGTCTGCGCGTCGAGCCGCGCGTGCGCTACGACACCGCGTACACCGAGGCCGGCGGTCGCCTGCTCGACATCGAGCTGCCCCCGGGAACGATGGTGTACCAGCACATCACGGTGGCGCACGTCGATCCCGAGGTCTATCCCGATCCCCACCGGTTCGACGTCACGCGGCGCCACGCGCGACCCCAGCTCAACTTCGGGATCGGACGCCACTACTGCCTCGGCGCCGCCCTGGCGCGCATGGAGCTCCAGGCAATCCTGGAGGTCACGCTGGAGCGGTGGAGCACCGTCGAGCTCGGGCCGGGCGTGCTGGTCGCGCCCTTGGCCGGTCGCGTCGAGTCACTCCCACTGGTCGGTACGCCGGCCGGATCCTGACGATTCAGCCGCTCCCCGGATAGCCGCCGCCGCCGTACGCCGCGTCGAGCGCGTCGTAGTCGACGGTCGGGCCCGCGCGTGGCAGGGCGTCGGTGAACTCGACGACGCGCGGCTTCTTGTACGACGCGATCGACGTGCGACAGTGCTCGATGAGCTCTTCGGCCGTCGTCGTGGCGCCGGCTTCGAGGACGACGATCGCCTTCACGCTCTGGGTCCATGTGGCGTCGGGCACGCCGATGATCGCCGCGTCCTTCACCGCCGCGTGGCGCTTGAGGCACGCTTCCACCTCGGCCGGGTAGATGTTCTCCGCCGCCGACTTCACGATTCGGGTCATGGGTCCGATGAAGGTGATCGACCCGTCGGACTCACGCCGCCCGAGATCGGTCGTGTGGTGCCAGCCGCCCCGGTGGCGACGGGCGTTCTCGTCGTCGCGACGGTGGTATCCGGCCATCACGGTCGGCCCGCGCACGAGGATCTCGCCCACCTCGCCCGGCGGGACGTCGGTGCCCTCGGGATCACACACTCGTACCTGCGCGAGGGGCGACGGCCAGCCCTTGGCGCCGTCGCCCGGGCCGAACGCGCCGAACGTCACGAGGCCCATCACCTCCGTCTGCCCGTAGCCACCTCGGCGGCGGGCGCGTGGGCTCGTGTCGACGGTGATCATCTCGTTCCACTCCGGCGTCCCGCCGTGCGTACGGAGGGAGGAGAGGTCGAAGCGGCCCGAGCGGTTCAGCTCGATGATCTGCTCGATGGTGGGCGGCTGGAGGAATGCGCCGGTGCAGCGCTCGACCTCGATGAGGCGGCAGAGCTCCTCGGCGTCGACGCGTGGGGTGAAGACGTTCGTACCGCCCACGACGAACGTCGCGAGCGTCAGCATCAGCGTGCCGACATGGAACATCGGACCGCAGTTCAGGTACCGGTACTCCCAGGTGACGTCCGAGACGGCCGCCATCACGAACGCCTCGAGGATGCACGCCGTGTGCGACAGGAGGGCGCCGTTCGGTTGGCCGCCGAACGCCGCGGTGTAGACCATCAGCGCCCCCGCGGCCGGGTCGACGTCGAGGTCGGGATCGAGGGCGCGACCGCTCCGCAGGAACGCCTCGTACCCGTCGGGGTCGTCGTCGTCGCTGTCGTGACGCAGCCAGCGCGTGGCGGCCGTGGCCAGGGCCCGCGCCTGCCGGATCGGCTCGCCGATCTCGTGCTCCTGCCAGACCGCGACGGCCGCGTCGACGTCGTCGATCACGAACGCCAGCTCCTCGGGGGACTGGCGCCAGTTCACCGGGCAGCAGGAACCGCCGAGCTTCGCCGCGGCGAGCAGGCACTCGAGCAGTCGGGAGGAGTTCTGGCCGAGCCACAGGATCCGATCCCCGGGACCGAAGCCGGTGCGCTGGAGCGCGTCCGCCAGTCGGTTGGTCCGCTCGTCGAGCTGGGGATAGGTGAGGCGGCGCTCGCCGTCGACCGTGGCCTCGACGTCGGGACGGCTCCTCGCGTGCTCGCGCACCACATCGGCCAGGGTGAGGCGGTGCACCGGATCCATCGTGCAGAATAGTTACACGATTGCTGGCGAGACTGCCACCGCGCCGTCGGCGCGTCGCCGGCACCGCGGACGGGGAGGTGCACGGATGGTCGCGAGCCACGACTCGGGAGCCGAGGTGCTCGGTTCGGGCGCGTTGCTGGTCGGCGATCGCTGGATCAGCGATCCGTCGGCGGGTCGACGCGAGCACGTGAACCCGACGACCGGGCGGGCGCACGCCTCGTTCGCGCTCGCCGGTACCGCCGAGGTGGACGCGGCGGTCGCCGCGGCGCACTCGGCGTTCCCGGCGTGGCGCGACTTCTCGCCCGGCGACCGCCGGGGCGTCCTGCTCCGGCTCGCCGACCTCGTCGAGACGAGGAGCGCGCAGCTCGGTCCCATGACCGCGCTCGAGAGCGGCACGCCCGTCTCGATCGGTTCGGCAGGTCGCCTCGCGGTGGAGTACCTCCGCTACTACGCGGGTTGGGCCGACAAGCTCGAGGGGCGCTCGATCCCGGTCTGGCCCCAGCCGGGGTTCGACTACACCCGCCTCGAGCCGGTCGGCGTGGTGGCGGTGCTGATCCCGTGGAACGGGCCGCTCACCTCGATCGGGCAGAAGGTCGCGCCGGCACTCGCCGCCGGGTGCTGCGTCGTGCTCAAGCCCTCCGAGCTCGCTCCGTTCGTCGCACTCCGGTTCGCGGAGTGGGCGCTGGAGGCCGGGCTCCCTCCGGGCGTGCTCAACGTGGTCCCGGGGGATTCCGAGACGGGGGCGGCGCTGGTCGGCCACGCGGGGATCGACAAGATCAGCTTCACCGGGAGCGGCGCCACGGGGGTCCGGGTGATGACCAGCGCCGCCGCCAACCTCACCCCGGTGTTGCTCGAGCTCGGGGGGAAGTCGGCGCTGCTGGTGTTCGACGACGCCGATCTGGACGCGGCCGCGGCGACCGCGGTCCGGCTCGGCATCGTCGTGGGCAGCGGACAGGGTTGTGTGCTCCCGACCCGTCTGCTCGTCCAGGGCGGCGTGTACGACGAGGTCGTCGAGCGGGTGGCGGCGCTCGTCGCGCGTGTGGAGGTCGGCGACCCGTTGTCGGCCGCCACCCAGATGGGCCCGGTCATCGACGCGCGGGCCTGCTCGCGGGTGCTCGACGTCATCGAGCGGGCCCGGAGCGACGGCGCCACCCTCATCGCGGGCGGATCGCGCGCCGGCGGCGACCTGGCTCCCGGGTACTTCATCGAGCCGACGGTCTTCGGGGACGTCGACCCCGACAGCGACCTGGCCCAGCGCGAGGTGTTCGGTCCCGGTGCTCTCCGTGTCCCGCTTCGAGGACGAGTCCGGCGCCGTCGCGCTGGCCAACGGCACACGCTACGGGCTCGGGGGGTTCGTGTTCACGAGCGACGTCACCCGCGCCCACCGACTCGCGGCGGCGTTCGATGCCGGGTACGTAGGGGTCAACGGCTTTCCGATGCTGCCGGCCGCCGCGCCGTTCGGCGGGGTGAAGGAGAGCGGCTTCGGGCGCGAGGGCGGCCGCGAGGGGATCGAGGAGTTCCTGCGCACGAAGAACGTCTTCGTCTCGATGCCGCCGCCCGGACGGCGGCGCGGCCGGCTGAAGCTCAGGTGCCGCCGATCACGCCGTTGCGGCGGAGCTCGTCGATCTCCGCGCTGGTGAGGCCCAGATCCGAGAGGACGCTCGTCGTGTGCTCGCCGACATCGGGGACCCGATCGCACCGTGGCGGCGGCTCGCCCACCGAGCGGATCGGCCAGGCGGGGACTCGGATCTCCCCGCCGCCGGGCACCACGACGGTCCGGATGGCCTGGCGGGCGACGTGCTGGGGGACCCGGTCGAGCTCGCCGGGTTCGTAGGCCGGACCGACCGCGACGTCGGCCGCCACGGACACCGAGACCCATTCCTCGAGGGTGCGGGTCCGGAAGAGCGCCTCGAGCTCGCCCCGGAGTGCCGTGTCGTGGTCGGCGAAGTCGAACTCCGCGTCGGCGTTCGGGGCGTCGGCGTCGGCGAGGTCCTCGCGTCCGGCGGCGCGGCAGAAGGAGGCGAAGAACCGCGGTTCGATGGCGCAGAAGATCATGCGTCGACCGTCGGACGTCTCGTAGACCGAGTACTTGGCGCGCGGCGGGCTGTGCAGCGGCTCGTAGTCGCCCACGTCGGGGTTCCACTGCGGCGCGCCGAGGAACTGCTGCCACACGAGACCTGCTTCCGAACAGGAGACGTCGAGCTCGGCGCCTGCACCCGTGCGCTCCTTGCGGTACAGGGCCGCGCACGCGGCCTGGGCCGCGAAGACGGGTCCCGCGAGCACCGAGACGGGCATCCAGCCCGGGGCCACCGCGCCGTCGGGCCGTGAGAAGGCGAGGCCGGCGACACCGTCGAGGTTGAGTCCGTGTCCCGGGAGGCTCGCGAGCGGGCCGTCGCGCCCGAAGGCCGAGAGGTGGACGACCACCTTGCCCGCCGCCGCGAGCGCGGTGCCATCGAGCCCCCAGCGTTCCATCACCCCGGGACGGCCGGACTCGACGATCACGTCGCAGCTCGCGGCGAGCCGCTCGAGCACCGGGGTCGCGTCGGGATGCTCGACCTGGAGGGCCACGCTCCGCTTGCCCGCGTCGAGGGCCGCCGAGAGGATGCTCACACCGTGGACGAGTGGAGGGACCCGCCGGAGGTAGGTGCCGGCCGGCTGTTCGACCCGCACGACGTCGGCACCGAGTGCGGCCAGCGCCCCGGCGGCCGCGGCGCCCGGGATCAGCTTGGCGAGGTCGAGGACCCGAACACCCTCGAGCAGTCGACCGTCAGCATCCAGTGCACCGCTCCCGCCCGCGAGGGCCGCAGGTCACCGCCCGCAGCGAAGTCGCCATATTATTAGACTGATTCGAGTCGAACAGGCTGAGCCCGGTGGACCCGCACGGGTGTGACGCGCTCGAGGACGCGCCCGAGGAGGACCATGCGGACCGAGGTGTGCGAGCGGCTGGGGATCGAGTACCCCATCCTCGCCTTCAGCCACTGCCGCGACGTGGTGGCTGCGGTCACGAACGCCGGCGGCTTCGGGGTCCTCGGGGCCACCGCGCTGATGCCGGACGAGCTCGACGCCGAGCTCGGTTGGATCGAAGCGGCTGTCGGGGACCGACCCTTCGGGGTCGACCTCCTCTTCCCGGCGTCCTATGTCGGGAGCGCGGGGGACCTCGACCTCGGAGCGCTGGAGGAGCTGATCCCGTCGGAGCACCGAGCCTTCGTCGACGACCTCATGCAGCGCTATGGGGTGCCCGACCTCCCGACCGACGAGGCGGCACCGCCTGCGCTCGCGCTCGATCCCGACAAGCTGGCGATGCTCGCGGAGGTCGCCTTCGCGCACCCGATCGGACTGATCGCGAATGCGCTGGGCCCACCGCCTGCGGAGCTCGTCGAACAGGCGCACGCGCACGGCATCCCGGTCGCTGCGCTCGCCGGAACGATCGCGCACGCCGAACGCAACGTCGCGGTCGGGGCCGACATCATCGTGGCGCAGGGCACCGAGGCCGGTGGCCACACCGGCGAGATCGCGACGATGGTGCTCGTTCCCGACGTGGTCGACGCGGTCGCGCCGGTTCCCGTGCTGGCCGCCGGTGGGATCGCCCGCGGCCGCCAGGTCGCGGCGGCCCTCGCGCTCGGCGCTCAGGGCGTGTGGACGGGCTCCGTCTGGCTCACGACCGAGGAAGCCGAGACCCACCCCGTGGTGAAGCAGAAGTTCCTGGCCGCGACCGCGGGCGACACCGTCCGCTCGCGCTCGGTCACCGGGAAGCCCGCTCGCCAGCTCCGCTCCGCCTGGACCGACGAGTGGGAAGGTGCGTCGTCGCCGGGAACCCTGCCGATGCCCCTCCAGCCCTTGCTCACCGAGACGGCACGACTGCGCATCGAACGCGCCGCGCACCGGGGTGGATCGGGCGCCGAGCAGCTCGTGAACTACTTCGTCGGCCAGGTGGTCGGCAGCCTCGACCAGGTGAAGCCGGCGAAGCGCGTCGTCGCCGAGATGATGGAGGAGCTCGCCGACACGATCGAGCGCCTGGGCGACGAGGTCGAAGCCCGGTGAGCGCTCCGGCCAGGAATGCAGATCGCGAGCTGTGGGATCCCGAGGTCCAGGGGCTCGACGCGGCGACGGTCGCCGACCGGGCGGCGGCGGGCCTGCGAGACACCTGGGAACGGATGTGGGACCTGCCCTTCTACGCCGAGCGGTACGCAGCCGCCGGCCTCGCCCGGGGCGCGATGCCCCCGCTCTCGGAGATCCCCCGGGTGACGAAGAGCGACCACCGCGCGGACGAGGCCGCCCACCCCCCGTTCGGAAGGCACCGGGCGGTCGGCGTCGCCGATGCGTTGCGGGTCGGCGTCTCGACCGGGACGACCGGCACACCGACGTTCATCTTCTACGGGCCCCGCGATCTCGACGCGATGGTGCAGGTCGGGATCCGGAACAACTGGCGGCTCGGCCTGCGGGAAGGGGACCGGTTCGCGCACAGCTGGCCGCAGTACCTCTACCCGACCTCGGCGCATGGTGGGCGGCCGTACCTCGAGCTCGGCGTCGTCGAGATCCCGGTGGGGCCGCCCTTCTCTCCGGAGGCGGCGGCCGAGCACCTCCGGGTGTGGGAACAGCTCCAGCCGACCGGGTTCATGATGACGGCGTCACAGTTCCAGACCTACGAGAAGGTCGGCGACGAGATCGGTGTCGACTTCGCGCGGCTCGTCGAGGGCCACCTGCTCGTGTACCTGGACCTGGCCTGCCAGTTCGAGGGCCCGCGACGGCGGATCGAGGCCGCCTACGGCGTCCGCCTCCACAACCTCTCCGGGGCTTCGGAGGTGCCGGCGTTCAGTGTGAACGACAGCCGGTTCCACCGCGGTCTCCAGGCTGCCGGCGACCACGTGTTCCTGGAGGTGTGTGACCCGGAGACCGGTCTCCCCGTGCCCGACGGCGAACCCGGCCATCTCGTGGTGTCGACGTTCGGCCTCGACGCGTGCCACCTCCGCTACGACGTCGAGGATTTCGTCGTCCGGTCGACCGATGACGACCCCACCGGCGAGACCGGCCCGCGCTACACCCTGATCGGCCGTGGTGCCGACGCGGTGATGGTGGCCGGTCGCAGGGTGTTCCCGCTCGACGTGCAGGTCGCGCTCGACGACCATGGTGCTCCGGAGTTCCAATTGGTGCACGGCGAGGACGCTTCGACCCTGCGCGTGCGTGTCGAGGAAGAGGGCGACGGTGCCGACATCCTGCGGGTGCTCGAGGAGCAGCTCGTGGTGCCGGTCGTCGTCGAGACCGTGGCGCCGGGGAGCCTGCCCCGGGCGGCGTTCAAGCCGCGACGAATCGCGCGGTAGCGCGTTGGTGACCGAGGCAGCTCGGGGGGAGGAACGACGTGACCAAGCGGAGAGTCCTCGTGACGGGGGCCAGCGGAGTCTTCGGACGCGACATCGCAACCCGGCTGTCCCGTGGAGGTGCCGAAGTCGTCGCGTTGGCGCGTCGCGAGGTGAACATCCCTGGCGTCGAGTTCGTCGCGGGCGACATCCGCGACCCCGCGATCGTCCGGCAGGCGATGAAAGGTTGCGATGCCGTCGCCCACCTCGCGTGGGCAGTCGCGCCACTCAAGGAAGCCGGCGACACCCACGCGGTCAACCTCGGTGGCACGGAGAACGTGCTCGACGCCATGGATGCCACGGGATGCCGTCGCATCGTGTTCTCCTCGTCGGTGACTGCATACGGTTCGTGGCCCGACAACCCTCCACTGCTGCACGAGACCGATCCGCTGCGTCCCGATCCGAAGGTGCTCTACGCGTGGGACAAGGCGCGGTGCGAGGAGCTCATCGGCGAACGGGATGTCGACTCGGTCATCACGCGCTCGAGCGTCGTGTTGAGCCGACACATCGACAACTACGCCTTCCGGATCTTCGCCACGCCGCTGCTGACGGCACCGAAAGGGGAGATGCCACTCTGGCAGTTCATCCACCAGGAGGACGTCGGGCGCTTCCACGCGGAAGCGATCCTGTCCGATCGGACCGGCGTCGTGAACGTGGCGTGTGACGACGGCATCCCCCTCGAGGAGATCGCCGAGGCGTTCGAGAAGCACATCGTCCGAGTCGACATGGCCAAGATGGAGAAGGTCGTCCGCCTGGCCTGGAAGTACGACCTCATGGAGGTCGATCCCGACAGCCTGCCCGGCTTCCAGTACATGCCGGTCGCGGACACGCGTCGCCTGCGCGAGGACTGGGGCTTCGTCCCGGCCTGGAGCGGCCGCGAAGCCATGCACGATGTCGCCCGATCCCTGGGTCGGCTCGTGTACTTCGGCTACCACGAGATCCGAAAGCCGTGGCGACTGCGGTACGCGCGGACCGACATCCCCCGCGCCTACCCGCCCCTCGACGGCGGAGAGCTCGTCGAGGCCGCCCCGACGCCGGCGCTCGCCGGCGAGCTCGACAGTCCGATCGATCCTCGGTTCCCGACGTTCTTCGCCACCAATCTGTCCGAGGCCTTCCCGGGACCCATGACGCCGCTCTCGCTCACCGTCTCCCTCGACGTCATGCACGCGTCGTCCGATGGCATGGTCGACTTCCTCGGGCTCGACGGCGAGGTGGCTCGAGAGCTCCGGGCACGCGGCGCGGCCTCCTTCGGGCACCGCATGTACGCGGGCGTCTCGGTGGTGCGCAAGATGGCCGAGGCGATGCCGGGGATGACCCCCGAGGACGTCGACCACCAGTTCCTCGGGCTCGCCAAGACCGAACGGTCGCACCGGCCGCGACCCAAGATCGGGGACCTCACCCACGGGCTCGCGCTCGCAGCACGCGTCGGGGCGCAGGTCGCGGGTTTCTCGCGCGAGGTCGAGCGCATGCAGGACGAAGCGCGTGACCTCACCTTGTCGTCGACCACGCTCGGAGCGATGAGCGATCCCCGCTTGCTCGCTCACATCGGGCTCGTGCACGACGAGCTCGGCCAGGCGTGGAACGTCGCGTGCATCGGGAACATGATCGCCGGCGGCGCACTCGCGGCTGCGGAACGCGTCGGGGCTCGCGACGTCGCGACCGCGGCCGACGGAGCCGAGCCGCTCGCGAGTGCCGGTGCCCTGCTGGGTGTGCACGAGCTGGCCGGGCTGGCCCGCACGGATCCGACCATCGCCGCGGTGCTCGAGTCTGGATCCGGTTCCGAGGTGCTCGACGAGATCCGCGCGGTCGCACCGTGGTGGGCGGCCCGCTTCGACGAGATGCTGCGCGACTTCGGGCATCGGGGACCGGGCGAGACCGAGCTCGAGAATCTGGTGTACGCGGATCGACCGGAGCTCCTCCTGGACGCGATCGCGAAGGCAGTCCATGCGCCCGAGCGTGAGGAGCGACTGCAACCAACGACGACCCGCGCCGCCCGGGCCTGCGCTCGCGTCGTCGGGACGACGATGCGCTCACGCGAGCGAGCACGGGACGCGGTCGTCCGGATCACGCACGCACTACGTCTCGCGGTGCGCGAGCGAGGCCGCCGGCTGGCCGCGAACGGCGTCCTTGCCGCGGCCGACGACGTCTTCTACCTCACGTATTCCGAGCTGCTCGATCCGCAGCCGGGAGCTGCCGAGCTCGTGCCGGCTCGGCGGGCGGAGCGCGAGCGACTGCGAGCACTGCGTCTCCCCACGATGTTCACCGGCACGTGGGAGGCCGAGGAGGCGAATGCCACTCCCTTGGCTGCCGGCGCATCGATCTCCGGCATCGCTGCATCGCCGGGGGTTGCGCGGGGCCGGGTCCGAATCCTGCGCGAAGCCGGGGACGTGATCGAGCCCGGCGAGGTCCTGGTCGCCAACATCACCGACACCGGGTGGACGCCGCTCTTCTCCTTCGCGTCGGCGGTCGTCACCGACATCGGGGGCATGCTCTCGCACCCGACGGTCGTCGCACGGGAGTACGGCATCCCGTGCGTGGTCGGGACCGAGGACGCGACCACCCGCCTCCACGAGGGCCAGCTGGTCGAGGTCGACGGGACTGCCGGGACCGTGACCGCACTCGATGAAGGGGACGCGTGAGCGAGCGACCCTTCTACCTGGCCATCGGGAACGAGGAGCAGGTGTTCAAGGCTGCGCACTCGCGCGGGCTCTCGGTGCTCCTGAAGGGCCCGACGGGCTGTGGCAAGACGCGCTTCGTGGAGGCGATGGCGTACGACCTCGGGCGTCCTCTCGTCACCGTGGCCTGTCACGAGGACCTGACCGCCGCGGACCTGGTCGGGCGGTTCCTGCTGCAGGGCGGTGAGACCGTCTGGGTCGACGGACCGTTGACCCGGGCCGTGCGCGACGGCGGGATCTGCTATCTCGACGAGGTCGTCGAGGCGCGCCAGGACACCACGGTGGTGCTCCACCCGCTGGCCGACCACCGGCGCCAGCTCCCGATCGAACGTCTCGGGGAGACGCTCAGCGCCGCGGAGGGCTTCGGCCTGGTCGTCTCCTACAACCCGGGATACCAGAGCGTCCTCAAGGACCTCAAGGACTCGACCCGCCAGCGGATGGTCGCGATCGAGCTGGGGTTCCCGCCGCCGGACGTCGAGGAGCGGATCGTGGCGCGGGAATCCGGTGTCAGCGCCGAGACGGCGGCCGAGCTCGTCCGCCTCGGGGCCGCGATCCGGAGCGTCGACGCCGCCGGGCTCCGAGAGGTCGCGTCGACCCGGGTCCTCATCGCGGCGGCCCATCTGACGACTGCAGGGGTCCCCGCTCGCGATGCGGCGCGTGCCGCGGTGACCGGCCCGCTCACCGACGACCCGATCCTGTCGAGCGGGCTCGCGGAGATGGTCGACGCCTATCTGTCCGAGGCTCCCTGACCGGGTCGACCGGGCAACGCGAGGCGTGCTCTGACCTCGGCCGAAGTGGCGGGCTCGAGGCCGAAGGCCGCCGCGGTCTCGACGGCGCGGGCGACGAGCTCGGCGTTCGTCGCCCGTGGGAAAGCCTCCGGGTTGTCGCCGATCCCGACCCGCATGCCCTGACCTCGTTCGAGTCCCCGTCGGAGCAGCACGTCACACGCTTCGGCCTCGGAGATCGCGTACGGGACCACGATGCCTTCGTAGTCCACGTCCTCGGGGATCTGACCGAGGTACCCGTCGAGGCCCGCAGGGGTGGGGAAGGGGCCGCTCGCCCAGCGCTCCGCGAGGAACCACTTCATGAGGAGTGGCGCCCGGAGGAGCCCGGCCCAGAGTGCGTGCACCGAGTAGCGCAGATACGTGACGTCGAAGATGCCGAGGGTCGGGTGCAGGCCGCGGGCATCGGCCTGGCGCAGGAACCACTCGAGCTCGTCCGGGCTGTTGATCGCGACCTGGTGCTCGGCCGGGAGGAGGTCGAGCGGCGCGAACGTCTGTCGCTCCCGGTCCCAGAGCACCACGTTGCGAGAACCGATGTCGAGGGGTGCGAGCTCGAGCGGCGCGCTCGACGGCGCGTCGGCCAGCGACCAGAGGTGCGCGTAGCGCTCCTCGCGCGGCACGCGCGGCGGGTAGGTCGGATACACGAGCAGATCGGACTCCGCGGCGATCATCTCCAACGCGTCGCGATACACCGAGGCATCGGTCCACGCCTGCGCGCCGTCATCCGCCCTGCGGGCGTGGAAGTGCACGATGGCGGCCCCTGCCCGAGCGGCGTCGATCGCCGACGCGGCGACCTCGTCGGGCCCGTAGGGCACGTTGGGGTTCTGGTCTTTGGAGGCGGTCTCGTTGAGGCCGACCTCGATGATGACCTTGCCCTGCTCGTGCAGCCGCATGCCGTGTCGATCAGACGAGGTCGGGGCCGTCGAGGTACGAGCGCTCGATGTCCCCGATTCGGTCGAGGAGGTCGGACGCTCGGCCTTCCAGCACGACCCGCCCGCGGCGCAGCACGTACGCGCGGTCCGCGAGGCGGAGCGCCTGGACCGCGTGCTGCTCCACGAGGAGGACGCCGACGTTGCGGTCGGCCGCCTCACGCACGGCCCGCAGGATGCGCTGGACGATCAGGGGGGCCAGTCCCAGCGACAGCTCGTCGGCGAGCAGCAGCTTCGGCTCCCCGGCGAGCGCCCGAGCCAGCGTCAGGATCTGCTGCTCGCCACCCGAGAGCAGGCCGGCACGCCGATGCAGCAACCCGTCGAGCTCGGGGAACAGCTCGAGGGCCCGGGCCGTCTCCCCGCGTCCGAGACGGAGGTTCGCGGCGGTGGAGAGGTCCATGAAGACCGAACGCTCCTCGGTGACGATGGCGAGGCCGCGCTTGGCCCGACGGTGCAGGGGAGCGGTCGTCGCCGCCCCCTCGAAGCGCACCTCCCCGGCGAGCGGCGGGATCTCGCCGGCCAGCGTGAGCATCGTGGTGGTCTTGCCGGCGCCGTTGGGCCCGAGGAGCGCCACGATCTCGCCCGCGTCCACGTACAGGTCGAGATCCTGGACGGCCGGCACCCCGTCGTACCCCGCCGAGAGCGAGCGGGCTTCGATCAGGGGCGTCATGTGACCGGCTCGTCGGCGACGGGTTCGGGCACGGCCGGCACGGGCGGTGCGTCGGCCGGGTCCGGCTGGCCCAGGTACGCCGCGACGACCGCGGGATCGGTGCGGATCTCCTCGGGTGTCCCGACCGCGATGGTGCGTCCGAAGTCCAGGGCCATGATGCGGTCGCACACGCGCGAGCACGAGGCCGACGTCGTGCTCGACCAGCAGGATGGCGATGCCCCAGTCGTGGGCGAGGCGCTGGATGAGCTCGCCGAGCTCGGTGGTCTCGTCGTCGTCGAGGCCGGCCGCGGGCTCGTCGAGGAAGAGCACCGACGGGCGCGTCGCGACGGCGCGGGCGATCCCCACCAGTCGACGGCGCCCGTAGGGCAGCTCTCCCGGCCGCCGGTCGAGATCGTCCGCGAGACCGAACTCGTGCACCGCCGCGACCGCCGCGGCCGAGAGCGGCGGGTCGCCCGGCCGCACGAGGTCCGTCACATAGGCCAGCGGGTCGCGCCGGTCCGACGCCGTCCGGAGGTTGTCGCGCACCGTCATGTCCTCGAAGAGCTCGAGCGACTGGAACGACCGGGTCATCCCCGCCCGCGCTCGCTGACGCGCGTTGAGCGTCGTGATCATCGTGCCATCGAGCACCACGTGGCCGTCCTGCGGCCTGACGAAGCCGGTCGCCGCGTCGATCAAGGTGGTCTTCCCGGCACCGTTCGGGCCGATCAGCCCCAGCACCTCGCCGGGGCCGACCGTCACCGAAGCGTCCTGCAGCGCGGTCACGCCACCGAAGCGCACGCCCAGCTCGCGGATCTCGAGGGTCTTCGGCGGGACGCGTGAGAAGCGTGGCGGCAGGGAGCTGCAGGGTGCGCGCGGGTTCGGTAGAGACGATCCAGGCGCAGGCGCTTCGCCGTGCGACGACCGAGGTGCAGGTAGTTCGAGGCGAGGCCGTCGGGATCCTGCAGGAGGATCGCGATCAGGCCGAGGCCGCCGACGATCTGGAACAGGTTGGCGACGTCGTGTCCGAGGAAGGTCTCCATCGCCTTCGGTCCGAGGGTCCCGATGGCGAACATGGCACCGAACAGCGGGCCGATCACGAAGCCGATGCCGCCGATGACCGCGTAGACGACGGCGTTGATGGACTCCTGCACGCCGTAGTTCTGGCTGTAGATGATCGTTGTCGTCGTGAACGCGAGGAGGATGCCGCCGAGCGCGGCGATCGCGGCTCCCGACCGCGAACGCGAACAGCTTGGCGCCGAAGACGCTGATGCCGAGCGACGCGGCGGCCCGCTCGTTGGTCCGGACCGCGATCATCCGTCGACCGGCCCGACCCCGTCTGAGGTTGGCGACCATGAGCATCGCCAGCGTGAGCAGCACGATGCACACGGTGGCGTAGCGCGCGGGGTGGTCCACCACGTCGATCGGCCACCCGAAGAGCGTCTGGGGGATCGACCACCGTGCCCGGCGTGATGCCGCCTCCCGTGGTGAGCTCGGTGTTGTTCAGGATGAGGAACTCGATGG
The DNA here is from genome assembly GCA_963720675.1 of uncultured Acidimicrobiia bacterium. GTDB lineage: Bacteria > Actinomycetota > Acidimicrobiia > IMCC26256 > PALSA-555 > JALHSW01. The sequence goes on along the minus strand of CAVRGH010000010.1, from coordinate 1,660,689 downwards.
CGACGGCCATGCCCATCGTCGCGACGGCGAGGTTCACGCCACGCGTGCGCAACGAGGGGAGGGCGACGAGGAGCCCGACCGGGATGGTCGCGAGCACGCCGATCACGAGCGCCAGCTCGAAGCTGATGCCCCAGCTGTGAGCGGCTCGACCCGCGAAGAAGCCACCCATGCCGGCGAGCGCGAACTGCGCGAGCGAGAGCTGGCCGGTGTAGCCGGTGACCACGACGAGCGAGAGGACGACCATGGCGACGACGACCGTCTGGATCAGCGCCGCGGTCCAGGAGGCGTCGAAGACGAGCCAGGTGAGCAGGAGAGCGATCGTGACCGCGACCAGCACGACGACCGGCCGGATGCGGCCGGTGCCGAGCGTCGATGCCTTGGCCGATCGCCTCGCCGCGTACCGGGAGCGCACGGCCGCGTAGCGACCAAGGTCACCACGATCACGAGGAACGGCACGGCCTTGGCGAGCCCGGTCGTGCGGAGCACCGCGGGAAGCGTGTCGGGTTGTCCGGCGAGGTAGGCCATCTCCGCCTCGAGGACGCCGATCAGCAGCGCACCGAAGAACGTGAGCGGGAACGAGACGAACCGACCGATGAGCGCGGCGGCCAGCGCCGGGATGACGAGCAGCGAGAGGTCGAGGACGAGCAGGCCGGGGCCGCCGGCGATCGGCGCGAGCAGGATGGCCGCGAGCCCGGCGAGCAGGCCGCCCAGGAACCAGTTCACGGTGGCGATGAGGTTCGGCGACCTCCCGAGCGCGGCGGTGGCCCGCTCGTTCTCCGCGACCGCCGACGTCGCGAGCCCGAACGTCGTGTAGCGGTACACGAGGGTCAGCACCACCGTGATGAGGGCGGCGATCCCGAGGAGGAAGAAGCGGTCCTCGCCGATGCCGCTCCCGGCCCGGAAGATCCCGAAGACGTCGACGGAGTCCTGGGGGAGCAGCGAGATCGCGAGCCGGAACTCCGAGCCGAAGATCTCGAGCCCGATCCCGACGAGCGCGGCGAACAGCCCCAGGGTCGCGATGAGCCGGGCGAGCCCGGTCGCGTGGCGGAGCCGCCGCAGGACGAGCACCTGCATCGCGACGCCGATGAGTGCCGGCACCGCGAGCCCGATGAGCAACGCCAGCTTGTCGTCGACGCCGTCGACGTCCTTCAGCTGGTAGAAGAGCTGGGCGCCGATCATGCCCATCGCGCCGCTCGCGAAGTTGAGGATGCCCGAGCCGCGGTAGACGAGCACGATGCCCTGCGCCGCCATCGCGTAGATCGCGCCCGCACCGAGGCCGATCGAGCGCGAACTGGAGCAGCTTCATTCCCGATGAACTCCTGGATGCGGCCGGGATGAGCGGGCTGCCGGCAGGCCCGGGAAGGCGCGGCCTGCCGGCTGGGGCTCGCCTACGGCTGCAGGAAGTTGTGCTCCTTGCCGTCGATCGGCTTGATCTTCCCGTTCTTGACCTTGGCGTAGTACACGTCGGTCGTGAACACGCGGTTGAGTCCGGCCAGGATGCCGCCCGCCGCCGGGATGTCGGCCGGCTGCTGGGCGAAGTTGATCGGCGGCCCGACCTTCGTGTCCCAGACCTTGTCCTGGTTCAGCTGCGTCGACGAGCGTCGCCGCGTCGAGGGTGGTCTGACCCTCGAGCGCGTCGGCGACGAGGTGCACTCCGGCCCAGGCCCCGATCGACGCGTCGACGAGCTTGATGCCGCTGTCGTAGGCCTTGACCTCCTTGAGCATCTGCTTCACGCCGGGGTCCTTCTTGAGGGTCGCCGGCTTGAGGTTGTTGGACACCAGCATGCCCTCGGCCGCGTCCCCGAGCGTCTCGACGTTGTCGACGTTGACCGAGGCCCCGGGGCCGGCGAGCTGGGCTTCCCCGCCCGACTGGCGGTATGCGACCACCCACTTCGAGAGCTCGGGGTCGGTGACCGTGAGCGCCACGCCGTCCGGGTCCTTGTCGGCGGTCTGCTGGACCGACGGCGTGAGATCCGCGCCGTTGATCGGCACCGGGGTCTGGGTCGCCTTCGGCGCACCGCGCGCCGTGAGCCCGTAGTTCACGAAGTCGGCAGCGACCGCGCCGGCCCCGCCCGGGAGGTCGAGATACGGGACGTCGACCTTGTCGGACCCGTGGTCAGCGAGGATGGCACCCATCCCGCCCGTCCCGCCGACCGCGGTGGCGCCGATCGGGAACGACATCGGGCTCGTCAGCTCGCTGAAGCTGATCCCGAAGTCCGCGACGCTCGGGATGCCGGCGTCCTCGAGGATGGGCATGTACTCCTCGGAGGTGCTGAAGGCCCCCACGACCGCGGTGACGTTCTCGTCGACCGCCTGGCGCGCGCACTCGGGGTTCTTGTTCTCGTCGATCCCGACGTCGCAGACGATGATCTCGATCGGTGGCCCTCGATGCCGCCGCCCTTGTTGATCGCCTTCGCCGCCGCCTTGGCCGCGTCGGGGATGCTGGTGAAGTCGAGGCCGCCACCGGTGAAGGAGCCGAGCACCATCAGCTTGACGGGATCCCCCTTGGCCGGTTTCGCCGCGGCCGGGCCGACGGAGATCCCGAACACGCCGACGAGTGCGGCGACCAGGGTGAGCACGATGATCGAACGAGAACGGTGCACTGGCTTTCCTCCCCCACGCGGCAGGCGGATGCCCACCAGGTTTGCCGGTTCCGGAACGAAGTCCTCGGTCCGGATGGTATCGACGAGTGTGTTGACGGACAATGCTGTCATGTGACGCGCGCGTGAACCGCGCGGCTCGGGTTCAACGTGGCGGACCTCCGCCGGGTGGCACCGCCTTGGAGCCGGGCAACGGGATCGGGATGTCGGGACCGTTGCACGCGTAGCGCGTGCCCTCCCCGCACATGCCGTTGCGCAAGTAGCTCGGGTATCCGCTCGGGGTCTCGCTGTTGTTGAGCGAGAGGAACACCATCGGGATCGTGTAGATGATCATCGCGACGTTGGCGAACCCGATGATCGCGAGCATTCGCAGTGGCGTCCGCGATCGGACCGACTTGACCCGTTCGACCCCGCGCTCGACGACGGTCCGCCCCTTGTCGTCCCGGAAGTACTTCAGCGCGCCCATCGCGGTCCACATCATCGGCCAGAGGATCGATTCGTAGATCGGGAACTGGTAGCGCTTGCCGCCCCAGAACGACAACCAGCTGATCGTGCCCGAGTACTGGTAGAGGCTCGTGCGGACCCAGATGAGCTCGCACACGAGGTCGAGCACGACCATCGTGGCGAGCGCGCACATGATGATCCCGAAGTTCCCGAGCCGGGGCCAGCGGGCCTTCGCGCGGCGCATCACCCAGAAGGTGAGCAGGCTCGCGGCGGGTCCGAGCCAGAAGTACAGCGCGCCGACGAACGCGACCGGCTCGGGCAGGAGGTGGGCGTTCGGCGACACCCATCCGGGGATGTGCTCGGTCCACGAGCCGAAGTTGATGAAGTGCGAGTTGTAGAAGAAGCCGGTGCGCACGTAGTTGATGAGCGGGTCCTGCCAGTACAGGAAGACCCATGCCGTCACCAGCATCGCGTCGAAGGTGATGCGACCCTCGCGGCGGCACTGCCGGATGACCCAGGCGACGATCAGCACGGCGAGCACGATCGACAGCGCCTGGAAGCCCTCGAGCCAGATCGAGGTCGCGGTCGAGAGCTTGTCGGGCCCGGTCTCGGTCGGCGTCGCGTCGCCGCTCGCGATCCAGGAGGTGAAGATGTACGCCTGGAGCAGGACGAACCCGCCACCGATCGCCGCCCACCAGAGCACCGGCCGAGCCCGGCGTCCCTCGAGCGCGGGAGCCGGTGTGCTCGGCGGTGGTGCAGTCAACGTCGCCATCAGGCCCCCCCAGGACGCGGCTCGGTAGCGGCATGGTATGACTTGGTTACCTGATTGGAAAGTCCGATTCGAGGGCCCGGGCGGGCACGCCCGCGCGGTCCTCGCCCGGGGAGGGATCACAGTGGACCTCGGCCTGGCCGGCAGCGTGGCGCTGGTGACGGGCGCGAGCACGGGGATGGGGCGGGCGACCGCGCTCGTCCTGGCGCGCGAGGGCGCCCGGCTCGCCCTGAGCTCCCAGACCCCGGAACGACTCTCGGCCACTGCAGCCGACTGCGAGCAGCTGGGTGCCGAGGTCGCGTGGTGGGCCGAGGACCTCGCCGCCGCCGACGGGCCGCCGCGCGTCGTCGCCGCGGCGTGCGACCGGTTCGGGGGAGTCGACGCGCTCGTCAACACGGTCGGACCGTTCGTGCGCACGGCGGGCATCCTCGACCAGGACGATGACTGCTGGCAGGACCACTTCCAGAGCGTGCTCATGTCTGCGGTTCGGTTCTGCCGCGAGGTCGTTCCGGTGATGCAATCCCGCGGTGGCGGCGCCATCGTGAACATCTCGGCGATGTCCGTGCGTCACTTCCATCCGCAGCTCGCGTTCTACTCGGCGCAAAAGGCCGCGCTCGCGCACTTCACGAAGAACCTCGCACGCGAGTTCGCCGGCGACGGCCTGCGGGCGAACGCGGTGATGCCGGGCATGATCGCGTCCGAAGGAGTGCAGGCGCGGCAACGCGCGGCCGCGGAGCAGCGCGGGATGACCGAAGACGAGTACTTCCTCGACGCGAACTCTCGCTACGGCGGTGTGACCTGGGCCGATCGCCTCGGAACCCCGGAGGAGATCGCCAACGTGGTCGCCTTCCTGCTGTCGGACAAGGCGAGCTATGTGAACGGCGCATGGGTGAACGTGGATGGTGGATCGAGCTTCTGAGAGGCTGAGCAGATGACACGAGTGGTGGTCGTCGGGGCAGGGATCGCGGGATTGGGCGCGGCGTACTCGCTGCAGAAGGCCGGCGTCGACGTCTCGGTGCTCGAGTCGACGCCGCACGTGGGTGGCCGGATGCGCTCGCGCGAGTGGAACGGTGCGTGGATCGATCTCGGCGCCGAGTTCATCGCGACGCCGGGCTTCGAGGAGATGCTCTTCCACGAGCTCGGCATCATGAAGGATCGGCTCGAATATCCCGGCGGCGACGTGAGCTTCAACGTCTGGCGCGACGGCGCCGCGCACCGGTTCAGCTACACGGACCCACGCGGTGTCCTGCGCTTCACCGGCATGAGCTGGTGGGAGAAGGCCCGGATGGTCGGCATGCTCCCCGGCTACCTGCGTCAGTATCGGGAGACCGGCGGCCACTTCGACGAGCCGTGGCGCGGCGCGTGGGCCGACGACCAGTCGGTGGAGACGTGGCTGGGGCGCGTGAGCCCGGCCTTCCTGGAGTACGTCGTCGAGCCGATGTTCGAGCTCTACTGCGGCTGGGAGCCGGACAACCTGAGCAAGGGCGCGTTCCTGGCGACCTCCCTGCTGCCGCGCAGCCCGTCGATCTGGACCTTCCGCGAGGGTCTCGGCACGGTCACCCAGGCCCTCGCGGCGCGGCTGGACGTGACCACCGGGGCGCGGGTCACTGCGGTGGATCTCGAGCGGGATCCGGTGGTCGTCGAGTGGGAGCGGGACGGGAAGACCGCCTCCACGACCGCCGACGCGGTGCTGATCGCCGTCCCGGGGAGTCGGGTCCTCGACTTCACGCGCGGGCTCACGCCCGAGCGCGAGCGGTTCTTCTCACAGGTCGAGTACGTACCGCACGAGCTCCCGTTCTTCACCGTGACCGAGCGCCCGGCCGGGGTGCCCGAGGGGGTCTTCTATCCCCGTCGGGAGGACACCGAGATCGCGGCGCTCGGGTACGCGGCATCGACCACCAACCCGAACGTCGAGTTCCTCCGGGTCTCGATGAAGACCCGGCACATCGTGCGCCACCTCGACAAGAGCGACGACGAGGACCTCGACGCCATCGTCGACGAGGCATCACGTCGCTACCCCGTCATCCGCTCGGTCGTGAAGGACCGGTTCGTCAGCCGCTGGCGCGAAGCGCTGCCCGTGTTCGGGCCGGGTTCGATGCAGCGTCTCGGGGACTTCATGGCACTGACGCCCCAGCGGGGCGTCGCGTTCGCAGGCGACTACCTGTACACCGGTGCGACGAGCGCGGCCTACGTGACGGGCCAGAAGGCCGCGGCGGACCTGCTGACCCGATACGCGTGAGCTGCGGTGGTCATCGCGCAGGAGTGAAGACGACCGGGAGCTCCTTGCACCCCCGCATCATCACCGGGCCCCGAGGCTCGAACTCGTAGCCGTCGGCGAGCCGCAGGTCCGGGAGCCGACGCAGCAAGGTCAGCAGCGCGATCCGGGACTCGAGGCGGGCGAGCGGGGCACCGACGCAGAAGTGCTTGCCAGAACCGAAGGTGAAGTGCGGCGCGTCCCGATTGCGTTCGAGATCGAAAGCGGCCGGGTTCTCGAACACCGTGGTGTCGCGGTTGGCGTGACCGACGCACGCGGCCACGAGCACCCCTTCGTCGATCGGCTCGCCGGCGACCTCTGTCGGTCGCGCCGCCACGCGCGGCACCCAGTTGAGCGGGGGGTCGATTCGGAGCGCCTCCTCGACCGCGACGGGGACGAGTGCCTCGTCGGCGCGAACGCGCTCCCAGAGATCGCGATCCATGAGCAGCCGGTGCACGAGGGTGCTCATGGCGTTCGTCGTCGTCTCGGTGCCGGCGATGATGAGGATCCGCAGCATCGCGACCACCTCGGGATCGGTGAGGCGATCTCGGCCTTCCTCGGCATGCACGAGCCGGCTCACGAAGTCGTCGCCCGGGTGCGCACGGCGGTGCTGCACCTGATCGAGGACGTACGCACGGAACGCAGCGTCACTCGCCGAGGGCTCACTGGTGTGCGAGGTTGCGATCGCGTCGTCCGCCCACTCGAGGAACTGCTCGCGATCCTCCGCGGGGACGCCGAGGAGCCCGAGAAAGACGATTGCGGGCATGGGCGCGGTCAGCTCACGTACGAGGTCTGCGTCGCCCCGACCCGCGAAGTCGTCGACGAGATCATCGGCGATGCGCTGGATGCGCGGCGCGGAGTCCGCCACCGCGCGCTCGGTGAACGCCTTGTTCACGAGCTTGCGGACGCGCGCGTGCTCGTCGCCGTCGAGGTGCACGATGTGCTGCACCTCGCCCGGGGGGAGCGGTCGCGGGGAACGGCTGCTGAAGGTCTCGGGATCCCGGAGCACCGAGCTGACCTGCTCGTAGCCGGTCACGAGATCGAGGCCGGGGAAGTGCTGCACCGGGCACCGGGCGTGGAGGCGGGCCAACGGCGTGAACGGATCCGCGATCGGAACCGCCGGGTGGTACTCCGGCGCGGCTCGCGCGTGGTCAGGGTCGGTCGGGACGGCCATCGCGTGCATACCGTAAACTTCGCTACCTGATTTGTCACGGTCGGCCGATCGGTCGGCAGGAGGGGGCTCGAGTGGACGGGCGACGCGATGCCTGAGGCCGGGGCCGGCACCGACGGGGCCGACGCCCGGGTAGGCGCACTCATCACGCCCGAGGAGATCGAGAAGGAACGAGCGCGGGTCGGCTACACGGTGGGGTACACGTACCAGTGGAACGTCGAGGCCGCGATCGACTCGATCCGGCACTTCGCGCACGGTTGTGGGGACGACAACCCGCTGTGGTGCGACCCGGAGTACGCCGCGCGGGCTCGATGGGGCGGGATCGTCGCGCCCCCGCTCTTCTCGATGACCATGGGCGACGATCGTTCACCGAAGATGCCGCCGGACATCAAGGCCAAGTCGCGGGGCGCGCTCTCCGGTGTGCATCTCTTCCACGCCGGGACGGAGATCGAGTGGGGTGGTCATGTCAGGCCGGGTGACCGCCTCGACTTCGTCGGCATCGTCTCGGACGTCGAGGTCAAGGAGCAGTCCGAGTTCGCCGGCAAATCGGTGATCACCCACCACGAGCTCGAGTGGACGAACCAGGAAGACCGACCCGTCGTTTGGCAGCACGAGTGGTACGTGCGCACGGAGCGACGTGCGGCCGCGAAGCGCGGCAAGTACGACGACTACCAGGAAGCGCGCTACACCGACGAGGATCTGGCCCGGATCGACGAGGCCTACGCACGCGAGCGTCCGCGCGGCGCGGAGCCGCGCTTCTGGGAGGACATCGAGATCGGTCAGAGCATCGATGGGCTCGTGAAGGGTCCGCTCACCGTGACCGACATCATCGCGATGCACATGGGTTGGGGCTGGGGCGGGTACGGCTTCGGACCCTTCCGTCTCGCGTACAAGCACCGCCAGAAGATGCCGAGGTTCTGGACGCACGATGCGCGCCACGGGTGGGACGTCGTGCAGCGCCTCCACTGGGAGGAAGATTGGGCCAAGGAGGTCGGCGCCCCGTTCCGCTACGACTACGGGTTCATGCGCACCGCGTGGATGATCCAGGCCGCGACGGACTGGATGGGCGACGACGCGTTCCTCTGGCGGTTCTGGAACCGACTCGACCGCTTCAACTTCATCGGCGACACGACCTGGGTGCAGGGCGAGGTCACCGGCACGTCGATCGAGGGCGACCACCATCTCGTCGACGTGACCCTTCGGTGCGTCGACCAGCGGGGGGAGCAGACCGCGCACGGTGACGTGACCGTGATCCTCCCGTCACGCGAGCACGGACCGGTGGTGGTCCCCGACCTCACTCGCGTCCGACGCCACTAGCCGGAAGGGACGCGTCGATCTCAGGCGCTGGGTGCCTCGAAGCGCAGGAGCTCGAAGGCGAGCCCACCGACGTGGGCGACGGCTCCGGAGAGGTCGAGACCCTCACCCTTGGTTCGGATCGGATCGTTCACCGTGATGCCGCGCTCCCGACATCGCGCGACGCGGTCCTCGAGATCGGGAGTCGCGAAGCTGATGAGCGCGAACTGCGGTGCGACCTCGTCGCGGAGCCCATCGGGGATCCGGATGACCTCGACGAGACCCCCGGATCCCTTCCCGAGCATCCACCCGTCGGCGCCGTCGTTCTCCGGCCAGCCGAGGATCGCAGAGGTCGCGTCTCCCGGGGCGCGCAGCGTCCCGGTCAGCTCGAGTCCGATCACCTCGGTCAAGAAGGTGATGACGGCCTCGGGCTCGTCGGTCACGCATGCGATGTGATGGCTGCGACTGGTCATGAAGCCTCCGAAGAATCGTCGGGCATGGTGTCACCTCACGTCGCGGTGCGTGGCATCGGGGCTCCGCGACGTGCGTCGCCGACGAGCGCGTCGATCTGGTCCTGCCAGGCCGCGAGCCGCGCGTCGCGGGTCGACGGTTCGAGCCATGCCGCGTCGAGCGACCGGCGCGCAGCTGCGCCGATCTCCGCCGGTCCCCAGTCGAGCGCTCGCGCAACGGCGCGGTACTCCTGGGCGAGGTCGGTGAAGAACATCGGCGGATCGTCACCGTTGAGCGTCGTGAAGGCCCCGGCGGCGATGAGTGCGCCGATTGGATGCGCATCGAAGTCGGGCATGAGCCCGGGGCCCTGGACGATGTTGCTGGTGACGCAGAGCGTGAGGGGCACCTGGGCCTCGACGATGCGGGCGAGCTCCTCCGGGAGCATGATCGCACTGAACCCGTGGTCGATGCGGTCGAGCCCGAGCTCGAGCGCGCCCGGGACGTCGTTGGGCATGTCGACGTGGCCGCAGGAGCGGAGACCCGCGTCACGGGCGAGGGCGTAGGCCGGTGCGAGATCGACCAACGGCACGGTCAGCGGGTCGCCGTCGTTGCCGATCCCCAGGACGGGCACGCCACGCTCGGCGGCCGCGACTGCTTGACGGGCAGTGTCCAGCGCCGCCCCGGCCCCGGCCGGTCGGTCCATCTCCACGATCACACCACCCGACAGGTCCCACCATCGGGCAGCGCGCGAGAACGCCGAGCCGAGCGCGTCGAGCACCTCGTCCGGGTCGAGTCCACGCTCGGCGTGGTACGCGAGCGTCGTCATGAGCTCGACGTGTCGAGCACCCGAGTCCACCTCGGCGGCGAGCACGTCGAGGGCTGCTTCCTCGATGACGGTCGGGGAGACCAGCACCGACGACGCGCGTCGCATGTCGGCGATGAACTTCGTGAACCCGATGTAGTCATAGAGCGCGTCAGGCCGTGCAGGGTCTCCCGGCAACACGACGGTGTGCTCGGACGCGAGGCGCCGCAACGTGGAAGGTCGGATGGCGCCTTCGAAGTGCAGATGGAGCTCCGCCTTGGGGAGTCGGCGCGCGAGCACGTCCAGGGTGACGTCACGACCGAGGGGCGCCGCCTCGATCGGGTGCTGGTCACCTTCGGCGAGCGGTCCCGCATCGACGGCCATCTCGAGCGCCGCGTCGAGCTCTGATCGTGACCCGACCGCACCATCGTCTTGAATCATCTTCTGAAGGTACCTAGAGTCCGAGCCCGTTGCATCCCGAGAAAGCGCAGGGGGACTCGTCATGAACGCGCGCGTCGAGTCGCCCGATCACGCAGTGATCGACGCGTGGATCCAGCCCTGGACCGCCGACGTGTCGGCCGTCCAGCCCGAGCGGAACTGGGCGCTCGTCGAACGCTACGGAGGCGACGACCGCCTCAGGTCCGGGATCCCGCTCGAGGTGATGATCGACGAGATGGATGCAGCCGGGATCTCGGTCGCGCTGTGCTCGGCCGGACCGCTCGTCCCCGTCTCGGTCGTGGAGGAGGCCGTTCGGCGGTTCCCCGACCGGCTGCTGGGTGTGGGCTACGCGGATCCGTTCACGCCCGAGGGTGTGATGCACGCGGTGCACGAGCTCCGCCGCCAGGTGCAGGAGCTCGGATTCGTCGGCCTCAAGCTCGAGCCGTTCATCGGCGACCGACCGCTGACGTTGCCCCAGTGGTACCCGCTGTACGGCGCGTGCTGCGACCTCGACATCACGCTCCAGGTGCAGGTGGGGAACACCGGGCCGCCTTCGTACCCGTCGGAGACCGGGCGCCCCCTCTATGTCGATCGCGTGGCAATCGACTTTCCCGACCTCCGCATCGTGGCCGGCCACATCGGCTGGCCCTGGACCGAGGAGATGATCGCGATCGCGCAGAAGCACCCCCGGATGTGGATCGACACGAGCGCGCACCTACCGAAGCACTACCCGGAGCGGTTCGTGCACTACCTGAGGACGTTCGGCCGCGACAAGTGCATCTGGGCGAGCGACTGGCCCATCCTCGACTTCGAGCGCGCCCTCGCGGGGGTGGCGGCGCTCGAGCTCGGTACCGAGGGCAACCGCCGCTTCTTGCGCGACAACGCCGTTGCGGCGTTCGCCCTCGACGATCGGCTCGCCGGACTCTCGGGATGAACCTCGGCCTCGACGAGCGTGAGCGCGCGTGGCGCGACGAGGTCCGCGCATTCGTCGAGGAGCTGTCCGGAACCGACGTCGCCGGGTTCCGGCGCGAGATGGCGGAGCTCGACGTCGAGCGCCACTCGCCCACGTTCTACCGCATGTTGTGCGCGCGGGGCTGGGTCGGCCTGGGTTGGCCCGCCCCCGATGGTCGTCCGGTCTCGGAGACCGATCGCTTCGTGTTCCACGAGGAGATCGACACGGCCGGTCTTCCCATGTACGGCGTCGAGATCAACGAAGCGATCGGGTGGATGCTCGTGCGCCACGGCTCGGACGCGCTCCGACGCGACCACCTGCCCCGGATCACTCGAGGAGAGTCGTGGTACGCCGGTGGCTACAGCGAACCCGACGCGGGGAGCGATCTGCTGGCGCTCAAGACGCGCGCGGTCCGGGACGGCGACTCGTTCCGGGTCAGCGGATCGAAGCTCTGGACGTCGAGCGCGCATCTCGCCGACTTCGTCTTCGCGATCGTGCGAACGGACCCGGATGCCACTCGTCATCGTGGCCTGTCCATCATCCTGATCGACACGACGCTTCCCGGCGTCGAGATCACCGCCGTGCCGGTCATGGGGGGTTGGCGGGTCAACCAGTGCTTCTTCGACGACGTGGTCGTCCCCGCGGCGAACGTGGTGGGGGAGATCGACCAGGGATGGTCGGTCCTCGCCGAGGCCCTCGACGTCGAGCGGGCGATGAGCTTCGGTGGGCGAGAGGGCAGGTTCTGGCTCGCCCGACTGCTCCGTCGTCTCGAAGGTCGCGCCGACGCGCTCGGCGAAGCCCGCCTCGAGGAGCTCGGGCGCCTCGTGATGGATCTCGAGGTCGAGCGCCTGCTCGGCCTGCGGCTGGCCGCCATCGGAGAGCGCGGCGCCATCGCGAGCGCGGAGGCATCGATGACCAAAGTGTTCGGGTCCGAGCTCGCGCAGCGCCAGGCCCAGTGGATGGCCGACCTGCTCGAACCCGAGTCCCTCTTTCGCGAAGCGCGCGCGGGCACGGTCGACGATCAGCTCGCAGCCGACATCGAGGAGATGCTGCGGGTCACCACCGTCTACACCGTGATCGGTGGCACGAGTGAGGTGCAGCGCAACACGATTGCCCAGCGTGGTCTGGGACTCCCGAGGAACTGAGGAAGGCGGCGTGCTCGACGAACGGTGGGGCGAGGCGGAGTCGTCGCTCGCCGATGGCTTGCGCCGACTGCTCGAGCGAGCGTGTCCGACGTCGGTCGTCCGCGACGCCGAGGCCCGCGACGACGGTCGGTCGCCGGAGCTGGAGGCCGCACTCGCGGCGTTCGGCCTCGATGAACTGGCCGACGCGGCTGAGCCCGGTCAGCTCACGGTGACCGCATGGGAGCTCGGGCGGGCGCTGGCCCCCGTCACGTTCGTCGAGACCGCTCCGGTTCGCGCCGTCCTCGGGCTCGGCGGAGCCGCCTGCGGCCTCGAGGGCCTGGCGCCCGCCGGAGCCGAGCGCGTCGTGGTCGCGGACGATGGCGGCGACCTCGTGGTGGCCGCGGTGGACGCCGGCGCCGGGCGGCGCACGAGCGCCGGTGACGTGCTCGCGCCGGCCGGAAGCCAGGTGGGATCCGTCGTCGTCGGCGGGCGAGCCGAGACCGACCGGCTCCGCCGCTTGACCCGCCTGCTGGCCGCAGCCCGCCTGGTCGGGGCGAGCGAGGGACTGCTCGCCCTGGGGGTCGAATACGCGAAGGGGCGCGAGCAGTTCGGCAGACCGATCGCGTCGTTCCAGGCCGTCGCTCATCGGCTGGCCGACGCGGCGGTCGCCTCCGACGGTGCCGGGCTGCTCGTCCGCAAGGCCGCGTGGGTGTCGGAGGCGGAGCAAGGGGGCGATGGTGCGCCCGACCCACTCTTCGCGACCCTGGCGTGGGCCAAGGCCGTCGAGGCCTCCCGCGTCGTCGCGTCGCACGTGCACCAGTGCATGGGCGGGTACGGGTTCGCGCTCGAGTACGACTGCCAGCTCTTCAGTCGCAGGATCCGCAGCTGGTCGATGCGCCTCGGTCGGCCTGGCCCCGAGCTCGCGTCCGTCGCCCGGACGTTGCTCCAGGGACCGAGCCGCGATGACGTCCGACATCTCTGGCACCACGACCGGGGCGTGCCGGTCCCGCGGTGGGCTCGGGAGCTCGACGGGAACCCCGCCTGATCCACGGCTCGGTGGCTCGGGCGCTGCCTTCGCGACGCGGCGCCGTCCGGGGCCGCCCGTTCGTCTCGCGTCGCGCGCGCATCCTCTTTATTGCGCGCGTTTCGCACGCCGAAGAGGTCGCGCGGCGGCAATCATCTTACTCAGTTCGATGATTGGCTCAAGTCGTGCCGAAGAGCGGTTCGTCGTCGGAGCGGAGTCCGGTTGCCGGGAGCCCGTCGGGGAACTCCCGCCGGACGCGCTCGAGGACCTCGGCCGCGACCGCGAGGTGCCAGTGACGCGTCGTCTCGTAGAAGACGCGGGCATCGTCGCTGAGCTTCGGTCGACCGTGCAGCGGCTTGTCGCTGACACAGAGCAGCGTGGCGTTCGGGATCCGGTACCGGAAGCCGTTCGCGGCGATCGTGGCCGACTCCATGTCGATCGCGATGCTGCGGGACGCCCGTACCTCCTCGGTGACCCGACCCGGGTTGAACTCCCAGTTCCGGTCCGAGGTGGTGTACACGCTCCCCATTCGGTACCGCAGCTGGCGCGCATCGAGGGCTTCGATGAGGAGCTCGTTGAGGAAGTGGTTCGCGGCCACGGGAACGCTGGTCGGGAGCACGCCGTCGAGTGCGCCGTCGCCCCGCATGTACCCGGTCGCGAGCACGAGATCGCCGATTGCCTGGTGGTTGCGCAGGCCTCCGCAGTGCCCGACCATCAGCATCGCGTCCGGTCGGAGCACCGCGATGTGGTCGGTGATGGTCTTGGCGTTGGCCGGGCCCACACCGATGTTCACCAGCGTGATGCCGGTGTGATCGGGCTGGCGATGGTGGAACGCGGGCATCTGCACGCCGGAGCGCGTCGGGCCACCGGCATCCGGATAGCGCTCGAGGAACGCCTCGACGTGCATCTCGTAGTTCGTGAACATGACGTAGCGCTGGAAGTCCTCCGCCGCGGTGCCGGTGTAGTGCTCCAGACGGTCGAGCGACAGCTCGGCACGCTCGGGGCGAAAGAGGAAGAGCTTCTTGCGGCGGAGGTCCCAGGTTCCTTCGTCGAGGACCGTGAGCAACGACGCATCGTCGAGTGCGAGGCAGGGCCGCGAGGGCCGCGCCGTGATGCGCGCCTTCGCCTCGGCCAGTCGGCGAACCTCGCGCTCCAGGTACCAGCGGATCGCACGGGGTCGCGCGAACTCGCCGCTGAGGACCGGGTTGTCGGTCGACCAGGGGCGGTGGACCTCGAGCTGCGGGTAGGAGCCCGATTCGAAGATCGATTCGAGTGCGTCGCAGAGGCGACCGACCCCGACGCTGGTCGCCTCGTCCCCGCCGAGGTCGGCGAAGTCGACGGTGATGCCCGGGTCAGCCAACGCGCTCGAGCAGGAGCTCCTGGCGGGAGGAGCTCGCGACGTCGGCACCGAGGCGCCCCTCGACATCGGCATCGACTTCCCGGGGCTCGCCGGCTCCGGTGAGTCGGTACCGTCCGGTCGGGTGCAGCCGGGCGAACGTGATCCCGACCGCGCCGTTGGCCGCCGGCCCGGGCACGAGCGTGGCCCGCACACCGTCGGCGGTCGCGTGTGCCGCGGTCACGACCACCTGGGGGTACGGGGCCGATGCCAGCTCCGGCGTCGTGTCGTGCGCGGGGACGTGCCGGTGCCCTGCCGCGAGACCCTGCTCGGTGTTCACGAGCGCGAGGAACGTCAGCGCCATCGAGAGGATCGAACCGGGTCCGGGTCGATCGCCTTCGGGGGTGAGCATGCCCTGGAGCGTGTGGCGCAGCGCGGCCGCGGACTCCTCGTCGCCCAGCTCGGTGGCGTACAGGAGCGCCAGCGAGTACGGCTGCGCGGGGTTCCAGCCGTAGCTCGTGTCGAACGTATCGATCTTCGAGAGTCGCAACGCCATGCCGCCGTCGTCGGTCAGGGTCATGCGTGGCTTGACCTGCTGCTCGTAGTTCTTCTCGACGTGCTCGCGCCCGAAGGGGGACATCATGGCGCCAGTGCCGGCTTGTCCACTGATCCCGGTGATGATCGGGTCGGTGGGGTGCGGGAAGCCGGCGATGTTGCGGCACGTGTCGATGTGCCCGGAGTCGGAGACGAAGTAGCGCGCGAACGACTCCGCGAAACGGTCGAGGGCCCAGCTGTGGTCGGTGCGGTGCACGAGGTCACCGAGCTGGATCGCGCGCAGCGAGAACGTCTGGCACGGAGGCCACAGCCAGCCGGGGACGCAACTGATGGCCCCGTGCGGGCTGGCCGCGTGTTGGAGCGCGAGGTTGTCGACGATCTCTTCGTGGGTCCATTCGTACGTTCGGTGACGGTCACTCACGGAGTACCCGCCCGGAGCGTCGTAACGATCGTCGCCGCTCACCGCTTCGTACATCGAGAGCACATCGGCGGCGTATCCCGAGTACATCACGTTCTCGTGGCGGAACGGGTCGCCATCGATCCGGAACGAGCTGATGTTCTGGCGCCGCGTATAGCTCCAGACCCGGTAGTCGCGACAACGCTCCGCAATGTTGCCGAGCGCGGTGGCCGCGCCCTCCCGATACGCCGGCGTGCTCAGGTGCTGGTTGACGTAGAGCGCCCACGACGCCAGCACCATCTGGTACCGCAAGGCGCTGTCAACGTGCTTCGGGTCGTCGAACACGCTCCAGTCGTCGGGCGCCGCGCACCCGAAACGGAGGAAGTAGCGAAGGTACGCCTCGGAGTAGCGGTCGAGCGTACGTGCGTCGCCGTGGTCGATCGCTGAATACGCAGGTTGTGCCGTGGGCGCGCCGTTCTCGTTGCGCGCCGCGGCGACCCGAGCGAGTCGGCTGCGCTTCGCGAGGAAGTTCGCCGCGCTCGGCCAGCGTTGCCGCCGCGAGCCCGAGCACGGCGCCGAGGAGGTAGCTCCACCACTCGCCGGTCGTTGCCGCGCCGAGCGCCGCGGCCGGCGCCAACACCGCGAGCGGCAGGACCCCGAGACGGAACACTCGGTTGAACAGCGCGAAGAGGTCCACCAGGATGAACACGAACAGCACGAGCAGCAGGATCCCGATGAGCGTGTCGCCCTGGACGAGCTGGCCCAATCCGGGGATGACGAGGGACAGCAGCCCGGCCCAGGCCGAGTCCGGCCCGGCGACGGCGACACCGATGATGCCGACGGTCAGGCACCCGATCACCGCGAGCAGGAGCGTGCGTGCCGCCCGGCGCCGCCCTGTGAGCGGGATCACCTGGGACAAGTCCGCCATCATGCTCTCCCTGCTTGCCGGCGCCGAGCATCGACGTGCTCAGCGGTGTCGATCAGCATTGCTCGCGAGTCGCAACCTTGCGTCGCGTCGCAAGGCTACGCGATCCTTCCGACCCATGCTTCGCCCACCGAGAACCTCATCGGCCGCGCGTGCATCGCGCGGCCGGATCGTCAGGGGTCGAGGTGGCGCGGGTGAGCACCTTGCCCGCTGACTCCGACGCGACGGATCGTCACTTCCTCGAGGTGGCGATCGCACAGGCCCGTCTCGCCCGTGACGAGGGGGGAGTCCCCATCGGCGCGGCATTGGTCGCCGACGGTCGCGTGCTCGGCGCGGGCCGGAACCGGAGGGTGCAGCACGGGAGCACGATCCGCCACGGCGAGACGGACGCTCTGGAACAGGCGGGTCGCCAGCCGGCGAGCGTGTATGCCCACGCAACGATGTACTCGACGCTCTCGCCGTGCCACATGTGCTCGGGCGCGATCCTGCTCTATGGCATCCCGCGCGTGGTGATCGGTGAGCGGACGACCTTTCTCGGTGCGGAGCACGTGTTGCGAGATCATGGTGTCGAGGTCGTCCTCGAGGAGTCGCAGGAGTGCGTCGATCTGATGAACGAGTTCATCGCTGCACATCCCGATCTCTGGTTCGAGGACATCGGCGAGATCACGTGAGGCCGCGGCCGTCCGGACCGCGTCGGGGCATTCGCCCACCAGATTTCGCCCGCCAGTGAATGAGGGGTCCGCATGCCGGTGACGGTCGTCGACCACCCGTTGGTCCGCCACAAGCTCTCGATCCTTCGATCGCGCGAGACGGACACGATGACGTTCCGGAGCCTGGTGGCCGAGCTGGCCACCCTGCTGACCTACGAGGCGACTCGCGACCTCGACGTCGAGCCCGTCGCCGTGTCGACGCCGCTCGAGGACACGACGCAGGCCAAGGTGAGTGGCAAGAAGCTTGCGGTGGTGCCCATCTTCCGCGCCGGGCTCGGGATGCTCGACGCGGTCATCGGTCTCATCCCGGTCGCCCGGGTGGGTTTCGTCGGTCTGTACCGTGACGAAGAGGCACTCGAACCCGTCGAGTACTACGCGAAGTTCCCGGCCGATCTCGCCGAGCGCGATGTGTTGCTCCTCGACCCGATGTTGGCCACGGGCGGGTCCGCCGCGTTCGCGTGCGCCAAGCTCAAGGAGAAGGGCGCGCATCGAATCACCGCGGTGTGTCTGGTGGCCGCACCCGAGGGCCTGGCGAGGATGGAGCGGGAACATCCTGAGGTGCAGATCGTCGTCGCGGCGGTCGATCGCCAGCTCAACGACGTCGGCTACATCCTCCCGGGACTCGGCGACGCCGGCGACCGCCTCTTCGGAACGCGCTGACGCCCGGGAACGCCCTCAGACCGCCTGCGTGGCATCGGGTCGTGTCGTCGGGCTCGGTCCTCGCGTGCTCGTTGCCGCGAGGCCGTCGGCACCGTCTCCGGTGACGGTCGGCTGCGACGACCACGGGAAGTCGATCCAGCGGTCGGTGCTCCGCCAGACGTAGTCGCACCGGACGATGGAGCGCGCCTTCTCGTAGAGCACGGCGGTGCGGAGCTCGGCAACCTGCGGGCGAACCGTGTCGACGACGAGTGCAAGCGTGTGGCCGGTGTCGGCGACATCGTCGACGACCAGCATCCGCGCGTCGTGCAGGTCGACGAGATCGAGCGACGGCGGCAGGATCACGGGGAGGTCGAGGCGCTCATCGGGCCCGGTGTAGTACTCGACGTTGAGCACGCAACAGTTCTTGGTTCCCAGTGCGTACGCGATCGCGCCGGCGATCAGGAGACCGCCGCGGGCGATGGCCAGGACGAGGTCGGGCACGAACCCGTCCTCGTGGACCGAGCGACCGAGGTCGCGTGCGGCGGCGCCGAACTCGCTCCATCCGAGCACTTCGCGCCCGTCTCCGTCGTCGAGCACGTCGACCTCCTCGTCACGCCTCCAGCTCGAAACGTAGCGTGTCGCCGCTTCACATCTCGCCGTAGAAGCGACGGAACTCGGAACGCACCGCGGGGATGTCGGCGCCGAGCGCCACCCGCCACGTCCCCTTGCCGGCGAAGAACTGCTCGCGGGCGAGGTCCTCGAAGCCTTCGGGGATCTTTCCCTCGGCGATCCAGCGGGCGCGGAAGTCCACGATCGTCGCCCCCCAGGCGGCACCACCCGCTGTGTCGACCGACATCGGGAGCTCTTCGTACTGGAGGAGGTCCGGGTGGGCCGTGGCCATCATCGTCAGCGTGTCGTGGGATGCACAGCCGTCGTGCGACTCGACCGTGCTCATCTCCCGGTACAGCACGAAAGGGTCGGCCATGAAGGCGGCCTGGGGAGTCGAGCGTGCGTTCAAGACCTCGAACTCCGGGTCGGTCATGGTCGCCGACAGCGTGACGTCGAGCCCGACCATCCGAGGGGGTCGCGACCATGGCGCGACCGCCATCTCGTTCGCCGCGACGGCGTCGAACACGACGTTGAACTCCCCGAACGCGGTGGCGTTCCCGGGCGGGATGGCGGCACCACCCATGATCACGAGCTCCTTGACCAGCGAGACGAGGGCCGGCTCCTCGCGCAGCGCCAGCGCCACATTCGTGAAGGGGCCCACCGCGACGAGGGTCAGCTCGCCCGGACGCTCCCGGCACAGCCGCACGATGAGGTCCGCGGCACGCTCGGGGACCTGCACGAGCTCGACGTCGGGGAGATCGGTGTTGCCGAGGCCGTCCTCTCCGTGCATGAGCGTCGCCGGTGGGAGCGGAGGAGCCGGCCCGAGCTGTTCCTCGGCCCCGACCGCGAACGGGATGTCCGGGCGCCCGGCGGCGTGGAGCACCCGCGCGACGTTGCGTGCTGTCGCAGTGGCCGAGAGCACTCCGGCGACCGTCGTGACGGCCACGAGGTCGAGATCGGGCGCGACGAGCGCGTACCAGAGCGCCGAGTAGTCGTCGACACCGCCATCGGTGTCGAAGATGACCGGGATCGGGTCAGGCGACATCGAGGACGTGCGCGGCGACGCGCTCGAGGTGCTGGGAAGGGTCGCCGAGCAGCTGTTCGTCGGTCTTCACACGCCGGAGCAACAGGTGGAGATCGTGCTCCCAGGTGATCGCGATCCCACCGTGGATCTGGATGGCGTGGCCGACGATCTCGACGGCGTGCTCGGTCGCGGTTCCCTTTGCGACCGCGGCCGCGACCTCGGCATCGGCACCTCCTGCCGCGACCTCCCAGGCTCCGAAGTACGTCGCAGATCGTGCGTTCTCGACGGCGACGAGCATGTCGGCGGCCATGTGCTTGACCGCTTGGAAGGTCCCGATGGGCGTTCCGAACTGTTGGCGGACCTTCGCGTACTCGGCGCTGAGCTCGAGCGCGAGCGCCGCCGCCCCGGTCGCGTCGGCGGCAAGGATCACCTGTGCCGCCCGCCGGGCTGCGGCCAGCGCCGCGTCGGCGGAGCCGGGCGTGCCGAGCACCTGGCCGGACGCGCCGTCGATCGTGATGTCGGCGAGCCGTCGAGTCCGGTCGAGGGTCGGGAGGTCGGTCGCGGACACGCCTGGGGTGTCCAGCGGCAGCGCATAGACCGAGGTCCCGCCCGACTCCGCGACGGGTACGAGCACGACGTCGGCGGCCGCGCGCTTCGAGTACCAGTGGGAGCCTGCCGTGCAGTCGTCCGTCGATGAGCCGGACCGCGTCACGCGCGATCCCGGTACCGGGACCGGTGAGCGCGACCGCGAGTCGGACCTCACCGGTCGCGGCACGGGTCGCGAGCGTCGAGTTGCCACCGGGCGTGCCCAACGCGCAGACCAGTCCGGCGCCGAGCACCGTGGACGCGAGGAACGGGACGGCCGCGACCGCGCGACCGAGCTCCTCGCTGACGACGACCTGGTCGAGAAGATCGCCGCCGCTCCCACCTTCTGCTTCGGGGATGCCGAGGCCGGCGACTCCCAGCGTCGACGAGCGCGGACCACAGATCGAGGTCGACGGCCGGGCCTCCGTCATACGCGGCGCGGCGATCGCCGCGCTCGGAGGCGATGCTCCGCACGGACGCGCGCAACGCTTCCTGCTCGTCGCTGAACACGTACTGCATCGGACTCCTCATCGATCGACGTCGTACTGGTCCGGCGACCGCTAGTCTCGGGTTCGTTGCGAACGAACGCAAGTCTCGCGACAGTTGGCGCGCGACCACGTCACCGGGCGAGGCGACCGGGCGCCGCAGTGAGTACGCAGCCCGCGAGCACGGAGCGAAGGGTGACCGACTACGAGACCCTGCGGGTGGAGCGCGACGGTGGCGTCACGCTGGTGACGATCGACCGGCCCGAACGCATGAACGCGATCAACAGCGTGATGATGGTCGAGCTCGAGGAGTTCTGGGATTGGTTCGACGCCGACCCGGGTCAGCGGGTGGCGGTCATGACCGGTGCGGGTGATCGAGCCTTCTGCGTGGGCGCCGACGTCAAGGAGATCGCCGAGCTCGGCTCGCTTCCCGAACGTCAGCGTCATCCCGACGTGCGCAAGGCCTCGCGGATCACGCCGCTGCAAGCGAGGGTCTCGAAGCCCTCGATCTGTGCCGTGAACGGCGTCTGCGCCGGTGGCGGTCTCCACTTCGTGGCCGACTGCGACGTCACACTGGCGGCCGAGGAGGCGACGTTCGTCGACCCACACGTGAGCGTCGGGCAGGTCAGTGCGCTCGAACCCGTCGTCCTTGCGCGTCGGGTGCCGCTCGGTGCGTTGCTGCGTATGGTGCTGGTCGGAAGCCACGAGACGCTGAGCGCCGCGCGCGCCTATGAGGTCGGCCTCGTCACCGAGGTCGTTCCGCGCGCGGCGCTCCTGGACCACGCGCTCGGCCTCGCGCAGAAGATCGCGAGCAACTCGCCGGCTGCGGTGGCCGCGAGCCGACGAGCAGTCTGGGATTCCCTCGAGATGTCGCTCGAGGCCGCGCGTCAACACGGCTGGGATCTGCTGATGGCCCATTGGGGGCACCCGGACTTCGACGAGGGGCCGCGTGCGTTCGCCGAGAAGCGACCGCCCGAATGGCAGGCGCCGTGAGCCCGCGACGGCCCCGGCCAGGATCCGACGGACGAGGAGGCACGCCATGGCGCTCGAGGTGACGATCGATGTGGGCGCCTGCATGGGGTCACACGAGTGCTCGTTCTGGGCTCCGGGCGTGTTCGACAATGCCGACGACGGCAAGGCGTTCGTGGTCGATCCGAATGCTCAGCCCGAGGAGAAGGTGCTCGAAGCTGCCCGGCACTGCCCGAACTTCGCGATCTCCGTCGTCAAGGATGGCGTGCGACTCGTCTGACCTCGGCCATTACGTGGTGAAGACGACCGGTAGGTGCTTGGGGCCGCGGAACGCGAAGAAGTCGACCTTCTCGTAGACGAAGTCGGGTGCGAGACGCGGGTCGGTCACCATGTCCATGAGCGTGTTGATGAGCACGTGGGTCTGAAGGCGCGCCAGCGGAGCGCCGATGCAGAGGTGCGGGCCCAGCCCGAAGGCCATGTGGTTGGTGACCATTCCACGGTCGAGGTCGAACGCGGCGGCTTCGTCGAACACGTTCTCGTCACGGTTCGCCGCACCCATGCTCACGATGACCCGTTCGCCCTTCTGGATCGGGCACTCCGACAGCTCGGTGTCGACGGTCGCCGTGCGGAACATCAGCTGCACGGGGGAGTCGTGCCGCAGCGATTCCTCGATCGCGATCGGGAGGAGCGCCCGATCGGCCTGGACGCGGGCGTAGCGCTCGGGAACCCGGATCAGCTCGTAACAGAGGTTGGCGATCAGGTTGGTCGTCGTCTCGTTGCCGGCCATCAGGAGGAATCGGATCTGGGTGACGATCTCGGTGTCGCTGAGACGATGACCGTCCTTGAGCTCGTGACTCATCATCCGGGTGATGATGTCGTCCGGGGGGGCCTGTTGCTCCCGACGGGACCGGACCTGGCCGAGGATGTACGCGTTGAACTCGAGCTCCGTGTCGCGCCGCAGGCGTTGCCCGGTGCCGGAGGCCGACTTCTCCTCGACCATCGCAGCGGTCCACGCGTGGAACTGCTCGGCATCGCTCTCGGGGACACCGAGCATGTGCGTGATGACACGCGACGGCAGCGGCACGGCCATCTCCTCGACCAGATCGACACGGCCACGCGCGGCGAAGCGCCCGACGACATCGTGCGCCACGGTCGCGATCATCGGCTCCGCCGCGGCGACGATGGCCGGCGACAGCGCCGAGAGCAGCTGGCGCCGGATCGGACCGTGCCGCGGCGGGTCGATCTCGTTGAGTGTCTGCTCCTCGGTCGGCTTGTCGCCCTCGAGGCGGAGCCCACCGGCGTTCGAGAACTTCTCCCAGTTGCGGAAGACGGACGCCGTGTCGTCGTGGCGAACGACGAGGCTGACGCCCTGCCGCGGGTGGGAGACGGGGCATCGCGCCCGGAGCTCCGCGAGCTTCTCGTACGGATCCGCCGCGTCGGCCGGGTCGAGGGGGTCGAAGCGGGGCTCGGTCGTGTCGGGCACGGAGGCATCTTGCGTAGGCGTGCAATGATTGTCAAGAATCGGCAAGAAGGCTTCGGTGCAGGCGCGACGCCTGGCCGAGCGCGCCCAGCAACGACGACGGACAGATGACCGACGGACGACGGAGGGGCAATGGAGCTCGGGCTCGAGGGGAAGGTGGCGCTGGTCGCCGGGGCGAGCGAGGGGATGGGTCGCGGCGTCGCGCTCGCGCTCGGCCAGGAGGGAGCACGTCTCGCGCTCGTCGCGCGCACGGCAGCGACGCTCGAGAAGACCGCGGCCGAGGTCGCCGAGGCGACGGGTACCGAGGTCGTGGCGTACCCCGCTGATTTCGTGACGACTGCCGAGGTGCGCCGAGTCGTCCCGGCGGTCATGGAGCGCTTCGGACGGATCGACGTGCTGGTCAACACGATCGGCGCGTGCGACGTCGTGCCCGAGCTCGAGGACCGGACCGACGAGGTCTGGCAGAGCGCGTTCGACTCGGTGCTGATGGCGGCCGTACGGTCCTGCCGCGAGGTCGTGCCGATCATGCAGGCGCAAGGAGGCGGCGCGATCGTCAACATCTCGGCGATGTCGGTTCGGCATTGGATCCCCCGCATCGAGCACTACTCGGCCGCCAAGGCAGCACTGGCCCATTTCACGAAGAACCAGGCTCGCGAGTTCGCCCATGATCACATCCGGTCGAACGCGGTGATGCCGGGATGGATCGCGTCGGAGAGCGTGATCCGCAACCTCGAGGACCGGTGCGAGAAGCTCGGCCTCGACCGCGTCGAGGACTATTTCCCGATCGGGAACGAGCGCATGCACGGCCTCACCTGGGCGGATCGTTGGGGCACCCCCGAGGAGATCGGCAACGTGGTGACGTTCCTCGTGTCCGACAAGGCGAGCTACGTCAACGGCGCGCTGGTCAACGTCGACGGGGGCAGCAGCTTCTGAGCCGGCGGAGGTGGCAGAGTCTGCTCATGAGCACGGGTCGATCGCTCGAGGCCCTGCCGAAGGCCCACCTCCACCTCCACCTCGAGGGCAGCGCCCGCCCCGGCACGATGGCGGAGCTTGCGCGGCGCGAGGGGATCGAACCTCCCGACTTCGCCGCGTTCGCAGGCTGGGACGAGTTCCTCGGCCTCTACCGGACTGCGGTTGCCTGCATCGCGACGCTCGACGATCTGGTCCGCGTGTGCCGCGAGCTGGTCGAAGACGAAGCGGCCGACGGAGTGCGCTACACCGAGCCACACGTCGGGCTCTTCGGGGGTGGCTACGTTCCCCGGTTCGGTGACGCCGATGAAGTGTGGGCAGCCGTCCGCGAGGGATTCTCCGACGCGTCCGCGGCGACCGGTGTCGAGGTGAAGGTCGTCTTCGCCTCGATTCGAGACCTGCCGGTGGAGATGGCCGAGCGCGCGGCGATGTTCGGCGCCGAGCACGCCGATGACGGCGTCGCCGCCTTCGGCCTCGCGGGCAGTGAGCATGCGGCAGACGCCTCGGACTTCGCGCCCGCTGCGGCGATGGCACGCGAAGGCGGCCTGCTCGTCACCCCTCACGCCGGTGAGCTGCTCGGCGCGCGCAGCGTGGTCGACGCCATCGAGCACCTGGGCGCCGATCGGATCGCCCACGGGATCCGTGCGGTCGAGGATCCCGATGTCCTGCGTCGGCTGGCCGCGGAGGGGATCACGTGTGACGTGTGCCTGAGCTCGAACGTGGCGCTCGGCGTGGTCGACGCGATCGAGCGGCACCCGTTGCCGCACCTGGTGGCCAGCGGGGTACCGGTGTCCCTCGGTGCCGACGACCGGCTGATGTTCCGGGCCGGCGCTTCTGACCAGTACGAGCTCGCGCGGCGAGGTGTTCGGATTCTCCGACGAGCAGCTCGCCGACATCGCGCGGACGAGCGTCACCGCTTCGGGCGCAGAGCCCGCGACCAGGGTGCAGATCCTGGCGGACATCGACGCGTGGCTCGCGGCTCCCGTGCCTGCCGGGTAGGGGTCAGACCGGTTCGGGTCGGGACCGCACCTCGCCGGCGGCACCGTCGACGGTGACGATCGTCGTCGTCACTCGTCGACGACGCGTTGGGCCTTGTACGAGGAGCGCGGCAGCGTCTCGTCGGGGACCGACTCGACTGCGACCGGGACGCCGATCGCTGTCTCGAGCCGCTCGGCCAGGTCGGGGGCGGGCTTCCCCTCGATCCGGACCGTCAGCTGGTCCGACGGCGAGCTCGGGCGGACGAGCACGAACTCGGCGTCGGCCGGGACCTCTTTCCAGACGTCGATCGGCAGCACCCAGCGGCCGGCGACCTCGACGATGTCCTTGCCGCGGCCCTCCCAGAACGCGCGTCGGGACGTCTCCCCGCAGTCGCACAGGGCGGGTTCGATCCGAATCACGTCCTCCATGTCGTAACGGATCATCGGATTGTCGCGGCCGAGCGACGTGACGACGAAGTAGCCGCGCTCGCCGTCGGGGACGGCCGCGCCGGTCTCGGGATCGAGCGCCTCGACGATCGCGAAGTCCTCGGCGAGGTGCGATCCCCGTCCGGGTGAGCACGCGCTCCCGAGGAAGCCCACGCACTCCTGACCGGCACTGATCCGGTCGTACTGGTACGTCGGCCCGATCTCCTCGGGTTCGGGCAGCTTGCCCTCGTAACCGATGCGCGCTGCTGCCTCTCGGAAACGGTGGAGTGCTGCAGGGAACAGCCCCCAGTGATCGACCGGGATGTGCTCGATGGCGCGCAGCGCGGCCTCTGCCGCGTCGACCGAGTCGGGTGGGCCGAGCGAGATGGACAGACATCCCATGTTCTCGTACAGCGACGAGATGAACGCCTGGCCTCCGTTCAAGTATCCCGGGTGCGCATTGACGACGATGTTCCCGGGCCGCATCCCCAGTCGCCACTGCATGCGGGCACCGAGCTCGCATTCCAGCGCGAGGTCGTGCTGCGTCCAGAGCGAGAACGTCGGTCGCCCCGTGGTCCCGGTCGACATGGCCAGCCGGATCGCCCCTCGAAGTCCCGACACCCGGTAGTCACCAACCGGCGGATGTTCGGCTTCGCTCTCGCGGAGCTCCTGTTTGCGGAAGCTCGGGAGCTTCTCCAGGTCGGCGAGTGTGGCGATGTCGTCCGGTACGACCCCGGCGGCGTCGAACCGCCTGCGGAAGAAGCCTGCACCTTCGTAGGCGCGCGCCACGGTCTCACGGAGTCGCTCTTCTTGGAGGGAGCGAAGCTGTTCGCGCGGCATGGTCTGCGCGCCCTCGTTCCAGAAGCGGCGATCGGTCTCGTCAGTCGTGGCCATGGTGGCGGGGGCTCCTCGGAGTCGGGACGGGGTCTGGCTGAACGGGGTCGAGGTCGAGCGGTCTCGTCATCGCGGATCACGCCCATCCAGCGCGAAGCGAGCGCGCACGTCCGCTGCGCCGGCGATCGGTCGACCCGAGTCACGGGCCCAGGCCGCAGCCTGGGTCACCAGCTCGGCGTTGGTCAGGCCCGGATGCGCACTCGGGTTGTCGCCGATCCCGACCCGGATCCCTCCACCGAGGTCGAGGGCGCGACGGCAGAGCCGCTCGACGAGCAAGGGGTCCGCCATGGTGTACGGGACGACGACCCACTCGATGTCGAGGTCGTCGGGAATCTGGTGGAGGTGGAACTCCAGCGCGGCAGCGTCCGGGTTGGGCCCGACGGCCCACGCACCCATCATGAAGATCTTGAAGAAGACCGGCTCGGGCAGCTTCCCGGCCCGTACGAGGTTCACCATGGTGCGGGTGAAGCCGATGTCGAACGACGCGACGCTCGGCACGAGCCCGACCTCGCCGAAGCGCTCGAGCGCGGACAGGGTGAACCCGAGGGAGTTCTGGACGACGGTCCGACCGGCGAGCGTGCCGCCGGCACCGACGAACTCGTGCTCCGCGTCGTTCCACGTGATGACGTTCACCGAGCCGATGTCGATCGGTGCGAGCTCGAGCCCGTGGTCGCGGCGCAGCGTGAAGCAGTGTCCCAGTCGTTCGTCGAGGGAATCCGGCGGCTGGGTCGGGTAGGTCGGGTAGCCGAGGACGGTCCCACCCGCCCGCATGAGCTCCAGGGCCTCGCCGTAGAGGCGAGCGTCCGCAGCTCGCTGGCTCCCGTCGGCCGGATCACGTGCGTGCCAGTGCACGACGGCAGCTCCCGCAGCTTCGCAGCGGAGGGCATCGGCCGCGATCTCGGCCGGCGAGATCGGGATCGCAGGGTGCACGTCGCGAGAGATGCCTTCGTTCAGCCCGACTTCGATGATGACCGAGTCGTGTTCCATCGGCTCAGGTCCCACCTCCCGGCCGCCAGCTCGGTGGGCGCTTCTCGGCGAAGCTGCGCATGCCTTCGACCGCTTCGGGCGAACGCATGCCGACCAGGAAGTCGTCGAGGCCGATCGGGGTGAGCGCTCGGTTGACCATGCGCTTGTAGAGGCCCCGTGCGCCCGGCGCGGTCCGACGTACCTTGGCGACCGTGGCCTCGAGCTCCGCCGCCAGGTCGGCGTGGGGTACGACCTTGCCCACGAGACCGGCGCGCTCGGCGTCGTGTGCGTCGAGCTCGTCCGCGGTGAACATCATCCACCGGGCTCGGGCAAGGCCGATGTGAGCGGGGAGGCGCAGCGGGACGAACGGATCGACCAGGCCACGCAACAGCTCCGGCACTCGGAACCGAGCGCGGTCCGAGGCCAACACGAGATCGCTCATCAGCACGATGATCAGACCCGCGGCTTGGCACCGACCGTTCACCGCGGTGACGACCAGCTTCGAACAGCGCTCGAAGCTCTGGTAGGGGAATGCGCCCTCGGCTTCGGCGAGCTTCGTGACGAGATCCGCGGCCCACTCGTCCGCGCCGATCGTCAGGTCGCCACCCGGCACGAAGTACTCGTCGCCGCCCGCCGTGATCGTGAGCACCTCCACCGAGGCGTCGAGCTCGGTGAGCAACAGCGCGCGACGAAGTCCCTCGTACATCTCGGGCGTGAGCGCGTTGGCCTTCTCCGGGCGATCGATCAGCAGCGAGGCCACCGAATCGCGGACGGCGAAACGCAGCCCTTCGACGGGTTCCCACTGCGCAACGGCATCCGGCACGGGCGCATCTTGCGAAGGGGCGATGGAATTGTCAAACATGGTGAGATGATTCAGGACGCGCGGTCGACGCGCCGGCGTCCGTGGCGCCTCCCCCGCGCCGAGGTCGGGATCCCCGCCGACATCGCGCCGGTCGACGGCACCGCACTCGTGGCCGCAGGACCCGAAGGGGTCGGCGGCGAGTTCGACACGCTCATCGACCCTCGCTTCCCGATCTACACGGCGTCGAACCTCTCCGAGGCGTTCCCGGGGCCGATGACGCCGCTCTCGCTCGAGCTGACCCTCGAGTCGATGCGGGGCTCGTCCCGGTGCTCGGCCCAGCTGTTCCGGTTGGAGGAGCCGATCGCGACCGAGCTGCTGCGCTCCGTGTCGGTGTTCGCTCATCGGGTGTACGGCGGCGTCTCGGTGCTCCGAGAGCTCGCCGCAGTGATGCCCGGTTGGTCCGCCGAGGAGATCGACCAGCAGTATCTCGGCATCCCGCTACCCGAGGGCGGGCAACGCTCCCGTCCCTCGCTCGGTGGCATCGCGCGCGGCACACGGATCGGTGGCACCGTCGGGTTGCTCGCTGCGGGGTTCGGGCGCCAGGTCGACGAGGTCGTCACCAGGGCGCACGCGCTGACGGTCGACCCGGAGCAGCTCGCACAGCTCGACGATCGCGGGCTCGCGGCTCGGCTCGAGCTCCTCCGCGGCGAGGTCGTCCAGGCCTGGCAGGTGTCGACCTTCGGCACGGTGCTCGCAGGGGGCGTCCTCTCCGCGATCGAGAAGGCGGGGGGCGTTCCGGTCCGCTCGGGATCGGACGCCCGTCGGCTCGAGAGCGTCGGGGCACTGGCTGGCGTCAGCGCGATCGCGGTTCGCGCCGTCGAGGACGAAGCCGTGGCCGGGGTGCTCCGGGCCGAGTCGGCTGACGCCGCGCTCGCGACGCTGCGCGAACGGTCGTCGTGGTTCGCCACCGCGATCGACGACCTGGTCCGGGAGGTCGGTCATCGCGGACCGGGCGAGACCGAGCTCGCGAATCCGATGTTCGCCGACGCACCGGCGCTCCTCGTCGAGTCCGTCGCCAAGGCGATCGACGCGCCCGGGCGCACGGTGGTCACGCAGGACCTGTCGCGGCGCGAACGGCTGCTGGCTCGGGTCGCGCACCGCGCGATGCTCACGCGTGAGCGCTCGCGTGACGCCGTCGTCCGGATGACGCACGCGCTTCGTCTCACGGTTCGTGAGCGTGCCCGACGTCTGGTGGTCTCGGGCACCCTCGAGGATGCCGACGATGTCTGGTACCTCACGTTCGCCGAGCTTCGCGACCCGCCGGACGGCGTCGCCGCGACCGTCGCGCGCCGACGAGCCGAGCGAGTGCGTCTCGGGGCGCTGCGCCTCCCGGCGATGTTCGACGGCCATTGGATGCCCGAGGTGGGCGTCGGCGACCGGCTGGAGCAGGGTGAGTCGATCTCGGGAATCCCGGCATCGCCCGGGATCGTCCGCGGACCGGTCCGGCTCCTCTCGCCGAGCACCCTCGCCGACCTCGAGCCCGGCGAGGTGCTGGTCGCCGCCACCACCGACACGGGATGGACGCCGCTGTTCGCATTCGCGTCGGCGATCGTCACCGACGTCGGTGCCCAGATCTCGCACGCGGCCGTCGTGGCCCGGGAGTTCGGGATACCAGCCGTGGTGGGGACGCGCTCGGCGACGAGCCGCCTGCGTGACGGTCAGCGCGTCGAGGTCGATGGCGCCGCCGGCGTCGTCACCGCGATCGACTAGTGACCGCGAGCCTCAGGCGACCATCTCGCACAGCATCTCGTCGACCACACCGGCGAAGGCCGCCGGCCGCTCGGCGAAGAGGAAGTGTCCGGAACCCTCGAGCAGCGTCACCCCGCGGCCGCATTCCTCGGCGTAGCCGCGCCGCTCGGGGAGAAAGCGCGCGAAGTGGCCGCCGTCACCGAAGAGGTAGCGAGCAGGGAGGCGCGATGCGCGCTCGACCGGCTCGGCCACCGCGCCGTCCCAGCGGCGCACGTGCAGCATCCCGCCACGCACGTTGTGCCCCTCCTCGATCGGTGCGACATAGGCATCGAGCGAGGCCTCGTCGGGCCAGTCGCGGCCCACGCTCAGCTTGCCGAGCAGGTAGCGCGCTCCCCGGCGGATCCCGCTTCCCGACGCGCCCCGGGCGATGGCGTCGCCGAGGACCGGGACGCGTGCGAGGCGGTGCAGCGCCAGACCGGTCCCGAGCGTCCGGTAGCGGGCCGCAGGGAACGTCTCGGCGAGGACCACCGCGCGAATGCGTCCGGGAGCGTGCGGAAGGCGAGCTCGAAGGCGCCACCGAGCACCCAGCCCTTGAGTGCGGCGACGATGGGCTTGCCGGCCCGCCGGAGTCGCAATGCCTCGCGCTGCTCTCGGAGGATGAACGCGAAGTCGCTCTCACCGGTTGCGCGTCGGCCGAGCTGCGTCGTGTCGCGACCCGACGAGAACGATTCGCCCTCACCCCGCAGCAGCACGCAGCGGACCTCGGTGTCGGCGAACAGCTCCCCGAGTGCCGCGCGCCACTCCCCGAGGAGCTCGTCGCTGAGCGCGTTGTGCTTTGCCGGCCGGTTGAACGAGAGCACACCGACCCCGTCGGTGATGTGCTGCGTCACCAGTTGACTCGCCATCGCACGGCCTCGTCGACGCGTCACGGACGGAAACGGTTCGTGGTGCGAATCGCGCGATGAACGTACCATTCGCCTCGCGCGAGCGAGGGGGACCGATGGGGATCGAGGAGAAGCGCCGTGCTCGAGGGGAGCGCCTCGACGGCGTCGACTCGAAGCCGGACGTCGATGCGTTCGAGCCACGGAGCGACGACTACGGGCGGCGCGCCCGCACGTTCGACGGTCTCGGGTTCCAGACCGGATGGTTGTGGGCCGGGGTGACCGCCGAGGATGGCCGACGCTACGCGCTGCTGCGCGAGCACCAGATCGGCTGCACGTACCTGTACTACGGACTCGAGATCGCGCCCACCATCTGGTCGAATCCCGTCGTCCGCCACGCCACCATCCCCGGCGTCGACGACCTCTACTGCGGTGCCGTGCGCTACGAGGCCGACGGGGACGCCCACTCGTTGCGCTCGACGAACCCGCTCTATCCCTCGATGTCCGTGTCGCTCGCTCCGGCGGGCCACACCTGGCGCGAGGCCGACTGGATGGACGTGGCCATGGAGCCGCTCGGGGTCGCGATGCGGTACCGCTGTCCGGGGCAGCCCGACGACTTCGGGTACACGAGTCAGATCTGCCGGGTCACCGGGAGCGTCGACGGTCAGGCCGTCCGTGGCTTCGGCGGCTACGACCGCTACTACGGCGAGCACGGCGTGGTCTGGGGTCAGAGCAAGGGCTTTCGGTTCCTCGAGGAGCTGTGGTGGGTCTGGGCCGGCGAGCACGCCGACGGACGCCAGGAGCACGGCATCGCGATCACCGGCCCCGGGGAGTTCCGCGTCGGGTTCTTCCACCGGGATGGCGAGGATCCGGTTGCGGTCAACGAGCTCGCCGCCGAGGTCGAGTGGGAGGAGCGCGACGGGCGCCGTCTCCCGGTGGCCGCCACCTTGGGCTTCGGCGGCCGCCAGTTCGAGTATCGGGCGACCGGGAACGTGACCATCCCCGGTGCCGACCTCTTCATCAACTGGGTGCACGGTGAGCTGACCGAGGTCGGGAGTGAGTGGCCCGCCGAGCGATTCAGCTGGCTCGAGTTCTTCAAGCACCTCGCGACGCCGGCGGATCCGGGGTGAGCATCCGCCTCTCCGAGGACGAGGCCTGGGCCTTCCTGGCGGCGGGCCACACGGGTGTGCTGACGACCCTGCGCGCGGATGGTCGGCCGGTCAGCCTGCCGGTGTGGTTCGTGGTGCTGGATCGGGTGATCTACACCCAGACGCCGGCAGGCGCGAAGAAGGCGGCGCGCGTGCGACGCGACTCGCGTGCTGCCTTCCTGGTCGAGACCGGGACCCGATGGACCGAGCTCAGCGCGGTCCACGTCGAAGGACGACGCGGAGATCGTCAGCGACGCCGACGAGGCGGCGCGCGCGAGCGCTGCGCTCGATCAGAAGTACGCGGCGTTCGGCATGCCTCGAGCCGAGGTGCCGGATGCGACCAAGCAGCACTACCGGGCTCCGGCCGTCATCCGGATCATCCCCGACGGCAAGGTGCTCACCTGGGACAACGCGCGAGTGCGGCTCCGAAAGGAGCGCTGACCCGCCGCCCTCGCCGGGCCCGTGAACGTCAGCGTCCCCCGAAGTCGGGTGGCCGTTTCTCGACGAAGGCCTGCAGGCCTTCTTTGAAGTCGGGGCTCCGCACCGCGAGCTCCTCGGCCATCGCCTCTTCGTCGAGCGCTCGGTCGAGCGAAGCCTCGAGCGAGCTGTGCACGAGGGACTTGGTGAGCCCGACGGCCACCGTCGGGGCATTCGCGAGGCGGGTCACCAGCTCGTTCGACGCAGCTTCGAGATCGTCGTCGTCGACGAGGCGGGTGATCAGCCCCCAGTCGTAGGCCTGGGCCGCGTCGACGGGTTCACCGAGCAGCAAGAGCTCCTTGGCCCGGGCGACGCCGATCAGACGCGGGAGGAGGAAGGTCCCACCAGAGTCGGGAGTCAGCGCGCGCGCGACGAAGGACTCGGAGAAACGAGCCGTTCGCGAGGCCACCACGAAGTCGGCCGCCAGGGCCAGGTGACAGCCGACGCCGGCGGCGTGGCCACGCACCGACGCGATGACCGGCAGCTGACAGTCCCAGAGGGCACGCACGAGACGGTGAGCACCACTGGCGAGACCGCGTCGCACGTGGCCGGTTCGCGGTCGGCGCGGCGGCGCCACGTTCACCGACGGGAGATCGATCCCCGCACAGAAGTGCTCTCCGGTGCCCGCGATCACGATGACTCGGGTCATGTCGTCGGTCATCGCATGGGTGACGGCATCGGCGAACAGGTGGAGACCGGGCTCGGTGATCGCGTTGCGAACCGCGGGCCGATCGATCGTGAGCCGGAGCACGCTCTCGATGGACTCGATGCGGACGCCGGCGTCGGGTGGGCTCACGAGGCACCACCCTCGCGCGCGTCCTCGAGCACGATGGCCGCCAGTCGCTCGCGGTGCACCGCCGAGTCACCGAGCAGCGCCGCGTCGAGCGTGGTCCGCTTCAGGTAGAGGTGGCAGTCGTGCTCCCAGGTGAAGCCGATCCCACCGTGCACCTGGACGGCATCTCCCGCAACCTGCACCGCCGCGTCCCGTGCGTACGACGCGGCGACGGCGACCGAGCGCCTCGCGGTCGCCGGATCGGCATCGACCGCCTCGGCAGCACCCTCGACGGCTACCGAGGCCGCCTCGGCACGCACGAACATGTTGGCGAGCATGTGCTTGACCGCCTGGAACGATCCGATGGTCCGGCCGAACTGGACGCGCTCCTTCGCGTACTCGACCGAGAGCGCGAGCACCGCGCGGGCCGCTCCCACCGCGTCGGCGGCGAGCAGGACGAGGGCCCGGTCGACGAGCGCGTCGATCGTGTCGGCAAGGTCCTCGCGGCCCCCGAGGAACGCGTCGGCCGCGACCGCGACTCGCTCGAACCGGACGGTCGCGAGACGGCGGGTCCGATCGACCGTCGGCGCCGGCTCGACGGTGAGACCCGTCGCTCCGCGCTCCACCGTGACGAGACGCGTGTGGTCACCATCACGGGCGGCGACCACGAAGACCTGCGCCAGGTGCGCGTCCGGGACGAATCCCGCGACTCCGTCGAGGTGCACGCGGCCGCCGTCGTCGCCGACGGCGACGTCGAGGAGATCGTGGTCGAGCCGCCCCGATGGGCCGGTGAGCGCTGCGGTTCCGGTCGCATCGGCGGCCATCAACGCCGGGAGCCAGCGGGCACGTTGGCGGTCGTCGCCGGCCAGGACCAGCGCGGACGTCGCGAGCACGGCACTGGAGAAGAACGGCCCCGGCGTCAGGTGGCCACCGAGCTCCTCGGCCACCACGACGGCCTCGGCGAGACCGGCACCGGCTCCGCCGTCGGCCTCGGGGACGAGGAGGCCCAGCCACCCGAGCTGCGCCATCTGAGCGGTGAGCGCGACCTCGATACCGCTGTCGTCGGCGATCAGCTCGCGCACCCGCGCCGAAGACGATGCGCGGTCCAGGAACGCCCGAGCCGTCGCGGCGAGCTCGTCGCGCTCGTCGGTGGTGAGCGGCGCGCTCATCCCGATGCCGGCTCGCGTGGCAGCCCGAGCACTCGTTCGCCGATCACGTTGCGCTGGATCTCGCTCGTGCCGCCCGCGATCGTCCAGGTCCAGGACCCGATGTGGTCCATCAGCCAGTCGCCCGACGTCCAGCTGCACGCGAACGGCCGACCGTGATCGACCTGTGCGGGCATCCCGCGCACGCGGACCCCGAGGTCGGTCAGCGACTGGAGGAGCTCGCTGTAGAAGAGCTTGACGATGGAGGCCTCGGGCCCGAGGTTCCCGCGACCGAGCAGGTTCCGGAACATGCGTGCCGCGAGCAACCCCAGGATCTCGACATCGGCGGCCCGCCGCGCCAGCTCCTGACGGAGGGAGTCATCCTCGGCAGCCATGCGACCGCCGCCGATCGGCGTGACGAGCATCTCGCGGCCGAGCCGATCGAGCGCTTCGACGAGTCGTTCGTGGAGCTCGATCACCGCCGAGCCGCGCTCGTTCGTGAGTGTGGTCTGGGCGATGTGCCAGCCCTCACCCTCCTCGCCGAAGCGGTTGGTGGCCGGGATGCGCACATCGGTGAGGAAGATCTCGCAGAACTCGGCGTCGCCCGTGGCCTGCCGGATCGGCCGAATCTCGATGCCGGGGCTCGAGAGGTCGAGCATGAAGTACGAGATGCCCTTGCGCTTCGGCGCGTCGGGGTCGGTGCGCGCGAGCAGCAGGCACCACTGGGCATGGTTCGCCATGCTCGACCAGATCTTCTGACCGTTCACGACGTAGTCGTCCCCGTCGCGCGTCGCACGCGTCTGGAGTGACGCGAGGTCGGAGCCCGCATTGGGTTCGGAGAACCCCTGGCACCAGATGTCGCCGTCGAGGATCCCGGGGAGCAGGCGCTGCTGGTCGGGGCTCCCGTGTTCCATGAGCGTCGCCCCGGCGTGGTTCAGCGAGATCATGTGCACACGGAGCTCGGGAGCCTTCGCCCGCGCCATCTCCTGTTGGATCACGATCTGCTCGGCGAGGCTGTTGCCCCCGCCGCCGAAGTGGCGCGGCCAGTGGGGAACGAGGTAGCCGCCGGTCCCCAGGGTGCGCACCCACCCGCAATGGAAGCGGACGAACTCGTCGGGGGTCGCGCCGGCGAGCTGCGCCTCCCAGTCGGGTGGCACGTGCTCGGCCAGCCACGCGCGAACCTCCGCCCGGAAGGCGGCGAGCTCGGGTGTCTCGTGGGCCCCCAGGCTGCTCACACGACCGCTCCGTTTCCCGAGGTCCGCCTC
This sequence comes from uncultured Acidimicrobiia bacterium, assembly GCA_963720675.1. Taxonomy (GTDB): domain Bacteria; phylum Actinomycetota; class Acidimicrobiia; order IMCC26256; family PALSA-555; genus JALHSW01. The sequence goes on along the minus strand of CAVRGH010000010.1, from coordinate 1,625,183 downwards.
CACGGTCGTGGAGGCGTCCCGATCCCGCCGGTGGCGAGCGACCGTATCCTATGTATCCTCTAACTGATTCGGGAGAGCTCGATTCTGGATCCTGGTTCGGGATCCTCGGTGAGCAAGGGGGAGCACGGTGACGGGCAAGCCCGCGACGGATGCGCCTCGCTATGACCCGCTCGAACCGGGCCAGGCCGCGGATCCGTACCCTCGCTACGCGGAGCTCCGGGCCCTCAATCCCGTGTCGGACTCCATGCCGGGCTTCGTCTTCCTCGCCCGCCACGCCGATTGCGCGTCGGCGCTGCGCGATGCGGGGACGTTCTCGAGCTCGCTCGGCATGCGGATCCACGGCCAACAGCTCGACGAGGAGGACCAGGCCATCAACGAGATGGACGCGCCGCGCCACACGAAGGTTCGCCGACTGCTGATCGCGGCCTTCAGCCCGGCGTCGGTCAACGCCCTCGAGCCATCGGTCGTCGCGCTCGCGCGGCGGCTGGTCGACGAGATCCCGTCGTCGGGCGAAGCCGATCTCGTGCCCGCGCTGACGGTTCCCCTGCCGGTGACGGTCATCGCCGGGATGCTCGGGATCCCGCCCGAGGACCGCGGCGACTTCAAGCGCTGGAGCGACGACATCATGATCAACGGTGTCTACGGGCGCGACGGGATCGCCACGCTGCCCGAGTTCCACGCCTACCTCGATGCGCAGATCGAGGCGCGTCGAGCCACGAGCGACCCGCCTGACGACCTGCTCACGCGCCTGGTGCACGCCGAGATCGACGGTGCCCGCCTGAACCCGCGCGAGATCCGCACGCAGGTGCGGTTCCTCGTGATGGCCGGCAACGAGACGACGACGAACCTGATCGGCAACACGCTCTACGAGCTGCTGCGGCGCCCGGGCCTCTGGGCTCGGGTCGGCCACGACCGCGGGCTGGTGCCCGTCGCCGTGGAGGAGACCTTGCGCTACAACGCGCCGGTTCAGTTCCTTCCCCGCACCTGCGTCGCCGACACCGACGTGGCCGGCACCGCTATCGCCCCGGGGCAGCGAGTGCTCGTGGGCCTCGGGAGCGCGAACCGTGACGAGCGGGCGTTCGAGCAGGCGGCGGAGTACTCGCTCGATCGGGGGCTCGACATCCCGCACCTCACGCTCGGGCTCGGTCCGCACTTCTGCATCGGCGCCGCGCTCGCGCGCATGGAGGCGCGCGTGGCGCTCGACGCATTGCTCGACCGGTTCCCGGAGCTCGAGCTCGCGGTGGGGTTCGAGTACGAGAAGGCCCCCATGATGATGGTGCGGGGACCGCAACGCCTGAGTGTCCGCTGCAACCAGTCTCCTCGAGAGGAGCCCTCCTGATGGCCCTGGATCTCATCTCCGTCGACGATCACATCATCGAGCACGCCCGAGTCTGGTCCGATCGGCTCCCCGCGAAGTGGCGAGACCTCGGTCCGCACGTCGAGGAGGCCGACGACCGCGAGTTCTGGGTCTACGAGGGCAATCGGTCCGAGACGATGGGGCTCAACGCGGTCGCGGGCAAGCCGCGCAAGCAGTACTCCACCGACCCCGTGCGCTTCGCCGACATGATCCCGGGCTGCTACGACCCCAAGGCTCGAGTCGCCGACATGGACCCGGACGGCGTGCGGGCCAGCCTCGGCTTCCCCAGCTTTCCCCGCTTCTCCGGCCAGACGTTCCTCATGGCCGGTACCGACCACGACCTCGGCCAGCTGTGTGTGGAGGCCTGGAACGACTGCGTGCTCGACGAGTGGTGCGCGTCCGCCCCGGACCTGTTCATCCCGATGATCATCGGCCCGCTGTGGTCCGCCGAGCTCATGGCGGACGAGGTTCGTCGCTGCTCGGCGCTCGGCGCGCGGGCGCTGAGCTTCCGCGAGAACCCGGTCCAAGCTCGGACTGCCGTCGATCCACAGCGAGCACTGGGACCCGCTGTGGCGGGCGTGCGAGGAGACCGAGACCGTCGTCGCGTGCACATCGGCACGTCGGGCAGCATCCCGGTCACGTCGCCCGACGCGCCGATCCCGGTCGGCATCGCCCTGGCCGGCACGCTCGCGGCAGGCGGCGTGCACCGACATCATCATGGGCAGGATTCCCGTGCTGTTCCCGAAGCTGCAAGTTCGCGATGTCGGAGGGCGGCATCGGCTGGGTGCCGTTCGCGCTCGAGCGAGCCGACCACACGTGGGAGCGGCACCGCTACTGGTCCGGGCTCGACGAGGACCTCAAGCCGTCCGATGCCTTCCGTCAGAGCATCTGGGTGTGCTTCATCGACGAGGTCGCGGGGCTCGAGATGCGCGACCACATCGGCGTCGACAAGATCATGTGGGAGTGCGACTACCCGCACTCCGACAGCACCTGGCCGCACAGCCAGAAGCGGGCCGCGGAGGTGCTGGCGGGCGTTCCCGACGACGAGGTCGCGGCGATCACCCACGGCAACGCCGAGCAGCTCTTCCGCTGGCCGAGCCCTGAACCGGCGGGAGGCCGAGGGGACATGGCCGACCATGACGTCATCGTCGTCGGCGGCGGCATCGCCGGGCTCGGTGCCGCGCGCACGCTCTCACGACGCGGTCTCGACGTCGTGGTGCTCGAGCGCGAAGCCGAGGCCGGCGGCCGCATGCGCTCACGTCAGGCGTGGGACGGGCTCTGGTTCGACGTCGGCGCCGAACACCTGACCAGCAAGGACGAGGCGTTCCTCGGCTACCTGGACGAGTTCGACCTGCTCGACCAGAAGATCACGTACCTCGCGTCCGAGAACGGCATGACCTTCCAGATCTACCGTGACGGCCAGTCGTACGACTTCGACATGACCCGCCCACTCAAGATCCTGCGTTTCGGAGCGATGTCGCTCAAGGGCCGCGCGCAGCTCGTGCGGCTCGTGCCGGCGATGGTGGGCCAGGCCTTCCGCAACCACGGGACCACGTTCGAGCCCTGGCGCGCCGCACGCCTGGACGACCAGTCGATGCAGGAATGGGTCGGTCGGCTGGCCCCCGAGTTCCTCGAGTACGCGCTCGAGCCGATGTGGGACATCGTGTGCGGGTGGTCGCCGGACGAGATCAGCCGCGCGTTCCTCGTCTACACGATGACGGCGTACCACAACAGCACCGGGTTCACGCTCACGCACGGTGTCGGCGCGATCACCCGGGCGCTGGCGGAGGTCCTCGACGTCCGGACCGGCGTCTCCGTCACCCGGATCGACATCGGCGAGCGAACGGTGGAGCTCGAGCCGACCGGCGGGGGAGCGGCCTCGCGGCTCACCGCCGACGCGGTGCTCGTCGCGCTCCCCGGCCACAAGGTCGGCCCGCTGCTCGACGGCGTCGACGCGGAGCGAGCGGCGTTCTTCGCGGGGGTGCGCTACCAGGCGCACGACAACTGCTACTTCAAGCTCAACGACAAGGCCGACGAGCTCGACCTCCCGAACCGCGGCTTCTACCCACGACGTGAGCACGGGGAGCTCTCGGGTCTCGGCTACACGGTCGTCCCGACGAATCCCGAGCGGAAGGTCCTGCGCACCGGGCTGAAGGGCCGCTTCAGCACCGAGCTCGCGGGCCGACCCGACGCCGAGCTCGAGGCCGCGATCATGGCCCGCGTGTCGGAGGTCCATCCCGAGATCCCCCCGCTCGTCGAGGACCGACTGTTGAACCGATGGGAGGCGGCACTCCCGATCTTCTATCCCGGCTACGTGCGTGCCCTCGAGCAGTTCCACCGCCTCGAGCCGATCCCGGGGTCGCGTTCGCGGGCGACTACCTCGCGATGTGCTCGACCGCGGCTGCGCACGAGTCGGGCCAGAAGGCCGCGGCCGCGCTCCTCGCCGACCTCGGCCGAGGCTGATCGGGTGCAGGAGCCGTGGTCCGCGACGATCCGGCGCATGCCCGATGCGCTTCGCATCCGGGCCGGGCAGCAGCCCGACCATCTCGCCCACGACGACACTTCGTCGACGCTCACGTTCGCGTCGTGGGATGCGGGCGCCGACGCGGTCGGCGGCGGCCTCGCCGCGGCGGGTGTCCGACCCGACGACCGTGTGCTCCTCCCGATCACCAACCGGCACGCGGTGGCGCTCGCCGTCGCCTACGCGGGTGTGCAACGCGCCGGGGCGATCGCGGTCCCCCTCAACACCAGATGGACACCACGCGAGGTGCACGCCTTCGCGGAGTTCGTCGAGGCGCGCTGGGCGATCACCGACGCGCCGGAACTCCTGGAGGGCCTCGCGCTCGGGCGTGTGTGGGACGTGGACGCACTGCCCGACGATCGGGCCGCGCTTCCGACCAGGCCGCACTGCGGCGGACGGTGACGCGGACATCATCCCGACCTCGGGCACGACCGGGACGCCGAAGGGCGTCGTCACCACGCACGCGGAGGTCGCGGTGAGCATGGGCGACGCCATGGGCACGTCGCCGGTGCGCACGATCCTCCACGCCGTGCCCCTCACCGGGTACGGGGGACTGCACGGGATCCTGCTCAACCCGTTGCGCACGGGCACGACCGTCGTCACCCAGCCGAAGTTCGAGGTCGAGGGCTTCCTGCAGCTCGCCACCGACCGGCGCGTCGACGCCCTGCAGGGTGTGCCGGCCATGCTGCGGCTCCTGCTCGACAGCCCGAACGTTGCGTCGCACGACCTGTCCAGCGTCCGCTGGATCTTCACGGGGACGGCACCGCTGCCTCCGGACACGGTGCGACGCGCCGCCGAGGTGTGGCCGGACGCGCGCATCGTCAACCTCTACGGCTCGACCGAGGCCGGGATCACCGGCGGGACCCAGCTCTCGCCGGGCGCCTCGGCGGCGCAAGCCGGGATCGGTCGGCAAGCCGCAGCCGGGGACGCTGGTCGAGGTCCGCTCGCCCGATCGGGCCGCGCTCGGAGCCGACGCGGAAGGTGAGATCTGGATCAAGACCGCCGGCCGCCGCGCCGGTACTGGAAGGACCCGGAGACCACGGCGGCCACCTGGCAGGACGGGTGGCTCCGCACCGGCGACGTGGGGTACGTCGACGACGAGGGCGACCTCATGATCACGGGACGCGCGAAGGACATCATCATCCGGGGTGGGTACAACGTGTCGCCGGTGGAGATCGAGAACGCGATGCTGGAGCATCCGGCAGTCGGCGAAGCCGCGGTGAAGGGGGTTCCCCACGACGTGCTCGGCGAGGACATCGTCGGATTCGTGGTTCCGCGACCGAGCCTCGAGATCGATCTCGAGGACCTGCACGCGTTCCTGGGCGAGCGTCTCGCCGCGAACAAGGTGCCGCGGCGCATCGAGATCGTGGCCGAGCTGCCGCGCGAATGCCATGGGCAAGGTCGTGAAGCGGGAGCTCCCCGCGTGACGTCGACCCTCGGCACGCCGGTCACCCGCCGGACGTCGGACGGTGGTCTCGCGGCCGGCGTGCTGTTCGGTGCCGCGGTGGCGACCTTCTGCTACCGGCTGGTCGTCGAGGCCCTCGTCGACGACGGCACGTTCGTCGCCGCGGCGGGGTATCCGGGCGACCTTCGTGACGCGGTGCTGCGCGTCGGTCCGTGGGTGCTGCTGGCGGGTGCGGTCGTGCTCGCGGTCGTCGCCCGGCGCCGCGGAGGCGGTGCCTGTCGTGGGCCGTTGCGGGTGCGGTCCTCTTCGGTGCCGGGATCGCGTGGTTCGTCTGGAGCACGCTCGACATGCACGCGCTCGAGGTCTACGACTGGCCCGAAGGCGACCCCCAGGTCTTGCCGACCTCGCCTACCACGAGGCGCGAGCCTCCTCGTGGCTGTCGGCTGGATCACGATGACGTGGAGCGCGCGCGCCCCACCGAGTCTGAGCGACCGGTGCGCTTCGAGCTCGGCGACGACCAGGAAGCCCTGCGCGACGCCGTGACGTGTGTGATGGTCGAGCACTGCTCGCCCGATCGTGTGCGCGAGGTCGAGGCCGGCGACGGGTTCGACGCCACGTTGTGGGGGACCCTGACGGCGATGGGATTGCCGACCATGACGGCGCCCGAGCCGGCGGGGGCCGGCGCGTCGCTCGTGGACGCGCAGGTCGTGTGCGAGGCGACGGGCCGCGCGCTCGCCCCCGTCCCCCTCGTCCAGACGATGGTCGCGGGCGCGCCTGCTCGCGGGTTCCTCCCCGGCCGAGCTCGCACGCATCGCCGAGGGTGCCGTCGTCGCGATCGTGCCGACGCCCGGGGTAGCGGCGCCGTTCCTGTCCGTCGCCGACCTCGCGTTGGTGTCCGACCAGGCGGGGAGCGTGCCGGAGGGTGAGACGGGGTGGGTGCTGCACGAGGTCGTGGGATCCCGTGCCGGCATCGCGCCGGTGCGCCTGACCTCCCGGGAACCGGCGGGATCACCCCGACGGCCGCCGGTCCGCTCGCCGGGCGGCCGGTCGGTGCCCGGATCGCACGAGGCCGTGCTCGACGAGCTCCGCGCGCTCGAGGCCGCGCGGCTCGTCGGCCTTGCCGCAGGCGCGCTCGACACCGCGGTCCGGTACTGCAACGAACGGGTGCAGTTCGGTCGGCGCATCGGGGCGTTCCAGGCGCTGGCCCATCGCCTCGCCGACCACGCGACGGCGCTCGACGCCGCCCGGCTCCTCGCGTCGCGCGTCGGCTGGGCGCTCGATGTCGGGTCGCAGGTCCCGGCGACGCGCGCGCCGCGTACCGGTGGTGCGGGCAGGTCGCACGGGCGGTCGCCGCCGACGCGGTGCAGGTGCACGGGGGCTACGGCTTCACGCTGGAGTACGACCCCCAGCTGTACCTCCGGCGCGCCCGCGCGTGGGGTTCCTGGCTCGGCGACGAGGCGGACGACTGGGCCGCGGTCGCGGATGACCGCCTCCGTGGCCCTCGCGTCCCGACAGCCGTTGCGACGTCGGGCGCCGAGGCCTCGGAGGGATTCGAGTTCTCGGTCCCCGAGTCCGCGGCGCGCTTCGGAGGCGAGGTCGGCGACTTCCTGGCCGAGCACATGACCCCTGAGGTCCACCACCGGATGCGTGAGACCGGAACCTTCCATGATGCGGGATTCCATCACGCCCTCGCAGCCAGGGGCTGGATCGGGTTGTCATGGCCGGGACCCGATGGTCGCCGGCGCACACCGCGTTCGACAGCGCGGTGTTCGCCGAGGAGGCGGGCTACGCCCACGCCCCGGTCGACGGGCTCCAGACGGCCGACATCGTGGCGCAGACCCTCCTGCGGGTCGGCACGCCAGATCAGCAACGGCGTTTCATCGAGCCGATCCGCCGTGGAGAGCTCCTCGTGTGCCTCGGCTTCACGGAGCCCGAGGCGGGCAGTGATGTCGCGGCGGCAACGACCCGGGCAGTCCGGGACGGCGACGAGTGGCTGCTCACCGGGTCGAAGATGTTCACGACCCTCGCCCACGTCAGCGATTTCGTCTTCCTCTTGGCTCGGACCGATCCGGAGGTCCCCAAGCACGAAGGTCTGACCGTCTTCCTCGTGCCGCTGGACGCACCGGGCGTGGAGATCCGACCGGTCGCCACGCTCGGAGGCGAGCGCACGAACGCGACCTTCTACGACGCGGTGCGGGTGCGCGACGCCGACCGGGTCGGTGAGGTCGACGGCGGGTGGTCGGTGATGGCCCTCGCGCTCGACGTGGAGCGGGCCGGCGCCGACTACGCCGCGCAGGCCCGACGAGTGCTCGACGAGTGTGTCGGATGGGCACGAACGACCACCCGTGGCCCACACCCGGTGATCGACCAGGTGGGGGTGCGGAGCGGCTCGCCCGCTGCTCGGAGGACATCCGCGCCGCAGAGTGTTGGCCTGGCGCGTGGTGTGGCTCGCGGCCGTCGGGCACGCGATCAACGTCGAGGCCTCGATGGCGAAGCTCCTGGGTGCGGTGGTGTTCCAGCGGGTCTGTGAGGAGTGCCTCGACGTCATGGGCCCGGCGGGGATCGTGAGCGTCGGTGACGACCCCGACGGCGCGGCAGGATTCGTCGAGGAAGCGTGGCGTCACTCGAAGGTCACCAGCATCTACGGCGGGACCAACGAGGTGCAGCGAAACATCATCGGCCGTCGCGGGCTCGGCCTGCCGCGCGAGTGAGCACGTCACGCGCGCCGAGTCGTTCCGCTCCGCGGGCGACGGTGGATCAGTGGCGGGGGCGGAACTGCGGGAGCGTCTCGCCGTCGCGATCCTCGAACGTGACCTCGACGGGGAGCCCGATGCGCAGCTCGCCTCGGTCGGCCTCGGCGAGGTTGGTCACGATCCGGAGCCCGGCCTGCTCCTCGAGCTCGACCATCACGAGCGTGATGGGGAGCGCGTCCGCGAGGTCGGGCGTCGGCGCGAAGTGGGTCACCGTGAAGCTCGCCACGGTGCCACGGCCGCTGACGGTCTGGGGCGCCACGTCGGCACCGTGGCACGACGGGCACCGCGGCTGGGGATAGTGGATCCACGTGCCGCACCACGCGACATCGCAGGATGTCGAGGCGGTGCTCGCTCGCGGCGTCCCAGTAGAACTGGTGCCCGTCGGCCCGGGCGGTCGCACTGGTCATGCGACTACCGTATCGTCTTACCAGGTATGACGATTCACCCCGGGTTGGTGCCCGGGATCCCGGGAGCGCCGCAGCGAGGGGAGCCGATGTCGTGACCAAGACCGAGCGCGAGCGGGACACCGGAGCGCGGATCACCGACGAGGGCATCGACCGGTACCGGGCCCGCATCGGGGTGCCGGTCCCGGAGCCACCGCCGTACAACCGCGAGGGCTTCTTCGACACGATGCGGCACTTCGCGCACGCCTACGGGGACGACAACCCTCTCTACGGGGACCCCGCGTACGGAGCCTCGACCCGCTGGGGTGAGGCGATCGGGGCGCCCTTCTACCTCATGACCATGGGGGAGTCCCAGGTCACGGAGGTGCCCCAGGCGGTGCGCGACGCCTCCAAGGGAGCCCTGGTCGGCGTCCACATGTTCCACGCCGGGAGTGAGTGGTCGTTCTTCGAGCCCGTTCGCACCGGCGATCGATGCGTGTCCTCACGGCGGTTGACCGACGTCGAGCCGAAGGACTCCGAGTTCGGCGGGGGCCGGAGCGTGATCTCCCACGTCCAGATCGACTACCTGCGCGAGCGCGACCGTCGCATGTTCGCGAAGCACCGCTTCTGGTTCGTCCACGCCGAGCGCGAGGCGTCGAAGAAGGCCGGGAAGGAGCGTGACGTCGAGCCGCGCGTCGTACTCGCCCGAGGCGATCGACGAGATCGAAGCCGCCGTGCTCGCCGAGCGCCCCCGGGGAGCCGAGCCGCGCTACTGGGAGGACGTGGAGGTCGGCGCGTCGATGGGCCAGCTGCTCAAGGGCCCGCTCCACGTGACCGACATCGTCGGGCTGCACATCGGGCTCGGACCCGGGGAGTACGGCTGGGGACCGCTGCGGATGGCGGCCAAGCGGCGCAAGGAGTCCAAAGGCCTCTACACCCGCGACGGGAGTGGCGCGTGGGACGTCGTGCAACGGCTCCACTGGGATCCAGGCTGGGCGCAGGAGATCGGCGCCGCGCGCACCTACGACTACGGGATGATGCGCATGATGTGGCTCGGCCACCTCTGCACCGACTGGATGGGCGACGACGCGTGGCTCGCGCGCTTGCGTTGCGAGTTCCGCAAGTTCAACTACATCGGCGACCTCCAGACGATCAGCGGCACCGTCACGGCCAAACCGGCTCCCGGTGTGGTGGAGGTGACGCTCGCCTCCACCAACCAGCGCGGGGAGGTGACGTGTCCCGGGGACGCGACGATCCTGCTCCCGAGCCGCGCCGACGGCCCACCGGCGCTTCCGGAGCCCGCTTGAGCGCACGCACGACGGTCCTACCCGGGCTGCCTCACCGATCCGTCCCGTGGTCGTGTTCGACGTGGTCGTGGACTCCTGCGTCGCGAGCTCCGAGCGCGGGCGACCCGGAGCTCACGTCGTGTGCAGCAGCATCGCACCGGCGAGGGGGCCGCCCCCGCCGGTGACGATCCCGACTCGTGCGTCTTCGACCTGGCGGTCACCGCTGCGACCCTGGAGCTGGCGGACCGCCTCGGCGACCTGTCCCATCCCGTGGGTACGACCCTCCGACAGGTTCCCCCCGTGCGGGTTCAACGGCAGCCGGCCGCCCGGCCGCAGGGTTCCGCCCTCGACGAACGGGCCACCCTCGCCGAGCGCGCAGAAGCCCAAGGCCTCGATCCAGCTGAGCGCGATGAAGGTGAAGCCGTCGTAGAAGCAGGCGACGTCGACGTCGTCGACGCCGAGGTCGCCGGCTCGGGTCCACATGTCGGCCGCCGCGTACTTCGCCGACATGGCGGTGAGCTCGGGCGCCTGGTCCCAGTCGGGCTTGGGTCCGGGTGCGGTCGGACAGTGCCCGGACGAGCACCGGGCGATGCGGAAGGTCGCGGGCGCGCTCGGGCGTCGTGAGCACGACGGCGATGCCGGCGTCGACGGGGTAGTCGGAGTCGAGGAGTCGGATGGGTTCGGACACGAACGGAGACGCGAGGTACTCCTCGATCGTGAACGGCGTCCGTTGGATCGCACGCTCGTTGCGCGATGCCCACTCGCGGGTGGAGACCGCGATCTCACCGAAGTGCTCGGGTCGCGTCCCGAAGTCGTGCATGTGGCGTTGTTGGTACATCGCCATCCACTGGCTCGCCATCATCCCGCCGTACGGGACCTTGAACTCCATGTCCGCCGGCATCTGGATGTTCACGGGGATCGCCCCTGCGCCGTGCGTGCGAGGCCGGGTCATCGAGCGGAACGCGACGACCGTCTCGCACACCCCCGACGCGATCGCGAGTGCGCCTTCGACCACTGCGGTCATCGCCGCGGGACCGTGGCCGTCGGCGTCGCAGTACCAGCGCACGTTGGTCATCCCGAGCCCGGTGAGGACGTAGGTGGCCGAGACCGACCCCACCATCCCGCCCGGGTACGTGGCGATGCCGTCCACGTCATCGGGCGTGAGTCCGGCATCGCGGATGGCCAGGAGGCAGGCCTCGAGCGCGAGGTCTCCCTCGCTGCGCCCGGACTGCTTCTCGATCGCGGTCCACGCCGATCCGACGAACGCGACCTGGTCGGCGAAGGCGTTGCTCATCCCGTGCGACGATACTCAGGTCGGCGCCACGACGAACACGGAGTGTGCGATGGAAGACGGCTGGAGCTACGAGGGGCGACGCGTGCTCGTGACCGGAGCCGCGTCGGGGATGGGCGTCCGGATTGTGCTATTTAACACTTCTTCAGCTACTACACACGACGCGTGCTCGTGACCGGAGCCGCGTGGGGATGGGCGAGGCGACGGCCCGCCTCGTTGCCGGCCGGGGAGCCGAGGTCCTCGCGGTGGACGTGCGCGAGCCCAGCGCTCCGGTGGCCGAGTACCTCGCGACCGACCTGCGCGACGAGATGTCGATCGACGAGACGCTCCGTGCGATCTCGGAGCCCCTGGACGCCGTCTTCAGCTGCGCGGGGCTCGCACAGACGTCACCGCCGCTCGACGTCATGACGGTCAACTTCATCGGCGCCCGTCATCTGCTCGAGGGCCTCGTGCCGAAGCTGCGCCCGGGGAGCGCCATCGCGTGCATCGCGTCGGTGGCCGGGTTCCGGTGGCCACAGCACCAGGTCGACCTCGCGGCGCTGACGGCGATCGGCGGGTTCGACGACGCACGGCGATGGTGCGACGAGCATGCCGACATCGTGGGTGACGGGTACAGCTTCTCGAAGATGGCCACCGTCTGGTACGTGATGTGGCGCGCGGTGCAGCTCGCGCCGCTCGGGATCCGGTGCAACGCGGTCTCGCCCGGTCCGGTGGAGACGCCGATGATGCCGGAGTTCGAGGCGGCGATGGGCGCGGGGTGGATGGAGGCGTTCCCGAAGCCGCTCGGTCGCCTGGCACGCGCCGAGGAGCAGGCCGAAGCACTCGCGTTCTGCAACTCACCGGGCGCGTCGTACCTCACCGGGGCGAACCTGTCGGTGGACGGCGGGATCACCGCTGCGTGGCTGACCGGCCAGGCCGAGAAGCCGGCACGCCCGGAGGCCGTCTCGTGACCCGCGTCCTCGTCACGGGTGCTGCCGGTGGCTTCGGGGCGGCGCTCCGGGCGCGGCTGCGCGAACGCGACGACACGACGGTCGTCGGCTTCGACGTGCGTCCCCCGCGGGCAGTGCTTCACGACGCGGGCGATCTCGTCATCGGAGACATCCGCGACCCCGAAGCGGTCGAGCGTGCGATGCGCGGCTGCGATGTCGTCGTCCACCTCGCGTGGGTCGTGGGCTCGATGCGGGACCGCTCGACGCGGCGGGCGATCGACCTCGGCGGGACCCGGAACGTGCTCGCCGCCATGGCGAGCACCGGGTGCGGCCGCCTGGTGTTCGCCTCGTCGGTGACGGCCTACGGCTCCGTACCCGATCACCCCGAGCCGTATGTCGAGGGCGACACCCTCGCGACGGAGCAACCTTCGGCGTACGCGTCCCACAAGGCCGAGGCGGAGCTGATGATCGCGGCTGCCGGGGTCGAGGCCGTGCTGCCGCGGGTGGCGGTGGTCGTCGGGCGTCACGTCGACAATGCGGTGCGCATGGTCTTCGCGGCGCCGGTGCTCGCGGCGGTGCGCGGCGACGATCCGCAGGTGCAGGCGGTGCACCAGGACGACGTGGGCCGATTCTTCGTCGAGGCCTGCCTCGGCTCGCGCACGGGCCCGGTCAACCTCGCGGCGTCGGACGTGGTGACGATGGACGAGGCCGCGCGGCTCCTCGGCAAGCGCATCGTCCGCGTGCCCGAACCGGCGGTGAAGGCGTTCCTGCACGGGGGTTGGGCACTGCGCGTCGGCGCGATCGATCCGGGGGAGTTCAACTCGCTGCGGTATCTCCCCATCGCGGACACGACGCGACTTCGCGAGGAGTGGGGCTTCGTCCCCGAGTACTCCACCACCCGGGCGCTCGCCGACTTCCGAAGGTCGCTCGAGCACGTCGTGGGTCTGGGACGCTTCGAGGTCCGGCGCCCGGGGCGGAGGCATCGCGTCACGCGGTGACCCGTTGTTGCGCCGACGCGCAAGGCTTATCATCGGGCCGCAAGGACGAGACGACCGCGACTCGGGGGCTGCACCATGACGAAGATGACGCTCTTCAGCGTCGACGACCACGTGCTCGAGGCGCCCGATGCGTACACCGCGCGGCTGCCGGCGAAGCTGCGCGAGCGCGGTCCCCGGCTCGTCACGAGCGCCGATGACGAGTACTGGCTCTTCGATGGTGAGCGGGTGAAGCCACAGGGCGTCGAGGCGAGTGCGGGGAAGTCTCCGCAGGAGTTCACGATGGGCCACGTCCGCTACGACGAGATGCGTCCGGGCTTCTATGACGCCAGGGCGCGCCTTGCCGACATGGACGAGGACGGAGTGCGGGCTCAGGTGCTGTTCCCCTCCGGGATCCCCCGCATCTCCGGCAAGCGCTTCCTCGATGCACCCGACAAGGAGCTCGGCCTCGCCTGCATCCGGGCGTGGAACGACTACATCCTCGAAGAGTGGTACGGCGTCGCGAAGGATCGCTACGTGCCGTTGGCGATCGTGCCGATGTGGGACCCGGAGCTCTGCGCCGAGGAGATCCGGCGCACCGCCGCCCTCGGGACGCGCGGCATCACGTTCAGCGAAGGCCCACACCTCCTCGGGTACCCGTCGATCCACGACGCGCACTGGGACCCGGTCTGGGAAGCGGTCACCGAGACCGACATGGCGGTGTGCCTGCACATCGGCTCGTCGGGTCAGGGGCTCGAACCCCAGCCCGGCGGCCCGGTGGCCCCGAGCGTCGTCATGATCCCGTTGTACGCCTCGGTGGCCTGCAGCGAGCTGCTGTTCTCGCCGCTCTTCCGCAAGTGGCCCGATCTCCGATTCGTCCTGAGCGAAGGCGGGATCGGTTGGGTGCCGTACACGCTGGAACGGGCCGAGTACACGTGGCACCGGCATCGCTTCTGGACGGGGGACGTCGACGCTCCCCAACCCCTCGACATCTTCCGTCGCAACGTCTGGGTGTGCTTCATCGCCGACCACGTCGGCATGCGCGACCGCGATCTCATCGGGACCGACAAGATCATGTGGGAGGGCGACTACCCGCACACCGATTCGACGTGGCCGCACTCGCAGAGCAGCGTCGCCGACCACGTGAAAGGCTGCTCGGACGAAGAGATCGAGCAAGTGACGCACGCCAATGCCGAGCAGGTGTTCCGTTTCCCGCTCGGCGTGTGAACCGGAACCGTCCTCGGAGGCGATGATGAGCGGCGACCGCGACCGACTCGATCGGCGAGGTGCTCCGGATCCCGGACAAGCCCCACGTCCAGGGACCGCTGCTCACCCGGCGCATCCAGCGAACCGTGGGCGTGTTCCTCGTCGTCGCCGCGATCGGGATGATCCCCGTCGCTGCTCGACGCCTCGCCCGCGTGGCGCGCGTTCGGCCTGGGACTCGTCGCACCCGGGGGTGGCTTCCTCTTCACCTCGGACCCGATCTTCGTGATCCTGACACTCCTCGCGACCGCGGTCGGCTTCTTCTACCTGTTCCTGCGCGCCAACCATGTCGTCATCCCCGTTGTCTGGCTCGCCGCCGCGGTCGGAGCGACGTTGCGCGTCCACACCGGCCTCTGGACCTGGGCGGAGTGGGCGGTGCCGCTCGCAAGCATCGCGTTCCTGGTCGCGGTGGCGACGCGAGGGCGGGTCGAGCACCGGGCGGCTCGGCGACGCGGTGAACTGCGCAACGAGTACCTCGCCGAGGTCCGGGTTCGTCCCCCGGAGACCGGTCGCCGCGCGACCCGTCGGCGAGCTCACGGTCGACCAGCTCGCGACCCAGCGGTTCCTGCTCGACCGGGCCCTGCAACCGGTGGGCGAGTGGGCCGGCTTCGACGTGACGAACCAGTACCTCATGGGGGCGTTCCGCTACCAGTGCAACTTCTCGATGTGGGCGCTCGCCCTGGCCCAGTACGCGCATACCCCCGCCTTCCAGGGATACGTCAACCTCGCGCAGCGGAACCTGATCGAGAAGATGACCGAGCGAAAGGTCTGGGAGTTCTGGCGTCAGGAGAACCTGTTCGGCAACCTCGATCCGAACCCGGATCCGATCCGCCGCGACAACATCATGTACTCGGGCTACTACTCGTTGATGCTCGAGCTGTACGCGTCGAACACGGGTGACCTCCGCTACGAGTCACTCGGGATCACTGCCGCTGCGGTGGAACGACCGTCGTTCGTTCTCCTATGACGCATCGACGATCGCCGACGCAGTGCAACGCAACTTCGAGGGGAGCGGGGACTGGGCGATGTTCCCCTGCGAACCGGGATTCGTGTTCCCGGTGTGCAACACCCTGGGCTTGAGTGCGCTCACCATCCGAGATCGGCGCCGGGACACGGACGTCGCGGCCGAGCTGCTGCCGCGCTTCCGGCGCACCCTGGACGCCGAGTTCACGACCGCCGACGGGACGATCATCTCCAACGTGTTCTCCCGATACGGCTTCGGCAACACGATGCTCAAGACGCTGGCGGGAGACGGCTTCCACGGAGTCCTCCTGCATCCCCTCGCGCCGGACGTCACCGAGCGGACGCATGAGATCCTCCGCCGAGAGGTGATCGAGATCGTCGACGGCCGGGTCGAGCTCCTGACCTCGGGCATGGCGACGCGCATGGCGAACAGCGATCCCGGCAACAACGCCAAGGGGCCGCTGTTCCTGCTCACTTCGCTCCTCTGCCTCGCCCGGGAGGTCGGTGACACCGAGCTCGCGGAGGTCGTGGTGCACCAGGCCGAGCAGGAGTGCGGCCTGACCGAGGACGGCGGCGCGCGTTGGTTCGCGAGGAACTCGGTGTTCGCCAACGCGTTCTGGAGCTTCGGTGTCCTCGGCCGGGCGTCCGGTTGGCGTGATGCCGTGGACCGTGGGATGCCGCCCGGCGCGACCGCGGCCCCGGCGCTCACCGGCGCCGCCTACCCCGAGGTCCTCGTGGCCCGGGCGACGAGCGACGGCCGGTCGCTCGATCTCGTGCTCGCCCCCGGCGCGGAGCCCGGGCGGCGGGTGCTCGGCATCGAACGGCTCGAGCCCGAGCGCACCTACGACCTCGTCGGCGCCACCGAGCGGTCCGTTCGGGCCGACGCGCGCGGGACGGCCGAGGTGCTCGTCGATCTCGAGGCGCGGTGCGAAGTCCGACTCGTCCCCGTGTCCTGAGGGGTCTGACGCTTCAGTCCTCGTCGGCCCAGGGGTCGCGCGGGAGGCCGAGGACACGCTCCGCGAGGATGTTCCGCTGGATCTCGCTGGTCCCCCCACCGATCGTGGAGGCGCGCGTCCGGAGGTAGCCGAGGAGCCACTTCCCGCCGTCGGGCGCATCGGCGGCGCCCTTGTCGAGCACGCCCACCGGTCCCGCGGCATCGAGCGCCAGCTCGTACAGCGCCTTCTCGGACTCCTGGCCGAAGAGCTTCATCACCGCGCCTTCGGGCCCGGGCTGCTCGCCGGCGAGGACCCGCCCGAGGTTCCGGATGCCGTTGATCCCGGAGAGCTGGGTCGCGACCCAGGCGCGCGCGACCCGGCGGCGAAGCTCGGGATCCTGCGAACGCGGGCGACCCTGTTCGTCCGTCGTGCGTCGCACCAGGGCGACGATCTCGTCGAGGGTGGAGGCCATGCGCAGCTGCGACGCCATGAACAGCGTCGATCGCTCGTGGGACAAGGTCGTGCGTGCGACGCGCCAGCCTCCGTGGAGCGGCCCGACGACGTTGCCGAGCGGGACGCGCACCTCGTCGAAGAACACCTCGCTGAAGCCCGCGTCGCCGCCGATCTGACGGATCGGGCGCGCCTCGAGCCCGGCGGCGTCCATGGGGATCAGCACGAACGAGATGCCCTGGCGCTTGGGAGCGGCGGGGTCCGTGCGCACGAGCGCGAACATCCAGTCGGCGATCTCCGCGCCCGACGTCCACACCTTCTGACCAGTGATCACGAGCTGGTCGCCGTCGATCACGCCCCGCGTGCGGAGCCCGGCCAGGTCGGACCCGGCGCCCGGCTCGGAGAAGCCCTCGCACCAGATGTGCCTGCCGTCCCGCATGGGGGCGAGGAACTGCTCCCGCTGCGAGGCCGTCCCGTGGACGATGAGCGTCGGACCACAGAGCGACAGACCGATGTGGCCGACGAGCGCCGGCACCTTCCGGAGCGCGAGCTCGGTGTGGTAGGCGACCTGCTCCATGAGGCTCGCCCCGCGGCCTCCGTGCTCGACCGGCCAATGGATCCCGACCCAGCCTCCGGCGTCCATCGTCGCCTGCCAGTCGCGGAACCACTGGAGCCGCTCGTCCGGGTCGCGTGGGTACCGGAACGCCGGGGTGCCCCATCCGGCGGGGAGGTTGGTGTCGAGCCAGCCCCGCAGCTCGTCGCGGAACGCCTGCTCGCCCGGTGCGAGCGCCAACTCCATGGCGCGGATTGTGACACACTCCCCCCGATCAGGCTAAATAGGTAAGCGGATTCGGGCTCGGCGCGCACCCACCCGCAGCGACGAGCGACGGGACGCCGAGAAGGGGACGCCACCGTGGACTTCGATCTGTCGGACGAGCAGCGGCAGCTGCGAGAGGCCGCGACCGACTTCGTGCGGCGCGAGTGTCCGACCGAGGTGATCCGGGAGCACGCGCGCGCCGGTACCTACGACCCGGAGCTCTGGAAGAAGTTCGCGGCGACCGGTTGGCTCGGCATCGGCGTTCCCGAGGAGTACGGCGGCTCCGGCGGAGACGTCCTCGACATGGCGATCGTGCTCGAGGCGACGTGCACGGCGATCGAGGCCATCGGGCCCACGTTCGCGACGATGTGCTTCGGCGGCCAGGCGCTGCTGAACATGGGCACCGAGGCACAGAAGGCAGAGTTCCTGCCGCGCCTGGTCGACGGCGACGCGCGGTTCGCGCTCTCGATCACCGAGCCGGGTGGTGGGACCGACGTGCTCGGCGCCATGAAGACCACCGCCGCCAAGGTCGACGGCGGTTGGAGGATCAACGGCAACAAGGTGTACACGTCGGCCTCGACCGACGCGGACCACCTCGTCGTCGTCGCGCGCACGTCACCGCCCGGCCCGAAGCAGGCCCAGGGCGTCAGCGTGTTCCTGGCCGATCGCGACTCGCCCGGCGTGACGCTGACGCGGATGCCGGTGATGAACGACGAGGACACCAACGCGGTGTACTACGAGGACGTGTTCGTCGCCGACGACCGCGTGCTCGGCGAGGTCGACCGGGGCTTCTACGGCCTGCTCGGGATGCTCAACAACGAGCGGCTCGGGATCGGGGCGATGTGTGTCGGCTGGGCGCAGGCCGGGCTCGAGGAGGTCCGGGAGCACGCGCTGGCGCGCGAGGCGTTCGGGGGTGTGATCGGTCGCTTCCAGGCGGTGCAGCATCACATCGCGCGCATGCATCTCCTCATCGAGCAGGCGCGCCTGATGGTCTACAAGGCGGCGTGGCTGCAGTCCCTGGGCCGCCCGTGCGGGCTCGAAGCCACGTCGGCGAAGGTCGTCGCGGCCGAGAACTGCTTCCAGGCGCTGGACCTCGGGATGCAGGTGCTGGGCGGTCTGGGATACACGCTCGACTCCGACCTGAACCGCTACTGGCGCAGGGTCCGACTGTTCCGACTTGCACCGGTCTCGAACGAGATGGGGCTCAACCACGTCGCCGAGTGGCTGGGCATGCCGCGGGAGCTTCTGAGCCGCGGTGCGGGGGGAGGAGACGGAGTGCCGGTGAATCCACAGCTCGTGATCGACGGAGAGCTCTGCGCCGCTTCGGGTGGCGAAGAGCTCGCGGTCGAGGATCCGTCGACGGGCACCACCACGCGTCAGGTGCCGTTCGGGCAGACCGTCGACGCCGAGGCCGCACTCGGCGCGGCGCGGCGCGCGGCCGACGACGGGCCGTGGCCCCGGATGCGTCCGGCCGAGCGCGCCGGCGTGCTGCGAGAGCTCGGCCGTCTCGTGGAGGCACGAGCCGACGACTTCGCCCAGCTCCTCGTCGACGAGCTCGGCGTTCCGTGCTCGATGGCGCGTGGCATCCACGTCGACCGCCCGATGGGCAACTACTGGGATCTGGTCGAGCGGGGGAGCCGCAGCCTCGACGCGTCGCTGCCGGCGATCGAGGGTCCGATCCCGACGACGCAGCTCGTGGCGCGCGAGCCGCGCGGTGTGGTCTCGGCGATCGTGCCGTGGAACTTCCCGCACTTCCTGAACCTGTGGAAGGTCGCGCCGGCGCTCGTCACCGGCAACACGATGGTGCTCAAGCCGGCGCTGGAGACACCCTCGCCTGCACTCGAGCTCGGTCGCCTCGCCCTCGAGGCCGGTGTCCCACCGGGGGTGCTCAACGTCGTGACCGGTGGACCCGACGTGGGCCACGTGCTCGTGAGTGATCCCCGGGTCGACATGGTCACGTTCACCGGCTCGACCGGGGTCGGTCGCCAGATCGGTTCGGTGGCCGGCGGCGCGATGAAGCGTCTGCTCCTCGAGCTGGGCGGCAAGTCGGCGCTGCTCGCGCTCCCCGACGCCGATGTCGGTGGGGTCGTCGAGGCCGCGATGCGCTTCGTCGTGAACAGTGGCCAGGGTTGCGCCCTGATGACGCGGCTCGTCGTCCCCGACTCGCTCCACGACGAGGTCGTCGAGCGTCTCGTTGCGATCGTGAGCCGAGTGGTGGTGGGGTCGGCCCACGACCCGGCGACGCAGGTCGGCCCGGTCGTGAGCGCGGCGCACCGTGATCGGATCGAGTCCTACCTGCACGAAGGACGCGACTCCGGGGCCAAGGTCGCGGTCGGCGGCGGGCGCCCGCCGGTCGAGGACGGCGGCTACTACGTCGAGCCCACGGTCTTCACCGAGGTGGACAACCACATGCGGATCGCGCAGGAAGAGATCTTCGGCCCGGTGCTGTGCGTCATCCGCTACTCCGGCGACATCGACGAAGGGGTGACCATCGCCAACGACTCCGAGTTCGGGCTCGCCGGAGCGGTGTGGAGCGGAGACGTTGCGCGGGGCATCGAGGTCGCGCGCCGGATTCGCGCCGGCAAGGTCACGGTGAACGCGTACACGTCGTCGCTCGACGGTCCGTTCGGTGGCTACCGGCAGTCGGGAGTGGGCCGCGAGCTCGGTCAGCTCGGGCTCGAGGAGTACACCGAGGTCAAGCATCTCGTGTGGGGCAGCGGCTGACCGTGATGGTCGCCACGAAGTGGGAGTGAGGTCATCGTGAGCACGCGTCTCGAGGGCAAGGTCGTGATCGTCACCGGCGCCGGTCAGGGCATCGGCGCGGTCTATGCGCACTCGCTCGCGGGCGAGGGCGCCGTGGTCATCGCGGCCGACGTGCGAGAGGACAACGTCCGGGGCGTGGTCGACTCGATCACCGCGGCGGGAGCGAACGCCGTTGCCGTCGGTGTGGACGTGAGCGACGAGGCGTCGACCCTCGCCATGGCCGAGCGCGTCGTCGACGAGCACGGCCACATCGATGCCCTCGTGAACAACGCCGCGCTCTACTCGGGTCTGACGCCCGGCGACCCGTTCGCGATCCCCGTCGAGGAGTGGGACCGGGTGATGGGCGTCAACCTCCGCGGTCCGTGGCTGTGCACCAAGGCGGTGGTCCCGGCGATGCGCGCGCAGGGCTCCGGGCGCATCGTCAACCAGGCGTCGGTGGCGGCCTGGGGCGGGGCGTCGCTGCTGCACTACTCGGTGTCGAAGGCCGGTCTGATCGGCTTCACCCGGTCGATGGCGAAGCTCCTCGGCGCCGACGGCATCACCGTCAACACGCTCGCGCCGGGGCAGATGGCCACCGACTGGACCTTGAAGATCCTCTCGGAGGAACGCCGCACGCAGATGGCGATGGCCCAGGCGGTGCATCGGGCCGGGGAGCCGGAGGACCTCCTCGGAGCGCTGGTCTACCTCTGCAGCGACGAGTCGGCGTTCATGACCGGTCAGACGCTCCTCGTCGACGGCGGGCTCGTGATGCCGTAAGGATCGCGAGACCGGGCTGGGGAACGACAGCACCCGTAGAGCGCCAAGGGGAAGCGAGGCCATGGTGGAATCCGACCGACCGTTCGTCGATCCGACGCCGGAGCGCGTGCGCGCGTTCATCGACAGCGTGCCGCTCTACGCCGGCGACGACGATCCGACGTTCTGGCCCGAGGCGCGCGTGGCCGAGCGCCAGACCGAGCTGCTCGGACGCCAGATGGGTTGGTTGGCGGAGGCGAGCCCCTTCTACCGGCAGCGCTTCGCCGACGCCGGGGTCGATCCGGCCTCGATCGCCACGACGGACGACCTGGTCCGGATCCCGGTGACCACGAAGCAGGATCTGATGGGGGACCCGAAGTCCTTCCGGCTCACCTTCGAGCAGCCCGGCCTGTACGACCTCACCTACGCGACCGTCTACACGACGGGCACGACGATGGGGTTCCCCACGCCGTACGAGTACACGACCCACGATTTCTTCGGGGTGCTGTTGGCCGGCCGGCGCCAGGGCAAGGCGAACTACGCGCGACCCGGAGACATCTTCGTCAGTGCGTTCCCGCTCAGCCCGCTGCCGCACGTCTCGGGGTTCGCCGGGCTGATCAGCAACGCCTATGGCGTCGCCTTCCTCCATGGGTTCGGCGGCTCGCCGTACCCGGAGTTCCCGGTGCACAACAGCACCGAGATGGTGCTCGATCTCATCGAGGGCACGAAGCCCAAGACGATCGGCGGGATCGGCAGCTTCCTGCGCCGGCTCTTCGCCGATGCGGCCCGCTCGGGTCGTGACCTCTCGTCGATCGAGGTCGTGAGCGCCAGCGGTGAGGTCCTGACCGTGAAGATGCGCGAGCACATGCACGAGAACCTTCGGGCGTGTGGTGCCGGCGACATCTTCGTCACGGGCGCGTACGGGTTCACCGAAGGGGGGTTGCCCTGGGTCCCGTGCCACGAGGGCGGGCCCCTCCACTCGATGGCTCCCGACCAGGCCTTCCTCGAGATCCTGGACCCCGACAGCCACGAACGTCTTCCCGACGGGGAGCCGGGCCTCGTCGCGCTCACGCACCTGAACCGGCGGGGGATGCCGCTCGTTCGGTACCTGCTCGGGGACATGTCGGCCATCAGCCACGAGCCTTGCCCGCAGTGCGGGCGGCGCGGCGAGTCGCTGCTGATCTCGGCCGGGAGCGCGCACATCACCCGGACCAAGGAGCTCCTCAAGATCAAGGGCACGCTCGTGAACCCGCAGATCGTCCACGATGTCGTGATGAACACCGACGGCGTCCTCGAGTACCAGATGATCGTGGAGAACGCGGTCGAGGGCGACGCGGTGTCGGCCGACAAGCTGGTGCTCCGCGTCGGGCTCGCGCCGGGGCTCGATGCCGGCACCTGGGATCACCAGCCGCTTCGACGAGCGGTGCACGGCGCGACCGAGGTCACGCCCGAGATCGTGATCGTCGCCGAGCTCTCCGAGATCTATGACCCGAGCCGCGACTTCAAGGCGACGAGGATCATCGACCGTCGAGTCGTCGAGTGAGCGACGACCGCATCCCGGTCATCATCGGCGTCGGGCAGGTCACCAACCGGAGTGACGACCCGGCCGAGGCTCGCGACCCGCTCGCGCTGATGCGCGAGGCGTTGGTGGCCGCGGCCGACGACAGCGGCGCCGGGACGCGCGCGTTGCAGGAGCTGGACGGTCTCGACGTGGTGAGCCTCGTCAGCTGGTCCTACGGGGACGTCGCCGCCGAGCTGGCGAGTGCGGTGGGTGCGCACCCGACGCACTCGGCCCTGAGCCCGTGGGGCGGGAACCAACCGACCCTCCTCGTCGATCGGGCTGCCGAGCGCATCGCGCGCGGCGAGATCCGGTGTGCTGCGATCGTCGGCGCCGAAGCGTTCCGAAGCCTCGAACGCGCCCTCAAGGCCGGTGCGGTACCGCCGTGGCCGAGTCCTCCGCCCGAGGCTCCGCCTCCTCCCAACGCGCGTTCGGAGGTGCCCGACGCCGCGTGGGAGCACGGAGTGCGCATGCCGATCGAGGTCTACCCGCTCTACGAGAACGCGTTCCGCGCCGACGCCGGGCTGACGTTCACCGAGAACCAGGAGTGGTCGGGGAGCCTGTGGTCGGGGATGTCGCTCGTCGCGGCCGCGAACGACGGGGCGTGGAACCCCACGCCGATGGAGCCGGCCGAGATCTGCGCGGTGTCGGAGCGCAACCGCATGGTCTGTCACCCCTATCCGAAGCTGATGAACGCGCTCCTCGGCGTGGATCAGGGCGCGGCGATCCTGTTGGCGGACACCGACACGGCACGACGGCTCGGGGTGGCCGAGTCCGAGTGGGTCTACCCGTGGGGAGGTGCCGGCGCCCACGATCCGGACGACATCCTCGCTCGGACGAGCTACGCACGATCGCCGGCGATGGAGGCGGTGCTCGACGACGTCGGCGGAACCGCCGGCATCGACCTCGACGAGACCGACCTGGTCGAGCTGTACAGCTGCTTCCCGTGCGTGCCGAAGATGGCGCTGCGCCACCTCGGATGGGCGCAGGACCACCCCATCAGCGTGACCGGCGGGTTGACGTTCTTCGGTGGTCCGGGGAACGACTACATGGGCCACGCACTGGTCGCGATGACCCGGGCGCTCCGGCAGGGCACCGGGTCCACGGGGTTGCTCTACGGGCAGGGTGGTTTCGTGACCAAGCATCACGCCCTGGTCCTCGCGGCCGGGCCCCGCAACGGGGCCTACCCCTCGGGAGGCGCGGCGGCGGACGCGGCGCGCCAGGCGACCGTGGACGCGCTGGGCGCTCCGCGCCTCGAGCTCGCACCGCAGGGCGATGCGACCATCGAGTCCTTCACCGTCGCGTACGCGCGCTCGGGGGAACCCGAGCGCGGGATCGTGCTCGGGCGTCTCGGCAATGGCGCCCGATTCGTGGCGAACACGCCGTCGGGTGATCGCGGGCAGGTCGACTGGCTCGTCGACCCCGCGGCCGAGCCGATCGGCGTAGCGGGAACGGTCGGGCAGGATTCGGCGACGGGCACGAACGTCTTCCGCATCGGCGCCGGCCACTGATCTGGTGTCGCGGCCACCGGTCGCCGGCGTCGATCCGGGCCCGGTGTTCGTCGTGGCCTCGCTCCTACGTCGCGGCGTCCGGCGGCTCTTCGCCGAGCAGCTCGAGCGCGGCCTCGTAGACCGTTCGAGGTGAGACCTGCAGCTGTCCGGACGCGTGCAGGAAGCTGACCCCGGCGCCGAGTGCCGCGAGCAGTGCGAGGATCGCATCACGGTCGGCGCGCGGGGCGATGGCTCCCGCAAAGAACGCGTTCGTCCCGTCGACGGCCGGCGCTGCCGTCGCCCGCAGCTCTTCGTCGGTCGCGCCGTCCAGGATCGCGCCGAGCAGGATCCGCACCGCCCCGGGGTCCGTCCGCTCCAGGTACTCGGCCTGGCGGTCGAACCACGCTCGGAGGCGGTCCGGGCCGGCGGCGCTCGACCCGGTCGCGGCCGCGGTGTCGGCGAGCTCCTCGGCCACCTGACGCCGGAGGACCGAGACCTCGAGCGCCCGGCGGTCTCGGAAGTACCGGTACAGGGCGGGCGTGGTGAGGCCGGCGGCATCGGCGATGTCGGCGAGCTGGACCTGCCGGGAGCCGCGGGCGACGAACAGCTCCTCGGCGACGTCGAGGATCCGCTCTCGGGACGCGTCGTGGTGACGACGGGTGCGGGCCACTTGCCGGAACGTCCTCCTGGTGGTAGCAATTCCGTGAATCCACTTTACTGAATGTTTCGGGGTGCCGGCACTCCCCGCGGATCCGAGGAGCGTTTCGCATGCCCGAGCACCTGGTGATCGACGCCGACGGCCACGTGCTCGAAGGCGCGGGTTGGCTCCTGCACCTCGAGGCCGACATCGCCGGCGAAGCCTTCGACATCGAAGCCGGTGACCCGCCCATCTTGCGCCTGGGCGAGCACCGCGTCGCGATGGACCTCGCGATCGGCGACGGTTCCCGCCCCGGCGGGCTGCGGGCGGGTGAGGCGCGCGGGGGAGGTTTCGAGGACGTCCCGATCGCCGCCTTCGAGCCGGCGCCGAGGCTCGGGGTGATGGACGACATGGGGATCGACGTCTCGATCCTCTACCCCACCCTGTTGTTGATGTGCCAGATGCTCGGCGATCGGTTCCGCGTTCCGATGGTCGACGCCTACCAGCGCTGGATGGAGGAGTTCTGCGCGGCGGATCCGAGGCGCCTGCACTGGGTCAGCCCGGTGCCGCGCAACGACGTCGACGAGGCCTGCTCATTGGTCGACCGGGCGGTGGAGCGGGGCGCGAAGGGCGTCATGGTGAGCTGTGCCCCCCCGCCGGGCGGCGGCCGGCTGGTGGGCGACCCGGAGGAAGACCGGTTCTACGCGGCCGTCGCCGCGGCGGGTCTCCCGCTCGCGCTCCACGTCAGCGATGCGTGGAACTCCACGTTCGACCTCCGGCGCTTCACGCCGAACCGGTTCATGTGGGACGTCGCGGCCGGGCCCATCGACATGATGCTCGGGATGCTGCACGTGTTCTCGAGCGGGCTGCTCGATCGGCATCCGGACCTGCGGATCGGGTTCCTCGAGGGCAATCTCGGGTGGCTCGAGTACTGGCTCCACAAGATGGAGGAGTCCTACGAGCACCTCGGCGCAGTCGTCGATGCTCCCGCGACCTCCCCCCTCGAGCAGTTCCGCACGCGTTGCTGGGTCTCGGGCGAGACGGGAGAGCCCGAGCTCCCGAGTGTGGCCGGGGCGATCGGCGCCGACCGCATCCTCTTCGCGAGCGACTTCCCCCACTACGAGTCGACGTGGCGGCCGGTCGAGCAGCTCACCGACCGGACCGACATCACCACCGAGCAGCAGCGTCAGATGCTCTTCGACTCGGCCGTCTCGTTCTACGACCTCGATCCGGCGGTGCTGAGGCGAGGCTGAAGCGCGACGCGCGCGAGCGTTCGCATGAGCGGTGGATAGAGTTCGGGCCGATTCACGGTTCGGGGCCCGCCCTTGCGGCCTCGGAATCGGTTGATAGAGTGAGACGATTCGCTTCGGCCTTCGGGCCGACGATCCGGGGGGAAATGCGGATGTCGCTGACACGGTCAAGGGTGCTGGTGCTCGCGGTGATGGTTGCGCTCGGCACCGTCTTCGCGACCGTGGGGGGAGCGACGACCGCTCAGAAGCCCTCGGGCGACCCGGTCAAGATCGGCGTCGTCTTCAGCGCCGGAGTCTCGGGGATCGACCTCCCGTCGCTGGAGACCGGGGCGGTCGTCGCCGGGAAGTACCTGAACACCCAGGACGGGATCGCCGGTCGCCCGGTGGAGATCGTGGGGTGCAACGACAAGAGCGACCCCGGGGTCGATGCCACCTGCGCGCAGAAGTTCATCGACGAAGGGGTCGTCGCGGTGACCGGTCTCGGGCCGACCTGGGGCGACAACGGTCTCCCGATCACCGGCGCGGCGGGCATCCCGTTCGTGGGTCTCCCGATCAGCAACGCGGAGTTCCTCGACCCGTCGAGCTATCCGATCACCGGTGGGTCGGCGTCGGCGTTCCCCGCGCTGGCGAAGTACTTCATCGACAAGAAGGTGAAGACGGCGTCGATCATCTATGCCGACCTCGCCGCGGGGAAGCTCGCGGCGGATGCGCTGCTCGGTGATCCGCTGAAGGAGGCGGGGGTCAGCGTCACCGAGGTCCCCGAGAAGGTCGGCGCACCGGACTTCACCCCTGCGGTCGTGCAGGCGAACGAGGGTGATCCCGACGTGATCTTCGTGCTGTTCGCGTCGGTCGACTGCGCCCGGATCGCGGTGGCAGCGTCGCAGGTCGGGGTGACGGCGTCGCTCGCCGGTGCCGGGTCCTGCGCCGAGGAGAAGGACTTCTCCAAGGTCGACAAGGCCGTGGTCGAGGGTGCGGTGTTCAACTCGGACACGGTCTGGTACCAGCCCAAGGACAAGCAGACCAAGATCTACACCAAGGCGCTGAAGAAGTTCGCCAAGGGCGAGCAGCCGAGCAGCTTCTCCGCATCGACGTTCTCGACGGTCATGACGCTCAAGACGATCGGGGACGAGCTCGGCCCGGACCTGACCGCCGCCGGCGTCCTCGACGCGCTGGCGAACGCTTCGGGCATCCCCGTCTTCATGGCGACGGAGCTCAACAAGGATGCCCCCGCGCTCCTCGCCGGCATCCCGACGCACGTCTACAACACCGATCAGCGGATCATCAAGATCAAGAACGGGAAGTTCGTCGACGCCAACAACAACCAGTGGATCAGCGGCTTCAACTAGGTCGCCGTCCCGCTTCGTCGGTCGCTGAGGTCCCGGCGGAGGGATGAAGGACATCTTCCTCTTCGCCGTGCTGGGCCTCGGGGCCGGCTCGGTGTACGCGATCTTGGGCCTCGGTCTCGTCCTCGTCTATCGGGGTTCGGGCGTGGTCAACTTCGCGCACGGGGCGATCGCGCTGTTCGCGACGTACCAGTACATCGACCTCACCGAGCGCGGCATGGACAAGGGCTGGGCGATGGCCGTCGTCATCGTGCTGGCCGGCCTGGGTGGGGTGGCGCTCTACTGGGCGATGATCCGACCGCTGCGCGACGCGCCCCAGCTGGCGAAGCTGGTGGCAACGCTGGGTCTGCTGCTCGCGCTCCAGGCCGCGACCGTCCTCGTCTTCGGGGCCGGCACCCCGTCGTCGCCGGCGATCCTGCCCAACGAGACGATCGAGGTGCTGGGCGTCAGCTTCGGGCGTGACCGCCTCTGGTTGCTCGCCATCACGGTCGTCCTGACGGTGGCGCTCTGGGGGCTCTATCGCTTCACCCGGTTCGGGTTGGCGACCCAGGCCGCGGCGGAGTCGGAGAAGGGCGCCATCCTGCTGGGCTACTCGCCCGATGCGATCGGTGCCATGAACTGGGCGCTGGGCTGCTCGCTCGCCGCGGTCGCCGGCATCCTCATCGCGCCGATCACGTCGGTGTCGGCGACGACCTTCACGCTCCTCATCATCCCGGCCCTCGCGGCCGCGCTCCTCGGGCGCTTCTCGTCCTTCGGGATCACCGCGACGGCCGGCGTGCTCATCGGTGTGGCCCAGTCGGAGATCACTCGCTACCAGTCCGACCTGCCGTCGTGGTTTCCCCAGCAGGGCCTCAAGGAGAGCCTCCCCTTCATCATCATCATCGTGGCGATGGTGTTGACCGGGAAGCTGATCCCGCCGCGCGGATCGCTCACGTTCGGTCGTCCGCCGCTCGCGACCGCGGGCCGGTTCCGACCCCTCACCGCACTCGTCGTCGGTGCGGTGGTGATGGGGGGCTACGTCGTGTTCGACGGGAACACGGTGAACCAGTCGGCGATCACGGCCTCGATCATCGGCGCGATCATCGCGTTGTCCTTGGTCGTCGTCACCGGGTATGTCGGTCAGATCTCGCTCGCCCAGATGACCTTCGCGGGCGTCGGCGCGTTCGCCGTCTCGAAGCTCGCGGAGGAGAACGGCGTTCCACTCCTCGCCTCGATCTTCCTCGCGGCGCTGATCGCCGTGCCCGTGGGCGTCCTGATCGGCCTTCCGGCGCTGCGGGTGCGCGGGGTGAACCTCGCGATCGTGACGATCGGCGCGGCAGTCGCGATCGACAGCTTCGTCTTCCAGAACACCGACTGGTCGGGGGGTCTCGACGGCCTGCGGGTTCCCGAGCCGGAGATCTTCGGCTGGTCCATCAGCGCGAGTGCGCACCCGCAGCGCTTCGGCCTCTTTGCCCTGCTCGTGCTCGGGACCTGCGCGTTCTTCGTGTGCAACCTGCGTGGGAGCACGACGGGGCGTCGGATGCTCGCCGTTCGCGACAACGAACGGGCGGCGGCGGCGGCCGGCGTGAACGTGTCCGCGGCCAAGCTCCAGGCTTTCGCCCTGGGCGCGTTCATCGCCTCGCTCGGTGGGTCGGTGCTCGCGTACCAGACCGGCAAGATCGCGTTCGAGCGCTTCGCTCCCATCACGTCGGTGTTCATCGTGGCGATCGCGTACATCGGTGGCATCGCGAGCGTCAGTGGTGGGATCACCGCCGGGACCCTGGTCACCGGCGGGATCGTGTTCACGTTCTTCGGCACGTTCGGCGAGGTCGATGCCTGGCAGGCGCTGATCTCGGGGCTGCTGCTCATCGTCGTCGTGATGACGCTCCCCGACGGGATCGCGGTCGCGGTCATCCGCGGCGTCAGATCGCTGCGGCGGCGCCTCGGCGGTCAGGGCCCGCGAACCGCGACTGCCGTGCTCGCGACGGGCGGCGCCGCGCGGTCGGCGTCCGTCGACGTGTCGTGACCGTCACTGCTGTCGTCTTCGACCTCGGTGGGGTGCTCACCGGACCTCCCTTCGCCGGGATCGCGGCCTACGAGGTCTCGGTCGGCCTCCCCGAGGGGAGCATCAGCCGCTACTTCCGGGGCGACCCGGTGTTCAGCAGCCTCGAGCGCGGCGAGATCGGCGCCCGCGAGTTCTGGAAGAGCGTGGGCGTTCGGGTCCAGGAGGCGCACGGGGTCCGCGTCGACCTGCGCGAGCTCGCCGCCACCACCGAGGCCGCGAGCGATCTCACCCCGGAGGCACTCGCCCTGGTCCGCGAGCTGCACGGGTCGTACACGTTGGGCCTGCTCACGAACAACGTCGCGGAGGCGGCGACCTGGCGGGCGCAGCTCCCGGCGGAGCTCTTCGACGTGGTGCTCGATTCCTCCGCGGTCGGGTTCCGCAAGCCGGATCCCCGGATCTACGAGCTCCTCCTCGCCGAGCTCGGCCTGCCGCCGGACGAGGTGGTCTTCATCGACGACTTCGAGGAGAACCTGCCGCCCGCTGCGGAGCTGGGGATCCACGTGATCGGCTTCGAGAGCGTCCCGCAATGTCGGGCGGCGCTCGCGGCGACGGGCGTGACCGTCGCCGTATGACCGTCGGGCGCGTCAGGGCGCGATGACGGACAATCGCTCGATCGTGAACACCTGATCACGATCGGTCTGCCCGGCCGCGCCCTGCACGTCCATGGTTCCCGCGCCGTTGTCCTGCCAGCAGCAGAGGTGCATCCCCGATCGGGAGAAGCGAACGCGACCCTTCGTGCGGCGCCCGAGCGGGATCGCCCAGTCGCCGTCGCGCACGACGAGGACACGCGCGCCGTCGACCCACAGCTCGATCGACCTGGCGTCGGCGGTCCAGTGGGCGGCGAACTCGTGCGGGACGCCGGGGTCGAGGTGCACGACGCGCCCCTTCATCCAGCCCTTGTCGCGCGCCATCATCACGAGGAGCGGTGCGACGCCCGGCCTCGGGGTCGTCAGGGGGTGGTCCTTGCGGCGTCCGGCGAACCGGGCGGCGCGGGCGAGGGGAGAGCGGGACGGGAGCCAGCAGAACGCCGCGCCGCTGTACTCGGACATCCGCTTGTTGCCGTGCGCCTCCATCGTCGCGAAGTCGAGGCCGACCCAGTCCTGCACGCAGCACCCCCCGGTGCCCAGCAGGTCGTCACCGAGACCGAGGCTCTCGAGCCGGGCGCCCTGGAAGCGGGCGGTCCGTCCGGGGAGCAGCAGGTTCGGGTGGGCATCGGCGTCCTGCTCCCACTCCGAGTAGTGCGGCTGGTAGTCGACGCCGTGGGGCGCGCTGGCGAAGTCGCGTGTCGTGTACGACCCGTCCTCGGCCTGTCCGGCCGGCATGGTCAGGACGAAGCCGCGCTCGGGGTCGCTGCCCACGAGTCCGGAGGTGTTGCCCGTCAGCCCGTCCCACGCGTACGGCTTTCTCGGGTCGCTGCCCACAGTCCGGAGGTGTTGCTCGTCAGCCCGTCCAGCACGTACGGCTTCCCGAGGGTGTACGGACCCTGATAGGTCGCGTGCAGGGCCTCCCGGTAGGTCACGTTGTCCGGGCGGCCGTGGCAGCCCATCCGTCTCCCAGATCACGGGGCCGGAGACGATCGACTCGTACGCCGCGGCGATCGTGTCGCGCACGATCAGCCGAAGAGGTCGACGACGGTCGTCGGTGCGGACCCGCCGAGGAGGAAGTCCCGGAGGCCCTCGAGGTGGCTCCGCCAGAACGCCTCGGCCTCCGCGCCCTCGCCCTGGGTCACGAGCTCCACCAACCGGGCGTGGGCGCGGTGCGCCGTGCGCCGCTCTCGGGGAGCGGTTGCCCGACCCGTATCGGTGGCGTGTTTGATGACGGCCTCGAGGTGCAGCTCCACGATCGATTCGAGCATGCCGGCGAAGACGGCGATCGTCTGGTTCCCCGCGAGCTCCAGCACCTGTTCGTGGAAGTGCGCTGACGAGTGTGCAAACGCCGGTGGGTCGTCGAGCGTCGCCTCCTCGTCGGCGAGCGCCTGCGCGAGCGCCGTGAGGGCGCCTGCGTCGGCGAGCTCGGCGATCATCCGCGCGGCCGGTGGTTCGAACACGAGACGGGCCTCGTGCACGTCTCCGAGGGTGACCCCTCGATACTGGAGGAGGAGACCCGTGTAGCGCGCCGCGACCTCCCCACTCGGCGCGTGCACCCGCGCACCTCCCCGCGAGCCGCGACGGATGCTGATCAGGGACTCCGACTCGAGCACCCGGAACGCCTCGCGCAAGGTGGGTCGTGAGACGCCGAACTCGGACATCAGCGCCGCCTCGGGAGGAAGCGCGTCGCCCTCCTGCAGCTCACCGCGCACGATCTGGCGTCGGAGCTGGGCCGCCACGAGCTCGGCAGTCTTGGGAACACGCACACGCTCGGCCGCGACCATCGACGTTGACGCTATCCGCGGGGAGTCGGCCATCGCCGGACTACTCGCTCATCGCCGCGAGGGCGTGGTCGCGCGTCGACGGTCGGTGGACCTTGCCGGCGTCGTTGCGTGGGAGGGCCGAGACTCGGACGTACCCCCGGGGTGCTTGGTACGGCTCGAGGTGCTCACGAGTCCAGGCGTCGAGCTCGTCGTCGGAGACGCTGGTGCCGTCCCGCTCGACGATCACTGCCACGGGGATCTGCCCCAGGCGCCGATCGGGTGCGCCCACGACCGCGGCCTCCTGGATGGCCGGGTGCCGTTCGAGGACGTGTTCGATGGCGAGTGGAGCGATGTTGAAGCCGCCGCAGATGATGGTGTCGTCGGCCCGCCCGAGCACCCACACGAATCCGTCCTCGTCGACCCGTGCGATGTCGCTCGTGCGGTGCCAGGACTCATGCCCTCGCACGCCGCGCAGCCAGAGCTCGCCGGATGCACCCACCGGGAGGCCGCCGGCCTCCGGATCGGCGCCCGGTTCGACGATGCGTACGGTGAGCCCCGGGTGCGGGCGGCCGACGGATCCGCGCTTGGCGACCCCGAAGTCGTTCCACTCCTGCGGACTCCACCCGATCACCTCGCCGCCGGTCTCGGTCTGGCCGTAGGCCTGCATCACCATCACGCCGAACCGGTCGCTGAAGGCGCCCGCCAGGTCGGGGGAGAGGGGTGCCGACCCCGAGCGGACGAAGCGCAGCGTCGCGAGGTCGGCCGGGTCGAGGTCGCTGTCGAGCAGCATGGCCACCGCGGTCGGGTTGAGCGCGAGTGACGTGATGCCGTGCGCCTTGACGATCGCGGCCGCCTCGAGCGGCTCGAACTTCGCCATGAGTGCGACGCGTCGCCCGGTCAGGATCGTGATGAGCAGGGGCACGAGGCCGGACAGGTGCGCGAGCGGGAAGCACACGATCGTGACGTCGTCGCGCAGCCCGGTGCGGCCCTTGTTGCCCGCCTTGCTGCGCGTCCCCGTGAGGCTCGCGTCGATCGACTCGTACGTGACGGGCACGCGCTTGGGCGGTCCGGTGGTGCCGGCCGTCCCGACGAGCGATGCCACCCCGTCGCGGGTGGGGGCCTCGGTGTCGCCCCGCTCGACTCGCCAGGTGAGGTCGGCCGGGTCGGCCGACGCCGGTCGGATGACCGCACCGACCGCACCGATCGCGGCCAGGTCGGCATCCGCGCGTCGTGGCGACAGCGGGACCAGGCAGGCCCGGCGGAACAGCACGGCCAGGATCGCGACGACGCCACCGGGCGTGTTGGGGAGCACGGCGGCCACGGGGGTGCCTGGGCCCACCCCGGCCCCGGCGAGGTCACGGTCGAGGAGCTCGATGGCCCGGCTCAGCTCGGCGTACGTGAACCACTGTTCGTCGAACACCAGGGCGCGGGCGAGCGGGTCGATGCTGAGGATGTCGCCGATGACGCCGACGAAATCCACGCCTCGGCTCCTCTCTCCTGCACCTGCTTCCTGCACCTGCTCCGGCTTCGGTCGCCCGGTGCAGGCTGCCGCGCCGTGATTTATCATACTTGGTGAGACGAATGGCGCCGAGTCCTGGGCGGCGGAGCGTCGCATCGACGGGGGATGACGTGCATTTCTGGCTGTGGCTCAACGTCGGGCTCACGGTGCTCCTGTTCACGGTCACCCTGGTGTTCCTGGTCCGGCGAGCCCGTCGGGAGCACCGGATGACCCCCGAGCTGGCCCTGTACCTCGCCACGCTCTCGTTGGGCTGGATGGAGGCCGTGATCGACTGGGGCGCCTTCGTCTACTACTCGCCCGAATGGCCCCACTTCCCGACGGGTCTGCCCGTGGTGCGGCTCATCCCGATCCTCCCGTTGCACATCCCCCTCTGTTACACCTGGTTCTTCTTCGGCGGCGCCTGGCTCGCGGTACGCCTCGCCCGCGCGCTCGTGCAGCGCTTCCCGGGATGGCGGATGGGCCCGACCCTCCTCCTCGCCGGGTTCGGGGTCGGTTTCCTGCTCGATTTCGCCGTGGAGAACTTCTTCATCTCCGTCGGTGGTCTGTGGACGTACACCCAGACCTGGGCGCCGCTGACGTTGCGCGCCGGCACCGACACCCAGTGGCCCGTCTACATGGGCTTCGCGATGGCCCTGACCATCGCGCCCCTCGCGTACCTGTTGGGCACCCGCGACGATCGCGGGGAGGACCGGCTGCAGAACCTCGTCGACCGGGCGACCGGATCCCGCGTGCGGGCACCGGCGACCGCGCCGGCGGGCCTGGCCATGGCCGGTGTCGGTGCGTCGACCCTGGCGGGTGAGCCACGCGTGCAGGCACGTCCCGCGACCGCGGTGCGTCGCCAGCACTGGGTGCTGTACCTGTTGTCCTGGGTCGTCGTCGTCCACCTCGTCTACGGAGTGGTGTCGCTGGGCTACGCGGCCCTGCGTTGGAGCGGGGTGCAGACATCGGTGAGCACGGTCAAGCCGTACCCGAACGGCAAGGCCTGGTTCGACGACGACGTGACGAGGCCGGACGATCCGACCCTGAACCGCGCTCCGATCCAGAAGTCGATCGACGCCGGGCTCGAGCCGTGAGCGCCGCCCCGGTCGGACCCGACGCCGGCGAGGTCCGCGCGCTCGTCGACGCCGCGCGGGCCGAGCAACGTTCGTGGGGGGCCCTGACCCACGCGGAGCGGGGAGCGCACCTGGTGCGGGTTCGTCGCGGCCTGGCCCGACGAGCGCACGAGATCGCAGCGATGACCGCACGCGAGACGGGGAAGCCGCTGACCGACGCGCTCTACGAGGTGCTCGCCTCCTGCGCGATGTTGAGCTACGTGGCCCACGCGGCACCGAAGGCGTTGCGCGAGCAGCGAGTGCGGACCTGGCCCGTCGTGGCCAAGCGCGCGCACATCCGCTACGCACCGCTGGGAGTCATCGGGGTCATCTCGCCGTGGAACTACCCGGTCGGGATCCCCTTCCA
This sequence comes from uncultured Acidimicrobiia bacterium, assembly GCA_963720675.1. Classification (GTDB taxonomy): domain Bacteria; phylum Actinomycetota; class Acidimicrobiia; order IMCC26256; family PALSA-555; genus JALHSW01. Next base: position 1,590,712 of record CAVRGH010000010.1, on the reverse strand, counting down.
GGTGCTCCCGTTCGCGCTGGCCGCCGGCAACACCGTGGTGTTCAAGCCGTCCGAGCTGACGCCCGGCACCGGAGCGCTGCTCGCGGAGGTCATCAACGACGCCGGCCGACCGCTCGTCCAGCTCGCCGCCGGGGACGGGCGGGTCGGCGAGGCGCTGATCCATGCCGGCATCGACAAGCTCGCGTTCACGGGGAGCACCGGCACGGCGCGCCGGATCCTCGCCGCCGCGGCGGAGGAGCTCCTCCCGACCGTGGTCGAGCTGGGCGGCAAGGACGCGATGATCGTGTGCGAGGACGCCGACATCGATGAGGCCGCGCGCGCCGCGGTGGGTGCCGCGTTCTCCAACGCCGGACAGACCTGCATGGCCTCCGAGCGTGCGCTCGTGGTCGACGAGCGCTACCAGGAGTTCGTCGATCGGGTGGTCGACCTCACTCGAGGGCTGCACGTCGGGTCAGGTGCAGGCGACAACGTCGGTTCGATGACTCGGGGGTCTCAGATCGGCATCGTCGAGGACCGACTCGCCGATGCCGTCGCCCGCGGCGCGCGCGTGGTCGTCGGGGGACATCGGAGTCCTGCCGGCGAGAAGTTCTTCGAACCCACCGTGGTGCTCGACGCTCCGCTCGACTCGCCGATCATCGTCGAGGAGAACTTCGCCCCGGTCCTGTGCATCGTGCGCGTCGACGACGAGGATGCCGCCGTCGAGCTCGCCAACGCGTCGGACTACGGCCTCAACGGGAGCGTCTTCACGTCGGACCGGGCGCGGGCCGAGCGCGTGCTCGCTCGGCTCGAGGTCGGCGGCGTCAACGTCAACGACGCCATGGTCGGTGCTGCGGTCCCTGCGCTCCCGTTCGGGGGGACGAAGCAGTCAGGGTTCGGGCGCCTCCAGGGCGCGGAAGGGCTGCGAGAGTTCTCGCGAGCGACGTCGGTCGTGGAGCCGGTCTCGATGCGCATGCCGAGCCTGGCCGGCCTCATGTTCACCGCACGCCGACCGTCGCCTCGCCTGCTCGAGCGCGTGATCCGCCTGCTCTACGGACGCTGACCCGCGAGCGCTCGGGGCTCCGACGGGCGCGACGGCGTGGGCCCGGGGATGCGGGGCGTCGGGATCACCGGCGTCGGCTCGGGGTCCCGCCCGCGCATCCTGCGCACCGTCTGGACGACGAGGCCGAAGAGGAACGCGGCGAGGATGCAACACGGCACCCGCGCAGTGTACGCCCGGTGTGCTGCCGGCGAAACCTGTATAGGATACGACTGATTCGAGGACTGCCGGACCTGACCCGGGGGGAGGCCACCATGGCGTTGGACTCGATCCCGCGGTCCGACGAGCACGCGTCGTACCTGATCCCGGAACGCCCCGGACTGCACGGACCACTCGTCGCGGCTCGGCTCCGCCGGACCGCGGTCGGATTCGGGGTGGTGTGGCTGCTCGGCCTCGGCCTCGTCGTCCTCGACGCGGCCCCGGGGTGGAAGGCGTTCGGGCTCGGCCTGTTGCTGCCGGGCGGCGGCTTCCTCTACACGTCCGACCCGGTCTTCGTCGCGCTGACGCTCGTGCTGTTCGCAATCGCGTTCGTCGCCTGGTTCGGCGCCGGCAACATCCTCGCTCCACCGCTCGTGTGGGTCGGAGCCGCCGGACTCGCAGCGCTCCGCGTGCACACCGGCTTGTGGGAGTGGGCGGAGTGGTTCGTGCCGGTGTTGCTGGGCGCGATGCTCGTACTCGGACTCATCGGACAGCGCGTGACCTTCCGTGCTGCCAAGCAGCGCGGCCGGGATCGCAACGAATACCTGTCGGCACTCGCGGCGTCGCCGGTGCGGCCGCCCGCGACCCGACCCGAGGTTGCCGAATCATCGGTCGAGGATCTCGCCGCCGCGCGCTCGGCCCTCGACCTCGCGCTCCAGCCGGTCGACGAGTTCGAGGGATACGACTGGATCGACCAGTTCCAGACCTCGGCCGTGCGCTACCAGCTCAACTTCCAGCACTACGCCCTGGCGCTGATGCACGCGAACCGCACACCCGCGTTCACCGGGTACCTGGCCCAGGCGCAGCGCAACCTCATCGAGAAGATGACGAACCGGCGAGTGTGGGGGTTCTGGAAGTGGGAGAACCTCTGGGGCAACCTCGATGCCAACCCCGACCCGATCCGCCGCGACGACATCATGGTGTCGGGCTACCTCGGTGTGATGCTCGGCGCATACGAGTCGAACACGCGCGATCAACGCTACGAAGCACCCGGATCGGTGACCTTCCGGTGGAACCAGCGACGTGCCTTCGAGTACGACTTCCACAGCATCGCGGAGGTGGTGCATCGCAACTTCGTCAAGTCCCCCTTCGGAATGTTCCCCTGCGAGCCCAACTGGATCTACGCGGCCTGCAACACGTTCGGGATGAACACGCTGCTGCTACACGACCGCCTGCACGGTTCCAGCTACGCGCCGGAGGTGGCGGAGAAGTACCGCCACTCGATCGACGTCGAGTTCCTGACCGCCGACGGACGGATCACGGCGATCCGCTCGAGTCGGCTCGGCCTGACGATCCCGATGCTCACCTCGACGATGGCCGATGCCGGGATGGCGCTGTTCCTGAATCCGAGCATGCCCGACATCGCCGTGCGCACCTGGACCCTCGTGCGCACGGAGTTCGTCTCGATCAACGACGACGGGACCCCGCACCTCGAGCTCCGAGGCTGGGACAAGCTCGATGTCGGCAACTACCGCCGCTCCGACGTGTCGCCGCACGGGATCGTGATGGCCGCGGCGCGTGAGATGGGCGACGACGACGTCTACGACGCGCTCAAAGGGTCGGCCGACGCGCACTTCGCACCGACCACGGTCGACGGAGTGCGGCGCTACACGCGGGCGTCGACCCAGGCGAACGCGATGCTGCTGCTGGCTCGCTTCGGGCGCCGCGGCGCGTTCCACGATCTCGTCAACCGCGGACCCGACCCGGCGCACCTCGACGGCCCGCGCTTGACCGAGGCTCCGTACCCCGACGTGCTCGTCGCCCGGGCAGTGAGCGACGGCGTCGCGCTCGAGCTGGTGCTCCGCCCGGGGGCGGGCGGCGGCCGGTGCTCCTTGCAGCTCGAGGGCCTCCGGTCCGGAGATCGCTACCGGGCTCGCGGCGCGGTGGTGCCGTCGTTCGAGGCGGATCAGGCCGGCCGCGCCGTCGTCGAGGTCGACCTCTCGGACCGCCTCGAGGTGCACGTCGCGCCGGCCCAGTAGCGGCGGCTCGACTCGTCGCGCCTGCTCGAGGCCACCTACGGCATGCCGCACAGGAGAGAGGTCACGGGATGCAACCTGCCACCGCACTGATCACGGGCGCGGGGAGCGGCATGGGCCAGCTTGCCGCGTGGCACCTCGCGGAGCGTGGTGTCGCGGTCGCTGCGCTCGACGTCAACGAAGCGGGCCTGACGACGACGTCGGCTCGGAGTGACCTCATCAGCACGTACGTCTGCGACGTGACGGACGGGTCCGAGGTGCGGCGCACGGTCGCCGACATCACGCGGGCCCTCGGACCGCTCGATCGAGTGATGAACGTCGCGGGGCTCGCCCGGGTCGGCCCGCTCGTCGAGCAGAGCCCGGAGGAGATCCTGCGGCTCATGCAGGTGAACTACGGGGGGACGGTGATCGTCACCGCGGCCACGCTCCCGAGCATGCTCGAGCGTGGGCAGGGTCAGCTCGTCAACTTCGCATCACTCGCGGGCTGGATCCCACAGCCGAAGATGGGTGCGTACTGCGCGACGAAGTTCGCGGTCGTGGCCTACAGCGAGGCGCTCTGGATGGAGAACCGCGGTCGCGGCGTGACGTTCGCGTGCGTGTGCCCCCCGGCCGTACGGACGCCCATGCTTCCCGACTTCTTCCACGAAGCCGACGCTCAGAAGCGCGCGATGCCGATCGAGGCACAGAGCGTCATCGTCGCGGTCGAGCGCGGTCTCGACAAAGGCCGGTTCCTCGTCCTTCCCACCGTGAGCGCCAAGGCGCTCTGGCGGATCCGGCGTCACACGCCGAGGTTCCTGCGGCGGGTGCTCGGGATGAAGCGCTTCGACCTGATCTGATCGTCAGGGCTTCGGGCCATCGAGCCGTTCGCGCAGTCGAGCAACCTCTCGGAGCAGGCGGTCGTTCTCCGCCCTGAGCTGCGCGAGATCGTCGCTGCCGTGGTCGTCCCCGTGGTCGTCACCGGCCTCGACCAGCGCGATGCGGGTGGGCCGGCCGCGGGTGCCGACCCGGTCGACGCGAGCCAGGCCGGCGTCGACGAGCCGGCCGAGCGCACGGCTGACGCTCGGCGCGCCGACGTCGAGCTCACGCGCGACCTCGACGAGCGGGTGTTCGACGACGCCACCACTCGAGAGGTCGTTGAGGTGCACCAGCAGTCGGTCGGCCAGGGCCGGTCGCACCGCGCGCTCTCGCTCCGAGCTCAGTGGCTCGGGCGAGAGCACCCGGAGCCGGCTCGGGTGCGCGCCATGGCCCCGCTGGAGGACCTCGATGCGGTCAGCGTCGCGCAGGGCTCGCACCGCCCGGGAGACCTGCGTCGGCGACAGTCCCAGCTCCGCGCCGAGCTGGTGGAGGAACCCTTCGTAGGTGCCCTCATGGGCGTGGTGCACGATGAGCTCCAGCACCGCGCTCGCGCTGTTCGGCGAGGGGCCGTCCTGTTGGATCGGGGCAGGCTCCGTCGGGCCAGGCTCCATCGCGGAGGGCACCGTCACTCGTCCACCAGACCCCAGCGGGTCAGGATCGTGGTGAGCAGCGACTCCGCGCCGGGCTCGATGGTGTCCGTCGGCCGGGCGCGCGAGACGCGGAACGCCTGGAGGAACGACGGCGCGGCGTACCGCAGCTCTCGGAACTCCTCCGACGCCGCGAACTGGTCGATCTGCGGGGGTGTGCCCTCGAGCACGATGATCGCCGCTCGTTGGACGAGGTCCCCGTCCTCGAGCCCGTACCACCGGAACGCTTCGAGCCGTTGCTCCGACAGTGCTTGCTCGACCGACGCCAGGAAGGTGTTGACGAGCTCGAACGCCCGGGCCTCGCGACCGATCGACGGGTGGCCGAGCTCGAGCACGATCCCTCCGCTCACGCCGACGACGTTAGCGTGAGCACCCGCGTGCGCAGCCGACGAGGTCCGGTCCGCTCGTCCCTCAGGCGTCAGCGGCCGTTCGCTCGCGATCGAAGCTGGCGAGGAGATCGTGGTGCAGCTCCATCCAGATGTCGTGGTAGGAGTCGTTCAGCGGCGTGGTGAAGCGACGCATGTCGCCGGAGCGGACTGCCGCCTCGGCCTCGGCGAGTCGCTCGGCATACCGATCCAGTCGCGCGTCTCCCACTTCGCCGAGCATCGCGTAGGTCGTCTCGTGCACGACCGCGAGGCGTTCGACGATCGCCGCGTCGTAGGCCGCGTCGGTGTGGTCGTTGGGTACCGGTTCCCCGGGTCCGTCGACGATCTGCCACGCCGCGCAGAGCTCCTTGAACTGCGCGTTGACCTCCTCGAAGCGGCCGTACCAGGCTGCAAGCTCGTCGCGTCGCAGGCGGAGGCTGTCCGCTCGCCGTGGCGACCTTGTCTGCTTCCCGACCGGACGGTGTCGGCGCGAAGCCGCTCAGCCGGCCGGTCCGTTCGAGCACCAGGTCATCGGCGAGCAACGTCGCCAGCGCTGCGTCGACCTCGTCGGGTGCGAGGCCGCTGCACCGCCCCAGCGCGTCGGCGTCGGCCAGACCCTTGATGACGAGGTGATGGAGGAGGAGCTCGGGTGGGGTGTTCACTGAGTCCGCTCTCCTGGACGGTCGGGCGCCCGCGCGACCGCCGCACCGTGGCCCGGCGCCGAACCTGCGCGTCCTGAATAGTATACGAGGTAAGTTGATTATGGTCACCACGCCGCGGGCCCGCATCCATCACCGGCCAGCCTTCAGGGCGCCGGGCGTACCGCCGCCGATGCACGGGTCGTCCGCGTGAACGATCGAACGCCGCCCGCGGCCTCCTCGCGCACAGATCCGGAACGTTTGGTGTACCCGTTCGAGCATCACCACGACGAGCCGCGCGCGCTCGTGGATCTGCTCGGGGGAAAGGGCGCCAACCTCGCCGAGATGACGTCGGTCCTCGCGCTGCCGGTCCCCCCGGGGTTCACCATCACCACCGAGGCCTGCCGGACGTACCGGGCCGAGGGGTGGCCGGCCGGACTCGACGCGCAGGTTGCCGCTGCCCTCGAGCGCCTCGAGACGACCGTCGGCCGGCGCTTCGGCGATCCCGACGATCCGCTGCTCGTGAGCGTCCGGTCGGGAGCGGCGCGGTCGATGCCGGGCATGCTCGACACCGTCCTCGACCTCGGCCTCACTCCCGCGACGGTCGGCGGGTTCGCTCGCCACGTGGGGGAGCGATGCGCGATGGACTCGTACCGACGCTTCATCACCATGTACGGAGAGGTGGTGCTCGGCCTCGATCCCGCGCCGTTCCGGCAGATCGAGGCCGAAGCCCTGGCACGTTCGGATCGCCCCGACGTCGGGTCGCTCGGCCCGGACGAGCTCGAGGCACTGTGCCGCGATCTCCTCGCGTCGCTCGAGGCGGCTTCGGGCCGCCCGCTGCCCGAGCCGCGTGGGCAGCTGCGCGCGGCCATCGAAGCGGTGTTCGCATCCTGGGATGGCGAACGGGCCCGTGCGTACCGACGGCACGACGCGATCGCGGACGATCTCGGGACGGCCGCGAACGTGCAGTGCATGGTCTTCGGCAACCGCGACGCCAACTCGGGGACCGGGGTGGCCTTCAGTCGCAACCCCGCGACGGGTGAGCCGGGCGCGTACGGGGACTTCCTGGTGCAGGCGCAGGGTCAGGACGTCGTCGACGGCGAGAGCCGGACCGAAGACCTCGACGACCTGCGGCGCCGGTTCCCCGAGGCCCACGCGGAGTTCCTCGAGATCATGGACCGGCTGGAGGCGCACTATCAGGACCTCTGCGAGACGGAGTTCACCATCGAGTCCGGTCGGTTGTGGATGCTCCAGATCCGGGTGGGCAAGCGCACGGCGGCCGCGGCGGTCCGGATCGCGGTCGACCTGGTCGAGCAGGACTCGTGGCAGATCAGCCCGGCCGAGGCGGTCCGGCGCGTGCGCCCCGAGCAGCTCGAGCACCTGGCCCGGGGCACGCTCGGCGGCGGCGAGGTGCTCGCGACCGGTCTTGCCGCTTCGCCCGGTGCCGCGACCGGTCGGGTGTGCCTGTCGGCCGACGCGTGCGTCGACGCCGTCGAACGGGGCGACCGGGTGCTCCTGGTTCGGGCGGACACATCCCCGGAGGATGTGCACGGCATGCAGGTCGCGGAGGGGATCCTGACCGCACGGGGTGGCCTCGTGAGCCATGCCGCGGTCGTCGCACGCGGTTGGGGGATCCCGGCGGTGGTTGGTGCCGAAGCCCTGGTGTTCGACGGGAACGAGGTCAGGATCGGCGGGGTCGTGCTTCGTGAAGGCGACGTGCTGTCGATCGACGGCACGACGGGCGAGATCCGGCGCGGCGCGGAAGCGTCGGTCGGAGGAGCAGCGCTTCCGCAGCTGGAGACGTTGCTCGGCTGGGCCGACGAGCTCTCCGGCGAGGATGCCGACGGCCGGTCACCCGGCGAGCGGCTGCTCGCGGCCCATGCCGCGCTGGATCGACGCTCGACCTGAGGCGCACTGCCGTCGAGGTCACGCCGGTCCGACGGGGCGCGGCGTCGGGGAATCCGCGCCTCGGTCGCCGGCAAGCACCTCGAGTGCATCGAGCTCGGCTTTCGTGCCGATCGCGATCAGGATCTGGCCGGCTTCGAGCACGAGCTCGGGGCCCGGGTTGGTGAGGAACGCACCGTCGCGTTGACGGAGCGCGAGCACCAGGGCACCCGTCTGATCCCGCACCTGTGCCTCGCGGATGCTGCGCCCGGCGAGGGGAGAGCCCGGCGGCACCGTGATCTCCTCGAGCCGGAACTCGATGTCGCGATCTCGCATCACGACGTCGAGGAACTCCGTGACGTGGGGTTGGAGCAGGAAGGCCGCGGCGCGCGCGCCGCCGATGCTCTGTGGGTTGACGACCCGGTCGGCACCGGCACGTTGCAGCTTGTCCTCGTTCTTCTCGATGCGGACGCGCGAGACGATGAAGAGGTCGGGGTTCGCGGTCCGGGCGTTCAGCGTGACGAAGAGGTTCCCTGCGTCGCTCTCGAGCGCGGCGACGAGGGCTCGCGCCCGGTGGACGCCGGCCTGCTCGAGCACCGCGTCGTCGGTGGCATCCCCGAGGACCGCGGCCGCGGTCGACTGCTTGATCCTCTCCGGGTCCAGGTCGATGACGACATGCTCCTGATCGGCCGACATCAGCTCGCGCGCGATCGCGCGCCCCACTCGCCCCCAGCCGCAGATGATGACGTGGTCGTGCATGCGGTCGATCCGACGGTCCATCCGTTGCCTCCTGAACACACCGCTGAGCTGTCCTTCGAGCACCGTCTCGATGAGCACGCTGAACGTGTACAGCGCGGTCCCCACCCCGAGGAGGATGAGCACGATCGTGAAGACCTTGGCGCCGTCCGTCAACGGTTCGACTTCGCGGAAGCCCACGGTCGAGACCGTGGTCACCGTCTGGTACAGCGCGTTGAGGAGGCTGAAGCCGAACGCCACGTAGCCGAGCGTCCCGAGGAGCATGATGCCGGCGAGCGTCATGACCCCCAGTCGCACTCGCCGCCAGTCGGTCATCGCGCGTGCACGCTACCGAGGGTGTGGCCCGCCCCTCCCGATTTCTTCCGCTTCCGGCAATCCGGTAGGGTACTTAGCACCTAATTACCAGGGAGTCGCCGGACACCCGTCCGGCCTCGACCTGGAGGTCCCCATATGTCCCACCGGAATCCCGCACGCATCCTGGGTGTCGCCGCGCTGAGCGTCGCGGTCGGCGTCTCGGCGCTCGGCGGCACGGCGTTCGCCGCCTCGGGCTCGAGCGCGCCCGCCGCGGTCTCGGCCGGCGAGAAGAAGAAGCCCAAGACGGTCATCGCCGTGGCCAAGAGCAGCGACGACTTCTCCACGCTGGTCACGGCGGTCGGCGCCGCCGACCTCGTCAAGACGCTGAAGGGCAAGGGTCCGTTCACGGTCTTCGCTCCGACGAACGCGGCGTTCGCCGAGGTCCCCGAAGCCGACCTGAACGCGCTCCTCGAGGACCCGGATGCACTGGGGAACATCCTCACGTACCACGTCGTGTCCGGCCGGATCCTCGCGAAGGACCTCCAGCCGGGTGAGCAGGTCGTCACGACCGTGCAGGGCGAGGACCTCACGGTCACGGTCAACGATGACGGAACGGCCACGATCACGGACGCCAACGGCAACGTGGTGAACATCACCGCGACGGACCTCAAGGCGAAGAACGGGGTCGTGCACGTGATCGACGGAGTCCTGCAGCCGTCGGCCTAGAAGATCGCGGTGTGGGAGGGGGCCCCGACGCCCCGCACCCACCCCCTCCCACACCGCCAACACCTCGAGGACGACCAACGTCGTGCGATCATCATCGGTAGGAGCAGCGAGGGACATGAGGAAGGTCATGGAGCGTCGAGCGCCCATCAGCCTGACTGCTGCCGCTGCGGAGCTCGGCGTCCACTACATGACTGCGTACCGTTACGTGCGCACGGGCCGACTGCCCGCGAGCCGTGATGGCGCGCAGTGGCGAATCGACCCCGCCGACCTCGATCGCTTCCGCCAGCCACGCTCCCGACCCGCGCCGCGCGGGACACGCGCACTGGCACGTGAACGCCTCGAGCGGCGCATGGTCGCGGGCGACGTCGTGGGCTCGTGGAGCGTCGTCGAGCGGACGCTCGCGTCCGGCGCGACTCCGGCCGAGATTCACCTGGAGCTCGTCGTTCCGTCGCTGCAGTCGATCGGTGAACGATGGGCGGCCGGCGAGCTGACGGTCGCCGACGAGCATCGTGCGACGGTGGTGGCGCAACGTCTGATCGGGCGGCTCGGTCCCCAGTTCACCCATCGCGGCCGGACGCGCGGCACGGTCATCCTGGGGGCTCCGGGAGGCGAGACCCACGCGCTCCCTTCCGCGATCCTCTCGGACCTGCTCCGCGACGCGCGCTTCGGCGTCGTCGACCTCGGAGCCGACACGCCGCCCGAGTCCTTCGCCGACGCGGCGCGGGTTGCGGATCGCCTCGTCGCGGTGTGCATCGGCGCATCGATCTCGGGTCGCGACCGGGAGCTTGCGGCGACCATCGCATCGATCAAAGGCGCCGGTGTCGGCGCGGCGGTGCTCGTGGGCGGTGGTGCGATCACAGACGCGCGCCACGCCGAGCGCATCGGCGCCGACGGCTGGACCGGTACCGACGCACGCGCGGCCCTCGCCGCGATCGAGCGGATCGCACCGGCCGTCCGTCCACCGCGGCAGCGCTGATCATGCGCCTCGCTCTCCGGGAGATGCGGCGCGCCAAGGTGCGTTTCGGGATGCTGATGGGTGCCGTCGGGCTGCTCGTCTTCCTGATCCTGTTCCAACAGACGCTCTTGACCACCCTGCTCGGGTTCTTCTCGGGTGCGCTGGAGCACCAGTCGGCCCAGGTCGTGGTCTACAACGACGAGGCCCGCAAGAACCTCGAGGGGAGCGTCGTCACCCCCGAGCAGGTCGCGCAGACTGCCGCGGTCCGCGGCGTCGAGCGAGCCGAGCCGCTCGGCCAGGGCACCTTCACGATCCGGACGTCGGAGGAGACGCTCGACGCATCGCTCTTCGGCTACGTCCTCGGCGGTCCGGGCGCGCCGACCCGCCTGGACGATGGTCGCCTGCCGCGACGCGCGGGCGAGGGCGTCGCGAGTGACATCGACGCAGACCGCGGACTCGGCATCGGGGACCGCGTGCAGGTGCTCGGACCCGAGGGCACCACACCGATTCGCATCGTCGGGCTGGCGTCGGAGAGTCGCTTCAGCGTGAGCCCGACGATCTTCACGTCGTACCGCACCTTCGAGGCCGCCTCGCGCGTCCAGAGCCCGGACGCCACCGTGATCCTCCCGTCGATCGTCGCAGTCGCGCCGAAGCCCGGGGTCGATCCGGGGGCACTCGCCGACCGCATCACGCGGCAGGTGCCGGGCGTCGAAGCGCTCGATCGTGCGACCGCGGCCGACTCGCTGCCGGGCGTCTCGGGGGTCACGACTTCGTTCACGATCATCCTCACCCTCGCGTTCGTCGTGGTGACCCTGGTCGTGGGGATCTTCTTCGTGATTCTCACGGTGCAGAAGTCCACCTCGCTCACGCTGCTGCGCGCGATCGGCGCCGACGCCGGCTTCCTCACCCGGTCGCTGCTGGTGCAGGTCGTCGCAGTCGTCCTCGGCGGGATCGTGTTCGGCGCCGTCCTCTTGGCGCTCGCTGCGCAGGCGTCGAGCCCCAACTTCCCGATCTCGTTCGAGCTCTCGACCGTGGTCAGCCGCGGCGCCGCGGTCGCGGTCCTCGCCATCGTCGCGTCACTCGCCGCGATCCGTCGCGTGCTGCGCATCGATCCGGCCGAGGCGACAGTGTCGACGGGAGCCGCACGATGAGGCTCGCACTCCGGGAGCTGCGCCGCAGCACCCGACGATTCGTTCCCACGACGGCAGCGCTCGCGCTCCTGGTGATGCTCCTGCTGTTCCTCGGTGGCCTGCTCGACGGCCTGTACCTCGGATCGACCGGCGCGCTGCGCGCGCAGGATGCCGACCTGGTCGTCTACTCCGAGTCCAGCCGCGACTCGGTCATTCGGTCGCGGATCGATCCCGAGCTGCGCGCCGAGATCGAGTCGGTCCCCGGAGTCCGGCGGACCTACGGGCTCGGCTTCGCGCTCGTCGGTGCACGCGTGCCGGGGGAGAGCGAGATCGCGGACGCAGCCGTCGCCGGCTACCAGGGGGCGGTCTCGGGCGTCCCCGCGCCGCCGCCACCAGGTGAGGCCTGGGCGGATCGTCAGCTCGAAGCCTCGGGTGTCGACGCGGGCGACGTGCTGCTCCTGGGTCCGGCACGCGTACCGCTGAGGGTGCGCGGGTTCGTCGACGACACGAACTTCCTCCAGCAGGGCGGGCTGTGGGTCGAGCCCGACACCTGGCGGGAGGTGCTCGACAAGTCGCGCCCGGGATCCACCGTCGGCGCCGACACGTTCCAGGTCCTCACCGTGCGCGTCGCGCCGGGCGCCGACCCCGAGCAGGTCGCGCGGCGCATCGACGCCGAGACCGCCGGTGCGACGAACACGTTGACCGCCGACGAGTCGGTGCTCGCGCTCCCGGGAATCAAGGAGCAGAAGGCCACGTTCACGCAGATCATCTCGGTCACGTTCCTCGTGGCCGGCGTGGTCGTCGCCCTGTTCTTCGCGCTCCTCACGCTCGAGCGCATCGGCATCTTCGCCGTGCTCAAGGCGATCGGGGCTTCCTCGCGTCAGCTCATCGCCGGTCTGGTCACGCAGGCGCTGGTGGTGTCTGCCGTCGCGTTCCTCCTGGGCGGGGCGACCGCCGTGCTGCTGTCGTTGGCGATCCCGCCGCAGGTGCCCCTGCAGCTGACCGTGTCGCGAGCGGTGTTCGTCGCCGTGGGGGTCGTGCTCATGGCGTTGCTGGGCGGCGCGATCTCGTTGCGTCGCATCGTGAAGGTCGATCCCGCGTCGGTCATCGGCGCCGGGGTCTGAGTCCCAAAGGAGCCGATTGGTGCCTGCCCTCGAACTGACTGACATCCGCAAGGTGTACGAGCAGGGGGACGCCGAGATCGTCGCGCTCGATCACGCCACGATCACGGTCGGCGACGACGAGATCGTCGCGCTGGTCGGGCCGTCCGGTTCAGGGAAGACCACCCTGCTCTCGATCGCCGGGGGGCTGCTCTCCCCGACCGCGGGCTCGGTGGTCGTCGGTGAGCACGACATCACCGAGTACGGCGCGAAGGAGCTGACGCGATTCCGACGCGACGAGGTCGGCTTCGTGTTCCAGGCGGTGAACCTGGTGCCGTTTCTGACCGCCCGGGAGAACGTCATGATTGCGTCCGAGCTCGCGGGTCGACGCGGCGAATCGAACGCGCGCGAGCGCGCGGATCGGCTCCTCGGCGAGCTCGGTCTGGCGGAGCGGGCCACGAACCTCCCGGCGCAGCTCTCCGGTGGTGAGCGCCAGCGGGTCGCGATCGGTCGTGCGCTCATGAACGAGCCCAAGCTCATCCTGGTCGACGAACCGACGAGCGCACTCGACACCAAGCTCGGCGACCAGGTGATGCGCCTGATCGTCGACGAGGTGAAACGCCGCGGGACCGCAGCGGTCGTGGTGACGCACGACTCCCGAATGACGCACTACTGCGACCGGGTGCTGGAGATCACGGACGGGCAGCTCCGGGCCGCTTGAAGCCTCGGGTGGAGGCGCGAGGTGATCCCGCGCGCTCGGTCGGTCCAGCCGGAACTCGTCGGGATCGTCGTAGGTGTCGCTCGTCGCGGTTCGCCGAGGCGAGGCCGAACGCCACCTTCACGCCGGCCGGGATCGTGACGCCGTCGACCGTGGTGTCGCGCCAGGCAGTCCCGCATCAGGACGTGGATCGGCGGGTCGTGACGCAGCGACTCCTCCACCAGCGGTCGGCACCAGGGCGCGCTCGCGCGCAGCCGCGCGTACAGCGCAGGGTCGGAGCACACCGTCTCGAGCATGTTCCCGATGAGGTGGCGGGTCGTCTCGTTCCCCGACATCAGCAGGAACGCGAGCTGCGTGCGCATCTCGAGGTCGGTGAGCCGCTCGCCGTCGACCTCGGTGTCGATGAGCCGGGTGATGAAGTCGTCGGGCGGGTTCGACGCCGCCCTGCGTTCGGCGATCATGCCGTCGAGGTGGGCGGTGAAGTCGGGCGCAACCCCCGCCAGTCCTTCATCGTCGTCGCCGTCCTCGCGCCGGGGTCCGCGGTCACGGAGGCATGCTGACATGCCTCCATCGGACCCGCATCCCCGGCCCGGGCCGTTGCTCCCCGAGCGAGTCCGAGGGTGCGACGACCCGGGCCGTAGGGTCGGGACGTGAGGTTGCTGGCATCGGTGCTCGTGTTGGGCGTGGCCCTCGGCGGGAGCGTCGGCGCGCGAACCGCGGCCGCGGCTCCCGGACTCGACGCCCGAACGTCCGAGCGTCGTCATGATCCTCCTGGACGACCTCGACGCGCAGTCCTACTTCGATGCCCATCGGTTCCCGGTGTTCGACCACGAGCTGGTGCAGCGGGGCACGACCTTCACGCACCACTTCGTCACCGACTCGCTCTGCTGCCCGTCGCGCGCCTCGATCCTCAGGGGCCAGCTGGTCCACAACCACGGCACCCTCGGGAACGAACCGCCGCGGGGAGGGTTCGAGCGGTTCATCGCCGCGGGTGACGAGCAGAGCACCGTCGCGACGTGGCTCCACGACGCGGGGTACCGCACCGCACTGTTCGGCAAGTACCTGAACGGGTATCCGAAGAGCACCAACCGGGGTCACATCCCCCCCGGCTGGGACGAGTGGGCGAGTCCGGTCGCGGGCAACCCGTACCGCGAGCTGGGGTACGTGATGAACGAGAACGGTCGTGAGGTCCGGTACGGGACGAAGGCACGCGACTACATGGTCGACGTGCTGACCCAGAAGTCCGTCGACTTCGTGCGCCGGGCCTCGGCGACCGAGCCGTTCTTCCTCGAGATCGCGCCGTACGTGCCCCATCAACCGGCGACGCCGGCCCCCCGCTTCGCGAACCGGTTCGCCGGAGCCCGTGCACCGCGCACCGCCTCGTTCGATCGGCGCGCGGGGAGGTCCGAACCCGATTGGCTCAGGACGCGCCCGCCGCTCTCGCCCCCGGTCGTCGACTACACCGACGCGCTGTACCGCAAGCGGTTGCAGGACCTCCTGGCCGTCGATGACATGATCCGCTCGGTCGTGGACGCGCTCCGTGCGAGCGGCCGGCTCGACTCCACCTACCTCGTCGTCACCTCGGACAACGGCTTCCACCTGGGCCAGCATCGGCTGCCCCCGGGCAAGCAGACCCCGTTCGAGGAGGACATCCGCGTCCCGCTCGTGGTGCGCGGCCCCGGTGTCCCGAGTGGTGCTCGGGTCGACGCGATGACGGCAACGACCGATCTCGCACCGACCATCGCCGCGCTCGCCGGCGCTCCCATCCCGGAGTTCGTCGACGGTCGCTCGCTGGTGCCGCTCCTCGGCGGCGACCCACCGCCGGCCGACTGGCGCGACGTCGCGTTGATCGAGCACTACGAGCTGGTGCACCCACCGCGGCTGCCGCCCGATCAGGACCCGTACCGTGAGGATGCTCCGGACGCTCCGTCGGAGCCCGACGACGACGCCGGCTACGCGGGCGCGGCGCTCGCGGACGTGCCCCGGTCGCGGTTGTCCCTCGACGTCTTCGTCCCGAGCTATCAGGCGATCCGCACCTCGCGGTACCTCTACGCCGAGTACTCGGGGGGCGCGCGCCAGCTCTACGACCTGCGAGACGATCCCCACGAGCTGCACGATCTCGTCCGCACCGCCGATCCGGCGCTGCTGCAACGCCTGCACGATCGGCTCGCGGCGCTCGGACGTTGTGCCGGCGCGACCTGTCGGGCACTGGACGGCGACGGCGGGTGAGGGGTGGTGCTCCCGGCGGACTGGTCACGGGTGCAGCACCGCGGCGCCTTCGACCTTGCCGGCTCGGAGGTCCGTGAGCGCCTCGTTCGCCCGATCGAGCGGGTAGCCGGTCGTGTGGGTCTCGATCGGGACCTGCGCCGCCAGACTCAGGAACTCCTCGCCGTCTCGTCGTGTCAGGTTCGCGACCGACCGGATGACGTGCTCCTCCCACAGGTCGGCATACGGGAACGCAGGGATGTCACTCATGTGGATCCCGCCGCACACGACCGTGCCGCCCTTCTCGACGGCTCGGAGCGCCCGCGGCACCAGCGATCCGTCCGGCGCGAAGATCAGGGCGGCGTCGAGGCGGTCGGGTGGCGGGGCGTCGGAACCACCCACCCACGCGGCGCCCAGGCTCCTGGCGAAGTCCTGGGCGGGAACGTCGCCGGGCCGCGTGAAGGCGTAGAACTCGCGACCCTGGTCCACCAGCACCTGGGCGATGATGTGCGCAGCGGCACCGAAACCGTAGAGGCCGACCCGTTCCGCGTCGCCTGCGAGCCGGAGGGTCCGATACCCGATGAGCCCGGCGCAGAGCAGCGGCGCGGCGGCGTCGTCGGAGTACGAGTCGGGCAGCGCGAAGCAGAACCGGGCATCGGCACTCGTGAGCTCGGCGTACCCGCCATCGACGTCGTAGCCGGTGAACCGGGCTCGATCGCAGAGGTTCTCCCGCCCGGATCGACAGAACGAGCACTCGCCACACGTCCATGCGACCCAGGGCACGCCGACCCGGTCGCCGACTGCGAAGCGGTCGACGCGTGCGCCGCATTCCTCCACGACACCGACGATCTCGTGACCGAGGATCAGCGGCAGCTTCGGGCGATCGAGCTCCCCATCGACGATATGGAGATCCGTGCGGCACACCGCGCACGCCCGGACCCGGAGGAGCACCTGCTGCTCGTCGGGGATCGGCCGCGGCACCTCGGACCACACGAGGTCCTGGTGCGGACCCGGCAAGAGCATGGCCTGCATTGGCGCCCTCGGCAGTGTGGGATCTCTCGCGATCGGCGCCCTCGGCAGGACTCGAACCTGCGCACACGGCTCCGGAGGCCGATGCTCTATCCGCTGAGCTACGAGGGCGTGCGGACGGAGGTCGATGGACCCCGCCGGCCCCGTCAGTCTCGCGCGTGCCGGGTCCGAAGCCCGGGGTCGCTCAGCTGGCCCGGGCCCCCCGCAAGGGCGCCGCGACGGGAAGCGCGGTCGCGCCGGCGGGGAGCGGCATCGGGAGCACCACGTCGCAGAACTCCACCAGTTGTTCGTGGGCCGATGCGTCCTGCTCGAGGATGCGGCAGCCGATGCGGAAGCGCCCGTCCTCGCCGGCTGCGATGCTCCGTACCTCGACGGGGAGCGCCAGGTCGGCAAGGACGCCCGGTGTGGTCGGGCACCCGGGTCAACAGGTTGAGCCGCTCGGCGGGTGCGAACGAGAGCGCCGCTGGCGAACGAGAGCCCGTCGGAGCTCAGATCCAGGATCTCGACGCGCACGGCGGTGCTCTCGACGCGCGCCTGCATCCTGACTGCGGTGCGGAAGCGCGTCCGGAGCTGGTGGCGGCGCACCAGTGGCACCAGCACCTTGGCGATGCAGCCGAGCTCCCAGGCACCGAAGACCAGCACGACGGCCGTCACGAACGGGTCCATCGCAGGAAGGGTGAGCACGCCGGCAGTGGCCAGCGCGCGCAGCAGCACCGCCGCACCGAGCGCCATCCCGGTGATCGTCACCAGCGCGAGCATGCGCAGCACCTTCACGCCACCGTCGTCGATGCCCTCCTTGGGCGTGACCTTGAACGCGCCGGCCTTGCGCGTGCAGAGCGCGAGCACGCCCCGGAGGTTGATGCCCATCGTCATCAGCCCGTAGCGCGTCGAGTCGAGGGGGCCGAGCGTTCCGCGGCCCAGGGCAATGGTCGCGCTGAACGCGAGGACGCACCACGGGAGCCACAACGCGGCCAGCGTGACGGCGGAGGCGTGCATCGGGAGCCAGCCCGAGACCAGCGTGATCGTGAGCACCAGGAGCAGCGCGAGACGCTGGAGCGAGGCGAAGTAGTTGAAGAGCGAGGCGAAGTAGCTCGTCCGCTGTCCGAGCGAGAGCCCGCGACAGGTCAAGGGGTTCTGGCGTGTGCGGAACACGGCCAGGTTCCCGCGCGCCCAGCGCGCCCGCTGGAGCAGGAACGCGGCGAGGTCGTGAGGCGCGAGACCCTGGACGAGGGTCTCGGGGTGGTACCGCGTCTTCCACTGGCGGGCGTGCATGGCGATCGTGGTGTGGAAGTCCTCGGCGACCGTGTCCGTGAGCACGCCGCCGACCTCGACGAGGGCGACCCGGCGCACCAGGGTGGCGGAACCACACCAGAACATCGCGTTCTGGCGGTCCTTGCCGGGGGCGATCACGTCGTAGAAGAGGCTCTGCTCGTGCCGGGCGACCTTCGTGTGCTGGACCGAATCACGGTTCGAGAAGTCGTGCGGTGTCTGCACGAGCGCGACGTGTGGGTCGGTGAAGTATCCGATCGTGGCGTCGAGGATGTCGGAACGCGGGACGTGATCGGCATCGAGCATCAAGATGAGCTCACCGCGGGTCTCACCGAGTGCGTGGTTGATGTTGCCGGCCTTTGCGTGGCTGTTGTCGGGGCGAGTGAGGTACGTGGCGTCGAGGTGCTCGGCCAGCTCGCGCATCTCGGGTCGCCGTCCGTCGTCGAGCAGGTAGGTCCGGTGGGGCACGGCGATGGCTCGGCAGCCGATCAGCGTCGACTCCACGACCCGGGCAGCCTCGTCGTAGGTGCACACGAACACGTCGACGGTGGGGAGCACGGCAGTGGGACATCTGGCCGTTCGCCCGCCGGCACCGACCACGCCAGGAACGCGTAGAACCCGAGGCTCACCCATCCGAAGATCTCGGCCGCCAGCAGCACGACGAAGAGGCCCGGCGACGGCGCCGTTGCCCGACCACCCGATCCGCCACACCAGGTACACGACACCCCAGAGCAGTGCGGCGCTCGCGCCGACCTGCACCACGCGAGGGTGTCGCCACCAGAAGCCGGTGCGGATCGCCGCAGGAGGAGTGAGCGCAGTGGGGGCACCGCGACGTTCGGGGACGGGCATGCCAAGAGGATCGACACCGTACCGGCCGCGGGTTGAGGCCCGAAAATCAGCGCTGAGGAGCGCTCGTCGTGCACCGTCAGGCCGGCCTCATCGGCGATCGAACGGAGATCGGCGACCCGTTCCGAGGGCACCAACAGCTGGATCCACGGATCGGCGGCGGCGGCGGCGAAACCACTCTCTTGTGCGCGTCGCGCCGGTGGGGCGACGCGCACCCCGAGCCGCACCGATCCGGGCGCCAGCTCGGCCACCAGGTAGCCGCTGCCGGCGGCGAGGGCCTCGGCGCGGTCCTGCTGGTCCTCGGTCATCTCCGTGATGACGAACGGCCGATCGGAGCCCAGCGTGGTGCCGGCCCCGACGAGCACGTCGACGTCGCAACCCTCGGCGTCCACCAGCACGAGGCCGATCGGACCGTCCTGGGCCGCACGGATGTCGTCGACGGTCGTCACCTGCACGCCGACGACCGCCGAGTGCGCAGGCCGGAAGTCGGGGGAGAGCGAGGCGGACAGCTCGAGGGGCCAGTCCTCGTCCTCCGGCTCGGGGACGTACAGCGGCTGGCTGCCGGCCACGGCCCCGGCGGCGGCCCGGTGCACCCGGACCCGATCCCGGACGCCGTTGTGCTCCAGGTTCACCTGCAGGCGCTCGATCGCGCGGGGCCACGGTTCGATGGCATCGACGATCAGGTGGGGCGCGACGGCCGCGGCGAGCAGGCAGTAGAAGCCCGAGCTCGTGCCGACGATCGCCACCCGGGCCGAGCGTTGGGCGATCACGCGGACGAGCAACGGGACGGGTGGCTCGTACGACTGCACGCCGTCCGCCCACACCCCGACCGCGACTTGGTCCCACGGCACGCCGACCGCCATCGTGATCGTCGAACCGGGGTCGCCGATCGGGTCCAGCGGAAGGCGGACCTCGTTCGGGAACCTCCCGCTCCGACGCAGCACCGGGCGGACGCGTGCGCTCGGATGGCGCGCATCGATCGCCAGCACGAACGCCGGGATGCCGGGGACGCGGAGCGCCGCTCGAAACGTGCGGAGGCGCCAGCGACGGAACGCCCGCGAGGGCGCCGAGAGGTCGGTCAAGCCGTCACGGGCGCGCGTCGGGGGGCGCAGGATGACGAAAGAGAGAGGATGCGTTCTCCCAGCAGATCTTGCGGACCTCGGCGTCGGGCAGCCCCGCCAGGTGGCGCTGGAGCAGGGGCTGGGTGTTCGGCCAGGTCGAGTCGGCGTGCGGGTAGTCGCTCTCGACGACGAGGTTGTCGACCCCGATCCGGTGGCGGGTCGACCACGCCGACTCGTCGTCGAGCGCGCAGAACCAGAAGTTCCGTTGCAGGACCTCGGTCGGGCTCTCGTCGACGCCGTCCCAGGTGTGCAGGTACCCGGTCTGGTACTCGAAGCAGTGGTCGAGGCGATCCATCAGCGCCGCGACCCAGCCGATGCCGCCCTCGGAGAGGCAGATCTTCAGCTCCGGGAAGCGCACGGGGATCCGGGAGTAGAGCCAGTCGACGGCGGCGTACATGCCGTAGGCAAAGAAGAGGACGGCGATCGTCTCGGGGGGCGCGTCGGGGGTGGTGGACGGCGAGGTCGACGACGACCCGACGTGGAGGCACACCACCGTCTCGGTCTCCTCGCAGGCGGCGAGGAACGGGTCCCAGTAGCCGGTGTGGATCGAGGGCAGGCCGAGCCCGTCGGGGCTCTCGGAGAACGTCACCGCCTTGAAGCCGCGCTCGGCGTTGCGGCGGACCTCGGCGGCGGCACGCTCCGGGTCTCGGAGCCACGGCAGCTGCATCGGGATCATGCGGCCGGGTCGGGTGCCGCACCACTCCTCGAGCATCCAGTCGTTCCAGGCGCGCATGGCGGCGAGACCGAGGTCGGGGTCCTTCGGGGCCAGCGAGATGCGCTGCCCGACGAAGCCGGGGAGGAAGGACGGGAAGCAGACGCTCGCGTACACGCCATTGAGGTCCATGTCGGCGATGCGGGCCTCGATGTCCCACGCGCCGCGGCGCATCTCGTCGAACCGGGTCGGTTCGAACCCGTACTCGGTGGGCGGCCGGCCGGCGACCGCGTTGAAGCCGACGTTGGCGATCAGCTCGCCGTCCCAGAGCCACCGCTGGCCCCCATCCTCCGACTCGACCACACGCGGTGCGAGGTCGGCGAACTTCGCGGGGAACCGCCCTTCCCACATGTGCGGGGGTTCCACGATGTGGTCGTCCGTCGAGAAGATCGTGAGGCGCGCTTCGCGTGGGTCCGGCTCGGGGAGGAACGACACCTGACCGCGGCGCTCGCCCCCACCACCGAAGGCATCCATGTTGGAGAGCTCGTCGATGGTGACTGGCATCGCGTCAGTCCAACACGTCGGGCGGGTCGGGAACCAGACGGCGCCTGAGCGACGGGAACTGGAAGCGAGGATGAACTGTGATGCTACCATGTAGCACATGCGGAGGATCGGCGTGCGAGAGCTGCGACAGGACGCGAGCACCTGGGTGCGGCGGGCCGCCGCGGGCGAGACGCTCGAGGTGACGGACCGCGGTCGACCCGTCGCCCGTCTCGGCCCGCTCCCCGAGTCCGAGGTCGGGATGGACGCGCTGGAGGCGGCGGGGCGCCTGCGCCCACCCCGAGGCCGGCTCTCCGAGATCGGCTCCCTCCCCGCGGTGGGCGAAGGGCCGAGCCTGACGGACGCGCTCGACGAGCTCCGCGCCGACGAACGGTGATCGCCTGGTACCTCGACACGTCGGCGTTCGTGAAGCTCGTGCGGCACGAGGAGCACACCGATGCGTTGCGGAGCTGGATCGGTGCACAAGAAGCAGCCGGTGACGCCCTGGTGTCGAGCGACCTGCTGCGGACCGAAGCCATCCGGGTGGCCCGACGCGTCGAGGGCGACGACGTCCTCGAGCGCACGGAGTCGCTCCTCGACAACGTCTTCCTGGTTCGTCTGGCCCCGGAGTGCTACGACGCGGCCGGGAATCTCGGCCCGCCCTCGATGCGTTCGCTGGATGCGCTCCATCTCGCCGCGGCCGTCGAGCTCGGTGACGACCTGGCGGGAGTCGTGGGCTACGACGCGCGTCTGCTCGAAGCCGCGGCGTCGATCGGTCTCACCACGGTCTCACCGGGCCGAACCGGATGAGAGACACCGGCAACGGGGTCGCTCAGTCCAGGACCTCGGGTTGGTCGTGCAGGAGGGTGCGGACCGCACCGTTCCAGAACGCGTCGAGCGCATGCGTCCGGAACGCGGCACGGAGGTCGTCGCGGTGCTCGGGTGCGATCTCGCGCGTGGGCAGTCCGATCGTGAGGGCGTCGGCGGTCAGCCGGCACATGCGGTCGAACGTGACGGAGCGGTACGTCGCCTCCTCGACCGACGCACCGATCACGAGGGCGCCGTGGCTCACGAGGAGCACGCCGTCGGCGTCTCCGACGCGATCGGCGAGCCAGTCCGCCGCGTCCGTGTCGAGGACCTGTCCTGCGTACTCGTCCACGAGCGCGAGCGCACCGTCGAACATGCACGCGGCTTGGTGCGTGATCTCGGGGAGCCGGCCCATCGTGGCGAGCAACGTTGCGTGATACGGGTGGTTGTGCACGATCACGCGCGCGTCGGGGCGGGTCCGATGGATCCCGGTGTGCACGAAGATCGCCGGGCTGACGTCCCACGCACCGTCGAGCACCTCGCCCTCGGGGCTCACGAGCACCAGGTCGGACGCCTTCACCTCGCCCCACCAGAGACCCCACGGGCTGGCCAGCAGGTTCCCTTCGGCGTCGGCGGTCATGGTCACGTGCCCGGCCATGTTCTCGTTGAAGCCGATCGAGGCCAGTACGCGGTGGAGGCACGCCAGGCGCTGTCGCTCGTCGAGCTCGACACCGACGGGCGGCATCGAACGAGGCTTCCACGTGCGCTCGGGCAGACCGCCTGCAGGCATGACGCGAAGGTACCGTCGCCGGGATGACGACGCTGAGCGGTCTCGTTGCGGGAAACGCGCGAGCGTGGCCCGACGCGCCGGCGTACGTGACGGCCGAGGCCACGACCAGCTGGCGGGCCTACGACGAACGGGCGACGGCGCTCGCCGCGACCCTGGTCGATGCGGGGGTCGCGCCCGGAGACCGCGTCGCGGTGCTGCTGGCGGACGGGCCGGACGTGCACGCCGCCTTCGTCGCGATCGAGCGGGCCGGCGCCGTGATCGTGGGCATCGGACCGCGGGCGGGGGATCGGGAGGTCGAGCACCTGCTCGCGACGACGGGTGCTTCGCTGATGGTCTCGACGCCAGAGACCGGATCGCTCGCCGCGCGCTCGGGAGTCGCGCACCTCGTCGCGGGTGAGGTCACCGCCAGTCCGTCGATGGGCGCGTTCGAGGAACGTCCGCACTCGGAACACGACCTGTGGCTGCTCAACTCGACGTCGGGCACCACGGGGCTCCCGAAGTGCGTGATGCACGATCAGGCGCGGTGG
The DNA here is from genome assembly GCA_963720675.1 of uncultured Acidimicrobiia bacterium. Taxonomy (GTDB): domain Bacteria; phylum Actinomycetota; class Acidimicrobiia; order IMCC26256; family PALSA-555; genus JALHSW01. The sequence goes on along the minus strand of CAVRGH010000010.1, from coordinate 1,567,648 downwards.
TTCGCCTTCCACGACCTGGCCGTCGACGCGGCCGCGCTGTCGCGCGACGACGTGTTCATGAGCGTGCTGCCTGCACCGTTCGGGTTCGGGATCTGGACCGGCCACTTCACGCCGACCGTGCTCGGTGCCCCGTGCGTGGTGATGCCGAGGTTCGACGCCGACGAGTGCCTTGCACTGATCGAGCGCGAGCGCGTGAGCGTGCTTGCCGCGGTATCGACCCAGTTCGTGATGCTCCTGCACGCGGCGACGCTCGACGACCACGACCTCTCGAGTCTGCGGGTGCTGTTCACCGGCGGTGAGATGGTTCCCTACCAGCGCGCCGCAGAGTTCGAAGACCGCACCGGCTGCTCGGTCCTCCAGTTCTACGGATCGAACGAGACCGGAGCGCTCTCGCGCACGACGCTCGCCGATGACCGTGAGCACCGACTGCGAACCGCCGGACGGGTGATCCCCGAGCTCCACGTGCGCCTCTTCGCCGACGACGGTTCCGACGTGACCGCGTCCGGTGGGCCCGGCGTCGCCGCGTGCAAGGGCGCGGTGAACTGTCTCGGGTACTACGAGGACCCAGAGGCGAACGAACGCCTCTACACCTCCGACGGGTGGATGCTCACGGGTGACCGATGCACGATCGACGCCGACGGCTACCTGACGGTCGGTGGACGCACCTCGGACTTCATCATCCGGGGCGGCAAGAACATCAGCGCGGCGCAGGTCGAGGCCGAGGTTGCGACCCACCCGTCGGTCCGCCTCGCGGCCGCGGTCGCGATGCCCGACGACGTGTTCGGCGAGCGCGTCTGCGTGTACCTCGAGCAGCTGGCCGGTACCGAGCCCGTGACCATCGCGGCGCTGCGCGAACACCTCGGGGCGCGTGGTGTCGGCAAGGAGCTCTGGCCCGAGCGCGTCGAGGTCGTCGACGAGATCCCACGATCGTCGGGCGAGAAGATCGCGAAGGGAACGTTGCGCGACGACGTGCGCGCCCGCCTCGCGCGTGAGGGAGCGAGCTCGTGAGCGCGCCCCTCCTCGAGACCGCACAGGGCCTCGTGCGCGGTGCTGCGGTACGAGCGCCCGACGGCCGACCCGTCGAGCGCTATCTCGGGCTCCGCTATGCGGCGCCGCCGGTCGGGGCGCTCCGATGGCGCGCGCCACAACCCCCGCCGCCGTGGTCCGGTGTGCGCGACGCGACCGAGTTCGCTCCGAGTGCGCCGCAGCGCGCGGCGCTCGAGAGCCGCCTGCCCGGGTTCCGGCCGGACCACCCGACCGACGAGGACTGCCTCGCCCTCAACGTCTGGACGCCCGACCGACGACGGACGACGGCCGATCATCGTCTGGCTCCCGGGCGGGGGATACCAGAGCGGTGGCACCGCGCAACCCGTGTACGACGCCGACGCGCCTCGCGGCCGAGTCGGATGCGGTGGTGGTGACGGTCGGGTACCGGCTCGGCGCGCTCGGGTTCCTCGGGCTCGACGGTGGCGACACGAACTGCGGCCTGCGCGACCAGCTCGCCGCGCTCGCGTGGGTTGCCGAGCACGCGACGGCCATCGGCGGGGACGCGGGGTGCGTGACGGTGATGGGCGAGTCGGCCGGAGCCGGCTCCGTGCTGCACCTGCTCGCGTCGCCCCGGAGCGCCGGAGCGTTCGGCCGAGCGATCGCCCAGAGCGGTGAGCCCCGCACCCTGTCGCGTGAGATGGCGGACGAGGTCGCCGCTCGGTTCACCGATCAGTTCAGCGCTGCCGCGTCGGCCGACGAGCTCCGATCGGTCGGAGTCGACGCACTGCTCGACGCGCAGACGGCCGTGTCGATCGCGATGCTCGGCAAGGTCGGTCCGATGGCCTTCGCGCCGGCCATCGACGACGACGTCTGCCAGGTGGAGATCCTCGACGGCGTGACGACCGCGCCGGGCGTGAACGTCGACATCGTGCTCGGCACGACGCGCGACGAGCTCGCGCTGTTCCCCGATCCGAAGGCGGCCACCCTGGCGGACGACCGACTCGAACGAAGAATCGGTCATCTGCTCGGCGGCGACGGCACGGCTGCGGTCGAGACCTACCGCGCCCAGCTCGGCACGACCGCGACGAACGGTGCGGTCTGGGACGCGGCGCGGACCGACGCGATGATGCGCGTCCCCAACCTCCGGGTCGCCGACGCGGACGCGGCCGCGGGTGGGCGCACCTTCGTGTACCGGTTCGACTGGGCGGCGCCCGCCCTCGGCGCGGCGCACGGCGTCGACCTCCCGTTCACGTTCGGGACCGAGGATCGTGAGGGCTGGGCGGACGTCGTCGGCTGGGACGACCGCGCGGCGGCACTCGCCGCGACATGGCGCGGCGAGCTGGGCGTCGTTCGCCGCCACCGGCGACCCGGGCAACCGGACGCGACCATGGCCTGCGCACGACCCGGCGGTGCGACCGACCATGCTGTTCGGCCCGGACTCCGTCGCCCTCGTCGACGATCCCGACGCGGCGACGCTGCCGCGTGTGGATGGACTGACCTGCCCTGTACGGTCGTCCGGCAGCGATGCGCGACGAACCCGGACCCCGGCTCCCACACCTCCCCGCGCTCGACGGCCTGCGGGCATTCGCGGTCGTCGCGGTGCTCCTCTATCACTCGGGCGTCCGTTGGCTCCCCGGTGGGTACCTGGGCGTCGACATGTTCTTCGTGCTCTCGGGCTTCCTGATCACGGCACTCCTACTCGCCGAGTGGCAGCAGCACGGCACTATCACCCTCGCTGCGTTCTGGGCGCGCCGCGTCACGGCGGTTGCTCCCCGCGCTCGCTGCTGGTGCTGCTCGCGGTGGGCGTGTACGCCGCGCTCCTCGCGCCCGCACACGAGCTCGCGTCGGTGCGCGCCGACTCCCTCGCGACGCTCTTCTACGGGGCGAACTGGCGCTTCGTCGCCAGCTCGCAGGGGTACTTCGAGCAGTTCGTGACGCCGTCGCCGCTCCGGCACGCGTGGTGTCGCTCGCGATCGAGGAGCAGTTCTATCTGGTCTGGCCCCTCGTCGTGCTCGGCTGGCTCCGCCTCCGTCGCGGACGGACCCTCGGACTCGCGGGGCTCTGCGTGCGCTCGCGCCGGCGTCCGCCGCTGCCCTGGATCGGCCCTCCTGTCCTTTCCGCACAGGGCGCGGCCGACACGTCGCGGACGACGGCACCGACACGCGCGCGCAGGCCGTCCTCGTCGGCGCTGCCCTCGCGGTCGTGTGGCACCGTCGTCCGGACCTGGTGACGCGTGCCCCGCCCGCGGGCTGGTCCTCGCGCTCGGCGGTGTCGGCGTGCTCGTGACGGCCTGGCTCTGGACGTCGGCGCCCGACACCGACCGGTTGATGTACCGCGGCGGGTTTCTCCTGGCAGCGGTCGCGACCGGCGCCATCCTGGCCTTGGTCGCGCGACCTGACCCCGGACGTCGCCGACGTGCGTCTCCTCACGTTCGCGCCGGTGTGCTGGATCGGGACGATCTCGTACGGTCTGTACCTCTGGCACTGGCCCGTCTATGTCGTCCTCACGCCGACTCGCGGTGGAGCGGCCGATCCGAGGCCGGCGCGCCCTGCGCTCCTGCGCGTCGCGTCGTCAATGATTCCTGCCGTCGCCGTCGTCATCGTGGTGCTCTTTCATGGCGACGTCGGGGAACCAACCGCGCCCCGCTCGGTACGAGCGCGACGAACGGTGCGGTGTGGGACGCGGCGCGGACCGATGCGATGATCCGCGTCCCCAACCTCCGGGTCGCCGACGCGCACGCGGCCGCGGGTGGGCGCACCTTCGTGTACCGGTTCGACTGGGCCGCGCCCGCCCTCGGCGCGGCGCACGGAGTCGACATCCCCTTCACGTTCGGGACCGAGGATCGTGAGGGCTGGGCGGATGTCGTCGGCTGGGACGACCGCGCGGCGGCACTCGCCGCGACATGGCGCGGCGAGCTGGGCGTCGTTCGCCGCCACCGGCGACCCGGGCAACCGGACGCGACCATGGCCCGCGCACGACCCAGCGGTGCGACCGACCATGCTGTTCGGCGCGGACTCCGTCGCCCTCGTCGACGATCCCGACGCGGCGACGCGCCGGGTCTGGATGGACTGACTCGATCCTCGACGCGCGCCGCGATGCGGAACAGCCCGCGGAACTGCGAGAGCACGTAGATCTCGCCGTCGTCGCCCTGCCCGAACGAGGTCACGGCCTCGGCCTTCGCCCCGAGCTTTCGCTCCTGGACGTCGCCGTCGACGACGCGCAGCGCGCGCAGGGTGCCGTCGCAGTAGTCGCTGAACACGTACCAGCCTTCGAGCGCCGGGATCTTCGTCCCGCGGTACACGGAGCCGCCCATCACCGCGCAGAAGCCGTTCTCGTGTGCGAGCACCGCGACGGGCGCCACCGGTGGAACGCCCCCCGCGATCTCGCCCGATCGGAACCGGGTGTCGCCCTCGAACACGTTCCATCCGAGGTTGTGTCCGCAGATCCCGTCGGCCGGAAGCCGGTCGATCTCCTCCCAGTCACTCTCTCCCACGTCACCGATCCAGAGGTCGCCGGTGTCGCGATCGAAGGAGAACCGCCACGGGTTGCGCAGGCCGCTGTCGCAGATCGTGCCGCCTCCCCCAGCGAGGTCGACGCGCACGATCTTGCCGAGCAGCGTGTCCTGGGACTGCCCGTTCCCGCCGGACGCGTGGCCGTCGCCTTCGTCGCGCTTGTTCCCGCCGTCGCCGAGGCCGAGGTACAGGTTGCCGTCCGGACCGAAGGCGAGCTGGCCACCGTTGTGGTTCGACTCCGGCTGCGCGACCTTCAGGAGCACCCGCCGACTCGCGACGTCCGCGACCGCCGGGGTGTCCGCCTCGTGCGTGACCGCGTACTCCTCCACCCGGGTGTTGCCCGCGCGGTTCGTGAAGTGCACGTAGAGGTGGTTGCCGTCGGGTGCGAAGGCGAGGCCGAGGAGCCCCTGCTCGCCGCCCGCGTCGGTGCGCGACCGCAGGTCGATCACGGGTTCGGCGGAGACCGCTCCGTCGCGTACCGCCACGACGCGCCCGGCCTGCTCCGCGACGTAGATCGTCGGATCTCCCGCCCGCGACGCGACGCCCGTGCCCGTGTCGACGTCGGCCGTGACGCGCTGGAGCCGGACCTTCGGGTGATCAGCATCACTGCGCGCCGCGGACGCGCCGAGTGCGCCCGCGGGAGCGAGCGCGACGGCGAGCGCGCCGAGCAGTGCGAGGACCACGACGCGTCGTGTCATGCCGGGTCGACTCGGAAGAGGCCGTCGGTCAGGGACAGCACGTACAGCTCGCCGTCTTCGTCCTGCCCGAACGAGGCGAGGGCGTTCGCGCTGATGCCGAGCTCACGCGAGGCGACGACGGTGCCGTCGACCCCGAGGCGCAGCGCGCGCACCGAGGTGTTGCAGTTGTCGCTGAAGAGGTACGAGCCGACCAGGTCGGGGATCCGTTCGCCGCGGTACACGTAGCCGCCGACGATCGCGCAGTCACCGTCCGAGTGACTGGTCTCGAAGACGGGTGCGAGCGTTCCCGGCGCGTCGGCGGATCGGAACGGGTGGTTCCCTTCCTTGATCGGCCAACCGAAGTTCGCGCCGCACGCGGTTCCGTCGTTGATCCGGTCGATCTCCTCCCACGCGGCCTGTCCGACGTCGCCGATCCACAGATCCTTGTTGGCGCGGTCGAAGGAGAACCGCCAGGGGTTGCGCAGACCTCGTTGGCACTGCACCGCGCGTCCGTCATCCGGATCGATGCGGACGATCTTGCCGAGGAAGGTGTCGACGGACTGCGCGTTGCCCTCGGGCGCGTGCCCCGTGCCGACGTCGTTCGCGTTCCCACCGTCTCCCAGGCCCAGGTAGAGCTGACCGTCGGGCCCGTACGTGAGCTCACCGCCGTTGTGGTTCGGTTGCGGCTGCTCGAGGGTGAAGAGCTCGCGTGCGGACGCCGGGTCGACCTGTGCGGAGCCGTCGGGCGCGTTCGTGACCGCGTAGTCCTCGACGACGGTCTGGCCACGCGACCCGGAGTAGTGCACCGCGAGCTTCGTGCCATCGGGTGAGAACGCGACGCCGAGGAAGCCGCGTTCACCGCCGGCGGTGACCTTCGAGGTCAGGTCGAGCACGGGTGCGACGCCGACGACTCCGTCGCGCACGGCCACGAGCCCGCCCGTCTGCTCCGCGACGTAGAGCGTGGGATCGCCGGCCCGGGTCGCCAGCGCGATCGCGCCGGGGACCGCGGCGAGCGGGGTCAGCCGGACGCGCGCGGCGGCGAGATCGGCCGGGCGCGTGGTCGTGGTGGTCGTCGCTGCTGTCGTCGACGTCGTCGTGGTCGGCGCGGAGGACCGCTCGTCGCCCCCGGCGCCGCTGCACGCCGTGACCACGAGTGCGCTGATCACGACCGCGCCGAACGCACGGGGGACCGGGCGGCGGGGGGCCATCGTTCGAGGGTAGTGACGCTACCGAGGGCTTCGGCATCAGGTGCCGCCGCTTCGGTGTGTCACCATGAACGGGTGAAGTACCTCGTGCTCGTCCCCGATGGCTGTGCCGACGAGCCGCTCGCCGAGCTCGACGGGCGCACCCCGCTCGGCGCGGCCGCGATGCCGCACCTCGCGGCGCTCGCGGCTCGCGGCGAGGTCGGACGCGCGGCGGTCATCCCCGACGGACTCCCGCCCGGGAGCGACGTCGGGAACATGGCGATCCTCGGCTACGACCCCACCGAGTTCCACACGGGCCGGGCGCCGATCGAGGCCGCGGCGATGGGCATCGAGCTCGCACCCGACGAGGTCGCCTACCGCTGCAACCTCGTCACGATCGGCGCCGACGGCACCATGGTCGACTTCGCCGCCGGTCACCCGACCGACGCGCAGAGCCACCCGATCGTCGCCGCGCTCGATGCCGAGCTCGGTGACGGTCGCGACGGCGTGCGGTTCCATGCCGGTGTCGAGTACCGCCATCTCTGCGTCGTGCCGCAGGACTGGGCCGACGCGGAGTGCGTCCCACCCCACGACCTCACCGGTCAGCCCGCGATCTGGCCGACCGGGCCGGCCGCGGCGAAGGTGCAGGCGCTCATGGACGCGTCGCGCCCGGTGGTGCAGGCCGCGGCCGCGACCGTCGGCTCGCAGGCGACCCAGATCTGGCTCTGGGGCCAGGGGCGCCGCCCGGCGCTCCCCGACTTCTCGGCGCAGTTCGGGGTTCCCGGCCGGATGTCCTCCGCGGTCGACCTCGTCCGCGGCCTCGGTGTGCTGATCGGCCTCGAGGTCGTCGACGTGCCGGGCGCGACTGCAGGGTTCGACAACGACTACGCCGCGCAGCGCGACGCGTGTCTCGCGTCGCTCGGGGATCGCGACCTGTTCCTCCTCCACGTGGAGGCCACCGACGAGGCGGGGCACCAGGGTGCCGTCGAGGAGAAGGTGACGGCCCTCGAACGCTGGGACTCCGACATCATCGGACCGCTGGTCGAGGCGCTCGACGGCGAGCCGTACCGCATCCTCCTGCTCCCCGACCACGCGACGCCGTGCGCGCTCAAGACCCACACCTCCGATCCGGTGCCGTACCTCCTCTTCGACTCCACGGTCGACGGTCCCGGCGGCACCTACACGGAGGCGGGCGTGGCCGACGCGCCGCCGGTCGTCGCCCACGACCTGATGGGTCGTCTGCTCGCCTGAAACGCTCGACCGAGCGGGCCGGGGGAGCATGTTGCCCCGCGGCCCGGATCGCCGGTACACTGGTCCCTGTTCCACCGCGGTGCGGCCAACCCGACCCCCCGTCGGGCCCACGCGACGAGTTCGTCGCCCTGCACCAGCACCTTCTCCAGGCACTTCCTCCGTTCTTGGCGGGAGCGCAGCCATTTGGCAATCCGACGTCCACCGTCCCCGGCGGGTGCCGGATCTCGTATCCAGGAGCATCACATCCATGAGCCCTGCTGATCTCGACCGGTCCACCCTCGATGGCAAGGACCGCGAGCAGCTCCATGCCATCGCCGGCGCGATCGGCGTCAAGGCACCCACCCGCATGCGCAAGGCCGAGCTGATCGACGCGATCCTCGGTGCCGCAGGCGACACGTCCTCCGCGACGTCGAACGGCACCGCCGACGCGCCCAAGAAGCGAACCGTCCGTTCGGCCAAGGCGTCCGAGCTCGAGGCCGGATCGATCGAGGCGCTCGCCGCCGAGGAAGACGCGATCGCCTCGAACGGTGGCTCCGACGACACCGAGCTCACCCCCCGACCGGTGCGTCGCCAGTCGTCCACCGCGTCGGCCTCCTCGTCCACGAAGAGCGGCTCGACGTCGGGCCGCGAGACCTCCCAGGAGGCTTCGAGCGCAGCGTCCGGCGAGTCGAGCTCGAGTTCAGGTTCAGGGTCGTCGGGTTCCGGTTCGGGTTCGGGTTCGACCGTGGTGGTCGATCCCGAGGACGAGCACGCGTCGTACGGCGACGGCAACCAGAACCGCAGCGGCAACAGCAACCGCCGGCGTCGGCGTCGCGGCCGCGGCGGCCAGTCCGACGGCGGTGGCGGCGGCGAGCGCGAGCAGCGGCCCCAGGGTCAGGGCGGCGGCAACAACAACGAACCGGTCGGTGACCCGATCGAGGCGAACGGTCTGCTCGAGCTGCGCGACGAGGGCTACGGCTTCCTCCGCACCAAGGGCTACCTGCCGAGCAACGCCGACGTGTACGTCTCGGCGTCGCAGGTGCGTCGCTTCAACCTGCGACGTGGCGACTACCTCCAGGGCTTCTCGCGCCCGCAGGCGAGCAACGAGAAGTACCCCGCGCTGCTGCGCGTCGACACGGTCAACGGCATGACCCCCGACGAAGCGCGCGGACGTCCCCGATTCGAGGACCTCACGCCGCTGTTCCCCGACTCGCCGCTCCGCCTGGAGCTCGCCGACAACCCGGGTGAGGTGACCGGTCGCATCGTCGACCTCATCTCGCCGATCGGGAAGGGGCAGCGAGGCCTGGTCGTGTCTCCGCCGAAGGCGGGCAAGACCACGATCCTCAAGCAGATCGTGTACTCGGTCGAGCGCAACAACCCGGAAGTGCACCTCATGGTGCTGCTCGTCGACGAGCGCCCCGAGGAAGTCACCGACATGCGCCGGCACGTCGTGAAGGGCGAGGTCGTCGCCAGCACCTTCGACCGACCGTCGGAGGAGCACACGCAGGTCGCCGAGCTCACCATCGACCGCGCGAAGCGCCTCGTCGAGATGGGCAAGGACGTCGTGATCGTCCTCGACGGCATCACGCGCCTCGCACGTGCGTACAACCTCGCGGCACCGGCGTCGGGGCGCATCCTCTCCGGTGGTGTCGACTCGACCGCGCTCTACCCGCCGAAGCGATTCTTCGGTGCGGCCCGCAACATCGAAGAGGGCGGGTCGCTCACGATCATCGCGACCGCGCTCGTCGACACCGGCAGCCGCATGGACGAGGTGATCTTCGAGGAGTTCAAGGGCACCGGCAACATGGAGCTCCGCCTCGACCGTCGCATCGCCGAGCGTCGGGTGTACCCGGCCATCGACGTCGACGGGTCGAGCACACGGCACGAGGAGCTCCTCTTCGAGCGCAACCAGCTGAACCAGGTCTGGAAGCTCCGCCGGGTCCTGAGCGCGGTCGACGGTGAGTCGGGCGGCTCGGGGCGGGGCCTCGATCTCCTGATCGAGAAGATCCGCACGACCAACAGCAACGACGAGTTCCTGGCCGAGGTCGCCCAGGCGCCTTCACTCGGCGCCTGAGCCTGCCGAAGAACCCCTACCGGTCGAGGACCGCAGGGAACATCCCGTCCGCCCCGACCGTTAGATTGGGATCATGAAGACAGACACGCACCCCGACTACGTCACCTGCACCGTGCACTGCTCCTGCGGCAACGAGTTCACGACCCGCTCCACGGTCGACTCGCTGCGTGTGGAGCTCTGCTCCGAGTGTCATCCCTTCTACACGGGCAAGCAGAAGCTCGTCGACACTGGTGGTCGCGTCGAGCGCTTCCAGCGCCGCTACGCGAAGTCCGACGCCGCGAAGAAGGGCTGACCTCCGTGCCCAAGGGCTCGGCACCTCGCTTCATGGGCGGCCAGGCCGTCATGGAGGGAGTGATGATGCGCGGCGCCCGCACCTGGGCCGTCGCCGTCCGCACGCCCGAGGGTGAGATCGAGCTCGCGGTGCACGACGCACCGACGTGGGCGGAGAAGTGGGTCAAGGTCCCGATCGTGCGCGGTGTCATGTCGCTCGGCGAGTCGCTCGCGCTCGGGTTCAAGGCGTTGGGTTGGTCGGCCGACCGTCAGCTCCCCGAAGAAGAGCGCATCTCCTCGAAGGCGATGGGCTGGACGATGGGCGGTCGCGATGATCTTCTTCGCGGCGGTCTTCCTGGTGCTCCCGGCGCTCGGCACGAGCTGGCTCGGCGACGAGCTCGGGGTCGACGGGTTCAAGTACCACCTGCTCGAGGGTGCGATCCGGCTCACCATCTTCCTGGGCTACCTGGGCCTGATCGGGTTGCTGCCCGACATCAAGCGCGTGTTCCAGTACCACGGCGCCGAGCACAAGGCGATCGCCGCGTACGAGAACGAGGTCGCGCTCACGCCCGAGTCGGCGCAGCAGTTCACGACGCAGCACGTGCGCTGCGGCACCAACTTCCTGCTCACCGTCATGGTGATGACGATCGTCGTCTACTCGTTCGTCGGTCGTCCGGCGTTGCCGTGGCTGATCGCGTCGCGCATCCTCCTCATCCCGCTGATCGCCGGCCTCGCCTACGAGATGATCCGGTTCTCGGCGCGCCACATGGACAAGCGCTGGGTGCGGGTGGCGATGAAGCCGGGGCTGGCGTTGCAGAAGCTCACGACCCGCGAGCCCGACCTCGACCAGCTCGAGGTCGCGATCACGAGCCTCCGTGCGGTGTTCACCGCCGAGCAGCTCGCCGAGGTCGAATCGCGTCACACCGAGACGGTGCCGGCGGCCGGCCTCCCGGCCTTTCGTGGCGCCATCTAGCGAACTTTTTCCCACATCCGCATAAACACGGAGCGTGGTAGGCGATCTCCTACTTGCCACGCACAGCGCGACTTGTTAAGTTGCCACCTCGGGTAGTGGGAGGCGTTGAACTCCAACCGGTAGTTCGGTCACCGGATGGTTGGAGCGAGCCAGTGGTGAGACCGGCCCCCTGCCGTGGCAAGACCACGGAGACCTTGCACAAGCGCAAGGTCACAGAGCGGGCTGGGGCACATGAATCACTGGTGGAGTTCTCTCACACGTCGGCGCGATGCGCACGGCGATCACGCGCAGCACACGCGCCACGGGATCCGGAGCGTCGTAGCGCTCTCGTCGATCGCCGTGGTGCTCGCGATGACCGCGGGTCCGCTCGCGAACCTCGCGAACGCCGAGGGCGCGGACGTCAGCAGCATCCCGAACGAGCAGTCGGCCACGCCGCCGGCTCCGTCGGGACCGGTCGCTGACCCTGCCGCCGCACCCGCGCAGACGGACGCACCCGCGGACGCGACGACGCCTCCCGCGGACGACGCGACGCCTCCCGCGGACGGCACGACCGACAACACGACCGACACCACGACGGACACGACGGCACCGGCCGACACGAACCTCGACGGGACCCCAGCCCCCGACGCAGCGTTCCCCGGTCTCCCGCTGCCCGACGAAGACGGAGTGTCCGCCGCGATCGAGAACGGCGCCCCCAACGGTGGCGACGGCAACCACGACGGCATCCAGGACTCCGAGCAGGCCAACGTCGCGTCGCTCCCCAGCAAGTACGACGTGAACGGTGACGGCGCGCTCAACGACTACGTCACCATCGAGTCCCCCGACGGCACGTCGCTCACGACGTCAAGACGCTCGACGTCCCCGCGGACAACCCGCCGCCGGACGGCGCAGAGCTTCCCGTCGGGCTGATCGACTACGACGTGCACGTCGCCAACCCCGGCGACCGCGCCGACGTGAAGCTCTACCTCCCCGACGGTGCAGCAGAGCTCCGTCTACATGCTCCAGAACGGCAAGTGGAGCGACTTCACGAGCCACTCGTCGATCGACGACGGCGCGGACCAGGTCACCCTCGCGCCTCGCCGACGGTGGCGCCGGCGACACGAGCGGCGCCGACGGCGTCATCAACGACCCGGTGGGTCGCGGGACGCCCGGCGCCCGGGCACCGATCACTGCGAACAAGGTCGCGGCGCAACGCGGCGCACAGACCTTCAACTTCCAGCTGCAGTCGTGCACGCAACTGCGAGCACTGCACTCCGAGCAGCTGCAGCTGGCGCGACCAACCGTCGGCGATCGCACCGGGGTGCAGCGCCGGCGACTACGGCATCTGGAACGGCCTCGACCTACACCTAGCGACCACTGGTACTACGTCACCGAGATCAACATCCCCGCCGGCTGGACGCTCGCGAGCGTCGTCGTGCACCGGACGGGCGTGACCAGCCAGCGCTGGAACGAACGGGTACTTCGTCCGCTCGACGAATCAGCAACGCCGGCCAGCGGCACGTCGGACTGCACGTTCACCAACGCCAAGCCCGTGCCGCGCACCATCACGGTCAAGGCGATCGGTGACCGCAACGGCACCGGCACGACGCCGCCCGCCGGGCACCAACGTCAGCGGCATCAACTTCCAGGCCTACACCGACTCACGCCGGGACCAACCCGGTCGCGCGGCGCGACCTGTGTGACCGACGGGACGGCACGTGCGCCATCTCGGTGCCGGGCAACGCGACCTACTACGTCGGCGAGGTCTCCTCGGCGAACGGGCTCTACGACGCGATCACGCTTGATGGAGGCGAACGGCCTCAACGCGAACGACCGCTACCTCAAGAGCGTCACGGTCGCGAACTCGACGTCGACCTCACGACCAACCCCTTCGTCACCCGCCGCCACGAGCCGGGGATCCCCGCGGTGTGCGGCATCAAGGTGCAGCTCATCTTCGACCTCTCGGCGTCGATCGACGGCACCGAGCTCACGACGATGAAGAACGCCGCGAAGGACTTCGTCTCGAGCCTCCAGGGCACGCCGACCCAGGTGAGCATCAACACCTTCGGTACGGACGCGCCGGTCGCCGGCCAGACCTTGGCCCTGACGTCGACCTCGACCGCGGCGAACGTCACCACGATCAACAACTACATCACCGGCATCATCGCCAGAGCGGCACGCAGTTCACGAACTGGGATGCTGCGCTCCGCCAGGCCGGGTCCAGCGGTGCCGACATGGCGATCGTCCTCACCGACGGTGACCCGACCGCCTACGGCACCGGCCAGGGCACGCACGGCCCGCCCTCGAACGTCATCGACGTCGAGAACGCGGTGCCGTCCTCGAACGCGGCCAAGACCGCCGGCGTGAACATCGTCGGCGTCGGCATCACCAGCGGCGCCAGCCCGAACAACATGAAGTCGATCTCCTACGACGGCTCGCCCTACTACTTCACCGCCGCGAACTTCAGTGACCTCGGCCCGGTCCTCGCCGGCATCGCCTCGGCGCAGTGCGGCGGCACGCTGACCGTCACCAAGACGATCGACGGTCAGGTGACGGCCGAGAGCCAGGGCTGGAACTTCCAGGCGGGCGGCACCAACGCCACCATCGGCGGCACCAACCCGGCGAACACCAACGCGTCGGGTCAGGCGCAGTGGACGGTCTCGAACATCGCGCAGGCCGGTGGCACCGTCACGGTCCAGGAGACCGCGGTGAACGGTGGCTTCACCTTCAACACCGCGACGTGCACCGAGGACGGTGGCCCGCCGGAGAGCTTCAGCCTCAACTCGGGCACGCGCACGGCCTCGTTCAAGGTGCTCCAGGGACACGTGTATGCGTGCACCTTCGACAACCACAAACTGCCCGCGAGCGGGAACATCATCATCAAGAAGACCGGTGAAGGAGCGGGCGTCGGCGCGGGCTTCGTCTTCTCCGGCAACGGGACGCCGTTCGGCGTGAACGGCTTGACCCTCAACACCCCGGCCAACGGTGGGACCGCGACCTCGAGCACTTACCCGGTCACGGCCAACACCGGCTCGGGCTACACGGTCTCGGAGAACACCCCGCCGACCGGATGGGACTTCAAGAGCCTCTCCTGCGACAACCCCGACGGGAACGACCCGTCCGTCGTCAACGGCAGCTCGGTCGCGATCAAGGTGAGCGCGGGCGAGACGGTCACCTGCACGTGGGTGAACACGAAGAAGTCCACCATCAAGGTGATCAAGAAGGTCGATGGGGTACAGAAGGCGGGTTGGACAGTGAACGCGACCAACCCGGTCAGCGCCGGCGACGATCACGCCGGGTTCGTGGTGACAGTCGACCCGGGCACCGCGGACTTCACGCTGACGAAGACCGCGGCCGGCGGGTTCGTCGACCACGCTGACCGAGGTGGGTCAGACCGGGTACACGAACGGCTCGGTGTCCTGCACCTCGCCGTCGCTGACGGATCAGAACGGCGCTGCCGGTTCTGTGGGCGTCACGGTGAAGCCGGGTGAGACGTGGACCTGCACGTTCAACAACACGACGAACACCGGCACGATCAAGGTGATCAAGAAGGTCGACGGGGTGCAGAAGGCGGGCTGGACGGTCAACGCGCCGAACCCGGCGGCTCCGACGACGATCACGCCGGGTTGCGTGGTGACGATCGACCCGGGTACCCGGCGGACTTCAGCGCTGAGCAAGGTCGTGGCCGCGGGTTCGGCGACGACGCTCACCGAGGTCCAGTCAGGCCGGGTACACCGCGGGTGCGGTGAGCTGTGCCGGTCCGGGCCGCCGCGCAGAACGGTCACGAACGGCACGGTGGACGTGACGGTGAAGCCGGGTGAGACGTGGACCTGCACGTTCAACAACACGACGAACACCGGCACGATCAAGGTGATCAAGAAGGTCGACGACGTCCGGTGGCGGGCTGGACGGTTGACGCCTCGGACCCGAGCGGCTCCGGCGACGGTGACGCCGGCTTCGCGGTGACGACGGCGACGGGACGGTGGACTTCGCGCTGAGCAAGGTGGCGGCGGCGGGTTCGTCGTTGACGCTGACCGAAGTGCCGCAAGCCGGGTACACGAACGGTTCGGTGGCCTGCACGGGTCCGACGTACGACGCAGAATGGTGCCCCTGGTTCGGTGTGCGGTGACGGTGAAGCCGAGCGAGACGTGGACCTGCACGTTCAACAACACGACGAACACCGGCACGATCAAGGTGATCAAGAAGGTCGACGGCGTCCAGGTGGCGGGTTGGACCGTTAACGCGACCAACCCGGCCGGTCCGGCGACGATCACGCCGGGTTCGGTGGTGACCAACGACCGGCGACGACCGCGGACTTCGCGCTGAGCAAGGTCGTGGCGGCGGGTTCGTCGACGACGCTGACCGAGGTCGAGCCAGGCGGGGTACACGAACGGCGCGGTGACCTGCACCGGTCCGTCCGCAGATCAGAGTGGTACGGCTGGTTCGGTCAGCGTGACGGTGAAGCCGGGTGAGACGTGGACCTGCACCTTCACGAACACGACCAATGCCGGCGTGATCAAGGTGATCAAGAAGGTCGACGGCGTGCAGATGGCGGGTTGGACGGTCAACGCCTCGAACCCGGCGGCTCCGACGACGATCACGCCGGGCTGGCGTGGTGACGATCGACCCGGGTACGGCGGACTTCGCGCTGAGCAAGGTCGTGGCGGCGGGTTCGTCGACGACGCTGACCGAGGTCCGCAGGCCGGGTACACCGCGGTGCGGTGAGCTGTACGGGTCCGGGTTCGCGATCAGAACGGCGTCACCGGCTCGGTGGGCGTGACGGTGAAGCCGAACGAGACGTGGACCTGCACGTTCAACAACACGACGAACACCGGCACGATCAAGGTGATCAAGAAGGTCGACGGGGCGCAGAAGGCGGGCTGGACGGTCAACGCCTCGAACCCGGCGCTCCGACGACGATCACGCCGGGTCGCGTGGTGACGATCGACGAGGGTACGGTGGACTTCGCGCTCGAGCAAGGTCGTGGCGGCGGGTTCGTCGATGACGCTGACCGAGGTCCAGCAGGCCGGGTACACCGACGGGTGCGGTGAGCTGTACGGGTCCGAGTGCGGATCAGAACGGTGCCACCGGCTCGGTGGCCGTGACGGTGAAGCCGAACGAGACGTGGACCTGCACGTTCAACAACACGACGAACACCGGCACGATCAAGGTGATCAAGAAGGTCGACGGCGTCCAGGTGGCGGGCTGGACCGTCGACGCGCACGAACCCGAGTGCGCCGATGACGGTGACGCCGGGTTCGGTGGTGACCGACGGCGAGTGGCGACCGTGGACTTCGCGCTGTCGAAGGTCGTGGACGGCGGGTCGTCGGTGCACCTGGCCGAGCAGCGGCAGGCCGGGTACACGCCGGCGCGGTGACCTGCAGGGCCCGACGCCGAACCAGAACGGTTCGTCCGGTGCGGTCGACGTGACGGTGAAGCCGGGTGAGACGTGGACCTGCACGTTCAACAACTCGACGAACGCCGGCACGATCAAGGTGATCAAGAAGGTCGACGGCACGCAGGTCGCGGGTTGGACGGTCGACGCGACCACCCGGCGGATCCGGCGACGATCACGCCGGGTTCGGTGCGTGACGATCGCGGCGGACACGGCGGACTTCGCGCTGAGCAAGGTGGTCGACGCGGGTTCGTCGACGACGCTGACCGAGCAGAACCAGGCCGGGTACACGCACGGTGACGGTCGAGTGTGCCGGTCACGTTGCACGGCCGCAGAACGGCACCGACGGCACGGTGGACGTGACGGTGAAGCCGGGTGAGACGTGGACCTGCACGTTCAACAACTCGACGAACACCGGCACGGTGAAGGTGATCAAGACCGGTCGACGGCGAACGCAGGTCGCCGGTTGGACGATCGACGCGACGAACCCGAGCTCGCCGATGGCGGTGACGCCGGGTTCGGTCAGGTGACGACGGTGAGCGGCACGGCGGACTTCGCGCTCGAGCAACGTCGCCGACCGGCGGTTCCTCGGTGCATCTGGCCGAGAGCGCTCCAGGCCGGGTACACGGCGGGTGCCGTGTGCTGCACGCCGACCGCAGTGCCAACCAGAACGGCCAGCGGTGCGGTCGACGTGACCGTCAACCCGGGCGAGGAGTGGACCTGCACGTTCAACAACCGACGTGAACACGGCCACCGTGAAGGTGATCAAGAAGGTCGACGGCGTCCAGCGCAGGCGGGTGGACGTCAACGCGACCAACCCGGCGGCCGCCGGCGACGATCACGCCGGGTTCGGTGCGTGACCGACGCGGTGACGACCGGCGGATTCGCGCTCGGCCAACGTCGCGCCGGGGGTTCGAGCACTGGACGCTGACCGAGGTGCTCCAGGCCGGGTACACGGCGGGTGCGCGTCGAGCTGTCACCGATCCGTCCAGGACAACCAGAACGGCCCAACCGTGCGGCTCACGCTGACCGTGAACCGGCGAGACGTGGACCTGCACGTTCAACCAACACGACGAACACGGCACGTCAAGGTGATCAAGAAGGTCGACGGCACGCAGATCGCCGGCTGGACGGTCGACGCCTCGGCGCCGGTGCGCCGATGCGGATGACGCCGGGCTCGCTGGTGACGACGGCGAGCGGCGACGGCGGACTTCACGCTGGACCACGTGGTGACGGCGGTTCGTCGACGACCTGGCCGAGGTGCCCAGGACGGGTACACCGCGGCTCGGTGCGCTGCTACGGCGGTCCGAGGCGATCAGAACGGTGTCACGGTGCGGTCGACGTGACGGTGAAGCCGAACGAGACGTGGACCTGCACGTTCAACAACACGACCAACACCGCGCACGGTGAAGGTGATGAAGAAGGTCGACGGCTCCAGGTCGCGGGCTGGACGTCGACGCCACGAACCCGAGCTCGCCGATGGGCGTGACGCCGGGTTCGCAGGTGACGACGGCCAGCGGCACGGTGGACTTCGCCCTGGACCACGTCGCAACGACGGTTCGACGCTGGACCTCGCCGAGGTGCAGCAGGCCGGGTTCACGGCCGGTGAGGTCAGCTGTACGGCGGACGGTCAGGACCCCCAGACCGGTCCAGCGGGTTCGCTGACGCTCTCGGTGGACAAGGGCGAGATCTGGACGTGCACGTTCAACAACTCGTCGAACAACGGCACGATCAAGGTGATCAAGAAGGTCGACGGCACGCAGGTCGCGGGTTGGACGGTCGACGCCTCGGCGCCGGCCGATCCTGCGGGGATCAGCCCGTCTCGGTCGTGACGGTCGACCCGGGCACGTCGGACTTCACGCTCGACCACGTGGTCGACGCGGGTTCGACGACGACGCTGACCGAGCAGAACCAGCCCGGGTACACCCAGGGTGACGTCGAGTGCGTCGGGACACGTTGCCGCCGCAGAGCGGCACCTCGGCACGGTCGATGTGACGGTGAAGCCGGGTGAGACGTGGACCTGCACGTTCAACAACTCGCTGAACACGGCGAAGGTGAAGGTCATCAAGACCATCGCCGGTGAGGCGCAGGATGGTTGGACGATCAACGCGACGAACCCGAGCTCGCCGCTGGGTGTGACGCCGGGTTCGGTGCTGACCGACTCGGTGACGCCGGCGGAGTTCGCGCTGGACCACGTGGCCAACGGTGGTTCCACGGTGGATCTCGCCGAGGTGCTCCAGGACGGCTACACGGCGGGTGGCGTCAGCTGCGTCGCCGACGAGCAGGACAACCAGGACAGCCAGACCGTGGGGCTCACGCTCACCGTCCACAAGGGCGAGGAGTGGACCTGCACCTGGACCAACCGCGTGAACACGGCCACCGTGAAGGTGATCAAGAAGGTCGACGGCCAGGCGGTCGCCGGCTGGACGATCGACGGCACGGTGCCGGACGCGGGCTCGGGTCGGTTCACGCCGCCCGAGGCGACCAACGGTGGCGTCAACGCCACCGGCTCCACCACGAACGACGCCGGCAACCCGCTGACGTTCGGTCTCACGACCGTGGCGAACGGTGGGACGACGGTCGACCTCGCCGAGATCGGTGCAGGACGGCTACACGTTCGACTCGGTGGAGTGCGTCAAGGGTGACGACACGCAGGACGGCGCCAACGGTGCCGTGAGCGTGACCGTCCACAACGGTGAGACGTGGACCTGCACGTTCACCAACAAGCCCAACGTCGCCTCGATCAAGGTGATCAAGAAGGTCGACGGGACCGTCACCGACGGATGGACCATCGACGGCTCCGTGCCGGGCGGTGGCACCGGTCGGTTCACCGGCGGGACCACGACCGACCAGGGCGTCACGACGGGCGACGAGAACGCCCCGCTGACGTTCGGTCTGACCACGGTCGCCGATGCCGGTACCCCGGTCGACCTCTCCGAGGTGACCCAGGGCGGCTACACGGTCGGTGACGTGAGCTGCGTCGCCGACGGGCAGGACAACCAGGACGGCACCAACGGTGCCGTCACGGTCACCGTCCACAAGGACGAGACCTGGACCTGCACGTTCAACAACTCGCTGAACACGGCGACGGTGAAGGTGCTGAAGAAGGTCGACGGCACGCAGGTCGCCGACTGGACGATCAACGCCACGAACCCGAGCTCGCCGATGGGCGTGACGCCGGGTTCGCAGGTGACGACGGACAGCGGCACGGTGGACTTCGCGCTGGACCACGTCGCCAACGGTGGTTCGACGCTGGACCTCGCCGAGGTGCAGCAGGCGGGCTTCACGGCCGGACAAGTGTCGTGCGCGGCGAACGGTCAGGACGACCAGACCGGTCCCGCCGGGTCGCTGACCCTCGACGTGTCGAAGGGCCAGACCTGGACCTGCACGTTCAACAACACGACGAACACCGGGACGATCAAGGTGATCAAGAAGGTCGACGGCACGCAGGTCGCCGACTGGACGGTCAACGCGACCGCCCCGGCGGACCCGGCCACCATCGACCCGAGCTTCGTCGTCACCGCGGCGGACGCCACGGCGGACTTCACGCTCGAGCACGTGGTCGACGCCGGTTCGACGACGACGCTGACCGAGGTCGACCAGCCCGGCTTCACCTCCGGTGACGTCAGCTGTGTCGCCGACGGCCAGGACAACCAGGACGGCACGGCCGGCTCCGTCGACGTGACGGTGCTGCCGGGTCAGACCTGGACCTGCACGTTCAACAACTCGTTGAACACGGCGACGGTCGACGTGCTCAAGAAGGTCGACGGCACGCAGACTGCGGGTTGGCAGATCGATGCCACGAACCCGAGTTCGCCGCTGCAGGTGTCGCCGGGTTCGGTGACGACGGCTTCGGACAGCACGAAGCAGTTCGCACTCGACCACGTCGCCAACGGCGGTTCCTCGCTGGACCTCGCCGAGGTCAAGCAGGACGGGTACACCGCCGGTGACGTGAGCTGTGTGGCGGACGGTCAGGACAACCAGGACGGTACGGCGGGTGCGATCACGCTCGACGTGTCGAAGGGTGAGGCCTGGACCTGCACGTTCAACAACTCGGTGAACAACGGGACGATCAAGGTGATCAAGAAGGTCGACGGGACCCAGGTCGCCGACTGGACGGTCGACGCGAGCGCCCCGGCGTGCGCCGGCCAACATCACCCCGGGTTCGGTGGTGACCGTGGCCGACGCGACGGCGGACTTCGCCCTCGACCACGTCTCGAACAGCGGGTCGACGACCACGCTGACCGAGGTCGACCAGGCCGGGTTCACGTCGGGTGACGTGACCTGCACGGCCGACGGGAAGGACGACCAGACCGGTACGGCCGGCTCCGTCGACGTGACCGTGCACACCGACGAGACGTGGACGTGCACGTTCAACAACTCGTTGAACACGGCGACGGTCGACGTGCTCAAGAAGGTCGACGGTGTCCAGACGGCGGATTGGCAGATCGATGCCACGAACCCGAGTTCGCCGCTGCAGGTGTCGCCGGGTTCGGTGGTGACCGCGGCCGACAGCACGAAGCAGTTCGCACTCGACCACGTCGACAACGCGGGTTCCTCGCTGGACCTCGCCGAGGTCAAGCAGGACGGGTACACCGCCGGTGACGTGAGCTGTGTGGCGGACGGTCAGGACGACCAGAACGGTACGGCGGGTGCGATCACGCTCGACGTGTCGAAGGGTGAGGCCTGGACCTGCACGTTCAACAACTCGGTGAACAACGGGACGATCAAGGTGATCAAGAAGGTCGACGGGGTACAGACCGCCGACTGGACGGTCGACGCGACCGACCCGGGTGCGCCGGCCAACATCACCCCGGGTTCGGTGGTGACCGTGGCCGACGCGACGGCGGACTTCGCCCTCGACCACGTCTCGAACAGCGGGTCGACGACCACGCTGTCCGAGGTCAAGCAGGACGGCTTCACCGCCGGTGACGTCTCCTGTGTGGCTGATGGTCAGACGACCAGACCGGCACGGCCGGCACCGTCGACGTGACGGTGAACACCGACGAGACGTGGACGTGCACGTTCAACAACACGCTGAACACGGCGAGCATCACGGTCGTGAAGCACATCGGTGCGTCGAGCTCCGACCGACGCGGCCGGCTGGGACATCGCCGGCTCGGTCGAGGACACCCAGACCGGTCGCTTCACCGACCCGAACGTCACGAACGACGGTCTCAACGCCGAAGGCGCGACGACGGGCGTCAACCCGCCGCTGACCTTCAGCCTCGACCACGTGGCGAACGCCGGGACGACCGTGACGCTGCTCGAGACCCTGAAGGACGAGTTCTCCTTCGGTGGCTTCGACTGCACCGGTGGTGGCGCGGTGAACGTGCTGCCGCTCGCGGATCCGGACACCGACCGTGGTGGCACGGTCGTCGTGAACCCGGGCGACAGCGTGGTCTGCACGTTCGTGAACGACCCGGCCGGCATCGGGCTCACCAAGACGGCGAGCCAGCCGACGCTGAACCCGGGTCAGCAGTTCACGTACACGCTGACGGCCAAGAACACGGCGGACGTGCCGCTGCACGACGTGACCTTCACCGACACCCTCGACTCGGCCCTGACCTTCGTGTCGTCGGCCGACGGGTGCTCGGCGGTCGGTCAGCTCGTGACCTGCGGTCCGTTCTACGTGAGCCCGGATCCGGAGTTCCAGCCGGGTGACTCGAAGGTCGTGACCTTCGTGGTGCAGGTCGGTGCGAACGTGCCGGTCGGCACCGTGATCCCGAACACCGGTGAGGTCTCGGCCAAGCCGGTCGACGGTCCGCCGGTCACGGCCACGGCTCCGGCCACGGTCGACGTGATCGAGGTGTCGCCGGAGGTGGTCACGGTGCCCGACAGCGGGATCGGGACGGGCACGCTGCCCTTCACGGGTTCGGACAGCTCGATGCTGCTGAAGTCGGCACTGTGGCTGCTGGCCCTCGGTGGCGGGCTGCTGCTCGTGGCCCGTCGTCGGCGCCGCAGGGCCGTGGCGTAGCGCCTGAGCACGACGCGCAGTGATGTGAGCTCGGCCCCGGGGTCCGCCCCGGGGCCGAGTCGCGTCGCGCCGCCGGTAGCCTCCCTGCGTCGAAGGGAGGCGCCGGGGTGAAGTTCGGTCTGTTCTACGAGCACCAGCTGCCGCGGCCGTGGAGCGACGACTCGGAGTTCGACCTGCTCCGGCACGCGCTCGAGCAGGCCGAGCTCGCCGACCGGATCGGCATCGACTCGATCTGGGCGGTGGAGCACCACTTCCTCGAGGAGTACAGCCACTCCAGCGCCCCGGAGCTGTTCCTCGCCGCGGTGGCGGCGCGCACGTCCCGGGTCCGGCTGGGTCACGGGATCGTCCAGACGCCGCCGGCGTTCAACCATCCGGCACGCGTCGCCGAGCGGATCGCGACGCTCGACCTCCTCTCCGACGGTCGCGTCGACTTCGGGTCGGGCGAGTCGTCGTCGGAGGCCGAGCTCGGGGGGTTCGGGATCGAGCCCGACGACAAGCGGGCCATGTGGGAGGAGGGGCTCCGCGTCGCGGTGCGCTGCCTCACCGAGGAGCCGTTCACCGGGCACGCGGGGCCGTTCGTGACGATGCCGCCCCGCAACGTGGTGCCCAAGCCCCGCCAGCGCCCCCACCCGCCGCTCTGGGTCGCGTGCAGCCGGCGCGAGACGATCCTGCTCGCAGCCGAGCACGGCATCGGCGCGCTCGCGTTCGCGTTCGTCGATCCCGAGGAGGCGGACCGCTGGGTGCAGGACTACTGGGCGACGCTCGAGGGTTGCGTCCCGATCGGTGATGCCGTGAATGCCAACGTCGCGTGCGTGACGCCGTTCATGTGTCACGCCGAGGAGGACGTGGCCCTCGCACGGGGCCTCGAGGGCGCGAACTTCTTCGGCTACTCGCTCGCCCACTACTACGTGTTCGGTCGCCACGCGCCGGCGGGCACCGACCTGTGGGCCGAGTACGAGCAGCGGCGTGGCGAGCAGGGCTACGACCCGGCCGCGGTGCAGGCCGCGCGCGAGCACGGCGACCGGCTCGGGGCGAAGGTCGTGCAGGCCCAAGGAGCGGGAGGTGGCGCCTTCGGGTTGCGGGGTGCGATCGGGACGCCCGACCAGGTGCGCGACTACCTCCGTCGCTACGAGGATGCCGGCGTCGACCAGGTGATCTTCTGTGCACAGGTCGGGCGCAACCGCCACGAGGACGTGATGGAGAGCCTCGAGCTGTTCGGGCGCGAGATCCTGCCGGAGTTCGCCGACCGCGACGCCGCGGCGCAGGCAGCCAAGGCCGCACGGCTCGCTCCGATTCAGGCCGACGCGCTCGCGCGCAAGCCCGCTTCGGACCACCCGCCGCTCCCGACCGAGGACTACACGTTCCCGGCGATCCCACGGGGCATGGCGGACCGGGCGGGGAGCGACGACTTCCAGCGGTGGCTCGACGACTTCGCCGAGCAGAGCGCCACCGGTGAGGCGCCATCCGAGATCGAGGGCCTGATCACCTGATCGGCTGGTCGCTCCCTGGGGTGGGCATCACAGGACCATCACACAGCGGCGCGAAGGTGGTGGGGTGACGACGGGCGCCCTGGCGGCGAGCAGCCGCACCACGAGCGAGCAGGAGCGCGTCGCCCACGTCGTACGGCGGGCGTCCATGGGTGCCCACCCCGACGTGGTCGACGCCCTCGACTCGACCGACGCGGCGATCGCCCGCGTGCTCGACCTCTCGGGCCCGGCACCCCAGGTCCCGCTCGGGACCCCGCCCGCCTCGTACGACAGCCAGCGACCGATCGAGATCGTGCCGACGATCGGCTGGTGGATCGAGCAGATGCGCAGCTCGCCCCGTCTGATCGAGGAGCGGCTCGTCTGGTTCTGGCACGACCACTTCGCGACGAGCCTGGCGAAGGTCCGGGTCCCGTATCTCATGGCGCAGCAGCACGCGACCGTGCGGGCCCATGCCACCGGGAGCTTCGCGGACCTGCTCCACGCCATGGCCAAGGACCCGGCCATGCTCGTGTACCTCGACGGGAACGGCAACGCGGTCGGAAAGGTGAACGAGAACTTCGGGCGCGAGTGCCTCGAGCTCTTCACGATGGGCATCGGAGGTGGATACACGCAGCACGACGTCGTCGAGGCCTCGCGTGCGTTCACCGGCTGGGTCGTCAACGTCCCCGGACGCCGGTACTCCCAGCAGCTGGAGCAGCTCGGCGCGGCACCGTGGCAGGCGATCCTGATCCCGCAGCGGCACGACAGCGGGTCCAAGGCGCTGCTCGGCACGACCGCCGCACTCGACCTCGACGGTGCGCTCGACGTGGTCCTCGGTCGGCCGGCCACCGGTCGGTTCGTCGCCGCCAAGCTCTACCGCGAGCTGGTGGGCATCGCCGCGGACGACGCGACCGCGCAACGCCTCGGGGACGCATTCGCCCGCGACTGGTCGATCATGGGTCTCGTCGAGAGCATCGTGACCGACGAATCGTTCCTCTCGCCCGGCGCGTTGCACGCACGGGCCCGGACGCCGGTCGAGAAGCTGGTGGGCATCCTCCAGGCCGGCGGTGCGACCTCCTTCGATCTCGGCACCCGCGCCCGGGTCTCCGGCGTCGGGGAGGCGCTGCGCAGCGTGGGCTTCATCCCGTTCGTCCCGCCGAACGTCGGTGGGTTCCCCGGCGGCGCCGGCCTCCTCGGGCCGCACCAGCTCGTCCACACCTTCGACCTCCTCCAGGCCTTCCCGAGCACGCCCGTCGTGCCGGCCGACACCGACGAGCTGTTCGCGCGGTTCGGGCTGTTCGACGTCAGCCGCGACACCCGTCGCGTCGTCGACGCCGAGGACGATCCCGGGCGCCGGTTCGCGCTGGCGGCCATGAGCCCGGAGTTCGCGGTCGCATGAGCCCGCGTTCGTACTCCCGTCGTGACTTCCTGCAGCGGTTCGGGCTCGGGAGCGCCGCGGTCATCGCCGGGGGCTACGGCCTGTCGGTCTGGGAGTGGGGTGGCCCGCAGCCCGCGGGCGCCTCCGATGCGGTCCGGAGCGCTCGGCGACGGCGCCAAGGGCCACACGCTCGTGATCGTCGAGATGGCGGGCGGCAACGACGGACTCAACACGGTCGTGCCGCTGGGCGTCGGCGCCTATCACGACCTCCGGCCGACGCTCGGCGTCACCGACCCGATCGCGCTGGACCAGGAGGTCGGTCTGCACCCGAACCTCCCGAAGCTCGCCCAGCGCTTCGACCAGGGACAGGTCGCCGTCGTCGAGGGGCTCGGCTACCCGGAGCCCGACCTGTCCCACTTCGGTTCCATCGCGATCTGGTGGTCGGCACGCGGCGGCTCCGGCCAGGCCGGCTGGCTCGGCGCGTACCTCGACGGCACGGTCGGCTTCGACGATCCGCTCGCGGCGATCGGGATCGGCCCGGGGCCGTCGCCGGCGCTCCTGGGGCAGCGCTCGTTCGCGACGACGATCGCGGACTCGTCGGGCCTGCAGCCCCGGCTCCCGGCGTGGCTCGACCATCCGGACGATCTCCTCGCGGCGTGGGGCAACGTCGCGCCGGCGAAGGTGGACGCGTCGACCCTGGTGGGTCAGGTCCGGCGTTCCGTCGGCCTCACCGTCGGGGCGCGCGATGACCTCGCGAAGTCGTTGCGGTACCCGGGAGCGGACGTGCCGAGCGAGACCGATGCCGCCGGTCGACGCGCCTACCAGGACACGAGCGTGGTGGACTCGCTCGCGCTCGCCGCCGAGCTGATCCGGTCGCCGGCGAAGCCGCGCGTGATCTACGTGAGCGGGATCGGCGACTTCGACACCCACTTCGGTGAGGCCCAGCGCCATCCCGCGCTCATGCAACAGCTCGACGACGGCATCGACGGCTTCTTCACCGCCCTCGGCGACCGAGCGGACGGCGTCGTCCTCGCGACGGTCTCGGAGTTCGGGCGCCGGCCGGCCGAGAACGGCGACGGGACGGACCACGGGACGGCGAACGCGCACTTCGTGGTCGGACCGGCCGTGCAGGGCGGCCGCTACGGCGCACCTCCGTCACTCACCGAGCTCGACCGCACCGCGAACCTCGTCCACACCACCGACTTCCGGTCGCTGTACGCGACCCTGCTCGACGGATGGCTCGGCGTCGACGCCGGGGAGGTCCTCGGCGACGACTTCGATCGGCTGGCGCTCTTCGCCTAGGCCGGCACCGAGCGTGATCGGCGCGCGCGGGCGGTGCGCCAGATGTCGATCACGCCCGCGCCGGCGTAGAGCGCCAGGATCGGCATGATCGGGACGCGGAAGCGGTAGCCGGTCGTCGGGATCGCCGACGCCAGCATCGTGTACGCGACGATGCCGAGGGCGAAGAGGTGGCCCGCGCGCCGCGCTCGGTCCGTTCGGAGCGCGACGACCGCACCCCAGACGAACGCGACCCAGAGCACCGCGAGCGCGATCCCGAGCAGCACCGTGGCCGGACCCTCCACGTCGAGGTCGAAGTAGGTGGGGAACACCTCGGCGCCGGTCTGGCGCACCTGGTCGTCCAGGCCCTCGAGCGTGACGACGGCCGCCGCGCCGGGGTGCGCGGTCACGATGTCGAGACCCTCGTCGAAGAGCATGTCGAAGTACGGGCCTTGGTGGTGATCCCACCGATGACCCGGGTGGCGTCGGTGCAGCTGCTCGTTCACGCTGCGGAACGTCCGGTCCTCGACCTCGGCGAGCACGCCCGCGCCGCGGTACTCGTACATGTTGAGACCTTCGACGCCGGAGAGCCGGATCGAGCTCACCTCGTGCGCGTTGCGCAGCTGCCAACCGCCCACCAGGAGCACCACGGGGACGAGGAACATGCCCGCCGCCGCGAGCGGTCGAAGGTCGCGTCGGCGGATCGCCGGCACGGCCAGCGCGATCGCGGTGAGGGGGAGCAGGTAGTACGCCACCGGACGCACCAGCGTGGCCACCGCGAGCACGAGCCCCAGGAGCAGGGGCCATCCGAGGCCGACGGATCGCCGCGCGAACACGCGGAACCCGATTGCGGCCACGAGCAGCATGAACGCCGCCATGAGCGTCTCGGTGAGCACGACGCCCGCGGACCAGAGCTGCAAGGGATCGAGGGCGAGGATCAGCGCGGCTGCGAATCCGGCCCCTTGGCCGAAGAGCCGACTCGCGACGACGAACGCGAGCCAGATCGTGAGCACGCTGAGCCCGATCTGGGCGAGGAGCACCGCGAGGTCGTGCTCGCCGGCGACCGTGTAGACCGCGGCGATGAACAGCGGGTAGCCGGGCGTCCGGAAGTACATGGGCAGGTCACTGCCGGGCTCGATCGAGAACTGGCCGTCACGTTCGAGCGCGAGTGCGGGCTTCGTGTAGTTGGGAGTGTCGTTGAGATGGGTCGTGGCGGGGTCCACCGACCAGATGTGCACAACGGTGCCCACGCGCACGATCAGGGTGACGAGGAGGATCGCGCCGAGGATCCAGCCCGACCGCCCGCGCGGCCACCACAGCCTTCGGCTGGTGCCCCCGTCCCGCGTCACGACGAGCGACGCTAGCCCCAGGTGCCTCGGGGCGGCGCCGGTAGGTTGGAGGGTGATGTTCGAGCACCTGGACGACCTCGTGAGCGAGCTGGAGAAGCTCGAGTCGCGCCTGTCGGAGATCTACGCCGGCGGCGACCAGGCGGCCGCGCGCGACGCCGGGCGCCGGCACGCCGAGCTGAAGCCCGTCGTCGACGCGTACCAGGAGTACCGCACGACCGAGCTGCAGATCACCGAGGCGGGGGAGCTCCTCGACGGCGAGACCGACGCCGAGATGCGGGAGTACCTCCGCACCGAGGTCACCGAGAAGGAGCTCCACCTCGCCGAGCTCGAGCAGCGCCTCAAGGAGCTGTTGGTCCCGAGCGATCCGAACGACGGCAAGAACGTGATCCTCGAGATCCGGGGCACCGAGGGCGGTGAAGAGGCGAACCTGTTCGCCGCCGACCTGTTCCACATGTACGAAGGTCTGGCCAAGCGACACGGCTGGAAGGTCGAGATCCTGTCGAGCCAGCCCAGCGACATGGGTGGGTTCCGGGAGATGACGTTGGTCGTGAAGGGTGCCGACGCGTGGGCGCGCCTGAAGCACGAGGCCGGCGTCCACCGGGTGCAGCGCGTGCCCGTCACCGAGAGCCAGGGGCGGATCCACACCAGCGCGGCGACGGTGTCGGTGCTCCCCGAGGCCGAAGAGGTCGACGTCGCCGTCGACCCGAACGACCTCGAGATCGACGTCTACCGCTCGAGCGGCCCGGGTGGGCAGTCGGTGAACACCACGGACTCCGCGGTGCGCATCACCCACGTCCCGACCGGTCTGGTCGTGACGTGCCAGGACGAGAAGAGCCAGCTCCAGAACAAGGACAAGGCGCTGCGGATCCTGCGGTCGCGGCTCCTCCAGATCGAGCGCGACCGACAGGAGGCCGAGCTGTCGTCGGCCCGTCGCGACCAGATCAAGGGCGGCGGCCGCTCCGAGAAGATCCGGACGTACAACTTCAAGGAGAACCGCGTCACCGACCACCGCGTGTCGCTCACGCTGCACGCGCTCGAGCAGGTCCTGGCCGGCGGGGAGCAGCTCGACGAGGTGATCGACGCCCTCGCGGCGGCGGAGCGCGCCGAGCAGCTCGGCGAAGCCTGAGGTCGCCGGCGGTGGGACCGACGTGGGCTTCGCTGCGTGCCGACGCGGCCCGCCAGCTCGAGGCGGCGGGTTTCGAGCGCGGCGCGCAAGAAGCGCGTTGGATGCTCGAGGAGGCGTCGGGGGAGCGCGGTGCGGAGCTGGTCGCGATCGAGGCCGACGAGGCGACCGTGAACGGTGCCCGGCACGTCGCCGCGATGGTCGGTCGGCGCATCGCCGGGGAGCCACTGCAGTACGTGCTCGGCACCTGGTCGTTCCGGGGGATCGACGTCTTCGTCGATGCCCGGGTGCTGATCCCGCGACCCGAGACCGAGCGCACCGTCGAGCTGGCCATCGACGAGGCAGCTCGGCTCGGTGCGCGGCGGGGACGGCGTGCGCCGTTCTCGGGTACCCGCACCGAGTACGCCGTCGTCGATCTGGGGACCGGGAGTGGCGCCATGGCGCTCGCGCTCGCGAGTGAGCTCCCCGACGCCGAGGTCTGGGCGACCGACGCGAGCGCCGATGCCCTGGCGGTCGCGCGCGCGAACCTCGCGGGCGCCGGGAACCTGGCCGCCCGAGTGCGGGTGGCGGAGGGCGACTGGTTCGCCGCCCTCCCGACGTCGCTGCGCGGCGGTGTGCGCGTGGTCGTGAGCAATCCGCCGTACGTGACCGAGAGCGAGCTGGCCGAGCTCTCGCCCGAAGTCCGCGACCACGAGCCCTGGGCAGCGCTGGTGAGCGGCGCGAGCGGTCTCGAGTCGATCGAACGGATCGTGCGCGACGCACCGGGCTGGTTGGAGGCGCGGGGTTCGCTCGTCGTCGAGCTCGACCCCCGGCGTGCCGACGCTGCCGTCGAGCTCGCGCGGGACGCCGGCTTCGTCGACGTGTTCGTCGCCCCCGACCTCGCCGACCGCCCGAGGGTCCTCGTCGCCCGCCTCCCCTGAACCGATCCCGTAGTGTGCTCGGCGTGGCGGACGAGCTCGACGTCGACGCGATGATCCAGCGGTTCCGGGACCGGGCCGAAGCGGTCCGCGGCCGCCCGCTCCCGCCCGTGGCCGGACCGGAGCGACAGAAGTTCCTGGAGCAGGCGCAGCTCGACTTCCAGGACTTCGCGATGCTGGGCGACGCGACCGCCGCGCTGGAGGACGGGTTCCTCGTGCTGCGGGTCGACCTGCGTCCGCCTGATCCCGACGCCTGACCCCAAACGCCTGATCCCAAACGCCTGATCCCAAACGCCTGATCGGGCCTGGCCTCAGTCGACCTGCTCGTGGCGGTCGAGGCGCTGCAGGAACGCCCGGTCGACCGCCATCCAGACGGTCTTCGAGAACGGGTAGTAGATGATCGGGACGAGCACGACGATCGGGACGAGCACGACGAGCAGCTCGACGACCGGCACCGTCGGGATCGTGGCCGCGAGGAGCGCGACGAACACGACGGCGAAGAGGCCGCCGGCGACCATGATGTTGATGGCGAGCGCCCCGGCGAAGTACCCCGCCTCGCGCTCGAAGTGCAGCCCACACTTCGGGCAGTCGGGCACCAGCTCGAAGTAGTGACGGAACAGGTGGCCCGCACCGCAGCGGGGGCACCGCTTCGTGAGCCCCCACCAGAGGACCTTGGACCGGCTGGGTGTCGCGTCGTTGGCCACGAGGCCAACCTAGGTCCCGACGAGCTGATTCCTCGTGCCGTCGGTCGAGACCGTCACGGCCCGCCCTTCCCACGGTTCCTCGGTCATCGCGGTGAGGACCCCGGGATCGTGCGCGTTGGCCAGGACGCGACGGCCGTCCGGAGTGAGCAGCGTGACGATCGCATGGCTCGGATCACCCTCCCGGCCCATCGCGACCGCGGTCGCCTCGATCGTCGCGTCGCCTTCGTAGGCTCCGGCTGCGGCGCGACCCGGGAGTGCGTCGATCTCCGCCTGGAGCTCCGCACCATCGACGAGCCGGAAGCCCGCAGCCGGTGGCGTCGTGGAGTACAGCCCGACCCCGTGCTTCGTCGTGTACCAACCGATCGTGTGCACGAGCCCCAGCGATCCGGGATCGGCGCGCAGCTCTTCGACCATTCGAGCGATCGTGTGCGTCGGGTAGTCGTTCGCCGGGCCCCCCGCGAACCCCAGGCCGCCGGTCACGGTGAGCGGCCGCTCGTCGCCGCCGGCGAGACCCGTCAATCCCAGTGACGCCATCGTGACCTGCACCGCGGAGGGGAAGCACGAGTAGAGATCGAAGCGCGCGACGTCGTCGAGCCCGACGCCGGCCGCACGGAGTGTCGAGGTGGCCGCCGCGTGCACCGCGGGCGACCGGTCGAGCCGGTCGCGCTCGCTGAAGAAGTAGCGGTCGTGCGCGTTGGCGCCGGCGAGCGGGAACACCATGCGGTCGTCGGGGACGCCCGCCGCGACGGCGGCTTCGTAGGAGCAGAGGAGCAGCGCCGCGGCCTGGTCGACCTCGATGCGCGCGCACATCAGCTTCGTGTACGGGAAGGTGATCATCCGATTGGTGGGGCCGGGGGTGCGGATCTGCTCCGCGGTGTACGCAACCCGCGACCAGGCGTGCGGGTTCTCGGCGGCGACGGCCGCGAACCTCGCCCACAGCTCGCTCACGACCTGCTGGTGCTCGGCCACCCCGTGCCCGGCGCTCGCGCGCAGCGCCGTCTCGAAGAGCGGATAGATGTGGATGGGGTCGGTCGCGAGGTGCGTGCGCTCGTACTCGCTGGTCCCGGGGCGGGTGTCGCCGATGACCTCGGGGCACGGTGGTGCGTCGTCCTCGGTCCACGGCAGCCAGAGCTTGGGCTCCTGCTTCCGGGCCCGTCGCCGCGAGAACAGGCACTCGACGCCCCCGAGGACGGCGACGTCGACCTCGCCGGCGGAGATCGCCGCGCTGAGGTGGTTGACGAGGAGCTGGGGGCTGTTGCCGCCGACGGTCGTGAGGACGGTGCGCCGCACGTCGGACGCGCCGAGCCGTCGGGCGAGCAGTGACCCGGGGTCCGGGTACGGCCACGAGACCGTGGAGACGACCGCGGCAGTGTCGAGTCGGCGCAGCAGTGCGGACGTCGCCCCCGCGTCCTCCTCGGCCGTTCGTGCGGCCGCCGCGAGCAGGTCGATGGGTTCGAGCGCGTCGCGCGGGTCGTCGGGCCGTTGCTCGGCCTGGCCGACGCCCACGATGACCGGGGTCCGAGGTGCAGGCGTCACGCTCCGAACCTATCCGCGGCCCGAGACCAGCCTCCTTTCAGGCTTCTTGGCACGTTGACACGCGCTCTGCGCGTACGAACGTGCCAAGAACCGGCGTGGGGTGCCGAGAACGGCGATCAGTCAGACCTCGGCGACGACGGGCCACTGGGGCTCGCCGGGCGTCGCGGACTCGGGGCAGATCGAGCGGTAGCGGCAGTAGGTGCACGTGTCGGGGTCGGTGACGCCGGGCCACCCGTCCGCATCCCGCATCGCGACGATCTCCTCGCGGAGTCGTGCGTCGAGGGCCTCGACCTCCTCGTCGTCGGGTTCCCACGGGTCCGGGTCCTCGGCGATGTCGGCCGAGAGGTGCTCGTAGCGGAGGCGGAGCGCGAGCTTGCGCTTCCGGGCGAGCGGGACGAGCACCCAGAGCTGCACCCACGCGCGGGGATCGTCGGCGACACGAGGGGTGAGCACCCCGCCCGTCTTGTAGTCACGCGCGTCGAGGATCCCGTCGTGGACCCAGACGGCATCGAGCCGCGCGGTCGCGAGGAACGAGTAGGTCGCGGGCTGGGACGGGGCGAAGCGGGCGACGTCCATCTCGTGGCCGAGCGCCTCCGCCGGCGAGGGGCAGCGCTCGGCGTGGCGCTGGATCTCCTCCCGGAGCCGCGGGCTGCCGCTGTGCGCGTCGAGCACGTCGGCGACGTGCGCTTCGTCGTGACAGGAGCCGTGGTCGTGCACGAAGCGCAGGACGTCGTGCACGAGCTGTCCGTGGTCGGGAGAGCCGCCGTCGTCGCTCGCAGGAACCGAGAGCAGGTACTGGTCACGCCACGCGCGAGGACATTGACGCCACGCCTGGAGCGACGTCGGGGTGATCCGCAGGATCCCGGGCCGGAGATCGCCGCGGCGCGCGCTCAATCGGACCGCTCCGGGATGCGCGGGACACTTGCCCACGTGTCGGCACTGTGCACAGCCGGTCCCGGGTTGGGGATCGCGCTCGTCGGCGCGGGCGCGCAGCGCTTCCAGGTGCTCGTCGTACCGGTCGCGCAGCCCCTCGAACTCGGCGCCCAGATCGACCACCCGCTCGTGCCGGGCCCCGCCCACCAGGTCCACCCAGGACACGAGGAGCTCGCCGTCGCCCACCCACGGCCGCAGGCGCAGCACGGCCAGCCAGACCGAGACCAGCTCGAGCGGGTCGTCCCGTGGTGCCCGGCTCTTCCAGAGGTCGAGCTGGCGCAGCTCCTTGCGGCCGTCGGTGCCGACGACGGTGAGGTCGACCCATCCTCCGACTCGGATCCCACGCCGCTCGGTCGGGCGGTCGCAGTCGTGGAGGTAGGTGGTGACCACACGGTCGCCGTACAGGGCCGCGTACCAGCCCGCGGCGTGGGCGAACACCGCCTGCTCCTCGGGCTCGAGATCGGCGGGGACCCGGAAGGCGTCCCGCCGCATGGCCCCACCCTCGGCATGGGCGGCCCGGGCGGCGTCGAGGAACGGGCTGCGCAGCCGGGCCCGGCTGACGTTGTCGTAGGCGCCCCCCTCGTCGCCGAAGTCGAGTGCGACCCGTCGGGGGCACAGCTCGGGAGCGTCCCGGAGGAGGGATGGGGTGACCCGCGGGAGGGGGGCGTCGTCCACCCGCCGAGCATGGCACCGCCGGGCGCCCCCGGCGTTCCCTGTCCCGCCCTCGGGGCCGACATCGTTAGGCTTGGATCCACTTTCCCTCTCGACCCGGAGCGGAGCCATGACCGATCCCCTTGGGGCCCTGGAAGCCTCCGACCCCGTCGTCGCCGACGTGCTCCGCCGTGAGGTGGAGCGTCAGAACACGACGATCCAGCTCATCGCGTCGGAGAACTTCACTTCGCCGGCCGTGATGGCCGCGCAGGGCTCGGTGCTCACCAACAAGTACTCCGAGGGCTACCCGGCCAAGCGCTACTACGGCGGGAACCTGATCGTCGACGAGGCCGAGGAGCTCGCCCGCAACCGGGTCTGTGAGCTCTTCGGGGCCGAGCACGCGAACGTGCAACCCCATTCGGGAGCGAACGCCAACATGGCGGCGTACTTCGCGGTGCTCGAGCCGGGCGACACCGTCATGGGGATGCCGCTCGACCAGGGTGGCCACCTCACGCACGGCACCAAGGTGAACTTCAGCGGCAAGCTCTACGACTTCGTCGGGTACGGCCTCGATGACGACGAGCTGCTCGACTACGACGGCATGGCGGCGATCGCCCGCGAGTGCCGGCCGAAGCTCATCGTGGCCGGGGCCACGGCCTACCCCCGCACGATCGACTTCGCCGCGTTCCGTGCCGTCGCCGACGAGGTCGGTGCGATGTTGATGGTCGACGCCGCGCACATCGCGGGGCTCATCGCGGGTGGAGCCCACCCGAGCCCGGTGCCCCACGCCGACATCGTGACCTTCACGACGCACAAGACGCTGCGCGGACCTCGCGCCGGCACCATCCTCTGCCGCGAGCCGTACGCCGCCGCGATCGACAAGGCGGTGTTCCCGGGTCTGCAGGGTGGTCCGCTGATGCACGTCATCGCGGCCAAGGCGGTCGCCTTCCATGAGGCGATGCAGCCGTCGTTCCGCGAGTACGCGGCGCAGATCGTGCGCAACGCGCGCGCGTTGGCCGACGCGCTGACTGCCGAGGGGTTCCGGATCGTCTCGGGTGGCACCGACAACCACCTGATGCTGGTCGACCTCCGCCCGTTCGGTGTGACCGGCAAGGTCGCCCAGGAGGCGCTCGACGCCGCCGGCATCACCTGCAACAAGAACGCCATCCCGAACGATCCGGAGAAGCCGTTCGTCACGAGCGGCCTGCGCCTCGGCACTGCCTCGGTCACGACCGCCGGGATGGGCGAGCCCGAGATGGTCGAGATCGCCGCCCTCATCGCCAACGTGCTGCGATCGGTCGACGACCTCGGCGTCGCGGCCGAGACCCTCGACGCGGCCAACCGCCTGTGCTCGAAGTTCACCCCGTATCCCGAACTGGCCTAGTGCGGGGCAGCGAGCGCGACGGCCCCGCGCAGCGGTGCCCGGAGCGAGCGCGACTGATGGAGGGGTATCTCCTCGTCGGCGCGGTGGGGGCGATCGTCACCTTCCTGACGACGTTCCTCGTCCGGCGCATCGCCCCGAAGATCGGCGCGATCGCGCTGCCGGGGCCGCGTTCGGTCCACGAGTATCCGACGCCGTCCCTGGGTGGCGCGGCGATGTTCCTCGGGTTCTGCGCTGCGCTCGCGACCGCGTCACAGATGGCGCAGTTCAGCGACATGTTCGACTCGTCGTCGGAGCCCGTGGGCCTGCTGCTCGCCGGCGGCGTGATGTTCCTCGTGGGTGCGGTCGACGACCTGCGGCCGGTGTCGCCGCCGGCGAAGGTCGCCGGTCAGGTGCTGTCGGGCGGGCTGCTCTCGCTGTTCGGTGTGACGATGTTCTACTTCCGGGTCCCGTTCGCGAGCTACGACTACATCGTGCTGTCGCCCGACCTGGCGGCGTTCGTCACCGTGGTGACCGTGGTGGTGCTGGCGAACGCGATGAACCTCATCGACGGGCTCGACGGACTCGCGACGGGGATCGTGATCATCGCGGGGACTGCGATGTTCCTGTACTCGGACCGGTTGTTGAAGGCCGGGCTCCTCGACGGTTCGAACATCGCGCCGTTGGTCGCGGTGATCGCGGTCGCGATCTGCATCGGCTTCCTGCCGCACAACTTCAGCCCGGCGCGGATCTTCATGGGCGACGCCGGGTCGATGTTCCTGGGCCTGCTGCTCGCGGTCACGACGATCGAGATGGGTGGGCGCACCGCGGACCAGTTCAGCGGCCAGACGTACTTCTTCTTCGCGCCGCTCCTGATCCCGATCGTGATCCTCGCGGTGCCGCTGCTCGACACGGTGTTCTCGTTCCTCCGTCGGCTGGTCGGTCGAAAGTCGTTCCACGTCGCCGACCGCGAGCACCTGCACCATCGGCTCATGCGACTCGGTCACGGACCCCGACGCTCGGTCGCGATCCTCTGGCTGTGGACCGCGCTCGCCTCGGCGGCCGCGCTGATCCCCACCTACACGAACCGCGGGAACGCGCTGGTGCCGATCGCACTGGCCGCCCTCGCGCTCCTCCTCTTCACCTACTTCCACCCGGGGCGGGGTGATGGGGAGGGCCTCCCCGACGACGGGGTGCCGGCCGACCCGCCCGAGGCCACGGTGGCGGCGGGCGTCGTCCAGCTCGAGGACCACCGCCGGGTCAGGGACGGCACGGGGTAGGGCCTGGGCGCCCCGCCCCGGGTACCCTGCGGCGCAGCGGGCGCCCGAGGCGAGTTGACCCCAAGTTGACCTGCCCGACGGCGCCCGGGTACTTTGAGAAAACATTCACAAGCGCACTGACGACCCGTGCGCGCGCCCGAACGAAGAAGACGATCCCGTGAAATCGCTCCGGTGGCAAGGGGCTCCCACGCCCAACAACGACGCCCTCAGCCACGCCATCGCCATGGTGCTGTTCCTGGTGCTGGCGGGCCTCTTCGGCGCCTGGCTCGACAGCATCCTGGGCACCGGCCCGATCCTCCTGGTCCTCTGCGGCGCCATCGGTGCGATCGGGGCCTTCGCGTCGGCCTACTACCGCTACGAGGCCCGGATGGCCGACCACGACGCCGACAAGCCCTGGACCCGGTCCGCCGCCCGCCAGAACGGTGAGGGGGCGACGCCGTGAGCGACGGAGTCCCGAACCCGCTCGAGGGCGAGACCCCCGATCAGACGGGCGATCCCACCACGGACCCGGCGGCGCCGGCGGCCCCCTCGATCGACCAGATCGAGTCCCGCATCGCCCACGATCTGGCTCGCCACGCGCTCTACGTCGCGCCGCTCGCGATCATCGGCGTCGGTCTCTGGCGCGGCGTTCCCGCCGGCGCGGCGGTCGCCCTGGCCTTCGCGCTGGTCGTCGCCAACTTCATCGCTGCCGCCTGGGTCCTCGGTTGGGTCGCCCGGACCACGCCCGACCTGCTGATGGGCGCGGCGATGATGAGCTTCCTGATCCGCCTCGTGCTGCTCAGCGTGATCGGCGTCCTGATCAAGGAAGCCGACATCGTCGACTGGCCCGTGTTCTGCGTGTCGCTGGTCGCGTCGTACCTCGGCCTGCTGTTCTGGGAGATGCGCTCGATCAGCCTCTCCCTGGCCTCGCCCGGTCTCAAGCCCAAGCCCCATGAGCACTCAGGAGTTGGTGGGTGAACCTCGTCGTCGGTGAGCTGCTGCCGAACATCAACGAGCTCTTCGAGTGGAGGGGCATCTTCAGCCAACACTCGATCCTCGAGTTCAACAAGACCGCGCTCATGGCGTGCGTCTCGACGGTGATCTGCATCGGGTTCTTCTGGCTCGGCGGGCGACGCAAGGCGCTCGTCCCGGTCGGCATCCAGAACGTCGCGGAAGCCGGGTACGAAGCGATCGAGGAGAACATCTCCATCGCGGCCATGGGTGAGGACGGGAAGAACTGGACCCCGTTCTTCGCCACGATGTTCTTCTGGATCTTCTTCATCAACATCTGGTCGGTGGTCCCGGGCATCTACTTCCCCGCGACGTCGCGGCTCGCGATCCCGCTGTTCCTCGCCCTCGTGAGCTGGGCCACGTTCATCGTGACCGGGTTCGTGAAGCAGGGCCCGAAGTACTTCTTCAGCAACATCAACCCGACGGGCGTGCCGTTCGCCCTGAAGTTCCTGGTCGTGCCGATCGAGTTCTTCTCGAAGTACCTCGTCCGGCCGTTCTCGCTGGCCGTCCGTCTCTTCGCCAACATGACGGCGGGCCACGTGCTGTTGGCGATCTTCGCGATCATGACCAACGAGCTGCTGATCGTGCACAACAGCGGCATCTACCAGGTCATCTTCGCCCCGCTGCCCTTCCTGGGTCTCGTCGCCTTCACCGGCTTCGAGGTGTTGGTCGGTGTGCTGCAGGCGTACATCTTCACCATCCTCACCGCGGTGTACGTCAATGAGTCCGTACACCCCGAGCACTGATCGTTTCGTCCGAGAACAAGGAGCAACCGCGTGCTGCGTTCCCTGATCCACTTCGCCGTCACTGATTCCGGCGAGCTCAAGAACGGCCTGAAGGCCGTCGGCTACGGCCTCGCGGCCATCGGCCCCGGCATCGGCATCGGCTACCTCGTCGGGCAGTCGGTCCAGGCCATGGCCCGCCAGCCCGAGATGGCCGGCAACGTCCGGACGACCATGTTCCTCGGCATCGCGTTCGCCGAGGCACTGGCCCTCATCGGGTTCGTCCTCTACTTCATCTGATCCGTCGGGATCAGGCCGTCGTACACCCAGCCATCGAACATGGGATTTCGTACATGACAGGGAGGAAGCGCGTCATGCGCATCCGCAGGTTCTTGGTCGCGGGGCTCCTCGGGGTCCTGGCCGTGGTGGCCGTCCCGCAGGTTGCTTCCGCCGAAGACCCGGGCACGAAGGTGGGCAAGGAGCTCGTCGAGTGCGTCGAGTCCGCGCTCCACGACAACGAGGCCGCCATCGCGAAGCAGGACTACAAGGGCTTCGAGAACGCCCTCGAGGACTGCAAGAAGGCGACCAGCCTCTTCACGCCGGCGCTGCCCGAGCTGATCTGGGGTGGCATCGCCTTCCTCATCGTCGCCTTCGCGCTGATGAAGTTCGCGTTCCCGGCGCTCAAGAAGGGGCTCAAGGCACGCGAGGAGAAGATCCGGAGCGATCTGGAGGGTGCGGAGCAGGCCCGACAGGATGCCGAGTCCGAGAAGGTGCGCTACCAGGCGCAGCTGGCCGATGCACGCGGCGAGGCCAGCCGGATCGTCGAGGAGGCCCGTCAGGCCGCCGAGTCGGTGCGCACCGAGGTCATGGCCAAGGCCGAGGCGGACGCCGCCGAGGTCCGGCAGCGGGCGAACGAGGACATCCAGCTCGCTCGCGAGCGCGCGATGAGTGACCTGCAGCACCAGGTCGGCGAGATCTCCATCGGCCTGGCCGAGAAGATCGTCGAGCGCAACATCGATCCGGCGACGCAGGCGGATCTGGTCGAGAGCTACATCAACTCGGTCGGGAACTGATCATGGCGGCCCGCGGAAAGGTCGAGGCGTACGCACAGGCGATGCTCGAGGTCGCGCGCGCCGAGCAGCACCTGGCCGGGGTCGAGGACGACCTCTTCCGGTTCGCCCGCACCTTCGAGGCGAACGACTCGTTGCGGCTCGCCCTGACCGACCCGGCGCTGCCGATCGAGCGGCGCATCGCCGTCATCGACGAGCTGATGGGCGGCAAGGCGCTCGCGACGAGTGCAGCACTCGCCTCGCTCGTGGTTGCGACCGGCGAGGCCGGTGATCTGGCCGCGATCGTGGACCGCTTCGTGGAGCTCGCCGCGACCGAGCGCAAGCACGAGCTTGCCGAGGTCCGCAGCGCGATCCCGCTCGACGACAAGCAGATCCAGCGTCTCGCGACCGCGCTCGGCAAGGCGACCGGCAAGGACGTCGAGGTGAAGGTCATCGTCGACCCGAGTGTGCTCGGCGGCATCGTGGCGCGCGTCGGTGACACCGTCATCGACGGCACCGTGCGCCACCGCCTGGAGCAGTTGAAGGAGCAGTTGTAGATGACAGAGCTGACGATCAACGCGGACGAGATCGCAGCAGCGCTGCGGAAGCACGTCGACACGTTCACGCCGTCGCTCGAAGCGGCGCGGGTGGGTCGCGTGCTGGAGGTCGGTGACGGCATCGCCCGCATCGCCGGCCTTCCCGAGACCGCGGTCAACGAGCTGCTCGAGTTCGAGGGTGGGTCCCTCGGCCTCGCGCTGAACCTCGACGAGGACTCCATCGGCGCGGTGATCCTGGGTGAGGCCGACGAGGTCGAAGAGGGCCACACGGTCCGCGCCACCGGTCGGATCCTCTCGGTCCCGGTGGGCGACGCGCTCGTCGGACGGGTGGTCGACGCACTCGGGCAGCCGATCGACGGCAAGGGCCCGATCTCGACCGAGACGCACCGTCGGCTCGAGGTCCAGGCGCCCGGCATCGTCGGCCGTCAGCCCGTGCACGAGCCGCTGCAGACCGGCATCAAGGCCATCGACGCGATGACGCCGATCGGCCGGGGCCAGCGCGAGCTCATCATCGGCGACCGCAAGACCGGGAAGACGACCGTCGCGATCGACACGATCCTGAACCAGCGCGGCCAGGGCGTGAAGTGCATCTACGTCGCCATCGGCCAGAAGGGTTCGTCCGTCGCCCAGACGGTCGCCACGCTCGAAGAGCACGGCGCGATGGAGTACACGGTCGTCGTGAACGCGCCGGCGGCCGACGAAGCCGTGTTCAAGTACCTCGCCCCCTATGCAGGGTGCGCGATGGGCCAGCACTGGATGGACAGCGGCGAGCACGCGCTCGTCGTGTACGACGACCTCTCCAAGCAGGCCGAGGCGTACCGCCAGCTCGCGCTGCTGCTGCGGCGCCCACCGGGCCGTGAGGCGTACCCCGGTGACGTGTTCTACCTGCACAGCCGCCTGCTGGAGCGGGCCGCGAAGCTCAGCGACGCGCTCGGCGCCGGCTCGCTGACCGCGCTCCCGATCATCGAGACCAAGGCGGGTGACGTCTCGGCGTACATCCCCACGAACGTGATCTCGATCACCGACGGCCAGATCTACCTGATCGACGACCTGTTCAAGTCGGGCGTGCGCCCCGCGGTCGACGTGGGCATCTCGGTCTCCCGAGTCGGGAGCGCCGCGCAGATCAAGGCGATGAAGGCGGTCTCCGGGACGCTCAAGCTCGACCTCGCGCAGTTCCGTGAGCTCGAGGCGTTCGCGACGTTCGGCTCCGAGCTCGACGCCGTGTCCCGCGCCCAGCTCGACCGTGGTGAGCGTCTCGTCGAGCTGCTGAAGCAGCCGCTGAACTCGCCGATGCCGGTCGAGGAGCAGGTCATCGCGATCTACGCCGGCACCGAAGGCGTGCTCGACGACCTGCCCGTCGACGAGGTGAAGCGGTTCGAGTTCGAGCTCCTCGAGTGGTTCCGTTCCCGGTACGCAGGCCTGCTCAGCACGATCCGGGACACCGGGAAGCTGCCCGAGACCGACGAGGTCGAGAACGCCGTCAGCGGGTTCAAGACCCAGTTCCTCGCGACCCTCTCGGGCCCCGAGGGATCCGGCGCCGCGGACCCGACCGCGACCGATGCCGAGGCCCCGGGCGAAGCCGAGTCCCACAAGACCCTCGAGACCGAATGATGGACCTGACGGACTTGCTCCACGCGGCACCCGTAGCGAAGCGGAGGGTGCTCGCCAGCGAGCGAGTGGCCGCGGGCCGGGTATCCCGGCCCGCAACGAGCGAGCGAGGCTAGATGGCCGGTGGGCAAGAGCGGATCCTGCGGCGACGCATCCGCAGCGTCCAGTCGACGAAGAAGATCACCCGCGCGATGGAGCTCATCGCGGGGAGTCGGATCGTCCGCGCCCAGGGTCGGGTGCAGGCCGCGGTTCCCTACAGCGACACGATCACCGAGGTCGTGCGCGACCTCGCCGCGGCGGGTGCCGGGGCCAACAGCGCGCTGCTCGCCCCGCGACCCGAGATCAAGAAGGTCGCCCACGTCGTGATCGCGGCCGACCGAGGCCTGTGCGGCGGGTACAACTCGTCGGTCATCCGTGCGGCCGAGGGCTCGATGCGGGAGCACGCGCAGCAGGGTCGCGACTACGGGCTCATCGTGGTC
Source organism: uncultured Acidimicrobiia bacterium (assembly GCA_963720675.1). Lineage (GTDB taxonomy): Bacteria > Actinomycetota > Acidimicrobiia > IMCC26256 > PALSA-555 > JALHSW01. The sequence continues at coordinate 1,526,010 of CAVRGH010000010.1, read as the reverse complement.
GGTCGCAAGGTCGAGAGCTACTTCCGGTACCGCGACTACCGCATCGACGCCGCCTTCTCCGGGTTCTCGGAGCAGCCGACCTACGAGGACGCCCGTGCGATCGCCCAGGCCGCCGAGGGGCCCTTCCTGACCGGCGACTACGACCTCGTCGAGCTCATCTACACCCGCTTCGTGTCCGCGGGCTCGCAGGAGGTCGTGGTGCGACCCCTGATGCCCCTCGACCGGGAGAGCCTGGAGGGCGGCGACGCCCGTCCCGAGGCCGAGGAGGACGGCTCCGCGGCGCCGACCTACGAGTTCGAACCCTCGCCCGACGCGATCCTCGAGCGGCTCCTGCCGCGGTACGCCGAGGCCCGCGTCTACGCCGCGCTGCTCAACGCCGCCGCGTCCGAGCAGGCCGCGCGCCAGCGGGCCATGAAGGCCGCGACCGACAACGCGGATGACCTGATCACGAAGCTGTCCCGCATCATGAACCGCGCCCGCCAGGACTCGATCACGACCGAGATCATGGAGATCGTCGGCGGCGCCGAGTCGCTGCGTCAGTCCCAGGACGACGACGGTGATGCGCACGAACGCTACGACTTCGCCACTGCCACCCCGGAAGCCTGAGGAGCACCCCCATGACCACGACCACGGACGCAGGCACCACCGAGCCGGGCGCCGCATCTGACCTCAAGGACGGCCGCGTCGTCGCGATCGCCGGCCCCGTCGTCGACGTCGAGTTCCCCCCCGACGCGCTCCCCGAGATCAACTTCGCACTCGAGATGGACGTCGACCTCGAGGGCGACAAGATCACGATCGTCGCGGAGGTCGCGCAGCAGATCGGTGAGGGCCGTTGCCGCGTCATCTGCATGAAGCCGACCGACGGCCTGAAGCGCGGCACCGTGGTGCGCAACCTCGGGCACGGCATCCAGATGCCCGTCGGCGACGGCGTCCTCGGCCACGTGTTCAACGTCATCGGCGAGCCGCTCGACACCACCGCCGACCAGCTCACCGGCATCGACGACCACTGGGAGATCCACCGGGAGTCGCCGCACTTCGACCAGCTCGAGCCGCGGGCCATCATGTTCGAGACGGGCATCAAGGTCATCGACCTGCTCGAGCCGTACGTGCAGGGCGGCAAGATCGGCTTGTTCGGCGGTGCGGGCGTGGGCAAGACCGTGCTCATCCAGGAGATGATCCAGCGGGTCGCCACCCAGCACGGTGGTGTGTCGGTGTTCGCCGGCGTGGGTGAGCGCACCCGTGAGGGCACCGACCTCTGGTTGGAGATGACCGAGTCCGGCGTCATCGACAAGACGGCGCTCGTCTACGGCCAGATGGACGAGCCGCCCGGGGTCCGGCTGCGCGTCGCCCTCTCGGCGCTGACCGTCGCCGAGTACTTCCGCGACGTGAAGAACCAGGACGTGCTGCTGTTCGTCGACAACATCTTCCGGTTCGTGCAGGCGGGCTCTGAGGTGTCGACGCTGCTCGGCCGCATGCCGTCGGCGGTGGGCTACCAGCCGACCCTCGCCGACGAGATGGGCGAGCTGCAGGAGCGGATCACCTCGACGAAGGGTCACTCGATCACGTCGTTGCAGGCCGTGTACGTGCCGGCCGACGACTACACCGACCCGGCGCCGTTCACGACGTTCACCCACCTCGACGCGACGACCGAGCTCTCCCGGCAGATCGCGGCGCTCGGCATCTACCCGGCGGTCGACCCGCTGGCGTCGACGTCGAACATCCTGGCGCCCGAGATCGTCGGGCAGCGTCACTACGACGTCGCGCGCCGAGTGCAGGAGATCCTGCAGCGGTACAAGGAGCTCCAGGACATCATCGCCATCCTCGGCCTCGACGAGCTCTCCGAGGACGACAAGCTCATCGTGTCCCGAGCTCGCAAGATCCAGCGGTTCCTCTCGCAGCCGTTCTTCGTCGGCGAGGTGTTCACCGGTCTGCCCGGGATCTACGTCGGGGTGGAGGAGACGGTCGACAGCTTCGAGGCCGTCGCGAACGGTGAGCTCGACGAGGTGCCGGAGCAGGCGTTCTTCAACGTCGGTGGTGTCGAGAGCGTGCTCGCCAAGGCGAAGACCCTCCAGGACTCCTGATGGCCGAACCCGGTGCGCTCGAGGTCCAGGTCGTCTCGCCCGAGAAGATCCTCTACGAGGGTGCGGGCGACATGGTCGTGGCGCGGACCGCCGACGGCGACATCGCGTTCCTCCCGGGCCACGCTCCCTTCCTCGGGGCGCTCGGGGTCGCGAAGGTGCGGGTGATCCTCCCGACGGATGTCATCCACCCCCACGGCGAGCAGGTCATCGCGGTGCACGCGGGGTTCGTCGAGGTCAGCCACGACCGCGTCGTCGTGCTGTCCGACGTCGCCGAGCTGCCCGAGCAGATCGACGTCGAACGGGCCGCGGCGGCAAAGGCGCGCGCGGAAGCCGCACTCGCTGCCGACGAGCACGACGCCGAAGCCCTCGAAGCGCTCGCGCGGGCGGATCTCCGCCTCGAGGTCGCCGGCGTCGCCCCTGCGGCCACGCACTGACCCGCGCCGGACCGGGTCCATCGGGCCCCTAGCCTGCTCGGATGCCCCGCCGCACCAGATCTTGGAAGGCCGCGCGACCTCGAAGGTCGCCGAGTCTTCCGACGCTGCGTGGGCGGGTCGTGCTCGTGGTCGTGTTGCTCGCGAGCATGGCGAGTGCAGCCCTCGTGTCGAACGCCGGTGCCGCGACGCTGCCCGGGTTCCTCGACCAGGGCCAAGACGTCCGGCCGTTCCGGGGCCTCGGGACGTGGGTCGACGTCTACGACTACGTGCCCGGGTTCCAGGACGGTGGGGGCCCGCCACCGGTGTCGGTCGACAGCGTGGACGACATGAGCCGGCTCGGGATCAAGACGCTCTACCTGCAGTCCGCACAGGACGACAGCCGCATCACTGGCTCGACGGTCGCGCCGACGCTCCTCGGCGCGTTCCTCCGCCGCGCCCACGACCGCGGGATGCGCGTCGTCGCCTGGTACCTGCCGAAGTTCTCCGATCCGGCGGCCGACCTCCGTCGGATCACGGCCCTCGCGAAGTTCCGCAGCGCGGGTGAACGGTTCGACGGCATCGCGCTCGACATCGAGTGGACGACGGGCGTGCCCGATCCCGCAGCACGAAACGCCGCGCTCCTGAAGCTCGCGAAGCGGGCGCGTGCCGTGGTCGACGACCGTCCGCTGGGCGCGATCGTGCTCGAGCCCGTCCTGCTCGAGGACGTCAACGCCAGGTACTGGCCCGACTTCCCGTGGAAGAAGGTCGCGGGCTCCTTCGACGTGTGGCTCCCGATGACGTACTGGACCAACCGGGACTCGTCGTCCGGGTTCCGCGATGGCTTCGTGTACGCCGACGAGAACATCCGCCGGGTGCGCAAGCGCGTCGGGGATCCCGAGGCGGCCGTCCATCCGATCGGCGGCATCGCCGACCAGGCGTCGCCCGCCGACTACATCGGGTTCGTGCGGGCGGCGAAGCAACGCGACGCGATCGGTTGGTCCGTCTACGACTACAACACCACGACCAGCGGCAACTGGCCGTGGTTGCGCGGTCACTAGGCTCGGCCCGGTGCGGGCCAACGCGATCATCGCCGGGGTCGAGAAGGCAGGGACGACGTCGCTGTTCGTGTCGCTCGCCGGCCACCCCGAGGTGGCTCCGTCGTCGGTCAAGGAGACCCGGTACTTCTCGCCGTTGATCTCCGGGCAGCAACCCGAGCCCGTCGCTGCCTACGAGGCGGCGTTCGCGGACGCGGGGGAAGAGCCGATCCGCCTCGAAGGGACGCCCCGCTACTTCACGGGCGGCCGGGCGGTGGCCGAGCAGATCGAGGTCGTGTGCGGCCCGACGACCCGGGTGCTCATCGTGCTCCGCGACCCGATCGAGCGCTTCACGTCGTTCTTCACCTTCCAGAAGGCGCGCTTGCGTCTCCCCGAGGACCTCACCGTGGAGGACTACCTCGCGCGCTCCCTCGCGATGACCGGCGACGAGCTCCGCGATCCCGAGAACCATCCCTGGACAGCGTTCGCGAGTGGTTGCTACGCCGACTTCCTCCCTGCCTGGCGCGAGGTGTTCGGCGATCGGCTCCATCTCGAGTACTTCGAAGTCCTGACCGCGGACCCGGAAGCGGTGCTCCGGCGGGTGGCCGAGTTCCTCGGGATCGATCCGGCGGGCTTCGAGAGCTACGAGCTCGCGTCCGAGAACCGCACGACGGCCTACAAGCGCGCCGGGTTCCAGCGCGTCGCGCTCGCGGTGAACGACCGACTCGAGCGGTTCTTGCGGCGCCACTACAAGCTGAAGGACCGGATGCGCGGGATCTACTACCGGATCAACGGTCGCGCCGCGACCCGGTCCGCACTCCCGGCCTCGGTGCGCGAGGAGCTCGTCCGTCGGTACGCCGAGCCCAACGCTCGGCTCCGCGACCAGCTCGGTGCGATGTCCGTGTCGGAGCTGCCCGACTGGCTCACGACCTCGCGCCTGACCACCTGACCCGACCGGTTCGATGGTCGCACCGGCTCCGCCCCGTGAGGACGATCAGTACTCCATCGCGGAGTAGCGCATGAGCTTCTGCCACTTGTGGGTGGCACGGATCGTCCGGATGGTGCCGGTCTTCGAGCGCATGACGAGCGTCTCGGTGCTCGCACCGTCACCCCGGTAGCGGACCCCGCGCAGGATGTCGCCCTCGGTGACCCCGCTGGCGGCGAAGAACACGTCCTCACTGGCCACGAGGTCGTCGGTGGTCAGCGCCCGCTCGAGGTCGTACCCACCGTCGAGCGCCGCGCGGCGCTCCTCCTCGTTGCGGGCGACGAGCCGCCCCTGGATCTCGCCGCCGAGTGCCTTCAGGGCGCAGGCCGCGATCACGCCCTCGGGGGTGCCGCCGACGCCGAAGAGGATGTCGGAGCCCGAATCGGGCCATGCCGTCTCGAGCGCTCCCATCACGTCGCCGTCGGGGATGAGGCGCACCATGGCACCCGCGTCCCGGCACTCCCGGATGATGTCGATGTGCCGGTCGCGGTCGAGGACGACCGCGGTCACGTCCTTGACCTGCTCGCCCTTGGCCTTGGCGACGGCTTCGAGGTTCGCCTTGACGGGGGCATCGATGTCGACGACGTCGCGTGATTCGGGGCCGACCGCGAGCTTCTCCATGTAGACGCACGGCCCGGGGTTGAACATGGAGCCGCGCTCGGCCACCGCGATCACTGCGATCGCGTTGTTCCGACCGAGGGACGTGAGGGTCGTGCCGTCGACGGGGTCGACCGCGATGTCGCAGGCGGGGCCACCCGCACCGATCTCCTCGCCGTTGAAGAGCATCGGCGCCTCGTCCTTCTCGCCCTCGCCGATGACGACGATGCCTTCCATCGGGACGGTGTTGAGCACGAGCCGCATGGCGTCGACCGCGGCCTGGTCGGCGGCGAGCTTGTCGCCGCGCCCGATCCAACGGGCCGCCGCGAGGGCCGCGGCCTCGGTGACCCGGGCCAGGTCCATGGCGAGATTGCGGTCAGGGGCTTCCTGGAAGTCGTTCATGGCCCTCGATCCTACCGGTGCCTCCCCCGGATTCGACAGGGGAGGAGGTCCCGCCCGGCGGGTTCGCCGCCGCTACGTTGAGGCGCCGTGGGCCCAGGAGCAGACGGAGCATCGCCAGGCGCCGCGGTCGTGACCGGTGCCGCGTCGGGCATCGGGCGGGCCACCGCCGAGCGGCTCCGGCGGGACGGCTGGAGCGTGGTCGGCGCCGATCGCGACGCCGCTCGCCTGTCGTGGATCGAGGAACAGCGCGACCCCGACCTCCTCCCGTGCGTCGCGGACGTCGCGACCGAAGCGGGGAACGCGGACCTCGTCGCACTGGCGCTGGCACGGTTCGGCCGGCTCGACGGGGCCGTGCTGAACGCGGCGGTCGCAACGAGCGGCTCGTTGGAGCACCAACCGATGGACGAGCTCGACCGCGCGCTGAGCGTCAACCTGCGCGGGGTCATCCTCGGTGTCCGCGCGGCGATCCCGGTCCTGCGTTCCTCGGGTGGCGGGGCGATCGTCGTGACCGGATCGGTGTCCGGCATGTTCGGCGATCCCGAGATGTGGGTGTACAACGCGTCGAAGGGTGGCGTCGTGAACTTCGTGCGCTCCGCCGCGATCGACCTCGGCGCCGAGGGCATCCGCGTGAACGCGGTCTGCCCGGGGGGCATCGCCGGCACCGGCATGACCGCACCCATGGAGCGACACGCGCCCGACCGGTTCGAGGAGATGCGCTCACACGTCCCGATGCAGCGATGGGGTCGACCCGAGGAGGTCGCCGCCGTCGCCGCGTTCCTCTTGTCCGACGACGCATCGTTCGTGACGGGAGTCGCGCTGCCCGTCGACGGCGGGGTGACGGCCGGCACCGGTCAGTTCCGGACGCAGGCCGGGCAGGCCTGAGGAGCTCAGTCGACGAGCAGGCGGTGCGAGGAGCTCAGTCGACGAGCAGGCGGTGCGAGGAGCTCAGTCGACGAGCAGGCGGTAGGGCTGCTCGAGCATCTCGCGGACCTCGACGAGGAACTCGGCCGCGGTGACCCCGCCGAAGGCGCGGTGGTCCCAGGCGAGCACGAGGGTCATGACACTGGCCCGCACCGGTCGGTCACCCTCCCAACGGGTCTCGTCACGCACGCGACCGATCCCGAGCGTGGCGACGTTGGGAGCGAGCACCACCGGCGTGAACGAGTCGACGCCGAACCCGCCGAGCGACGTGACGACGAAGGTCGGATCCCCCGTCGGGTCCTCGGTCGCGGTCCCTCGGGACGCGGCAACGATCTCCTTCAGGGAGCGCTGCGCCGCACCCCGGATGACCTGCACGGTGACGTCGTCGTCGGTCGAGGTGGTGATCCCGACGTCGACGTCGGAGAGCAGCTCGACACCGTCGTCGCGCATCGACGCGTTGAGATGCGGGTGCCGCACGAGCGACCGCGCGACCGCCCGGACCACGAGGTCGGTGTAGCTGGGTCGGAGCGCGTCGCCGTCCCACTCGACGATCAGCTCGGTGCGGAGCTGGGCGGCCTGGTCCATCCAGGCGTCCATGTGCATCGACAGCTGCGCCATCGCCTGCTGCGACTCCCGCATGCGTTCCGCGAGTGCTCGGGTCCCGGACGCGACCGGGACGACCGACGCCGCGCCGGCGGGCACGACCGCTGCGACCTCGGGAGCGATCGGGTGGTCGTCGACCGGCGCGAACTGGAACACCGGCGGATCTTCCTCGAGGGCGTCGGTGGTCGCGGCGGAGGCCGCCGGCCCGCTCGCTGGAGGTGCGGTCGCTGGAGGTGCGGTCGCTGGAGGCGTCGGCGGTGTGGGCGGCTCGGGCGTCGACGTGACCGGCGGTGGGAGCGGAGCAGGCGGCGCGGAGCGCGACCGGGGACGGTGCCACGCCCTCGGCGAAGTAGCGCACCGGAGCAGGCTCGGCGGCTCCTCCCTCCGGGCCTTCCGCCGGAGCGCCCGGCGCGAGGTCGGTGGGTGCCGCAGCGCTCGGCTCGGAGGGCGGTGTCGGAGCCGGGCTGGTGACCGGCGGACCCGTGGGGCCGGGCCAGGGAGGCAGGTCGGCGAGCGCCGCAGTGTCGATCTCGTCGACGGGGTTGGCCGCGGCTTCGGCCGCCGCTGCTGCCTCGGCCGCCTCGGCGAGCTCCCGCTTTCGGCGCCGCCTGCCGAACATCACGTCCTCCTGACGCCGGGCTCAGCCACTCATCTGCGCGTTGAACGCGGCGAGGTCGAAGTAGTCACGCCAGATGTCGACCTTTTCGTCGCGAACCTTGAACAGGCCGGCGACCCGCAGCTCGATCTTCTGGTCGCCCGGCAGCCAGAACCGGTCGACGCGCTCGTTCATCACGACGTCGCCCTGCTCGACCTGCTCGAGGACCTCCCACTCGACGCGCGTCGCACTGGTGAGGAACGGTCCGAGCATGGACCGGACCTCGTCGTGGCCGTTGAGCACGCTCATCGGCACGTTCTCGTAGGCGACGTCGTCGGCCAGCAGCGCCAGGACTGCGTCGACGTCGCGTGCCTCGTTGGCGTGGATGAGGGCGGTGACGGTCGCTCCGGGAGTCATGCCCGGGACCGTACCAGCACGTCCTCGGGCCGGATTCCGCCCGAAGCCCGGCCGAACGGGCATCGGGCGACCGGTACGCTCGCGGGCGTGGGTGATGCCCGGGACCGGTGGCAGGAAGCGTTCGATGCCGCGCCCCAGCGCTCCGGTGCGTTCGAGACGATGTCGGGGATCCCGGTCGACGCGGTGTACGGCCCACCCGACGCACCGGGCGACGACGCCCTGCCGGGGCAGTTCCCGTACACGCGCGGGCCCTACGCCTCGATGTACCGCTCGAAGCTCTGGACGATGCGGATGTTCGCGGGTTTCGGGACGGCGCTCGACACGAACCGGCGGTTCCACGACCTGCTCGCGAACGGCGGCGACGGGCTGTCGACCGCGTTCGACCTCCCGACCCTCATGGGGCGCGACTCCGACGACGCCCTCGCGCTCGGGGAGGTCGGGAAGTGCGGTGTCGCGGTCGACACGCTCGCCGACGTCGAGGACCTCTACGCCGGGATCGACCTCGGCTCGGTCACGACGTCGATGACGATCAACGCGCCGGCCGCGACGCTCCTCGCGATGTACGTCGCGGCGGCCGAGCGAACCGGCGTCGCTCGTGCTCGTCTCGGGGGCACGCTGCAGAACGACATCCTCAAGGAGTATCAGGCGCAGAAGGAGTTCGTGTTCCCGCCGAGGCCCTCGATGCGCCTCGTCGCCGACACGATGCGCTTCGCGGCGGCGGAGATGCCGCGCTGGCACGCCGTGTCGATCTCCGGCTACCACATCCGCGAAGCCGGCTCGACCGCTGCCCAGGAGCTCGCGTTCACGTTGGCGAACGGTTTCGCCTACGTGGAGGCCGCGCTTGCCGCGGGGCTCGCCGTCGACGACTTCGCGCCCCGCCTCTCGTTCTTCTTCAACGCCCACATCGACTTCTTCGAGGAGGTCGCGAAGTACCGCGCCGCGCGGCGCATCTGGGCTCGTTGGATGCGCGACCGCTACGGGGCGACCCTCGAGCGTTCGCTCCAGCTCCGGTTCCACACGCAGACCGCCGGCGTGTCGCTCACTGCGCAGCAGCCCGAGGTGAACATCGTGCGTACCGCGATCGAGGCGCTCGCCGGCGTGATGGGTGGCACGCAGAGCCTCCACACGAACTCCATGGACGAGACCCTCGCGCTCCCGACCGAGAAGGCGGCGCGCATCGCGCTTCGTACGCAGCAGGTGATCGCGCACGAGACGCATGTCGCGAACGTCGCCGATCCGCTCGGTGGATCCTTCTACGTCGAGGAGCTCACCGACGAGATGGAGCGGCGTGCCGAGGCGATCTTCGATCACATTCAGGAGCTCGGGGACGGGTCGATGCTCGAGGGTGCGTTCCAGGGGATCGAGCGCGGGTGGTTCCAGCGCGAGATCGCCGACGCCGCCTACGAGCTCGAGCGCAAGCTCAACGACGGGCGTCATCTGATCGTCGGGGTGAACACCGCTCGGGAGGGCAACGACGAAGCCCCGCCCGCGACCCTTCGGATCGGTGCAGAGGTCGAGGAGCTCCAGCTGAAGCGGCTCGCGCAGGTGAAGTCGGATCGCGACGACTCGGGGGTGCGGGCCGCGCTCGATCGGCTGCAGGTGACCGCGCGCGACTCGACCGCAAACCTGATGCCGAGCCTCATCGACGCGGTTGCGGTGCACGCAACCGTCGGGGAGATCACGGACGCGCTCGCTGACGTCTTCGGTCGCTACGTCGAGACCCCGGTCATCTGAGCGTGGGCTCGACGATGGATGACACACTGCTCCAGCACGCGCGCGCCGCGGTCGGGTTCATGCCCGACGCCGAGGGCCTCGCGTTGCACGATGCCGGGCTGGTCGGAGGGAAGGTCGGCCCGCTGCTCGAGGTCGGGACCTACTGCGGGAAGTCTGCGATCTACCTGGGCGCCGCGGCCCGGGAGCGTGAGACGGTGCTGTTCACCGTCGACCACCACCGGGGCTCCGAGGAGAACCAGGCCGGCTGGGAGTTCCACGACGAGCGACTCGTCGACCCGCGCACGGGCCGGATGGACACGCTCCCGTTCTTCCGGCGCACGATCGAGGAGGCCGACCTGGAGGACGTGGTCGTCGCCGTGATCGGGAGCTCGCCGACCGTCGCTCGGAGCTGGGCGACGCCTCTCGGGCTGCTCTTCATCGACGGTGGCCATGCGTTCGACGCCGCGCTGGCGGACTACGAGGGATGGGCGCCCAGCGTCGCCGCGGGCGGGATGCTCGTGTTCCACGACATCTTCGAGGATCCGGCCGACGGCGGACAGGCGCCGTACGAGGTGTGGAAGCACGCGGTGGCGAGCGGCGACTTCACGCCGGTCTCCACGACCGGCAGCCTGCGGGTGCTCCGGCGCGCCTAGCTGCGCCGGTTGCCCTCGGCGAGCTCGGCTTCGATCTCCGCGCCGGCCTCGATGAGCTCGTCGGGGCTGAGCCCGGCGGGCAGACCCTCGCCGCGGAACAGGCCGGCGGTCGGCCCGTCGCCACCGAGCGCGTTGGCGGCCAGCACGACCGCCGCGGAGTTCCACGTCGGTTGCTCGACGGGGTACAGCTCGCCGGCCTCGCTGAAGCGCTCGTCGTCGAAGTTCATCCCGGTCCAGTAGCCGCCGCCCTCGGCACGAAGGAACTGCACCCAGGTGAAGAGGTCGCGTGCCTGCGTGTCGGCCCCGATCGCGTCGAGCGCCATGACGAACTCGCACGTCTCGGCCGCGGTGACCCAGGGGCGGTCCGACACGCAGCGGACGCCGCGCCCTTCGACGACGAACGTCGCCCATCCGGCGGCGACGCGTGCGTGCGCCGAGTGCCCGCGGAGCGGGCCACCGAGGATGGGGTAGTACCAGTCCATCGCCCAGCGGTCCTTGTCGAGGAACCGCTCGGGGCGGTGCGCGATCGCGATGGCGAGCTGGCCGAGCGAGAGCTCCCAGTCCGGCCGCTCGTGGCCCAGCCGCTCGGCGATCGCGATCGCGTGCCGGATGCTCGCGTGGATCGACGACGATCCCGTGAGGAGCGCGCCGGGTGCGGCTTGGTCGCCCCGCCACGCGATCTCGCCGGTCTCGGACTGGAGCGAGAGCGCGTAGTCGATCGCACGCTCCACCACCGGCCAGAACTCCTCGAGGAATCCGGTGTCGCCGGTCATGAGGTAGTGGTGCCACACGCCGTTCGCCACGTAGCAGGTGACGTTCGTGTCGAGCGCAGGGTCCTTCACGTCGTTGCCGACGTAGTAGGCGTACCAGCACCCCGCTTCGTGCTGCATCGAGCGGAGCCACTCGTAGGCGTGCTCGGCCTCGGCGTACCGATGGCCGAGATCGAGCGCCATGGCCGCCTCGACCAGGTTCCACGGGTCGGTGTGCTCGCCCGGGGTCCAGGGGATGTTGCCGTCGGGCAGCTGGATCTCGGCGATCGCGTCGACGGTGGCCTGCACCTGCGCGGCGGTGATCGCGCCCGGGACCGAGGGGAGATTGTGCTTGCGCATCAGCTCGTGACCTTCTGTACGTAGACGACGAGGCTCTTCCCGAGCACCGGGTTCAGCGTGCGCTCGAGCGTGTTCACCCATTGCGGCTGCTTCGTGATCTGCCAGGCGAGGAAGTCGTGGTACTTGCGGACGGTCCAGTGGCGGTCGACGCGGTGCACTCCGGTGGCGCACTGCAGCCACCAGTAGGGGGAATGCAGCGCGTGCGCATGGTGCGATCCACGCAGCCAGGTCCCGGCGGCTTCGAGCTTCTGCTCGAGCTCGTGCTGTCGGAAGATCCGCACGTGACCACCGGGGGTGTCGTGGTAGTGGTAGTCGAGCGCCCAGCTCACCCGCTCGGGCCAGCGCGTCGGGACCGTGACGGCCATGCGGGCGCCGGGCTTCAGCACGCGCACCAGCTCCGCGATGGCTCCCTCGAAGTCCCAGAGGTGCTCGAGCACCTCGGAGGCGATCACGCCGTCGAACGAGTCGTCGGGGAACGGCAGCCGCAGTGCGTCGCCGTTGACCGCGCCGCCACGCTCGCCGTACGGGAGCTCGCCGGCCGCGAGCATGCCGCCGAGCACCCCGCGCACCTCCTTCAGCTCTGCCTCGGAGTAGTCGAACGCGACGACGGTCGCGCCGCGTCGCCACGCCTCGAACGCGTGCCGACCACCGCCGCAGCCCATGTCGAGGATGCGGGAGTCGGGCGTGACGCCCAGGCGATCGAAGTCGACGGTCAGCATCAGCGGGTCCCCGCGGCGGCGCGTTCGTCGAGCAGCGCGCGGTAGTGCTCGGCGGTGCCCTCCGCAGTGCGGCGCCAGGTGAAGTTCGCGAGCGCGCGCTCACGCCCCGCGGCGCCGATCCGAGCCCGCAGGTCGGGGTCGTCGAGGGCGCGGAGCAGGGCGACCGCGAGGGCGTCGGGGTCGGCGGGCGGGACGAGCAGACCGGTCTCGCCGTCGCGCCCGATGACCTCGGGGACCGCGCCGCCGGTCGTGCCCACGACCGGCACGCCACAGGCCATCGCCTCGACCGCGGGGAGCGAGAAGCCCTCGTAGAGCGACGGCACGCACGCGACCTCGGCCTCGGCGTAGAGCTCGACGATGCGCTCGGTGGTGACCCCGCTGACGAACTCGACGGCACCGGTGAGGCCCAGGCGCTCGATCAGCGCCGGGATCTTGCTCTTGCCCTTGGGCTTGCCGATCACGACCAGATGCGCGTCGTCGCGCTCGGTGCGCACCTTCGCCAGCGCCTCGAGGAGGTGCGCGAGCCCCTTCATCGGGACGTCGGCGCTCGCGGTCGTCATCAGACGGCCGGGCACCCGCGCGATGGCGGGGCGAGGACCGAAGATGTCGGGGTCCATGCCGACGGGCACGATGTGGAGCCGGTCGGCCGAGACGCCCATCTGCTCGACGATGTCGCCCCGGGACGACTCGGAGACGGTGAGGACCCGTGGGATCCGCCGGGCCACCTCCATCTGCATGTCGAGGAACGAGTACCAGCGGCGGATCGTGAACCGGCGCACGGCGTTGGTGGCGTGGGCGACGTCGAGCTCCCGATCGACCGTGATGGGGTGGTGCAGCGTGGCCAGGACGGGCCAGCCGTCCTCCTCCATCATCGGGACGAGGCCACGCCCGAGGCACTGGTTGTCGTGGACGAGGTCGAACTCGCCGCGGCGCTCCTGCAGGAGGCGGCGGATCCTGAGGCTGAACGCCAGCGGCTCGGGGTACCCCGCAGCGCACATGATGGCGAACTCCCGCAGATCGATGGAGTCGCGGAACTCGTGCGGCCAGGGGAGTCGGAACGGGTTGTTGGCCGGGTACAGATCGAGGCCGGGGACCGCTTCGAGCTGCTCCGGGTGCACCAGGTCGGGGTAGGGCGGGCCCGAGAACACGGTGATCTCGTGCCCGAGCTCGGTGAGCTCCTTGGCGAGGGCCCGCGTGTAGACCCCCTGGCCCCCGCAGTGCGGGTTGCCGCGGTACACGAGGTACGCGATGCGCAGGGGGGCCTGGGCCGAGGGGGTGCGCGGAGAGGGGTTCTGGGACGACATGGAACGAACAGACTACCGGGAGGTAGGCACGGATCTCCCCGAGGTCCGTGCGGCGTCATACCCTGTTCACACATGGGTTTCCCGCTCCCGGCCGCCCTGATCGCCCGCTCGGGGGCCGTGGGGGAGCCGCGTTGGGCCCCCGGCGGCCGATCGCTGGCCTGGGTGGAGGGCATCGGTTCCCGTGCCGACATCGTGGTGGCTCAGGTGGAGGGCCTGACCCCTCCGGCGGTCGTGACGGCCGAGACCGGCGCGGCCGGGATCGGCGCCTACGGGGGTGGCGTCTGGTGCTGGGTCGGCGACGAGCACCTCGCGGTGGCGGCCGCCGACGGGCGCCTCGTGCTGCTCCCGGTCGCGGGTGGCCCGGCCCGGGTGCTGTCGGGCGCGGGTCGTGCCGCGGCCCCGGCGGCGAGTCCCGACGGGTCCCGGATCGCCTACGTGCTCGAGACCGACGACGCCTGCGCGGTCGCCGTGGTGGCGTGCGACGGTGCGACCCCGCCGGTGGCGGTCTCCGGGGCCGACTACGCGTGGGACCCCACGTGGGCTCCCGACGGCTCGAGGCTCGCCTGGCACGAGTGGGACCTCAGCGGCATGTCGTGGGACGCCTCGCGGATCGTCGTCGCCCACCCCGACGGGTCCGCGGCGGAGGTGGTCGCGGGCGGCCCGACCACCTCGGTGGGTCAGCCCCGGTTCTCACCCGACGGTGCCGCCCTCGCGTACGTGAGCGACGCAGACGGCTGGTGGAACGTCTGGGTCGCCGAACCCGATGGCGCGACCCCGCGGCCACTCCTGGCGGAGCCCCACGAGCACGCCGAGCCGGCCTGGGGGCCGGGTCAGCGTTCGTTCGCGTGGTCACCCGCCGGTGACGCCGTCGCGCTCTGCCGCAACGAGGGCGGCTTCGGCCGTCTCGTCGTGTGCCCCCGCGACGGCGACGCGGTCGGTATCGCGAACGGTTGGCACCACGGCATCGACTGGGGCGCGGATGGGATCGTCGCCGTCCGATCGGGGGCGCGCACCGCGCCGGCGGTCACGGTCGTCGAGCCGAGCGGAACCGGCCGGCGCGTCCTGGCCTGTGGGGCGCCCGCCGGGTTCCGCGCCGCCGGGATCGTCGAGCCCGAGGCGATCAGCTGGCCGGGTTCGGACGGCGCCGAGGTGCACGGCTTCTGCTTCCGGCCGGGGCACTCGGCGCTCGGGCCCGGCACCGTGCCGCCCGTGCTGGTCGACGTCCACGGCGGTCCGACCGGCCAGGCCGGCGTGCAGTGGAAGCCGATCCACCAGTACTTCGTGACCCGCGGGTGGATCGTCCTCGCTCCCGACCCGCGGGGCTCCACCGGGTACGGACGCTCGTATGCGCAGGCGCTCGCTCGATCATGGGGCGCACTCGACGTCGCCGACTGCGCCGCGCTGCTCGCGGAGCTCGGCCCGGCCGGGTGGGGCGATCCCGACCATGTCGCGGTCATGGGCGCCAGCTCGGGTGGCTTGACCGCCCTGCTGCTCGCGGCGTTCCACGGCGACCGCCTGCGCGCCGTCATCAGTCGGTACGGCGTCACGGACCTGGTCGGGCTCGCGGAGAGCACCCACCGCTTCGAGTCCCGATACCTGGACCGCCTCGTCGGGATCCTCCCCGACGACATCGAGCGGTACCGTGCGCGCTCCGCGGTGACGCACGCGGGACGGATCGCCGTCCCGACCCTGGTGCTCCAGGGCGACGCCGACCGCGTCGTCCCGCCCGAGCAGGCCGCGGCCGTCGTCGACGCGATCCGCGCCTCCGGCGGGACGGTCGAGCACCAGGTGTACGAGGGCGAGGGTCACGGCTTCGCCCGCGAGGAGACCGTGCTCGACGTGTACGCACGGATGGAGGCGTTCTTGGAGACGCACGTGTTGGCAGCGCACGGACAGGCAGGGCGGCCATGAGCGCCACCCGCAGCTTCCAGGGGCCGCGGGCGGGAGCCGATCGGGCGGTGCTGCTCGCCCACGGAGCCGGCGCGGATCGCAACGCACCGGCGTTGGTCGCCGTTGCGAACGCCCTCGCCGACGTCGGCGTGCCGACGCTGCGCTTCGACTACCCGTACCGCGCCGCGGGCAAGCGCGCACCCGACCGCCCGCCGGTGCTCGACGCGGCCACGCGCGACGCTGCGGCGGCCCTGGCCAAGCGGGTGGGTCTGCCGCCCGAGCGGATCGTGCTGGGAGGCCGCTCGATGGGCGGCCGTTACTGCTCGCTCGCCGTCGGCTCGGGCGAGGATCCGGTGCCGGCCCTCGGGCTGTTGCTCCTGGGCTACCCGCTCCAGGCGATGGGCAAGCCCGACTCCCGGCGCGACGACCACTTCAAGCGCCTGCACTGCCCCGTGCTGTTCGTGAGCGGCACCCGGGACTCGCTCGCGCCGCGTCCCCAGCTCACGCGATCCGCCCGCAAGGTGAAGGGTCCGGTCACGTTGCACTGGCTCGAGACCGCCGATCACGGGTTCCGCCCGCTCAAGCGCAGCGGCCTCACCGCCGAGCAGGTGCTCGCCGACGTGGCTGAGACATCCGTCACATGGGTGGGCGGCCTCTCGGGGTAATCCGAACCGGCTGCTCACACCCAGGGGGACGGTGTCCGAACACGAGGTGAAACCGGCGTCGTACGGGCCCAATTGTTCGGGGTTCCCGGGGCGCGTGCGCCACACTGGACGCATGCGCGTAGAACGTTCGTTTGCCTTCGTCGACCTGTGCGGCTTCACGCGCTTCACCGACCTCCATGGCGACGAGGAGGCGGTGGGCGTCCTGACGCGGTTCCGCACTGCCGTGCGCGACATCGCGTCGGACCACGCGGTGCGAGTCGACAAGTGGCTCGGTGACGGCGTGATGTTCGTGAGCACCACCGACCGCCGACTGGTCGAGGCGCTCCTCACCTTGATGGTCAAGACCGACTCGACCGACGTCGCGCTGCCGCTGCGCGCGGGCATGGCGATCGGTCCGGTCATCCTGCTCGAGGGCGACGACTACGTCGGCAGCTGCGTGAACCTCGCGGCCCGGCTCTGCTCGGCGGCCGGTCCCGGCGAGCTGCTCGCCACGGAGGGCGTCATCCCTGCCGTCCCGTCCTGGGCCGACGCGGTCCCCGTCGGCCCGCTCGACGTGCCGGGGTTCGTGCAGCCGATCGAGGTCGTGCGGATCCAGGGCGCCGCCCGGGTGAGGATCGCGGCCGCGGGGTAGCCTCCACGGCGTGGCCGACTTCACCACCATCCGGTTCGACGTCCAACCCGCCGACGGTGGCGGGTCCGTCGGTCGGCTGACGCTCGACCGCCCCGACAAGCTCAACTCGTTCACACCACTGATGTGGCGGGAGCTCCGTGAGCTCGGCGCCACGCTGCTCGCCGACCCCGGCGACCTCCGCGCCCTCGTCGTCATCGGCGAAGGGCGAGCCTTCTCGAGCGGCATCGACACGAGCGTCTTCACCTCGGGTGATGGTGTCGACGACGTGCTCGCGGGTGAGGCACCTCGCCACGAAGACCCCATGGTCTCGGGCATCCTCGCCGCGCAGGACTCGTACTCCTGGCTCGAAGCTGCGCCGTTCGCGACCATCGCCGCCGTGCGTGGCTTCGCCCTCGGTGCCGGCCTGCAGCTCGCGCTCGCGTGCGACCTGCGAATCGTCGCGCGAGGGTCGAAGCTCGGGTTGCTCGAGTTCAAGTACGGGATCATCCCCGACCTCGGTGGCACGCAGCGGCTCCCTCGCCTGGTCGGTGCCGGCAAGGCCAAGGAGCTGATCTTCACCGCGGCGCGCATCGACGCGGAGGAGGCCGGTCGCATCGGACTCGCCGAGCGGGTGGTGTCGGACGAGGAGCTCGACGGTGTCGCCGACGACCTCGCACGCGAGATCGCGGCGCAACCGCCGCTTGCCGTGCGAGGCGCCAAGCGCGCGGTCAA
Source organism: uncultured Acidimicrobiia bacterium (assembly GCA_963720675.1). GTDB lineage: Bacteria > Actinomycetota > Acidimicrobiia > IMCC26256 > PALSA-555 > JALHSW01. The sequence continues at coordinate 1,508,567 of CAVRGH010000010.1, read as the reverse complement.
TGCGGCGACGTCGGGGATCTCGGTCACCGATGGGCTGCTCGTCGAGGCCGAGTCACAGGCCGACTGCCTGCGTTCGGACGACATGAAGGAAGCGATCACGGCGTTCGTGGAAGCGCGACCGCCCGTGTACCGCGCCCGCTGACGTAGCCGTTACGGCTCGCCGCCATTCGGCGGTTGATGTCCGAGCCGGCGCCCGGTCGTACCCTGGAGTGATGGATCGCTACGTCGTGCGCCCGGGCGCGCCCCTCTCGGGAACGGTCCGCGCGTCCGGAATGACGAAGAACGCGGGCCTGAAGCAGATGGCGGCGGCGTTGCTCGCGCCGGGCGCGACCGTGCTCCACAACATCACGCCGGTGGTCGACCTCGACGTCATGATCGAGCTGCTCGGGGCGATCGGTGTGGCAGTGACGTGGGACGACGACCAGACGTTGCGCGTCGAGGTCCCTGAGCAGCTGGTGCCAGAAGCTCCCTACGAGCTCGTCAGCAAGATGCGCGCTTCGATCAACGTGTTGGGACCCGCTGCTCGCTCGCACCGGGAAGGCCCACGTCGCCATGCCCGGAGGCGACAACATCGGGAGCCGCAAGCTCGACATGCACTTTGCTGCGTTGGAGTCGATGGGCGTCGAGCTCGCGGTGGTGCACGGGTACATCGACGCGCGCTGCAACGCGTTGTGTGGCGCACGCGTCGTCCTCGAGTTCCCGAGCGTGGGCGCGACGGAGACGGTGCTCACGACAGCCGCGCTCGCCAAGGGCGAGAGCGTCATCGAGAACGCGGCACGTGAGCCCGAGGTCGTCGATCTCGCGGCGCAGCTCGTGGAGATGGGCGCCCGAATCGACGGTGCCGGGACGTCGACGATCCGGATCGAGGGGGTCGACGAGCTGGTGGCGGTCGAGCGGGCCATCGTCGGTGATCGCGTCGAGGCGGCGACCCTGATGATGGCGTGCGCGGCGGCGGGTGGCGACATCACCGTCGAGGGGATCGCGCTTCCCGACCTCGAGATGGTGGGCCGCAAGCTCCAGGAGATGGGGGTCGAGGTGACGCCGGTCCCCGAAGGCGTGCGCATCCGGCGCGACGAGCGCGTCGTCGCGGTCGACGTCCAGACCCTCCCGTTCCCCGGGTTCGCGACCGACTTCATGCCGCTCGCGGTCGCGGTGCTCGCGACGGCCGACGGCACGGCCATCGTCACCGAGAACATCTTCGACAACCGCTTCGCGTTCGTGGACGAGCTGAACCGCATGGGTGCCGACATCCGTACCGAGGGCAGGCACGCCGTGGTGCGGGGGGTCCCGCGCCTGTCCGGCGCCCCGGTCCGCGCCCACGACGTCCGGGCCGGCGCCGCGCTCGTGATCGCGGCCCTCGCTGCGGACGGACCGACCGAGGTCCTGGATGCCCACCACGTCGAGCGCGGCTACCCGGACCTGCCCGGCAAGCTCCGGGCCCTGGGGGCCGACGTGGAGCGTGCGGGCTAGACGGGGAAGGCATGGGATACTGGAGGTGTTGACCAGGGTGTCGACGCACCACCACCCGTTTCCGACTCCTCGGAGCCCCGCCATGACCGCCAGCGCCACCCAGGAAGCCGATGTGCTCTCGGCGATCGAGGCCATTCGACCCGCGCTGCAGGCCGACGGCGGCGACATCGTCTTCAAGACGATCGACGAGGAGCAGGTGGTCCACGTCGAGCTCGTCGGCGCATGCGGCACGTGCCCGGTCTCGACCATGACGCTCAAGGCCGGCGTCGAGCGGATCATCAAGGACCGGGTGCCGGGCATCACCGCGGTCGAGGCCGACAACATCGACGACGCGCCCGAAGCCTGAGCCCGGGCTCCAGAGCAGCAGATCCGGGAGCGCTGATCGGTGGCTCGAACGACCGGTTCGGTCACCGATCCGGTCCCGGCCCTGGTCGAGAGCGCCCTCGCGGGTGACCGCGGGGCCATCGCCCGGCTGATCTCCCTCGTCGAGACCGGAGGACGCGACGCGGCGCACGCCGTGGCCGAGCTCTACCCGCACACCGGGCGCGCCTACACCGTCGGGCTCACCGGCGCACCGGGCAGCGGGAAGTCCACCCTCACGGATCGGCTCATCGGCCGGATCCGGGCCACGGGCGACGAGGTCGGCGTGCTCGCGATCGACCCGACCAGCCCGTTCACCGGTGGTGCGATCCTCGGCGACCGCGTCCGCATGCAGGACCACGCGACCGATCCGGCCGTGTTCATCCGCTCGATGGCCACGCGTGGGCACCTCGGCGGCCTCGCACTCGCCACCGCGCAGGCGATCAGGATCCTCGATGCCGCGGGCAAGCCGTGGGTCCTCGTCGAGACGGTCGGCGTCGGACAGGTCGAGGTGGAGATCGTCGACGCGGCTGACACCACGGTCGTCGTCGTGAACCCCGGCTGGGGTGACGGGGTGCAGGCGAACAAGGCCGGTCTGCTCGAGATCGCCGATGTGTTCGTCGTGAACAAGGCCGACCGGCCCGGGACCGACGACGCGGTGCGCGATCTGATGCAGATGCTCGATCTCTCCGGCGAGCGCACGTGGACGCCACCGATCGTCGAGACGATCGCGGTCGACGGCACCGGGATCGAAGAGCTCTTCGCGGCGATCGGGAGCCACCGTACCCACCTCGAACGTGAGGGTCGGCTCGCCGACCGGCGCGCCACGCGGTTGGCCGACGAGGTGCGCGCGATCGTCCTCGATCGCCTCGCGCGTAGGGTCGACGACGTGTGCACCGGACATCAGTTCGACGAGCTCGTCGCCCGGGTTGCGATGCGCGAGCTCGATCCGTACTCGGCCGCCGACGAGCTGCTCGGAGCCGACGCGTGACCAGCCCCTCCACCGACGACGTGCTCGTCCTCACCGAGCTCCACCCCGACGGTGTCGTGCTCCTTCGGCTCAACCGCCCTCCGTTGAACCCGCTGTCGAGCGCGATGCTCGGGGAGCTCGCGGCCGTGGCGCGCCGGCTCGGTGACGACGACGGGGTGAAGGCGGTGGTCGTCGCCGGATCCGACAAGGCGCTCGCTGCCGGTGCCGACATCGAGGAGTTCACCCAGGCCGACGCGCCGCGCACCATCAACGTCGCCTTTCGCGAAGCGTTCGACGCCCTCGCGGCGATCCCGCGTCCGGTGATCGCAGCGATGCGGGGGTACTCGCTCGGCGGCGGGATGGAGCTCGCGCTCGCCTGCGACCTGCGGGTCGCATCGGAGTCGGCCCGCCTCGGACAGCCGGAGATCCTGCTCGGGATCATCCCCGGCGCGGGTGGCACGCAGCGCCTCGCCCGCCTCGTCGGTCCCGCGCGCGCCAAGGATCTCATCTGGTCGGGTCGTCAGGTGCGCGCCGACGAGGCACTCGCCATGGGGCTCGTCGACCGGGTCGTGCCCGCCGACGAGGTCGAGGCGAACGCACTCGAGTGGGCCGCATCGTTCGCGCGGGGCGCGGTGGCGGCGATCGGGCTCGCGAAGCAGGCGATCGACCGCGGACTCGACGGTTCGCTCGCCGAAGGACTCGACGTCGAGGGCGAGGCCTTCGTGGCGGTGTTCGACACCGATGACGCCGGGATCGGGGTGCAGTCGTTCCTCGAGCACGGCCCCGGCAAGGCTCGGTTCACCGGTCGCTGAAGCTCACCCGCTCGAGGTTCCCCCGAGCAGCTCGCGCAGCTGCTCGGCCGCGACCTCGGGAGCGACCGTGTTCACGAGCACGCCCGTCCCGAGCTCGAAGCCGGCGACCACGCTCACCCGAGGGACGACTTCGACCCACCAGTGGAACGGGGTCGCGTCGCCAGGAGCAGGTTGGGTGGCGGCGTTGTGCACCACGACGTTGTAGGGCGGATCGTCGAGCGCCCGCGAGAGCGCGGCGAGCACGTCGCGCAGCACGATCGCCGTGCCGAGCACTTGCCCGTCGGTCGCGCGCTCGAAGTTCGCTCCCGGCGCCAGTGCTGCGATCCGGACCTCGAAGGGCGCACGGGACCCGGTCGGGCACCAGGCCCGGACCTCGTCGCCGGCGACGACCGCCGTGTCGTGATCGATCGCGTCGGCGTTGTCGCCGAGCACGAGGTCCGAACCCAACGCGGCGAACCGGTCCGTCGCGACGCTCACGGTGGGTGGCACGAAGTCGAGCGCCAGGAGCTGGGCGTGAGGGTGTGCGATCGACGCGCCCGCGGCTTTGCCCTGGTTCACCAGCAGCTGCACGTGGGCGCGCCCGGCGTCCGCGTGCACGCGTGCCCGGTCCCGGAGCACGCTGAGCACCTCGGTGGCCTGGTCGTCACCGAGCGCCCCGAACGTGGCGTGGTGATCGGGCGACAGGACGATCACCTCGTGTGCTCCGGTGGCGCCGCGACCGGCGTCCGGACCGCCGACGATCGGGTACAGGTTCGGCACCACGCGCACTCGCCAGCCGGGCCCGTCGGGAGCGCCGCCCCCGGTCCGCGCGACCTCGGGGGGCGTCTCGCCCTCGTGCTCCGCGGCAGAAGGGGCACGCCGCGTCGCTGCTCTTGGGCGTGCTGGTCGGGTCTCCCGTCGTGTGCGGTCGCGCGCTGCGACCGGGGGCCAGGAGGACGAGTCGTCCGGTCAGCGCGTCGTGTCGGAGCTCGGGCACAGGCGTGAGGGTAGGCGGGGCGTAGCCTGTGGGGGTGCCGACGACACGACTGGTCATCATCGGGGGCGGACCCGCCGGCAACACCTGCGCGACCGTCGCAGCGACCCTGGGCGCCGAGGTCACCCTGATCGAGCGAGAGGTGGTCGGCGGCGCCGCGCACCTCTGGGACTGCATCCCGTCGAAGGCCCTCATCGCCACCGGAGGTGAGCTCGCCGAGCTCAACCGAGCGCACACCATGGGGCTGCAAGCCGAGGGCGCGCTCGATGTCGACGCGCTGAAGAGCCGCATCGGATCGATCGAAGGACGGCTCCGCGAGTCGCTGCAGGAACAGCTGGTCTCGCAGGGTGTGCGCGTCATCAACGGCACCGGTCGGTTCCTCGACCCGCACACCGTCGTGGTGGAGACGACGGAAGGGTCCGAGACGCTCGAAGCCGACTTCGTGGTGCTCGCCACGGGTTCTCGGCCGCGGGTGCCCGACTTCGTGCAGGTCGACGGCGAGCGAATCCTCACGACCCGCGACTGCTACCCCCCGCCCGAGATCCCCCAGCACATCATCGTGATCGGCTCCGGGGTGACCGGCGTCGAGTTCACCCACATGTTCGATTCGCTCGGCTCGACGGTGACGCTCCTGGTGTCGCGCCAACAGGTGCTCCCGATCAAGGACGCCGAGGTCGCGGCCGTCCTGGAGTCGGCGTTCCTCGATCGCGGGATCAACCTGCTCAAGGGCGCACGTGCGAGCGCCGTCGACCGCACGGACGGCGGGGTGCGCGTGGCGTGTGAGGACGGACGCGTGATCGAGGCCTCGCATGCGGTGCTCGCCGTGGGATCGATCCCGAACACCGAGGGCCTCGGTCTCGACGTGGCGGGGGTCGAGGTCAACGAGGCCGGATACGTCGTGGTGAACCACAACTGCCTGTCGAACGTGGGCCACGTCTACGCGATCGGCGACATCTCGGGGAAGCTGCCGTTGTCGTCCGTGGCCGCGATGCAGGGGCGCAAGATCGCCGAGCACCTCATGGGCATGCACAACCGCCCGCACCGCAACCTCGACTACGAGAAGGCCGCGTCGGCGGTGTTCACCGAGCCGGAGATCGCCGACGTCGGGCTCGCGGAAGCGGAGGCGTTCGCCTCCGGGAGCAAGATCCGCGTCACCAAGGTGCCGTTCAGCTCGAACGCGAAGGCGCTCATCAAGGGCGATCCACGCGGCTTCGTGAAGATCGTCTCGGATCCGGCGACCGGTGTGGTCCTCGGCGGCTCGATCGTGGGCCGCAATGCAGCCGAGCTCATCGGAGTCCTCGCGCTCGCCGTCACCAACGGCTTGAAGGTGACCGACATCGTCGACTCGCTCCTTGTGCACCCGACCCTGTCGGAGTCGCTCGCGGACGCCGCGTCGTAGCACTCAGACGCGCAGCTCGCCCCGCCAGACGGTCACCGCGTCGCCGACGATCGTGACGCGCCCGGGCGCGGGACCCACCCTCACGTGCACGACCCCGCTGCGCGCGCTCACCTGGTGGCCGACCACCTCGGTCTTCCCGAGCCGCTCGGCCCACCAGGGGCCGAGGCTGGTGTGGGCGCTGCCGGTGACCGGATCCTCGACGATGCCGTGCCGGGGTGCGAAGTAGCGCGACACGAAGTCGAACGCCGGGTCGTCGGACGCGGCAGTCACGGCGATCGCCTCGACCTCGACACGCGCGAGCGCGTCGGCATCGATGCGCAACCCGCGCACCGTCGACTCGTCCGCGACCTCGACGAGGTGGTGGAGGTCGTTGCTGCCGACGGCGACCGGAGCGGCTCCGAGGACCGCAGCCAGACCGTCGGGCGTCGGCACGAGGTCGGTGGGTGCAGCCGGGAAGTCGACGGCGATGGCGCCCGCGAGACGCGACGCGACCAGCTCGCCCTTCCAGCGCGTGTGGAAGCGCACCGGCTCGTCGGTCGGGATCGTGCCGGTCTCCCACAGGGCACCGGCGCTGGCCAGCGTGGCATGCCCACAGAGCAGCACCTCCTGCGTCGGCGTGAACCACCGCAGACCGAAGCCGTCGGCTCGGCGCAGGACGAACGCCGTCTCCGACAGGTTCATCTCGGCCGCGATCGCCTGCAGCCGGTCATCGGGGAGCTCGGTCTCGAGCAGGCAGACCGCGGCGGGGTTGCCCCGGAACGCCTCGGAGGTGAAGACGTCGATGCCGAGGAGCGTCGGGCCCATGCGCGGCTATTCGATGACGAGCAGCACGTCGCCGGTGCCGACGGTGTCGCCGGACGCGACCCGGATCTCGCGCACCGTGCCCGCAGTCTCGGCGTTGATGTGGTTCTCCATCTTCATCGCCTCGAGCACCAGGACGGCCTGCCCCGCTTCGACCGCATCGCCCTCGGCCACGAGGATCTTGACGATCGTGCCCTGCATCGGTGCGGCGATCGTGCCGTCGCCGGCACCACCGCCCGAGCTCGCGGCAGGACGCGGACGCGGTCCGCGGCGGGCACCGCCGCCACCGCCGCCCGAGGGCGCGTCGGGGAGCCAGAGCTTCACGGAGAAGCGCTTCCCGTTCACCTCGACGGGGACGGTGCGCTCGACGAGCTGCTCGCCCTCGGGTGCGTCGGCGAGCGGTGCGGGCGCGGACGCGACAGCCACTGCGAACGCTGACTGGTCGAAGTCCTCTTCGACCCACTTCGTGGAATGGCGGCCGTTCGCGAAGTCGGGGTGGGCGAGCAGCGCCTCGTGCGCGGGGATGGTGGTCGAGATCCCGCCGACCTCGAGCTCGCGCAGTGCGCGCAGCATCCGAGCCGTCGCCCGGGCGCGGTCGGGTGCCCACACGACGAGCTTCCCGATGAGGTTGTCGTAGTACTGGGAGATCGTGTCGCCTTCGTCGTAGCCGCCGTCCCAGCGCACGCCGGGTCCCGCCGGGAACCGCAGCCGGGTGATCGTGCCGGGCGAGGGAAGGAACCCCTTCGCCGGGTCCTCGGCGTTGATGCGGCACTCGATCGCGTGGCCGTTGCGCTGCACGTCGTCCTGGGTGAACGACAGGGGCTCGCCGGCGGCGACACGCAGCTGCTCGGCGACGAGGTCGAGCCCGGTCACCTCTTCGGTGACGCAGTGCTCGACCTGCAGGCGGGTGTTCATCTCGAGGAACCAGAACTCGCCGTCCTGGTAGAGCATCTCGACCGTGCCGGCGTTCACGTAGCCGCAGCCGAGCGCGACCTTGACCGCGGCCTCGCCCATCGCGCTGCGGGTGGCCTCGTCGAGTCCGGCCGCCGGAGTCTCTTCGATGAGCTTCTGGTGGCGGCGCTGGGTGGAGCAGTCGCGCTCGCCGAGCCAGACCGCGTTGCCGTGGGTGTCGCAGAACACCTGGATCTCGATGTGGCGCGGCTTGGTGAGGTAGCGCTCGAGGTAGGCCTCGGAGCGACCGAAGTACGCCTGGGCCTCGCGTGCTGCCGACTCGAAGGCCGCGGCGGCACCGTCGGCGTCGTGACAGACCTTGAGTCCCTTGCCGCCGCCGCCGTACGCCGCCTTGATGGCGACCGGCCAGCCGAACTCCTCACCGAACGCGACGATCTCGCTCACGTCACCGATGGGCTGGAGGGTGCCGGGCACCGACGCGACGTCGGACGCAGCCGCAGCTTTGCGCGACGAGATCTTGTCGCCCATGATCTCGATCGCCTCGGGTGGGGGTCCGATCCAGGCGACGCCGAGGTCCGCGATCGCACGGGCGAAGTCGGCGTTCTCGGCGAAGAAGCCGTACCCGGGGTGGACGCCGTCGGCGCCGGTCGAGGTGATCACCTCGAGGATCCGCTCGGTGTTCAGGTAGCTCTCGGCCGCGGTCTGCCCGCCGAGTGCGTGGGCCTCGTCGGCGTAGCGCACGTGGAGTGCGTCGCGGTCGAGCTCGGAGTACACGGCGACCGTCGCGATGCCGAGCTCGCGGCAGGTGCGCATCACGCGCACCGCGATCTCACCCCGGTTCGCGATCAGGACTTTGGAGAGCACGGGCGATCCTCGTTCAGGAGACCGGGCAGGAACGCCGTATCCTACGGTCGATGGGTGATCCGGCGGCCACCTGGCGGACCGGGACGGATGGCGGCCGGTTCACCGTCCACCACTTCGCCTCGGTCGACTCGACCAACCGCTGGGTCCTGGACGAGGCCCGGGCGGGAGCAGCCGAAGGGCTCGTCGCGGTCGCCGACCACCAGGCCGCCGGACGGGGGCGCCGAGGTCGCACCTGGGAGGCCGCGCCGGGGTCGTCCCTCCTGGTGTCGGTCCTGCTCCGACCCGGCTCGTGGCACCCGCCGCTCGGTGCGGACCGGGTGCACCTCCTCACGATGGCGGCCGGGCTCGCCCTCGCCGACGCGGTGCAGGACGCGGCGGGCGTCGAGGCCGCGTTGAAGTGGCCCAACGACCTCGTGGTGGGGGAACGCAAGCTCGCGGGGCTGCTGGCCGAGGCCGACGTCAGCGGTACGCACGAGGTGCGGGCAGTCGTGCTCGGCGCGGGCTGCAACGTCGCGCAGCGCGAGTTCCCGCCCGAGCTCGCGGGCCTCGCGACGTCGTGCGCGCTCGAGGCCGGTCGCGACGTCCCTCGCGACGACGTCCTCGATGCCTACCTCGACCGACTCGCCGCGCGGCTCGACGCGCTCGACGACGTCGCACTCGCGTACCGCGATCGGCTCGCGACGCTCGGCCGTTCGGTGCGGGTGGATCTCGGCGACCGGGTCGTCGAGGGCACCGCGGTCGGGATCGACGACGGCGGGCGTCTGGAGCTCGAGCACGCGGACGGTGCGCGCACCACGGTGGCCGTCGGCGACGTCGTGCACCTCCGCCCCGCCTGACACCTCTGCAAGGTGTTTTGGCGTCGGCATCGGGTGTCCAGGACACCGATTGCGACGCCAAAACGCCTCAGGGGTCGGGGCTGCGGGCGACGAGCTCGGTGAACGCGGCGGCGAGACGTCGGGTCATCGGCCCGGGGGCGGGGAGCGCGACCCCGTCGACCGCGGAGATCGCCTGCACCTCGCGCGTGCTCGACGTCAGGAACGCCTCGTCGCCGGTCGCCAGTGCGTCCGCGGCGAGCACCTGCTCCGCAGCCGCGATGCCGAGCTCGTCGCAGAGCTCGAGCACGAGGGCGCGGGTGACGCCGAGCAGGCATCCCGCATCGCCGGGGGGAGTGAGCACCGTCCCGTCGACCACGACGAAGACGTTCGAGCCGGTCGCTTCGCAGAGCTCGCCGCGAGTGTTCAGAAAGATCGCTTCGGTGGCGTCGTGCTCGTGCGCGTAGGCGAGGGCGCGGACGTTCTCCGCGTACGAGATCGTCTTCAACCCCGCGGTCGCGCCGCGCTCGTTGCGCGGCCACGGCACGGTGACGACCGGTTCCGAGGACGCCCACGAGCGCGCTTCGGTCGCGGCGACGACCACGGTGGGAGCCGCGCTCCGCGCTCGGACCCGAGGGGTGACGGGCCGCCGGTGACGGTGATGCGCAGGCGCGCCTCGGTCAGCCCGTTCGCATCGAGCACGGCCTCGGCGGCCGCCCGCAACGCCGAGGAGCCCGGGGTCGACAGCCCGAGGCCGGTGGCCGAGTGCACCAGACGCTCGTGGTGACGACGCCACGCGAACGGCACGCCGCCGTAGACGCGCAACGTCTCGAACACGCCGTCCCCGACCAGGATCCCGTGGTCGAACGGGGAGATGCGGGCGTCCTCGACGGCGACGAGCGCGCCGTCGAGCCACACGGTGGGTGTGGGGTCGCTCATGTCGGCGACGCTAGACCCGATCGTGCACCGCGGACTCTCGTGCCCCGGCCGCGGCGAGGAGGCGCGCTGCCTTCAGCTCGGTCTCACGCCATTCCCCTGCGGGATCGGAGTCGGCGACGATGCCGCCACCGACGCCGAGCGAGGTGGTGTCGTCGGCGATCGTGAACGTGCGGATCGCGACGGCCAGGTCGCCCGCGCCGCGCTCGGTGTCGATCCAGCCCGTCGCGCCGCAGTACACGCCGCGGCGCACCGGCTCGAGGTCCTCGATCGCCTGCAGCACGCGCGGCTTCGGGGCACCGGTGACGGACGCCGGGGGAAACGTCGCGCGGACCAGCGCACCCAGCCCGACCTCGGCGCGCCGTGTGCCGCGGACGGTGCTGACGAGGTGCCACAGCCCCGGGTGCTCCTCGGGCTCGAACAACCCCGGCACCTCGATCGAGCCGTACTCGCACACCCGTCCGAGGTCGTTGCGAGCGAGGTCGACGATCATCACGTTCTCGGCGCGGTCCTTCGCGCTCGCGGTGAGGCCGGCCGCGTCGGTGCCGGTGCCCTTGATCGGGCGGGTCTCCACCGCGCTCTGGCGCCACGAGAGGAAGCGCTCGGGCGAGGCGCTCACGACCGTGACCGGGGTGCCGTCGGGCCGCGGGAGCACCAGCAGCCCGGCGTGGGGCGCCGGGTTCGCGACCATCAGCGCGCGGTGGAGCGCGATGCCGTCGGCCGGGCGGTCCCATTCGAGGCGCCGGGTGAGGTTCACCTGGTAGCACTCGCCGGCCTCGACGAGCTCGACGACCGACCGGACGCCCGCCTCGAAGGCCTCCTGATCGAGGCTCGACCGCGCCGCGCCGAGCGCGACGGCCCCCGCGGGGGCGGGCGGTGGCGGTGCGGTGTCGAGCAGCCGCTCGAGGCGCTCGCGGCCCGCGGTCGAGCCCTCCCAGTGCGCGCCGTCGGCCTCGAGCACGAGGCGGGCGTCGTAGCGCGCGAGCAGGAGGTCGGGGATGGTGCCGGGGTCCGGGAGGCGCGGCTCGACGTGCTCGACGGCCCGGCCGAGGTCGTAGGCGAGGAAGCCGACCCACCAGCCCGGCGTGAGCGAGTCCAGAGCCCGGAGGGCGTCGGCGCCCCGGGCCGCGACGACCTCGACGGGCTCCGCGGCGAGGTGCGTGCTCGTGCCGACCCGCTGGACGACCGGGAAGGCCGCGGCATCGGGAACCGTGAGCGGGGGAGCCACGTTGGGGAGGGTAGGCCCACCGCCCGAGGTGGGTCGTCGCCGACCCCCCGGTAGCATGGAGGCCTCATGGCACCCCGTCGATCGCCCCTGCGCGCCTTCACGGGCCGATTCGGCGTTGCATTCCTGGTCGCAGCCGTCTTCATGGGCGGCGCGATCTTCGCCGTGAACTACGTGATCGACACCAAGCTCGACGCCGTGGCTCGGGTGAAGGTGTCCGTCGCCAACGCACCGCCCCAGGGGGCCAACTACCTCCTCATCGGATCCGACACCCGTGCATTCGCGACGAGCGCCGAGGACCAGGAGGCGTTCGGCACCGAGGGTGACACCGGTGGGCAGCGTTCCGACACGATGATGGTGATCCACGTCGAGCCCGACGCGCAGCGGACGCTGATCGTCTCGTTCCCGCGTGACCTGTGGGTGGACATCCCCGGGGTCGGCGGCTCGAAGATCAATGCAGCCTTCAACGAGGGTCCCGACAAGACCGTCGAGACGCTGAAGTCGAACTTCGGGATCGACATCAACCACTACCTCGAGGTCGACTTCAAGACGTTCCAGGGCATCGTCGACGCGATCGGCAACACGCCCGTGTACTTCCCGTACCCGACGAAGGACGAGAAGACGGGCCTGTACATCCCATCGCCGGGCTGCGTCCGACTCGACGGTCCGGCCGCGCTGTCGTACGTCCGTTCGCGCGACCTGCAGTACTACAGCGTGCCGAAGGGGAAGTGGTACCAGGCCGACGCCGTGCCCGACCTGGATCGCATCAAGCGTCAGCAGGACTTCATGCGCAAGCTCGCGGGCCTCGCGGTCGCGAAGGGCCTCAACAACCCGATCACCGCGAACGAGATCACCGACCGCGTGCTCGAGAACCTCAAGATCGATCAGACGTTGACCAAGGACGACATCTTCGCGCTCATCGACGCGTTCCGAACCTTGAACCCGAACGACACCTCCGCGCTCGAGTTTCTCACGCTCCCGAACGCGTCCGGCCCGAACCAGAAGGGTCAGCAGGTGCTGTACACGAAGGAGCCCGACGCCAGCGCGTTGATCGCCCGGCTCCAGGACTTCAGCGGGAACACCGCCACGGCGGCGAAGACGGTCGCGCCGACGGAGATCAAGCTCAAGGTCCTGAACGGCACCGGGAACGACGGGACGGCGACGAGCGCGTCGACCGAGCTGACGCGCCTCGGCTTCAAGTCCGGTGGGGCAGGGAACGACCCGCGGGGCACGGTCGCCGTGACCGAGGTGCGCTACAAGCCCGGCGCCATGGACAAGGGCAAGTCCGTGCTCGCGTACGTGCAGCCGAACGCCCGACTCGTCGAGGACTCGACGATCAAGGGTGCCGACGTCGAGCTCGTGCTCGGGACCGACTTCCAGTCGATCGTCGAGGTGACGCCCGGACCCGCGTCGACCGACGCACCCACGACGACGACCACGATCGCACCGGTCGATCCCGGGTTGACGCCCGCCCCGATCAACAACCAGTCGAGCCTCGGCGACCCGGCTCCGTTGACGCCGCCCTGCTGAGATGGGGCCACTGACCGAGCGGGTGCTCGCGTGAGCGCGGTCGGAATCGTCGGCGCCGGCTATGTCGGCCTCACGACCGCGGCGTGCCTCGCCCACCTCGGGCACGACGTCGTGTGCGGCGACCTCGATGCCGACCGCGTCCGCCGCCTCAACAAGGGTGAGACCCCGATCCTCGAGGAGGGGCTCGACGACCTCGTGGTCGAGGGTCTGCGCTCCGGTCGGCTGCGCTTCGTCCTCGGTGCGGCCGAGGCCGCGGCCGGCGCCGAGTTCGTGTTCCTGTGCGTGCCGACGCCGCAGGGTACGGACGGTCGCGCCGATCTCGGGGCCATCGACGCCGCCGCGCGCGAGATCGCGCCGGTGCTGGAACCCGCGGCGGTCGTGGTGAACAAGTCGACGGTGCCCGTCGGGTCGACCGACCGCGTCGACCGCGTCCTGCGCGAGGCCGGCGCGGTGGCCGACGTCGGGGTCGCGTCGAACCCGGAGTTCCTGCGCGAAGGCACCGCGGTCCGCGACTTCCTCCACCCGTCACGGGTCGTGGTCGGTGCCGACGACGCAGCAGTCGGGGTTCGTGTGTCGGAGCTCTACCGCGGGGTCCACGCACCCGTGCTGGTCACGGACCCGGCCTCGGCCGAGATGGTGAAGTACGCATCCAACGCGTTCCTCGCGACCAAGATCTCGTTCGTGAACGCGATCGCGACGTTGTGCGAATCGGTGAACGCCGACATCCGTGAGGTCGTCCTCGGGATGGGGTACGACCCCCGCATCGGCTTCGAGTTCCTCCACCCCGGCCCCGGCTGGGGTGGCTCGTGCTTCCCCAAGGACACGGCCGCGCTGCTCGGCACCGCCGACGACGCCGGGTACGACTTCGCGCTCCTCCGAGGAGTCGTGAGCTCGAACGACGAGCAGCGGGCGCGCATGGTCGACAAGGTGCGCGATGCATGCGGCGGCGACCTCACCGATGCCCAGGTGGCGGTCTGGGGCCTCACGTTCAAGGCCAACACCGACGACCTCCGGGACTCGCCCGCTGTCGCGATCGCCGCGCTCCTCGCCGAGAGCGGTGCCTCGGTGCGGGCCTACGACCCGGCTGCGGGCGAGGCGGCCGCCGCGCTGGCGGGCATCGAGGTCCTGCCCGATCCGTACGCGGCGTGCGTCGACGCCGACGTGCTCGTCATCCTCACCGAGTGGGACGAGTTCCGGTGGCTCGACTTCGAGCGGATCGCGACGACGATGCGCCGCACCGAGCTCGTCGACACGCGGAACCTGCTCGATCCCGCGGCGATGCGTCGCGTCGGGTTCGGGTACCGCGGCGTGGGCCGCTGATGCCGCGCGCCGTCGTCACGGGTGGGGCGGGGTTCATCGGGTCGCATCTCTGTCGGATCCTCTGTGCACGCGGCTGGGAGGTCGTCGCGGTCGATGACCTCTCGACCGGTCGCGCGGACCATGTCGCCGGGCTCGCCGATGATCGCTTCACCCTCGTCGTGCACGATGTGGTGGACGACATCCCGGTCGACGGTCCGATCGACGCGGTCCTGCACTTCGCGAGCGCAGCGAGCCCGCCGGAGTACCTGCAGCGGCCGCTCGAGACCCTGGCCGTCGGGTCGACCGGGACGCGCAATGCCCTGGACCTCGCGCATGCTCACCACGCACGGTTCCTCCTCGCCTCCACGAGCGAGGTCTACGGCGATCCGCTCGAGCACCCGCAGCGCGAGACCTACTGGGGCAACGTGAACCCGGTCGGTGTGCGCTCGGTGTACGACGAGGCCAAGCGGTTCGGCGAAGCGCTCACCATGGCGTATCGCCGCACGTACGGGGTCGACACCCACATCGCCCGCATCTTCAACACCTACGGTCCCCACCTCGAGCCGGGGGACGGGCGCGTGGTCTCGAACTTCCTCGCGCAGGCACTCGACGGGCGCGCGCTCACCGTCTACGGGGACGGCCTGCAGACCCGCTCGTTCTGCTACGTCGAGGACGAGGTCGAGGGATTGTTGGGCCTGCTCGACAGCGGCTGGGAGACACCGATGAACATCGGTAGCCCCGCCGAGACCACGGTCCTCGACCTCGCGAAGCTGGTGCTCGAGATCACGGGATCGAGCTCGGAGCTCGTGTACGCGGAGCTCCCGGCCGACGACCCCGTGCGCCGCCGGCCCGACATCACGGTGGCCGAGCGGGAGCTCGGCTGGCGGCCACGGATCTCGCTGCGCGAAGGCCTCGCGCGCACCCTCGACTGGTACCGGGACCGGATGTGAGCCCACCACCCCGGTCGCCGAGGTGGTCGGCCGTGGTCGTGAACTACGAAGCCGGTCCACTGCTCACCGAGTGCGTCCGGACGTTGGTCGACGACACGAGCGCGGGCGTCCCCGAGGTCGTCGTCGTCGACAACGGATCCACGGACGGTTCGGTCGACACGCTGCGCGCCGGGTTCCCGGACATCCCGGTCCTCGATCCGGGCGGGAACGTTGGGTATTCGGCCGCGGCGAACGTCGGCATCGCCGCGACGACCGCGCCCGTCGTCGCGGTCTGCAATCCCGACCTCCGCGTCGAGCACGGGACCGCAGCAGCCATGCTCGCCCGGCTCGATGCCGAGCCGGACCTTGCCGCGGTCGGCCCCGCGATCTTCGAGCCCGACGGCACCTGGTACCCGTCCGCCCGCCAGGTGCCGCGCCTCGTCGACGCCGTCGGTCACGGCACCGTCGGACTCGTGAAGCGCGACAACCGCTTCACGCGCCGGTACCGCGAGCTCGACGCCGACCCGACCGAGCCCCGCGACGTGGACTGGGTCTCGGGCGCGGCGGTCTGGCTCCGTCGGAGCGCGCTGGAAGAGGTGGACGGCTGGGACGACGGCTACTTCATGTACGTGGAGGACGTGGATCTCTGCTGGCGACTGGGCCGGGCCGGCTGGCGGGTGGCGTACGAGCCCGGCGGGACGGTGACCCACGTGCAGGGTGCCAGCACCGACCGTCACCCGTACAAGATGATCGCCGAGCACCATCGCTCGCTGCTGCGCTTCGCCGGCAAGCGCTATCACGGTTGGCGCCGGGTGCTCCTCGTCCCGGCCGCGGGCTATCTCGGTGTCCGCACCGGCCTCGCGATGGGGGTTCGTGCCGTCCGCCCGTCGTCGGATCGCCGTCGTCGGATCGGCCGCCGTCGGATCGCCCGTCCTCGGATCGGCCCCGACAGGGGCCGCCGGAGGCGACCGGGTAATCTCGTCCCCGCCATGGCGAACTCCCGCAAGAAGTACACGCGTGCCCGGATCCGGGCCCACGGACGGCGACCGAAGAAGCGGGGCGGCGGGAGCTGGTTCTACGGGGCGATCGCCCTGATCGTCGTGCTGGGCGTGGTGGGCGTGATCCTGGCCCGGCCGACCACCGGGTCCGCGGTGCCGCCCCAGCCCGGCGACCCCACGACCGGTGCGCCCGGTGACCACTGGCACGCGGCCCTGGCTGCGAACATCTGCGGCGAGTGGCTGAGCCCGCCGGCGACGTTCGAGACCGCCGCCGACAACCCCAACGTCCGGGTCGGGATCCACACCCACGGCGACGGCTTCATGCACATCCACCCCTTCACCAAGTCCGAGGGTGGCGACAACGCGACCTTCGGACGCTTCCTCTCCTACGGCGGTTGGAGCGCATCCGAGGATTCGCTGTCGCTCTGGGCGGCGCCCACGTCGGCGCCCGACCAGACCGACTGGAGCAACGGCGACAAGTGTCCCGCAGGCTCCGCGTACGCGGGCAAGCCGGGCGTCGTGAAGTGGTCCGTCGACTGCGTCGAGAAGCAGGGCAGCCCGTCCGACATCAAGCTCAAGGACGGTGAGGTCGTGGCCGTGGCGTTCCTCCCGAAGTCGGTCGACATCGGGACCCCGCCCAACGCGACCGCGGCCCCCGCCGACGACGGCGGGACGACGACAGCGATCAACGCCAAGTCGTGCTCGACGGGCGGACCGGGTGCCACAGCATCGACGACGCTGCCCGCGGCCACGGATTCGACGACGACCCCGTCGTCGACGCCGTAGGCACCCCGCACGTGCGTGCGGTCGTCCTCGTCGGTGGAGCAGGGACGCGGCTCCGTCCGCTCACCACGACGGTGCCGAAGCCGCTGCTCCCGATCGTCGGCGTCCCGTTCCTGGAGCGCCAGCTCGCGTGGCTCGCACGCCACGGCGTCGACGACGTCGTGCTCTCGCTCGGGTACCTGCCCGACGCGTTCGAGGAGCACTTCCCGGATGCCCGCTTCGAGGATGTCCACCTGCAGTACGCCACCGAGCCGTACCCGCTCGGCACGGCGGGGGCGATCCGCTTCGCCGCGTCGAGCGCCGGCATCGACGAGCGCTTCGTCGTGTGCAACGGCGATGTGCTCACCACGCTCGACCTGACCGCGCTCGTCGACTTCCATCTCGAGCACCAGGCCGAGGCGACGATCCAGCTCACCCACGTCGACGACCCATCTGCCTTCGGGGTCGTGCCGACGCACGAGGACGGGTCGGTGAAGGCGTTCGTCGAGAAGCCCCCGGCCGGCACCGCGCCGACGAGCTGGATCAACGCGGGGACCTACGTGCTCGAACCGTCCGTGCTCGACGACGTCCCGCCCGACCTGACCGTCTCCATCGAGCGCGAGACGTTCCCGCGCATGCTCGAAGAGCGCCGCCGCCTGTTCGCCCGGGGCAGCGACGACTATTGGCTCGACATCGGGACGCCCGACAAGTACCTGCGCGCCCACCTCGACGTGCTCGCCGGGGCGCTCGGCTTCCCGCCTGCACCGGACGCAGTCGAGGCCGCACCGGGGATCTGGGGCATCGGCCCATCCGACCTCGGCGCCGATGCCCAGCTCGTCGCGCCGGTCTTCCTCGACGCCGGGGCCAGCGTCGGCACGACGGCGCATCTGTCGGAGACGACGGTCGGCCGAGGCGCCGAGATCGGCGACGGATCCTCGCTCGAGAACAGCGTCATCGGCGCCGGGGCCCGGATCGGTCGGAGGGCTCGCATCACCGACTCGATCATCGGACCGGACTCGGTCGTCGGCGATGATGCAGTCGTGATCGATCAATCCATCGTCGGTTCGGGCGCCCACGTCGACGCGGGCGCAGCCTTGGCGCGCGGCCGCGTCGAGCTCTCGGCGGCCACGGGCTGAGCATGAGGGTCCTCGTCACCGGCGGAGCCGGCTTCATCGGGTCCACGCTCGTCGACCGGCTGCTCGCCGAGGGGTGTGACGTCGACGTCGTCGACGACCTGTCGAGTGGGTCGCTCGGGAACCTCGCGGGAGCTCGGGGTCAGCGCGACAAGCACATGACGTTCCAGCGGCTCGACGTCCGCTCGGCAGCGGTCACCGAGCTCATCCAGCACCGCAAGCCCGAGGTCGTGTACCACCTGGCCGCGCAGCCCAGCGTGATCGTCTCGGTCGAGCAGCCGACGCTCGACGCCGAGGTGAACATCCTCGGGTCGCTCAACGTGATCCAGGGTGCGCTCGCCGCAGGGACGCGCAAGGTCGTGTTCGCGGGTTCGGGCGGCACGCTCTACGGGGTCCCCGAGTCGATCCCGACCCGCGAGGGTCATCCGCAGCATCCGCTGTCGCCCTACGGCGTCTCGAAGAAGGCCGTCCTCGACTACCTCCACTACTACCGGGAGATCCAGGGTCTGGAGTACACGGTCCTCGCGCTCGCGAACGTCTACGGCCCGCGGCAGGATCCACACGGCGAAGCCGGCGTGGTCGCGATCTTCTCGGCAAAGCTGCTCGCCGGCGAGCGTCCGACGATCTTCGGCGACGGCGAGCAGACGCGCGACTTCGTCTTCGTCGATGACGTGTGTGACGCGTTCGTCCGCGCCGGAGCGAAGGCCGGAGGGCTCACCGTGAACATCGGTACGGGCGTCGAGACGAGCGTGCAGCAGCTCTTCGATGCGATGGCCCGTGCGACGAGCTTCGGAGACCCGGCGCGGTACGCACCCGCGCGCGCCGGGGAGCTGCGCCGCTCCGCGCTCGATCCGGGACGCGCCGCGATCCATCTGGGATGGAAGCCGTGGACCGCGCTGGAGGCGGGCGTCATGCGCACCGTGGACTGGTTCCGAGCGCGGGGCTGACCGCAGCTATCGGTGGGTGCGGAGCTCTTCCAGCGGGATGGGTGGCCGGCTGCTCACTTCGTAGCCGGGGTCGGGGTGGCCGATGAGGACGAGGGCTTGGGGGAGCCAGGCTTCGTCGAGGGCCAGGGAGTCGCGGGCCTCCTCGGCGCAGAAGATGGGTGCGGCGACCCAGCAGCTGGCGAGCGTGGCGTCGGCGGCCGCGAGCATGAGGTTCTCGACCGCGGCGCCCAGGCTGAGGAGCGCCATGCCCCACTCGGCCCGCTGACGGGCGTCGTCGGGGTAGCGGTCGAGACCGGTCCAGGTCAGGCATCCGAGCGCGAGCGCGGGCGCGGTCGTGAGCTTCGTGTGCGACTTCGCCACCAGCTCGTCGATCTGCGCGGCGGGCAGCCCGTCGGCGGTCAGGTCGGCCCGCCATCGGGCGCCCATGCCGTCGGCGAGCGCCTGCTTGCCTGCGTCGGTGTCGATGAGCACCCACCGCCAGGGACGTGAGTGGTGAGGTGCGGGTGCGAGGCACGCAGCCTCGACGAGCGCGTCGAGCGTCGGTCGCGACACGGGCGTCGGGGCGAAGGCGCGGATCGAGCGGCGCGCTTCGATGAATGCAGGCGCACTCAACGGAAGAGGTCTTCGTTCGGGGCGCGGACGAGGTCGCGGGCTCGGCCCTCGGCCAGGAAGGTGGCGTCGAGCCCGCGCACGATCGCAGCCGGGATACCACTCGACTTCCCCATCACCAGGTCGGCTGCGCCGGCCACCTCGTCGGCGACCGCGACCTCCGTGACCTGGAGCTCGCGGCCCCTCGCGTCTCGCGTGCCGCGTAGGTCGACGACCGCGGCGAGTCCCGCGACCCCGATCGCGACGTCCGTGAGACCGAGGCGCCATGCGCGCCCGAAGGTGTCGGAGATCACGACCGCGACTTCGATCCCGGAGCGGGCGCGGAGCGCGTCGCGCACGTGCTGGGCCGAACGGTCCGCGTCGACCGGCAGCAGCGCGGCGACCCCTTCGGGCACGTTCGAGAGGTCGATGCCCGCGTTGGCGCACACGAAGCCGTGCTGCGTCTCGCTGATGATCAGATCGCCCCGGCGCCGCAGGATCCGGACCGACTCCGACTCGATGAGCCGACGCCGGGCATCCAGGTCGACGGGGTCGAGGGGGACGAGCCGATCCTCGGCCTTCGACACGATCTTCTGCGTGACGACCAGGCAGTCGCCGTCCAACAGCGGTGTGTCCTGGGCTGCCGCCGCATCGGCGAGCCGCTCGGCGAGCTCGTCGCCGGGTCGGATCTCGGGGACGCCGGCGATCGGGTGGATCGAGAGGGTCACGCGACCGCGGCGAGGGTGTTGCGCGCGAGCGCCGCAGCGACGCGCGCGTCGCGCATCACGGTGTCGGCCACGACGGCGCGCACCCCCAGCGCCTCCACCTGGGGAGCGAGCACGGCATCGGCGCCGTCGATGACGAGCGTCGAGCAGAACTCGCGGTAGGCGTGCGCGACCCCGACGCACGAGACCTCGATCCCGAGCGGTCCCATGAGGCGATCAGCCGGACCGCGGACCGGTCGCCCCGCGATGATCGGGCTCACACCGACCACGCGGTCTCGTCGCGCGAGGAGCACGTCCCGGACGCCGGGCACCGCCAGGATCGGCCCGATGGAGATCACCGGGTTGCTCGGGCACACGACGATCGTGTCGGCGGCCTCGAGCGCCTCGAGGACCCCGGGCGCGGGGCGCGCGGCGTCGGCACCGTCGAACCGGACCGCGACGACCGGAGGCTCGGAGCGGCGGTGGACGAACCACTCCTGCATCGCCAGCTCCTCGGTGCCGGCATCGGTGCTGACGGTGATGCGGGTGGCGATCCGGTCGTCGGACATCGGGAGCAGCCGAGTCTCCAGTCCCCATGCGGCGGTGATCTCCGCGGTGATCTCGGTGAGGGATGCGCCCTGGTTGCGGCGCTGGGTGCGGAAGAGGTGGGTGGCGAGGTCGCGGTCACCCAGGTTGAACCACGTCGGCTCGCCGTAGCGGGCGAGGGCACCCATCGCGTGGAAGGTCTCGTCGGCGAGGCCCCATCCCGTCTCGGGGTTGTGGGCCCCGGCCAGCCGGTAGGTGACGCTGTCGAGGTCGGGGGAGACCCAGAGCCCGTGGAACTCGTCGTCGTCGCCGGTGTTCACGATCGTCGTGACCTCGTCGGGCGGCACGACGGCGACGAGCCCGTCGAGGAACCTCGCGGCGCCGACGCCGCCTGCCAGCGCGGTGAGCATCCCGCGACCCTAGATGCCGGTGGCGCCCCGGCCCGCAGGCGACCGGGGCGCGGACGCGACGAGGCCCCCGGTGCTCCCGGGGGCCTCGTGCACTGTTCGTGCGGATCGCAGTCTCAGGCGACGTCCCGCTTCGCCGTGGCGTCGGGGGCCGAGGAGCGACCGAGGAGGGTCCGCGCCTTGGCGGTCCCGACCTCGACGACCTCGCCGGCCTTCGCCTGGAGCTGCTCGACCACGGGCTCGACCGCGTCGGAGATCTTCGAGAGCAGCGGCTCGACGAGGTCGCGCACGTCCTGCACGACGGCGTCGAAGCGGACCTTGGCGTCGTCGGCCGCACCCTTGGCCGCCACGGTCGCCTTGGTGGTGGTCTCGTCGGCCTTCGCCTTCGCGTCGTCGGCCTTGGTCTTGGCGGTGGTGCGGACGCCCTGGGTCTGGGCGTCGACGACGCCCTTCGCCTGCTGGCCCTTGGCCACGACGGCCTGGGCACCGAGCACGCCGACACCGACTGCGGTGTAGGCCACGTCTTCCACGCTCTTGCGTACGTCGTTCATGAGGACTCCTGGTGCATTTGGGTGGGATCCGGGATCGGATCCGGTGGTGGTGCAGCCCGTCTCGGGGGGAGGGGGACTGCATGCAATGGTATATGCAAGGGTAAACACTTGCAAGCAGTCGTGACGGATGTCACCGAGGCGCCAGGTACGGGAGTCACCACGTTCGTGGGCGCGGAAGCCGCTCAGAAGGGCCCCGGGTATGCTCGCCCGATCCGATGAGCACGGCCGCCCCTCCTCCCGCGCCCGGTCGCCCCGACGGCGGAGCAGGTGCGGCGGTCCCCGCGACCCCCGCCGCCTCGGCGCCCACGGTCGTCGCCGTCATGGTCACCCGCAACGCCGGGGACTTCCTCGAGGAGTCCCTGGCGGCCCTCGGGGCGCAGGACTACCCCGCGCTCACGGTCCTCGTCGTGGACGCCGGCTCGCGCCAGGACCCCACCGCCCGGGTGGGAGCGGCACTGCCCACCGCCTTCGTCCGCCGCGTCGCCGGCGACCCCGGCTTCGGGGGCGCGGCGAACGACGTGCTCGCGGCCGTCGAGGGGGCCACCTTCTTCCTCGTCTGCCACGACGACGTCGCCCTCGATCCCGACGCCGTGCAGGTGATGGTCGGAGAGGCGTACCGCTCGAACGCTGCGATCATCGGACCGAAGCTCGTCGAGGCCGAGGACCCCGAGGTGCTGCTCGACGTCGGTCGTGCGATCGACCGGCTCGGCGGCTCCCACACGGGCATCGAGCTCGGAGAGGTCGACCAGGAGCAGCACGACGGGGTGCGCGACGTCTTCTACGTCTCGAGCGCCGCGATGCTCGTGCGCGCCGATCTCTTCCGCGAGCTCGAGGGCTTCGACCCCGACACGTTCCCGGGGAGCGAGGATCTCGACCTCTGCTGGCGGGCCCGCCTCGCCGGCGCGCGCGTCATGGTCGCCCCCGACGCCCGGGCCCGACACCACGAGGCGGCCGGTCTGCGGGCCGACGCCGACTTCCCGGACGTTCGTGAGGTCGCACGCGCCGCGTGTGCGCGTCATCCTGACTTGCTACGCGAAGATGACCCTGCTGTGGGTCCTTCCGTTCGGGTTGGTGGTGTCGTTCGTCGAGGCGATCGTCTTCTTCCCGACGCGTCGCCGGCGTGCAGCGGCCGCCGGGTTCGGCGCCTGGTGGTGGAACGTCCTCCACTTCGGTCGGATCCGACGCGCGCGGCGGGCCGCACAGGCGCGCCGTGAGATCCACGACAGCGAGCTGCACGAGCTCCAGGTGGGTGCAGGCGCGCGCTTCGGCGCGTTCCTGACCAACCGTCATGCCGACGAGCGGTTGCAGTCGATCGGCGACCGAATGCGCGCGGCGACGGAGAGCTTCGCCGACGCGCTGCGGACACCGAGCGCGATCGCGTTGCTCGTCGCCCTCGTCGTGCTCCTGTTCGGCTCGCGTTCGCTGTTCTCCCACGGCGTCCCCGCCGTCGGGACGTTCGCGGACTGGCCTGGCGTCAAGGCGCTCCTGACCGAGCTCAGCTCGGCGTGGCGGCACACGTTGCTCGGCTCCACCGCGGCGCCACCCCCCGCGCTCGCGGTCATGGCCGGGCTCGGCACGATCCTGTTCGGGAACGTCGGCTTGGCCGAGACGCTGCTCGTCGTCGGTTCCATGGTCGTGGGTGCCGTCGGCGCCTACCGCCTGGCCCGCAGCGTCGCGGCCGGCCCGGCCGCCGCCGGTGTCGCCGCGTTGGTGTACGGCGTCGTGCCCGTCCCGCGCAACGCCATCGCCGATGGTCGGCTCGGTCCGCTCGTGCTGTACGCGCTGCTGCCGTTCCTGGCCGTGCTCCTGGTGCGGGCCGGCGGGTTCGCAGGCACGGTCGGCACCGCGCGTCGTCCGCTGCTCGGGATCGGGATCGCGACGGCGATCGCCACGGCGTGGTACCCGCCGGCGGCGCTCGCGGTCGTGGTCGTCGCCCTCGCGCTCTTCGTCGGTTCGGTGTTCGTCGGTGGTGCGGTCGCCGCGCTCCGCACCGTCGGGGTGGCGCTGATGGGGCTCCTCGGGACCGCGGTCCTGCTCGCACCCTGGACGGTCACGCTCCTCGACTCCCGGGACGATCTCGCCGCACTGGGGATCGCGTACCGCGCCCGCCTCGATCTGTCCGAGGTGCTGCGGTTCCAGAGCGGCCCGGCGGGTGCCGGCATCGCGTCGTGGGGGTTGCTCGCCGCAGCGGCCGGTGCGCTCCTGATCGTCCGCGGACCGCGCCTGGCTTGGGCAGTCCGAGCGTGGGCCCTCGCGGTCGTCGGGTTCGCGATCGTCTGGCTGCCGTCCGAGCTCGCGCCCGGCACCGCCGTCGCGGCTCCGGAGGCCGGCCTCGCGATCGCCGCGCTCGGTGTGGCACTCGCCGCGTCCCTCACGGTCGGCGCCGCGAGCGCGGAGCTCCAGGGGGAGAAGACGTTCACCTGGCGACGACTCGTCGTCGCGGTCGCGGTCGCAGGCGTGGTTCTCGGGGGCCTCGGGTTCGTCGGCGACTCCTTCGACGGCCGGTGGGGTGCGCCGGACGGCGACTGGGCGAGCTCGCTGTCCTTCACGCAGGACAAGGCCGCGGAGGGGCAGTTCCGCATCCTCTGGGTCGGCGACCCCGACGTGCTCCCCCTCGATCCGGTCGAGGCCGGGGGCGGACCCTCCTGGGTGCTCACCCGCAACGGGCCGGGCGATGCGCGGGCGCTCTGGCGGGCGCCGACCACCGACGCCGACGGCGTGATCACCTCGGCCCTCGGTGTCGCGGTCGACCGCGACACGGCCCGGCTCGGCCGCCTGCTCGCGCCGGCGGGTGTCCGCTACGTGGCGGTGCCGTTGCGCAACGGTCCGGACGGATCGCTGGGGCGTCCGGTGCCTGCGGTGACCAGTGCGTTGGCGCAGCAGCTGGATCTCGCGCAGCTCCGGAGCGAGCCCGGGCTCGTCCTCTACGAGAACCTGTCCTGGGCACCGGCCAGCGCCGTCGTGACCGGCCCGGCCGCGCAGGACGTCCCGACCGGGGTGGTCGACCCCCTCCGGAGTGCGGCGCGCACCGACCTGGTGGGCGCGAAGCCGGTCGGCGGTGATGCTCCGGTGCCGGCCGGCACGCTGTTGCTCGCCGACGCGTTCGGAGACGGCTGGCAGGCCGAAGGTCGCAACGGGGTGCTGCGGCACGCAGCCGGGTTCGGGTACGTCAACGCCTGGACGAACCCGCGCGGCGGCGCGGTCTCGATCACCCACGACGGGCAGGGGCTGCGGTACGCGCTCCTCGCCGGCGAGATCGTCCTGTGGCTCGTCGCGCTCGTCTGGTGGTCGCGGGGCCGCCTCCGCGACCGGTCGGAGCGCGCGGCCGTGGTGCGTCGCGAGCGGCTCGATCGGGCCCCCCGGCGCACCGATTTCGGCACGCTCGCGTTCGACGACGACGACGACTTCTGGAGTGCGCCGTGAGCGCGGCCACCGGTCGTCGCGTGCCGCGCCTCCCCGCGCTGATCGCCCTCGTGGTGGTCGTTGCGGGTGCGATCGCGGTGCAGCAGGGAGCGACGTCGACGACCACGGTCGTGCGTGCCCACCGTCAGCCCGTCGACGGACCGTCGGTCCCGAACCGGGCCGCGATCTCGGCCGCGTGGTACTGCGCCGAGGGCACGTCATCGGCCGACGGCCGTGCGATGGAGACCGTGATCATCGGGAACCTGGCGAAGCACCCGATCGACGTCCAGCTCACCGTGATGGCGGGCGCCGCAGGGGAGAAGGAGCGCTCGTTCACGGTCGACACGCTCGCGCAGCGGCGCATCCGCGTCGCCGACGTGCTCGAGGCCCCGGAACCCGGCGTGGTCGTCGAGGTCTTCGGCGGTCAGGCAGTCGTCGAGCACGAGGTCCGGGGCGATGACGACCTCGCCGTCGGTCCCTGCACCCGGCAGGCATCCTCCCACTGGTACCTCGCGGACGGGTCGACCGACCTGGGCGCGGAGAGCTGGCTCGCCCTCTTCAACCCCTTCGGGGACGACGCGATCGTCGATGTCCGCTTCCTGACCGATGGGGGCGTGCAGACGCCGGAGCAGGGACAGGCCCTGGTGGTACCCCGTCGCTCGCGGGTGTCGCTCGCGGTGCACGACCTGGTCCGCCGGGAGCCGGACGTGGCGATCGAGGTCGTCGCGCGCACCGGTCGGGTCGTGGCCGAGCAGTCCCAGCTGTTCGACGGCACCGACACCCGCAAGGGGATCGCGGTCTCGCTCGGCGTGACCGGCGGTGCGCCGCGATGGCGCATGCCGTCGGGCACGGCGGAGCAGGGCTCCTCGCAGTCGGTCTCGGTCGCGAACTTCGGGGCACGGCCGACGCGGGTCGACGTGCGGGTGGTCAACGAGCGCGGGACCGCAGGGCAACCGGAGCAGGTCGACGTGCCGGGCGCCGGCGTCGTCCGCGTGGACCTCTCGGACAAGATCGCGACGGGCACGAGCTACGCGATCGACGTGAAGAGCACCGACGGTGCGCCGATCGTCGTCGAGGCGTTCGGTGCGTGGGCGACGCCCTCGCCCATCACCGGGGTGGCGAGCACCCCGGGCTCGGTGTCGACCGCGCACCGATGGGCGTTCGCGGTCGGTCGCATCGACGACGACGAAGACGCGATCATCAGCGTGTGGAACGTCGGGAAGCAGCCGATCACGGTGCAGCTCTACGCGTACACCGCTGGCGACCCGAACAGCCCGACGAGCGCGCCTGCGGCTGCGGTGCCGCCCGGTGAGCGCGCGAGCTTCTCGCTGTCCGAGCGCGACATCCGTCCCAACCAGGTCCTGGTCGTGGGTGCCGATGGTCCGATCATCGTCGGCCGGCAGGTGACGGGAGGCGGCGTGTCGCTCGCGCCGGGCATCCCGTTCAGCCGCTAGGGCGTCGCGACGTGGCCGTCCAGATCGGGATCTTCGTCGTCGTCGCCCTTGCCGCCCTCGGGGTCGCGTGGTGGCTGCGTCGACGGAGCCCGCAGGGTCCGCCACGCGACGCGTTCCCGGTGCCGCGCCAGCTGGCCCGGCCCGACTTCCCCCGCCCGGAGTCGCCCTGGCTCGTCGCCTACTTCTCCTCCGAGACCTGCGCGTCCTGTCAGGGGCTCGGTCCGAAGGTCGCCGTGCTCGAGTCCGAGGAGGTGTCGACGTGTGAGCTCGAGTTCGCCACGCGCCGCGACCTGCACGAGCGCTACGACGTCGCGGCAATCCCGATGATCCTCATCGCGGACGCCGACGGTGTGGTGCAGCGAGCGTTCGTCGGGTCGACCAGCGCGACCGACCTGTGGGCTGCGCTGGCCGAGTGTCGCGAGCCGGGATCGACGCCCGAAGCCGATCTCGGCGTCGTCCGCTGAGGCGGGGCGTCCCCCTCAGCGGCGGGTGCGGCTGCGGCCGGTGCGCTTGGCGGTGCCGGCGGCCTTGCGGGGCTTGCGGCCCCCGTTCGGGGCGGAGGCGTTCGGCGCGGGCGGCTTCATCTCCATGATGGTGCCGTCGGCCCGACGCACCTTCCGGTAGCCGCCGGCCTTGCGGCCCATCGCCTCGTCGACCAGCCGGGATACCTCGGCGCCGTCGAGCGTCTCGCGCGCCAACAGGCCTTGGGCCACCGCGTCGAGGCCGCGACGGTGGACCCGCAGGATGCGCTTCGCCCGGCTCTCCTCCTGTCGGAGGATGCGCTCGACCTCCTCGTCGATCACCCGAGCGGTCTCGTCGGAGTAGTCGCGGGTGTGCATCAGGTCGTCGCCGAGGAACACCGCGCCCTGGGAGCCCCAGGCCATCGGGCCGATGCGGTCGGACATGCCCCACTCGCGGACCATCTTGCGACCCATCTCGGTGATGCGCACGAGGTCGTTCTGCGCGCCCGTCGAGACGTGACCGAAGACGAGCTCCTCGGCGACGCGCCCGCCGAGCGCGACGACGATGGAGTCGGCGATGTACTCGCGCTTGTAGATGTGCTTCTCTTCCTCGGGGAGCTGGTGCGTGACCCCGAGGGCCATGCCGCTCGCGAGGATCGTCACCTTGTGCACCGGGTCGGCGTGGTCGAGGACGTAGGCGAGCACCGCGTGTCCACCTTCGTGGTACGCGATGACCTCCTTCTCCTCGTCGTTGATCGCCATGGAGTCGCGCTTGAGGCCCATCAGCACACGGTCACGCGCCGCTTCGAAGTCCTCGCTCTCGACGATCGCGGCACCGCGTCGCACCGCGTGGAGCGCGGCTTCGTTCACGAGGTTCGACAGGTCGGCACCGGACATCCCGGGCGTGCCGCGCGCGACGACCGCGACGTCGACCTCGGCCGACATCTTCTTGTCCTTCATGTGCACGCGGAGGATCTGGGTGCGCTCCTCCTGGGTGGGGAGCGGCACGACGATCTGGCGGTCGAAGCGACCCGGGCGGAGCAGTGCGGTGTCGAGCACGTCGGGGCGGTTGGTCGCGGCCATCATCACGATGCCCTCGGTCGCCTCGAACCCATCCATCTCGGCGAGCATCTGGTTGAGCGTCTGCTCGCGCTCGTCGTGCCCGCCGCCGAGCCCGGCGCCGCGCTTGCGGCCGATCGAATCGATCTCGTCGACGAAGATGATCGCCGGGGCCTGCTTGCGTGCGGTCTGGAACAGGTCACGCACGCGCGCCGCCCCGACACCGACGAACATCTCCATGAAGTCCGAACCGGTGACCGAGATGAACGGCACGCCGGCCTCGCCCGCGACCGCGCGGGCGATCAGCGTCTTGCCGGTTCCCGGCGGGCCGACCAGGAGCACACCCTTGGGGATCCGTGCGCCGATCTGCTTGAACTTCGCGGGGTACTTCAGGAAGTCGACGACCTCGGCGATCTCGGCCTTGACGTTGCCGTAGCCCGCAACGTCCTCGAACGTCGTCTTCGGCTTCTCGGTGTTGTAGACCTTCGCCTTGCTCCGGCCGATGTTCATCACCGCGCCCATCTGACCCTGGGCCCGGCGACTCATCCAGACGAAGAACGCGATCACCAGCAGCAGCGGGAGCAGCAGCGGCAGCAGGTCGAGCAGGAAGTTCGAGCCCTGGCGCTGGTAGTTGAGGTCGACCTTCTGGGCCTTCAGGAGCTTCAGCGTCGCGGCCGGGAGGTCGTTGGTCGGGCCCTCGGACGTGAAGTCCTTGGTGCCGTCGCGCTCGGCCTTGAGCACGCCCGAGATCTTGCCGGTCTCGGGGTCGTAGTCGACGCTCTTGACGTTCTCGTTCTGCACCGCGCTGGTGAACTCCGAGAACGTGAGCTCCTTCGAGGAACCGCCGTCGATCGAGAAGACGTTCGTGAGCGCGAACACACCGACGAGCGCCAGGATGAGCAGCCAGGGGAGCACTCGCGTCCACGACGGGGGACCGGACGTCGGCGGGGTCGGGCGACCGTCACCGGGACGACGCTCGGGTCCGCCCGCGGGGCGACCCGGCGGCATCTCGGACGGGGGGCGGCTCATGGAAGCTCCAGTGCTTTCGGAGAGTCGGGTCTTCTCCGGAACGCCCATCGTACGGCCCCGATTCCGGTGACGCGACCTCGGGCGTCGGCGCCGGGCCGGGCATCGGGGGCGCCACCGCTAGTTTGAGGCGGATGGAGGCGCACCCCGCAGGTTCGATGCCCGCGCCCGTGCGCTTGCGGTGGGGGATCCCGGACGCGCTGCTCGCGTGGGTGGCCGGGTTCCTCGGAGCGGTGCTCGCGCTCGTCGTGATGGCCGTCTACATCGCGGCCACCCGAACCCACATCCCGGACAGCGGGGTCCCGAAGGACCTCGAGGTCTCCGCGCTGCTGCTGTCGCTGCTCGCCCAGAACCTGGCGATCATCGGCGGTCTGGCGTTCATCTCCCGCTCCAAGGGGTTGGGGAGCCTCCGCGCCGACTTCGGGCTGCGGATCCGCCCGCGCGACCTGGCCTGGATCGCCGCCGGGCTCGGGCTCTCGCTCGTGGCCGGGTGGATGCTCCTCCCGATCACCGAGCTGGCGGGGTTGCGGGACTCCTCCCAGGAGGTCGTGAAGCAGTTCGAGAACGCCAATGGGATCGAGGTGCCCCTCTTCGCCCTCGGGGTGGTGCTGCTCGCCCCGCTGGCGGAGGAGCTGCTGTTCCGGGGCGCGCTGCTCCGTGGCCTGCTCCGCCGAACCGACCCCACCCGGGCCATCTTCGTCTCGGCGCTGGCCTTCGCCCTGGTCCACGTCCTGCTGGACCCCGAGACCGTCTACTACGTCCCGGCGTTCCTGCTCCTGGGCCTCGTGAGCGGCTGGCGGGCCACGAAGACGGGGGACCTGTCCCAATCCGTGATGCTGCACGTGGGATTCAACCTGCTGGCCTCGATCCTGATCATGACGTCCTCCTGAGGCTCAAGTTCTCGGACCTCCCGGTCGATACCCAACGCGGGGAACACGACTGGGAGGTCGAAATGCGCTGTCCGACTTGTGACAAGGCCGAGCTGATCGAGATCCGTATGCAAGTCGCGGGTTCCGAGCTCACGTTCCGCCGCTGCGGCAGCTGCGAGCGTCAGACCTGGGAGTCGACCGAGGGGCAGATCCCGTTGGACCGCGTCCTCGAGCTCGTCCGCGCCTAGTTCCTGGTCGCGCTCGCTGCGCACGGGGATACCCCGTGCGCGGGCGCTCGGCTGCTCCATGACCCTGGAGTGACGCCAGCTGCTGGCAGGCTGTCGGCATGGCGGTGACGACGGATCTCGACGAGTCGTCCACGCCGTCCGACGGGCAACCGGGCCATCAGGATCCACCCGATCGTGGGAGCCCGAGCGACGCGCCGACCCCGCCACGCGACGAATCGTGGTGGGCACGCATCGACCTCTGGGTCGGACTCCTCGTCCTCGCGGCGTGCTGCGCGTTCATCTTCGTGCAGCTCGAGCCGAGCCTGCTGTTCCGCAACACGACCCCGGCCGGCGGGGACACCGCCGCGCACGTCTGGTGGCCCGCGTACCTGCGTGACCACTTGCTGCCGTGGCGGTTGTCGGGCTGGTCACCGGACTTCTACGGCGGCTTCCCGGCGGGCCAGTTCTACTTCCCGATCCCCGCACTGACGATCGTCGGTCTCGACGTCGTCTTCCCCTACAACATCGCGTTCAAGCTCGGCACCGTCGTCGGTCCGGTGCTCCTGCCGATCGGTGCGTACGTGTTCGCCCGCGGCCTGCGCCTCCCCCGTCCCTCGCCCGCCGCGTTCGCGGTCGCGGCCACCGGGTTCCTCTTCTTCACCGGCGACCCGGGCACGAGCTCGCTCGCCCAGGGCATCGCGTTCAACCAGCACATCGCGGGCGGCACGCTCGCGAGCACGCTGGCGGGCGAGTTCTCGTACACGATGGCGCTCGCGTTCGCACTGGCCTTCCTCGGGACCTTGGCGGCGTCGTTGCGCAACGGCCGGCGCATGTGGATCCCTGCACTGCTCTTCGCGCTCGTGATCATGAGCCACCTCGTGGTGGCGATCTTCGCCGCCGTGGGTGCGCTCGTCGTCTGGATCGCGGCCGGGCCGATCACAACGCTCAAGCGCGCGGCGGCGATCGCGGCCGTCGGCGGGCTCCTCACCGCGGTGTGGACCGTTCCGCTCCTGGCGGTGCTCGGGTACACGACCGACATGCGGTACACGCCGATCACGCAGTACGGCGACTACCTGTTCCCCAGCTACCTCTTCGGGTTCCAGAGCCTCTGGCCGTGGGAGTGGGGCGCAACGGTGCTCATCGGCGCGGCGCTGATCGGCGGACTGGTCGGGCGTCGGCGCGGGACGCTCGTCGTCGTCGTGATCACCGCGTGCTCCGGCCTGATGTTCCGGTTCTGGGAGGACGTCCAGGCGACCCCGGCCTGGAACCTGCGATTCCTCCCGTTCTGGTACCTCGGGATCTTCCTGCTCATGGGCCTGGGGGTCGCGGAGACGATCCGCGGCGGCGCCTGGGTCGCGCGGCGCACCGCCGAGCGCGAGGAGTCGCGCACCCCACCGAGGCTGATCGCGTCGGTCGTCGCCGGCGTGCTCACCGTGGTCCTCGCGGTCGGGGCGTTGTACGCGTTCAACGACAACAAGGACTTCATCCCGTACTGGGCGCGCTGGAACTACCGCGGCTACGAGGACACGACCGGCGACGGAGCGACGCCGGCGAAGCAGTACGACGAGTACCGCGCGTTCATCGACGCGGCGTCCCAGCTCCCGCCCGGTCGCCTGTTGTGGGAGGGCAACTCGCAGCTGAACGTGTACGGGTCGCCGCTCGCCCTCATGCTCCTGCCGTACTGGACCGACGGACGGATCTCGTCGAACGAGGGCGTGTACTACGAGGCCTCGGCCTCGACGCCGTATCACTTCATGGCAACCGCAGCACTCGCAGCGGCGGGCAACTCGTCGGGCGCGGTGCGCGGTGTGCCGTATCGGACCCAGGCCGACTTCGGGCTGGGCGTGCAGTGGTTGCAGACGCTCGGCATCCGGTACCTCGCGGTGCATGCCGACGCGACCAAGACCCTCGCCGACGCCGACCCGCGCTTGCGCCTGGTCGCGACGTCCCCCGACTTCGACAAGGCGCAGCCGCTGGGCTGGAGCATCTATCGCGTCCAGGACTCCGAGCTCGTGAGCCCACTGGAGAACCAGCCGGTGGTCGTCGACGAGTTCAGCAGCCGCGACGAGGCTGCATGCCTGCAGCGTCTCGAGGATCTCGGGCTCGACCCGAAGGACCTGCGCATCCACGAGTGGCAGGACTGCATCGCAGTGCCGTGGTTCAACGACCCGGAGGCGCTCGACCGTGTGCTCGTCGACGACGGTCCCGCGGCGTGGCAGCACTCCGGGACCGAGGCCGCCCGCAAGCAGCCGAAGGAACCGCTGCCGACGGTCGACGTCACCAACGTGCACCGAACGGACGACTCGATCTCGTTCGACGTCTCGCGCACCGGCGTACCCGTCGTCGTGCGTGAGTCGTGGTTCCCCAACTGGGAGGCCGAGGGCGCCGACGGCCCGTACCGTGCGACCCCGAACCAGATGGTGGTCGTGCCGACGTCGAAGCACGTCACGCTGCAGTTCGGGACCACGACGGCGGAGTGGCTCGGACGGCTGGGCACGCTCGTCGGCCTCGTCGGCCTCGGCCTCCTCGTCTGGTGGCCCATCCGTCGGCGTCGCCGAGGCTCGACCTCCGAGCCCTCGAACCCAGAGCCCGGGGTTCCTGAGCCCGGGGTTCCTGAGCCCGGGGCGCAGGAGCCCGGCTCGGTCGAGGAGCCGCCGTCCGGTGGCGCCGCGGAACGCCCCATCAGGTGGAATCGGGGTGCCGGTACCATGGACCGCCCACTCGCGGAGTCCGACCCGGTGCCCATCCATGACAGCTGAGCTCGACGCGATCTTCAAGGCGTACGACGTGCGCGGCGTCTATCCCGACCAGATCGACGAGTCCGTCGCGCGCCGGGTCGGCAACGCCTTCGTGGGCTTCACCGGCGCGGCCCGGGTGTACGTCGGGCGCGACTCCCGCCCGTCCGGTGAGGCGCTCGTCGCGGCGTTCATCGAGGGAGCGACGCTCGCCGGCGCCGATGTCGTCGACCTCGGACACGCATCCACCGACCTCGTGTACTTCGCCGCGGGACACTTCGACTCACCGGCCGCCATGTTCACCGCGAGCCACAATCCCGCGGAGTACAACGGCATCAAGCTGTGCCGCGCCGGCGCCGCCCCGGTCGGTGAGGAGACCGGCCTGCTGCAGATCAAGGCTGCGGTCGCCGACGGCCTGCTCGAGCGGGCCGAGGAGCAGGGCCGGTCCGAGACCCTCGACCTCCTGCCCGAGTTCGTTGCCCACGTCCGGTCCTTCGTCGACCTCGACGCGCTCGCGCCGCTCCGCGTGGTCGCCGACACGGCGAACGGTGTCGGGGGCCTCGTCGTGCCCGCGGTGTTCGACGGCCTCCCGTTCGACCTCAGCATCCTCTTCGAGGAGCTCGACGGCACCTTCCCGAACCACCCGGCCGACCCGATCCAGCCCGAGAACCTGAAGGATCTCCAGCGAGCGCTCCTCGACGCGCAGGCCGACGTCGGGCTCGCGTTCGACGGCGACGCCGACCGGGTGTTCCTCGTCGATGACAAGGCGCAGCCCGTGAGTGGCTCGCTCACGACCGCGATCGTCGCCCGTGCGATCCTCGAGCGGCAGGCCGAGGACTCGCCCGACGCCGACCGCACGGTGGTCCACAACCTGATCTGTTCGAAGGCGGTGCCCGAGATCGTGCGGGAGCTCGGCGGCATCCCGATCCGCACCCGCGTCGGCCACTCGTACATCAAGCAGGTGATGGCCGAGACCGGGGCCATCTTCGGCGGCGAGCACTCCGGTCACTACTACTTCCGCGACAACTACCGCGCCGATTCCGGGCTCATCGCGGCGCTCGTCGTGCTCGAGACGCTGTCGCGCGCCGGCATGCCGCTCTCGGAGCTGCGCATCCCGCTCGAGCGCTACGCGGACTCGGGGGAGATCAACCGCCGGGTCGCGGACCCGCTCGCGTCGGTCGAACAGGTCGCCGCCGCGTTCGTCGGGGCCGAGCAGGACCGCCTCGACGGCCTCACCGTCGACCTCGGCGACTGGTGGTTCAACCTCCGGTCGAGCAACACCGAGCCGCTGCTGCGCCTCAACCTCGAGGCCGCCGACGCCGAATCGTGCTCGGAGCACGTCGCCGAGGTGCTCGCGCTCATCGGCGGCGAGGCAGACTGAAGTCCCGACCAAGGAGCCCTGTCGTGTCGCTCGATCCCCAGCTGCTCGAGATCCTCGCCTGTCCCGAGGACAAGGGGCCGCTGCTGTACTTCGAGGACGAGTCGTCGCTCTACAACCCGCGGCTCAAGCGTCGCTACGCAGTGCGTGACGACATCCCGATCATGCTGATCGACGAGGCCGAGACGGTCGACGACGCCGAGCACCAGCGCCTGCTCGCGAAGGCGGAGGCCGACGGCGTCACCCCCACCTTCGAGGCCTGAGGCCTTGCCCGACTCCCTGGGGTTCCTGGACGCGGTCGCGGAGCTGCCGGAGCAGCTCGACGTCGCGCACGAGGCCGCCGCCGAGCTCGACCTCTCGTCGCTGCCCGCAGGCGACGCGATCGACTCGATCGCGATCCTCGGGATGGGTGGCTCGGGGATGGCAGGAGATGTGCTGCAGGCCGTCGCCAGCTCGCTGCCCGTCCCGGTCACCGTGCTCAAGCAGTACCGCACGCCGGCGTTCATCGGGCCGCGCACCCTCGTGTTCGCGCTCTCGTACTCCGGGAACACCGAGGAGACGGTGTCGATGGCGCGTGGCGCGTTCGAGGCGGGCGCGCCGGTGGTCGCCGTCACCTGCGGCGGTGCGCTCGACGAGCTCGCCGCGCAGCACCGGGCGTTGCGGGTGCCGTGTCCCCCGGGGCTGATGCCGCGTGGCGCGCTGGGAGCGTTGCTCGCGCCGCTCGTCGTGACCCTGTTCCGTCTCGGGATCTACCCGGAAGCGCACGCGTCGCTGGTCATGGCCCAGCAGCAGCTCAAGCGCCGACGCGACCAGTGCCGCCCCGCGGTCGAGGGCGTGAAGAACCCGGCGCGCGAGCTCGCCCGCAAGATCGGTCGCACCATCCCCGTCGTCTACGGCGGCGGCGCGCTCGGCGCGGTCGCGGCGCGCCGCTTCAAGAACGACATCAACGAGACGGCGAAAGCCCCCGCCTTCTGGGGGGCGTACCCCGAGCTGAACCACGCGGAGATCTGCGGGTGGGGGCAGCAGGGCGACGTCACCCGGCAGGTGCTGAGCCTCGTGCAGCTCCGTCATGGCTTCGAGCACGAACGCCTCTCGGAACAGATCACGCTCGCGACCGAGATGGTCGAAGAGGTCTTCGTGCAGGTGCTCGAGGTGGAGGCCGAGGGAGAAGGTCGCCTCGCGCAGCTCCTCGACCTCATGTACCTCGGCACCTGGACCAGCTGCTACCTCGCGCTCGACAACGACGTCGACCCCGGCCCCATCGACGCGATCGCCCAGCTCAAGTCCCAGCTCGGCCCGATCCAGCCCTGAGGGCGTCGCCCGGGCGTTCCGTGCCGCGTGGGTTTCGCTGAGCGAACGTCACGCTGCACCGGAGCCAGGAAGACTTCTGGGTCGCTTCGGGCTCGTTGGTATGCTGGGTGCTCGGTCGGGCCGCTCCCTACGGGGACATGGCTGTGACCCGGTGATCCGGGCCGACTCCTCGTGCAGCTCTTCGTGCCCAGCGCGCGGAGACGGCGTGCGGCTCGTCCGCACTCAACCCACAGGAGTCCAGGAATGACCAAGACCGCTGATCCTTCGACCCGTACCGACGGGAAGGCCGACTTCAAGGTCGCCGACCTCACGCTCGCCGACTTCGGTCGCAAGGAGATCGAGCTCGCCGAGCACGAGATGCCGGGCCTGATGGCGATGCGTGAGCGCCACGCCGCCGCGCAGCCCCTCAAGGGCGCCCGCATCACCGGCTCGCTCCACATGACCGTGCAGACGGCCGTGCTGATCGAGACGCTCACCGCACTCGGCGCCCAGGTGCGCTGGGTGTCGTGCAACATCTTCTCCACCCAGGACCACGCCGCCGCGGCCATCGCCGCGACCGGCGTCCCGGTGTTCGCCTGGAAGGGCGAGACGCTCGACGAGTACTGGTGGTGCACCGAGCAGGCGCTCCGGTGGCCCGACGGTGGCGGCCCCAACATGATCCTCGACGACGGTGGCGACGCCACGCTCGTCGTGCACAAGGGCGTCGAGTACGAGCGCACCGGCTCGGTGCCGGAGCCGACGGCCGACGACTCCGACGAGTGGACCGTCGTGCTCGGCTTGCTCAAGCGCATCCACGCCGAGGACGACCGCGTCTGGCACCGGATCGCCGAGGGCATCCAGGGTGTCACCGAGGAGACCACGACCGGCGTCCACCGGCTGTACCAGATGTACGAGGCCGGCTCGCTGCTCTTCCCGGCGATCAACGTGAACGACTCGGTCACGAAGTCGAAGTTCGACAACCTCTACGGCTGCCGACACTCCCTCGTCGACGGCATCTGCCGCGCGACCGACGTCATGCTCGCGGGCAAGGTCACGGTCGTCTGCGGCTACGGCGACGTCGGCAAGGGCTGCGCGCAGTCGCTCCGGGGTCAGGGCGCGCGCGTCGTGATCACCGAGATCGACCCGATCTGTGCGCTGCAGGCGGCGATGGAGGGCTACGAGGTCACGACGCTCGAAGACGTCGTCGACACCGCGGACCTGTTCGTGACGACGACCGGCAACAAGAACATCATCACGGCCGACCACATGTCGCGGATGAAGCACAACGCGATCGTCGGGAACATCGGCCACTTCGACAACGAGATCGACATGGCCGGTCTCGCGCAGGTCAAGGGCATCGAGCGCGTGAACATCAAGCCGCAGGTCGACGAGTGGGTGTTCCCCGAGGCGTCGGGTAGCGAGGCCCACTCGGTGATCGTGCTCGCCGAAGGTCGACTCCTGAACCTCGGTTGCGCGACCGGCCACCCGAGCTTCGTGATGTCGAACAGCTTCACGAACCAGGTGATCGCCCAGGTCGAGCTGTTCACGCACCCGGACTTCTACGAGCGCAAGGTGTACACGCTGCCGAAGCACCTCGACGAGGAGGTCGCCCGGCTGCACCTCGACAAGCTGGGCGTGAAGCTCACCAAGCTCACCGAGGACCAGGCGTCGTACCTCGGCATCCCCGTCGACGGTCCGTACAAGTCCGACCACTACCGGTACTGAGCGAGGCGCCACCCGACGGGTTCTTGGCACGTTCACACGCGCTCCGCGCGGTACCAGCGTGCCAAGAACCCAGGTGGTGGTGTGGTGTGAGCACCCGGGGTGAGCGTCACACCCCGTTCGTAGGGTCGGGGCATGTTCGTCACCGCGCTGCTCCCGCTCGTCTGCCCGGGATGCGGCCGTCCCGCGGAGCCGGTCTGCCCGGCGTGCGCCGCCACGTTGCGGAGCGCACCCGCCGCGCCGCCGCCGGTCGGCATCGACGCCTGGGACGCGCCGTTCGCCTATGAAGGGGTGGCCCGTGAGCTCGTCGCCCGGGTGAAGTATCGCCGCCTCCATGCCGCGACGGCCTGGCTGGCCGCGGCCATGGTCCCGCTCGTCGCGCCGCCCTTCCCGGAGATCGTCACCTGGGCGCCGACGGCACCCGACCGGCGCCGGGCCCGGGGCTTCGACCACGCCGAGCTGCTGGGCCGCCATGTCGCACGCGGTCTGGGCCGGCCGGCCCGCCGCCTGCTCGTGCGGCGGCCCGGGCCCCCGCAGACCGGTCTCTCCGCGGCCGCCCGCCGGGTCGGCCCCGTCTTCCGGGCCCGGGGACGGATCCCGGCATCGGTGCTCCTGGTCGACGACGTCGCCACGACCGGTGCGACGCTCGCCGCCGCCGCCCGGGCGCTGCGAACCGCCGGCGTCGACGAGGTGTCGGCGCTGACCGCGGCCCGCACGCCGGCACCCCCCTGACGGGTGCCCGTGGCGGTCCTACACTCCGCGCAAGAGCGCTGCCGAGAGTGGGAGAGCACGCATGGACGTGATCGTGCGGAGTCACCACGTCGAGCTCACGCCGAGCCTCCGGGCGATGGCGAAGCGGAAGCTCGGGCGGCTCGATCGCATCGCCGACGACGGCGCGCGCGCCGAGGTCGACTTCGCCGACCAGCGCAACCCCCGCATCCCCGACCACACGCGCTGCGCGGTGATCCTGCATCTCCGACGCGGGATGGTGACGGCAAGAGCGAGCGGCCCGAAGCCCGAGGTCGCGCTCGATCTCGTCGTCGACAAGCTCCGTCACCAGGTGCAGCGACGGAAGGACCGTCGTGTCACCCGCGCACACGATGCGCGACGAGCACGTCGTCACGATTGAACACGACCTCGAAGTTCCCGTTCGCCAGGATCGAGTCGAGCAACGCCCTGTCCTCCAGGCCGACCGCCTGACGGTCGACGGCGATCCAGTCGACCGTCCGAGGGTCGCGCGTGTCCTCGTCGCGGTACCCCCAGTTCGCCGCGCGCCACGGGTTCGGGAACGTGTAGATCTCGTCGCGCTCGCTGAGGTGCGGGACGATCGTGTAGCCCGCGCTCACCGACGCGCCATCCGGGATCGCCGCGACCGCGGCCTCCTTCGCGTCGAGGCGACTGTCGGTCGCCGGGGGCCACCAGCCCTGGTCGTACTCCGCGCCGATGGGTGACGGCCCCCAGGCGATCGTCGTCGCCAGTGCGCAGGCGAGCACGAGCGTCGGGAGCAGCCAGCGGGCGATCCCGCCGATGCGCCGCACGAGCCACGCGACGCCCTCGACCATCGCCACGGTCACACCCAGGAGCGGGAGCGCGGCGTAGTGGTAGGTGATCTGGCGCGTCCAGGACGCGTCGCTCAGGACGTCGAGCACGAACTGGGGCGCACCGATCAGGAGCACGCCGGGGGAGAGCAGCCCGGTGAGCCCGAACGGGGCCAGCAACCGCCACGCGAAGTCGCCGCTCTCGGACGACGTGAGCCGCCCGGTGATGTTCCCGGGATCCCGGAACGCCGTCTCGACGATGCCGCCGGGGGATCCGCCGACTCCCTGGTACAGGCCCTCGTAGTGGGCGGGATGGCCCGACACGAGCGGGAGCATCACCTGGGTCACGAGCACGAACCACAGCGCAGCCGCACCCACCGTGAACAGGCCGATCCGGAGCTCGCCCGGGCGTCGGCTCGGCCGCAGTGCGATGACGAGTCCGATGACGATCACCGCGAGCGCGATGTCCTCCTTGCACGAGATCGCGAGCACGATCCAGAACGCGAACCAGCGCCATGACCGCCGCACCGAGCACAGGTAGGCGGCGAGCAGCGGGGTGAGCGCGATCGTCTCCGGGTGGAACAGCTCCCAGGACAGGAACTGGAGCGCGGGGTGCAGGAGCACGGCGGCGCCGAGCGCGGCCCCGGCCCAGGGGTTGAGGGCGCGCTCGCGGGCGAGGAGGTAGACGGGCACCGCGGCGAGTGCGAGCGCGACGACCTGGAAGACGTTGAGGAAGTTCGCACCGGCACCGAGCCACACTGCGGGGGCGAAGAGCAGCAGCGAGAACGTGCCGTGGTGCCCGAAGACGGGCAGGCCGCGCACCGTGATGAACTGTCTCCCGTGGGCCAGCAGCCAGACGGCCTGGTCGTAGATCCCCATGTCGAAGTCGACCGACCAGAATCGGTTCTGGCGCTGCACCACGAGCACGGAGAACGTCAGGATCCACAGGGCGATCGCCGCGGTCAGCGCCCACGCCGCGGGGTGGACGGCGCGGCAGCGGGCGGCGGCCTTGCGGCCGGCCTGTTCGAGCGCACCGGACGCGCGGTTGGCCGTCTGCCGGGCCGGGGCTTCCGCCGTCACCGGTTCATGCTGGCAGACGGACGCGCCGAGACCGCTGCGCGCCGCGCCGCGAGGCCGCCATGGGGCGAGGTCCTCGGCTCGCCACCTCGCCGGTAGGATCGGTTCTCGTCATGGGACTCTTCCAGAAGGTGCTGTCGGCCGGCGAGGGCCGCAAGGTCAAGCTGCTCCAATCGATCGTGCCCGAGGTCAACGCGCTCGAGCCGGAGATGGAGAAGCTCTCCGACGAGGCGCTGCGCGCGCTCACGGGCGAGTTCCGGGAGCGCCTCGACCGGGTCGGCGACGTCACGACCGATCGCGCGAAGCGCGTCGACCACCTCGACGACCTCCTGCCGGAGGCGTTCGCCGCCGTCCGGGAGGCCGGCCGGCGCACGCTGGGTCAGCGCCACTTCGACGTCCAGATCATGGGCGGGGCGGGCCTGCACTTCGGCTGGGTCGCGGAGATGAAGACCGGTGAGGGCAAGACGCTCGTCGCCACCCTTCCCGCCTATCTGAACGGGCTCGCCGGCTACGGCGTCCACCTGGTCACGGTCAACGACTATCTCGCCAAGCGCGACGCAGAGTGGATGGGGCAGATCTACCGCTTCCTCGGGATGGACGTCGGCGCGGTGCTCCCCTCGGTCGACGACTGGGCGATGAAGCGGCTCGCGTACGCCGCCGACATCACGTATGGCACCAACAACGAGTTCGGCTTCGACTACCTCCGCGACAACATGGCTTCGTCGGCCGAGGAGCAGGCGCAGCGGGGGCACCAGTTCGCGATCGTCGACGAGGTCGACTCGATCCTCATCGACGAAGCCCGCACACCGCTGATCATCTCCGGGCGTGCCGACGACGCGCAGCAGCTGTACCACCAGTTCGCTCGCATCGTGAAGGGTCTCCAGATCGACCGCGACTACGAGCTCGACGAGGCCAAGAAGACGATCGTCCCGACCGAGGACGGCATCGGTCGCGTCGAGGAGGCACTCGGCGTCGACAACCTGTACGAGCACGTCAACCAGAACTTCGTCCACCAGCTCCAGGCCGCGTTGCGCGCCAAGGAGCTGTTCAAGCGCGACGTCGACTACGTGATCCAGGACGGTGAGGCGAAGATCGTCGACGAGTTCACCGGTCGCATCCTCGAAGGTCGGCGCTGGAGCGAGGGGCTCCACCAGGCGGTCGAGGCGAAGGAAGGTGTCCGCATCAAGGAGGAGAACCAGACTCTCGCGACGGTCACCCTCCAGAACTACTTCCGCATGTACGAGAAGCTCTCGGGCATGACCGGCACCGCGGTCACGGAGGCCGGTGAGTTCGCGCACACCTACGGGCTCGAGGTGGTCTCGATCCCCACGAACCGGCCGTTGGTGCGAAACGACGAGCCCGATCTCATCTACAAGAGCGAGGACGCGAAGTTCGAGGCCGCCGCCGACGACATCCAGGAGCGCTACGACCTCGGACAACCGGTCCTGGTCGGCACCATCTCGGTCGAGAAGTCCGAGCACCTCGGTCGCCTGCTCGAGAAGCGCGGCATCCCGCACTCGGTGCTGAACGCGAAGGCGCACGAGCGGGAGGCGCACATCGTCACCCAGGCCGGTCGGCCCTACTCCGTGACCGTCGCCACCAACATGGCCGGTCGGGGGGTCGACATCCTGCTCGGCGGCAACCCGGAGGGTCTGGCGCGCAACGAGATGCTCGCCGAGGGCCTCACTCCCGAAGGAGATCCGGAGCGCTACGACGACCCTCCTCGCCCGCTTCAAGGAGGAGTGCGCGACCGAGGGCGAGAAGGTCCGTGAGATCGGCGGGCTGTATGTGCTCGGCACGGAGCGCCACGAGAGCCGGCGCATCGACAACCAGCTCCGTGGTCGCGCCGGCCGCCAGGGTGACCCGGGCGAGAGCCGCTTCTACCTGTCGCTCGAAGACGATCTGATGCGGCTGTTCGCGACCGGTGCGATGAGCTGGGTGATGGACCGTGCCTTCCCCGACGACATGCCGCTCGAGGCGAAGATGGTCACGAAGGCCATCGAGCGCGCGCAGCGCACCGTCGAAGATCGCAACTTCGAGATCCGCAAGGACGTGCTCAAGTACGACGAGGTGATGAACGAGCAGCGCAAGATCGTCTACCTGCGCCGCCAGCAGATCCTCGACGGTGAGGATCTGCGGGAGCAGACGCTCGAGGCGATCGAGGAGCGCGGTCGACCGGCTCATCGCCACGTATTGCCCCGGCGAGTACCCCGAGGACTGGGACCTCGACGAGTTCGACCGTGGGCTGCGCGCCGGGTTCCCCACCGCACTGACGCGCGAGCAGTTCGACGACGCGATGCACGTCGACCAGCTCCGATCGCTCGTCCTCGACGACGCGCTCGACGCACTACGACGCCAAGGAGGCATCGATCGGTTCCGAGACGCTGCGCGAGATCGAGCGCCGCGTGATGCTCTCGGTGATCGACCAGCACTGGCGAGAGCACCTCTACGAGATGGACTACCTGCGCGAGGGCATCAACCTGCGCGCGATGGGCCAGCAGGACCCACTCGCCGAGTGGCAGCGCGAGGGCTACGACATGTTCGAGGCGATGATGGGCCTCATCGACGACGACTTCGTGCGCTACGTCACGCACCTCGAGGTGGTCGCTGACGACGAGCCGCCGGCACCGACGCCGCGATCTGCGATACAGCGCGGCCGAGGATCCGGTCGGGGGCTCGTCGGCGATGCGCGCTGCCGCGGCCAGCGCGCCACCCGAGATCGACGCTGCGGGCGCCGGGCTCGCCGCCGGGACCGCAACCGCGCTGGCCGACGTGCCCGACGACGAGGTCGCGAACGAGCCGGTGCAGGTCGACAAGCTTCCCGGTCGCAACGAACCCTGCTACTGCGGCAGCGGCAAGAAGTTCAAGCTCTGCCACGGTCGCTGAAGCGACGCGGATCCCGAGGCCCAGCAGCGCTGCATGCGTGACTTCTCCGACGATCTGAGCGCGCTGGCGCGACGCGTCGCCGAGGCGCGCTCCTACCTCCACGTCGACGAGGCGCGGGCCAAGCTCGACGAGCTCGAGGCGGAGACCGGGAAGCCCGACTTCTGGGACGACCAGGACCGTGCCCGTCGGCTCTCCACCGAGATGGCCCGCCTGCGCGAAGACCTCGAGCTCGTCGAAGGCCTCGAGGAACGGCTCTCCGACGTCGAGACGCTTCACCAGCTGGGTCGTGAAGAGGGTGACGACTCGGTCGAGGACGAGGTGGAAGCGGGCATCGTGGCCCTGCGCGACGAGCTCGATCACCTGGAGCTGCGTGCGCTGTTCACCGGGGAGCACGACGAGCGCGACGCGATCTGCGAGGTCCACTCCGGCGCCGGAGGCACCGACGCCCAGGACTGGACCGAGATGCTCCTGCGCATGTTCACGCGCTGGGCGGAGCGACGGGGCTTCGATGTCGACCTCATCGAGACCCAACCGGGGACCGAGGCGGGCCTGACCTCGGCGACCTTCACCGTGAAAGGCCGCTACGCCTACGGGATGCTCTCCGGCGAGCGTGGTGTGCACCGGCTGATCCGCATCTCCCCGTTCGACGCGAACGCCCGTCGCCAGACCGCCTTCGCGTCCCTCGACTGCGTGCCCGCACTCGAGGAGGAAGAGCTCCCCGAGATCGACCCCACCGACCTGCGCATCGACACCTACCGGTCGTCCGGCGCCGGCGGGCAGCACGTGAACGTCACCGACTCCGCGGTCCGGATCACCCACCTCCCGACCGGTGTCGTCGTGTCGTGCCAGAACGAACGGTCGCAGACTCAGAACAAGGCGCACGCGATGCAGATCCTCGCGGCGCGCCTCGCCGAGATGCAGCGGCAGGAGCGAGCGGCCGAGCTCGCGCAGATCTCCGGCGACAAGCGCGAAGTCGCGTTCGGGAGCCAGATCCGCAGCTACACGCTCGCGCCGTACCGGTTGGTGAAGGACGAGCGGACCCGCCACGAGAGCGGCAACGTCGACGCCATCCTCGACGGTGATCTCGACGAGTTCATCGAGGCATGGCTGCAGTGGCGACGCCGAGAAGGCGCCTGAGCACCACCTGAATCGCGTTCCGGGTGTCCCAGGATCGAGCAACCCGGCTGGTACCGTGGCTCTCGGCC
This sequence comes from uncultured Acidimicrobiia bacterium, assembly GCA_963720675.1. Lineage (GTDB taxonomy): Bacteria > Actinomycetota > Acidimicrobiia > IMCC26256 > PALSA-555 > JALHSW01. Next base: position 1,464,310 of record CAVRGH010000010.1, on the reverse strand, counting down.
CCCCGCCCCCAGAGTGCCGTCCCCTTCTTATGCTGAAGTTCGAGAACGTCGACAAGATCTACAAGGGAAACATCGCGGCCCTGCGCGAGGTGAGCGTCGACGTCCAGAAGGGCGAGTTCGTCTTCCTGGTCGGCCCGTCGGGCTCCGGGAAGTCCACCTTCCTGAAGCTGCTGCTCCGCGAAGAGACTCCCACCGACGGCCGCATCGTCGTCGCGGGGCGCGACATCTCGCGCCTGTCGCACTGGAAGGTCCCCCAGCTGCGCCGCAACATCGGGACGATCTTCCAGGACTTCAAGCTGCTCCCGACCAAGACGGTCTACGAGAACGTCGCCTTCGCGATGGAGGTCATCGGTCGACCGCGGCACGTCATCCGGACCCAGGTCCCGCAGGTGCTCGACCTCGTGGGCCTCGCCAAGAAGGCCGGCCGCTTCCCGACGGAGCTCTCGGGTGGTGAGCAGCAGCGCGTCTCGATTGCCCGGGCGTTCGTGAACCGTCCGCTGATCCTGCTCGCCGACGAGCCGACCGGGAACCTCGACCCGGCCACGACCGTTGGCATCATGCGCATCCTCGACCGGATCAACCGGACGGGGACCACCGTCTGCATGGCTACCCACGACGGGCGGATCGTCGATGCGATGCGTCGTCGGGTGATCGAGCTCAGCCGTGGTTCTGTCGTGCGCGATGAAGCGCGTGGCCTCTACGGCGCGACCGGGGGCTGACGAGCGTGCTGACCCGGATCGGTTACTTCGCGCGCGAGACCATGGTCTCGCTCCGTCGCAACTTGCTGATGACGATCGCAGGTGTGCTGACGGTGGCGGTCTCGCTCGCGCTCTTCGGTGGCATCCTGATGCTCTCGAGCTGGGTGGGCCACGGGACCGAGCGCATCAAGGGTGGCGTGCGCCTCGAGGTCTTCATGAACGTCGACGCCACGAAGCAGCAGATCGACGACGTCCGCGCGGCGCTCGAGAACGACGCGAACGTGAAGTCGTTCAAGTTCTTCGACAAGCAGGCCGCGCTCGAGGAGTTCAAGCGGATCTTCCGCAAGGATCCCGATCTCGTGAAGAACATCACCGCGGAAGCCCTGCCCACGTCGTTCCGCGTCGTGCCCATCACCGCGGAGAAGACGACCACGGTCCAGCGCGCCTTCGACGCGCAACCCGGGGTCGACGACGTCGCCACGCCTGAGGAAGCCCTCCGGGGCCTGCTCGACGCGACCAATACCGCCAAGATCATCTTCATCGGGCTCTCGGTGATCCTGCTCGTCTCGTCGCTCTTCCTGATCGTGAACACGATCCGGCTCGCGACGTTCGCCCGCAGGCGCGAGATCGAGGTCATGAAGCTCGTCGGCGCGTCGAACTGGTTCGTGCGCGTCCCGTTCATGGCCGAGGGCCTGGTCCAGGGGCTGATCGGGGCGGGGCTCGCCGTCGGGGTGGTCGTCGCGCTCAAGATCGGCTTCGACAGCTGGTTCGACAGCCCGACGGGCTTCTTCCGGGAGTTCTTCGTCACGAGCGCGGATGCCGTACGCGTCTCGCTCCTGGTGCTCCTGCTCGGGGTGATCATCGGCCTGATCGGCTCGATGATCGGCCTCCGGCGATTCCTCAAGGTCTGATCCGGCCCGAAACGGCGCGATCCGGCCTGTTTCGGGCCTTTTCGTGAGCGATCCGCGCCCCAGGGCGCCCAATTCGCTCACGAGATCGCCCTGAGGGCGGGTCGATCGCCGTGACGGGCGGTGCAATCCGGGTCCCCGACCACCGTTTTCCACAGGTATCCGGCTCGCCCGACACGGCTGTTGCTGGTGTGGGTCGTGTTGTCTAGCCTGGAAGGTCCCATGCGATCCCGATCCCGCCTCCTCGCGCTCGGCGCCGCCCTCGTGGCGGTCGTCGCGGTCGGTGTCGTCCCGACCGGCTCGGCGTCGGGCGCGCCCGGTGGCGACCGGAAGCAGGAGCTGCAGGAGCAGATCGGCGAGGCGTCCGCGCAGGAAGCCGCGGCGCTCGCCAACCTCCAGAACATCCAGAACGCGAAGTCGGCAATCGATGCCAAGGTCGCCGACCTCGACGCCCAGGTGAGCTCGGCGCAGGCGAAGCTTGCTCCGCTCGAGGCCGAGGCTTTCCGGCTGAACGCCGTCTTCACCGCCCTCCAGGCCGAGGTCACCAAGACGCAGGCCAAGCTGGACGCCGCGAAGCTCGAGTTCCAGAAGTCCGCGGCCTCGCTCTACCGCTCTGCTCGGCGGGGTGAGACGTTCGACCTCGTGCTGGCCTCCCGGCCGGACACGATGGTCAAGCAGAACAAGTACCTCGACCAGGTCTCGGCCAAGCGTCAATCCATCGTCGACCGTGTCGCCGCGCTGCGTGCGCAGCTCGAGGACCAGAAGCAGAAGCTCTCGGCCGAGAAGGCCAAGGCCGACCAGGCCGCTGCCGACGCGCAGGCGATCCGCGACCAGGTTGCCGGGCTCCGCGCCGAGATCGAGCCGGCACGAGCGCAGGCCGCGCAGCAGGAAGCCGCCGAGCAGAGCGCGATCGACGGCATCCAGTCCCAGAAGGCCGACTTCGAGGAAGAGCTCGCCTCACTCCAGGCGGCGTCGGACAGCATCTCGGCGCGGCTCCGCCTCGTCGGCGCCACTCCCGGCAGCTCGGGCCCGTGCCAGGCGCGACCGGTGCCCGGTGCGATCGTCAGTGGCTTCGGTCCCCGGTACCACCCGATCCTCCACTACACGCGCATGCACACCGGAGCCGACTTCTCGGCGGGGACCGGGACTCCGATCCACGCGTGCCGCGCGGGCAACGTCGTCATCGCGGGATCGCAGGGCGGCTACGGCAACGCCGTCATCATCGACCACGGTGGGTTCATGGCCACGCTCTACGCCCACCAGTCGCGCATCGCCGTGAGCGTCGGCCAGCACGTCGAAGCCGGCGACATCATCGGCTACGTCGGCAGCACCGGCCTCGCAACGGGCCCCCACCTCCACTTCGAGGTCCGCCTCAGCGGCAACCCCGTCGACCCCGCCAACTACCTCTAGCTCCAGTCCGTCGGCCTGCGGGTCGCGCCGTGACGACGACGACGGGGTCCGAGCAGAGCGCTGGGGGAGGGACCGGCGCTGCGAAGCAGTGGCGGTCCGCAGGGCGGAGACCCGGGTCGAAGACCCGACCGAGCGCAGCGAGGGAGCAGGGGCTCCGCCCGTCCGCGGACCGCGCTGAGCAGGGACGGTCCCGTACCCAGCGCGGTCGCGCGGAGAGGTCTACTTGTTCGGCTGCGGCGTGACCCGCAGGTACGGCTTGATCGCCTTGAACCCCTTGGGGAACTTCGCCTTGGCGTCCTCGTCGGAGACCGCAGGGGCGATGATGACGTCCTCGCCGTCCTTCCAGTCCACCGGCGTCGCCACCTGGTAGCCGGCGGTCAGCTGGAGCGAGTCGATGACGCGCAGGATCTCGTCGAAGTTCCGGCCCGTGCTCGCGGGATAGGTGATGCTGGAGCTTCACCTTCTTGTCGGGCCCCACGATGAACACCGAGCGCACCGTCAGGGTGTCGTTGGCGTTCGGGTGGATCATGTCGTAGAGGTCCGAGACCTTGCGGTCCGGGTCGGCGATCAGCGGGAAGTTGAGCTTCGAGCCCTGCGTCTCCTCGATGTCGCCGGCCCACTGCTCGTGGGAGTCGAGCGGGTCGACCGAGAGGCCGACGACCTTCACGTTGCGCTTGTCGAACTCGGGCTTGAGCGCCGCGACCCGACCGAGCTCGGTCGTGCAGACGGGCGTGAAGTCCTTCGGGTGCGAGAAGAGGACGCCCCAGCCGTCGCCGAGGTAGTCGTAGAAATCGATGGTGCCGTCGGTGGTCGCTGCGGTGAAGTTGGGGGCTTCGTCGCCCAGGCGGATCGCCATGATGTGCCTCCGGGTGCGAGTGCTGGGTTCGCGTGGGATCCCAGTGTTTGGGGGATGCTTCGTCGGGTCTCCACCCTAGATCCGGACGGCGGTGAAAGTCGAGTGAAACGGTCGGAAATCCAGCCTCGCGGGCCCATGCGGCTCCTGCGGGCGCTCGCGGTCGACATCTCACCGCTGCGCCGCCACCGCGACTTCCGGCTGCTCTGGTTCGGCGAGCTCATCTCGGAGACCGGCTCGCAGATCGCACTGGTCGCGATCTATGTGCAGGTGTTCGCGATCACCGGTTCGACCGCGGCGGTCGGTCTCGTCGGGATCGTGCAGCTCGTGCCGCTGGCGCTGGCCGCGCTGCTCGGCGGACCGGTCATCGACGCCCACGACCGCCGCAAGCTCCTGCTCGTCAGCCAGTGCGGGCAGGCCGCGGGCTCGGCGCTCCTGCTCGCGGGCGCGCTCGCCGGCGATCCTTCGGTCGTCCTCGTCTACGCCGGGGCCGCGGTGGTCGCGGGCTTCGGCGGGTTCTCGCTCTCGGTGCGCTCGTCGATGACGCCCAACCTCGTGTCGAACGAGGAGCTGTCCTCCGCACTGTCGCTCAACCAGGTGATGTGGAACACCACGTTGATCGTCGGTCCTGCGGTCGGCGGCGTCGTGATCGACCAGGTCGGGTTCTCGTGGGCGTACGGGATCGACGTCGCGACGTTCCTGGCGACGATCGTCGCCTGCCTGCTGATGCGCCCGCAGCTCCCGATCCGTACCGAGGCGGCCGAGGAGCGTGAGGCCGACGCGGGCGCACTGTCCCGAGGCTGGCAGGACATCACCGAGGGGTTCCGATTCCTGCGGGGTCGGCGCGTGCTGCAGTCGACCTTCTACGTCGACCTCGTCGCAATGATCTTCGGGATGCCGCGCGCGCTGTTCCCGGTGCTCGCACTGACGCAGTTCGGCGCGGGACCCGAGATCGTGGGTCTGCTCTTCTCCGCGGTCTCAGCAGGCGCCCTGCTCGGGGCGCTCAGCACCGGGTGGGTCTCGCGCATCCGCCGCCAAGGGCTCGCCGTGTGCTGGGCGGTCGTGGTGTGGGGTCTCGGGATCATCGGATTCGGTCTCTCCGGCGACTCGCTCGTGCTCGCGATGGGGTGTCTGGCGGTCGCCGGAGCCGCCGACGTGGTCTCGGCAGTGTTCCGCAGCACGATCCTGCAGACGACGGTGCCCGACAACCTGCGCGGACGGATGTCGGCGGTGCACATCCTCGTGGTCGTCGGCGGTCCACGCATCGGTGATGCCGAGGCCGGGCTGGTCGCCGCGCTCACGACGCCGACGATCGCCGTCCTGACCGGTGGCCTCGCGTGCGTGATCGGCGTCGGCGTGCTCGCGCTTGCAGTTCCGGAGTTCGTGCGCTACCGGCCGGACGCACGCGACCCGACGCCCGGTTGACGGGCGGCCCCCGTCGCGGCGACTGTGACGCTCGTGGCGGGGTACTCGGGCACACCGCTCGTGAAGAAGCTGGGGATCGCGGAGGGGTCGCGCTTGGCGGTCATCGCCGCGCCCAACGGGTTCTGCTCCTCGCTGGACCTGCCTCCTGGCGTGGTCGTGCGCAAGCAGGCACGCGGTCGCCTCGACGTGGTCGTGTTCTTCGCCACGCGGAGCGCGGAGCTCACGCGCCGGTTCCCCGCGATGAAGCGAGGCCTCGAACCCGACGGCGGCCTCTGGATCGCGTGGCCCAAGCGCACCTCGGGGGTCGCGACCGACCTCAGCGAGAACCCTGTGCGCGAGGTGGGGTTGGCGAACGGACTCGTCGACAACAAGGTCGCGGCCATCGACGAGATCTGGTCCGGGCTCCGGTTCGTCTACCGGGTCAAGGATCGCCCGCGCGCCTGAGGGTTCGGGGTCTGACGAGCCGTGCCTCGCGCGCGCGACGCTGGGGGCATGTGCGGTCGCTTCATCTCGACGTCGTCGCCGACCGATCTCGCGGAGCAGTTCGTGGTCGACGAGCTCGCGGTGGAGGACGACACCCCCGACTACAACGTCGCGCCTCGGGCGAAGGTCATGGTGGTCCGCGACCGTCCGGGCAAGGACGGCGGAGCCGACCGCCGGGTCCTGTCCCGGGTGCGCTGGGGGCTGGTGCCGTCCTGGGCGAAGGATCCCGGCATCGGTGACCGGCTGATCAACGCCCGGGCCGAGACCGTGGCCGAGAAGCCGGCGTATCGGAAGGCCTTCACGAAGCGACGCTGCATCATCCCGGCCGACGGGTTCTACGAGTGGAAGGTCGTCGCCCCGCCCACGACGCCCAAGGGGCGTCCGAAGAAGCAGCCGATGTTCATCCACCGGGCGGACGACGAGCCGATGGCGTTCGCCGGCCTCTGGGAGGTCTGGAGGGTGCCCGAGGGCATCGACGTCGACGGCGCCGAGGACGGTTGGCTGCGCTCCTGCGTGATCGTCACGACGGATGCCAACGACCTCCTCGCGCCCGTGCACGAGCGCATGCCGGTGGTGCTACCGGCCTCGGCGTGGGACCAGTGGCTCGACCCGACCGAGCACGACGCTGCCGCGTTGAGCACGCTGCTGCGGCCGGCGCCCGACGAGCTGTTCGAGGTGTACCCCGTGTCGAGGCGGGTGAACTCGGCCGCGAACAACGACCCGCTCCTGCTCGACGAGGTCGCCGCCGAGCCGACGTCGTAGCGTGGCCGCGATGGACGTGAGCTCCCTCGGAACGGCGACCTACCTCGAGGCGATTGCCGCGGACGCGGCCGCACTCGTCGACGCCGCGTCCGCCGCGGGGCTCGAGGCGCCGGTGCCGTCGTGTCCCGACTGGGTCGTCGCCGACCTCCTCGAGCACATCGGACGGGTCCATCGGTGGGCCGCTGCGAACACGACCCGCGATCCCGATGCCGGGTTCTGGTCGAGTCGGGAGTTCGAGGCGCCGGAAGCCGCAGCCCGCACCGAGTGGGTGCGCGACGGTGCGACCGAGCTGCTCGCCGCGCTCGACCACGATCCCGAGACCCCCTGCTGGACCTTCCTCCCGCCGCCCGTGCTCGCGTTCTGGCAGCGCCGCCAGGCGCACGAGACGGCGATGCACCGTGTCGACGCCCAGCTCGCAGCAGGGTCGGTCGAGCCCATCGCCCCCGAGCTCGCGGCCGACGGGATCGACGAGCTGCTGTGGTTGCTGCCGCTGGTCCCGTGGTCGAAGCCGGAGGGTGGCCGGGGTGAGACCGCGCACCTCCACTGCACCGATGTCGAGGGGGAATGGTCGCTCGAGTTCACGCCCGACGGTCTGCGGGTCGAGCGCGTGCACACGAAAGGCGACGTCGCCGTGCGCGGGACGGCGTTCGATCTCCTGCTGTGGTGCTCGGGACGGGGACGACTCGAGTCGCTCGACGTGTTCGGCGACGATGCGCGCATCCCGATGCTCCGCGATGCGTTGACGTTCTGACCCGAACCCGCGCCTCGGCGGCCTGCTACGTGGCCGGATCCGACGCGGCTCGGAGCACGGCGATCACGTGCTCGCGGCGCGTCGCGAGTGCCCCGGCCGACAGCGGGTCGATGTCGAGCAGCGCGGTGATGAGCGCGGCATCGGACAGGTAGGAGAGCACCGCGCCGTATCCGGTGAGGATGAGCTGCCCCGGGTCGTAGGGACGGAGCCGACCGGCGACCATCTCGCCCTCGATCCATGCGCAGGCCTTCTGGAAGAGCGGCTGGAGCGCGACCGCGAGCTCTTCGGTGAGGATCGGGCTGCCGTCGAGCATCTCGCGGCGGGCGAGCCGCACGAAGTCGGGGCGCTCCTCGAAGAACTGGAATGCGGCCCGCAGGACGCGCTCGACCTGGGGCCAGCCCTGCCGGGAGTCCTCGGTCGCGTCGCCGAGCAGGTCGAACCAGTCGGCGAACGAGGCCAGCACGGTCTCGCGGTAGAGGGCTTCCTTCGAGGGAAAGTGGTACAGGAGGCTCGGCCGGCGGATGCCGACCTCGTCCGCGATGTCGTTGAGGCTCGTGCCGGCGTTCCCGTCCGCGGCGAAATGACGCAGCGCCACCTCGAGGATCTGGGCTCGCGTGTCCTCAGCCGTCGGAATCTCCCCCTCGGGAGGGGGAGATTCGGCTCGCCCCCTGCCCGATCTATCCTACCTACTGGTAGGTAGGTAAGATGCATCCCATGCCGACGATCCTGCTGAACCTCCTGGTGGCGATGGTGGTGGGCTTCGTCACCGCGGAGCTCGCGATCTTCGTCACGACCGTCTACCTGCACCGGGGGATGACCCATCGGGCCCTCACCCTCCGCCCCGAGGCCGCGTTCCCCATGCGGGTGGTCCTCTGGGTCACGACGGGGATCCGTCCCCGCGAGTGGACCGGGGTGCACCGCCGCCACCACGCGTCGCTCGACACGATCGACGATCCGCACAGCCCGGCCATGCGAGGTACCTGGCGGGTGCTGTTCACGAACATCCTCATGTACCGGAAGGCGGCGAAGGACGCCGCACTGGTCGACCGGTACACGCACGACATCGGGCGCACCTGGCTCGACCGCATCGTGTTCGACCGCGAGACGCTCGGACCGCTGCTCGGGGTCGCGCTGCTCTGGTTCGTGTTCGGGTGGCAGATCGCGATCTTCGCCGTGGTGTTCCACATCGTCTTCTACGTGGGGCTGAACGGCGCGGTGAACTCGATCGGTCACACGTTCGGCACGCGCCCGGCGGCGAACTCGGGGACGAACAGCCGGATCCTCGCGCTGCTCACCGTCGGCGAGGGCCTGCACAACAACCATCACGCGGCACCGACCGCGGCTCGCTTCTCGTTCCTGTCCGGGCAGTTCGATCCCGCGTGGCGGTTCATCCGTGGGCTCGAGCTGTTGCACCTGCTGACGCTCCGCCATCGTCGGGGCGTGCTCGTTCCCCGCTGATCCCGACGGAGGTTTCTGCATTGCACCCGATCACGGCAGTCGTCGTCGGCCTCGCGATCACCGAGCTCGCGATGCTCGCCACGAGCGTCTACCTCCATCGCGGGCTCACGCACCGCGGTCTCACCGTCCATCCGGCGCTCGCGATCGTGCTCCGCGTCTTCCTGTGGCTCACGACGGGGATGCGGCAGCGTGAGTGGGTGGCCGTGCACCGCCGTCACCACGCCGCGCTCGACACCGAGCTCGACCCCCACAGCCCAGCGGTTCGGGGCTTCTGGCGGGTCCAGCTCACGAACGCGGCGATGTATCGCCGGGTCGCTCGCGACGGGGTCACCGTCGAGAAGTACGCGAAGGATCTGCCGCCGGACCGGCTGGACCGTTGGTTCTTCGACCACGCGTTCCTCGGACTCGGCGTCGGGGTCGGGATCCTCTGCCTGCTGCTGGGTTGGCCGACCGGCCTGCTCGCGGCCGTCGTGCACACCGTGAGCTACCTCGGACTCTCCGGCGCGATCAACGCCGTCGGCCACACCGCGGGCCGGCGACCGGCCGGCAACTCGGGTACGAACCTCCGGTCGCTCGCGCTGATCACCGTGGGTGAGGGTCTGCACAACAACCACCACGCGGCGCCGACGTCCGCGCGCTTCTCGTTCCGGCGCTCGGAGCTCGACCCCGGCTGGTGGTCCGTGCGGCTGCTGAGCGCGCTGCGGCTCGTGCAGGTGCGCCACAAGGAGCCGAAGCTCGCCACGGGCGGGTCGGCACGGCCTTCCTGAGGCCCCGAGCTCCGTCTCGAAACCTTCAGTGTCCCGCCGCACGCTGGTCGCGTGCTGTTGACGCGCCCGAAACATGGGCCGTCGACACTGGGCACTTCCAGATCGAGTGGGCGCCGCCTCGCCGGAGCTCACGAGCAGGAGATGTGCCCATGGAAGATGTCCTCACCACCTCGTGGTACGTGGCCCGGCGTGTGGACGTCGCGGTCGAGGTCGCCGGCCCGACGCTCGACGTCCTCGCCGGCGACGAGCTGCAGCTCTCGGGGACCTGGGGTGCCCTCACGGTGGCCGCGGCGCCGGTCGGGCTCATCCGCTCCCGCGCCGCACCCCACCGCCGGCTTCGCGGGCTGCTCCGCCTCCCGAACCGTCGTCCGGCCCGGGTCGAGCTCGAGCTCACCCCGTGGTCGGCCGAGGCGAGCGAGATCGGCATCCGCCCGGAGGCGCTGCCTCGGGGCAGCCGCGGCCGGGCGTACCTCGACGCTGCCGCCGCGGCGATCGAGTGCCTCCGGGCCGACATCGCGGTACGGGTTGCGATCGCCGAGCGCGACGACGAGGCGTTCGAGCGGGCGTCCTGAGGTCGGTCGCGCTGGGGGCTAGGTCGGAGGCCGAGGGGCGAGGGCGTGCAGCACCTCGCGCACGGCGTCGCCCGTCCCGAGGATGGCCGGTGCCGGCGTCGTGACACCGTTCTCCGCATAGCGGGCCAGCTTCGCCTTGATGTCGCCGGGTGTGCCGGAGACGATCAGCTCGTCGACGAGCGACTCCGGGATGGCTTCGGTCGCGGCCTTGCGGTCGCCGGCCTTCCACGCCTTCCACATCGGCTCGAGCACCTCGCCGCGCCCCAGCCACTCGTGGAACTTCGCGTAGACGGGGACGTTGAGGTACGCGGCGATCGCGCGTCGACCGACGAGGTTCACGAGGTCGCGGTCAGTGCTCGGGAGCACGAAGACACGCGCCACGATCTCCTTGCCCTCGCCGACGTGGGGAACGACCGTGCGAACGTCGTCGGCCGAGAGCCAGTTGATGATGGCGCCGTCACCCTCGGTTCCCGCGATGCGGAGCATCCCCGGGCGGAGCGCGGCGATCAGGATCGGCGGCATCTCGGGCACGGCGGTGCCGAGCCGGAACCCGTGCACCGAGAACGTGTCGTAGTCCTCGGTGACCTTCTCACCGGCGAGCGCCGCGCGGAGGAAGCGGACCGTGTCCTTGACCCGGTGCACCGGACGTTCGAACTTCATGCCGTTCCACTGCTCGACGATCACGTCCGAGGACGTGCCGATGCCGAGCGCGAAGCGTCCGGGTGCGGCCTGGCACATGGCGGCGACCGACTGCGCGAGCGTCGCGGCACCGCGCGTGAAGACGGGCACGATCGCAGTGCCGAGTCGTAGCGACGGGCGCCCACGCAGCCGCGAGCGCGAGCGGGGTGAACGCGTCGCTTGCTCCGGCTTCGGCGCTCCACACGTCGGTGAAGCCCAGCGTCTCGAGCTCCTCGTACCAGGCTCGGTGCTCGTGGAGGGGGACGCCCTCGAAGGGCACGGTGATGCCGAATCGCTGGGGCACACTCACGGGAACTCCCGAACGGTCGCGGTCTGGCTGGCGGTCGCGAGCAGTGTGCCGTCCTCGGCCCAGAGGTGCACGACCCCGTGGCCGAAGCCCTCGGCGATGGCCTGCACCCGGATGTCGGCGAGCACCCACTCGGTGGGATGGACCCGGACCATCCGGATCGTGTTGTCGAGGCTGTTGCTGTTGATCCGGCGCCCGAGGGCCTGGCTCAGTCCGAACGGCACGTAGTCGCCGAGGATCGCGAGGGCGGCGGCGGTCGACTCCAGCTCGGGGGGCAACCTCACCCAGAGCGCGCTGCGCCCGTCGCCCGGCGTTCCGTCGAGGTCGTCGAAGTTGCAGGCGTTCGCGAGTCGGGTCTCGAGGCGCGTGGCGATCGTGCCTTCGTGGTGGGGTGCCAGCACCCGGGGTGGGCTGTCGGCGATCGACGGCACCTCGGGACGGACGGCCCATTCACCCTCCCAGGGCAGCGAACGCCGACCGAGCGCGGCGACGATGGTGAAGATCTCGGTCCCGTCGACGCGCGCGAGCACTCGGGCTTGTGAGGTGGCATGCCCGCGCACCTCTTCGTTGATGTCGAGCTCCACCACCGACGGGGGTCGCGCGAACTGCAGGAACTGCGCGGTGGCCCAGACGAGCGGACGTCCGGTGACCCGCTCGAGTACCTCGATCGACGCACCGAGCCCCGCGCCTCCGAACAGCGCGCCGAACCCGGAGCAGATCTCGGGTACGACGGGGAGCCGCCACCGGAGCGGGTCGTCCGTCGGCTCGAGGCCGTAGAAGGTGAGCGCGTCCACGACAGGAATCTAGGTGCGGTGATCGGTCGCGCGGATCGACCACGCGCGGCCGTGCGCGGGGTCTTCGACCGCGAGTCGGAGCTGCCAGCCCGTTGCCGGGTCCGATGTCCCCCACAGCACCCACCGCAGCTCGGCGACACGATCCCCGAGTCGGTCGGGGTCGGGCGGCCAGTCGTCGAGCAGTCCGCCGACCGCCGCGCCGACCCACCACGCGGCGAAGCGTCCGGTTGCCGCGCCCGGACGCCGACCGTGGGCGCCGCCGCTCGCGCCGGCCCACGCGAGATGTGCGAACGCGACCTCGGGTCCCACGGGGGCCAGCCGGATCTCGGAGCCGCGCGTCCTTGCCGCGACCGACCGTGGCGATGGCGGCGAGGGCGTCGCCGTCGACCGCGACGACCTCGATGGCGCCGTTCGAGTCGTCGGCCCAGACCCGCACCGCGTCGCGGAGCGCGACCGCCGCGTCGTCGAGCGGGAGCGGCTCGGTCGCGGCGGGGAGCTCGGCCGGCTCCATCGACGGGACGGGCGGCGCGGGGAAGTCGGCGTCGTGCTCGCGGTACTCGGCGAGCGCGTACCGCGGCTCCCAGTCGGCGAGACGAAGCGGCACCTCGAGGACCGGCGGACCGTCGAGCGCCACCGTCGTCAGATCCTCGCCGCGCAGCACGCGCTCGTGCGCGGCGTACATCGCGGGCGCACCCGACGGGAGCGCAGCAGCCAGCTCGTCCCAGGTGTGGCGCTGCGCCGCGACCTCCGGGAGCGGACCGGGCGCGAACCGACCTGCGCCCTCGACGACGACCGCCGCGGCGAACGGCCCCGGCGCCTCCAGCGCGAGGCGGTAGGCAGCGTGCGACGCGACCGGCCACAGCTGGTGGCCGGTCTCGTAGGCCCGCTCGCATCGGGCGCGCAGCGACGCCAGGGCCTCCCAGTCGCGGCTGCTGCAGCAGGCGTCGACGAGCCGCAACAGCTCGTCGAGGTCGCCGCCCCGCACCGCCTCGTCGAGGGTCCCGGGATCCATGGGCCCATCCTCGTCCCCAGACCGGCGCCCCCGAAACTTCGGCACCCGAAATCCGCGGCCCGAAATCCGCGCAGAAGGTGCCGCCAGGTCGCTGCGACGGCACTGCCGTGTGGCACAATCTCGCCTTCTCGCCGATGGAGGTGTCCCGTGCGTCGTCGGATGTTGGCAACGTTCTTCGCAGCCCTCGTGGTGACCGCACTCGCGGCGCCGGCTGCGCTCGCGCAGGGCACGACCGGCGGCGCCGGCTCCGGGGGCGGTGACCCGACGCTCGACGACAGCGGTGGCGGCGACTCGACCCCGTCGAAGAGCAAGGGCTACGAGCAGACGCTCAAGGTCGCGATCCGCGACATCCAGGACTTCTGGTCCTCGGAGTTCCCGGACGTGTACGGCGGGAAGTACCAGCCGATCCCGAACAACCGGATCATCGCCGCGCACCCCGGCGTGAAGCTGCCCAAGTGTCAGGGGCAGACGCTCACCTACGCCGACGCCGAGGGCAACGCCTTCTACTGCTACAAGTCGAACTTCGTCGCGTACGACGACGTCAAGCTCTTCCCCCAGATCTACCGCGACTTCGGCACCCTTGCGGTGCCGCTCGTCCTCGCCCACGAGTGGGGCCACGCGATCCAGGACCGCAGCGGGAACGCAGGCGAGCAGGTCGTCTACAAGGAGCTCCAGGCCGACTGCTTCGCGGGCTCGTGGGTCTCCCACGTGGCCAGCGGGCAGGCGAAGGGCATCCGCATCCCGGCCGGGAGCCTCGACCGGGCGCTCACCGCCATGTTGCAGTTCCGAGACCCGACCGGCTCCTCCAAGGAGGACGCGAGCGCGCACGGCTCCGGCTTCGACCGGGTCAGCGCGTTCCAGGATGGCTTTGACCAGGGCGCACTCACGTGCTCGACCTACTTCGAGACGAATCCGGTCGTCGTCGAGATCCCGTTCACCGACGAGCAGGATGCGGCCAGCGGCGGGAACGTTCCCGCCGAGCAGGTGCTCCCCGCCAGCATCGAGCTGCTGAACAGCTTCTACTCGCAGGTCGAGCCTGCCTACACGCCCGTCTCGATCGACGACGTGTACTCCTTCGACTCCAGCGGGTCGTCCGCCGACCTCCCGGTCTGTGGCGGTCGCACCACCACCCAGGAAGAGGTGCAGAACCGCGTCTTCTACTGCCTCGACGACGGGTACTTCGCCTTCGACGAGCCCTACCTCCAGCACGTGTACGACGACATCGGGGACTTCGGTGTCGCGACGCTGCTCGCGAACCCCGTCGGGACCTACGTGCAGAACCTGCAGGGCTTCCCCGGTGCCGACTCGAACACCGACAACGCGGTGCTCGGCGACGACTGCTACACGGGTGGCTTCGCGGCGGCGATGTACAACGGCGCGCTGAGCAGCGACACGCTCGGCGGGCCAGGTCGGTCTTCTCGCCCGGCGACCTCGACGAGACGGTGCAGGCGTTCATCGACTACAACGCGGCACGCGGGCTGAGCAAGGACCTCGACGTGACGTTCGCCCGGCTCCGGGCGTTCCGCGACGGGTTCCTCAACGGCTACGGCGTCTGCGCCACGAACTACTCCGACACGAGCCTGAAGGTGGCCTAGCGGCCGGGCGAGCGCCGGGCCTGACGATGGACGGCACCAACCGCCGGCTGCGCCTGGCCCAGCGTCCGGACACGCTGGTCGACGACTCGACGTTCGAGCTCGTCGAGGAGCCACTGCGGGCGCTCGCGGACGGCGAGTACCTGGTCCGCAACGTCTACCTGTCGGTCGATCCCACCCAGCGCGTCTGGATCCGGGAGGAGGAGAGCTACCTCCCGCCGGTCGAGATCGGTGCGGTGATGCGTTCGGGGGCGATCGGCGAGGTCGTGGAGTCGCGCAACGACGCGTACCCGGTCGGCGCCGTCGTGACCGGGCTGCTCGGCTGGCAGGAGTACGCCCACTGCGGCGGGGCCGACGGCATGGGCGGCAGCGTGATCCCGGCCGGGCTGCCGTTGCGTCAGATGATGGGCGTGCTCGGCGCGACCGGGATCACGGCGTACTTCGGGCTGCTCGAGATCGGCCGGCCGCAGCCCGGCGAGACGGTCGTCGTCTCGGGCGCGGCCGGGGCCACCGGGTCGATCGCCGCCCAGATCGCGAAGATCGAGGGCGCTCGGGTGATCGGCATCGCCGGTTCCGACGAGAAGTGCGCCTGGCTCGAGGAGGAATGCGGGCTCGACGCGGTCATCCAGTACCGGACCGAGGATGTCGCGGCTCGTCTCGACGAGCTCTGTCCCGACGGCATCGATGTCTTCTTCGACAACGTGGGTGGTGCGACGCTCGACGCGGTGCTCGCGCGCATCGCCGACTACGCGCGCATCGTGCTGTGCGGGGCGATCTCCACGTACAACGAGTCCGCGCTTCCGCCACCGCTGCACTGGTACGTGAACCTGGTGATCCGGCGCGGGCTGATGCAGGGCTTCATCGTGCTCGACTACCTCGAACGCTTTCCCGAGGCCGTGCTGCAGCTCGCGACCTGGGAGGCCGAGGGGAAGCTCGCGTGGCGTGACCAGGTCGTCGAGGGACTCGAGCACGCCCCCCGGGCGCTCAACATGCTGTTCTCGGGGGAGAACGCCGGGAAGCTCCTCGTGCAGGTCGCCCCCGAGCCGACCGGCTGATCGGGGCAGCCGACGACGCTAGGTTCGCGCTCGATGGCCGCACCGTCCGAGACCCAGTACGCCCAGAGCGGCGAGCTGAGCATCGCCTACCAGGTCGTTGGGGACGGCCCACTCGATCTTCTCTTCGTCCCCGGGTTCGTCTCGAACGTCGAGATGATGTGGGACCTGCCGAACTTCGGGCACATCCTGCGTCGCCTCTCCGGGATCGGTCGCCTCGTGTTCTTCGACAAACGGGGAACCGGCTGCTCGGACCGGTCGCTCGGCACCGGCAGCTCGGAAGACCGCATGGACGACCTCCGGGCCGTCGCCGATGCCGCGGCGATCGAGTCTGCGGTGGTGATCGGGATCTCCGAAGGCGGACCGCTCGCGGTCCTGTTCGCCGCGTCGTTCCCCGAACGTGTTCGATCCCTCGTCCTGTGGGGCACCTTCGCCCGGGTTCTCTGGGCCCCCGACTACGAGCAGGGTCTCCCGCTCGAGCTCGTCGAGGTGTTCATCGAGGACGTGAAGGCGAAGTGGGGGACCGGCCACGCCATCGAGGCATTCGTGAGCGAGACCGGCGAGGACCTGCTGTCGCTCCGAGCCCGGTACGAACGCCAGACGGCGACGCCGGGCGCAGTGGCGACGATCCTGCACCACAACGTCCGGATGGACGTTCGCCACGCACTCGGGGCGATCAGTGCGCCGACGCTCGTCGTCCACCGGGTGGGCGATCCCATCGTCCCGGTCGCGGCGGCCCGGTACCTCGGCCGGCACATCGAGGGCGCGCGCGTCGAGGAGCTCCCGGGCGACTACCACGTCGGTGGGCTCGCGGGGAAGGACGACGACGTCCTCGACGTGATCGAGGAGTTCGTCACCGGCGTACCGGTGCGCCACCCCGACCAGGACGTCGACCGGGTGCTCATGACCGTGCTGTTCACCGACATCGTGGATTCCACGGCTCGGGCGGCCGAGCTGGGCGACAAGGCGTGGCGTGCGCTGCTCGAGCAGCACGACGTACTCGCGTCCCAAGCGGTCGAGTCCCACCGGGGGATCGTGGTCAAGCGAACCGGCGACGGTCTCCTCGCGACGTTCGACGGCCCCGGGCGCGGGGTGCACGCGGCAGCGCGCGATTGGTGACGCGGTGCAACCGCTCGGCCTGGAGGTCCGGGCCGGGCTCCACACGGGTGAGGTCGAGCGTCGCGGCGACGACGTCGCGGGGATCGGGGTGCACATCGGTGCGCGGGTGGGTGCCATGGCCGGCTCCGGTGAGGTGTTGGTCACGAGCACGGTGAAGGATCTGGTGATCGGCTCGGACCTGGAGTTCGACGACCGCGGTGCCCGAGAGCTCAAGGGGATCCCGGGCGAGTGGCACCTCTGGGCCGCCGGCTGACGGCCGGCGCAGGGCGCGGCGGTCAGCTCCCGCGGATCAGTCGGCCCGCGAGGGCGCCCGTGTGCTCGCCGTGCTCCATGAACACCTCGCCGTTCACGATCGTCGCGTCGTAGCCACGCGCCCCCTGGGCGAATCGCCCCGCGCCGTGGGGGAAGTCGTGGCGGTACTCGGGGACGGGGATCGCCAGCTGTTCCCAGTCGATGACGTTGAGATCCGCGAACGCCCCGGCACGCACGACGCCCCGGTCGGCGATGCCGAACGTGGTCGCGGTGTCGGACGTGATGCGCCGGATCGCGTCCTCCACGGTGAGCAGGCCGCGCTCCCGCACCCAGTAGGTGAGCAGGTAGGTGGGCGCGCTCGCGTCCATCGTCTGGCCGACGTGCGCGCCGGCGTCGGCGAGCCCCATCAGGATCTCGGGCGCCTGGAGCATCTCGCCGATGGCGTCGACGCTCTGGTTGAGCAGCGGCCACGAGAGGAGGAGCCGTCCATCGGTCTCGACGGCCAGGTCGACGAACGCCTCGACGGGGCTCACGCCACGCCGGTCGGCGATGGCGACGAGTGAGTCCTCCGGTCGGCAGTCGTACCGCGCGAGGCCGTCGGATGCGTTGAGCACGTAGAAGACGTCGAGGCCGGCTCGGTCGTCCTTCGCCTGCTCGACCAGCTCGGCTCGGCGCCCGGGATCGCGCAGCACCGCCACCCGCTCCTCGAGCGACAACGGCTGGAGCGCCTGCCAGGCCGGATGCGCGTCGAAGGGTGTGCGGTGCACGAGCCCGGTGAGGACGCCGATGAAGCGCGGCGTGGTCTGCGGACGGATCTTCGCGCCCCGAGCGTTCGCCGCTCGTGCCAGCTCGATGGCACGCCGCCAGTGCTCGCCCTGATCCCACGCGTGCGAGAGGTTGAAGGTGAGCGACCGACCGGACCGCAGGCTCACCTGCTCCATCCAGGCGAGCTCGGACTCGACGCGTGGCTCGGCCGGCCCGTCACCGTCGAAGCGCGGCGCGACCTCGAACACCCCGCGGCCGTGCCGGGCGAGCACATCGGCGACCGCGAGCAGCTCGCGTGCGTCGGCGAACGTCCCGGGCACGAACCGGCCGTCGGGAACGCGGTGCCGCAGGGTGCGCGACGACGAGAAGCCGAGCGCTCCTGCGCCGAGCGCTTCGTCGACGAGGTCGATGATCTCCGAGAGCTCGTCGTCGGACGGCGCGACGTCGGGATCGAGGCTGCGGTCGCCCATCACGTAGTACCGGAGCGCGGTGTGCCCGACCATCCCGCCGATGTTGACGCCCTTGGGCGCCTCGGCGAGCCATGCGAGGTACTCGCCGTAGGTGCGCCAGCTCCAGGGCAGACCGTCGAGGATGCTGCGCGCGGGGATGTCCTCGACCGACTCCATCATCTCGGCCAGGTAGGTGTGGTCCTCCGGACGGACCGGTGCGAAGGTCACGCCGCAGTTCCCGATCGCGACCGACGTCACGCCGTGCCAGCACGACGACGATCCGATCGGGTCCCAGCCGAACTGCGCGTCGAGGTGCGTGTGGACGTCGACGAAGCCGGGGGTCACCAGGCGGCCGTCGGCGTCGAGCTCGCGGGAGCCGCGGTCGGGGACCTCACCGACGGCGGTGATCCGATCGCCGTCGACGGCGACGTCACCGCGCGCCGCCGGCGCGCCGGTCCCGTCGATGATCGTGCCGCCCCGGATGACGAGATCGTGGGTCATCGGGCCACGGTAGAGCCCCTGGCAGGGTTGCGGCCGGGGGAGGGCCGGGGCGGTCCCACTGCGCCCTCGTTAGGATATGACGACCCGTCAGATCCGAGCCGAGATCGGGCGGTCACCGCCGCCCCCGAGGAGCCCCGCCAGTGAGCACGACGGACAGCCCCGACGTCCCGATGATCGTGAGCGTCGACGACCACGTCGTCGAGCCGCCGCACCTGTGGGAGCGCTGGCTGCCCGAGCGGTACCGGGCCATCGGGCCCCACGTCGAGCGCAAGGGCCTCGCCGGGATGAAGCACGTCGGCGGCGGCACCTACGAGCTCGACTTCGACGACGACGCCCCCAAGGCCGACTGCTGGGTCTACGAGGACATCGTCTACCCGAACAAGCGCCACGTCGCCGCGGTCGGGTTCGACCGCGACGACATGACCGCGTCGCCGATCACCTACGACGAGATGCGCCCCGGGTGCTACGAGCCCAAGGCGCGCGTCGAGGACATGTTGATGAACCACGTCGAGGTGAGCCTGTCCTTCCCGACGTTCCCGCGGTTCTGTGGTCAGACGTTCGCGGAAGCGAACGACAAGGAGCTCGCGATGGCGTGCGTCCTCGCGTACAACGACTGGATGGTGGAGGAGTGGTGCGGCGACTCCGGTGGCGCGCTCGCACCGCTCGTCATCATCCCCCTCTGGGATGTCGACGCCGCGGTGACCGAGGTCCGGCGCAACGCTGCTCGGGGCGTCCACGCGGTGTGCTTCAGCGAGATCCCCCCGCACCTCGGGCTCCCCAGCATCCACAGTGGTTACTGGGACCCGTTCTTCGCGGAGTGTGCCGGGTCCGACGTGACCGTCTGCATGCACATCGGGTCGTCCTCGAAGATGCCGGCGACGTCCGTCGACGCGCCGGCCGCGGTTGCAGCGACCCTGTCGTTCGGCAACGCGATGGCGTCGATGAGCGACTTCCTGTTCTCGGGGGTGCTCATCCGCTTCCCGGAGCTCAAGCTGGCGTACTCCGAGGGACAGATCGGGTGGATCCCGTACATCCTGGAGCGGGCCGACGACGTCTGGATGGAGCACCGTGCGTGGGGCGGAGTTCGCGACATCGTCCCCGAGCCGCCGTCCACCTACTACTACCGCCAGATCTTCGGCTGCTTCTTCCGTGATCAGCACGGGCTGCAGTCGCTCGACCAGGTGGGGGTCGACAACATCACCTTCGAGACCGACTACCCACACACGGACTCGACGTGGCCCGACACGAAGAAGGTCGCCGAGAAGATGTTCGCCGGGCTCGACACCGAGACCATCTACAAGATCGTGCGCGGCAACGCGATCCGGATGCTGCACCTCGATCTCGACTGAGCGCGGCCGACCGGTGAGCGGATCGTTGCGCGGCCGGCTGCTGGTCGCCACGCCCGATCTCGAGGACCCGAACTTCTTCCGCACGGTCGTGCTCGTCCTGGAGCACAACCTCGATGGTGCCCTCGGCGTCGTGCTCAACCGACCGACCGGCACCGAGGTCGAATCGGTGCTCCCGGCGTGGGCCCCGCTCGTGGAGTCGCCCGGAACCGGGTCCGGTGTGGTCTTCGTCGGCGGCCCGGTCCAGCCCGAGGGCGCGATCGGGCTCGCTCGTCGCAACCCGTCGACGGACGACACCGTGGAACCGGTCGGGTTCGCCGCGCTCTACGACGATCTCGGGACCGTCGACCTCGAGCGCGATCCGGGCGAGCTCGTCCCGGCGATCGGCGCGGCACGGGTGTTCGCCGGCCACGCCGGCTGGGGCCCCGGTCAGCTCGACGGCGAGGTCGCCGCGCACGGTTGGTTCGTCGTGGCGCGCGAGGCAGCCGACCTCTGGGAGACCGACCCTGAGGGGCTGTGGCGGACCGTGCTCAAGCGGCAGCCCGGGCGTGTGGGGATGTTCGCCGAGTTCCCCGCCGACCCGGCGCTCAACTGACGCGTACGATCCAGGCATGCGCATGCGACTGAACCACATGGAGCTGACGTTCCCGCGCGGCACGCTCGACGACGCGTTCCGCAAGGAGGTCGACGACTTCTACGGGACGGTGTTCGGATGGACGGGCATCGACACCGAGGTCGTCGGTCAGCTCACCCACATCATGCTGACGGGGACCGACGGCGACTTCATCCTGCTCGCCGAGAGCGGCAAGCCGATGAGCTCACCGGGGTACGACCACCTCGGGCTGCTGCAGGAGACGCGCGCGGACGTCGACGCGTTGCTCGAGAAGTGCCAGGAGTTCCAAGCCCGTGACGAGCGCGTGCTGATCAAGGACTACCCCGACCTCGTCAACCAGACCGACTCGGGGGAGCTCGTCGTGCGTGCGTTCTACGTGAAGTTCCTGCTGCCGATCTGGTTCGACGTGCAGTGCATGGAGCGCGCCGGGGTGCCGGTCCCGATCTTCTGATCGGGCCCGGACGCGACGAGGCGCCGGCCCCCGACACTGCCGGGACCGACGCCTCGTGTCGTGCGAGATTTCAGATGACCCGTACGTTGCGCGCTTCGTCGCCCTTTCGGCCGGGACCAACTTCGAACTCCACCTTCTGGCCCTCTTCGAGGGACTTGTAGCCCGTTCCCTCGATCGCCGAGAAGTGCACGAAGACGTCATCGCCCTCTTCTCGGGCGATGAACCCGAAGCCCTTCTCGGAGTTGAACCACTTCACAGTGCCGGTCGTCATTTGAGCTGCTCCTCGCAGTTGTCTCGGCCGTGCAGGGAGACGGTACCAAGCGGAAGGATGCCCTGAGGCAACGGCCCGCCGGGCCTTGCCGAGCATGGCCCGGCCGCCGCAGCATGGGTTCCGGAGGCCCGGGCGCGGCGCGGGGCGGCGGAGGGGTCGATGAGCCTGTTCAGCAAGCAGCGGGAGTACTACGAGCGGCTCCGAGCGATGCTCGACGACCTGTGTCCACCGGAGGAGCCGCTCGAAGGGGCGCTCGTCGCCGCGAACACCAAGTTCCTCAAGAGCGAGCTGTACGCGATCGGCGTCACCCCACAACGGCTCGTGCTCCAGCCGCTCGATCGTCGCCAGGAGCCGAAGGGGGATCCCGTGTGGATCACCCAGGGCGAGATCGTGAACTGCGCGATCTGGGGCGAGGGCGGCGGGTTTCGCGAGTGGATCGCAGACGACTCGGAGTTCCAGCTGCGCTTCCAGACCGCGGACGAGCACTACAAGTTCGGCGTGGTCGGTGGCTGGACGATGGCGAAGGCGATGGGGGACGACTACCTCGCCGGCATCGACGCGGTCGTCGCGTTCCTGCAGTCCTGCCAAGGGCGGTAGCACCCGCGACTGCCGTAGCTGTCGTACCCGGTGCTTTTGGTACGGAGACATGGGGACTGGCACACCTCCAACAGCGCTCCCGTGACCGCGAGCGCTCTTGGAGGTGCCGGGAGTCGAACCCGGGTCTTTCGAGTTGTCGGCGGGGCTTCTCCGAGCGCAGCCGGTGGATGAGTCTCGGGCCACTGCCGTCCACCGGCAGCAGGCAGCGGCCCCAACCTCAGAAAGGTGTCCCTCTACTCCTCCGAGGTCCGGAGTGGAGGTAAGTCGCTCGAGATGACGCTCTGTCCCGACCGAGCGACTGGGCCGGATCGAGCGTGCTTTGCAGTTCTAGGAACTACGCGGCAAGTGCGAGGTTGTTGTCCTCGGCAATTGTTTGTGGTGCCGACTTTTTAACGACGCTCCGGCGACGTCGGCTCGCTTCACCCGCCTCGATCCACGAAATCGAAGCCACGCACCCCCATGTCAAGTGCCGGGTCGTACGTGTGACCCGACGAAGACCAGTGTACCGGAGCCCTGGGACCCCGGTTCCCGCGGGTGTCTCCGTAAGCGCCCTGGCGTCGCGTGCGTCCTTGGTGTGGCGCGGCGGACCGCCCCGCTCCGAACCGTCAGACACCGACAGGAGTCCCAGATGCCCGCCGAGTTCAGCGCCGTCCAGCTCCAGGCCCGCTTCGCGAACATCAGTGCCCGCTTCGCCGAGCTCGAGGCTCACGTGGCCGTCCTCAGCGAGCAGGCGGGCGTGCCGTACCAGCCGGCGTCGTCGGAAGCGCCGGCCGAGGTGGTCGAGCTCGTGCGGGCCGGCGAGAACCTGGCGGCGATCAAGCGCTACCGGGAGCTCACGGGTGCGACCGCTGACGAGGCACGCGACGCGATCGCCAAGATCTGAGTCCCAGCCCGCTGACCTGGGGAAACGCGCCGGACGTAGCTGTCACACCCCCCTGTGATCGTGGGGACATGGACCGGTGGGAGCGAACCGTTGCTGAGCTACGAGCAGTCGTGGCCGACCTCGACGCCAGGTGCGTCGAGGGGCGCGACGCGCTCCGCCGTGTCCACCAGGCCGCGGAGGTCGAGCGCCTCGCCGCGGTGGCGAAGGCGCTGTACGCGCAGCGGTGCGTGGAGACCGGGGTGTGGCAGTCCGACGCGGCGGCCCGGGTCGCGGCGCTCTCGCCGGCGGAGTGGCTGGCCGACGTGTCGGGTTCCGGGATCGGTCCGGCCCGCGACGCGCTGCAGGTGGCCGACGCCCTGCCGGAGTGCGGCAGCACCGACGCGGCGTTGCGGTCGGGCTCGTTGTCGTTGTCGGTGGCCCGAGAGGTCACCGCCGCGGCCGAGGTGGGCGGCGAGCTCGCGGAGCAGCGGGTGCTCGGCACCGCGCAGCGTGAGGGCCTGCGGGCCGCACGCGACGAGACGCGCCGGGTGCTCGCCCACGCGGCCGACGCCGCGGAGCGGGCGGCGAAGATCCATCGGGATCGGAGCCGGCGCCGCTGGATCACGCGTGACGGCATCTGGAACCTCCAGCTCCAGGGGCCCGTAGCGCTCGGCGCGGAGATCGAGGCGTGCCTCGCCCCGTTCGACGACGCCGCGTGGGACCGGGCATCGAAGCAGGCACGCACTCGAACGGGTGGCGAGCGCGACACGCCCGACGCGATCGCCTTCGACGGGTTCCTCGGCGCGATGCGCGCCGCCCGCGACGGCTCAGCGGCCCTGGCCGCCAAGCCGCGGGGCCGAGCCAAGACCCGCGACCACGTCGTCGTCCACGTCGACGTCGACCGGCTGGTCGGTGGAGACGACGCCCAGCGAGACGGGCCGAGCGACGGGCGGAGCGAGCGCTGCGAGATCCCCGGCGTCGGCCCCGTGGCCGTCGAGCACGCCCGGTCGCTGCTGGGTGACGCGATCCTCACGGTGCTCGTCGAGGACGGCCGCGACGTCAAGACGTTCGCCCGCCCCGGCCGCAAGATGGTCGCCGCCCTGCACCAGCTCCTCGACGCCCGCGACCCGGTCTGCACCATCACCGCCTGCGGCCGGGCCCAGCGCCTCGAGCACGACCACCACCGGGCCGTCAGCGACGGCGGCGACTCCACCGCCGAGAACACCGACGGCCTCTGCCGGCACCACCACACCCTCAAGACCAAGGGCTGGCACCTCAACGAAGACGACGACGGCACCCGCCGCCTCGATCCCCCGCGGCCCCATCACCCGAACGACGCCGACGATCCGCCGCGGCATGAGGCCGCCGCCCGAGAGCACCACTCAGTCGCGGATGCCCTTCATCGCCCGCTGCGCCTCACGCTTCGCGTCGCGCTCAGCGATGGCGTGGCGCTTGTCGTAGGCACGCTTGCCGCGGGCGGTCCCGATCTCGACCTTCACCCGGCCGTCCTTGAAGTAGAGGCGCAGGGGGACGATCGTCACGCCCTTCTCGGCCGTGGCCCGCTCGATGTCGTCGATCTCGCGGTGGTGCAACAGGAGCTTGCGGGGCCGGATCGGGTCCAGGTCGCCGCGGGAGTACTCGTAGGGCGAGATGTGCATCGAGTGGAGCCAGACCTCGTGCTGCTGCACCCGCCCGTACGCGTCGGCGAGGTTCGCCTTGCCGCCCCGGATCGACTTCACCTCGGCACCGGCGAGCATGATCCCCGCCTCGTAGGTCTCCAGGATCAGGTAGTCGTAGCGAGCGCGGCGGTTGTTGATCGTCGGGCCGGCGCGGTTGCCTGCGGCCGCGGGAGGGGGAGAGGATTTCTTCGCCACCGGGCCACGGTACCGTCCATCCCCATGAGCGATCGCCCCGAACCCCTGCGGACGCGCGTCAGCGACCTGCTCGGTGTCGACTACCCGATCGTCCAGGCGCCGATGGGATACATCGCCCGAGCCCAGCTCGCCTCGGCGGTGTCGAACGCCGGCGGCCTGGGCATCATCGAGACGTCCTCCGGTCAGCTCGACCAGGTGCGCGACGAGATCATCAAGATGCGCGATCTCACCGACAAGCCGTTCGGGGTGAACATCGCCCAGCTCTTCGTGCGCGACACCGCGATCGTCGATTTCGTGCACGACCAGGGTGTGCATTTCGTGACGACGTCGGCCGGCGATCCGACGAAGCTCACTGGAGCGTTGCACGAGGCGGGCATCACGGTGTTCCACGTCGTGCCCTCGCTGCACGCGGCGCAGAAGTCGATCGACGCGGGGGTCGACGGGCTCGTCGTCGAGGGCGGCGAGGGCGGTGGCTTCAAGGCGAGCCGCGACGTCGCAACCATGGTCCTGCTCCCGTTGGTGTGCGCGGCGTTCGACGTGCCGGTGATCGGCGCCGGCGGCATCTGCGACGGGCCTTCGATGGCTGCAGCCTTCGCGCTCGGCGCCGACGGCGTGCAGATGGGGACCCGCATGGTGTCGGCGGCGGAGTCACCGGTGCACGAGAACTACAAAGGAGCGATCGTCGACTCGGCCGAGACCGGGACGGTCTTCCTCAACCGGTGGCACAAGCCGGGATTCCGCGTGTTGGCGACGCCGCGGTCCGAGGCGCACGAGCGGTCCGACGAGCAGGTCGTGCTCGGCTCGCTCGACGGCATCCTCAGGCTCTACTTCGAGGGCGACCTCGACGCCGCGTTCGCGTTCGGCGGGCAGGTCGCGGGGCGGATCGACTCGGTCCGACCGGTCGCGGAGATCCTCCACGAGACCGTGACCGAGTTCCGCGCGGTCATCGCTGGGCTCGCCGAACGGTCCGGTTTGCCGTCCCGCTAGTGTCCCGGGCCATGACCACGACTGCGCCCCAGGCCGGGGGCTCGATCCTCGGCAACCCCGTCCAACGCCTCGAAGACCCCCGCATCCTCCGCGGGGAAGCCACGTACTTCGACGACCTGGCGCCCGCCGGCACCGCGCACATCGTCTTCGTCCGTTCGACGATCGCCCACGCCCGCGTCACCGGGGTCGACTCGAGCGAGGCCGAGGCCATGCCCGGTGTCCTGGCCGTGCACACGCACGAGACCCTGGGGCTCGCGCCGGTGCAGGGCTTCATCATGCTGCCGCCGGCCTTCAACCGGCCGCCGCTCGCCGACGGGGTGGTGCGCTTCGTCGGCGACGCGGTCGCCGTCGTCGTGGCAGAGACGCGCGCCCAAGCCGTCGACGCTGCCGAGATGGTGATCGTCGACTACGACCCGCTGCCGGTCGTCGTCGATCCGGAAGCCGCGCTCGAGGACGGAGCGACCGTCCTGTTCCCCGACCACGGCTCGAACCTGGCGATCGAGTTCGACTTCGGCGACGACCCCGAGATCCTCGACGGCGCCGACGTCGTGGTGTCGGGTCGCTTCGTCAACCAGCGGGTCGCCGCCGTGCCGATGGAGGCCAACGGCATCCTCGTCGAGCCCGGGGCGGACGACACGCTCGTCCTGACGGTGCCCACGCAGTCCCCGTTCGGCGTCCGCGACCCGCTCTGCGAGGCGCTCGGGCTCGATCCCGACAAGGTGCGGGTGGTCGCGCCGGCCGTGGGCGGGGGCTTCGGCGCGAAGAACGGGTTGTACGTCGAGTTCGTCATCGCGGTCGCGCTCGCCCAGCGGCTCGGCCGTCCGGTCAAGTGGACCGAGACGCGCTCGGAGAACATGGTCGCCCTGCACCACGGTCGGGGCCAGGTCCAGTACGTCGACATGGGCCTCACGCGCGAGGGCAAGATCGTCGGTGTGCGCACCAAGGTCGTGTGCGACGCCGGCGCGTACCCCAACATCGGCGGCTTCCTCCCGTTCCTGACCCGAATGATGGCCCAAGGGGTCTACGAGATCCCCAAGGTCCAGCTCAACTCGGTCAGTGCGGCCACCAACACCACGCCGACGGCCGCGTACCGAGGAGCCGGGCGTCCCGAGGCCACGGCGTTCCTCGAGCGAATCATGGACATGGCCGCGGTCGAGCTCGACATCGACCCGCTCGAGCTCCGCAAGCGGAACTTCCTCGCGCCCGAGCGCTTCCCGCTCACGACGCTCACCGGCGCGAACTACGACGTGGGCGAGTACGCGATGGCGCTCGACGAGGCGTGCCGGGTCGCAGGGTACGACGAGCTGCGGGCCGACCAGGCCGCACGACGCGAGCGGGGCGACGTCAAGCAGCTCGGCATCGGGTGCTGCACCTACGTCGAGGTCACTGCCGGCGGTCTGTTCGAGGAGTTCGGCGGAGTCGAGATCCAGGAGGACGGCACCGTCGTCGCCACGGTCGGCACCTCGTCGCACGGGCAGGGTCACGCGACGTCGTTCGCGATGATCGTGTCCGACCTGCTCGGGGTCCCGATCGAGTCGGTGCAGATCGTGCAGTCCGATACCGGCCTCGTGCCGCGCGGCCACGGGACCATGGGCTCCCGGTCGCTGCAGGTCGGAGGATCGGCGTTGTACAAGGCGAGCGAAGCGGTGATCGAGCAGGCGAAGCGCCTCGCCGCCCACCTGCTCGAGGCGAGCCCGGACGACATCGTGCTGCACGACGGGGGCAAGGTCGGGGTCGCCGGCGTGCCCGCGAGCGCACTCGGGTGGGGAGAGCTGGCGCTCGCCGCGAACGACCCGGCCAAGCGACCGGCCGACTGGGGTGACGACGGGCGGCTCGCGTCCGAGCTCGACTTCAACCAGGGCGAGGCCACCTTCCCGTTCGGCGCACACCTCGCGGTCGTCGAGGTCGACACCGAGACCGGACGCGTGGAGCTGGTCCGCCACATCGCCGTCGACGACTGCGGACGCATCCTGAACCCGCTCCTGGTCCGGGGCCAGCAGCACGGTGGGATCGCCCAGGGAGTCGCGCAGGCGCTGTACGAGGGCGTGGCGTACGACGAGGACGGCAACCCCCTCACGGCGAACCTCATGGACTACGCGATGCCGAGCGCGGCGGAGCTCCCGAGCTACGAAGCATCGAACACCCAGACGCCCACTCCGCTGAACCCGCTGGGCGCGAAGGGCATCGGCGAGTCGGGCACCATCGGGTCGACCCCGGCGGTGCAGAACGCCGTCATCGACGCGCTCTCGCACCTCGGGATCCGGCACCTCGACATGCCGTTGGGCTCGATGCGTGTCTGGCAGGCCATCCAGGACGCCAAGCAGTAGGTGAGCCCGTTCGCGTCGCCGACGCTCCGGCTCAGCGCCGAGCAGCACGATCAGATCGTCGCGCAGTGCTTCGACGGTCTCCCCGACGAGGCGTGCGGCCTCCTGGCGGGGCCGATCACCCCGACGCTCGAGCCGACCGGTGCGGTGACGCACGTCTACCCCTGCGTCAACGCCGACGCATCGGCGCGCACGTACACGGTCGACTCGCGCGACCTGCTGCGTGCGATGCGGGACGCCGAGGCCAACGAGGTCGAGCTCGTGGGTGTGTGGCACTCACACACCCACACCGACGCGTACCCGTCGGACACCGACGTCCGGCAGGCGATGGAGCCGGGGTGGGTGTATGTGCTCGTGAGCCTGAAGCACGCCGAGCCGGTCATGCGGGCCTACCGCATCCGCGACGGCGTCGTGGCCGAGGTCGACGTCGACGTGCAGGCCGCGACTGCCTGACCAGTGGGCGGGAATGCCGACCCGCGTGGTCGGACTTGTACAGTGATGTCATGGCCGTCGAGGTGAAGCTGCCCACCCTGCTCCGCGCCCACACGGACGGCGCTGCGTCGGTCAGCGCCGACGGCGCCACGGTGGGCGAGGTGTTCGCGGCGCTGGTCGGGCGCTACCCCGGGCTCTCCGGGAGCCTCATCGGCGACGACGGCGCGCTCCACAAGTTCGTGAACGTCTACAAGGACGACGACGACATCCGCTACCTCGACGGGCTCGACACGAAGCTCGTCGACGGCGACGTGATCTCGATCCTGCCCGCCGTCGCCGGCGGCTGACGCCGTCATGAGCCGCTAGTGCCGTCGTGAGGACGGACGACGTCCTCGGGCTCATCGGCGACACGCCGCTGGTCGGGATCCACCAGCTCTCGCCGAACCCCGACGTGCGCATCTTCGCCAAGCTCGAGGGCAACAACCCGGGCGGGTCGTCGAAGGACCGCATCGCCCTCAAGATGATCGACCTCGCGGAGCGCGAGGGCGTGCTCCGACCGGGCGACATGATCCTCGAACCGTCGTCGGGCAACACCGGCATCGGGCTCGCGCTCGTCGCGAAGCTCCGGGGGTACCGGCTGCGGATCGTCATGCCCGACAACGTCTCCGTCGAGCGACGACAGCTGCTCGAGATCTTCGGCGCGGAGGTGGTCTCCTCGCCCGGCGCGGAGGGCAGCAACGGCGCGATCCGCCTGGCCGAGGAGCTCGCCGCCGCGGACCCCTCGCTCGTGTTCCTCTTCCAGTACGGCAACCCCGCGAACCCACTCGCGCACTACGAAGGCACCGGACCCGAGATCTGGCGCGACTGCCCCGAGGTCGATGTGTTCGTGGCCGGGCTCGGCACCAGCGGGACGTTGATGGGCGTCGGGCGGTTCCTCAAGGAGCAGCAGCCGTCGGTGCAGGTCGTCGCGGTCGAGCCGCCTGCCGGGGAGCTCGTGCAGGGGCTGCGGTCGCTCGACGACGGCTTCGTCCCCCCGATCTTCGACCCCGAGATCCTGGATCGGAAGTTCATCGTGCGTCCGCGCGAGTCGATCGAGTGGCTCCGCCGCCTGCTCGACGACTGCGGCGTGTTCGCCGGGATCTCTTCGGGCGCCG
Source organism: uncultured Acidimicrobiia bacterium (assembly GCA_963720675.1). GTDB lineage: Bacteria > Actinomycetota > Acidimicrobiia > IMCC26256 > PALSA-555 > JALHSW01. Next base: position 1,434,791 of record CAVRGH010000010.1, on the reverse strand, counting down.
CCGTCGCCGGCGCGGTGAAGATGGCGTCCCGGATGGACTCGGGCACGATCGTGACGCTGCTCCCGGATGCGGGCTGGAAGTACCTCTCGTCCGGCGCGTGGACCGACGACCTCGACGTCGTCGAGGAGCGCGCGACCCGGATCAACTACTGGTAGCGCCCGCCGGTCGATGAGCACACCCCCGACGGTCTCCCCGGCCGATTTGGCGCGCGCGGTCGCAGTGCTGCACTCGGGTGGCCTCGTCGCGTTTCCCACCGAGACGGTGTACGGGCTCGGCTGCGATGCCGAGTCCCCCGAAGCATTGCGGCACCTGTACGCCGTGAAGCGCCGTCCGCCGGAGCATCCGGTCATCGTGCACGCCGCCGACACCGCGGCCCTCGACGTGTACGCGATCGACGTCCCGGATGTCGCCCGCCGGATCGTCGCCGAGCTCTGGCCGGGCCCGCTGACGCTGGTGGTCCGCCGCAGCGCCCGGATCCCCGACGAGGTGACGGGGGGGCGCGACACCGTCGGGCTCCGCGTCCCCGACGAGCCGACGGCGCTCGCGCTGCTCGGTGCGTTCGGTGGTGCCGTCGCGGCACCTTCCGCGAACCGCTTCGGGCGGGTGAGCCCCACGACTGCCGCCCACGTACACGCAGACCTCGGTGACGACGTCGATCTCGTGCTCGACGGCGGTCCGTCCCGCGTCGGAGTCGAGTCGACCATCGTCGACTGTTCCTCCGACGAGCCGGCGATCCTTCGCGTCGGCGGTGTTCCGCAGGCAGTGATCGAGGAGGTGCTCGGCGCGTCGGTGGCCCTGCGCACGGCAGGCGAAGTCGCGGCGCCAGGCACGCTCCCGGGTCACTACGCGCCCCGGGCGCGCGTGGTGCTCGTCGACGAGCGCGCGGCCGGCGCTCGCGCCGCCGGGCTGCTGGCGGCCGGCGAGCGCGTCGGGCTCCTCATGCTTGCCCCGGTGCCCTCGGGACTCCCCGGTGGCCTCGTGGTGCTCGATCCGCCCGCCGACGTCGACGAGTTCGCGCGCTCGCTCTACGCACGCCTGCGAGAAGCGGATCGCGCCGCGCTCGACGTCGTCCTCGCGGTTGCACCTCCGGCCGACGGCATGGGCGCGGCGGTCGCTGACCGGTTGTTGCGTGCCGCGGCGGGGAGCGCGGCCCCGTGACCGACGACGCGACACGGTCACCCATCGGCGTGTTCGACTCCGGCCTCGGCGGGCTCACGGTCTTGCGGTCGCTGATCGACCTCGTCCCGGACGAGCCGATCGTCTACTTCGGCGACACCGGACGCTTCCCGTACGGGCCGAAGCCACCCGACGAGGTGCTGCGGTACTCGATCGAGATCGGCGAGCTGCTCGTGGCACGCGGCGCCCGTCTGGTGGTCGTTGCCTGCAACAGCGCGGCCGCCGCCGCGCTCGACCACCTGCAGGACCGGTTGCCGGTGCCGGTCCTCGGGGTCATCGAGCCCGGCGTCCGAGCGGCCCGGCGCGCCACCCGCAACGGACGGGTCGGGGTGATCGGCACCGTGGGCACCGTCGCCTCGGGGGCGTACCAACGTGCCGCGCGTCACGTTGCGAGCGACGTCGAGCTGACCTGTGTGGCATGTCCGGGGTTCGTCGAGTTCGTCGAGGCGGGAGATGTCGATTCCGAGCAGGTGCACGTGCTGGCCGAGCGTCTGCTGGCTCCGGTGCTCGATGCCGAGGTCGACACGCTGGTGCTCGGTTGTACGCATTACCCCCTCCTGGCCCGTACGATCAGTGACGTGATGGGGCGGGAGGTCGTGCTGGTGTCGAGTGCTGACGAGACGGCGTTCGCGGTTCGCGAGCTGCTCGGCGCGGAGCGCGCCGACTCGGGGGGAGCGGGTTCGGGCCCGGCACCTCACTGCTTCCTCACCAGTGGCGACGTGGACACGTTCCGCGAGCTCGGGGCCCGCTTCCTCGGACCCGAGGTCGCCGACGTCGAGGCGTGGTCATGGAGCTGACCGTCCTGGGGTGCTCCGGCTCGTACGGAGGGCAGACCAGCAGCGCGTGCAGCGGGTACCTGCTCCAGTCCGGCGACGCGAACATCTGGCTCGACTGCGGCAACGGCACGTTCGGGCACCTCCAACAGCACATCCGCGCCGAGGACCTCACGGCGGTCGTGCTCACGCACGAGCACCCCGATCACTGCGTCGACGTGTACGGGCTCCATGTGCTGACGCGGTACGGGCTCGAGCGCGAAGGGCTTCCCGTGTACGCGCCCGAGGGCCTGGCCGACCACCTCGGCCAGCTCGTCGGAGGCGACTGGGGCGGCGCGTTCGAATGGCTCCCGATCGACGAGGACGAGAAGGTCAAGATCGGTGGCGTCGATCTCCGCTTCTCGCGCACCGACCACCCGCCGCCCACGTACGCGGTCGAGGCGACGGCCGACGGTCGCCGCATGATCTACACGTCGGACACGGGTCCGGGGTGGGACGTCAGCGCGTTCGAGCCCGGCGCCGATCTCGTGCTGTCCGAGGCGACCTACGAGCACGGCAAGAAGCCGGTGGAGATCCACCTCTCGGCCCACGAGGCCGGGACGATGGCCCGCGAGGCACGCGCTCGCCGCCTCATGCTCACGCACCTGTGGCCCCGGCTCGATCCGCACAAGGTGGTCACCGAGGGCTCCGACGCCTACGGCGACTCCGTGAGCCTTGCCGCACCCCACCTCGTCACCCAGATCTGAGGAGCACCCACGATGGGCAGCCGCCGCGACGGGCGCGAACCGGATGAGCTGCGCACCGTTGCCTTCACGCGCGACTACACGGAGTTCGCGGCAGGGTCCGTGCTCGTCGAGTGCGGGCGGACCCGGGTCCTGTGCACGGCTTCGGTCGAGGAGCGCGTCCCGCCGTGGATGCGCGGCACCGGGAAGGGCTGGGTCACCGCGGAGTACTCGATGCTGCCGGGATCGTCGCCCGAGCGGGTCGGCCGCGAAGCCGCGAAGGGGAAGCAGTCGGGCCGCACGCAGGAGATCCAACGCCTGATCGGTCGCTCGCTGCGGGCGGTCACCGACCTCGACACGATGGGCGAGGTGCAGATCACGGTCGACTGCGACGTGCTGCAGGCCGACGGCGGGACGCGCACGGCCTCGATCACCGGTGGATACCTCGCGCTGCACGACGCGTGCTCGCGCCTCGTCGCCGCGGGCACGCTGACCGGCCACCCGATCGCCGACGCGTGCGGCGCGATCTCCGTCGGCGTCGTCGACGCCGTCCCGTACCTCGACCTCGAGTACTCCGAGGACGTACGTGCCGAGGTCGACATGAACGTCGTGATGACCGGGTCGGGCCGCTTCATCGAAGTGCAGGGCACGGCAGAGGGACTGCCCTTCTCGCGCGACGAGCTCGACGCGCTGCTCGGTCTCGCCGAGGCCGGCATCGGCGAGCTGTTCGACCTCCAGCGCTCGCTGCTCGCAGAGCCACCGCCGCCGCGTCGCCCGTGAGCTCTCTGCACTTCGTGCTCGCCACCGCCAACCCCGACAAGGCGCGCGAGATCATCGAGGTGCTGCGTGTGGTCGGCGACGAGCTCCGGCTCGACCCGCGCGATCCCTCGCTCCCCGAGGTGGAGGAGACGGGCGCGACGCTCGAGGAGAACGCCCGGCTCAAGGCCCAGGCGATCTGTGATGCGACGGGCCTCCCGGCGATCGCCGACGACACCGGTCTCGAGGTCGACGCGCTCGACGGCGCGCCCGGTGTCTGGTCGGCGCGGTTCGCCGGCGAGGACGCGACGTACGCCGACAACGTGGCGCTGCTCCTCGAGCGGCTCCAGGGCGTCGAACCACCGGGCCGGACGGCCCGGTTCTCCACGGTGGCGATCGCCCGGTGGCCCGACGGGCGCGAGGTCGCGGCGTTCGGCGCCGTCGAAGGCACGATCGCGGCAGCACCTCGGGGGACCGGTGGCTTCGGCTACGACCCCGTCTTCGTGCCCGACGAGGGCGACGGGCGGACGTTCTCCGAGCTGCGCCCGGCGGAGAAGCACCAGGTGTCGCATCGGGGCCGCGCGTTCCGTACCCTCGCGGAGGGCCTGCGCATCGTGGCGGTGGCCCCGGATGCCTGATCGACCCCGAGTGCCCGAACGACCCACCAAACCCGGACGAGCGAGGAGGCGAGCGCCATGGCAGTGATCGACATCGCCGGGTTCGTCGCCGACCTCAAGGACCACGCGGTCGAGCACGGGTTCCACGTGCACGACGAACGGCACTTCGTCGAGAGCTACTCCCTCCGCCAGACGTGGGAGGTCGACGCGCATCCCGAAGAGGGCTGCGACGGTCCGGTCGACCTGTACCTCTCGCTCGAGATCGATCCCCGGGTGCTCCTCGGCTTCGAGGACATGGTGATGCTGCTGCCCGAGGGTGAGGATCCGCTCGACGAGTACCACTTCCCGCTGAACTTCACCTGGGGTCTGCCGCCGCTCCCGCAGGGTCCGGATCTCCTGCTCGCGGCGACGGAGCTCGCGGGGGTCGGCGGACCGGATCTCCCACTCGAGGTGTCGGCGATCGACTCGATCCCCGACGCGACCGAAGCGCCCCAACGTTCGCTGCGGGTCGTGGCGCACCAGCAGGTCTCGCTGCTTCGGATCCGCGACGGCGACGCGGTCTCGTGCGAGCTCCTGGATCGCGCCCTCGCGGTCAGCCGACACCTGCTGAGTCAGTCCGAGGGCTGGGTCGACTAGCGCTTGACCGCGTCCCGGAGTGCCGGCGGACGCTTCTCCGGATCCTCCTGCGCCGGATCCTCCTGCGCCGGATCGAAGACCTCCACGCGGCGCCCACCGGCTCGCTTCGCCCGGTAGAGCGCGACGTCGGCGTTCCGCACCAGCCCACCGATGGTCTCGGAGCCGGCACGGTCGATGGCGACGCCGATGCTCGTCCCGACCTGCACGTCGCGCCCGTGCACGCGCATCGGGATCGCGACGATGTCGCGGATCCGCTGACCGAGCTCGAACAGCTCGTGCTCGTCCTCGACGCCCTCGCACAGCACGCAGAACTCGTCGCCGCCGAGTCGGACGACGAGGTCGCCGGAACGCACGCCGACCCGGAGGCTCCGGCCGAGCTCGATGAGCACACGGTCGCCGGCGTCGTGCCCGAGGGTGTCGTTGATCTCCTTGAACCCGTCGAGGTCGAGGAACAGCACGCCGGTCAGGGTGCCCTGGCGGGACGCGCGCCCGAGGGCCTGCTCACCGACCTCCTGGAGCATGGCCCGGTTCGGGAGCCCGGTGAGCTTGTCGTGGTTGGCTTCGTACTCCAGCCGGTTCGCCTCGAGCTTCAGCGCGGTGATGTCGTGCGCGATCGTCGAGATCAGCACGATCACCCCGTCCTCGCGGTGGGCCTGGACGGTGGCGATCATCGGGATCTCGTCGCCGGTCGTGGTCCGGAAGGTCAGCTCCCCGTTCCAGAGGCCCTGGGAGCGGACGTGCGGCATGGCCTCGTCCCGGAGGCGTTCGCGCGACTCGACGCTGGTGAGCTCACCGACGTGGTGGTGCTCGCCGATCCCGAGGAACTCCTTGGCGCGCTGGTTCGCGTAGACGAGCGCTCCGTCGGGTGCCGAGAGCACGACCACCTCGTTGCTGCGGTCGAGCACCTCGGTGAGCCGCGCCGCCTCGCGCTCGGCGTCGCGCCGGTCACTGATGTCACGCGCATTCGTGACGAACCCGGCCACGCTCGGCTCGCCCGTCAGGTCGCTGGTGATCCCCTCGAAGTAGCGGATCGACCCGTCCTTCGCGATTGCTCGGTACTCGACCGCGACGGCCTGGCCGGTCTGGACCGACTCGGTCGAGGCCTCGAACAAGGCGCTGAGGTCGTCGGGATGGATGAGCCGGGTGGCGTCGGTGCCGACGAGCTCCGCAGGGGAGTAGCCGAGCGTGTGCTCGATCGACGGACTCGCGTACGTCAGCTGCGCCTCGGCATCGACGACGGTGACGACGTCGCTGGCGTGCTGCACCAGCGCGCGGAACCGCTCGTCGGATCGGTGGAGCGCTTCCTCGGCCTCGACGCGTCGGGTGATGTCGCGGGCGTTGGTGACGAAGCCCTGGATCGCGGGGTCGTCGAGCAGGTTCGTCGTGACCCCCTCGAGGAGGCGCCACCCGCCGTCCTTGTGCCTGGCCCGGTACTGCACGGTCTGCTCGTCGACGCCGTCCACGAGCTGGTCCATGATCGAGGCGATGAAGGCCGGGAGGTCGTCCGGATGCACGATGTCGGAGCCGCTCGTGCCGACGAGCTCGTCGGGATCGAAGCCGAGCATCCGGGTCACGGATGGGCTGACGTACCGGACCATCGCGTCGGCGTCGACGACCGTGATGAGATCGGATGCGTGCTGCACGAGGGATTGGAAGCGACCCTGGGTCCTGCGGAGGGCGTCCTCCGCCGCCACGCGTTCGGTGACGTCGCGTGAGTTGAGGACGATCCCCCGCACCGCGGGGTGGTCGACGAGGTTGCGGGCCACGGTTTCGAGGTGGAAGCAGCGCGAGCCGTCAGCCGACTGCACGCGCAGGACGACCGGCGTGTCGTCGTCGCGGCGCCCTTCGACGACCTCGGCGAACGTCCTCGCAGCCTCCTCGACGTCGTCCGGGTGCAACAGCGAGAACACACCACCCTCGACCTCGAGCCCCTCGGGGTACCCGAGGAGGCGGGTCCCGGCTGCGCTCGAGGACCGCCAGGACCCGTCGGGCTCGAGGACCGTGATGATGTCCGAGGAGTGCGCCACGAGGGCACGGAACTCCTCTTCGGCCCGTCGGAGCTCGTCCTCGGCGGCGCGCAGCTCCGTGATGTCACGGGCCGCCAGGACGATCCCGCCGACCGACGGATCGTCGAGCAGGTTCGTCGCGATCACCTCGAGTCGGCGCCACGAGCCGTCGGCGTGGCGCCCGCGGAGCTCGACCGGGACCTTGCGACCGGGTCCGGTGGCCGTCGTGCCGCCGAGCGACTCGGTGGCGAGCGCGAGGTCGTCGGGGTGCACGAGGTCGAGGACGTCGTGGCCGGCGAGCTCGTCGCGTGAGCATCCGAGCGCGTCCTCGGCCGCTCGGTTCACGTAGAGCACGCGCGTCTCGTCGTCGACCACGATCACCAGGTCGCTGCCGTGCTCGAGGACCGCGCCGAGGAACGCCGCGTCACCCCGCAGTGCGGGGAGCGGCGGGATGGGTCCGGGGTCGCGCTCGTGAGCCGTCATGGTCGGGGGGCTCCGTGCGGAGCCGTCCCCCAGTCTTTCGGATCGATGGAGTCACCGCCTGAGCGCGTTCGGGCGGCTTCTCAGCCCCCGCTCAGGTTCTTGGACCGGCTCCGAAGACCACCGCCCGGCCCCGGCCCCGGTCCTTGGCCTGGTACAGCGCGACATCGGCGTCCCGGAGCAGCGTGTCGATGGTGACCCGGCCGCCGCCGCCGATGGCGATCCCGATGCTCACGCCGCTCTGCACGCGCCCCCCGGGCAGCTCCACGGGCTGGGAGAGCGTCTCGAGGAGGCGGTCGGCGAGGTCGAGCATCTCGGGCTGGCCGGCCGGGTGCTCGCACAGCACGACGAACTCGTCGCCACCGAAGCGGGCGACCACGTCGCCCCGGCGCACGACCTCGCGCAGGCGATCGGCGGTCGCCCGGAGGAGCGCGTCCCCGACCGGGTGACCGAAGGAGTCGTTCACCCGCTTGAAGCGGTCGATGTCGAGGAAGAGGACGCCGACGGTCATCCCGCCGCGATCGGCCCGCGCCAGCGCCTGCTCCCCGAGCTCCTGGAACAAGGTCCGGTTCGGGAGCATCGTGAGCGGATCGTGCGTCGCCTGATGCGCGAGCCGCTGCTGCACCTGGCGGAGGTCGGTCACGTCGCGACTCAGGATCACGTACCCGCGCACGGCGGGATCGTCGACGAAGTTGCGCACCCGGATCTCGGTCCACCGGAGCGTGCCGTCGGCTGCGACGATGCGGACGGTGAAGGAGTCGTCAGGGTGGGCATCGGGCGCGGTGACCCTGGCGAAGCCGCGCAGCGCGTCGTCCACGTCGTCCGGGTGGACCCTGCCGAGGACTCCGCCGTCCGGGTCCGGGTCCGCCTCCGGATCGAACCCGTAGGTGCGGTCGAGTGCGCCGAAGGTCGAGCGCCACTTCCCGTCGGGCTCGAGCACGGTGATGATCTCACCGGTGCTGTCGAGCAGCGCGCGCAGCTGGGTCTCGGCCCGTTCCCGGAGGAGCTCGGCCTCGCGGATCGACGTGACGTCCTCGAGCTCGACGCTGAGGTAGTCGCCGGCCCCGTCGGGGTCCTGCACGAGCGACACGGTCCCGCGAACCCATCGCAGGCTTTCGTCGGCATGGCGGAGCTGGCGTTCGAAGTCGATGTGGTCCTGATCGCCGCCGATCAGCTCGGAGAGCTGCTCACGATCCAGCATCGCCTCGTCCACGGCGCGCAGCTCGGGCGCGCGCATGTTCACGAGCAGCTCGCTCGCGTACCCGGTCAACCGGGCCGCGGCCTTGTTCGCCCGCATGATCCGTCCGTCCGTAGCGAGCAGCAGCCGCGCGACGGGAGAGTGCTCGAACGCGCTCTCGAACCGACGCCGGACATCGATCAACCCGGTCTCGACGAGCGCGTGCTGGGTCACGTCGCGACCCGAGACGACGATGCCATGGATGCCGTCGTCGTCGAGGCGGTTCGTGCCGACGAACTCGAGCACCCGGGTCGTGCCGTCCGCCGCGATGACCCGCAACGCGGTGGGGTCCCGAAGCCCCGGACCCTTCGCCGCGGTCTCCCCGAGCGACTCGATCGCGAGACCGCGATCCTCGGGGTGGACGAGGTCGAGTGCGCTCGTCCCGATGAGGTCCGTGATGTCGCGTCCGAGCGCTCGGGCGCAGGCATGGTTGGCGTATTGGAGCTTGCCGACCGCGTCGACGATGAAGACCGGATCCGACAGATCCTCGACGAGTGAACGCCAGTCCGTCTGTGCTGGTTCGCGCCCTGCGCCCACGCGACCCCTCCCCGGTCGACAAGAATACGCCCGTGCCGATGCGAACGGACTGCCGCCACTACGAGAGTCGCACCTACAGCAATGGCGAGGTGGTGCGGAAGTGCCGTCTCGACGTTGCTCCGGAGGCGCCCTGGCGTTGCCCCGACGACTGCGTGATGTACGAGCTGCGGCGGATCGACGCCGGCTGGCAGGTCGGGACGCTGGAACAGCCGTCCCAGGCCCCCGAGCCCGAACCCGCCGGCGAGGACATCGGCGCCCTGCTCGACGAGGCCGAGGACATCGTGAACTCCGCGGCGCCCGACATCCTCGCCGAGTTCGACGCCAAGGAGCGCAAGGGCCGATTCCGCCGCAAGAAGAAGCGCAAGTAGACCGGTCAGGTCCGGTCCGGGTCCGCTCGCGTCGCCGCGGCGGTGCGAGCGGAGGGAGTCGAACCCTCAAGCCCCGAAGGGCACCGGGACCTAAACCCGGCGCGTCTGCCGATTCCGCCACGCTCGCGCGGGCTCCAGGCTACCGGCGGCTTCCTCGCCGTCCTCGGGTGGGGAGGCGTCGGGTAGCGTCTCCGCTGTCCACCGGCGTACCCGAGGAGAACCGGAACGTGGCCAAGCAGATCCCGATGGTCGACTACCTGGTGCTCGACGGCGCGCCGCACCTGACCGCGAACGAGTGCGCGGCCTGCGGAGCCCTCTACTTCGACCGCCGCAACGCCTGCGCCCACTGCAGCGCCCTCGAGTTCAAGCACCGCGACCTCTCGGCGACGGGAGTGGTCCGGTCGTTCGCGATCATCTTCCAGGCCGCGCCCGGCGTGCCGGTCCCGTACGTCTCGTCGGTCGTCGATCTCGACGGTGGTGGATCGGTGAAGGCCAACATCTTGAACGTCGAACCCGAGCCGGAGAACCTCTCGCTCGGAATGAAGGTCCAGCTCACGACGTTCGTCGCGGGCACGGACGACGACGGAACGGAAGCGGTCGCGTTCGGGTTCGAGCCCGTCGCGTCCTGACAGCAGCACCTCGGTGAACCCGGAAACAGGAGCGGTCTGATGGCAGAGTCGGTATGGGTCCTCGGTGCGTCGATGACCAAGATCCAGCGCTATCCCGACAAGGACCTGATCGACCTCGGGTCGGAGGCGGCGCTCGCGGCCCTGTCCGACGCGGGCACGACGATCCAGGACATGGGCGTCCTGGGTTGCGGCAACATGTTCCAGGGCATGGCCGGCATCGGCCAGCAGATCCAGCAGCAGATCGGTCAGACGGGGATCCCCGTCTACAACGTGATCAACGCGTGCGCGACCGGCGCCACCGCCGTGCGCACGGTCTTCCTCACGATCATGGCCGGTGAGGCCGACATGGGCCTGGCGATCGGCGTCGAGCAGATGGGCAAGATGGGCCTGCTCGGCCTCGGCGGTGGCGGCACGGGCGACAAGCACGTGTACGAGCCGGCCGGTCGTTACGGCTCGGTCATCCCGGTCGAGGGGATCCTCGGCACCACGCTGATGCCCGGCGTCTTCGGGCAGGCCGGGCAGGAGTACGCGTACGAGCACGACGGTGTGGGCTTCGAGCAGTTCGCGAAGGTCGCGGAGAAGAACCACGCACACTCGAGCCTGAACCCGCTGGCGCAATACCAGAAGAAGTTCTCGCTCGAAGAGGTCATGAACGCGCGGATGGTCGCGTACCCGAACACGTTGCCGATGTGCTGCCCGACCGGCGACGGTGCGGCGGCGGTCGTGCTCGTGTCGGACTCGAAGCTCAAGACCCTGTCGCAGGAGCAGCAGCAGCGCGCGGTGAAGATCGGCGCGTCGGTGCTCACCTCGGACCCGTGGGCCGAGCGAGGCCAGGTCCAGCCCGACATCAACACGCTCACGCGCAACGCCGCGCAGCAGGCGTACGAGAAGGCGGGTGTCGGTCCGGCCGACCTCGATCTCGTGGAGCTGCACGACTGCTTCGCGACCGCCGAGCTCGTGCACTACGACAACCTCGGGCTCTGCGAGCCCGGTGGTGCGGGCGCCTTCATCGACTCCGGGGCCCCCTGGCGCGACGGCTCGACCCCGGTGAACGTGTCGGGTGGCCTGCTCTCGAAGGGCCACCCCATCGGGATGACGGGCGTGGCCGGTGTGTTCGAGATCACCACGCAGCTGCGCGGCGAGGCCGGCGACCGTCAGATCGAGGGTGCGAAGGTCGGCATGACGCACGTCATCGGCCTGGGCTCGTCGTGCGGGATCCACATCCTGGAGAAGGCCGCCTAGCGGCCAGTCCCGTCAGCTCACGTTGACGGTGCGGATCTCACCGGTCGCGGTCGTCTCGACGTAGCCGCTGCGACGCGGCCCGTTGATGTAGATCCGCAGCAGCACGCGCCCGTCGTCGGCCGACGACGTGGAACGTTCGACGATCACGTACTGCGCCCGCGGCTCCTCGATCCGGAGCGGGTCGTTGTGCAGGGCGGCCTGCTCCGCGTCGCGCACGATCGCGGCCAAGCGCTTCCACGGGACCGCCGAGGTGGGGAAGAGCGACGCGTCGACCGCCTCCTGCGGGCCGCTGAGCTGCACGGGCTCGGACGGCCCGACCTCGCCGTCGCGCCACTCGTAGTCGTCGATGTGCTCGGCGTTGTTCGGGTCCTGGGCCTCCACGTCGAGGTACTCCGGGTAGACGTCGGACCTCGCCGGTCTGTGCCGGGGAGGCGCCGACCGCGCGCTCGATGGCCGTCATCGCCCGCGCGGCGCGCCCGGGCAGGTGGAGGAGGTCCTCGGGGAGGGCGGAGGTGGAGTCGGTGGTGGTGTCACCCGTGGTCGTGGTCGTGCACCCCGCGAACGCGAGGAGCACCAGGACGACGACGGCGATCGTGGTTCGCCGCATCAGATCGCCGTCCAGCCGCCGTCGACCGGGAGGACGGTGCCGGTCACGAAGCGTGCTCGCGTCGGAGGCGAGGAAGAGGAGCGCGCCGTCGAGCTCGTGCTCGTCCCCGGCCCGCCCCATCGGGGTGCGTTGCCGCACCCACTGCATCGACCGCTCGTCGCCGAACATGCGCTCCTCGGTCATCTCGCTCCTGAACCACCCCGGCGCGATCGCGTTGACGCGCACGCCCTTGCGGGCCCACTGGGCCGAGAGCTCACGGGTCATGTTCACCAGGCCACCCTTCGACGCCGCGTAGCCGGCGTCGGGGATCTGGCCGACGCCCACGAGGCCCATCACCGAGGCGATGTTGACGATCGAGCCGCCGTTGCCTGCCGCGATCATGGCGCGAGCCGCGAGGCGGGCGAGCTCGAAGGGTGCGACGAGGTTCACCTCGAGCTCGTACCGGAAGTCGTCGAGCTCCTGGTCGACGGCGGGCTCGGTGTGCTCGACGCCGGCGTTGTTCACCAGGACGTCGATCCGTCCGAAGCGCGTGAGCGTCGCGTCGACGAGCGCGGCCGCGTCGCCCGGTCGGGCCAGGTCGCAGCTGACGGTCAGCGGGTCGCGGAGCTCGGCCGCGAGCTGCTCGAGCCGTTCGACTCGTCGGGCGGCGAGCACCACACTCGCGCCGGCGGCGTCGAGCACCCGGGCGAAGCGGGCACCGAGCCCCGAGCTCGCGCCGGTCACCACGACGACGCGATCCGCGAAGCCCGAACGCGGCGAGGGGGTCGAGGTCGGGCACGGCGCCCGAGTGTAGAGAGGAACGGAGCACGCTCGCGCGTCCTCTGACTGATCGAGCTGTTGGTACGCCCCCGGGGACTCGAACCCCGAACCTAGTGATTAAGAGTCACTTGCTCTAACCAATTGAGCTAGGGGCGCTCAAGGTCCGCATGGTACCAACCGGCGCGCGCGATCCCGGGTGGGAAGCGCGATTGCGCGCGGGCGTAGGTTGAGGCGCATGGACGTCCTCGTCACCGGGTCGAGCGGGTTCATCGGCTCCGCGTTGCTCCCCGCGCTGGTCGATGCCGGGCACCGGCCGATCCGGGCGCTGCGGGCGTCGGCGATCCCGAAGGGCGTCGACGCGATCGCCTGGGATCCCGCCGCCGGGCAGCTCGACGCCGCGTCGCTCGAGGGCATCGGTGCCGTGGTCCACCTGGCCGGGGCCGGCATCGGCGACAAGCGGTGGGACGACGATCGCAAGCGACTGATCCTCGAGAGCCGGACCGTCCCCACGGAGCTGCTCGCACGGACGCTCGCCGGGCTCACCAGACCGCCGGCGGTGCTCGTGACCGGCTCAGCGGTCGGGTACTACGGCAACCGTGGCGACGAGGTGCTCACCGAGGAGAGCCCGCCGGGCGACGACTTCGCGGCGCAGGTCGCGGTGCAGTGGGAAGCCGCCGCGCAACCTGCGGGCGACGCGGGCATCCGGGTCGTTCCGATCCGCACCGGCATCGTCCTCGGCCGGCACGGTGGTGTGCTGCAGCGGCTCCTCATCCCGTTCAAGCTCGGCGTCGGTGGGCGCACCGGCTCCGGCAAGCAGTGGATGTCGTGGATCTCGCTCGACGACGAGGTCGCCGCGATCCTCCACGCGATCGCGCACCGAAGGGTTGCGAGGCCCTGCGAACCTCACCGCACCGAACCCGGTCACGAACGGTGAGCTCACCGCGACCCTCGGCGAAGGTGCTGCACCGGCCGTCGCTGCTCCCCACACCGACGCTCCCGCTCAAGGCGATCTACGGCGCCGAGCTCGTCCAGCACCTGCTGCTCGAGGGCCAGCGGGTCCTGCCGAAGCAGCTCGAGGCGAGCGGCTTCGCGTTCGCGCACCCGACGCTCGAGGTCGCGCTCCGGGCGATCCTCGACCGCCCGGCCTGAGCGGCTCGACGCCGGACGCGACACGCGCCCCCGCCTCGGAGAGGGAGGGCGCGTGCGTGTGGGGTGACCGAGGGGTTTCGAACCCCCGACCTCCGGGATCACAACCCGGCGCTCTCGCCAGCTGAGCTACGGCCACCATGAGCTGCCGGCCGGGCCTACGTCCGTCCGGGCGTTTCAGGATACTCGGGCGTTGCAGCACAATGGAACGTGAGCACCGCGCCCTTCACCGCCGCGACCAGCGCGGCCGGCGGCTGCGAGACTCGCGACGTGCGGAGCTTCGCGGCGTTGCTGCTGGTCGCTTTGATGCTGACCGCAATCGGCTGTGGCGACGGGTTTGACCGGAGCGCGGGCCCCGCGACTGCTCGCGAGAACATGGAGCGCGTCGCCGATGAAGTGGACAGGTGGGCCGGTGCGTCCACGCTCGGGGCCGCACGCGTGCACGCCCACAGGGCGGCCGACCTGATCGTCGGCCCGGGCGGCTTCGGGGCAGAGGGCGGTGACGACGCGACCGGCGACGTGCAGGGACTGCTGCCGGTCCCGATGGAACGCCGATGGGCCTCGTGCTCGAGATGTTCGGCGATGCGACCTGCGTACACGGGGATGTCCTCGGCGGCGACTGGGACGACCCGCACGCGTGGTGGGCGGAGCTCGAGCGCGCCATCGACCAGTGGAGTCCCGAGAACAACACGTTCCCGTCGCTCGACTCGCATCCGATGCGCGTCGTGGGCTGGGCGACGTTGGCGCAGTCGGCATCGTTCGACGAGGCGATCGAGTACTCGAGCCACGCGCGCCTTCACGTCGACGTGGCCCGAGCGGCCCTGCGTCGGTGCTCGTTGGGTTGAGCACTGATCGTGACGGGGCGGACCGAAGTCAACGTGGTGGGGTCGGTCGTCCAGTCGGCGCGCCCGGGAGGATTCGAACCCCCGACCAACGGAATAGAAGTCCGGTGCTCTGTCCAGGCTGAGCTACGGGCGCTCGGTGGTGCCCGAAGATCGTATCCGTCGGTCCGGGACGCGCCGAAGGACAACTGCGCGTCGCAGGCGTGACGCGCAGGCGACGAGAAAGAATTTCGAGAGATTCGTCGCGGCGCGACGCAGTACGGGGGGTAGCTGTCATACCCCCCTGTCATCGTGGGGCCATGTTCAGCACCGAGTTGGACGAGCTGCGGACCTGGCCGACGGAGCGCCTCCGCACCGAGCGCGATCACGCGCAGGTGGAGGAGCGCCGGTGGCGGCTGCGTCGCGTCGCACTCGACCGGGTGCTCGACGAGCGCGGCGCCACCGGCGGGCAGGACGCGGCGGAGTGGGTGCAGGGCCGCGACCAGGTCCGGCCCTCGACCGCGAAGGCCGAGGTCGAGATCGCGCGGAGCCTGGAGTCGCTGCCGTGCGTCGCGGCGGCGGCCGAGGCGGGCGCGCTCTCCTTCGATCAGCTCGAGCAGATCGTGCAGCTCGCGACGCCCGAGACCGACGCGGAGTGGGCCGAGCGCGGCCGGCATGCGGCGCCGAGCGACCTCGCTCGTCTGGCGCGCCGCCAGCGCGGTGGTCTCGGCGGCGGAGATGCAGGCCCGCCAGGATGCCCGCGGGCTGCGGTGGTGGCGCCAGGGGGAGTGGCTGCGTCTGAACGGGCAGATCCCCGACGTGAACGGCGCCTTCGTGGAAGCGGTCCTCGAGCACATGGTGAACGGGATGAAACCGGCCGAGGGCCAACCGTGGGAGTCGCGAGCCCGTCGCGGCGCCGACGCGATGGTCGAGCTGTGCCGGGCGTGGCGCGAAGGTGGCGCGGCGCTCGCGGCCGGGAAGCCGGCGAAGCGCTGGACGCCGCGGGTGGTGATCCACGTCGGGTCCGACGCGCGGCCCGAGGTCAACGGGATCCCGATCTCGGTCGAGGCGGTGCAGCAGGTGATCGCTGACGGGGCGCTCGTGCGTGAGGTGCACGACGCAGACCTGCTCGCGCCGGTGAAAGGCGACGCGATCTCCGCCGCACTGCGAGACCACCTCGTCGCGCGGGACCCGGTGTGCCGGGTCCCCGGGTGCGAGCGGAACTTCGGGCTCGACGCGCACCACCTGGTGCCGCGGAGCCGGGGCGGACCCACCGAGAAGCGCAACCTGGCGCTGATCTGCAAGGTCCACCACCGGCGGGCCGTGCCCCACGGGCCCTACATACTCGAAGGCGATCCCGAACAGCTCGACGGGTTGGTGTGGCGTCGCATCGACGAACCACGCGACGGCACCGACGAGGCGCGTGCCGGGCCGGCGGCCTGACCCACGCGCACGACACGATCCGACTTCCCCGCCGGCACCTTGACAACTCCACAGTGCCGCGCGGCCGTTCGAGACCTCAGCGCGGTCGACCGGTCTAGAGATCGGGCAGGCGCAGGTCGAGGTTCGCGCCCTCGAGTCCGCCGTCGATCTCGAGCACCTTGCCGGTGACGTAGCTCGATGCGTCCGACGCCAGGTAGAGCGCGCCGATCGCGATGTCCTCGACCTCGCCGAGCCGGGCGAGGGGAGTGCCGTCGACCATCTCGTTGCGGAGGTCGTCGTTGGTCAGGACCATCTCGAGTGCAGAGGTCGCGACCGAACCGACGCCGATCGCGTTCACCCGGATGCGCGGCGCGCAGTCGGCGGCCATCAGCCGGGTCATGTGGGCCAGGGCGGCCTTGGCGGTGCCGTACGCGACGAACCCGCGTTCGCGCGACGCGGCCCATCACCGACGAGATGTTGACGATCGAGCCGCCACCGGACTCGGGGGTTGGGGTCTCGAGCATCCGCGGGATCGCGGCCTTGCTCAGGGCGAACGCGGTGGTGACGTTGAAGTGGAACGCCTGCTCGAACATCTTCACCGAGGTGTCGAGCAGTGCAGTCGGCATCGAGCCACCCGCGTTGTTCACGACGATGTCGAGTCGCCCGAACTCCGACATCGCGGCGTCGACGAATCGATCGATCGCGTCGAGGTCGTTCACGTCGGCGGGGAACACGAGGGCGCGCCGCCCGAGGGCGCGCACCTGCTCGGCGACGACTTCGAGCTGCTCCTCGGTCCTGGCCGTGATGGCGACGTCGGCCCCGGCCTCGGCGTACGCGAGCGCACACCCGGCGCCGATGCCGCGGCCGGCTCCGGTGATCACTGCGACACGGTCATCGAGACGAAAGCGGTCCATCAGCATGTCGGCGACGCTATCGGGGCGTGCCCGGGTCACGCGGCGCCCGGCGGCGCGCGACGATGGCCCGATGGCCGACGCCCCCGCCACCGTGCTCGATGCGGTGCACCTCCTCGAAGCGGAGGGATTCGGTGCCTCGTTCCTGATCCGCGGCGAGGGGCTGGAGTGCGGCGCCTGCGGGAACCTGCACGACGTCGCCGCCGCCGAGGTCGTCCAGGTGTACCGCTTCGAAGGTCCGAGCGATCCCGACGAGGAGGCGGTCGTGTACGCGATCCGTTGTCCGCGCTGCGCCATGGGCGGGTCGCTCGTGTCGGCGTTCGGCCCCGGCGCCGACCCCGAGGTCACCGACCGCCTCGTGATGCTCGACGAGCGCTTCCGGCAGCTCCCGGGCTGAGGCCGAACTACCGAGCGCGGGTCGACCGCGACACAAGAGCCGGAACGATCGACGCCAGGAGCGAGGAAGGAGGACCGGTGGCCGACTGCACGCACCTCGACCTCGTCGAGGTCGACGCCGCACCCGTGGCCGAGGGATGCGTCGAGTGCCTCGCGATCGGCGCTCGTTGGGTGCACCTGCGCCGTTGTCTCACCTGCGGCCACGTCGGCTGCTGTGACCAGTCGCCGAACAAGCACGCGACCGCGCACTTCCACGAGATCGCGCACCCACTCGTCCAGTCCTTCGAGCCCGGCGAGGACTGGTACTGGTGCTTCGCCGACGAGGTGTTCTTCGAAGTGCCCGGGAACGCGCCGAGCCCGTCGCACCCATGAACGAGCCCGCCCCACCGGCAGCCGCCGGGCTCCGAACGTCGACCACTGCGGGCAGGTGGGTGCTCGCGGCCGCAGTCCTCGGCTCTGGCGTCGCGTTCCTCGACAGCACGGTCGTCAACGCCGCGCTGCCCGCGATCGCGAAGGACTTCGGCGCCGGTCTCGCCGACCTGCAGTGGGTGCTCACGGGCTATCTCCTCACCCTCGGCGCCCTCATCGTCATCGGCGGTTCGCTCGGCGACCGCTTCGGGCGGCGTCGGATCTTCGAGATCGGACTCGTCGGGTTCGCGAGTGCGTCCCTGCTCTGTGGCGTCGCGCCGAGCGTCGACCTGCTCATCGCGGCACGCGCGGTGCAGGGAGTCGCCGGCGCGCTGCTCGTGCCGGGGAGCCTCGCGATCGTGTCGGCGTCGTTCGCGCACGAGGATCGTGGCCGCGCGATCGGCTGGTGGTCCGGGCTCGCCGGGATCGCGATGGCGGTCGGACCGTTCGTCGGCGGCTGGCTCATCGACGCAGTGTCCTGGCGGGCCGTGTTCCTCATCAACCTGCCGGTCGTCCTGGTGACGCTGTGGATCTCACGTCGCCACATCCCGGAGACGCGCGACGCGACGGCGCACGGTCGCATCGACGTCGCCGGCGGTCTCGTGCTCGCGCTCGGCCTCGCCGGCGTGGTGTACGGCCTGATCGAGGGACCGCCCTCGGACTGGTCGACGGGCCCGTTGGTCGCAGCGGTCCTCGGCGTCGCGCTCTTGTTCTCGTGGGTGGTGATCGAGGCCCGAGCCGAGTCGCCCATGGTGCCGCTCAGCGTGTTCCGGTCGAGGCAGTTCAGTGGCGCCAACGCGGTGACGTTCGCCGTGTACAGCGCGATGGGCGGCGCGACGTTTCTGCTCGTCGTGCACCTGCAGACCGACCTCGGCTACGACGCGCTCGAGGCCGGCGCCGCCCTGCTGCCGGTGACCGTGATCATGCTGCTCTTCTCGGCCCGGATGGGGGCGTTCGCGCAACGAGTCGGACCACGTCTCCCGATGACGTTCGGGTCCTTCGGCGTCGCGGCCGGCATGGCGCTGCTCGCTCGGGTCGATCCCGGCACCAGCTACTGGGAGTCGGTGTTCCCCGCCGCGATCGTCCTCGGCGCCGGGCTCGCCTCGACGGTCGCGCCGCTCACCGCCACCGTGCTCGGCGCGGTCGACGACGACCATGCCGGCATCGCGTCGGCAGTGAACAACGCGGTCGCGCGCATCGCCGGCCTGCTCGCGGTAGCGGTGCTCCCGGCAGCTGCCGGGCTCGCGACCTCCGGCGACGCGCTCGACCTGGTCGACGGCTTCCCCCGCGCAATGTTGATCTGCGCCGGGCTCGCGGTCGTCGGCGGTGTCCTCGCGTTCTTCACGATCCGCCGTGGCGCGATGGTGATCGACGTGCCGCGCGGGGTGGTCGTCGATCCGTGCTGCGAGGCGCTGCTCGATGCCGACGCCGCGTCGCCCGCTGCCGCGTAGGGCAGGCTGGGACGACGTGGCCGCCGTCGACCTCTCGTGGATCCCGCTGGGTGCCGGTGCGCATGCCGCGCAGCTCAGCGGCAAGGTGTACGAAGCGGTGCTCGCACTGCGGCATCGGAGGCCGCGGTGTGACCTCTACCACTCGGCGTTGGAGGTCCACCTTCCCGAAGGCCGGTTCGTGATCGAGCAGACCCCGGTCCCGGACGCCGATGGCGACCGACGAGGCGTGGTCGCCGGAGGGGCGGTCGGGACCCGGTGGGCAGGCCGGTTCCGGATCTTCCGCTACGAGATCCGGTGCTGGCGCGACGGCGTGATCCCCGACGCCGATGCCGCCGTCGCGAGCCCGGTGCGGTTGACCGACGACGTCGAGTGCGCGCGTCGCATCCTCGAGGTCCTGCCGACGATCCCGACGCCCGTCTGGGGCCGTGACGAGCTCGGCACCGGGGAGATGTGGAACTCCAACTCGGTCATCGCGTGGGCCCTCGCGCGCAGCGGCCTCGATCTCGCGACCATCCACCCACCGCCCCACGGTCGAGCGCCCGGGTGGGACGCGGGCCGCGCCGTCGCCGCGCGTACGGCCCCGGGGGACCGAAGCGCCGAGAGCGGGTGACGGGGATCGAACCCGCGTCATCAGCTTGGACAGTGTGAATCCGCACCGTCGCTTACCTCATGCACGTTCGGATCGAAATCGTTGGCTCAGCAGATGCTTCATACTAGTCCCATGCGTGTCCATGGACGTGCGTCTCGTTGTCCACCCGCGATCTGGCACGAATGTGGCACGCCCACTCGTCGAGCTACTGGGACGTGCAACTCGATGAACGAGCGGAGTGCGAGCTCTCGTCGCGGCGTCGTTGGGCTCGACTACGTGAGCGTGCATCGCTCCAGGTTCCTGCGTGGGACTCGCTCTCGACGCGCTACGTCGTGCTGGCGTGTCTTCGCCTTCGCGGCCGGTCGAGGCGGACTCATGACATCGGCGAACCCGATCCGTCCGCGAAGCTCGCTGGACGGTGGACTCGCTCCTCCGGGCAGCGCGCATCGTGGACCAGAGCAGAAGTGGCGAGAACTGATCGGAGCTACGTGTTCAGATCATGTCGTGCGCAACGTCGGTGCGTTCTCTGATCGCGTGGCGGCGACGTGATCGGTCAAGCCTGTTCGGCGAGCACATCCTTCGCTCGTACGCGGACGGTTCGGTCTCGCCGATCGGTGCTCGATGCGATCGCCTCGTGCTGCGCTTCGACCGCTGTTCGCTTCGACAGGTGGCACGTTGCCTCGCGGTGCCTTCGATGTCTGTGCAGGCGACGGAGTTCGGCTGTCGTCGCTCTGCTTGGGTGCGCATCGCGCAACGCTCGCCTGATCGGTCTCGAGCCGTTCTCGGCCTGCTCATCGTCGCTCCCTGGTGTACGGATTGCTCACCGCACTCGCGTTCGGTGACATCGACATGATCGCGACGCACATGCTCGTCTTGGCTGAGGATGTGGTTCAGCGGCTCCGACGTACCTGTCCTCACGGTCGTGCGTGTCGAAGAAGGCAGCACCGTGCGTGTCGTCACTGCGCGGTCGGTCCCACGCGTTGCTGCAACGTGTCCGTCAACTCGACAGTCTTGCTCGCGGTGCGCGCGACTGCAGCTCTTGATTCGTGCTCGGGGCTGGGAGTAGGCTGCAGGGTGGAGTCGCGACGCGCGGTCAGTGCGACGTACCAGCGTGCGCGGTTCGAAATGCCTGGTGTCGACCTCGAGGTCGCCGGCGAGCATGGTCGTGAGCGAGCTCGTCGAACTCGCTGCCAGCGACGTCCCTCGCCAGCCAGCGGTCGCCACACGCGTGACATTCCTCCATCGGCACGCCGAGCACGACCGCGAGCTTGCCGGTCGCGTCCTCGGCGAGTCTATCGCCCGCCGCGACCGAGATCCTCACGGTCGACCTCATCGCAGCGTTGGCATGGCATCAGCGCCTCCTACGGTAGTCCTGGTACCAGCGAGTCGCGGTCCGGTTCGTAGATGGTCAGTACAGCCGTTTCTTCGCGGCCTGCATCGTCGACCACGACTGACGTCGTGGAGCGCCTTCTGTCGCACGTCGCCGTGGAGCAGGCAGTCCTCGCTTGACCTCCGTCGGGCTCCCACCGACGTGACTCTTCGATGACGTCGGCCGGCCCGACGTCGCGATCGTCGATCTCGCGCGAATGGTGCAGTCGAGGTGTCGACGACTGCTTGTCGACACCGCGTGCTCGCTGATCACGCGTGGGTGCTCTCCAGGATCTTCTCGCGGGGCAGTGTTGCCGAGTCGACTGGCTGAGCATGATCACCGGGGTCAGCCACGTTGCGAGGGCCTGTCCGCAGGACGACGTCGAGCGATCTGCGTTTCGAGTAGCCGCAGTTGCACTGGATTCGGCAGTGGGTTCCGAGAGGACACGTTCGATCGCGTCGCTCAGGCGCCGGCGATCGCGATGTCGCGCTCTCGGACCGCGTGCTGGTAGATCAGCGCTGCGCGCGCTGACGCGTGGCCCATGCGCGCCATGAGCTCCTTCGTGCTCGCGCCGGTCGCTGCCGCGAGCGTGTTCCCGGTGTGCCGCAGATCGTGGAAGTGGAAGTCGTTCGAGGCCGACCAGCGTGTCGTGCGCGGTACCAAGCCCGCTGCAGCGTCGCCTCGTCGCATCGGCTGGTGGCGTCGTGCCGGGGAACACCAGTCCGTCCGCTCCTGGCGCCGAGAACCGGGCGAGGTGCGCTTCGAGCTCGGGCACGAGCGACCTTGGGGATCGCGACGGTGCGCACGCCGGCGTCGGACTTCGGCGGGCCGAGGTGGCGTGTGCCGTCGTCGAGCTCCTGGATCTGCTCGACGACCCGGACGGTTGCGTGCAGCAGGTCGAGGTTCGTGCGTCGCAGCGCCGATGCAGCTCGCCGAGCCGGAGCCCGGTGAAGGTCGCCGTGAGCACGAGCACGCGGAACTGCGGCTCGATCGCGTCGGCGAGCGCGTAGACCTGCTCGATCGTCGCGACGGTCGCTCCGGTGGCCGCTCCGTGCCCGCGCCCTTCAGGATGCACGGGTTGCGCATCGAGGATCCCGTCCTCGACTGCGGTGCCGAGCATCGTGCGCAGCAGCCGGTACGCCTTCGCCGTCGTCGACGGTCCCGGCGTGTGCCGGCCTCGAGGTGCGTCGGCGTGCCAGGCCCGGACGCGCGCCGGCGTCAGGTCGACGAGCAGCGAGTCGCCGAGCACCGGCAGGATGTGCAGCCGCAGCAGGCCCTCGTAGAGCTCCCGGGTGCGCGGTCGCAGCTGCACCCGCTCGGCGAGCCAGCGGCTCGAGTAGTCGCGCAGCGTGATGCTGCCCCGCGACCGGATCGACCCACGTGCCCCGATCGATCTCGACGCGCGTCTCCGCGAGGAACGCGTCGGCCTCGCGCTTGGTCGCGAAGTCCGCGGCGCGCGTGCATCACGCCGTCGACCCGGTAGCGCACCTGGAAGCGACCGGACGGCAATCGACGAACGCTGCCCCACGGTTGGCGCTCGCCGGCTCATCGGCCTCCCTGGTCGAGCGTCTCCATCGTGCGAGCGGGACGCCCGGTGGCACGTCGTGACGTCCGTTGTGGCACGATGTGGCACGCCGGCCACGCGACGCCTGAAAAATGAGAGCGGGTGACGGGGATCGAACCCGCGTCATCAGCTTGGAAGGCTGAGGCTCTGCCATTGAGCTACACCCGCGTGGAGCCGAGGCTCCCAGTCGGGGAGGGGGGATTTGAACCCCCGACCCCCTGCCCCCAAAGCAGGTGCGCTACCGAGCTGCGCCACTCCCCGAAGCCACCCAGGTTACGGCGCGCGCCCGCGGTTGCTCCCAACCTTCGTCCGATGGGCCCGTCGGACTCCATGCGAGGAAGGCACGAGGGGCCCGGGTATCCTCAACTTCCCCGTATGTCGAGTCTCACCACCACCGTCGAACCACTCGAGGACAACAAGGTCCGGCTGAAGATCGCCGTCCCGGCCCAGGAGTTCGAGAAGGCCATCGACGCCGCGTTCCGCAAGCTGGCGCGTGAGGTCAAGATGCCGGGCTTCCGCCCCGGCAAGGCGCCCCGGCAGCTCCTGGAGGCCCGCCTCGGCACGGGCGTGGCCCGCGAGCAGGCCCTGCGCGACGCGCTGCCCGAGTACTACGCCGACGCGGTGCAGGCCGAGGACATCGACGTCATCGCGCCGCCCGAGATCGACATCACCGCGGGCGAGGAAGACGGCGACGTCGAGTTCGACGCCGTCGTCGAGGTGCGCCCGATCGTCCAGGTGTCCGGCTACGACGCGCTCACCGTCGAGGTACCGAGCCCGGCAGTCGACGATGAGGCGATCGACGAACAGATCGACGCCCTGCGTGAGCGCTTCGCCGACCTCGAGGACTCCTCGAACCCCTTGACCGACGGCGACTACGCACAGATCGACATCAAGGGCTCCGTCGACGGCGAGCCCGTCGACGCGCTGAGCGCGACGGACTTCCTCTACGAGGTCGGGTCGGGATCGGTCGTCGAGCAGCTCGACCAGCAGCTGCGCGGGAAGAAGCCCGGAGACATCCTCGAGTTCGACGACGAGCTGCCCGGGGCGCGCCCGCCGACGAGGGTGAGACCACGCCGACCGCGGTGTCGTTCCGAGTGCTCGTGAAGGACGCGAAGAAGAAGGTGCTCCCCGACGCCGACGACGAGTGGGCTTCGGAGGTCAGCGAGTTCGACACGATCGAGGAGCTGCGCGGCGACGCACGCAACCGGCTCGAGATGTACGCCAAGGTGCAGGCGCAGCTGGCGGTGCGCGACAAGGTGCTCGAGGCCTCCGCGGATCTCGTGACGATCGAGGCGCCGGAGCCGCTCGTGGCGCAGGAGATGGAGCGCAGGCTGCACGACCTCCAGCACCGCCTCGAGCCCCAGGGCATCAACATCATGCAGTACCTCGAGGCGACCGGGCAGGACCAGGAGACCTTCGTCGCCGGCTTGCGCGAAGGATGCGCCAAGGCGGTCCGGGCCGACCTCGCGCTGCGTGCCGTCGTCGCCCAGGAGTCCATCGAGGCGAGCGACGAGGACGTCGACGCCGAGATCGCGCGCCTCGCGGAGCGCTTCGAGGAGAAGCCCGCGAAGGTCCGCAAGGATCTTGAACAGAGGGGCGCGTTGGAGGCGGTACGATCGGATCTCGCCCGGGGCAAGGCCGTCGAGTACCTGGTCGACCATGCCTCGGTCGTGGACGAAGCCGGCAACCCCGTCGACCTCACCCTCCCCGATCTGGACCCCGCTCCCGAAGACGACGACACCACCCCCGCCGAAGCAGACGTAGCAGCAGCAGAGGAACAGGAGCCGACCCCGTGAGCGAGCCGATCCACAACTACCTCGTCCCCACCGTCATCGAGCAGACGAACCGCGGTGAGCGCGCCTTCGACATCTACTCGCGGCTCCTCAAGGAGCGCATCATCTTCCTGGGCACGCCGGTCGACGACGCCGTCGCCAACCTGCTCGTCGCCCAGCTCCTGCACCTGGAGAGCGACGACCCGGAGAAGGACATCTCGATCTACGTGAACTCGCCGGGTGGCGAGATCACCGGGCTGTTCGCGATCTACGACACGATGCAGTTCATCAAGCCCGACATCCAGACGATCTGTGTCGGCCAGGCTGCCTCCGCGGCCGCGGTGATCCTCGCCGCCGGTGCTCCGGGCAAGCGCTACGCGCTCCCGCACGCTCGGATCCTCATCCACCAGCCCCACGGTGGTGCGCAGGGCCAGGCCGTCGACATCGAGATCCAGGCCAAGGAGATCGTGCGGATGCGCGAGCTCCTCGACAACCTCCTCGCCCACCACACCGGTCAGTCGATCGAGAAGGTGAGCACGGACACCGACCGCGACTTCATCATGAGCGCGCCGGAGGCCAAGGAGTACGGCATCATCGACGAGGTGATCACGAACCGCGAGCTCGCCGCCGTCGCGGTGGCGGCGGGTGTGAGCTAGGTCGCCGGTCCGGATGGCACAGCTCGGGGGGAGGCACCGTGGCCAAGTTCGGTGACGGCGGTGACCTGCTGAAGTGCTCCTTCTGCGGGAAGAGCCAGAAGCAGGTCAAGAAGCTCATCGCGGGTCCCGGCGTGTACATCTGCGACGAGTGCATCGACCTCTGCAACGAGATCATCGAGGAAGAGCTCTCCCAGACGTCCGAGGTCCGCTTCGACGAGCTGCCCAAGCCTCGGGAGATCTTCGAGTACCTCAACGGGTACGTCATCGGGCAGGACAGCTCGAAGAAGGTGCTGTCGGTCGCGGTCTACAACCACTACAAGCGCGTGCAGGCCGGGGCGTACGGCGATCCCGACGTCGAGCTCCAGAAGTCGAACATCATGCTCATCGGGCCGACCGGGTGCGGCAAGACGCTGCTCGCCCAGACGCTGGCGCGGCTGCTCAAGGTCCCGTTCGCGATCGCGGACGCCACTGCGCTCACCGAGGCGGGCTACGTCGGTGAAGACGTCGAGAACATCCTCCTGAAGCTGATCCAGGCCGCGGACTACGACGTCAAGAAGGCCGAGACCGGCATCATCTACATCGACGAGATCGACAAGATCGCGCGCAAGGCCGAGAACCCCTCGATCACGCGTGACGTCTCCGGTGAAGGTGTGCAGCAGGCGCTGCTGAAGATCCTCGAGGGCACGACCGCATCGGTCCCCCCGCAGGGCGGCCGCAAGCACCCGCACCAGGAGTTCATCCAGATCGACACCACGAACATCCTCTTCATCTGCGGCGGTGCGTTCGCGGGGCTCGACAGCATCATCGACAGCCGGCGCGGCAACCACGGTGTCGGCTTCCGCGCCGACCTGCGCCGCGCCGACGAGAAGGACCTCGGCTCGCTCCTCGGCGGGGTCCTCCCGGAGGACCTCCTGAAGTTCGGGCTCATCCCCGAGTTCGTGGGTCGGCTGCCGGTCATCGGATCGGTGAACCCGCTCGACAAGGACGCGCTCGAGCGGATCCTGATCGAGCCGAAGAACGCGCTGCTCAAGCAGTTCCAGAAGTTCTTCCAGTTCGACGACGTCGACCTCGTCTTCACCGACGACGCGCTCGAGGCCGTGGCCGACGAAGCGCTCAAGCGCGGCACCGGGGCACGCGGGCTGCGCGCCATCCTCGAGGAGGTGCTGCTCGACGTCATGTACGACCTGCCGAGCCGCACCGACGTCGCGCGCTGCGTGGTCGATCGTTCGGTCGTGCTCGAGCACATGACGCCGACGATCATCACGGTCGGCGAGCCCGGCCGCCGCTCCGCCTAGCTCCACCCGCGGTGCACCTGATCCTCGGCGCCGAGCGCGCCGTGGACTTCGACGGCGTCTTGATCGTGATGGTCGTACGCGGTCGCGATCCTCGCTGCTGCTCGCACTCGCTCCGCGGCTCCCGCTCCCGCCGTCGGTGGTCGGAGATCCTCGCCGAGATCCTCCTCGAGCCCGCGCTCCTCGACCTCCTCGACCCGGCCGACGAGATCGATACGCGTCGCAGCCAAGCTCCGCGTCGCGTTCCTGCTCTTCCTGGCGGGCCTCGAGCTCGATTTCGACATCATCAAGCGGTCGGCCGCTGCAAGCTCGGGTCTGCAGCGCGTTCGTGCTCTCCACGGTGCTCGGCGATCCTGCTGACGTTGCCGCTCGAGGTCGCCGATGTCGATCGTCGATCCGCTGTTCATCGGGATCGTCCTCACCGCGACGTCGCTCGGCATCGTCATCCCGGTGCTCAAGGACGCGGCGGAGCTCGACACCCAGTTCGGCACTTCGTGATGGTCGCCTGCTCGGTGGCCGAGTTCGGCTCCATCGTCCTGCTCTCGCTGTTCTTCTCTGGTCTCGGGCTCGGCCGACCCGTTCGTCTACCGTGATGAGCTCGTCGTGCTCGTGCTCACGGTGCTGGTGCGTCGCGCGTGCTCGCCGTGCGCGCGTCGCACGTCCAGCGGCTGCACGCGGTCGCTCTACCGGCTCCAGGACAGCTCGTCTCACATCCGGATCCGCGTCGCCGTCCTCCTCGATGCTCGCGTTGCTCGTCGTCACCGGCGTCCTCGGCCTCGACGCGATCCTCGGCGCCTTCATGGCCGGTGCGCTGCTCTCGGTGCTGACCGACGACGAGCGCGACGCGGACTTCGGGCACTTCCGGCACAAGCTCGAGGGCATCGGGTTCGCGTTCTTCATCCCGGTGTTCTTCGTGTCGACCGGCATCGCGTTCCCGGTCGAAGAGCTGTTCTCCGATGCGTCCACCATCCTGCGGATCCCTCGTCTTCCTCGGCCTGCTGCTCGTCGTGCGAGGCGTGCCGGCGCTGCTCCTCCGCAAGGACGTCTCCCGGACCCAGGTCGTCGCCTCGCGCTGATGCAGTCGACGTCGCTCTCGTTCATCGTCGTCGCGACGACCCTGGGCGTGTCGATCGGCGAGGTTCGCCCATCAACGCGGCGTCACTCGTCGCCGCGGGGATGCTCTCCGTGCTGCTCTTCCCCTCACGCGCTCGCGCTCCTGCGCCGCGAGGAACGCCGGGACGGGACGCGATCCCGAGACCGCACGACTCCGGGGCCGGAGGGCGGGCTTCCGTAGACTCGAACGATGGTGGCGCCCGAGAAGCCGACCCTCGACGGGCTCGAGGACACGTGGAGTGCCCGGTGGGAGTCCGCGGGCACGCATCGCTTCGACGGCACCCGCGACCGCGCCGACGTCTACTCCATCGACACCCCGCCGCCGACGGTCAGTGGGTCGCTGCACGTCGGGCACGTGTTCTCGTACACGCACACCGACACGATCGCCCGCTACCAGCGCATGTGCGGACGCGACGTCTTCTACCCGATGGGTTGGGACGACAACGGCCTGCCGACCGAACGTCGGGTCCAGAACTACTTCGGTGTCCGTTGCGACCCGAGCCTTCCGTACGATCCCGCCTTCGAGCCCCCCGCCGACGTGCCGAAGCACGCACTGTCGATCTCGCGTCGGAACTTCGTCGAGCTCTGCGACCGCCTGGTCGCCGAGGACGAGCAGAAGTTCGAGGAGCTGTGGCGACACCTCGGGCTCTCCGTCGACTGGTCGCTCACGTACACGACGGTCGGCGCCGGTGCCCAGGCGGTCTCACAGCGGATGTTCCTCCGGAACCTCGCGCGCGGTGAGGCGTACCAGGCGGAGGCGCCGACGCTCTGGGACATCGACTTCCGTACCGCGGTCGCGCAGGCCGAGCTCGAGGATCGCGAGCTGCCGGGTGCGTACCACAAGGTGGCGTTCGGGCGGCCCGATGGCGGCGCGGCGGTCGAGATCGAGACGACGCGCCCCGAGCTGATCCCTGCCTGCGTTGCCCTGGTCGCGCACCCGGGCGACGAGCGCTACACGCCGTTGTTCGGCACGACGGTGCGCACTCCGCTGTTCGGTGTCGAGGTCCCCGTGGTCGCGCACGAGCTCGCAGACCCGGAGAAGGGTTCCGGGATCGCGATGATCTGCACGTTCGGGGACCTCACCGACGTGATCTGGTGGCGGGAGCTGCAGCTGCCGACCCGCTCGATCCTCGGCTGGGACGGTCGCATCCAGGCCGACCCGCCGGTCGACCTCGACGACGCGGCCGGCGAGGCGTGGGGGCGCATCACCGGGAAGACCGTGAAGCAGGCGCAGCGCGAGATCGTGGAGATGCTCGGGGAGTCGGGCGACCTCATCGGCGATCCGCGGCCGATCACCCATGCGGTGAAGTTCTACGAGAAGGGCGATCGCCCGCTCGAGATCGTGACGACCCGCCAGTGGTACCTCCGCAACGGCGGGCGCGACGTGCCGTTGCGCGAACGGCTGCTCGAGCGGGGGAGCGAGCTGCAGTGGCATCCCGACTACATGCGGGCGCGGTACGTCTCCTGGGTCGAGGGGCTGAACGGCGACTGGCTCGTCAGCCGCCAACGGTTCTTCGGCGTGCCGTTCCCGGTCTGGTACCGACTCGACGCGAGCGGCGCGCCCGAGTACGACACTCCGCTGGTCCCGTCCGAGGACCGGTTGCCCGTCGACCCGTCGACCGACGTGCCCGACGGGTTCACCGAAGACCAGCGCGGCGCGCCCGGCGGCTTCCTCGCGGATCCCGACGTCATGGACACCTGGGCGACGTCGTCGCTGACCCCCGAGATCGCATGCGGCTGGGAGTCGGATCCCGAGCGGTTCGCCCGCACGTATCCCGATGGACCTGCGGCCGCAGGCGCACGAGATCATCCGCACCTGGTTGTTCTCGACGGTCGTGCGCGCCCACCTCGAGTTCGACGCGCTGCCGTGGGCACACACCTCGATCTCCGGCTGGGTGCTCGATCCCGACCGCAAGAAGATGTCGAAGTCGAAGGGCAACGTCGTCACGCCCATGAACCTGTTGGAGCAGTACGGGTCCGACGCCGTCCGGTACTGGGCCGCGAGCGGACGGCCAGGCACCGACACTGCGTTCGACGAGGGCCAGATGAAGGTCGGTCGTCGGCTGGCGATCAAGCTCCTGAATGCGTCGAAGTTCGCGCTCGGGGTCATCGGGCAGGGTGATGGAGAGGTCGACGCGGCGGCCGCGGCCGACCCCGGTGCCGTGACCGCGCCGCTCGACCGGGCGCTCCTCGCCGATCTGTCCGCTCTCATCACCGAGGCCACCGCGTCCTTCGACCAGTACGACTACGCCCGCGCGCTCGAGCGCACCGAGCGCTTCTTCTGGGGCTTCTGCGACGACTACGTCGAGCTGGTGAAGCAGCGTGCCTACGGCGACGGTGCCGCGGGCGAGGCCGGAGCGTCGTCAGCCCGCGCCGCGCTCGGCGATCGCGCTCCGCAACCTCCTCGCGCTCTTCGCGCCGCACCTCCCGTTCGTCACCGAGGAGGTCTGGTCGTGGTGGCAGGAGGGTTCGGTGCACCGCTCCCCGTGGCCCGACGTCGCGCCGGTGCAGGCCGGAGCCGGAGACGGTGACGCCGAGGTCTTCGCAGCCGCCGCCGCGGTGCTCGGCGAGGTCCGCAAGGCCAAGACCGGCAACAAGCGATCGCTGAAGACTTCCGTCACCCGACTCGTCGTGCGCGGCGATGCCGGCACCCTCGCCAGGGTGGATGCCGCCCGCGGCGACATCTGCGAGGCATCACGAGCCGAGGCGCTCGAGCTCGTGCGAGGGAACCGAGCTCGTCGTCGACGTCGAGCTGGCCCCGCCGGAAGCCTGAACCGATGGACGTGCCCATGGACGTAGCGGACACGCGCGCCTGGCTCGACGCGCACGTCAACCTCGAGTCGTTGGGGGTCCCGGTCGACGTCCCGCGGCGCGCGAGCCATCCGACGCTCGAGCGCATGGAGGCGCTCGCGGCGCTGCTCGGCTCGCCACAGCTCGAGTACCCGTCGATCCACCTCACCGGCACGAACGGGAAGACGTCGGTCACGCGACTCGCGACGTCGCTGCTCGTCGCGCAGGGGCTCTCGGTCGGGTCGTACACGTCTCCCCATCTGGAGCGCGTCAACGAGCGCATCAGCTGGAACGGTGAGGAGATCCCCGAAGAGGACCTCGCAGAACTGCTCGTGCTCGTCGCGGAGATCGAGCCGTACCTCCCGGCGGCGCCGAGCTACTTCGAGATCCTCACCGGTGCTGCGCTCCGCTACTTCGCCGACGTGGCGGTCGAGGCCTCGGTCGTCGAGGTGGGCATGGGCGGGGGTTGGGACGCGACCAACGTGGTCGACGCCGCCGTCGCGGTCATCACGAACGTGAGTGTCGACCACGTCGAGTACTTCGGTCCGACTCGCGTCGACATCGCGCAGGAGAAGGCCGGGATCGTGAAGCCGGGGTCGACGTTGGTGCTCGGTGAGACGTCACCCGAGCTCGTGCCGATCTTCGAGGCCCGGGATGCCGCGACCGTGTGGTTGCGGGACCGCGACTTCGGCGTCACCACGAACGATCTCGCGCACGGCGGCCGGCTCGTCAGCCTGTACACACCCGACGGGTCCTACCCCGAGGTCTTCCTCTCGTTGCACGGCGCGCACCAGGCCGACAACGCGGCGGCCGCGCTGGCCGCGGCCGAGGCCTTCCTCGGTCGTGCGCTCGACGGCGACGTCGTCGCGGAGGTGTTCGGCCAGGCGCGCTCCCCGGGACGGCTCGAGGTGGTCGGCCATCAACCACTGGTGCTCCTCGACGGGGCCCACAACGTCGCCGGCGCCACCGCGCTGCGGACCGCGCTCGCCGAGGAGTTCCCCTCCTCACCCCGGACTCTCGTGATCGGCTTGCTCCGGGAGAAAGATCCCGACGAGATGCTCGAGGCGCTCGGGGCGGGGCACGCCGCCCGCGTCGTGTGCTGCCGCCCGCCGAGCGCGCGGGCGCTCCCACCCGAGGCCGTGGCGGCAGCGGCGATCGAGGCCGGCCTCGAGCGGGACCGGGTCGAGGTGGTCGACGACGTCGCCGAAGCGGTGGCCCGCGCCGTGGCCCTCACCGACGACGACGAGCAGGTCGTGGTCACCGGCTCCCTCTACGTGGTGGGTGCCGCGAGGGCCGCGCTGCTCCCCGGCGCCTGAACGGGCGGCGAATCCAGATCTCGCCAGGGGGGCAGGTAGGTTTGGCTCGATATGAGCGACCAGACCACTCGAACCCTCGTCCTCTGCAAGCCCGACGCCGTCGAGCGTGGCCTCGTCGGCGAGATCGTCGGCCGCCTCGAGGCCAAGCAGCTGCGACTCGTCGCCGTCGAGCTCCGTCAGATCGACGCCGAGCTCGCCGGAGCGCACTACGACGAGCACCGCGACAAGCCGTTCTTCGGCGACCTGGTGGCGTTCATCACCCGCAGCCCGCTCGTGGCGATGGTGCTCGACGGCGGCCCGGACACCTGGAAGGTCGTCCGGGGCCTCATGGGCGCCACCAACCCCCGCGAGGCGGCTCCCGGGACGATCCGGGGCGATCTCGCCCTCGAGACCGGCGAGAACCTCGTCCACGGCTCCGACGGCCCCGAATCGGCCGAGCGCGAGATCGCACTGTTCTTCCCCGCCCTCGGCGGCTGAATGCCGCGGGTCGCGGCGTCCGCGGCTGGCAAACTCCCCGCGCATGGTCAACACCAGCCTCAGAAGACGGCTGGACCGGCCCCGTGAGAGGCCATAGCCTTGGCGCCTCGTGGCCCCCAGCCTGCCGACTCCCAGCCAGAAAGTCTCTCCGTGACCGCGCCCTGGTACTCCAACGTCATCGGTCGCGACATGGCCGTCGACCTCGGAACCGCGAACACGGTGGTCTACGTACGGGGTCAGGGCATCGTGCTGAACGAACCCTCGATCGTCGCGGTCAACACGCGCAGCGGCGACATCCTCGCAGTGGGGGCCGAGGCCAAGCGCATGCTCGGGCGCACGCCGGCCCACATCCAGGCGATCCGTCCGCTCAAGGACGGCGTCATCGCCGACTTCGACATCTGCGAGAAGATGCTCCGCTACTTCATCCAGCGAGTGCACCAGCGCAACCGCTGGGCCAAGCCACGGATGGTCATCTGCATCCCCTCGGGGATCACCGGGGTCGAGCGTCGCGCGGTGCAGGAAGCCGCGGAGTACGCCGGGGCCCGCAAGCCGGTCATGGTGATCGAGGAGCCGATGGCTGCTGCGATCGGGGCCGGGCTGCCCATCCACGAGCCGGCCGGGAACATGATCGTCGACATCGGTGGTGGCACCTCCGAGGTCGCAGTGATCTCGATGGGTGGGATCGTCGCGAGCGAGTCGAGCCGGGTGGCCGGCGACGAGTTCGACGAGGCGATCCTCGCCTTCATGAAGCGCGAGTACTCACTCGCCCTCGGTGAGCGCACCGCCGAAGAGGTCAAGATGAAGCTCGCGAGCGCGTATCCGCTCGAGGAGGAGTTCCACGCCGAGGTGCGCGGACGCGACCTCGTCACCGGATTGCCGCGCACGATCGTCGTGTCGACGCAGGAGATCCGCGAAGCGATCGAGGAGCCGGTGGCTGCGATCGTCGACGCGGTGAAGGTCACGCTCGACAAGACCCCGCCCGAGCTCGCGGCCGACGTCATGGAGCGGGGGATCGTGCTCGCCGGCGGCGGTTCGATGTTGGTCGGCCTGGAGGCCGCGATCGAAGCAGAGACCGGCATGATGGTCCGCCGAGCCAAGGACCCGCTCTTCGCGGTCGTCCTCGGTTCGGGTCAGTGCCTCGAGCAGTTCGACATGCTCCGCCAGGTGCTGATCAGCGGTCCCGACGACTGATCGAGCGACCCGAGCGGCCGCGCGTGTCCGGCAAGAATGGGCATGCTCCATCCGGACCGCCGAGCGAGCGCGCGCAGGGAGTAGGAGACGCTCATGGTCGTCTATCGACGCGATGCGCGGCGGCGACCCGTCCTGCTGCTGCTGGTGGTGTTCGCGCTCGTCCTCGTGACGATCGACTCGCGCGGGAACGGGCTCATCGACTCCGTGCGACGGCTCTCACGCGATGCCCTCGCACCCGTGCAGTCGGTGGTCGACTCAGCGTTCTCGCCGGTGCGCAACGCGGTCGACGGCATCACCGGCTACGGATCGGTGAAGGACGAGAACGCGCTGCTCAAGAAGCGCGTCGCGGACCTCGAAGGCCGGCTGCTGCGTCGACGCGCGGTGGGCTCTCAGGTGAACGAGCTCGGCAAGCTCCTCGACCTCCCGACGATCCAGGACGCGACCGGCGTGGCGGCGCGGGTCATCAGCGGTGCCCCGGGCAACTTCGAGCGGACGGTCGTGATCAACAAGGGCATCTCCAAGGGGGTCGATGTCGGTCAGCCCGTCGTCGCGGGGAACGGGCTCGTCGGCAAGGTGACCCAGGCATCGACGAGCGAGTCGACGGTCACCCTCATCGACAGTCCCGGCTTCGGGGTGGGGGTCCGGCTCGAGAACAGCAACGAGCGGGGGATCGCAGAGGGCCGCACCGGTGAGCGGGAGATGCGCCTCAACTTCCTGACGAAGATCCTGGCCGAGTGCACCGAGACGTCGTCGCCCGACACCTGCATCAGCAAGGGCGAGCTCGTGTTCACGTCGGCCAGCGAAGCCGCCGCCTTCCCGCCGGACATCCCGGTGGCGAAGGTCGTCGGGATCTCCCGCAAGACCGGTGAGCTCGAGTCCACCGTGGCGCTCCAGCCACTCGTCGCCCTCAACGACCTCTCCTACGTGAAGGTGCTCCGCTGGCCGGAGCCCGCGGGTGGCTGACCTCCGTACCGTGGTGCACCGAGCCAACGTGGTCGCCGCATGATGATCCGGCGCGTCCGCCTGGTCCTCCTCATCGTGACCCTCGTCGTGCTCCAGACGACGGTGTTCACGCACCTGCGCGTCTTCGGTGCGATCCCCGACCTCTGCCTCGTCGCGACCGTCGCGGTGGCTTTCGAGGAGGGTCCGCAGGCCGGTGCGATCTTCGGGTTCGTCAGCGGCCTCGTGCTCGACCTGTTCCTCGCGTCGCCCCTCGGTCTCTCGGCGCTCGCGAACTCGGTGACGGGGTACTCGGTCGGCATCTTCCAGAGCGGGTTCGTGCGTGAGTCGCGCACGATGCCGCTGATCCTCGGCGGCATCGGCGGGCTCATCGGCGGGACGATCTTCGTGGTCGTCGGTGGGATCGTCGGGGAACCGGGGTACCTGTCGCTCACGAGCGTCCGGATCCTCATCGTCGCCGCGCTCTACGACGCCGTGGTCGCGCCACTCGTGTTCCCGTTCGTCCGTTGGGCCAACCACGACCCGGACATGGGCTACTCCCGACGGCGTTGAGCGACGCCCGCCGGCTCGGCCCCATGGCCCGCGTTGGGGGATCTCGGTCCATCTCGTAGCCTCGTGGGGTGCCGTCGCCACCTTCCCGGTCGGGTCCTCCGCCGCGCCCCGGCGACCCCGATCGGGGCGGGCCGCCCCGCCGCCCCACCCCGCCGCAGCAGCCGCCCGGCGGGCGCCAACCCGGGGAGCGCCCGGCCGGCGAACGGGCGATGCGGCCGGGCCGAGCGAACGCGGCGAACGGACCGCAGCTCTCGCGCCGGGGGTTCCTGACCGCGGCCGGCGCGACCCTCGCGGGCGTCGGGCTCATCGCCCTCGATCCGTTCGGCGGTGGCAGCGGCGCGGGCGAGACCCCGTCGGTGCGGACGATCGCCGGCGCCCGGGTCCCGATCGATCCGGCGAACCACACGTTCGACATCGTGCTGCGCGGCGGTCGGGTCATGGACCCCGAGTCGAAGCTCGACACCGTCGCGGACGTCGGGATCGACGGCGGATCGGTGACCGCGATCGACGCCGACACCTCGCTGGCGGGGAAGAACGTGATCGACGCCAAGGGCCTCGTCGTGGCGCCCGGGTTCATCGACATCCTCAGCTACGAGCCCAACGAGTACGGCATCTGGTTCAAGATCGCCGACGGAGTCACCACGAACCTCGGACTGCACGGTCTGCAGTCGCGGGCGAAGGACTACTTCGACGTGTGGGGTTCCGACACGAAGCGCCCGCCCACCAACTACGGGGGTGCGTTCAGCGATCCCTGGTCGCGGGCATCGCTCGGCATCGGCGTCGACAACCAGGCCACGGCGGAGCAGATCGACGCGCTCGTGAAGATGTGCGACGAGGACCTGCAGGCGGGCTACCTCGCAGTCGACTTCGAGCCCGAGTACACACCGGGCGTCGCCTACGACGAGATCAAGGCGTTGGCCGAGGTGGCGAAGGACCACGGGGTTCCCGCCACCTTCCACGCGCGCTACTCCGACGACGTCGCGCCCGGCACCAACGCCGAAGCAATCGCCGAGGTGCTGCGCGTCGCTCGCGACACGGGCGCCCGGGTCCACGTCGAGCACATCATCAGCACCGGCGGCACGTACACGATGCAGCAGTCACTCGCGACACTCGAGGCTGCCCGCAAGGAAGGCATCGGCGTCACTGCCTGCACGTACCCGTACAACTACTGGGCGACGTACCTCGCGTCGGCTCGCTTCAACGACGGGTGGCAGGAACGCTTCCACATCACCTACCACGACCTCGCGATCGTCGGAACCGGTGAGCGCCTCACGCCGACGACGTTCGCGAAGTACCAGGCCAAGAACTCCTTGACCGCGGCGTACGCGATCCCCGAAGCCGATGTGCGCACCGCGCTCCAAGCCGACTGGGTGATGCTCGGGAGCGACGCGATCCTCGAACCCGGCGACCACAACCACCCGCGCTCGACGGGGTGCTTCTCGCGAGCGATCGGTCGGTACACCCGGGACCTGAAGGTGCTCCCGCTGATGGATGCGCTCGCGAAGGCGACGATCCTGCCCGCACAGCTCACCGAGGGTGGGGCACCGCAGATGCGCAAGAAGGGCCGTCTCCAGATCGGCGCTGACGCCGACGTCACGGTGTTCGACCCCGCGACGCTCATCGACCGCTCGACCATCGAGGCGCCCGGCGTCGAGTCCGAAGGCGTCCAGTACGTCATCGTGGACGGCCAGGTGGTCCGGACCCCGCAGGGCAATCAAACAAGCGTTCGACCGGGGATCGCCATCGAGGGGCGGTAGCCTGTGCGGGCCGATCGGTTGGGGCCGAGCACGCGTCGTGATCCCCTCGGAGTCAGCACGGGCGGAACCAGTTCGCCCCGGGCTGCGTTCCGTGAAGGTAGGTCACGCGAAGTTGGGTCACGGATTCCTGGGATGGGCGAGCGGTGACGGAAGGCAACAGCAGAGTCCGCCTCACCGTGCTCGGTGTCATCATCATGGCGCTGTTCTCGGCGTTGTTCGTGCGCCTGTGGTTCCTCCAGGTCGCGAACTCCCAGAGCTATGCCGCCGAGACCCGGGCGAACCGGATCCGCGTGATCACCGAGCCCGCCATCCGGGGCCAGATCCTCGACAAGACCGGGAAGATCATCGTCGGGAACAAGCTCGTGGACAGCGTCCAGGTGCGGCGGGGCATCACCGACGCGGAGCGCAAGGTGATGGTCCCGCGCCTCGCCATGGTGCTCGGGAAGTCCGAGGCGTTCGTCAACTCCCGGCTCGACAGTGTTCGCTACTCGCCGTACCAACCCGTCCCGATCGCCAACAGCGTCCCGTACCAGAAGCTCGTCTTCCTGAAGGAGCGGCCTGAGCTGTTCCCCAAGGTCGACGTCGTGCGCCGCAGCATCCGCATCTACCCGGGCGGCCCCGTCGCACCCCACCTCCTCGGCTACGTGGGCGCGATCAACGCGCAGGAGCAGAAGCTCCACAAGGACGAGGGGTACGGACCCGAGGATGTCATCGGCAAGGACGGCATCGAGGCGATGTTCGAGACCGAGCTCCGCGGGACGCCGCGGGTCCGGAAGCTCGAGGTCGACAGCCGTGGTCGCCTCGTCCGGGTGCTGAGCGACAAGCCGGCGGTCGCCGGCAACGACGTGCAGCTCACGGTCGACGTCGACGTGCAGAAGGTCGCGCAGGACTCGCTCGAACAAGGCATGGCGGCCGCGGGCAGGGTGCGAGACACCGGCAACAAGACCGGGTTCTCGACGTACAAGGCGACCGGCGGCGCGGCGGTGGTGCTCGACGCGCGGGACGGGTCGGTCGTCGCGCTCGCGTCGGCGCCGACGTTCGACGTCACCAAGTTCACCGACGGCATCCCGGCGGAAGAGTTCAAGACCCTCAACAACCCGAAGAGCAACTACCCGCTGCTCGATCGCGCGCTGCAGGGTCAGTACGCGCCCGGCTCCACATGGAAGCTCTTCACGTCGATCGCCGCGCTCGAAGCGGGCACGACGACCCCCGACGAGGTGATCTACGACCGCGGCTTCGTGCTCTTCGGTGAGAAGGGCAAGGAGCAGGAGTTCAAGAACGCGGGGAAGGAGCCCCACTTCAACGTGACGCTCCCGTCCGCGCTCACGGTCTCGAGCGACGTCTACTTCTACACGCAGGGGTTCCGCCTCTGGTACCTGTTCAACGGTCAGAACGGCCAGCCGCCGGACAAGAAGAAGGGGTACGCGATCCAGCGAGTCGCGAAGGAGTTCGGCTTTGGCAAGGCGACGGGAATCGGCCTCGCCAACGAGCAGGTGGGCCGCATCCCCACCGAGGCGTTCAAGGAGCGGCTGAACAAGAACAACCCGGAGCCGTCGTCGAAGGTCTGGCTCCCGGGTGACAGCGCCGCGCTCGCCGTCGGTCAGGGCGACCTGCTCGTCACCCCGCTCCAGGAGGCGGTGGCCTACGCCGCGTTCGCCAACGGCGGGACGCTGTGGACACCCCGCCTCGCGGAGAAGATCCTGAACCCCGGCGGCTCGTCGGACCTGCGCGAGCTGCCGTCCCAGAAGTCCGGTGAGGTGAAGATCAAGCCGGAGATCAAGGCTCCCATCCTCGAGGGCCTCATCGGCGCGGCCGCGCCGAACGGCAACGGCACCGGCGGCCCGGCGTTCAACGGCTATCAGGGCGTGCAGGTGGCCGGGAAGACGGGGACGGCCGAGGTGCTCGGCAAGCAGGACACCTCGGTGTTCGCGGCGATCGTCAATCCGATGCCGACCGATCCGAAGCAGCCGCAGTACGTGGTGATGGTCTTCGTCGAGCAGGGTGGGAACGGCGGTTCGGTGGCCGCGCCGATCACGCGCCGCATCATCGAAGCCCTCAACGGCAACCCGGCACCTCCCGCGGTCAAGATCGTCGCGAAGCGGGGCGACTGACATGGCGATGACGACGCGATCCCGCTCCCGACGTTCGATGCGCGCGTCCGCGTACGCGTCGCCGCGCGCCAAGCGCACGATCCTCGACTCCGAGATGCTGGCGAGCCTCGACTGGATCATGATCGGCGCGGTCCTGGCGCTCGCCGCCATCGGCATGGTGATGATCTACTCGTCGTCGAACGCGAAGATCCCCGACGACCCCTTCTACTTCGTGAAGCGGCAGGGCCTCGCGCTTGCACTGTCGATCATCATCGGGATCGGGCTCCTGCGCATCGACTACCGGAAGCTGCGCGACTTCTCGCTGGTCTTCTACGTGGTGACCTGCGCGCTCCTGTTCTTCGTGCTCACCCCGTTCGGGTCGAGCGCCAAAGGTGCCCAGGCGTGGATCCAGCTGCCGTTCGGATTCCAGCTCCAGCCGTCGGAGCTCGCGAAGTTCACGCTGATCGTTGCGCTCGCGGGCTACGTGAACGAGCACCGCGGCGACATCGACCCGTGGCGACTCACCGTCATCATCGGCGTTGCACTCGTGCCGCTCGGGCTCGTCCAGCTCCAGCCCGACCTCGGGACCAACATGGTGCTGCTCTGCATCGTGCTCGGTCTGCT
Source organism: uncultured Acidimicrobiia bacterium (assembly GCA_963720675.1). GTDB lineage: Bacteria > Actinomycetota > Acidimicrobiia > IMCC26256 > PALSA-555 > JALHSW01. The sequence goes on along the minus strand of CAVRGH010000010.1, from coordinate 1,395,579 downwards.
CGCGGTGGCGGGCGTGCGCGGTCGGTACCTCCTGGTGCTCGCGCTGCTCGGGATCACCGGCGTCTACGCCGTCATCAACCTCGGGATCCTGAAGCAGTACCAGGTCGACCGGTTGACCGTCGTGATCGACTCGGGCGCCGACAAGAAAGAAGGCGTCGCGTACAACCAGGACCAATCGGTCAAGACGATCGCGACCGGTGGTGCGACGGGTCAGGGTCTCTTCAACGGCCCCCAGACGCGCCTGGGCTTCGTCCCGGAGCAGCAGACCGACTTCATCTTCACCGCGGCCGGCGAGGAGCTCGGCTTCGTCGGTGCCATCGTGATCATGCTGCTGTTCGGCATCGTGCTGTGGCGTACCTGGCGAACAGCCCGGCTCGCGCGCGACTTCTACGGCACCCTCGTGTGCTCCGGTGTCCTCGCCATGTTCACGTTCATGATCTTCGAGAACATGGGCATGACGATGGGCATCATGCCGGTCACGGGGATCCCGTTGCCGTTCATGAGCTACGGAGGGTCCGCGCTCATCACGTGCTTCGCGTGCGTCGCGCTGGTGCAGAACGTGTACGCGAACCGGTTCAACTAGTCCTGACGCAAGGAGGCAGGCCTCCGGCCGGTACCGTCCCGGGCATGGTCCTGGAGCTGGCGATCCTCGATGTGCGGCCGGGGGAGCGCGAGGCGTTCGAGGCGGCGTTCGCCGAGGCGAAGGGGATCATCTCGGTGATGCCGGGGTTCCGGCACCTGGAGCTGCAGCACTGCCTCGAGGACGCCGACCGGTACGTGCTGCTGGTCGGTTGGGAGCGCCTGGAGGACCACACCGAGGGGTTCCGGGGCTCGCCGGAGTACGAGCGGTGGAAGGCGCTGCTGCACCGCTTCTACGACCCGTTCCCGACCGTGGAGCACTACGAACCGGTGATCCGGGTGGACAGGGGGGATTCGCCGGATCTCCGGTAGGATGGCCTCCAACATGACCACCGACCTCTGGCCGAGGATCGAACCTCTGTTGGGCCGGGTCGAGAAGCCCGCTCGCTACATCGGCATGGAGCGGGGCAGCGTCTCCCCGCAGCACCGGCCCGACCAGGTCTCCTGGCTCCTCATCTACCCAGACACCTACGAGATCGGCCTCCCCAACCAGGGGCTGCAGATCCTCTACGAGATCCTCAACGAGCGTGAGGATGCCGCGGCCGAGCGCGCCTACGCGCCCTGGGTCGACCTCGAGGCGGAGATGCGGGCGAACGGTGTCCCGCTCTTCTCGGTCGACACCCATCGCCCGGCCGCTTCCTTCGACGTGCTGGCGTTCAACCTGTCCGCTGAGCTCGTCTTCACGAACGTCCTGAACTGCATCGACCTCGCGGGTGCCGCGGTGCGCGCCGAAGACCGCCGTGACCAGGATCCGCTCGTCATCTGCGGCGGGCACTGCGCCTTCAACCCCGAGCCCCTCGCCGACTTCGTCGACGCCTTCGTCATCGGAGACGGCGAGGAGGTCGTGAGCGAGATCAACGAGGTGCTCGCGGCATGGAAGCGCTCGGGGAAGACCGACCGTGAGGGCGTCCTCCGCGAGCTCGCATCGGTGCCCGGCGTCTACGTCCCGTCGATGTACGAGGTCGACTACGACGGGCCGTTCCTCGCCGAGGTCCGCCCGCGGTACGCCGACGTCCCAGCAGCCGTCGAGAAGCGCACCGTCGCCGATCTCGCCGAGTGGCCCTACCCGAAGCAGCAGCTCGTCCCGCTGATCGAGGTCGTGCACGACCGGCTCAACGTCGAGGTCTTCCGCGGCTGCACGCGCGGTTGCCGGTTCTGCCAGGCCGGGATGATCACGCGACCCGTGCGCGAGCGGCCCGAGGAGCAGGTGCGCATGATGGTGCGCGACGGGCTCCGACGCACCGGCTACGACGAGGTCGCGCTCACGTCGCTCTCGACTGCTGACTTCTCCGGGATCGAGGGTGTCGTCGCGGGCCTCGTCAACGATCAGGAGGGCACCGGCGGCGTCGGGCTCTCGCTGCCGTCGCTCCGCGTCGACGCGTTCACGGTCGGCATCGCGAGCCAGATCCAGAAGGTGCGCCGCACCGGTCTCACGTTCGCCCCCGAAGCCGGCACCTGGCGGATGCGCAAGGTGATCAACAAGCTCATCACCGAAGAGGATCTCTACGCAGCGGCCGACGCGGCGTACTCCAGCGGTTGGCGCCGGGTGAAGCTCTACTTCCTCACCGGGCTGCCCACCGAGACCGACGAGGACACGCTGGGCATCGCCGAGCTCGCGAAGAACGTCGTCGCGATCGGGCGGAAGCACACCAAGGGCGCGAGCGCGACCGCGTCGGTCGGCGGGTTCGTGCCGAAGCCCCACACACCGTTCCAGTGGTTCGGGCAGAACTCCGTCGAGGAGCTGCGCCGCAAGGTCAACCTGCTCCGCGACGCGACTCGACGCAGTGGGGTCTCCCTCAAGTGGCACGACGCCGAGGCGTCGTTCGCCGAAGGCATCGCGAGCCGGGGCGATCGTCGCATCGGTCGGGTCATCGAGCGCGTGTGGCGTTCGGGTGGGTCGTTCCAGGAGTGGAGCGAGCGCTTCGACCTCGGGCGGTGGACCGACGCGATGGCCGCCGAGGGCCTCGACGCGGACTGGTACGTCACCCGGCACCGCACCGAGCACGAGGTGCTGCCGTGGGACCACGTCACTGCCGGTCTCCACAAGGACTTCCTCTGGCAGGAGTGGCGAGCCGCACTGCACGAGCACGGCCTGCCCGATTGTCGGTGGACGCCCTGCTACGACTGCGGGGTGTGCACCGGTCAGGCGCTCGAGCACGTGGTGGCGTCGAGCATCGTGCCCGCGGGCGGGAGCCAGGGCACGGGGCAGGATCTCGACCGCGGCGGCGCCGTTCCCGTGGACTTCCTCGGGGTTCGCTCGGCACCGGGAACCGGAGCACCCCGTGCGCGGTGACGTCGGGTTCCCGGTGCGCCTGCGGTACTCGAAGCGCGGCAAGGTGCGCTTCGTGGGCCACCGCGACCTCGCGCGCGCGTTCGAGCGTTCGTTCCGCATCGCGGCGCTGCCGCTCTCGTTCTCGCTCGGCTTCTCACCCCGACCCAAGGTGAGCCTCGGTCTCGCCCTCGGGGTCGGGCACGAGAGTGACGGGGAGTACCTCGACCTCGAGCTCCTCGAGACGATCGATGTCGACGCGCTCCCGGCGGTGCTCACCGAGACCCTGCCGGTGGGGGTCGAGGTGCAGGGTGCCGCGGCGCTCGCACCCCGTGCACCGGCACTCCAAGAGGCGATCACCAGCCTCGAGTACGACCTCCGCCCGGCCGACCTCTCGAGCGCGGCGCTCCACGCCGTGATCGAGCAGGCGAACGCGGCCACCAGCCTTCCCATCGAGACGACGCGCAAGGGCCGACCCGTCGTCGAAGACCTCAGGCCCGGACTCCGACGCATCGAGCTGCGCGACGACGTCGTGCAGGTCGAGGTGGCAACGCAACCTCGGGGCATCCGCCCCGCCGAGCTGATCGGGGCGCTGCGTGGGCTCGCAGCGGTCGAGATCGGTCCCGGCGAGGATCGTGTGCTCCGCACCCATCAATGGATCGAACGCGACGGCGCGCGGCAGGAGCCGCTGGAAGCCGATCACGCCACGCACGCGTCCGACGACGCGCGCGCACTGAGCAAAGGACTCATCGATGCCCGACGAGACGACGACCGGGGCGGCGGCGACCGAGCCGACACCCCCCACCCTCGAGAAGACGATCGAGAAGACGATCGAAGCGATCGGGGAGAAGACGGCGGCGCGTTCGAGCGCCGCATCGCCTGACGCTCGAGCTGCCGAGACCGCAGGGGCAGTCGACGCGCCCACCGACGGCGGCGGGTCGACCGAGTCCGGTGGTGAACCTGCCCTCGGGCCAGACGGACTGCCCCGGCCCCGGCGCCGTCGCGGCTCGCGCGGCGGTCGCAACCGCAAGAAGCCGGGCAGCGGGACGTCGGCCGGTCCCGACGATGGAAATCGAGCCGACGGCGACGGCGACGCGAACGACTCCGGCGACGACGCCGAGCCGCGTCCGCGCTCGTCCGGCGGCCGGGCACCTCGAGCCGCTGCGCCGGAACACGAGCAGACCGACGAGCCGGGAGACTGGCGGAGCGCGGAAGCAGATCGTGGGCTGACGAGCGACGACGTCGCCGCCGACGCCCGCGAGGACGCCGGGCTCTCGAACGACGCGAACGACGTGAGCGAGGGCCGGACCGCCGACACGTCGGCGAAGCCGAAGATCGGCGACTCACGCCCCGCACCCCCGAGCGCCGGTGGCGGCGCAGGCGGGTCCGGAGGCGGTGACGGCGAGGCGCGCACGGGCGCACCCCGTCGGCGTCGACGCGGTGGACGGGGACGCGGACGCGGTGGGTCCGGTGGTGGGAACGGCGCCGGGAACGGCGCCAGGAACGGCGGTGGTCAGACCCAGACGCAGGGTGGCGGTCGCGGTCGCGGCGGCGGTGGAGGCGGACGCGGGGGAGCACCTCGCGGCCCGCGCGACGACGTCGTGCGCGCCGATCTCGGGGTCGGTGAGGACGTCCCGATCGAGGACCTCGACGAAGAGACGCTCGCCCGCCGGCGTGGTCGCACTCGCAAGGGGCGTCCGGCCGGTCGCTACATGATGTGCGTGCACGTGCGCCCCGACGGCAACGTGCACACGGCGCTGCTCGAAGGTCGGGTGCTCATCGAGCACTCCGTGAGCACCGCGCAGGACCAGGACATCTCGATCGACGGCAACATCTACCTCGGCCGTGTGCAGAACGTGCTCCCCGGAATGGAGGCCGCGTTCGTCGACATCAGCACGCCGAAGAACGGCGTCCTGTACCGCGGCGACGTGACGTGGGACAAGGACCAGATCGAGGGCGACGCGCCGAAGATCGAGCGCATGCTCAAGAACGGTCAGAACGTCATGGTCCAGGTCACCAAGAACCCGATCGGCGCCAAGGGCGCACGGCTCACGCAGGAGGTCAGCCTCGCGGGGCGCTTCGTCGTGATGGTGCCCGGCCAGCCCGCGACCTACGGGATCTCCAAGCGCCTGCCCGATGACGAGCGCAAGCGCCTTCGCAGGATCCTCGAGGGGCTCCGACCGCCGGACGCCGGGCTCATCGTCCGCACCGCGGCCGAGGGTGCGACCGCCGACGAGCTCGAGCGCGACATGCGCCGCCTGCTGCAGCAGTGGGAGCAGATCTCGGACCTCGCCGGTCGCTCGAAGCAGGCCCGGCTCCTGTACCAGGAGCCGTCGCTCGTGCTGCGGCTGCTCCGCGAGGAGTTCACCAAGGAGTACCGGGGCGTCGTCATCGATGACCAGGCGCTCTACGAGGAGGTCAAGGCCTACGTCGGGGCCGTGACGCCCGAGCTCGCCGAGCGCATCGAGTTCTACGACGAGGAGGCCGAAGGCCTTCCCGTCTTCGAGCGCTACCACGTCCAGGAACAGCTCATGAAGGCGCTCGACCGCAAGGTCTGGCTGCCGTCTGGTGGCTCGCTGATCATCGAGCGCACCGAGGCGCTCACGGTCATCGACGTGAACACCGGCAAGAACGTCGGGAAGTCGAACCTCGAGGAGACCGTCTACCGGAACAACCTGGAGGCGGCCGACGAGGTGGCCCGCCAGCTCCGGCTCCGGGACATCGGCGGCATCATCGTCATCGACTTCATCGACATGGAGATCCGGGGCAACCGCGACAAGGTCGCCAAGGGCCTGCGGGACGCTCTCGCCCGGGACAAGACCCGGACCCAGGTCTTCGAGATCTCCGAGCTGGGCCTGGTCGAGATGACCCGGAAGCGGGTCTCGGAAGGGTTGGTGGAGTCGGTGAGCGAGATCTGCTCCCATTGCGAGGGGCGGGGCTACCTCCTCGACGAGACCTTGCTGGAAGAGCTGCGGTAGGATCGTCGTTCCCCCAGAACAGGTTGGCGAGGCAGTCGCGCATGTACGCAGTGATCCGCACCGGCGGCAAGCAATACAAGGTCGAGACCGGCCAGCAGCTCGAGGTCGAGAAGCTGTCCGTCAAGGGCGCGCCCGCCGATGCCGGTGCCGTGGTGGATCTCGCCCCGGTCCTGCTCGTCGACGGCGAGAAGGTCCTGGCGACCCCGTCGCAGCTCGGCAGCGCCAGTGTGAAGGCCAAGGTCGTCGGTGACACCAAGGGCAAGAAGATCCGTGGGTTCGTCTACAAGAACAAGTCGAACCAGCGGAAGCGCTGGGGGCACCGTCAGCACTACTCCCTCATCGAGATCACCGAGATCTCGCCCGGTTAGGTCCAGGACGTTCAGGAGCACTCATGTCGAAGAAGAAGGGCGCCGCGTCCTCCCGCAACGGTCGTGACTCCGCCGCGCAGCGGCTCGGCGTGAAGGTCCACTCCGGCACGACCGTCACCGCAGGCTCGATCATCGTGCGCCAGCGGGGCACCAAGTTCCACCCGGGTGAGAACGTCGGGCGGGGCGGCGACGACACGCTGTTCGCCACCGCCGACGGCATGGTCCAGTTCGGCAAGCGCCGCGGCCGCCGTCTCGTCGACGTCACCCCGCTTCCTTCTTGATGCGTCTCTGACCTTCCTCTTGCCTGACCTTCCTATTGGAGGTCGGGAGACGCACGTCCGAGGGACAATGGACCCGTGAGCCAGTCCGGGTTCGTCGACGAGGTCCAGGTCAACCTCCGTGGAGGTGACGGCGGCGCGGGCGCGGTCGCGTTCCGCCGGGAAGCCCACGTCCCGAAGGGCGGCCCCGACGGCGGTGACGGTGGATCCGGCGGTGACATCGTCCTCCGTGCCGATCGGAACACGTCGTCGCTGCTCGCGTTCCGCGATCACCCGCACCGACGCGCCGCCTCGGGCACGCACGGGTCCGGGCAGAAGCGTCACGGCGCCCGCGGCGACGACCTCGTCGTGAGCGTCCCTGAAGGCACCGTCGTGCGAACCCGCGACGGCGAAGCCCTGGCCGACCTCGTCGCCCATGGCGACACCTACGTCGCATCCCGCGGCGGGCAGGGTGGCAAGGGCAACGCCCGCTTCCTCTCGAACTCGCGACGGGCCCCGAGCTTCGCCGAGCAGGGTGAGTACGGCGAAGAGCACTGGCTTCGACTCGAGGTGAAGCTCCTGGCCGACGCCGCGCTCGTCGGCTTCCCCAACGCCGGCAAGTCGACGCTGATCTCGGCGGTCAGCGCGGCCAAGCCGAAGATCGCCGCGTACCCGTTCACCACCCTGGAGCCGCACCTGGGGGTCGTCCGCTTCGGCGAGCACGAGTTCGTGATCGCCGACATCCCCGGCCTCATCGAAGGTGCGGCAGAAGGTCGAGGACTCGGCCATCAGTTCCTCCGCCACGTGGAGCGCGCGCGGGTCCTCGTGATCCTCGTCGACCTCGCGAGCGTCGAGGAGATGAGCCCGGCCGACCAAGAGCGGATCCTGCTGGAAGAGCTCGGGCAGTACCGGCCCGAGCTGCTCGAGCGGCCACGGCTCGTGATCGGCACGAAGACCGACGTCGCGACCGTGGAGTTCGACGGGCCGACGATCTCGGCCGTCACCCGGGACGGCCTCGACCGCTTCCTCGGGAGCCTCGCAACACTGATCGAGCAAGCGAGAGCCGAAGAGCCCGAGACCGAGGGGTTCGTCGTGCTCCGGCCGCAGGAGACGGGGTTCTCGATCATCCGGGACGACGACGGCGCATACCGAGTCACCGGCCGCGCCGCCGAGCGAGTGGTAGCCATGGCCGACCTCACGAACCTCGAAGCGCTGGCGTACGTGCACGAGCGGTTCCGACGCATGGGTGTCGAGCGGGCGCTCGAGCGCGCGGGGGCGCACGAGGGCGACACCGTTCGCATCGGCACGGTCGAGCTCGAGTACGTGGAGGGCTTCGGATGAGCGCCGAGCGCCGAGCCATCGCGGTCGTCAAGGTCGGGACCTCGTCGATCACCCAGCCGAGCGGTGCGTTCGACGACGAGGGACTCGAGAAGCTCTGCGACGAGATCGCAGCCGTGCGCGCCGACGGCCACGAGGTGGTGGTCGTCTCCTCGGGCGCGATCGCCGCCGGTCTCCCGGTGCTCGGGCTCACCGACCGACCGACGGACATCGGCACGCTGCAAGCTGCTTCGGCCGTCGGGCAGCCGCGCCTGATGGAGCGCCTGGGCGCGATCCTCGCCGGTCACGGCCTCGTCGCGGGCCAGGTGCTGCTGACGCCGCACGACTTCGGTCACCGCTCGCAGTACCTCCACGCGCGCGAGACGCTCCGACGCCTGCTCGACCTCGGAGTCGTGCCGATCGTGAACGAGAACGACACGGTCGCGGACGACGAGATCCGCTACGGCGACAACGACCGTCTCGCCGCGCTCGTCTCGCACCTGGCGGGCGCCGACGTCCTGGTGCTCCTCACCGACACCGATGGTCTCTACACGGCCGATCCGCGCCTCGATGCCGGCGCGTCGCTCATCGAGGAGATCGTCGAGGTCGACGACGCGCTCGAGGCCGTCGCGGGGGGTGCCGGCAGCGAGCGGGGGAGCGGCGGCATGGCGAGCAAGCTCGCCGCGGCCAAGATCGCGGCGTGGTCAGGCGTGCGCGTCGTGATCGCCGCGGCCGGCGCGCCGGGCGTCGTGCGCGACGCGGTCGCCGGTCGCACGGTCGGCACGTCCGTGCGGGCCCGCGACGAACGCCTCCCGTCCCGGAAGCTCTGGATCGCGTTCGGGCTCGGAGCGTCGGGGCGAATCGTCGTGGATGCCGGCGCGCGCGGGGCGCTGATGGGTGATGGCCGCTCCCTCCTGGCCGCCGGGGTCCGCGAGGTGGAGGGAAGCTTCGACGTCGACGACGCGGTCGAGGTGGTGACCGACGACGGCGTCGCCTTCGCGAAGGGCCTGGTGCGCTACACCGCGGCTGATCTCCGGACCGTGGCCGGCCGCCAGACTTCGGAGCTGCCCGAGGGCGCCCCCCACGAGGTGATCCACCGGGACGACCTCGTCGTCCTGCCCTAGGGCACCGGTCGCGCTCACCGATCGCCGGCACGAACCGCCCCTTGCGCCGGGGCGTGACGTCGGACACACTTTCTGTCTCGGCGACGTCGGTCGACGGGGGGAGGGTCATCCGTTCTTCGGGGGCCCGACACGGCCGACTCGTCACGGGAGGGTGCGAGGCCAGCGCCGGCGGTTCGTCCGCAACGGCGCGGCCTCGCCCCCACCCGAACTCTCCTCGCTGCGCACGTCCCGCGCGCACCGGTCCGGGTCGCTCTCGGACCAATCCCCAGAAGGCCTGTGGCGGTCAGGGCGTACACTCGCTCGCATGTCGACGGACACGCGGGAGCTCGGGCGACGCGCACGCGACGCGTCCCGAGCCATGGCCACCGCCTCGACCGCGGCGAAGGACGACGCACTCCTCGCGGCCGCGGATCTCCTCGTCGACCGTGCCGCCGAGCTGTTGGACGCGAACGCCGCCGACGTCGAGGCCGCCCGTGCCGACGGCATGGAGCCCGCGCCCCTCGACCGGCTCCGCCTCACCGATGCCCGCATCGAGGGCATGGCGGCCGGTCTCCGACAGGTCGCCGGCCTGACCGACCCGGTCGGCGAGGTCCTCGACGGTGTCCGGCGCCCCAACGGGCTGGAGATCCAGCGGGTGCGGGTCCCGCTCGGGGTCGTCGCGGTGATCTACGAGAACCGTCCCAACGTCACCAGCGACGCGGCGGGGATCTGTCTCAAGTCGGGCAATGCCGCGTTGCTGCGCGGCTCGTCGACCGCACTCCGCTCGAACCAGACCATCGCCGCCGCCCTGCGCGACGGAGTCGCGAAGGCCGGGCTGCCGGCCGATGCGGTGCTCCTCGTCGAGGACACGTCGCACGAGACGGCCGTCGAGTTCATGCAGCTCGACGAGTACGTCGACTGCCTCATCCCGCGTGGTGGGCCATCGTTGATCCGCAGCATCCGCGAGAACGCGACGGTGCCGGTCATCATCGATGGCGACGGCAATTGCCACGTGTACGTCGACGTCGCGGCCGATCTCGACGAGGCACTCGACATCGTCGTGAACTCCAAGACGAATCGGCCCGGGGTCTGCAACGCGGCCGAGTCGCTCGTGGTCCACGCCGCGATCGCGGATGCGTTCCTCCCGCGGGTCGGGCAGGCTTTGGTCGAGGCCGGTGTCGCGCTCGTCGGGGACGACGGCGCGCGCGCCCGCTTCCCGATGGATGCCGCGACCGACGACGACTTCGCCACCGAGTTCCTCGCCCTGAAGATGAGCGTGGCCGTGGTCCCGTCACTCGACGACGCGATCGCCCACGTCAACCGGTTCGGGAGCGGACACACCGAGGCGATCGTGACCCGCGACCTCGATGCCGCCCGCACGTTCACCCGCGAGGCCGACGCCGCGGTGATCATCGTCAACGCATCCACGCGGTTCACCGACGGCGAGCGCTTCGGGTTCGGCGCCGAGATCGGCATCTCGACCCAGAAGCTCCACGCGCGTGGCCCGATGGGGCTGCGCGAGCTCACCACCTACAAGTACCTCGTGTGGGGCGACGGCCAAGTCGTCTCGTAGACCGGAAGCAGGCACCCCCCGTGGCAGAACGGTTCGCATCGGTCGACGAGGTCGTCGACCGCCTCCGCAGCGTCGACTATCTGGCCGACGCCAACATCGCCGGCGTGGTCTACCTCGCCGACAAGCTCGAGAAGCCGGTCCTCGTCGAGGGCCCGGCCGGTGTCGGCAAGACCGAGCTCGCGAAGGCGATCGCGCTCGTCACCGGATCCCGCCTCATCCGGCTCCAGTGCTACGAGGGCCTCGACGAGGCCAAGGCGCTCTACGAGTGGAACTACAAGAAGCAGCTGCTGCGCATCCAGGCCGACCGTGAGCACGAGTCCGACTGGGCCGAGGTGGAGTCCGACATCTTCTCGGAGCAGTTCCTCCTCACCCGTCCGCTGCTCGAAGCGATCCGTTCCGAGGAGCCGGTGGTGCTGCTCATCGACGAGGTCGACCGTGTCGAGATCGAGACCGAGGCGCTGCTCCTCGAGGTCCTGTCCGACTTCCAGGTCTCGATCCCGGAGCTCGGCACGATCAAGGGCACACAGGTCCCGATCGTCATCCTCACGTCGAACAACACTCGCGAGCTCTCCGAGGCGCTGAAGCGTCGCTGTCTCTACCTGCACGTCGACTACCCGGACCTCGACCGCGAGAAGGACATCGTGCGGGTGCGGGTCCCCGAGATCGACGAGGAGCTCGCCGACCAGGTGTCGCGTGTCGTGCGCTCGATCCGTGAGCTCGACCTGAAGAAGGCGCCGTCGATCTCCGAGACGATCGACTGGGCGCGGACGCTGCTGTTCCTGGGCCGCGACGAGGTGTCGCCCGAGGTGATCGGCGAGACGCTGCACGTGCTCCTGAAGTACCAATCCGACATCGTGAAGGCACGCAAAGAGCTGGTCCCCGAGGACCCGCCGAACGGTGGCGTCAAGGGAGTCACGGCGAAGAGCAAGGCCTAGTCCGTGCTCGACGTGCTCCAGGGGTTCGTCCACGAGCTCCGGGCGGCCGGGCTGCCGGTCTCGATGACCGAGAACCTCGACGCGATGCGGGCGGTCGAGCACGTCGACATCTCGGACCGCGACGTCTTCAAGGCCGTGCTCGGCGCGACGCTCGTCAAGCACCACAACCACTGGGGCGCGTTCGAGACCGTGTTCGACGTCTACTTCTCGCTCTGGTCCCCAGGTGTCGACGGCGACGAGGGGAGCGAGCTCGACGACGCGTGGCAGGCGATGCTGGCCGACGCCGCCGGCGCCGGCGCCGGCGGAGAGATGAGCCGAGAAGACCTGGCGCAGATGCTGCTCGACGCGCTGATGTCGATGGACCGCGACGCGCTGCGTCAGCTCGCCGCGAACGCGGTGACGATGTTCGCGGGGATGGAGCCGGGCCGCCCGGTGGGGGGGACCTACTACCTCTACCGCACGCTGCGGCAGCTCGACCTCGACGACCTCGGAGCCCGGATGATGGGTCGGGCGCGCGAGCAGGGTCCGATCGGCGACGAGCTCGGGGAGCGCCTCCAGCAGGAGGAGTTCGACAGCCGCCTCAAGGAGCTGAAGGAGCTCGTCGAGGCGGAGATCCGCCGGCGCCTCGTCGCTGACCGTGGCGTCGAGGCGATGGCACGCACGCTCCGCAAGCCGCTGCCCGAGGACGTCGACTTCATGCACGCGTCGCGCGACGAGATGATCGCCCTGCAGCGCGCGATCTACCCCTTGACCCGCGCCCTTGCAGCCCGACTCGCGCAGCGACGTAAGCGCCGTCACCGCGGCCAGCTCGACTTCCGCAAGACCGTGCGAGCGTCGCTGTCGTACGGCGGCGTACCGGCCGAACCGAAGTTCCGGAACCCGCACCCGTCGAAGCCCGAGATCATGGTGGTCGCCGACATCTCCGGGTCGGTGGCGAGCTTCGCTCGTTTCACGCTGCAGTTCGTCTACGCGATGGCGAGCCAGTTCTCGAAGGTCCGGTCGTGGGTGTTCATCGACGGCATCGACGAGATCACCCGCTTCTTCCAGGAGTCCGACGACGTGCTCGAAGCAGTGCATCGGGTGAACACCGAGGCCGACGTGGTGTGGGTCGACGGGCACTCCGACTACGGCCACGCGCTCGAGGTGTTCCACAACCGCCACCTCAGCGAGATCACGCCGAAGACGTCGGTGATCCTGCTCGGCGACGCGCGCAACAACTACCACGCACCCCAGGCCTGGGTCGTCGACGCGATCCGCAAGCGAGGCAAGCACGTCTACTGGCTGAACCCCGAGCCGCGTGGCTACTGGGACACCGGCGACTCGGTGATCTCCGAGTACGCGCCCTACTGCGATGGCATCTACGAGTGCCGCAACCTGCGTCACCTCGAGCAGTTCGTCACGACCATCGCAGAGGGCTGAACGGGCCGCGAACCAGCCGTCCCGATCGTCTGGCGGGACTCGCCCGACGACGAGTGAACGTTCTCATGTGCGGACTGGCACTCCGGGCGACCAGTTCGCGCACGAGATGGTCTAGGTGGTCGCTCGCCGCGTCTTGTACTCCTCGATCGCCTCGCGGTGATCGACGATCGGAGGCGGGTACCCGACCCGATGCCGGGTCTCGGGGTCGGGATCGTGGACGGCCTTCCCCGGGACGTCGGCGAGCTCCTCGACGTAGCGCCGCACGTAGTCGCCCTGCGGGTCGAAGCGCGTGCCCTGGACCGTCGGGTTGAACACGCGGTGCGGGTTCGAGTCCGTGCCCGTGCCGGCCGTCCACTGCCAGTTCAGGTTGTTGTTCGCCACGTCGCCGTCGACGAGCCAGTCGAGGAAGTGCGCGGCGCCGGCGCGCCAGTCGACGTACAGGTCCTTGGTGAGGAACGAAGCCACGACCATGCGGGCGCGGTTGTGCATGAATCCCTCGCGGACCAGCTGCCGCATGCCGGCGTCGACGACCGGGAAGCCGGTGCGGCCCTCCCGCCACGCGGTCAGCGCATCCGGGTCGTCGTTCCAGCGGTCGCCACGGTGCTTGTAGTCCTGCCAGGCCGCGTCCGGCCGGGCCGCGAGCACCTGGAGGTAGAAGTCACGCCAACACAGCTGGCGGACGAACGGCTCGCCGCCCTCGCGGTTCCGCAGCTTCGTCGCGACCTCCAATGGCGAGACGCACCCGAAATGCAGGTAAGCGCTCATTCGCGACGTGGCGTCGCCGGGGAGGTCGTCGTGGCGGTCGCCGTACGTCGCGAGCCCCGTGCGCGTCCAGCCGTTGAGTCGCCGTCGGGCCTCGGACTCGCCGCCCGGCATGACCTCGGGGGAGCGTGCGCCGGGCGCGAGGTCCGCGGCGTCGGGGAGCTCGAGCGAAGCGATTCCTGGAGGCACGGTGATCGCGTCGGGAGTACGAGCGATGGCGCGCCACGCACGCGCGCTCCACTTCCGGAAGTACGGCGTGAACACCTGGTAATGGGTACCGGAGGGTGGGACCACCGCGCCCGGTGGCACGACCGTGAGCGCGTCGTGCCGGACGACGGCGATTCGTGCGTCGGCCGCGCTGCGTTCGAGCGCGGCCAGTCGGTGGCGGGCGAAGCCACTGGCGTCGTCCGCGACATGGACGGCCGTCGCGCCCGTGTCCCGCGCGAGTCGGAGCACCTCGTCGGTCCACCTCCCACGGCGGAGGGTGAGCGCCCCGCCACGTTCCTGAAGGGCCACGTCGAGGTCACGCAGCGACTCGACGAGGAACGTCGCTCGGTTCGGGCGGTTGAACGAGCCCGCGAGCAAGGTGTCGTCGAACACGAACGCGGGCACGATGGCATCGGCCGACGCACGAGCTGCCGCGAGTGCGGGGTTGTCGTGTACCCGCAGGTCGCGGGTGAAGGCGACGACGGCCGTGGTCACGGCCCTGGTCTACCCCTCCAACAAGGTCCAGGTGCGATCGGCGATCCGTGCCAGCGCGGTCAGCTGCGCGCGCTCGCGACGACGGAACGGATGGCCGTCGCGGCCGACGAGCAGCGTCGCGTCATGCGTGCCCAGCGCGGCGACGAGCAGGTCTTCGGGTCCCGTCGTGCCGTCGGCGACCATCGGCGACGCCGACGTCCCCGCGACGAGCATCGAGAGGAACTCCGCCGCCGGATGCGTGTCACCCGACGCGGCGAGCACGGCACCGTCCCCGAGGAGCGCCACCCAGCTCGCGAGGAACTCACGGCGGAGGTGTCCGACGAGCGTCGCGCACAGCTCCTCCACCGAGTCGGCCTCGCACAGCTGCGTGGCCGACTCGAGCGCGTCGAGCCGGGGGTCGGGGAAGGCCTCGACCACCCGGAACTCCTCCACGGACGTGCCGTCGACCTGTTCGATCTCCTTGGCCAGCAGCTCCAGGACCTCGAGGCTCGGGAGTGCGACGGCGAACTCGTCGACCGCGATCCCCTCGGAACGCTCCAGGACGTCGATGCCGACGATGTCGCCACCGACGGCGCCGATCCGGGCCGCGACGAGACCCAGGGCACCGGGCCGGTCCGGCAGCCAGACGCGCACGAGGACGTGGGTCGTGTTCTCGGTCATCTCGAGCCCAGCTTCATGCGAGGCAGGGTACGCGGCCCGCATTTCGGACATGTGACGGCGAGGTGAACGCCATCGGGTGCCCCCGAATCGGCCCGTATGCTCCCTCGGGTGGCGACACCGAAGGAACGCCCGATCGAACGGGTGGGCGTGCTGGGCGGGACGTTCGACCCCGTCCACGTCGGGCATCTCGTCGCCGCGTCGGACGCTCGGGCAGCACTGACGCTCGACCGTGTGTTGCTCGTCGTCGCCGGGGACCCGTGGCAGAAGCGGGGCGAGGTCGATCGCCTCCGCCGCGGACCGGCTCGCGCTCGTCGAGGCCGCGGTCGCCGAGGTCGAGGGGCTCGAGGCCAGCGCGCTCGAGGTCGAGCGGGAGGGTGCGTCGGTGACGGCCGACACGCTCGAGGACCTCGCCGCGCCGGGGCGGGACCTGTTCCTCCTCCTCGGGGCGGACGCGGTCGCGAACATGTCGACGTGGCGCCGGCTCGACGACACCCGGGACCTCGCGACGGTCGTCGTGATCGAGCGGGAGGGTGAGCACGCCGTGCCTCCCGGTGACGGGTGGAGCGTCGAGCACCTGGCCATCCCGCGCCTCGACGTCTCGTCGACCGAGGTCCGAAGCCGCTTGCAGCGAGGTTTCCCGGTGGCGGGCCTCGTCCCGTCTGCCGTCGTGCGCCAGATCCGCGATCGCGGGCTCTATGCTCGGGGATCATGACGTCCGGGAGCTCCCGTCCTTGAGCCTGGCCACCGGGAAGCCGACCGCTTGACCAGCCCGGCATCGGACGCCTCCACCCGAGCACTCGTCGCCGCGGCCGCCGCCTCGGCCAAGAGCGGTCTCGAGATCGTGGTCCTGGACGTCGGACCGATCATCTCGATCATCGAGTGCTTCGTGCTGGTCGAGCGCGACCAACACCCGGCAGGCGCGCACGATCGTCGACGAGATCGAGCTCGCGCTCAAGCGGCACGACGGCTCGAAGCCGATCAACTCCGAGGGTCGTGACGACCTCTCCTGGGTGCTGCTCGACTACGGCGACATCGTCGTCCACGTCTTCCTCGACGAGACGCGCGCGTACTACGACCTCGATCGGTTGTGGGCGGATGCACCTCGCATCCCGTTCGCGGAACCTCGGGCTGTCGCAGCCGACGGCTGACCGTCAGTCGAGGAACGGCCGCATCGGTACGTTGCGTTCGGCGAGGCCGGCCTTGAGCTCGCGCACCCCGACGTTCCGGTCGAGGCGGGGCGAGTACAGGATCGAGCTGATGATCGCGGCCTGTGCACCGCCGGCCGTCAACCCGTCAGCGATGTGCTCGACGGTCCCCGCGCCCCCGACGCGATGATCGGCACGTTCACGCAGTCGGCCACCGAACGCGTGATGTCGAGGTCGTAGCCGGTCGCGGTGCCATCGCGATCGATGCTGTTCACGACGATCTCGCCCGCGCCGAGATCCTCGCCGCGCCGCACCCAGTCGAGTGCATCGAGACCGGTCGCCTCGCGGGCGCCGTCGATGAACACCTCGTAACCGCTCGGGATCCCCTGCCGGACCCCGACCCGCTTCACCTGCGTGCTGAGCACGATGCACTGCCGACCGAACGCCTCGGCGCCGGCGCGGATGATGTCGGGGTTGCGTACCGCCATCGAGTCGATGCTGATCTTCTCGGCACCGGCCTTCAGCACCTCGAACATGTCGTCGACCGACCGGATCCCACCACCGACCGTGAACGGCACGAAGACGTGGTGGGCGACCTTGCGGACGGTGTCGAGGTCGATCTTGCGCTTCTCGGCGCTGGCCTTGATGTCGTAGAAGACGATCTCGTCGATCTGGTCGTCGTAGAGGTGGCGCGCGAGCTCGTCGGCGGGCGCGACGTCGATGTTGTCCTGGAACTGCTGGGCCTTGGTGACCCGACCCTCGACGACGTCGAAGCACGCGATGAGCCGCTTGGTGAGCATCAGGGCCTCCAGCTCGCGAAGGACCCGAGCAGGCGGAGGCCGAGCTCGCCGCTCTTCTCGGCGTGGAACTGGGTCGCGACCACGTTGTCGCTGGCGACGATCGAGCAGAACTCCACGCCGTACGCCGTCTCGCCGAGGACGTGGCCGGGGTCGGCCGGGGCTGCGTAGTACGAGTTCACGAAGTACGCGTGGCCGCCGTCGGGGAAGTCCGCGGTGACGGGGTGCGCACGGCGGAGCCGAACCGAGTTCCAGCCGATCTGGGGCACCCGCAGCTCGTCGTCGAAGCGCCGGACGTCGCCCGGGATCCACCCGAGACCGGCCACGTCACCCTCTGCCGAGTGCTCGAACAGCACCTGGAGCCCGATGCAGATGCCGAGGAACGGCACGCCGTCGTCTCGGACCCGGACCGAGAGCGGCTCGACGAGGCCCGAGTCGGCGAGCGAGTCGAGGGTCGCCCGCGCCGCACCGACGCCGGGGAGGATCAGGCGGTCGCAGCCGGCGAGCTCGTCACCGGTGGTGACGAGGCGGTGCTCCAGGCCGAGCCGTTCGAGGGCGAAGCCGACGCTCGGCGCGTTCCCGGCGCGGTAGTCGATGACGCCGATCATGGAGGTCCGAGTCTACGGAGCACCGGGCTGCGTTCTCGCAGCGATTCTGCCCGGGTGCTTCGGCTATTGCCTCCGAATCTCCCAAAGGTGCGGGCGACAGAGCCCCCATGCCTTCCGTTGCAGCTCGCATCCCGGGATCGTGCACGGTCGGCGCCGTCGGGCGCGGTGCTCCCAGTACTCGAGCAGTGACGTTCGCCAGGAGACGTACTGCTGTCGCTTGTACGACGGCGGAAGGTGCTCGTCCATGAAGGGGATCGTGACCCCGAGGTGATCGCGGATCGCACCGACCACGAACTGCACCTCGTCGTCGTAGTCGGCCTGCCGCCGAGCCGAGACGTGGACCCATCCGCACCCGAAGAAGTCCCGGAGGAGCTCGCAGACCTTCGAGTCGGACGCCCCGAGGCCGACGGCAAACCGGAATGTGGGCGGATCGCCGGACCGGACGAAGGCACCTTCCGCGGCGACGAAGCCTCCGACGAACGCCGCGAAGGGTTCAGTAGCCGGTCGCACGGTAGTAGTGCCTCCGACACAGTCCGCGTCCACGGACCGGAAGCTCACAGCCGTCGATCGAGCAGCTCGATGGCCCGAAACCGATTCGGGTCGGATATGCGCGCTCGTAGGCCTCGAACTCGTCGCGCCAGGCGTCGAACTGCCGCCGTTTCCCACACGGCAACAGGAACTCGTCGAAGAACGGGATCGTGACAGTTCGGTGTGCCAGGCGCGACGACACCGAGAGCTTGGCCGTCGGCTGCCACCGACCGTTGCGTGATGGCCGATCCTCGATCGAACCGACGCCCAGGAGGTCGTGCAGCTGTTCCAGAACCCTTCGATCGCGCGACGCCATCGTGATCGAGAACCAGAAACGCAGACGGGCTGAGCCGTCTTTGCGAGTCGGAGGGTGCGCCGCCGCGACGAAGAACGAACCCTCGCCGGCGACCAAGCCGGCGAGCATGAAGCACTCGCAATCGAGGTGGACCTGGCGGGATTTGAACCCGCGACCCCCTCCATGCCATGGAGGTGCTCTGCCAGACTGAGCCACAGGCCCGATTAGGGCACCCACCGTACCAGCGACGACTGTCGCTCCTCGAACTCGGTGCAGACTGAACACATGTTCCGACTCTGGCAGCCGGGTACGACACAACGACGAACGGCGGACTCGTGACGGCCCCTCGCTACGCTCGTCGGCGATGACCGACGCCCCGAGCGCAGCCCCCGAAGACTCCGCGCCGCAGTTCCGCTACGGCGCGCGCCTCGCCAACGAGATCGAAGCGCGCTGGCAGGGCTACTGGGACGAGCACCACACGTTCTGGACACCGAACCCGACGGGCGTGCTCGACGAGGGCTTCGACGCGATGCGGGACCGCGAGAAGCTCTACGTGCTCGACATGTTCCCGTACCCGAGCGGCGCGGGGCTCCACGTCGGGCACCCGCTCGGGTACATCGGGACCGACGTGTACGCCCGCTTCCACCGGATGAACGGACGCAACGTCCTGCACACGCTCGGCTACGACGCCTTCGGGCTCCCGGCCGAGCAGTACGCGCTCGAGACCGGGCAGCACCCGCGCGCCGCGACCGAGGCGAACGTCGCGAACATGCGCCGCCAGCTGCGGGCGCTCGGGCTCGGCCACGACTCCCGGCGCAGCGTGTCGACCACTGACGTTCCCTACTACCGCTGGACGCAGTGGATCTTCCTGCAGATCTACGGCTCCTGGTACGACAGCGACGCGGACCGGGCGCGGCCCATCGACGAGCTGGTCGCCGAGCTCGAGGCCGGCAGCCGGGAACCGGTCTCGGCGGCGAACCCCGACGGGCTCGCGTGGTCCGAGCTCGACGCCGCCACGCGCGGCAGGGTCGTCGACTCCTACCGCCTCGCGTACCTCGAGGACGCTCCGGTCAACTGGTGCCCCGGGCTCGGGCACCGTCGTGGCGAACGAGGAGGTCACCGCCGACGGGCGCAGCGATCGCGGGAACTTCCCGGTCTTCCGCAAGCCGCTCGAGCAGTGGAAGCTGCGCATCACCGCCTACGCCGACCGGCTGCTCGCCGACCTCGACACGCTCGACTGGACCGAGTCGATCAAGACGATGCAACGGAACTGGATCGGCCGGAGCACTGGCGCGTCGGTCGTCTTCCCGGTCGTGGGCCACGAGGACATCGAGATCGAGGTGTTCACCACGCGCCCCGACACCCTGTTCGGAGCGACGTACATGGTGCTCGCACCCGAGCACCCGCTGGTCGACCGCATCGTCCCGACCGATTGGCCGAGCGCGAACGTCGGCGACGAGGCGACGTCGATCCCGGCGTCGTGGCGAGGGGTCTTCGGCACCGACGTGCTGCCCGCGGAGGCGGTCGCCAAGTACCGCGCGTTCGCGGCGCAGAAGTCCGAGCTGGAGCGTCAGGCCGAAGGTCGCGAGAAGACGGGGGTGTTCACGGGCGCGTACGCGCGCAACCCGGTGAACGACGCGTCGATCCCGGTGTTCATCGCCGACTACGTCCTCATGGGCTACGGAACCGGCGCCATCATGGCGGTGCCGGGGCAGGACGAGCGCGACTGGCAGTTCGCCGAGGAGTTCGACCTCCCGATCATCCGCACCGTGCAGCCTCCCGACGGGTGGGAGGGCGAGGCATACGTTGGTGACGGGCCGGCGATCAACAGCGGCTTCCTCGACGGCCTGGCGATCGAGGAGGCGAAGGCGCAGATCGTCCAGTGGCTCGAGGAGGTGGAAACCGGCGCCGCGACGATCACGTACAAGCTGCGCGACTGGCTCTTCAGCCGGCAGCGGTACTGGGGAGAGCCGTTTCCGATCGTGTACGACGCGCAGGGTGCGCCCCATGCCGTGCCGGAGGACCTGCTGCCCGTCGAGCTCCCCGAGGTCGAGGACTTCCGCCCTCGTGCGCTCGACCCCGAAGACGCCGACAGCGACCCCGAGCCGCCGCTCGCCAGCGCAGAGGCGTGGCTGCAAGTCGAGCTCGATCTCGGTGACGGCATGCAGACCTACCGCCGCGAGACGAACACGATGCCGCAGTGGGCGGGATCGTGCTGGTACTACCTCCGCTACCTCGACCCCACCAACGAGGACGCGATGGTCGACCCAACCGTCGAGCGCTACTGGATGGAACCGAGCGGCGGCGTCGACCTCTACGTCGGCGGCGTCGAGCACGCCGTGCTGCACCTCCTCTACGCGCGGTTCTGGCACAAGGTCCTCTTCGACCTCGGCGTCGTGTCGACCCCCGAGCCGTTCCACCACCTCTACAACCAGGGCTACATCCAGGCTCCCGCGTTCCGCGACGAGCGCGGCATGGCCGTCGAGGCGTCCGCCGTCGAGGAGCGCGACGGCAAGTTCGTCTTCGAGGGCGCCGAGGTGTTCCGCGAGTTCGGCAAGATGGGCAAGAGCCTGAAGAACGTCGTGACGCCGGACGACATCTATGACGACTACGGCGCGGACACGCTCCGCCTGTACGAGATGTTCATGGGGCCGCTCGACGCGAGCCGGCCGTGGAGCACCGCCGACATCGTCGGCGTGCATCGGTTCCTCCAGCGCCTGTGGCGCAACGTGGTCGATGAGGACACCGGCGAAGCGCGGGTCGACGGTGCGCCGGTCGACGACGACACGAAGCGGCTCCTGCACCGGACGATCGCCGCCGTGCGCGACGACATGGCCGAGCTGAAGTTCAACACCGCGATCGCGCGGCTGTTCGAGCTCAACAACCGGCTCACCCAGGTGGTGGCCGATCGCGGCGCCGCGCCGCTCGAGGTCGTGCAGCCGCTCGTGCTGATGCTCGCGCCGCTCACCCCGCACGTCGCCGAGGAGCTGTGGGCCCGGCTGGGCCACGACGCCAGCCTCACCTACGAGCCGTTCCCCGACGCGGATCCCGCGTGGCTGGTCGACGACGAGATCGAGATCCCGGTCCAGATCAAGGGAAAGTTGCGCGGGCACGTCCGCGTCGCGGCCGACGCCGACGCCGCAGCCCTCGAGGCTGCGGCGCGGGCCGAGCCCAAGGTCGCAGCGCTGCTCGAGGGCACGACCATCCGGAAGGTCGTTGCCGTCCCGGGCAAGATGGTCAACTTCGTCGTCGACTGACACCGGCGCTCGGCCCGTCACACCCGGCCGGCCCGCGCTTCCTCCGTGCTGTCCCCCCACGGAGGCCGTCGTGTCGCAGCCCCACGATCCTTACGACCGCCTGGAGACGGCGCGCGCCGCCGGTCCGGCGCCGCGCGGCCCCGGTGGTCCGGATCCTGGCTTCTGGGGTGACGACCGGTCCCGGGGGAGCCGGCGGCGGCGGTCGGCCGGTGCCGGGTGGGGCAGCGGCTGGGACCGCGGGCGCGACCTCGTCGCTCGCTGGCGGGGCGACGCGCGGTTCGGCCTCGCGCTCCTGGTCGCAGTCGCGGTCGTGGCGGGCGTCGTCTGGTACCGGGTCGGCGCGGGTGGAGCCGTCGGCATCACCGCGGTCTGCGCCGAGCCGCGCGGGGACGACCGCCTCCACCCGCCCGCGGGCGACGGGCGCCGAGCCGACGACCACGACGCTGGGCAAGCGGGTGATCGTTCACGTCGCCGGCGCCGTCGCGCGCCCGGGGGTCGTCGAGCTCGCCCTCGGCGCGCGGGTCATCGACGCCGTGGAAGCGGCCGGGGGTGGGCTCCCGGAGGCCGACCTCGATCGCCTGAACCTCGCTGCGAAGATCGCCGACGGGGAGCGCGTGCTGGTGCAACGCATCGGCGACCCGGCGCCGTCCGGCCCCGCGGACACGGGCGCGCCGGACGTGAGCACCCCGGGCGCGACCTCGGGTGGTCTGCTGAACCTGAACGCGGCGACGCTCGACCAGCTCGACGAGCTGCCCGGCATCGGGCCGGTGCTCGCCGCGGCCATCCTCACCGAGCGCGACCAGCGCGGCGGCTTCAAGAGCGTGAACGAGCTGCGCGACGTCCGCGGCATCGGCGAGAAGCGCTTCGCCGACCTGCGCGACCTGGTCGCCGTCTGAGTGCGAGCAGCGGGCGGCGCGCTCGTCCCTGTCGCGGTGGTCGGCGGGATCTTCCTCGGGGAAGCCCTCGGACCGTCGGCGTCGGTGCTGACGCTGGTCCTGACGTTCGCGTGCCTCGTCGGGATGGTGGGGCGGATCGACCCGCGGACCCGAGCATCGCTCGCCCTGCTCGCGCTCGTCTTCGCGGGGTGCAGTCTCGAGCGGCGTGCACTCGACGGGCTCGTGCATTGGCCCTTGGCAACTGCGGCCGACCGCCGCGCCGACGTGGTGGTCCGCGGGACGCTGGTCGAGGACCCCGACGGCACCCGCTGGTCCACCCACGTGCTGGTCCGGGTCGACGAAGCACAGCTCGTCGGGAGCGGTCGCGGCTTCGCACCCGTGCACCGCACCGTGCTCGTCGACGCCGAGGCCGACGCGACCGGGCGCGTTGCGGTGCTGCACGCGGGTGACGGTGTCGTCCTGCGTGGCTACCTCCGGCCGCTCGACGCGTTCGAGGTGCGGTTGCGGTGGCGGCATGTGGTCGCGGCGGTCACCGCCACCGACTTGGTCGATGCCTCTCACCCCTCGTCGCCACTCTCCGGGGTCGCGAATCTGGCGCGCGGCTTCGTGCTGCGGGGCACCGACGCACTACCGCCGACGGAGCGTGCGCTCGTCGCCGGGTTCCTGCTCGGGGACACGCGCGACCTCCCCGATCCCGTGGTGCAGCAGTTCCGTGATGCCGGCCTGTCGCACCTCCTCGCGGTGTCGGGCGCCAACGTCGCGTTCGTGCTCGCGCTCTTCGGTCCTGCGCTGCGTCGCCTCCCGCGTGGCGGGCGGCTGGCCGCCGTGGTCGCGCTGCTCCTCGTGTTCGGGGCGATGACGCGATGGGAGCCGTCGGTCTTGCGAGCCTGTGCGATGGCGACGGTCGCGGTCCTCGCCGTCCACCTCGGGCGGCCGGCCCAGACGGTCAGGATCCTGGGCCTCGCGGTGACGGCGCTCCTCCTGCTCGACCCCTTCCTCGTGCACTCGGTCGGCTTCCTCCTCTCGGTGGGGGCCAGCCTCGGGATCGCGCTGTTCGCGGCGCCGTTCGCCGCGAGCGTCCGAGGCCCGCAGTGGCTCCGGGAGTCGCTCGCGACGACCGCCGCCGCGCAGGTCGGGGTCGCCCCGGTCCTGGTACCGGTCTTCGGGTCGATCCCGCTCGTGGCGGTGCCCGTCAACCTGCTCGCCGTGCCCCTCGCCGGCCCGCTGACCATGTGGGGGTTGGCCGCGGGCTCGGTGGCAGGCGTGCTCCGGACCCGGGTGCCGGTGGTCGCGACCGCCCTGCAGTGGCCGACCCGGGTGCTCGCCGACGCGGTGCTCGGCCTCGCTGACGCCGCGGCCCGTGTCCCGGTGGCGGTCGACGCCGTGGCGATCGGGGCTGGCGTCGCCGTGGGGGTCGTCATCCTCGCGTTCGCGGCGCTCACCCGTCGCCGTCGTATGCTCCGCCGGCGTGCCTTGGTCCTACCGTCTCGGTGACGTCGTCCACGACCTGACGACGAGCACCCTCGTCATGGGGATCCTCAACCGCACCCCCGACTCGTTCTACGACCAGGGCGCGACCTTCGGGCTCGACGACCTCCTGCGCCGCGCCGAGGCGCTCGTCGTCGATGGCGCCGACCTCCTCGACGTCGGCGGGGTCAAGGCCGGTCCTGGCCCCGAGGTCACCGAGTCCGAGGAGCTCGACCGGGTCATCCCCACGATCGAGGCGCTGCGCGAACGGCTCGGCGTGCCGGTGTCGGTCGACACGTGGCGGGCGAGCGTGCTCGACGAAGCGTGCCGGGTCGGCGCCGTCGTCGGGAACGACATCAGCGGGTTCGGTGATCCCGAGTACCTCGCGGTCGCGGCGAAGCACGACGTGTCCGTCGTCGCCACGCACATCCGACTCGCCCCACGCGTTCCCGACCCGGATCCGCACTACGACGACCTGGTCGCCGACGTGCATGCCTTCCTGCTGGATCGAGCCGGGCGCGCGGAAGCCGCGGGCCTCGCTCGCGAGCAGATCTCGGTCGACGCCGGGCTCGACCTCGGCAAGACGCCAACGATGAGCGCGGTGCTGCTCCGGGAGAGCGACGTCCTCGCGGCCGCGGGCTACACGCTGCTGCTCTCGGCCTCGAACAAGCGATTCCTGGGCGAGCTCCTCGACCTGGAGATCGACGATCGACGGGATGCGTCCCTCGCCGCAGTCGCCTACGGCGTGGCCCACGGCTGCCGGATCGTGCGCGTCCACGACGTCGCCGGGAGCGTGCGAGTGTGTCGGACGGTGGAAGCGATCCTCGAGACCCGCACCCGGTCCGGTGGCGACGAATGAGCGCACACCTGGTCAAGGGCGACGACCCGATCCTGCGCTCCGATGCAGCCGAACAGCTCATCGCGGAGCTCCTCGGTGCCGACGACCGCACCCTCGCGCTCGAGGACACGACCGTGCCGGCGAAGGGCAGTGGCGAGGGCGACGGGGGTGGCAGCGACGCGCGTGTCGCGGTGCTGGACGCCGCCCTGAACGGGGCGAGCACCCCGCCGTTCATGACCGAGTCGAGGGTGGTGGTGCTGCGCGACGTCGGTGTGCTCACCGCGGCCGAGGTCGAACCGATCTGTCGCTATCTGGAGGATCCGCTGCCGACGACGGAGCTGGTGCTCGTCGCAGGCGGTGGTGCGCTCGCGAAGAGCCTCGAGAGTGCGGTCAAGAAGCACGGCACCGTGCACACGCCGAGCGCCACGAAGGCGAGCGACGTGCTGTCGGAGCAGCTGACGGCCGCGGACCTCCAGCTCAGGCCCGACGCGGCCAAGACGCTGCTCGCACACGTCGGTGGCGACGCCGGCCTGCTCCCCGGGATCGTCGAGACCCTCGCCGGTGCGTACGGCCCCGACGCCCAGCTCGACGGTGGTCAGATCGCGCCCTATCTCGGTGGCGAGGGGAGCGTCCCGGTGTGGGACCTCACGAACGCGATCGAGAAGGGAGACCGGTCGAGTGCCTTGACCGTCCTGCACCGGTTGCTGACGGTGACGAGCCCGACCCAGCCCAAGCCGGTGCACCCGCTGCAGGTCGTCGCGATCCTGCACTCGCACTATCGCCGGTTGCTGAAGCTCGACGACCCGGAGATCCGCAGCGCCGAGGACGCGGCCGCGGCGCTCGGGGGCCGCACCAACCCGAACTCGGCGCGCTACCGGCTCAAGCAGGCCCGCGCGCTCGGGACCGACGGACTGCGCCAGGCGTTCGACCACCTCGCGCGCGCGGACGTGGACCTGAAGGGGGCGCGGGCGATCCCGGGGGAGGCGGTGCTCGACGTGCTGGTGGTGCGGCTCTGCGGGCTCAGCGCCCGAGCGGGTCGCTAGGCCGTCTTGGTCGCGCGCTTCATGAGGCGCGAGGTGCGGCGGGCCGCCTGGTTCTTGTGGATGCGGCCCTTGGCGCCGGCCTTGTCGAGCCGCTTCTGGGCGAGGCGCACCTTGTTGGGGGCGTCGTCGGCACTCGCGTCGACCGCCTCGTTCGCGTCCTTCACACGGGTCTTGAGCTCGGAGCGCACGCCCTTGTTGCGGAGCCGACGCGTCTCGTTCTGCCGGTTCCGCTTGATCTGACCCTTGATGTTCGCCATGGTCGAGTGAGGCTCCGCTGCTGTGCTGCCGGTGTGTGAGGAACGATCAGGCTACCAGCGCCCGGAAACCTGGTCACACCGGGGCCGCAGTCCTGGTGCTGACGCCCGCTCTGCGAGACTCGGGGAGCAATGACGTCGACCCCCCTCGAGCGCTTCCGCAACCTCGCCATCGTCGCCCACATCGACCACGGCAAGAGCACGCTCGCCGACCGGCTCCTGGAGCTGTGCGGCGCCGTGGAGCTGCGGGACATGCGGGCCCAGTACCTCGACTCGATGGACCTCGAGCGGGAGCGCGGCATCACCATCAAGGCGCAGAACGTCCGCCTCACGTGGAAGGACCACATCCTCCACCTGATCGACACCCCCGGCCACGTCGACTTCGGGTACGAGGTGTCCCGGAGCATGGCGGCCTGCGAGGGCGCCATCCTCCTGGTGGACGCCAGCCAGGGGATCGAGGCCCAGACCCTCGCCAACTGCTACTCGGCGCTCGAGGCCGACCTCACGATCGTCGCCGCGCTGAACAAGATCGACCTCCCGGCTGCCGAGCCCGACAAGCGCGCGGCGGAGATCGAGCGGGTGCTCGGGATCCCGGCCGACGAGATCCTGCGGATCTCCGCGAAGACGGGTGACGGCGTGGCGGAGCTGCTCGACGCCGTCGTCGACCGGATCCCCGCACCGAAGGGGGACGCGGGGGCTCCGCTGCAGGCGCTCATGTTCGACTCGTACTACGACGCGTACCGCGGCGTGGTGAGCGCGGTCCGCGTCTTCAACGGGACCTTGGTGACCGGTGCGCGCCTTCGGTACGTCAACGCGGCCGCGCAGCACGATGCGGAGGAGGTCGGTGTGCGCGCCCCGGGCCTCACGCCGGTGGCGGCGCTGGGCCCGGGCGAGGTCGGGTACCTCATCGCCGGGATCAAGGACGTCGGCGAAGCGCGCGTGGGCGAGACGGTGACGACGGCCGCGCATCCCGGTGCTGCGCTCCCGGGCTACAGCGACCCGAAGCCCATGGTCTTCTGTGGCCTGTATCCAGTCGTCGGCGACGAGTACGCCGACCTCCGGGAAGCGATGGAGAAGCTGCGGCTCAACGATTCGTCGTTCACGTACGAGCCCGAGACCTCCGGTGCGCTCGGGTTCGGATTCCGTTGCGGCTTCCTCGGGCTGTTGCACATGGAGATCATCCGGGAGCGCCTCGAGCGCGAGTACGACCTCTCGCTCGTCGCGACGGCGCCCAACGTGGAGTACCACGCGCACATGGTCGACGGTCGCGACGAGGTGGTCGACAACCCGTCGGCCCTGCCGACGCCGAACCAGATCGAGCACATCGAGGAGCCGTTCGTCACCGTGACGGTGCTCACGCCGACGGAGTTCGTCGGCGCGGTCATGGAGCTCTGCCAGCAGCGCCGGGCCGAGCAGACCCGCATGGAGTACCTGTCGGAAGAGCGCGTGGAGCTCGTGTACATCATTCCGCTCGCCGAGATCGTCATGGACTTCTTCGACCAGTTGAAGTCGAGAACGCGCGGCTACGCGAGCCTCGACTACGAGCCGGCCGGCTATCGCGTCGCGAGCCTGGTCAAGGTGGACGTGTTGCTCAACAGCGTGCCCGTCGACGCGTTCTCCACGATCATGCACAAGGACAAGGCGTACGATTACGGAAAGCGCATGACCGAGAAGCTGCGCGAGCTGATTCCGCGGCAGCTGTTCGACGTCCCGATCCAGGCGGCGATCGGCGGGCGTGTCATCGCCCGCGAGACGGTCAAGGCGAAGCGTAAGGACGTCATCGCGAAGTGCTACGGCGGTGACGTCAGCCGCAAGCGCAAGCTCCTCGACCGTCAGAAGGAGGGGAAGAAGCGCATGAAGCAGATCGGCAGCGTGGAGGTCCCGCAGGAGGCGTTCGTCGCCGCGCTCACGCTCGACGAGTGAACCGGCCGCCCGGGGGGTTTCCCGGGTCGCGGAAGGTATGGTCGAACGCAGCGTGGCACCAACCCCGCAGGCGCCGAGTGCCGTCCCTCGTGTCCATCTCCGCCAGCCACGGGTCCACGTCGATCCAGTCGCCGCCCAGGCCGCGCGTCCCCCACGTGGTCCGCACGACCGCACCACGCGCGATGGCGGGCAGGCGTAGCGCCATCCACGTCGTGCCCGCCGCGACGCCGAAGACCGTGCCGTCGGAGTGCAGCAGGACCGGGAAGCCGCACAGGAACCGCTCCTTCACGCCGGCGAGGTCGGTTGCCGCCGCCTCGAGGCGGTCGCACAGGTCAGGATGGCAGCGCAGGTCCTGCAGCGCGGGCCGGCGATGCGTGCGCAACGTGCGGGGCTCGGTTCGGGCCTGTTCCCGGATCCACGCCGCGAAGCTCGGCTGCGCCGACTCGTCGATCTTCATGTGGGCTCCGTGTCGCGCGGGAGTCCCAACACGCGTTCGGCGATGATGTTGCGCTGCACCTCGCTGGTACCGCCGCCGATCGTCAGTGCGCGGGAGTAGAGGTATCCGTCGGCCCAGAGGCGGGTGTCGGTCCCGAACGGGCCTCGGTCTGCGAGGAGCGCGTCGGTGCCCGCGAGCTCCAGTGCGAGCGCCATGACGTGCTGGCCGTGCTCGTCGGAGAGCGCCTTGCGTACGGATGCCTCCGGGCCGGGTTCCAGGCCGCGCACGCGCGCCGACAAGGTCCGCAAGCGGATGAGCCGCAGCACCTGTGCCTCGACGTGCAGTGCGGCAAGGCGCTGACGCAGGACGGCGTCCTCGGTCCCGCCGTGCGCACGGACGAGGTCGAGCACCTCGTCCGCGGTCGGGCCCTGGCCCCAGAGCGCACCCTCGCCCGAGAGCGAGACGCGCTCGTTGCCCAGCGTCACCTTCGCGAGTCGCCAGCCGTCGTGCTCGGTCCCGACCAGGGCTGCCGCGGGGACCCGCACCTCGTCGAGGAAGACCTCGTTGAAGTCGGCGTTGCCGTCCATCTGCCGGATCGGCTGCACGGTGATGCCCGGCGAGCGCATGTCGACGACGAAGTAGCTGATGCCGTGGTGCGCCTCGGCGTTCGGGTCGGTGCGCGCCAGCAGGATCCCCCAGCGCGCCAGGTGCGCGAACGTCGTCCACACCTTCTGACCGTTGACGATCCACTCGTCGCCGTCCCGGGTCGCCCGCGTCGACAGTGCAGCGAGGTCGCTCCCCGCGCCGGGTTCGCTGAAGAGCTGGCACCAGATCTCGGTGCCGTCGAGGATCCCGGGGATCCACCGCTGCTGTTGCGCCGGTGTCCCGGCCACCAGCAGGGTCGGGCCGGCCCACCCGATCCCGATCGGGTTGAAGGGGCGAGGCGCCTTCGCAGCGCGGAGCTCGGCGTCCACCGCGAGCTGCTGGAGCGGACCCGCGTCGAGACCCCACGGTCGGGGCCAGTGTGGGGCGACCAGGCCCGCTGCTGCGAGGCGGTGGGGGAAGTCCGTCGGGAAGCGGCCGTCCGGGGCGTGCTCGGCCAGGAAGGCCCGGGCCTCGGCCCGGAAGGGCTCGGCGTCGGCCCCGAGCTCGAACGCATCGCCGGCGGCCACGATCGGCGAGGCTATTCGGGCCATCCAGGGTGGCGCGTGGCGTCGAACTCCTCCCTGGAGGCTGCTCACGGGAGCACGACCTCGAGCGGGAGCGTGGGATGGGACCGGACGAACACGGCGACGCGAGCGATGCGCAGCTCGTCGTCGCGATCGGCCGCTTCCACCAGGCCGCGCTCGCTGAGGCGTACCGCCGCCACGCCGGGGCGACGTTCGGCCTCGCGCTGCGCATCGTGGTCGACCGGTCGCTCGCGGAGGAGGTCGTGCAGGAGGTGTTCCTTCGTCTCTGGAACGATCCCGAGAAGTTCGACCCGGCGCGAGGCTCCCTGCGCTCGTACCTGCTCGCGCAGACCCATGGTCGCGCCGTCGATCTCGTGCGCTCGGAGTCGTCGCGGCGTGCGCGAGAGGAGCGCGACGCGCGCCGCACCGCGGAGTCCGGGTACGACCTGGAGCGCGAGGTCTGGGACCTCGCGCTCGCCGAACAGGTACGCGGGGCGTTGGAGCAGCTGTCGGCGAAGGAGCGTGCCGCGATCGAGCTCGCGTACTTCGGGGGTCACACGTACCGGGAGGTCGCGGCGTTGCTCGACGAGCCCGAAGGGACGGTGAAGAGCCGCATCCGAACCGGGCTCGGCCGACTCCGGGAGGAGCTCGTGAGCAGTGGCGCCATCGGTTCGGGGGAGCCATGGCTCGAGAGCTGACCCCGGCCGAGCTCGAGGAGCTCTTCGGCGTCTACGCGCTCGACGCGCTCGACGGCGACGAGCGCGAGCAGGTCGAGGCGTACCTCGCGCGCTCGCCGGTGGCTCGGGTCGAGGTCGCGCGGCTCCAGGAGGTCGCAGCGATGCTGGCGCACTCGGGCGGCGCGGCTCCCGACGGGCTGTGGCTTCGGATCGAGGAGTCGCTCGGCGCCGACCCGCCCGGGCTCGTCGTGCCGATGGAGGTTCCGAGGCGCGCGGCCACCCGTCGCGGACGTGGCATGGGCGTGAAGGTCGCGCTCGGGGTCGCGGCGGCGACCGCGGCAGCTGCGCTCGTGGCCGTGGTGGTCGTCTCCGACCGGATGGCGGAGCAAGGGGATCGTCTCGATCAGGTCGCGTCGAGCGTCGAGCACGACGGCATGCGCCGGGCGGCCATGGGCGCGATGGCGGACCCCGATGCCCAGACCGTTCGGCTTCGTGCGGACGGCGGCGCAGGCAGTGCGACCGTGGTGACGCTGCCGGGTGGCGGTGGGTTCCTCATGGCCGAGGACCTGCCCCGACTGGCAGCGGGGCGGACGTACCAGCTGTGGGCGATGACCGGTGATGCCGCGGCTCCGGGCCTCGTCTCGGCCGGTGTCCTCGGCCGCGACCTCGAGATCGCCGCGTTCCACGCGCCCGAGAGCGTCCACGGCTTCGTCGTCACCGATGAGGCCGCGCCTGGAGCGATCACCCCGTCCGCACACCGGATGTTGGTCGGCGAGTACACCTAGCCGCGCGATCATCGCCCGATGGCGTTCGGCGTCTACGTCCACATCCCGTTCTGCGCGACGCGCTGCGACTACTGCGACTTCGCGACGTGGACCGACCGCGACGCACTCATCGACGACTACGTCGACGCGTGCATCGCCGACGTTCGACGCCACGTCGCCGCCGGTGATGCGCCTCCCGCCACGTCGGTGTTCTTCGGCGGAGGAACACCTTCGCTCCTGGCCGCCGACCGACTGGTCGCGATCCTCGAGGAGATCCCGCGCGCTCCCGATGCCGAGGTCACGGTCGAGTGCAACCCCGACTCCGTCGACGGCGACAAGCTCGCTGCGTACCATGCCGCCGGGGTGAACCGCTGCTCGTTCGGGGTGCAGTCGATGCAGCCCCACGTGCTCGCGGCGCTCGGTCGGACCCACGACCCCGCGAACGTCAGGCGAGCAGTCGAGCTCGCGCGCGGGGTCGGCTTCACTACCTTCAACCTCGATCTCATCTACGGCACGCCGGGCGAGTCGGTCGACGACTGGCGCGCCACGCTCGCCGCGACCCTCGATCTCGAGCCGCCGCACCTCAGCGCGTACGCGCTCACCGTCGAGCCGGCCACCGCACTGGGCCGGAACGTCGCGTCGGGCGCACCCGCGCCAGACGACGACGACCAGGCCACAAAGTACGAGATCGCCGACGCAGTGCTCGGTGCCGTGGGCCTCCCGTGGTACGAGGTGTCGAACTGGTCCCGCCCCGGGCACGAGTGCCGGCACAACCTCCTGCACTGGTCGAGTGGCGACTACCTGCCGATCGGGTGCGCGGCGCACGGGCACCGTGCCGGCCGGCGGTGGTGGAACGTGCGCACCCCGGAGCGCTACCTCGCCGCGATCGCCGCCGGTACCGACCCGACGGGCGGCTCCGAGGACCTCGACGACGACGCGCGAGCCGAGGAGCAGCTCACGCTGGCGCTCCGCACGAGTGCCGGCGCGGCCCTCCCGGCCGGGATGCACGAGGAGGCCGACCACCTGATCGCCGCCGGCCTCCTCGTCCGGGAGGAGGACCGGGTGGTCCTGACCCGCCGGGGCCGTCTGCTGGCCACCGACGTCACGGCCCGTCTGCTGGTGGCGGGGGGTGCCCCGGCCGCCGAGCCGCTTGGCACTCGGTACGATTGAGTGCCAACGATCAGCGAACGCTCCAGCTGGAGGCCCGTGGAACACCCGGAGCTCGACGAGCGCAAGGCCGCGATCCTGCGCGCGGTCGTCGAGGAGTACGTCGAGACCGCGCAGCCGGTGGGGTCCCAGACGATCGCGCGCGCCAGCCGCCTCGGGGTCTCGAGCGCGACGGTCCGCAACGAGATGACCGTGCTGGAGCGGGACGGGTATCTCGCGCAGCCGCACACCTCAGCCGGCCGCGTGCCCACCGACCGTGGCTACCGCTTCTTCGTCGACCACTTCACCGAGACCGGCGACCTGCCGGTCCCGCAGCGGCGGGCGGTCTCCGACTTCTTCGCGTCTGCGCACCGAGCGCTCGAGGACCTGCTCCACGAGACGAGTGGGCTGCTCGCTCGTGTGAGCCGCCACGCCGCGGTGGTCGTCGGGCCGCAGACCGATGCCGCCCAGGTGCGCAGCGTGCAGCTCGTCCTGCTCCAGCCGCAGGTGGTGCTGGTCGTCCTGGTGCTCTCCAACGGTGTGGTCGAGAAGGAGGTGCTCGCGCTCAGCGCCGACGTGAGCGACGCGAACCTGGTCGCCGCGACCGCGGCGCTCGACGAGCGCCTCCGTGGCGTCGCCTGGGGCACGTTCCCCGAGCTCCCGGCAACCGGTGACCCCGAGGTCGACGCGCTGGTGAGCGCCGCGCGCGACTCCCTGGTCCAGCGAGCCCACGGCGAGACGAACGAGCCGGTGTACGTGGGCGGCGCGAGTCGCCTGGCCGCCGAGCAGTCGGCATTCTCGACGAACGAACGCGCCGCGCGGCTGCTGGAGATGCTCGAGCACCAGGTCGTGGTCGTGTCACTGATTCGGGAGCTGATCGACAACGGCCTCACGGTGAGCATCGGCTCCGAGAACAGCCTCGACGATCTGAGCGACTGTTCGATCGTCCTCGCGCCCTACGAGGTCGACGGGCACGCAGCCGGCGTCGTCGGTGTCCTCGGGCCGACCCGGATGGACTACCGCCATGCGCTCGCCGCGGTGTCGAACGTGTCGAAGCAGCTCGGGCAGCACCTCTCGTGACCCGCGACCACTACGAGGTCCTGGGGCTCGAGCGGAGCTGCACCGACGCGGAGATCAAGCGCGCCTTCCGCGACCTCGCGCGCCAGCACCACCCCGACAACAACCCTGGCGACCCGCACGCCGAGGAGCGGTTCAAGGAGCTCAGCGTCGCCTACGAGACGCTCGGTGACCCGGAGCGCCGCCGGCGCTTCGACACGTTCGGTGAGACCGGCGCGCGCGGCGGCGGTCCGACGGCGGGCGACCCGTTCGGGTTCGGCGGGCTCTTCGACGCGTTCTTCACCGGCGACGCGTTCGGTCGCCGGGGTCCGGCCGGTCCGACCCGGGGACCCGACGCCGAGGCGATGGTCGAGCTCACGCTCCACGAAGCCGCGTTCGGCATCACGGCGCCGATCGATGCCCGGATCCCGGTTGCGTGCACTCGCTGCGAGGGCTCGGGCTGCGAGCCCGGCACCTTCCCGAGCCGCTGCGACGTGTGCGCCGGCGCGGGTGAGGTCCGACAGGTACGCCGCTCCATCCTCGGCCAGATCGTGACGGCCTCGCCGTGCGGGGTGTGCGACGGCACCGGCCGACGCATCCTCTCCCAGTGCCGCGACTGCCGCGGCGACGGGCGGGTCATGGACGACCGGACGATCGAGGTCGAGGTGCCTGCCGGGGTCGACGACGGGCAACGCCTGCGCCTCTCCGGTCGGGGTCCGGCCGCGCCGCGCGGCGGGCAGCCGGGCGACCTCTACGTCAACGTGCGGGTGCAGCCGCACCAGGACTTCGAGCGCCGCGGCGACGACCTCGTGCACGCGTGCCACATCTCGGTGGCCCAAGCCGTGCTCGGTGCCCCCCTCGAGATCCCGACGCTCGAAGGCGCGCACGACTTCACGGTCCCCGCAGGCACGCAGCCCGGGCAGGTGTTCCGGATCAAGCACGAGGGCGTTCCCTCGTTGCGCGGGCGCGGGCGCGGTGACCTCCTCGTGCGGGTCGAGGTCGACGTCCCGAAGCGCCTCGAGGACGAGGAGGCGGTGCTCTGGCGTCAGCTCGCCGAGGCTCGGGGCGAGACGGTCCTGCCGCCCGAGAAGGGCGTGCTCGGGCGGCTGCGCTCCGCCCTGAAGTAGGCGTCCCGTGGCCCCGGCCTTCGCCGCCGCGCACGCGGCGGTGGCCCATGTGCTCGTCGATGGCCACGCGGCTGCGCTCCCGGACGCGGTCCGCGTGGAGGGACCCGACGGCCACCACCTCGCGCGCGTGCGTCGCCTGCGGGTCGGCGAGGAGCTCACGGTGGCCGACGGTGCCGGGCGATGGCGCGCGTACCGGGTCGGGAGCGTCGACGGACGGGCCCTCGACCTCGAGGCGGTCGATGCCGTGCAGGAAGAACCGGTCCCCCGACCCTCGCTCGCCGTCGCGTTCGCGCTGACGAAGGGGCTGAAGCCGGAGACGGTGGTGCGCCAGCTCACCGAGCTGGGCGTCGACGAGATCCTCCCCGTGATCGCACACCGGTCGGTCGCTCGGCCCAAGGGCGAGCGCGTCGGTGCGGTCGACGAGCGGCTCATCCGCGTGGCCCGGGAAGCCGCGATGCAGAGCCGCCGCGCTCGCCTGCCGCGCATCGCGGCGCTCGGCGCGCTCGAGGAGGTCGTGGGCCGGTCCGGCCTGGTGCTCGCGGAGCGTGGGGGCTCGGACGCCGTCGGGCTCGGGAACGCGGGTGTGGGTGGCTGGACGGTGCTGGTCGGCCCGGAAGGCGGGTTCGCGCCCGAGGACCTCGCCCTGCTGCCCGAGCGGGTGCCCACGCTGGGTGTCGGACCCCACGTGCTGCGGGCCGAGACCGCGGCGGTGGCCGCAGCATCGCTCCTGACGGCCCACCGGGGCGGGGCGGATCGGGGTTCCTGAGCAGCCGGGCGGGTGAGGGCGCCTTGACCACGGAGCGTGGTATCCGCCGGAGAATCCTGCTACCTTTTCCTGGGGCGGATTACTGGGAGTGAGAATCGTGAGTCGCGCAACCGTTCAGATCGGGGAGCGCCTGCGTGCCATCCGGCGCCAGCAGGGCTTGTCCCTGCATGACGTCGAGGCCCGCTCGGGTAAGGAGTTCAAGGCATCGGTGCTCGGTGCCTACGAGCGTGGCGAGCGCGCGCTCTCCGTGGGGCGGCTCCTGCGTCTCGCCGAGCTGTTCGACGTCCCGGCCGACCAGCTGCTGCCGCGGGAGGAAGAGGTCGACATCGACCTGACCACTCGCCGCGACACCGACTCGATGGCCGGCTACACGATCGACCTGGTGCGGCTGAGCCAGCTCGAAGACGGCGACGCGCAGGTGCTCTCCCGCTACGCGGCGACGATCCAGCTGCAGCGGCAGGACTTCAACGGTCGGATGCTCACGATCCGCAGCGACGACGTCCGCGTGCTCGCCGCGGTGCTCGGCCGCCGTCCCGAGGACCTCGCGACCCGGCTCGACGAGCTCGGTCTGCGCGCCGCGAGCTGACGAACGCCGCTCGCGCGACCCGGTCACCGTTTCGGGCGTCGCGCATGCCCGGATCGCCCGCTACGCTCCGAACAACGTGCCACCACCACCTTCGTCGCCGACGCAGCTGAAGGTCCTCGTCCCGGGGAACCACCTCATGGTGGACCTGCTCGGTCACCGCGACGAGCTGCTGAAGGTCGTCGAGGCCGCGTTTCCCGTCGGCATCCACGTCCGCGGGAACGAGATCACCATCACCGGTGACGCGCAGGAAGCAGCGCGCGTCGGCCGCCTGTTCGAGGAGCTCGTCGTGCTCGCCGAACGAGGCCACGACCTCGACGAAGCGAGCCTCGGGCGGACCATCGACATGTTGAACTCCGACCAGCGCCCGTCCGAGGTCCTTGCGACCGAGGTGCTGCGCGGGCGCAAGGCGGTCCGCCCGAAGACCTCGGGCCAGAAGCGCTACATCGATGCAGTGCAGCAGAACACCGTCACGTTCGGGATCGGCCCGGCGGGCACGGGCAAGAGCTATCTCGCGGTCGCCCTTGCCGTGCAGGCCCTGCAGGCCAAAGAGGTGAACCGCATCATCCTCACACGGCCCGCGGTCGAGGCCGGCGAGCGGCTCGGCTTCCTCCCCGGTGACATCCTCGCCAAGGTCGACCCCTACCTCCGGCCGCTCTACGACGCGTTGTACGACATGCTCGACACCGAGGTCGTCGCGCGCCTGATGGAGCGCGGCACGATCGAGGTGGCGCCGCTCGCCTTCATGCGCGGCCGCACCCTCAACGACTCGTTCATCATCCTCGACGAGGCGCAGAACACGACACCCGAGCAGATGAAGATGTTCCTGACCCGACTGGGGTTCGGCTCCCGGATCGTGGTCACGGGTGATGTCACCCAGATCGACCTGCCGGAGGGACGCGGCCGGTCCGGGTTGCTCGCGGTGCGCGACGTCCTCCGCGACATCGATGGTGTCGCGTTCGTCGAGCTGGACCGCAGCGACGTCGTGCGCCACCGGATCGTGCAGGACATCGTGCATGCGTACGAGATCGCCTCTGCGCGCACGTCCGCACCGTCGACACCGGCACCGGGCGACGCACCGGATCCCGACCGGGGGAGTCGGTGAGCGTGGCGACGTCGATGCAGGTCTTCGGCGCCGACGAGCAGGAGGCGATCGCGGTCGACGTGCTCCGCTACCTCCGGCTCGCCCAGCTGGTCCTCGACGAGGAGCGCGTCCCCCGGACGCGGAGATGTCCGTCGTCTTCGTCGACGAGGAGACCATCGCGGATCTCAATGAGCGGTTCCTCGACGGGGACGGCCCGACCGACGTGCTCGCGTTCCCGCTCGACGACGACGCGCTCCCCGGCGGCCGACAACCCGACCAAGGTGGCCGCGGGCCGGGCACGCCGTCGGACGAGAGCGAACCCCCGACCGTGCTCGGCGACGTCCTCGTCTGCCCCGCGGTGGCGCAGCGGCAGGCTGCGTCGCTCGGCCGAACGCTCGAGGAGGAGCTCGCCCTCCTGGTCGTCCACGGCACGCTCCATCTGCTGGAGTACGACCACGCCGAGCCTGCCGAGACGGCCACGATGCAGCGGCGCGAGGCGGAGCTCCTGGGGCGGTTCCAGATGGTCGAGCACCCAGTCGAGCAGCAACCCGGCTCGGTGCAACCGGACCCGAAGTCGGCGCCGTGAGCGGCACGGACTGGCTCCTCGTCCTCGCGGTCGTCGTCCTCTTCGTCTTCTCCGTCTTCCTCGCGCTGGCCGAGACGGCTTTCGTGCGGATGAACCGGATCCGGGCCATCTCCCTCGAGGAGGAGGATCGCAAGCACGCGGCGAAGCTGGTGAAGCTGCTGGAGAAGCCCGAGGCCACGTTGAACGCGGTCCTGCTCCTGGTCCTCGTCTCGCAGCTCACGAGTGCCACCCTCCTCGGGGTCATCCTGGAGGGGGCGGCCGGGACGCTCGGCGTCGTCCTGGGCATCGTGCTGCAGATCGTCGTCTTCTTCGTGATCGGTGAGGTCGCACCGAAGACCTACGCGGTCCAGCACACCGACCGCGCCGCGCTCGATGTGCA
This sequence comes from uncultured Acidimicrobiia bacterium, assembly GCA_963720675.1. GTDB lineage: Bacteria > Actinomycetota > Acidimicrobiia > IMCC26256 > PALSA-555 > JALHSW01. The sequence goes on along the minus strand of CAVRGH010000010.1, from coordinate 1,357,773 downwards.
CGCCGTTCCTCTACGGGATCACCGTCTTCCCGCCGATGCGGATCCTCTCGAGCTCGCTCATCGGGCTCGCGAACGTCCTCCTCCCCGGCAGGGGCCTGAAGGAGGGTCCGTTCGTCACCGAGGAAGACCTGCGCGCGATGGCCGACGTCGCCGCCGACGAGGACGCGATCGAGAGCGAGGAGCGCCGGCTCATCCACTCGATCTTCGAGTTCGGGGACACGGTCGTGCGCGAGGTGATGCTCCCGCGCCCCGACATGATCGCGATCGAAGCCGACGCGACCGTCGAGGAGGCCATCGAGCGCGCGATCGAGGGCGGGTTCTCGCGCATCCCCGCCTTCGAGGACACGTCCGACAACATCGTCGGGCTGGTGTACCTGAAGGACCTCGTCCGACGGGCGCGTAGCGGCGAGGGGTCGCGGCCGGTGCGCGCGTCGCTGCGGCCGGCGGTGTTCGTTCCCGAGCAGAAGCGGGTCGCCGAGCTCCTCCGCGAGATGCAGGCGAAGCAGTTCCACATGGCGATCGTGATCGACGAGCACGGCGGCACCGCGGGCCTGGTCACGCTCGAAGACCTGCTCGAAGAGATCGTCGGGGAGATCACCGACGAGTACGACGTCGAGGGCCCATCGGTGGAGCACCTTCCCGACGGGACGTTGCGGGTCCCGGGGCGGTGCTCGATCGACGACCTGAGCGAGGAGCTCGACATGGAGCTCCCCGACACCGAGTGGGACACGGTGGGCGGACTGGTGTTCAACCTCCTCGGACACGTCCCCGAGGAAGGTGAGGCGGTGGGCTTCCAAGGCCTCGAGTTCCGCACCGAGCGCGTCCAGGGTCGCCGGATCGTCTCCGTGGTGATCACGCGCACCACCGCGGCGCCGAAGGACGGGGACGACGCCGAGGTCGACGCGGCGTCCGCCTGATGCGTTCACGCAGACGCCTGATGCGTTCACGCAGTCGGCTGATGCGTTCACGCAGTCGGCTGATGCGTTCACGCAGACGCCTGATCCGTGCCACGCAGGCGGGCTGATGTTCCGATCGGGCTTCGCCACGCTGATCGGCCGCCCCAACGTCGGCAAGTCCACCCTCGTCAACCAGATGGTCGGCTCGAAGGTCGCCATCACCTCACCCCGACCCCAGACCACACGCACGACGGTGCGGGGCGTGCGCACCAGCGAGGGCTCGCAGCTCGTGCTGCTCGACACGCCGGGGCTGCACAAGCCGCGCACCGCGCTCGGGGAGCGGACGAACGAGCGGGCCCGGGCCACGCTCACCGAGGTCGACGTCATCTGCCTGCTCGTCGAGGCGAACGCGCCGATCGGCACGGGCGACCGCTTCATCGCCGATCTCGCTCGGGAGGTGGCCACGCCGCGCATCCTGGTGCTCAACAAGATCGACGTCGCCTCGAAGGGTGCGGTGGCCCAGCACCTGGGCGAGGTCGCGGCGAAGCTCGGGGAGTTCGACGCCTACGTGCCGGTGTCGGCCAAGACCGGCGAGGGGATCGAGGCACTGGTCGGTGAGCTCGAGGCGCGCATGCCCGAGGGTCCGCACTACTACCCCGAAGGCGTCGTCACCGACCAGCCCGAGACCTTCGTGGCGGCCGAGCTCGTCCGTGAGCAGCTGCTCCACGCGATGCACGACGAGGTCCCGCACTCGATCGGGGTGTCCTGCGAGCTCCTCGACGAGGACGACGAGCGCGAGCACCCCGCCGACGTGCTCCGGCTCCTCGTGACGATCCGCGTCGAGCGCGAGTCCCAGAAAGGGATCGTGATCGGCCGGGGCGGCGAGGTCCTCAAGCGAGCCGCGACGTCGGCCCGCAAGAGCCTGGAGGCGCTGCTCGGCGTCCGCGTCTACCTGGAGACCAAGGTCCGGGTCGAGCGCGACTGGCAGCGGAAGCCCCAGGCACTCGACCGGATGGGCTTCTAGCGCCCCGGGATTTCCCGAGCGCACAAGTTGCTGCTCCGCGACGGACGGGGGATAGAGTGCCGACGCGCTCCGGGGTCCGGGCGTTCGGCGACGGTTCCGGCCGCCTGCCGGGGTGTTCTCGCCAGACTTCGAGATTTCCATGTCGAGAATCGGGGAACCGGGGGACATGAGGCAACGCAGCACCCGTCGGCGGTTCACGCGGAAGCTGTGGATCCCTGCGCTCGCGACGCTGGCCTTCGTCCTGGCGGCGTGCTCGACCGAGTCGGGCCCCGAGAACGGCCAGAACTCGCTCCGGCCCAAGGGCACCTACGCGACGAAGATCGACAACCTCTTCACGCCCGTCTTCTGGGTCGCGATGGTCGTCCTGGTCCTCGTCGTCGGCGCGACGGTCTTCATCGCGCTGAGGTTCCGCGTGCGCAAGGGCAAGGAAGTCCGGCCGAAGCAGATCCACGGCTCCACCCCGTTCGAGATCAGCTGGACGATCGTCCCCGCGGTGATCCTCGCGATCATCGCGGTGCCGACGGTCGCGCTCACGTTCGAGCTCTCCGAGAAGCCCGCCGACCCGGTGCACATCACCGTGGTCGGCAAGCAGTGGTGGTGGCAGTTCGACTACCCGCAGCAGGCCGGGATCGACAAGAAGATCGTCACCGCCGACGAGATGCACATCCCGACCGGTCGCGACGTGCTGCTCACGCTGAAGGCCTGCGACCCGTCGCTGGGTGGTGGCTTCGAGGGTGGGCCCGGCTGCAACGTGATCCACAGCTTCTGGGTGCCGGAGCTCGCCGGCAAGCGCGACGTGGTTCCCGGCCACGACAACCAGATGAAGATCAAGGTCGACACACCCGGCACCTATCTCGGCCAGTGCGCCGAGTACTGCGGCCTCTCGCACGCCAACATGCGCTTCCGCGTCATCGCGCAGACCCCTTCGGACTACGAAGCGTGGCTCGCGGGCCAGCAGAAGGGTCCCGCGGTGTCGCTGGCCGATGCCGGCGCGGCCAAGGACCTCTTCACCGCCAAGTACCAGTGCACCAACTGCCACACGACCGAGGACTCCAGCATCAGCGTCTACGGCCCGAACCTCACGCACCTCGCGAGCCGCACCACGTTCGCGAGCGGCTACTACGAGCTCACACGGCAGAAGCTGATCGAGTGGATCCTCGACGCCCCGTCGCTCATCCCGATGCAGTCCGAGGACTGTCGCCTTCCACCGCCGGCGACGTGCGTCGGGATGCCTTCGTTCACCCAGAACACGCCCAAGGGCTATCCGGTCATGACGCAGTCCGAGGCCGCGACGCTGGCCGACTATCTCCTGGAGCTGAAGTGAGCACCGTCGTGAGGGAGTGCCGCGCATGACCACCGTCCAGGATGCGGTCGCGGTCACCGAGCGACGCCCGTTCGTCCTCCGTCGACCGAAGTCGACGACCGGCGTCTGGAGCTGGTTCACCACCGTCGACCACAAGAAGATCGGCATCATGTACGGCGCCGCGGCGCTGCTGTTCTTCCTCGTCGGCGGCATCGAGGCGCTGCTGATCCGCCTGCAGCTCTTCCAGGCGAACGGCTCCGTGCTCACCGCGGCGCAGTACAACGAGCTCTTCACCATGCACGGCACCACGATGGTCTTCCTCGTGGGCATGCCGATGGCCGTCGCGTTCGGCAACTACTTCGTGCCGCTCATGATCGGCGCGCGCGACGTCGCCTTCCCCCGGATCAACGCCTTCGGGTTCTGGGTCGTCTGCGCCGGCGCGATCTTCCTCTACTCGAGCTTCATCCCCGGTGTGAACGGCGTCCCGAACGGTGGGTGGTTCGGCTACACGCCGCTCACGAGCACGCCGATCGACTCGGGCTTCTTGCCGGGGCACGGTCCCGACTTCTGGTCCGTCGGGATCATCATGCTGGGGATCGGCTCGACGACCTCCGCCATCAACTTCATCGTCACCATCCTCAACATGCGTGCACCGGGCATGACGCTCATGCGGATGCCGGTGTTCGTGTGGATGATGCTGGTGGTCGCGTTCCTCACCGTGTTCGCGATGCCGATCATCACCGTGGCGCTGATCATGGTGTTCACCGACCGGAACTTCGGCACGCTGTTCTTCTCGCCCGCGGCCGGGGGTGATCCGCTGCTGTATCAGCACCTCTTCTGGCTCTTCGGCCATCCCGAGGTGTACATCCTCATCCTGCCCGGCATGGGCATCGTCTCCGAGACGCTGCCGGTGTTCTCGCGCAAGCCGCTGTTCGGCTACGCGGTCGTCGTGTTCTCCGGCATCGCGATCGGGTTCCTCGGCTGGGGAGTGTGGGCGCACCACATGTTCGCCACCGGCCTCGGACCGGTCGCGGTCTCGGCGTTCGGGCTCTCGACCATGCTCATCGCGATCCCGACCGGCGTGAAGATCTTCAACTGGCTCGGGACGGTGTGGAAGGGTGCAATCCGCCTCACGACCGCGATGCTCTTCTCGCTCGGGTTCATCGCGATGTTCACCATCGGCGGGCTCTCGGGCGTGCTCCACTCGATCGTCCCGGCCGACACGCAGCAGACCGACACCTACTTCGTCGTCGCGCACTTCCACTACGTGCTGTTCGGCGGGCTGATGCTCGCGGTGTTCGGCGGCATGTACTACTGGCTCCCGAAGATCTTCGGCCGGATGCTCAACGAGCGGCTCGGCAAGATCAACTTCTGGACGATGCTGATCGGGTTCAACCTCACGTTCTTCCCGATGCACCTGCTCGGCCTCTGGGGCATGCCCCGCCGCACCTACCGCTACGACTCCGGTCTCGGCTGGGAGGGCACCAACCAGATCGTGAGCATCGGTGCGTTCCTGATCGCGTTCTCGACGCTCGTCTTCCTCACCAACGTGATCGTGTCGCTGGTGCTGAAGCGCGGCGAGGTGGCCGGCGACGACCCGTGGGACGGCCGCACGCTCGAGTGGTCGATCTCCTCGCCGCCGCCGGAGTACAACTTCGCCGAGATCCCCGAGGTCACGAGCCGCGACGAGTTCTGGCACCACAAGTACACCGAGGACGACGAGGGGATGCTCGTCCCGATCCCGAGCGGTGGTGCCTACGGCGACAAGGACGACGCTGCGTCCCACGACGGGCACGGCATCCACCTGCCGTCGCCGTCGATCTACCCGCTGATCCTGGCGTTCGGTCTCCTGCCGATCGGGTACGCCGCGGTGTACCAGAGCTGGATCCCCCTCGTGATCGGGGTGCTGATCCTGCTGTTCGGCATGTACGCGTGGAGCATCGAACCCGGCACCGAAGAGGCATGAGGTAGCGGCGGATGGCGACCATCGACCAGACCACCGGGCAGACCACCAGGAGTCCGGGGAGCGAGCAGACCGCCGAGGTCGGCGGCCCGCCCGTCCAGGGAACCCAGGGTCACGACGCGCACGCCACGGCGACCGGCGTCACCAACACGAAGCTCGCGATGTGGCTGTTCCTCTCGTCGGACTGCCTCTTCTTCGGTGCGTTCATCGCGGCCTACCTGCTCTACCGCGGCCGCGACACCTCGGGCCCGGGCCCACGCGAGCTCTTCGACATCCCGTTCACCTCGGCGACGTCGTTCATCCTGCTGATGAGCTCCCTCACGATGGTGCTCGCCCTCGCCGCGATCCAGCGCGGCGACCACCGCCGCGTGCGCATCTGGCTGCTCTCCACCGCGCTGCTCGGTGCGACGTTCATCGGTGGACAGATCTTCGAGTTCACCGAGTTCACCCGTGAGGGCCTGAAGGTCAGCACGAACCTCTTCGGCTCGTCCTTCTACCTGCTGACCGGCTTCCACGGGGCGCACGTCACCATCGGCATCATCTGGCTGCTGTCGTTGTGGGGCATGTCCTCCCGCGGCCGGCTGCCCACGAAGAAGGCCGAGAGCGTCGAGATCGCCGGGCTGTACTGGCACTTCGTCGATGTCGTGTGGATCATCATCTTCACGGTGATCTACCTGGTCCCCCAGCCGCGCTGACCGGCGTCGAGGAGGCACGGAAGCGATGAGCGACACACGAATCGGCGACATCGAGATCGCGGCCAAGGGTGAGCTCGCGCACGCGATGGAGCCGGCCCCCGGACTGCTCCCCGGCGAGATCAAGAAGCACCCGTCACCGTTCAAGTACGTCGTCATCGCGATGGTGCTGTGCATCGTCACCGCGATCGAGATCGGCATCTCGTACCTCGACGGCGACATCCCCGACGGGCTGCTCATCACGCTGCTGCTCGTCCTCGCGATCGTGAAGTTCATCGGCGTCGCGGGCTGGTACATGCATCTCCAGACCGACCAGCCGATCTTCCGGCGCTTCTTCATCCTCGGGTGCATCGCCGCGGTGACCCTCTACACGATCGTGCTCGCGACGCTCAGCATCTTCGCCGCGTAGGGGTTGGTCGACGTGCTCGGCGCGGTGCAGATCCCCGGCTGGGAGGCCCAGCCCGACGTCTGGCTCCTCGTCGCCGCCATGGCCGCGGGGTACTGGATCGCCGTCGTGCGGATCGGTCCGCGGTACGCGGTCCCGGGGCGCCCGCTCGTCACGCGGCTGCAAGGGACGTGCTGGGCCCTCGGGGTCCTGACGACCTGGATCGCGGCCGACTGGCCGGTGCACCTCGTCGCCGAGCGGATGAACTACAGCGTCCACATGCTGCAGCACCTGATGTTCGCGATGGTCGCGGCACCCTTGCTGCTGCTCGGCACGCCGGGGTGGATGGCGCGCTGGGTGCTCCGACCCGGCAGCGCACTGTTCCGCGCGGTGCGCTGGCTGCTCGCGGTTCCTCCCCGCGCTGGTCCTCTTCAACCTCGTGCTGGTCGTCACCCACTGGCCGGCGCTCGTCAACGCGAGCCTGGAGAACGGGTTCCTCCACTTCGGCGTGCACACGGTCCTGTTCGTGTCGTCGCTGATCGTCTGGATGCCGGTGCTCTCCCCGCTCCCGGAGATCCCGCGCCTGGCCGCACCGGTCCGCGCCGTGTACCTCTTCCTGCAGTCGGTCGTGCCGACGGTCCCGGCGTCGTTCCTCACGTTCGGCGCGTACCCCCTGTACAAGTTCTACGAGGGCAAGCAGCACCTGTGGGGTCTCACGACCCTCGAGGACCAGCAGGTCGCAGGGCTCATCATGAAGATCGGCGCCGGGATGCTGCTCTGGGCGCTGATCGCCGTATTCTTCTTCCGGTGGGCGGCCGACGAGGAACGTCGCCAGCGCCCGCAGGTCCGCCAGGACCTCGAGCGTGAACTGACCCGGATGGGCTTGTGAGGATCATCACCTGATGACGACCACGACGACCGACACGCCTGGGGACTCCGGCGACGCTCCCGAGGCGCCGCTCGCGATCGAGGCCGCACCGGATCCCAAGCAGGAAGCGCTCTGGACGCGGCTGATCCTGCCGTTCGCGCTCCCGATCCTCTCGATCGTCGCGGTGCTCGTCTGGTCGCTCAACATCTCGCGCGCGTTCCTCGCGGGAGGCAAGACCGGCGCGCTGGTCATCATCATCATCGTGCTCGTCGCCATCATGGGTGGCGCAGCCATGATGTCGGCCGCGCCGCGCATGCGGACGTCGTCGAAGCTCCTCTTCGTCGCCGGCGCCTTCGCCCTCATCGTGTCCGCGGGGTACATCTCGCTCGGTCCGAGCGAGGAGAAGAACGTCGCGGCGAACGCTGGCTTCGTCGAGCCGAAGGGGCCGGCGGTGGCCACCGTCGAGGTCGACGCCCTCCCGCAGCTGAAGTTCCAGTCGACGGAGTTCACGACCAAGGCCGGCATCAACGAGATGAAGTACGTCGACAAGGGCGGTACGCACACGCTGGTGTTCGCGGAGCCGACGCTCGCCGGTTTCATCATCAACGTGCCGCCGACGTCGAGCAAGAAGGTCGACCTGAAGGCAGGCACCTACACGATCTTCTGCAGCATCCCCGGCCACCGCGCTGCCGGGATGGAAGCGACGCTCACCGTCAAGTAGCGGGCGGCACGACGACGCGCAACGCCTGCGGGTCGACCGTCGCGGTCGCAGGCAGCGGGCCGACGCGCTCACCGCTCGCCCAGAGGTCGAGCCCGACGCCGCCGCCGTCGTCGTGCACCTCGACCGACCGTCCCCGCAGCATCTGGACGCCGTCGACCCGGGTGTGGTGGCCCCGGAACACGCTGGGGAACCGGGCGATGAACGTCGTGGTCGGCTTGTCGGTGATCAGGCACACGTCGAGCAGGCCGTCCTCGGCCGACGCGTCGGGCGTGATCTTCAGCCCGCCGGCGTACCAGCGGGTGTTCCCGATGGCGACGAGCCACGCGCGGCCACGCCACTCGTCGTCGTCGACGCGGACGACGAGCGGTTGTGGTCGGTAGGTCGCGACGGTGCGTGCGATGGCCAGCAGGTAGAGGGCCGAGCCGCGCACCCAGGTGATGTCGTTGGCCCAGCGGTTGGCCTCGGCGTCGAACCCGGTGTTCGCGATGGTGGTGAAGGCGCGCGTCGACCCGTCCGCCGCGGTGGCGCGGCCGAGATCGAGGCCCCGGAGCTTCCCGGTCGCCAGCAGCTCCACCGCTCGGAGCGGGTGGCGGAGGTCGAGTCCGAGCTCGCGCGCGAAGTCGTTCCCGGCTCCGGTCGGGACGACTGCGAGCGGGCCGCCGTGCTCGGCCGCGACCCCGGCGAGCGCGGCGACGGTTCCGTCGCCACCGCACGCGACGACGCCTTCCCCGCGCTCGCACGCTGCCCGGGCTGCCCGCAACCCGTCGTCCACGTCCGCGCCCACATGGACCGTGACGCCCTGCTTCCGCAGCGCTGCCTCGAGATCAGGCAGCAACCGGCGGGCGCGCCCGCGTCCCGCGATGGGGTTCACGACCGCGGTCCAGCGCATGGGCGCGGATCGTACCGGGCGGCCCCCACGCACCCCGGTGGCGCGCTTCCCCGAACCCGCCGCCGTCGGCGGTAGCGTCACCGCCGTGGCCCACGGCATCGATCTGTCCCGTCTGCCGCGCCATGTCGCGGTGGTGATGGACGGCAACGGGCGATGGGCCCAGCGGCGCGGTCTGAAGCGCACCGACGGCCATGCGGCCGGCGAGGAGGCGCTCTTCGACACCGTCGAGGGCGGGCTCGACATCGGTCTGAAGTGGCTGACCGTCTACGCGTTCTCGACCGAGAACTGGCGACGCCCGCTCGACGAGGTGCGCTTCCTCATGCGCTTCAACGAGTCGCTGCTGCTGCGCCGGCGCGACGACCTCAACGAGCGTGGGGTACGGGTGCGCTTCATCGGTCGCCGCGGTGGGCGCGTCCCCCGCCGGGTGCTCCGGCACATCGAGGACACCGAGGCGCTGACCGCCAAGAACCGGCGGATGACCCTCACGTTCGCGTTCAACTACGGCGGGCGGGCCGAGCTGGTCGACGCGGTCCGGGCGATCGCCACCGAGGCGCGGGGCCGCAAGCTCGACCCGGCGAAGATCGACGAGCGGACGATCCAGAAGCACCTGTACGCGCCCGACATGCCCGATCCCGACGTGCTCGTGCGCACCTCGGGGGAGTACCGCACGTCGAACTACCTGCTCTGGGAGGCGGCCTACAGCGAGCTGGTCTTCACCGACGTGCTCTGGCCCGACTTCCGCCGCGACGACCTCTTCGCCGCGATCCGCGAGTTCCAGAGCCGCAGCCGCCGTTTCGGCGCCATCGAGTAGCTCCGGCCCGAGGGGGTGCCACCTCGACGGGCGACGGGTGACACGGGTGTAACTACACTCCTGTCGTGGCGCTCTACCGGGATCAGGGCGTGGTCCTTCGCTCCATCAAGCTGGGTGAGACGGACCGCATCGTCACGATGCTCACCCGGGGCCACGGGAAGGTGCGGGCCGTCGCCAAGGGCGTCCGCAAGCCCGGGAGCCGCTTCGGCGCCCGCCTCGAACCCACCAGCCACGTCGCCCTCCAGTGCTACCGGGGTCGCGAGCTCGACATCGTCACCCAGGTGGAGACGATCGACGCGAACCGGGCGCTGCGGGAGCACTACGGCTGCCTCACCCACGCCGTCTCCATGCTGGAGGCCGTGGACCAGGTCGCGATGGAGCGGGAGCCGAACCACGCGCTCTACCGGATGCTCGAGAGCGCCTTGCGCACGCTCGCCCGGGAGCCCTCACCGATCGTCAGCGCGGCCTTCTTCTGGAAGCTCCTGTCCCTCGAGGGGTTCCATCCGATGCTCGACTCGTGTGCACGCTGTGGACGGGGGTCCGGTCCGGCCGACGGGGAGGATGCCGACGCCCCGGTCGCGTTCGTGGCGTTCGATCTGGCGGAGGGTGGCGTGCTGTGCGCCGATTGTGGGCACCTCGGAGGCCGCCGCACCTCCCCCGAATCCCTCCAGGTCGTCGCTCGGATCGTCGGTGGGCAGGTGCGGAGCGTGCTCGACGACCCCCCACCCGAGGCGGTGCTCCGTGAGGTCGAGCGCCTCGCGATCGCGGCGCTGGAGTACGCCTCCGACCGCCGGCTCCGCAGCGCCGCGCTGCTCTGAGCAGCACCGCGGGGCCGGTGCCGAAAGGGGATCGTCGGGGTCGCGGCGATACCATCAACGTCTCGTATGGCCTCCTCCGACCAGATGGATCGCGTCGTCAACCTGTGCAAGCGACGGGGGTTGGTCTTCCCGTCCAGTGAGATCTACGGCGGGTTCCGTTCCACCTGGGACTACGGGCCCCTCGGCGTCGAGCTGAAGCGCAACGTCAAGGACGCCTGGTGGCGGGCGATGGTCCAGATGCGTGACGACGTGGTCGGGCTCGATGCCGCGATCCTGATGGCGCCGAAGGTGTGGGAGGCGAGTGGCCACCTGGCCACGTTCACGGACCCGCTGGTCGACTGCCGCAACTGCAAGGAGCGGTTCCGGGCGGATCACCTCCCGAAGTCCGGCGCCTGCCCGAACTGCGGTGCCAAGGACTCCTTCACCGAGGCCCGTCACTTCAACCTCATGTTCAAGACCTTTGTCGGCCCGGTGGAGGACGACGCCTCCGTCGCCTACCTGCGCCCGGAGACCGCCCAGGGCATCTTCGTGAACTTCGCGAACGTGCAGACGACGACTCGCAAGAAGCCCCCGTTCGGCATCGCGCAGATCGGGAAGTCCTTCCGCAACGAGATCACGCCGGGCAACTTCATCTTCCGGACCCGTGAGTTCGAGCAGATGGAGATGGAGTTCTTCGTACCGCCCGAAGACGTCGAGCAGTGGTACGAGTACTGGTGCCAGGCGCGATACGAGTGGCACCGCGACCTCGGGATCCCCGAGGAGCACCTTCGCCTCCGCCCGCACGACCCCGAAGAGCTCTCGCACTACTCCACCGGCACGTCCGACGTGGAGTACGAGTTCCCGTGGGGCTGGGGCGAGCTCGAGGGCGTTGCGAACCGCACCGATTTCGACCTCAAGCAGCACGCGAAGTTCTCGGGCGAGGAGCTGTCGTTCTTCGACCAGGAGCACGACCGCCGCTACGTGCCCTACGTGATCGAGCCGGCGCTCGGTGCGGATCGCGCCACGCTGGCCTTCCTCCTCGCGGCGTACGAAGAGGAAGATGTACCGAACGGCAAGGGCGGGACCGAGAAGCGGACGGTCCTGCACCTCGACCCGCGCCTCGCACCGATCAAGGTCGCGGTGCTCCCCCTCTCCAAGAACGAGAAGCTCGTACCGGTCGCCGACGAGATCGCGGGCGCGCTGCGGCCCAACTTCATGATCGACGTCGACGCGGCCGGATCCATCGGGCGCCGCTACCGGCGCCAGGACGAGGTCGGCACGCCGTACTGCGTGACGGTCGACTTCGACACCCTCGACGACCAGGCCGTCACGGTGCGTGATCGGGACTCGATGTCCCAGGAACGCGTACCGGCCGACGGGCTGGTCACCTACTTGCGGGAGCGGTTGCCGTGGTGAACGAAGACGAGACCAACTACGACGTGCTCGGCGTTGCGCCGAGCGCGACCAAGGAGGAGATCCGCTCCGCGTACCGGGAGCGACTCGCAGACGCGCAGGCGGCAGTCACCCGCGAGGAGACCGCCAAGAAGCCCAGCGGCTCCGCGATCGCGGAGGCACGCGAAGACGAGGCGAGCATCCGCGCGGCCTGGCAGGTGCTCAGCGACCCCATGCAGCGTGAGCGCTACGACGCGGCGCGCGGCATCGACAACACCGGCACTCCGCTGGACTTCGCGGACGACGAAGAGGACGACGAGGACGCGGTGGAGATGACGCCGCGCGAGCGTCGCGCCGCGGATCGCGCCCGGGTCATGGCCGATCGCCCGCCCGGGCTCTTCTCGACCGAGATCCCGCCGACGCCCAAGAGCTGGCCCCCCGGCGTGCAGCCGCCGCCGCCCCGCGCCCGCTTCTTCGCCCTCACCATCGACGTGTTCGTGCTGTCCATCCTCATCGCGCTCCAGCTCCTCGTCACGCCGCTGGTGATCGACCAGTTCAAGCCCGGGATCCAGGACAAGTTGGACACGGTCTCCACGCAGATCGACAAGGACAACAACGCGAAGGACAAAGCCGACTCGGCCGCCGACAAGGCGAGCTCGCAGGCCGCGAAGGCCAAGAAGAACGGCAACACCGAGGCCGAAGCGACTGCCACCCAGGCGGAGGCGGATGCCAAGAAGCAGTCCAAGACGCTCGACAAGAAGATCACCAAGGAAGAGGACAAGCAGACCGAGCTGCGCAACGAGCTCTTGCCGATCACGATCGGCGTGAGCTTGGTGGTGTTCCTCCTCGCGCTGCTCTACCTGGTGCCGTCGAGCGTGCGGACGGGTCGGACGTTCGGGAAGAAGATGCTCCAGATCCGCGCCGTCTACGCCGACGGCTCGCCGCTCACGTTGCGCGGCGCGATCCGCCGCTACGGGGCGCCGCTCGTCGCCGGTCTGTTCCTGTCGAGCATCGTCGGTCCGCTGGGCTACATGTTCGTACTCGTCGGCGTGCTCACCTGGCCCCGGAACCCGAACTACCAGGGTCTCCAGGACCGCATCGCGAAGACCATCGTCGTCGACGGCTGACAAGTCGCCGAGGCCCGGTGTACGGGCCTCGGTAGGATCGTTCGAGCGTCGCGCGCACCACCACCGCAAGGCAGTCGGAAAGGTGATCCAGTGAAGTATGTGTATGCCTTCGAGGAGGGCTCGAAGGAGCAGAAGTACCTGCTCGGCGGCAAGGGCGCGAACCTCGCCGAGATGACCAAGCTGGGTCTGCCGGTGCCTCCTGGGTTCACGATCACCACCGAGGCCTGCAACGCCTACATGGCCGGCGGCAACCACCTGCCCGAAGGCCTGATGGACGAGGTCGCGGCATCGCTGGGGGCGCTCGAGGCGAAGATGGGCAAGCAGCTCGGTGACGAGGGCGACCCCTTGCTCGTCTCCGTGCGCTCCGGCGCACCCTTCTCGATGCCCGGGATGATGGACACGGTCCTCAACCTCGGCATGAACGACGCGTCGGTGAACGGCCTGGCGAAGCAGACCCAGAACGAGCGCTTCGCGTTCGACTCCTACCGCCGGTTCGTGCAGATGTTCGGCAAGATCGTGCTCGACGTCTCCGGCGAGGCGTTCGAGCTCGCACTCGAGGAGCTCCGCAAGGAGGTCGGGGTCGAGACGGACCCCGAGCTCGACGCGGCATCCTTGCGACGCCTGGTCGAGATCTTCAAGGGGATCGTGCGCTCCGAGGCGGGCATCGAGTTCCCGCAGGACCCGCACGAGCAGCTCCGCTTCGCGATCGAGGCGGTCTTCCGCTCCTGGAACGGTGATCGCGCCCACACCTACCGCAAGATGGAGAAGATCCCCGACGACCTCGGGACAGCCGTCAACGTCCAGACGATGGTGTTCGGCAACAAGGGGGACGATTCCGGGACCGGCGTCGCGTTCACGCGCGACCCGGCGACCGGAGAGAACCGTCCGTACGGCGACTTCCTGGCAAACGCTCAGGGCGAGGACGTCGTGGCCGGCATCCGCACCACCGAACCGCTCGATGCGATGGCGAACGACTTCGCCGAGTGCCACGTCCAGCTCCTCGACGTGATGAACACGCTCCAGTCGCACTACCGCGACATGTGCGACATCGAGTTCACGATCGAGCAGGGTCGCCTGTTCATCCTGCAGACCCGCGTGGGCAAGCGCACCGCCGCGGCGGCGCTCCGCATGGCGGTCGAGATGGAGCAGGAGGGGATGATCGACAAGCGAGAGGCCGTGTTGCGGGTGCAGCCGGAACAGCTCGATCAGCTCCTCCACCCGCAGTTCGACCCGGGCGCGAAGTACAGCGCGCTCGCCAAGGGCCTGAACGCGTCTCCGGGTGCTGCGGTCGGGAAGGTGTACTTCACCGCGGACGACGCCGAGGCGCACCACGAGGCGGGCGAGTCCGTGATCCTCGTCCGGCCGGAGACGTCGCCCGATGACCTCCACGGCATGATCGCCGCCGAGGGGATCCTCACGTCGCGCGGTGGGCTCGTCAGCCACGCCGCGGTCGTCGCACGCGGGATGGGGACGCCGGCCGTGTGCGGCGCGTCCGAGCTCGACATCGACGTCGAGGGCAAGCAGTTCGAGGTCGGCGACACGATCGTCCGCGAAGGCGACGTCATCTCGATCAACGGCACCAGCGGTGAGGTCGTGGTCGGTCCGGTCGCGGTGATCACCCCTGAGCCCACCGGTCCGTTCGACGTCATCCTCGGGTGGGCCGACGAGTTCCGCACGCTCGGCGTGCGCACGAACGCCGACCTGCCCCACGACGCCGACGTCGCCCGCAAGTTCGGTGCCGAGGGCATCGGACTCTGTCGCACGGAGCACATGTTCCTCGGCGACCGGCTGCCACTCGTGCAGCGCTTCATCCTCGCCGAGGACGTGGTCGAGGAGCTCGCCGCGCTCGAGGAGCTCGGCAAGCTCCAACGCTCCGACTTCGTCGGCATCCTCGAGGCGATGGACGGCCTGCCGGTCACGGTGCGCTTGCTCGACCCCCCGCTCCACGAGTTCCTCCCGAACATCGAGGAGCTGCTCGTGCGAGAGGCGAAGGGTGAGCTCGACGATCGGGGTCGTACGTTGCTCCATGCGGCGCAGCAGCTGCAGGAGTCGAACCCGATGCTCGGAACCCGGGGCGTGCGGCTCGGCGTGCTCAAGCCCGACCTCTACCGCACGCAGATCCGTGCGCTGTTCGAGGCGGCCATCGAGCGCAAGCTCGCGGGTGGCGACCCGCACATCGAGGTCATGATCCCGCTCGCGGTCACCGAGCCCGAGCTCGCGCTCGCGATCTCCTGGGTCCG
Organism: uncultured Acidimicrobiia bacterium; assembly: GCA_963720675.1. Lineage (GTDB taxonomy): Bacteria > Actinomycetota > Acidimicrobiia > IMCC26256 > PALSA-555 > JALHSW01. Next base: position 1,342,665 of record CAVRGH010000010.1, on the reverse strand, counting down.
CGACATCGCGGCCGAGCTCGCGTCCGAAGGCCAAGGGCTCGCCGGCGTCGAGTACCTCGTGGGCACGATGGTCGAGACACCGCGCGCCGCGCTCGTCGCCGACCAGATCGCCGGCGTTGCGGAGTTCTTCTCGTTCGGCACGAACGACCTCACGCAGATGACGTTCGGCTTCTCGCGCGACGACATCGAAGGCCGCTTCCTGCCCCGCTACCTGGAGCAGAAGCTGATCGAGGCAAACCCGTTCGAGACGATCGACGTCGACGGCGTCGGTCAGCTCGTGCAGATGGCAGTCGAGAAGGGCCGGGCGACGCGCCCCGACGTGAAGCTCGGCATCTGTGGTGAGCACGGTGGCGACCCCGCATCCGTGCACTTCTGCCATCGGGTCGGGCTCGACTACGTGTCCTGTTCGCCGTACCGCGTTCCGCTCGCCCGTCTCGCCGCCGCCCACGCGGCGCTCGGTGAGGGTGGCCCGGGCGCGCACCGCCTGAGCCGAGTGGATCAGCGCGTTGCGTCCGAAGACGGACGTCATGCTCACCGACATGTAGAAGCGGTCGTTCGTTCCGGCTTCCTCGGCGAGCTGCACGAAACGCTGCGCGTCTTCCGCGTCGAGTGCCCCGGCATCGACGAGGTTCGGGAGCACGCTACGCAAGCGGGAAGAGGCCCGGCGGACCCGAGGCGGACTCCGGGTCCCAGGCCGACCACACGTGCGTTGCCGCGGTCGCCTGCACGTCGAGGAGCCGGTGGTCGCGGCACAGGTTGAGCAGCCGCCCGCCTGCGGCTGCGCCGACGCCGCGGAAGTCCACCATCGCGTCGGCGACGCGTCGGCTGAGTGCCACATCCGGGAGGTCGATGGCGAAGGTGCGCCAGTCGGTGTCGGTGAGACAGCACCGACCCCCTGGGGGTGCTGGCGGCTCCGTACGATAGGGGTGTGGGCACGAGCAGGGGAGTCGGGGAGAGCGACATCGGGTCGATCCTCGCCGTCTTCGCCCACCCCGACGACGAGGCGTACCTCGCGGGCGCGCTGATGGCGGTCGCCGCAGATGCCGGACGACGTGTCGTGTGCGTCACGGCGACGCACGGCGAGCTGGGGTTTCCCGACGACGACCCGCGATCGATCGAGGAGCGGAAGCGGCTCCGGGAGGCCGAGCTCGCGGCGTGCCTCGAGGTGCTGGGGGTCGAGGATCACCGCTGGCTCGACTACCCGGACGGCGGATGCCTGGCGCTGCCGCTCGGGGAGCCCGTCGCGCGTCTCCGCGCGATCGTCGAGGAGGTGCGTCCGGACTCGGTGCTCACGTTCGGGCCCGACGGAGGAACGTTCCACGACGACCACATCACGGTGGGCCGCTGGACCACGCTCGCGTGCCGCGCCGTCGACGGTCCGCACCGGCTCCTGTACGCGACGAACACCCCAGAGTGGGCCCAGCAGTTCAACGCACTCGTGCCGCTCGACGAGATCATGATGGTCAAGGGCGTCGGTGCGCCCACGACACCGTTCGAGGATCTCGCCCTCTACTTCAACGCCGACGACGAGCTCGCGGACCGGAAGGTGCGCGCGCTGCGGGCCCAGGCGAGCCAGATCGAACCGCTCGTCGAGATGGCCGGCGTCGACGGGTACCGGGAGCTCGTGCGTGAGGAGTTCTTCCGTGCACCGACTCCCGCCGACTGGCCGGACTGAGCGGCAGGTCGGTGCCCTCGCTCTCGGCCGAGCCCGGGCCGTTGCTGGCGTCGGGGCGCGACGCGGACATCTTCGAGCTCGGTCCGGGGCTCGTGGTGCGGCGGACGAACGTCTGACCCGTTCTCGTGACAGATCGTGCCGTCAACGGGTTTCGGTGACGGATCGCGTCCCCAGGGCGGCCAGTTCGGTCACGAAGACATGGGTGGGGCGCATTCCGTCACGAGATCGGTAGCCTGGAGCGATGGCAGTTGCGACGAGGCGCGCACGGCGCAAGCGCGCGATGGCGAGTCCCCGGGCGCCGCGACCGTTCGGGAGCGAGACGTTGGCGGGCCGGTCCTCGGCCGAGCTCGTCGAAGCTCTCGCGGTCGACCACCGGCGCCGCGCGGCGGTGTGGGCGCTGGTACGGGCGGGATCTGCCGCGCACGATGCGCTGCGTGCCGGACTCACACACGCCGACGCGCGGGTGCGTGCCGGCGTCTGCGACGTGTACGACCACGTCTGGGACGAGGAGGCGCGCCCACTGCTGGAGGGTCTCCTCGACGACGAGAGTCCGCGGGTGCGGCGGGGGGCCGCGCACGCACTCTCGTGCCAGCGCTGTCGACGGGAGCACTGGGCCCTGCGCTGACCCGTTCTCGTGACTGAAACGGGCGCTGGGACACCCGATCCGCGGACGAGAACGCCGCCGGGACGGGTGATCGTCGGTGTCACACCCCGGGGTTACCCTCGGAACCATGAGCGATCTGACCGATCTCCGCGACGACCTCCGGCGCTGACGAGTCCGGGTGGTCCGTGCCCACGCCGGGGCGCAGGCGTTCGTCGGCGGTCCGCTGCGCACCCGCGAGGAACGGGAGGCCGAGCTCGTCGACGCGCTCGCGCCGGGCGCCACCCGGCCGCTCGGCGCGGGGCACCGGCTGCGCGCCGAGGCGCCTGATCCCTACCGGCTCTGCTTCGAGCGCGACCTCGACCGGGTGAAGCACTCGCGGCCGTGGCGGCGCCTGGCCGGCAAGTGCCAGGTGTTCATCGCTCCGGAGGACGACCACCTCCGCACCCGTCTCACCCACGCGGTGGAGGTCGCCCAGGTGGCGGTCGGCATCGCCCGGGTGGCGAACCTGTGCGTCCCGCTCACCGAGGCGATCGCGCTCGCACACGACTGCGGGCACGGCCCCGCCGGGCACGCGTCGGAGGAGGCGTTCTCGCCGTACCTCCCGGGTACCGGCTACGACCATGCGGTCTACGGCGCCGACGTGACGCTGGCGGAGCTCAACCTGTGCCTCGAGACGCTCGACGGGGTGCGGAACCACTCCTGGCGCCGCCCCGCACCGGCGACCCCCGAGGGCGAGGTCGTGGCCTGGGCCGACCGCATCGCCTACGTCTGCCACGACTTCGAGGACGCCGTGCGCGCCGGGATCCTCGAGCCCGACGACCTCCCACCGGAGGTGCGCGAGACCGTCGGCACCCGCCGGTCCGAGCAGATCGGGGGCTTCATGCTGGCCGTCCTCGAGGCGATCGACCGCACGGGTTCCGTCGGCATGACCGAACCCACCGCGAGCGCCCTCCAGGTGTTCCGGGACTTCAACTTCGAGCGCATCTACCTGCGGCCGGCAGCCCGCCGGCAGGCCGAGCGGGTGATCCGGCTCCTGCGGGGGCTGGTCGACCACTTCGCGGACACGCCCGCGGCGCCTCCCCGACGTCGACGCGCATGGGGTGCGGGCCGGGTCGCCGGAAGCCGCAGCATTGGCGGTCCACTACGTCAGCGGGATGACCGACCGCTTCGCGCTCGGCCTCGGAGTCGAGCTCCTGGGGTGGCGCACCGACGACCTGCCCCGAGGGGTCTGACGGGGTCCTAACCTCGCCGCGGTGGGCATCCTCGACGAAGACGTCAGCCGGGTCCGGGACCAGACCGACATCGTCGCGCTCATCAGCGAGTACGTCGCGTTGAAGCGGGTCGGTCAGCGCTACAGCGGGCTCTGCCCCTTCCACCAGGAGAAGACGCCGTCGTTCTCCGTCAACCCGACGATGAACCTCTACTACTGCTTCGGGTGCCAGGCGTCGGGCGACGCGATCAGCTTCCTGCGCGACCTCGAGCACCTCGACTTCGTCGAGACCGTGGAGCGGCTCGCGCAGCGGTCGGGGATCCAGCTCCGCTACGACGACAAGAGCAAGCAGCAGGATCGGTCTCGCCGCTCGCGGCTCGTCGAGGCGGTCACCGCGGCGGTGGAGTACTACCACAAGCTCCTGCTCGAATCGAAGGAAGCCGGACACGCGCGCGAAGTACCTGCGCGGCCGTGGCTTCGACGGCGACGCGGTTCGGCAATTCGTGCTCGGCTACTCGCCCGACGGGTGGGATGCGCTCGCGAAGCACCTCCAGCAGCAGAAGTTCTCCCGCGATGACATCGAGACCGCCGGTCTCGCGTTCGTCAACAAGGCCAACCGGTTGCAGGACCAGTTCCGCGGTCGACTCATGTTCCCGATCTTCGACGCGCGTGGTGATGCCGTCGGCTTCGGTGGACGTGCACTCGGCGATGACGGACCGAAGTACAAGAACTCACCCGAGACACCCGTGTACCAGAAGAGCCGCTTGCTCTACGGCCTCAACTGGGCGAAGGCGGAGATCGTCGCGCGCGGCGAGGCGGTGATCTGCGAGGGGTACACCGACGTGATGGCGTATGCCCTCGCGGGCGCGCCGAACGCGGTCGCGACCTGCGGCACCGCGCTCGCCGACGACCACGCCAAGCTGCTCAAGAACCTGGCCCGCCGGATGGTGCTCGCCTACGACGGCGATGCCGCCGGCGCCGGCGCGGCCGACAAGTGGTACCGCTGGGAGCAGGAGCTCGAGCTCGAGGTCCGGGTTGCCGATCTGCCGCCGGGCAAGGACCCGGGCGACCTCTGGCGCGACGATCAGGAACGTCTGCTCCCATCGCTCGAGCGGGCGGAGCCCTTCCTCCAGTTCCGAGTCGATCGGGTCCTCGCCGCGGCCGACCTGACCACGATCGAGGGTCGGGCTCGGGCGGCCGAGGCTGCGGCGAGCATGGTGGCCGAGCACCCGAGCGAGCTCGTGCGCGACCAGTACGCCGTGCAGCTCGCCGGCCGGCTCGACCTCGATGTCGACGGGATGCGCAGCCAGGTGACGCGCGCGGCGATGGAGCCGCGCCGGGAAGCCCAGCAGCAGCAACGTCGGCAGCCCCGCTCGGAGGGTCACGAACCGGAAGCGCCACCCGAGCGCGTCGAGCCCGCGCGCGTCGATCGTCGCGAGCTCGACGTGCTGCGCTGGGCGGTGCACGAGCCCGAGCTCGTCGCCGACTGGCTCGACGAGTCGCTGTTCCTCGATCCGACCGCGCGCGGTGCCTACGATCTGCTCGTGTCCTCACAGGACATGCACCAGGCGATCGACGCGGCCGACGGGCCGGTTCGACACCTGCTCGAACGGCTCGCGGTCGAAGATCCGCAGGCCGACGACGAGCCCACCACGCTGCGCGCGCGCCTGATGGTCCACACCGTCGAGCCGGTGGCGAAGCGGATGCTCGTGCGCATGCTGCGCGACGGTGACGAGCGCGCGAGCACGGTGAAGATCCAGCTCGACGCGGTCGCGCACGGGCGCGAAGTGGGCGACTGGGTGCGCGCCCAGGAGGCCGCGATGCAGTTGGTAGGGTGGGTCATCACCGACGCACGGCAGTCGGCACTCCAGCAATCGCGGGACGGTGCCGACACCGTCCCGCTGGATGCGCCTGCAGCCGAAGCCCCGATGGACTCAGCAGTGGAAGCACCTCGAGTGGAGCAGGAGGCGTGACGGAACCGGACGTCGTCACCGACGAACACGTCGACGGACCTGACGTCGAGGCGCTCGTCGCACGCGCGTGGAGATTCGGGTTCGATCACGTCCGGCGAGATCTTCGCTGCGTTCCACACGCTCGAGCCCGAGACCGCAGAGCTCGCGTCCATCTACGAGCGCCTTGCGGCGCGTGGCGTCACCGTCGTCGACGAGATCCACGACGAGCTGCAGCAGGAGGACGCCGGTCGTCCCGAGCGCGCAGAAGCACCCGCTCCGACCCATCGCGCCGGTGAGCTCGTCCGGCCCCGCCAGCGCCGCACCGCCGCCGAGCGTCTCGACGACGCGATGGCGGCAGGGCGCGACCGAGGGGAGGGTGGCAGCTTCGATCCGGTCCGCATGTACCTGAAGGAGATCGGGAAGGTCCGGCTCCTCACGGGCGACCAGGAGAAGGCCTACGCACGCCGGATCGAGGCCGGAGCACACGCCTACGCCGCCACCGACGTCAACGAGGACGGATCCCCGGTCGCCGACGACGTCGAGATCGACGACTTCGCCAAGCGTCAGTCGACCCGGAGTGCGCTCCAGCGGGCCCTCGAGCTCGCCGACCGCCTGGGCGAGTGCGACGAGCTGAACGACGTGCAGGCTGCCGAGCTCGAAGAGATCGCCGGCGCCCTCGAGGCCGAGCTCACGAAGCTCCTTCCGCGCCCGGTCGAACCGTTCCAGCCCACCCATCGGACCGCCACCAAGACCGCGGAGAGCTACTCGGAGATGATCTACCTCGCCGACGCGCTCATGACTTCGCTGGATCCGGAGGGGCCGGCGTACGCACACGCGTCCGACGTCAAGGCCCTCGTCGACGGGGAGCTCGCCAAGCAGCAGCTCACCAGCGCGAACCTCCGCCTCGTCGTGTCGATCGCCAAGCGCTACGTCGGGCGAGGGATGGCACTCCTCGACCTCGTGCAGGAGGGGAACCTCGGCCTCATCCGTGCGGTCGAGAAGTTCGACTACACGAAGGGCTTCAAGTTCTCGACCTACGCGACCTGGTGGATCCGCCAGGCCATCACGCGGTCGATCGCCGACCAGGCCCGTACCATCCGCATCCCGGTGCACATGGTCGAGACGATGAACAAGGTGCTGCGCATGCAGCGTTCGATGCTGCAGGAGCTCGGCCGGGAACCGACGGTCGACGAGATCGCGGCGAAGGTCGACCTCACGCCCGAGAAGGTCCGCGAGATCCAGCGCATCTCCCAGGAGCCGCTCTCGCTCGAGACGCCGGTCGGCGAAGAGGACGACAGCAACCTCGGCGACTTCGTGGCCGACGAGAGCGCGGTCTCTCCCGACTTCGCAGCCGAGCGTGAGCGCCTCAAGGACGAGATCGAGCGTGCCATGCTCGAGCTGAACCCACGCGAGCAGCAGGTGATGCGCTTGCGCTTCGGGCTCGAGGACGGTCAGGTCCGCACGCTCGAGGAGGTCGGGCGCGAGTTCGGCGTCACCCGCGAGCGCATCCGCCAGATCGAGTCCAAGACGCTCGCGAAGCTGCGGCACCCCACGCGCTCGCAGCGGCTCCGCGACTACCTCGAAGAGGCATGAGCGACGACCCGCTCTCCACCCGGGTCGGCGAACGCGAGACGCTGATCGGGACCCTCGTCTGGTATCGGGCCGTGGTCCTCGGGAAGCTGCGTGACCTCTCCGATGCCGACGCCTCGCGCACGCTCGCCCCGAACGGCCTCAGCCTCTTGGGGATCATCTGGCACCTGGCCTGGGCCGAGGAGCTGTGGTTCCGCTTCCGCTTCGCCGGGGAGGACCTGCCCGACATGGAGTCGGGCGGGGACAACTCGCCGACATTCGTGCTTCCACCCGGGGCGACCGTCGACTCGGTGACGGAGCGGTACACCACTGCGGCGGAGCACTCGGATCGGATCGCCGGCACCGCGGCATCGCTCGACGAGGTTGCGGTCCGGTCGAGCTGGCGTTGGGGTGGCGTGAGCCTCCGGTGGCTGCTCGTGCACATGATCGAGGAGACCGCGCGACACGCGGGACACCTCGACATCATGCGCGAGCTGCTCGACGGCACCACCGGCGACTGAGTCGTCGTCTGTGGAGGGTGTCACCATCCGTCACCTGGAGCCTGGGGATCGCAGCGCCGTCATCGCAGCGTCACCCCTCCTCGACAGCCCGGCCCGGCCCGAGGTCGCCGACCGGTTCCTCGAGACCCCGGGTCACCATCTCCTCGTCGCCTACGACCGAGAGGTGCCGGTCGGCTTCGTGAGCGGTGTCGAGATGGTCCACCCCGACAAGGGCACCGAGATGTTCCTCTACGAGCTCGCCGTGGCCGAGGGGTCGCGCCGCCGCGGCATCGGCGCGACGCTCGTTTCGGAGCTCCGGCGAATCGCCGAGCGGCGCGGTTGCTATGGGATGTGGGTGCTGACGGACGACGACAACGCGCCGGCGTGCGCGACGTACGAGGCTGCCGGTGCGCCCCCGGCGACCCGCCACGTCATGTACACCTGGGATCTGGTGGACCCCTCACCGCCCGGGACGTAGGTGTCGGAACTGCTCCTGAGGTCAGTCGCAGTCGGGCAGGTCGACGTAGTCGTCCCAGGTGAGATCGAGCCCGATGATGCGCGGCTCCGTGAACGGCCACGCACCGTCGATCCACGCAGGTACCTGACTCCGCAGTGCCTGCTCGAGGTCGCCGCCGACCTCGTCGTCGACGACCCACCAGGAGACCTCGGCGTCGGCGCCGGTCTTCGCCGGGGGATCGAGGTAGACGCATCCGAGGAGCACGGTCTCGTCGCGGTCGAAGATCGCGTAGTTGAACGACGTGTTGGTGAGCATCTCCTCGGCGTGCCGGACGAGATCGGCGCGGTCTTGCTCGCGGGTCATGGTCGTGGTCGGCCACCCCCATGCCGCGCCGAAGGTCTCCCACAGCCGTGCCTGTGAGCCCATGACCGCCGGGTAGTCGAGGTCCGTGTCGAACGGGTGGATCGGGCGCAGGTGGTGCCCACTCTGCAGCTCGAGCCGCGCGGGAGGTTCGAAGCCTTCGGGGAGCCAGGTCATGGGGCCACGATACGCAGCCCGCTCGGCGATCTACGTTGTCGCAGCGACACCGGGGCCGTAGCTCAGTGGTCAGAGCAGGGGACTCATAATCCCTCGGTCGGTGGTTCGATCCCACCCGGCCCCACCGGACCGATCTCGCCGAGGAGCTTCGGCTTCTCCGCCGCGAGATCCCTCGTCATCGCTACGCGGCATGAACCTTTCGATCCCACGGACCGAGGGCTAGCGTCGACTTGTCCCTTGCGATGTCCGGAGGACCAATGACTGTCTTCGACACACCCGACGTCGACCACCTCGACATCGAGAGCCCGATCACCACGGTGTTCGACTTCGACTACACGCACGGGCGCGACCAGCTCTTGCGTCTCTACGACAAGGGCACCCGGCGCCAGTGGATCGGGAGTGACCGACTCGACTGGTCGCTCGACGTCGACCTCGAGCACCCGGTCGGGATGCCCGACGAGATCAGCCCGCTGTTCGGGACCGAGTGGTGGGACAAGATGAATGAGCGCGAGCGGGGCAACCTGCGCCGAAACCTCGAGGCCTGGCGCTTCAGCCAGTTCATGCACGGTGAGCAGGGCGCACTGGTGTGCTCCGCGAAGATCGTGCAGGGCGTACCCGACATCGACAGCAAGTTCTATGCAGCCACGCAGGTCATCGATGAGGCCCGCCACGTCGAGGTCTACAGCCGGTATCTCCACGAGAAGGTCCAGCTCGTGTACCCGATGAACCGGCACCTCGAGGCCTTGCTGGCCGACGTCATCGCCGACTCCCGCTGGGACATGACCTACCTCGGCATGCAGGTGATCATCGAGGGCCTGGCGCTGGCGGCGTTCGGTGTCATCCGGAACATGGCGACGGAACCCCTGGCTCGGGCGTTGAACGCCTACGTCATGCAGGACGAAGCCCGACACGTGGCGTTCGGTCGGCTGGCGCTGCGTGACTACTACCCCGAGCTCACCGACGCCGAGCGGGATGAGCGTGAGGAGTTCTGCGTCGACGCGTGCTACCTCATGCGAGACCGGTTCCTCGGCGAGGAGGTGTTCGAGCGCGTCGGTCTTCCCGCCGCGGCGATCGAGTACGTCGAGCACAGCGAGATGATGGTCCAGTTCCGCAACTTCCTCTTCACGCGCATCGTGCCGATCATCAAGGACATCGGGCTCTGGGGTCCTCGCATCCAGGGTGCGTTCACCGACATGGGCGTCATGCAGTTCGCCGATGCCGACCTCGACGCCGAGATGGCGAACGACGAACGGGCCGCTGAGGAGCTCGAGCAGCAGCTGGCCCACGTCGCGGCGGTCGCCGAGGGCGCCTGAGCGCAGGCGGCTGCACGCGGCGCGTCGACGCACCTACGATCGGACCCGATCGCCGCCAACCGAAAGATGCTTCGATGCACCGCCTGATCTCGTCCCTGCTCATTGCCGCCGGGATCTGTCTCGGAGTCGCGTCCACCGCCTCGGCGGGCACCCAGGACGACACGGCCATCGCCGAGGGTGTCGTGCTGACCGAATCGGATGTCGCCGAGTACGGGCTCCAGGAATCCGCTCCCAGCGATGCGACGGTGTCGGACGCCAAGGCGTGCAAGCGGGTGCGTGCGGTCGCGAAGGCAGCCGAGCGGCTGCCGAACGCGGTCACCAGATTCACGGATCAGCCCATGATCGTGGAGGATCGGGTCGTGATCTACAAGAACCCGAAAGCGGCAAAGACCGCGCTCGCCGCGTACGCGAGCAGGCAGGGCGCAACGTGCTTGCAGACCGATCTCGACGAGACTCTCGACGTTGTGCTCAAGGCCGGGACGAAGTACCGGTTCGACGGCCTCTCGCCCACCTCGACCGGCCTCGGTGACGACTCCGCCCTGTACCAGGTCGAGGTCGACCTCAGTGATTCCGACGGGAACACCGGCAAGGTCTACTCCGAGTTCGGCCTGATCCGGGTCGGCCGCGGACTCGCCACCATGCAGGTCCTGCGCTTCGGCAATCCGTTCGACGGCTCGGTCGACCTCGCGACGCTCCTCGCGGATCGTCTGGAGACCGCGGTCGGCTGACCAGGCCGCCCGCTTCGACGTTCGCGGCCGGTCGTCAACCGAGCTCTCGCAGCGCGGCAGGATGTCGGCGGGCTCCATCCGGGTCGTGGAGTGAGCCTTCGACGCACCGACGGCCGCGTCCGTCAGAGGGTCCCGGCAACGGCGCGGTCGGTTCCCGGGAGTCCTTGCCTCGCTCCGTAGGCTCGATGGCGTGGATCCGGTTGCCGGCGGCGCCATGACTCGGCGCACGTGGAACTCGATGATCTTCGGATCGGCGGGGACCGTGGTCGAGTGGTTCGACTACGGCCTGTACCTCTACCTGGTCCCGGTCATGGGTCCGCTGTTCTTCCCGAGCAGCAACCCCCTCGTCTCGAGCATCGCAAGCTTCGCCGTGTTCGCGGCGGGGTCGGTCATGAGGGTCGCCGGCGGCGCCTACTTCGGGCGCATCGGTGATCGTCTGGGGCGAAAGCGTGCACTGACGCTCTCGGTGCTCATGATGACCGTCCCGATGGCACTGACCGCGATGCTGCCGACGTACGACTCCATCGGCATCGCGGCACCGCTGCTGCTGGTCACCGTGCGTCTCGTCCAGGGCTTCTCGGCCGGGGGAGAGTACAGCGGCACGGTCGTGGTGCTCGTTGAGCAGGCGCCGGCGCAGCGGCGCGGCCTCGTCGCCGCGACTGCGGTGGTCACCTCGGGCACCGGGATCCTCCTCTCGTCGTTCGTGGTCAGCCTGCTCACCAGCACGTTGTCCAGCGACGCGATGTCGTCCTACGGCTGGCGCATCGCGTACGGGATCGGCACAGTCGTGGCGTTGTTCGCGCTGGTGATGCGCCGACACATGCAGGAGACAGCTGCCTTCGAATCGGCACGCGACGCAGGATCGCTGTCGAAGCGACCCGTCACCGATGCGGTGCGAAAGCTCCCTCGTCCGGTGCTCCTCGCCGCGGTGCTGGCGGGGTACGGCGGGATCCTCTACTACGTCGTCCTGGGTTTCGTGCCGACCTACCTCGACACGGTGGCCACGGTGCCCCGATCAGACGCGTTGTGGATCACGACGGCGATGAATCTGCTCTACGCCTACACGACTCCCTTCGCAGGGTGGCTCTCGGATCGGGTCGGGCGACGGCCGATGCTCCTCGGTGCCGCGGCGGCGATGGCGGTCCTCGCCGTCCCGATGTTCGCCCTCCTCACCGAGGCGCCGATCGTGTGGGTGGTCATCGGCGAGGTCGGTCTGATCCTTCCGGTGCTGGCATCGGCGGGCCCGACGGTGGCCGCCATCGGGGAGTTGTTCCCGACCCGGGAGCGGTTCACGGCACTCGCGATCGGCTACGACCTCGGCAACGCGGTGTTCGGTGGCACGGCACCACTCGTGTGCTCGATGCTCATCCACGCGACGGGAGCTGAGCTGGCACCGTCGTTCTATCTCGTCGTCGCCTCGTTGGCAGTGCTGTGGCCGATCACGCGACTGCGCGAGACGGCGCGCCTGGGCGTCGGCGAGCTGGAGCGCGGCGAGGCATCGTGAGGAGCAGCGAGGACAGAACCCTCAGGCGGTCGAGACCGCCGTCGTTCGCTTCGAGAGCAGCATCACCCCGAGGATGACGACGGCGGCACCGACGGTTGCACCGACCAGCGCGCCCGACCCGCTCCGCAGCGACTCACCGAATGCGGCGAGTCCGATGACCGAAGAGACCACGGGATTCATCACGGTGATCAGCGCGGCCGCGACGGTCAATCGCCCGACCCGCAGCGCCGCGTTCTGCGCGACGAGGCCGAAGACGCCGAGGAGCGCGGTCGCGTACAACGGCCACGTCGTGAGTGCATCAGCAAGTCCGCGCTCCACGAGCTCGGAGGTCTCCTTGAGCAGGGCACCCTGCACGCCCCAGATCGTTCCCGCGAGCGCCCCGAGCAGCACTGCACGGGCTGGGGCGAAGCGCCACGCGCCCACACTCATCACCAGCGCGGCGACGGCCAGGCCACCCAGGATCCAGACCCAAGACCCGGGCATCGCGAAGTCGGTCCCGGCCGTGGGTCGCGCGATGACCATGAAGGTCGCGAGCCCGAGTACCACGAGCGCGGCGCCCTCCCAGTCGCGCCGGGCGATCGGCTGCTTCGTGATCCACGAGTCCAGCACCACGGCGAAGACGATCTGGCTCACCTGGACCGGCTGCACCACGGTCAGGGATCCGATCGAGAGGCTGAAGCCGTGCACGAGGAATCCTCCGCACGTGAGACCGACCCCGAGCCACCAGACCGGCTCGCGGACGACGGCCACCATCCCTCGGCGTCCGGCCGCGACCGTGCGGCGGTTGCCTTGCTGCTGCAGCGCCAGGCCGAGGACGTAGATGCACGCGGCGACGACGGCGATGAGCGCGGCGATGACCTGGTCGGACACGCCGGAACCATAGCGAGGGCCCCTCCCTCACGAACGCGGCCGCGGCTGCACACATCCCGTACTTCCTGCACGATGCCGACCCCCTTGCGGTCGTCGGCGGGACGTGGAGCGCGTTCTTCGACGGAGAGGCGCCGGTCGGTGCCCTGGACCCCCCCTCCCCTCCTCCTCCTCCCCCCACTCTCTCCCCCCCTCCCCCCCGTCACTTCTCCTCCATGAGGCGTCGCCGATGCGCGTCGTGCCGGTGGTGAGGCACCCGGAGAGCATCGTCCGCGCGCTCGCCACCCTCCGACCGGGGAGGTGGTGGCCGCTCCTCGACCGGCTGCTCGACGGTGTCGAACGGCGGGTCCCCGATCAGGTGGGACTGCGGGCCGGTTGACGAATCGCCCCTTCGGGTCGCGCTCGCGCGTTTCCGGGTGTTCAAGTTCTGCCGGCCAGGCGCCGATCAAGGGGTCCGCTCCGTCCGTGTGCGACGGATCCGGGGGATTCATCGCGGCCGGGATCCGGCCCCTGGAGGAGGTCCACGAGCCATGAAGCGGACCACGGCACAAGCGGTAGCAGCATCGACCGCGCTCGTCCTCGGGGCGGGCACGATCGCGGTCGCGGCGGTGCTGCACCTCCCATTGTTCGGCATGGGCGACGGGGACCAGGCGTCGGCCGGCCCGACCACCACCACGACCGTGAAGGTGGTCGAGCAGGTCGTGTACGACGATCACTACGTCGAAGCGCCCGGGAGCAGTGGCAGTCGCGGCTCATCCGGCACCCCGGCGGGGTCGACGTCGGCACCGGGAGCACCGGCGGCGGGCGGCACGACCGGGGCTGCGTCGGCGCCCAGTCCCGCGCCGACCACGCCGGCGACCTCGAGCACCCCACCACCCACGAGCCCAGCGCCCGCGGCGGCCACTCCGCCGCCCACGCGACCGCCGGTGCCGGCCGGCTGCCAGGAGCCGGAATGGGACTGGGAGCACTACTTCTGGCACTGCAAGGGCGACTGATGACCCGGCGCCGGCACGCCGCACCAGGGGGGCGCGTCCTGGCAACCGGGGTCAGCGTGTCGGCAACCCTCGGGATCATGGCGGGCTTCGCGGTCGAGCGCGCACGGTCACGGCCTCGACGCCGACGCCGCCGACCACGCAGCAGGACGCGGTGGCGCCGACGACGATCGTCACGCGGGTCGTGGAACGCACCATCTACGTCCCCGCGGGGGAGGGGGGCGCACCCACCGCCTCCAGGAGCGGCGGTGGCGGTGGCGGGACCGGATCGTCGAGTACGGCGGCAGGCACCGGCGGAGGGTCGAACGCAGCGGCTCCTGCGGCATCGGGCTCGCCCGCGGCCGCGCCCGCGCCCGCCCCAGCAGCCCCGGCACCGAGTCCGCCGGTGTGCAGCGGTTCGAAGTGCTGACCACCTGGGCCGAGCGCAGGTTCCCCGCGATGGGGTCCGAGGCCCGCGTGCTCGTGCACGGGGGCCCCTCCGATTCCGTCGACTGGGCTCGGCGGGAGCTGGAGCGGCTCGAATCCCTGTGGAGCCGGTTCCGCGCCGGGACCGACGTGACCCGTCTCAACGCCGCTGCGGGGAGTCCGGTGCACGTCGCCCCGGAGACGATCGCCCTCGTCGAGCTCGCCGTGGCGCTGTGGGCGGAGACGAGTGGACGCTTCGACCCCACGGTGCTCCCCGCGCTCGAGGCGCTCGGATACGACGAGTCGTTCGAACGCGTCCGGGCCCGATCCGAGGCGCCGGGGCACCAGGCGGCGAGCAGGCCTCCCGGTCTCCCCGCGCTCGACGTCACGCTCGAGTCGCGGATCGAGCGACGGCCCGCTCCCGGCTGCGCGGGGATCGTCGTCGATTCGACGCGTGGCACGATCATGCTGCCGCCGCAGGTGGCGCTCGACCTGGGCGGCATCGGGAAGGGTGCTGCTGCGGACCACGTCGCCCGCTGCGTGCTCGAACGCGGTGCGCTCGGCGCCAGCATCGCGATCGGCGGCGACGTTCGCTGTATCGGTACAGGACCACACGAAGGCCGTTGGCGGATCGACGTGGAGGACCCCTTCGACGAGAACCGGGTGCTGTTCTCGCCGCTGGTGGACGACGGCGCGCTGGTGACGAGCACGGTGCAGTTTCGACGGTGGCGCCACCAAGGGATCTGGCGCCATCACATCATCGACCCGGCCACAGGCCTGTCGAGCGCGAGCGGACTCAGCGCGGTGATCGTCGCCGACACGACCGCCTCGCGTGCAGAGGCGCTGGCCAAGGCGGCGCTCGTCGCGGGTCGGGTGCAGGGAGCCGACCTCCTGGTGCGCTCGGGGGTCACCGGCTGGTTGATCGACGGCGCGGGGCAGGCCGTCGCCATCGAGCACGCTCGGTTCGACGAGGTCGGGGCGTGACCGTCGCGGTCACCTCGCAGGTCTGGTGGTGGGCGGCGCGGGCGAGCGGTGTCGTCGCCTGGGCGGTGACGGCCGCGGCGGTGGCCTGGGGCCTCGCCCTGTCGAGCAAGGTCGTTCGCAAGCGTCGCGTCCCGGCGTGGCTCCTCGATCTGCATCGGTACCTGGGGACGCTCCTGCTCGTGTTCATCGCACTGCACCTGGGCGCACTGGCGGCAGACGACTTCACGGACTTCGGACTCAGGGAGCTCTTCGTGCCGATGGCCTCGGCGTGGAAGCCAGGTGCCGTCGCCTGGGGCATCGTCGCCATGTACCTCGTGCTGCTGGTGCAGATCTCGTCATGGTTCATGCGGCGCCTCCCGCGGAGGCTGTGGCATGCGGTGCACCTCTTGAGCTTCGCCGTGTTCGCGACGGCCACGGTGCACGGAGTGCTGGCGGGGACCGATCGGCTTCGTCCGATCGTGCAGCTGGGCGCGCTCGCGGTCTGCCTCATGGTCCTGTTCCTCTTGCTGTTCCGACTGCTGGGCGCGTGGGGCGCCATCTCGGAGGGAACGGTCGGGCGGGTCGGCCCGACGGATCGATCCGCTCCCGCGCAGGCTTCGGCACGGCCGTGCCCGACACCGCGCCCGAGGAGGTCGATCCTCGGCTCGCCGAGCGGCTGGCGCGCCTCGATGCGCGAGCGCGGGTGCAGGTCTAGGAGCGAGATCCCTAGCTCGAGACGGGATTCGCCAAGCTCGGCGAGATCCGCTGGCGGTCGCGCCGGTCCGTCAGGACATCGCGCATGGTCGCGAGCGTGGCGTTACTCCGCGGCGTCGCGTTGCGGTCGACCGCGAGGTTGGTGCGCTCTTCGGGATCGTTCGTCAGGTCGTGGAGCTCCCACCGGACATCGCTCGGGTCGTCGGGCTCGTCGTCGGTCGGCGCGGCGTCGTAGTAGTGGTTGAGCTTCCAGAGCTCGGGCGCGCCACCGGCGCCGGTTGGCTGCGACGCGACGACCATCTCGACGCTTGCGGCACCGGTCACGGGCGTGAACGGTTCCCCGGTGACCAACCCCTGCTGGCGCAGCCCGCTCGTGATCCGGTCTTCGGACATGTAATAGACCGGCTCGTCGAGCTCCTCGGCGGTCGCGGTGCCGGTGAGGACGCCACTGAGGTCGCGGCCCACGAGCTCATGGGCCTCGACGTGGTGTTCACTGACCGCTGCGAGTGCCCGTTCGGGGTCGACACCGACGAGTCCGAGCAGGGTCGGGAGGAGGTCGACATGGCTCGTGGGGATGTCCACCGGTGGGCGGCGCCCGTCGATGTCGGGACCGCGGATCGCGAACGGCACGTGCACTGCTTCGTCGAACGCGTTGAACCACTTCTGCTGCAGACCTCCATGGGCGCCCAGGAGATCGCCGTGGTCGGAGGTGATGACGACGATCGTGTCGTCGGCCATGCCGCTGCGATCGAGTCGATCGAGCAACCGCACGATGCTCGCGTCGACGAGCTCGTGCAGGAAGTAGTACAGGCGGCGGTACTCGTCGTCGAGGGGGAACTCGAAGAGGACTTTCGGCCAGAGGTCGCGGAACGCTTCCTGACAGCGTGGGCGGTCGTCGAAGCCGTCGTCCTGAGACGGCGCTTGCGGCGGGTGCGGGACGCCCGGGTCGACGGGCGTGCCCAGCGCCTTCCAGGCCGGTCCTGCGAAGGCGATGTCGTGTGGGTTCACGAACGAAGCGACGCTCAGCCACGGGCGATCGCTCGCCGAGGCCTCCAGGGTGTCGAACAGCTCGTCGAGCTGTGTTGCGAAGAGTGGGTCGCGGAGGAGTCCCCAGTCGGCCGGGTCCGCACCGTGAGGCTCACGCCCGATCCAGCCCGAGAAGCCGAACGGCTCGAGGCGGTCGGCGCGCCGGTAGGCGTCGGTCGCTGCCGCAAGGGGGGCGCCGGTGTCGTCGCTCGCCGCGAGGCCAGTGTGCGAGCCGGGGATCAGCAGATCCGCGTGCGACACGTGCCACTTGCCGCGGTAGTGGGTGTCGTAGCCGGCGGCTCGGAACCAATCGCCGAGCGTCGGGACCGCATCCGGGTCGAGCCAGCGCATCGCGGGGTCGTCCGCGGTCTTGGCCAGCCCGTCGGTGCTGGTGACGCCGTGCAGCGACGGGTACTGCCCGGTCATGAGCGTCGCCCGACTGGGGATGCACGCGGCCGACCCGACGTAGTGGCGCGACAGCTCGATGCCCTGCTCGCGGAGGCGGGCCCGCGCCGGCAGGCGGGTCCGGCGGTACTCCGCGACCGCATCGTCCTCGTAGGGCGGAGGAAAGCGTTCTTGGTCCGTCATGATCAAGAGGACGTTCGGGCCGGACGGCATGCGGGCTCCTTGGGGCGGGAACGGCGGAGACCTTAGGTGTGAGTGGCGCGGACGCGCAGGGTCAGTCGGACACCTCAGTCCGGGTGACCGGTCGGCCCGCGGTCCCTGCGCGCTCCACCATCTCGCAGACCCGCAGGGTCTCGAGGTTGGGGCGTCCCGAGATCTCGACCGCGCCGCCGGTCGTGACGGCACGTAGAACGTGTCCACGACGCCGTGCTCACCGGAGCGGGACCTCGGTGCGTGCGGGGGAACTCGACGGGTGGCTCGTTCCACCCGAACGACGCGTCGTCCGGCGCGGCGGCCGCGACCCACACCCATTGGTCGCCCCGGAGGCTGAGCACGCCCTGCTCGCTCTGACGCTCCAGCGCAGCTCGTTCCAGCGCGCCACGTTGCTGAGCAGGTAGGTCGCGGTCGACGCCTGTCCGAACCGCAGGAGCACCTGGATCGCGGCGTCGTCGGCGTACCGTGACCACGGTGCGGAGAACGTACGGGCCGTGACCTCGGCCACCGGACCGAAGCACCATTGGAGGTCGTCGACGTGGTGGCAGCCCTGGTCCCAGAACATCGCGAAGGGGTAGTCCTGCTGACGCGGCGCCGGGCGGTACTTCTGCATCGCCAGGTCCACCAGCGCGGGTGACCCGTACGTGCCGGAAGTCACCGCGGCGTGGAGCGTCCGGGTCTCAGCCGGTACCGGGAGTTCTGCGCGACGACCAGCTGCACGCCGGCCGCTTCGGCCTCGCCGACCAGTGCACAGGCCTCGTTCCAGCGGCACGCCGAGACTCTTCTCCACCAGCACGTGCTTGTCGAGCGGCGTACGCCGTGCGGAGGTCGCGTTCGTGGAGATCGACAGGTGTGCAGACGACGACCAGCATCTGCATCGACCGCCTCGAGCGCGGCCTCGAGCGATCGGTACGCCCGGTCCGGGTCAAGGCCCGCGAGCCCGAGCTCCTCGCCGACCGCGTCGGGCTCCGGCTCACGATCGCGACCGGTTCGAACCGTTCGTCGGCGCCCAGGAGTCGGACTGCCCACTCCCCACGGCCCCGGGAGCCGACGTGGATCGTGCGGATCGGTTCGTTCACGACGGGTACTCGAGCACGACACCGAGCCATGTCTCTGGTCGTCGCGGAGCCCCTCGTACGCGGCCTGCACCTCCTCGCCGAAGCCGACGTGGTGCGTGACGAGCGGGTCGACGACGACGCGCTCTTCCGCGAGGAGGTGGACCAGGAAAGGGTCATACGGTGCGCGGGCCATGCGGTCCCGGCGCCACTCGTGCGCGCCGACGAGCTGGACACCGCGATGGTGGATGTCGAAGTAGGTATCGAGCTCGATCTTCTCCCGGGGCTCGACAGCACCACGACGCGCCCGTCGGCCGCGACCGCATCGAGTGCCGAGCGCAACGCACGGGTCGATCCCACGGCTTCGATCACGTACGGCGTCCCCCGGTGTTCCGTGCACTCGGCGACCCATGCTTCGAGCTCGAGATGAGGTCGACCACACGGGCATCGCCGATTCCGCACCGTCGCGCGAGCTCGACCCGGAACTCGCTGCGATCAACGCCGAGGACACGAAAGGCGCCGGCTTCACGGCACACCTGTGCGGCCAGATTGCCGACCAGCCCGAGCCCGACGACGAGTACGTCCTCCCCGAGGTGCAGCGGTGCCACGAGCTGCGGTGTCAGGCGATGCCGAGCAGCTTGAGGAAGAGCGCGCGTTCGTCGCTCAGCGACTCCGGCACCGCCTGGACGCGTCCTCAGGCTGACGGGCGATCGTTGGCGTGGTTCCCCTGGTGGAGCACTCGGTCGCCAGGCGTGAAGGCGCGCACCCGCTCGCCCACCGCCTCGACGATACCGAGCGCGGCATAGCCCGGGTAGTAGGGGTACCGAGCCCAGTGGTCCTCGACGTCGAAGCCCCGGTGCGAGCCCGTGAACACGGCGAGCTCGGTCCCCGGGGACAGCAAACCGAGACGGTTGCGCACCAGGACCTCGCGAGGTCCGAGGTCGTCGGGGAGCTCGTGAGTGAGCACCTCGCACCGGTTCCGCTCCGTGAACACCAGTGCCTGCATCTCCACCGTGCCCGCACCTTCCCCTCGGTCGCGGAGCGAGACGCTACCCGAGACGCGCGTGTCGACTCCGCGCCGCGTGCGCGACGCGGCAGACGCGACCGCGTCCGTCGTCTTCGCTACAGTGCGGGCGTCGTCCGGCCGTTCGTGAAGGGACCGTCACGTGCCGCACATCGCGCTGCCCGAGGGGCTGCCCGGGATCCTGGGGCCGCTGGCGTTCCGCCCCGAGACCGCGAAGCCGTTGAACGACCTGGCCGAGGTGCTGCTCCGCGGCCCGAGCACGCTCACCCGCGGCGAGCGGGAGCTGATCGCCGCGCACGTCTCGAAGCTGAACGACTGCCACTTCTGCCACAACGCGCACGCCACGTTCGCGGCGCTGCAGCTCGACGACGGCTGGTCGACGGTCGACGCGATGGTCGAAGACCCGCACGGCACAGACGCGGTCAGCCCGAAGCTGCGTCGCCTGCTCGCGATCGCGACGAAGGTGCAACAGGGCGGGCTCGAGCGTCACGGAGGCCGACATCGCCGCGGCCCGGGACGAAGGTGCGACCGACATCGAGATCCACGACACCGTGCTGATCGCGGCCGCGTTCTGCATGTACAACCGCTACGTCGACGGGCTCGCGACCTGGGCGCCGCAGCACCGCGACGACTACGAGGAGAACGGGCGGATGATCGTCGAAGGCGGGTACGCCGCGGCGACGCCACCGATCCCCGGGGCGTAGCCCTCGCGGCTCCTACCCTTGGGGGTGTGGACGCCGATCGGTTCGAGCGCGCGATCGCGGCGATCGACGCGGCCAACGCCGACGACCCGACCACGATCGTGATCGGCGGCGTCGAGCGCCCGAAGGAGGTCGCGCATGCCGAGCTCGTCTCCGGTTGGGTGACGAGGCTCGATCCGAACCCGAGCGAGGCGCTCCTGCTCGCGGCGCGGGCGCACCATCTCCGGCGGTGGACGATCCCGCGCTCGTCGTATCCGCAGGGTCGTGCCTCCTACCTGAAGTGGCGGAAGGCGCTGCACGAGCAGCACGCGCACGACGTCGCCGAGATCCTCAGGGCGGCGGGGTACGACGGCGCGACGGTGGCGCGGGTGCAGGATCTGGTTCGCAAGCGCGGGCTCGGGGCGGATCCCGAGATGCAGGTGCTCGAAGACGCGATGTGCCTCGTGTTCATCGAGACCCAGCTCGCGGACCTCGCGGCGCGCCTGGATCCGGAGAAGCTGCCGGGGGTCATCGCCAAGACGAAGCAGAAGATGAGCCCCGAGGCGATCACCTGGGCCCTCCAGCTCCCGCTCAGCGATGCCGAGCGGGAGCTGCTGCTCTCCTAGGCAGCGGGGGGACGCCGCCTAGGTGATGGTGTTGCCGTCGGCGCCGACGACGTGCCACACGCCGCCGACCCCCTGGCCGCCCGTGTCGCCGGCCGCGGCGTCGGGCGCGTAGAAGTAGAGGAGGTGGCCGTTGTACGCGATCTGCTTCGCGCCGCCCACCGTGAGCTTCGTGGCGTCGAGGCCCTTGCCGGCGACGACCTTGCCACGCTTCGAGACCAGCGGCGGCCACAGGCTGGAGCAGCCACCGGTGCACTGCGAGGCGCTGGTGTCGGTACCGTCGGGATCGAACGCGTAGAGCGTCTTGCCGTTCGCCGCGACGAGGATCTTGCCGAGGCTGTTCGTCGCGACCTTGACCGTCGGCTTCTTCTTCTTGTTCTTCGTCGCGACCGACGCGGCGTGTTGCCGGGGGGCGTCGGCGAGCGCGGGGGTCACGGCGGTGGCGACGCCGATGCCGGTCGTGAGCAGCGTGGCGAGCGTCAGGCGGGCGAGCGGCCTCGAGAACATGGGAGCTCCTGGTGATGTGGATGCGTCACCGGGTACTACGGGCGAGGCGCCCGGAGGGATTGGTCGAGGTTCCGTTCTGCTGTCCTTGAACGCCGGGGACGGCTAGTTGTTCGACGGAGGCAGGACCGTGTCGCTGGGGCCCGGGCTCGACACCGGGAGCGGGCTGTCGCGCAGGCGCTCGATCCCCAGCTCGTAGGCGGCCTGGATCTTCGACAGCGGCGAGCTGGCCACGAGCGAGCGGAGCTGCTCGTAGCGCTCCCGACCGGCCTTGGCGCCGAGGTAGTACCCGACGCCGAACCCGATGGCGATCCCGATGCGCAGTCGTGGAATTCTCGGCATTCCACGATGCTGTCACACCCCGTCCGTACGGTCGAAGCGTGGGCTACCGAGGCAAGCTCTGGGAACGGGAGGAGGCCCGGCGTCTGCGCGCCATGGGCAAGACGCTGCAACAGATCGCCGACACCCTCGACGTCTCGAAGTCCTCGGTCTCCGTCTGGGTCCGCGACGTCCCGTTCACCCCGTCGAAGCGCCGCACCGGCGCCCAACGCCGACCCCACCCCTTCCACGAGCGCAAGCTCCGCGAGATCGAGGAGTGCAACGAGGAAGGTGTCCACCGGCTCGGGGTGCTCGGCGACCAGGCGTTCCTCGCCGCAGGCGTCGGCGCTGTACGCCGGAGAGGGAACGAAACGCGAGGGCGCCGTCGTCTTCGCGAACACCGATCCCGAGATGGTGCGCTTCTTCTGCGACTGGCTCCGACGCTTCTTCGACGTCGATGAGGCACGGCTTCGGGTACGCGTCTACCTGCACGAGGGACTCGACCTCGATGCCGCCCAGTCGCACTGGTCGGCCGTGACGGGCGTGCCGGCCGCGCAGTTCGGGAAGTCCTATCGAGCCAGGGCTGATGCGACGATTCGCCACAACAAGCATGAGTTCGGTTGCGCATACGTCAAGTATTCGTGCACGCGCACCCACCGCCGGATCATGGGTCTGATACGAGCATTGCTATCCTCGCAGTGCGGTTGATCCGGGGTAGCTCAATCGGCGGAGCAAGTCACTGTTAATGACAAGGTTGTGGGTTCGAGTCCCACCCCCGGAGCTCAACCACCCATTCCGAGCACAGCTCGCGCCGCGTCGTCGGCCCGACCGCGGAGCTCGCGATACCGCTCGACCACAGCCGATTCCGCGACCTCGCGCGCGGCGACGGGGTTCACGTCTTCCACGCTGAGCGGTTCGCCGAGCGCCTCCGCGACGAGCAGACGCGCACCGACCGACGCCGCGTCGTCGATGGCACGCCGCACGAGCGGTCGACCGGTGACGCTGCCGAGCGCCAGACGCCAGACGCCCGACGTCGAACCGCCGCCCGCGAGCGCGAGCTCCCGGGTTCCGGGTGCGATCAGCTCGACGCATCGGGCCACGTCGAAGGCGACACCCTCGACGATCGCCCGTGCGAGCTCGGCGGGACCGTGACCTTCGGTGATGCCGACGAACGCGGCGTGGGTGTCGGCCTGCCACCACGGCGCCCGGGCCCCGGCGAGCCACGGCAGCGCCACGACCCCGCCGGCTCCCGGCGAGACGCCGGCCGCGGCGACGAGCAGCTCCTCGGGCGTTCGCCCCGTGAGGTTCGCGAGCCAGTCCAGCGCAGCCCCCGCGGCGGAGAGCCCCGCCTCGACCACGAAGCCGTCGAGCGCGCCACGCGACACCTGTGCGGTGCTCGGCAGCGCCGTGATGGGTCCGGGGTGAGGGAGCGAGACGTTCGCGGTCGTGCCCCACGACACCATCGGTGCCCCTGGGCCAGCACCCGCGCCGAGCACCTCGCACGCGCGATCACCCGCGCCGAGCACCACCGGGGTCCCGGGCGCGAGCCCCAGCGCGTCGAGAAACGGTGTCGCGATCGCGGCGCGCGCCGCAGTCGACGGCTCGACCGACGGGAGTCGCTCGACGGGCGCGGTGCTGAGGAGAGCACCGTCGAGGCCGTACCAGCCCGTGCGCGACGCGAGCGTCTCGTCAGTCAGAACGAGGTCGGTGAGCCGCGCGAACACGAGGTCGCGCGGTGCCAGGATCCAGCGTGCGCCGGTGTAGGCGCTCGACGCGTGCGCGCGGATCCAGGACGCCTTCGCCACACAGCAGCCCGCGGTCGCGATGACGCCGGTTCGCGCGCGGAACGCGTCTGCGTTCCCGAGGCCGAGCACCTGGGCCTCGGCGCGGCGGTCGGACCACAGGATCCCGGGGGAGAGTGGTCGCAATGAGTCGTCGAACAGCGCGAACGTCTCCCGCGCCGCGGAGAACCCGACCGCGGAGATTCGGTCGTAGGTGACGCGTTGCGCCGATCGGAGCGCCCCACAGGAGTGGACCACCGACTGCCACCACGCCTCGGGGTCCTGTTCGGCCCAGCCCGGATGTGGGTGGGTGGTGACGAGCGGCGCGCGCATGATCGCGACGAGCTCCGGACCGTCCCAGAGCGCGGCTTTGGTAGCGCTTGTCCCGAGATCGAGGGTGAGGACGCTCACACGCCTCCGAGCTTGCGCACCACCTTCGCGAGGGCGGAGAAGTCCTCACGCCCGTAGCCCGCCTCGCTCGCGGCACCCAGGATCTGCCGCACGATCCCGGCGGTGAACACCGGGGTCCGGACCCTCGAAGCATGACCGATCGCGAGGTCGAGGTCCTTCGCCATCAGGTCGGTCATGAAGCCGGGCTTCCAGTCGTTCGACGCCGGGCTGTCGGGGACGACGCCTTCCGCGGGGAGGCGGGTCCGCACCGCGACGCAGTCGCCGGTGGAGTGCGTGACCACCTCGTAGAGCTGCGCGAGGTCGACCCCGGCCTTCGTCGCCATGACGGTGGCCTCGGCGGTGGCGAGCATCTGCGCGGCATAGATGAGGTTGTTGCACAGCTTCACGACCTGCCCGTTGCCCGGTCCGCCGACGTGGACGATGAGGCCCGCGAACGGTTCGAGCGCGGGTCGGGCGGTCGCGAGCACGACCTCGTCGCCCCCCACCATGAGCGTGAGCGTCCCCTGCTGTGCGCCGGCCGTCCCGCCCGAGAGCGGCGCCTCGAGGTAGCCCGCGCCGGTCGAGCCGACGCGCTCGTGCTGCGCGATCTCGACCTCGGGATCGATGGTCGACGTGTCGACCACGGTCTTGCCGGGCCCGAGTGCGGGGAGCGCGGCGTCGAGCACCTCGACCACCTCGGGCGAGTTGGGCACACAGAGGATCGTGACCTCGCTCGCCGCGACGACGCCCCGCGGCCCGTCGCCCTCTCGGGCACCGAAGGCGATCGCGGCATCGATCGGCTTGCGACTGCGCGACGCGACCGTGACCTCGTGCCCGGCCTCGACGAGGTGACGGGTCATCGGGAGTCCCATGGCACCCAGTCCCACGAACCCGACCTGCATCGACGATTCCCCCTGCCGTGCGACGCCCCGCCGGTCGCAGGGCGTTTTGACGGTACCAGCCGCCCTCCGCGAGGGTGACGGCGCATGGCCGCCGAGGGGGACGCCACGCCCGGGGGAGCGCGCGGGCCGAGCGCCTCCTCGGACGCGCCGCACGAGCCGCTGCTGTCCTTCGCGGTACCGGACGACCTGCTGCGCGAAGCGGTCATCGCCAGTGACGCCGAGGAGGCGGTGGCCGACCTCCAGATGATGCCGGGGGTCGGTCAGGGGAAACCGCCGCCGATCCTCGGCATCCTCAAGGGCTTCGGGTGGGCACCGGTCACGGTGATGACGCTCGCCGCGCTCGTGGTCGCGACGCTGGACAGCGGTCTCACGGGCGTGCTCGCGCCCGACATCCAACGTTCGTTCCACATCAACGACGCGGAGCTCGGCGCGGTGCTCTTCGTCGGCTCCGCAGCACAGATCGCGATCGGCTTGCCCGTCGCGCTCGCGAGCGACCGCGGAAGTCGGGTCAAGGTCGCAGCGTTCTGTCTGCTGGTATTCGCGATCGTCGTACCCCTCCAGGGACTCGTCGCCAGCGTTTGGGTGTTCGCGTTCCTCGGCATCGTCGCTGCGATCGGCAAGGCCCCGAACCAGACGACGCACCTGTCCTACTTGTCCGACTGGTACCCACCGGAAGCCCGGGCGCGGATCGCCGCGTACCAGCGGGGCCACGAGCCGGTGGCCCGCACGCTCGGCGTCGCGGTGATGGGCGCGATCGCCGTCGCGGCGGGGAGCTGGCGGTGGGCGACGCTCCTGGCACTCGCCGGCATCCCGGTCGTCTTCCTCATCCTCCGGCTCAAGGAGCCGTCGAAGGGGGAGCACGAGTCGAGCCACATCCTCCAGCAGTCGGGGCTCGACGTCGACGAGCAGCCCGAGGGCACGCCCCGGATCCTGTTGGGCTCCGCGGTTCAGCGACTCATGCGGATCCGCAGCCTCTACTTCCAGCTCATGGCCGTCGCGGTCCTCGGATTCGTCGGCGTCGGCATCCCCCTCTTCGGATCCCTCTACCTGGATCGCGAGTGGGGCCTCGCCACCGGGGAGCGCACGACCGTCTACTTCATCATCGGGCTCTCAGCGTTTCTCATCATCCCGGTCGCAGGTTTCGTCGGTGACCGCATGTTCCGGCGCAAGCCCGAGTCCGTCCTCTACCTCGGCGGTGGGTGCCTCGTCGCGTTCGGGCTCATCTACGTCGGGTCGTTGTACGCGCCCTCGCTCTGGATGGTGGTCCTCGGATGGTTCCTGGCCGAGTGCATGCTCGCCCCGCTCGGTACCGCCATCTTCCAGACCGTCACCGCGACCGCGCCGGCGGAGATGCGCACCCTGTCGCTCGCGTTGTTCGGCGTGTATGGGCTCGTGATCGGCGGGTTCGCCGGCGCGGTGCTCCTCGGTGCCATCAGCAACGCGGCCGGGTACCACGATGGTCCGCGTGTCGCGCTGACCACGATGCTGCCCGTCTGCGTGCTCGGTGGTTTCCTCCTGGTGCTCGGCGCGCGGTGGGTGCGACGCGACATCACGCTCGTCATCGAGGACGTGCTCGAGCGTTACCAGGAATCGCAGCGTCGGAACTCCGGTGGCGCCATCCCGGCGCTGCAGATCCACAACCTCGACTTCGCCTATGGCACCCAGCAGGTGCTCTTCGACGTCGACCTCGAGGTCGCAGAAGGGGAGATCGCCGCGCTGCTCGGTACGAACGGTGCCGGCAAGAGCACCCTGCTCCGTGCGGTTGCCGGCCTCGACCATCCGACGCGCGGCGCCATCCGGCTCTTCGGCACCACGACGACGTGGCTCGAGGCGGAGCAGGTCCTGTCGCTCGGGTGCGGGCTCCTCGTCGGCGGAAAGATGACGTTCCCATCGCTGACCGTGCGGGAGAACCTCCGCCTCGCGGCGTTCTCGTTCCGCAAGGAACGGGGCCGCGCGACGAGCGCCATCGACGAGGCGCTGGGGGTGTTCCCCGCGCTCGAAGCGCGCCTCGACCAGCCGGGTGGCAACCTCTCCGGCGGCGAGCAGCAACAGCTGGCGCTCGCGCGGGTCCTGCTCTCCCGACCGCGCCTGCTGCTCATCGACGAGCTGACGCTCGGCCTCGCGCCGAAGACGGTCGAGGACCTCATCGGGATCGTTCGTCGCGTGAACGCCGAGGGTACGACCGTGCTCCTCGTGGAGCAGAGCGTGAACCTGGCCCTGAGCCTCGCCGCCCATTCGTTCTTCCTCGAGCGGGGTGAGGTGCGCTTCGACGGCGCGACGACCGAGTTGCTGCTCCGCGACGACCTGCTCCGCCCGGTGTTCCTGACCGCGGGGAGCTGATGGAGATCACGCTCTTCAGCGTGGTGCAGGGTCTGACCGCGGGCCTTCTCTACGGATTGCTCGCGCTGGGCCTCGTCCTCCTCTACCGAACGACCCGCGTCCTCAACTTCGCGCAGGGCCAGCTCGGGGTCGTCGCGGCGGTCTTCCTGCTGAAGCTCACGCGCGACCTCGGAATCTTCTACTGGCCGTCGATGTTCGTGGTGCTCGCGCTGGCTGCCGCGCTCGGCGCCATGTGCGAGCTGCTGCTGCGCCGCTTGTTCCACCGGCCGCGTGTCATCGTGATGGTCGCCACGATCGGCCTCTCGCAGGTGCTGTTCCTCTTCACGCTGCTCCCACTCGTCGCACCCGACGACTTCTTCGTGCCCTACCCGCTCCCGTTCGACTGGACGTTCAGCATCGGCGGCGGCATCCTCCAACCCGGCGAGGTCGCGACCTTGATCGTCGCCCCGCTCGTCGCCCTGGGTCTGGCGGGCTTCCTCCGCTACTCGTCCTGGGGCCTCGGGATGCGGGCGATGGCGGAGAACTCCGACTCGGCCCGCCTGTCCGGCGTCTGGGTGAAGCGCATGTCCACCCTCGCGTGGGCGATCGCCGGCTTGCTGTCGGCGATCACCGCGATCCTCGACGCGCCCGGGCAGGCCAGCGCCCTGAAGGAGGCGCTCCCCCCGGGATTGCTCCTCCGTGCCCTGGCGGCCGCACTCATCGCGGGCATGACGAGCTTCACGATCGCGTTCGTCGCCGCGATCGGCATCGGCATCGTCGAGCAAGTCGTGAACTACAACCTCGTGGGCGACCCGAACAAGACGTCCATCACCACCTTCTCGCTGTTCGCGTTGATCCTCGTGATCCTCATCGTGCGGGTGCGCCGGCTCCAACGAGGGCCGCGCAACGAGGAGCGCTCGTCGTGGGGGCTCGGCGGGGAGACCGTCCGAAGATCGGTCCGCCGCACCCGCGCCTGGGTCGGGCGCTCGGGCGTCGCCGCGACGCTCGCGATCGCGGTGCTGCTCCCGGCCGTGGTGTCGCCCGGCCGGTCGTTCCTGCTGGCGCGCGTCTGCATCTTCGCGGTGATCGCCCTGTCACTGACCGTGCTGACGGGGTGGGCCGGTCAGGTGTCGCTCGGGCAGTTCGGGCTGGTCGCGGTGGGTGCGGTGATCGCGGCGCGTGCGCCCGATTGGAACCTTGCGATCTTGCTGCCCGTGGCCGGGATCGTCACGGCGTTGGTCGCGATCATCGTGGGCCTGCCGGCGCTCCGCATCCGAGGGCTCTACCTCGCCGTGACAACGCTCGGGTTTGCCCTCTTCATGCAGGTGTCAGTGCTGTCCACGCCCTGCTGGGACGCGCCGATCGTCGGCGGGCAGGTCTGCACGGGTCTTCCGGACCCGGCGTCGACGCTCGTCGCGCGGCCGAGCTTCCTCGGATGGAGCCTCGCAGCGGACGGCGACTTCGCCTGGTTCTCGCTCGGGATCCTCCTGATCGCGCTCGTCGTGGTGCGCACGTGGCGTGACCGCGGTGTCGCGCGTCGACTCATCGCGGTTCGCGACAACGAGTCGGGGGCAGCAGCGATGGGCATCCCGGTCGTGCGCACGAAGATCCTCGCGTTCGCGCTGTCGGGCTTCATGGCTGGTGTCGCGGGTGTGTGCCTGGCGTTTGCGCTCGAGCGGATCAAGCCGGGCGACTTCTCGGTGACCCAGTCGATCCTCGTGCTGTCCATGGTCGTGATCGGCGGCCTCGGGTCGGTGGAGGGGGCGGTGCTCGGTGCCCTGTACCTGGTCGGGCTCCCCGCGGCCGTCGGTTCCACCTCGACGGTCCAGTTCATCACGAGTGGGTTCGGGGTCCTCGTCTTCCTCCTGTACCTGCCGGGCGGGCTCGCCGATCTGTTGCACCGCGCGGCCGATGGCCTGACGAACGCGATCGAACGGCGGCGCACGAGCGGCGACGCGCCGCCGGATGATCTCGCTCCCGCGACGCTCACCGGGGCGGTCGAGTCGTGACGGCGGCCGCGCTCTCCGTGCGCGACGTCGCCGTGTGGTTCGGCGGCGTCCACGCCGTCGACGGCGTGTCGCACGAGTTCCCCGTAGGGGCGGTCATCGGGCTGATCGGCCCGAACGGCTCGGGCAAGACGACGCTGCTCGACGCGATCTCCGGCCAGGTGCGCTGCACGAACGGCGCGGTGCTGCTCGACGGGCAGGACCTCGTCGACCACTTCCCGGAGGACCGTGCGGAGCTCGGGCTGGTGCGTTCGTTCCAGGACTGTCGACTCTTCCCGGAGCTCAGTGTGCAGGAGGTGTTGCTCGTGTCCGAGGATGCCCGGCGCCGGGCCGGGGTGCTGGCGACCACGCTGCACCTCCCGTGGGCGCGCCGGGCCGAACGCGGCGAAGCGTGCCGCGGTCGACGAGGTCATCGATGCGTTCGGACTTGCCCGTTTCCGCGACCACCGGGTCGCCGAACTCTCGACCGGCACCCGGAGGGTCGTGGACCTCGCCGCCATCGTGCTCGCGGAGCCCCGCCTGCTGCTCCTCGACGAACCGACCGCAGGCATCGCGCAGCGGGAGGCCGAGGCGTTCGCGCCGCTGCTCCGGCGGATCCACGACGTCACCGGCGCGACCATCGTGCTCGTCGAGCACGACGTGCCGCTCGTGTTCTCGCTCTGCAGCCAGGTGGTGGTGATGGAGGCCGGCCGGATCGTGAGTACGGGCGCGCCCGACGTCGTGCGTCGGGACCCGGCGGCGGTGGCGGCGTACCTCGGGGCGAGCCCCGAGGCCCTCGCCCGAAGTGGCAGTCTGGACCCCGCAGCACCGGGGACTGGGGGAACCGATGCCCAAGACTGAAGTGGCGCTGCGGCGCTTCTGGCGGCGGAGCGGAGAGCGGGGTTGGTGGGCCCGGGGGCTGACGATCATCCTCGTCTCGGCGCTCGGTGCCGGGGTGCTCCTGAGCCTGTTCGCGATCGCGAGCACCGATGCCACGGAAGCGAGTGCGTCGGGGTCGTCGACTGCTCCGAGCGCGGTCGAGCCGAGCACCGACGGCGTCGACGAAGAGCTCGGTGACGATCGTGTTCCCCGTGATCGACCTCGGTGCGTCGGGCGCGGCCGTCGGTCTCGACAGCAGCTCCGACGAGAACGATGTCCTCGGCATCAAGACGTACGTCAAAGAGATCAACGACGCGGGCGGGATCAACGGGCGGAAGATCGACGCGCGCATCGTGAAGTTCAACCCGATGGACCCCGCCGACATGCGTGCGAAGTGCAAGGACTGGACGACGAGTGGCGAGGTGTTCGCGGTCGTCGACACCGGCAAGTGGTACGACGACAACCAGCTCTGCATCACCGAGGAAGGACACCTGCCGCTGATCAGCTCGTGGACGACGGTGACCGACTGGACGGAGCGCGGGCGCCCCGTACCTGTGGTGGACCGGGCCCGACCAGGCCGACGTGGTCCTCAACCTCGTCCCGTGGGGGATCGACCAGGGGCTGCTCGCACCCGACAAGAAGTTCGCAGTGCTCTCGTCGGACCGGGCAGGCGACAAGCTCGCGGTGAACGACTACCTGCTCCCGGCGCTGCGCGCGCAGGGGCTGAAGCCGACGGTCGTCGACACGATCACCGCGAGCCTCGACGACCCGTCCACCGCGCTGAGCCAGGCCAAGAGCGCGGTGAGCAAGCTCAAGAGCGAAGGCGTCGAGACCGTGATCCCGCTGCTCCCGGTCAACTCGTTCCGGTCGTACCTGTCAGCGGCGAAGGCGCAGGACTACGCGCCCAAGCTGATGCTCTCCGACTACGAGGGCACGGTGAACACTGCGCTCGGCCTGGCCGAGTACCAGTTCCCGGATCTCCTGAGCGGTCAGCGCGGTCCGACCGTCTACACGCTCAGCTCCGAGGACGACGACCGGCCCGACGGGAAGACCACGCTGGCCGGCCCCGGCTACACGCCCGAGGCCAAGGCGTGCTGGGAGTCGTACCAGAAGGAGAACCCGAAGCGGATCGAGAAGTTCCCGTACATCGAGGCTCAGGGTCCGACGATGCGCTGGTGCGACGCCATCCGTCTCACCGCCAAGGCGATCGACGCGGCCGGCGAGGACCTGAACCGACGCACGTTCATCCAGGCGCTCGGCGTGATCGGTGACTTCCCGTCCGCGCTCACGAAGGAGTTCTCGTTCTCCCGGACGGACCACGCGGGTCCGTCGCAGTACCGGACGGTCGCGCCCACCAAGAACGGCAACACCGCGGAGACGAACGTTTGCCCACCGCGACGCCCGACGCCGACGGACGACAACCCCTACCACGGTTCGTGCTGGATCCTGGTGGAGGACTGGAAGCCGCTCCAGGGGTGAGCGACGCGCTGCTCTTCGTCACGCAGGTCGCGCCCTACGCGGACGGTCCCGCCGGCGTCCACGGTGTCCTCGACCAGGCCGCGGTCGGGGTCGCACAGATCGCCGAGCTCCACGGGCTCGAACCGGCACCGGATCGACGACGTGCGCGCCCTCGACGCCGACACGATTGCTGGCGCGCGGGCGCTCGCGCTGTTCACCATCGGCGAGACGCCGTGGAGCACCCCGCAGCGAACCGTGATCCTCGAGCGGCTCCGGGCGGGCTCGCTCGCGGTGCTCGCGATCCACTCCGCGACGGATGCGTGCTACGGCTGGGACGAGTACGGCACCCTGGTGGGCGCGCGGTTCGACGGCCATCCATGGACCACGACCGTCGACCTCGAGGTGCTCGAGCCCGGGCACCCCGCGACCGGATCATCTGGGTGCGTCGTGGACGTGGCACGACGAGGTGTACCAGTTCCGTGACCTGCGACCCGACGCGCGCGTGCTGCTGCGAGTCCCCGAGACGCAGCTCAACCTCGAGGTGCCGGGCGCGCGGCATCCCGACTTCGGGTTCCCGCTCGCGTGGTGCTTCACCGAGGGTGCGGGCCGAGTGTCTTCGACGAGCCTCGGGCACTTCCCCGGCGCCTGGGAGACCCCGGCATACCTCCAGCACCTCTCCGGGTCGCTCGCCTGGGCCCTCGGCGACGGCGCATGAGCCGGGCGCGCAACTTCTCGCCCTGGGCGTACTGGATGCTTGCGCCTCGCCGCGAGCACACCGAGCGATCCCTGTCCGGTCGACGATCCGGACGCGATCCCGGCGTGGCGCGATCGCTCGCGCTCGCGTCTCGAGGCACTGCTCGGACCGCTGCCCGAGCCCGTCCCGCTCGACCTCGAGGTGCGCGAGACGGTCGACTGCGGCTCCTACGCGCGCTCCTCGATCGTGTTCGACTCGGAAGCGGCGATGTCGGTGCCCGCGTTCCTCCTCGTCCCGCACGATCGCACCCTGCCGGGCCCCGCGGTGCTGGCGCAGCACGGCCACGGTCCTGGGAAGTCGGAGGTCTGCGGGCTCGACGATGCCGCGAGCCGAGCCGCGATCGAGGAGCACAACGGCGACTACGCGCACCGCCTGGCCCAGGCCGGCTATGTGGTCCTTGCGCCCGATCTGCGGTGCTTCGGCGAGCGGGCCGACTGGGTGCCCCCCGACAAGTACGGCTGTGATCTCAACCTCGTGCACGCGGTCGCGGCGGGCGCGAACCCGCTCACGCAGAACCTGTGGGACCTCGCCCGCGCACTCGACGTGCTCGAGCAGCATCCTCTCGTCGATCCCGCGCGTATCGGGATGGTCGGGCTGTCCTACGGCGGCACGATGACGCTCTTCCTCACCGCGTGGGACGAGCGCGTCGCGTGTGCGGTCGTGAGCGGCTACTTCAACACTTGGCAGGACAGCCACCGGATCCCGTGGAACCTGTGCGGTTCCCAGGTGTTGCCGGCCATGCTCACCGAGCTGACACACGTCGACCTCGGCGCGCTCATCGCGCCACGCCCGCTGCTGGTCGAGACCGGCACCGAGGATGTGATCTTCCCGGAAGTCGGCGCCCGCGTGGCCGTCGGTGAGCTGGCCGCCGTGTACCGCTCGATTCGGCGCGACCGACTCGCTGCGGCACGACGTGTTCGAGGGTGGCCACCGGTGGCACGGCGAGCAGGCCTACCCCTTCCTGGCCCGGCACCTCGCGCTCGAGTCCGCGTAGGGTCATCGGCGTGTTCGACGACCGACTGAGCCAGCTGGGGATCAAGCTCCCCGGCCCCTTCCCGCCCCACGAGCCCCTCGACCCGGTGGTCGTCTACGCCGGGACCGCCCGCACGTCGGGTTGCCTGCCCCGCAACGAGGCCGGCCACCTCCACGCCACCGGTCTCCTCGGCCGGGACGTCACGACCGCGGCCGGGGTCGAGTGCGCCGCGCTGTGCGCCCTCAACGCCCTCTCGCTGCTCCGCGCCGAGCTCGGTTCGCTCGACCGCATCGAGCGGGTGCTCACGGTGCTCGGCTTCGTCGCGTGCATCGGTGACTTCATCGAGCAGCCCACCGTCATCGACGGCGCGAGCCGCGTGCTCCACGAGGTGTTCGGCGACGCCGGACGCCACTCGCGGTCGGCAGTCGGCGTCGCCGCCCTGCCGCGCGGCGGCCCGGTGGAGATCGAGGTCCACGTCGCCCTGAGGAGTGCCTGATGGCTCCACGCATCGCGATCGTCGGCGGTGGCAGCTTCCAGTGGGTGCCGAAGCTGCTCGTCGATCTCGCCAACGCACCGACGCTGCACGACGCCCATGTGGTGCTCGAGGACATCGACCCGACCCCGCTGCCGCCGATGGTCGAGCTCGTCGAGCACGTCGCGAAGGTCCGGGGCATCGGCTTGTCGGCCGAGTCCACGACCGACCAGCGCGCCGCGCTCGCCGACGCCGACTACGTCGTCGTGAACATCTCGACCGGTGGCTTCGAGTCGATGAACGCCGATCTCCTCATCCCCGAGCGCTACGGCATCCGCCAGTCGGTCGGCGACACGATCGGACCGGGCGGGATCATCCGTGCGCTACGCAACATCCCCGTCTTCCTCGACATCGCGCGGGACATGGAAGCGGTGTGCCCCGAAGCCTGGATGCTGAACCTCAGCAACCCGATGACCACGATCTGTCGTGCCGTCACCCGCGAGACCTCGATCAACACCACGGGGCTCTGCCACGAGGTGACGATCATGCAGTTCATCCTCAGCCTGCTCCTCGACGTCCCGTTCTTCGACGTGAACCCGACCGTTGCCGGCGTCAACCACCTCCCGTTCGTGACCGCGCTCGATGTGGCCGGTGAGGACGGGCTGGCGATCCTGCGTGACCTGCTCGAGCACGCGGACGAGCGCGGGGCCGAGCCGCTCGCGATGCCGTTCCCCGAGGGCCTCGGCCACGAGAAGATCTCCGAGGGACCCGACTGGACGAAAGGCGACCTTCTCGCGGCGAACAAGGTGAAGCTCGAGCTGTTCGCGCGCTTCGGGGTGCTCCCTGCGGCGGGCGATCGGCACCTCGTCGAGTTCTTCCCCGGCTTCCTCACCGAGGAGGCGTCGTGGGGTGAGCGATGGGGTGTGACGCTCACGACGATCGAGGAGCGCGAGTACTGGGCGGGGCGGTACCGCGGCGAGTTCGAGGAGATGCTCGCGTCCGACGACGTCTCGCAGATGCCCTCGGGCGAGATGGTCGCCGCGATGATCGTGTGCCACGAGGAAGATCGACCGGGGAACTTCCCGCTCAACATCCCGAACCGGGGTCAGGTGCCCGACCTGCCCGATGACGTCGTCGTCGAGTCGATGTGCGTGGTGGACGGCGACGGCGTGCGAGGTCGCGATCGGGCGTCCCTTCCGCCGGTGATGGCCGAGTGGCTGCGGCGGATCTCCACCACTCAGGAGCTCGTCGTCGAGGCCGGCGTCAGCGGGAGTCGCGACAAGGTGTTCGAGGCGCTGCTCTCCGACCCGCTCTCCGGGCGGATCGACTACGACGCACTGGGCCGGATGACTGACGAGATGCTCGCCGCGACCAGCCGCTGGCTCCCGCAGTTCGCGTGACCCGATGACGAGCGAGCTCGTCGTCGACGTGATGCCGGTCCGGGTCTTCCCCGACCCGGTCGCGCTCGGCGTTGCAGCGGCGGCCCAGGCCGCCTCCCTGATTCGCGACGCGATCGCGGCGCGCGGTGTCGCGAACGTGATGTTCGCGAGCGGGAACTCCCAGCTGGCGTTCCTCGATCGCCTCACCGCGACGCCTGGGATCGAGTGGTCCCGGGTGGTGGGGTTCCACATGGACGAGTACCTCGGGATCCTGCCGAACCACCCCGCCAGCTTCCGCCGCTACATGCACGAGGAGATCCTCGACCGCGTCCAGCTCCAGGCGTTCCGCGAGATCTTCGGCGACGCGGAGGATCCCGAGGCCGAGTGCGAGCGCTACGCGGGCCTGCTCCGCGTCAACCCGCTCGACCTCTGCTGCATCGGGATCGGCGAGAACGGGCACCTCGCGTTCAACGACCCGCCCGTCGCCGACTTCGACGACCCGTACGACGTGAAGGTCGTCGATCTCGACGACGCGTGCCGGGACCAGCAGGTCGGGGAGGGGCACTTCGCCGCGTTCGAGGATGTCCCTGCCCGCGCGATCACCGTGACGATCCCGGCACTGCTCCGGGCTCGGGGCGTGCTGGCCATCGTCCCCGAAGCCCGCAAGCGGGAACCGGTCGACCGCGCGCTCCACGGACCCGTCTCCACCGACTGCCCGGCCTCCGTGCTCCGCACGCAGCCTCACGTGACGCTGTACCTCGACGCGGCCTCGGCCGGCGACCTGGTCGCGGCGGGCATGGACACCGAGTGATGGACCACGCCCACGTCATCACGTTCCCGAGCCTCACCGAGCTCCGGGTCCGCCTGCCTCGGCTGCTGGTCGGCATCGTCGCGCTCTCACTGGGCGCGACCCTGATCATCCAGGCGAAGCTCGGGGTCAGCCCGTGGGACGTCCTGCACCAAGGCCTCGCCGAGCTCACCGGCCTCTCCTTCGGCACGATCGTCGTGATCCTCGGTGTGATCATCCTCGTCGTCTGGATCCCGCTCGGGCAGCGCTTCGGGATCGGGACCGTGATCAACACGCTGACGGTGGGCTTCATCATCGATGGGTTTCTGGGTGTCATCGGCGCACCGGACGATCTGCTGCTGCGGTGGGTGATGCTGCTCGCGGGCATCGTCGTGCTCGCGCTCGGGATGGGCATGTACATCGGTGCAGGACTCGGTCCGGGGCCGCGCGACGGGCTGATGACCGGGATCTCGGCAAAGGGGTTCCCCCTCTGGCTCGTGCGCACGCTGCTCGAGCTGGCCGCACTGGTCGCCGGCTGGATCCTCGGCGGCGACGTCGGGATCGGGACGGTCCTGTTCGCGTTCGGCATCGGACCGATCGGTCATTGGTTCCTCGTGCGCTTCCACCTCGGGGTCGGCGGCATCGACCCGGATCCGACCGCCACGCTCGGGGAATGATCCGGTGACCGTCCGCATCGGGGTGATCGGGACCGGTTTCGGCAGGCGCGTGGTGGCGCCCGTCTTCGACGCGACCGACGGTTGCCGGGTGGTCGACGTCGTCTCGGCACGCAACGACGCCGACGTGGCGAACCTGTGCGATCGCACCGACCTCGACCTCGTGACGGTGCACTCGCCGCCGTACCTGCACGCGAGCCACGTCCGACGGGCGCTGCTCGCCGGGCACGCAGTGCTGTGCGACAAGCCGTTCGGCCTCGACGCATCGGAGGCGGAAGCGTTGTATGCCGCGGCGGAAGCCGCCGAGTGCACGCACCTGGTCAACTTCGAGTTCCGCTGCGATCCGATGCGCGAGCTCCTGCGCGACTTGGTACGCGACGGTGCGGTCGGCCGTCCCGAGCACGTCTCGTGGACGCACCTGAGCGCCGGATCACGGGCGCCGCTCCGCCGCCACGGATGGCTGTTCGAACGTGCCACTGGCGGAGGTTGGATCGGCGCCTGGGGCTCGCACGCGGTCGACACACTGCGCTGGATCTTGGGCGAGGTCCTCAGCGCACGCGCCGATTGCCGCACCGTGATCACCGAGCGCCTCGACGCCGACGGAGCGCCGCACCCTTGCGACGCCGAGGATTCGTTCGCGGCATGGCTGCGGCTCGAAGGCGGTGTGACCGTCTCCATCGACTCGGGCTTCGCGGAGTCGGTCGACCTCGCCCCGCGGCTCGTCATCACCGGCGACGAAGGCGTGCTCGAGTGCATCGCCGATCAGCGCATCGTGTTGCGTCGGCTCGACGACCGTCGCGAGGAGCACCAGCGTCCGCCCGCGGAAGGCGACCCCCACACCGAACCCATGCGGCGGTGGGCGGCGAAGGTGCGCAACGCGGTCGAGGACGGGGAGTGGGGTCCCGACGTCCCGACGTTTGCCGATGGGTTGGCCTGCTCGCGAGTGCTCGACGAGTTCCGCTCGGTCTGACCTCGGCCCGCGGTGCTCAGCGCGTCGATGCCGCGCTGAACACTCGTTCCCAGCCCTGGGCCTCGATCCCGAGCGAGGCCAGCCGCGCGCTCGCCTCGTGCTCGGCGGCACCCGTGTCCTCACGACCGAGCGCCCGCCACGCGTACGCGCGTGCGAGCCGGACGACGGCCTGGTCGAGTCGCGACTCACTGCCGTCGATGCCGGCGACCATGGTCTCGAACGCTGCAGCAGCCCCCGGATCTTCACATTGGAGCAACGCGAACGCGCGTGCCATCTCGAGCTGGAGACGGTCGAGGTAGGTGCCGACCGAGCCGGTCAGCTCGATTGCGAGCACGTCCTCGGGCCGTCGGGCAGCGGCATAGGCCAGAGCGAGCGCCGCGGCGTCCGCGGGCCCGGCGCTCTCGGTCGAACGGATCTCCTCGAGCTCGGCCAACGCCTCCGGGATGCGCCCGGCCTGGAGCAGCGCGAGGCCGAGCGTTCGGTGCAGCTCCCGAGAGAATCCCATCCCGCGGCTCAGCGTCGAGGTGACGTGCAGGGTCGCGGGGAGTGCCTCGGGGTCGCCGAGCTGCACCAGCACCTGGGACCGCAGTGCCGGGAACATCCCTGCCTCCCCGGCGGTGACCTCCTCGTCGAGCTCGCTGAGCGCGCGCTCGACCTCACCCGACGCGATCAGAGCGCGCAGCTCGACGCCGCGCGAGTTCGCGATGGCCCATGGGTCGCCGAGGACGCGGAATCGAGTCACCGCCCGGCGGGCCCGCTCGACCGCGGCTGCGGAGCGGCCCTCCCACATGGCGAGGTTCCCGAGGAGCATCTCGAGGATCCCCGAGACGTAGCCGTCGCCGCGCGCCTCGCTGTCGGGCAGCTGCTCGCGGGCGATCGCCTCCGCTTCGGCGTTGCGACCCTGGATGAAGCGCGTCCACGCCAGGATCGCCCAGGTCCAGTTCAGGCCGCCCCAGTCGCCGAGGTCGTGGAACATCTCGCCTGCCGCGCTGAGTCGCTGCTCGGCCTGGTCCGAGTTCGCCGCGGAAGAACGAGATCGTCGCGAGGTTCTGCAGCGCCCACGCTTCGCCGCGTCGGTCGTCGAGGTTCCGGTAGAGCTCGAGCGCCTCGGTGCAGTCGGCCTCGGCGCGGTCGAGGTCACCGTGGAACATCGCGGTGCGCCCCTGTGCCCGCAGTGCCGTGGCGAGCCCGCCCTCGTCGCCGAGCTCGCGCCACAGCGCGAGCGACTCCTCGATGGCGGCGAACGACGCGGAGTAGTCGCCCTCCATCTGGTGGAGCTCGGCGAGCTGGGTGAGCGCCTTCGCGTGCACCGCCGACCGAGCAGGAGCGTCCTCCATCACCTCGTCGAGATCGGCGCGTGCCTCGACGAGCTCGCGTCGTTCGGCGCGTGCGTGAGCGCGTCCGAGGAGGAGCTGCCACCGCTCCGCCTCGGGGGTGTGCTCGTCGGTGAGTGCGAGGCATTGATCGTAGAGCCGCGCTGCGTAGCGCCACACCTCGCTGCCCGTCGCGCGGTGGGCGGAGCTCTTGAGCACCGGAAGGGCCCGGGCCGCGAAGTCGTCCGGGATGCCGTCGACGGTCCCGATCTCCCGGAGCAGCTCAGCGACGATGCCGTAGTGGTGCGCGGCGCGGTCGCTCGCTCCTCCGGCCGACTCGCCACCGGGCTGCTCGGCGAGCCAGGCGCCCAGGACGGCGTGGCGTCGGGCGCGCTCGGCCTTGGCGAGGGTGCCGTAGGCGACATCCCGCACGACCTCGGAGGCGAACGAGAACTCGCCGTTCTCGACGTCGACGAGCTCGCGAGCGCCGAGCCGAGCCAGCGTGTCGTCGACGTCGATGGCATCGCCCCGGGCGTCGACGAGCGCGCGGACGGACTCGATGCCGCCGGTGGACCCGACGACGGCGCAGTCCTCGAGCACGTTGCGCTCACCCGCGGTGAGGGCATCGAGGCGAGCCGCGACGAGCCCGCGCAGCGTGGCCGGGAGCCGCCCCGGGTCGAGGGTGCGCACGGCCTGCTCGAGATCGGTCTCGCGGAGCAGCGCGGCGAGCTCTTCCACGAAGAAGGGGTTCCCACCGGAGCGCTCGTGGAGGATGGCGACGAGCTCCGGGTCGACGTCGGGACCCAGCAGCTCGCGGGCGAGGGCGGCGACCGACTCGGCATCGAGCGGATCGAGGTTGAGGAAGGTGAGGTTGTGCCGGCCGGGTGCCGGACGCCACCGCTCGATGAGGTCAGGTCGCGTCGTGGCGATGAGCACGAAGGGCAACCCGCGCATGCCTTCGATGAGCCGGTTGATGAGGGCGAGCACGAGGTCGTCGGCCCAGTGGAGGTCGGACAGCGTCACGATGAGCGCCTGCTCGCGTGCGATGCAGGCGAGGAGGCGCAACGCCGACCGGACCGCGTCGTCACGGGCGCGCTGCGGATCGATGTCGTGGAGCTCCTCGGCGTGGCCGAGGAGGTACAGCAGGCCGCGCGAGGTCCGCTCGAGATCCTCGTCGTCGAGCTCGTCGCCGATGAGGTCCCCGAGGGTGGTGGCGACCGCGTCGCGCACCTCGTCGGCGGTGGCATCGGCGCGTTCGATCTCGCACACGCTGCGGATGATCTCCGCGATCGGCCACCAGATGTCCTCGCCGTAGGGGACGCAGTGGCCGCGCAGGACGCGCGCCGCGCACGCGTCCTCGGCTGCACGCACGATCTCACCGACGAGGCGGCTCTTGCCGACGCCGGCGTCGGCCACGACGGTCACGAAGTGGGCGCGTCGCCGGCCCACCGCGGCGTCGAGGATTCCGCGCAGCATCGCGAGCTCGGCATCGCGACCGACGATCGGCGTGCGCGCTCGCCGGCGCGCTGCTCCCGGTGGAGCGACCGCTTCGACGGCGACCCAGGCGTCGACGGCCTGGGTCCGACCTTTCACCTCGATGGGGCCGAGCGACTCGTAGCGGATCGAGGCGCGCGTCGCGGCCTCGGTGAGGGGTCCGACGATGACCTGCCCGGGGGCCGCGGAGCTCTGGAGCCGGCTCGCGGTGTTGACGACGTCACCCATTGCGG
Source organism: uncultured Acidimicrobiia bacterium (assembly GCA_963720675.1). Taxonomy (GTDB): domain Bacteria; phylum Actinomycetota; class Acidimicrobiia; order IMCC26256; family PALSA-555; genus JALHSW01. The sequence continues at coordinate 1,302,064 of CAVRGH010000010.1, read as the reverse complement.
TGAAGTCGCCACCGCCGCGCAGGGCGCCGACGAGGACCTCACCCGTGTTCACGCCCACTCGCATCTCGACCTGGATGCCGAGACGGTCCCGGAGCGTCGCCAGCGTCCGCTGCATCTGCAGCGCGCAGCGGACCGCGCGCTCGGCGTCGTCCTCGTGGGTCACCGGCGCGCCGAAGATCGCCACGATCTCGTCGCCGACGATGTTGTCGACGCGGCCCCCGTAGGCGACGACGTCGCTCGACATCGCTTCGAAGCAGGTGTCGACGAGGCGCTTCACCTGCTCCGGGTCGGCCGACTGGGAAAGTGCCGTGAATCCCACCAGGTCACCGAAGACGAGGGTCGCCACCCGACGCTCGTCCGGCCGCGTCACCAGGGCGTGCCCACAGGAGGGGCAGAACCGGGCTTCGGGGGGAGCGTGGGTCCCACAGGACGGGCAGGTCACGTGCTCAGCCTACGGCTGCGCCGACGGGGCGCGGCTGTCCGATTCCCGGCAGGGAGCGGGTCGGCGCCGGTGACCTCGACCGGTTTGGCAGGGCCGCTCTGCGGGCCGACAATGGTGTGATGACGAATCGAGCCGAGGCCCTGACCGAGGACCAAGTGCAAGCAGCGCTCACAGGGCTACCGGAGTGGGCACGCGAGGGCGACGAGATCGTGCGCACCTACGAGCTCGACACCTTCCCGGGCGCGATCGCCTTCGTCGGGCGAGTTGCGGTGCTCGCCGAGGCGGCCGACCACCACCCCGACCTCGACATCCGGTACCGGAAGGTGCGTGTCGCACTGACGACGCACGACTCGGGTGGCCTGACGGCCAAGGACATGGAGCTCGCCGGGCAGATCGACGCGGTCGAGGAGGGCTGACGTGCTGACCGCAGTCATCGGGATCGCGATCTTCGTGCTGATCGTCGCGCTCGTCATCGCGGTGGCGCGCGATCCCGGGCCACCACCCGAGGATGTCGCGGTCGCCTACGAGCACGCCTGGGACGGTCTCGACTTCGACGCGTTGTGGGCGTTGTCCGGAGACGAGCTCAGGGACGGGATGGCACGCAAGCCGTTCATCGCCGCGAAGCGGGAGGCCTACGCCGCCCAGCAGGATCTGCGCGGGTTGGCCGCGTCGACCTCGGTCGAGCGCCTCGAGACCGGACACCAGGTCGCCGTCGTGTTCACGAAGGTCGAGCTGCGCAACGGTGGTGCAGCACACAACGAGGTCGTGCTCGAGGAGCGCGCCGGCAAGTGGGTCGTGGTCGGGTACCAGCTCCTCCACTCCGACCCCGAGCCCGCCACCACCTGAACCTCGAGCTCTCGCGTGAGATCTTCAGGCGCTCGACGAGGCCGACCAGCCGGCCCAGCGCTGCAGCTCGACGACGATCGCCGGTCCCTGCACCGGCTTGAGCCCGTAGTGGCCCTTGTACTTCTCGAGGAGCGGCTCGAGGAACCGGTCGAGCTCGCGACCGCCTTCGACCACGCGCGCGTCACCGTCGGCGCGCACCCACCACAGCAAGGACCAGTCTTCCTCGTAGTGGTCGACGAGGAGGCTCACCGTGGGATTGGCGCGGACGTGCTCGAGCCGGCGCAGGTTCGTGGTCGTCTTCGGCTTGTTGTCGACCGCGGTGACGAGCCACTCGGTAGTCGCGAAGAAGCACACCGGCACGATGTGGGGCTGTGCGTCGGGTCCGAGCGTCGCGAGTCGCGCGACGCGCGCCTGGACGAAGCGGCGTTGCATCGAGGCGAGCTCCACGGGCAGGACGGTACCGTTCGTCCATGGCGTGTGCTGGGCTGCTGCTGACCGGTGGCACGAGCCGACGGCTCGGGGTGGACAAGGCGCTGCTCGCGGTCGGCGACGAACGGCTCGTCGACCGCACTGCCCGCATCCTCGGTGCGGCGTGCGACCCCGCGGTCGAGGTCGGTCCGGGGCACAGTCGTCTCGACGCGGTGCGTGAGGACCCGCCGGGATCGGGACCCCTCGCCGCGCTGGGCGCCGGTGTGGGCGCGCTGCATGCACGCGGCTACTCCGGTCCGGTCGTGCTCGTCGCGGTGGATCTGCCGAACGTCAGCGTCGAGTTGCTCGAGTGGCTGGTGCAACATCCCGCGCCGGACAGCGTCGTCCCGTTCGTCGACGGGATGCCGCAGCTGCTCTGCGCGCGCTACGGCTTCGACGCGCTCATGGCGGTGCCCGGCCTCCTCGATGCCGGGGAACGGTCCCTCCGCGCGCTGCTGGCCGCGGTGCCCGGCGCACGAGGCGCTGGTCGAGGAGTGGGGGACAGTCGCGACGGTGGCTTCGTTCGCCGACGTTGACACGCCCGCGGACGCGGCTCGCGCCGGGCTCGAACTGCCCGGGTAGCCTCGAAGGCGTGGCTGAGCCCGGTGTGATCGAACCTGGTGCACCCGTCCGCCGTCCCGTCACCCCCACGCGCGTCGTCGCGATCGAGGGCGCCCAGGTGCGCGAGCGACCCGATCGGCTCGTCACCGAAGAGCCGATGGAGATCCGGCTGCAGTTCCCGGGCGCCGAACCAGAAGCGCTCGCGGTCACGATGCGTACCCCGGGCCACGACTTCGAGCTCGCCGTCGGCTTCTGCGTCACCGAGGGCCTGCTCACCGATCCCGCGTCGCTCGCTGAGGTCGCCTACTGCGTCGGGGCGGCGGGGGAGCAGCACTACAACGTGGTCACGCTGCGGCTCCGCCACGCGATCGACCTCGGAGCCCGCCGGTCGTTCGCGGTGAACGCGAGCTGCGGGATCTGCGGCAAGACGGCGCTCGAAGACGTCGCCGTCGCCTGTGAGCACGTCGGACCCGGCCCGCGGGTCGCCCGCTCGGTGCTCGCCGCGCTGCCCGCGCGGCTGCGGGAGTCGCAGCGCCTGTTCGACGAGACCGGCGGGCTGCACGCCGCCGCCTGCTTCTCGCCCGACGGCGAGCTCGAGGTGCTGCGCGAGGACATCGGACGCCACAACGCGCTCGACAAGGTGGTCGGCCACGCGTTCCTGGGCGGTTCGCTGCCGCTCTCCACGTCGGTCCTGCTCGTCTCGGGGCGGATCAGCTTCGAGATCGTCCAGAAGGCCGCGGTGGCGGGGATCCCCGTGCTCTGCGCGGTGTCGGCACCGTCGAGCCTCGCGGTTGCGACCGCGAAAGAGCTCGGCCAGACGGTCGTCGGGTTCCTGCGCGACGACCGCATGAACGTCTATGCCGGGGTCGAGCGACTCGACCTCGACGCCTGAGCCCGATGCCCGAACAGGCGGTGTCGGTTCCCGAAGACTGGTCGGAAGCCGCCTGTCGCGATGCCATCGAACCCCTGGCCGGGGTGCGCGGTGCGCTGCTGCCGGTGCTGCACGCCGTGCAGCACCGTTTCGGATTCATCGAGCCGCGAGCGGTACCGGTGATCGCCGACGTGTTGAACCTCTCGCGCGCAGAGGTCCACGGGGTCGTGACGTACTACCGCGACTTCCGCACCAAGCCTCCGTGCCGTGGTGCGGTCCGCATCTGCCGTGGTGAGGCGTGCCAGGCCGTCGGCGCAGAGCGCCTGGTCGCGGACGCGGAACACGTGCTCGGTGTCGCACTTGGCGCAGAGAGCGCCGACGAGTCGGTTTCGCTCGACGACGTGTTCTGCCTCGGGAACTGCGCGCTCGGACCGTCGGTGACGGTCGACGGTCGACTGTACGGACGGGTCGATCCCGAGCGGCTCGTGACGCTGCTCGACTCTGGCGCCGCCGGACCCGACGATGGCGGCGAGGAAGAGCCGCGCGCCAGCGGCGTGGTCGTGTACGTGCCGCGCGACACGGCCGCCCGAGCCGTCGGCGCCGACGCGGTCGCGGCGCGCATCGTGGAGGACACGCGCGCGGCGGGTGTCGACGTGAGGATCGTCCGGAACGGCTCACGCGGCGCGCTGTGGCTCGAGCCGCTCGTCGAAGTGGCCACCGAAGCCGGGCGGGTCGCGTACGGCCCGGTGGCGCCGCACGACGTCCCCGGCTTGCTCGCGGCTGGCTTCCTCGAAGGTGGCGACCACCCCCTCGGCCTCGGACCGACCGAGGCGGTCCCGTGGCTGGCGCGGCAGGACCGGGTCACGTTCGCCCGAGTCGGGGTGGTGGACCCGCGCTCGGCCGACGACTACGAGGCGGCCGGTGGACTCGCGGGTCTCCGACGCGCGCTCGCCATGGCGCCAGCAGAGGTCATCGGCGCGGTCACCGAGTCGGGTCTGCGCGGACGCGGTGGCGCGGGCTTCCCCGCGGGCATCAAGTGGACGACCGTCGCGGAGGCGCCCGTGGGCGAGCGGTTCATCTGCTGCAACGCCGACGAGGGCGATAGCGGCACGTTTGCCGACCGCATGCTCCTGGAAGGCGATCCGTTCCTGCTGATCGAGGGGATGACGATCGCCGCGCACGCGGTGGACGCGGCCGAAGGGTTCGTCTACGTCCGCTCCGAGTACCCGGATGCGATCGCTGCGCTCGACGCCGCGATCACGACCGCGCGCGGACGTGGCTGGCTCGGCGATCGGGTGCTCGGCTCGGAGCTCTCGTTCGACCTCGAGGTCCGGGTCGGCGCGGGTTCCTACGTCTGCGGCGAGGAGACCGCGATGCTGGAGAGCCTCGAGGGGCGACGCGGCGTCGTGCGATCGAAGCCGCCGCTCCCCGCGCTCGAAGGGCTGTTCGGTCGGCCCACGGTCGTGAACAACGTGCTCACGCTGGCCGCCGTGCCGGCGATCCTGGCCGACGGACCGGCCGCCTACGCGAGCCGCGGGGCCGGTCGGTCGCGGGGTACCCAGGTGTTCCAGCTGGGAGGGGACGTCGCGCGCGGAGGCATCGTCGAGCTGCCCTTCGGGGTCCCGCTCGACACGCTCGTGGCCGACTTCGGCGGCGGGACTCGGAGCGGACGACCGGTGCGAGCGGTGCAGGTAGGCGGGCCGCTCGGTGCCTACCTGCCGGCATCGAACCTCGACGTCCCGATGGATTACGAGTCACTCACCGCGCGCGACGGCCTGCTCGGGCACGGCGGGGTGGTCGTGTTCGACGACTCCGTCGATCTCGCTCGCCAGGCTCGCTTCGCCATGGAGTTCTGCGCGGAGGAGTCGTGCGGCAAATGCACGCCGTGCCGCATCGGTGCGGTGCGCGGCGTGGAGGTGATCGACCGGATCATCGCGGACGAGGACCGCGACGCCAACCTGGAGCTGCTCGAGGACCTGTGCGAGGTGATGGTCGACGGATCGCTCTGCGCGATGGGTGGCCTGACCCCACTGCCGGTCCGTAGCGCCCTCCGCCACTTCCCGGGCGATTTCCGGCGCCCGGGCGCTACGGTCGAGCCCGGACGAGCGGTACGCGAGCGGGAGCGCACATGACCGTCGATGTTGAGATGGATCTCGGCACGAAGCCGGGAGTCGGTGCGTCCGTCGTCGCGGTCGAGATCGACGGCCGCGAGATCACGGTCCCTGCCGGGACGTCGGTGATGCGAGCCGCCGCGCTCTCGGGCTTCGCGATCCCGAAGCTCTGTGCCACGGACCGCCTCGATGCCTTCGGTTCGTGCCGCCTCTGCCTCGTGGAGATCGACGGCCGTCCGGGTGCACCGGCGTCCTGCACCACGCCGGTCGTCGACGGGATGCGGGTCCGGACCCAGACGCCTCGGCTCGAGCGGCTGCGACGCAACGTGATGGAGCTCTACATCTCCGACCACCCACTCGACTGTCTCACCTGCCCTGCGAATGGGGACTGCGAGCTGCAGGACATGGCCGGCGAGGTGGGCCTGCGAACGGTGCGCTACGGCACCGAGGGTGAGGACCACCTCGACCTTGAGCCCGACACGAGCAACCCCTACTTCACCTTCGATCCTTCGAAGTGCATCGTCTGCTCCCGCTGCGTGCGCGTGTGCGACGAGATCCAGGGGACGCTCGCGCTCACGATCCAAGGCCGCGGCTTCGACTCGAAGGTGGTCGCGAGCGCGGGCGAGTCGTTCATGGACTCAGAGTGCGTGTCGTGCGGAGCCTGCGTGCAGGTCTGTCCGACCGCGACACTCACCGAGAAATCTGTCATCGAGCTCGGGCAGCCGCGCCGGAGCGTGCTCACCACCTGTGCGTACTGCGGGGTCGGGTGCAGCTTCCGGGCCGATCTCCAGGGTGACCAGGTCGTACGCATGGTGCCGACCAAGGACGGGGGCGCGAACGCCGGTCACTCGTGTGTGAAGGGTCGCTTCGCCTGGGGGTACGCCACGCACCGGGAGCGCGTGCTCAACCCCATGCTCCGCGAGCACACGACGGACGAGTGGCGGGAGGTGAGCTGGGAGGAGGCCATCCGGTACACCGCAGAGCGGCTGACCGACCTCCAGCACCGCTTCGGCAGGGGTGCGATCGGTGGGATCACGTCGTCGCGTTGCACGAACGAAGAGGTCTATGCGGTCCAGAAGATGGTGCGGGTCGCGTTCGCCAACAACAACGTCGACACCTGCGCTCGGGTCTGCCACTCGCCGACGGGCTTCGGGCTGAAGCAGACCTTCGGGACCTCGGCGGGCACCCAGGACTTCGCGTCGGTCGAGCAAGCCGACGTCGTGCTCCTCATCGGCGCGAACCCCACCGACGCGCACCCGGTGTTCGCGTCGCGGATGAAGCACCGGCTCCGGGAGGGCGCGCAGCTCGTCGTCGCCGACCCCCGCCGCATCGATCTGGTTCGGAGCCCGCATGTGCAGGCTGCCCACCATCTGCAGCTCCGACCCGGGACCAACGTGGCGCTCGTGAACGCGTTCGGCCATGTCGTCGTCACCGAGGGGCTCGTCGACCGGGTGTTCGTCGACTCCCGTTGCGATGCCGAGAGCTTCGCCGCGTGGGCCGCGTTCATCGCCGGGCCCGAGCACAGCCCGGAGGCCACCGAGGTGCACACCGGCGTGCCCGCGGCAGACGTGCGCGCCGCGGCCCGCCTGTACGCGACCGCGGGCAACGCCGCGATCTACTACGGGCTCGGCGTCACCGAGCACAGCCAGGGCTCCACGATGGTCATGGGCATGGCCAACCTCGCCATGGCGACCGGCAACATCGGGCGCGTCGGCGTCGGTGTGAACCCGATGCGCGGCCAGAACAACGTCCAGGGCTCGTGCGACATGGGCTCGTTCCCGCACGAGCTGCCCGGATACCGGCACGTCTCGGACGCCGTGACGCGCGAGCAGTTCGAAGCGCGTTGGGGAGTCCCGATCGATCCCGAGCCCGGGCTGCGCATCCCGAACATGTTCAACGAGGCGATCTTCGGATCGTTCAAGGGGCTGTTCGTCCAGGGCGAGGATCTCGCTCAGTCCGATCCGAACACCCACCACGTGGCCACCGCACTCGGGGCGATGGAGCTCGTCGTGGTCCAGGACCTGTTCCTGAACGAGACGGCACGCTTCGCCCACGTGTTCCTCCCGGGTACGTCGTTCCTGGAGAAGGACGGGACGTTCACGAACGCCGAGCGCCGGATCAACCGGGTACGACCGGTGATGCCACCGCGGTCGGGGAAGCAGGAGTGGGAAGTCGTCTGCGAGATCGCCGAAGCGATGGGTGCAACGATGCACTACGGCAGCTCGTCCGAGATCATGGACGAGATCGCCGCTCTGACTCCGACCTTCGCCGGCGTGTCGTTCGCCAAGCTCGACGAGGTGGGAAGCGTGCAGTGGCCGTGCAACGATGTTGCACCGCTCGGGACACCGATCATGCACGTGGGAGCGTTCGTTCGGGGCGATGGTCGGTTCATGGAGACGCCGTTCGTCCCGACCGACGAGCGCCCCGGCCGCGCCTACCCGCTCCTGCTCACCACCGGTCGTGTGCTCACGCAGTACAACGTCGGCTCCCAGACGCGACGCACGAGCAACGTCAAGTGGTACGACGAGGACGTGCTCGAGATGCACGCGAACGACGCGGAGGAGCGCGGGATTCGCGATGGCGACATCGTCCGGCTCTCGAGCCGGGCCGGTGACACGACGCTGCACGCGCAAGTCTCTGATCGGATGCCGCCCGGCGTCGTGTACACGACCTTCCACTTCCCGGTGACCGGCGCCAACGTCGTGACGACGGAGCACTCTGACTGGGCGACGAACTGCCCGGAGTACAAGGTCACCGCGGTCCAGGTGTCGCCCGCCGATGTGCGCGCCCCGTCCCGCTCCGAGGACGCCGCCTCCGATCCGGGACGGGAGCTCGTCCGGATGGCGAACCAGATCACCGACCAGTTCCGCCATCACCCGCGCGACGTCGCCGTCGACGAGGTGGCGAAGCACCTCCAGTCGTTCTGGGATCCGCACCTGCGTCGGGAGCTGCTCGCCCTCGTCGACGCCGGCGGCGCGGGCATCGACCCCGTCGTCGTGTCGGCCAGCGAGCATCTGCCTCCGCCAGTTCCCGCCTGATCCCGTCCCGTCCTTCGGCGGGATCGTCTGCGAGACTCCCGGCACTGTGCTGGCGTCCGAGATCCTCGACCTCTTCACCGCGGCTGCGTCCGCGGCGGCGGCGGCGGTCGAGTCGGTCCCCCGACCGGAGCGACGCGGTCGTACCGACGTCCCGGGGCAGTACGCGCTGGACCTCGTGGCGGACGCGGCGGTCCTCGAGCTGCTCGCGCCGGCAGGGTTGGGGATCGTGAGCGAGGAGTCGGGGCGGAGCGGTCCGGCCGACGCGCCGATCACCGTGGTCGTCGACCCGGTCGACGGCTCGACGAACTGCTCCCGGCACCTCCCGTACTGGGCGATCTCGCTGTGCGCGCTCGACGGCGACGGGCCGCTCGCCGCCCTCGTCGCCAACCAGGTCACGGGGGAGCGGTTCACGGCGGTGCGAGGCGGTGGAGCGTTCGTGGAAGGCGAGCGGATCACCGCATCGTCCTCGACTCGCATCGCCGACTCGGTCCTCGCCGTCGGCTCCCTCCCGCCGCGACACCTCGGCTGGAAGCAGTTCCGGGCGATGGGCTCGTCCGCGCTCGCCCTCTGCGACGTCGCGGCCGGCCGGTTCGACGCCTACGCCGGAGTGCGCCAGGGCGAGGCGCCTTGGGACTACCTGGGGGGCCTCCTGATCTGTACGGAGGCCGGAGCCTGCGTCACGGATGCCCAGGGTCGTGACCTCGTCACCACGGATCCCGGCGCCCGCCGGGACCTCATCGCCGCGGGGACGACCGAGCTCCTCGCCGAGCTGCAGTCGGAGCTGGCCGAATGAGCGCACTGGATCTCGATGCCCTGCTCGACGCCGCGATCGCCGCGGCGATGGCCGGTGGCGAGATCGTCCTCGATGCGTTCGGGACGGCGAGCAACGTCACCGAGAAGGCGCCCGGCGATTGGGTGACGGCGACCGACACCGCCAGCGAGCGTGCGGTGCGCGCCGTGCTCGTGGAGGCGGCACCCGAGATCCCCGTCTTCGGCGAGGAAGAGGGTGGCGAGCGCGGCCCGCTCGGCTGGCTCGTCGACCCGCTCGACGGCACGGCCAACTTCGTCCATGGCTTCCCGATCGTCGGGGTGTCGATCGGGCTCGTCGCCGACGGGGTGCCGGTGGTCGGTGTCGTGCATGCCCCGATGCTCGGCGACACCTACACGGCCTGCGCCGGAAGCGGCGCGTACCGTGATGGTGAGCGGCTGTGGGTGAGCCGCCGCCCGGTGCAGAGCGCGATCTGCGCCACCGGCTTCCCGTTCCGCGCCAAGCGGCAGCGGCTCGACGAGTACCTGCCCGTCTTCGAGCGGGCGCTGCGCGGCTTCGAGGACCTCCGACGGGCGGGCGCCGCGAGCATGGACCTCGCCTGGAGCGCAGCCGGCGTGTACGACGGCTACTTCGAGCAGGCGCTCGGACCGTGGGACGTCGCCGCCGGTGCGCTGCTCGTGCGCGAGGCCGGCGGCGTCGTCACCGACTGGCGTGGCGACGACACCGCCTGGCTCGACTCCGGCGACATCGTCGCCGCGCCGCCCGCCGTGCACGAGCAGCTGCTCGACGCTACATCGCGGGCGGTCGCCTGACGGATCAGCCGCGGATGGAGGCCGCCGCCGCCCTGGACCGTCGGACCACTCACCGCCGACGTTCCCGCGAAGCAGCCGACGGTGTACGGATACTCCTGCGTCGCGACGTAGTGGTAGATCTTCTGCTTCTTGCCGTTGAACACGACCTTGCTCGTCGTGCCGTGGCACTCGTCGAGGTCGGCGTTGGTGAGCTCCTTGCCATCGGCGCCCCGGGGTCCGTAGATCCCGAAGCCGTCGAACGCATACCCGATCAGCTTCGACTGACCGGTTCCGCCGTCGAGGTCCGCGAGCACGCACGTCGACACCGAGTGGTAGTGGTACTCACCCGACATCTGCGGGTGGCCCTGGCAGTCGTCCTGCACCTCGTACGCGACCGCGTCGCGTCCGCCGGCATCCACCGCGTCGAACAGCGCGACCCCGGACTTCAGCACACCGACCTCACCCGTCACGCACGACGGTGACGACGCGACCTTCGGGTTGAGGGGCAGCGAGATCGTGATCGACTGCTCCTGGATCGAGTTGGGGTTGCGGTCGTACTGGTAGGCGTCGTCGCTCGACGACACCGGAAAGAGTCCGGTGGTGTGATCGGTCGGGAGGTCGTTCGTCGTGATGACGCGCTCGCCGTCCTGCTTCTTGATCGTCAGCTGCGCATCGGGCCACTCGACCGATCCGTCGACGGTGACCTTCTTGGTCGAGTCGTAGGTGCCGTCGCCGTTGAACCACGGCCCGTCGACCTGGGCGCCACCTCCACCGAAGGAGGTCTGACACGTCCAGAGCCCCCCGACGGTCGGCTCGGTGACCGTCTCGCCGACGGGGAGGTGCGTCGGGTCGACGTCGTCGTGCGCGCTCGCGGGCGCGGCAAGCGCTGCGAGCATGGTGCAGGAGGCGAGCACGGCGAGCAGGGTGCGACGCATGGATCGGGTTCCTTTCGTCGGAGCCGGGTCGGTCGAGGTGGTCGATGCAGGCTCTGAGGATGCCTCACGGAACCTGAGAGTTTCCTGTGGTCCTGGACCCGGGCCTGCGCGATCAGGTGCTGAACGACTTCGCGCCCGGCTTGTGCCCTCGAGCAGCCGGCGCAGCTTCGCGACCTCGGGTCCGAGCGCGGTGTACACCGCGTCGGTGATGCTCGAGACCCGCGCCTCGGCGTCGAAATAGCCGGCGAGCCCGTTGGCGACGACGACGAGGACGAGCCCGCAGTCCGGATCGGCGAGGCCGCGTGACGACGCCATCCCACCGTGCCCGAACGCGCGGCGCCCCGGGTCGCCGGTGAACGACACCTGCACGCCGAGTCCCCACGGGATCTTGTTCCCGAACGTCGCGTCCTTCACCCCCCAGCGGTGCACCGCAGTCATGGCGTCGGTCGTGCGCACGTCGAGCAGTGGGGGCCCGAACCCGAGCAACGACTCATAGAACCGGCCGAGGTCACGCGCGGGGCCGCGCATCCCACCCCCCGGTTCCACCTTCGCGATGTGCCACGGCTGGTTGTGCAGCTCGTCGACGCGGTACGGGACCATCTGCAGCGCGCCGTCGACGAAGCCGGGCATGCGGTGCCCGGTCCAGTGCACGGGCACGATCCGGTCGCCGTAGCGCGCCTGCTCGTCGAGCGGGATCCCGAGCGAGCTCCACTCGAGCCCGAGCGGCGCCGCGACCTCGTCGCGCAGGTACCGGTCGATGCGGCGCCCGTCGATGCGCTCGACGACGGCACCGAGGATCCGCCAGCTGCTCGCGGGGTGGTAGCCGGCCTTGGTGCCGGGCTCCCACAGCGCCGGGGCGGCGGCGGTCGCGGCGACCGCCTCGTCCCAGGAGATGTCGGCGTCATACGTCCAGTCCCCGGGCATCGGGAAGCCGCCCGTGTGGGTGAGGACGTGGCGGAGCGTCACCCGCTCCTTGCCCTCGCCCCAGCCGTCGACGTAGCCCGCGACGAGATCGTCGAGGCCGAGCCGACCCTGCTCCCAGAGCTGGAGGACCGCCACCGTGGTCCAGGGCTTCCCGGACGAGTACCAGAGCATGACGTCGTCGGCGGTGAGAGCCCGCCCCGGCACGGCCTCGCCGATCGCCGTGTCGAGCAGGACCTCGCCGCCGAGCGAGACGTAGATCTGGGCGCCGAGATGCCAACCCGCGACCCGTTGCTCCTCGAGCAGATCGAGGGCGGGAGCCAGGTCGGGCGCCGGATCGGGGGTGGGCGCGGGGCCGCTCGGTCATGCCGCGAAGTTAATTGGCTTGACCCGGCCCTCCGGTTCTGGTTCCCTGGTGATCCGTTCGGCAACCGGCCGATGACGCAGCCGCCATCTCCAGCACGAAGGAACCACAACGATGTACGCCACCTCGATGAGCCAGCACCACGCAGGCCACGGGTACGCGCGCGTCGACGCGGCGTTCCCGTGCGTCATGGCGCGTGTCTCGTGGCTTCGCTCGGTGACGACCATCACCACGAACCAGAAGCCCGAGCCCCGGTGGCCGACCTTGATCTCGCCTTAGCGCACCAGCGCAACGAGCTCACCAGGCCGCCGGGGCAACCCCGGCGGCCTTTCTTGTTGTTCTGGCCCATTTCCACCAGTCCGACCGAGCCCGCCCACCGACCAGCACGGCACACGACACCCGCCAGACCCAAGCAGACCAACGGATTCACGAGGAGACAGGAGCAAGGCGATGTACGCCATCGAGTACGGGGGGACCGAAGAGCAGTGGCGTGTCGAGGCGCGCTGTGCCGAGGGGACGGGTCAGCTGACCACCCTCTTCTTCTCGGAGGCACTCGACGACATCGCGCGGGCGAAGGCGTTCTGCCGGGGTTGCGCGGTGCAGGACGAGTGCCTGGGCGCAGCCCTCGAGCGGCGTGAGCCGTGGGGCGTCTGGGGCGGCGAGCTGATCGCCAACGGCAAGGTGCTCGCCAACAAGCGGCGCCGGGGCCGTCCGCCGAAGGTCCCCCGTCCCGCCGACGCATTGCCGACGACCTGGGAGCTCCGAGTCGCCGACATCGCCTGATCGCACCACCCAACAGCAACACCGGTTCACCGCGAACAGGTGGACCGGGGTGACGACGGCCGGGGCACGGATCCCCCCGGTGCCCCGGTCGAGCCCCGGTCCACCCGCGGTCGATCGTCAGGACGCGCCGCAGTCTCGGGTCAGTAGGGGAGCGGTTCTCCGGCGTGCTCGGCCAGGCCTCGGATCCGCTCACCCATGACCTGCATGAGCTTCGGGGCGATGTGCGGCATCGCGTTCGAGAGCATCGTGTTGAAGTCGTCGCGATTCAGCACCAAGAGCTGCATCGGCGTCGAGGCGCGAATTGTGGCGGTGCGTTCCCCGCCGTCGATGAGCGCCATCTCCCCGAAGAACGCGCCGGCTTCGACGTCGCCGACCTTGTCACCACCGACGCTCACCTCGGCCGTCCCTTCGACGATCACGAAGAACTCGTCACCGGGAGCGCCCTCGGTGCAGAGCAGGTCACCTGCAGATGCATCCCGGGGAGTGGTCAGCGCCGCGATGCGGGCCAGCTCGTCCTCCGTGCAAGCGGAGAACAACGAGGCGTGGCGCAAGAGCTCGACGCTTCGATCCAGCGAGGTCATGGGCGTGAACCTAGCCGCAGGGCCCGCGAGTCCGCTACGTTCGGCGAGCAGATGATCAACGCGGCTCTCCACCGCACGCGACCGGGAGTTCGAGCCGTCGTCGCGCTGTGCGTCACCGCCATCGCGGTGTGCAGTGCCGGCGTTCCCGGCGGCGCGTCTCCGGTCACGGCCGACGCCGGTGACTCCGAGGACGCCCGCCGATTGCCCGTGGGTCGGGAAGCGCCAAATCCCGGATTCGCCGACGGTGAGTGGATCGGCGACATGGTGGCCGGTTTCGGCTTCACGGTCGACGGCGGCGGTGTCGGTGGGAGCAACGGCAGCGGTGTGTTCTCCCTCAGCGTCGACGGTGGGACCGTCACCGCCGGGAGCTACGAGGCCAGCGCGACCGGATCCTTCGAGTCGCCGGCAGGTCCGGGTGCATCGGCGGTCGGGACGCTGACTGCGGCCGGGACCATCACCGGCGCTGCCGACGAACCCATCATCGAGAACGTCACCGCGCACCTCGAAGGCACCGTCACGGTCGGTGGCGTCAGCATCCCGTTGAGCCAGGACGCCGGTGGCGACTCGATGGTGATCACGATCCTCTCCGCGACCTGCTCGGTCGTCATCGGCACCGTCGAGCCCGAGGTACGGGCGCGGGTCGAAGGGACGGTCGGGATCACCGATCTCTCCTCGCGGTTCGTCGCGACCCGCCAGTCGGCGAGCGGCCGTGAGCGATCCGAGGACTTCAGCACCGAGATCGTGAGCTTGATCGTCGAAGGCGATGAGGTGGTCGCCGACGCGGCCGACGGATCGATCGACGTGGGCCGGTTCCTCGACCTCTTGCACCGCTCTGAGCGCCTGGCCGAGAGCATCCCCCGAAACGCCCGGTGCACGACTGCCACGGCGACCGACCACCTCGCCACTGTGGCCTCGGTCGTGGCGAACCTGCTCGAGGTCATCATCGCCAACCCCGACGCGTTCGGGGCCGTCGAGGTGCAGGTCGCGCTCGAAGCTGCAGTCCGTTCGGGTCTCGCAGGCCCGAGTGGCCGTCCGGACCTGCTCGGCGACATGCGAGACGTGCTCGGCGACAAGATCGCAGCCGCCGCGGACGCGGGTGACGACGTCTCGATGCCGCGGCTCGGTGCAGCGGCGTCGACCATGGGTTGGGAGGCCGAGGCCGCGGCCGCGGCCGAGTACCTCGCGAGCGCGGCCCGATGACGGCGAGGCGGCGAGCCGCCGGGCTGTGTGCCGCGCTCCTCGCGGCCGCCGGCATGTCCGTGCTCATTTCCCCCGCGGCTCTCGCCGCGCCGAGCCCGTCGAAGCACTCGTTCGACCCGTTGGAGCTCCCCGGCGTCGCGACGATCAAGGCCAAAGCGCGGGGCAACGAGCGGCCGCGGTTCGCGTGGCCCGCGCTCACCGACGCGACCGAGTACGCGCTCGTCGTCCAGAACCTGAAGGGTCGGCCGTACTGGGCGTGGCGCGGCCCCGACACGAGTGTGTACCTCGGGGGCGTCGACAAGCCCTCCGATGATGCGGCGGGTCCGAGGCTCACGAAACCCGCGCAGTACCAGGTGGTCGCGTACGCCGCGGACGGAACGATCGTCGGCGCGTCCAAGTGGCGGGTCGTCGAGCCCCGCTGAGGCGAGGGCAGGTTCGAGGACCGGCAGTACCCTTGTTCGCTCCGGGCGCTTAGCTCAGCTGGAAGAGCGCCTCCCTTACAAGGAGGAGGTCGGGGGTTCGAGCCCCTCAGCGCCCACGGTCTCTGGGCTGACCCGTCCTCGCTCGAGGTCAGGGGCCCCAACCCAGCGCGATTCCAGAGCATCGCAGCGCGAGTCCCGGAGGGCCGGGTGAATCTCCTGGCGCGACCGGGAATGTGAGCTCTTCTCTGTGGGATCGCGGGTGGTTCAGGCTGGCTTCATGACGAAGAAGCTGTTGTTCATCATCGTGTCGTTGTTGTTCGCGCTCGCCGCATGTGGAGGAAGCAGTAGCGCCCTGTCGTCGAAGGAGTTTCGCGATCGAGCGAACAGCGCGTGCGCGCACGCTGGGAAGTTGGTGGGGCGGGCCGTAGGGGAGCTGACGAGCAAGGGCGAGGGCGCCACAACGGCTGATCAGGAGGCGGCGGTCGACGTGATTGTGAAGGCTACGAACGACTGAGATCGAGACGATCGCGGCGCTCGATCCGCCGTCCTCTCTGGAGCCAGCGGTGAAGACCATGTTGCGGGCTGCGAGGGCCGCGGTGGCGACGGTGAAGGCTCAGGGCGTCAAGTTCTGGTCGTCGAGCGACGATCCGTTCGCGGCGAGCCAGTCCAAGGCAAAGGCGCTTGGTCTCGGTGCCTGTGCGGGCGACGGGAGCTGAACGGTCGGGGCTTGGTGCTTCGGCTGGCGGCTGCTTACGATCGGCCCGTGTCGCAGCTATGGGCTGGTGGGAGTACGCGAACACGAGTCGTGCGTTGGCTGACGCTGCTGATGGCGGGGCTGAGCGTGGCGCTGGTACCCGCAGTGCTGTGGCTCGCATGGTCGAACCGGGCTGTGACGGCATCGACGATCGTTTCTGAACCTGAGGCGGCGTTCGTCTGGGTGCAGTTGCTTGCTGCGGTGGTGTGGATTGCGGCTGGGCTCGTAATGCTGCGTCGTCCCGATCTCGGCTGGTCGGTGCTGTGCGCCGCGGCCGGGCTCGTGCACGTCCTCGGGGCGTTGAGCTATGGCTGGGCGATCAGGTCTCTCGTCGCAGGACACTCCGCGCCCGGGTCGAATCTCGCGGTCTGGGTGCTCGCGTGGTCGGTCCCGGTGGAGGTGATCGCGGGGAACTGGATGATGGTGACCGTACCGACGGGTCATCTTCCGCGAGGACGGTTGCGGCCTGTTGCACTCTTCACCGTGGGCGGCGCAGTCGCGGGCGTTGTGGCTGCGGCCGCCTCTGCGCTCGACGTCGCCGGCACCGACTTCCGGGGGGCGCGGAATCCGTTCGGTGGCGGCTTCCCGATCCCACCGTTTGCTCCGTTCTTGCTGATCGCCCCGACGGCCATCACGGGCATCGTCGTGGTCTGGTCGCGATGGCGGGCGTCGATCGGGGACACGCGTGTCGCCATGCGCAGGGTTGTCGTCATCGCGATCGCCGGTTTGTTCATACCGATCATCGTCGCGAGCGGTTCCGCGGGTTCTGTCATGGTGGGGCAGGCGATCGCGGCACTCCAGATCCTTGCGCTGCTCGCGGTGGTGTTGCGCCATCAGCTGTTCGGGATCGACTCGTTCTTCGAGCGCGCCCTCCGCTACACGCTCCTGTCGTTGGTGCTTCTGGGGCTTTACGTCAGCCTGGTTGCGCTCGGCGATCTCGTGTTCGAGAAGTCGATCGGTGTCCTTGCTGCGGTGATGGTGGCGCTGGTCGCGCTCCCAGCGCGCGACTGGCTCGGGCGAATCGTGGCCCGATTCGTCTACGGCGAACGCGACAACCCCCAACATCTGGTGGAAGCCGTTGCCGGTGTCGCGAGCCTGGCAGCCTCGCCTGAGGACATGCTGGACGCAGTGCTCGGCCAGATCTCGGTCGGGCTGCGCCTGCCGCAGGTTCGCGTGTGCACGCCGGATGGCTCGACTCTTGCCGAGACGATGCTGTGGACGTCGAGTGGTCACGGGGCGACGTTCGAGCTCGTGCATCGCGGTCGGCTCGTCGGCGTGTTCGAGGTCGATGCCAGATCCGGTGAAGATGAAGTGAGCGATGCTGATCGCGACGTGCTGGAACGGCTGGCAAGTCAGCTCGCAACGATTGTCGACGCCGCGTCGATGGCGTTGGAGCTTCGGAAGACTCGTGATCGCGTCGTTCGAGTTCGGGAGGAAGAACGCCGGCGTCTGCGGCGCGATCTTCATGACGGTTTGGGGCCTGTGCTCACCGGGGCCGCGTTGATCACCGACGCGGCGAGCAACACGCTCCGGCACGATCCTGAGAAGGCAGACGAACTGCTCAATCAGGTCCGTGGTGAGCTGTCCGGCGCGATTGTTGAGATCCGCAGGCTCGTCGAAGATCTTCGCCCGCCCGCGCTTGACGACCTCGGATTGGTGGCAGCGATCACCCAGCATGCGCAGCGGTTTCCCCACTTGGCGGTGACCGTCACCGCGGAGTGTCGGGTAGCGGTACTCCCCGCGGCAGTCGAGGTCGCGACCTACCGGATTGCGATCGAGGCGTTGACCAACATTGCCCGCCATTCCGACGCGTCGACCGCCGACGTCTCACTGAGGATCAACGGCAATTTCGAACTGCAGATCACAGACAGCGGATCTGGCACGGACCCGTGGTCACACGGCGTCGGGATCACGTCGATGACAGAACGGGCAGTCGAAATCGGCGGCGAGCTGTTCGCCGGTCCGCTCCCCACAGGGGGAGGGCGCGTCACCGCGCGTCTCCCGATCGAGCTGTGACATCGCCGTTGCGGGTCCTCGTGGTCGATGACCACAGCGTTGTTCGCGCTGGCGTGCGTGCATTGCTGAGCAGCGTCGAGGACGTCGAGCTCATCGCCGAAGCTGACTCGGGCTCCGAAGCCGTGCGGCTCGTCGAGGAGTTCCTTCCCGACGTTGTACTCATGGACATTCAGATGCCCGGCAGCGATGGCCTGGAGGCAACTCGGATCATCAGCACGCGATATCCGAGCGTCGCGGTGCTCGTGCTGAGCATGTACAACGACGACGACACCA
Source organism: uncultured Acidimicrobiia bacterium (assembly GCA_963720675.1). GTDB lineage: Bacteria > Actinomycetota > Acidimicrobiia > IMCC26256 > PALSA-555 > JALHSW01. Next base: position 1,283,918 of record CAVRGH010000010.1, on the reverse strand, counting down.
TCTTCGATGCGCTCCGAGCTGGGGCTCGCGGATACGTCCTCAAGGGCGCCGAGCAAGATGGAGTGATCAGCGCAGTCCGAGCGGTGGGCGCCGGCCAAGTCATCCTCGGTCAGGGAGCCGCGGACCGCGTGCTGGCAAGCCTGACCGTCACTCGTAGTGCACCCACGCTGTTTCCGGAACTCAGCGCCCGGGAGCGCCAAGTGCTGGGCTGTGTCGCCAATGGAGACAACAATGCAACCATTGCCGGACGCCTGCACCTTGCACCCAAGACGGTCGCGAATCACGTCTCGAACATTTTGACGAAGCTCCAGTTCGCCGATCGCGCCGAAGCGATCGTCCGAGCCCGCCGAGCGGGCTTGCTCGGCGATCCCGAACAACCATGATTCCCCCGCGGATTCCGCCAGCATGCGGCGTCCTCTCCCTTGCGCTCGAACGGACCCACTACCCGCAGGTCGTCGGACCCAGCGTGCTGTCCAGAATGCCGATGTTGTCGTCGGCGACGGGGCAACTCTGCCTCGGTGCACGAACAAGACCGCTCGGTCGAGCGGCTCAGTTGATGACGGGAGACCAAAATGAACAGTCGGTTCAAGCAAACGGCGGTTGCACTTGTGGCCATCGCGACCTGTACCACCGCGTTCGGGATGTCGGCGACGCCGGCTGGCGCGCGGATTGCTGAGAAGAACACGAAGTTCTGCGCGGCGCTCGGCAGTGACCAAGGTGCTGGGCTCGACTTCGAAGGCCTCGGCCCGGAGGAAGCGGCGTTCGCAGAAAAGTTGGTGCGCAAGTTGGAAAAGACGGGTGTCCCGACCAAGTTGAAGAAGGATCTCAAGAAGCTCGCGAAGACGTACCACAGGATCGCCAAGGGTGAATCGGCCGCCGAGGTTCTTGACGCCGCCGGCCAGGCCGCCATTCTGCCCGCTCTGACGAGGTTCTCGAAGTACGTCGCGGCGAACTGCGTCGGAGTCCCGCCGAGCACATAGCAAGCAGGTTCCGCTCTGATGAAACTCGCATCGCCGATGTCGTCGACCCGTCGACCAGCTCAGACCCAACCATTCTGAGAAGGGGTGCGAGCGCTGGAACGGGCGGAGTCGCACCGAGGCCCGATAACTCGCGCACCTTCGCTCCCCGCGTCCCTTGCCGGTGTTGGGCCTGGGCGAGTTAGCACAGCGCTCAGGGTTGGAGTGCTTACAAGGAGGAGGTCGGGGGTTCGAGCCCCTCAGCGCCCACGCGCACGCGCAAGCCGCAGGTCAAAGGGATCACGCGCCGCTCGGCCCCTGCCGAGTCACCAGCGCGTCGAGCGGTCGGCGACGTGCTCGACGTCCTGGAACGGCGCGGACTCGATGGAGTCGAGCACGACGTCCTGACGGAGGACCCGATAGCCGTCACCGGCGCGCACGAGCGTCCAGTGCACGATGCCGCTCGACAACGTGCTCGGCGTTCGATCGATGATCTGGGTCACGAACAGGTAGGAGTCGAGGTCGAGCTCGTCGCCGCGCTCGGCGACGACGTGGACGTTCGCGGCGTGGTGGCGAAGCGGGTACGGGCTGTGCCGGCGGTGCTCCTTGGTCCAGGCCAGCGCCGCGTCGCGCCCGTGACTGTCGGATCGGATGAACTCCTCGTGCGGATGCGTCCCGAGCTCGGTCCGTGAGCTCAGGTGGCAGTCGTCGGCCAACAGCTCGTCGAGGACCTCGAGGTGGCCCTCGTCGTAGTTGAACCACCAACGGTTGATCAGCTCGGTGGCCGCGAAGCGGTCGTGGGCGCTCATGCCGCCGACTGCACCCAGTCGGTGGTGGGGCTGATCGAGTAGGTCTCGGTCAGCGCACGGATGAACGTCTGGTCGTGCAGCGGGTCGGACGGCTCGGCGACGTCCACGCCCTTCGACCGCATGTCGGCGAGCAGCCGATCGAACACGACGTCGTGGGTGAGGTCGTCGGAGTGGTCCATGGTTCTTCTTGACCTCGTCCATGTCCGAGTAGACCTCGGCGCTCCAATGCACCAGGAGGCGCATCTCGTCGGGCTGGTACCGCCGGATCGACGTTGCCGTCGGTGGTGATCGCCAGTCGTCGTGCTCAGCGTCGTAGTCCGAGCATCGAGCGGTGCTTCAGCCCGGGGATGTCGCGCTCCTCGGGGCGACCGACGGGGTCGCCGCGGTGGAACATCAGCTCGTTCTGCACCACGACGCCCTTGTTCCACAGCGGGTGCTCGAGCCGTTGCGGCTCGCCGAGCGGTCCGTCGGGCCAGTACGTGAAGGTGCCGTTCTCGCCCAGGTACCACCACGTGATGACCTGCGCCATCTTGACCAGGTGTTCGGTGAACAGGCCTGAGCTTGCCCCATCACGTTCTGCAGCCACACCGGGGAGTTCTCGATGCGAATGCCGCGGAAGGTCACCGCGTCGAGGTGGGCGTTGAGCCCACTGTGGTGGGGCCCGCAGAGGTTGAAGAGCATGAGTGTCGGGCGTGCGTACTGGGCGCCCCAGTAGTCGCGGACAGCTCGAGGAAGTGGCTGTTGTAGAAGCAGTCCTCGAGCTCCGGGAAGAACGAGATGGAGTTCTCGCCGAGGATGCCCCGGAACTGGGCGGTCGCGATGTCGTCGAGGGTCAGGTCGAAGCTCTCGGGCACGCCGCCGTTGGACGTCGCCATGAGCTCCTCGACGGTGTCGAAGTGGTGCGCGGCGATCGTCGGCCAGGGACCGTTGCGCTTGATCACGTCGAGGATTCGTTCGTGCTGATCGTCGGTGTACACGCCTTCGAGGACCCGTGGCCGCGCGACGGGGCGCAAGATCTCGTTGAGTCGTCGCACGTCATCGCGCATCGTGGTCATCCTTCGTTCTTCGGCGCGGTCACTTCTGCATCCCGCCCGAGACGGAGAGGTCGTCGCCGGTGACGAACGACGACACGTCACTTGCCAGGTAGACGACCGGTCCGACGACCTCTGCAGGATCTGCGATCCGCTGCATCAGCGTTCCTTTGGCGATCATCTCTTTGAAGCCGGGGGAGGAGCGTTCGCCGCCTTCGGTCATCTCGCTCTCGAATGGACCCGGCGAGAGCACGTTGACCCGCACGTTCCAGGGCGCCCACTCCTGCGCCATGCTCTTGGTGAGGTTCACGAGCGCTGCCTTCGACGAGCCGTACGCGCAGATGCGTGCACCGCCCGAATAGGCGGCCATCGTGCGCGATGTTGACGATGCTGCCGCCACCGGACTCCCTCATGAGGGGGGCGACGCACTGGCTCATGCGGAGCGGGCCCTCGAGGTTCACCGCAAAGACCTTGCGCCAGTACTCCAGCGCCATGTCGGTGACACCGACGTGTGCCGGGTTGATGCCGGCGTTGTTCACGAGCACGTCGATGTGCCCGAAGTGGTCGTGCGCCGACCGAACGAAGTCCGGGATGGCGTCCCAGTCGCCGACGTGACAAGCGAGGCCGAACGTCTCGCTGCGCGTGTCTCGAGCGATCTGGGCGGCGACCTCGTCGCAGAGATCCTGCTTCCGGCTGCTCACCACCACCGAGGCACCGGCTCGTGCGAGGCCTTCGGCCATGGCGCGTCCGATGCCTTTCGTCGACCCGGTCACGATCGCGACCTTGCCGGTGAGGTCGAAGAGCTTGCTCGAGTCGCTCACGTCTCCGGCTCCTGCTCGTTGCTGGCTGATGTCCTGGGAGGTCGCCGCCAGCAGATGATAACACCGTTATATTTGGTGAAGTCGACGACGTTCACGAACTCCGTTCGAAGGATGCGCATGTGAAGGAGATCCCCGGAGCCGCGATTCCTCGAGACACCCCTCCCACCGAGAAGGCACGCGCGACGCGCGCTCGCTTGATCGAGTCCGCGGCCCACTCGTTCGTCGCCGACGGCTACGGGGCGACCTCGGTGCGGGAGCTCGCCCATCGCTCGAACATGACCAGCGGTGCGATCTACGGCCACTTCAGTGGCAAGGCAAACCTCCTGGGGGAGGCGGTGCGTCTGCGCATCAGCCAGGATCTCGAGCAGCACGTCGGCGCGTCGTACGAGGACAACCTCGCGGACTGGTTGGCGCACGACCTGCAGGACTACCGCACGCGCCGCTCACTCCGCGCCCTGCTCGTCGAGGGTGCCGCGGCGGCACGCATCGACGACGACGTGCGAGACCTCCTGCACGACGTCGTGCAGACGAAGCTGGACGAGTGGGCAGCCCTCTATCAGGCGACATGGGAGGAGGAAGGCCTCGATCCCGAGGTCGATCCCGAGGCCCTGCTTGTCCTGATGTGGTCGGTCGAGCTCGGGTTGGGCGTCCTCGAGGCGCTCGAGATCGACCTGCCCAAGCCCGGCGTTCTGTCGAGGCTCGTCGGCACCCTCGTCGGGTCCCTCAGCCCAGCGCGACGGCGCACGCGGAGACCCTGAGACAAGAGACCCACAGCGAGGCCCCATAACTCGCGCACCTTCGCTTCGCGCGAAGGCTGATCGGGCTTGGTTCTGCTCGAGGTTGCACAGCGCTCAGGGCGTGAGTGCTGACAAGGAGGAGGTCGGGGGTTCGAGCCCCTCAGCGCCCACAACCGTTCTCCTCTGGTTCTTGGCAAGGGTGAGAGCTCGCCGAGCGCGATGCCGTCGGAGCATGCGAGTCAACGTCTGAAGGTCACGACGCTGAACTCCACCGGTTCTGGCTGGCTCCCACTGGCGCGCTGTCAGTTGTCGTCGGATCAAAGCTGATCGCGCAGGACGCGGCGCAAGATCTTGCCCGACGGTGACTTGGGCACCGCGTCGATGAAGGTGACCTGGCCGAGCCGCTTGTAGTGCGCGACCTGGCTCGCAACGAAGTGCGCGATGTCGTCTTCGCTCTCGTTGCAACCCTCGGCGCACACGACGAACGCAACCGGGATCTCACCGGCTTCGTCGTCGGGCTTGCCGACGACCGCCGCGTCCATGACGCCGGGGTGCGTGAGCAGCAACGCCTCGAGCTCGGCGGGCGGGACCTGGAAGCCTTTGTACTTGATGAGCTCTTTGAGCCGGTCGACCACGTAGAGGTGACCGTCTTCGTCGATGTGCCCGATGTCGCCAGTGTGCAGCCAGCCGTCCTCGTCGATCGTGCTCGCAGTCGCCTCGGGCCGGTTGAGATATCCCTGCATGACTTGTGGACCGCGTACCCACACCTCACCGTCCTCACCGATGCCGAGCGCGTGCCCGGTCGTCGGGTCGACGATCTTGGTCTCCGTGTTGGGCGCGGTAACACCAACCGATCCCGGCTTGAACTGCCCGCGTGGGGTGAGGTGGGACACCGGCGACAGCTCGGTCATGCCGTACCCCTGGACCACCTCGCAGCCGAGGCGCGACCCGGCTTCGAGCGCGAGCTCGGCCGACAGCGGCGCCGCGCCCGAGTTCATCCACTTCAACGTGGACAGGTCGTACTCGTCGACCACGGGGTGCTTGGCCAGCGCAAGCACGATGGGCGGCGCAACGAACGCCATCGAGATCTTGTGATCTTGGTGCAGTTGGAGGTACAGCTCGAGGTCGAAGCGCGGCATCGTGATCAGGGTGCCGCCGACGGCGAGCGTCAGGTTCATGATCACCTGCATGCCGTAGATATGGAACATCGGCAGTACGGCGACCACCGTTTCGTTGTCTGGCACGTCGATCGCCCCGAGCGTCTGCATCAGGTTCGCGACGAGCATCCGGTGCGTGAGCACGACACCCTTCGCCAGTCCGGTGGTTCCCGAGGAGTAGGGCAGCACGACGGGTGAGTCGAGTGGCACACGCACTGGTTCAGTGAGCGGGTCGGCGAACAGCTCCGTGATGGACGCGACTCCGTCGGTTGCTTCACCGATCAGATAGATGTCCTCGACAGGCGTGCCGACGGCGGCTGCGCGCGCCGTCTCGAGGAACGGTGCGACGGTGACGAGGATGCGTGGCTGTGCGTCCTCGAGCTGGTGCCGCACCTCGGTCTCGCCGTAGGTCGGGTTGATCGTAGTGACGATCCCGCCCGCGTACGCCACACCGTGGAACACGACCGCGTACTCGGGGAGGTTCGGCGCCATGATCGCTACGACATCGCCGGACGCGAACCCGCGGGCGACGAGCCCTTTCGCGAACCGCTGCACAGCATCCACGAGCTGCGCGTAGGTGAGCGCGCGACCCGTCGGCCCGTCTATCAACGCTTGCTCGTCGGCGAACTCGGTCGCGCGACGCAGCACCAACTCAGTGATCAGAGCTTCGGGGATCTCGACGTCCGGCAGTGGACTCTTGTGGATCACAACCGCCCTCCCCGACGAGGTCTCGAAATCTAGCGTGGGTCAAGCAGCACGCGTGGCTGCTGGTGCGCGGAAGCAGCAGTTGCCGGTCCGTGCTCCTGTGTCATGCGGCTTCGAGTGACTGGGAGCCGTTGCCCGCGGCGAAGCCGGCCTTGACCTGCACTTCTGTGGCGCCTCCGGCAGGATTCGAACCTGGGCACACGGTTTAGGAAACCAATGCCTTCCACGTCGTTTGGAACCGAGCCTGGTGTGAGCGGCCCCAGAGGTGGCGGCGAGGCCCCATAACTCGCGCCCTTTCGCTCCCGGCGATCCGTTCGCTGCGCTGGTTCTGCGGGAGTTGGCACAGCGCTCAGGGTTGGAGTGCTTACAAGGGGAGGTCGGCTGTTCGAGCCCCTCAGCGCCCACCAGAACGTGCAAGAAGCCAGGGCGGGGTGAGCATGTTTGCGATCCGGGCCAGGTCGTAGGCACTTTCGCGTGTCCGATCGCTCAATCAGTTCGTCGTTCTGCGCTCGAGCCAGGTCTCTTCCGCCGCGTCTTTGTCGAGCTGGAGCTCCGGCCGCCACGTTCGACATCGGGCTGACATTGCCGAATACTGTGGCGCGCCAGGAGCGGCCGACCGGATTCATTCGGTTTCTTGGCGGCCATTCGCAGGAGACGGGAGGCCGGCGATGCCGACCAACAAGGAGATCGTCCAGAGCGTCTACGAGGCCTTCGCGGCGGGAGACGTGCCCAAGGTGCTCGGCATGATGGACGACAACATCAAGTGGACCGAGGCGGAGGGCTTCCCGCTCTACAGCGGCACCTTGGTGGGTCCGCAACAAGTGGTTGACGGCGTGTTTGTGCGCCTCGGTGAGATTGGGGACGAGTACAGCGTGAATCCCACGCGGTTCGTCGCCGAGGACGACACGGTCGTCGCGATCGGCACCTACACGTGGAAGCGGCACTCGACAGGAGAACCCGCCGAGGTGCAGATGGCGCACGTCCTGACGCTCCGCGACGGCAAGATCATCTCGTTCGAGCAGCACGTGGACACGCTCAAGGTGCAGGAGCGCATGAGCTAGACAGCGACAGCGTTCGGAGTCTCGAACGCGCCCAGATCCTTGGCTCGACGCGCGTTGCCGGCGCCCGGCTCAGCTGTAGCTGCGCTACGAGCGCACTGCCGATTGAGGCGAGGTGGTCGCGCACTCCCTGCGGGCTGGTGATCTCGAGCCATTCGATGAGTCCTGCAAGTTCGCCTGCGAGGGCGTACTCGTTGTGGCCGCGGATCACGATCTCGATCCGGCCGTCGGGCGTGGCACCGCCGACTTCGAGGCGGCCCCCGAGCACCATCCGGAGCAGTCCGAGCCCGTCGGGAGCGCACACGGCCTGGGCTTCGAGCGGCGTGCGCTTTCGGTCGACCTCGTCGGCGATCTCGCGCCAGCTCTCGGCAAGGTCGAATCTCTCGGGTCGTCGGACGGGATCGTCGGTCAACTCGACCGACGAGACCCGATCGATTCGGAAGGTCCGTCGACCGGCCTCGGTATCGGAGACCAAGTACCACGTCGGGCCCTTGGCGACGGTGCCGAGTGGGTGGACGGTCCGCTCGGTCTCCGAGCCGTTGCGGTCGACATATCCGAGCCGCACCTGGACGCCGCGGATCACCGCGTCCTGGACGTCGTCGAGCAACCGGGGTGGTCGGGGCTCGGGCTGGCTCGATCCCCAGAGCGCAGGGTCGACGACGACGGACGTCGCGGCCGCCTCGGCCTGTTCCCGGAAGGGCTCGGGCAGCGCACGTACGAGCTTGCGCAACGCAGCCTTCACAGCCGGGGTCGCGGTGGAGGCCGGTCCGGCGACCAGGAACAGGGCGCGGGCTTCGCTCGCGGTCAGCCCGGAGAGGTCGGTGCGAGCGCCGCCCAGGAGGCGCCACCCTCCCCCGCGTCCCTGCATGGAGTACACGGGTACCCCGGCCATGGCCAACGCGTCGAGGTCGCGGCGGGCGGTTCGTTCGGAGACCTCCAACTGCTCCGCGACCTCGGATGCCGTGACCTGCTCGCGCTGTTGCAACAGCAGGAGGATGGCAACCAGTCGGTCGGCTCGCATGCAATCACACTCCCACAACAAACCGGTCACTAGATGACCGGTTTGGGTCGGCACGATGGCGCCATGACCACACCGACCAGCTCCACCACCGACCACCCCACGGATCCCCGGCCGATCTTCGACCGTGCCGTCGCCACCGGCCTGGCCGTCATCGCCGGCGTCCGCCACGACCAGCTCACGGACCCCACGCCCTGCACGGACATGGACGTGCGAGCAATGCTCACCCACCTCGTCGGCGTGCTCGACCGGGTTGCGGCGCTCGGCAACGGCGAGGATCCCTTCGGCGTCGCCGAGACCGCGGTCCCCGACGATCGCTGGGCCGATGCGTGGAAGGAAGCAGGGACGCGAGCGGCGGATGCCTGGCGCGACGACGCGGTGCTCGAACGACCGATGGCACTGCCGTGGATCCAAGGCAGCGGAGCAGAGGTGCTGGCGTCCTACCTCTCCGAGCTGACCGTCCACACTTGGGACCTCGCGGTGGCGACCGGTCAGCAGCCCGTCTGGGACGACACGGTCGTCACCATGGCGCTGGAAGCACGTGAGATCCTCCCGGCCGAGAACCGGCGGGCGCTCTTCGAGGAGATCTCGGCCGCGATGGGCCTCGACGAGGTCGCCGTCCCGTTTGCCGAGGCTGTCCCGGTTCCTGACGACGCGGCCGGCATCGACCGTCTCGTCGCATGGAACGGCCGCGATCCGCTCCGCTGATCCCGACGCTGCAGAACAAGACGGTCACACTCAGGAAGTGAAGCCAGCGGTTCGACGTGGCGAGTCCGAGCACGCGTCCACGGTCGTCCTGCTGCTGCATCCCGGTGCTGCCAATCGAACGTAGCGTTCAGCACTCGTCGAGGGTGATACACCCTCGATCTCGGTGGCGAGGCGGCGCCGGACGCGCACGCTCGGCAAGGATGCGGACCATGGATGAGAAGAAGCTCCGGATGTTCTCGTTTCTCGTGTTCAGCAAGCTCGAGGGCGCAGTGACCGCGGGGATGATCCACCTCGGCGACAAGCTCGGCCTTTACGCGGCGCTGCGAGATGCCGGGAAGTCACTGCATTCGGACGAGCTCGCCCAACGAGCGGGTCTCCATGAGCGCTGGGTTCGCGAGTGGGCATACAACCAGGCGGCGGCGCGGATCATCGACTGCGACGACGAAGAGCGCTTCTCGCTGTCGGACGAGGCGGCCGCGGTCCTCGCGACCCCTGACCATCCGGCATATGGGATGGGAATGTTCCACCGGTTTCCCAATACGATGGACACGCTTCGGGTGATGCCCGAGAGCTTCCGTACCGGGCTCGGGCACGACTACGACAGCCATGGTCCAGAAGCCGCGGTTGGTATCGAGCGGTCGTTCGAACCATGGAACCGCACGAACCTGCTGCCGGTGGTGCTGCCCGCGCTCGACGGCGTCGCCGAGCGGCTCGCCGAGGGCACGACCGCTGCGGACGTCGGCTGTGGCGCGGGGGGAGCGCTGCTGCTGATGGCCGGCGCGTTCCCGAAGAGTCGGTTCTTGGGGTACGACATCAGCCGGTTCGCGCTCGCTCGCGCGGAGGAGAAGCGCTCCGAGGCCGAGGCGTCGAACGTGTCGTTCCACGACCCGCGAGACGAGCCGCTGCCCGATGACGGATCAATCGGGTTCATCACGACGTTTGATTGCATCCACGACATGACGCATCCGTTCGAGATGATGCAGGCATTGCGTCGGGCGATCACCCCCGATGGCACGTGGCTACTCGTCGACATCAAGGCGCACGACACATTCGCGCTGAACGCGTCGGAGAACCCGATGGCATCGTTGATGTACGGCATCAGCGTTCTGTCGTGCATGTCGTCGGCGATGTCGGCGCCGGACGGTGCCGGCCTCGGCACTCTCGGCCTGTCTCCGGCCAAGGCCGAAGCGATGGCACGCGCAGCAGGGTTCACCCGTTTCCGCCGGCTCGATGTTGACCATCCGGTCAACGTGTTCTACGAGATCCGTCCCTGAGCGGTATCTCGGTTGGTCACTGAGCCGAGCCCGACGCACACTCCTCGGGGCGCGGGCGCAGCATCGGGCGCGGGTTCATACCTGGCGCTCGTGTCCCTGCCAGTAGGGCGCGCGCAGCTCGCGCTTCAGGATCTTGCCCGTGGGATTGCGGGGAAGGTCTTCGGCCCAGTCGACCGACGTCGGGCACTTGTAGTGGGCGAGACGCTCGCGGGACCAAGCGATGAGATCGTCGCCGGACACCTCGACGCCGGGCGCGCGGACCACGACGGCCTTCACCGTCTCGCCCCAACGCTCGTCGGGAACACCGATCACACCGATGTCCGCGACGCCGGGGTGTGCCATCAGCGTGTGCTCCACCTCGGCGGGGTAGATGTTCTCGCCACCCGAGATGATCATGTCCTTCACTCGGTCCGAGATGTAGAGGTACCCGTCTTCATCGAGGAATCCGGCGTCGCCGGAACGGAACCAGCCATCAGCGTCGAGGGCGGCCGCGGTGGCGTCGGGAAGGTTCCAGTAGCCGTGCATGTTCGACGGCGAACGGATCCAGACCTCGCCCACCTCGCCCGCGGGGAGGGGGACACCCGACGCGTCCACCACCCGGAGCTGGACCTCGGGGAGCGCGACACCGGCCGAACGCAGGCGATGAGCATTGGGCCCAGTCGGGTCGTGGTCCTCGGGCGGGAGCACTACGACCGCACCGTTCGTCTCGGTCAGCCCGTAGCACTGCACGAAGCGCGAGCCGAACCGCTCGATCGCACGGACCAAGACGTCCTCCGAGATCGGCGACGCGCCGTAGACGATCATCTCGAGCCTGGAGAAGTCGACGTCCTCGATCCCGGGCATCGTGAGGAGGAACTGCAAGACGGCGGGCACGAAGACCGCGTGCGTGATGCCGAACCGGGGGATGGTCTCGAGGATGAGCGCGAGGTCGACGTCGCGCAGCATCACGTTGTGCGCACCGTTCGCGAGGCCGAAGACGGCCCAGCCCGCCCCGGCAACGTGGAAGAGCGGCATGGCGACGAGACTCACCGAGTCGGCGTCCATCGCGAGCACCTCGCTCGCGGCGGGGACGAGCGCGAAGACGTTCGCATTCGTGAGCATCGCGCCCTTCGGGAGCCCGGTCGTCCCCGAGGTGTAGAACTGCATCGCAACGTCGTCGGGCCGGGGTGCCGTGCCCGGGTCCTCGGCCGGGTACCGCGCGACCCAGTCGTCCCACCCGTCCAGGTCGTCGCTTCCGGCGCCGGTCACGAGCACCTTCGGGACGTTCGCCGCGACCTGCTCGAGGTGCACCGTGAACTCGGGCCCGACAAGCAGGAGGCGGGTCGCGGCATCGCTCACGACGTACGACATCTCGGCAGGTGCGAGGCGCCAGTTCACCGCGACGAGCACCGCACCGATCTTCGCGGCCCCGAAGAGCAGCTCGAAGAGCTCGGGGCCGTTGCGATCGAGCACCGCGACGCGGTCCCCCTCGCCGATTCCCGCCGCGAGAAGACCCTGCGCGACCTGGCTCGAGCGTTCGTCGAGATCCCGGTAGGTGATCACCCGGTCCTCGAACGTGAACGCGGGTCGATTGCCGATCGTCGCGGCATGGTCGCGGACGAGCCCCGCGAGCGTCGGCGTCACGAGATCGGTGGTCGATGGTGTCGCCATGGCCGCGCCTCCTCGAGCTGGGCCGCGAGCCGGATGAGCGTGACCTCGTCCGCCGGCCGGCCGACGAGCTGGACGGAGACCGGCATCCCCGCGGCATCGAACCCGGCCGGAACCGCGACCGCGGGCTGACCGGTCATGTTCCAGGTCGGCGTGAACGCGATCACCCGCATGAGCGACAGCATCCCCTCCCAGTCCTCATCGCCCATGAGCCGATCCTCGACCGGTGGCGGCCCCGCGGCCAGCGTCGGTGTCAGGAGGACGTCGTGGTCGTCGAAGAAGCTGACCACCCGTCGGCTGTCGGCCTGGATCGAGCGCTCGGCAGTCGCGAGGTCGATCGCAGTCGCGTCCCCGGCGACCGCGATCAGGGTGCGGTTCGTGGTGTCGAGGGTGTCGACCGGCGGGAGGTCGGGCCGCGCCGCGAGCGAGCTGGCCGGCACGAGCGCGGAAGCCGGCGACGTCGATGACCGGTGGGTCGGCCTCGACCACCTCGTGGCCGAGCTCGGTGAGGAGGGCGGCCGTCGCCGAGGCCGCCTCGACCCAGGCCGGCTCGACCGTCGACGAGGGGTCCGGGTGCCTCGTGGACCAGGCGACGCGGAGTCGACCCGGAGCGACCCCGACCTCAGCGAGGAAAGGTCGGGTCGGAGGCGGCGCCCACCAGGAGTCCCCGGTCGCGTAACCGCAGATGGCGTCGAGCAGCGCGGCCGCGTCTGCGACGGTCCGCGTGATCGGTCCGCTCGTCGCGTTCCAGCTCTGTGGCCCCGGGGCCGCCGATACCCGACCTCGCGACGGCTTGAGCCCGAAGGTGCCGCACCATGCCGACGGGATCCGGATCGAGCCGCCGCCGTCGGAGCCGAGGGCGATCGGGCAGAGCCCGGCGGCCAGCGCGGCGGCGGCCCCGCCCGATGATCCGCCGGGGGAGCGTTCGGGGTTCCATGGGTTCCGCCCGGGCGGGTACGCGGTGGTTCGGGTGGTCGAGCGTGAACCGAACTCCGGAGTGTTCGTCTTCCCCAGGATCACGAAGCCGGCCCTCCGCACGCGGGCGACGACCTCGTCGTCGGAGTCCGGGACGCGATCGTGCCAGGTCGCGGTGCCGTGGGTGCTCACGATGCCGGCGGTGTCGAACAGGTCCTTGACCGAGATCGGCACGCCGAGGAACGGGGGGATCTTCTCGCCCGAGCGGCGGGCCGCACCGAGCCGGGTGTCCGCGTCGCGCGCCGCTTCCAGCGCCTGCTCGGACGCCACCGCGAGGTAGGCATCGAGGCGCGGATTCAGCTCCTCGATGCGATCGAGGTAGCGCGTCACCAGCTCGGTCGAGCCGATCTCGCCCGTGCGGAGTCGTTCGGCCAGCTCGAGTGCCGACGCGAACGGCTCGTCCTCCCCGTTGACACTCACGTGAACGGAGGTTAACCATTGGCGCCGGGGGTCCGCCAGGGCGCGCCGAGGACCCAGGGCCGCACCGAGGGAGTGGGATGAGCGTCGCGAGGGCCGAGGACGCGGCCGTCCGGATGGTGGAGACGCGGGTCGACCAGCTGCTGCGCGAGCACCCCCCGGCGTCCACCCCCGAGCGAGAGTTCTGGGGTGCCCAGTACGACCTGGGCCTCGCGTGGCTGCACTTTCCGGAGGGACAAGGAGGTCTCGGGCTCGATCCCGGCTTCCAGGGGATCGTCGACGACCTCCTCATCGCGGCGGGCGCGCCCTTCAACCTGCTGCGCAACATGATGGGTGTCGGCATGGCGGGCCCGACGCTCGTGGCGTTCGGGACCGCGGAGCAGGCGGAGCCCCTGCTGCGCCGGACGTTCACGTGCGAGGTCATCTGGTGCCAGATGTTCTCCGAGCCCGGCGCCGGCTCGGACGTCGCGTCCCTCGCCACCCGCGCGGTCCGCGACGGGGACGAGTGGGTGGTGAACGGTCAGAAGGTGTGGACGAGCATGGCGCACGTGGCGCAGTGGGGCCTGTTGCTGGCCCGGACCGACCCCGACGTTCCCAAGCACCGGGGGCTGACCTACTTCTACCTCGACATGTCGAGCCCCGGTGTCGAGGTTCGTCCGCTGCGTCAGATGACCGGCGAGGCGGAGTTCAACGAGATCTTCTTCGAGGACGTGCGCATCCCCGACTCGCAGCGGATCGGTGCCGTCGGCGACGGCTGGAAGGTCGCGATCGGCACGCTCATGAACGAGCGCGTGATGCTCGGGCGCGTCGGCAAGCTCGAGGGTCAGGACGGTGGCGTCATCCGGCATGCCATGCGGCTGTGGCGCGCGCTCCCCGAGAGCGAGCGTGACGCAGTGCGGCGCGACCGGCTGGCCCGTTGCTGGATCGAGTCCGAGGTCGTGCGGCTGACGATGCAGCGCGCCGAGCAGCAACGCGACCAGGGAACCCCGGGCCCGGAGGGTTCGATCGGCCGCCTCATGGTGAGTGAGCACCAGCAGCGTGCGTTCGAGCTGATCGTCGACCTCCTCGGGGCCGAGGGGATGCTCATCTCCGACTACGTGATGCGCCGTCCCGAGCTCATCGGCGAGTCGGCACTCGGTGCCGACGATCGCGTCGACCTCCAGAAAGGGTTCCTCACCACCCGGGGCTCGACGATCGGCGGGGGCACGACCGAGATCTCCCGCAACATCCTCGGCGAGCGGGTGCTCGGGCTCCCGAAGGAGCCGACGTCGGACGCGAACCTCCCGTGGAGTCAGGTGCCGCGCTCCTGACACCGACCCGCACCCACCAGCCCCGAACTGCCGACTACCAACACGCATCCGAGCCCGCACCAGCAGAAAGGACGGCCCCCGATGGCCACCCTCGGTTCCGAGGACATCCTCGTCGACGTCGCCGACGGCGTCGGCGTCATCACGCTGCACCGCCCCGACAAGCACAACGCGATGACACCCGCGATGGACCGCACCCTGCGGGAGGCGATCTTCGGGCTCGACGCCGATGACGCGGTGCGCGCGATCGTCGTCACGGGTGCCGGCAGCTCGTTCTGCTCGGGCATGGACATGACCGAGGGTGGCGCGGCGTTCGGGGGTGACGCCCACGCCGAGCACGACGCGGCGGTCGGGTTCACGAGCGACACGATCCATGAGGCATGGGGCCTCTGGAACCTGCCGACCCCCATCATCGGTGCGATCAACGGGCATGCGATCGGCGCCGGGTTCTCGCTCACGATGCTGTTCGACATCCGCTTCGTCGCCGAGGACGCAAAGCTCTCGTTCGTCTTCCCGCGGCGTGGGTTGATCTCGGAGGCGAACTCGAACTGGCTCCTGCCGCGCATGATCGGGCTCAACCGGGCGCTCGAGCTCCTGCTGTCGGGCCGCACGTTCTCGGGGCGGGACGCGGCCGAGTGGGGGATGGCGTCGGCGGCGCTCCCCGCCGACGAAGTGCTCGACGCGGCGCTCGCGTTCGCGCGCGACCTCGCCGCGAACACCGCGCCGGCATGCGTCGCGCTCATCAAGGAGCTGGTCCACCAGGGGCTCGGCGAGCAGGACCGGACGCGCTCGATGCAGCGGGAGACCCACCTCACGTGGTGGGCCGGCGAGCAGCCCGACGCGATGGAGGGGGTCATGTCCTGGGTGGAACGACGCCCCCCGAGCTGGACGGGGTCGAAGCGACCGCCACTCCCGCCCGACCTCCGGTGACGACCGCCGAGCCGGTCCGCCTCGACGTCCGCGACGGCGTCGCCCACCTGACCCTCGACCGACCCGAAGCAGCCAACGCCATCGACCGGGCGACGGCGCAGGCCTTCGAGGCGGCGACCACCGAGCTCGCGGGCCGGTCCGACGTGCGAGCCGTCCTACTGGTCGGCGCGGGTGACCGCTTCTGCGGCGGTGGCGACGTCAAGGCGTTCGCCGCACTCGGGGACGGTCTCGCCGCCGAGCTCGGCGCGATCCTCTCCCATCTGCATCCCGGGATCGAGGCCCTCGCAGCCATGGAGGCACCGGTCGTAGCGGCCGTGCAGGGCAGCGCCGCGGGAGCCGGCCTCGCGCTCGTCGCGGCTGCGGACCTGGTCGTCGCGGCAGCCTCGGCCCGCTTCGTGCTCGCGTACGGCGCGGTCGGTCTGACCCCCGACGGGGGCTCGAGCTGGTTCCTCCCGCGCGTCATCGGGGCCCGCCGCGCCGCGGAGTTGCTGCTCACGAACCGCGTGCTGGACGCCGACACCGCCCTGGCGTGGGGTCTCGTGAACCGCGTCGTACCGGACGACCGAGGTCGCGCCCGAGGCGCTCGGGCTCGCGACCGCGATCGCGGCGGGACCGACGAAGGCGTACGCGGCAGGGCTGGAACTGCTGCGGGAGGCGTTCGACGCACCGCTCCACGACCACCTCGCGCGCGAGACGGCTGCGCTCATGCGTGCCGGCGACACGGACGACGGCCGGGAGGGTGTCGCCGCGTTCGCCGAGAAGCGGCCGCCGGAGTTTCGCGGCCGCTGAGCCTCAGCTCGGGCGTGGCTCCTTCGGAAGCCCGAGGACCCGCTCGCCGATGATGTTGTGCTGGATCTCGTCGGAGCCCCCGGCGATCCGCACGGCGGGCGCGGCGAGGAACGTGGTGGTCCAGTCGCTCTCGAGGGCACCCGCGGGGCCGAGCATCGCGAGTGCGGTGTTGGTCGTCCGTTGGAGCAGGCGGCCCATCGCGAGCTTCGCGACCGACGCCTCCGGGCCGGGGAAGGTGCCGCGCGAGAACGCGGTGACGATGCGGAGTCCGAGGTAGCGGACGATCGCGGACTCGATGTACACGGACGCGAGCTGTTGGCGCACCCGCGGATCGTCGTGCTCACCGACGGCGCCGCGCGAGCTGGACGAGCGGCTCCGCGGCATTCCGCTCGCCGAGGAGCTCTCCGACCATCGCTCGCTCGTTGAGCAGCGTCGTCTGGGCGACGAGCCAGCCGCCGTCGACCGGGCCGATCCGGCAGTCGTCGGGAACGCGCACGTCGGTCAGGAACACCTCGTTGAAGTGCGCCCCGCCCGTCATCTGCCGCAGGGGACGGATCTCGATCCCGGGAAGCTCCAGGTCGAGGAGGAAGTAGGTGATGCCCGTGTGCTTCGGCGCGTCCGGATCCGTGCGGGCGAGGAGCATGCCCCAGCGCGAGTACTGGGCACCCGAGGACCACACCTTCTGGCCGCTCACGATCCAGTCGTCGCCGTCGCGCGTCGCGCTCGTCGTGCGGCTCGCCAGGTCCGAGCCGGCGTCCGGCTCGGAGAAGAGCTGGCACCAGATCTCCTCGCCGGTGAGCAGCGGGGGGAGGAACCGGCGCTGTTGGGCCTCGGTGCCGTGCGCGATCAGCGTGGGTCCCCCCATCGCGACGCCGATCCGGAACACGTGGTCGGGTACGTCGTAGCGCGGCGGCCTCCTGGGCGAAGATGATCTGCTCCATCGCCGTCGCGCCGCGCCCGCCGTGCTCGCGCGACCAGCCGATCCCGGCCCAGCCGTCTGCGGCGGCCTTGGCCTGCCAGGCCCGCGCCCCGACGAGGGCCGCCTCGGCGTCGACCTCGGTGCCGAGGATCGCGAGGATGTCGGCGCCTCCGCCGTCCGCATGCGGCGTCGCGTTGGCCGCGAGCCACGCGCGCGCATTCACGGCGGAACGTGGCTTCGGCCGGGGTGTCGCTGAAGTCCACGAACGAATCCTCATTTCCCGACGGGGCTCGGCGGACTTGCCCCTGGCGTCGACCGGCCGCGATGTTAACCTCGGTTCACCATGACCGAGCGCGCTGCTCCCGAGGTGACGATCGCGGTCGAGGGGGTCCCGATCGCCGAGGACCTCTTCACGTGGCCGTCCGACGAGCCCCGACTGGTCGGGAGCCGCTGCGCGGCGTGCGGCACGGTGACGTTCCCCACCCAGTCCGGATGCCCTCGTGTGCGGCTCGGATGCGATGGAGCGCCACCTGCTCGGTCGGCGCGGCACGCTCTGGACCTTCACCACGCAGGGGTACCTCCCCAAGGAGCCCTACACCGGTCCCGAGACCGACGAGACCTTCGCGGGCTACGGGCTCGGGTACGTCGAGCTGCCGGGCGAGGTGATCGTCGAGTCGCGCCTGACCGAGCGCGACCCGACGCGCCTGGCCATCGGCCAGCCGATGGAGCTCGTCATCGTCCCGTTCCGCATGCGATGCCGACGGAACGGACGTCCTCACGTTCGCCTTCGCGCCGGTGGCCGAGCACGACGGCATCGGGCACGGGAGCGCGTCGTGACGGGCGTCGCGATCGTCGGCGTCGGCATCCACCCCTTCGGGCGGTTCGAGGGCGTGTCCGGACTCGACCTCGGCGCCCACGCGGTTCGGCAGGCGTTGGCCGACGCCGGGATCACGTGGACCGACGTGCAGTTCGCCTTCGGCGGGAGCCTGGCCGGCTCGCTCGCGGGTTCCGTGGAGTCGATCCAGGCCGACCAGCTCGTGAACGTGCTGGGCCTCACCGGCGTCCCGTTCACCAACGTGCACAACGGTTGCGCGACGGCGGGGAGCACGTTGGCCATGGGCGCCGCGATGATCGAGTCGGGCGCGTCCGACCTCGGCGTGTGCGTCGGCTTCGATCGGCACCCCCGCGGGCACTTCAACGCCAACCCCGAGCAGTCCGGTCTCCCGCACTGGTACGGCGAGCTCGGGCTCATGATCACCACCCAGTACTTCGCCATGAAGATCAACCGCTACATGCACGACCACGGGATCACGGCCGCGTCGCTGGGCCGGGTCGCGGCGAAGAACTATCGCAACGGCGCCCGCAACCCGAACGCCTGGCGCCGCAAGCCGTGGAGCGAGGAGGAGATCCTCGAGTCCCGCGTGCTGAACCACCCGCTCACCCAGTACATGTTCTGCTCGCCGGACGAGGGTGCTGCCGCGGTGGTGCTCTGCCGCGCCGACCGATGCGCACCGGTACACGGACCACCCGATCCACCTGCGCGGCGTGGCGATGCGCACGCGCCTCTGGGGTTCCTTCGAGGTGTTCGCGCCGTGGATCTCGCTCGACCGGGGGCACAGCCCGACGGTCGACGCCGCGCGCGACTGCTTCGAAGCGGCCGGCGTGGCTCCGGGCGACGTGGACGTCGCCCAGCTCCAGGACTCCGAGTCGGGCGCGGAGATCATGCACATGGCGGAGACGGGCCTGTGCGCCGACGGGGAGCAGGAAGCGATGCTCGCGGCCGGCGAGACCGAGATCGGGGGTCGGCTTCCCGTGAACACCGACGGTGGGCTCATCGCCAACGGTGAACCGATCGGCGCGTCGGGCATGCGCCAGGTGCACGAGATCGTGCTGCAGCTCCGGGGCGACGCGGGAGAGCGTCAGGTACCGGGTCGCCGAAGGTCGGATTCACCCAGGTCTACGGGGCCCCGGGGGTCAGCGCCTGCACGGTGCTCACCACGTGATCAGGCCTGGGCCTGGGTGGTGAGCGCCAGCGCGTACAGCTTCTCCGGGTCCGGGGAGTCCTCGACGGAGTCGTAGGGCAGGTCGAGGCCGAGCAGCCGGACGAAGCGCGGGTCGCGAGCCACGAGCGGCGCGGCCTCTTCGGGACGGTACGCCTCGAAGGTGCGGATGTGCGGGCGGGAGAAGCCGGTGTGCAGGGCAACGCGGTGGCCGGAGCTGCGGCGCGATCCGCTCCGGTGCCAGGTGTGCCCGCTCCAGAGGACGATCGATCCCGCGTCGGCGACCACCGGGATGGTCTCGTCGTCGGCCTCCCCCGGGCGCGGGTGGCGACCGGCGCGATGGCTCCCGGGCACGAGGTGGGTCGAACCGAGCTCGTCGGTGAACGGGTCGCAGCACCAGATCGCCGTCGCGAACTGCGGCTGCGGCGGGAACGGATCGGGGAAGAACTGGTTGTCGCTGTGGAGCGGGCCAAGACGCGACCCCGGCTCCAGGATGCTGCCCGTGATCACCTGGGCGACGTACCCGTCGCCGAGCAGGTGGGTGACGAGTGCGTCGAGCTTCGGCGCGAGCACTGCGTCGGCGAAGACGGGACGTCGGGCGAGAAGCCGATACACCATCGACGTCCCGGGCCCGAAGTTGAACGGTTCGACGCCCCGTGCGTGGTGCTCGTCGGTCACCTCGACGATCGCGGCTCGGATCGCCGCGAACAGCTCGGGCGGTGCCGCGTCGGGAACGATCGTGTAGCCCTGCTCGTCGAGCTCGGCGGCGTTGCGCTCGAGTCCGAGCGTCGTGATCGCGCTCCGCGTTCCGTCGCGCGGCTTCGGTACCCGCCGCGCCCTGCGCGAACGAGGGATCCTGGGGGCGATCCGAGGCGGTCACTGTCCGACGAACGTCGCCGGTCGACGCTCGAGGAACGCCTGCGCGGCTTCCCGATGGTCCTCGGTGGCGAAGAGCTGTGCGAGTGAATGCCCGACGTGCGTCGCGACGTCGTCGAGCTCGTCGCGGCGTCTCCCCTGCCGCAAGGCGGATCCCGGCTTTGATCGTCGGCCACCGCGAGCGGTGGGTTCGCCGCGATCTTGGCGGCCAACGCGTGCGCTTCGCCGAGCAACGTGTCGGCCGGGACGACACGCGACACCAGGCCGAGCCGCTCCGCGGTGGACGCGTCGACGACGTCGCCCGTGAGGAGCAGCTCGTTCGCCACGCCCCTCCCGACGAGCTGCGGCAGCAGCCAGTACCCCGTCACGTCTGCGCTGAGCCCGAGCTTCACGAACAGCTGTCCGAACTTCGCGTGCTCGGACGCGAGACGCACGTCGCACAGCAGGGCGAGATCCATGCCGATGCCGACCGCGGCACCGTTCACCGCGGCGACCGTCGGGACGTCGAGGTCGAGCATCGCCGCGACCAGGGGGGTGATCGGCGGCGAAGGTCCCCCGAGCGCGGCGAGGGTCTCGGCCATCCGGGGATCACCCCAGGCCGCCTTGACGTCGTCGCCGGCGCAGAACGCTCGGCCTGCCCCGGTCAGCACGACGGCGCGCACGGCGGGGTCGGCGTCGGCGGCCGCGAACGCGGCGAGCAGCTCGTCCTCCATCTCGTACGTCGCGGCGTTGCGCGTGTCCGGCCGGTTCAGGGTGATCGTCGCGACCGCGTCCTCGTCGACCTCGTACCGGATGGTCGTCGGCTCCACCGCGTCCTCCTCGAATCCGTCGTGGCTCGATCGGTCGCTCGACGCCTGCCGGGCGCCCGTCGTTGACCGCGGGTGTGAACGGTAGTTAACTCTGGGCGAGCCGTACAGACGACGGGCCCCGGCGGCCCGGCCCAGGGGGGATCCATGCGGGGGAATGCGAGTCGGACGGTCGTCGGACGCATCGTCGTCGGGGGAGCGCTGGTCGCGCTCGTCCTGGGGATCACGGTCGTCCCGAGCGGCGCTCGGACCACGGCCAAGCCGACCGGCGATCCGGTCAAGGTGATGGTCATCTACGAGAAGTCGGACGGGATCGCGAGTCCCGAGATCCCCGACGGCGCGCAGGCTGCGGCCAAGGCCTTCAACAAGGCCGACGGGATCGGCGGACGTCCGGTCAAGGTGCTCGTCTGCGACACCAAGAACGATCCCAACGTCGCCACGGACTGCGGCCAGCAGGCGATCGACGAAGGCGTCGTCGCCCTCGTCGGCGTGCTCACGCCGCACTCGGGGTCCTTCATGCCCCTGATGGTCGAGAACAAGGTGCCGTCGATCGGCAACGTCCTCGCCTCGGCCGACGACTTCCAGTCCGAGGCATCGTTCCCGATCACCGGCGGCATCGTCGCGACCTCCGGGAACCTGCCGCGGTTCCTCGCCGATGCGGGCGCGAAGACCATCAGCGTCGCTCGGCCGGATCTCGCCGAGGGTGCGGTCATCAAGCTCTTCGGCGACACCGCCCTCACCTCGGTCGGGCAGTCGATCAAGAACGACGTGCCCGTGCCGACCGACGCACCCGACATGTCGACGTACGTGCAGGCCGCGCTCGCCGGCGGGACCGACGGGATCGTCGTCGCGCTCCCCGGCCAGCAGGCGATCAACTTCGTGCAGGCCGCCAAGCAGGTCGATCCCGAGGTGAAGCTCGCGATCATCTCCACCGAGCCCGGACCGGTGCAGGACGCGCTCGGCTCGGACGCCGCCGGCATCATCCAGGGCCCGGCGTACCTGCCCGTCAGCACGAAGGGCAACAAGGACGGTCAAGCGCTACGTGAAGGAGATGAAGGCCGCCGGGTACAAGGACACGTCCGGATTCCGGATCAACACCTGGACCGCGATGCAGGTGCTCAAGAGCGGTGGCCGACGGGCTCCCCGAGGTCACCTCGGCCGGGGTCTTCGACCAGCTCGGCCAGACCACCGGGCTCGAGACGGGCCTCACGCCGCCGCTGCAGTGGACGACGCCCGCCGACGTGGGCGTCTCCCTCGTCAAGCGGGTCTTCAACAACTGCGAGTTCGCGGTGGCGATGACCGGGAAGAACGGGAAGGTGAAGCCGGTGACCGGCAAGTTCTTCGACGCCTTCACCGGGCAGGACTGCCCGACGCCCTGACGAGGCGTCCGACCGTACGCGTCCGCCGGTCGCGGGGGTCTCCCTGCGACCGGCGTTCGCGACCGACCCAAGGACCCTGACGGCGTGGCCGACGACATCCTGCGCTTCGCGATCCTCGGCCTCGGGGCCGGAGCGGTGTACGCGGTCACCGCACTCGGCGTCGTCCTGATCTACCGAGGGTCGGGCGTCGTCAACTTCGCGCACGGCGCGATCGGGATGGTCGGCGCGTTCCTCTTCTACAACGAGCGCGAGTCCGGTACCGCCGACCTGGCAGGCGTGGGTCCTGGCCCTCGGACTCGGGGCGCTGCTCGGCGCGGGAATCCATCTGCTCGTCATGCGACCCCTGCGCCGAGCCCCGGCGATCGCGCGGCTGATCGCGACGCTCGGGATCTTCGCGATCCTCTTCGCCTGGGCGCAGGGTCGCTACGGCGACATCGCGACGCATCGTCGGCAAGCTCCTGCCGGTCGACGCCGTCGAGGTGCTGCCCGACATCACGATCGGTCGGGACCGCCTCATCCTCCTCGATCGTCGGCGTCGTGCTGACCGTCCTGCTCACTGTCGTCTACCGCGCCACCCGCTTCGGTCTCGCGACCTCGGCAGTCGCCGAGAGTCGTCGGGTGACCGCGGCGCAGGGGATCTCCCCCGATCTGGTCGCGACGCTCGAACTGGGCCCTCGGTTCGATGCTCGCCGTGCTCGCCGCAGTGCTCGTCGTCAACATCGCCGGCCTCTCCGTGCTCGGGCTCACGCTGCTCATCGTCCCGGCCCTGGCGGCCGCGCTCGTCGGGAGCTTCCGTTCGTTCACGCTCACGCTCATCGGCGGTCTGCTCATCGGGGTGCTCCAGTCGGAGATCGCCTGGCTCCAGACCTACCTCACGCAGCAGCGCGGACAGCCGGTGACGCTCGCCGGGTGGGCCGAGTCCGTGCCGTTCCTCGTCATCATCCTCGTGCTGGTCGTGTTCGGCCGCTCCTTGCCCCTGCGGGGCGATGCGATCGAGCGTCCCCCGGAGATCGGCGCCGGTCGGATCGATCTCCGCGTCCTCGTCCCGGCGCTCGTCGCAGGTCGTCGTGCTCATCTCGGTCGTCTTCTCGCGCGAGCACGGTCGAGGCCGTCACCACCAGCGCCGCGTTCGGTGTCATCGTCCTCTCGCTGGTGGTCGTCACCGGCTTCACCGGGCAGCTGTCGCTCGCCCAGTTCGCGCTCGCGGGGATCGGCGGATGGATCGCGGCGACACTCGTCGCCGACCAGGGTGCCCCGTTCGTGGTCGCTGCTGCTCGCCGGGATCCTCGGGGCGGTCCCGGTCGGGGTGCTCGTCGGGCTCCCTTCGCTGCGCACACGCGGCGTCAACCTCGCGGTCGCCACGCTCGGCCTCGCGCGTGGCGATCCAGGCGTTCGTCCTGGGGAACGCGGATCGCACCGGTGGGATCACGGGGCTCGACGTCGGCCAGCCCGACCTGTTCGGCTTCGCGATCGACCCGCTGCACCACCCGGAGCGGTACGCAGTGTTCGCCTTCCTGCTCTTCGCCGCCGCCTCCGTGCTCGTCGCGAACCTCCGTCGCGGTCGAGCCGGGCGGCGGCTCGTCGCCGTTCGGTCCAACGAGCGTGCCGCCGCCGCGCTCGGCATCTCGGTGTTCGGCGCGAAGCTCTACGCGTTCGGCATCGGCGCTGCGCTCGCCGCCGTCGGAGGGCTCCTGATCATCTTCCGGCGTCCGACCGCGGTGTTCCTGCCGACGTTCTCGATCTTCGAGTCGATCTTCGTCACCATCTACGCGGTCATCGGCGGCATCGGCTTCGTCCTCGGCGCCGCGCTCGGCGGTGCGGTGGCCCCGAACGCCTTCGTCACGAGCCTCAGCGGCGACCTGCTGGGCGACACGCAGTCGGTGCAGGTGATCCTCGGGTTCGCCGTCCTCGGCGTGCTCCTCGTGTTCCCCGACGGTCTCGCGTCCCTGGTGCGACGGATCGGCAGCGCGTTCAGGACACGGCGCGCGGCGCCGCCTCGGTCGACACGAGCTCCCCGATGTTCCGCGTGCGCGGGTCGCGCCCGGGACGCTCGAGGTGCGCGGCATCGGCGTCCGGTTCGGAGGTGTCGTGGCGCTCGACGACGTCTCGCTGCGACTCTCGCCCGGGGAGGTCGTCGGCCTCATCGGGCCCGAACGGTGCGGGCAAGACGACGCTTGATCGACGCCGTGACGGGCTTCGTGCGCTCCAGCGGCGAGATCACGCTCGACGGGACGCGCGGTCGACGGATGGGGGCCGCGACGACGGGCGGCGGCCGGGATCGGGCGGAGCTTCCAGAGCCTCGAGCTGTTCGAGAGCCTGACCGTGCTCGAGAACCTGCGTGTGGCGTCGGAGCCCCGAGATCGTCGGGCCTATCTCAGCGACCTCGTCGCGCCGGCGCCGTGCGCAGCTCGCTCCGGCCGCGATCGCCGCGGTGCGCGAGTTCGAGCTCGAGGACGACCTCGACCGACGGCCAGGGGAGCTCTCGTACGGTCGCCGACGCCTCGTCGCCATCGCGCGTGCCGTGGCCGCGTCGTCGTCGGTCCTGCTGCTCGACGAGCCAGCGGCCGGGCTCAGCGAGGGCGAGACCTCGGAGCTGGGCGACCTGATCGTGCGGCTCGCTCGCGAGCTGGGGGCTTGCGGTCCTGCTGGTCGAGCACGACGTCGGGCTGGTGCTCGACGTCTGCGACCGTGTCGTCGTGCTCGACGGCGGGCGCAACCTCGCGTCGGGCACGCCCGAGGAGGTCCGCCGCGACCCGGAGGTGGTCTCGGCGTACCTGGGCGACGTCGACGAGGTCGACGCTGGGGAGCACGGGGCGGACACGTCGCAGCCGTCCACCCGATCGGCGGCGTCGCGCGCGAGGCGGCCCGGACCCGTCCGGTCGTCCCCGTGCCGGACCCGACGACGCCGGTGCTGCGCGTGCGCGACCTGGCCGCCGGCTACGGGGACCTCGCCGCGGTTCGGGGCATCGATCTCGAGGTCCATCCCGGCGAGGTCGTCGCGCTGCTCGGACCGAACGGTGCCGGCAAGTCGACGACGCTGCTCACGATCGCCGGGGAGCTGCCGCCGATCTCGGGGACCATCGAATGCCTCGGCGTGGGCTCCCGGCACGCCGCTCCACGCCCGAGTGCGACGCGGCCTCGCCTTCGTCCCCGAGGAGCGAGCCGTCATCAGCTCGCTCACCGCCGCCGGCAACCTTCGCCTCCGGTCGGGAGCAACCCGTGATGCACTCGCACTGTTCCCGGAGCTCGAGGGCCTGCTGGGCCGACGAGCAGGGCTGCTCTCGGGCGGTGAGCAGCAGATGCTCACGCTCGGGCGGGCGCTTGCAGGAACGCCGCGTCTGCTCCTCGTGGACGAGCTCTCGCTGGGGCTGGCTCCGCTGGTCGTCCGGCGACTGCTCCGGGCAGTTCGGGACTCTGCGGACCGGGGCGTCGGCGTGCTGCTCGTCGAGCAGCACGCGAGCGAGGCGCTCGAGATCGCGGACCGGGTGGTGGTGATGCGCCGGGGTCGAGTCGTGCTCACCGCGACGCCGGACGAGCTCGCCGGGCACGTCGGCGACCTCGAGTCGGCGTACCTGTCCGGCATGCAGGGTGACGACGAGTCCGCCTGATCGGCGGGCAGCTCTCGAGGAGGATCCGACGACATGGACGACCGTGAGCTGGCCTTCACTCCGGCCCTCGAGCAGGCCGACCTCGTGCGGCGAGGGGAGGTGAGCCCGAGCGACCTGGTGGAGTGCTACCTGCGGCGGATCGATGCGCTCGATCCGGGGCTGGGTTCCTACGTGACCGTCGCCGCCGACCAGGCACGGTCAGCGGCGCCGCGACGCGGAAGCCGCGCTCGCGGCGTCCGACGACGGCTCGCGTCCCGCCTTCCTCGGCGTCCCGATCTCGATCAAGGACCTCAACGACACCGCGGGGATCCGGACGACGTACGGCACGGCGGCGTGGCACGACCGCGTTCCCGACTTCGACGACGAGGTCGTGGCGCGGATCCGTCGGGCCGGGTTCGTACCCCTGGGCAAGACGATCACCCCGGAGTTCGGCCCGCTCAACATCAGTGAGCCGCCCGGGTATCCGCCGGGCCGCAATCCCTGGGACCCCGAGTCGCACGTGTGGCGGCTCGTCGGGTGGTGCGGCGGCGGCGCTCGTCGCGGGGCTCTGCCCTGTGTCGCAGGGCTCCGACGGCGGTGGCTCGATCCGCAACCCGTCGTCGTGGTGCGGCGCGTTCGGGCTCAAGCCCCAACGCGGCCGCGTCTCGGCGGCGCCGTCACCCCAGAGCTTCTTCTCGATCAACGGGCCGATCGGGCGCACCGTCGCCGACGCGGCAGCGCTGCTCGACGTGCTCGCCGGGCCTGCGATCGGCGACGCGTGGTGGGCGCCACCATTGGAGCGGCCGCTGCTCGAGGAGGTCGGCGTCGACCCCGGGCCGGCTGCGGATCGCGTACCACGAGCACCCGGGCGTCGAGCGCGACGCGTGCGCGGCCGCGAACCGGGCCGCGGCCCGAGCGACCGCCGAGCTGCTCGCCGAGCTCGGCCACGACGTCGAGGCAGCCGTGCCGTCGGGGTACGACGAGGACATCCTCCGTGCAGTCGTCGATGGTCTTCGCCGCGAACCACGCGGCCGAGGCGGAGCTGGCGCCCTACCCGCCCCTGGAGACGCTCGACCCGTGGATGCGCACGCTCATCGAGATGGGCCGTCTCGTGACCGCGACCGACTACGTGAAGGCGATGCACCAGCTCCAGGACCTCGTCGCGGCGGACCGTCGCGTTCTTCGAGACCTACGACCTGTTCGTGTCGCCGACGGTCGCGGGACCGCCCCCGCCGATCGGCTCGATGACCGGGGTCGGCATCGAGGACGTGATGAAGTTCTGGGCGCTCACGCCGTTCACCGCGCTGTGGAACACGACGGGCCAGCCGGCGGTGTCGCTGCCGCTCGCGCACGACGACGAGGGCTTGCCGGTGGGCGTGCAGATCGTCGGTCGGCCCGCGGCCGAGGCCGTCGCTCGTGCGGGTCGCGGCGCAGCTCGAAGCCGCGCGTCCCTGGATCGAACGACGTCCCCCCGTGTCGTGATCTCGCTCAGCCGTCCCGCGGCGCCCGCTGATCGGTAGGTGGGCCCGCGAAGGCCTGCGCGACCGCGATCCACGCGGTGGCGACGGGGCCCTCGACGACGAGCCCGGTGTCGTCGGGGTGGCGGCGCTGCGTGACCACGAGGCAGAAGTCGAGGGCGTCGCCCACGACGCGGTCGGTGCTCGAGGTCCCCCACCTCCAGGTCGATCCGTCGGGAGCGCGCAGCATCGACCTCGACATCGGGTTCGGGGACGGTGAGCCCGCGGTTCGCGAAGGAGTGGGCCCGGGTTCGCACGCCGAGGTCCGCGACGTGTCGAAGGCGGGCGGTGGGCGCGCGGGTGCGCCCGAGCCCGTCGACGATGTCCTGGCCGTGCGCCCACGTCTCCATGAGGCGCGCGGTGGCGAACGAGCGAGCACCCATGGGTCCGGCGATCCACGGGAGCCGGTCGGCGGGCTCGTGGACCCGGAGGGACGCGAGCGTGATCGCGCGCGTCGTGCGCCACCAGTCGAGGACCGCCGCGCCGCGAAGCTCGCGACCGCGCGCGAGCAAGCGTGCCTCCAGCCCGTCGGGGTCCGCGAGGAGCGTCTCGACGAGCTCGCCGAGACGGCGCGCGAACTCGTCCGGGTCGGTGGCGGCGACGGTCGCGAGCTCCTCCGCCGTCGCGAGGTGCCCGATCGTGTCGCGCACGTCGAAGCCGTGGGCTGGGGTCGGCGCCGCCCAACCGGCGGGGTCGAGCGGGGCGACGACCGCATCGAGCTCGTCCTCTTCGGCCGCGAGGTCCCGGAGGAGCGCGTCGTAGGTCGCTCGCTCGTCGGGGCTCACCGCGTCGACGCTAGCGCCAGGACCCCGGGAGTGAACGACCGCTAACATCACGGGACGTCCGCTCGAAGGGGGAGTCATGCTGGACCGCGAGAACGTCCTCCCGCACCTGCTCGCCCGGTTGGCGGCCGACGATCCGGACGCCCTCGCGATGCTCGACGTCGACGGCCGGGAGGTGACCCGCCAGGGCCTCCACGACGAGGTGCGCCGATGGGCCGATGCCTTCCGCCGCATCGGCGTCGCTCCCGGCGAACCCGTCGTGACGATGTTCCCCAACTGCTTCGAGGCGTTCTACGCGTGGCTCGGGGTCGCGTGGCTCGGTGCGGTGGAGGTGCCCGCCAACAACATGTACCGGGGTCGGATGCTGGCCTATCTCGTCCAGGACTCCGGTGCCGAGACCGTCGTGATCTGCGAGCGGTTCCTCGACCAGCTCATGGAGGTGGTCGACGAGCTGACGCACCTCCGAACGATCGTCGTCCCCGACGTCGCCGACGCCGCCGACCTCCCCCGGCTCCCCGGCCGCGTGATCGCGGGCGACGAGCTCTTCCGCGACGCGGTGCCGGCCACCGACCTGGTGGGTCCGGAGTACTGGGACCTCGCGGCGATCATCTACACCTCCGGGACGACGGGGCCGTCCAAGGGCGTGCGCATGCCCTGGGGCACGCTGTGGTCGTTCGTCAACACGGCCCCGGAGGACTTCGTGGGTCCGGGCGAGGGGTTCTACGCGATGTACCCGGCGTTCCACGTGTCCGGCAAGGCGATGCTGTACCAGGCGTCGACGTTCCGGGCGCGCATGATCGTCCGCGAGCAGTTCTCGCTCACCCACTTCCTCGACGACATGCGTCGGTTCGGCATCACCGGCGCGGGCCTGGTCGGACCGATGGCACCGTTCCTGCTCTCGATGCCCGAACAACCCGATGACGCCGACACCCCCTTGCGTCACGTGATGATGGGGCCGCTCACGCCCCAGGTCGAGGAGTTCAAGCGGCGCTTCGGCGTCGAGGTCGGCACCGGATACGGCATGACCGAGATCGGCGCGCCGTTCGCGTCGGACGGCTACGACCTGGCCAACGCGCAGAGCTGCGGCAAGCTGCGGCCCGGTTGGGCGGGCTACGAGGTGCAAGTCGTCGACGAGCACGACCTGCCGCTCGGACCGGGCGAAGTCGGTGAGCTCGTCGTCCGGACGCGCGAGCCGTGGGTGCTGAACGCCGGCTACCACGGCATGCCCGAGGCGACCGCAGCCGCCTGGCGCAACGGTTGGTTCCACACCGGCGACGGGTTCCGTTACGACGAGGACGGCAACTTCTACTTCGTCGACCGCATGAAGGACGCGATCCGTCGTCGTGGCGAGAACATCTCGTCGTTCGAGGTGGAGGCACTCGTGCTCCAGCACCCCGACGTCGCCGAGTGCGCGGCAGTGGCCGTGCCCTCCGAGTACTTGGAGGACGACGTCAAGGTGTGCATCGTCCTGCGCGACGGCGCCGCGCTCGCGCCGGAGGAGCTGATCCCGTTCCTCGAGCCGCGGATGCCCGAGTTCATGGTGCCGCGGTACGTCGAGGTGGTCGACGGACTTCCCAAGACCGAGGCCACGATGCGGACGCGCAAGGTGGAGCTCCGGGCCGCGCCCCTGAGCGACAAGACCTGGGACCGCGAGGCCGCGGTCTAAGCCTCGGGGTCGGCGCCCAGGAGCGCGGCTCGGGCCATCGACACCATGAGGCGATGGAGCCGCACCTCGTCGAGGCTCGTCTCGCGCTGGGCGACCGATCGCATGAGCGACGCTGCGCCGTGGACTGCCATGCGCGCATCGCTCGGCGTCAGCTCCGGTCGGACGCCACGCAGCACCTCGGCGTACTCGTCGATCATGTCGCGCTGAGCACGCTCGATCGTTGTGCGTGGTCCCTCGGGGAGCAGGTGCGACTGCTGCCAGTAGAGCGCGGTGAGCGAGCGCTCCTCGATGCACGCGGTCACCGTCTCGTCGACCAATCGATCCAGCGCGTCCTCGGGCGAGGTTGCCTCCGCCCGTGCCCGTGGCGGGATGGCGGCGGCATGGTCGACCGCGCGCTGGAGCACCGCGACGAGCAGGTCCTCCTTGCTCGCGTAGTGCCGGTACACGGCAGGTCCGGTGACGCCGGCCGCCCGGCCGATCTCGTCGATGCCGGTGTCGGCATAGCCGCGGGTCGAGAACAGCGACGATGCGGCCTCGAGGATGGCGGCCCGCCGCCCGGAGCGCGGGGTGGGGGCCACCTCGGTCGTCACCCCGGTGCTCACCTCGGTCATGTGCTCTCGGCTCCCGGCCCGTCGCGGTCCGCAGCACGGGCCGGATGTGAACGGTAGTTTACCTCGGGTGCCGCCGGCCGCTCCTGTGGTCGTCGTCGCATCCCCGAGCCAGCGGAGGAGCAATGCGGATCGCGGCATTCGGTGCCTACCTGCCGTCCCGACGCCTCGATCGGGCGGCCATCGGCGCGGCCCTGGCCACCCCGGCCGGCCGAGGAACGCGCGCGGTGGCTGCGTACGACGAGGACACCACCACCCTCGGCGTCGAGGCCGCGCGCAACCTCCTCGCAGGGCTGCCACCGGAGCTGGCCCCCGAGGCCGTCCTGTTCTCGACCGCGGCTCCCGCATACCTCGACAAGACCAACGCGACTGCGCTCCACGCCGCGCTCGGTCTCGGCTCGGCGGTGGGCGCGTACGACGTGGCGGGATCCGTTCGGTCGGGAATGGCCGCGCTCCGGCTCGGCGCGGACGCGAGCGTCCGCACGCTCGTCGTCTGCGCGGATGTGCGCACCGGCCTTCCCGGCGGCGCCGACGAGCGAGACGGTGGTGACGGCGCCGTCGCGTTCCTGCTGGTTCCCGAGGGGCCCGCCGGCGCGGCGCAGACGCGACTCCTCGGAGCCGGCGCCGCGACGCACGAGTTCCTGGATCGCTGGCGCATCCCCGGTGAGCCGGCCTCGCATGCCTGGGAGGAGCGCTTCGGCGAGCATGCCTACGTCCCGCTCGCGCAGGCCGCGTTCGCCGACGCGTGCAAACAAGCCGGCGTCGGTGCCGATGAGCTCGACGACGTCGTCGTCGTGGGCGCGCACCAGCGAGCCGCGCGCGTCGTCTCGAAGACGCTTGGTGTCGCGCCGGGCGCGCTGGTCGATGACCTCACGTCGCAGATCGGGTTCACCGGCACCGCGCACGCCGGCCTGGTGCTCGCCGAGTGTCTCGACCGCGCCGAGCCGGGCCGTCGGATCGCGATCGTCCTCCTGGCCGACGGGGCCGACGCGCTGATCCTCGAGACGACGGACGCGATCGGCGGGGTCAGAGCGGGCGTCGGTGTCGCCGAGCAGGTGGCGGCGGGCGTCGGAGGGCTCACGTACGAGACGTTCCTCACCTGGCGCGGCATGCTCGTGCGGGAGCCCCCGCGGCGTCCGGATCCGGTCGGCCCGGCGGCACCACCGTCTGCCCGCGGCGAGCACTGGAAGTTCGGGTTCACGGGGAGTCGGTGCACGGCCTGTGGCGAGCGGCACCTCCCACCGTCCCGGGTCTGTGCCCGATGCGGCGCGTTCGACGAGATGGCTCGAGGAGCGGATGGCCGACGTCCCGGCGACCGTCGCCACGTTCACCGTCGACCGGCTCGCGTTCACGCCGAGCCCACCGTTGGTCGCGGCAGTGCTCGACTTCGACGGCGGTGGCCGGTTCCGGTGCGAGCTCACCGACGTCGACCCGGACGCGGTCGCGATCGGCGACCGCGTCGAGATGACGTTCCGGCGCGTGGCGACCGCGCAAGGCGTCCACAACTATTTCTGGAAGGGCCGCCCACCAGGACAACGGCGGGGCCGACCGGAGACTGAGGAGAGCGGAGGTCGTCATGGGGAGTCACGGGATCCGCGATCGCGTCGCGATCGTGGGCATGGGCTGCACGCGTTTCGGTGAGCACTGGGACAAGAGCGCGGACGACCTGCTCGTCGAGTCGGTGAACGACGCGCTCGAGTCGGCCGGGGTGGAGCAGGATCGCGTCGACGCGTACTGGGTGGGCACGATGGGCTCGGGTATCTCGGGCCTCACCCTGTCGCGCCCGCTGCGCGTCGACTACAAGCCCGTGACCCGGGTCGAGAACATGTGCGCGACCGGCTCCGAATCGTTCCGCAACGCGTGTTACGCCGTCGCCTCCGGCGCGTTCGACGTCGTGCTCGCCAGCGGGGTCGAGAAGCTGAAGGACGGGGGCTTCTCGGGGTTGGTCGTGACCTCACCGCCGTCCGACGGCACGACCGCAGATCTCAGCGCGCCGGCACTCTTCAGCCTGCTCGGGCCGGCGTACTGCAACAAGTACGGCGTCGACCCGGCGGAGTTCAAGGAGGTGCTCACCCGCATCGCCTGGAAGAACCATCACAACGGTGCGCGGAACCCTCGTGCGCAGTTCCGCAAGGAGGTGCCCAAGGAGGTGATCGCGGCGTCCCCGATCATGGCGGGCAACCTGGGGATCTTCGACTGCTCCGGCGTCTCGGACGGGGCCGCAGCCGCCGTCATCGTCCGAGCCGAGGACGCCTACGAGTACACCGACCAGCCGATCTTCGTGAAGGGGCTGTCGTTCGTGGCCGGACCGGCCAGCGGCGTCGTGGACGCCGGCTACGACTACACCACCTTCCCGGAGGTGGTCGCCGCGGCGAGTGATGCGTACGCGCAGGCCGGGATCACCGACCCGCGCGCACAGCTCGCGATGGCGGAGGTCCACGACTGCTTCACCCCCACCGAGCTCGTCCTCATGGAGGACCTCGGGTTCGCCGAGCGCGGGTTCGCGTGGAAGGAGGTGCTCGCCGGCGCGTTCGACCTCGACGGCGAGCTGCCGGTGAACCCGGACGGGGGACTGAAGGCGTTCGGGCACCCCATCGGGGCGTCAGGTCTCCGGATGCTGTTCGAGTGCTGGCTCCAGCTGCGTGGCGAGGCGCCCGCCGAACGCACGATCGCGAGCATCGCCGCGGGGCGGACGTTGGCGCTGACCCACAACCTCGGCGGGTCGCCGGGTGAGTGCGTCAGCTTCGTGGGCGTCGTCGGTTCCGAGCCGGCCGTCTGATCCGTGGCCGCGGACGAGCTCGTCCATCTCGACGCCACCGCCCAGGCCGATCTCGTCCGCCGCGGCGAGTGCAGCGCGTCGGAGCTGGTCGACGCGGCGCTCGCGCGCATCGACGCCCTCGAACCCGCGCTCAACGCCGTGATCTGGTCGAATGCCGACGCGGCGCGGGAGCAGGCCCGGGATCCCACACCGGGTCCGTTCTCGGGGGTGCCCCTCCTGCTCAAGGACCTCGGTGCGGCCGAGGCGGGTGAGCCGTACCACGCCGGGATGCGCGTGCTGCGCGAGGCGGACTGGCGCGCGACGTACGACGCGTACCTCGTCACCCGGGCCCGCGCGGCGGGCTTCGTCACGTGCGGTCGCACCAACACGCCCGAGCTCGGACTCGCGGCAACCACGGAGCCGGACGCGCACGGTCCGACGCACAATCCCTGGGCGTGGGACCATTCACCCGGCGGGTCGAGCGGTGGTTCGGCTGCCGCGGTCGCGGCGGGGATGGTGCCGGTCGCGTCCGCGAGTGACGGCGGTGGCTCGATCCGCATTCCCGCGTCCGCGTGCGGGCTCGTCGGACTCAAGCCGACCCGGGGGCGCGTCTCGCTCGGTCCGGCTCAGGCCGAGGGGTGGGGTGGTGCCTCCGTCGCCGGTGCCGTGACCCGATCCGTCCGCGACGCGGCCGCCGTGCTCGACGTGCTCGCCGGGCCGATGCCGGGGGATCCCTACGTCGCCCCACCGCTCTCCCGGCCCCTGGCCGAAGAGGTCGGGACCGACCCGGGCCGGCTCCGCATCGGCCTCCTCACGGATCTGCCCAGCGGGATCGCGCCACTCGACCCGGTCTGCGCAGCGGCCGCCGAGGACGCGGCGCGGCTCCTGGAGTCGCTCGGTCACGTCGTCGAACCGGCCTGGCCCGCGGCGCTCGACGAGCAGTGGGACGTCGAGGCCCACCGCGCCGTCGTCGTCGCGAGCGCCGTGACGCGCGCCGTCGACGGCTGGGCCGAAGCCCTCGGGAGGGAGCTCGGACTCGACGACGTCGAGCCCGCCACGGCGTTCATGCTCGAGCTGGGACGCGCGCTGAGTGCGTCGGAGTACCTCGCATCGCTCGACTGGCTCCAGGCCTGGTCGCGTCGCTTCGCCGCGTGGTGGTCCGACCACGACCTCCTCCTGAGCGCGACGACGGCAGCCCCCACACCACCGCTCGGATGGCTCGCCGAGGACGCGGTCCGCATCCTGCCGCTCGTCGCCTACACCGGTGTGTTCAACGTCGCCGGTCAACCCGCGATCTCCCTGCCGCTGGCGTCCGCCGGTGCAATGCCGCTCGGTATCCAGCTGGGCGGCGGTGCAGGTGACGAGGCGATGCTCGTGCGGCTCGCGGCCCAGCTCGAAGCGGCCCGGCCGTGGGCGGATCGGCGTCCCCCGGAACCGGGGGGTGTCTGACGGCAGCGGACCCCACGCCCCCGGAGCCCGAGGCCGCACTCGCGCGGCTCGGCCCCTGGGGTGGTGCACCCGCGGTGATCCTGACGCTCGTCGTGCTGATCGACGCGCTCGACCAGGGCATCGTCCCCGGGGTGCTCCCGCTCCTCCAGGACGAGTGGGGCTTCTCGGACCTGTGGGCCGGCGCGATCCCCACGGCCGCGCTCCTCGTCGGCTTCGTGGCGCTGGTCCCAGCCGGTTGGATGGCCGACCACCTTGTGCGGGTCCGTGTGCTGACCGTGGTCGTGGCGAGCTGGGCCCTGCTCACCACCGCATCCGGGATCGCCGTCGCCTTCTGGATGTTCTTCCTCGTGCGCATGGTGCTCGGTGCAGCGGCGAACGTCGACAACCCGATCTCGTCCGCGCTCATCGCCGACTACTACCCGCCACGCCTGCGCGGACGCGTGTTCGCCGTTCAGCGGCTCGCTTACGTCGTCGGCACTGGGGTCGGCATCCTCATCGGCGGCGCGGTCGGCGAGGCGTTCGGCTGGCGCGCCGCGTTCTTCGTCCTCGTGGTCCCCGGCCTCGCAGTCGCCGGTGCATGCCTCCTGTTGCGGGAGCCGCGGCGCGGCGCGCTCGACGCCGACCCCTCGGAGACCGCCGAACCCGCGCCG
The DNA here is from genome assembly GCA_963720675.1 of uncultured Acidimicrobiia bacterium. Classification (GTDB taxonomy): domain Bacteria; phylum Actinomycetota; class Acidimicrobiia; order IMCC26256; family PALSA-555; genus JALHSW01. Next base: position 1,248,582 of record CAVRGH010000010.1, on the reverse strand, counting down.
GTCGGTCCCACGGCCACGCTCGAGGAGATCGAGCTCGACGCGGAGCGCCCCGAGCCGAGCGGGAGCGTCGGCGAGTACCTGCGCCAGTTCCTCGACGTCCTGCGGATCCCGACGTTCCGGTCCATCGTGGTCGGCGTGACCGTGACGTTCCTCGGCTTCAACGGGATCGCGTTCTGGCTGCCCACCTTCTTCCAACGCCACCACGACGTGTCCGATGCGACTGCCGGAGCGATCACCGCAGTCGTCGCCGTCGGCGCGGGAGTCCTCGGTACGTGGCTGGGTGGTGCACTGGGTGACCGCCGAGAAGCTCGCGCGGCGGGCGGTCGCATCCAGCTCACGTTCGCGACGCAGGTCATCGGGGCGCCGCTCCTGGCGGTGGGGCTCGCGGCACCTTCGCTCCCGGTCACGGTCGTCGCAGTCCTGCTCGGCGCGACCCTGTTCTCCATCGGGTTCCCGAACCTCGCCGCGGCCGCGGCCGACGTGCTCCCGGCGCGCCGGCGAGGGACGGGGTTCGCGATGTTCGGGTTCCTCGTCACCATGGGCAGCGCGCTCGGGGCCGCTCGTCGTGGGCGGCGTGTCGGAGCTGACGGGCTCGCTCACGCTCGCGATCGTCGTAGCCGTCGTGCCCGCGCTCCCCGGCGCGTTCGTGCTCCGTCGGGGCGTCCGAACGTTCGCGACGGACGCGTCCGCGGCGCGGGACACGGTCGCCGAGGGTTGAGTGCTCCGCTGCCGAGTCACCGACGCGTCGAGCGGTCGGCGACGTGCTCGACGTCCTGGAACGGCGCAGACTCGATGGAGTCGAGCACGACATCCTGACGAAGGACGCGGTAGCCGTCATCGCCGCGCACGAGCGTCCAGCGCACGATGCCGCTCGACAGAGTGCTGGGCCGGCGATCGATGATCTGGGTCACGAACAGGTAGGAGTCGAGGTCGAGCTCGTCGCCACGCTCGGCGACGACGTGGACGTTCGCGGCATGGTGGCGAAGCGGATACGGGCTATGCCTGCGGTGCTCTTTGGTCCAGGCCAGCGCATGGTCGCGCCCGCGGCTGTCGGATCGGATGAAGTCCTCGTGGGATGCGTACCGAGCTCGGTCCGTGAGCTCAGGTGGCAGTCGTCGGCCAGCAGCTCGTCGAGGGCTTCGAGGTGGCCCTCGTCGTAGTTGAACCACCAGCGGTTGATCAGCTCGGTGGCCGCGAAGCGGTCGTGGGCGCTCATGCTGCCGACTTCGCCCAGTCGGTGGTGGGGCTGATCGAGTAGGTCTCGGTCAGCGCGTGGATGAACGTCTCGTCGTGCAGCGGGTCGCACGGCTCGGCCACCTCCACGCTCCTTCGACCGCATGTCGGCGATCAGCCTATCGATCACGACGCTCGTGGGTGAGGTCGTCGGTGTGGTCCATGACCGTCGTCACTTCGTCCAGGTCCGCAGTAGACCTCGGCGTTCCAGTGGACGAGGAAGCGGATCTCGTCGGGCCCATAGCGTCGGATGACCACACCGTCGGTCGTGATCGACCCAGTCGTCCTCGTTCGGGCCGGTACTCGAACATCGACCGGTGGGCGAGGCCGGGGATGTCGCGCTCGTCGGGCCGCCCGACGGGGTCTCCCCGGTGGAACATCAGCTCGTTCTGCACGACGAGCCCCGTGTTCCACAGCGGGTGCTCGAGCCGGCTGGGTTCGGCGAGCGGTCCGTCGGGCCAGTAGGTGAAGGTGCCGTTCGCGCCCACCCACCACCACGTGATGATCTGGGCCATCTTCACCAGGTAGTCGGTGAACAGACCGGAGCTTCGCCATGATGTTCTGCAGCCACACCGGGGTGTTCTCGTATGCGCACGCCCCGGAAGGTCGCGCGCGTCGAGATGGGGGCTGAGGCCCGAGTGGTGCGGCCCGCAGATGTTGAACAGCATCATCGTCGGCTTGGCGTACTCGGCGCCCCAGTACGCCTTGACGGTCGACAGGAAGTGCGAGGTTGTAGAAGCAGTCGTGGATCTCGGGGAAGTAGCAGACCGAGTTCTGGCCGTAGAAGCCCCGGAAGTGCGCCGTGGCGATGCTGTCGAGCGTGAGGCCGTGGTCCTTCGGGCACCGTCCCCGACGTGCGTCGCGATCAACTCGTCGACCGACTGGAAGTGGTGGGCCGTGATCGTCGGCCACGGGCCGTGGTCCCGTGATCGACGCCGAGGAGCCGGGCGTACTGGTCGTCGGTGTAGACGCCTTCCAGCTGTTCGGGGCGGCGCCGCCGGGCGCAAGATCGACGTCGAGCGTCTCCTGGTATCCGGTCGTGGTCGTGCTCATTGCGTCACGCTCGTCACTTCAGCATCCCGCCCGACACCGACAGGTCGTCGCCGGTCACGAACGACGACGCGTCGGTCGCCAGATACAGCACGGGCCCGACGATCTCGGCCGGGTCGGCGATCCGCTTCTTCAGCGTCCCGCTGGCGACCATCTCCTTGAAGCCCGGGCTCGTGCGTTCGCCGCCCTCCATCATCTCGGTCATGAACGGCCCGGGCGACAGCATGTTCACCCGGACCTTCCACGGTGCCCACTCCATCGCCATGCTCTTCGTCAGGTTCACGAGCGCCGCCTTCGACGCCCCGTAGGCGCTGACGCTCGCCCCGCCCGAGTACGCGGCCATCGTGCCGATGTTGATGATGCAGCCGCCGCCGCGGTCGCGCATGACCGGCGCCACGCACTGGGCCATGCGCAGCGGGCCCTCGAGGTTCACCGAGAAGACCTTGCGCCAGAACTCACGGCGTCATGTCGCGACGGTGACCCGTGCCGGGTTGATGCCGGCGTTGTTCACGAGCACGTCGATGCGGCCGAACCGCTCGGCGCCGACCGAACGAAGTCCGGGATCCCGTCCCACTCCCCGACGTGGCAGGCGAGGCCGAACGTCTCGCTGGCGCCTGTCCCGCGCGATCTCGGCGGCCACCTCGTCGCACAGGTCCTGCTTGCGGCTCGACACCACGACCGACGCCCCCGCCGGGCGAGGCCCTCGGCCATCGCCGGCCGATGCCCTTCGTCGACCCGGTCACGATGGCGACCTTGCCGGTCAGGTCGAAGAGCTTGCTCGAGTCGCGGACGTCTCCGGCTCCTGCTCGTTACTGGCCAGTGTCCTGGAAGGTCGCTGTCAGCAGATGATAACACCGTTATATTTAGTGCAGTCCACGACATGCACGAGCTCCGTTCGAAGGATGAGCATGGTGAAGGAGATCTCAGAAGCCGTGATTCCTCGAGACGTGCCTCCCACGGAGAAGGCACGCGCGACACGCGCGCACGTCTGATCGAGTCCGCGGCCGACTCGTTCGTTGCCGACGGCTACGGGGCGACCTCGGTGCGGGAGCTCGCCCAGCGATCGAAGATGACCAGTGGTGCGATCTACGGCCATTTCAGTGGCAAGGCAAACCTGCTGGGAGAAGCTGTGCGTCTGCGCATCACTCAGGATCTCGAGCAGCACTCGGCGCGTGTACGAGGACAACTCGCGGACTGGTTGGCGCACGACCTGCGGGACTACCGCACCCGTCGCTCGCTCCGTGCTCTGCTGGTCGAGGGTGCCCCGGCGGCCCGCATCGACGACGACGTGCGGAACTTCCTGCACGACGTGGTGCAGACGAAGTAGGACGAGTGGGCAGCCCTCTATCGGGCGACATGGGAGGAGGAGAACCTCGATCCCGAGGTCGATCCCGAGGCCCTGCTTGTCCTGATGTGGTCGGTGGAGTTGGGGTTAGGCGTCCTCGAGGCGCTCGAGATCGACCTGCCGAAGCCGGGCGTTCTGTCGAAGCTCGTCGGCACTCTCGTCGGGTCCCTCAGCCCAGCGCGACGGCGCAAGCGGAGACGCTGAGGCAACGACCAACGTCCCATCGAGTCGCTCAGGAGACTCTTCGTTCAGCGACGCGGAGGAGACCGTCAGGCCCGAGTGGTCGAGATCAGGGCGCGCCGACTTCCTGAGTGTCGACGGGCCAAGCGACGATCGAGCGGCGTCGAACCGATCGATCCCGTTTCACGGACACGACGCTACGCTGCGTGCTCGCGCGAGAGGTTCGGGGGTGCGCGATGACACGGGAGACCGGAGAGCCGCGCGAAACGGAGACGTTCGACGACCGCGCCCGTCGTCGGGTGACCGAGCTCGCGCCCGACACCGACCTCGACGTCATGGTGGTGGTGTTCAACGCGATCCGCCTCGCCAATCGCATCACGGCTGATGTGGAGTCCGAGGTCCACCGACCGCGTGGACTGACGTGGGCCGGTTTCCGACTCCTGTTCACGCTCTGGATCTCGGGACCGCTCGAGCCGCGGGAGCTCGCCCGGCTCTCGGCGGTCACGCGGGCGAGCATCTCGAGCGTGCTGAACACCCTCGAGCGCGACGGGCTCGTCGAACGCCGGCGCGAGTCGTCGGATCGACGGGTGGTCACGGTCCTGCTCACGACCACCGGCCGGCGCGCCGTGGCCGGGGCGTTCCGTGACCACAACGCTCGCGAGGCCGCCTGGCTGGCGTCGTTGAGCCGCACGGAGCTCCGGACCCTCGGCGACCTGCTCCACCGAATCCTCGCCGACCACCCCGGTTGAGCCGGCCCGGTTGACGCCGGTCGCCAAACTGATAAGGTCTCTAACGAGTTTTGGGTCGTGACCGGGATCGGCCGAGGGGACCATGGGCGCACGCACCGGCGAGCAGTACGTCGAGGGCCTCCGAGACGACCGCGAGGTCTGGCTCGGCGGGTGCCGGGTCGACGACGTCACCGAGCATCCGGCCTTCGCGGGCGCGTTGCGCACCATGGCCGACCTCTACGACCTCCAACACGACTGCGCCGACGTCTGTCTGACCCTCGACCCGGACTCCGGCACGCCGGGCGCCGGGGAGCCGGTGAACCGGAGCATCGTGATCCCGCGTTCGCGCGAAGACCTCGCACGACGACACGCGGCCCTCCGCCGCACGGCCGAGTTCACCGCCGGCCTCATGGGCCGGACCCCCGACTACCTCAACGTCACGGTCGCCGGCTTCGCGGGACGTCCTGACGTCTGGGGTGCGCTCGGCAACGAGGAGGGCGCGGAGCACCTCGTCTCGTACCATCGAGAGCTGGCGCGACGCGACCTCGCGCTCACCCACACCATCGTCCATCCCACCATCGACAAGAGCCTGCCGGAGACCGAGGCAGCCGATGGTGCGGTAGCCCTGCACAAGGTCGCCGACTCCGAGACGGGCATCGTGGTCAGGGGCGCTCGGGTGCTTGCCACCCTGGCCCCCTTCGCGGACGAGCTGCTCGTCTACACCGGCCAGCCGATCCCCAAGGACGCTGCGCCGTACGCGCTGGCCTTCGCGGTGCCGATGGCAACCCCGGGGCTCCGGGTGCTGTGCCGCGACAGCTACGCCGTCGCGGGAGACCGCTTCGATCACCCCTTGTCGAGCCGATTCGACGAGCAGGACGCGTTCGTCGTCTTCGACGACGTCGAGGTGCCGCGAGACCGCGTCTTCATCGACGGGAACGTCGAGGTCTACAACAAGGTCATGACCGCGGGGTGGGTCGCCAACGTCATGCAGCAGACGACGATCCGCGCCCACGTCAAGCTCCAGTTCGCGTACGAGCTCGCGACGCGCATGGCAGAGGCCGTCAATGCCAAGGACGCGTCGACGAACCAGATGCTCGGCGAGCTGTGGACCTACGCGGAGCTGACTCGCGCCGCGCTGGTGGCGGCCGAAGTCGGGGCAGCCGACTGCGGCAACGGCACCTGGTTCTGCGACGAGCGACCGTTCCGCGCGCTCCGGCCGACGCTGCCCGGTTGGTTCCCTCGTGTCAACGAGATCCTGAAGCTGCTGGGTGCCCACAACCTGCTCGCGGCGCCAACTCGTGCCGAGCTCGACGACCCGACGCTCGCACCGCTGGTGAGGACGTACTTCCGCGGAGCCGACGGCGTCGATGCCGAAGAACGAATCCGGCTGTTCCGGGCCGCTTGGGACTTCACCGGCTCTGCCCTGGGCTCCCGCAACGAGCTGTACGAGCGCTTCTACCTCGCGTCGGCGGCGCGCACCTACCAGCTCGCCCACATGACCTCGCGGCGCGAGATCGGCGAGTCGCTGGTCGACTCGGTGCTCGCGTGACGATGACGGCGACGCGTACCGCGAGCGTTGCAGGCGTCACCGTCGCGGTCGACCACCTCATCGACGGCGTCCGCGTCCCGTCGGCTGACGGTGAATGCTTCGCCGACTGTTCGCCCATCGACGGTGTTCCCCTCGCGGACGTCGCTGCCGCCGGACCCACCGAGGTCGATGCCGCGGTCGACGCCGCACGCCGGGCGTTCCCCGGCTGGGCCGACCTGGGCGTGTCCGGTCGCCACGAGATCCTGACTCGGTTCGCCGCCCTCGTGCGCGAGCGCACCGATGCGCTCGCGCGTGTGGAGACCGAGGACAACGGATCGCTCCTGCTCGGGAACTCGAAGAACGTCATCAACCGCGGGGCACACAACCTCGAGTTCTTCGCCGACTTCGCGCTGGCCCTGGCGCACCCGGTCATCGAGGGTCCGGTCTGTGACAACCACGTTCGCTACGATCCCGCCGGCGTGGCCGCGCTGGTGACGCCCTGGAACGCCCCGTTCATGCTCTCGACGTGGAGGGTCGCACCCGCGCTCGCCGCCGGCGACACGGTCGTGCTGAAGCCGCCGGAGTGGGCGCCGCTCACGTGCTCCCTGCTCGGCGACCTCGCGCTCGAGGCCGGGGTCCCGCCCGGTGTGCTGAACGTGGTCCAGGGGATCGGTGAGGACGCGGGGGCTGCCCTCGTGGCGCACCCGGATGTCGACCGGATCGGCTTCACGGGTTCGCCGGACACCGGACGAGCGATCGCCGCGTCGGCCGCTGCCCACCTGACCCCGTGCAGCTTCGAGCTCGGCGGCAAGTCGCCGTTCGTCGTGTGCGACGACGCGGATCTCGACAAGGCCGCCAGGGAGGTCGCCGCCCAGTACGTGAACGCCGGACAGGTGTGCCTCGCCGGCACGCGGGTGCTCGTCGAGGAGTCGATCGCGGACGACTTCCTCGAGCGGGTGCTCGCCGCGGTCGACCGGCTCCCGGTCGGGGATCCTCGGGACCTCGCCACGCGAGTCGGACCGCTGATCCACGACGAGCACTTCGCGCGCGTGCGCCGGCTTCGTGGAGCGGGCGATCGCCGCGGGCGCCCGCCCGCTCCTCGGCGGCGGACCCCACGAGCTCGGCGGTCGCTACTTCGCGCCGACCCTCCTCACCGACGTCGCCGCCGACGCCGAGATCGTGCAACGGGAGGTCTTCGGTCCGGTGCTCACCTGGCAGACCTTCACCTCGGACGATGCCGTGGTCGACCTCGCGAACGCGACCGAGTACGGCCTCGCGGCGACGGTCTTCACGGGTGACGAATCCCGCGCGGGCCGGATCGCCGATCGTGTCCGGGCCGGGACGGTCTGGGTGAACTGCTTCTTCGTGCGCGACCTCGCCGCGCCATTCGGCGGACGGGGAATCTCGGGCATCGGCCGCGAAGGCGGGGAGTGGAGCTTCGACTTCTACTGCGACGTGAAGAACGTGGCCGTGCGCCGTGGCGGCTTCGAGCGGCCGAGCAGCGGGGTCTCCGCCGGTGGGTGAGATCGTCGCGGCCGCCGTCCTCGGTCACCAGCCCACGATCATGCTCCCCGAGGAGCAGCGGATCTCCCTCGGTGGCGGGAGGGACACCACGCTCGCGACGGGCTTCGCCGAGGTGCGGCGCCGGCTCGACGACGCGGCCGTGGACACGTTGCTGATCATCGACACCCATTGGTTCACCACGTTCGAATTCGTGCTCGCCGGACAGGACCACCATCGCGGTCGATACACCTCCGAGGAGGTGCCGAGGGTGATCTGTGAGCATCCCTTCGACTATCCGGGCGCGCCGGAGCTCGCACGAGGCGTCCACGCCGTCGCCAAGGAACAGGGGCGCGTCAGGACCACCAACGTGACTGTTCCCTCGCTCCCGTACCACTATCCGACGATCAACCTCGTCCACTGGCTGCACCGCGACGAGCAGGTGCTGTCGCTCGGCATCTGCCAGACCGCTGGGCTCGACGACTTCCTCGCGATGGGCGAGATCCTCGGAGACGCGATCGCACGCAGTGATCGTCGCGTGGCGCTCCTCGGAACCGGGGGGATGAGCCATCGGTTCTTCCCGCTGCGCGAGCTCCCGGATCACATGGGGTACGCGCCGGACGACGTCATCTCGGACGAGGCGCGTGCGGCCGACCGCCGCATCATCGAGTGGTGGGAGCAGGGCGACCACGCCGCGGTCATCGAGTACTACCCCGAGTTCCGTTCCCTCTCGCCCGAGGGGCACTTCGGGCACTATCTGATGATCGCCGGCGCGTTCGGTGGGACGGCCTGGCACGCTCCCGGCGAGCGCTGTTCGGAGTACGAAGCATCAGTGGGCACCGGTCAGGTGCACATGTGGTTCGAGCTGGAGGCACGCGGATGAGCTTGCAGGGTTGGACGCTTCCCCAGAGCGACACGGGACGATCGGCGATCCTCACGCCGCCCCCGTGGCACTACTCGGGCGAGATCATCTCGGTCGACTTCACCGCGGTGCCCGATGTCGTCGCCGCGCTGCTGCCACCGGGCGTCGAGCCGGCTGGAGACGGGAGCGCCACGTTCGTCTTCGCCGACTGGTCGTCGGCGTCGGACGCCGATCCCCGCATCCGTGACGACCCCGCGCGGGGTCAGTACAAGGAGGCGTACGCCGTCCTCTACGGCACCTACGAAGGCAAGCCGGTCGGTCGAGTGCCGTTCATCTGGGTCGACAACGATCTGTCGCTCGTGCGCGGACTGATCCAGGGGTTCCCCAAGAAGCTGGGCCAGATCGCCATGACCCGACCGGTCGAACTCGGTGAGGGCGGCGTGCGGAAGGCGATCGGGAGCCGGTTCGCGGCCCACGTCTCGTCCCTCGGTCGGAGGCTCGCAACCCTCAGCGTCGCCCTGGAGGAGGAGCACGAGAAGCTCTACCCGAAGGGGATCGCGACCCCGTTGTTGCACACCCGGCTGTGGCCGTCGATCGACGGGGAGGTGCCGGCCGTCTCCGAGCTCGCGCGGGGGACGATCACGGGGTTCCAGCTGGGCAAGGTGTACTCGGGCCCGGCGACCCTCGAGCTCGGTGCCTCCGACTTCGAGGAGCTCGATCGCCTTGCGCCGACGTCGGTGGGCACGGGGTACGTCCACGCCGCGGCCTTCTCGGTCACCGGCGGCTCCACGACTCCGATCTGAGCGACAGGGGAGGAACGACCATGAGTGTGTTCGACGGGCCGCGCCGGGAGTGGCGTCGCGTGCTGCACGAAGGGGTCGAGCACTGGGTGCGGCCGGAAGGTGAAGAGCTCGTGCTCGGGGACGGACGCCGCATCGCGGAGGCGACGGCCGCGTACCTGGCACCCTGCGACCCGTCGAAGATCCTGTGCGTGCACCTCAACTACCAGTCGCGTCTCGACGAGTTCGAGAACCCCGGGATCGAGACCCCGACGTACTTCCAGAAGCCGACCACCGCGCTGAACGCACACCGAGGGACGTTGCCGCGCCCCGCGGGCACCGAGTACCTCAACTACGAGGGTGAGATCGCGGCGATCGTCGGAGCGCCGATGCGCAACGTCGCGCCCGACGAAGTCTGGGAGCACCTCGCCGGGTTCTCGCCGTCGAACGATGTCGGCCTGCACGACTTCCGCGACACCGACGCGGGGTCGATGCTGCGGGTGAAGGGCCAGGACGGCTTCTGCCCGATCGGACCCGGCATCGTGCGCGGCGTGGACGTGCGGGCGTCGACCCTCCGCACCCTCGTGAACGGGGCAGTCGTCCAAGAGGCGCCGGTCGCGGAGATGAACTTCGGCATCGACTATCTCCTCGCGGATCTGTGCCGTCACATCACGCTGCTGCCCGGCGACGTGGTGCTCACGGGAACCCCCGCGTTCTCGCGCCCGATGGAGCTCGGTGATGTCGTCGAGGTCGAGATCGACGGACTGGGCCGGTTGTCCAACACTGTCGTCGAGATCCCGGCGCCACCGCACCCGGTCGGTCATCAGCCGACGACCTCGAAGCAGGTTCGGGCCGTCGCCCTCGGCAGCGAGTATCGGCGCCTGCGCGACGAGGCCAAGGCCCGCGCCGGCGCCGCACCGACCGACTAGCGCTCAGACGCCGACGCGCTTCTCCACCGCGCCGGCCTTCACCACGAGGGCGACACGGTCGGGATCGTCGAAGAGCCTCGGCTCCGCCAACGGATCGCCGCGCACTGCGATGAGGTCGGCGACCTTGCCGACCTCGACCGTGCCCAGACGATCGTCGATGCGCATGATCTTCGCGTTCGTCGCCGTCATCGCGACGATCGCCTCCATGGCACCGACCACTTCCGCACGCAGCGCGATCTCGAGCCCACGATGGTCCTGGTGGGGACCGAGGAGATCGGTCCCTGCCCCGGTGACGACGCCCGCGTCGCGTGCGTATCTGATCGCGTGCTCCATGTGCCCGCTGACCTGTTCCATCCGGTCGGCGATCGCGGCGGGGAGCCCCCATCGCTCATGCTCGGTCCTCATGACGTGTGCGACGGTCAGCGTGGGGACGAGCGCGGCCCCCGCCTGGGCCATCATCACCGCCGTCTCCTCGTCGAGCCAGCTCCCGTGCTCGAAGCAGGTGATCCCGGCTTCGAGCCCGTTGCGGATCCCACGCGCGTTGTGGGAGTGCGCGGTGACGTAGGTGTTGCGGGCCTCGGCCTCGAGCACTGCGGCCCGGAGCTCGTCGACGGTGAACTGGGTGTGCTCGAGCTCGTCGGTGAACGAGATGACCCCGCCGCTCACCATCACCTTCAGCTGGGTCGCGCCTCGCCGGAACGCCTTCCGGGCCGCGAGCCGCACCTCGTCGGGTCCGTTGGCGAGTGCGACCCCTTCGACGAGCCCGGGGATCGCGAGCGGGCACCAGCAATCGGAGAACGGTGCCATGAACGTGGCGTGGCCGCCGTCCTGCGCGAGCGCCGGTCCGGAGGGGAAGATCCGGGGTCCCGAGACCAGGCCCTGGTCGATCGCCTGCACGATGCCGCCGTCGAGACCGCCGAGGTCGCGGCAGGTGGTGAAGCCGGCCATGAGTGCGTCCCGGCAGACACCGAACACGCGAGCGGCGACCTCGGCCGCGGGGAGTGTGCCGGCTTGCCCGTGGTGCTGGAGCTCGAAGGCGATGCCGAGGTGGGTGTGCGCGTCGATGAGTCCCGGCAGGACCGTGAGCCCCTCGAGATCGATCACCTCGGCCTCGTTCGGTGCCGCGGCGCGGCCGTCGATCGCGACGATCTGATCGTCTTCCACGACGACGGTGGCGGCCGATGTCGGATCGGCACCGGTGGCGTCGATCAACGTCGCGCCCCGCAGGGCCAAGGTGCTCATGGTCGCGGGAGCACGCGGGGGAACAGGTCGCACCGCATCGGGTCACCGGGCGAGATCCCGGGGTCACGGACGAGCCGGAACGTCCCGGGGTGCGGGTCGTAGCGGGCGTCCGGGCCGGTCCAGCGGGTCGACAGGCCGCGCCGACGACGGTCGGGCGCGACGTTGCCCGTTGCCCCGTGGATCGTGAGCGCGTGGTGCACCAGGCAGTCGCCCGGTTCGAGATCCCACGTGAGCATGCGGTGCTGCCCGCGCTCGGCATCGATGTCCGGGATCGGCTCGAGACCCTGGCCGTCGAAGGGGCGGTCCTTGATGAACGTCGCCGGTTCGAAGCGGCGTCCCCAACGGTGTGAGCCCGCGACGTACTCGATCGCTCCGGTGGCGTCGGTCACCGGATCGAGGGCCAACCAGACGGAGCAGACCTGATCGCCCGAGACGGGCCAGTACGGCAGGTCGTGGTGCCAGGGCGTCGGTTCCTCGGCTCGGGGTTGCTTCACGAGCAGATGGTCGAAGAAGAGGTCCACGGTCTCGGCGCGCATGACTGCGCCGGCGATCTCCGAAGCCGGTGACTCGAGGGCATACGCACGGAAGTCGTCGTCGCGATCCCACATGAAGAAGTCGTTGTGGAAGCGGCCCACCTGGTCGCCCGGCTCCCGGGAGTACGGACTCGGCACGCGCATGATCCGGTCGACCGCGTCCTGCATGCGCGTCACCCATTCGGCGGGGATGGCCTGCCGGAGGCAGATCGCGCCGTCCCGCTCGTACGCCGCGACGTCGGCGTCGGTGACGATGGTGGTTCCTGTGGTCATCGTTCCCCCGTTGCGGTCGGGCGGACCTCCGCTCGACCGATGATGTGAACTCTAATCATCTTCGACGAGTCGGCACAGGGCCGCCACCATCGAGGTGTGGTCGATGAACTGCGCCTCGTCCTCGACCAGCTCTGCCCCGACGGCCGGGTCCGACATCGGCTCGAGGAAGCCGTCCACCGTGTCGAAGTACGCGGTCTCGGCGAAGTCCATCGCGGGCCCGCCGAGACCTGCGGTGCTCGCCGCTGCGCGCGAGGCGTCCGGATCCCCGTGGAGCTGCTGGTAGCCCACGGACGCCGGGACGAGTCGCATCGACATGGGCCCGTGCTCGTGCAGCCACCAGGTCGAGTGGGCTTCCCGCGTCACGCCGGTGCGCCGCCGGCCGGTCGAGGCCAGCATCACCGGGCCGACACCGCCGCGCACGAGGTGGCAGGCACCCGCCACGACGATCGAAGCCTCGGTGTCGATCGCTCCGTCGACCAGGCCGTGGAAGTCTGCGAGCGCGTCGATCACGTCGGGGAGTCGTCCGACCTCCGGCACGGTGACCTCGAGCGCACCGTCGAGCAGCCGGAGCTCGCGCTCGCGGGCGATGGCGGCCAGCGGGTCGTCGTCGAGCCGGACCCCCAGGTGCACCCTCCCGCCGCGAGGGGCGACCCGACGACGGATCACGGTCCCGGCTGCTGCCGCGGTCTCCTCGAACGCACCACTCGAGCGCACGTCGTCGCGGGCGAAGAGCAGCACGACGGCCCGGGCGACGGTCTCCACGTGTGCTCGCCTCCTCGCCGGCGCCGGTCAGGCGTCGGCTGCCGCGAGATGCTCGCGGAGCGGCGCAGCGACCGCGTCGGCGTCCTCCACCATCGCCATGTGGCCGCGCCCGCGAGGACGACGAGCTCGGTGTCCAGTGCGGCCGCGAGCTGTTGGCCCGCAGGCACCGGGCACGTGAGGTCGTGCTCGCCGGTCATCACCAGTGCCGGTGCGCCGGCCCGCGTCACCGCATCGGTCGCGTCGGCGCTGAACGCAACCGTCACGACCTCTGCGATCACCTCGACGTCACGCCCCGCGGCGGCGGTCGCCGCGCGCTCGATCAGCTCCGGCTCGGTGCCGGGCGCGAAGCTCGCCTGGCCCATGAAGCCCCGGAAGAAGTCGAGCGGTCCCACCTCTCGCATCATGGCGATCCCGGCGTCGACGTCAACCGCTCCCTCGGCACTGATCGCGCTCCCGATCGCGGTGATGGACGCGACCCGGTCCGGCCGGTCCGCGGCAACCGTCGCGACCACCGGGCCGCCGAACGAGGTCCCGACGAGGTGGGCGCGCTCGATGCCCACGGCGTCCATGACCGCGAGGACGTCGCCCGCGTAGCCGGCAGCATCGAACGGACCCGACATGACGGACTCGCCGTGCCCCCGCAGGTCCATGCTGAGGACCCGACGGTCCGGGGCCAGCCGCGCCACGAGATCGTCCCAGACCGCGGCGCTCATGTTGATCCCGTGGACCAGGACGACGGGCAGTGCCCCCCCGGCCGTGGGAGCCCCGGTGTCGTGGGCGACGATGGTGCCGACCGGGCCTGCGACCTCAACGCGCGTCGTGCTCACACTCCACCTTCCCATCCACCGGGCTCGTGTTCCGAGCAGTGGAAGTGCACCATCTTCCACTCACCGTCCTGACGCTCCCAGATCTCGGTCGACCGCGCGTCGTACGAGACCAGACCCATCGGGCCGAAGTCTGCGTTGAAGCCCTGGAGGTAGCTGACGAAGCCCACGTCACCGTTGACGTGGACCTGCTCCTCGTGGATCGGACAGTCGGCGGAGCCGCCCATCGCGACGAGGAAGTCCCACAGGCGGATGATGTGGTCCATGCCGACGTAGACGCTCTTGTTGAGGTTGTACCAACGGAACCCCTCGGGTCCGGGGGCCATGTGGGCCCGAAGGAAGTCGGTGTCTCCGCAGGTGTTCGCCTGCACGAACCCCCGGTGCAGCTCGAGGATCCGTGCCTCGTCGGCACTCACGTCGGTCGTGTCGGTCTTGGTCATCGTCCACCTTCCCATCCACCGGGCTCGTGCTCGGAGCAGTGGAAGTGCACCATCTTCCACTCGCCGTCGAGCCGCTCCCAGATCTCCGAGGTTCGAGCCATCATCTGCGCGGTGCCCATCGGGCCGAAGTCGGCCTTGAAGTCGAGGATGTAGCTCACGAAGCCCATGTCGCCGTTCAGGTGGATCTGCTCCTCGAGGACGGCGAGCTCGCCGCGACTGTTCATCGCGGCGAGGAAGTCCCACAGGGCACAGATGTGGTCCATCCCGACGTAGACGCTCTTGTTGAGGTTGTACCAACGGAACCCCTCGGGCCCGGGGGCCATGTGGGCTCGCAGGTACGCCGTGTCGGCGGTCTTGTTGGCCTCGACGAAGCCGTCGTGGAGCTCCTTGATGAGCTCCTCGTCGGTCTTGGTTGCAGTTGCCATCGTTCTCGTCCTCCTCAGGTGGGCCGCGAGGCCGCGAGCAGCTTGATGGTGTCGACGAGCACTTCGGGCGGACCCATCGGCATGACACCGAGCTCGTCGATCCCGGTGTCGGCGTAGCTCTGGAGCGCCTCGGCGACCCCGTCGGGCTCGGCGGCCAGCGTGATCTCGCGCATCACATCCGCGGTGATCATCTTCGAGGCCTCGAGGGTGCGCCCGGACCGGTGGATCTCCGCGTACGCCTTGCCGTCGAGCGCGCCCTTGCCCATGACCTCCATCGGCTCGGGCGGGAAGGTCGCGATCATCGGACCCATCCCGCCGAGCATCTGATCGATCCCCGGCGCGATGAACCCGAACGCGAGTGCCGTGATGCGGAACTCGGATCGGTCCCGTCCCGCCGCCGCGAGCTCCTGCTCGATGAACTCGACGCTCTCGCGCAGGTAGGTGCGCGATGCCGCGACCGACAAGGACACGCCGTCGGCGATCTGTGCGGCGAGGCGCTGCATCCCCGGGCGGATGGCCATGATGTCGATGCTGGGTGGCGGCCCCGTGTACGCGTTCAGCTTGAAGTTCTTGAACGTGCCGGGGAGGACCGAGCGGTTGACCTCCTTGCCCGACAAGGTCTCGCGCAGCGTGTCGACGAGCTGCCGGGTCCGGAGGAGTGGTTGCTCCGTGGTGGCGCCGAGCTTCGCGACGAGGCTCGGGTCGCCGACCCCTACCTGGATGCGGATGCGGTCGACGCCGCCGATCTCACAGAGCGAGGCCAGCTCCATCCCCAGGGTCCCCGGGTGCCGGCTCGCGGCCGAGAACCCGACCATGCCGATCTCGATGCGCTTCGTGGCCTGGAGGTACATCGTGCTCGGCACGATCGCATCGTGGAAGCCGAGATGCTCCGCGGTCCAGATCCCGTCGAACCCGAGATCCTCGGCGACCTGCACGGCCTCCACGCTTCCGGCCAACGGCCCGAACCCGCTGAACGCCAAGCTCAAACGCATGGTGCCCCCCTGTCGTGTGTGTCTCGTGAACTTGCTACGTCAGCCCGGCGACCACAAGCGCGATCGCCGACTCGAGCCATTCGTCGTCGAGCGAATCGCGCGTGACCACCGAGCGGTAGAAGCCCGAGCCGACCAGCAGCTCGAGCGCGGTCGCGGGGTCGGCGTCGGCCCGGAGCTCGCCTCGTGCGCGGGCCCGCTCGAAGATCACCATGAGGCGGTTGAAGTCCGGATCCATGAAGTTCTCACGAAACACCGGACCGAGCGAAGGATCGGCGACGATGCCGGCCACGAAGCCGTCGAGGATCCCCCGCTCGTCCATCCGACGGTGCAGGGCGACGCTCATGCGCATCACCAGGAGCAGATCGTCGTGCAGGCTGCCCGTGTCGGGAACGTCGATGATGCCCTCGAAGACGGGTCCGCTGGTACGGGCCTGGCGTGCCGCCTCGAGCACGAGGTCGTGCAGCGACCGCCAGCGGGTGTAGATCGCCGGCCGACTCACCCCGGCCCGCCGTGCGACCGCCTCGATGGTCAGACCGTCGTAGCCCTCCGCACGCAGGATCGCGAGCGTCGCCTCGACGATCGCCTGGCTCAGCGCCTCGTCCCGGCGGCGGCCGCGACGCGGGCTCGACCGCGCCGGCCGCGGTGTGGCGATTGACATACGCGTGTAATCGTATAAGAGTCGCCGGATTCCGACAAGTCGTCGGGCGGGTCGCAGCAGCGAACCGGTGCTGGGGAAGGCCGCGGAGGGGATGGCGTGACCGAGACCGCACCGAGACCGAGACGGGGATCGGTAGCCGCGCACCGGGCGGCCGAACCCCGTACCGGCCGGGCGACGTCGTCCTCACCGACACCTGGTACGGCATCGCTCCGGCGTCGGAGGTCGGCGGGAAGCCGGTCGCCCGGATGATCGACTCCACGGCGATCGTGCTGTGGCGTGACGGAGCCGGCGCGGTCCGCGCGATGGAGGATCGCTGCGCGCACCGGCGCGCGCCCCTCTCGTCGGGCAAGGTGCTCGATGGCGTCCTCCAGTGCCCGTACCACGGTTGGTGCTACGACCGCGAGGGCGTCGCGGTGAGGATCCCGTCGCTCGAGCCCGGCGCAGCGCCGCCGTCGCGCTTCGCGATCTCGGCCTACCCCGTCGCCGAGCGCTACGGCATCGTCTGGCTGTGGTGGGGGGACCCGGCCCACGCCGACGAGCGCTTGATCCCGGATATCCCCTTCCTCCAGCCCGACGGCGGGAAGGGCGCGACGTTCAGCTCACTTCGCTACTCCGCGCCCCAGGACCTCGTGGTCGAGAACCTCCTGGATCTCACCCATCTCGACTTCGTGCACGGCGCGGTGTTCGGAGACCCCGAGGGCGGCCCCGAGGAGATCACCGTCGACCACACCGACGAGGTCATCGTGATGCGTCGGATCTCCTACGACCGCAAGCCCCCCAAGCTGCTCGCGCCGATCATGGGCAACCCCGAGCGCCAGGACATCGCCCAGACGTTCCTGATCCATGTGCGCAGCGGCGTCTCGTTGGGGATCGCCTGGAGCTCGCCGCCCGGGTGGGGCTTCTGCCTGCTCCTCTGCAACACCCCCGAGACGCCCACCACGACTCGACCGACGGCCGCGGCGTTCGTCATCGGCGGACCGTGGTGGTACCGCAAGCTGTCGCCGATCCTCTCGCGCACGGTCGTCGCGCGGCAGGACGAGCGCATCTTCCGCCTCCAGGCGCCGCGGTACCGCGACGACGACCTCCGCGCTGACAAGTCGGTCCCTGCGGATGCCGCGAGCCTGCGCTACCGCTCGCTCCGCGCTGCGCTGGCCGACCGCCAGGCGGCGGGCGACGTCGCGTACCGCGAGGGCTGGGATGCATTCGACGTGTCCGAGGCCATCTGCATGGACGGCCCCCCACCCCGATCGTCGACGCCACCAGCGTCGGAGTCCCAGACCCACCAAGCACAGGGAGAGACCACGTGAAGAAGGTCGGTTCGATCTCGATCGTTGCCTGCGTCGCCCTCGTCAGCGCCCTCGTCGTCGCGCCGGCGAGCGCGAAATCGAACGCCAAGTTCACCGGTGATGCGGTGACCGTTGCCTACGTGGGCGACTTCGACTCGCTCGGCACGTCGTTCCCCGAGGTCCCGGGGGCAGTGAAGGCACGAGCGAAGGCGATCAACAAGGCCGGCGGCCTCGAGGACGCGTCGGGAACGACGCACAAGGTCGTCGCCACGACGTGCAACTCCGCGGTCGATCCCAACGAGACGCAAGCGTGCATCCAGGACGCGATCGACGCAGGCGCGGTGGCGGTCGTCGGCATGAACGCGGTCCAGAGCGGCCAGGTGCTCCCCCTGCTCGAGCAGGAAGGGATCCCCAGCATCGGCACGGCGATCTTCGGCCCCGCCGACGCCTCGAGCCCCGCCTCGTTCCCGCTGGGATCCGGAGTCGCCGGCATGTTCCAGGCACTCCCGCAGCTCCTCGCGCAGCAGGGAGCCAAGAAGATCAGCTACATCATCCCCGACCTGGGCGCGACCACCGCCGCGGTCCTGCTGTTCGTGGACCAGGGCTTGGCGCTCTCCGGTGCCGAGAAGGGCGAGACGGTGCTCGTTCCGCCGGACGCGACCGACCTCGCGCCGTACATCGCCACCGGCACCGCAGACGGGGTCGACGGGGTGGTCGCGTACCTGATCGGCGATGCGCAGGTGACGCTCGTCCAGCAGCTCCGGAACCAGGGCTACGACGGCCTGATCGCGACCCAGGGCGGTCTGCTCACCCAGGCGATGCTCGACTCGGCGGGGAGCGATGCCAACGGCATGCTCGTCGCCGGGCTCTATCCCCCGTACACCGACACGTCGGTTCCCGGCATCAAGCAGTTCCGCAAGGAGATGAAGGCGTACGACCCGGACCTGGATCCCAACGACGCGGCTCTGAACGTGTGGACCTCGATGCTCGTGTTCCAGGACGTCGCCGAGACGCTGGCGACGATCGATCGCCCGTCCCTCCAGGCGGCGATGGGCACGCTCGACGGGCTCGACACGGGCGGGATCACCCCGCCGTTCACCACGACGGAGCTGGGTACGGTGCCGCTGCTCTCGCGGATGTTCAACCCGACCGTCACCTTCAGCTCGATCAAGAAGGGGAAGGTCAAGTCGCTCCAGCCCGGGTTCTTCGACCCGTTCCTCGGCGAGAAGGTCGTTGGGTGACCCCGTGCCGAGTTCGGAGTTCGAACAGCTCTCCGCGGCGATCCGGTCCTCGCGGCCCCCGCCCGGTGCCCCGATCCCACCTCCCGAGGTCCGGCGTGCTTTCCTCGACGAGGTCGGTGCGCTGGCACCGCTCGTCGAGGGGACCCGCGTCGAGCCGCTCGAGGTCGCCGGTCGACCGGCGGAGTGGCTGACGCCACCGGGTCCAGAGCCGACGAGCTTTCTCCTCTTTCTCCATGGGGGCGCCTACGGCGCAGGGTCGATCCGGAGCCACCGCGGCCTGGCGTCGCGAGTTGCGGCGGCGGCGGGTGCGCGCACGCTCGTCGTCGACTACCGGCTCGCTCCCGAGCACCCCTTCCCGGCCGCGATCGATGACGCCGACGCGGCATTCGCGTGGCTCCTCGGCGTGGCCCCCAGCCCTGACCGGGTCGCAATCGTCGGCGACTCTGCCGGAGGAGGGTTGACCGTCGCGGTGCTGCTCGATGCACGCGACGCGGGCCGTCCCATGCCCGCAGCCGCTGTCTGCCTATCGCCGTGGTTCGACCTCACGATGTCGTGCGATTCGGTGGTGACGGTGGCGGACCGGGACCTCATCCTCGATCCGACGTCGCTTCGTCTCGCCGCTGACGAGTACCTCGCGGGCGCTGATCCGCGCGATCCGCGTGTGTCAGCGCGCTTCGCTGATTGCTCTGGTTTCCCGCCGCTGTACCTGCAGGTAGGGAGCGACGAGATCCTCGTGGACGAGACGGTCGAGGTGGCGGACCGAGCACTGGCCGCGGGTGTCGACGTCACCCTCGACGTCGACCCCGGCATGTGTCACGTCTACCAAGGTGTCCCCGGTCTCCCCGAGGCGTCGGCGGCGCTCGCGCGCGTCGGGCAGTTCCTCCGAGTGCGCCTCGGCGCCCAGGGATCATGAGGCCCTGACCATCGCCGCGCTGCTTCGGTAGGCTGCGCGCGATGGTGCGCTTCCGCGCGAGTCTCGCCGACATTCCTGCGTACTCGCCGGGTCGGGACGCCGACGTCGTCGCGCGTGAGCGTGGCCTCGAGCGGGCCATCAAGCTCGCCTCGAACGAGGTCCCGTACCCGCCCCCGGAGTCGGTGCAGCTGGCCGTCGCGCGAGCGGCCGCCGGGATGCATCGGTATCCCGACGACGGTGGCCTCGCCCTCCGGGCGCGGCTGGCGACTCGAGCAGGGGTCGATCTCGACCAAGTGATCCTCGGCGCGGGATCGGTGGCACTCTGTCAGCAGGCGGTCCTCGCCACGGCCGACCCGGGGGACGAGCTGCTGTGGTGCTGGCCGTCGTTCGAGGCGTATCCGATCATCGCCCGCCAGGCCGACGCGACGATCGTCCCGGTTCCCCTGCGCGATCACCGCTACGCGCTCGACGACCTGGCCGACGCGATCACGGAGCGGACGCGCACGGTGTTCGTCTGCAGCCCCAACAACCCGACCGGATCGGTGGTGACCACGGAGGAGCTGGAGGGGTTCCTCGCGCGCACACCGAGCGACGTACTCGTCGTGCTCGACGAGGCGTACCGAGAGTTCGTTCGTGACGATCGGGTGCCCGACGGCATCGACGTCGTTCGCGCCCACCCGAACGTGCTCGTGCTGCGGACCTTCTCCAAGGCGTTTGGACTCGCGGGCGCGAGGGTCGGGTATGGCATCGCGTCTTCCGAGGTGATCGGTGCCTTGCGGAAGACGCGTCATCCCTTCGGGGTCAACGCCATCGCGCAGGCAGCAGCCATCGCGGCCCTCGACATCGAGTCGGAGTTCCAGGAACGCATCGAGATGGTGGTGTCGGAACGCGCCCGGGTCTCGGTCGCTCTCCGAAGTCTCGGCGTCGACGTGCCCGAGTCCCAGGGGAACTTCGTCTGGCTGCCCGTTGGCGACCACGCCGCCCCGCTCGGTGCCGCGTGCGAAGCGCGGGGCGTGGTGCTTCGCCCCTTCGCCGGCTTCGGTGTCCGCGTCACCATCGGCACCCGGGAAGAGAACGACGTGATGCTCCGGGTGGTCGGGGAGGCACTGGCTGAGGTCGGTGGATGACCGGCCGAAACGGTTGCGCGCTGCTCAGCGGATGCGAGCCGCGCCCGGGTGGGCACGCGGGAACTGCTCGACGTAGCGGAAGAACCGGCTGAGGGCGCGGTCAGCGGTCACGAGCTTGTCGACCCGGAAGTGGACGCCGCGCAGCACCTGCTCGTCGTCGGCGATGAGTCCACGCGCGTAGGTGTAGGCCATCTCGAGCTGCTGCTCGACGACCTCGGGCTCGACCCCCTGGGTCTCCGCGTTCGGCACCGAGACGACGTTGAAGCCGTGGTTGTGCCCGCCCGGGGTCTCGCCCGGGACGGGGCGACCCGCGAAGAACATGCCGACCCGCACTCCGGCGAGCTCTCCTGTGACGGTCACGACGTTGGTTCCGAAGTCTTCGATGTGCTGCTCGACGCGTCCGAAGTTGGGGTCGTGCCACACCATGTCGTAGCGGATCCCGGTCTCGTGCACCTCGATGGTCTCGAGGTCGACCTCGTTCGGCACGCCGTGGACGACCTCGAGGTGCTGCATGTCCATCGAGTTCATCGTGCCGATGAACGTGGGGAACGGCAGGACGCCGATGTCCTCGGTCTTGTACGCGAGCTCCGAGGCTTTTCCGATCGGGAACGCGGGCACGTCGTACGTCGGCGTCTCGCCGTTGAAGGCCCAGATGATCCCCACGGATTCGGCGGTGGGGTAGGCGAAGAGGGAGGAGTCCTCGGGGATGCGGTCGGAGACGGGGATCTGGGTGCAGTCGCCGCGTTGGCCGTAGCACCAGTAGTGGAAGCCGCAGCGCAGCTCGTTGCCGATGACCTCGCCCTGGGCGAGGTCGGTGCCGAGGTGGCGGCAGTAGGCGGAGAGGACGGTGGCGGCACCGTTCTCGCCGCGGAAGCACACGACCCGGCCGTCGAGGAAGTCGGCGCCGAGGACCTGGCCGGGGCCGACCTCGGCCGAGAGCGCCACCGGGTACCAGCAGGCCGCGAACCCGCCGGCACCGAACTGGCTCAGTGACGCGAGGCCGGTCGTCGGCTCCGTCGTCTCGTCGGTCGTCGGCGTCGTGGTGGCGGTCATGGTGTCCTCCGGGGCCCGTGGTGCGGATACAAACGGAACGCTATCTCTCACTTCACGCTACGATGTCGGCCGATGGCCGTCAAGCCCCCCGCTGCCGCATCCTCGAGGACCCGCGCCGGATCCGAGACGGCGCCTCCCCCCGTCCCTCGTGCCGATGCGGTGCGGAACCGCCGAGCGGTGCTCGAAGCGGCCCGGACGGTGCTCGCCGCCGGCGGTCTCGATGCGTCGATGGACGAGATCGCGGCGGCCGCGGGGGTGGGAGTCGCGACCGTGTACCGGCACTTTCCCAACAAGGCCGCGCTCGTGGACGCGGTGCTCACCCACAGCTTCGAGGCACTCGCGTCGGAGGCCGCCGCCGCGCTGGAGGCCCCCGACGTCGGAGCCGCGTGCCTCGACTACATCCGCCACGCCGGGAGGGTGATGGCGCGCGACCGGGTGCTCGTCGGTGCCTCGCGCTCCCTGGACCAGCCCCGTCGCCCGCCGGTCGTCCAAGGGCTCTTCGACGTGGTCGACGAGCTCCTGGACCGCGCGCGCGCCGTGGGCGCGGTTCGGTCCGACATCACCGCGGACGAGCTCCCGCCCCTGCTCGTCGGCGCGGGCGACGCGGCGAACCTCCGAGGTCGTCCGACGCCGGACGCCCTCGAGCGCTACCTGGACGTGGTGATCACCGGGCTGCGCGCGGGCGGCTGATCAGCGGATGCGGGCCGCCCCCGGGTGGGCTTTCGGGTAGGCCTCGCAGTAGCGGAAGAAGCGCGAGAGCCCCCGGTCGGCCGGGACGAGCTTGTCGATCCGGAAGCGGATCCCCTCGCAGACGATCATGTCGTCGTTGATCAGGCCCCGCGCGTACACATCGGCGAGCTCGAGCTGCTGCTCGACCTCGTCGTCCGTGATGCCCTGGACCGCGGCCTCCGGCACCGACACGACGATGTAGCCGTGGGTGTGCCCACCAGGTGTCTCACCGGGGACCGGGCGGCCGGCGAAGAACTGCGCGATGTGCATGCCGGCCATCGTGCCGGTGATCGAGACGACGTTGGTGCCGAAGTCTTCGATGTGCTGCTCGATCCGTCCGAAGTTGGGGTCGTGCCAGACCATGTCGTAGGAGATCTTGGTCTCGGTGATCTCGATGTCGTCGTGGTCGACCTCGTTCGGCACGCCGTGGACGACCTCGAGGTGCTGGAAGTCCATCGAGTTGGCGGTGGCGAGGAAGCTGGGCATCGGGAGCACTCCCATGTCTCCGACACGCACCGCGCGCTTTGTCACGTCGACCCCGGGGAACGACGGGACCTCGTAGAGCGGCGTCTCGCCGTTGAAGGCCCAGATGAGCCCGCAGGACTCCTCGGTGGGGTAGGCGAAGAGGGAGGAGTCCTCGGGGATGCGGTCGGAGACGGGGATCTGGGTGCAGTCGCCGCGTTGGCCGTAGCACCAGTAGTGGAAGCCGCAGCGGAGCTCGTTGCCGATGACCTCGCCCTGGGTGAGGTCGGTGCCGAGGTGGCGGCAGTAGGCGGAGAGGACGGTGGCGGCACCGTTCTCGCCGCGGAAGCACACCACGCGGCCGTCGAGGAAGTCGGCGCCGAGGACCTGGCCCGGTCCGACGTCAGCAGAGCGCGCGATCGGGTACCAGCACTGGTCGAACCCGCCGGCGCCGAACTCCCCGAGCTGGCTCGCTCGGGTGGGCGTCGCTGCGGTGCGCGGTGCGGTGGTCGTCATGGAGTCCCCCCGAGAGATGATCGCGCCGGAACCGTAACCGGAACTGATCTTCCGGTTACGATACGACGAGATGACTGCCACGTCAACACCGCGGACACCTCGGCCGGCGGGCGTGCGCCGGGCCGACGCCACGCGCAACCGGGCGGCGCTCCTCGACGCGGCTCGGGGGGTGCTCGCCGCGCGCGGCCTGGACGTCCCGGTGGAGGAGATCGCCCGGTCGGCCGGAGTCGGGGTCGGCACCGTGTACCGGAACTTCCCGACCAAGGACGCGCTCGTCGCCGCGGTGATCGAGCGCGCCTTCGACGAGCTCACCGCGGCGTCGGTCGCCGCGCTCGACGAGCCCGATGCCGGCGCCGCCTTCTACGAGCTCGTCCACGACTCGGCGCTCGTCATGGCGCGCGACATCGTGCTCGTGCGTGCGGCGCGTGCCGGCACCGACCTCGCGCGCGGGCGCCCCGAGGCCGTCCGGCGGCTCTTCGCCGCGACCGGCGCCGTGCTCGAGCGCGCGATCGCGGCCGGCGCGGTGCGCGAGGGCGTCACCGCCGACGACATCTCCGCCCTCCTCATCGGGATCGGTGAGGCGGCGAACCACCTCGGCGAGCCGATGACCGAGCTGGTGGAGCGGTACGTCGCGATCCTGACCAGCGGCTTGCGCCCGTCATCGCATCGCGACTGACGGCGTGCCCCGAGGGCTCGATGTGGAACGGGACGGAACTTCGGATCAGGCCACGAAGCCGGCAGCATCCATCCTCGGGTACTGACGGACGAAGCGGAGGTAGCGCGCGAGCATCCGGTCGTCCGGGAGCAGTGCACCCTCCCGGAACCGGATGGTCGACAGCACCGGGATGTCGTCGGCGAGCAGCTGATCGCTGAACGCCTCCTGGATCACCAGGCGGGTCTCGACCGCCTCGTCCTGCTCCGGCGAACCGTCACGAGTGTCGGGAGTCGCCGCGAAGCTGTAGCTCGCAGTGAGGCCTTCGCGCAGCGGCGTCGCGCTGAAGAGCGACATGCTGTCCTCGCCGTCGAGGGTGGCGCACAGCGCGACGGTGTTGGTGCCGCTCTGGCGGATGCGCTGTTGCATCGTGCCGATGTTGGGCATCGTGAACACCGTGTCGTACTCGTGGACGTAGGGGTTCGGCATCTCGATGTTCTTGGGGTCCTCCTCGAACTGGAGTCCGTGCAGCTCGCGCAGGTGGAGGAAGTCCCAGGAGTTGGTGATCATGATCCATGGCTCGATCGGGAACGGATCCGTCTCATGGACGCGGGTGACCAGCTGGTCGGGCGCGTAGTCGCGCCATGCCGGCACGTCGTAGAGCGCCTCGGGCCCGTTGAACGCCCAGATCGCACCCCATCGCTCGGCCGTGGGGTACGCGAAGACTCGCGCCTTCTCGGGGACGTCGTTGTCACCGGGAACCCACGTGCACTTGCCGTCGGGCCCGTAGCGGAACCGATGGAACGCGCATTCGACCTCGTCGCCGTCGAGCTTGCCGACACCGAGATCGGCACCCACGTGCGCGCAGTACGCGCTCAGGACCGTCGGTGTGCCGTCGGCCGTCCGGTACACGATGACCCGGCCGCCCAGGAACTCCTTCGACAGCAGGGGGGTCTCGTCGAGCTCGTCGGCGAGCGCGACCACGTACCAGCACTGGTGGAAGCCGGGCCCGTCGGGCCGGCCGATGGCGGTGGCTGCGGCCTCGGATCGGTTCTCAACGGTGGTCATGGGTCTCCTCGGTTGCTCGGAGTCGGGTTACGGAGGTGGTCTCAGGCACTTGCATCGAGCGCGCGCCGGACGAGCACGCGGGCGAGATGCTCACGGAACGACGAGGATGCGTTGAGGTCGGCAGGGGGCTCGGTGCCGTCCGCGGCGGCCTGGGCAGCCTCCTCGTTCGAAGCGCCGGCCGCGAGCGCGGACTCGACCGCACTCGCGCGCACCGGCGTCGCGCCCATGTTCACCAGCGCGACGCGCTTCTCCCCGCCGACGGTCGCCGCGAGCGCACCCACGATGGCCCAGTCCTGGGCCCGGCGGTTGAACTTCTCGTAGGCCCAGCCGTTCGGCCCGGTCTTGGGCACCCGGATCTCGGTGAGCAGCTCGTCGGGAGCAAGCGCCGTCTCGAGGAACCCCCGGAAGAAGTCGCCGGCGGGCAGCTCGCGCGTGCCACCGGGGCCGGTCGCCACGAAGGTTGCGTCGAGTGCGACCAGTGCTGCCGGAAGGTCCGACGCGGGGTCGCCGTGGGCGACGGAGCCACCCAACGTCCCGCGATGTCGGACCTGGTTGTCGCCGACCTCGGCGGCGACGCCCTGGAGGACCGCACATTCCCGCGCCAGCAGGTCGCTCGTCTCGAGGTCGCGGTGGCGGGTGAGTGCCCCGATCGCGACGTGGTCGTCGCCGTCCCGGACGTAGGACAGGTCGCCCAGGCGGCCGACGTCGACGAGCACGGTGGGTGTGGCCAGGCGCAGCTTCATCAGGGGGAGCAGCGACATCCCGCCCGCGAGCAGCTTCGCGTCGTCGCCATGTTCGGAGAGCGCGGCGACGGCCTCCGCTGCAGAGGTGGCGCGCACGTAGTCGAACGCGGCGGGGATCATCGGCCGGCCTCCTGGATCGCGGTCCATACTCGCTCGGGCGATGCCGGCATCGGCACCTCGGTCACGCCGAGGGGCGAGAGTGCGTCGACGACCGCGTTGACCACGGCCGGGGCGGCTCCGATCGTGCCTGCCTCGCCGACGCCCTTCACGCCCATCGGTGTGACCGGACTCGGCGTGACCGTGTGCCCGAGCTCGAGGCTGGGCATCTCGGCGGCCGAGGGCACGAGGTAGTCGGCGAGCGACGCGGTTCGCAGCTGGCCGGCCTCGTCGTACACCGCCTCCTCGAACAGCGCCTGCGCGACCCCTTGGACGACGCCCCCGTGCACCTGGCCCTCGACGATGAGCGGGTTGACCTGGTTCCCGCAGTCGTCGACCGCGATGTACCTGAGGAGGTCGACGTGGCCGGTCTCCTGGTCGACCTCCACGACCGCGATGTGCGCACCGAACGGGAACGTGAAGTTCTCGGGGTCGTACGAGGCGCTGGCCGTGAGGTTCGGCTCGATGCCGTCCGGGAGGTTGTGCGCGGTGAACGCCTCGAAGGCGATCGCCTGGATCGGGAGGAGTCGCGTCGGGGTCCCGCGGACGCGGAACGTCCCGTCGACGAACTCGAGATCCTCCTCCGCGGCTTCGAGGTGGTGGGCGGCGATCGTGCGCGCCTTGTCGATGACCTTGTCGCAGGCCTTGAAGATCGCCGTCCCGCCGACCGCGAGCGACCGCGAGCCGTACGTGTCGAGACCGAGGTGCGAGATCGCCGTGTCGGAGTGGAGCACCTCCACATCCTCGACCGGCACACCGAGACGGTCGGCGACGATCATCGCCCAGCTGGTCTCGTGGCCCTGGCCGTGCGGTGCGGTGCCGGTGATCACCTCGACCTTGCAGGTGGGCAGCACGCGGACCTCGGCGTGCTCCCACCCGCCGGCGCCGAAGCTCAGCTGCCCGAGCAGACGGCTCGGCGCCAGACCGCACATCTCCACGTAGACGGAGATCCCGACGCCGAGATGCTTCGTGTCACCGCGCGCTCGGCGCGCGTCCTGCTCGGCCCGCAGTCCCTCGTAGCCCGCGATCCGCAGCGACTCGTCGAGCGCCCCGTCGTAGTTGCCGCTGTCGTAGGTGAGGCCGGCCGCGGTCTCGTACGGGAAGGCATCGGCCGCGATGAAGTTCCGCCGCCGGATCTCCACCGGATCGATGCCCACCTCGCGGGCGAGGGCCTCGATCGCGCGCTCGATGGCGAACGTGGCTTCCGGGCGTCCCGCCCCCCGGTACGCGTCCGTCGGCGTGCAGTTCGTGAACACGCCGCGACACGTGAACGAGTACGCGGGCACGTCATAGACCCCGTGGTAGATGAAGCCGCCGAGGAGGGGCACTCCGGGGCTCACGAGCTGGAGGTAGGCCCCCATGTCGGCGACCACGTTCGCTCGAACGGCGGTGATTCGACCGTCGGCGTCGGCCGCGAGCTCCATCTCCTGGATCTGCCCGCGCCCGTGGACCGTGGCCTGGGTGTTCTCGCCGCGCTCCTCGGCCCAGCGGATCGGGACGCCCAGTCGGCGGGCGAGCACGAGGGCAGAGCACCTCCTCGCCGTAGACGTCGAGCTTGGATCCGAACCCGCCACCGACGCTCGGCGCGACCGACGCGGAGCTTGTGCTCCGGCGATGCCGCAGCGCAGATCGCGAGCTGCACCTTCAGGATGTGCGGGATCTGGGTCGGCGGAATAGATGGTGAAGTCGCCCCCGTAGGGCTCGGGCACGACCGCGACACCACGCGGCTCCATCGCCATCGCGATGAGTCGCTGGTGGACGTAGCGCTCCTTCACGGTGTGCGCGGCGTTCAGCGAAAGGCGCGGTCGACCGCCTCCGGGTCGGGCACGAGCGGCCAGACGTATGACGTGTTCGACGAGAGGTCGGTGTGGGCCAGGTTCGTGTCCGCCAGCGCCTGCTTCGAGATCGACGACTGCCGGGAAGCTCCTCGTAGTCGACGACGACGGCCTCGAGCGCGTCCCGCGCCGCCGCTCGCGACTCGGCGAGGACGACGGCGACGGGTTCGCCCGCGTAGTGGACCTCGCCGGTTGCGAGCGGGAAGTGCGGCGGGTTCACCATGTCGGGCGTCACCGGCCACGCGCACGGCAGCGGAGTGGCGAACTCGTCCGCGAAGTCGGCCGCGGTGTAGACGCCGACGACGCCGGGCATCGCCGCCGCCTCCACGGTGTTGATCGCCGTGACCCGCGCGTGGGCGAAGGGGCTGCGCACGAGCTTTGCGTGCAGCGCGTCGTGGATCGGGAGGTCGTCGACGAAGCGCGCCTCGCCCGTGAGCAGCGCCGCGTCCTCACGCCGGGGGAGTCGACTGCCGAGCAACGGTCACGACCCCACCGCCGTGGTCGCGGGGGTGCCGGCTGCCGCGGCGAGTACGGCCTTCACGATGTTGTGGTAGCCGGTGCAGCGGCAGAGGTTGCCCTCGAGCCCCTGGCGCACCTGCGCCTCCGTCGGGGAAGGGTTCTCGTCGAGCAGCGAGACGACTGCCAGCACCATCCCGGGCGTGCAGTACCCGCACTGGAGGCCGTGCTCCTCGTGGAAGGCTTGTTGCACCGGATGGAGCTCGCCGTCCTGGGCCAGCCCCTCGATGGTCGTGACCGTGGCGCCGTCGGCCTGCGCGGCGAGCATCGTGCAGCTCTTCACCGACTCACCCCCGACGAGCACCGTGCACGCACCGCACGACGACGTGTCGCAACCGACCTTGGTACCGGTCAGCGCCGGCGACCTCGCGCAGGTACTGCACGAGCAGCAACCTGGGCTCGATGTCGTGCGCGACGTCGACACCGTTCACCGTCATCCGCACCTGCATGGAGTCCCCCCGGACGGCCGACATTGATTGTCGGACGATGTTGCCCTATGTTCCGGCCCGTGTCCACCACGGCGCCCGATGATGTCCGGGCTCGCGTCGTGCTCGTCCTCGCCGCAACCGCTCGCGACGGCGACGGCCGACCGTCGGCGGCGTTCGAAGCCGCGATCCGCCTGACCGGTGCGATGCTGCGCGCACGCGTCGGGACGCCGAGCGGCGAGCGCTCGTCGGAGCGAGGTCTGGTGCGGGTCGGCGTACGGCTGCCCGACGATCCGCTGTCGCAGACGATGGGCGGCGACCGGGGCGAGCTCGAGCCCGTCCACGGCGTGATCGAGGTCACCGCGCCCGCGGGATTGGCGGCCACTGATGCCGCCGCACTCGTGGATGGTGTGCTCGACGCGCTCGGGGACCAGGTCGACGCAGAGCGCTCGGCGGTCATCGCCGGCCGGTGCTACCGCTTCCTCTCCGCCGACGACGCTCCGCTGTTCCTGGCCATCCTCGGCTACCGGGACCCGGCGATCACCATGGAGCAGCTCACCCAGTGGTGGCTGCATCAGCATGGTCCGCTGGCGCTCTCGATCGTGGACCCCTTGCCGCTGGCCTACGAGCAGCTGCACGCCGACCAGGACGCGTCGCACGCCGCGTCCGAGGCGGCAGGCCTGCCCGCGCCGGGCTACGACATGTACGACACGATCGCGATCGACTCGCTCGAGAGCCTCCTGGGCTCCACGATGAACCCCGATGTCGCTGCGCAGCTCTTCGAGGACGAGGTCGGCCACGTCGACCACTCGCGGATGCGCGGTGCCATCCAGCGGACGCTGCCGGAGTGACTACCCCGCGCTGATGCCGCCGTCGATGGTGAGGATCGCACCGTTGACGTAGGACGCTTCGTCGGACATCAGCCACACGACGAGGTTCGCGATCTCGTCCGCCTCGCCGCCCCGCCCGGCGGGCACCTGGGTCAGCATCATGTCGAGGATCTCCGTGCCGATCTCGTCGACGAGCCCCTGGAGCATCGGCGTCTGCACCAGCCCGGGACACACCGCGTTCACGCGCACCTTCAGGCTCCCGGCGTCGAGCGCGGCCACCTTGGTGAGCCCCACGCAGGCGTGCTTCGACGGCACGTAGCCGCCCTGCCCCGGCACCGCCCGGAGGCCCGGACACCGAGGCCGTGTTCACGATCGCGCCGCCGTCGCCCTGGGTGGCCATCTGTCGGAGCACGGCGCGCAAGCCGAGGAAGACACCCCGGGTGTTCACGGCCATCGTCTTGTCGAACTCGTCGACCGACATCTCCCACAGTGGCGCGAGGTGTCCGCCGTAGCCCGCGTTGTTGTGGAACAGATCGACCCGCCCGAACGCGTCGACGGTGGCACGCACGTACGCGGCGACGCCGTCCTCGGTGGAGACGTCGGCTCCCACGGCGATCGCGTCGCTCTCGAGCGAGGCGGCGACGTCCTTTGCCGCGCCCTCGTTGAGGTCGACCACCGCGACCTTCGCGCCTTCCCGGGCGAGCCGCCGCGAGGTCGCGGCGCCCATGCCGCTGCCGCCCCCGGTGACGATCGCGACCTTGCCGTCGAGGCCCTGGAGCGTCATGCCGGCCCGGCCGCCGGAATGCGGATCACTCCGCCACTCGCCGTCTCGACCACCTCGATGTCACCCCGCTGCAGTCGTCGATGCTCGGCCAGGCGGGCGCGGTAGTCGGGCGCCATGTCGAGCGGTGACCACTCAGCGTCGCCGCTGAGCTCCACGTCGACCTGCGCGACCCCGGGCACGGCCGCGAGCCGCTCGCGCGCCCCGGTGGCGAAGGAGGGGCCCATCAGGCACGTCGGCTCGGTCACGCCGATCGCGACGCGCACGACGGCACCGTGCGGCCCGTCTTCGACCTCGAGCGAGCGCACGAGACCCATGTCGACGATGCCGGCCGGGACCCCTGCGACCACGCTGCACGGGTCCTGGACCTCGTTGAGCGCAGTGCGGACGCGCTCCTCGAGCGCCGCGGTGGTGGGGGTCGGCGGTCATGCGCTCGCGGCGGCGGCGACGCGCCCGCCGGTCCACGGGTCGGCGAGCTCGCCACGGTCGGAGAACTCGTCGCCGGCCGACTCTGCGAGCATGCCGTCGACGTCGAGGCCGACGATGCGCTTGGCGTTCTCGGAGAGGATCTTGCGCTTGATCTCCTCGGTGAGCGGCGGGACGCCGTAGCCCTCGATGATCATCTCGGGGATCTCGAAGTCCCAGAACCGCTCGATGAGCGGCCGGGGATGGAACGCGACGCACCCGCTCGCCCAGATGATGCGGTCTTCACCACCGAACGAGAGGAACGCGCCGATCACCTCGGCGAACTTCATCGGCATGTTGGGCAGGAAGGCGCTCGCCCCCTCGAGGTTGATCACACAGTTCGGGAACCTCGCGACCTGGAGGGCAGTCTCCTCGAGGAACGCCATGCCACCGTGGACGATCTCGATGTTGAGCTCCGGGAAGGCGCGGAAGGCACCCTCCATGTCGTCGACGCGGAAGGGCTCCATCGGAAGCGGACCGAGCGGCAGTGCCTTGTGGACCGCGACGGTCTTCAGGCCGCGCTTCTGGGCATGCTCGAAGATGGGGAACATCATCTTCTCGTCGTCCATCCGGAAGCCGGCCGGCTTTCCGTCGACGATGTCGAGCGGGTACAGCTTGATCCCGACCACCTTGTCTTCCTCGACGAGGCGATCGATGGTCTCGATCGGGTTGCCGTACCAGGGGCTGACCGCGCCGTACAAAGCGACTCGCCCCGGGTAACGGTCTCGGAGCTCCTTGCCGACCCACATCGGGGAGCCGCCGTCGTGCATCGTGCCCCACTGCGGGACCTCGTGGTAGATGGCGATGTCGGTCTGGCTCTCCGCGAAGAGCGCGTGGGCCAGGAGGTCGGGGTCGGGTGCACCCATGAACCGATCGGGGTCGAGCGTGTACTCACCGCTGCGGGGCGCGTGGGACACGCACATCCCGTAGAGCATCCCCGCGAGGGGCAGCACCAGATCGGGATCCTTGATGTTCTCGGACGTGAAGTTGTACGCGTGGATCACCGTGTCCACGACGACGGCATCTTCGATCATCGGTTGCCCCTTTTCGCTTCCGGTCGACACTCCTAGGATGCGCCAGGACGATCGGTTCGGACAATGGCACGATCGTGCAACCGTTCCGAAGCAACGTTCCGAGCGACTCCTGGGGGGAACCGCGGCCGTGAGCGACGTCCTGGACGCGCCGGAGCTCGAACGGGTCCTGTCGGTCGTCGAGGCGTGTGAGCGGCCCGACGACCTCGAGCGCTATCGGGCGACCACGCTGGAGGCTCTCGCGTCGACGGTCGGCTTCGGACGCTCCACGTTCTTCTTGACCGAGCCGCCCGAGTCGCCGACCGTCGGCACCGACGGCATCCAGCACGGATTTCGACCCGTGGTGATGGAGCACTACCTCGACGAGCACGCGGCCGACCCGTTTCGAGGAGCGGCAGCAGTTCGGATCCTCCAGCGCGAAGGCGTCGCTTCACTGCAGCAGACTTCTCCCGCAGCTCTCGCCGCGTGAGCGGCGCTACGTCGAGGGCTTCCTCGTGCCCAACGGGGTCCGGTCCCAGCTGTGTCTCTGGCTCGACACCGGCCTGTCGACGCACGGGATCCTGTGTGTGTTGGGTGACGACGAGTCCGCGCTCGGTGCCCGAGACCGCGCGATCTTGCTCGCACTCCGCCCGCACCTCGCAAACCTCCTCGAGAAGCACCTGCGCCGGCGCCCCGATCCCGGCCGGGGTTCGAGCCTGTCGCCGCGTGAGCGCGAGGTCGTCGACCTGGTCGCCCGAGGTCGGACCAACGCGGAGATCGCGCGGCAGCTCGAGATCGGTGAGGACACCGTCAAGAAGCACGTGTCGAGGGCGCTCGTCGCCTGTGGTGTCCGCAACCGCACCGAGCTGACGCTCCATTGGCGCCGCTCCTGAGGCTGCACCGACGGGTGGGGCGCACCGCTCGGCCGGTCGGGGTCAGCCGGTCCGCCCGTTGCGCTCCAGCGCGCGCTCCCAGAGCTTCGTCAGCAGCTCGGCGTCAACCATCGGCCCTGGGGCACCGTCCGGCATCTTCGTGGCGATCGGTCCGTAGGAGACGACGAGCATGATCACCTCCTCGTCCGGCGGCGGCTCGGAGTGCGTGAGGCCTGCAGGCTCGAAGAAGTAGTCACCCGGACCGAGGGTCTTGTCGCCGAAGGGGATGGTGCCCTTGACGATGAGGTACTCGCCGGCGCCGGTGTGCTTGTGCATCGGCCCGTAGGAGCCGGGCGGGATGCGGAGCAGCGCGGTGATGCCGCCGATGTCCCGGTTCACGCGGAGCAGCTTGAAGCCGCTCTCGCCCTCGACGCCGGGGAACGGTGCCCATGGCAGGTCGTCGCTGGTGGCGACGAACGATTCGCTCGTCGCGTGTGTGGGTGCGGAGGTCTCGGTCATGCAAGCTCCATCAGTTGTTGCAACCGGCTACAGCATCTCGTCGAACGCGTAGAGGTCGAACTGGTACTCCCACATCTCGACGACCTTCCCGTCGCGGATCGTGTGGACCAGCACCTCCTTGAGCTCCGAGGTGTTGCCGTTGATCGTCGCGCGTCCGGTCTGGAGCGCGATCGCGGTCGCGTCGTTCGCGAGCACGTCATGGAGCTCGATGACGGCCGATCCCTTCGACGTGCGCATGAGGTCGCGGAACAGCTCGAGGATCGCGTCCTGGCCGACGTGCGTGCCGGACTTGGGGCCGCGCCCGGGGACGTTCCACCGGCAGTCCTGCGCGAGCACCTCGCAGATCGTGTCGCGGTCCCGACGGGCATAGGCGTCGTAGAGCCGACGGAGCAGGACGGCATTGGGGTGCTCACCGCTCATCGGCTGCACAGTACAGATTGCGAACCTGCTGCTCAAGACTTGTCGACTGTTAGGTTCGCCATTCGCTTGACTGAAGGTACGAAAATTGTAGAGTGATGCTTCGGCGCCCCGTCGGGGCCGATTGGGGGGAAACGTGATGAAGCGATCTCGCGGCGTTGCATTCGTGGGAGTTCTCGCGCTCGCCGCGGCGCTCGTTCCGGTCACGGTGGCATCCGGCCTGGGGGGCAAGAGCAAGGGTGACCCGGTCACCATCTACACCATCGGCGAGTACGAGGTCACGGTCGCCGGGTCGAGCAACCCCGAGGTCTCCGGCGCCGTCGAGGCCCGCGCCAAGGCGATCAACAAGGCTGGCGGGCTGAAGGACGCGACGGGCGTGACCCACAAGCTCGAGGTCGTCGTCTGCAACACGAACAACGATCCCAACCGTGCGGAGCAGTGCGCCCGTGACGCCGTCGACGACGATGCGGCCGCCGTCGTCGGCTCGTTCACGACCTACGGACCCCAGATATACCCCATCCTCGAAGCCGCGCAGATCCCGTTTGTCGGCTCTTCAGGCAGTGAGCCGACGCCGTTCACGAGCCCCGTCTCGTTCACCAGCAACTCCGGGATCCCCGGGCTCTTCTTCAACATGCCGCAGTACATGGGCGAGGCGGGTGCGAAGAAGGTGAGCCTCGTCCTGCCCGACCTCGCAGCCGCCGCGCAGCTCGCGCCGCTGATCGTGAGCGCGGCGGACACGGCCGGTCTCGAGGTGGTGAACCAGGTGACGGTTCCGCTCGACTCGGCCGACCTTGCACCGCAGGTCAGTGCGGCGACGGCGAACGACGCCGAGGGGATCATGGTGCTCATCATCGGCGACCAGAACGGCCGGTTCATCGATGGTCTCGACCAGCAGGGCTACGACGGCAAGATCGCCACCGCCGGCCCATTCCTCACGCCCGCCATCCTCGAGCAGGTCGGCGACTACCTCAACGGCCGCGCGATCGTCGAGCTCTCGTACCCGCCGGTGACCGCGAAGAAGGTCGCGGGCATCAAGCAGTACACCAAAGACATGAACGCGTTCGACAAGTCGCTGATCAAGAACGACCAGGGAGTGGGCAACTGGCTCTCGACGTACATCTTCGAGTCGGCAGCCGCCGAGGTCGACGAGATCACGGGACCGAACATCTTGGCGGCGCTCAGCGCGATGACCGACGTCAAGACCTTGGGGCTCACCCCTCCGTTGAACTACACACAACCCGTGCAGGTCGCGGCATTCCCGCTGCCACGGATCTACAACGCGACCGTGGTGCACGCAGTCGTGAAGAAGGGCAAGATCGTCTCGGCGAGCAACCCGCCCGAGTTCGTCGACGCATTCGGCGGCTAGTCGCGTGGGTCGGTTCCAGGTCAACGGTGGAGACCACATGTGAGCCAGCTCGACGGCAAGGTGGCACTCGTGACCGGGGCCGGCTCCGGCATCGGCCAGGCGATCGCCCGCCGCTTCGCGAGTGAGGGAGCGGTCGTGGTCGCCAACGATCTCACCCTCGAGCGCGCGGCGCAGACGCTCGACACGTTCCCCGACGGGGCACCCGACGGCCGGGGGGTCGCCGCGGACGTGGCGGATCCCGATGCGGTGCGGGCGATGTTCGGCGAGGTCCGTGCGACCTACGGCCGCCTCGACGTCCTCGTGAACAACGCCGGCATCGGCGAGGGATCCCCCGAGGAGCTCGCGTACGTCAATGAGACGGCGGAGACGATCGCAGCCGACATGATGGCGGGCCGGCCGCCGTCGGTCTGGTTCGACTTCACCCGTAAGGTCACCGACGAGGCGTTCCAGCGCATGATCGCGGTCCATCTCGGCGGATGCTTCCACTGCACGCGCGAGGCGCTCGACCTGATGATCCCGGCCGGGAGCGGCGCGATCGTGAACATCTCCAGCGCGGGCGGTCTCGTCGGACAGCCGGTCTTCACGCACTACTCCGCGGCCAAGGCGGGGATCCTCGGCCTCACCCGATCGGTCGCCGCCGAGGTCGGGCCCTACGGGATCCGGGTGAACGCGATCGCGCCCGGGGCGATCGACACGCCGCTCGGGGCCAAGCTGTCGCGCACCTTCGTCATGGGGCTCGTGGCCCAGGCTCCGCTGCCGCGGCTCGGCGCACCCGAAGAGCTGGCGGCAACCGCGCTGTACCTGGCGTCCGACGAGTCGTCGTTCGTGACGGGCCAGACCCTCAGTGTCGACGGGGGGGTGGTGATGTGACCGGCGATCGGCGGTTCGAGGGCAAGGTCGCACTGGTCACCGGAGCGGGGACATCGGGGATCGGGCGCGCGATCTGTGCCCGTCTGGCGGGCGAGGGCGCCCGGGTGGTCGTGAACGACGTCCGCGAGGCCGACGCAGTCGCCGGCGTTGCCGAGCTTCCCGACGGCAGCGATCGCCACCTCGCGATCGCTGCCGACGTCTCGGACAGCAGCGCGGTGGAGTCCATGCACGCAACCGTGATCGATCGCTGCGGTCGTCTCGACGTGCTCGTCAACAACGCGGCGATCCCGAGCGGAGCACCGGACGAGATCGCATTCATGAACGACGCCGCGGAGCGGATGATGGAGGAGGTGGTCTCGCAGGGCCGTCCGAGCACGCGTTGGGACATGTTCGCCAAGATCACCGACGATTCGTGGCATCGCATGGTCTCGGTCGTCCTGGCCGGCACGTTCTTCAACCTCCGCGCCGCGATCCCTCGCATGGTCGAGCGTGGCGGCGGGGCCATCGTGAACATCTCCAGTGGAGCTGCCCTCGTGGCGACGCCGGCGAATCCGCACTACGCGGCGGCGAAGGCGGGCGTGCTGGCGCTCACGCGGGCCGCGGCCGCCGACTACGGGAGCGCGGGGATCCGGGTCAACGCGATCTTGCCCGGCCTCATCGACACCCCAGCGCAGCGTGCGGGCCTCAGCGACACCATGCGCGCGACGCTCGCGGGCCGAGCGCCACTCGGCCGCATCGGTCGCTCCGAGGAGATCGCTGCCGCGGTGGCCTTTCTCGCCTCCGATGACGCGTCCTACACCACCGGCCAGTCGGTCGAGGTCAACGGTGGTATGCACATGTGACGTTCCGACCGATCGGTTCGGACGGCGCGGGCGCGGAACGAGGAGGTCGGCGAGGGTGGAGATCGCAGGTGCGGGCGCGCTGGTGACGGGTGGTGCGTCGGGGCTCGGTGAGGCGACTGCACGGATGCTCGCGAACGAAGGAGCGGCGGTCACCGTCGTCGACCTCGACGAGGAGCGTGGGCGGGCCGTCGCTGCGGACCTGGACGGGGAGTTCGAGCCGGCCGACGTGACGTCGGAGGCAGACATGCTCCGGGTGGTGGCAGCGGTCGAAGCTGCTGCACCGCTGCGCATCGCGGTGAGCTGCGCAGGAGTCGCGCACGGGGAACGAACGATCACCCGGGACCGGGCTCCGCACGACCTCGCCGCATTCGATCGGGTACTTCGCATCAACCTGCTCGGGACGTTCAACGTGCTGCGTCTCGCGGCTGCCGCGATGGCGGGGACGGAGCCGCTCGCCGACGGCGAGCGCGGGGTTATCGTCAACACCGCGTCGATCGCGGCGTTCGAAGGGCAGATCGGGCAGGCCGCGTACGCTGCGTCCAAGGCGGGTGTCGTGGGCCTGACCATCACGACGGCGCGCGACCTTGCTCCGGTCGGCATCCGCGTCTGCACGATCGCGCCCGGCACGTTCGAGACGCCGATGGTCGCGGCGTTGCCCGACGCCGCGCGCGACGCCTTGGCCGCCTCCGTGCCGTTCCCGTCGAGGTTGGGCGTCCCGGACGAGTACGCAGCCATGGTCCGCGCGATCTGTACGACGACCTTCCTCAACGGCGAGACCATCCGGCTCGACGGGGCGCTCCGCATGCCCCCACGGTGACGGTCGATCGGGTGCAGAAAGGTCTACAGCAACTTGACGTCGATGGACTGTAATGTAGAGTGACCCCGGATGATCGAGGTCGCCACCAGCCCGGATCGCTACCGCCACTGGCGGCTCGAGCTCGAGCCGCCGATCGCCCGACTCGTGATGGACGTCGACGAGGCCGGGGGACTCACTCCCGGCTACGACCTCAAGCTGAACAGCTACGACCTCGGCGTGGACATCGAGCTCGCCGACGCGGTGCAACGCTTGCGGTTCGAGCATCCTGAGATCCGGGTGGTCGTGCTCACCAGCGCGAAGGACAAGGTGTTCTGCGCCGGCGCGAACATCCGGATGCTCGCGTCCGCGACCCACCAGCACAAAGTCAACTTCTGCAAGTTCACGAACGAGACGCGCAACGGCATCGAGGACGCGTCGGAGCACTCGGGGCAGAAGTGGATCGCGGCGGTGAACGGCGCAGCGTCGGGCGGCGGCTACGAGCTCGCGCTCGCCTGTGATCGCATCCTGCTCGTCGACGATGGTTCATCGGCGGTCGCGTTCCCCGAGCTTCCACTGTTGGCCGTGCTCCCGGGCACCGGCGGACTGACCCGCGTCGTCGACAAGCGATTTGTCCGGCGCGATCTCGCCGACGTCTTCGCGACGAAGTCCGAAGGTGTCTACGGGCAGCAGGCGCAACGCTGGGGGCTCGTCGACGAGGTCGTCCCCCGCAGCAAGTTCGGCGATGTCGTCCGCGAGCGCGCGCTCGAGCTCGCGGACACCAGCGATCGCCCGACCGATACCGCGGGCATCGAGCTGACACCGCTCGACCGCTCGATGACCAGCGAGACGATCGCCTACCCCTCGGTCGAGGTGCAGATCGATCGCGATCTCCGGGCTGCGCTCGTCACGATCTCCGGCCCCGACGGCGACGAGCCCACCGACGCCGACGCCACACGACGGGCCGGCGTCGCGTGGTGGCCGCTGGCGGTCGCTCGCGCCCTGGACGACCTCGTGCTCCACCTCCGCTTCAACGAACCGGAGATCGGCACGATCGTCTGGAAGTCCGCCGGCGACATCCCGAGCGCCCTGGCCATCGACGCTGCGCTGTCGAACCTCGCCGAACGCGACTGGTTCGCACGCGAGGTCTCGCTGTACTGGCGACGGGTGCTCAAGCGCATCGACGTCACCTCGCGCTCCTTCATCGCGCTCCTCGAGCCCGGGAGCTGTTTCGTCGGGGTGCTCGCGGAGCTCGCGCTGGGCTCGGATCGCTCCTACATGCTCGACGGGGAGTTCGAGGGCAGCGGGGTCGCGGCTGCCGAGCTGGTCCTCACCGCGTCGAACACCGGAACGTTCCCGATGCCGAACGGGATCACCCGGCTGCAGAGCCGCTGTTGGGGACGGCCGGACGACCTCGCGAAGATCGAGGAACGACTCGGCGCGCGCCTCGATGCCCGTGAGGCAGAAGAGCTCGGGCTCGTCACCTTCGCGCCCGACGACATCGACTGGGACGACGAGGTACGCATCGCCCTCGAGGAGCGAGCGGGCTTCTCACCCGATGCCCTCACCGGGATGGAAGCGAACCATCGGTTCGTCGGCCCGGAGACGCTCGAATCGAAGATCTTCGCCCGGCTCTCGGCGTGGCAGAACTGGATCTTCCAGCGGCCGAACGCGGGCGGTCCGGACGGGGCGCTCCAGCGCTACGGCACCGGTACGCGACCGGTCTACGACCCCGAGCGAGTATGACGGCCGCGACGACCGCGGTCGACCTGGCCGCCCGCATCCCGAACAACGTCGGCCTCGGCGACGACCGTCGCCTCCAGCGCGCGCTGGAGCAATGGCAGCCGAAGTTTCTCGAGTGGTGGCACGAGCTCGGACCCGCCGACTTCGAGGCACGCGACGTGTACCTGCGGACCGCGATCGACGTGGGGCAGGAAGGCTGGGCCAACTTCGGGTACCTCAAGATGCCCGACTACCGCTGGGGGATCTTCCTCGCGCCACCCCAGGCCGATCGACGCATCGGTTTCGGCGAGCACAAGGGCGAGCCCGTCTGGCAGGAGGTCCCGGGCGAGTTCCGCGGGGATCTCCGCCGCCTCATCGTGGTGCAGGGCGACACCGAACCGGCCTCGGTCGAACAACAGCGAGCGCTCGGTCACACGGCGCCGAGCTTGTACGACCTGCGCAACCTCTTCCAGGTGAACGTGGAGGAGGGACGGCACCTGTGGGCGATGGTGTACCTCCTGTTCGGGTTCTTCGGGCGCGACGGGCGCGACGAGGCCGAGAGCATGCTCGGCAGGCACTCCGGCGATGCCGACAAGCCCCGGATCCTCGGGGCGTTCAACGAACCGACCCCGGACTGGCTGTCGTTCTTCCTCTTCACCTACTTCACCGATCGAGACGGAAAGTTCCAGCTCGCGGCCCTCAAGGAGAGCGCGTTCGACCCACTGGCACGGACGTGCGACTTCATGCTGAAGGAGGAAGCCCACCACATGTTCGTGGGCGCAGCGGGCATCGGTCGCGTGGTGCAGCGGACTGCCGAGCTGATGGTGGAGCACGGCACCGACGACGTGCGACCGTACGGGGCGATCGATCTCGCGACCCTGCAGAAGTACATCAACTTCCACTACTCGGTGTCCCTCGACCTCTTCGGGAGTGAGACGTCCACGAACGCGGCGAACTACTACACCAACGGCGTGAAGGGTCGGTTCCAGGAGGACCGCCACGACGATGATCACGTGCTCCTCGGCGACCTCTACCCGGTCACAGGGTGGATCGACGGGGAGATCGGCCGGGAGGAGCGCCCGGCCCTGCTGGCGCTGAACGAGTCGTTGCGTGACGACTACACCGTCGACTGCGCGAAGGGGTTGGCGAGATGGAACCGGATCCTCTCCGAGCATGGGGTGGACGTCACGCTCACGCTGCCCCATACCGGCTTCCATCGGGCGGTCGGGTCGTTCGCCGGCCGTCCGGTCACGCCGGACGGCGGTCTGGTCGACGAGGAAACGTGGCGGGCCCGTGCCGACGAGTGGCTGCCGTCGAACGAGGACCAGGAGTTCGTCGGCTCCCTGATGGTCGGTGTGACCGAGCCGGGGAAGATGGCCGGCTGGCTCTCACCCCCGTCGTCGGGCATCCATGACCGTCCGGTCGAGTTCGAGTACGTCCGTTCGTGACCACGTCGAGCAGCGACCGCCGCCGAGCCCTCGGCGGTCCGAGCGCCCGCTCGTTGCTGATGACGATCTTCGGCAACAACGCCCTCCCACGCGGGGGCGCCGTGTGGACCGGCGCGGTGGTCGACGCCCTCGCGGCGCTCGGCGTCGAGGAGAAGACCGCTCGTCAGGCTCTGGCCCGCACCGCCGCCGACGGTTGGTTGACTCGGTCGCGTACGGGCCGCCGCGTCCGCTGGACGTTCACGCCGGCCGGCCACGAGCTGTTCACCCGCGGCGCCGAGCGGATCTTCTCGTTCGGGCGCGCGGCACCCGAGTGGGACGGCTCATGGTTGGTGCTGTTCGCATCGGTGCCGGAGTCGCGTCGCGAGGTTCGTCACCGACTGCGGACGCGCCTGGCGTGGGCGGGATTCGGCTCCCCGGCGCCCGGCGTCTGGCTCACGCCCGACCCGAGTCGGGAGGCCGAGGCCAAGGACGTGCTCGGCGAGCTCGGACTCGACGACCAGGCCAGCTCATTCGTCGCTCGCTACGGGACGATCGGCGATCAGCGCGCGATCGTTGTCGCCGCGTGGGACGTCCCGTCGCTGCGCGCGCACTACGACGAGTTCCTCGAGGAGTTCACCGGGGTCGCGCCGACCGACGACGAATCGGCCTTCGTCGCGCACACCCGGCTCGTCGACCGGTGGCGCCGCTTCCCGTTCGTCGACCCCGGTTTGCCGCCGGGACTGCTCACCGAGGGGTGGAGCGGCACGCGTGCCGCCGAGCTGTTCCACACCCGCCACGCGTCGTGGTACGAGCGCGCGCAGTCGTGGTTCGACGCAATGGCCGTGCGTCACGAGGGTGGTGAACCGGTCGGACGCGCCTGACACCACGAGCTCGACACCGTACGATCTGATCAGTTGCCGAACGACCGGACGGTCGGTCGGTGCGAAGGGGGGACCATGTACACGTTCGCGGATCCGCTGAACCGGGCGCTGCGCGTCGCGCCGAAGGCCGAGGCGGTCGTCGACGACACCACACGACACTCCTACGGCGAGCTCGGCGAGCGCTGCCGCAAGCTCGTCGGCGGGCTCTACGGGCTCGGACTCGACGCGCAGGACCGGGTCGCGGTCCTTGCAGCCAACTCGGCGCCGTACGTCGAGGCGTATCTCGGGATCCCCGCCGGGAACCTGGTCATCGTGCCCCTCAACACCCGGCAGGCCGAGCCGGAGCTCCGATACGCCCTCGAGGACTCGGGCGCAAGGGTGCTCATCACCGACCGCGACCCGGGCACGCTTGCCGAGGTCGTGGAGCACGTGGTGTCCATCCCCGACGGCTACGCGTCGTTGCTCGACGACGCGGACGAGCGGGAGCTGGGAGTCGGCGTCACGGGCGACTCGTTGGCGGGGTTGTTCTACACGGGCGGTACAACGGGCGCATCCAAGGGCGTGATGCTGTCGCACGGCAACCTCATCGCCAACGCGTTCCACATGATGGTCACCCAACCCTTTCTCTCGGGCGAGCGCTACGCGGTGATCGCGCCGATGTTCCACGCGGCCGGGTCGTTCGCGGTGCTCGCGACCGTCTGGAATGGTGGGTGCCAGGTGATGCTGCCGGCGTTCGACCCCGAGGCGGCGGTCGACCTGCTCGAGCGTGAGTCGATCACCGCGACGCTCGTGGTGCCCACGATGCTCGCGGCGATGGCGGACGCGCAGCTGGCGAAGCCGCGCGACGTCTCGAGCCTTCGAGAGCTCGGTCACGGCGGGTCGCCGGTCGCGACCGACGTGGTGCGTCGCGCGCACAAGGCCTTCTCCGGTGCTCGTCTGACGCATTGGTATGGCGCGACCGAGACTGCTCCGATCGCGACCGCGCTGGCGAACGAGCAGGACGTGCTCGACGGCGAGCGGGCACGGTCGTGCGGACAGGCGACCGTCGGCCTGGACGTTCGGGTCCTCGACCTCGACGAGCGCGAGGTTCCCGTCGGTACGGTCGGCGAGGTGGTGATCCGTGGCGCGAACGTCATGCAGGGGTACTGGAACAAGCCGGAGCAGACGAAGGCGGCCCTGCGGGACGGCTGGTACCACACCGGTGATCTCGGTTACCTCGATGCCGAGGGCTACCTCTTCCTCGTCGACCGGCTCAAGGACATGATCGTCTCCGGCGGCGAGAACGTCTACTCGACCGAGGTCGAGGAAGTGCTGTATCGGCATCCGATGGTGTTGGAGGCCGCGGTCTTCGGCGTCCCGGACGAGACGTGGGGCGAGGCCGTCCACGCGGTGGTGGTTCCTCGCGGTGAGGTCACCTGCGACGAGCTCGTCGAACACTGCAAGCAGCACCTCGGCGGCTACAAGATCCCGAAGGAGATCGTGCTCCGGGAAGAGCCGCTCCCGAAGTCCGGGCCGGGGAAGGTCCTCAAGCGCGAGCTGCGCGAGCCCTACTGGGCGGGCCGGGAGGCCCGGGTCGGCTGAGGGCCGGAGTCACGGTGCTGCCGTCGCGGTCAGGATGCGTTCGTCTCACGCGATCGAGGATCGAGCGGGGATCTCTTCGTCGAGGACGAGGATCGTGCGCGTCGCCCGGATCTGGGGCAGGTTCTGGAGGCGCACGAGCACGACGTCCCGCAGGGTCTCCACGTCGGGCGCTCGTACCAGCAGGACCATGTCGAACTCGCCGGTGGTGAGGGCGAAGTAGTCGACCTCCGGCATCGCGAGCATCTCGGCGCGCAGGTCCTGCCACGTCTCCTGCTGTGCGGTGACGGTGATGAGCGCCGCGATGTCGAGGCCGAGGCGCCGGGAGTCCACCCTGGCCCCGAAGCCGGTCAGCACCCGGTCGGTGCGCAGGCGCTCGAAGCGGGCGTAGGCATTCGCACGGGAGATGCCCACTCGCTCCGCGAGCTCGGTGATCGACATCCGACCGTCGTTGCGGAGCTCGTCGATGATGCGACGGTCGGTCTCGTCGACGGACCGTCCAGAGCCGGCAGGCCCGGGAGCGCATCGTTCTGGACATATGGTGCTCCAGACGGGCAAGAATGAGCGGTAGTTCTCGAATCTAGCCGAATCCTCGACAGTCTGTGCCCCGATGAGCGAGGATCGGAGACAGATGTCGGAGAAGCCCGCGCCCGCCTCATCCTCCTTATTGTCGGCGCCCGCGCTCGCGCCGATCCCGCTGCCGGACGACCTCTCGGAGCTGTTGCCAGCCGGCGAGCCCGTGCAGCTGCTCGACACCGAAGGGGTGCGTCACGCCGTCGCTGGGTACGAAGCCCCGATCGACGCCGACCGGTTGCTCGGCCTGTATCGCGACCTCGTGCTGGCGCGCCGCGTCGACACCCAGGCCCTGAACCTCAGCCGGCAGGGTCGGCTCGGCGCGTATCCGACCGCGTTGGGCCAGGAGGCGGTCGAGGTCGGCGCCGCTCGTGCATTGGCCGAGCAGGACTGGCTGTTCCCGACCTACCGGGAGACGATGGCCGTCGTCGTCCGGGGCGTCGACCCCCTCGATGTCCTTCGCGCCAACCAGGCCGTGTCGTCCTACGACCACGACTTCGCGGCCCATCGCATCGCGTCGCTGACGGTGCCGCTGGCCACGCAGGCCGTGCACGCGACGGGCTTCGCGATGGCGGCCCGGATGCGCAGCGACTCCTTGGCGGTGCTCACATTCCTCGGAGACGGGGCGTCGAGCGAGGGCGATGCTCATGAGGCGATGAACTTCGCCGGGGTGTTCGGCGCGCCGGTGGTGTTCCTCGTCGTGAACAACCAGTGGGCGATCTCGACGCCCTTCGCGCGCCAGTCCCACGCACCGTCGCTGGCCCACCGAGCGATCGGCTATGGCATGCCGGGCGTCAGCGTCGACGGCAACGACGTGCTCGCGGTGTACGCCGCCGTGCACCGGGCGATGGAGCGGGCACGCAGTGGTGGTGGGCCCAGCGTGGTGGAGGCCCTCACCTACCGCATGGAGGCCCACACCGCCTCGGACGACCCGACGCGATATCGCGCCGACGCGGAGGTCGAGCGCTGGCGTGCACGTGACCCCATCGAGCGCTTCGAACGCTACCTGCGCAACGAGGGCGTGCTCGACG
Source organism: uncultured Acidimicrobiia bacterium (assembly GCA_963720675.1). Classification (GTDB taxonomy): domain Bacteria; phylum Actinomycetota; class Acidimicrobiia; order IMCC26256; family PALSA-555; genus JALHSW01. The sequence goes on along the minus strand of CAVRGH010000010.1, from coordinate 1,203,600 downwards.
ACGCCCTCGCGACGCAGGCTGCGGCCGCTGCCGAGGAGGTCGCGACGCGGATCCGCCGATGGGCCGACGAAGAACCTGTGGTCGATCCCTTGACCATGTTCGACCATGTGTATGCCGACGCTCCGCCCGCGCTGGCTGTGCAACGACGCCAGCTCGCCGCCGAGCTCTCCATGACGAAGGAGTGCGGTTGATGACGACGCTCACCGACCGGATCCGCGACGACGCGCCGACCCTGTGGAGGGCGCCACCGGAGCCGAAGCTCGAGACCATGACCCTCGCGCAGGCGCTCAACGCGGCGCTGCACGACGCGTTGGAGGCCGACGACCGGGTGGTCGTCTACGGGGAGGACGTCGGCCGGCTCGGTGGTGTGTTCCGGATCACCGACGGACTCCAGCAGCGCTTCGGCGAGGAACGGTGCTTCGATGCACCCCTCGCCGAATCGGCGATCGTGGGCACCGGTGTCGGTATGGCCATGTACGGACTCGTCCCCGTGGTCGAGCTCCAGTTCGACGCGTTCTCCTATCCGGCGTTCCAGCAGATCGTCAGCCACGTGGCCAAGATGCGCTACCGAGCGCGTGGCCGTACGTCGCTCGCGATGACGATCCGTATCCCCTTCGGTGGCCACCTCGGTGCTCCCGAGCATCACGGTGAGAGCCCCGAGGCGTACTACGCGCACACTGCCGGTTTGAAGGTGGTGACGCCGTCGACGCCGGCCGACGCGTACTCACTGTTGCGTGAGTCCATCGAGTCTCCTGACCCCGTCATCTTTCTCGAGCCGAAGCGGCGCTACTACGACAAGGCCGAGATGGCGCGGCCGAGCTGCACGGAGCCGATCGGTCGTGCGGTGGTGCGCCGACCGGGCAGCACCGCCACGGTCGTCGCCTACGGACCGACGGTTTCGCTGGCGCTCGAAGCAGCGGACGCGGCGACCCAACGTGGCTGGGATCTCGAGGTCATCGATCTCCGCACGCTGAACCCCCTCGACATCGACACGGTCGTTGCCAGTGTGCAGCGAACGGGTCGCTGCGTCATCGTTCATGAAGCGTCGGTCTTCGGTGGATTCGGCGGCGAGGTCCTGTCGCAGGTCCAGGAGCGGGCGTTCTACTTCCTCGAAGCGCCGGTGCAGCGTGTCGGGGCGTTCGACGTCCCGTACCCACCCGCCAAGCTCGAGGGGTACTTCCTGCCGCACGTCGCGCGCCTGCTCGAGGCGGTCGAACGTTCGCTCGCGACCTGATGGGTGCGCGCCAGTTCCTGCTCCCGGACCTCGGGGAGGGTCTCGAGGACGCCGAGATCGTCGAATGGCGGGTGAGCGTCGGGGACCCGGTGGCGGTGGATGCGCCGCTCGTCGAGGTCGAGACGGCGAAGGCGAACGTCGAGCTGCCCTGTCCGTACGCCGGGACGGTGACCTCGTTGCACGGTGCGCCCGGAGACCGCGTGGTCGTCGGCGCCCCGCTCGTCACCATCGAGGTCGCGGACTCCACCGTCGCGCCGGCGCCCGCGCCGGCGGCCCCGGACGTTGGTGAGCCCGAGCCCGGAGTGGCACCCGATCGGCCTCTGGTCGGGTACGGCGCGACCGGGGGAGCGCGTGCCACCGCGGTGATCACCCCGGCGTCGACGGTTGCTCAGGCTCCTCGGGCGAAGGCAGCTCCACCGGTGCGCAAGCGCGCCCGCGAGCTAGGCGTCGAGCTCGGTGGCGTCCCGGGTACCGGTCCGTTGGGGGCGGTGACCAGCGCAGATCTCGACCGATTCCTCGAGACGGGCGGCCCCGACATCGCCGCCACCAGCGTCGCGGTGTCGTCGGAGCCGGCCCCGAGCTCGATCGTCGACGTTCGCGGGGTGCGGAGGGCCGTTGCCGAGAAGATGGTGACGAGTCGGCGCGAGATCCCGGATGCCTCGAGCTGGGTGGAGTGCGACGCAACCGCTCTCGTCACCGCCCGAGAAGTGATCAACGCTCGCGGCGAGGGCGTGAAGGTGACGCCGCTCGCACTCGTTCTCCGCGCCTGTGTGGCCGGACTCCGAGCGTTCCCGCGGCTCAACGCCCGTTATCACGCCGACCGCGAGCAGATCGAGGAGATCTCCGCGATCCACCTCGGTGTCGCGGCCCAGACCGACCGAGGGCTCGTGGTGCCCGTGATCCGCGACGCGCAACGGCGAACGACGCGCGACCTCGCGTCCGAGCTGTCGCGCCTCGCTGCGGGCGCACGCGACGGCGCCTTGACTCCGGCCGAGTTGATGGGGTCGACCTTCACCGTCTCCAACTACGGCGCTTTCGGCGTCGACGGTGGGGTGGCAATCATCAACCATCCCGAGGTCGCGATCCTCGGCGTCGGTCGGTTCGCACCGAAGCCCTGGGTCGTCGACGACGAGATCCAGGTCCGCACCGTCGTGGAGCTCTCGCTGTCGTTCGATCACCGGGTCATGGATGGAGGCGATGCGGGCGGGTTCCTCCGGTTCGTCGCCGACTGCGTGGAGCAGCCGGCCACACTCCTCGCCTATAGCTGAGCGCGGTCAGTTTCGCCGCGAAGGTACCGATCGGCCTCTGCCCGGAACTGCTCGACCCCCCGGAGCTTGATGTCCTCGTAGCCGCGGACGAGGTCGGGGAGGGACGCGAGCTCCACCGCGCGTTCGTAGTTCTCGACGCTGAGGGAATCGAGCGCGGACTCGACGAGGTCGCGGTACTCGCCTATGAGTGATCGCTCGGTGCGGCGGATCTTCGTGTAGCCGAAGAGGTCGAGCGGGGTGCCACGCACGTGTCGCATCGCGCGCAGCGCGACGAACGCGGGACGGAACCAAGGACCGAGTGCGAGCTTCCGCTTCATCCCGAGCGCTCGGAGCACCGGTGGATGGAGTCGGTACCGGACCTTTCCGCCATCGGGAAACTCGGTCCGCAACGCAGTCACAAACTCGGGTCGCAGGGAGAGGCGAGCGACCTCGTACTCGTCCTTGTACGCCATGAGCTTGAACAGCCAGCGGGCGACCTCGGTCGAGAGCTCGCAACGAGCCGGGGCGACGGTGCGCTCCGCACCGATGACGCGCTCGACGAAGTCGAGGTAGTCACGTGCGAGTCGAGACCCCTGGTACTCGATGAGCTCGGGCACGCGGACCTCGAGGATCCGGCGGACGGGTGCGGGGAGGTCGGCGGGGAGCGCCGCAAGGATCTCGGCGCCGGACGCGCGCTCCGGTCGTGACGCTCGGCGCGTGGGGCGGATCTCGACCGGCGCGGACGTCTCGGGGCCGAGGTCCGCCGCGCTGAGCGTGCCGGCTGGGTCGAGGACGAACCGCCGGCCCCAGCGGAAGGCCTGCAGGTTCCGCTCCACCGCTACGCCGTTGAGCTCGAGAGCCCGCTCGATGGAGCTCGCGCGGACGGGAGCGCGCCGACCTGGAAAGCGATACCGAGGAGCAGCGGGTTCGCCATGAGGTGATCGGCGAAGAGCCCCGTCCCGAGCGCCTCGGCATCGGCGTGCGCGTCGATGGCCCCGCTGTGGAGGGCGATGGTCTCGAGCAGACCGTCGACCGCAGGGAAGCTCACGCTCGCGTCTCGCACCATGGCACCGGTCGGCACCTTGCTCGTGGAGACGATCACCCGTGTGCCGTCGCGCATCGCGCCGACGTTCCGAGGATCGGCGGCGACGAGGAGGTCGAATCCGAGGTAGGCATCGGCCTCGCGGGCACCGATCGCGTTGGACGAAGCGATCGGACCCGACGCGAGCTTCACATGCGAGACGACGGGGCCACCCTTCTGGCTCAGTCCGGTCTGGTCGAGGCCGCTGACGTGGAGGCCGTCGAGGAGTGCAGCCGTGGCGAGCACCTGGCTGATCGTGACGACGCCCGTGCCGCCCACGCCGGTGAGGGAGATCGCGTAGTCGCCGTCGATCGCCGGGCGCACCGGGTCCTCGATCTCGGTCGCGCTGATGAGCGGGGGCGCGGTGCTTCCCGGACCTGATGGTCCGACGGCGGCCCGGGCTCGCCGAGCATCCGCTCGACGACGCGATCGGCGCGTCTCGTGCACGGTCACGAAGGACGGGCAGTCGCCGTCGAGGCACGTGAAGTCGAGGTTGCAGGACGACTGATGGATGCGTGTCTTGCGTCCCAGGTCTGTCTCGATCGGCTGCACTGAGAGGCAGTTGCTCTTCACGCCACAGTCACCGCACCCCTCGCACACCCACTCGTTGATGAACGCACGTTGCCTGGGGGTTGCGGCCTTTCCGCGCTTGCGGAGGCGCCGGCGCTCGGCCGCGCAGGCCTGGTCGTAGATCAGGACGGTGACGCCGTCGACCTCGCGCAGCTCCCGCTGCGCATCGTCGAGGCGATCACGCGGCCAGACGGTGACGTTCGGTGCCCATCGCGCGCGGGACGGGTACGCCTTCGGGTCTTCGGCGCAGACGATCGTCCGGCGGACGCCTTCGGCCTCGAGCAGGCGCGTGAGATCCGGTACCGGCATGGCGCCGGGTGCGTCCTGACCGCCGGTCATCGCGACCGTGCCGTTGTAGAGGAGCTTGAACGTGATGTTCACGCCCGCGCTCACACTCGCCCGGATGGCCATGCTCCCAGAGTGGAAGAACGTGCCGTCGCCCAGGTTCTGGAACATGTGGCGGCGATCGGTGAACGGTGCCCGACCGATCCACTCGGCACCCTCACCACCCATCTGCGTCATGGCGACCGCGCTGCGCCCCATCATGGCGGCCATGGTGTGACATCCGATGCCTCCGCCGGCGACCGAGCCCTCGGGCACGTTCGTCGAGCGGTTGTGCGGGCACCCGCTGCAGAAGTACGGCGCGCGAGTGACACTCGGGACAGCGGTCGGACGATCGCGGTGCCCGGTGACGCGATCGCTGCGCTCGGTTCCCGATCCGAGCCGAGCGCCTTCGACGGTGGGTCCGAGCCACGACGTGAGGACGGGCAGGACCCGGTCCGGAGTCAGCTCGCCGTCCGCGGGGACCAGGGTGAGACCCCCGGCGTCCCGCTTGCCGAGCACGCGCGGGTCGGGAGGCGGCGTCGTAGAGGATGTCGCGGAGCTGGCTCTCGACGAACGAGCGCTTCTCCTCGATCACGAGTACCTCGTCGAGGCCTTCGGCGAAGGCGTGCACGATGCTCGGCTCGACCGGCCAGATCATCCCGAGGTGCAGGAGCCGGATCCCGGCGCGCCCGAGGGCCTCGTCGTCGAGACCGGAGGCGGCCAAGGCTTGCCGGACGTCGTAGTAGGTCTTCCCGGCTGCGACGATGCCGCGCCGGGCCGATCGACCTCGATCGCCGGCGATCACGTCGATGCGGTTGACGCGCGCGCGTACGCGCGCGCCGCCTCGGTGCGCCCGGACAGCAGGTCGCGCTCGTCGCCGAGGTTGCGGGGCGGTAGCGCGAGCCCGCCCTGGAGGTACGACCACGGTCGGTTGTCGATTGCGAACTCGGGCAGCACCGGCGTGTGACGGTCAGGGGAGACCGTCGCGGTCCCGTAGCCGTCGGCGACGTTGGTGACGATCTTCATCCCGACCCACAGTCCCGAGGCGCGGGACATCGCGATCGCGTGCTGCCCGAGGTCGAGGACCTCCTGCACGTTGCCGGGGAACAACACCGGGATGTTGGCGGCGGCGAGCGCGGCTTCGCTCGCGGACGGGATCGTCGACGACTTCGACGACGGGTCGTCGCCGGCGAGCACCACGACCCCGCCGCGCGGGTGGACGCCCATCAGGTTGCCGTGGCGAAACACGTCCCCACAACGATCCACGCCGGGTGCCTTGCCGTACCAGATCGACACGATCCCGTCGTGCTCGGCCAGGTCGCCCAGTGCGGCTTGCTGCGCGCCCCAGGCCGCGGTCGCCGCGAGCTCCTCGTTGACGCCCGGCGTGAACCGCACGCCGTGCTCGTCGAGGAGTGCGACCTCGCGTTGGAGCGCCAGGTCGTACGTGCCGAGTGGTGAGCCCTGGTACCCGGAGATGAACGTCCCGGTGCGGTGGCCGGCCCGCTGATCGATCCGATGTCGATCGAGGGGGAGGCGGACGAGCGCCTGGATGCCCGAGAGCAGGATCGTCCCGCGCTGCCGGCGATAGCGATCGCCGAGCGTGAACTCCGTGGTGGGCGTCGTGGTCACTGCACGCCGTCGCGCTCGCCGCGTGCGATCAGGCGACCGCGGCCTCGGCGATCGCTTGATCCTGCGAGTAGTGGCCGCCGCTCACCCCGATGCCACCGATGGGCCCGGCAGCTCCCATGATCGGCAGGCCTCCCGGCAGCGCCGCCACCTGCGCCTCGCCGCTGAAGGCGAACGCCAGCACCTGGTCGCCCTGGGCCATCTCCACGATCATGTGGGTCGGCGCGCCCATCGCCGCGGAGAACGTCGCCTTCTTCTTGGCGACGTCGATCATCAGGAAGCTCGCGCCGTCCATGCGCGCCGATGCCACGACGTGCCCGCCGCCGTCGACGACGACCACGGCGATGGGAAGGTCCTGGGCTTGCGCCGCTTCGACGGCCTTGCGAACGAACCCCTGAGCGGTGGTGAGGTCGACATTGCTCACGTGATGTGCCTCCGCGATGATCGGACGCCCGGTGGCTCACCGGGCGAGGACGTCCTACAATATCGTCTGGCAAAGCCGCCGCCAGTCCCGCCGCCAGTCGATGGGACCGATCGGCAGCCAGGATCGCATGAGGGAGCCCCGATGACCGCCACCCAGAACCCGACCCAGCGCCGCGGACGGCCGTTCGTGCCCCAGGGCCCCGACGGCTACCACGTGGGTTGGTACCCGGTCTGCCTCTCGGAGGAGCTCGTCGGCGACCGGCTCGTCGGAGCCGACTTCCTGAGCGGACGAGTGGTCGTGCTCCGGTCCGACGACGGCGCTCCGGTCGTGATGAGCGCCTACTGCCGCCACCTGGGTGCGGACCTCTCGATCGGCGAGGTCGTCGATGGTTGCATCCGGTGCGCGTTCCACCACTGGAAGTACGCCGCCGACGGCCACGTCGTGGAGGTCCCGGTGGCGGAGCCGATCCCCGACGACGCGCAGCTCTACGTCTTCCCGAGCGCCGAGCAGTTCGGGGTGATCTGGGCCTACAACGGCGAGGGCGCACCGACCGAGTTCCCCCGGTTCCACGGTTTCGACACCGAGGCGCTGTACTTCAAGCCCGGTCCCCGTGAGACGATTCGCGAGTACGACGTCGAGCCGTGGGTGCTGCTCACGAACTCGTGCGACATCCAGCACCTCCGGGCGCTGCACGGCCTCGAGATCGATGTCGACCCGGACGCGATCGAGATCACCGAGCACACCATCGACTACGACGCGCACATCGTCGACCCGAACCTGGGCGAGATGGATCAGCACATCACGACCTTCGGGACGAACACCATCATGCTCGCCGGACAGATGGGCGGGATGGACGTGCTCATGGGCTCGTCGGCGGTGCCGCTCCCGAACGGCTGGGCACGGAACTTCCAGTTCGCCGCCACCCCGAAGCGCACCGGCACCGACGAGGAGCGCGAGCAGGCCGAGGTGGCGATGTCGATGGCGCTCGCCTTTGGTGAGCAGCTGTTGAAGGACGACGATCGCGTGATGTCGAACATCCACTTCCGTGAGGACCTGCTGCTCCCGGCCGACCGCGCGCTCACCCGGTTCCTGCGCTACGTCCGGGGATTCCCGCGCGAACCCGGCACGCGACTTCCTCGTGTAGCGGCGCTGAGGTCGCGCCAGGCGGACTGGGGCGACCTCGCTTTCAGGTGAGGTCGGGCAGTCCGATCGCGAAGACGACCGTCGGCTCGACGGCCTCGAGGATCTCGTCGTCGCCGGGATCGAACTTGAACGCGCTGCGGCTCCCATAGAGCCCGGCCGAGACCCGGAGCGTCCCGTCGACCACGAAGTGGAGCTCGGGCGCGGCGCAGACCGTGCACTCGGTGGGTGGCTCCGGCGTCATAGCGCGTGAAGCCGATGCTCGTTCGGCGCTCGCTGAAGGTCCCAAGGTGCCGGTGGCTGATGCCGGGCTCCGGGGCCCGGGATCCGTCTCGGGCCGCCACCCACGCGAACGAGTCGGGGTGAAGGGTGATCGGCGTCTCGTAGCGCGGGGCGGGGTACTCGACCCGCCGGCCGTGGATCTCTTCCCAGATTGCCTCGTAGCCATCCTGGTTGTGCTGCTTGCCGTCATCGTCGACGTAGCGCCAGGTCCCGTCGTCGAATGATCCGCGCGAGCTCTCGGCCAGCCGTTTGCTTCCCTCGGTGAGCCGGTCGTAGCTCATGAAGCCGGACCCGCTCGCCTCGCCGTACTGGAGGGTCAACACGAGCGAACCGTGGCCCTGTTGGGGACCGTAGAACGTCCCCTCCGGCGAGTACGTCACCGATCCTTCCGGCATGGATACCGAGTTGGACCACTCGTGCAGGCCTTCGAGCACGTAGAGGATCTGGGAGAAGTTGTGATGGTGGCGCGGCGTCGTGTACTCCTCGCCGAAGTGCACGATGCTCCACTCGAAGTTGCCGGGCGAGTCCGGATCACCTCGCAACAGCCGTTGGAACTTGATGCCGCTCCCTCGATGGTCGGAGAAGCAGTGCGGATCGGCGTCGATGGCTCGGATGGTCTGCATGTCGCGGCTCCTGGTCTTCAGTCGAAGGTCGGAAGCCGGATGACGTACGTCGTCGTGGCTTCGACTGCTTCGAGCGTCTCGTCGTCACCGGGGTCGAACTCGAACGCGGTCCACGTCCCGTAGAGGCCGTTGCGACAGCGCAGGGCCCCTTCGAGGACGAAGTGGAGCTCGGGTGCGCGCAGGTCAGACACCTGGTACGTCGCGCCGGCGTCGTACCGCGTGAACCCGATGGTGGTGCGGAGCTCGCTGAACGTGCCGCAGTGCTTGTGCGCGATCCCGGCCCGGTCGGCTGCCGGTACCCATGCGAACGCTTCGGGAAGCATCGTGATCGGTGTCTGCACGCGCGGCGCCGGGTACTCGACCGCTCGCCCGTTGATCTCCTGCCAGATGGCCTCGTAGCCGTCCTGGTTGTGCGCCTTGCCGTCGTCGTCGACGTAGCGATAGGTGCCGCCCTCGAACCGTCCGTTCGGATTCTCCGCCAGGCGCTTGTTCCCCTCGGCGAGCCGGTCGTAGCTCATGAACCCTGCGCCGCTCGCCTCGCCGTACTGGAGTCCGAGCAGCAGCGCCCCGTGCCCGTGCTGAGGACCGTAGAAGGTCCCCTCGGGGAAGTACGTGACCGACCCGGTCGGGAGCAGGCGATCCGGTGCCCACTCGTGCGTGCCCTCGAGCACGTAGTGGATCTGGGAGAAGTTGTGGTGGTGGCGCGGGGTCTCGTAGTCCTCACCGGCACGCACGATGCTCCACTCGAAGTTGTTCGGCGCGGCGGGATCACCCTGGAGCAGCCGCTGGAACTTGATGTCACCCTCGCGATGGTTCGCGAACTTGTACGCCTCGATCTCCGCGCTGTGGACTGCCTGCATCGCTCGACCTCTTCATCGCCCGGTGTCGCCGCCCTGGGCACGACTCGGATCCTGCGACTCGGAGCCTGGTGGCTCCGAGTGACTTTGTACTACAATATCGTCGGACGTGTCACCCGGGCAAGGGGCCGGTGGCATCACCGGGACGTGGCATCACCGGGGAGGGGGGTCCGTGCTGCTGAACCGCGACCGCGCGGATCGCGTGATGGACGAGCACGGTCTCGGCGCGCTGGTCGCGTCGACCCCGTTGAACGTCTACTACCTGACCGACTGGCAGACCGAGGCCGGTTGGTCGTTCCCCGGGGTGTCAGCGGCGCTCGTGCCCCGCGACCACGAGCGCCCAGCCGCGGTGCTGACCATCGACGTCGACACCGAGTTCCCCCAGGCGCGTGACGACGCGTGGGTCGAGGAGGTGCGGCCGTACCACGGGATGTCGACCCTGGTGCTGCGGCACGAGCGCGCCCTGGTCGACGGCGCGCTCATCGACGATCCACCCGAGCTCGCGGGCGAGCCGTGCGATCCGACCGCTGCGGTGGCGGCGTACCTCGAAGAGAGTCGGTCTCGCCGATGCGCGCGTCGGCTTCGAGGACCCGTGGTTCGGTGAGCGGGTGCGCGATGCCGGAGCGGCCGGTGTCGAGGTCGTCCCCGGCCTCGACCTCCTGCGGTCCATCCGGATGGTGAAGACCCCCGACGAGGTCGCCCTGATCCGCAGCGCGGCGCGCAAGACCGAGGTCGCGCAGCTCGCGAGCATGGAGGCGGTCGCCGCCGGTGCCTCCTGGGCCGAGGCCCAGCGGGTGTTCTTCGCCGTCATGACCCAGATCGGCGGCCAGCCCCTCTATCTGGCGGGAACGGTGGCCCGTCCGGGCGTCGGTCCGCTCGTCGGTGCAGAGATGCACGAGCATCGTCCCGGCGACACCGCGTTCTTCGACGGTTTCGGCGGGTACCGCCACTACTTCGGCGACATCGGTCGCACGGTGGTGTTCGGCGAGCCGACCGAGGCCCAGCGCAGGGTGTTCGCTGCGCTCCGGGCCGGTTGGCACGACACGTGGCCGCAGATCCGACCGGGGCTCGACTCGCGTGAGCTCGCGGCGATGGTGATGAGGCACGTTCGTGCCGCGGGCGCCGTGGACTACCAGATCTGCTCGCCGCACTCGGTCGGGCTCGAGCATTTCGACAACCCGCATCCCCGTTCGATCTACGCGCCGTTCATCATCGAATCGGGGATGGTGTTGAGCGTCGACGTCCCGTACATGGCACCGGACACCGGGATGCTGCACACCGAGGACCTCGTGCTCGTGGGCGAGGCCGGCGTCGAGTTCCTGACATCGAACGACGACCGGCTGTGCGTGGCCGTCGACGGAAGTGTGCACCGAGTCGAATGACCCAGACCTGAGAAGGGGAGACCTGATGACCACCCGCAACCTGGATCCAGAGCTCGTGAACATCCTCGACGCGATCGACGGCGGAGGGATGTTCGACGACGGGGTGACCTTCGATCAGATGCGTGAGCGCTTCGAGGCAACGGCACCGCTGATGTGGGACGCAGCCGCGCTCGACGTGGACTCCGTGGAGGACCGGGTGCTCGACGGCCCTGGTGGCGACCTGCCCGTGCGCATCTACCGGCCGACCGCGACGACGGACCCGATGCCGGTGCTCGTCTACTTCCACGGCGGCGGGTTCACCATCGGCAGCATCCAGACCGCAGAGCCGATGAGTCGATTCCTGGCACGTGAGGCATCGTGCATCGTGGTCAGTGTCGCGTTCCGGCTCGCACCCGAGCACCCGTTCCCCGCCCCGCTCGACGACTGCTGGGCCGCGCTCCAGTGGGTCGCGGCGAACGCGGCGACGTTCGGTGGCGACTCGGGGCGCCTCGCGGTCGGTGGTGATGCGTCGGGCGGCACCTACGCCGCGGTGTGCGCGCTCCTCGCCAAGGACGGCGGTGCCCCGGCGCTGCGCTTCCAGCTCCTGCTGAGCCCCTGCACCGAGTTCGCGGACAAGTACCCGTCGCGGGTCGAGTTCGCCGACGACCGTCTCATCCCCGGTGACATGGTGGACCGCCTGATGGATGCATACGCACCCGAGAGCGTCGACCGCACCGACTGGCGACTCTCACCCGTTCGCCATCCCGACCTGTCGGGGGTGGCTCCGGCCTACCTCCTCGCCAGCGAGTACGACTTCCTGCGCGACGAGGAGCGGGCGTACGCCGAGCGGCTCGAAGCGGCCGGCGTGGCGATCAGCTTCGAGTGCTGGTCGGGCACCGTCCACAACTTCTTCTCGATGTACGACCACCTCGACATCGCCCGCCGCGCGATGGGTGAGGCCGCCGGGGCACTGCGTGAGGCCTTGCACGCGTGAGCGTCAGGGCGAGGCGGACTGCTCCGCGGTCCGGATGCTGAGCTCTCCGCTGCGCCTCACGTGGACGCGCATCGCTCGCTCGGCGACCTTGGCGTCGCCGGCGAGGATCGCCGCCGCGACGTCTGCGTGTTCCTCGATCGAGTTCGGCATCGCCGAGTCTTCGACGATCATGCGGCGGAAGAGGAGGCGGAACGCGTGCACCTGCAGCTGGGGGATCAACCGGGCGAGGAGCCGGCTTCCGCTGAGCTCGACGACGAGCTCGTGGAAGCGCTCGTTCTCGTCCATGTACGCCATGGTGTCGTTGCGCCCACGGAATGCGTCGATGATGCTGATCTCGTGCTCGAGTCGGGCCCGGTTGTCGTCGTCGTCGATGCGCAGCGCGGCCAGGCGCGCCGCCTCACCCTCGAGCACCTCTCGGATGTTGAACAGGTCCCGGACGTCTTCACGTCCCAGTCGCCGTACGATCGCGCCGCGGTACGGCTCCAGCTCGAGCACGCCCTCGGCGGCGAGCCGACCCATCGCCTCACGGAGCGGTCCCCGGCTGATCCCGAGCTCGGCGGTGAGGTCGGCTTCCACGAGCCGCTGACCGGGTGCGTAGCGACCGTCCTTCACGCCTTCGGTGATCGCTTCGATCACCGACTCGACCGCCGTCTGGCGCGGTCCCTCGGCTTCCGCAGTCGTCATCGTGGCCCACCAACGTCCGACGGCTCGATTGCCGGAACCCTAGCGGCGGTCGACGACACGCTTGGCCTTGAACTCCGTGGGTGGGAGCGACCCGGGAGCCACTACCTCCACGACGGGTCGGAGCTCGCAGCGCGAGACGATCTCCATCTCGACGAGGCCGGCCAGATCACCGTGCTCGTCCGCGCTCAGGTCCGGTCGTGGTTCGACGCGGATGGTGAGGACGTCGAGGTTCCGTTCGGTGCTGATGTCGATCTGGAACTCCGAGCCGACGTGGCGCACCCGGCGGACCGCGTCCTCGATGGCGCTGGGGAACAGGGTCACCCCCCGCACGTTCAGCATGTCGTCGGCGCGACCGACGAAACCACCGTCGGCACGCTGGTGTGTCCGACCGCACGAGCATCGTTCGGCGGTGAGCGTGGTGTAGTCACCGACGAGGAACCGCAGCTGCGGTGAGGACTCCGAACAGAGGTTGGTGACCACCGAGAGGCCCCGCTGACCGGCCGGGACCGGTGCGAGGGTGTCGGGATCGACCGTCTCCCAGATCTGCAGGTCCTCCATGAGGTGCGTGCTGACGGGGCCTTCCTTGTCGGCCGCCACCGCAGCGCACGTGTACCCACCGGCTGCCGGTGCTGCCTCGGTGCACCCATAGAACTCGTGGAGCTCCGCATCCCATGCCGCCTCCAGCCGCGCCCGGGTCGCCGGCACCGCGAAGCCGGGCTCACCGGCGCAGAAGAGGTACCGCACCGATGAGGTTGCGGGGTCGATCCCCAGCTCGGTCATCACGCCCGCCAGGAACATGGCGTACGACGGCGTGCACGCGAGGATCGTCGGCCGGTACTGGTCGATGAAGCGCGCTCGCATCCTCGTGTCGAGTCCACCACCGGTGAGGATGGGGATGCCCATCAGGTTCAGCGCGTAGTGGACGCCCCAGAGCCAGACGTGCGGTCCGTACCCGAACGCCACCAGCGCGACGTCGCGATCGGGTCGGAAGCCCATCGCGTACATCGCGCGCGCGTCGGCCCAGGCCCAGATCTCCCGGTCGAAGGCCGTGTAGCGGAAGGCCCGCGGACTCCCGGTCGTGCCCGAGGTGAGGAAGACCTGCCACCCACGTTCGAGCCACACCTCGTCGTCGACCGCGGTGTACGAACCCCAGGGCGGATGCGACTCCAAATCGGTCGCCATGTCGTGCTTGGTGGTGACGGGAAGCGCGGCCAGGTCGTCGACCGTCCGGATCGCGTCCGGCGCGATGCCGAGCGCGTCGAGCTTGCGTCGGTAGAGGCCGATGGTGTCGTAGGCGTACCGGACCGCCGGTCCGACCTTCGCGTCCTGGATCGCCCGCAGCTCGTCGCGCGACGCGGTGTCGAGGGAGCGGCACCAGTACTGGTCGTCGTCGGGACCATCCGGGGAGCGACGGTGCTCGTCGATCACCGACAGCCACGCCGCGCGTCGCTCGTCCATTCGGGCGGCCCCCCGCTCGTCTCGGACCGGGCCCGCACCGACGGCCCGTCCTTGATTGTTCGACAATATCATCCTACGCTTCCGAGCCGTGAGTGACGCCTCCAGTGACCCGCTCGACGCGGTGACAGGTGATCCCGAGGTCGCCGCCGCGCTCGCCGATCCCGATGCGGCCGACCCGGCCGTCCTCGACCGGGTGCACCGTCTCGAACATCGAATCCCGGTCGGCGGCGGCAACGTCCTGGCCGTCACCGAGAGCGTCTCGGCCCGGGCGTTGCTGCGGGCGCCCCGGCGGGCGGTCGTGCACCTCTCGGGCCCGGTCACGGTTCGATCGAGCTGGAACATCCCCGTCGAGGGGTACGACGCCGGCGCGCAGGACGCCGCGCGCGGCCTCCACTCCTTCGCGGTCGACTACCTCGGATTCGGGGACAGCACCCGACCTGCTGACGGCGCGCTCGTCACGCCGCTCGACCAGGTGGAGCCGATGCGCGTCGCACTCGCGCACCTCCAGCAGCTCCGCGACGTCTCCGTCGGTCTCGACCTCGTCGTCGAGTCCGTCGGCGGCGGGATCGCCACCCAGCTCGCCGCCGACGACCGCCTCGTGCGATCGGTCGTGGTCACGACCATCCTCTACACCGGGATGTCGGAGCTCGCGCAGTCGATCCTGCTCTCCGACGACTTCCGCGCCTACCTCGAGGGATTCGCGGACGGCTACCTGGTCACCGACGGCCCCTACTACGGCCAGTTCACGGCACCGTCGCCGCCGGCGGTCGCGGAATGGCTGGCAGAGACGCAGCCCGACCGGTACCCGACTGGATTCTTCCTGCGCATGTACGACGGTCTGCCGTACTTCGACCCATCGGTCGCGCGCGTCCGCGGGCTCGTGCTGCCGGGACCGGGCGACTTCGTACCGGTCGAAGGTGACGCCGAGGCGCTGGCGCGCGACTACGGGAAGAGCGGAGCCGACCTGATACTGCTCCAGGGCGGTGGCCACAACCCGCGTTTCGAGACGGGCGACGTCGTCGAGGACTACTGGCGCCACGTCTACGACTTCATCGAGGCCTGACGAGCAGCGTCACCGAGGGGGAAATCGATGACTGCGACCGTGACTCCACACCGTGCCGACGTCGAGCGCGCGATCGAACAGCTCCGGAGCGTGCTGGGGGACGAGAGCGTGGTGCTCGACGAAGCCGAGCGCCGGTGGCATGCGGCGGACTTCACCGACGCCGAAGTCCCGCTGCCGATCGCCGTCGTGCGCCCGGCATCGACGGCCGAGGTCGCCGAGACCCTGCGGATCGCGAGGGGCGCGGGTCTCGCGGTCGTCGCACGCGGTGGCGGCATGTCGTACACGCTGGCCCACACGCCATCACGATCCGACACGATCATCTTCGACCTTCGTCGCCTGGACCGGATCGTCGAGGTCAACCTCGATGACCGATACGTCACCGTCGAACCCGGTGTCACGTGGGCGCAGCTGGTCGACGAGCTCGACGGCACCGGCATGACGATCGTCTTCGGCGGCACGCTCTCCGGTTTGCACGCCACGGTCGGCGGAACGCTCTCGCAGAACTCGGTGGGCGTCGGGCGCGGATTCCTCAGCGACCGATTGCTCGGACTCGAGGTCGTCCTCGGTGACGGCCGTGTCCTTCGTACCGGCTCGGGGGCCGCGGCGGGCACGGCACCCTTCACCCGGCACTTCGGACCCGACCTCGGAGCCTTGTTCGTGTCGGACTCAGGGGCATTCGGGATCAAGACCCAGATCACCCTCCTGCTCGATCCCGCGCCCGGAGGCAGCGCGTTCGGGTGTTTCGCGTTCGACGACGGAAAGGCGATGGCACGCGCGCAGATCGAGATCTGCCGGAGCGTGCCGGTGTCCGACTGCATCGGCGCGGATGCGTTCATGAACACGGTCATGGCCGAGATGCCACCCCCACCCAAGGAGGAGATGCGGGCGCTCGTGCGCAGCGCGCTCGCGGCGACCGACAGCAAGCCGCGAGTGCTGCGACACCTCCTGCGTGCCGCGCGTCCGGGAGGGATGAAGTACCTCGCCAAGGTGAAGTGGTCGCTGAACGTCGCGTGCGACGCCTCCGATCAGGCCGCGGCGGATCGCAACCTCGCAAAGGTGCGCAAGATCGCGCGCCGCCACGGCGGCAGGTCGATCTCGCCCGCGATGATGCTCGGCATGCGGTACGCCACCTTCCAGCCGATCCATCCGCTGATGGTCGGCAAGCACGGCGAGGCCGGGTTCCCGTCGAACGCCATGTTCCCCTTGTCGGGAGCCGAGGGCGCGATCGACGCCCTCGACCGCTTCGAGGCCGACAACACCGACCTCATGCGGGAGCACGGCATCTACCTCGTCCGCAACTACCTGCTGGGTGGGCACGGCTTCGGGATCGAGCCGATCCTGTTCTGGCCCGACCGGCTCAGTGAGTACCGAGCGTCGTGGGCGTCGGACGAGCAGCGCGCGGAGTTCGGTGACGCGCCGAGCAACGACGCCGGACGGGATGCGGTGCTCGATCTGCGGAGGCGGATGATCGCGATGTTCCGTGAGATCGGTGCCGTACACATCCAGATCGGGAAGGTGTATCCCTACCGGGACGCTCTGTCCGGCACGGTCGCCTGGGACGTGCTCGAGGGCGTGAAGACGATCGTCGATCCTGATCGCCTGCTCAACCCCGGCGTTCTCGGTCTCGAGTGAGGGAGTCGACATGACCGATCTGGACCAGCGGCTCCGGGCCATCGAGGATCGCAACGCGCTCGTCGACCTCTTGAGCCGCTACTGCCGCACGCTCGACGACGCCGACCTCGTGGGGTTGCGTTCGTGCATCACGGAAGATCTGCATGCCGAGCACGGCGGCATGATCCCGCCGATCGACGGGAGCGAGATGTTCCTCGCGGTCATCAGCAACGCACCGCCGACGATCCAGCTCTGGCAGCACTACGTGAGCAACGTCGAGGTCGACCTCGACGGCGACACCGCGAAGGTCTGGGCCTTCCTGCACGCATGGCACGAGGTGGACCTGGGTGCGGGCTACCAGCTCGTCCCCGCCGGTGGCCGCTATGAGGTCGATGCCGTCCGCGCCCCTGACGGCTGGCGCATCAGCCGCCTCAACGTGCACCACACGTGGGAGCCACCCGAGATCGCGAAGATCTACGCCGGCTGACTCCTAGGAGTCCAGTGCAAACATCCGGGCGGCCGCGCCACCGGGGTCGTGTGTGAACTGCACGTTGGGCTGTACGCGCGAGAGCTTCCAGCCTTCGGGCGTGCGTCGCAGCTCGTTGTCGAAGATCGCCGCCCCGACGAGCAGCTGACGGTCGACGGGCTCGTCCGGCCAGAAGTGCATCGCCTGCGCGTGGAAGCGTGCGCGTGCCCGATCGCCCTCGATCACGACGAAGAAGTTGGCGTACAGGTGGTGGCACAGACCACCACGCGCCGCGAGACCCCTCGCGAACGCGATCCAATCGTCGCGCGACGCGAAGCATCCGAGCGGTCCGTAGTCGACGACGCAGTCCTCGGTCATCGTCGTGGCGTAGTGGGCAAAGGACTCGTCGGAGAGCTCCCGGGCCGTGCGGTCGACCGCGTCCGCATACCGCGTGCATGCGTCGATCACCGCCTGACGCTCGAGGAGCTCCTCGAGGGAGGTCGCGTCGCTCATGGCTACTGTCCTTCCGATCCGGGTGGGTGCACACCGCGAGCCGCGCGGACGTCCGGATCTGCACGCGGCGAGCGCACTCGGAGGAGCGCGTCGAGGGTGCGGACGGTCGGCACGTCGATGTCGTGCGCCTCCGCCTTGCGCACGACCACGCCGGTGATCCCGTCGGTCTCGAACGGGCGACCGGCTTGCAGGTCCTGCAGCGTCGAAGTGGTCTTCTCGGGCGGCATGTCGAGGATCGTGTGCACGACCATCTCCACATCGCGATCGTCGAGAACGACGCCCTCGGCCCGCGCGACCGCGGCGGTCTCCGTGATCGCAGCGCGCGCGACCGAGTGGATCTCGGGAATCGCGAGCAGGGCCCCGAACCTGGAACCGGTGATCGCGGTGAGGCTGTTGCCGGCCACGTTCCCGAGCAGCTTGCGCCACGAAGCAGCACGGACGTCTGCCGTGATCTCGGTCGCGACCCCGTGGCGCACGAACCACGCAGCAAGGTCGGCGTCCTGGACGACGAGGTGCGCGTTGGGCAGCTCGGTGCGGACGTGGGCCGGGCCGAGGCGTTCGGCGCCGCAGTAGACGACCGCTGCGTCGACCGCGGTGTGCGTGCGGCGCAGGATGTCAGGGTTCTCGACGCCGTTCTGCGCGCTCGACGAGCCGCGCCGCGGGGAGGTCGGCCGCGACGACCGCCGTGTCCTGGGACTTCACCGCGACGATGATCAGGTCCCAGCTGCCCTTCGGCGAGGTGGTGACCGCGACCGGACCGGCCCAGTCGCCGTCGGGGCCCTCGAGGGTGAACGGATCACCCGCACCGAGCCGTTTGGCGGCGTCGCCCCGTACCCAACCCGTGACGTCGGTGCCGTGCTGGGTCAAGCGCGCGAGCAGCCATCCGCCGATCGCTCCCACTCCGGCGACGAGCACTCGGGCGTCGTCGCGCAGCTCGTGGGTGTCAGGCATCGAGCGCCTGCCTGAGGGCCGCGGCGAGCTCGTCGAGCGCTCGCTCGCCGTCGTCGATCTTGCCCTTGAAGTTGACGAACCCGTGGATCATGCCGGGGTAGTCGGTGTGCTCCACCGTGACGCCGGCGTCGCGTAGGCGCTGCACCAGGACCGTCCCCTGGTCCCGCACCGGGTCGTGCTCGGCGGTCTGGACGAGTGCCGGGGGTAGACCGCTGAGGTCCGAGGCCGCGTTGAGCGCGGCGAGGGGCTGCGCCTTGTCGGCGGGGTCCGCGAAGTACTGATCCTCGATCCAGCGAACCAGATCCAGGGTCAGGAAGCAGCCGTCGGCGTTGTCCGTGCACGACGGGCGCGTGTAGTCGTAGTCGAGTCCACCCGGGTTGACGAGGTACTGGAACGCGATCCGTGGGCCGCCGCGGTCGCGGGCCAGCAGTGCGACTGAGCTGGCGAAGGTGCCGCCGCCGCTGTCGCCGCCGACCGCAAGTCGCGTGGGATCCACCCGCAGCCGGTCTGCGTGCTCGGACACCCAGCTCGTGGCGGCGTACGCGTCCTCGATGCCGGCCGGGAAACGGTGTTCGGGGGCGAGCCGATAGTCGACGGCGGCGACGGTGCAGCCGCTCCGGTTCGCGAGGGCGCGACAGAGCCGGTCATGACTCGCCAGGCTGCCCGCGGTGAACCCGCCGCCGTGCAGGAAGACCGCCACCGGGAGCACCGTGTCCGTACTCGGCCGGTACACCCGGATGGGGATGGGTCCGAGCGGCCCGGGGGCCTCGAGATCCTCGACCTCGGCCACCTCCTCGAGCTCGCCCGCGAGGACGTCGCCGGCGTCGAGCGCGGCGCGCGAGACCTCGATCGGCGCCTCGTGGGGTGCCGGCCCCTTGGCCAGGAGGTCGATGACCGCCTGGGCCTGGGCGTGCACGGTCACGTGGGGCTCGCGCCGGCCGCAGTCCCGAGCGCGTCGCAGAGCGCGCCGCTCACCTCGGCGATCGCGTCGTGGGCCGCGTCCATGATGCTGCCCATCGCCCACCAGCCCATCAGCATGCCTTCGTACATGGTGATCGTGGTCGGGACACCCGCGTCCCGCAGACGCTGACCGTACGCCTCCATGTCGCTGCGCGCGACGTTGTACTCCGGATACAGGAGCAACGCGGGCGGGAGGCCGGACAGATCGGGGCACCGCAGTGGCGATGCCCGCCAGTCACCCCACTCGTCGGGGCTCGTGAAGTACATCTCACGAAACCAACGGCCGGTCTCGGCCGTCACGAAGTAGTCGTGGTCGTACTCCGTCCACGACGGCGACTCGAAGCGCCAGTCGACGTCGGGGTACACCATCACCTGGAGGCGGAGGGCAGGACCCCCCGCGTCTCGCGCCAGGATCGAGACGATGGTGGCGAGTCCACCACCCACGCTGTCGCCGACGACCGCGAGGCGGCTGCCGTCGACGGCGATCTCGTCGCCGTTCCCCGCGACCCATCGGAGCGCGGCGAACGCGTCGTCGACCGCAGCCGGGAACTTGTGCTCGGGCGCCCGGCGGTAGTCGACGCGCGACGACCGCGCACTGTGCCCGGTTTGCCAGGGAGCGGCAGAGCGTGTCGTGACTGTCGAGGCTGCCCACGACGAACCCGCCGGCGTGGAAGTAGACGGTCACCGGCGGTCGATCGTCGGGGCTCGTGCCGGTCGGTCGATAGACGCGGATCCGAAGCGGCCCCGCGGGGCCCGGGATGGTCCCGGTTCTCGACGCTCGCGACGTCGGGCGGGTCGCCCGCGAGCAGGTTGAAGCCGTCCATCATCGCCCGGGCGTCGCTGAGCTCCATCTCGTTGATCGCCGGTTGCCCGGCGGCCTGGTCGAGGAACTGCTGGGCTTGCGGGTGCACGGGCATCTCAATCGGCCTCCAAGGGTCGGTCGCGGAGCAGGTAGCGCTTGACCTTGCCGGTGGCGGTCGTCGGGAGCTCATCGACGATCTCGACCCACCGTGGGTACTTGTAGGGCGCGAGGTGCGCTCGGACGTGCGCTTGGACTCGTGCGGGCAACGTCGTGCGATCGGCCTCGGCCGTCGCCACGACGAAGGCGCGCGGCTTGACGAGCCCGTCACCGGCCTCGGCACCGACGACCGCGGCCTGCAGAACGTCCTCGAGCTCGACGATGCATGCCTCCACTTCGGCCGGGGACACCCAGATGCCGCCGACCTTGAGCATGTCGTCGGTCCGGCCGAGGTACACGAGGTGACCGTGGTCAGGATCCTTCATGTACTCGTCGCCCGTCGCCATGAACCGGCCGTGCAGGACGCGGCGGTTCTGGTCGGTGCGGTTCCAGTACCCGACGGTGATGCTCTCGCCCGCGACCCAGAGGTTGCCCGACTCTCCGTCGGGCACCGGGTTGCCGTCGGCGTCGCGGAGCTCGACGTCGTAGCCCGGCACGGGGACGCCGGACGAGCCGGGGGTCGATCGTCCGGGCCGGTTCGACACGAAGATGTGCAGGATCTCGGTGGTACCGATGCCGTCGAGGATCTCGACACCGAAGCGGTCGCTGAATCGTCGATGGAGATCGGCGGGGAGGGCCTCGCCCGCCGACACCGCCAGCCGCACGGACCGGAACGTCTCCGCGGGGAGGTCGGCGTTGAGCAGCGCGGCGTAGAACGTCGGCACGCCGAAGAACAAGGTCGGCGCGTAGGCGCGGACATGCTCGGCAACCTCGTGAGGATCCGGTCGCGCCGAGTTGAGGATCGCGGAGGCGCCGGTCGCCGGCGGGAAGTAGCCCGCGTTGCCGAGGCCGTAGGCGAAGAAGAGCTTGGCCACCGAGTACACGCGGTCCTGTTCGTTCATCCCGAGCACGCCGATCGCATACCGGTCGACACAGCAGTCGAGGTCGGCATGACGATGGCGGGCTCCCTTGGGGAATCCCGTCGTTCCCGACGTGTAGAGCCAGAACGCGACGTCGTCCGCGCTCGTGCGGAACACATCGGGTGTGTCGCCGGATCGAGCGAGCGTGTCGGCGACCCGGTCGGCCCCGGCGAGGTCGGCATCGCCATCGATCAGTGCGAACCGGAGGTGGGTCGCGTCCGAGAGCGCGGCGGGCGCGGCCGAGCTGACCTCGGCCGAGACGACGAGCCCGACCGCCCGCGAGTCCTGGAGGAGGAACCGATAGTCGGCCTCGGTGAGCATCGTCGACACCGGGACCGGCACCGCGCCGATCCACATCGCGCCCCAGAAGAACGCGAGGAACGTCGGCGTGTCCGTGAGCACGAGCAGGACCCGTTGCTCGGGCTGCACACCACGCTCGAGCAGCACGGCGGCAGCTCGGCGCACCTCGTCGGCGACCTCGCCCCGCGACCACGTCCGGCCGGTCCGCGCGTCGGTGAGCTGCGTGGTGTCGGGCGCGAGGCGCTCGGGTTCGACGACGAAGCGGAACACCGAGTTCGTGTGCTCGACATCGACCGTTGCGGCCACGGTCCCCCCGTTCGACTCGCCGACGCTCGGCGAACGGTCTACAACAACCTGGCGTCGGGCGAAAGCGGTGTAGACCAATTCCGGGGGAACGTGGGAGGGAGTGCGGGGCGCGGCGATGTTGACAGATATTGAGGCCAAGTCTAGATTTATGTAGAACATTCCGAGGAGGGGGAACCGCGATGTCGAGCACCACCACCCAACGCCCGCCGGAGTACCTGATCGGGTCCACGAGCGGGATCATCCACTCCCAGGACATGCCGTGGGTGCCGCAGCCCGGGATCGAGGGCTCGTGGATCAAGCTGTTGCGCACGATCCCCGAGACCGGCGGGATGATCTTCCTCCTGAGGATCGCCGAAGGCGTGAAGGGCCCCATGCACAAGCACTTCGCGTCGGCGGAGTACTTCGTCCTCGAGGGGGAGCTCACCTTCGGTACCGAGCACCTCGGTCCGGGGAGCTACGCGTACGAGATGGGCGGCTTCCGCCACACCGAGGACCCGCCCGACACCGAGACCACCATGCTCTTCATCACCCACGGTCCGCTCCAGGTCATCAACGAGGACGGCAGCCGGGGCGTGGTGATCGACACCGACTCGGTCGTCAAGGCCGTCGAGCGCTACAAGGCCGAGCTCGCCCCCTGAGGGAGCTCCCACCGGGCCCGCCGGCGGGGCGCGATCGTTGCCCGCGCCGGCACGGCGCGGTAGGGTCTCCCGACCGACCGTTCGGTCTGTACCGGTTCGCTCCGGAGAGGTCCCAGGAGGAGACATGGCCGCGCTCGTGGTCCCGGACGGTGGGTTCGTCACACCTCCCACCGTTCCCCAGCCCAACATCTTCCCGATCGAGTGGCGGGTGGAGACGCCGAAGCTCGCAGAGATCTACGAGCGGGCGAAGGAGCAGGTGTGGAACCCGAGCGATCTCGACTGGGCGTCCATCGACCCGGCCGCGTTCTCCCGCGAAGAGCAGCTCGGCATCGCGTACTGGTTCGCGGTGCTGGCCAACTTCGACGCCTCGGGACCGCCGGTCTTCGCGCACGCGATGGTGCAGTCGTTCGAGCATCACGAAGAGGACCCGCTCCGCAAGTGCTTCTTCTCGATCACCCGCGACGAGGTGAACCACGAGGAGGCGTGCCAGCGCGCGATCCAGCGCTTCGTACCCGGAGGTCCGCTCGACTGGGAGCCGCAGACGGATCTCGAGCGCGCGTTCCACAACAACATCAGCTGGCTGTACCACAACGGCGGTCGCTACTGGACCGGCTTCGTGGGCTCCTTCGGCAAGTACCCGCTCGCCGTCGTCTTCACCTCGTTCATGATGGGCGAGGTCGCCTCGTCGACGCTGTTCCGCGGGATGGCGACCGGCACCCGCCACGAAGCGTTCCGCGAGCTGTTCAAGCGGATCGGGAGGGACGAGTCTCGTCACCTCCAGATCTGCCTGACGATCCTCGATTCGCAATGGCCGGGGCTCACCGACGATCTCCGCGAGATGGTGACCAAGCAGCTCCGCGCCGGCTTCGTGTTCCTGTCGATGGTGCTCTGGGAGCCGCCCAACCAGTTCTGGGAGCTGACGCCGTACTTCATGGACAACCATCGCGTGCTCATGAACTACGCACGCGAGGCGGGGCTCGGCGTGCTGTCCTACGACGAGCAGGCCGCGAACTGGCAGCTCGCGATGGCGCGTGTTCGCACGATCGTCGAGCGATGGGGGATCGAGTTCCCCGCGATCCCCGAGCTCGACATCGAAGGGGTCGACGTCGGTGACATCACCGCCGAGGACATCATCCCGATCTTCTGAGCCCGTCATCCATCCGCGTTCGTCTCTCCGCCGCTTCCCGTCTACGGTCACCGCCTCGTGGGATCGATGAGCACCGAGCCGCCCGACGTCGAGCGGATGGGCGTCGTGGGCGGGGGCACGATGGGCGCGGGGATCGCACACGCGTTCATCGCCGTCGGAGTCCCTGTCGTCGTCGTCGAGTCCGATCCGACGCGTGCGGAGGTGACCCGGTCGGCGATCACCGCGTCGGTGCGCCGTGCCGGTGAACGAGGTCACGTGGCCGACGTCGACACCGCGCTCGGGTGTCTCGAGGTGACCGACGATCGCAAGGCCTTGCGCGAGGCCGATCTCGTGGTCGAGGCGGTGCCGGAGGTTCCGGAGCTCAAGCGCGACGTGCTCACCGGCCTGGAGCAGGTGATCGGTCGCGACGCGGTGCTCGCGAGCAACACGAGCTCGATCTCGATCGATCTGCTCGCGACGGATCTCGAGCGACCGAACCGATTCCTCGGAATGCACTTCTTCAACCCGGTGCCGGCGTCGCAGCTCGTCGAGCTGGTTCGTGGGGCCGCGACCACCGCGGACGCGCTCGCCGTGGCGCGTTCGGCTTCGGTCGGGATCGGCAAGGAGGCCATCGAGGTCGCCGATGCTCCGGGGTTCGCGAGCAGTCGCCTCGGCGTGGCGATCGGACTCGAGGCGATCCGCATGCTCGAGGAAGGGGTCGCGTCCGCCGACGACATCGACCGGGCGATGGTGCTCGGGTATCGCTTTCCCATGGGTCCGCTGCGTCTCACGGATCTCGTCGGTCTCGATGTCCGGCTCGCGATCGCGGAGTATCTGCACGCCACGCTCGGAGCGCGCTTCGTGCCCCCGGATCTGCTCCGTGAAAAGGTCGCTCGTGGGGACCTGGGCAAGAAGTCGGGCCGTGGCTTCTTCGACTGGCCGCCGGGCGGCTCCGGGGGGCGACCGTGACCACGCCCGCGGTGTTCGTCGTCGACGCCTGCCGGACTCCGGTCGGCCGGTTCCGCGGCGCGTTGTCGAGCGTCCGGCCCGACGACCTCGCCGCGCTGGTCGTCGGCGATCTCCTGCGTCGCAACCCGGCCGTCGCCGCGGAGGAGCTCGAGGAGGTCTGGCTCGGAGCCGCCAACCAGGCGGGAGAGGACAACCGCAACGTCGCGCGCATGGCGGTGCTGCTCGCCGGGCTGCCCCTCGCGGTCGGTGGCGCGACCGTGAACCGGCTGTGCGGCTCCGGGCTCGAAGCGGTGAACACGGCGGCCGCGGCGCTGCTCGCAGGACGGGGCGAGGTGATGATCGCCGGGGGCGTGGAGTCCATGAGTCGCGCACCCTTCGTCATGGCCAAGGCCGAGGAACCACTGCCGCGGCGCGGCCGAGCTGGTCGACACCGCGCTCGGCTGGCGGCTCGTCAACCCGGCGCTCTCGGGCGAGTACACGATCTCGATGGGGGAGACGGCCGAGGTGCTCGCCCGGGAATACCGGATCGGCCGCGAGGCGCAGGACCAGTTCGCGCTCGAGAGTCACCGCCGGGCGGTGGCGGCGCAAGACGGCGGGGCGTTCGACGCCGAGCTCGTCCCGGTGCCCACCGGTGAGGGCACCGAGGTCACCCGTGACGAGGGCCCCCGACCCGACACCACGATCGAGAAGCTGACGGCGCTGCGCCCCGCGTTCGCGGCCGACGGAACGGTCACTCCGGGGAACTCGAGCCCACTGAACGACGGAGCGGCCGCCTTGCTGCTCGCGACCGAGCCGGCGGTCGATCGATTGGGGGTCGAACCGATCGCTCGGGTCGTTGGTGCCGCGACCGCGGGGGTGGAGCCGCAGCGCATGGGCATCGGGCCGGTGCCTGCGACCCGCAAGGCGCTGGATCGAGCGGGATGGACGGTCGATGACCTCGCCCTCGTGGAGCTCAACGAGGCGTTCGCGGCCCAGAGCCTCGCCGTGCTCGGCGAGCTGGCCTTCGACCGAGAGCGGTGCAACGTCCTGGGCGGCGCCATCGCACTCGGCCATCCCATCGGGTGCTCGGGGGCCCGGATCCTGACGACCCTGAGCCATCGGCTCCGCGCCGAGCCGTCGGGGACGCGCGCGGCCGCCACGATGTGCATCGGCGTCGGCCAGGGCATCACCACGCTGTTGGAGCGGGCATGAGTCCCGCGTCGAGCTCGAAGGGCGCGAGCCGCGGGAATCTCCGGATCGAGGAACGCGGCTCGGTGGTGCTCGTGGGACTCGACCGCGCGGAGAAGAAGAACGCACTGGACGAGGCAACGATCGACGAGCTGCATGCAGTGCTCGACGCGCACTCCCGGGAGCCGGCGATCCTCGTCGTGCATTCGACGACCCGCGGGATCTTCGCAGCCGGCGCGGACATCGCTGAGCTGCTCGAGCGTGATGCCGATGCCGCGCTGCGCGCGATCAACGCCGGGCTCTGCGAGCACCTCGAGGCGCATCGCTGGCCGACCATCGCGGCGGTCGACGGGTGGGCGCTGGGCGGCGGCTGCGAGCTGGCCCTGGCGTGCGACCTGCGGGTCGCCAGTACCGATGGCCGCTTCGGGCAGCCCGAGCTCTCGCTG
The DNA here is from genome assembly GCA_963720675.1 of uncultured Acidimicrobiia bacterium. Taxonomy (GTDB): domain Bacteria; phylum Actinomycetota; class Acidimicrobiia; order IMCC26256; family PALSA-555; genus JALHSW01. Next base: position 1,177,301 of record CAVRGH010000010.1, on the reverse strand, counting down.
GGGATCATGGCGGGGGCGGGTGGGAACTGGCGCCTCGCCCAGCTCGTCGGGCTGGGGATGGCGCGGCGGATGCTCTACACGGGTGAGGTGCTGGATGCCGACGCCGCGCTGGCCGCCGGGCTCGTCGACGGCGTCCATCCTCCGGAGGAGCTGCTCGATGCGGCGATCGCGCTGGCGGAGCAGGCCGCGAGCCGTTCGTGGCGTGCGCTCGAGCTGACCAAGCTCGCCTTGCGGCTCCACCGCCCGGCGACGACCACCTTCGACATCGTGGGCCAGGCCCTGCTGTTCGACGGCGACGACAAGCGGAGCCGAATGACCGACTTCCTCGACCGCCGCCGCCGAAAGGACGACCAGTGAACACCGAGACCACGACCCCTGATCCGTACGGAAAGTTCCAGACGCTGCAGTTCGAATGGCCGGCTCCCGGCGTGCTGCGCATCGTGATGGATGCGCCCGGCCTGAACGCGGCCGGGCACGACATGCATCGGGAGCTCGCGGACGTCTGGCTCGCCGTCGATCGTGACCCCGCGACGCAGGTGGCCATCGTGGCGGGCGCAGGGAAGAACTTCTCTTCGGGTGGCTCGTTCGACCTCATCGAGGACATGGCGTCCGACTTCGCTGTTCGCACTCGCGTGCTGCGCGAGGCCCGTGACCTCGTCTACAACGTCATCAACTGCTCGAAGCCCGTCGTCTCGGCGATGAACGGCGCGGCGGTCGGTGCCGGACTCGTGGTCGGTTTGCTCGCGGACATCTCGATCGCAACGCGCTCAGCGCGGATCATCGACGGGCACACGCGTCTCGGGGTTGCCGCGGGCGATCATGCGGCGATCTGCTGGCCACTGCTCTGCGGGATGGCGAAGGCCAAGTACCACCTCCTGACCTGTCGGCCGGTGACCGGTGAGGAGGCGGAACGCATCGGTCTCGTGTCGCTCTGCGTCGATGACGACGCGCTCGAGGACACTGCGCTCGAGGTCGCGACCGAGCTCGCTTCGGGCGCCCAGTTCGCGGTCCGCGCGACGAAGCTCGCGCTCAACAACTGGTACCGGATGCTCGGTCCGGTGTTCGACGCGTCGCTCGCCTATGAGTTCTACGGCTTTGGTGGCCCCGATGTCCGTGAAGGGGTCTCGGCCCGACGCGAGAAGCGCGACGCCGACTTCACCGGGCCCACGTCCGAGTAGGTCCTCGGGCGCGGGCTGCGCCTACTTGGGGACCTCGACGCCGGCAGCCTCGCGGTCCCACGTCCGCTCGTTGCGTGGGTCCTCGCGGAGCTTGACCTTCTGCACGCGCATCGTGGCCTCGGTCTTGGGCAGCCCGTCGACCACCTCGACGAACCGCGGGACCATGAACCTCGGCATCAGGGGGATCAAGAACTCGACGAGCTCCGCGGGATCGAGCTCGGCGCCGTCCGCCACCACGACGCAGACCTTCACCTCCTGCTCGCCCGAGTCCGTCGAGACCCCGATCGCCGCGCACTCGCTGACGGCCTGGTGCTGGAGCACGATCTTCTCCACCTCGAACGACGAGATGTTCTCGCCGCGTCGGCGGATCGCGTCCTTCTGACGGTCGACGAAGTAGTAGTTGCCCTCCTCGTCCCGGCGGAACCCGTCGCCGGTGTGGAGCCAGCCGTTGCGCCAGAGCTCGTTCGTCTTCTCGGCCATGTTCCAGTACGCCGTCGCCGCCCACCAGGGCTGGTCGGTCCGGATCACGAGCTCGCCGACCTCGCCGGCGGGGACCTCGAAGTCGTGATCGTCGACGATCCGGACCTGATACCCCGGACGGGGCGTGCCGCAGGTCGGGGAGTCGTCGGTGACGTCGCGGCGGCTGGTGACGTTGCCGGCCTCGGTCATGCCGTAGTGCGTCCGCATCGTGACGCCGAACCGCTCCCGGAACTCGTGGATGATCGGCGAGGAGATGACGTGCTTGAGGCTGTGCTTGCGATCGTCGTCGGTCGGGGGCTGCGAGAGGAGCCAGTGCGCCATCGCCGGGACCACGAGCGTGAAGGTGCACCGGTGCTCGTCGATGTCGGTCCAGAACGCGCCGGTGTCGAAGCTCTCGCGAGACACGCTGCACCCGCCCATGTAGGCGGCCTGGGCGATCATCCCCTTCCCGGACATGTGGAACATCGGAAAGGCGCCGTAGATCGCGTCGTCGTCGGTCAGGTCGTCCAAGAGCCCGACACCGAGGATCATCGTGCCCCAGCGCGTCACCACCCCTTTCGACGGGCCGGTGGTCCCCGAGGTGTACGCGATGGTCATCACGTCCCACGGTGCGGGAGCGACCAGATCCGTCGCGGGAGCCGCGCCGTCGAGGAACGCTTCGGGTCCGATCACGCGCACGCGCCCGTCGGCCAGCGGCTCGACCGGTCGAGTCGCGTCGGGGACCACGATCGTCTCGAGGTGGGTGACGGCATCCACGACCTCGGCGAAACGATCGAGGTACCGCTCGGCGACGATCGCCGTCGTCGCGCCGGAGTTCTCGAGCATGTACTCGAGCATGTAGCCACGGAACGCGGTGTTGAGCGGGACCTCCAGCCCGCGGATCCATGCGGTGCCCAACCACGCGGCGACGGTTTCCATGCAGTTGGGCATCATCACCGCGACTCGATCCCCTGGTGCGACTCCGAGGCGACGAAGGGCGTCCGCCCAGGTCAGGAACAGCGTGTGCGCCTCGCGGTAGGTGAGCGTCCGGTCGTTCGTGATGTCGACGAGGAACCGGCGGTCGGGTGTCGTTGCGGATCGACGGGCGATGACTTCCGGGAGCGTGACCCGGTCGTCGAACTCCTCGTAGCCGTGGGGAACCGCGCGCATCAGAACGTCGCGATCGGATTCGCGGGGCTCCCCGTCCCACCCTCGAGGCGAAGTGGTGCGAGCGTGAACAGGAACTCGTGGCGCGCGAGACGCGCGCAGGTCGCGGCCAGCTCCTCGAGATCGCAGTTGTCGATGAGGCACAGGCCCATCGCGACCATGCCGATGGCGTGCACGGGGAGACCGATCGTGAGATACCCCGACGGGACGACGTCCTGGGCGGTGTCGCACCCGATCGCCGAGACGCCTCGCTCGTGGAGCCAGGGGAGCGCGGCGGCGTGCCAACCGGCCTGGCCTTCGTGGGGCGGCACGGGACCGACCTCGCGCTTCAGCCGGGCGTAGCCCGTGCGCAGGAGCACGGCGTCCCCGGCCTCGACGCGCACGCCCTGTGCCGCTTCGGCGGCCTCGAGATCCTCGGGGAACACGCCCGTGCCGGGCTCGAGCCAGTCGACGCCGCGTGCGGCCGGGACGTCGAGGAGGACGCCCCGGGTCACGACGCCGGCCTGCATCCCGGTCACCGCGAGGTTCGTGGCGCCGAACATCGAGTTCACGAGCTCGGCCGGGCCGCCGTTGTAGGCACGACGGTCCCAGAACATGTGTGAGAGGGCGTCCACGTGGGTGATGTTCACGCCGTGGAACACGCAGCCGAAGTACTCGGCCGCACCCGCCTGGCGCGACATGTCCATGCCCGGCACCGGGTGGGGCGGCACCACGCGGTGCTCGTCGGCGAGCCCCTCACCCGTCATCAGCATGTGCCGCTGGACGGGACCGAACATGTCGCCCGCCTGCGGCATGGTGCTGAGGTCCCAGGCGCACGACACGGTGATCCCCTCGACCACGAGGGCCGCGGCGCGTCGTCGGACCTCAGGGGTGATCAGGTTCAGCGTGCCGAGCTGATCGTCCGGGCCCCAGCGACCCCAGTTCGAGAGTGTGCCGTGGTACTCGAGGATCTGTTCCTCCGTCGGCGCGTCGGCCATGGTCCCCCCGGGCGGTCATCAGACGATGTCGTCGGACGCGAGCGTCTCTGCGACGCTAGGGCGAGGCGTCCGAGGAGTCAATACACTTGCCGTATCAGCAGTACCAAATCTGTAGAACCTCCCGGGAGTGCAGCCGGGAGAGGGAGGGACGCTGATGTCAGCACGCTCCTCGTCGCGCTCGACCGGTGGTTCGCGTATCGCACCGCCCTCGGGGCCGCACGCTCGCCCGCGCTCGGGGGAGAGCGCGAAGTCGCTGCTGAACACGCTGCTCGGTGAGTTCGTGTACCCCGCCGGTGGCACGGCCTGGACCAGCACCTTCGTCGACGCGCTCGCACTGCTCGAGGTCGAGGAGAAGGCAGCCCGCCAGGCCCTGGCCCGGAGCGCGACCGAAGGTTGGCTCCAGCGCGAGCGGGACGGCAGGCGTGTGCGGTGGCGCCTCACGCCACCGGGGATGCAGCGCTGCGTCGACGGCACCGTGCGCATCAGCACGTTCGGGAGCGCGCGCGCGGACTGGGATGGCCAGTGGCTCGTCTTGATCGTGAGCGTCCCGGAGGAGCAACGGGCGCTCGGACACCGGTTGCGGCGGCGGCTCACCTGGGCCGGCTTCGGGTCGCTCGGCCAGGGGACCTGGATCACGCCCCACGCCGACCTCGAGGCCGAGGCCGCGCGGATCCTCTCGGAGCTCGACCCGCCCCCGCGCGCGATGTCGTTCGTCTCCCGATTCGGTGCGCTCGGCGAGGAGCGCGATCTGGTCGCCGCGGCGTGGAACCTCGATGAGCTCCAGGATCGCTACCGGTCGTTCATGGAGCAGTTCCGGTCGGTGAAGCCGCGTGACGATGCCTCGGCGTTTGCGGCGGTGACGAGGCTGGTGCACGAGTGGCGCCGCTTCGCGTTCGGCGATCCCGTGCTCCCTGCCGTCCTGCTCCCCGCGTCGTGGTCCGGCATCCGGGCGAAGCAGCTCTACGACGACCGTCTTGCCGACTGGCTGCCGGCCGCGGAGCGTTGGTTCCGGGAGGCCGAGGAACGCGCCCAGGGGTGACGAGCTGCGGCTTCGCGGCGTGTCAGCCGGTGGGGACCGTGACGCCGGCCGGTGGCCGACGAGCCAGGGCTCGGTCGATCGCCGGCGCGAGCCGGTCGAGCTTGCGCTCGCGTTGGGCCGCGTCCCGCTCGGCGAACTCGGGGAGCACCTCGCTCGCGAAGAGCTCCAGCGACTCGCAGATGTGCTCATGGCGGTTCCGCCCGACCTGGCTGAAGAGCAGCACCTGATCACACCCGGCCGCCTCGTAGCGGCGCAGGAACTCACGGATCTGGGTGGGCGTCCCGATGGCTCCGCGCTGCGCGTAGCTGTTGGTGCGGTCGTACGTGGCTGCGAGTCGTCCCTGGGCGTCCTCGAGGATGGTGCGATCGAAGCCCGCGTCGGCGCGATCGCGCTGGAAGTCGGCCCAGAGCTGCGAATTCCCGTGCGCGTGGGTGTCGCCGTGGGCGTAGTAGTGGAGGAGGCTGTAGGACAGGAAGTGCGCGCCTTCGAGCCCGCGGTTCAGCGCGGTCTGCTCGTCGCGGTGGCACATCATGCCGGTCACGACCGCGAGCTCGGGGTTCACAGAGAAGCCGGCCGGGACGCACTCGTCGGACTCCAGGGTGGATTGGTAACCCTCCACCCACTCGCGAGCCTGCTCGGGCTCGATGAGCATCGAGAAGCAGAGCGCCCCAAGTCCGTTCCGTGCCGCCAGCGGGATGACGTCGGGCCGAGGTGCGGCCATCCAGAGCGGTGGGTGTGGTCGCTGGTACGGCTTCGGGACCACGTTGCGCGCCGGCATCTGCAGGAACCGGCCGTCGTATCCCGCGAATGGTTCCTCGACGAACATGCGAGTGATCGCGTCGAGTGACTCGCGCCACTGCTCGCGCTTGGTCTCGTAGTCGACACCGAACCCCGCGGGCTCGACCGCCCCGGTACCTTCTCCGGTCCCGAACTCCACGCGGCCGTTCGAGACCAGGTCGAGGGTCGCGATCCGCTCGGCGACCCGCGCCGGATGGTTCACCTTCGAGGGGAGCTGCACGATGCCGTGCCCGAGCCGGATTCGCGAGGTGCGCTGCGACGCCGCCGCGAGGAAGACCTCCGGTGCGCTCGAGTGGCTGTACTCCTCGAGGAAGTGGTGCTCGACCTCCCACACGTAGTCGATGCCGAGGCGGTCCGCGAGCTCGACCTGCTCGAGCGCCTCATGGAAGATCCGATGCTCGGTCTCGGTGTCCCACGGCCGCGGCATCTGCATCTCGACGAAGATTCCGAATCGCACGGGTCGCAGGTTATTCGACAGAAGGCGAGGGGTCAAGACGAAGAATGTCGACTAATGGCTCGCCCCGGCTCCGCGCCCGAGCGCTCCGTACAGGGCGTCGACGAGGGCGCGCGGTCTCGGATCGAGCAGTGGGCTGGGACCCAGGCGGTTCATCAGGTACGCGAACCCGACCCCGGCATCAGGATCTGCGAACCCGATCGAGCCCCCGATGCCGGCATGCCCGAAGGCGCTCGGGTTCGGCGAGAACTCCAGCCCCGGCGCCGGGTTGAAGAAGCCGAGCGCCCACGCCGTCTCGGTGCGGTACACCTCGTCGATGCCGCGGGCGTGCGTCGTCGTGGCCTCGCGCAGCACGTCAGCGGAGAGCAGGCGGACGCCGTCGAGCGTGCCGCCGGATGCCAACGCCGCATAGATGCGCGCGAAGGAGCGTGCGGTGGTGATGCCGTTGGCCGCCGGAAGCTCGATCCGCCGAAACGCCGGGTCGTTGAAGAAGTCGAAGTCGAACAGCCCGATCGGGTTCGCCATCCCGCGCGCCATCAAGGAGCTCGGATCCGCGAGCGCCTCGACCGTCGGGAGCGTCGGGTCGAGCTCGGCGAGGTCGAAGCCGATGACGGTCGACACCCGCGCGTCGAGCCGGGGCGGGAGCCCGATCCAGAACTCGACTCCGAGCGGCGCGGCGATCTCCTCCGCGACGAAGGTGCCGAGCGTCCGACCATCGACCCGGCGTACGACCTCGCCGGGGTAGAAGCCGACGGTGAACGCGCCATATCCGTGCCGGGTGCCGGGTTCCCAGACGGGTCGCTGGCGGGCGAGGACACCGGCCAGACGGTCGAGGTCCTGGAGCTCATCGCGGTGGATCGGCTCGTCGAGCACCGGCAACCCCGCGCTGATGCGAGAGCACCTGTCGCAGCGTGATCCGATCCTTGCCGTGCTCGGCGAACTCCGGCCACCAGGTGGCGATGGGCTCGTCGTAGTCCAGGACCCCGCGGTCCACGAGCATCGCGACCGCGAGCCCGGTGAGGGCCTTGGTGGACGAGAAGACGCACTGCAGCGTGTCCGGCCGCCAGGGCGCACGCCGTTCGGCGTCGGCATCGCCACCCCAGAGGTCGACGACCACCTCACCGTCGACGTGCACGCAGAGCGCCGCGCCCACCTCACCCTGATGGTCGAAGTTGCGCTCGAACGCGTGCTTGACCGGTTCGTACCCGGGTGCCACCGTGCCCGACACGATCCGCGCATCCGATCCGGTCATCGACGCGGGACGGTACGACGCAGCGCGCGGTCGCGGCAATGGCACGTTCGTGGGGGCGCCCTTGACGGCGGCACGGCGCTCGGTATGATCCCGCCAGACAAAACTGTCGGACAATCTGGCGATACCGAGTCGCGGGTGCGACGAGGCGTCGGCGCGGACGGCACGACCTAGGGGGGATCCATGGATCGCAGAGGCGTCCGTGTAGTCGCGCTCGGCGCGGCACTCACGCTCATGACCGGCATGCTGGCCGGGACCGCGTCGGCGCGCACGAAGCACCAGAGCAGCAGCGGCGCGAAGACCGAGATCGTCATCGCCGCGCTCGGCCCGTTCTTCGACGCGACCACCGGCACCAAGAGCAGCGAGTGGCCGGCTGCGGTCAAGGCCCGGGTCAAGGCCGCGAACAAGGCCAAGGAGCTCGGGCCCGACGTGACGCTGAAGGTGTTCGAGTGCGACACCGGCCTCGACCCCAACGACACCGAGGCATGCGCGCGCGACGCGATCGACCAGGGTGCGGTGGCCTCGGTGGGCTTCAACGGCACCACGGGCACGAACCTCCTCCCGATCCTCGAAGGGGCGGGCATCCCGGCGATCGGCACGGTGCCGGTGAGTCCGGCCGAGACCAGCTCTCCGGTCTCGTTCCCGCTCACCTCGGGAGTCCCCGGAGCGTTCGAGGCGCTCCCGATCGCACTGGGTGCGAAGGGCGCGACGACGCAGGGACTGGTGGTCACCGACCTCGGTGCCGCGACGGCAACCGCCGAGCTGTTCGTCAAGGACTCGGTCACTCGCCAGGGCTACACGCTGGGCGAGCCGGTCATCGCCGCACCGGACCAGACCGACTTCGCCCCGATCGTGGCAGCCGCGACGACCGGTGATCCGGAGGGCATCAGCGTCTTCATCATCGGTGACGCGGCGGCCAACTTCATCCGGCAGCTGCGCCAGGGCGGGTACGAGGGCGTGCTGTCGTCCGGGAGCCCGTTCCTCACCGGAAGCGTCATCGACGCGCTCGGCGCCGACGCCAACGGGATCCAGGTGCCGTCGCTGGTGCGCTGGCAGAAGAGCGTCGGTGGGAAGCAGTACATCAAGGAGATGAAGAAGTACGCGAAGGGCGAGGCGATCACCGATCTCGCCGTCCAACTACTGGCTCTCCACCTGGACCACCATCAAGCTGCTCGGGCAGATCATCGACGACGGGGGCACGCCCGACGCGGCATCGCTGCTCGCGGCTGCGAGTGCACTGGACAACTTCGACACCCAGGGCATGACGCCGCCGATCACGACGACGGCGTCTCCGACCATCGACTCGCCGTTCCCGCTCGAGCGCTTCTACAACCCGACGGTGTTCATGTTCCAGATCAAGAAGGGCAAGCTGGTCGAGACGGGGAAGGACTTCATCAACCCGTTCGAGAAGCAGTAACCGGCGGGCTCGACGACGTACCGACCGGGGTCGGCGGCATCCGTGCCGCCGACCCTCGTCGCGTGCGACCCGGGCCCTTCCCGACCGTCCGTTCGGTCGGCTAGGTTTCCCGGCGCCCGAGTTCTCTCGACCAAGTGAGGTGCAGCCCGGTGCCTGATTTCGAGCAGCAGTACATCGGCGGCGAGTGGGTCGCCTCGGCGAGCCCCGAGACGATCGACGTCGTGGGCTCCTCCACCGAGGCGGTGATCGGACACGTCCCGGCGGGTGCGGCCGCGGACGTCGACCGCGCGGTCGCGGCGGCGCGGGACGCCTTCGGGCCGTGGTCGGCCACGAGCGTCGAGGACCGCGCCGCCGCGCTCGAGCGGATCCACGCCGGGCTCGAGGCGCGGGCGAAGGAGATCGCCGAGACCATCGCCGCGGAGATGGGTGCCCCGCTGAAGGTCGCGCAGCGGATCCAGGTCGGCCTGCCACTCATGGTGCTGGGCTCGTACCCCTCCATCCTGCGGGAGTACGAGTTCGAGGAGGAGCTCGGGAACTCACTCGTCGTGCGCGAGCCGGTCGGCGTGGTCGGCGCGATCACCCCGTGGAACTACCCGCTCCATCAAGTCGTTGCCAAGGTCGCGCCCGCACTCGCCGCCGGCTGCACGATCGTGCTGAAGCCGAGCGAGGTCGCACCGTTGGCGGTGTTCCAGTTCGCCGAGATCGTCGACCAGGCCGGGCTGCCCCCGGGGTCGTTCAACCTGGTGAGCGGCACCGGCTCGGTCGTCGGCGAGGCGATCGCCGCGCACCCGGGGGTCGACATGGTGTCGTTCACAGGGTCGACGCGCGCGGGAAGGCGCGTCGCCGAGCTCGGGGCGGGCACGGTGAAGCGCATCGCGCTCGAGCTGGGTGGGAAGTCCGCGAACGTGATCCTCGACGACGCCGACCTCTCGACCGCGGTCCCTGCGGGCGTGAAGAACTGCTATCTCAACTCCGGGCAGACCTGCACGGCGCTCACCCGGATGCTCGTGCCGAACGACCGCATGGACGAGGCCGCCGAGCTCGCCAAGCAGACGGCCGAGGCGTTCCGCCCGGGTGATCCGTTCTCGAGCGACACGAACCTCGGCCCGCTGGTCTCCGACGCCCAGCGCGAGCGAGTTCGTTCGTACATCCGCACCGGCGTCGAGGAGGGGGCGACCCTCGTGACGGGAGGAGACGAGCCGCCCGACGGGCTCGGGACCGGCTACTACGTCCGGCCGACCGTCTTCGCGCGTGTCCGGCCCGACATGACCATCGCCCGCGAGGAGATCTTCGGTCCGGTGCTCTCCATCATCGGCTACGACGACGAGGACGACGCCGTGGAGCTCGCGAACGACACCGAGTACGGGTTGGCGGGGGCAGTGTGGTCGGGAGACCCCGAGCGGGCGATGCGAGTGGCCCGCCGACTGCGAACGGGTCAGGTCGACGTCAACGGTGGGGCGTTCAACCCGATCGCTCCGTTCGGCGGCTACAAGCAGTCGGGGACGGGGCGAGAGCTCGGTCCGCACGGCCTCGAGGAGTTCCTCGAGGTGAAGTCGCTGCAGCGCTGATCGAAGACGCCGACACCTCAGGAGCAGCCGTGGACCGCTATTTGCTCTTCCGCACCTTCGACGAGCTCGACGTGGGCGATTCGCAGATCACCATGGGTCGCACGATCACCGAGACCGACATCGTCAACTGGTGCTCGTTGACCGGCGACTGGTTCTACCCGCACATCGACAAGGTCGCAGCCGAACGGTCGATGTTCAAGCAGCGCGTGGTGCCCGGGATCCTGGTGTACGCGGTCGGGACCGGACTCGGCGTGCCCGCCGACTCGACGACGATCGTCGCCAACTACGGCGCCGACGACCTCCGGTACACGAAGCCGACCTGGATCGCCGACACGATCCACCTCGAGATCGAGGTCCTCGAGAAGGACGATCGCGACAAGAAGTCCGGGGTCGTCACCTATCGCTGGGACATCGTGAACCAGAACGGCGAGACGGTCTGCGCGAGCAAGCTCAAGATCCTGACCGCGAAGCAGCGCCGTCCCTACGGCGAGTAGCGACGACAGAGAGGCGACACGATGCCAGACACCGTCCTGCTCGAGGTCGACGGTCCCTACGGCGAGCTCGTGCTCAACCGACCTGACAAGGTCAACGCGATCGACGACGAGATGGTCGGTGATCTCCACGATCGGCTCGACGAAGCAGAGCGGGAGAACGTGCGTGCACTGGTCGTCCGCGGGGAGGGCCGCGGGTTCTGCGCCGGCCGAGACCTCGCGGCTGCGGAGCCGCTCGATGAAGACGGCGAGGCGATCCTCAACGAGCAGCTGAACCCGGTCGTCGAGCGCCTCGCGGGTTCCCCGCACCGTCGTTCTGCGCGTTGCACGGTCCTGCCCTCGGAACCGGTCTCGGACTCGCGCTGGCGTGCGACGTCGTGTTCGCGGCTGACGACGCGCGCATCGGGTCGCCCTTTGCGCGCATCGGTGCCGTGCTCGACTCCGGTGCACACGACTTCCTCGTGCGGCGCATCGGCGGCCACCGGACGCTCGAGCTCGTCTACACCGGCCGGATGCTGTCGGGGCTCGAGGCTGCAGCGTGGGGCATCGTGAACCGGAGCGTCGCGCGGCTCGACCTCCTCGCCCGCGTGCGGGGGATGGCACGCCAGGTCTCGACCGGCCCGACCACGGCGTTCCTCGCGTCGAAGGCCCTCGTGTGGCGCATGACCGATGAAGGTCTGTCCTTCGGTGACGTGCTGCGGGCCGAGGCCGCGGCGCAGGGCGCGGCCTCGAAGACCCACGACTACCGAGAGGGCATCGGGGCCTTCCAGGAGAAGCGCAGCCCCGAGTTCACGGGCGCCTGACGTGTGCCCCGGGCCTCTCCGATGCAGTCAGTGCTCTAGTCATCAGATGCCGAATAGTCGTCATGTGGTTGACGTTCATGGAGTGGTGTGTAGAAGATGGGCTCCGGTCCCGATCGGTCGGGACCTGGCGTGGGGAGAACGCTCCTGACCGAGTTCCTGCAGTTCGGCTTGCTCGGCCTCGGGCTGGGTGGCATCTACGCGCTGTCGGCCCAGGGCATCGTCCTGGTCTACCGCGGCTCGGGTGTCCTGAACTTCGCGCACGGCGCGATGGCTGCGGTCGGCGCCTTCGCCTACGTCGAGGCGCTCGACGCGGGCTGGGGGACTGCGGGTGCGGTCGCGGCGGGTGTCACGGTCGCGGCGATCTCCGGCGCGCTCGTGCACCTGCTGGTGATGCACTGGCTCTGGAAGGCCTCGCCGCTCACCCGGCTCGTCGCCACCCTCGGCGTGCTCACCGCGCTCCAGGCGGCGCTCATCGGATGGCCGTTCAACTTCGGCGACGCGCAACGCTTCGTGACCGGCTTCCTGCCGGCGAGCGCGGTCTCCTTCGGCGACGACATCAGCGTCAGCGAGGATCGCCTCTGGATCCTGGGTGTCGCCGCGCTGCTCAGCGTCGTCCTCTGGCTCGTCTATCGCTACACGCGTTTCGGGTTGGTCACTCGAGCGGTCGCCGAGAACGAAGAGGCGGCCGCGACGCTCGGACGCTCGCCGGACGTCATCGCGACGATCAACTGGTCGGCCGGCGCCGGACTGGCCGGCTTGGCGGGCATCCTCGTGGTCCCGATCATCGGACTGTCGGTCAACCAGATCCTGCTGCTCCTGGTCCCGTCGCTCGCGGCCGCGCTGGTCGGGAACTTCACGTCGTTCCCACTGACGTTCCTCGGCGGGGTCCTGATCGGTGTCATCGAGGCCGAGCTCACGAGCGGCGCCGACTGGATCCCGGAGTTCCTGAAGGCGCCGGGGTGGTCGAAATCGGTCCCCTTCCTCGTGATCATCGCGGTGTTGATCTTTCGTGGCCGCGCGTTGCCGCTGCGGAGTCACATCAACGAGCGCATGCCTGGTCTCGGCAGTGGACGCATCCGCTGGGTGCCGCTCGCGCTCTCGGTCGCGCTCGTCATGGTGCTCGTCAACGGGGCCGGGATCGTGGGGTTCGACGGCGTCCACCTGAACTGGGTGAGCGCGACGACCACCACGGTGATCGGTGCGACCATCTGTCTCTCCCTCGTCGTCGTCACCGGCTACACGGGCCAGCTGTCGCTCGCCCAGTACGCCCTCGCCGGCATCGGTGCGTACATCGCCTCGAGAGCCGCCTCCGGTGGTGAGCTGGTCGAGCTGATCAACCTCGGCAAGGTCGACTTCGAGGTTGCGTTGCTCATCGGAGTTCTCGGCGCCGTGCCCATCGGTCTGCTCGTCGGCCTGCCTGCACTCCGAACTCGCGGTGTCAACCTGGCGATCGCCACCCTCGGACTCGCGCTGCTGATCGAGCGCGTCGTGCTCGGGAACGCCGACTACACGGGTGGTTTCGAAGGCACGGTCGTCCCGTCGCCGGACTTCCTCGGCATCAACCTCGATCCGGTCGAGTACCCGCGGCGCTACGCCATCTTCTGCATCGTGTTGTTCTCGATCGCGGGGCTCATGGTCGCGAACCTCCGCCGCGGTCGTAGCGGTCGACGTCTCGTGGCTGTTCGCGCCAATGAGCGCGCAGCCGCATCCTTGGGCATCTCGGTCATCGGGGCGAAGCTCTACGCCTTCGGGCTCGCGGCGGGGATCGCGGGGCTCGGCGGCATCCTGTTGGCGTTCCGGAGCCGCACGGTGCTGTTCACGCCGTACAACGTCTTCAACTCGATCCAGGTCGTGGTCCAGACGGTTCTGGGCGGGATCGGGTTCATCGGCGGCGCGATCTTCGGTGGAGCGATTGCGATCGGCGGCGCGCTCTCGTACGCGATGACCGAGCTGCTCGGCATCGATGGCCTCATGATCATCTTCCTCTCGGGGGTCCTGCTGATCATCAGCCTCATCCAGTTCCCCGACGGCGTCGTGGCCGGGATGGCGCACCGGCTTCGGTGGGCCTTCGGGGTGCTTCGGCGTGCGTTGCGGTTTCCGGCACGAACGATCGCGCCCTTGCCCGTGGTCGAGCGCGAGCCGGTGGCGCCGAAGGTGCTCGTGGTCGAGCACGTGGGCGTGCGCTTCGGCGGCGTCGTGGCCGTCGACGACGTCTCACTCGAGGTGCATCCCGGCGAGGTGCTCGGTCTGATCGGGCCGAACGGCGCCGGCAAGACGACGCTCATCGACGTGATCACCGGATTCACGCCTCCGGACACGGGGAGCGTCATGCTCGACGGCACGTCGACCAACCGGTGGTCGCCGCGTCGGCGGGCCCGAGAGGGCATCGGGCGTTCGTTCCAGTCGCTCGAGCTCTTCGAGGACCTGAACGTCCTCGACAACCTTCGGGCTGCGTCCGATCGTCGCGATCCCCTCGCGTACCTCACCGATCTCGTCTGGCCGCACTCCCCACCCCTGCACGGGACCGCGGTCGCTGCAGTCCGCGAGTTCGGGCTCGAGAACGATCTCGACCGCAAGCCCTCCGAGCTCCCGTACGGTCAGCGCCGGCTCGTCGGGATCGCGCGAGCGGTCGCGACCCGGCCGTCGGTGCTCCTGCTCGACGAGCCGGCGGCCGGTCTCGACGAAGCCGAGACCCGGGAGCTGAGCGAGCTCGTGGTGCGCCTGGCGAAGGAGTGGGGACTCGGCATCCTGCTCGTCGAGCACGACGTGTCGTTGGTCATGGCGGTCTGTGACCGCATCGTCGCCCTGGACTTCGGGAAGGTCATCGCCACCGGCACCCCCGAGGAGATCCGCGGCAATGACGCCGTCATCGCGGCGTACCTCGGCGATCCCGACGACGAGAGCTCGGCGGCGTCGGAGCCCGGTTCCCAGCGGGAGCCGGTGGCGTGAGCGTCGAGACTCCTCCGGAGGCGCCCGACGCGACCCGGACCCCGCTCCTCGCGGCGAGCGGGCTCTCGGCCGGCTACGGCAGCCTCGCCGCGGTGCGCGAGCTCGACATCGCGGTCCACGCCGGTGAGGTGGTGGCGCTGCTCGGGCCGAACGGGGCGGGGAAGACGACCACGATCCGGACGCTCGCAGGGGCGATCGCGCCACTGGGCGGCGAGGTGCTCTGGAAGGGCCGCCCCACACGGGCGCGCATGCACCGCCGGGCGCGGGAAGGGCTCGCCTACGTCCCGGAAGAGCGATCGGTGTTCATGGGCCTGACCGCCGCAGAGAACCTGCGGGTCGGGGACGGATCACCGGAAAAGGCGTTGGAGCTCTTCCCCGAGCTGGAGCCCCACCTCAAACGCAAGGCAGGCCTCCTCTCCGGCGGTCAGCAGCAGATCCTGACGCTGGCGCGTGCGCTCGCGACCGAACCGCAGGTCCTCCTGGCCGACGAGCTCTCCCTCGGGCTCGCGCCCATGATCGTGAACCGGCTGCTCCAGGCGGTCCGCGAGGCTGCCGATCGGGGAGTCGGCGTGCTGCTCGTCGAGCAGCACGCGCGCCAGGCGCTCGCGACGGCGGATCGGGTGTACGTCCTCCAACGGGGACGCGTCGCGCTCGAGGGAACGGCGGAGGAGATCCTCGACCGGCTCGACGAAGTGGAGCAGACGTACCTCGAGGGTCCCGCGATCGAGACGCCGAAGCGTTCACCGAGCGGCCCGCCACCGGCATGACGCGTGAGCAGCCGTACGACACGGATCGCGTCGTCGACGTTGCGGTCGAGGTCTTCCTCGAACACGGCTACGACCACGCCTCCATGGGCGACATCGCCAAGGCCGCCGGGCTCGGCAAGTCGAGCATCTACCACCACGTCTCCGGCAAGGAGGAGCTGCTCGAGCGCGGCCTCGACCGAGCCCTCGACGCACTGTTCGCGGCCCTGAACGAGCCAGAGGCGTCGACCGGCCCCGCGATCGACCGGCTCCGGACGATGATTCGCCGGACGATCGAGATCATGTGCGACCAGCTCGCCGAGGTGGCGCTGCTGCTGCGGATCCGGGGGAACACCGAGGCCGAGCGCACCGTGCTGAAGCGGCGTCGCGAGCTGGACCGGACCATGGGGCGCCTCGTCGAGCAGGCGATCGCCGAGGGCGACCTGCGTGACGATCTCGATCCGGCACTGGTCAGCCGGCTGGTGTTCGGCATGTCGAACTCCGTCGTCGAGTGGTATCGGCCGGGTGGGACGGTCCGACCGCAGCACATCGTGGACGCGATCACCACGATCGTCTTCGAAGGGCTCGAGCACAGCCGCCACGAACGAGGAGGAAAGCCATGAGACTCGAGGGTCGCATCGCGCTCGTCACCGGTGCCGCATCCGGCATCGGTCGTGCCACCGCCGAGGTGTTCGCCGAAGAAGGGGCAGTCGTGGTCGTGAACGACCTCGACGGTGATCGGGCCACCCTGGTCGCGGGCGAGCTCGGCGGGCCGAACGCGGGTGCGCACCGGGGTGTGGCGACCGACGTCGCCGACGCCGCCTCGGTGCGGGCGCTCTTCGACGGGGTGGGCGAGCGCTTCGGACGCCTCGACGTCCTGGTGAACAACGCCGGCATGTCCGAGGGTGCGCCGGGTGAGCAGGAACGGATCAACGTCCAAGCCGAGGCGGTGCTGGCGGACTCGCTCCAGGCGATGGCCGGCGGCACGCGATCGGCGCACTGGGACATCACGGCCAACATCACCGACGAGTCGTGGCGCCGGATGATCGCGGTGCACCTCGACGGCACCTTCTTCTGTTGCCGCGCGGCGATTCCGTTGATGGCCGGCGGCGGTTCGATCATCAACACCTCGAGCATCGGCGCACTCACCAATCACCCCGGAGTGCCGCACTACTCGGCTGCGAAAGCCGGCATCCTCGGTTTCACGCGTTCGCTGGCCGCCGAGCTCGGGTCGCGCAACATCCGGGTGAACGCGGTCTGCCCGGGGACGATCGACACGCCCATGACGGCGCCGATCTCTCCTTCGTTCCGAGCCATGGTGATGGCGACGCAACCGATCGGACGACTCGCCGATCCCCGCGAGGTCGCGCACACGTCGTTGTTCCTGGCATCGGACGAGAGCTCGTTCTACACGGGCCAGTGGCTGAGTCCCAACGGTGGCGCCTACATGTAGGTTCCGCCCTTCCCCGGGGAGATGACATGACGTATTCGATCGTGGCTCGTGATCCTGAGACCGGCGCGCTCGGCATCGGTGTGCAGTCGGCGTACTTCGGCGCGGGCGGCGTCGTACCGTGGGCCGAGGCCGGGGTCGGCGCGGTGGCGACGCAGTCCGTCGTCGAGGTCGGCTACGGGCCTCGCGGTCTGGCCCTGCTCCGCGAGGGGAAGAGCGCTGCCGAAGCCCTCGCCACCCTCGTGGCGCAGGACCCCATGGAGGCGCTCCGCCAGGTGGCGATCGTCGATGCGACCGGTGGCATCGCGGTGCACACCGGCGCGGGCTGCGTTGCGCAGGCCGCGCACCGGATCGGCGACAACGTGTCGGTGCAGAGCAACATGATGCTGCGCGACACGGTCCCCGACGCGATGCTCGCCGCCTACGACGCAACGAGCGGCGACCTCGCCCGCGCGCATCCTCGCCGCGATGGACGCGGCGCAGGGCGAAGGTGGTGACGCACGCGGGCAGCAGGCCGCGGGCCTCCTCGTTGTCGCCGGCGAACGGAGTGACGAGCCGTGGAACCAGGTCGTCGTCGACCTCCGGGTCGACGACAGCCGCGAACCGCTGATGGAGCTTCGCCGACTCGTCGGGGTCGGCGGGGCCGCGGCCGACATGGCCGGCACGTTCCCGCTGCTGTTCGCACCGGGCTTCGACGACGAGTCGCGCGGCGTACTCGAAGCAGCGCTCGCAGCGCTGGAGCGCACGCAGATCACGTACGGCGACTCGAATCTCCAGCCGACCTTCTGGCGAGGAGTGCTGTTGGCGAAGGACGGTCGTGTCGACGATGCCCGCGCCGCGTTCGCGACGTGCGTTGCCGCGAACCCGGGGTTCGGCCCGTTCCTGGCCGCGGTGCGCGACGCGGGGATCCTGCCGGCCGAGCCGGCCGACCTCGTGGACCGACTTCTTGGCTAGCTCGGGCACCAGGCCACCGTTTCGCGCGGACCAGGTCGGCAGCCTGCTGCGACCCCGCGAGCTCAAGGCCGCGTTCCGTGCGCATCAGGAGGGTGGGCTCGACGACGCCGGTCTCCGGCACGCGCAGGACCGGGCGATCCGCGACGTGGTGAAGATGCAGGAGGACGTCGGCCTGCACTCGGTCACCGACGGCGAGTTCCGCCGAGCCTCGTACTGGGCCCACTTCCTGAGCGCGGTCGACGGGCTGCGCCCCGAGCCCGCCAGCTTCGAGTTCCGCGACGCGAGCGGCGACGTCATCCCCTTCACGGGCACGCAGAACGAAGGACGCCTGCATCGGCATCGGTCGATCTCCGGCGACGAGCTCGACTTCCTCCGCTCGGTCACGAGCGAGACACCCAAGATCACGATGCCGGCCCCCTCGACCATGCACTTCTGGCGGGGGCCGTCGTCGATCGACCAGGCGGTGTATCCCACGCTCGCCGACTTCTGCGCGGACCTGTCGGCGATCTATCGCGCCGAGATCGCGGATCTGGGGGCTCGCGGCGCCACGTACGTCCAGCTGGACGAGGTGGCGGTGCCGATGCTGTGCGACCCTGATGTCCGCGAAGCGGTCACCGCGCGGGGGGAGCGCTCGGAGTCCCTGCTCGCGACCTACGTCGAGACGACGAACGCGGCGTTGCGGGAACGCCCCGCGGAGGTGACCGCGGCGCTCCACTGCTGCCGGGGGAACTACAAGGGGCATTGGCTCGCGACGGGAGGTTACGAACCCGTTGCCGAGGCCCTCTTCGGGGGCGTCGAGGTGGACGCGTTCTTCCTCGAGTTCGACTCCGAACGTGCCGGCGGATTCGAACCGCTTCGCTTCGTCCCCGATGACGTGATGGTCGTGCTCGGGCTGGTCAGCTCCAAGTCGCCCGAGCTCGAGGACGTCGACGTGCTGCTCAGCAGGATCGACGAGGCGTCGAAGATCGTGCCGATCGATCGGTTGGCGATCTCGCCGCAGTGTGGCTTCGCGAGCACGGTCGGCGGCAACCCGCTCACCGAGGCCGACGAACGCGCCA
The DNA here is from genome assembly GCA_963720675.1 of uncultured Acidimicrobiia bacterium. Lineage (GTDB taxonomy): Bacteria > Actinomycetota > Acidimicrobiia > IMCC26256 > PALSA-555 > JALHSW01. Next base: position 1,158,547 of record CAVRGH010000010.1, on the reverse strand, counting down.
AGCTGGCACTCGTCGTCGAGGTCGCCGAACGGGTGTGGGGCCAGACCTGAGCGCGCGGCTGGTCAGGCTCCCTCGGGCCGGCACCGGTTTCGGCACTCACCCACGTCTTCGATCCGCGTGACGACGACCGAGCCGTCCTCGAGATAGCGGGGCGGTGTACGGGCGTGGCCCACCCCTCCCGGCGTGCCGGTCGCGATCACATCACCGGGCATCAGCGTGAAGATGTCGGAGATGTAGGAGACGAGCTGGGCCGGCCCGAAGACCAGATCCGCGGTCGTCGCGTGCTGCATCTGGTCTCCGTCGACCTCGCAGACGATCTCCAGGCCTGCTTCGGGGTCGACCTCGTCCGAGGTCACCAGCGTGGGGCCCAACGGGGTGCTGGACTCGAACGTCTTGCCCTGGAGCCACTGGAGCGTCCGATTCTGGAAGTCGCGCATGCTGACGTCGTTCAGCACGGAGTAGCCGGCGATGTGCTCCCGGGCCTGCTCGACGGACGCGTGGCGGGCCGGCGAACCGATCACGACCGCGAGCTCCGCTTCCCAGTCGACCGCGGACGACACCCGGGGCAGCACGATCGCGTCATGGGCGCCGACGAGCGAAGAGGAGTACTTCGCGAAGAGCGTCGGATGCTCGGGGAGCTCGCGCCCCATCTCGAGGATGTGGTTCCGGTAGTTCAGCCCGACGCAGATGATCTTGTCCGGGCGGGGCACGAGGGGAGCGAAGTCGAGCGACGCAACGTCGTGGCTCGGCCCGGATGCGCGATCGGCGCGCGTCCGCCAGTCGTCGTGGCCGAGGAAGGTGCCGAGATCCGAATCGGCGATCTCGATCGCCGCCGTCCCCTCGAGTCGTACGGTGGCGTGACCCGCATCCGTACGGATGGTGGCGAGCCTCATGTCGGCTCCTCTCGTTCGGTGCGGTCGAGGCGCAGCGCTTCGTACACGGGCGCGTCGCCGAAGGTGAACAGGTCCAGATCGGCGTCCGCGGTGATCCGCAGCCGGCACCAGGACGGGACGGCGATCAGGTCTCCGTGACCGACCTCGAATCGCTCGTCCCCGAGCTCGACGGCGCCGCGTCCGGTGAACACCTGCCAGACCGATGATCCGACGGTGCGAAGCGGGGTGGTTGCGGCCCCGGCGCGCAGTCGGTGCATCTCGGTCCGCAAGGTCGGCAGTGCATCGCCGCCGGTTGCCGGGTTCATGAAGCGGACCGCGGCGTGCCCTCGCGCCATGACGCCGGGATAGCCGTCGTCCTCGAGCGCGAGCTGCTCCGTGAGCGCGGCGTCGGTGTGCGCCCACCGGTACGCCGACAGGGGGGAGGCGACGGTGCTCGGAGCCGCGATCGGGCGCAGGCCGGGGTGCGCCCAGAGCCGCTCGGTCCTCGACTCGGATGGCGTCGTGCGGTCCGAGACCTCGTCGGCCCCGAACTCGAAGAACCCGCCGTCGAGCTGCGCCACGAGCGGGATGTCCAGTCCGTCGAGCCAGACCATCGGCGCAGCCGCAGTGTTGTGGTGTTCGTGCCAGGCCCAGCCGGCCGTGAGCAGGAGGTCACCGCGACGCATCGCGACCGGGTCACCGTCGACGACGGTCCATACCCCCTCGCCTTCGAGCACGAAACGGAAGGCGTTCTGACTGTGCCGGTGTGCTGGTGCGACCTCGGCCGGACCGAGGAACTGCACCGCGGCCCACAGGGTCGGTGTCGCGAAGGCAGCTCCGCCCAGCCCCGGATTCGCGAGGGCGATCGCTCGCCGTTCGCCGCCGCGACCGACCGCCACGACCTCGCCTGCCTCCTCCACGAGCGGGAGCACCTCGTTCCAGCGCCAGACGTGCGGGCGCGCCGCGGGCGCGGGCACGACCGGCATCAGATCGTCCCGCTGGGTCCACAGCGGGACGAGGTCGGCGCCGGCCAGGTCGGCGTGGAGTCGGAGGACCCGCGGATCCTCGTCGATCGGGCTCACGGGAGGGTCGATCGGGCTCACCGGAGGGAGGATATCCGACATATGACAGTTTGCTCCCGGTCGTCATCGTTGTGTTCTATTGTCCCGATGTCAGCAGCGCGGCGCCAGGACCCGCGCGCGAGCGGGAGCGCCCGATGAGCGCACGAGCGGCGCCGAGCAACGACACCAGGGTCGTGGTCGTGGGCGCCGGACCCGTCGGGCTGACCGCCGCGCTCGCGCTGCGGTCCGAGGGACTCCCGGTCACGGTGCTCGAAGCCGGATCGGCGGGGCGCACCCGCCCGGGGAGCCGGGCGATCTACTACCACCGTCAGACGCTGGAGCACTGGAACGCCGTCGCCGACGGATTGGGATGGGAGGTCGCGCGGCGGGGGATGACGTGGGCGACCAAGCAGACGTACTGGCGCGGCGACCTCGTCTACGACCGCACGTACTCGCCGGGTGACCCGGGTGCCCTCCCGCCGTTCGCCAGCCTCGGCCAGGTGGACCTCGAGCGGTTGCTCCTCGACGCGTGCGAAGCCGCGGGGGTCGAGTTCGCCTGGGACCACGAGGTCGAATCGGCGCACTCGGGCCCCGAGGGCGTGGAGCTGCGCGTCGCCGGTGGCATGACCATCGCGGCAGATCACGTGGTCGCAGCCGACGGCGCGCGGTCGTCGATCCGCCAATCGCTCGGCATCGCGCTCAGCGGTGACCGCTCGGAGAACCACTTCGTGATCGTGGACGTCGCGGAGGATCCGGAGCGCCCGCTCCGGCCGGCTCGGGTCTTCCACTACCAGCACCCGGCGGTCAACGGACGCAACGTCCTGCTCGTGCCCTTCACCGGCGGCTGGCGCGTCGATCTCATGTGTCGCGTCGGTGACGACCTGAGTGCGTTCGAAGGTGACGAAGGTGCGCGGCGTTGGGTCGGCCAGGTCCTGCCCGAGCGCTACGTCGATCGGATCCAGTGGGCGTCGACGTACCAGTTCCTCCAGGTCGTCGCGGACCGATTCACCGATGAGCACCGGCGGGTGCTCCTCGTGGGTGAGGCGGCGCACCTCTTCGCACCCTTCGGTGCGCGCGGCTTGAACTCGGGTGTCCCCGATGTGCGGGCGGCGGCCCGGGCAATCGCGGCTGCACAGCATGCGGCGGACACCCGGAGTGCGGCCGGTGAGATCGACGGCTTCGCGGAGTCCCGCCGCAGTGCCGCGGAGTACAACCGCGCGGCGGCCGGACTCGCCCTGGAGCACATGCGTGCGCACGGTCCCCTCACGCGTCTCCGCCAGGCGCGTGCGGCGCGCCGAGCGCGACGCGGGATCCGAGCCGGCGGGTGGCTCGACAGCGCCCCGTACGGCCCGCGAGCCCGTGACCGCGACGCCGAGGGGGTGTACTGACACCGGTGGGCGGTCAGAGCCAGCGGGGCAGGGTCGGCACGGAGCCGGTCGAGCAGGTGAGCGCCGCGCCGGGGTTGCGCCCGAGGACCCAACCGAGGAGCTCGTGGGCGGGCCCGCGCACGATCACCTGGTCCTCGGTCGCCGGACCGATGGACCACGACCGATCGGTGTCGGTGGCGCCGAGCTCGATCTCGTCGCACTCGTCTCGTGCTCCGAGGGTCCGGGTGACCTCCTCGAGGAAGACGTCGACCAGCGCCGGGGGGAGATCGGCGAAGGTCGCCCCGGCGTTCAGATCGACCGCGTGCACCCAGACCTCCCGACAACGCATCCAGGGGATCTCGGTCGCGCTGATCACCCGCCCGGTCTGGGTGCGAACCTCCGACGCCCACCGGTCGAGCGGCAGGGATGCGACGGCCGACGAGAATCGCCGTTCCGCCTTCTCGAGGTCCGTCCGCAGCGCATCGGCCGACCGGTGCGCGCCAGCCTCGATGTCGGCAGCCCTCTGCTCGGAGGTCTCGTACATCGGTGTCTCGATGCCGGAGCGTGCCCAGGTGATCAGGTTGTCCAGGGCGTCGGCGTTGCGCGCGACGTGGGCGACGACGTGCCCGCGCGTCCAGGACGCGAGCGCAGACGGTTCGGGGAGCTCGTCGTCGCGCAGGCGATGGACCACGGCATCGAATCGACGGGTTCCCTCGTCCATCCACTGCAGTCGGAGGTCGAGGAGAGCCCGCTCAGGACGCTGGATCTCCGGCGAGTCCACGATGACGACGACGATAGGCAGTGGGCTGACATCACAGCAAGACCCCGTCGAGCGTCGCGCGTGCGGCGCAACCACGGTTCGGCCCCGGCCGCGTCGATCCGGATGTGAGCAGCGAGGTGATGCGTGAGCGAGCGCGCGATCGCAGCCGATGCCGCGGAACGCCTTGCGTCCGCGGTCGGGCACCAGCGCGAAGGCCGTGCTCGTCACGATCCTCGGACGCTTCGTCGAGCCGCGTGGCGGCGAGGCCTGGACCACGACACTCATCGCGGCCCTCGACGCCGTCGGCGTCGAGGAGCGCAACGCGCGGCAGGCGCTCAGTCGGCTCGGCGAGCAAGGGCTGGTTGTCGGCCGTCGTGAAGGCCGACGGGTTCGGCGCTCCCTCACGCCCGAGGCGGTGGAGATGCTCAGGGTCGGCGGAGAGCGCATCTTCGGCTTCGGTGCGGGCGCGCCCGACTGGGACAACCGATGGTTGATCGTGCTCTGCTCGGTACCCGAAGACCTTCGGTCGAAGCGGCACCTCCTCCGGAGTCGGCTCGCGTTCGCCGGCTTCGGGTTCCTCAGCGCGGGGGTCGCGATCACGCCTCACGTCGAGCGCGAGCAGCTCGCGAATGAGGTGCTGAACGAGCTCGAGCTCGCGGAGAACGCAATGGTCTTCATCGGAGAGGTCGGCTCCCTCGTCACCGCGTCGACGCTGCTCGACCGAGCCTGGGACCTGGCATCACTGTCCGACGAGTACCGGGCGTTCGCGCAGGCGTTCGAGCGCCGCTCGCCGAAGACCCCGCGGGCGCGCTTCGCCGCGACGATCGATCTCGTACATCGGTGGAGGAAGTTCGTGTACATCGATCCAGAGCTGCCCGACGAGCTGCTCCCGCCGGGCTGGCCGGGCCATCGCGCCCGCCAGGTGTTCGATGAGTGTCATTCGGCCTGGCAGTCCGACGCAGTCGGCTACTTCGAGGAGCTCGAGCACGCGGCCGACGCGTAGGCGTGCGGAACCGGCCGCGGGTGCTCGGCTACTCGACGCGGAGCACGAGCGCTGCGCCCGAGTCGCCGGCGGCGCAGCCGGTGAACAGACCGACGCCACCACCTCTCCGCACGAGGCACTCCAGGAGCTCGGTGATGCCACGGGCCCCCGTCGGACCTTGCGGGTGGCCGTACACGAGGCTCGAGCCGAAGGGGTTCATCTCGTGAACCGGGAAGCCGGTCTCACGGGCGAAGTAGACGTCGTTCACCGTGAACGGGTTGTGGGTCTTCACCACGTCGAGGTCGCCGATGTCCAGGCCGGCCGCGTCCAGCGCGGCTCGCGCCGCCGGCACCGGCGCTCGCGGCATGCGAGCAGGCTCGACCCGGGCGAATCCACTCGAGAGCACCCGAGCGACCCCGCGTCCCCCGCTGAGCTCCTTCGCTCTCGCGACGGTCGTCAGCACCATGCCCGCGGTTCCGTCTGCGGGGTGGGTCTGGGTGCCGAAGGTGACCACGCCGTCGGCGGTCGCCGGCCGCAGCGCGGTCAGCGATTCCGCGGTGGTCGCGGTGATGCCTTCGTCCTCGTCCACGACGACCGGCTCGCCGCGGCGGCGCGGGATCACCGCCGGCACCATCCAGGCCCGCTGGAACGACCGATCGTCGGTGAGCGCGTCCGCGTACTGCTCGTAGCGTCGCGCCGTCACGTCGTCGAGCTCGCCGCGGGTGATGCCCTCCTCTGCCGCGACGGCTTCGGCGGTCGCCATCATCGACTCGCCCGCCCAGGGATCACGGGCAAAGTTGTCGAGCGACCAGCGCTCGACCTCCGGGGTGCCTCCCTGGGTGCTCGGAGCCGGGTAGATGACCAGCGGGCTGTTGCTCAATCGATCGGTCGTGACCACGAGCGTCACCGCGTGGTCGTCCATCGCGCTCGCGGCTGCGTGGATGCACGCCACGGAGGTCGCGCACGCCTGGGTGATGGACGGACCGGTGATCGCGGGCGCCCCGAGGCGCGCGGCCAGGGTCGGTGCTCCGTAGAACGATTCGCGCTGCGGCACCGTCATCCCGAGGACGAGGTCGGTGATCGCCTCGACCGGGAGCGATGCCCGATCGAGGGCATCGCGCGTGACCTGGGTCGCGAGGTCGAGGCTGCTCAGGTTCGCGAGCGAGCCCTGCCAGCGGGCGAACGGCGAGGACCACGTCGCTCCGAGCGGGATGGCGACGTCCGGGTACCGCATCGGCCGCACGCTACGCGGGGATCTACCACGAAGCAAGATCGGGACGTCGATGAAGTGTCGAATGCCGCCGTAGACTGCCGTCGTGCCCGCCCGCGCGCCGCTCGCCCGCTTGTTCAGCCCGCGATCCATCGCAGTGGTCGGGGCGTCCGACGACGAGGCGAAGCTCGGGAACGCGCTGATGAGATCGCTCGCCGGGTTCTCCGGTTCGCTGCATCCGGTCAATCGCCGGTCCCGGAAGGTCATGGACCGGGTGGCATCGGCCACGGTCGCGGCCATCCCGGCGGTGATCGACCTCGCGCTCGTCGCCGTCCCTCCCGAGGCGGTACCCGACGTCCTCGACGATTGTGGTGCTGCCGAGGTTCCTGCGGCCGTCGTCTACGCGGGAGGATTCGCCGAGACCGGCGACGATGCGAGACGCGACCTGCAGGCGCGCACGGCCGAGGTGGCGCGCGGCACGCGGGATTCGCGTGCTGGGTCCCAACACCTCGGGGTTCATCAACTGCGTCGACTCGGTCAACGCGACATTTCTCCCCGACGTCGGCGCCCTGCATCCAGGACCCCTGTCGATCGTCGCGCAGAGCGGGGGCGTGAACTTCGTCCTGTCGTACCTCGCGGCGAACGAGGGCCTCGGGTTGCGGTTGGGAGTCGGTCTCGGCAACGCGATCGACGTCGGCTTCACGGACGTGCTGGACCACCTGGCGCGCGATGAGCAGACCGGCGTCATCGCCGTCCATATCGAAGGCTTCACCGACGGACGAGCCGTCATCGACGCGGTACGCAGGGCTGCAGCGGTGAAGCCGGTCGTCGCGATGGTGATCGGACGCGCCGATGTCGCCAAGTTCGGTGCCTCGCACACCGGTGCGATGATCGGTAGCCATGCCCTCACGTGTGCAGCGCTGGTGCAGGCGGGCGCGATCGTGGTCGAAGGGCCGTCGGAGCTCATCGATGCGGCTCGTGCCCTCGCCGCCGTGCCGACGCTGTCGGCGGCAGACCCCGGTGTCGGGCTCGTGACCGGGCAGGCGGGTCCTGGTCTGATCGTGGCCGACATGCTGCGGCACCGCGGCGTGTCGCTGCCGCAGCTCGCCCCGACCACCAGGGAGCGCCTCGGCCAGCTGCTCGAGCCGATCACGTTCCAGGAGAACCCCGTCGACACGGCGCGGCCGGGTCAGTCGTTCTCGGATGTGCTGGCGGCGGTGGGTTCGGACCCGGCCATCGACCTGGTCGCCTGCTTCGCGCTCGAAGAGCCCGATGCGGTCGACCCGGTCGCGGCCGTGCGAGGCCTGGTGTCGTCAGCGACCCCCGTGCTCGTGGGAGCGACCGGTCCGGCCGATGTCGGAGCCGCGCGCCGACGAGAGCTGAGCACCATGGGAATCGCGCTCTTCGACGCGCCCGATCGCCTGGCGCACGGTGTCCGCGCCGTAGTGGCGCGCGCGCGTTCGTGGCACCGATGTGCAAACGAGCTCGAGTGGGAACCCCTGAGTCACCAGACACCGATCGTGTCGCCACTCGACGAGGACGACGCGAAGCGCCTCCTCGACGTCCCTGGGGGTGCGAACGCCTCGGCGCCGCGTGTGCGCCGGGCGCGAGGAGTGTTTGGCTGCGATGGCGGATCTCGGTGCCCCGGTCGTGGCGAAAGTGCTCGATCCCTCGATCACGCACAAGGCCGACGTCGGAGGCGTGCAGACCGGGCTGTTCGATGCGGGGATGCTCGTCACCGCGCTCGACGGGTTCGTCGCTGCAGGACTCGACACGGATCACGTGCTGATCGAGGAGCAGGTCGGTCCGGGTCCCGAGCTCATCGTGGGCGCGATCCGCGACCCGGTCTTCGGCCCGACGGTGATGCTCGGACTGGGCGGCACCCTGGCCGAGCTCGCACCACCGGTCGCGATGCGCCTCGCGCCGTTGAGCACCGAGGACCTCGCTGAGATGGTCCGGGCGCTTCCGGATCAGGTTCGGCACCCTCGTCACGGTCCAGTGATGGACGATGCTCCCGTGGCGCGGGCGATCGCCGTCGTGGGTGCCCTGGTCGTCGAGCACGACGCGATCGAGAGCGTGGAGATCAATCCGCTGCGCGTGACCGTCGACGGGCTGATCGCCCTCGACGCGGTGATCGGGGTCCAGGGGTGAGCGATCGTCGGCGTCGCCTCGCGATCCCGAAGGCCACTTTCACCGGCTGACGGTTCGACCGGGGTGCCCGCGCCAACGCCGCAGCCACAGGCGGGACCAGTGCACCCAGGGCGTCCGGACGGGCCGTGCTGGCGCTGACTCGACCCTCCTCGGAGATGTTGCGAGATCGCTGCAGGACCGCGACAAGACCGTCGCACGGCTGCAATGCGCGACGGCAACGATGGGTCCCTCCGCCGGGCAAAGGCGTCCCCAGTCGTTGCCGCGCGCCGGAATGCCGGACCCATGGTGGTTGCCCAGTCGACAGAGAGAAGACGATGACCGAGACCCAGACATGCGACCACGTTGGCAAGGCGAACTTCGACGAACTCTACGAGCAACCTGACCCTCGTGCGTACTATCGGGGTCTGGGCGCGTTCGGATACGAGGTGCCTGAACACGGCCACCGCGTCTTTCAACAGGTGCTCGACGTGCTGGATGCCGAGGACCCGACGGTCGTCGACTTGTGTTGCTCCTACGGTGTGAATGCGGCACTGCTGAAGCACGATCTCGAGCTCGACGATCTCTACGACCACTACGACCACTACGACCACTACGACCACGCGAGGCGACTTGGCGCCCGATGCGCTGGCGGCGATCGACCGGAAGTTCTTCGCTGAGCACCGCATCGACGCCGGCTTGCGAGTTGCCGGAGTCGATGCCGCGCCCGCCGCGGTCGACTATGCGGTGGAAGCCGGCCTGCTCGAGGCCGGGTTCGCGGAGAACCTCGAGGTCGCCGATCCGTCACCCGATCTCGAGAAGCTCATGAACCAGGTCGACCTGGTCACGGTGACCGGGGGTGTGGGCTACATCACCGAGCGAACGTTCGACCGGCTGCTGGGCGCACGTCCAGGCGACGCACCTTGGGTCGCGAGCCTGTGTCTTCGTACCGTGTCGTACGAGCCCATCATCGGTTGCCTGGAGAGGCATGGGCTCGTCACCGAGCATCTCGACGGCGTCACGTTCCCGCAGCGTCGATTCACGGATGACGACGAGCGCGACTTCGCTCTCGCCGAGCTGTCGGCGCTCGGCGTCGATCCCGCAGGCAAAGAGGCCGAAGGGAGCTATCACGTCGATGTGTTCCTGTCGCGGCCCGAGGCAGCGGTCAGCGACATGCCGATCACCGAGGTGCTCGCCGGCATCGCGAGCGGTTGACGCGACGCGACACGCACGAGCAGTCGCAAGTTCCCGCGCCGGACATCGGCAGTTGCCGGAAGCCGGTTGGTTGAGCTGCGGTGTACCGTGGCGGGCTCCTCACGCGCGTGGAGGAGAGCCCGTGAAGACCAAGGAGTGAGACCGATGATCCGGTTGAGCGTGTTCTACCCGACCACCGAAGGTGCGACCTTCGACCACGACTACTACGTGAACAGCCATGTGCCGCTGGCACTGAAGACGTGGGGCCTCGACAACGCCGAGATCGACAAGGGCGTCGACGGTCCGTACGTCGCTGCCGTGCACTTCACGTTCGAGTCGACCGACGCCATGGGCGCTGCGCTCGGTTTGCCGGGCACCGCCGACGTGATGGCCGACGTCGCCAACTACACCACCATCAGCCCGGTCATGCAGACGAGCGAGATCGTCGGCTGATCCCGGGCCTACCCGAGGAGCTCCGGCTGTCCTCCGACGTCGTGATGCTCTAGACAACGTGCTGATGGCACAAGACCCCGACATCACGAACCCGCACGCCGGTACGCCCTTCACCGACGACGAAGCCACCGTCGCGGCGATGCTCGAGGACCTGAGCGTCCCGGCGTTGTTGTGCTCCCTGGTCCACATGACGGGCGATCCGTCGTGGATCCGCGGAGACGTCGCGGCCGAAGATCGCGACGTCGATGCAGTTCCAGGGCGCGATCTCGGAGGAGGACTGCGCAGAAGTCCGCCGGCGCGCCCTGCCGGCGGTGCTGGCGTACCGCGACGCCGGGTGCGTGCCGAAGACGCTCCCGACCGAGCTCGTCGTCGAGATGATGGCGTTCCTCGCGTGCAAGCCGCTCGGCGACGACCTCGTGCCGATGTTCCTCGAGGACCTCCAGCTCGACGGCGCCGACAGCGGTGCCGTCACCTGGGGTGACGAGATCCCGGCCGCGGTGAAGGCCGACTCGCCGGTCGTCGTCATCGGATGCGGGGAGTCGGGCATCGTCGCCGCGATCCGACTCGCGCAGGCCGGGCTGCCGTTCACGATCGTCGAGAAGGGACCGGGCCCGGGCGGGACGTGGCGCGACAACCGGTATCCGGGCGCGCGCGTCGACGTCGGCAGCCACCACTACTGCTTCTCGTTCGAGCCGGGCGACCACTGGTCGGAATACTTCTGTCGGCAGCCCGAGCTCGAGGCGTACTTCACGCGCGTGGTCGACAAGTACGGGCTGCGGCCGCACTGTCGGTTCGACACCGAGGTGACCGGCGCCACCTGGCACGCGGACTCCGGACGTTGGCGAGTCGAGGTGCGCTCCACCGACGGTACGACCGAGACGCTCGACGCGCGGTTCCTGATCAGCGGTGTCGGCTCGCTCAACCAACCGCGGATGCCCGATATCCCCGGCATGGATGACTTCGTGGGCCCGTCGTTCCACTCGGCCCGATGGCCGGCCGACCTCGACATCAGCGGCACGCGGTTCGCGCTCGTCGGCGCCGGCGCGAGCGGCTTCCAGATCGCACCGACCATCGCCGACGACGTCGCGCACCTCGACATCTTCCAGCGCACCGCGCAGTGGGTGCTGCCCAACCCGTCGTACCACGAACCTGTCCCGCCGGGTGACGCGTGGGCGATGCGTCACCTCCCGTTCTACGGGCGATGGTTCCGCTTCCTGATGATCTACCCGGGGATCGGGCTCGGGACGGAGAGCTATCGACGCGACCCGGCCTACGACGACGCGGCCGGCGGCCTCGCGAACAATGCGGAGAGCGCGGCGCGACGCGAGTACCTCCTCGGGTGGATGAGCTCGCACCTCGAGGGGCGTCCCGACCTGATCGAGAAGTCGACGCCACCGTACCCGCCGGCCGGCAAACGCATCCTCCAGGACAACGGCACCTGGTTCGCCGCGCTCAAGAAGCCCAACGTCGAGCTCGTGCGGATCGGGATCGAACGTGTCGTGCCGGAGGGCGTGGTCACCGTCGACGGCGAGCTCCACGAGGCCGACGTGATCTGTTATGCAACCGGCTTCCAGCACAACGACTTCCTGACGCCGATCGAGATCTTCGGGCGGGATGGCGTGTCGTTGCACGAGCAGTGGGGTGACGAGCCGACGGCGTACCTCGGCATCACCGTCCCCGGCTTCCCGAACCTCTTCCTGCTCTACGGCCCGGGGACCAACCTCGCGCACGGGGCGAGCATCATCATCCATTCCGAGTGCCAGGTCTCCTACACGATGAGCGCGATCCACGCGGTGCTCACCGCCGACGCACGCTCGATCGAGGTGCGCCAGGACGTCCACGACGAGTATCTCGTGCGCTACCGCGACGAGATCGACCAGCTGGTGTGGTCACACCCGGCGATCGAGCACAGCCACTACAAGAACCCCGACGGCAAGATCTTCACGCTGTCGCCGTGGCCCATCGAGGTGTACTGGCACTGGACCCGCCACGCCGACCCGGCCGAGTACACGATCTCCTGACCATGCCCGAGCTGTTCCACGTCGGCATCGTGGTGCCGGACCTCGAAGCGGGGTGCGAGCGCTTCACCGAGCTGCTCGGCGTCGAGTGGGGTCCCATCATGGAGTACGAGATCGAGGTGCGGGACGGCGACGGTCGTGACCTCGTCCTCCCGAACCGGACCCGCTACACGGCCGCGGCGCCGTACCTCGAGTTGATCCAGGAGACCCCGGGCACGCCGTGGGTCTGCAACGAGCACTCGAACCTGCACCACATCGGGTTCTTCACGGATGCGCTCGCCACCGACTCGGAAAGGTTGCGTGTGGCGGCGTGTCCGCTCGAGCTCACGGACGGGCATGGGGACGCGCCGCCGCGAATGTTCGCATACCACCAGGACCCCCTCCGAGTACGGCTGGAGTTGGTGAACGCCGAGATGCGACCGATGATGGAACAGCACATGTTCCGCGCATGATCGGAGCTCTTGGGCGTGGGAACCGGCGGCGCGGACACCCAGGCGGCCCGAGCGGGCGGTGTTACCGTTCGGAGCAGCGGACGGGGGAACACCATGCAGTGGTGGCGTCGGGTCAGCACGGGCCTGGTCGTCGTGGTGCTCGTCACCGTCGCCGCGACCAGCCTGGCCGCAGCGAGCGGCTCCCCGGTCGTGATCAGCACGCTCGCAGACGAGAACAGTGAAGCGTCCTACTTCGGAGACGACGCGCCCCGACGTACGGGCAGACGGTCATCGCTCCGGCAGTCGCCGCGCCGGGCACGCCGATCGTCCTGACCTCGTTCACGTTCCGGATGGACCTTCCGGCCGAACTGGTCTTCCGCGGCTTCGTGTACGCCTGGGACGGCACCAAGGCGACGGGTCCCGAGCTCTTCCAGAGCGCAGCCGTGCACACGAGCGGGGTGGGCATGGAGAGCATCACGTTCGCCACCCCCGAGATCCCGGTCGTGGTGGGCCAGCAGTACGTGCTGTTCGCGTCCATCGCACTCGACTTCGCTGCCGACGTCGGCAAGGGGATGGGGCCATGGGGAATCGCGACCCCGAGCACGTATGCCGACGGGTCGTTCGTGTACCTCCCCACCGGGGCGGACTCGTCGCAATGGACGAGTACCGACTGGAACCAGTTCGTCTTCGTGACCGCCGACGCCGCGTTCTCCGCGACCTTCGACTCGCCGACGGCTGCGGCGACCGCGACTCCCGTGGAGCTCGCGCCGCGCTTCACCGGTTGACGCGGCACCGTTCGGGGGTTCGGGTCAGTCCGAGAAGTGGGGTCCGACGACCCGATGCCGTCGTCCATTGTGGGACCCCGCATGACCGCTCGACCACGCTCATGACCGCTCGACGTCAGCGCCGAGACCTCGCGGGGTCGGGGGCTCCTGCCGCCGCGTCCGCTCCGAGGCGCGGCCGAGCACCTTGGTCAGCACGCGGTAGTGCAGGTTGGTGGACGGCCACTGGGTCACGACCTTGCCGGTCGGCGAGGTGAAGTAGTTCTTGCTCATGGTCCACGAGGTGCCCTCGATGCGCCGCTCGAGCCAGCGTCGCCAACGAGCCTCATACGCCGGTTTCACCTCGACGGCGGTGACGCGCTCGCGGATCATGCGCTTCACTGCGCGCACCGCGAACTCCGCCTGGCTCTCGAGCATCGTCACGATCTCGCCGCCGTTGGTGCCCGGCCCGTAGAGCATGAAGAAGTTGGGGAACCCGGGCACCGTGATGCCGAGGAACGCGTGCGGCTCGTCGGCCCAGTACTCCTGGATCGTCTGACCGTTCCGGCCGGTGACGGGCAGGCGGGCGAGATAGTTCGCGGGCTGGAACCCGGTCGCCATGACGACGACGTCGACGGCGCGCTCCACTCCGTCGGAGTCGATGATGCCGTTGCGTGTCAGCGAGACGACGGACCGGGGGACCAGCTCCACGTTCTCCCGCTTGAGCGCGGGGTAGAAGGAGCTCGCGAAGACGGGCCGCTTGCCCGGGTACGGGTACTTCGGGGTGACCGCCTCGCGCAGGTCGGGCCGATCGGCGAACTGACGGTCGATGTACCGGCGGCAGAGCTGCCTCACGCGCCTCGTTCACCTTGGTGCCCGGACGGTAGAGGTTCCCGCGCCACAGGCTCTTCTCCAACACGTACTGCTGGCGCCATCGCTCCCGCTTGCGGCGCCACGATGTGCCGAACGCGGCGCGCTCGTCGTCGGTCAGGTCGTGCTCACCCTTCGCCATGACCCATCCGGGCTCACGCTGGAACACGTACAGCTGCTCCACGATGGGTTGGATCGCGGGGACGACCTGGGTCGCCGACGAGCCGGTGCCCACGACCGCCACGACCTTGCCGGCGAGATCCTGCTCGTGGTCCCATCGCGCGGTGTGGAAGGCGGGGCCCGCGAACTCGTCGAGCCCCGGCCAGTTCGGGAGGCGCGGGACGTTGAGGAAGCCGACGCCGCTGATGAGGACGTGGCACTCGTCGACGGTGCCGTCGGTGAGGCGGACGGCCCACAAGTGGCGGTCGTCATCCCAGGTCGCAGACTCAACACCGAGGCCGAGCCGCAGGTGCGATCGGAGTCCGAACTCGTCGACCGTCTCGTCGAGGTACCGCTGGAGCTCGGGTTGCCGGGCGTGGGTGCGCGTCCAGTCGTAGGGCTTGAACGAGAAGCAGTAGAGGTGCGAACCGACGTCGACCTCGGCGCCGGGGTAGGTGTTGTCCCACCAGGTACCGCCCACACCGAGCGACGACTCGTAGATCGTGAACGTGTGAATGCCGGCCTGCTCGAGCTTGACCCCAGCGGCGAGCCCGCCGAACCCCGCGCCGACCACGGCGACCCGCGGCGTCCCTTCGGGACCGAACAGCTGTCGGGCAGTGGGCTTCACACCGACGTCCTACCATCGGCCCACGTGTCGCGCGCTGAGCGACGACGCGCGGCCGACGGAAGAGATGTGCATCGTGACGCAGCCCGGGGTGGGTCGTGAGGCTCGACAGGACGTCACCGAGCTGCTGGTGCGCTACGCGACCGGCATCGACCGTAAGGACTGGGTGCTGCTCCGGTCGTGCTTCACCGACGACTGTGAGGCGGACTACGGCGACATCGGGATCTGGCACAGCGGCGAGGAGCTCACTGCGTGGATGGAGCAGGTGCACGAGCCCCTCGGCCGCTCGTTGCACCGCATCACGAACCAGGTCGTCACGTCGGACGGTGAGGGCGTGGTCGCGCGCAGCTACGTCGACGTGATCCTCATGGGTCTCGATGAGCGACTCGTCGCGCACGGCACGGGGTACTACGACGACGAGCTCGCGCGCACGACCGAAGGCTGGAAGATCGCCCGACGGAAGTTCACCATGGTCTCGGCCGATCCGACGCCGACCGGGGATGCCGCGCCGCTCGCAGAGATCGAAGCCATCAAGCAGCTGAAGGCGCGGTACTTCCGGACGATGGACACCAAGGACTGGGGCGCGATGCGTCAGGTCTTCACCGACGACGTGGTCATGGACACCTCGTCCTCGGGGGGCGGCGTGGTCACCGGTGCCGACGAGTTCATGGCGTTCCTCCAGAGCGCGATCGGGGACGTCGTCACCGTGCACCACGGCCACATGCCCGAGATCGAGCTGACCTCTCCGACGACGGCCACCGGGGTGTGGGCGATGGAGGACATGCTGCGGTGGCCCGACGGCTCGGAGATGCACGCCTACGGCCACTACCACGAGACCTACGTGAAGCTCGACGGCGCATGGCGCATCGCCACGAGCACGCTGACGCGCCTGCGCACGGACTTCACGGCTGCGCCCGAAGGCTGACGGCGCGCCGTCGCTCAGGCGCCGTCCCGTTGCAGGAGCAGCACCCCGGAAGGGGTACCGCCCCCGGAGGTGACGAGCGCGGTCTTCGCGTCGGCGACCTGGCGCTCGCCGGCATCGTGGCGGAGCTGGAGCATCGCCTCGGAGAGGAACCCGAAGCCGTGTGTGCGTCCCTCGGACAGCTGGCCGCCGTGCGGGTTGACCGGGATCTCCCCGTCGAGCGCGATGCGCCGGCCCTCGTCGAGCCAGTCCTTCGCCTCGCCGAACTCGCAGAACCCGAGCGCCTCGAGCCATGAGATCGCGTTGAACGTGAACCCGTCGTACACCAGCGCGAGGTCCACGTCGCTCGGCCGGAGGCTCGTCCGCGTCCAGAGGTGCGCCGACTGCCCGATGACCTGCGGTTCGTGGGTCAAGGTGCCCTGGTCCCACGACACGCGCTCGGTGATCTGGGTCCCGACGGCGTCGACCGTGATCGCGGGGTGCGGCAGATCGGGGGCGACCGCGGCGTCGGAGACGATCACGGCGATCGACGCGTCGCACGGCACGTCGCAGTCGTAGAGCCCGAACGGATCGGTGACCGGACGTGCCGCGAGGTAGTCGTCCATGGTCATCGGTTCGCGGTAGATCGCGAGTGGGTTGCGCGCCGCGTTGGTCCGGCCGTTGATCGCGATCCATCCGAGCATCTCGCGCGTCGCGCCGTACCGGTGGAAGTACTGGCTCGCGTGCATCGCGATCCAGTTCGCGGCGGACATCGCACCGAACGGCGCCCGCCACTCCGTCAGGGGGCCCGAGACTCGGGGGCCGCCCATGCCCCCGAGCCCGAGCGCGGCGTACGTCGCCTCCCACACCGTGCGGAAGCACAGGACGTGCCGGCACAGGCCGCTCGCCACGGCGAGCATCGCCTGGATCACCGCGCCGCCCGGGCCGGGGAGCTCACCGCCGCCGTTCGTCCAGGTCGGCTGGATCCGGAGGGCTTCCTCGATCTGGGTGGTGCCGCCCTCGCTGATGCCCATGCCCGCGAGTCCGGGATAGGTGGACAGCCCGTCGATGTCATCGAGCGTGAGCCCGGCGTCGGCGACCGCGGCGAGACACGCGTCGACCGCGAGGGCGGCGGGTCGCGCATGAGGCGACGGCCGATCGCCGAACGCCCGACGCCGGAGAGCACCACCCTGTGCTCGAAGCGGTCGGCGCTCACGGGTGGCCGGGGTGTCGGGCGCTCCGGCTCGCCGACGAGGTCGGTCGGGTTCTCGCTCCCGGTGGGCTCGAACAGGGGCAGGTACACGTCCTCTTGCTGCTCGAAGCGCACGGCCACTTCCTGCCCGATGTGCACCTCGTCGGGTTCGCAGCCGACCACGTTCGTCGTCAGCCGGACGTCGGGGTGCTCGGCCAGGGCGACGATCGCGATCGCGTACGGGGGCGGGAGATCCGGGAGCCACTGGTGGCGGTTGATCGTGCGGGCGACGACCGTCGCACGGCCGGACACGACCGTCGGGGTCCACGAGAGGCTGCGGCACGCCGGGCACACCGGAGTGGGTGGATGGACAGCAGTCGCGCAGTCGTCGCACACCTGGATCCGGAGCTGCCCGTCGGCGCCGGACGTCCAGAACCACTCGTTGGCGGGCGTGAGCTCGGGAAGGGGTCGCGTCGATGGTGCCTCGTCGTATCCCTTCGGTGTGCCGTCGAGGATCACCGTCTTGGTCTCGAGGAACGGCACGAGTCCTTCCTTCCCGCCCTCGCGCCCGATGCCCGACTGCTTGAAGCCGCCGAACGCCATGCCGAAGTCGGTGCGGAACGCGTTCTGCCCGACCGTGCCGGACCGGAGCTGCCCGGCGACCTCACGGGCGCGGTCCGCGTCGTCGGTGAAGACCGATGCGTTCAGCCCGTAGATCGTGTCGTTCGCGATCCGGACGGCGTCCTGCTCGTCGTCGGCGGGGATGACGGTCAGGACGGGACCGAAGATCTCGTCGGTCGCGATGGCCGAGTGGTTGTCGACGTTGCCGAAGACCGTCGGCTCGACGTACCAGCCGCGCTCGAGATCCTTCGGGCGGCCCCCACCCGTGGCGAGCGTCGCGCCTTCCTCGATGCCCTTCGCGATGTAGCCCTCGACGCGATCCCGCTGGCGCTCCGCCGCGAGGGGACCCATCTGCGTCTCCTCGGCGAAGGGGTCGCCGACGCGCACCTTCGAGAACGTGGCGGCCAGCGCCTCGACGAGCTCGTCGTGCCGCGGTCGCGGCACCACGATCCGAGTCAGCGAGGAGCACACCTGACCCGAGATCGCGCACTCGGCGCGGCGAGATCGTCTTCGCCACCCTCGCCAGGTCGGCATCGTCGAGGATCACTGCCGCCGACTTGCCGCCGAGCTCGAGGGTGCAGCGGGCGATGCGCTCGCCGCAGAGCGACGCGATGCGCCGGCCGGCCGCGGTCGAGCCGGTGAAGGTGATCTTGTCGACGCCCGGGTTGGTCACGAGCAGCTCGGAGACCTCGCGATCGGCGGTGAGCACGTTGAGCACGCCGGCCGGCAGCCCGATCTCCTCGGCCACCTCGGCGAACACGTACGCCTCGCCGGGTGCCTCCGGCGCGGGCTTCAGGACCACGGTGCAGCCGGCGAGGAGCGCAGGCCCGATCTTGTGCGAGATCAGCGCGGTCGGCGCGTTCCACGGGATGATCGCGCCGACGACGCCGACCGGTTCGCGCACGAGCAGACCGAAGTCACCGCCGAGCGTCGGCTGGGCGCGCTCCTTCGAACGGGAAGGTGTCGGCGAGCGCCGCGTACTGCTCGAGGGCACCGAAACCGATCCGCCCGGCGTGCTGCGCGACGCGCGAAGATCACCCCGGACTCGCGTGGCCAGAGCTGGCCCAGGTCGGTGCCGCGTGCCTGGATCCCGGCGGCGAGCTGCCGGATCCATCCGGCCCGCTCGGCGTGCGTCATCCGGGGCCACGGGCCCTCGTCGAACGCACGCCGGGCGGCGTCGACCGCTCGGGCCATGTCGTCCGCGGCGGCGCCCGCGACGGTGAGGAAGACCTCCTCGGTGTCAGAATCGATCACGTCCAGCACGGTGTCGGTGCTGGCCGCCACCCACTCGCCGCCGACGAAGAACCGGTCCGGGTGGCGCAGCGGGGCGGGGAGAGGGTGCTGCTGGTGGCGCTCATGGGATCTCCTGGGAGGCAGCCGGGTGGGTCGAGTCGGGCGGGTCGAGCTGACTGACCGATGTTAGACATCCTCGGAGCCGCCGAATGACGCCCCTGTTAGACAAGGCGTTTTTGGACCGTCCGGTATCCACCTCGAATGACTGAGGTTCTGGGAGGGTGCCCTAGCGACAGCGCGACGGTGATGTTAGGTTTTGGCACTTCGGAGGGTGATGGCCCATACGGGCCACGCTTTCGGGGCTCGATATGGGGGGTAGCAATGTCACGATCTCGTGGGCGCGCCGTTCGGTGGGCGGCGGTGCTGACCGTCGTCACGCTCTTCGGCGGGCTGAGCGTCGAGGCGGCGGGTGCCGCCGGCGGAGGCAAGGTCGACAAGAACGCGGTCGATGCGGGTCGGCGTCCCGATCGAGGACAACGGCGGGCCCTGGTTCGACCCGGACGAGAACTCGGCCGCGCAGAACCCGAGCGTGCGCCTCTGGGTCGACCTGATCTACGACACCATGATCCACAACACCCCCGACGGCAAGGGTGAGCCGGGGCTGGCCACCAAGTGGACGACGCCGGACCCCAGCACCGTCGAGCTCACGTTGCGGCAGGGTGTGAAGTTCTCCGACGGCACGCCGTTCGACGCGGCCGCGGTCAAGGCCGCCTGGGACAAGATCCCGAACCGTCCGAACCAGGTGCCGAACATCCAGGCGATCACCGAGGTCGAGGTGGTCGACGACCACACGATCCGCATCCACCTGGACAAGCCGATCGCTCAGACCCTGATCAACGAGGACCTGAAGAACTCGAACTACTTCGCGGTGTCGTCACCGACGGGTGAGCCCAACGTGGGTGCCGGCCCGTACCTGCTCGACAGCCACGAGACGGGCAAGGTCGTGCTGAAGAAGAACCCGACGGCTTGGGACAAGAAGTCGCAGAAGGTCGCGGGCTTCGAGTTCATCGACACGCCCACCGGGCCGCCGTCGGTGAGTGCGCTCCAGGCCGGGACCATCGACCTCACCTGGTCGATCCCGCCGGACTCCATCGAGACGATCAGGTCGCAGCCGGGCCTGGCCGTGACCGCGGCGGGGGGAGACGGGGTCTACGACCTCGCCCTGTGTCCGACCTCCACGGCCTTCGCCACGAAGGAAGCGCGCCAGGCGATCCAGTACGCCGTCGACCGTGATGCCATCAACGAGGCGGCGCTCGCGGGCACCGGACCTCCGTCGATCACGGCGCTGACGCCGTCGTCGCCCTTCTACAACAAGTCGCTGGCGAAGACCTACAGCTTCAACCAGAAGAAGGCGAAGGCGCTCCTCAAGAAGGCCGGCGTCGCCCCGGGCACGAAGGTCTCGTCGGTGATCCCGTCCCAGGCGCCGTACCCGGCGATCGCGGAGATCGTGCAGAGCAACCTGAAGGACGTGGGCCTCGACCTCGAGATCACCACGTCGACGAACTTCGCGGCCGACGCCGTCACCGCCAAGCCCGACCTGATGACCGTGCAGCTCGATCCGACGCTGTTCTCCCTTGCGCTGGGTGGCGAGACCACGGTCCTGAACAACTGCGGGTACAAGAGCGACGCGATCGTTGCGGCGTTGGCGACCACACAGGACGGCTCGAAGACCGTGGCCGAGCAGCAGGCCGCGTGGGACACCATCCAGAAGACGCTGTTCGAGGATTCGCCGATCGTCTTCCTCAACCAGAACAGCGTGCTCGCCGCCGAGACGGACAAGGTGAAGGGCGTGGACATCATCAACGCGCCGTACGGCCCCCAGCTCAACCGGGTCTACGTCGTCAAGTAGCTCGTCCGAGGTTCGCAGTACGGGGAGGCGCCGGTCCGTTGGCCGGCGCCTTCCTCGCGGCTCAGCCCGGAGCCGAGAGCGTGGAGATCGGGGCGCCCGCGAGCGCAGGTCCGTGGGTGTGCAGGTGGCATCGGGTGTGGATCCCTGCAGGGGTCACGAAGTCGGGCGGGTCCACCTCGGCGCAGATGTCCATCGCGAAGGGGCACCGGGTCCGGAACCGGCAGCCCGACGGCGGGTTCGCCGGTGAAGGGATCTCGCCCTTGAGCATCACTCGCGGCCGCCCGCGCTGCACGCGCGGGTTGGGCACCGGGATCGCCGAGAGCAGTGCGTGCGTGTACGGGTGGGTCGGGGCGTCGTAGAGGGCGTCGGCCGGACCTTCCTCGACGATCCGGCCCAGGTACATCACCGCGATCCGCTCGCTGACGTGGCGGACGACGGCGAGGTCGTGGGCGATGAAGAGGAACGCGATCCCGAGCTCGTCCTGGAGATCGGCGAGGAGGTTGATGACCTGCGCCTGCGTGGAGACGTCGAGCGCGCTGACCGGCTCGTCGAGCACCACCAGCTGCGGTTCGGTCGCGAGGGCGCGGGCGACTCCCGCTCGCTGCAGCTGCCCCCCCGAGAGCTCGCGCGGATGGCGGTGGAGGTAGTCGGTCGAGAGCCCGACGAGGTCGAACAGCTCCCCGGCGCGGGCCTCGCACTCCTGGTCGGTCTTCCCGTGCGCATGGAGCGGCTCCATCACGCTGTCGAGCACTGTCGCCATGCGGGTCGAACGACGAGTAGGGGTCCTGGAACACGAGCTGCATGCGAGGGCGGAGCTCGCGGAGCGCATGGCCCTTCTCGCTCGTCACGTCGCGCCCCTCGAAGAACACCCGCCCGCGGTCACCGGCATCAGCCGCAGCACGAGGCGCGCGAGCGTGCTCTTGCCCGATCCCGACTCGCCGACCAGACCGAGCGTCGTTCCGGGCGGGACCGAGAGGTCGACGCCGTCGACCGCACGGATCGCCGGGCCGTCACCCGGGCGGCGCGCGCTGCGCTTGAGCGGGAAGTGCTTCGTCAGACCCTCGACGCGCAGGATGTCGGTGGTCGCCTGCTGTGGACCCGGTGCGCTCACTCGGCACCTCGCAACGACAGCGCGTCGGCACGGACGCAGCGAACCAGCGAGCTCGAGCTGCCGGTCAGCGCCACGGGTCCCGCACGGCACTCGTCGACCGCGTAGTCGCACCGGGCGGCGAACCGGCAACCCTCCGGCAGCTCGTGCGGGAGGGGCACCTGACCGCGGATCACGGACAGCCGCTCGTCGAGCCGACCGACCTGCGGCATCGCCCCGAGGAGGCCTTCGGTGTAGGGATGCTGCGGGTTCGCGAAGAGGTCGTGCACCGGCCCCTCCTCGACGATCTGGCCGGCGTACATCACCGCGACGCGGTCGCAGAGGTCGGCGACGACGCCGAGGTCGTGCGTCACGAACAGCACCGCCATCCCGAGCTCGGCCTGCAGCGATCGCAGCAGGTCGAGGATCTGGGCCTGGATCGTCACGTCGAGCGCGGTCGACGGCTCGTCGGCGATCAGCAGCCGCGGTTCGTTCGCCAGCGCGAGCGCGATCATCACGCGCTGGCGCAGACCACCGGACAGCTGGTGCGGGTACTGGCGCAACCGGGTCTCGGCGGCGGGGATCCCGACCATCTCGAGCAGCTCGATGGACCGCGCCCGGCCTTGCGCGCGCGTCACCTTGTTGTGGATGGTCTGCGCCTCGAGCAGGAGCCGGCCGACGGTGTAGGTCGGGTCGAGGCTGGTCATCGGGTCCTGGAAGATCATGCTGATGCCCGTGCCTCGGATCGCCCGCATCTGCCTGAACGACAGGTCCAGCAGGTCCTGGCCCTCGAACCGGATGGATCCCTCGACGATCCGCCCCGGCGGGGAGGGCACCAGGCGCATCACCGAGAGCGAGGTGACCGTCTTGCCCGACCCGCTCTCGCCGACGAGGCCGACGGTC
Organism: uncultured Acidimicrobiia bacterium; assembly: GCA_963720675.1. Classification (GTDB taxonomy): domain Bacteria; phylum Actinomycetota; class Acidimicrobiia; order IMCC26256; family PALSA-555; genus JALHSW01. The sequence goes on along the minus strand of CAVRGH010000010.1, from coordinate 1,135,811 downwards.
TCGCCCGGGCGGATGGCGAGCGAGACGTCGTGGACGACGCGCGCGGCTCCTCGTTCGGAGGCGAACTCCACCGAGAGGTGTTCGATGCTCAGCAGCGCGTCTTCCTGGCCGGTCGGCGGAGGCCCGGTGGTGCGCGCCACCGTCGTGAGCCCGCGTCGTTCGGTCCGATGCGCCGCGCGTCGAGCGGCCGCGCCCGAGGACGTCGCGGAGGCCTTCGCCCAGCACGGTGAACGCGAAGATCGTCACCGCGATGGCGAGGCCCGGCACGAGGAGCTGCCACGGCTCCGAGTACAACGCCCGGTCGAAGGCCTGGCGGAGCATGCTCCCCCAGCTCGCGGTCGGCGGGCGCGGGCCCAAGCCCAGGTACGCGAGCCCGGCTTCGGCGACGAGCACGCCGGCGATGCCGAAGGTGGCGGCGATCAGGAGCGGTGAGCGGACGTTGGGCATGATCCGGTGGCCGAGGATGCGGCTGGTCCGGCTCCCCGCGGCCATCGACGCCTCCACGAAGGGTTCTTCCCGGATCGCGAGGGTGGAGCCCCGCACCAGACGGATGAACCCGAAGACGAACACGATCGAGAGCGAGAGGATCACGTTCTCGACGCCGGGCCCGAGGATGCCCGCCACCGCGATCGCGAGCACGAGCGGCGGGAAGCTCAGACCGCCGTCCACGATCCGCATCAGGACGCTGTCGGTCCTCCCGCCGACGTAGCCCGAGATCAGGCCGACGACGAGGCCGATCGCCATGGCGATCGCGATGACCGCGATGCACACGAGGAGCGACACCCGCGCCCCGTAGATGAGGCGGCTGAAGAGATCTCGTCCGAGATCGTCGGTGCCGAGGAGGTGCGTCAACGATGGGGTCGCGAAGCGGTTCGGGATGTCGAGCTCGTCGGGGTCGTACGGCACGACCAGCGGGGCGAAGAGCGCGGCGAGCGCGAGGACCGTCAGGAAGACCTGCGCGACCAACGGCCCGGGGCGGCGCATCAGCTGTCGGAACGTGCCCGCGTGGGGGGCGCACGCCGGTGAACTGGATCGCCGGCTCGATCCCCTCGTCAGGGGTGATCGGGATGTCGTCCGCGTAGCGCAGGACGTCGTCGGTGCCGTCGATCGTCATCCGGCGACCCGAACCTTGGGATTGAGCAGCGCGTAGAGGATGTCGACGACGAGGCTCATCGCCATCGCGACGATCACGAGGACGAGCACGCAGCCCTGGATGGCGGGGAGGTCGGCCGAGACGATCGCGCCGAGCAGGTAGGTCCCGATGCCGGGGATCGCGAAGATCTGCTCGACGATCACGGTGCCGCCGACGAGCGCCGCGACCTGGAGACCGACGATGGTGATCGCCGGGATCGACGCGTTCTTGAGCCCGTGCAGGCCGACCACGCGCCCGCGCCCGCCGCCGATCGCCCACGACGTCCGGATGTGGTTCGTGTCGAGCTCGTCGACGAGCGCGCCGCGCAGCTGGCGGGTGATCGCGGCGGCGATCGCCACACCGAGCGCGATCGCGGGCAACGCGATGTACTCGAGCCAGTCGGTCGGCGACTCGCTGAACTTGACGTAGCCCGACGGAGGCAGCCATTTGAGCTGCACCGCGAACACCACCACGAGCAGCTGGGCGAGGACGAAGCTCGGGATCGCTACGGCCATCGAAGCGAACAGGCGCGACGTACGGTCGACGACGCCGTTGGGTCGGAGGCCGCTCACGACGCCGAGCGGGACCGCGATCAGGAGGGCGAACAGTGTCGCCGCGATGATGAGCCCCATCGTCACCGGGACGCGCTCCTTGATCTCGTCGACCACGGGTGTCTTCCGGGTGTACGAGTCCCCGAGATCACCCTGCACCGCACCTTCGAGCCACCGCAGGTACTGCGACGGCAACGAGTCGTCGAGGTGCAGCTCCCGGCGGGTGCGGGCGATGTCCTCCGGCGTGGCGTTCGTCCCACCCGCGGCCGTGACGGCCGGGTCCGTCGGCACGAGCTTCACGAGGAGGAACACGCCGAACGTGACGATCAGCAGCGTCGGGATGACGGCCACCAGCCGACGAGCGATGAGACGGATCATCGAGTCCACACCACGCGCTCGCCCCCCGGCGAGGACACGTGCTCCGCTCGATCCTGTACCGGCATTCGAGGCTCAGGCAACAGCCCGGACCGGCACGTTCGAGTAGCCCGCGACGTTCGCCATCTGCACGCGACGCAGGCCCGAGTCGTCGACCTCGAGCCGTGGCCACCTGGCCGCGAGCTCCTCGATCGCGATCCGGCTCTCCATGCGCGCCAGCGCGGCGCCGAGGCAGCTGTGCACCCCGTGACCGAACCCGATGGTGATGCCCGGCTGGCGTTCGATGTCGAACTCGTCGGCGCGCTCGAAGGCACGCGGGTCACGCGTCGCTGCACCGGTGAGCAGCAGCACGGGGCTCCCCGCAGGGATCGTGCCCCCCTCGAACGTGCGGTCCTCGACGCAGAACCGGCCCTGGTACTGGGACGGGGGCAGGTAGCGCAGGATCTCGTCGACGGCTCGGGGGATCTTGTCGGCGTCGTCGAGGATCTTCCGCCACTGCTCGGGGTGCTCGTCGAACAGCATGACCGCGTTGCCGACGAGCTTCGTGACGGTCTCGGCCCCGGCGCCGCCGAGCAGCGTGACGAAGCCCGTGATCTCGACGTCGTCGAGCCCGGTCTCGGTACCGTCGCCGCGGTCGACCGTGACCTGGGTCAGGCGGGAGAGCATGTCGTCGCCCGGGTCCTTGCGCTTCTGCACCGTGAGGTCGAGGAAGTACGCCGCCGTCTCGAGGACCGCACCCGCGTTCTCGTCGCTCGGTGCGACCTGCCCGGGCTCGCGGCGCAGGCTGGCGTCGAGCCACTCGCGGATCGGCTGTCGCTCGCCGTCGGGCACGCCCAGCATGCGCGCGATGACCTCGACGGGGAACAGCGCGGCGAAGTCGGCGACGATGTCGAAGTCGGACGCGTCCTGCAGCGGGTCGAGGAAGCCGCGGATGACCTCTCGGATCATCGGCTCGAGTGCGGTGACGGCCTTCGGGGTGAAGACCCGGCTGACCAGCGCCCGGAAGCGGTCGTGCTCCGGTGGGTCCATCATGATGATGTTCTTGAAGCCACGCACCTCCTCGGGATCCATCGAGAGGGTGAACAGCTCGATGCCATGGGCGCTGGAGAACCCCTCCCAGTCACGGTGCGCAGCGAGGACGTCGGCGAAGCGCGCCAGCGCGTAGAAGCCGTACTGCTCGTTGAACGAGACCGGCGCCTCGTCGCGGAGTCGGCGGTACATCTCGCTCGGATCGTTGAAGAAGGCGTCCGAGAACGGGTCGAACTGGACCGGGCCGGCGGTGACGCTCATTGGCTGCTCCTCCAGCGGTCGACGGGGGGCGACGGTCACGGACGGTATCGAGAGGCTGGTGCCGCCGCGGGTCACCGCATCGACCACGGCGATCAGCTCCTCGACGGCGATCAGCGAGCCGCTGATCAAGCCTCTGGTGATCCAGTCGGGCACGAGCTCGGCCGCGAGCTGCTGGTCCCAGCCCGACGTTGAACTCCGACTGCGCATCGCCCTCGCCGCCGGCGCAGTCGCCGACGACGAGCCGCGTGAAGCCGATGCCGCGGTGCTCGGCGCGCCATGCCTCGACGAGCTTGTCGAGCGCCGCCTTGCTCACGATGTACGCACCGAGCCCGGGCCACGGCGGTGTGAGCGACGCGCTCACGGACGAGAGGTACGCGATCATCCCGGACGTCGCCTCCAGATGGGGGATCGCCGCGGCGGTGATACACGACGCCCCGACGACGTTCGTGTCGAGTACCTGGCGCCAGGTCTCGGCGTCGGTGTCGACGAGCCGAGCCAGCGGGCCGATCGCCGGTGCGTAGACGATGGCGTCGATGCCGCCGAGCCCGCTCGCGGCTTCGTCGATCGCCGACCGGCACGAGGACTCGTCGGTGACGTCGCACGTGATCGCCAGCGCGTCGGGACCGGCCTCGCGCGCTGCGTCGTCGAGGCGCTCCCGCCGCCGGGCCAGGAGCGCCACGTGCGCACCCCGCTGGGCGAGCCCGATCGCGATCGACCGGCCCAGCCCGCCCGACGCCCCGACGACCACCGTTCGCACGTTGCTCGACCCCCCTCCGAGAAAGTGACGCAAATGTTAGATTACCGCGGGATGGAGGACACTGAACGGGCGGGGCGATGCTCCCCTTGGGGTCGCGGGGGTCCCACCCCGTGACGGCGGTGTCAGATGCCTGGCGAGGCAGCGCCCGATCGGCGGGCACCCGCGTCGGGCGGGTCGAGGATCCCCGGCTGCTCACCGGGACCGGCACGTTCGTGGACGACGTCGTGCGCCCCGGGATGCTGCACGCCTGCTTCGTCCGCAGCCCGTTCGCGCGAGCCCGGGTCGGGGCCATCGACGTGCGCGAGGCACTCGGTCTGCCCGGGGTCCGAGCGGTGCTGCTCGCGGCCGACCTCAACGGTGGGGTCCGCGAGCAGTGGCACACGTCGATCGGTCCCGACGTCCCCGAGGTCGCCCGCCCGCCCCTGGCGGAGCACGAGGTGCGCTTCGTCGGCGATCCGGTCGCGCTCGTCATCGCCGAGAGCCGCTACGTCGCCGAAGACGCGGCCGACTCGGTGGTCGTGGACTTCGAGCCGCTCCCTGCGGCGGTCGACTACCTCGCCGGTGACGGGGGCGACGTGGCCGTCCACGAGGCCACCCCGGGCAACGTCGTCGGCACGATGGGCGGACCGCCGTCGGCCGAGCTCGAGGCGGCGTTCGCGGCCGCGCCGCACGTGGTGGCCGAGACGATCCGCCAGCACGGGTACGCACCCGTGCCGATGGAGACCCGCGGGTTCGTGGTCGAGTGGTCAGCGGCCACCGGCGAGATGACGATCTGGGCCTCGACCCAGGTGCCCCACGAGGTGCGACTCTTCTGCTCCCGCCTGCTCGGGGTGGCCGAGCACCGCATCCGGGTCGTCGCGCGCGACACCGGTGGCGGGTTCGGGCAGAAGGTGCTCGTCCAGCGGGAGGAGATGTGCCTCATGCTGGCGGCGCCGAAGGTCGGTGCGCCGATCAAGTGGATCGAGGACCGGCGCGAGAACCTGATGGCTGCCGGCCAGGCGCGCCACGAGCACGGTGCGGCGCGCATCGCCTTCGACGGCGACGGGGTCATCCTCGCCGCCTCGCTGGACGCCGTGCAGGACGTCGGCGCCTACCCCACCCCGTGGCCCGTGGGGGTCGCCGCCGCCGTCGGCATGCTGTTCCCCGGTCCGTACCGGGTCCCGCTCGCGACCTTCACGGCCAAGGCCGTGTACTCCAACACGGTCGGGCGGACGGCCTACCGGGGTCCGTGGCAGTTCGAGTCGGTCGCACGCGAGGTGTTGCTCGACATCGCCGCGCGCCGGATCGGGATCGACGCGGTCGAGCTGCGCCGGCGCAACCTGCTGGGGCCCGACGACCTGCCGTACACGAGCGCGACGGGATTCACCTACGACCACGTCACGCCGCTGGAGACCTTCGAGCAGGCGATCGCGCAGCTCGACTACGAGGCCTTCCGCCGCGAGCAGGCCGAGGCGCGGGCCGCAGGGCGATACCTCGGGGTCGGCACCTGCACGTTCATCGAACCCACGACGCCGGGCTACGGGGTCTACGGCACCGAGGGTGCGACGATCCGGATCGAGCCGTCGGGCACGGTCAACGTGTACGTCGCCGGCGGCTCGAGTGGCAACAGCATCGAGACCACGGTCGTGCAGCTCGTGGCCGACGCGCTCGGCGTCGACGTCGACGACGTCGCGACGATCCAGGGTGACACCGCACTCACACCGTTCGGTGCCGGCGCGTGCGGGAGCCGGAGCGCGTCGATGACCGCCGGAGCGGTCGCCCAGACCGCGTCGGTGCTTCGGGACCGTGTGCTCGCCATCGCCGCGCACCGCCTCGAGGCCGCGGTGGAGGACCTCGAGCTGGCCGGCGGCCGGGTGAGCGTGCGCGGGACGCCGTCGATCGGTCTGACGTACGGCGAGATCGCGCGAGTGGCGTACCTCGCGCCGAACGAGCTCCCACCGGGGGTGCCGGCCGGACTCGAGGCGAGTGAGCGGTACACGTCGGCGACATCCCAGGTCTGGACCAACGCGACCCACGTGTCGACGTGCGAGGTCGACGTCACGACGGGGCAGGTTCGGCTGCTGCGGCACATCGTCGCCGAGGACTGTGGTCCGATGATCAACCCCTCGGTCGTGGAGGGGCAGATCGACGGCGGCACGGTGCAAGGGATCGGCGGCGCGCTCTACGAGCACCTCGTGTACGACGAAGACGGCAACCCGCTGACGACGACGTTCCTGGACTACCTGCTCCCGACCGCGACCGAGGTTCCGGTGATCGAGCACGTGCACGTCGAGACCCCCGGCCCGGGACCTGGTGGATACAAGGGAGTGGGGGAGGGCGGTGCGATCGGTGCCCCGCCGGCGGTGATCAACGCCGTCGCCGACGCCCTCTCGCCGTTCGGTGTCACGATCACCGAACAGCCCCTCACGCCGTCGAGGATCATCGGCCTGCTCGAGGACGCGCCTCGCGGCGCGGCCGCCACCGGGAACCACTGAGAGGGAGAAGGTCAGCCATGGGTCTGCTCGACGGCAAGGTCGCGGTGATCACCGGCGCCGGATCGGGGATGGCGAAGGCGTCGACGCTGCTCTTCGTCCGCGAAGGGGCGAAGGTGCTCGCGGCCGACATCAGCGGCGCCGAGGAGGAGACCGCGGGCGAGGCTGGTGCTGCGGTGGTCCCGTTCCACGCCGACGTCACCCAGGAGGCCGATGTCGAGGCGATGATCGCGAAGGCCGTCTCGGAGTTCGGTCGCCTCGACGTGCTGTGCAACGTCGCGGGCATCGGGACCGGCGGACTCATCGCCGACGTGACGATGGAGGACTACGACCTCACCCTGAACGTCGACCTCCGGGGAGTGATCCTCGGGATGAAGCACGGGATCCGGGCGATGCTCGAGACCGGCGGCGGGTCGATCGTCAACTGGTCGTCGATCGGTGGGCTCAATGCCTCTCCCGGCACGGGCGTCTACTCCGCCGCGAAGGCCGGGGTCATCGCCGTGACGAAGGCCGCCGCGGTGGAGTACGGCCGCAAGGGCATCCGGGCCAACGCGATCTGCCCGGGCTTCATCCTCACGGAGATCATGGGTGCCGCCGGTCTCGAGACCTACGCCGGGATCACGGAGAAGGCGGCACTCCGACGCGGCGGTGAGCCGGACGAGGTCGCCGAGGTGGCGGCGTTCCTCGCGAGCGACCGCTCGTCGTTCGTCACCGGGGCGATCATCCCGGTCGATGGCGGCTGGATCGCCCAGGTCGCGTAGCGCCACATCGCGCGGGGAGGAACGACATGACCGACACGACCGACACCGACGTCGCATACGACCCGTACGACATCGAGATCAACGCCGACCCGTACCCGGTGTTCCGACGCCTGCGAGAAGAGGCGCCGCTCTATCGCAACGACGCGCACGACTTCTACGCGCTCAGCCGGTTCGCTGACGTCGAACCCGGGCTCAAGGATTCCAGGACCTACATCTCGGGGCGGGGTGCCATCCTCGAGCTGATCAGGGCGAACATCGAGATGCCGTCCGGCGTGATCATCTTCGAGGATCCCCCGATCCACACCGTGCACCGCAGCCTGCTCTCGAGGGTGTTCACGCCGAAGCGGATGAACGCGCTGGAGCCGCAGATCCGCGAGTTCTGTGCCAAGAGCCTGGACCCTCTCGTCGGTGCGGGCGGGTTCGACTTCGTCGGTGATCTCGGCGCGCAGATGCCGATGCGCGTGATCGGGATGTTGCTCGGCATCCCCGAGCAGGACCAGGAGGCGATCCGCGACCAGTCCGACGCTGCGCTCCGTACCAAACCGGGGGAGCCGATGGCGATCTCGCAGGACCAGCTCGCGACCGGTGCGGCATTCGCGGAGTACATCGACTGGCGCGCCGATCACCCGTCGGACGACCTCATGACGCAGCTCCTGCAGGCGGAGTTCGAGGACGAGACCGGTACGACGCGGCGGCTGACGAGGGAGGAGGTGCTCACCTACGTCAACGTCGTCGCGGGCGCGGGCAACGAGACCACCACCCGCCTGATCGGATGGGCCGGCACGGTACTCGCGGACCACCCGGACCAGCGGCGCGAGCTCGTCGAGGACCGGTCACTCATCCCCAACGCGATCGAGGAGCTCCTCCGCTACGAGCCGCCCGCGCCCCACGTGGCCCGGTACGTGGCGCGCGACGTCGAGCACTACGGACAGATCGTTCCCGAAGGCAGCGTCATGATGTTCCTGGTCGGGGCGGCGAATCGCGATGACCGCCGCTTTCCCGACGGCGATCGCTTCGACATCCACCGGGAGGTCGGTCAGCACCTGACCTTCGGGTTCGGCATCCATTTCTGCCTCGGTGCCGCGCTCGCCCGACTCGAGGGCCGCATCGCACTCGAGGAGGTCCTGGGGCGGTTCCCGGAATGGGAGGTCGACCGGGCCAACGCCCGCATGTCGCCGACGTCGACGGTACGGGGGTGGGAGACGCTCCCCGTGACCGTGCCGTGAGCGACGCCGTCGAGCGGTTCGAGATCCACGTCGAGGATTCGGTTCTCGACGACCTGCAGGATCGGCTCGCGCGGACACGCTTCCCCGACCAGATCGAGGGCACCGGCTGGGAGTACGGGATCCCGACCGGGTACCTGCGCGAACTCGTCGCGTACTGGCAGGACGGATACGACTGGCGCAGCGAGGAAGAGCGGCTCAACGAGCTCGAGCACTTCCGTACCGAGATCGACGGTCAGTCGATCCACTTCGTCCACGCTCGCTCACCGCACGCGGACGCGATGCCGCTCCTGATCACCCACGGCTGGCCCGGCTCCATCGTCGAGTTCCTCGACGTCATCCCCCGGTTGACGGACCCCGAGGCGCACGGTGGTCGTGCCGAAGACGCGTTCCACGTCGTCGCGCCTTCCCTCCCGGGTTACGGCTTCTCGGAACCGACGCGAGCGCCCGGTTGGGACGTGTGGCGCATCGCGCGCGCGTTCGGCCAGCTGATGGCCCGGCTCGAGCACGAGCGCTACGGAGCGCAGGGGGGCGACTGGGGCGCCCAGGTCACGACCCGCCTCGCGGCGCTCGACCCGCAGCACTGCGCGGCGATCCACCTCAACCTCGCCATGGTCGACGCACCTCCGGATCCCGCGCCGTTGACCGACGGGGAACAGTCTGACCTCGCGGACATGACGCACTTCCAGCGTGAAGAAGCCGGCTATGCGTTGGAGCAGGGCACCAAGCCGCAGACCCTCGGCGTCGCGCTCAACGACTCGCCGGCTGGCCTCCTCGCTTGGATTGTCGAGAAGTTCCAGGGCTGGAGCGACTGCGACGGCGATCCTGAGCAGAGCTTCACGCGTGACCAGCTCATCACGAACGTGATGACGTACTGGCTGCACGGAACGATCACGTCCTCGGCGCGCCTCTACTGGGAGCTCATGCACACGAAGGAGCGCGCACCCGAACGAGTCGAGGTTCCCACCGGCGTCGCGCGCTACCCGAAGGAGATGTTCCGCTTCCCGCGCTCGTGGGTGGAGCGTCGATACAACGTGACGTACTGGTCGGAGATGCCGAGGGGCGGACACTTCGCCGCGATGGAGGAGCCCGAGCTCTTCGTCGACGACGTGCGGACCTTCTTCCGCACCGTGCGCTGAGCTCGCCCCGCTCTCACCAGTCGATCTTGTCGCGCATCGTCGAGCGTTCGAGCATGCCGTACGTCTCCTCGCCGTCCCAGCGGTACTGCACGCCGCCCTGGAAGAGCACCGGGAACTGCGGGTACTCAGGGAGTCCGAGCTCGAAGGTCGAGAACACGGTCTCTCCCTCGATCGTCGTGATGCCGAGGTCGGACTCGAAGACGAAGGACGCGTCGTCGCCGCGCGGCAGCAGCTTCGTGAGCCACGGCGCTTCGAGCACCTTCGCCGGGATCAGCTCGCCGTCGCCCGTGAAGAGGTATCCCTCGTTGTAGGACTCGCTGCCGTCGGGCCGGGGCGGGTACGCGATGTAGCCGAAGGCGCGCCCGCTCGGGAACAGCGCCGACTGCCAGCAATGGCCCCAGAACTCGGTGACGTCGCGGATGCCCTGGCGGCGGATCCGTAGCCCGCTCCCGGTGAAGGGATGCTCCTCGCCGCCGACGCGCACCGCGCCGCGCGCACGGAACAGCTGCTCGAGACGGGGGCCACCCATGAGCTTGCCCTCGACCGAGGTCGCGAGCATCTCTGCTGCTTCGGGGAACAGCGTGCCCTGGACCCAGGGTGGGACGGCCATGGTCGCCTCGACCGTGAAGGCGAGATCGACGGCGGGACCCCCGACGTCGCCGGCGATGAGCGACTCGGCTGACGTCTCGATGGCCGAGCCCTCGAAGTCGGCGGTCCAGGTGTGGAAGGGTTCGACGCACCGGAAGACGAGCGGCCCGGCGCCGAGGACCGACGACTGCCCATCGGGTCCGATCGTCGGGTGCGAGGGGAACGTGTCGCGCAGCCGGAACACCCGCCCGTCGGCCAGCGCCACGTTCACCTGGAGATCGTGGCGATCCCACTGTGAGGCGAGCGCCTCGACCGCGAAGCGCGGGAGCCCGACCGAACCACGGTCATCGGAGACCCACATGTTGACCGCGTCCCGCATCTGGTCCGGTTCGGGGCGCTCCGGGAACACGTACTCGCGCGCCGGGTCGAGGCCCCCGGTCAGATCGATCGTCACGTCCGTCCCTCCGTCCAGCGCGTCATGCGCGCCCGGTAGTCGGCGAACAACGGTTGTACGCGTGCGAGGTCGATCCCGAAGTCGGCAGGATCGGGGAGCTCGTGCTGTTCCCGGTTCTCTGCGTTGTCGTGCCACCAGCGACGCATGCCGACCTCGAACTCGTCGGTGACCGGTTCCCCGAGCCAGTCGTAGAGGCCGCGGACCTCCCCGATCGGGTCGCGCTGCATCGCACGGAAATCGATGTCGTAGAACCGGGCGTCCGCGCCGGCGTCGCGGAACGCGATCGCTCGCTCCATGCCGAGCGACCACTGCTCGATGTTGAGCTCACCGAGGTAGCGACGATCGATGTCGTCGTTGAACAGCTTTCCCGCTTCGGCGTACAGGTCCGCGACGGACACCAGGACCTCCGAGGGATCGCGGTGGGTCATCACGTACCGCGCGTCCGGGAACACCACGTCGAGGTGCTCGAGGAACAGGAGGTGATTCGGACACTTCAGCCGCCAGGGCTTCACCGGGTCACCCCACTGGAGCAGCTTGAGCGTCCGCCGCTCGTACTCGTAGGTCGAGGTGAGGTCGGCATCGAACAGCCAGGTCGCGTAGGACGGGACGAAGGCGAAGGCGAGGAAGAGCTGCGTCTTGAAGTCGAGCGCCATCAGGTCCTGGCACTCGTACGGTGAGGTCGCGGAGGTGGGTACGAGCGCGAGCATTCGCGGGGTGAACTGCCGCTGCATCTCGACCTCGGCTTCGGTGGCGGTGATCCGAGGGTCCAGACCCTCGACGGTCGACGGCGGTGGGCACGGCTGCGCCGACTCCCAGCGCCGCAGCGACCGGGTGCTCGGATCCTCACCGAGGAGGCACGACAGCGCGGTCGAGCCGGTGCGGGGGAGGCCGAGCCCGATCAGCGGCGCATCGATGGGCTCGCCGTCGATCTCGGGGTGTCGCCGGTACCAGTCTTCGATCTGGAGGCGCTGCCCGAGGTGCCCGACGATCCGCTGCCGGATGGCCATCTCACCGATGTCGTTGAGGGTCGCTTCCTCGCGCAGCGCGCGCACCAGGACCTCGAGTCCCTCACGAAACGAGTCGTCGCCGAAATCGTCGAGCCCGGTCTCGGCCCGAGCGGCATCGAGGAGCTCGTCGGGCGGCTCCATGATCGTCAGGCGATCTCGGGCTGCACGCCGGGAGGATCGTCGAGGACGTCGAGCTGTACGCCGTCCCGGCGGATCGGCGTGCCGTTGACCAGGACGTGCCGCACGCCGATCGGTTCCTCGGCCGTCAACCGTTCACCGTCGGCCGGGAAGTCGTGGACGCGTCGTGTCGGCCCGGGATCCACGGTCTGCGGATCGAACACGCACACGTCGGCCGCGTGGCCCTCGCGCAGGTAGCCGCGGTTCACGAAGCCGAACATGTCGGCCGGCTCGCCCGTCAGCTTGCGGACCGCCTGCTCGAGCGGCATGACCTGGCGCTCGCGCACCCACCTGCCGAGCAGGTCGGTCGGCAACGGCGCGTCGCAGAGCTGGTCGACGTGTGCGCCGGCGTCGGAGAGACCCAGCGCGACGTGGTCGTGGGTCAGCAGCTTGGCGACGGCCTCCACGTCGTCGTTCGCGATGTAGGCACGGAAGCGCGTCGTGAGGTCCTCGGTGAGCGCGAGCTCGCACATCACGTCGAGCGGGCTGACGCCGCGCTCGCGCGCCAGGTCGCTCACCCGCCGACCCTGCAGCTCCGGGAACTGGTCCGACTCGGAGACCTCGAACGTCTCCCAGCGCGGCGCCATCGGCGCCTGGTCCAGGTCGGCGGCAGCGCGTGTTCGCCACTCCGGATTGCCGTAGGCCGCGATCCGCGCGTCGCGGTCGCCCTCCATCAGCGCACCGAAGACCTTGCCGACGTTGAGGTTGTACGCGTCGGCGAGCGTGAACTGCATCGTGAGCGGCCGGGGCGTGACCTGGGGCCAGACGTCGGCGCCGTCGGCCAGGCCTTGCTCGTGCAGCCCGACCGGTTCGAGGTGCTTCCCGCCGGGTGCGGCGAACAACGGGTAGGTGAACGGCCGCCCGATCCGGGGTTGCCACTCGTAGACGTCGGTGTAGCTGCACTGCTTGCCCGGGGTGATGAGCACCACGCCCTTGCCGGTGTCGCCGGCGGCGACGAACAACGCATCGACTTCGTCGCGCGCGGCGAAGCGGCTGGGGACCGGCTTGCCGTCGACGCCGCGATGCGCGAACGAGAAGCTCGTCGAGAAGCCTGCCGCACCGGCCCCGATTCCCTCACGGACGAGGCCGCACATCTGCTCGATCTCGTCCGGTGTCGCTGCCCGCTCGTAGGCCGCGTCGCCCATGATGTAGAGCCGCAGTGCGGAGTGGCCGACGTACGCGGTGAAGTTGAGTGCGGTCCCGCGCCGCCGGACCGATGCCAGGTACTCGGGGAACGTCTCGAAGTCCCAGGTGAGCCCGGCGTTGAGTGTGGCGGCGTCCATGTCCTCGACGTTCTCGAGCGTGCCGACGATCACGTCGCGGTGCTCGGGGCGGGTCGGCGCGATCGCGAAGCCGCAGTTCCCCGCCACAACGGTGGTGACCCCGTGGTACGAGGACGGCCGCAGCGCCGGATCCCAGAACACCTGCGCGTCGTAGTGGGTGTGGATGTCGATGAATCCGGGAGTGACGGCGCATCCCGATGCGTCGAGCTCCTGCTCGCCGCGGAGGTCCTGCCCGATCTCGGTGATGAGACCGCCGGAGATGGCAACGTCTGCCGCACGACCGGGCGCACCGCTCCCGTCGATGACCGTTCCTCCGCGGATGACCAGGTCAGCCGGCATCGGGGCGTTCCTCTCGGTAGATCATGAACTCGAGCAGGTTGCCGTCGGGATCGCGCACGTAGACGCTCGACGCGCCGGACCGACGCCCGCCCTCTCGGTCCACCGGCCCCTCGATGATCTCGGCGCCGATCTGGCCGAGTCGTGCTGCCAACGACTCGGGAGTTCCGTCCCACACGAAGCACAGATCGCCACACGGTGGCGTCGCCGCGGGAGCCCGAAGCGTGAAGCCTTCGCGCTGCCAGGTCGTCGGGCGGTGGAAGTTGATCATCTGGTCGCCGACGTAGACCGACACGACGTGCGGGTGTTCGGCCACGTCCAGACCGAGTGCTCGATAGAAGACGACCATCGCCTCGGTGTCCCGCATGGGGAGGGAGACGTGGTCGAAGCCGGCGATGGCGTCGCCATGCGCAGGACGGGGTTCAGGGCTCATGGGGGAAGCCGTACAGCCGGGCGCAGTTGGTCGCGGTGATCTTGCGGCGGTCCTCGGCGGTCAGTGTGCCGAGCGTCTCCTCGATCGTGCGCAACGAGTCGGGGAACGTGCTGTCGGTGTGTGGGTAGTCGGACGCCCACATGCACGAGTCGGCACCGAGGAGTGGGATGAGCTCGCCGCCGAGCGCCTCCTCCTCGAACGTGGCCACCACCTGGCGGCGGAACAGCTCGCTCGGCGCGGTCTCGATCGACCCGGCGATCTTGTCGCGGAGCGCTCGCCACTCGAGATCCATCCGCGCGAGGAAGTACGGGAGCCAACCGATGCCCGACTCTGCGAGCACGATCGTGCAGCCGGGATGCCGCGCGAGCGCGCCACTGAACACCATCGTCGCCAGCACTTCGTCGAACTGGAGCGGCATGATCGACGCGAACGCGGCCGACTGCCACTTGCCCATCCGGTAGCTGAGCCCCGACCAGGATCCACCCTTGATGTGGAAGCTGATGGGCAGGCCGGTCTGCTCGGCGGCGGCCCAGAGGCGATCCCAGGACGGGTCGCCGACATCGATCGCGAAGACGTCGATGATCGCACCGCGGTGCCCGAGCCCCGCGGCCCGTTCGAGCTCTGCGGCCGCGGCCTCGGCGGAGTGCCCGGGGAGGAACGCGAGCACGCACAGGCGATCGGGCGCGACGGCGTTGAACTCCTCGATGGCCCAGTCGTTCCACGCCGCGTAGCACGCCTCCTGTAACGCGGGGTCGTCGATCGGGAGGCCGAGCGCCAGCGGTCCGTAGATCACCGAGGCCGCCAGCCCGTCGCGATCGAGGTCCTGGAGCCGGAGGCCGGGCGTCCCGGCGCGAAAGCCGTCGTCGTCGATGCCGGCGCGGCCGATCGCGCTGAGCTTCTTGATCTCGGGACTCGCGCCGGCCGTGCCGCTCCGACCGATCATCCGGTCTTCGCAGATCCAGACCGACCGCCCGTCCCGTTCCTGCACGCGCGGGCCGTGCTCCGCCTGGGCGCGTGGCAGCCGCGACTCCCAGACATCGGGCGGCACGGCGGACAGGTCGAGGTGGTCGTCGCAGGAGTAGACCGCCGTGGTCCGATCGACCGTGGTCACGCCGAACCGTCGTCCGTCGGCGTGGTCAACAGCTTCGAGACGTCGGCCGGCGGTGGGCCGGCGGTCGTCCCGCCATCGACGGGGAGCACGATCCCGGTGATCTGCGCCGCCCGGTCGCTCGCGAGGAACACCATGGCCTCGGCCACGTCGTTCGGTGTCCCCATCCGCTGGAGCGGCTGCATGGCGCGCACGATCCGACCCTGGTCGTACGTCGCGTTGATGGCGGTGGCGATGTGGGCCGGTGCGATGCAGTTCACGCGGATCTCGTGCTGCGCGAGGTCGATCGCGATCGACTGGCTGAGATGCACCACCGCGGCCTTGGTGGCGCGGTACGTCATGAGCCCGGCGCCGGCATTGATGCCACCGATCGACGTGGTGTTGATGATCGAGCCACCGCCGTGGTCCGCCATGTGCCGACCGGCCCGCTGACAGCCGAGCATCACCCCCAAGACGTTCACGGCCATGACTCGATTGAAGTCCCGCAGGTCGTCGTCGAGGAAGCGGCGGCGCGAGCTCGAGATGCCGGCGTTGTTCACCATGACCTGGAGTCCGCCGAAGTGCTCGACCGCGAAGTCGACCGCCGCCTGGACCTCGTCCGCGGCCGCGACATCGGTCGGCCGGAAGGCGGCGGCGGCGCCGAGCTCCGTCGCCAGCGCAGTGCCAGCGTCGCCGTCCACGTCGGCGATCACCACGCGGGCTCCTTCGGCGACGAACCGCTCGACGGTCGCGCGGCCGATCCCGCCGGCTCCGCCGGTGACGATCGCGACCTTTCCGGAGAGCTCCTCGCTCACCCGCTCGGGTCGGCTCGCTGCGGCGGACGATACGTCCGCCGCGGACTCTCGCCTCATGCGTCCTCGATCCAGTACTCGGGGACGGTGTTCACCTCGTGCCGCGCGAAGATCTCGTCGATCTCGGCGAGGTCGGCGTCGGAGATCGACCAACCGATCGCGCCGATGTTGTCCTCCACCTCGGCCACCGTACGGGTGCCGACGAGCGCGGTGCTGACGGCCGGGTGGGAGATCGCCCATCGGAGCGCGAGCTGCGGCAGGCTCTTGTCATAACGCGCGGCGATCGCCTTCATCTCGTCGACGGCCCGGACGTTGCGGGGGAACGATTCCTCGCCGAACAGCGACTCGAACATCTTGATGTTGCCCATCTTCCCCTGCCGGGCGCGCCAGTCTGCTGAACCGAAGTCCTGATCCTCGGTGAAGGTCCCGGTGAGCAGACCGAACGCGAGTGAGCCGTAGGCCATGAACCCGATCCCGTGCTCCTCGCAGTAGGGAAGGATCTCCCGTTGCATGCGCCGGTCGAACATGTTCCAGCCGTACTGGACGACGTCGACCCGGAACGCACGCCGGCAGGCATCGATCTCGTCGACCTTGAAGTTCGAGAGCCCCACCGCGCGGACCTTTCCGGCGTGCACGACCTCCTCGAGCGCGCCCATCGTCTCCTCGAACGGGGTCTCGCGGTCGGGCCAGTGGACGAGGAAGACGTCGACCCGGTCGGTCCCCAGGTTCGCGAGGCTCTTGTCGATCGACGCGAAGACGCGCTCACGGCTGCTGTCACGGAAGTTCGGCTTGTCCTTGTAGTTCATGCCGAACTTCGTGACGATGATCGCCTCGTCGCGGCGGGCGCCGAGTGCCTCGCCGAGCGCTTGCTCCGAGGACCCCATGCCGTAGCCCTCGGCCGTGTCGAAGCAGTTGATGCCGAGGTCGAGTGCCCGCCCCACGGCACGGGCGAACTCGTCCTCCTCGACGTCGCCGTAGCCGCCGCCGACCTGCCAGCAGCCGATGCCGATCGCCGAGACGTCGAGTCCCGTGCGTCCGAAGGGTCGAAGTTCCATGGTTCGTCCTCGTCCTGATAGGTCAGCGGAGCTCGGGGACGCCGAGGTCGATCGAGCGCGTCGCGTGGCGCCCGACGACGTCCGGCCTCACGGACTTGATCGCGACGTCACGCTCCGGCGCACGGGCCCGGAGCGCCCCGACGGTGCACTCGTCGCGCCCGCCCATCTCGCTGAACGGGTCGTACCGGAAGTGGCCCATCGCGTTCAGGTGGGTGATGCGGTCGACGTCGGCATCGCTCACCCCTTCGAAGTGCGGAGCGATGGCTTCCGGTGAGAACGGCCAGCTGGAGTCGGAGTGCGGGTAGTCGCACTCCCACATCACGTGGTCGAGGTTCAAGAAGTCGCGACTGGCCACGCCGAAGCGATCATCGATGAAGCACGTCAGGACGTGCTCATCGAACACCTGGCTCGGGAGCTTGTCGCCGAAGTCCTGACCGGTCCAGGCGTGATGCCGCTGGTAGTTGTGATCGATCCGCTCGAGGAAGTACGGGATCCAGCCGATGCCGCCCTCGGAGAGGGCGACCTTCAGATCGGCGAACTTCCGGAGCATCGGCGACCAGACGAGGTCAGTCGCGGCCTGGACGATGTTGATCGGTGACAACGTGATCAGGCAGTCGATCGGGGCGTCCGGTGACGTGATGACGAGCTCCGACGACGAGCCGATGTGGAGGCACACGACCACGTCTTCGTCGCAACACGCCTGCCAGAACGGGTCCCAATGGTCGGAGTGCAAGCTCGGGTGACCGAGCTTCGAGGGGTTCTCGGAGAACGTGACCGCGTGCGCACCCATGCGCGCCGTGCGGCGGACCTCGGCCGCGAGTACCTCGGGATCCCAGATCGCCGGGAGCGAGCACGGGATGAAGCGTCCCGGGTGGGTGCCGCACCACTCCTCGATGTGCCAGTCGTTGTAGGCACGCACCATCGCGAGCGCCACGTCCTTGTCCTCCGTGCGGGCGAAGAGCTGACCGCAGAACTGGGGGAAGGACGGGAAGCAGAGCGAGCCCAGGACGCCGTTCGCGTCCATGTCCTTGACCCGCTCGTCGATGTCGTAGCAGCCGGCCCGGAGCTCGGCGAAGGAGGTGGGCTCCATGCCGTACTCCTCCGGGGGACGCCCGGCGACGGCGTTCAGCGCGACGTTGCTGATCTCCTGGCCCTCGTACACCCAGGCGTTCGTCCCGTCGCCGCGCGTGACGAACCGAGGCGCGAGATCGGCGTACTTCGCCGGCAGCCGCCCGTCGAACAGGTGGGGCGGCTCGACCACGTGGTCGTCGACGCTGACCAGCACCATTGCTTCGGTGTCCATGGGCGACCCCCCGAGCGCGGCCTCATCTTCGAGCAGACGCCTGGAACTAACATCTGCGTCAGCGCACCGTAGCACTGGCACCGCCCTGCCGGGCAGGAGCGGCATCTCGCCGGGCGCTCTCAACTAACGCTAGTGTCATCGCGTTGGCGAAAGGGGTCCGGATGGCCGACGACGAGACCGACGGGCGCCCGGACGGCGCCGTCTCGGTCGTTCGGCGCGCCCCGTTCTCCGACAACCCCCGGGTCGGAGCACGCGGACAGCGGACGCAGCAGCGGATCCTCGACGCGGCGCTGCGGGCGTTCGGCGAGGCGGGGTACCGCGGGTGCAGCATCGACCGGATCACGAAGCTCGCCCGGTGCTCGCGGGTGTCCTTCTACCAGTACTTCGCCGGCAAGGAAGAGGTCGTCCGCCAGCTCGCCGGCCAGGTGGCCCGACAGGTGAGCGCCTCCACCGAGGCGCTGGATCGGCTCACCCCCGATGCCGACGGATGGTCGGCGCTGCGCACCTGGGTCGCCCGGTACGCCGAGATCCACGCGCGCTACGAGCCGGTCTTCCACTCGGTCGAGAGCGACGAGGTCCTCGGCGACATGGCGCGCGACACGGGTGAGGAGACGATCGGGAGGATCCACGCGCGGTTGGAGATGTCGACCCTCCCGCCGCGGCAGCTCGATCCCGTCATCTGGTTCCTCCTCGAATGCCTGAACCACACGCTCGACGTGAGCGGGATCCTGCGTTCGGTCGCGCCCGACGCGTACCCGACCGAGCGTCTGGAGGTCGCGGTCACCGATGTGTTGCATCGCGCGCTGTTCGGGATCCGCCCCGAGGTGAACGTGCACGCGGCCGGGGGGCCGACGCCGCCTCCACTCGCGCTCGGTCCCGAGCTCGGTGCGCTACTCCGGACTGCTGACGCGCGCGACTCCGAGGTCGAAGCCAATGTCGCGTTCAGTGCGCTGGTCGCGACGGGACGCGACGTCTTCCTCGAACGC
Organism: uncultured Acidimicrobiia bacterium; assembly: GCA_963720675.1. Lineage (GTDB taxonomy): Bacteria > Actinomycetota > Acidimicrobiia > IMCC26256 > PALSA-555 > JALHSW01. Next base: position 1,116,591 of record CAVRGH010000010.1, on the reverse strand, counting down.
GGCTTCCACTCGACGCGCGTCGACGACCTCGTCGCCGCGGCCGGCGTCTCCCACGGCGCGTTCTACCGCTACTTCAAGAACAAGGAAGAGCTCGCTCGCATCCTGACGGCGCGGGCGGTGCAGGGAGTGGGCACCGCGGTGATCGAGATGCCCGACCTGTGCACGCTCGAGGGATCGAGGGGCAAGAGCGCCCTGCGGCGGTGGCTGCGCCGCTACCACGCCGCGCAGGCCAACGAGGCGGTCATGCTGCGCGTCTGGGTGGACGCGTCGCTGCAGGACCCGGCCATCCGGTCGGAGTCCGCGCCGCTGCTGGACTGGGGCCGGCGGCGCATGGCTCGCAACCTCCGACCGCGAGGGTTCGGTGACGTCGACCTCGAAGCGATCGTCATGGTGGCCCTGCTCGGCGTGTTCGGCGCACGGCAACGCAGGCCGGCCGAGATCGAAGCCGCGGCACTCATCATCGAGCGCGGACTCCTCGGTCGCTGACCCGGTACTGACTGGAGCACTCAGTGAGCAGTTCCGACTTCGACACGATCGACTTCTTCCGAGCGAAAGCGCTCTACCAGGACCCGTACCCGTACTACGAGTACCTGCGCGGGCACGGTCCGGTCTGGCGGGAGCCGCACCGGGGCGTGGTCATGGTCACGGGGTTCGAGGAGGCGATCGCGGTCTACAACGATCCCGAGACGTTCTCGTCGTGCAATGCCGTGGCCGGGCCCATGGGGGAGTTCCCGGTCCCGTTCGTGGGCGACGACATCAGCGCCATCATCGACGAGTACCGCGACGGTCTGCCGTTCAGCGACCAGATGCCGACGTTCGATCCGCCGAAGCACACCGCACACCGCGCCCTGTTGATGCGGCTGATCACTCCGAAGCGTCTCAAGGAGAACGAGGAGTTCATGTGGCGACTCGCCGATCGGCAGATCGACGAGTTCCTCGCTCGGAGTGAGTGCGAGTTCGTGCACGAGTACGCGGGTCCGTTCACCCTCCTGGTGATCGCCGATCTGCTCGGTGTCCCGGAGGCCGATCACGCCACCTTCCTCGAGGAGCTCCAGGGCGACCGGCGCCCGGTTGCGCGCGGCGAGAACAAGATGGCGCACAAGCCGTTGGAGTTCCTCTACGAGCGGTTCGCCGCATACATCGAAGAGCGACGGCGCGAGCCCCGCGACGACGTCATGACGAGCCTTGCCACCGCGACCTTCCCCGACGGCTCACTGCCCGAGGTCCACGACATCATGCTGATCGCGTCGAACCTCTTTGCGGCCGGCCAGGAGACCACCGCCCGCCTCTTGAGCACCGGGGCTCCAGCTCGTCGCCGAGCGGCCCGAGCTGCAGCAGCAGCTGCGCGACGATCGCCAGCTCATCCCGGCCTTCGTCGAGGAGTGCCTGCGGCTCGAGAGTCCGATCCAGAGCGACTTCCGGCTGGCGCGCGTGTCCACGACGGTCGGTGGGGTCGACATCCCGGCCGGGACCACCATGATGGTGTTCAACGGCGCTGCGAACCGCGACCCACGCCACTTCGATCACCCGGACGAGTTCCGTCTCGACCGGGTGAACGGCCGCCAGCACCTCGGCTTCGGGTTCGGCATCCACACCTGCGCCGGCTCGCCGCTCGCGCGGGCCGAGGCGGTCGTGAGCTTCGAGCGCCTCCTCGTCCGGATGGCGGAAATCCGGATCTCCGAGGCCGCGCACGGCCCCGCCGATGCCCGCCGCTACGAGTACACGCCGATCTACATGCTCCGCGGCCTGGAGGAGCTCCACGTCCAGTTCACCCCGATCGCCGGATGACGTTGCTCGAGCACGCGAGTGCCGCGGAGCTCCGGGGCGCCGCAGCGCCCGGTGACGAGCAGTTCCGCGACGAGCTGCGCGGGTGGCTGCTCGAACATCCGCCACCAGATGTTGCCGTCGCCTCGACCCCCGGTGAGGCCGAGATCCTGCGCGACTGGCAGCGGACGCTCGACGCCGGGCACTGGGTCGGGATCCATTGGCCGGTCGAGTACGGCGGGCGCGGCGCATCCCTGGCCCAGCTCGCGATCTACAACGAGGAGCTCGCACGCGCGGATGCACCCCCGCTCCTGGGGCGCGCCGGCATCAGCCTCGTCGGACCTACGTTGATGGCGCACGGCACCGAGCAGCAACGCCGGCAGTGGATGCGGCGGATCCTGTCCGGCGACGACGTCTGGTGCCAGCTGTTCAGTGAGCCAGACGCCGGGAGCGATCTCGCCGGCCTTTCGACCCGCGCCGAGAAGCGCGGGGATCACTACGTGGTGACCGGGCAGAAGGTGTGGTCGTCGTACGCACGCTTCGCCGACTGGGGCATCGCATTGGTGCGTACGGACCCGGCCGCTCCGTTGCACCAAGGGATCTCGATGCTCGCGGTCCCGATGACGGCGCTCGGCGTAGAGGTCCGCCCACTCCGTCAGATCACCGGAGAGAGCGAGTTCAACGAGGTCTTCTTCGACGGGGTCGAGATCCCTGTCGAGCACTTGATCGGACCGGAACACGGGGGTTGGCGCGTCGCGAACACGACGCTCGCGAACGAGCGCGGTGCTTCGTTCGTGTGGAAGGAGCAGGTGCTCCACGAGGTGGCGATGGACCTGTTGACGAAGGCGTGTGCGCGACGCGGGCGGCTCGTCGATCCGCTCGTGCGGCAGCGGCTCGCGCAGGCCTGGATCGAGGTCGAGATCTTCCGCCTGCACAACCAGCGCACGCTGGCGCGCCTCACTCGTGGTGAGGACATCGGTCCCGAGTCGAGCCTCGTGAAGCTGTTCTGGGCCGGGATGAGCCAGCGTGTCTCCGACACGGCGGTCGCGGTGCTGGGTCCCGACGCGCTGCTCGGGCCCGACGACGTGCAGGCGCTCGACGGGGGGCGCTGGATGCTCGGTCTGCTGGCATCGCGTGCGAACTCGATCATGGGCGGGACCAGCGAGATCCAGCGCAACATCATCGGCGAGCACTTGCTCGGCCTGCCGCGGGAGCCGAAGGCCCGATGAGCGCCGAGACCGACGCGATCGAGCTCGTCGACTCGGATCGCTACGCGCACGTCGGGTACCCGCACGACCTGTGGAAGCGGATGCGGGCGGAGGAACCGGTCGCTCACTTCGCGCCTCCCGGGTACGAACCGTTCTGGGCGATCACGAAGCACGCCGACGTCCTGGAGATCTCGAAGCAGCCGCTGCGCTTCTCGAGCGCGCAGGGGATCACCTTGCGACCGGCGGGTGTCGTGTTCCCTCCCTCGGAGATGGTCGTCATGCTCGATCCCCCGCGGCACGCTCCGGTCCGCCGCGTCGCGAACCGCCGCTTCACCCCCCGCGCCGTTCGGAGCCAGCGCGACGACATCGAGCGGATCGCAATCGAGATCCTCGACGAGGCGGCGCCGGCCGGTGCATCGGGCGAGTTCGACTTCGTCGAGCGCATCGCGGCGCCCTTCCCGCTCGGAGTGGTGGCGTGGGTGCTCGGTGTGCCGAGCAGCGACTGGGCGCTGCTGTTCCGCTGGACCAACGAGGTGATCGGCAAGGACGATCCGGAGTACCGGCGCCCCGGCGAGAGCCCGGGTCAGACCAGCAAGCGGGCGCGCGGCGAGCTGCACGCCTACTTCCGGGCCTTGATCGAGCAGCGTCGAAAGGACCTCCAGGACGATCTCGTGAGCGAGCTGATCCGCGGCGAGATCGACGGGGCGCCGCTCGACGAGGAGCAGCTCGTCTCGTACTGCGAGCTGCTCGTCGAGGCGGGCAACGAGACCACGCGCAACGCGGTCAGCGGGGGGCTCCTCGCGTTCTGCGAGCACCGCGACCAGTGGGAGCAGCTGCGCGCTCACCCCGAGCTGCTTCCGGACGCGGTGGAAGAGATCCTGCGCTGGGTCAGCCCGATCAGCCACTTCACCCGAACCGCGACCGAGGACTGTGAGGTGCGCGGGATCGAGATCCGCGCCGGCGAGCAGCTCGCGCTCTACTACGCGTCGGCAAACCGTGACGAGGACGTCTTCGAGGATCCCTTCGCGTTCCGGGTCGATCGGCGCCCGAACCCGCATCTCGCCTTCGGGTTCGGTGAGCACTTCTGCATGGGCGCGCACGCCGCCCGGGTCGAGCTCGAGACGATCTTCCGGCACCTGCTCGCACGGCTGGAGGGATTCGAGGTGGCGGGGCCGGTGGAGCGCCTCAACTCGATGGTCAACGGGAGCATCAAGCACCTACCGCTCCGGTACCGCATGGCCTAGCCCACCGGCCCGACCGCTCGCCGGCTCCGTGTCCTCCCCATGGGCGCTTCCGCGACTGGCTTCCCCCCAGGGTTGGAAGCGCCCATAGAGAGGATGCGAGGCGGTCCGCCCGCCGAGCTCGGGCTAGGTCGCTGCGAGCTCGAGCAGCGCGTCGGCCACGGCCTGTGGTTCGGTGATCATCAGGTCGTGACCGGTGTCGATGGCCCAGAGCCGACCGGAGTCGCGCGCCCGATCCATCAGGTCGACGTCGCGCGTCGCCAGGGTCGACGTGCACACGATGTGGGCCTGCGGAATCGCCCAGAGCGCCGCCTCGTTCGTGAGCTCCAGCGGCTGCTCGAAGCACCTCCAGGGATGAGGGGTGAGCCGATCCGCCATCCAGGCGAGGTCGCAGGGATCGGTGACGCCGTAGAACGCGCCGGCGTCGGGTGTGGGGAGGAGCACGAGCTCCACCCCGTCGACGACGGCACCCGCCGGCCGGGTCATCTCGATCATCGGGCCGGCGACGTCGACGAGGGACTGGCCGTTGCGGGGGTTGGCCGCGTCCAGGTAGACCAGGTCACCGATGCGGTCGGCGGCCCGGTCGGCCACGCCGGTGATCACCATCCCGCCGTAGCTGTGCCCGACGAGGATCACGTCGTGCAGATCCTCGTAGTGGAGGAGCTCGACGACATCCGCGATGTGCATCTCGAGGTCGACATCGGCGCCGAGCAGGTGCGACCGTTCGCCGAGGCCGGTCAGGCTCGGCGTGTGCACCTCGTGCCCGGCTGTCCGCAGGATTCGCGCCACGTGCTGGTAGCACCAGCCGCCGTGCCCGCCCCCGTGCACCAGCACGTACGTCGCCATGTCGTCTCCTTCGTCGCCGCGATGCTCAGCCGACCGGGGTGAACTCGAGGTGCAGCTCGCGGAGGCCACGCAGGATGAACGTCGGGACGTAGTCGTAGCGGCGGGCGTCCGCAGGCCCGTGGGCGTCCTCCGAGATCTTGATGTCGGCCATGTGGTCGAGCACGCGCTCGATGCTGACCACGGTCTCGGCCCGGGCGAGCGACGCGCCGGGGCAGAAGTGCGCGCCGTGCCCGAACGCGACGTGCTGGCGTGCGTTCTCGCGATCGACGCGGAACTCCCCGGGGTGCTCGAACACGCGTGGGTCTCGGTTTGCTGCGCCGTTGAGCACCATCACGGTCGTGCCGGCCGGTAGGTCGACGCCACCAACCGTCGTCGGAACCCTCGACAGGCGGAAGTCGCCCTTGACCGGGCTCTCGAAGCGCAGGGTCTCCTCGATGAAGTTCGGGATGCGACTGCGGTCGTCGCGCAGGAGCTGTTGGAGATCGGGCCGTTCCGCGATGAGCATGAGGGCGGTTCCGAGGAGACGGACGGTCGTCTCCTGTCCCGCCGCGAAGAGGTTCGCGGCGACGCGCACCACGTCGATGACCTCCGGGGTGGAGCCGTCGGGGAACGTGGCGGTCGCCATGCTGGTCAGGACATCGTCACGCGGTGTCCGCCGACGGTCCTCGACGTACCGGCTGAACTGCTGGTACAGGAACTCGAGCGGGTTTTGGGCCATCTCCTGCTCGGTGCTCCCGACCGCGCGGTCGCCCCCGCCGAGCTGGGCACGGAACGTGGCGTGGTCCTCCTCGGGGACCCCGAGCAGGTCGGCGATGACGAGCATGGTGAAGGGTCCGGCGAACTCGCGGATGAACTCGCAGCGCCCGTTCGCCACGAACTCGTCGATCTGCCGATCGGCGAGTCGCCACATGAACGCCTCGTTCTCCTTGAGACGCTTTGGCGTGAGGAGGCGCATGAGCAACGCGCGGTGCTGCGTGTGCAGTGGCGGATCGAAGGTGATGAGCTGGTCGTGCATCGGCAGCTCGGCACGGTGCTGCTCGATGAGCACGCTGACGTCGTCGCCCTCCAACGGGACGGGGAACCCGGGGAACGGTCCACTGACCGAGTTGCACGCGGAGAAGCGCTCGGTGTCGTGGTACACCGCGAGGGCCTCCTCGTACCCCGTGACCATGACGACGTCGTGGTGCGCTTCGCGCTGCACGGGGCAACGAGCGCGGAGGTCGTCGAAGTAGGGGTACGGGTCGGCGATCACCTCATCGCCGCGGAAGAAGTCGATGGCCTCGAAGTCGCTCACAGCACTGCTCCCGTGACCTTGTGCTCGATGATCTCGTCATAGGTGAGTCCGAGCTCCAGCAGGACCTCGTCGGTGTGCTCGCCGTGCTCGGGCGCTCCTCGAACCGACGGCGCGGTCTCGTCGAACTGCACCGGGTTCGCCGGCAGGGCGAAGTCGGCGCCGGTCGAGGTGGTGAGCGTCTCGAGGTACCCGTTCGCCACGACTTGCGGGTCGTCGTGCACCTCGAGCGGGGTCTGCAACGGCGCCCACACGCCGCGTAGCGTCCCGAGCCGCTCGCACCAGTCCTCGTAGGTCCGGGTCCGGAAGACGTCGCGGAGAACCTCGATGCACTCGCGTCGATGCTCGTACCGCGCGGCGGCATCGGCGAAGCGTGGATCCTCGAGAAGATCCGGGCGCTCGAGGTGCGCGCACAAGTCGGGCCAGTAGCGGTCGGACTGCAGGAGCACGATCGTGACGAAGCGCCCGTCCTGGGTCGGGTAGGTGCCGACGAGCGGGTTCGGGGTCGAGTCGCGATCGAATGACGGGAGGTCGATGCCTTCGTAGAGCTTCGCCGAGGTCACCTCCGGAGCGAGGCTCCACAACCCCATCGCGAGCAGCGACACGTCGACCACCGAAGGATTCCCGGTGCGCTCGCGACGCACGAGCGCGGCGGCGATGCCACCTGCGATCGTGAGGCCACCGAGGACGTCGCCGAATGCCGGGCGCTGGTCGACCGGCCACTCGGCCTTCGGCTCCTTGAACGTCATGGCAAGACCACCGCGCGCCCAGTACGACGCGCCGTCGAACCCGCCGCGGCCCGCCTCGGGCCCGCGCTGGCCCGCGCGCCGAGCCGCGCACGTAGATCACCTTCGGGTTTCGGGCGCGGATCTGTTCGAGGTCGATGCCCAGGCGCTCGCGCACGTCCGGGAGGTGGTTGGTGACGAAGACGTCGGCCGTCTCCACCAGGCGGTAGAGCAGCTCGCGTCCACCGTCCGAGGAGAGGTCGAGACCGACCGAGCGCTTGCCGCGGTTCGGCACCTCGAACATGAAGTTGACGCCCGAGTCACCCGGGATCAGGCCGGAGGACACCAGGCCCCGTTGGGGGTCGCCACTCGCAGGGTGCTCGATCTTGATCACGTCGGCGCCCCACTCCGCGAGCACCGCCCCCGAGATCGGCACGAAGGTCCACGCCGCCACCTCGACGACCCGGATCCCTGCCAGCACGTCCTGCATGCCACCCCTTCGCACGGCCACAGCGGGCTCTGGCGAATATTTGGTTTGCACCCTATGAGAGGAAGGTTTCCGCCGCAATCCGCCGCCGTCTCCTGCGGACCTGCGCGGCGATGCCCGCAGGGTACGCGCGTTTGTACCGGTCGGTCCAGTAATAGGATCCGGCCCATGGACTTCTCGCTCAGCGAGTCCGAGCGCGATCTGGTGGGTCTGTGCCGCGAGTTCGCGCAGCAGGAGATCGCCGCTCGTGCCCCGCTGGCGTGGGAGGAGGCGCGGTGCCCGACCGACCTGCTCCGAGAGATGGGCGCGTTGGGGCTGCTCGGCATGCTGATCCCCGAGGAGTGGGGAGGCATCGGCATGTCGACCGTCGGCTTCGTCGCCGCGATGGAGCAGATCGGCCTCGCCGACCAATCGGTGGCTGCCGCGTGGCAGGCGCACGTGACGATCGGCTCGCTGCCGCTGTACCTCTTCGGCGACGACGCGCAGCGCGAGCGTTGGCTGCGACCGCTGGCCGAGGGCCGCGTCCTCGGCGCGTTCGGCTTGACCGAGCCCGACGCCGGTTCGGACGCGCGCGGCATCAGCACTCGGGCGGTACGGCGCGACGGCGGCTGGCTGATCAACGGGCGCAAGACGTTCATCTCGAACGCCGGCACCGACATGTCGTTCGGCGTGACGCTGCTGGCCCGCACCGAGTCGGCGGAGGGCGAGCGGCCGACGTTCGCGAGCTTCGTCGTCGAGAAGGACACCGCCGGCTTCACCATGGGCCCGAAGCTGCGCGGCATCGGCTGGCAGGGTCTCGACACCCGCGAGCTGTTCTTCGACGACGTCTGGGTCGCCGACGACCACCTCGTCGGCGATCCCGCGATGGGGCTCGAGCCAGTTCCTCCGCACGCTCGAGGTCGGGCGCATCTCGATCGCGGCCTTGTCGCTCAGCCTGACCCAGGCCGTGCTCGACCTGGCGCTGGACTACGCGCGCGCAGCGCGTGCAGTTCGGCCAGCCGATCTCGAAGTTCCAGGCGATCCAGTTCAAGCTCGCCGACATCGCGACCGAGCTCGAGGCGGCGCGGTGGCTCACGTACCGCGCCGCGTCACCTGCGCGACGCCGGGCAGCCCTTCCTCAAGGAAGCGTCGATGGCGAAGCTGAAGGCGAGCCGGCTCGCGGTCTGGGCGGCATCGGAGGCCGTCCAGATCCACGGCGGCCTCGGCTACATGCTCGAGTCGCCGGTCGCCCGCTTCTACTGCGACGCGAAGGTGCTCGAGATCGGCGAAGGCACCAACGAGATCCAGCACCTGGTGATCGCGCGCGCGCTGGGCTGCTGAGCGCGCCGCTCAGACCGCGAGCGAGGCGGCGGATCGCGTCGGCGATGTCGTCGCGGTCGGGGAGCCACGCGCGTTCGAGGTCGGGCGCGTACGGCGGGGGAGTCGGCGCGGCGCCGATCCGTTCGATCGGCGCGTCGAGGTCCCAGAAGCCGTCGCGCGCGACGGTCGCGGCGATCTCGGCGCCGATGCCGAACGGGACGACGGCCTCGTGCGCGATCAGCAGCCGGCTCGTCTTGTGCACCGACTCGAGGATCGGCGCCATGTCGAGCGGCGCGACGGTGCGCAGGTCGATCACCTCGACGGAGATGCCTTCGCCGGCGAGCGCCTCGGCCGCGGCGAGCGCCTCGTGCACCATCCGCGAGACCGACACGACGGTGATGTCGGTGCCCGGGCGCACGACCGCCGACTTGCCGATCGGGAGGATGTGGTCGGCCGGCGGCTGCGGTCCCTTCATGCCGTAGAGCAGCCGGTTCTCGATGAACACGACCGGGTTCGGGTCCTGGATCGCGGCGCGCAGCAGCCCGTAGGTGTCGGCCGGCGTCGACGGCATGACGACGGTCAGCCCGGGGATGTGCGCGAGCAGCGCTTCGAGGCTCTGCGAGTGCTGGCTGCCCGACGAGCGCCCCGCGCCGAACTGCGTCCGCACGGTCAGCGCCATCTGCGCGGCGCCGCCGGTCATGAACGGCAGCTTCGCGGCCTGGTTGAGCAGCTGGTCGAGGCACACGCCGAGGAAGTCGAGGTACATCAGCTCGACGACCGGGTCGCATGCCCGCCATCGCCGCGCCGACGCCGAGGCCGACGATCGCGCTCTCGGAGATCGGCGTGTCGCGGACGCGATCGCCGAAGCGGTCGTGCAGGCCGCGCGTCAGGCCGAACACGTTGCCGCCGGCGGCGACGTCGATCCCGGCGACGAACACGCGCTCGTCGCCCTCGAGCTCCGCTTCGAGCGCGGCGCGGATCGCGTCCATCGTGCGGAACACCGGGGCGTCGGCGGCCGGTGCCGGCGGCTCGGGGCGTTCGGGCCGCGGGCGGACGACGAAGTCGGTCAGCGTCGCGACCGCCGGGCGCGGCCAGCTGCCGGGCCGCCTCGACGGCGTCGTCGAGCTCGCGCGCGACCGTCGGCTGCATCGATTCGAGCGCGTCGTCGGCGACGCCCGCCGATCGGAGCCGGCGCGCGTTGACGAGCAGCGGGTCGCGCGCCTCCCACTCCCGCACCTCGTCGGGCGACCGGTAGCGCTGCGGGTCGCCCTCGTAGTGACCGTGCCAGCGGTAGGTCGCGGCCTCGACGACGACGGGACCGCGCCCGGCGCGCGACCGCGTCGACCACCGTCGTGCATCGCGGTCGCGGTCGCCACGACGTCGTTGCCGTCGACCGCGACGTAGTCGACGCCGTAGCCCGCGGCGCGCCGCTCGAGCGGCGCCGCGTGCTGGGTCGACGCCGGCGAGAACTCGGCGTAGCCGTTGTTCTCGCAGAAGAAGATCACCGGCAGCTGCCACACCGCGGCGAGGTTGACCGCTTCGTGGAAGGTGCCGTGCGCGACCGCGCCGTCGCCGAAGAACGCCACCGCGACGCTGCCGTCGCGCCGCAGCTGCGCCGCGGTCGCGGCGCCCGCCGCGATCGGCAGGCCGGCCGCCACGATCCCGTTGGCGCCGAAGATGCCGATCGTCGGATCGGCGATGTGCATCGAGCCGCCGCGCCCGCGGTTCGTGCCCTCGTCCTTGGCCATCAGCTCGGCGAACATCCCGAGCGGGTCGAGACCCTTGGCGAGGCAGTGGCCGTGGCCGCGATGGGTCGACGTGATCACGTCGGTCGGGCGCGAGCGGCCAGCACGCGCCGACGGCCGACGCCTCCTGCCCGATCGACAGGTGCACGAAGCCGGGGACCTCGCCGTCGCGGTAGAGCGCGGCCACCCGCTCCTCGAACCCGCGGATCACGAGCATCCGCCGGTGCATCTCGAGGAGGTCGGCGGCGCTGAACATGAGCCGTGTATTGTACTGATCGGTACAAACGCCGTGGCGTGGGAGCAGGGAAGGGCGATGCCCGAGCAGATCGAGATCCCCGCGTCGTTCGCCGGCGTCGCGGACGTGACCGGGAAGCGGGTGGTCATCACCGGCGCCAGCCGGGGCCTCGGCCGGCTGCTCGCGCACGCGTTCTCGCAGGGCGGCGCGCGGGTCGCGCTGGTGGCCCGCACCGAGACCGACCTCAAGGCGGTCGCCGCCGAGCTGCCCGGGCCCGTCGCTCGTGCTCGGCGGCGACGTGACCGACGCGGACGTTCAACGAGGCGGTCGCCGACGCCGACCGTCGCCGAGTGGGGCGGCGTCGACGTCTGGATCTGCAACGCGGGGATCTCGCCGATCGTGGCCGGACCGCGCGAGACCGATCCGGCGGTCTGGCGCGAGATCCTCGACGTGAACCTCACCGGCGCGTTCCTCGGCGCCCGCGCCGCGGCCCGGGTGATGGGCGACGGCGGGCGGCTGATCTTCACCGGCTCGGTGCTCGGCGAACGGCCGCGCGCCGGGCCTCGCCGCGTACAGCGCGTCGAAGGCCGGCCTCGTCGGCCTGGCGAAGGGCCTCGCGCTCGACCTCGCGCCGGCGGGCATCACCGTGAACGTCGTCGCGCCGGGCTGGTTCGACTCGCCGCTGGCCGAGCGGTGGAAGAACAGCCCCGAGCTCGAAGCCGGCGTGCTCGGGCACACCGCGCAACGGCGCTGGGGCGCGCCCACCGACCTCGCCGGCGCGTACCAGTTCCTCGCGTCCGACGCGTCGGCGTTCGTCACCGGCACCGTGCTCAACGTCGACGGCGGATACCTGCTCGTATGAGCGCACGGCGCGACGAGCGTCGATCGTCGATCACCGGCGCGGGCGGGACGCTCGGCGCCGCGCTGTCGCGCCAGTTCGCGGGCGAACCCGACACCGACGTCGTGCTGAGCGACGTCAGCGCGCCGTCGCTCGAGGCCACGCGTGCGACGGCTTGCCGGAGCATCGCGGCGCGGTCGAGACGTTGCCCGCCGACGTCAGCGAGATCGCCGACGTCGAAGCCGTCGTCGCGCTCGGCGGTGGAGCGCTTCGGCCGGCTCGACGTGCTGATCAGCAACGCCGGGGTGCTCGCCCCGAACGGTCGCATCCACAACCTGACGACCGAGGACTGGGAGCGCGCGTTCCGCGTCAACGTGCTCGGCGCGGTCAACGGCATCCGGGCCGCGGTGCCCGTCATGCGCGCGCAGCAGTCGGGGTCGATCGTCCTCACCGCGTCGGTCGCCGGTCTCACCGCGTGGTCGCACGCCGCGCCGTACTGCGCGACGAAGGCGGCGGTGATCCAGCTCGCGAAGGTCGCGGCGGTCGAGTACGCGCGCGACGGGATCCGCGTCAACTGCGTGTGCCCGGGCACGTTCCTCTCGGGCATCCACGCCGACCTCCCGCCGGAGGCGATCGACGCGATCGCGGCCAAGCATCCGCTCGGGCTCGGGAACTGCCGCCGACCTCGTCGGCGCGTACTCGTACCTCGCGAGCGACGCGTCGCGCTGGACGACCGGGTCGGCGATCGTGGTCGACGGCGGCTACGCGGCGCCGTAGGGGTCGTGACGATGGATGCATCCGGACATGAGCTGGCTCGGTGTGCTCGAGCACCACGCGCGCCGCACGCCGGACAAGCCGATCGCCGTCTTCGGCGACGAGGTCGTCACCTACGGGGCGATGGCGGACTGGGCCGCGGCGCTGGCGGGCGGGCTGCACGCACGCGGCGTCGGCGCCGGCGACGTCGTCGGGCTGCTCTCGTACAACAGCATCGAGTTCCTCGCGACGATCTTCGCCGCCAACCATCTCGGCGCGATCGCGATGCCGATCAACTGGCGGCTCGCGGCGCCGGAGCTGCGGTTCATCCTCGAGCACTCCGAAGCGCGCGCGCTCGTGTGCGACGACGCGCTGCGTCGAGCTCGCCGAACGAAGCGACCGAGCGGGACTGGACGCGACCTCGTCCGCGTGTGCATCTCGACCGAGCGGCCGCCGACGGGTGGGAGCGGTTCGCCGATCTGCGGCGCCGAGTCGGCGTCGCCCGGCCCGCGCGCACGTCGAGGGCGACGACATCCACCGGCTGATGTACACGTCGGGCACGACCGGGCGCCCGAAGGGCGTCATGCTCACGCACGCCAACCTGGCGTGGAAGAACTACGCGCACATCACCGAGTTCGGGTTCACCGGCGCCGACGTCGGGCTCGCGTGCGGCCCGCTGTACCACGTCGGCGCGCTCGACCTCGTCACCACGACGATGATCGCGGTGGGCGCGACGACGATCATCCACCGCGCGTTCGACGCCGAGCGCGTCGTCGACGAGATCGAGCGGTCGCGCGTGACCACCGTGTGGGCCGCGCCCGCGATGGTGCGCGCGATCCTCGACGTGCCCGGCATCGAGCAGCGCGACCTCTCGTCGGTGCGGCGTGATCATCGCGGGCGGCGAGAAGATGCCGATCCCGTTCATCGAGCGCCTGCGCAGCGGACCTTCCCGTCCGCGTGGTTCGCCGACGCGTACGGCCTGACCGAGACGGTGTCGGGCGACACGTTCCTCGACCGCGACAGCACCGTGTCGCAAGCTGGGCAGCGTCGGCCGGCCGTGCCTGTACCTCGAGCTCGACATCTGGGACGAGCACGGCGCGTCGATGCCCGCCGGCGAGCGCGGCGAGGTCGTGCTGCGCGGCCCGAAGGTGTTCAAGGGCTACTGGCGCGATCCCGACGCGACGAGCACGGCGTTCGCCGGCGGCTGGTTCCACACCGGCGACATCGGCGTGCAGGACGACGACGGGTACCTCTACATCGTCGATCGGCTCAAGGACATGATCGTGTCCGGCGGCGAGAACATCGCCAGCTCCGAGGTCGAGCGTGTGCTGTACGAGCACGAGTCGGTGGTCGAGGTCGCCGTCGTCGGTCGCCCCGACGAGCGCTGGGGCGAGGTCCCGGTCGCGTACGTCGTGCGTGCGCCCGGACGCGACGACGACGCCCGACGAGCTCATCGAGCACTGCCGCGGCCAGCTCGCGAAGTTCAAGGTGCCGAAGGAGATCGTGGTGATCGACGAGCTCCCCCGGAACCCGTCGGGCAAGGTGCTGAAGCGAGAGCTGCGGACCCGAACCGACTGAGGCGGTGCGGCCGCCTCGGGACCGCGTCAGATGTACATGCCGCCGTTCACGCCGATGATCTGCCCGGTGATGTAGCTCCCGCCCTCGGAACAGAGGAGCGAGCAGGCCGCCGCGATGTCGGCCGGCGTGCCGGCCCGGCCGAGCGGGACCATCGGCCCGACGACGTCGACCCCGGGGAAGTCGCCGGCGGCTTCGGCCGCTCGGGCCATGGGGGTGTCGACGAGGCTCGGCGCGATCGTGTTGGCAGTGATCCCGTTCCGTGCGAGCTCGACGGCCAGGGACTTGGTGAGGGAGATGACGCCGCCCTTCGACGCCGCGTAGTGCGCCATGTTCGGGGCGCCCGACTGCGCGCTCGACGACGAGATCGTGACGATGCGGCCCCAACCGGCGTCGACCATGTCGGGGATGGCTGCCTGTGCGCAGGCGAACGTGCCCGTGAGGTTCACCGCGAGGATCCGGCTCCACTGCTCCGGCGTGATGTCGAGCGACCGCGTCGAACGACTCGATGCCGGCGCTGGTGACGAGGATGCTCGACGGCCGAGCTCGGCGCGGACGCGTGCGAACGCGGCATCGACCGACCCTCGGTCCGCGACGTCGACGGTCGACGGCGAGCGTCTTGGTAGCCGTGGCCTCGCACCTGCGCGGCCGCCGCCTCGGCCGCGTCGGCGTGCTGGTCGAGGATCGCGACGTGGTGGCCGTCGGCGACGAGCTGGCCGGCGATCGCCGAGGCCGATGCCGGATGCGCCACCGGTCACGACGGCGACGCGGCTCACTGGTCGCCGTCCACGGGCGTGAACTCCAGGTGCAGCTCGTCGAGGCCACGCAGGACCCAGGTCGGCGCGTAGCTGAAGCGGCGGGCATCCGGCGGGCCGTGATGCTCCTCGGAGAGCCGGATGTCGCGCATGCGGTCGAGGATGCGTTCGAGGCTCACCTCGGTCTTCGGCACGCGCCAGCGCGCCGCCCGGACAGGAGTGCACGCCGCGCCCGAACGCGAGGTGGGTCTGGGCGTTCGGGCGGTCGACGTGGAACTCCGCGGGGCACTCGAAGCGCCGGGGGTCGCGGTTGGCGGCACCGTTGAGCAGCATGACCGGCGTCCCGGCCGCGATGTCGACGCCGCCGATCGTCGTGTTGCGCCGTGCGAGACGGAAGTCGGTCTTGACCGGGCTCTCCGTGCGCAACGCCTCGGCGATGAAGCCCGGGATGAGCTCGCGATGCGTCGCGCAGCTCGTCCTGGAGCTCCGGGTGCTCGGCGAGATGCTTCAGCGCCGTGGCGAGGAGTCGGGCGGTCGTCTCCTGGCCCGCCGCGAACAGGAACGTCGCCGTCCGCACGACCTTGAGGACGCTCGGGCGTGGTCCCGTCGGGGTACGTCGCGAGCGCCAGCTCGCGTGAGCACGTCGTCACGCGGCTCGCGCCGCCGGTCCTCGATGTACGGTCGCGAACCAGTCGTCGAGCCAGCCCGAGCGCGTTGAGCTCGGTCTGGTGCTCGGCGCCGGCGCCGATCTCGCCGGGGTTGGCGCTGAGACCGAAGCCCTCGCGGAAGCGTTGGTGGTCCGCCTCGGGCACGCCGAGCAGGTCGGCGACGACGAGCATGGCGAAGGGCTGGGCGTACGCGCTGATGAACTCGCACGTGGCCGTCGCCGAGGAACGTCGTCGAGCTGCTGGTCGGCGAGGCGCCACATGAACGCCTCGTTGTCCTTGAGCCGCTTCGGCGTGATGAGCCGCATGAGCAGCGCCCGCTCCCGCGTGTGGTCGGGCGGGTCCATCGTCACCATGTGCTCGTGCATCGGGAGCTGGTCGCGGTAGCGCTCGATGATGCCGCCGATGTCGTCACCCTCGAGCGGGACCGGGAACGTCGCGAACGGACCGATCACCGAGTTGCACGACGAGAATCTGTCGACGTCGGTGTAGACCTCGCACGCCTCGTCGTAGCCGGTCACCGCGACCACGCCGAGATGGGGGAGTGCGACGACCGGGCACGCCGCGCGCAGCTGCTCGAAGTAGGGGTACGGATCCTCGACGAGCGACTCGTCCATGAAGAAGTCGATCGTCTCGAGATCGTTCGCCACTCGGGCTCCCATCGGCTCGGTTTGGGCAGTCGCACAAACTATTGTGCGACTGCCTAACACGGGCGACCGCACCATGACAAGGTGGCGCTGATGGACTCCTCACGGCGGGTGGGCTCCAAGGACTCAGCGACGCGGGCCGCGCTGCTGGACGCGGCCGAGCAGCTCATGCTGGAGGAGGGCTACGCGGCCGTCACGTCCCGACGGGTCGGGCGGACGGCCGGCATCAGCCCGCAGCTCGTCCACTACTACTTCCGGACCATGGACGACCTCTTCCTCGAGGTGTTCCGCCGACGCGCCGAAGAGGGGTTCGCCCGGTTCCAGCGGCGCGATCGAGGCCGAGCCCTCGCTCCGCACGATCTGGCGCTCCATGAGCGACGGTCGCGGTTCGGCGTTCAACGTCGAGTTCGCCGCGCTCGCCAACCACCGCAAGGCGATCCGCGCCGAGATGGCGAGCTACGCCGAACGGTTCCGCAGCATGCAGCTCGAGGCGATCTCGGCCGTGCTCGCGACGCGCGAACCGTTGCCGGGCGACCTCACACCCGGAGGTCGTCCTCGTCGCGATGGTCGGCGTGTCCCAGCTCGTCGCGATCGAGCGAGCCCTCGGTGTCAGTGGCGGCCACGAGCAGACGCTTGCCCTCGTCGAGCAGTTCGTCGACGATTCAGTCCGTCGAGGGACCGAGGTGCGCCATGAACCCGGCTGACCAGTCGGTGAGGTCGGCCGGGACGGAGTAGCCCGATCTCGTCGTTGATCGCCGTCCAGTGCTCGGCGACGTCCTCGATCGTCGGGACGCTGGTCGGACCACCGGCCTGCCCGGAGGTCGAATGGACGTATCCCGGGGTCGACGCGATGAAGATGCGCGCGAAGCGACCGGCGCCCGCTGCGTAGATCTCGCCGCTGACCGGGCAGTCCTCGTGCGCGAGGAAGGCGGCCATGGGCGCGACGAGCTCCGGCGCCATTGACGCGGAGCCGTCGTCGTCGCCCCGGTCGTTGCTGGCCCGGCCGGCCATGCGCGTGACGGCCGCGGGGGCGATGAGGTTGACCTTGATGCCGTGCGCGGCGCCGGCGGTCGTGAGGCTGCGCGTCAGTCCGATGACGGCTCCTTTCGCTGTCGCGTAGGAGAGGTTCATCGGCAGCCCGAACAGTCCCGCGGAGGTCGTCATCACGATGCGCCCGTAGCCCTGCTCCACCATGTGGGGCCAGGCGGCGCGGGTGGTGTTGAACGAACCCCCGACGTGCACGGCGAGGTGCTGGCGCGAGGTTGTCCGCGTCGGCTTCGGGGAAGCCCGCCCACCTGATGATGCCGGCGTTGTTGATCAGGATGTCGAGGCGCCCGAACGCGCTCGTCGCCGCGTCGACGAGCGCCTGCCCACCGGCGACCGTGGCGACGTCGCTGGTGTCGGCGATCGCCGCACCGCCGGCGTCGATGATCTCGTCGACGACCGTTGCGGCCGGTTCGGCATCCGATCCCGCACCGTCCATCGAGCCGCCGAGGTCGTTGACGACGACCCGTGCGCCCCGGTCGGCGAGCAGGAGTGCATGGGCCCGGCCGATGCCACGTCCCGCGCCGGTGACGACCGCGACGCGCCCCTCGAAGCTGTGCTCGCTCACGCCGCAGAGCCTGCCACTCCTGGGGCGTCGTATGTGTACCGACCAGTCGATACGCTCATTGTCTCGTCCCCCGAACGCGGGAGCGTCGCGTGTCCGCCGTCCAGTACTCGTCGTCCGACCGCATCGGTGTCATCACGCTCGACCGGCCCGAGGCGCGCAACGCCGTCAACCGCGAGATGGCCCTGGGCCTCGAGGCGGCCGTCGACCGTCTGGAGGGCGACCCCGAGGTGTGGGCAGGCGTTCTGCGCGCGAACACCGCCGAGCACCCGAAACCCGTCTTCTGCGCGGGCGCCGACCTCAAGGTCATCCGGGAGACCGGGTCCGCGGCGACGCTCGACACGGAGCGGGGCGGGTTCGCTGGGTTCGTCTATCGCGAGCGCACGAAGCCGATCGTGGTCGCCGTCGACGGGTTGGCAACCGCGGGCGGGTTGGAGATCGTGCTGGCCGCCGACATCGTCGTGGCGACCACGCGGTCGGCCTTCGGGCTCGCCGAGGTCCGGCACAACCTGATCGCCGCGGCCGGTGGGCTGTTCCGACTCCCGCGGGCGATCGGACGGGCTGCGGCGATGGACGTCATCCTCACCGGCGAGCCGATCGACGCCCGCCGTGCGACCGACCTCGGACTGGTCAGCCGGCTCGTGGAGCCGGGTGCCGCGTTCGACGAGGCGCTGCGAGTTGCCCACCAGATCGTCGCGGCGGCCCCGCTCGCGGTGCGTGCCAGCCGACGCGTCGTCCTGATGGCTGCGTCCGAGCCCGACGACGCGCTGCGCCAGGTCTCGAGAGAGCTCCTGGACGAGCTCGTCGCCTCGGAGGACGGCAGCGAGGGGCTGCTCGCCTTCGCCGAGCGACGTCCGCCGCGATGGCAAGGACGCTGATGCGCACGCGTCCCGCGGTACCGTCGGACCCGATGCAGCAGAACGAGACCACCGAGGAGCGCCGCCGCGGCGCGAAGTGGAACGCGCGTCGCGACGTGATCATCGACACCTCGGCGGGAGTCTTCGCGCGTGGCGGCTACCACGCCACGGGCATCGCGGAGCTGTGCGTGGTGAACGACCTCGGCAAGGGCGCCTTCTACCACTACATCGGTTCGAAGGAGGAGCTCCTCGCCGCCATCCACGATCGCGTGATGGACGAGGTGATGCTCGGCGCCGATCGCGTCGCCGAGGCGGGCGGGACGCCGTCAGCGCAGCTGGCGATGCTGGGGGAGGAGCTGCTCGACGTCATCCACCGTTATCCCGATCACGTCTGGGTGTTCCTGCACGAGTTCCCGGCGCTGACCGGCGAGCGCGCCGAGGAGTTCCGCGTGCGCCGGCGGGAGTACGAGCGCAGGGTCGAGGCGGTCCTGCAGGCCGGTGTGGATTCGGGCGAGTTCCGCGCGGTCGATCCGCGCCTCGACCGCGTTCGCGTGGCTGGGCATGCACAACTACACGTACCTGTGGCTCAAGGCGGGCGGTCGCGTGTCGGCCCACGACGTCGCGAAGCCGTTCGCCGACATCTTCATCCGTGGGATCGGCAATCCCTAGCGGAAACGGCGACTCAGGCGGCGACGGTGGGGCGGAAGCCCAGCAGCGCGCCCAGGGTGCCGCCGAGCATGGCGGCGCGCTCGTCGTCAGGCACACCGGTGAACAGCTTCCCGATCAGCTCGCGGCTACCGCGGAACGTCCCCTCAGCATGCGGGTAGTCGTTGCCCCATACGATCGTCGAGACGCCGGTGATGTGCCGGCACGCGACCGCGACCGGGTCGTCCTGGAACTGCACATGGAACTGGCGCTGCACGTACTCGCTCGGCTTCAGCGGGTACGGCCACTTCTCGTTCAGCCGGAACAGCTGCGCCATGTTGGGCTGGTCGTTCGCCGGGCGCGCCTCGTCCCAGTAGCCGAGCCACCAGTCGGCATCCTGGCCGATCCCGGTGATCCAGCACTTGTCCATCGCGCCGACCAGGGACGCCAGCCAGTGCGCGTTGAACTCGATGAGCGCGAAGTGCAGATCTGGATAGCGCTCGGGCACCCCGCCGCCGATGAGCTCGCAGATGATCTGCTGGGGGACGATCGTGCTGTAGATCGACTGGGTGACCATCCGCTTCGACGCCGACTTCTCGGTCATGGGCTGGTTCACCTGCGCGGCCGACTGCATGACGACCTTGAGGGTCGTGGACTCGGGATCGTCGACCTTGACGCCGCCCGTCTGGGTGTGGATGAACACCTGCAGGCCGGCGGCCTGCGCCGCCGCCCATACCGGGTCGAAGTCGCGTGAGTAGTACGGCTTCGGTGGAGTCGCCGGGAGGAGGATGGCGCGGAAGCCGGCTGCGGCGACCCGCTCGATCTCGACGACCGCGTCGGGGACGTCGGTGAGCGGGACGGGCGCAGCCGGCGCGAGTCGCGAGAAGTACGGCGTGAACCGCTCGACGACGTAGTCGTTGTAGACGCGGGCGTGCGCGATCGACAGCTCGTGGTCGTCGGAGTAGAGCCCGAAGAGCGAGAGGTTCGGGTACAGCACCTGGGCATCGACCCCGTCGAGGTCCATGTCCTCGAGGATCTGGTCCGGGTCGCCCTCGGGCATCCGCCCGCCGGTCTGGCGGTAGCGGGAGATCGTCCAGCCCTCGAACCCCGGCGTGTGCAGGCGGCGGAACTTGCGCGCGCCGCCCTCGACGAGCGGCTCGACCTCGAAGTCCTCCTCCCAGACCGCGCGGTCGCGGAGGTGCTTCGGCAGGCGGGTGACGAACAGGTCGGTCGGCTCGAGGAGGTGCCCGTCCCCGGACACGACGAAGTCCTTGGCGGCCATCGCCGCGAGGGTAAACCAACCGGTCGGTACAATCAACGCGTCGAGATCAAGGCGTCGAGATCAACAGCGTCGAGGATCAAGGCGTCGAGGATCAAGGCGTCGAGGAACACGCAGCGAGGGGGAGTCGTGCCGAAGCGATGGAAGCAACGCCCGCCCGGCTCGACGTGGGGGGACTGGGGTGACGACGACGAGCTCGGCCGCATCAACCTGCTCACCCCCGAGAAGGTGCTCCAGGGTGTGCGCGAGGTCGAGGCCGGCATCAGCTTCTCGCTTGAGCCTGCCGCTCGACTACCCGGGTGGCACCGCGCTGAACCAACGGCGGCACCCGCCGGTCGTCGCCCCGACCGAGGACATGGACGGGAACCCCGACGTCTTCTACAACGTGCACCAGAGCACGATGGACAAGTGGGGGCACCCCAAGTACGTCGACGTGTGGGCCGACGACGTGGTCACCCTGTCGCTCCAGTACTCGACGCAGTGGGACTCGCTCGCGCACGCGGGTGCCGAGTTCGACGCCGACGGTGACGGCGTCGAGGAGGCCGTCTTCTACAACGGGTACCGCGCAGGGGTCGACCTCGTGGGCCCGAAGCCCGATGCACGCGGGGACGGCGGGAAGCATGTGTCCTTCGCGCACCATCTCGGCCTCGAACACATGGCGTTCCACGGAGTGCAGGGCCGGGGCGTGCTCGTCGACCTCGCGCACCACCTCGGGCACGAGTGGCGTGGAGTCGATCGGAAGACGCTCGAGGAGATCATGGCGGCCGACGACGTGGTCGTGGAGCCCGGCGACATGCTCCTGCTGCATACCGGCTTCGCGACGAAGGTCCTCGAATGGAACCGCGAACCGGACCCCGTCGAGATCCACCAGATGTGCACGTACCTCGACGCGCGCGACCCGTCGATGCTCGACTGGATCTCGGAGTCGCAGATCTCTGCGCTGGTCTCGGACAACTACGCGGTCGAGGGGATGGTCGCCAGGAATCGCGACGAGAGCCGGCAGTCGCTGTTGCCGATCCACCACCTGTGTCTGTTCAAGCTCGGTGTCCCGCTCGGAGAGCTCTGGTACCTCCACGAGCTCGCGACCTGGCTGCGCGAGCACGGCCGCAGCCGCTTCCTGCTCACCGCACCGCCGTTGCGGATGCCGGGCGTCGTGGGCTCCCCGGTCACGCCGGTCGCGACCGTCTGACCGCTCAGACCGCTGAGTCCTGCAACCGATCTCGTGGCGTGCTCAGCTCGACCGGCACGTCTGTGTGGTGCTCGGTGACGAGGATCGACGCTCCTCGAGCTCACGAGCGAGCTCCTCGACGTGACGCGGTGATCGAGTTCAACCTGAACGCCTCGTACCCGTTGTCGCGGACCCTGGCGATCTCCTTGAAGAGCTTCGGTCGTCCACCCGCGTTCAGGAGGTACTTGCGGGGTTTCCCGGGGATGTTCGTGCCGAAGTAGTAGCTGCTCAACCCGAACGCCGCGGGAGACGTCGTCGCGACGGTGTCGATCATCGTCGTCCACCGCTCTTCTGCGACCGGGTCGACCTCGATCGTGTCGTAGCCGTGGTCGCGCACGTACTCGAGCGTGGAGGTGACGAAGTCGACCTGGTCACCGTTGTACCGCGGGTTGTTCCCCGCTGCGGCGTGCGGCCCACCCGGGAAGAAGAAGTTGGGGAAGCCGGCGGTCTGTACCCCGAGGAACGTCTTCGGGCCGTCGGCCCAGCGGTCGTTGAGCGCGACACCGTCCCGGCCCCGGATCCCCATGCGCGCGAGCGCTCCGGTGCCGAAGTCGAAGCCGGTCGCCCAGACGATGATGTCGACCTCCTGCACGCCATCGGCGGTCTCGATTCCGTGCTCGGTGACGCGCAGCATCGGCGTTTCGTGCAGATCGACGAGCGAGACGTTGGGCTTGTTGTACGTCTCGAAGTACCCGGTCACGAACGGCGGCCGCTTCTCGCCGAAGCGGTGGTCCTTCGGGATCAGCTGCTCCGCGGTCGCGGGATCGTCGACGAGGCCCCGGACCTTCTCGGCGATGAACTGACACCACTCGGCGTTCGCACGGGGATCGATCATCACGTCGGTGTAGTGGCCGATGAGCTTCGAGAATCCGGGGCTCGCCCACATCTTCTCGTAGAACGCGCGCCGCTCGGACTCGGAGTCGTCGAAGGTCCCGCGGTCGTACGCGGTGTGGTGGAACCCGTGGTCGGAGGTGTTCAACGTCTCGCGGAGGGCCTCGAATCCGGCTCGCAGCTGCGCCTGCTCCTCCGGCGTGATCGGGGAGTTGTTGAGCGGCGTGCACCAGTTCGCGGAGCGTTGGTAGACCGTCAGCGACGCGACTTCGTCGGCGATGATCGGGATGATCTGGACGCCACTCGATCCGGTGCCGACGACGGCGACGCGCTTGCCGGCGAAGTCGACCGGAGTCGATGGCCAGAGGCCGGTGTGGTACGACTCGCCGCGAAAGTCCCCGCGTCCCGGGACGTCCGGGAAGTACGGCACCGAGAGAACACCGGTCGCGGCGATGAAGAACCGCGACACCAGCTCGGTGCCGTCCCCGAGCGTCACGATCCATGTGCCGGACGATTCGTCGTACACGGCCGAGGTGACCCGCGCGTCGAACCGGAGGTGCTGCCGCAGGTCGAATCGGTCGACGACGTGGTTGAGGTAGCGCTCGGTCTCCGGTTGCTCCGCGAAGTGCTCTTGCCACTCCCACTCGTCGAACAGCGCTTCGGAGAACAGGTATCCGTACGTGTAGCTCTCCGAGTCGAACCGTGCGCCCGGGTAGCGGTTCCAGTACCAGGTGCCGCCCACGCCACCGCCGGCCTCGAGCAGCTGGACGGAGAACCCGGCTTCGCGTGCGCGGTACAGCTGGTAGATGCCGGTGATCCCGGCCCCCACGACGATGACGTCGACGTCGGGCGCGAGCGGACCGGGCTCTGGGGGCTCCATGCCGAGAATTGTACCGACCGGTTAGTCTAAGGATCGTGGCGACGGTCGACGAGCGGACGGTCGAGCAGCAGTGGGCGGCACTCCCGGTGCCCTACGCGATCGAGCTCCCGGACCGCGTGCCCAAGCAGCGCTATCTCGATCCCGCCTTCGCTGACTTGGAGGCGGACCAGCTCTGGTCGCGGGTCTGGCAGATGGCCTGCCGGCTCGAGGAGATCCCCGAGCCCCGCGACTTCGTCGAATACGAGATCCTGGACCAGTCGATCGTCGTGGTGCGCACCGACGACCTCGGAGTGCGTGCGTTCCAGAACGCCTGTCGCCACCGCGGCGTCAAGATCGTCGAGGGCGGCGGGACCTGCGAGTCGGGGTTCCGGTGCCCGTTCCACGGCTGGCGCTACGGGCCCGACGGGCAGAACACCGCGGTGACGCAGCGCCGGACGTTCGCCGAGCACAACCTCGATCCGGACGACCTCGACCTCGTCCCGGTGCGGTGCGAGGAGTGGGGCGGTTGCGCGTGGATCAACCTCGACGCCGATGCCCCGCCGCTCCGTGAGTCTCTCGAACCCGCGGCCTCGATGCTCGACGCGTGGAAGGTGGAGTCGCTGCGGACCGAGTGGTGGTACGCGTGCCGGCTCCCGGTGAACTGGAAGCTCGGCATCGAGGCGTTCGTCGAGATGTACCACGTGGTGCAGACGCATCCCCAGCTGAACATCCCGGCGCGGTTCGGGCTGCGCGACGACGCGCCGTTCGACCCCGCTGCGTTCATCGACGCGGACATCCAGTACCTGCGCGCGATGAGCGAGGGCATGGCCGGGATGTGCCATGCCAACGACGTGGAGATCGCCGAAGGCCTCCGGGCCACGGAGCTCCCCTCCGACTCGAAGGCAGCGATCGCGAGCTGGAACCGCACATTGAACGACGCCGTGGTGCGCTGGCACCGGAGCCGCGGTGCCGACATCCCGGACCTGAACGATCTCGATGCGCGAGGGATCAACCTCACGTTCTTCCATTGCTTTCCGCACTACTTCGTGCTGCCGATGTACAGCAGCGCGTCGGCGTACCGGTTCCGGCCATTGGGACCGGAGGAGACGCTGATGGAGATCTGGTCGCTGACGCGGTTCCCGGAGGGCGAGGAGCCGGGTCAGCCCACGCCGCCCGAGCCCTGGGCGGCCGACGATCCGCGATGGCCACCCATCCCCACGCAGGACTTCTCGAACCTTCCGAAGCAGCAGCGGGGCCTCCACGCCAAGGGATTCGAGTACATGCGCCTCTCGGCAGGGCTCGAGGGACACATCTCGAACTTCCAACGGACCATCGACGGATACCTCGCCGGTCTGCCGCACGAGCAGCTGGTCCAGGCGCTGGCATCGGTGAACGTGTATCCCTTCGACAAGCCGATCGCCGACCTCGGGTTCTGAGAGGGGCAGCGTGATGGGGACGAAGCCGACCTACGCCGAGGTCGAGGCCGGTGTGCGCGCGGCGCTCGCCGCATACACCCAGGCGCTCGACGACGGCCGAACCGAGGACGTGGTCGCCACCTTCTGCGCCGACGGCGTGTGCGACATTCCCGGGCTGGGGACCCACGAAGGCCACGACGCGCTGCGCGCGGCCTATGCGAAGTGGGCACCGCGCCGGCCCCAGCGCCATCTCGTCCTCAACACCCTGGTCACCACCTGGGACGAGCACGAGGCCACCGCGATCAGCGACGTCGTCTTCCTCCTCCAGGGCGACGAAGGTTGGGCGATCCAGCTCGTGGGCCGGTACCACGACGCGCTGCACCACGTCGACGACGCCTGGCGGTTCCGCCGTCGGGCGGCCGAGTTCGTGTCGTCGCGAGGAGAGGGGAAAGCATGAGGCGCTCGCGAACGGTGTCGAGGCTGGTCGGGCTCTGCACGGTCGTCGTCCTGACCGGGTCGATGCTCGGAGGGGTGAGCTCGGCTGCGGGTCAGCCGCCGAAGGCCGACGACATCGGGATCACCGCCAAGGAGATCCGCCTCGCGGTCGTCGCCGACGTCGACAACGCGCTCGTGCCGGGTCTCTTCCAGAACAGCGTCGACGGGATGAAGGCGTGGGCGAAGTGGATCAACAAGCAGGGCGGCATCGCCGGTCGCAAGGTCGTCATCGACTTCATCGACTCGCACCTCTCGGCGGATGACGCACGCAACGCGGTCATCCAGGCCTGTTCGGAGGACTTCGCGATGGTCGGCGGGCAGGCGCTGTTCCTCAACAACGCCGACGACATGGTCGCCTGCCCGAACAAGCAGGGCGAGGCCGTGGGCCTGCCGAACCTCCCCGGGCTCGCGCTCGACCCGGCGGAGAAGTGTGCGCCGGTCACGTTCATCGCGACGGGCGACCAGCAGTCGTGCGCGACCCTCGACCAGAACCCGCAGACGTACTACCCGCAGCAGGGCGACTTCATCTACTACCTGCAGCAGCAGAAGAAGCTGCACGGGATCTTCGTCGTGCCGAACGATCTCAAGGCGACGCGAGACTCGGTGATCCCGCAAGTGCAGTCCGCGGTCGACCTCGGCATCAAGGACGACGCGGGCGACTTCATCAACGCCTCCGCGAGCTCACTCCAGAGCGCGATCACGCCCGCGATCAGCATCGTCAAGGACAATGGTTCGAACTTCGTCTACAACGGCAACGCGCCGAACATCATGGTCTTCCTCCGCAAGGAGGCGAAGCTGCAGGGCGTCGACTCGGTGAAGTACTGGGCGTGCAACCAGGGCTGCTACGACAAGGAGAAGTTCCTCGTCCCCGGCGGCGCGGACGTCGACGGCACGTATGCGGTCACCTACACCTTGCCGTTCTACAGCGAGTACAAGTCGAACCCGACGCTGAAGGCCCTGGTGAACCAGCTGGGCGGACCCGACAAGATGAACGCCAACGGCGTCGCGTCGTGGGTCGCCGCGCTGCTGTTCCAGGACGCGGTCGCGAAGACCGTGGCGACCGGAGCCACGCTCGATCGCCAGACGCTGCTCGAGACCACCAAGGGCATCCACGACTACGACGCCGACGGGATCATCGGCACGACCGACATCGGCAACAAGAAGCTGTCGCCCTGCCTGGCCATGAGTCAGGTGCAGAACGGGGCGTGGAAGCGCGTGTTCCCGAAGAAGGTCGGCACGTTCGACTGCAACCCGAAGAACGTGAACAAGATCAAGCTCGACCTGTAGCGGCTGGACGACCCGGAGCCAACGACCGATGAGCGACGAGGCAGTGAAGGAGGGGGTGCTCGACCCGCGTGTCGTCGAGCACTTCGAGGCGAACCCGTTCCATGCAACACCCCTGTCCCTCGCCGACCTCCCACCGGAGATCCTGGCGCTGGCTCGCGGCCCGGAGATCGAGCCTCCGACGCGCGACATCGCCGACGTCGTCGACGACATCGTCGACGGCATCCCGATCCGGATCTACCGGCACGACGAACCACCCGCCGGCGTGGTCGTGTACTTCCACGGTGGTGGGTTCTGCATCGGGAGCATCGGGATCATGGACAACGTGGCCCGCGAGCTCGCGCATGCGGCGCACGCGACGGTGGTGTCGGTCGGGTATCGACTGGCGCCGGAGGATCCGTATCCGGCCGGGCTCGACGACTGCGAGGCGATCACGCGTTGGGCACTCGCCAACGCGCCCTACGCTCGGGGCCGCACCCGAGCGCGTGGTGGTGGCGGGCGAGAGCGCGGGCGGGACCCTGGCGGCAGCGGTCGCGTTGCGCCTGCGAGGGCAGCGACACGGTGCCGCTCGCCGGCCAAGTGCTGCATGTACCCCGGGACCGACGGGGACTCGTGGGAGCACCCGTCGCGCACGGAGTTCGACGGGATCGTGCTCACCCGCTCGAGCATGGACGAGTACTGGCAGCGCTACTCAGGTGGGCGCGACCTCAGCAAGGACCAGTTCGCGGCACCGCTGCAGGCGGCCAGCCTGGCCGACCTCCCGCCCGCGCTCGTCGTCCTCGGCGGTTGCGACGTGCTCCGCGACGAGGGGCGTGCGTACGCGCCGTCGCCTCGACGAGGCAGGGGTACCCGTGGAGGAGGTCTGCTTCGCGGGCCAGCCGCACGGGTTCATCAACTTCGGTGTCCCGGCCGCCGCCGACGCGTTCGCGCGGATCGGTACTTGGGCTCGGTGCGATCTTCGAGCGGGCTAAGGTGTAGCCAGTCAGTCAGGCGGTCGACTCGGGTCGAGCGAGCGCCTGGGAAGAGAGAACGGTCCATGGGATCTGGTCGGCTCACGTTGACGTTGTGCGCATGCTCACTGGCTCTGATGCTCGGGTTTCCGAGCGCGGGTGCTTCCGCCGCGAGTCCCAGCGTGACTCCCGCGACCGGCGGTGGCGGTCAGCCGGTCGTGCCTGGGTTCACGTCCTTCGATCCGAAGGTCGTCGGGTACCAGCAGTCCGAGTTCTTCCTGTCGGGAACTGCGACCGTGTACGAACCCACTGGGCCGATCGGTGCCGATGGGAAGGTCAGCGTCGCCGCGACCGCCACCGCGCCGTACATGACCCGCGCCGTCGTGATGCGACCGACAGATCCGCACCGGTTCAACGGAACGGTCATCGTGGAATGGTTGAACGTGAGCGGAGGCGCAGACGCGGGCCCCGACTGGATGCTCGGACACAACGAGCTGATCCGCGAGGGCTTCGCGTGGGTCGGTGTCTCGGCGCAGAAGGTCGGGGTGGACGCGCTCCAGTCCACCGATCCGCAGCGCGGGGACGCCGTCCGGTACGCCAACCTGGCGCACCCCGGCGACGACTACGCGGACGACATCTTCTCGCAGGCTGGACGAACCGATCCGGAACGACGCTCGCACGATGCTCGGCGGACTGAAGCCGGCGCACGTCATCGCGATCGGCGAGTCCCAATCCGCGATCCGGCTCGTCAGCTACATCGACGCAATGCAGCCAGTCGCCAACGTTTACGACGGCTTCCTCCTCCACAGCCGTGCGGGTGGCCCTCCCATCCGCGACGACGTCGGTGTGCCCGTGCTCGTGCTCCAGACGGAGACCGACGTCTCCTTCAGCAACCTCGGCGCCCGTCAACCGGACACCGAGCACCTACCGGCTGTGGGAGGCCGCGGGTACCGCGCACTACGACAACTACGGGCTCGGTATCCAGGCCGAGGACACCGGCGACGGCCAGGGTTCCGTCGCGCTGCTCGCGGCGATGCAGCATCCCACCAGTCGACCGAGCGAGAGCTTCGAGTGTGGCGCGCCGATCAACAGCGGGCCGGCTCACTACGTCCTCGACGCGGCGTTCTCGCGGCTCAATCGCTGGGTGACGAAGGGCATCCCGCCGCCCGTCGCACCCCGGCTCGAGACCACTGGAACCAGTCCCGTCGTCTTCGCCACCGACGCGAACGGCAACGCGCTCGGCGGCATCCGCACCCCCGCCGTGGACGCACCCGTCGCGACGTTGGGCGGCAGGTCGACCGGGGGCAATTCGTTCTGCTTCTTGTTCGGCTCGACCGTGCCGTTCGACGCGACTCGGCTCGAGAGGCTGTACCCGACCCACGGCAGGTTCGTAGCCGCCTGGACCCGTGCGACGAAGTCAGCTCGCGCTGCCGGGTTCCTCACCGCCGCGGACTCCAATGACCTCATCGCCGCGGCGGTCCACTCCGACATCGGGAAGTAGCGGGGACCAGGGTCGAGGATCCGAAGTTCAGTCGAAGAGGTCGGGCTGCTCGCGCGTGATCATCGCGTAGAGCGGCTGGAAGGCGCGGTAGCAGGCGGCCGGTGACCCGACCTGCGCAGCAGTGGTGCGCGCCATCGCGGCCTCGATGAGCACCGGCGTCCCGGCGGACTCGGCGAGCAGCTGCGCCTGACAGGTCCGCTCCATCGCGATGAACGACCACACGGCCGCGTCGACCGAATGCCCGACCGTGAGGAGGCCGTGGTTGCGGAGGATCACCGCCTTGGTGTCCCCGAGGGCATCACCGATGCGCTTGCCCTCTTCGGGGTCGAAGACCACGCCGGTGAAGTCGTCGAACAGCGCGTGGTCCTCGAAGAACCCGCACGCGTCCTGGGTGATCGGATCGAGGAGCCGCCCCCGCGACGACCATGCCTTGCCGTGGAGCGAGTGCGAGTGCGCGGCCGCGACCACGTCGGGGCGTGCCGCGTGCACCTGCGAATGGATCGCGAATGCGGCTCGGTTGACGCGCGCGTCGCCCTCCACGAGTCGGCCGGAGTGGTCGACGCAGATCAGATCGGAGACGCCGACGTGCCGGAAGCTCATCCCGGCCGGGTTGAGCCAGAAGCGGTCGAGGTGCTCGGGATCACGCATGGTGATGTGGCCGGCGGCACCCTCGTCGAACCCGAACTTGGCGAACAGGCGGAACGAGGCCGCGAGGCGCTGCTTGCGGTGCAGGCGCTCCTCGTCCACGGCGGCGAACGTGGGGAGGAAGCCCAGGTCGCTGACCAGCGCGGTCATGCCCGAAGCCGAGACACGCCGCACGTCGTCGTTGCCGTGGCCGGTCACAGCTCGATCACGGTCGGGACGTGCCGGGTGCTGAGCAGGGCTCGGCCGAGGTCGAGCGTGATCCGGTCACCCGAGCCGAACAGTCCATCGAGCGCGATCGTGCGCTTCAGGTACCGGTGGAAGGGATGCTCGGTCGTGAAGCCGACGCCGGCGAGCACCTGCTGACAGTGGGCCGCGACCGTCCGGGTGCTCTGCCCGGCCACGGCCTTCGCGAGCGCCGCGGCGTCCGAGCTCGGCTCGTCCCACGCGGCGCCGACGCTCGCGTCGAGGGACTCGACGGCCACGAGCGCGTCGGCCAGCCGATGGCGCACCGCCTGGAACCCTGCGATCGGGCGCCCGAACTGCACTCGTTCCACGGCGTGGTGCGCGCGAGGTCGAGCATGGCTCGGTCGGCGCCGGCGATCTGCCGGGCGAGCGCGCGGTCGAGCGACCGCGACGGCCCCCTCCCAGGCTGCGGCGTCGAGCGGTGTGGCGTCCGCTCCGGACTCCACGCTGACCGACTTCAGCTCGCCGTCGGGGTCGATCCCCTGCACGGAGTCGATCGTCGCATCGGCGCGCGGCGCGCTCACCATGGTGAGCCCGGTGGCCGCGGCGCACACCACGAGCAGCTCGTCGGCCGTCGCGGCGCGGGCCGTGGCCAACCCCACCGCGTCCACTCGGTCACCGTCGACCCGCCCCGGTGCGTCCCACGTGGCGAATGGGGGGAGGATGACCGCGAGGTCGGGGCGCGGCTCCACGCCGAGCACGGAGGCAAGAACGTCATCCAGCACGGTCGCGGTCGCGTTCGCGCGGCCGAGCGAACCGAACACGATCTCGATCGCGTCGCGTGGTTCGGTCTCGAGCATCTCTCGCCACCCGAGCGCGGCGAGTGCCCCGTCGACCGCCGTCGCGTCCGCCGAGGGCCCGGCGCTCGCGATGGCGCTCTCGACGGTGGATCGGATCAGCTCGTGCTCGGCCGCGTCCATCACTCGTCCCCGAGGTCGAGCAGACGCCGGGCGATGATGTTGCGCTGCACCTCGGCGGTGCCGCCGTAGATCGTCGCGGCGCGGGAGTAGAGGTACTCGCTGCGCCAGGTCGCGCCGCGCGCGCTGTCGTCCAGCTCGACGACCCCGGGGAGGAGTCGGCGCGCTGCGTCGTACACCGCCTGCTCCGCGGTCGCGACCAGCACCTTGTCGATCGATGTCTCGGCGCCGAGGGTCGCTCCACCGGCGAGTCGATGCTGCGTTGCACGGGAACGGGCCCGGAGCGCATGGAGCTGCACGAGCGCGTCGCCCACGACCTCCGCGGTGCGGTCGTCGTCGGGAGCGGCTTCCACCAGCACCTGGAGCCGCCGGTAGAGGTAGGCGATGCGTTGCCAGAAGCAGGAGGACCGCTCATAGGGGAGGATGCTCATGGCGACGGACCAACCTCCGTGCAGCTCGCCAAGCATGCGGTCGGCCGGGATCGCCACATCGTCGAAGAACACCTCGGCGAACTCGTGCATCCCGTTGATCATCTCGAGCGGCGCGACGGAGATCCCGGGCGAGTCCATGTCGACGAAGAACGCGGTGATGCCCCGGTGCCGCGAATCGGGCGCGCCGGTGCGCGTCAGGAGCACGCAACGCTCGGAGTACTGGGCGAGGCTGGTCCAGACCTTCTGACCCGTGATGACCCAGGTCGACGCGGTCGCGGGGTCGCCGTCGGGCTGCGCGCGGCACGTCAACGACGACAGGTCGCTCCCGGTACCGGGCTCGGAGAACCCCTGACACCACATCTCGGCACCCGAGAGCAGCCGGGGGACGACCTCGGCCGCGAGCTCGGGTCGCGCGTAGTCGATGAGCGTCGGCGCGAGGACCTCGACCAGGGAGTAGAGGCCCGGATCGGTCAGGTCGCGCCCGGCGATCGCCGCCCCGAGCTCGGTGCGGAGCATCGGCGAGCCGCCGAACCCACCCACGCGCTCGGGCCAGCCGTACCGCATCCATCCCGCGTCGAACAGCAGCGACTTCACCCGCTGCATCTGCGCGACGTGCTCGTCGAGCGTGCCCGGCGGCGCGTACCGCGGTGCGAGCTCGTCGTGGTGCTCGTCGAGCCAGGCGTGCAGCGCCAGGCGGTAGTCGGCGATCTCGACGCCTTCCGTGTCGGGGAGCATCACCCGGTCGGGTCGCTGCCCGGGGAGGCGGTGCGGCCGAGGAACCGGTCGACGTTGGCTCGGAGGTCGTCGGTGTCGAACGACTCGCTCTCCGACGCCATCGCGAAGTCGATCGTGGCCAGGACCGCCCGCTCGGCGTGCAGGTTCAGCACCCGCTTCGTCGCCTCCACCGCCTGCTTCGGCAGCTTCGCGATCTTGTGGGCCGTGGCGAGTGCCGCGGGGAACATCTCGTCGTCGGGCAGCACGTGGTTCGCCAGTCCGATCTCCCGCGCGCGCTCGGCGCTGATGCGGTCGCCGGTGAAGGCGTACTCCTTGGCGAGGAGCAGGCTCGTGTGCAGCGGCCAGGTCAGCGGGCCTCCGTCGGCCGCGACGAGACCGACGGTCACGTGCGGGTCCGAGAGGTACGCCGACTCCGCGAGGTACACGACGTCGGACAGCGCGATGACGCTGCACCCGAGGCCGACCGCCGGACCGTTGACGGCGGCGACGACGGGGAGCCGACACCGGAGCATGTTGAGGACGAGCTCACGGCCCTCGGCGATCACGGACCGGCGGAGGGCCCGGTCCTCGGCCATCCGATCCAGGAGGTCGAAGTCGCCGCCGGCCGAGAACGCACGGCCCTCTCCCGTGATGACGGCGGTGCGCGCGTCGGGATCTGCGCTCGAGCTGCGGGAAGAGCTCGGTCAGTCCCAGGTGCAGCTCTTCGTTGATCGCGTTGAGGTGCTCGGGCCGGGCGAGCCGGACGA
This sequence comes from uncultured Acidimicrobiia bacterium, assembly GCA_963720675.1. GTDB lineage: Bacteria > Actinomycetota > Acidimicrobiia > IMCC26256 > PALSA-555 > JALHSW01. The sequence continues at coordinate 1,083,847 of CAVRGH010000010.1, read as the reverse complement.
TCCGCACCGGGCCGTCGGCCTCGACGCGGATCACGGCGGGCAGGTCGTAGTCCATTCGTACTCTCTCTCGGGTGCCGGGCTTCGAACACCGCGGGCTCAGGCCGTGGGGAGGCCGAGGATCCGGGTGGCGACGATGTTCTTCTGGATCTGCGAGGTCCCACCCATGACGCTCTGGGCGCGGCTGTAGAGGTACAGCTTCAGGGCCACGTCGTCGGGATCGAGCACTGTGGTGGAGCCTGCCAGAGCCAGTGCCGCGGTGCCGACGCTCTGCTCGACCCACGTCATGAGGAGCTTGTCGATCGAGCCGCCGGGTCCGTGTTCGACACCGTCCAGTCGCTCGGACAGTCGGCGACAGACGTGCCGGCGGAGCATCTCCACCTGCACGTGGGCCCAGGCAACCTGCTCGCGCTGGTCGCTGCGCAGCGGGCTCGGGGCAGTGGCCGCCTTGTGCTCCATCTCCTTCACGGTCTTGGCGTACCGGGCGACGTAGCCGAGCTCGCCGGGTTCGCGCTCGTGGCTGACGACGGTCATCGCGAGGCGCCATCCCTCGCCCGGCTCGCCGATCATGTTCCCGGCTGCGACGCGCGCACCGTCGAACAACACCTGCCCGAACTCCGTGGTGATGCCGTTGATCATCTTCAAGGGCCGCTGCTCGATCCCGGGCTGGTCCATGGGGACCGCGAACGCGGAGAGCCCCTTGTGCTTCGCGACGTCGGGGTCGGTACGCGCGAGCAGGATGCACCAGTCGGCGACGTCGGAGTAGCTGGTCCAGATCTTGTGGCCGTCGATCACGTATTCGTCGCCGTCGAGCGTGGCGGTGGTGCGCAGCGCCGCGAGGTCGGATCCCGCGTCGGGTTCGCTGAAGCCCTGGCACCAGCGCTCACGCCCGCTGATGAGCCCGGGGAGGAACCGGTCCTTGATCGCGTCGCTGCCGTGGGTGGAGATCCCCTGCACGAGGTAGCCGAGGCTCGGGCGCGGTGGCGCGCCCGCCGCGGCGAGCTCCTCGTCGAGGATCACGTCGAAGACCGTCGGCAGGTCGTGGCCGCCGAAGCGGGCGGGCCAGCTCAGGCCGAAGAAGCCGGCGTCGTAGAGCGCGGTGTGCCACTCGGCCTGCCGGGCCCAGTACTCGTCGTCGGTCGAGGAGGCGGGGAGGCCGGGGTTGTGCTCGGCGAGCCAGTCGCGCAGGCGGCCGCGGAACTCCGCTTCCGCGGGTGAGTCACGAAAGTCCATCGACCGCCCCCAGCCGCGCTCGCTCGATCCGGCGGAGCTGCTCGCCGTCGTCGCCGAACCACTGCGACGAGAGGAGCGCGCGCCGCAGGAACACGTGTGCCATGCACTCCCACGTGTTGCCGATGCCACCGTGCACCTGTACCGCGGTCTCGCACACCGTGCGGGCGGCACGCGCGCAGTACGTCTTGGCGATCCGTCCGGACGCGAGCGCCTCGGCGGCCGGAAGGTCGTCGACCGCCCACGACGCGTGCAGTGCGACGCTGACCGACCCCTCCATCAGGCAGCACGCCTCGGCGAGGAGGTGCTGCACTGCCTGGAAGGATCCGACCGGGACGCCATACTGGCGCCGCTCGGCCGCGTACGCGACCGTGAGGTCGAGGACGCCGCGCATGAGCCCCACGAGGTCGGCGCTCGTGAGCGCGAGGCCCAGGGCGCTCCAGGAGTCGAGGTCGTCGGAGGTCAATGCTCGCTGCTGGCCGGGAATCTCGACGACGGACGTGCCGGCAGGGATCGGGCGCGTCCGCCTCGTGAGGTCGGCACCATCGCCGACGTCGACTGCCGCACCGGTGACCTGCACCAGCGCGAGACGGTGCTCCGTGCCCGCGGGCACCAGCACGTAGGCCGCGCCGCTGTGATCGGTCGCGACGTCGACCGCGTGGAGGGTCGTCGTGGTCACCCGGCCCGTGAACGATCGCGGGGCCGACGAGATCGGGGGCGAAGGCGACGGACGAGCACTCGGTGGGGCCGAGGCCGGCTCGACGGGCCAGGTCGGCGGCGAGGACGGGTCCGGCGAACGCCACGTCGGCGACGCACTCCGCGAGCCCCTCGGCGAGGATCGCCGCTTCGACACCCGTGGCGAGGGGAGCGACGGGACCTCCTCCCTCGTGAGCGGTGGCGTCGCGCAGCTCGAGCCACCCGGCGTCCCGCACCGCGGTGGCGAGGCGCTTGGCCCGGGTCTCGTCGTCGAGCTCGGCCACCGTGCTCGGTCCCAGCTCCCGCGCGAGCTGTCGGGCCGCCCGCCGCAGCTCGGCCTGCTCGGCCGTGTCCCGGGTGTCCACGGCAGTAGAATGTAGTTATCGGAAAGCGAGAATACAATACTCGCCCCGTGAGGGACCGGGCTCCCGCTGCCGGGCCGGTCCCGCGCCCCGACCAGCACCCCGACGCGAGGTTCCGCGCTTCGCGACCTCGCTAGCGGGAGAGGATCGACACGCCGGCGGTGCCGGGTGCGCCGTAGAGCTGCGTGTATCCGACCCTCGGGTCGCCGGGCACCTGGCGGTCGCCGGCCTGCCCGCGCAGCTGCAGCACGATCTCGTGCACCTGGCGGAGCCCCGACGCACCGATCGGTTCGCCGTTCGCGAGCAGGCCGCCGTCGGTGTTCACCGGCAGGGCGCCGTCGATCTCGAGCGCACCGTCGGCGACCAACGCCTCTTGCTCGCCGTCGCGGCAGAACCCGTTCTCGGCGAGGTGGATGACCTCGGCGCCCGCGTCGGTGTCCTGGAGCTGGATGACGTCGACGTCCTCGGGGCCGATGCCCGCGCGCTCGTACGCAGCTCGTGACGCATCGACGGTCGGGCCGACCGTCTCCTCCATCGGGAGCCAGGGGCTGTGGACCTCGAAAGCCCCGAGGCGCCGAGTCCGCACCGTCGTGGCGCGCAGGTAGATCGGTGTGTCGGAGTAGCGGTGCGCGTCCTCGGCCCGACACAGTACGACGGCCGCGGCGCCCTCGTCGGGGCTGCAGAACATGTACTGGGTCAGGGGGTAGTTGAGCATCGGCGAACCGAGGATCGCCTCCTCGGTCATCGGCTTGCGACGGAACGCGTTCTCGTTGAGCACTCCGTTCCGCAAGTTCTTCGCGACGACCTTGGCCAACGTCGAGTGCGAGATGCCGTGGTCCTTCATGTACTTGTTGATCTTCATCCCGAAGAACTTCGTGGTGACGAACTGGCCGAGCTCGCCGTACCACGATGGGCACGCGTACTGCCGGGGATCGGCGCTGAAGGCACCGGGCAGGTGCTTGTCCATCCCGACTGCGATCCCCAGGCCGTGCTCCCCGAGCCGGATCGTGTCCGCCGCCAGCGTGAGCGCACTCGCGGCGGTGGCGCAGCCGTTGTACACGTCGGTGAACGGGATCCCGGTGAGACCGAGCAGCGCGACCACCGCGTCGGGGTTGTCGACCTCGTAGCTGCCGCCGAAGGCGAACTGGATGTCCCGCCACTCGACGCCCGCGTCGGCGAGCGCGCGACGGATCGCGATCGCGCCCATCTCGATGCCCGAGACTCCGGGGAAGCGACCGAACGGGTGCAGTCCCACCCCGACGATGGCGACGTCCTCCATGCGCTGTCCTCTCTCTGCTCAGGCGACGGGGCGGAACGCGAACGTCACGATCTCATCGCCGTCCGCGCCGTCACGGAACGGCACCAGGACGAGCTCCATCTCCATCCCCAGCCGCAGTGCGTTTGGGTCGGCCTCGGTGAGGCGGGTCTCCACTTTCACATCACCGATCTCGACGTACCCGACCCCGAAGGGGACGAAGGCGTCGCCGGTCGGCCCCGCGTACGGAGGCGCCGGGGGCGGGAAGTCCTGCGTGGTCCAGGCCCAGAGCCGCCCGCTTCGGGCGAGCAGGTGCTCTTCCATGGAGGTCGACGCGCAGCGCGGGCACGACCCCTGGGTGGGGAACGTGACGATCTGACACTGCGTGCAGCGACTGCCGATCAGCTGCGGGTTGTCGGACGGCCAGGTGAAGATGCCCTCCGCGACGGGGACTTGTGCCATCAGGTGCTCCATTCCTCGAGTTCCTCGTTCACGACGGCACCGCGCGCGCTCGGAGCTCGTCCTTGACGACCTTCCCGGTCGCGTTCACGGGGAGCTCGTCGAGCACCTCGACGGCACGAGGGACCTTGTAGTTCGCCATCTCCTGACGGGACCACTCGATGATCTCGGACGGTTCGACCGGCGGTCCCGAGTCGAGGACGACGAAGGCCATGCCCACCTCGCCGAGACGTGCGTCGGGCACGCCGATCACTGCGACCTGCGTGATGCGCGGGTGCCGCAGCATGAGGTTCTCGATCTCGGCGGGGTAGGCGTTGAAGCCCCCGACGATGAACATGTCCTTGATCCGGCCGACGATCCGGAGGTAGCCGTCGGCGTCGAACGTGCCGAGGTCGCCGGTGTGGAGCCATCCGTCGTGGTCGATCGCGGCGGCGGTCGCTTCGGGATCGTCGAGGTAACCACGCATCACGGTCTCGCCGCGCACGACGACCTCGCCGGGCTCGCCGGTCGGCGTGTCGGCGCCGGCTTCGCCGACGGTTCGAACCTCGAACCCGTCCCACGGCACGCCGACGGTGGTGGCGATGTGCTCGAAGTCGTCGTCGGGCTTGCTGCCGGTGACCGTGCCGGCTTCGGTGAGGCCGTAGCCGGTGAGGATCCGCTCGAACGGCAGCTCTTCACGCACCCGCCGGATCAGCTCGACCGGGATGTCGGCCGCGCCGGTGACGGCAAGCCGGAGGCTCGTGATGTCGCGACGAGCTCGATCCGGGTGGTCGAGGAGGGTCTGGTAGATGGTCGGCGGACCCGGGAGCACCGAGATCCGCTCGCGCTCGACGAGGTCGAGGACCGCCGCGGGATCGAAGACGGCGACCGGGAAGATCGTTGCCCCGCGCATGAGCGCGGCGAGGCAGCCGGCCTTGTACCCGAAGATGTGGAAGAACGGGTTCGCGATCAGGTACCGATCGCCGGTACGCAGGTCCGCCCAGTCGCACCAGGCGAGGTACGCGCGCAGGGTTTGGCCGTGCGACATCACGACACCCTTCGGGCTCCCCGTCGTCCCGGAGGTGAAGACGACGTCACTCGGGTCGTCCGGGCCGATCGATGCGAGGCGTTCGTCCAGCTCACCGCCGGAGGTCGCGTGCCCGCGCACGAGGAAGTCGTCCCAGGAGACGGACGTGGCATCAGCATCGCCCGACAGGAGGATCGTCTGCTCGAGGTCGGGAAGCGGCACGGCGGACTCCGCGAGCAGGGCCGGATAGTCGGTGTCGAGGAAGCCGCGCACCGTGAAGAGGGCGCGAGCGCGGCTGCGGGCGAGGACGAACGCGGCCTCTGCACCTCGGAAGCGCGTGTTCACCGGCACGAGCACGCCTCCGGCCGTCGTGACACCGAGCGCGGCCACGATCCACTCGAGGGAGTTCGGCGCCCAGACCGCGATCCGGTCGCCACGCTCGATGCCGGACGCGACGAGCGCTCCGGCCGCGCGGTCGATCAGGCTCGAGAGCTCCGCGAACCCCACCCGTCGGGCGTGGTCGACGACCGCGTCGGCGTCGCCGAACCGCTGCGCCGCGTCCCGGACCATGGCGGGCACCGTGGGCCACGTGACCTCGCTGCGCAATGGCCGTCCCCCGTCCTGTGCGCGAAGTGAGAACGACACTAGCAGGAAGGGAAAGGTGGCTTGCACAATTCGGATATGGGCTTATCATCCGGGGCGTAGCATCGAGGGCGCACCGCTGAACCCGCCGTCGAGCCGGGGGACCACCATGCTGCTCGACCACGAATACCACCCGTTGCGGATCGTCGACGTGGTCGACGAGACCGGTGACACCCGCTCGTTCGTCCTCGAGATCCCGTCGGAGCTCGCGGAGGCGTTCACCTACGTCGCCGGGCAGTTCTGCACGTTCCGGGCCACGATCGACGGTGAGTCCGTCGTCCGCTGCTACTCGATGTCGAGCTCGCCCGACACGGACGACCGTTTCACCACGACGGTCAAGCGGGTCCCGGACGGACTCATGTCGAACTGGATGATCGACACGCTGGGGCCGGGCGACTCCGTCGACGTCATGCGGCCGGCGGGGCTCTTCGTGCTGCGCGAGACGGATGTCCCGATCGTCGCCTTCGCCGGGGGGAGCGGTATCACCCCGGTGCTCTCGATCATCAAGAGCGCGCTTGCGACCACGCAGCGCCAGATCGCGCTCGTCTACGCGAACCGCAGTGCCGACGCAGTCATCTTCGCGAGTGAGCTCGACGAGCTCGTCGCCGCGTCCGACGGCCGGTTCTCGGTGCACCACCATTTGGACGCGGAGCAAGGTTTCCTCGACGCCGCGGCGTGCGCGGCACTCGTCCGCGAGCAGGTTGATGCGGACTTCTACATCTGTGGCCCGGGTCCGTACATGGAGATCGTCGAGGCCGGTCTGGCCCTGCTCCAGATCGCGCCGGCGCAGCTGTTCATCGAGCGGTTCGTCGTACCCGGCGATGTCGTCGAGCTGGTCGACGACGTCGACGCGGCCGAGTCACTCGTGATCCGGCTCGGGGGAGGCGAGCACCGGCTCGACTACCAGGCGGGGGACACGCTGCTCGAGGCGGCCCGACGCGGTGGTCTGAGCCCGCCGTACTCCTGCGAGGCGGGGAGCTGCGCGACCTGCATGGCGCACCTCGAAGCCGGCTCCGCCGCGATGCGGGTGAACAACGCCCTCTCGGCGGACGAGGTCGCGGGCGGGTGGGTGCTGACGTGCCAGTCGATCCCCACCAGCCCGGAGGTCGTGGTCGACTACGACGCCTGATCCGCGTCGCGCGTCGATGGTGCGACGAGCTCGCCGGTGTGCTCGTGGAGCCGCGGCGGGACGCGGTACTCGGCGCGAGCGTCATCGAACCGGATCGGGCTCCCGATCATGCGGAGCGGTCCGGCATCGGTGTCGACGCTGACCACGATGTCGCGCTCGCCGACGACGTCCCCATCGAGCGCGTCACCGAGACCGATCACCGCACCGATCGCGATCCCGAGGGGTCGGAGTCGCTCGACCCACTCGGTTGCAGGCGCGTCCATGAGCCGCGCTTGGAGCGCATCGGTCAGCTCGGTGCGATGCTCGGAACGAGCTTGCATCGTCGCGAACCGAGGATCGTCGGCCCACTCGGGCCGGGCGATCTCGGCGCACAACCGCCGCCAGAACTCGTCGTGGGTCACGAAGAGCGCGATGTGCCCGGAGGCGGTCGCGAAGAGCTGCGCGGGCACGTAGAACGCATGCGCGCCGAACGGGAGTCGTGACGGAGCCCCCCCGCCGTTGAGGTAGGCCGCCGCCTTGTAGTTGAGCTGCGAGAGCATGACGTCGAACAACGAGACGTCGACCTGGCCACCCTTCCCCTCGAGCACCTTCGCCACGAGGCCGAGCGCGGCCATGATCCCCGACGAGTTGTCGACCGCGGAGTACCCGGCCAGGGAGGGCGGTCCGTCGGGCTCGCCCGTCATGTCGGCCACACCGGTCATCGCCTGGATCACGTAGTCGAATGCCGGCCACTCGGCTGCGGGACCTTCGAGCCCGTAGCCGGTGAGGGCGACGCACACGATCGCGGGGTTGTGGTGTCGCAACGACTCGTAGTCGAGGCCGAGGCGCCGGATCGCCGACGGCCGCAGGTTGACGAGCAGTGCGTGTGCCGTCGCCGCGAGCGCGGCCAGCTCCGCCTGACCTTCGGAGGTCCTCAGGTCGACGTGGACGCTGCGCTTGTTGCGGTTCAGGCTCGCGAAGTACACGTTGTGCTCGTCGACGAGCTGCGCCCCGACCTGGCGCGAGAGGTCACCTCCCATCGGCTCGATCTTGATCACGTCGGCCCCGAGGTCGGCGAGCAGCATCCCCCCGTAGGGCCCGGCGAGGATGTGCCCGACCTCGAGCACCCGGATGCCCGAGAGGGGTCCCGCCGGAGCGGGGGTTTCGGACGGCAACGACGTTCTCCTCATTCGAGAGCAGCCTTGCAACGGTAATCGCTGTGCGTCCATACTCTCCGACCACCAGCCCGGTCGCGCGACCGGCGAACGGATCTCGGCGAGGAACGGGGGGAGCGATGAGCCGCGTCGCAGTCGTCACCGGAGCGGCGTCGGGCATGGGGCTCGCGATCGGTCGCCATCTCGCTGACCGGGGCAACCGGGTCGCCCTCCTCGATCGCGACGGCGAGGCCGCCGAGCAGGGTGCTGCCGACCTGCGCGGAGCCGGCATGCAGGCGTTCGCGGCCACCGTCGACGTCGCCGATCGCGCCGCGGTCGACGAGGCGCTGGCCGCGGTGCGCCGCGAGCTCGGACCCGTGGAGATCATGGTGACGAGCGCCGGCATCGACGAGTTCATGCCGTTCACCGAGATAGCGATCGAGTCGTGGAACCGCGTCCTGGCCGTCAACCTCACCGGGACGTTCCACTGCCTCCAGGCCGCGATCCCCGACATGCTCGCGGCGAGCTGGGGGCGCATCGTCACGATCTCGTCGTCGAGCGCGCAGTCCGGCGCCGCCCGCATGGCCCACTACGTCGCCTCGAAGGGTGGGGTGATCGGTCTCACCAAGGCGCTCGCGAAGGAGTACGCACCCAACGGGATCACCGTCAACACCGTCCCGCCGGGCTTCATCGACACACCGATGGCGCGTCGGGCCGAGGCCAAGGGTGACCTGCCGCCGATCGACGCGGTCATCGCGCGGAGCCCGATGCTGCGCGCCGGGACCCCCGACGACATCGCCGCGGCATGCGCGTTCCTCTGCTCGGACGAGGCGGGCTACATCACCGGCCAGCAGATCAACGTGAACGGCGGTTGGTACCTGTGACCTCGGAGACGCCTCGGCTCGCACCGGTCCCGAGGGAACGAGTGGGGCGACGAAGAGGTTGCGGCGGTCCGCACCGGCTTCGGCGAGGGACGCGCCGACCGCGTGCTCGCGACGGGGCCAGATGCGATGCGGGTGCCGAACGTGATCGGCACCCTCTTGCACCACCCCGCGCTCGCCGGTCCCTTCCTGGCCTTCAACAACGTGCTGTTGAGCACCCCGACGCTCGAACCGAGGCTGCGCGAGCTCATGGTGCTGCGCGTCGCGTGGCAGACCCGATCGACCTACGAATGGCTGCAGCACGTACGGTTCGCCGAGCGGTTCGCAGTGACGCCAGAGGAGATCGCGGCGATCGAACACGGAGCCGATGCCGGCATCTGGTCGCCGCTCGAGGCCGATCTCCTCGCCGCGACCGATCAGCTGCTCGCCGGCTACCGGATCGACGACGAGACCTGGCATCGCCTGACCGAGCACCTGGATGAACGGCAGCTCGTCGAGGTGGTGTTCGTCGTCGGCACCTACACGTGTCTGGCGATGGCGTTCCGCAGCTTCGGGCTCCAGGTCGATCCCGAGCTGGAGACGCTCGTGGCACCCGCGCTGCCCGACGCGTAGGACCGCTTCCCGGTCGGCCTCAGGGCGTGACGACGGGGAGGCGCTCCCAGCCTCGGACCGTCGACGTCCGGGCCTGCACCGCGTGCTCCCAGTCGACCTCCCACGTGGGGAACCGCTGCAGCACCTCGTCGAGCGCGATCCGTCCTTCGAGGCGCGCGAGCGCTGCGCCCATGCAGAAGTGGATGCCGTACCCGAAGGCCAGGTGATGGTCGATCGTGCGGTGGATGTCGAAGTGTTCACCGTTCGTGAACTTTCGCTCGTCGCGGTTCCCCGAGCCTGTCAGCAGCAGCATCACGCTGCCCTCGGGCACGATCCGCCCGTGGTGCTCGACCTCGGTGGTGACGTACCGCGCCTGCACCGGTGAAGGGGACTCGAACCGGAGCACCTCTTCGATCGCGTTGGCCACGAGGCCACGGTCCTCGACCAGCTCCCGACGCTGGTCGGGATGGTCGGCGAGGACCTTGCCGGTCCAGCCGATGAGACGCGTCGTGGTCTCGTTGCCCGCTGCGGCGAGCAGGTTGACGTAGCCGAGCACCTCGGCGCGGGAGAGGTGGCGCCTCTCGCCGTCCTCGTCCTCGTACTCGGCCTGGAGCAGCTCGGTCATCAGGTCGTCGGACGGATGCTCGGCCCGCCACTCGATGTACTCCTCGAACTCGCTCCCGGTGGCCGCGCCGCTGCCGAACTGCTCCTCGACGTCGGGCATCTCGCCTTCGGTGAGACGGAGCCCGGCGTCGATGCCGTCGCGGATGGCCTCCTGGTCCTGCTCGGGGATCCCGAGGAGCATCCCGATCGTCCGCATCGGCATCTCGGCGCCGAGGTGTTCGATGAAGTCGAAACCGCCACTGCCGACCAGCGGGTCGAGGGTGCGCGCGCAGAACTCACGGACCTTCGGTTCGATCGCGCCGATCCGCCGGGGAGTGAACACCCGCGAGAGCAGACCGCGATGGAGATCGTGGGCCGGGGGGTCCTCCATGATGAAGATGCCGGGTGGCGTCTCCATCCCGCTCCGGATGATCTCGAGCACCGTGCCTTTCGCCGAGCTGTACGTCTTCCAGTCGACCGACGCTCGCTGGACGTCGTCGAAGCGGCTCAGCGCGAAGAAGTCGTACTGCTCGTTGTAGTAGCACGGCTGCTCGTCACGGAGCCGCTGGAAGACCGGGTACGGATCCGAGTCGATCTCGAAGTCGTACGGGTCGTAGGTGAGGTCCGGCTCGGTGGTGGTCATGGTGCGCGCTGGTCCTGTGGTGGGTCAGACGGCCGGTTCGACGACAGCGTAGATGTCTGCCGCGCCACTGTCCGGTACTCGCGGCTGGCGCCACACCTCGACGGGGAACGAGACGTTGACCAGCGAGCAGAACAGCCACAGGAGATTCTTGTCCTCGTCGGCGAGGTCGTCCATCGGCTTGGCGTCGAGGTACGCGCACGCCGGCTCGAGGCGGGGGAACGCCGCGTCGTAGAAGGCCTGCAGCTCGTCCATCGAGCTCGCGAGGCGCTTCTGGTAGCGGGGACGCTCGCCCACGAGGACCCAGTCGGCGAAGGGCTCGAGGTCGCTGAACTCGGCCGGCAGGCGCGGCGTCGTTGCGCTGGTCATCACGCGTGCTCCTTCTGGTACTCGGTCACGTAGCCGCGCGCGGTCTGGTGGAGATGGCGCAGCAGGATCTCCTGGTCGTTCAGTGGGAACTCCTGCACCGCACGTGACTCGAGCATCGACTGCGTTGCCTCGAGCGTGTTGCCGTCCTGGAGCGTGTACTCCTTGAACGTCACGACGGCCAGTTCCTGGGCCAGTCGCTCGCGCGCCGTGCGCGGGGGGACGAAGTACAGGGTCCCCTCGAAGATGTGCGTGTTGTAGCTGGTCGGCCAGTAGTGGTACGTGAGGTACCAGTTGGGCGCCCAGACGAGCAGCATGAAGTTCGGGAAGAACACGAACGAGTCGACGCCCCACTTGGGGTGCCGTGCAGGATTGATGGCCGGGGGCAGCTCGTCGGTCCCGACGTCGGGACGGTCCCACGGACCGAAGAGCCCGCTGCGGAGCACCTGCTCGATCGGCTTCACCATGTCGAGATCCTTGGGCGGAGCCATGCCGCCCCACGACGACACCATGCTGTGCGGGCCGTCGATCTCGTATGCGAGCGCTTCGAAGCCGACCTCCGCGAGCTTGCGGCTCTCTTCGCCGACCGCCTGCTTCTGGTGGAGGACCGGTGCGTGGTAGAACTCCGCGAACGCGTCGATGAAGAGCTTCCAGTTGCTCCCGACCTCCGCGCGGTACTTGTAGACCTCGGTCATCGCGCCGAACGGGTAGCCCTCGAGGCCCGCACCGAGCTTGCCGAGGTAGTCGCGGAGCGGCGGTGCGTGCTCCGGGTCGAGGTTGACCCAGATGAACCCTTCCCAGGTGTCGACCGCGACATGCTTGAGGCCGTAGTCGGCCTTGTCGAGGTCGAAGAACTCCTCCTCCTGCTGCACGAAGTTGAGGTCGCCCTCGAGGCCGTACCGCCACCCGTGGTACTTGCAGGTGAAGTTGCGGCAGGTGCCGCTCGTCTCCTCCTGCGGGTAGTCCATCCAGACGAGCTTGTTGCCGCGGTGCCGGCAGATGTTGTGGAAGGCGTTGATTCCGTCGGCCGAGCGCACGATGACGACCGACGTCCCGGCCGCATCGAGCTCCTTGGTGAAGTAGCTGCCCACCTTGGGGAGCTGCTCGACCCGTCCGACGTTGAGCCACGTCCGCCGGAAGATGGCGGCCCGCTCGAGCTCGTAGTGCTCGGGGGAGATGGAGTCCTCGTACGACACCGGGCCCGTCCCGAGGTCGGGGTAGTGCTCGGTCCAGCTGCCGGGGCTGGGCTTCCCGAAATGAGGCACCGCTCGTCCTTTCGTGGGGACCCTTCGCCGGGCGGTCTGGGCGCCGCGGGTCCCTCGCGAGGGAAGATAACATACCTTTCGGTTCGCGAGAAGGGCGTTTCCGCCCGCCCCGCGTGTGGGATCTCGAGCGATGCAAGGGGGGAGCGATGCGCGTCGGCATGATGGTGGGTCCCGAGCGGGGTCGCTACGCGGCGAAGGTCGATCGTCTCGGCGCCGACGCGCGCTGGGCCGAGGAGGCCGGGCTCGCGTCGATCTGGATCCCCCAGATCCCCGACGACTTCGACGCCCTGACCGCGGTCGCAGTAGCGGGCGCCGCGACGACGCGCATCGAGATCGGCACTGCCGTGGTGCCCGTCCAGCCCCGCCATCCGATCGCGCTCGCGCAGCAGGCGTTGTCGGTCCAAGCGGTGTGCGCGGGCCGCCTCGCGCTCGGCCTCGGGGTGTCGCACCACTGGATCATCGAGGACATGCTTGGCCTGCCCTACGAGCACGCGGCGCCCACCATGGGTGCCTACCTCGACGTGCTCGACCAGGCGCTCGGGGGACCGGGGATGGTGGACGTCGAGAACGAGATGTTCCGCGTCCACAACCCGCTCGACATCACGGACGTCGCCCCCACGCCGGTCCTGCTCGCCGCGTTGGGTCCGGTCATGCTGCAGCTCGCTGGCGCGCGGACCGACGGGACCATCCTCTGGATGGCCGACGAGCGTGCGATCGGGTCGCACATCGCCCCGAGCATCACCGCAGCGGCGACCGCGGCAGGGCGCCCGGCACCGCGTGTCGTCGCGGGCATCCCGGTGTGCCTCTGCGGCGACGACGAGGTCGAGGTCGCGGCCGCGCGTGCGAACCGCATCCTGGCCGAAGCGGAGATGTCGCCGAACTACCAACGACTGCTGGACCACGGCGACGCGCGGAACGTTGGAGACATCCTCGCCGCGGGCAGCGAGATGACGATCGAGCGACGGCTCCGGTCGTTCGCCGACGCCGGCGTCACCGACATCTCGGTGCGCGTCGTCCCGATCGGCGAAGACCGCGACGAGCTCGTGGCGTCGTACCGGCGAACCCGCGACTTCGTCGCCGCGCTCGCAAAGCATCTCTGACGTGGCCCACTGGCCGCTCCGCTCTGTTCCGAGCGATCTGGCCGAGCACTACCGCGCCCGGGGCTGGTGGGACGACACCACACTCGGCTCGATGGTGGAGACGGGTCTCGACGCGATGGGTTCGGCGTCGTTCCGCGTGTGGTCGGAGGTGCGTCCCTGGGCCGGCACCTATGCCGACGTCGACCTCGCGGCGCGCTCGCTCGCCACGTCGCTTCGGGCGCAGGGTGTCGGGGAGGGCGATGTCGTCGTGATGCAGCTCCCGAACTGGGTCGAAGCCGGCATCACGTTCTGGGCGGCCGCGTACCTCGGAGCGGTGGTCGTCCCGATCGTCCACTTCTACGGTGCGAAGGAGGTCGGCTACATCCTGCGCGCCACGGAGCCGAAGGCGATCGTCACCGCCGATCGGTTCGGGCACACCGACCACCTCTCGGTCTACGACGGCCTCCTGCCCCGAGCGTCCGCGCCCGTGTGGCTCGTCGCGGGGGAGACGGCTGCGAGCGCACTTCCGGATGCTGCCTCGCCGTTCGCCGGGGCCCTCGATGCCGATCCGGTCGCGGCGCACGCTTCGGTCGATCCGGACGCGCCTGCGATCGTCGCGTTCACCTCCGGGACGACGCAGGATCCGAAAGGCGTGATCCACTCGCATCGCACGATCACGTGCGAGACGCGGCAGCTCGACTACCTGTTCCCGAAGGGCGGTCCGCAGCAGATCACGGGATCGCCCGTCGGTCACTTCATCGGGATGGTGAACGCGTTCCTGGTGCCACTGCTCCGCGACCGGCCCGTCAACCTGATCGACGTCTGGGACCCGACCACGGTGCTCCGCATGATGCGCGACGAAGGTCTCGGCGTCACCGGTGGTGCGACCTACTTCGTGACGAGCCTCCTCGACCATCCCGACTTCACTGACGAACACCTCGCGTTGATGCCGTTCGCCGGGATCGGTGGCTCCACCGTCCCGGTGGCGGTCACCGAGCGGATGACGAAGCTCGGCATCAAGGTGTTCCGCTCGTACGGGAGCACTGAGCATCCCTCGGTCACGGGCTGCTTGCTCGACGACCCGGAGGCGAAGCGGCTGACGACCGACGGACGCGCGCTCCCCGGGGTCGAGCTCCGACTCGAGGCGGACGGCGAGATCCTCACCCGAGGCCCGGACTGCTGTGTCGGCTACACCGCCCCGGAGCTCACCGCCGCGGCGTTCGACGCGGACGGTTGGTACCGGACCGGCGATGTCGGTGTGCTCGACGACGGGTACCTGACGATCACCGATCGCGTCTCCGACGTCATCATCCGTGGCGGCGAGAACATCAGCGCTCAGGAGGTCGAAGCGCTGCTCCTCGGTCTGGATGCCGTGGCCGAGGCCAGCGTCGTCGGGGTGCCCGACGACCGGCTCGGGGAGCGCGCCGCGGCGGTGCTCCGACTGCACGAGGGCGCGCCCGCGCCGACGATCGAGCAGGTGCGCGGGCATCTCGAGGCCGCGGGTCTGGCTCGTCAGAAGTGGCCCGAGTCCCTGCACCAGACGACTGACTTCCCCCGGACCGCGTCCGGCAAGGTGCAGAAGTTCCGCCTCCGCGAGCAGCTGCGGGGCGTCGGGTCCTAGCCCGCGGGTGCCTGGTCCTGGCGGTAGACCTGACCGCCCTTCATCACGAACCGCACGTCCTCGGTGACCCCGATGTCCGCCGTCGGGTCGCCGGGGACCCCGATGACGTCGGCGAACAATCCGGGAGCCAGCCGGCCGCGGTCGTCGACGTCGATGAGCTCGGCGGCGACCGTCGTCGCGGCGCGGATGGCACCGAGGGGCGTCATGCCGCGGTCGACGAGCGCGAGCAGCTCCTTGGCGTTCTTCCCGTGGGGGATCGCCGGCGCGTCGGTGCCACATGCGATCCGTGCGCCTCGGTCGATCGCCTTGCGGACGGTCTCCTTCGCGCGCGGGAACACCTCCGCCGCCTTGGCCTGGAGCTCGGGCGCGGCGTGCGACACGTCCATCCCGTCGGCGAGGTACGTCGTCGGGACGAGGAACGTCCCCCGCTCGATCATGAGTCCGAGCGTGTCGTCGGTCATCAACGACCCGTGCTCGATGCAGTCGATGCCGGCCTCGATGGCCGCCCGGATGCCGTCGTCGCCGTGGGCGTGCGCGGCCACCTTGAGCCCGGCGCGGTGCGCTTCGTCGACGATGGCCCGCAGCTCCTCGTCGGAGTACTGCTGCGCACCGGCCGGGCCGGTGTGCGACATCACCCCGCCGGACGCGCACACCTTGATCAGCTGCGCGCCGTGCTTGATCTGGTACCGGACCGCCTTGCGGACCTCGCTGATGCCGTTGGCGATGCCCTCCTCGACGGTCAAGGGCAGGACGTGCGGCGCGAACGCCTGGAACATCGTGGGATCGAGGTGACCGCCCGTGGGGGTGATGGCGTGGCCGGCGGGGACGATGCGCGGCCCGTCGATCCATCCGAGGTCGATCGCCTTCTTCAGTGCGACGTCGAGGAGCAGCCCCCCGGTCTGGATGAAGAGACCGAGGTTCCGGACCGTCGTGAAGCCGGCACGGAGTGTGCGCCTGGCGTTGGCGACGGCGCGGAGCGTGCGCACCGCGGGGTCGTCCTGCACGGCGATCAGGGGACTGCGGTGGTCGGGGCCACCCAGCAGCAGGTTGACCTCCATGTCCATGAGCCCGGGAAGGAGGGTGAGATCACCGAGGTCGAGCACGCTGGCGTCCGACGGCACCGAGCGGGGCGACACCTCGACGATGCGTTCGCCCTCGATGAGCAGCTCACCCGGCTCGAGCACCTCGCCGGTGTCGACGTCGAGCATGCGTGCGCTGCGGATGTGGACCGGCGGCTGCGGGGTCCGGGGACGGGCCATGGGTCGCTCCTTCGCGCTACGAGGTCGGCGCCGGGCTCGACAGCGTTCGCATGCTGTCGACCAGCGCTTCGAGCGGGGTGCCCGTCGGGTAGACCGCGGCGGCGCCTGCGGCCTCCAGGCGCGCGACGTCGCGTTGGGGGATCGTGCCACCGACGACGAGCAGGACGTCGTCGGCGCCCACTGCGCGAAGCGCGTCCGCGGTCTTCTGCGTCAGCGCGACGTGGGCACCGCTGAGGATGCTGAGCCCGACGATCTGCACGTCCTCCTGGAGCGCGATGGAGGCGATCACCTCGGGGCGTTGGCGGATCCCGGTGTAGACGACCTCGAAGCCGGCATCGCGCAGCGTTCGGGCCACGAGCTTCGCACCCCGGTCGTGTCCGTCGAGACCGGGCTTCGCGACGAGCACCCGCGTCGGCATCAGAAGACCGCCGGCTGCTGGAACTCGCCCCACTCGTCCTTCAGCACGTCGACCATCTCCCCCACGGTGCAGTACGCCTTCGCGCAGTCGACGAGTCGCGGCATCAGGTTGTCGTCGTCACGACCCGCGGCGGCGTGTAGCGCGTCCAGGGTCGAGCGCACGTCGGCGCCCGACCGCGAGCGCTTCACCTCGGCGAGCCGCTCGAGCTGGCGGGTACGCGCCTGCTCGTCCATCTCGTAGCCCTCGACCTCGGGTGCATCCTCGTCACTCTCGAACCGGTTCACGCCGACGATGGCCCGGTCCCCGGAAGCGATCGCCTGGTGGACCCGGAACGCCTCCTCCGAGATCAGGCGCTGCAGGTAGCCCTCCTCGACGGCCTTGACCATCCCGCCACGCTGCTCGAGGTCGTCCATGATCTGGACGACGCGTGCTTCCATCTCGTCGGTGAGCGCCTCGACGTAATACGAGCCGCCGAGGGGATCGGCCACGCGGGTGACGCCCGTCTCGTAGGCGAGCACCTGCTGGGTCCGCAGCGCGAGCGTGGCGGACTCCTCGCTCGGGAGCGCGAACGGCTCGTCCCAGGCCGCGGTGAACATCGACTGCACCCCGCCGAGCACGGAGGCCAGGGCTTCGTAGGCGACGCGCACCACGTTGTTCTGCGCCTGTGGCGCGTACAGGGAGGCGCCACCGGCGACGCAGCCGACGCGGAACATGCACGAGCGGTCCTCCTTCGCGCCGTACCGCTCGCGGACGATGTGGGCCCATCGGCGCCGTCCCGCGCGGTACTTGGCGATCTCCTCGAAGAAGTCGCCGTGCGTGTAGAAGAAGAAGGACACCTGCGGCGCGAACTCGTCGATCGTCATGCGGCCGCGAGCGAGGACCTCGTCGCAGTAGGTGATGCCGTCCATGAGCGTGAATGCCATCTCCTGTGCGGCGTTCGCACCCGCGTCACGGAAGTGGGCACCGGCCACCGAGATGGCATTGAACCGCGGCACCTCTTCCGCGCAGAACTCGATCGTGTCGGCGATGAGGCGGAGCGACGGCCGGGGCGGCCAGATCCACGTGCCGCGACTGACGTACTCCTTGAGGATGTCGTTCTGGATCGTGCCGCGCAGCTTCGACCGCTCGACGCCCTGGTTCTCGCCGACGGCCACGTAGAACGCGAGCAGGATCGCTGCGGTGCCGTTGATCGTGAAGCTCGTGCTGATCTGGTCGAGCGGGATGTCGGCGAACAGGATCTCGGCGTCCGCCAGCGTGTCGAGCGCGACACCGACCCGCCCGACCTCCTCGGCGACGTCGGGGTGGTCGGAGTCGTACCCGCACTGGGTGGGGAGGTCGAGTGCGACCGAGAGGCCCGTGCCCCCCTGCGCGAGGAGGTAGCGGTACCGCTCGTTCGACTCCTCGGGTGATCCGAAACCCGAGTACTGGCGGATGGTCCAGGAGCGGCCGCGGTACCCGTCGGGGAAGTTCCCACGCGTGAAGGGGAACGCACCTGGTGGGGGGATCGACTCGGTCGGGGGCAGGTCGTCGGGCCCGTAGCTGACGGCCAGCGGGATGCCCGCCTCGCTGCGCACCGCGTCGTCCATCGGGCCAGCGTAGCGAAAATCTGATATTCAAGTCTTGAGAGCGATATTCTCGCCGTGCGCACGCGGCGCGAAGGGGTGAGGAATGCCCGAGTCGGATCGGAAGCCGAGCCCCGGAGGGGTGCGGGTCGAGGTCGAGGGCGGGGTCGCCGTCGTCACCATCGATCGGCCCGACGTGCGCAACGCGATCGGTGCGGCGACCGTCGAGGAGCTGGGTGCGGCGCTCGACCAGGTGGTCGAGTCGGATGCCGCAGTGCTCGTGCTGCGAGGCGGCGGCGATCGGGCATTCGTGTCGGGCGGCGACCTCAAGGAGCTCTCCGCGATCCGCACGCACGGCGAAGCCGTGGCGATGGCAAGCCGGATGCGCCGGGTCCTGGACCGCGTCGCGGCCTTCCCCGTGCCGGTGATCGCTGCGCTCAACGGGCACGCCCTCGGCGGGGGTGCGGAGGTCGCCATCGCAGCCGACCTGCGCATCGCAGCTGACGACATCAAGATCGGGTTCAACCAGGTGACCCTCGGCATCATGCCGGCGTGGGGCGGCGCCGAACGCCTCGCCCAGACGATCGGACGGAGCCGCGCGCTGCTCGCGATCGCGACCGGCGACCTGTTCGACGCCGAGTCCGCGCAGGCCTGCGGCCTCGTGGACGTCGTCGTCCCGCGTGCCACCTTCGACGAGGAGTGGCGCGCGCTCGCGGGGCGCCTGGCCGCGTCCGCACCGGGCGCGATGCGCGCGGTGAAGGCGGTGATCGCCGCCGCGTTCCCGTCTGTCCGTCCGGAGCTCGAGGCTGACGCGACCGAGGTGTTCGCTCGGCTCTGGACCGCGGACGCGCACTGGGACGCGGCGGAAGCGTTGCAGCAGAAGCGGAGCACGGGGTAGCGCGGGAGCGATGAACGCAGCCGTGAGATCCCATGCCACGAGAGGTCGTCATGACGACAGTCGACCAGAGAACTCGGCTCGCTGGTCGCGTCGACGTGCTCCTGCACGTTGCACATGAGCCGACCGCCCGTCGATCGTGAGCGGCGTGTCGTGTACACCGGCTTCGGCAGCGGGCCGCCGCTCGACGATCAGGCCCGGGCGGTGGAGCACAAGGAAGGGTTCGGTCGGGGTCCCGACGCACTTCGCGCTCGACGGCTGAGCGCAGGAACGAGAACCGCGTAGCCGCTGAGGATGAGCCCCGTTCTCGTCAGGGGAGACTGGTACCGTCGAACCATGAGAACGGAGGCCGAGATGGCAGCAGTCGACGACGTCGAGGGCGCCACCGACGAGCCCGCGTGGCGTCAACGTGCAGTGTCGCGAAGCCTGAACGCGGCCCGCTCCCGCGCCGAGCAGCGAGTCCAGCGCTACCTGGATGCGGCGTTCTCGCTCATCGACGAGAAGGGATCGACCGAGTTCACGATCCAGGAGGTCATCGACCGCTCCCAGCAGTCGCTGCGCGGCTTCTACCAGTACTTCGGGGGCAAGGACGAGCTGCTCCTCGCCCTGTTCGAGGAGACCGTCCGCGAGTCGACCGAGGACCTGCACGCGATCATCGAGCACGAGTCCGAGCCGCTCGAACGGCTCCGGGCGTTCACGATCCGCCTCCACGAGTGGTGCGATCCCGGAGAGTCGCCGCCGAAACGGGGCGCGCACAACCGCCGTCCGATCTCGGAGTTCTCGGTCCAGCTCGCAGTCACGCACCCGGACCAGGTCACGGCCGCGATGGCTCCGATCGTTGCGATGCTGCTCGAGGTCCTCGACGCCGCACGCGCCGCCGGTGCGATCGAGGTGGCCGACACGCGTCGCGCCGCGGCCTTGATCCAGCAGACGGTGCTCTACAGCTGGTTCGGGAACCGCATCGTCAAGGATCCCCGGATGCGCGTCGGCGCCGAGGAAACCTGGGAGTTCGTGCTGCACGGCCTGAAGGGCTGACCGCCGGCTCGAACTGGCCTGTTCGAGCGGGAATCAGACCCGGTCGAGGTCGAGCATCCGGATCGCGTTCCCACGTAGCACCTTGTAGCGCTGCTCGTCGGTGAGCACCGCAGTCATGCGCTCCGCTTCTTCGCGCGCGAACGGCCACGTCGTGTCGGTGTGCGGGTAGTCGGTCTCGAAGCAGATGTTGTCCTCACCCACCGCATCGATCGACGCCAACCCGTGGACGTCGTTCGTGAAGCACCCGAAGATCCGACCGCGGTAGTAGGTGGATGGCGGTTCGGGGATCTTCTCCTTCGCCCGGGTCCAGTTCGAGTGGTACTCCCACGTGTTGTCGGCGCGCTCGAGTGCGTAGGGGATCCACCCGATCTGACCCTCCGAGTAGGCCAGCTTGAGCTCTGGGAACCGCACGAGCACTCCGGAGAACAGGAAGTCGGCCAGTGAGGCCATGGAGTTGTTGAACGAGAGCATGATGTCGGTCGACGGTGGCGCGTCAGGAGACGCGGCCGGCATCTTCGACGACGATCCGATGTGCATGCAGAGTGTCGTGCGCGTGTCCTGGCACACGGCGAACAGCGGATCCCAGTAGCCGGTGTGGATGCTCGGGAGGCCGAGGTGCGGTGGGATCTCGCTGAAGCACACGGCACGCGCGCCGCGCTGTGCGTTCCGCGTGAGCTCGGCCACTGCGAGGTCGACGTCCCACATCGGGATGAGGCACAGCGGGATGAGGTGGCCATCGGAGCCTGCGCACCAGTCCTCGATCATCCAGTCGTTGTAGGCACGCACACATTCGAGACCGAGTACGCGGTCGTTGCCCTCCATGAAGGTCTGTCCGCAGAACCGCGGGAACGTCGGGAACGCGAGCGAACCGTCGACATCGTTGCGCGCGAGGTCGTCGATCCTCGCCTTCGGCTCGTAGCAGCCGGGCCGCATCTCGTCGTAGGTGATCGCGGCGATCGCCATCTTGGTGCGGTCGAAGCGTTGGAGGTCACCATCGGGCGTGGCGTCCAGCGGGATGCAAACGTGCCGCTTGTGCACGTAGATGAGGCGGTCCTCGTAGATCCAGTAGTCGCCCCACTGGCCGTCCTCGGTCATCTCCTGCTTGTAGGCCGCGCCACCTTCGAGTGCGAAGTCACCCCATCGCGCCCGTTCGATGCGCGGTCCCTGCTCGCGCATCTTCGCCGGCAACCGGTCCTGCCACACGTGCGGCGGCTCCACGACGTGGTCATCGACGCTGATCATCTTGGGAAACTCGGCCATCGTTGCCACCCTCACGCTTGGTCTGCGAGTGGATCGTGCTGCACCCCGGAGTCGAAGCCACCGTGCTTGCGCATGAACGTGGTCGAGCGGCGGCGGATGCGCCAGCCCTCGTTGGTGCGCACGTACTCGTCGCGGTACCAGCCGAGGCGCATCGCGTGCGTCTGCTGATCGATGAACACGAAGTGCTGCATGCCGGTCGCCCGGTCGCCGTCGAGCTCGACCACCGGCATGTTCCCGATGAACTGCCCACGCGGGGCCGCGGCCAGCAGTGCGGGGAAGCGGTCGAGCGAATACGGGGTGCCGAACGCGTGGTACTCGGCGTCCGGTGTGAACACCTCGTGCCACCGGTCCTCGACGAACTGGCTCGTCAACGCCATGTACCGCACGCACAGCTGGTGGAGCTCGACCAGGTCGGCGATGCGCTGGGTGTCGTCGCCCATGGGGTGTCCCGTCTCGTGCCTCGTTGCGTCGAGGATCGCAGTGCCCTGGCCACCCCGCCCGCTCGTGGTGATAATCTAATTCTCGTTTGCTGAGTGTGTCACTTCCGGCAGAGGACGGGACCACGGTCGCTCGTCGGGCCCGAGCGATCCTCGACTTCGACGACGCATCGGAACCGGAACCCAGGAACGAGGTGGCAGGGTGAGCACGCCGACATACCGCGTCGTGCAGTGGGCCACGGGCAACATCGGAACGCGCGCGTTGCGCGAGGTGATCCGCCATCCTTCTCTCGAGCTCGTCGGCGTGCTCGTGCACGATCCGGCCAAGGTCGGCGTCGATGCCGGCGCGATCTGCGGTGAGCCATCGACAGGGATCCAAGCGACCGCGGATCCCTCGTCGATCGTCGCACTCGGGGCCGACTGCGTCCTGTACATGGCGCGTGCGATCGATCTCGACCACGTTGTGGCACTCCTCGATGTCGGCACCAACATCGTCACCACCTGCGGCGGGCTCTCCCAAGCCGGGTTGGAAGGGCAGGAGCGCGAGCGTGTGCTGGCCGCGTGCGCACGCGGCGGCGCTTCGGTGTACGCGACCGGGAGCAGCCCGGGCTTCATCACGGACGCCCTCCCGTTCGCACTGCTGTCGCTCCAGCGGCGCGTCGACGCCGTCTCGATCGAGGAGTACGCCGACCTCTCCCAGCGCGACTCACCCCACCTGCTCTTCGAGCAGATGGGCTTTGGGCGATCGCCGGACACCTACAGCCCGAAGCGAGCGTCGTACCTGCTCGGCGAGTTCGGACCCGCGCTCGGAGTGCTCGCCGATGCCGCCGACCGTCCGGTCGACGACTGGACCTGCACCGGCGAAGTCGCAGTGGCGCGGCAGACGACTTCGATCGTCGCCGGTGAGCTGGCCGCAGGTTCCGTCGCAGCGCAGCGCAACACGCTCATCGGGAGCAGCCACGGCACCGAGGCGGTGCGCTTCACCGCGAGCTGGTACTGCATCACCGACGTGGAGCCGGCGTGGGATCTCCGGCCGACCGGCTGGCGGGTGCAGGTGCACGGTGACGCTCCGTTCGACGTCGCGCTCCCGTTCCCGATCCCGGTCGAGGAGCTCGGGTCCCACACTCCCGCCTACACGGCGAACCGGCCCGTGAATGCGGTCCCCTACGTGTGTGCCGCGCCGCCGGGCGTCCTGGCCACGGCGGACCTGCCACCGATCACCCCGGCAGGTCCAAGGGGCTGAAGTTCGGCGCGGGCGCGGTCGGGCCCCTAGCGTCACGGGACCGTCGACCGAGGAGCAGCGAGGCGCGTGGAGATCACAGGGAAGAAGGCAGTCGTCGTGGGCGGGGCCTCCGGTATGGCGCGTGCGAGCCGCCGAGATGCTGCACGAGCGCGGCGCCTCGATCGCGATCCTCGACCTCGAGACGTCGGCGGGTGCCGAGGTCGCCGGCGGGCTCGGCGGTTCGTTCCACCCCGTCGACGTCACGGACTTCGAAGGGACCGAGGTCGCGCTGGCGGACGCGGTCGAGCAGTTGGGCGGTCTGGACATCGCGGTGAACACCGCCGGCGGTGGCACCGTGATGCGGACGCTCTCGAAGGAGGGGCCGCACCCGCTCGACGTGTTCCGCCAGGTCGTCGACCTCAACCTGATCGCAACGTTCAATCTGAACCGGCTGCAGGCGTCGCACATGTCGACCAACGAACCCGAGGACGGCGAGCGCGGCGTGATCATCGACACGGCGTCGATCGCGGCCTTCGAGGGTCAGATCGGCCAGGTCGCGTACACCGCGGCGAAGGCGGGGATCGCGGGGATGGCGTTGACGATGGCGCGCGACCTCGGGACGCTCGGCATCCGCGTGATGGCGATCGCTCCGAGTCTGTTCAGCACCGGCATCACCGAGGGGATCCCCGACGATTTCGCGAGCAAGCTCACCAAGGACGCAGCCTTCCCGAAGCGGATGGGTCGCCCGGAGGAGTACGGCCGGCTCGTGGTGGCGATCGTCGAGACGCCGATGCTCAACGGTTCGTGCATCCGCCTCGACGGTGGACAGCACTTCGCACCCAAGTAGTAGGTCGAGCGGGAGGTTCACACCCATGTCCACCGAGCTCGCGCTCGACGAGCTGGCCGATCGGGCGACCTCCGCGGCGCAGGGCTGGGCACCCGGCAGCAGCATTTCCGACGTCCAACCGCTGACCGGCGGTTCGTCGAGCCTGACGTTCACCGGCCTCGTGACGGGCGGACCCGTGGCCGGCGAGCGCATCGTGCTCAAGGTCGCGCCGCCCGGCCTGGAGCCGGTCCGCAACCGCGACGTCGCCCGCCAGGCCCGATTGATGCGAGCGCTCTTCGGTGCGCCCGGCGTGCGCGTGCCGACGGTGTACTTCGAGGACGTCGGCGATCCACCCGAAGTCCCACCGTTCCACGCGATGAACGTGGTTGCGGGTGAATGCCTCGAGCCGTTGTTCGAGGCGCCGTCGCCCGACGTCATGCCGGACGTGCCCGACCGCGCGTTCGCGGCCGCGCGAATGCTCGCGGCGCTCCACCGCGTGGATCCGGTCGCGGTCGGGCTCGGTGCCGAGCAGCACACGTCGCTCGAGGCGGAGATCCGACGCTGGACCCGAGCGTTCGAGACCGTCGACGAGCGGATGAGTGCGCGGTACCAGGAGGCCGAGGCCCTGCTGATCGACCGCATGCCCCCAGCGCTCCCCGATGCCGTCTGTCACGGCGACTACCGGCTCGGCAACATGCTCTGTGACGGCGGCGACGTGAGCGCGCTCATCGACTGGGAGATCTGGTCGCTCTCGGACCCGCGCCTGGACCTCGCGTGGTTCCTCTTCTTCACGGACGAGGCAGAGCACCCCATGGCGAGCAACCCGGGACCGACCGGGATGCCCCGAGCGGACGTGTTGCTCGCGGCGTACGTCGCCGAGTCGGGTTCCACGCCGTCGAACCTCGAGTGGTTCCACTGCCTGATCCGCTACAAGGAGGCGGCCGCGACGTCGCTGCTGATCAAGCGGATGCTGAAGTCGACCGACGGCGAGGCGGAGGGGAACTGGTACACCTCGATCCCGGCGCTCACCGCGGAGTGCATCGAGCGCCTGGAACGCTTCCGCGTCGACGCCTGAATGTGGCGCGGAGCGAGACCCGCTCCTTCAGCCGCTCGGTCCCGCGGGCTCGAGGTCGGATGCTTCGGTCAGTTCCTCCTCGTGCTCGCGCTTCACCGCGCGCGGGAACACGAACCAGCCGAAGACGAGCGCGGCGAGCGCGAGCACGAGACCGGCCAGCTCGGCGAGGCGGATACCGTCGTCGAACGCGCCGTCGGCGGCCGCGACGATGTCTGCTCGGCTCGAGATGTCGGACGACGCGCTCGGTGCCCGTGCGATCACCGAAGGGACCGCCTGGGGGTTCGAGGCGTCGACCACGTCGCGGACGACCTCGCGGCGCTCGGCCGCGCGTGGGATCACGTGCTCGAGGTTGCCGGGCAGCTGCGCGGACACGACGAGCGCCAGCAGGCTTCCCATGACGGCGAAGCCCGCGGTCGACCCCAGCGCGCGCTGCGCACTCAGGATCCCTGAGGCCATCCCAGAACGGTCCGGGCTGATGGATGCCATCGCGACCGCAGTGGCGGGCGCGACCGAGAGTCCGGCGCCGAGCCCGACCATCAACAGGCCCGCGACCGTGATCCCGAGGTCGTGCCCCGAGCCGATCGCGAGCGTCGCGGTGGCCAGGCAGACGAGGGCGATACCGGCCAGCGTGGGTCGACGACCACCGAATCGCGCGGCGAGCCGGCCGGCGACGGGTGCCATGACGATGGTCGGCAGCGAGAAGCTCAGCAGGAGCAGTCCGGTCAGCTCCGCGCTGTAGCCCCGGACGTTCTGGAAGTACTGCGTGACGACCAGGAGCGTCCCATACGTGCAGAACAGGACCGCGAACACGGTGTAGATCGCGCCCGTGTACGGCAGGTCGGCGAACACGCGCACGTCCATCATCGGGTCGCGGGCGCGCAGCTCGACCCAGGCGAACAGCGCGAGGATCGCGATCGCGCCGACGAGCAGGCCGATGATGAGCGACGAGCTGAACCCGTCGACCGGGGCCTGCACCAGCGCGAAGGTGAGCGCGCCGATTCCTGCGATGAACAACAGCTGGCCGGCCGGATCGAACGCTCGCGCGCCAGGGCTGCTCGACTCGCTGACGTACGCGAGCGTCAGGACCACCGCGACGCCGCCGACGATCGGGTTCAGGAGGAAGATCCATCTCCACCCGAGCGTGTCGGTGAGCACCCCGCCCAGCGTGGGACCGATGGCGAGGCCGACGGCGGCGATGCCGGTCCACAGGCCGACCGCCTTGGCCTTGGTCGGCCGGATCGGGATAGGCCGCGCCGACGAGGGCCAGCGACGCGACGTTCACGATGGCCGCGCCCACCCCCTGGAGCGCGCGGGTCGCGTTGAGCACCTCGACGGTCGGTGCGAGTCCGCACGCCAGCGACGCGGCGGAGAAGACCACGATCCCGACGAGGTAGGCCCTGCGCCGCCCGAACGAGTCCGAGAACGTCGCCGACGTCATCATGAACATCGCCATGGTGAGGCTGTAGGCCGCGACCACCCATTGGAGGTCGTTCTCGCCGACGTGGAAGTCGCGTTGGATCGCGGGCAGCGCCACGTTGATGATCGTGGCGTCCAGGAAGATCATGAAGAGCCCGAGACCCGTCGCGACCAGGATCAGCGCCTTGGACCTGGGGGCGGGCACGAGTGCAAATCTGCCACGCGCCGGCGCGCGTGGCGGGTATGCGTCGCCTCAGGGGAAACGAATCGGGAGGCGCTCGTGGCCGCGCACGAGGCTCGAGCTCGACCGCTCCCCGGGCCCCGCGATCTCGTACTCGGGGAAGCGGGCGAGGAGCTCCTCGAGCAGGACGCGACCTTCGAGGCGCGCGAGTGCGGCACCGAGGCAGAGGTGCTCCCCGAATCCAAACGCGAGATTCGGTGTCGCGACCGGGCGGAACACATCGAACCGGTCGGCGGTTGGTCCGAACGCTGCTTCGTCGCGGTTGCCGCTCGCGTAGAGCATCAGCAAGTACTCGTCGGCCTCTACCTCGATGTCACCGACCGTCGTGTCGGCGACGACCGTGCGCGGCGAACTGCTGGATCGGCGTCACCCAGCGCAGGCACTCTTCGATCGCGCCGGGCATGGCGTCCGGTTCGGCCGCGAGGCGGGCTCGCTGGTCGGGGTGCTCGGCGAGCGCCAGGAGCGAGCCGGAGATCAGGTGCCGGGTGGTCTCGTTGCCGGCGACGAGCAGCGAGAGGTTGAACGTCACGAGCTCGCCGGCCGAGAGCGGCTCGCCCTCGATCTCCGACTGCACGAGCAGCGAGACGACGTCGCTGCCCGGATCTGTCGCGCTGCCGCTCGGCGTGCGCCTGCAGGAACTCCATCAGCTCCATCAACGACTGCACCGCATCGGGCGGCAGCGCGGACTGCCCGTCCGACGCCAGGATCGTCGCGTCCGACCAGCGTCGGAACTCGGAACGCTCGGACTCGGGGATGCCGAGGATGTCGGCGATCACCATCACGGGGAGCGGCGCAGCGAGGACGTCCACCAGATCCACCGCTTCGCCCCGAGGGATGGCATCGAGCAGACCGCGGGTGCGGCTCCGGACGCGGTCTTCCATGCGGCCGACCGCACGGGGCGTGAACTCACGGTTGAGCAGCCGGCGGTACTCGGCATGGCGGGGCGGGTCGAGGTGCAGGATCGAGCCCTCGACGCTGCCACCCTCGCGGAGCGGGTCGTTGGCGAGCACGCCGCGTCCCGAGCAGAAGCGCCCCGGGTCGCGGCTGATCTCGCGGATGTCGGCGTACCGAGCGACCAGGCGGGATCCGGCTTCGTAGAACGGGAGATCGGGGCGTGCTCGCAGGTCGGCGAGCAGGTCGTAGTAGTCGTCGCGCAGGAACATGCCCGGCTTCGAGAAGTCGACGGGGAAGATGTCGGTGTTCGTCATGGTCGTCCGATCGCATCGGGGCGCCCGAACTCGAGGAAGCGGGCCTCGAGCGCGGTGAGGTCGTCGCGGGTGAAGGGGTGGTACTCCGAGTTCGGTGCGGACCGCCAGTACAGGGGATCGTCGGTGTACCACCGCTCGGCTCGCAGTGGCCGCTTGTCGACCTTGTTCGTCGCGCCGACGGGCAAGGTCGTGATCCGTACGTAGCGGGGCGCCCACTTGGTGCCGAGATCGGGCTGCGCCGCGAGGAAGGCGCCGAAGGCGGCGGGGTCGAACTCGCGTGTCCGCCTCGAGCTCGAGCGCGGCCATGATCTGGTCGTCGGCCGT
Source organism: uncultured Acidimicrobiia bacterium (assembly GCA_963720675.1). Lineage (GTDB taxonomy): Bacteria > Actinomycetota > Acidimicrobiia > IMCC26256 > PALSA-555 > JALHSW01. The sequence continues at coordinate 1,055,714 of CAVRGH010000010.1, read as the reverse complement.
GCGCTCGTCGGGGACCGCATACACCGCCACGCCGCTCGCCCCCGGAAAGCGGCCGAGGATGCGCTCGACGGGCGCGGTCGCGAAGTTCTCCGAGTCGACGCGGAGCCACTCGCCGGCGCGGCCGGCGAAGTAGAAGACGCCGGCCTCGTCGCGGTACCCGAGGTCGCCGGACCAGTACCAGCCGTTGCGCGTGCGCTCCGCCTCGGCTTCCGGATTGTTGTAGTAGCCCTCGAACCGGTCGACGACGTTGCGGCCGACGATCTCGCCGATGGCCTCCGCGCCGTTCAGGAGCTTGCCGTCGGTGTCGAAGCGGGCCGCCGCTCGCTCGTCGCCGGTCTCAGGATCGACCACTGCTGCGTCGACCCCTGCCTGGGGGACACCGAGCGCGTCCTTCGGGAGGCCGGGGCGCGGCTCCATGATGATGACGTTCTCGCTCGAGCCGTATCCCGCCACGCACGGGATCCCGAAGCGCTGCTTGAACGCACGCATGTCGCGTGGTGACGACTCCGGTGCGAGCCCGTACGTCACCCGGTGCTCACGGTCCTGCGGCGACTCGGGGGTAGCGAGGATGTATGCGAGCGCGCGTCCGACGGTGCTGAAGTACGTCGCCCCGTACCGGCGGACATCAGGCATGAACTGCGAGGCCGAGAAGCGTTCGCGCAGCGCGATCGCCGCACCCGACGCCAACGCCGGGAACACGATCGCGTTGAGCGCGTTCCCGTGGAACAGCGGCATCGCGCAGTAGAGGACGTCGTCGGGCGTGAACCAGGTCGACCCGTTCGCCACGCGGGCCGCCCGAGCGTGCGAGAGCTTCACCGCCTTGGGTGCGCTGGTGGACCCCGAGGTGAAGATGAGGATGAACACGTCTTCGGGACGAACGTCGACGGCTTCGAGGGGTGGCGCGGTCGCGAGCCGGGTCTGCCAGTCCCCGTTCCCGATGTCGAGCACCAACGTGTCACCGAGGTCGAGGCCGGCGAGCAACGGAGCGTGGGGCTCATCGGTGAGCACGGCGATGCAATCGGTGTGGCGGATGTCGCGGCGCGAGCTCCGCACCACGGCGGGTCTCGTTGATCCCGACGGTGACTGCGCCGATGCGGGCGGCACCGAAGAGCGCGAACAGGTACTCGGGGAGGTTCCCGAGCAGCACGCCGACGTGGAACGGGCCGGTGGCAGGCCGCAGGGCCTCGAGGGCCCCGGCCCACCGCTCGCTCTCGGTGACCACCTCCCGCCAGGTCCAGGAGTGGTCGTCGACGATGATTCCGGTCGTGTCGTCGTCCGCACGCCGCGCCAGGAGTGCCGCCACCGTGTTCGCGCGGTTGCCGGTCGTCGTGTCCGTCACCGGTTCGCGGTCCGTTCGCGCAGCAGGTCCAGGAGCGGGTTGTCCTCGATGTCCATCATCTGCTGCTCGCCGGCTGCTCGGGCGAGGTACCCGATGCGCGTCATGATCGCGGTGCTGCGCACCAACGCAAAGGTCTCGTACCAGTCGAAGTCCTGCAGCGCCCGGCCGGTGAGCTCCTCGTAGCGAGCGATGGTGTCGTCCCGGTCGGGAAAGCCCTCGACGCGCCGACCGGTCATCGAGACGATCGTCGAGGTGAGGGCCGTGAACCAGGCGACGTCGTGCTCCCGCGCCCCGATCACGGTCATGTCCCAGTCCAGGACGGCCCGCGGCCGGAGGTCGTCGCCGAACACCACGTTGCCGAATCGCACGTCCCCCCAGCAGAGCACGGGCCGAGCGGCGGGGTTGCGTTCCGGGGCGTGGGCTCGGCACCAGTCGAGGGCATCGGTGAGCGCGGGCACGGGTGCTCCGTCCGAAGACCACTGGAGGTACTCGTCCCAGTGGGCCAGCTCCGCCAGATCGTCGCGGATCGGCACACCGGCTGCGGCAGCCGGTTCGACTGCCGCCCCGTGGATGCAGCCGAGGGTGTCGAGGAACCGTTCGTGGAGCTCGGCCTGTCCGGCCGCTCCGAGCCCTTCGACCCAGGGGTCGAACGCCGGCACCTCGCCGATGATGTGACCGTCGACGCGCGGCATGACCGTGAACGGCGCGCCGAGCCAGGTGGGATCGAGCTCGGTCACGAGCGGTGCCGCGACGGCGACGCCGGCGGTGCCGGCGGCCTCCTGCGCGGCGTGCTGCACCGCGAGGTCGTAGTCGGGGTGGAGACCGGCCCGGGCGGGGCCCATGCGCAACACCAGGTGCTCGGTCTCGGGCCGGTCGCGCTCCCAGCGGGCGCGGAACAGGACCGTGATGCTCGAGTACCCGACCGTTGGGCGTACCAGCTCGTCGACCGTCACGTGGTCGACGTCGCGGTGGTGCGCCAGCCAGCGCCCGAGGCCCTCTGCGAGCCTCGCGTCGTCGAGCGCGATTGCCGCGTCGAGCGGGATCCCCTCATCCACCAAACGTCAGGTGTAGCAGGGCGAGGTGTGCCCGGCGCCAGCCAGAGAGCGTGGGCCTGGTCGGCGGACGGACGGCCGGCCTCGGGCGGAAGCGACGCCGAGCCGCCGGTTCACTCCCCGCGCACGTCGGCGAGCGCGGCCTCGCGCGCCGCGACGGCGCGGATCGCCTCGTCCAGAGCGGTGCGTGCCGTGATCGCCGCGCGCTGCGCGGCCGTGAGTCTCGAGCTCGCGCTCGAGAGCTCGTCGCGTGCACGATCGCGTGCTCGGTCCACCTCTTGCAGGTGCGACAGCGCGCTCTCGGTGGCGAGGTCGGCGCTCACGACCTCGGACTCCGCAGTCTCTGCGGCTCGGGCGGCCTGTTCCGCATCGCGCCGGGCGGTCTCGAGGTCGCGCTCGGCCTTGGCGATCTGACGTGCCGAGGGTCGGCGGGCCGGGCGGGAAGATGGCATCCGGGGAGGGGTGGGGGTATCGAGCGGACCGAAGGTCGCCGGCGCGACGAGGGGTTGCGTGATCCGGCCGGCGCGGAGCGCCTCCGCGGCATCCGGATCGAGCGTGGCGGCGTCGAAGGTGTCGGTGATCGCGTCCCGGTGGGTTGCCGGCTTCGGCGCGTGGCCGGCGAGTGCGCTGATCGCGGCGTCGGCGAGCGTGCCGAGCAGATCGTGCCGGCGACGCGTCGCGGTTCGTAGCTCCTCGGAGCCGGCCGTTCCCGCGAGCGTTTCGCGCTGCGCGACCGCGAGGTCGTGGGTGGCGGCGAACAGCTCGGCGAGCGCCTCGGGTTCCCGGCGCGCGGCTTGGTTCACGGCCCACGCCGCCAGCGGCGGTCGCCGGAGTCGTTGGAGGCTCGCCGCGGCCTCCGCCGCCCCGGCGGCGCGGAGCTCAGCGACCAGACGGGTCCGGGTGGGCACGAACGCTTCGGGCGCGGCACCATAGAGGGCCTCGAGGGCTGCGTCCGGGTCCACCGCCGGTCATGATCGCGCGCCATGGGCCGGCGGTCGCTCTGTTACGTTCCCCCGACGATCCGAGGGGGAGTCGATGAAGTCGAACCGCAAGGCCGTGCAGGCCGTGTTGCTCGCAGCGTTGCTGGCAGCGTCGTTGCTGGTCGCAGTCGCGCCGGCCGGGGCGCAGAGCGAGAAGCCGTCCGCCGGTGAGATCGGCATCACCAAGGACCAGATCCGGGTGGCGGTGATCGCGGACGTCGACAACCCGCTCTCGCCGGGTCAGTTCAAGAGCCAGGTCGACGCCATGCGCGGCGTACGCGAAGTTCGTCAACGGCAAGGGTGGAATTGCCGGCCGCAAGCTCGTCATCGACTTCATCGACTCGCGACTGAACGCCGACGAGGCGCGCAACGCCACGATCACGGCGTGCAACGAGGACCTCGCGATGGTCGGGACTGCGGTCGTCTTCATGAACAACGTCGACGACATGGTCGGTTGCAAGGACTCGACCGGTACGGCGACCGGGCTGCCCGACATCAACACCTTCTCGCAGGAGCTCGTCCACCAGTGCTCGCCGGTGTCGTACTCGGTCAGTCCGCCGCAGCTCGACTGCACCACCAAGGACGACCCGACGCAGACCTACCGGTCCGCGATGGGTCAGGTCCGGTACTACGTCTCACAGAACAAGGATCTCCACGGGATCTGCGTGGGGCCGTCCGATCTCAAATCGACCGAGACGACAGGACAGGTGCACTGCGACGCCGTCGAGCAGCTCGGTGTCGGGCTCGACGGCGAGGGCTTCTACGGAGTGTCGGCACGTGCGCCGCAGAGCTCGTTGACCCCGATCGTCGCGGCGGCGAAGGCCGATGGCGTCTCGTACCTGTACTCACTCGCCGGGTACGCCCAGGTGGTCGCGATGCGCAAGGAGGCGAAGCTGCAGGGGCTGAGCGAGGTGAAGGTCTGGGACTGCTCGCGCTCCTGCTACAGCGACGAGTTCCTGACCGCTGGCGGCGCCGACGTCGAGGACCAGTACTCCTTCCTCAACACGTTGCCGCTCGACGAGACGAAGAGCAACGCCGCGCTGAAGAGCTACATCAAGTACGTCGGCATCGACAACGCCGACGCGTTCGGTGAGACGGGTTGGGCGGCCGGCATGCTCTTCAAGCAGGTGGTCGACGAGATCGTGGCGCAGGACGGGGTCAACGGCATCACGCGGGCGAAGATCCTCGAGGGGCTGTCGAAGACGAAGAACTTCGACGCCGGCGGCATGCTCGCGGCCACCGACATCGGTGCCCGGACACCGAGCGGGTGCTACACCCTGCTCCAGGTGCAGGGCGGCAAGTTCGTCCGGGTCCACCCGAAGAAGCCGGGGACGTTCGACTGCAACCCGAAGAACGTCGTCGACGTGGAGCTCACGCAGTAGGTCGATCCTCGGTCGTCAGGCGCCGGCGAGAGCCTCGAGGAGCGCGCTCGCGCGACGCTCGACGTCGCCGAAACCGTGCTCCCGGGCGCTCTCGAGTGCCCGGGTCGCGTACCGAACGGCTTCGGCGTGATCGTCGCGCGCTCGCGGCGAGCTTCGCCCGCGACACATCGTCCTGCGCGGTGAAGATGTCCGCGCCCAGTGCCATGGACTGCTCCTCGGCCGCGGTGAAGAACGCCTCGGCCTCCTCGTAGCGGCCGAGCAGCCGCGCCAGTCGCCCCAGGCCACCGTCGACCGGGCCCTGGGCGAAGATCCGGTTGCAGGCGATCTGGCCGGCCCAGGGGGCGAGGATGGCGTAGAGCGTCTCGGCCCCGGTGGCGTCGTCGAGGTGGTCCGCGATCCTCGCCCACCCGAGCGGGGTGGCCGACCAGGCGTTGTTGATCGGGTACTCGAAGTCGCGTGCGGCCTGCTCGTGGAGCAACGCGCGGGCTTCGTCGTCGGCGCCACCCTGCGAGAGGAACTCGGCCAGCACGGCGGCGACCGTTGCGACCGCGGGGTTGTCGACGACCGCCTGGCGGACCTGATCGACGACCTCCGCGCCACGGCCCTGGATCCAGCGAGCGGTCATGATGCTGAACGCGAAGTAGTCGAACGCGTCGGGCTCGCCGGCGTCGCTGCCGATCGCGAAGTTCTCGGTCGCGAGGGCCTCCGAGGCTTCGGGGCCTTCCGTGACGGCGGTGATCACGTTCCGGAGGTTCCCGGCGATCCAGTGGAACGAGGGCCTGCCGATCTCGTCGGCCGCCGCGCCGAGGCGCTCGAGCGAGTCGCGGATGCCGGTGGGGGAGCCGGCACCGACCGCGACCTGGAAGGCACCGATCGCGGCCCAGAACCCCAGCGTGGGATCGCCGAGCCGTTCGGCGATGGCGGTCGCTTCGGCGGCGGCGTCGCGTCGGGCGTCGAGCGTATGCGGGACCGCGAAGCTCATGCAGAAGTGGTTGAGGACGGTCGCGAGCGTCGACGGATCGTCGACGGATCGCGCCGATCGCGATCGCCTCGTCGATGAGGGCCACGCGCTCCTCGAACGGGCGCGGCGTACTCGAGCTCGCTGGTGAGCGTGGCCAGCAGCAGCGCCCGGTCGGTACTGGGATCGTTGCCGACGGCGTCCAATGCGGCCTGGAGGACGGCGATCCGCTCCTCGTCCTGCGTGCCGAACTTGCTGTTGAACCCACGGTGGTTGGACAGTGCGGCGGCGACCATGAGGCGGAGGTCGCCGACGCGCTGCAGCGAGGGCGCTCGCGTCGAGCAGGGTCTGGCGATACGTGGCGTCGCCCGCGTGCTTCTGCGAGGTCCCGAGGTCGACCAGGAGCTCGGCGCGGGTCTGGTCGTCGGGTCCGTCGGCGAGGTCGAGGTTCTCGAGGGCCATGGTGAACCAGCGGATCGCCTCGTCTGGTGCGAGGCCGGCCTCGGCGCGCTGACCCGCGAGCCGGCGCGTATCGGGTGACCTTGTCGCCGTCGACCGACGCGGTCGCCGCGAACCAGTGGGTGGCGAGCTCGCCGACCCGGTCGCCCGGGTCGTCGCCGCAGGTGGCCTCGATTCCTTCGGCGACCTTGCGGTGCATGCGCCGCCGCCGACCTTCGCTCAGCCCGGCTTCGAGCGTCTGGCGGGCCAGGGTGTGCTGGAACCGGAAGCACTCGTCGCCGCCGGGGACCTCGACGAGGATGCCCGCCGCGGTGGCGGCCTCGAGGAGGTCGAGGAGGTCGTCCTCGTCGGTGCCGGTGACCTCCGCGAGCAGGGCCAGCTCGAAGTCGCGCCCGATCACGGCCGCGGCGCTCAGGGTCTTCTGGATGTCCTCGCCCATCCGCGCGATGCGCTGGCCGACGACGTCGCGGACGCTCTGGGGGATCGAGAGCTCCTCGAAGTCCTTCTCGACCATCCACCGGCCGTCGTCGCCGAGGACGAGGTCACCCGACTCGACCAGGTTGCGGAGGATCTCGTGCGCGAAGAACGGGTTGCCGGCCGACTCCTGGCGCAACAGCACCGCCATGGCCCGGGTCCGGTCGTCGAGCTCATGGCCTGCGCTCGCTTCGGCGAGGGCGATCATCTCCAGGTCGTCGAGTCCCCGGATCTGGAGCTGCTCGACGCCCTGCTCCCGTCGCAGCGCCGCGACGGTCTCGATGAGGGGATGGCCGGTCTCGAGATCGGAGTCGCGGTACGTGCCCACGATCATCAGCGGGGTCGCCGCCATGTTGGTGAGCACGTGGCGCAGCATCGTCATGGTCGGCTTGCCGGCCCAGTGGAGATCGTCGAGCACGATCAAGACCGGGGCGTCGGCCGCGACGAGCGAGATCGTGCCGGTGACCGCCTGCAGCAACAAGTAGCGCTCGGTCTCGGGGTCGGTGGAGTGCGGGGTCGCCAGGTCCGGGTAGCGGCGCCGGAGGTTCGGCACGAGCGTCGCCAGCTCCGGACCGTGCAACCGGACCGCCTCCTCGACCAGCTCCGCCGGCGCGGCGTCGAGCAGGTAGGTGATGGCCTCGACCCACGGCTGGTAGGGGACGGTGAGCTCCTCGTCGGCTCGGCCGTACAGCACGACCGCGCCCCGACCGTGCACCTGGGTCGCCAGCTCGGCGCTGAGGCGGGTCTTGCCGATCCCCGGTTCGCCCGCGAGGAACGTGAGCCGTCGTTCGCCCCCTTCGGCTGCCTTGAACGCCTGGGTGAGCGCGCCCATCTCGGCGGTACGACCGGCGAGCGCCTGGACCATGTCCGGTTTGAGCCGGTCGGGCAACGGGACCGCGCCCTCGACCTGCATCGGCTCCCACAGGAGCGTCACCGCGGGCACCGGCTCGGGGACGCCGCGGAGCTCGAGCTCCCCGATGCTCTCGAAGGTGTGATCGGTCTTGCGCGCCATCATCGAGACGAGCTCGGTCGTGATGATCTGTCCGGCTTCGCACTTCGCGGACAGGCGCGCGGCTTCGACCACGGGCTCGCCGAAGTAGTCGCTGTCCTCCTCGGTCGCGTCGCCGGTCGAGAACCCGACGCGCACCCCGAGCGGCTCCTTGCCGCTGGAGTTGTGGCGTTCGATGGCCTGCTGCATCGTGACGCAGCCGTCGAGCGCGGAGGACAGGCTCGGGAACACGACCATGAGCCCGTCGCCGAGGTTCTTCACCTCGGTGCCGCCCTGCGACTCCATCGCGGAACGCAGCAGCCCGAAGTGGATCTGGCGGAGGTCCTCGGTCGCCTTCGGTCCGAGCCGAGATGACATCTGGGTGGAGCCGACGAGATCGGTGAAGACGACGTTGATGCCGACGGTTGCGCTCAACAGAGCGTCCTCCTGTTGGTTCGTGCCACGCTGCTCCTGATACGGGGCCCGACGCGCGGGTGTCAGGTTCCGGAAACCTGCAGCGAGACCCTAGGAGGCAGGGTGGGGGAACCCGCCACGGAACCAGAAATGGCGCGAGACCGTCACATGCCGGGGTGCTGACCCGTTCGCGCCACCGCTCGGCAAGGCGCGGTCACGCCTCGAGCTCGACGTCGAAGAAGTCGGTGTACGGGCGGAGCTCTCGATGGAGGGCCTCCGAGTCGAATCCCCATTCTTCGGCGGTGTACCGGTGCACACCGAACTTCCCCTGGGGCTTCTGGGCGAGGTAGCGCTCGATGTCGACCCCCCGGCTCGGGTCCCGACCGATGCCGAGCTGTTCGAAGGCGCCGGTGATCGTCGCGACCGGCTCGGCGAGCAGCTGCTGGAAGCGGATGTCGCCGAAGCGGCCGTCCATCCATCCGTCCGACCGCCGCCGGGTCACGTCGAGGAGCGCGCCGCCGAACGCGCCACCGATGGTGGCGACCAGGCCGGCGAGGTCGACGTCGTCACGGCGCAGCCAGTGCACGGTCGCGGTTGCGCTCACGGTCGAGGGCATCGTGCGCGCGGGATCGCGATGGGTGAGCATCAGACGCGCGTCGGGGTATGCCGCGAGCACCGCGTCGAGGACCATGAGGTAGCCCGGCGTCTTCAGCACCCACGACCTCTGCGGCTGACCGTGTTGCAGGGTCTGCAGCACCGCGCGGTGCCAGGCGAAGTCGGCCTCGAGGTCGGGCATCCACGCGCCGAGCTCCCGGAGCACGAAGAACCAGTGTGATCCCGCGAACGACGGGAGGTTGAGCGTGATGCACTCGACCGGGAGGTCGGCGCGGAGCTCGTGCACCGCGGCGAACTCGGGCTGCACGTCCGCCCACAGCTCTTGTTCGCACTCGGCCATCGCGAGGCGCTGTGCGTCGTCGGTCCCGGCCGGGGGAACGGGATGCAGCGCGTCGGCGGCTCGCGGGCTGCGCAGCGTGGGGTCGAGACCGAGCAGCTCGAAGAGGATGCTCGTCCCCGAGCGTGCCGGTCCCGTCACGATGATGGGAGCGACGATTCGCTCGTCGGCCATCGACGGCTCGGCCCGCCAGCGTTGCGCCATGAGCAGGCGCGTCCGCAATGCCCGCAGCAGCTCTTCGCGCGTCATGAGCCGTCCGACGACGGTGAGGTCCGAAGCGTTGCAGGCCTCGACGAGTGCCACGAAGCGTGAACGCCAGTCGCCGTCGCCGAAGTCGCCGTAGTCGTCCAGGCCGGTCGATGCCGTTGCGGTCGCGAGCAGGTCGTCGGCGGTGAAGGGCACGACGCCGTTCGCGCCGCCGCAGGCGTCGGCCATCGCATTGCACCGCCTGACCCAGTCCGGCCGGGTGTAGCGGTCGCGCATCGGCGTGAGCACGGTGTCCAACCTATGCCTTCACTCGAACGGCGCGCCCGTTGCCATCCGGTCGGACCGAGGGCCGACCAGGGGCCCGAGTCGTAGTTCGGCGTCAGAGGCGACGGCACCGGGTCCGCTACCGTTTGTCGGTGCTTCGTTCCCCGCGCCGACCGGTCGCAACGATGGTCGCGCTCGTGGCGGCGGTGGTCGCGTTGGCACTGGCAGGGGTCTCGTTCGCGGCGGCGACCCCGAACGATCACCTCCCACCGTCGCGACGCGACGCGATCGCGAAGCTCTTCGATCGTCAGCTGCGGGAGCTCGGGTACCGCACGACCCGCGCGTCGCTGGTGAAGCACCGGATCTACGGCGCGCCGACCGACGGCCCACACCTCGCGATCTACGTCGAACCCATCGATCCCGCCGGCGTGAGTCCGAAGGCGTCGGTCGACGCGATCCTCCCGCTCGCCCGGATCTTTCTGCCCAGGGTGTTCGAGCGCTGGTCCGACCTGGCGAGCTTCGACGTGTGCCAGGAACCCGCGTCGTCGGCCGACTCCTCGCCCAGCCCGGCACCGCTCGTGCAGCTCGCGCTCACCCGGAAGTGGGCCAAGCGGGTCGACTGGCGGAGGGCCTCGCTCGCCGATCTGGTCGGGGGCGCCGCCCAGGCCGGCGACCCCGGCGCGTTGGCGCTCGGCGACACGCGCAAGCTGTACCTCTTCGTGGATCCGACGCTCGCCGACGTGGGCGCATACCGCAAGGCTCGGAGTGCGGTGGGGCTCCCTGCGACCGCGTCGTCGTCGACGACCGACATCACCGGCTGATCGACCGTCAGGCCGTCTGGCCGTCAGGCGTCGCGTCGGAGCACGAGCTGCGCCACGTCGAGGTAGCCACTGCCGAACCCGGCCTCGGAGTACGCCAGGTACAGCTCCCACATGCGACGGAACGTCGCATCGAAGCCGAGGGCGGCGACGTCCTCGGAGTGCGCGACGAACCGCTTCCGCCACTCGTGCAACGTTGCCGCGTAGCTGCGGCCGAACGCGATCTGCTCGGTGATCCGGAGCGTCGTGTCGCGTCGAAGGATCTCGTCGACGGCCGGGACCGACACGAGCACCCCGCCGGGGAAGATGTACTTGTTCATCCAGGTGTACTGACCGCGGGTCGCGAGGAACCGATCGTGCTGCTGCAGGATCGCCTGGATCCCCACCGTGCCACCGGGCGCGAGGACCCGGTCGATGCTCGTGAAGAACGTCGGCCAGTAGCGATCGCCGACGGCCTCGATCATCTCGACGCTCACGACCGCGTCGTATTCGCCGCGCGCATCGCGGTAGTCGCACAGTGCAACGTCGACACGGTCGGTGACACCGGCATCCGCTGCACGGCGGCGAGCAAGCTCCTGCTGTTCACCCGAGAGGGTGATCGTGCTGACGATCGCCCCGCGCCGTGCGGCACGGATCGCGAGTGCTCCCCAGCCCGTGCCGATCTCGAGCACCCGCGTGCCCGGCCCGACCCGGGTGGCGTCGAGCAACCGATCGATCTTGCGATGCTGCGCATCTTCGAGTGTGTCCCCGGGAGCGAACAACGCCGACGAGTACGTCATCGACTCGTCGAGGAAGAGCGAGAACAGGTCATTGGAGAGGTCGTAGTGCCGGTGGATGTTGCTCTTCGCACCTCCCCGCGTGTTCTGCTCGTCTTCCGGCTGACGCTGCACGTAGAAGCGCCGGAGCCGTTGCATCCACGCGGGCAGGTGCGTCGCGGTACGTGCGGCGAACGGGGTGAGGAGCTCGGCCAGATCACCGTCGGCGCTCCAGTCCCCGACCATGTACCCCTCGCCGAAGCCGATGACGCCGTCGGCGCCGAGTCGGTCGAAGAACGCGTTCCGCTCGATCCGCATGACCGGATCGGTCGAGCCCCCGCCGCCCCAGGTGCTGCCGTCGGGTAGGACGACCCGGATCGGGAGCGCGCCGGTCGCCCGCCGGAACAGGGTTCGGGCGACCCGGGTGTGCACCGGCTTGTGGCGTGCCGCCGGGACGTGGCGCCACGGACCTTCGCAGGGTGCGACGGAGACGTGCTCCTGGCGGTGCTGGTGGGCGGTCGCAGTCATGACACGTGCTCCTGTCTCGTGGCCAAGGGGCGGGTGACGATGGGGAGGCGGCGGAACCAGAGCTGGATCGCCTGCCAGTGGATCAGCGCGATGACGCGCACGCTCGCGGCAGGATGACGCAACGCTGCGAGCTCGAACGATCGGGGGGTCCGGCCGCGTCGCCCGTGCAGCCTGGCGGTGAACACCGGTGCGTTGGTGGGACCGCGCCGCAGGGTGATCGCGATGTGCACCTCGTCCTCCGGCTGCCCGAAGCGCATGTCGTAGGTGCCGTCGACCGAGAAGAACGGCGAGACGTAGAAGTCCTTGTCGACGTTCGTGGCGTTCGCGTCCGGGTCGACGAGATAGCAGTGGCGCTCGCCGAACGTGTTGTGGACCTCGGCGATGATCGTGCGGAGGGAACCGTCGCTCGCGTAGCACCAGAAGACCGTGATCGGGTTGAACGCGTAGCCCAGCGACCGTGGGTTCGTGAGCATCAGGATGCGTCCACCATCGAGCTCGATCCCGTTGCCGGCGAGGTATTGCTCGACGTTCGTGCGGAGCGTGCCGCGCGGATCACCGAAGTGGTCACGGGCCAGGAACTGGGGGAGCCAGCTACCGAGGTGTCGGTGCGGCTCCGGGACATGGTCGAGGTCGACGAGCCACATCACGTGCCGGTAGCGGAACGCGTGGTGAACGCGCTCGGTGCGGGAGTGCCGGATCGTGGTGCGGTACGGGACGGGCGCGCTCACCAGTCGACTCCGAGCGATGCAGCGGCGCGTACCCCCGATGCGCAGCCGTCTTCGTGGAAGCCCCAACCGTGGTACGCGCCCGCGAACGCGATGCATCCGTCGTCGAGCGCCGGCAGGTCCTGTTGGGCAGCGACGGAGTGCTCGGTGTAGATCGGGTGCGTGTAACGCATGCACGCGAGGACCGACTCTGGCGCGATGCGATCACGGGCGTTCAGCGACACGAGGTAGTCGGTCGGCTCGTCGAGTCGTTGTAGCCGGTTCATGTGGTAGCTCACCTGGACCTTGCCCGGGTCACCGTCACACCGATCGAGGTAATAGTTCCACGACGCCCGGGCTCGTGCTCGCCGTGGGAGCAGCGACGAGTCCGTGTGCAGCGTGGTCTCGTTCACGGAGTAGTCGAATGCTCCCAGGGCGCGGCGCTCGGCGGGAGTCGGTTCGGCGAGCAGCGTCAGCGCCTGATCGGCGTGTGTCGCCACGACCACCCGCCGAAAGGTCTGGGCGCCGTCGGCCGCGTCGCGCACCTCCACCCCCTCGCCGGTGCGGCGGATGCTGCGTACCGGGGTTTCCATCGCGGTGACCGTGATCTCCTTCGCCACGCGATCGACGTAGGAGCGGGACCCGCCCACGACCGTGCGCCACTGGGGCGAGCCGGTGACGCTGAGCAGCCCGTGGTGGTCGAGGAACGTGAAGAGGTACCGCGCCGGGTACTGCGCGGAGGTCTGCGGGGGACAGGACCAGACCATCGAGACGAGGGGGAGCAGGAAATGGCGGACGAAGAACGGCGAGTAGTGCCCCTCGATGAGGAAGTCGCCCAAGGTCAAGCCGTCGAGGTCCGTCGCGGCGAGCACGCGGTGCGCGTGACGGTGGAAGCGCTTCACCTGGGTGAGCATCCCGAGGAATGCAGGGCGCACGAGGTTGCTCGGTTGCGCGAAGAGACCGGACAGCCCGCGGGCACCGGAGTACTCGAGCCCACATCCGTCGCACCGGACCGACAGGCTCATGTCGCTCTCCTGGGTCTCGACCCCGAGCTCGCCGAAGAGCCGAAGCAGGTACGGGTAGGTCCGCTCGTTGTGCACGATGAAGCCGGTGTCGACCGGCACGACGCGGTCGTCGTCGGTCGCGACGTCGTGGGTGTGTGCATGACCGCCGAGTCGGGCATCGGCTTCGTAGAGGGTGACGTCGTCGCTGCGCTGCAGCAGGTACGCGGCCGTGAGCCCCGAGACGCCGCTGCCGATCACCGCAGTCCGCGGTCGGTCCATCAGCGCGGACTCCTGTTCGTCTGCTCCTGAGCGATCGCGGCGACGGCTTCGGAGGTCAGCCGGTGCCAGGTCGGTGCGTGCCGGAGCATCGGGTGGTCGCCACCGGGGATGGCCACGAAGCGGACCGAGCGCGCGGTCCCCTCCGCCGCGCGCGCGTACTCGGCCGAGAGCTCGGGCGAGGTGCGACGGTCGTTCGTGCCGTGGAGCACCACGAGGTCGACGCCGTGGAGCTGCTGGGTCGGCTCACCGCGCGGGAGCCAGGGCGCGAGCGCGACCACGCCGCAGACCTGGGCGTCGTCGGCCGCGTGGATGGCGACGCGACCGCCCATGGAGTGCCCGACGAGGATGACCGGGAGGTCGGGGGTCCGCTCCTTGAGCCGGGCGATGGCATCCGCGACGTCGTGCCGAGCGCCGGCCCCGTCGCCGTTCCATCCTCGGCATCGGTAGCGCAGGAAGGCGAGGGCGAGGTCCGGGCGGTGGCGCCGGATGGCCCATCCGATCGGGCGCATCCGGAGCACGGGCCCGGACCAGGCTCGGACCGGTTCGCGGCCGACCTCGGCGCCGCCGTGGAGGAGCAGGACGGTTGCCGCGGCCCGGGCCGGGACGCGACCGGTGATCAGTCGGGGCGCGGGCTCATCCGGTCCGTGTGCTCGGTCGCCTGGCGGTCCCACCCCGGTCCTCGATCCGTCGTACCGGCGCCGTCCGGCTCCGGTACGAGGTGTTCGCGACCGAGGGGCTCCGTGGTTGACCCACGGGGCAGATTTCTTGCGACTTACGGGTACCGCAGTGCGATCGCGGCCTCGGGGCTGTGAGCGTGGAAGGTGAGGCTCTCCTCGAGGTACAGCGTCACCGACGTCGCGTCGTGCGCCTGGTACCCGATCGAGATGTCCTGGCCGCAGTAGAGCTCGAAGTCGTCACCTCGCATCGAGAGGACGAGGGCGCCGTCGACGGCGGGGGCGTAGACGACCGGGCCGCCGAGGATCAGTCGCAGCCGCTCGAGCACGGGGTACCCGCCGTCTTCGGTGGTCTCGAGGATCCCGGCGTAGCAGCGCGGGCCGAGGGCGATGCCGTAGGGCCCCTCGACGCCCGCGTCGCGGAGGCCGGCGACGGCCATCGCGACGAAGCGGGGGTACTCACCGAAGCTGTCGCCCAGCTCGATGGGTTCGTGCGGCGTTGCCTCCGCGATCCCGGTGATCCCGGCGCTGTCGTAGCCGCGCAGGACCGCGGTGTCTTCGGCGAGCGCGATCCGGCGGGCTGCATCCACGACCGGGTCGAGGTCGGGGGACGTGTGGCCGCGCTCGATGGCATCGAGCTCGGCGCGCTGGAGCGTGAAGGTCGCCCGCAGCTCGACGTACGGCTGCACTGCACGACGGGCGCCATCCACGCCGTCGCTCGGCCCCTTGGGGAGGGCTTCGATGCTGCCGAGCGTGATCGCGGACTCGGCCCAGCCGTGCGGGCCCGAGAAGTCGACGAGACGACGGGCGGCGAGGAAGTTCTCGAGCGAGCGCTTGGCTTCCACGTCGACCTCGGCCCATGCGGCGCTCGAGATCGGTGCGAGGTCGCGGAACAGGTGGTTCACGATGCTTCCTTCCGGAGACTGCCGATGCCGAGCGATCCGTCGGGCGACGGAACCTCCGAGGGGCCATCGGCGGGTGGGGAGTCGTGTGCGTCGGGATCATCTGCACCGCCCTGCTCGGCGCCTTGCTCCTCACCGACGATCGAGTCGGTCGTGAACAAGTAGGTGCGGAGGTTCTCGTCGAGCACCGGGTCGTTGCGGCGCAGCCACTCGAGCGTCATCGCCGCGTGCTCCTTCTCCTCGTCGCGGTTGTGGGCGAGGATGGCCGCGAGCTCCGGGTCGTTCGAGGCATCGAAGCGCTGGTCGTACCAGTCGACCGCCTCGAGCTCCTCCATGATCGAACGGATCGCTCGGTGGCGCTCGACCGTCGCGGGCTGCAGATCGTCGGCCGACTCGTGGAGTCCCTCGGCTGCCATGCGCGTCAGTCTCGCACGCGCTGTCGGGGTGCTGCGTCGTCCTCGGGCACGGGTGGGTTCCTCTCGTTCGTGCGCGCGTGGTGTCCGTCGCAGGATCCGTACCCCGTCGGCGACGATCCGAACCATCGGCTCCGGCGGACGTGGCCCGAGTCCTCACCTCGAGCCTGATCCGGGCTGCCTCAGGCGGGTCGGCGCTCGACCCGACCGTCGGCGTGACGAGCGAAGCGGCCCTCGTCGCGCTCGTGCACCGGCCCGTCGGCCGGCCACACCCAGCCGCCGAACCCGGTCCGCTGATAGTCCTCGATCGCCTGCAGGATCTCCTCGCGGGCGTTCATCACGAACGGGCCGTACTGCGCTACGGGCTCACCGATCGGGCGGCCCTGCAGCACGAGCACCTCGGTGCCGCTCGCGCTCTCGAGCTCGATGGCGGTGTCGCAGCGCACGACGGCACCGGTGTCGGCACCGAGCTCGTGTCCGCCGACGCGCAACGACGTGCCCTCGAACACATAGAGCGTGCGCACGGTGTCGGGACCGTGCGCCGGGGGCAGCAACCAGTGTGCGTCGGGCTCGAGTCTGAGGTGCCAGATCGCGACGTCGGCCTCCGGACGGCTCGCCCACGAGCTCGGCGGGGGTGCGGGAGGAGCGAGCCCTTCGAGCTCGCCCGCGATCACCGTGATCTCGACGGTGCGGCCACCCTCGTCGACGTGCACATGGCGGGGGATGTCCTGATCCCACAACATCGTGAAGTGCGGGTCGACGAGCTTGTCGTCGCTCGGCAGGTTCAACCAGATCTGGAACAGCTCGACAGGATTGGGCGCGTCGCGGTCGAGCAACGGGAACATCTCGGAGTGGACGATGCCACCACCCGCGGTGAGCCACTGCACGTCGCCGCGTCCGAACCGGGCCGCGGCGCCGAGCGAGTCGGAGTGGTCGATGAGCCCGCGTCGGACGTAGGTGACGGTCTCGAACCCACGGTGCGGGTGTTGGGGGAACCCGGGGACGACCTCACCGTGGTACATGCGCCAGCCGTCGACGCCTTCGAAGTCCTGACCGAGCGAGCGTCCCTCGAGCGATGCCGCCGGCCCCATCTGCTCGTTGCCGGCCGGGTACGCGTCGTCGTGGTGGACGCAGAAGAGGAACGGGTCGATCGTCGGCCACTGGGAGCCCAGCGCCATCGTCTCGATCACCGGATCGATCACCCGGTCGATCAGGGGGTCCCGCGCGTCGGCCACCCTCGCAGGCTAGGTCTCGTCGGCGCCCGACCGGTTCGGTCGTCGGGAGCCCCGCAGCGTGCACGCGTCGATCGCGGCGGCGGCGGCCGCATTCGTCGCGACCTCCATGTCCCGCGCCAGGCGGGCGAGCCGGTCGGCAGCCGCTGGATCCGACGCGAGGTAGCGCTCGAGGGCATCGACGTCCGCGCTGCCGTCGGGCTGGGTCAGCTCGAAGATCGCTTCGTCGACCAGTCCGTCGCGCGGACGATCGCTGAGGGACCGGAACACCGACCACGCGACCGAGCGCTCGTCGCACACCGCGGCGACCGCTGACGTCTCCATGTCGAGCGCGACGACCCCTTCGGCCTCGTAGTGGGCGAATGCTTCCGGCTCCACGAGCAGCTCGTCGGACGTGATGAGCCGGCCGACGGGCTCGAGGCTCCCGAGGACGTGGGGCCGGTGCTCGCGGCCACTCGGGCCGTCGATGACCACGGCAGGCACGATCACGTCCCCGATCTCCGCGTCGACCGCGACGCCACCGGCGATGCCGACCACGACGACGTGGTCGACCCCGATGTCGTCGAGCATCCGCTGCGTCGCCCTGGTCGCGGCCGCCATGCCGATGCCGGTCGTCGTGGCAATGAACTCGATGCCGTCGACGACGGCGCGGTGGCGCTTGTCGGGCGCGCCGTCGACCGGCTCCATCGCCAGCATCCGTACGAGCGGGTCCAGCTCATGGTCCATCGGGGCGAGGAGACCGAAGCGCGTCGGTGCAGGCATGGGGTCATCTTGCCCATCTCGGGTCCGCCCCGTCATCCCACGCGCGGGGCGCGCGAGGAACGGGCCCGGGTCAGGCCGGTTCGGGGCTGTCGCCGTAGGCGTAACCGGCCCAGGGGTACCGGTCGCCGGCGGCGACGTCGCGCGGCGCGATCGCCTCCAGCTGGGCGAGCTCGTCCTCCGTGAGGACGACGCCGGCGGCGTCGATGTTCTCGTCCAGGTAGGTCCGCCGCTTGGTGCCGGGGATCGGCACGACGTCGTCGCCCCGCGCGAGCACCCAGGCGAGCGCGACCTGGCCCGGGGTGCACCCCTTTGCGTCCGAGAGCGCGCGGACCTTGGCGACGAGGTCGAGGTTGTGCGTGAAGTTCTCGTCCTGGAAGCGGGGGTTGTTGCGGCGCATGTCGTCGGGGCCGAAGTCGTCGGGACTGGCGATCGCGCCGGTCAGGAAGCCGCGGCCGAGCGGGCTGAACGGGACGATGCCGACGCCGAGGCGACGGGCGACGTCCACGACCTCATCCTCCAGGTCGCGCGTCCACAGCGACCACTCGCTCTGCAGCGCGGTGATCGGATACTCGGCACACGCGCGCTCGATGCTCCGCGCGCTCGCCTCGGAGAGGCCCAGATGACGGACCTTCCCGTCCTCGACGAGCTCGGCCATCGCTCCGACGGTCTCCTCGATCGGGACACGTGGGTCGACCCGGTGCTGATAGTAGAGATCGATGTGGTCGACGCCGAGACGCTGCAGGCTCTCGTCGCAGCACGTCCGCACGTAGTCCGGATGGCCGTTGATCTCCAGCCCTCCTCGATCGCTCACGCTGAGCGCGAACTTCGTCGCGAGCACCACCTCGTCGCGGCGGCCAGCGATGGCGCGGCCGACCAGCTCCTCGTTGTGGCCGACCCCGTAGATGTTGGCGGTGTCGAGGAAGGTCACCCCTCGGTCGAGCGCCCGGTGGATGGTCGCGATCGACTCACCTTCGTCGGCGTCCCCGTACGACTGGGACATACCCATGCATCCGAGGCCCTCGGCGGAGACGACGAGGTTCGAGCTTCCGAGGGTGCGGGTCGTGATCATCGAGTCGGGCATGCCGGCATCCTGTCACGGGCGCGCGTCGGCGATGATGGCGCGGTGCAGTGGGACGGCGAGCAGTACCAGGAGCGCTTCGATGCGCTCGAGGCTTCGGGAGCGCCAGTCCACGGTGAAGCCGACTTCGTGATGACGCTCACGCCGAGCTCGGTGCTCGACGCAGGATGCGGTGCGGGAAGAGTCGGCCGCGAGCTCGCGAATCGCGGCGTCGACGTCGTCGGTGCCGATCTCGACGAGTCGATGGTGGCCGCGGCCCGTCGGCGGCGCCCCGATCTCGAATGGGTGGTGGCCGACGTCGCGACGCTGGACCTGGCGCGGACCTTCGACGTGGTGCTCATGGCGGGGAACGTGCCGATCTTCACGCCACCCGATACCCATCGAGCGCTCGTCGCGGGGTGCGCGCGCCACCTCGCTCCCGCCGGATCGTTGGTGGCCGGGTTCCAGCTCGGACGCGGGTACGAGGTCGATGCCTACGACGCGGACTGTGCGGCGGCCGGTCTGGACCTCGCAGAGCGATGGTCGACGTGGGACCGCGACCCATTCCCGGGTGATGGTGGGTACGCAGTGTCGGTCCACCGCCGGGCTGACGTCCCGTCGTGACGAACGGATCAGCCGGCGTCGAGCATCAGCCCTGCCGCGAGCGCGGCGCCCAGCTCGCGGCATGCGTCGAGGTCGCGGCGTGTCGGCTCGCCCACGACCGTCACCGGTTCCTGGGCGCGCTGCCATTGCAGACCCGTCACGACCGTTTCGATGCTGCGCACCGCGCCGGTCGTGTCGCTGTTGCCGTGCACGTACATCCCGTACGGTCGTCGGACCGTCGCCTCGAGGCACGGGTAGTAGATCTGATCGAAGAAGTGCTTGAGTGCGCCCGACATGTATCCCAAGTTCGCCGGAGTGCCGAGCAGGTACCCGTCGGCGTGGAGGACCTCCGACGCGGTCGCGCCGAGCGCTGGGCGATGCACGACGGTCACACCTTCGATCTGATCGTCGGCCGCGCCCGCGAGCACGGCGTCGAACATCGACGCAAGCGACGGCGATGTGGTGTGGTGGACAACCAGGAGCGTGGCCATGTCGCGCGAGCCTACGTTCGCCGGAGTGATGGCTGATGCGCCGCTGGCGCATCCCGTGCGTCGCGTGCGCGCTCCCGGTGCTGGCCGCCGTGCTCGTCGGCGGCGTCGCAACGAGCATTGCCGCTGCACAGACCGCGCCGACGACCGCGTCGTCCCCGACCGACATCGAGGCCCGCAGAATCGTGCGCGAGTACAGCGTGGCGAACCAGCGGAACAACGACACCCTCGACGTGGAAGGTCAGGATGCGGTCGAGGGAGGACCGCTGCAGCTCATCGACGATGCAACCTTCCGAGAGGTCCGGGGCAGGGGCGACAGGTCGCTGCACGAACGCGCGAAGACCGAGCAGATCCGCGTCTACGTGCCCGACCTCACGACCTACCCGCTGCAGTTCCTCGCGACCGAGCGGGTGTCGTCGGGCGGCGACGACTTTCGTCAGGTCCTCGTGTTCGGCAAGGCGAGCGAGGCCGACCCGTGGCGCGTGTCGATGGCGGCGCAAGCGTCGGCGAGCCCCGTGCTCCCGAAGCCGCTCGTCGATCGGGAGGGCGACGCCGTGGTGCTCGATGCCGACCACGCCTCCGAGCTGGTCGCGGCGCCCGAGTCGCTCGCATCGGCGCTGGCCGACCGGTGGGCGCGAGAGGCCGGAGAGGAACGCGCTCCGGACAAGGTGTTCCGCGAGGGCACCTTCACGACTGGTGCGGTCGATCGACTCGTCAACGAGCTCGCGCGGCGGGGGATCGACGCGCTCGCCGACTTCGGGTTCGACGCCGCGCCGTACCCCGTGGTTGCGTACCGCACCGCCGACGGGGGTGCGCTGTGCTTCTTCGTGGTCGGCGTCCACGAGACCGTGCACCCGAAACCCGGCGACGAAGCGCTGACGCAGCCGCGGTCGCGTGAGCGGTTCACCGGATTGATCGTCCCAGGGAAGTACCAGGAGGTCGGCTACGAGCGACTTGCGCTCGTCACCGCGAAGGTCCCGTCCCGGACGGGCGGGGCGCGGGGCGCGCACCGGGTCCGGGTCGTCGGGTTCTACGACGGGGTGACCGCAGCGTCGGCGACCGCCGAGGGTGCGACGGGCGCGTCGATCGCTCAGAGCCGATCGAGCCGCGCGAGCAGCGAACCGGCCCCCTCGACGCTCGCGCCCAGTGCACGGACGCGCGCGGTGAGCCCGCGGTCCGAGGTGATCACCGTCGCCGCGGCAGGCTCGGCCAGCGCGGCGATGAGCTCGACGACGCGGTCATCGCCGGCATCGCGCCCGGCCCGAAGGGCGTAGGCGACCGCGACCCCGCCGTGCGTGCCCTCGGGGAGGTCAGCCGGGGCCCGACCATCGAGCACGAGCGTGACGTCGGCACCGGTCGAGCTCGCGAGGGCCTGGAGCCGGCCGAGCAGGCGCTTCGCCGCGCCGTCCCGGTCCCGCCACCAACCGTCGGGCCGCGAACCGATGACGTTCATGCCGTCGACGACCAACGGGCCGGCGATCACATTGGCCATGCTGCGCGGCCGGTTGCTCAGCCGCGCCCGAGGGATGCCGGGATGACGACGTTCCAGCCGGCGTTGGCCAGCTCGTCGCGCGTCAACGTGATCACGCCCAGTTCGGTGCGACCGCTCGACAGCTGGAACCGCCAGGTGTCGCCCTGGTCGAGGACGTCGTCGAGGCGGGTGCGCCGGTCCGGATCGACGACCGCGAGACCGAGCCCGGGGCCGGCGCCTGCGTCGAGCGCCACGATGTGCACCTCAGTGTTGCTGCGGTTGTCGAACGTGACGTGGTCGACGAACTGCGGCCCGCGAACGAGCGCGAGCGCGGCTCCCAGCACGAGGACGCCGAACACCACGACGAGGCCGACAGCGAGGGCCTGGTGGACGGAAGGGCGGAGCGAGGACGGACGGGTGAGGGTTCCGACGGGAGACATCGGGTACCTCCTTGGGTCATGGCAGACAGGACAGGCGCAGCCGGCACCGGGTCATGGAACGACGATACCCGGCGCACCCACTCAGTAACCGCGGGTCAGATCGACCTCGTTGCGCAGCTCGGCGCCGTCGAGGTAGCGGACGAGGTTGTCGCGAAAGAGCTGGATCAGGTTGACGAACATGGCCGCGGGAGATGCCGCCGAGTGCGGCGAGAGTCGGAGGTTCGGTGCGTCCCAGAGGGGGTGGTCCGCGGGAAGCGGCTCCTCGCTCGCCACGTCCAGCGCGGCGCCACTGAGGTGACCGCGGCGGAGCGCCTCGATGAGCGCGTCCTCGTCGACGAAGGATCCGCGACCGACGTTGCAGAAGAACGAGCCGGCGCGCATCGCGTCGAACGCCTCGCGGTTCATCACCCCGGTGGTCTCGGCGGTCTCCGGTACGGCGGCCACGACGGCGTCACATCCCGGAAGCATCCGTTGCAGGTCCGCAGGGCTGAACAGTTCGTCGACGTTCGGCGCGGTCGCACCCGGCCGCGCGGAACGACGGGTGGCGAGGATTCGGACCCCGAACGCCTTCGCTCGAGCGGCGACGGCGGAGTTGATCTCGCCGAGTCCGATCAGGCCGAGCGTGCTGCCGGCGAGCTGGCGTCCGTACGCCGGATCCCACTCGTGACGCGATTGCGCGTCGGCGAAGGTGGGCAGCTGCTTCCAGTGCTCGAGGAGCCGACCGATGACGAACTCCGCGATCCCGACCGCGTTGACACCCGCGGCCGACGTCAGGCGTATGCCGGACGGACCGAGGCCGGCGGATTGGAGCTGCGCGGTGCCGGCACCCACGGCCTGGACCCAGCGGAGCTCGGGCGCGACCTCGGCGACGTCGAACGGCAGGTCGAGTGCGAGCACGACCTGGACCTGAGCGAACGCGGCGCGCTGGGCTTCCGAGAGCGCGGGCGCGTCGGCTCGGAGGTCGGTGGCACCGGGCGTGCCGCGCGCGCTGCGGAGGTCGTGTGATTCGATGTAGGTCTCGGCGACGACGCGCACCCGTGGGTGGAGCTCCTCGATCGACGCGAGCGCGGCGTCGAAACCCGCGCCGAGCCACTCCGGCGGGATCAGCACTCCGACGACGAGCTCGTCATCAACCCCGGTCGCACCCGCGCTCACCCCGGCAGTCTGTCCCATCCCGGTCGCGCGCACGGCTCCCGATCTGCATGCGTCTCTCACCCTCCTATGGGAGGGTGAGAGACGCATCATTGGTGGGCAAGGGGGAGACGGGTCGCATGGGGGAAGTGTTCGCTCCGGGTTCGGTGTCGCTCCGCCTCTACCCGCACAACGACCTCGCGGCCTCGGAGATCGTCGACCAGCTGTGCGGCCAGGCCGCGCTCGGCGCCGAACACGGCTTCGACGGCATCATGACGAGCGAGCACCACGCCGGCTTCCATGGCTACCTCCCGAACCCGCTCCAGCTCGCCGGCTTCTGCCTCGACGCGATGCCGCGCGGGTGGGCCGCCCCGGCGCCGCTCCTCCTTCCGCTCCGTCCGCCCGCACTCGTCGCCGAAGAGGTCGCGTGGCTCGCGGCGCGGTTCCCCGGCCGGGTCGGTCTCGGCGTAGCGTCCGGCGCGCTGCCCGCCGACTTCGCGGTCATGGGCCTCACCATGCACGACCTCGCCGCTCGCTTCGCAGCAGGCCTCGAGGAGGTCGCGGGCATGCTCGACGGCACCGCGCCCCGGGGGCTCGCCGGCGACGCGGCGATCGACGCGTGCGTCGCGCACCCGGTACCGGTGATCAGTGCGGCGATGGGGTTCACCGCCGTGCGACGCGCGGCGGCCTTCGGTGTGGGCCTGTTGTTCGATTCGATGTCGACGCCCGAGCGGTGTCGCGCCCTCACCGACGCGTACCGGGAGGCCGGCGGGAAGGGCGTGTGCGTCCTCATCCGACGCGCCTGGGTCGGCGATCCGCCGCGCGGTCGGCTCGACGACCAGCTCGACGTGTACCGCAGCTACACGCCGCCGTCGGCCCAGCGGAACTGGGGCGAGGACGAGGTTGCCGCCGCGACAGATCCCGAGGCGGTCGCCAGGGACCTCGTGGACGCGACCCTGCGCGCCGGTTGCGACGCACTCAACCTCCGCGTGCACGTGCCCGGCGTCGGCGCGGCGGAGGCGAGGGAACAGATCGCCGCGCTCGGGGCGGAGGTGCTCCCGATGATCAGGGGCGCCGTATCGTGGAAGACGACGATCAACGAGGGGACGGCGCCATGAAGGTCCACGAGCTGGGGCATCTCGTCCTCTACGTGAGCAACCTCGACCGGTCCCGGCAGTTCTACCGGGAGGTGCTCGGGTTCCACGAGATCGGGTCGTTCGGAGGCGGCGCCGCGCTGTTCGGATCCGGACGCACGCACCACGAGCTGCTGCTCATCGAGGTCGGCGAGGATGCGCAGGCGATCCCGGCAGGTCGACGGGTCGGGTTGTACCACTTCGGCCTGAAGATCGGCACCACCGACGACGAGCTCCGCGCCGCGGTCGACGACCTGCGCGCGGCGGGCGTCCCTGTGCTCGGGATGTCGGACCACACGGTGACCCACTCGCTGTACCTCGCGGATCCCGATGGCAACGAGATCGAGCTCTACATCGACGTGCAGCCGGAGGTGTGGCGGGACGACCCGCTCGCGGTGGCGGCGCCGACCCGACCGCTGCGCCTCTAGCCGAGCGCGGCGGCCGCGACGCGTTCGCGGACCAGCGCCTTCGTGGCATCGAGGTCGACGACCTCGCGTTCCGCGGGGTCACCCGTGCGCGCGAACACGAAGACGCACCGCGTGACCGGTTGCCCCAGCACGGCCTCGAGTGCCACGGCATACGCGGCGCCCTGCACTGCGTATCGAGCGACCGCCGCGTCGAGATCGGCGTCGCCGTCGACGCGGTCGGTCTTGTAGTCGACGATCACGAGTCCCTCGTCGGTCTCGACCAGCAGGTCGATGAACCCTTCGAGCAACAGGCCCTCGATCTCCGCCGCCACGGGGACCTCGCGCCAGAAGCGGAGACCGCGCTCCACCGTGGCGCGCACGATCGGCGCTCGCAGCACCGCTTCCACGAGGTCGCGCACCTCGTCCTCGCGTCCGGGGACGCCCTCACCGAGCGCCTGTGCCCGCGAGGCCGACGCGACGTCGGTGCCCGTGGCCAGATCGACGGTCTGGAGCACGGCGTGGACCGCGCGCCCGACCGCCGTACCCGCGCGACCACGCCGCCAGGGAGGGGCGTCGGTCGGTGGCGTGTCCGAGGCAGGCTCGTCCGCTTCCGCCGACCCGTCGCCGGCCTTGGCGAGCGTCGTGGCCGCGATACTGCGTGCCCGTCCAGCTGCCGCGAGCACTTCGTCGCGCGCGGCGAGCCAGGCCTCGAACGTCGAGGGCTCGGCGGCGGCGGTGCCGGCAGGGCGGGTGTGGGCGGGCGGCGTCCAGGGGTCGGGCACGATCTCGCGAGCCGGCGCGCCCTCCACGTGCTCGCTCACGGCGCGCGCGTGGCACCGCGTGCCCATCTTGTGGTGGAGGCTGACCACGAGGTGGTCGCGCGCCCGGGTCATCGCGACGTAGAGCAGTCGGAGGCGCTCGGCCTCGTCGTGCGCCTTCTCCGCCTCGCGAGCAGCCTCGTACCCCGAGGTCGTGACCCGCGTGTTGCTCGCCTTCGTCCCGATCGTGAACTCCGGCGTGCCGGTGGCGTCCCAGACGACCGCGGGAGTCGAGTTCGGGGGCTGGGTGCTCAGCCCGGCCAGCACGACCACCGGGAACTCCAGTCCCTTGGCGCCGTGGATGGTGAGGATGCGCACCGCGTCGTCGTCGGGCTCCGGCGCGACCGACTCGATGACGCGCGCCCGCTCGTCGGCCTGCTCGCGTGCCCAGTCGACGAAGCTGCGCAGCGTCGCCGATCCGGCGTCGTCCCAGGCACGCGCCTGGTCGAGCAGGTAGCGGATCCGGCGCCAGTGGTCCCGTGGGCGGCGCTTCGCGACGGCGAGCTCGAGGAGCCGTCGTTCCCGCACCACGGCCTCGACGGTCTCGCTGACGCTCCGCCACCAGCGTTGGTCCCAGAACTCGCGGAGCGCCCGGAGCCCGGCGACGACCGGATGCGCGGGATCGAGCGCCTCGGGCGCATCGACGCGGTAGTTCCACCGCCCGCGGGCCGCGACGAAGTCCGCGAGGTCGGCGTCGCTGCACCCGAACCCGGGGGAGCGCAGCGCGGCGACCACCGAGATCTCGTCGGAAGGGTCGTCGATCGCCGCCAGGATCGAGAGCAGGTCGCGGACCTCGGCGGTCGAGAACAGGAGCGATTGGCTCTCGACGCGCACCGGGATCCCCGCACGCTCGAGCGCATCTTCGAGACCGGGGAGCACGGTCCGCGACGGGATGAGGATCGCGATGTCCTGGAAATCGGCGTCGCGCACCGCACCCGTTCTGGTGTCCTCGACCTGCCAGTGCTCCCGCTTGACGGCGTGGACGATCGCGGCGACATCGGCGGCTTCGTGCTCGCGTACCTCGACGACGGGCGCGTCGACCGCGTTGCCCAGGAGGCGGACGGCGACGTCGGTGCCGATGGCGTCGCGGTGCGGCTGCAGGTCGACGTGCGCGGCCTGGACTCCGGGCACCGCTTCGGGGAGCAGCCCTCCGAAGACGTGGTTCACGAAGTCGAGCACCCCCGGTACGGACCGGAAGTTCTCGACGAGCGCGACCTCGGTGAGTCCGAGCCGGTGCTGGGCCTCGTGGTACATGCCGAGATCGGCGCGCCGGAACCGGTAGATCGACTGTTTGGGGTCACCGACCACGACGAGCGCACCGGCGTCGACCGGGACCTCCTGCCAGTCGAGCCGACCGGCATTCGGTTCGCTCGTGGCGAGGAGCACCGCGAGCTGGATCTGGAGCGGATCGGTGTCCTGGAACTCATCGAGCAGGACGCAGCGCCACCGCCGCGCCGCGGCCTCACGCACCGCAGGGTCGGTACGGAGGAGGTCGCGGGCGAGGACGAGCAGGTCGTGGAACTCGAGCGTGCCCTCGCGCCGCCGCTCTGCCGCGTGGGCGCGCACGAAGTCCATCACTCGCCCGAGCAGCGTGTGGAGGACCGCGCGGCGCTGCGTCTCGACGATCGACGCCCGGAGCGCTTCGGTGTCAGCCGTCGCGGTCCGCGCCTCCGCGACATCGCAGGTCCAGTTGCCCTTCTGCCCCTTCTTGCCACTCGCGATCTTCGTGGCGTCGGCCAGCCACTCCAGCCGGTCGAGCCGGTCGACGGCTGCCGCGAGGCTTGCCCGGTAGGCCGCCAGCTCGTCGATGTGGACACCGAGCCGGTCGTCGGACGTGGTGCACAGCGTGCGCCGGAGCTCGGCGAGGTGGTCGAGCGCGTCGAGCAGGGGGGTGATGTCGACCGGGGGCGGGACCTCGGCCGCGAACGAGGGACCCATGCGGTCGATGTGGTCATGGAGCAGCTTCGCGACGTCGCGGAGGTGGTCGAAGCGCAGCCCGAGCACCAGGCCCACCAGCAGGGTGTCGCGGAGGCCCGGGTCGTCGTAGAGGTGGTCGAGGAACTCGCCCCACCGTTGCTCGAACGCGACGCGCGCCTGGATGTCGTCGAGCACCTCGAAGCCAGGTGGGAGGCCGGCTTCGAGCGGATGTTCGGTGAGGAGCCGTTGGGCGAATCCGTGCAGGGTCGTGAGGCCGGCTTCCTCGAGCTGGTCGAGTGCGTCGCTGCACCGCTGCCGCGCGTCGGCATCCTCCACGCCGACGGTGTCGCCCGCGACCGCGCGTTCGAGCGCGCCGCGGATCCGGTCCCGCAGCTCGGCCGCGGCGGCCTCGGTGAACGTGATCGCGGCGAGCTCGCGCAGCTCGATGCGTCCGGAAGCGACGAGCGCGACGACGCGATCGACGAGCGCGGTCGTCTTGCCCGTCCCCGCGCCCGCCTCGACGAACAGGCTGACGTCGTGGTCGTCGCGCACGGCGGTGCGCGCCGTCTGGTCGACCGCGGTCCTCACCGCTCCACGTCCTCGCCGGAATCGGGATCTTCGTCGACTTCGTACGCGAGGTCGTGGAACGTGTCGTATCCCGGCCCTTCCGACTTGCGCTCCCAGACGGTCCCTCGGTCCACGGGACAGAGGTCGTCGAAGTCGCAGTGGCGACAGCTCTCGTGCGTCTCGCGTTGAGAGCGCCAGTCGTAGGAGCGCGCGCCCGGGTTCGCCGGGAAGCACCCCTGTTCGACCCCGTCAACGATGATCCCGACGACCTCGACGAAGCGGTCGCGCGCGTCGTCGAGGTCGACGTGCACCTCGAGTGCCTCGGGCCAGTCCTCGCCGGTGAACCAGTAGTGCGCCTGGGCCGACTCGGCGTCGTCGCGTTGCAGCGCCGCGAGCGCGTAGACCGGGAGCTGCAGAGATCGACCCTCGTTGACCGGGTCGTCGCCGACCTCTTCGTAGCGGGAGCTGCCGGTCTTGTAGTCGTACACGACGACCTGTCGGCCGTCGGGGGACCGGTCGACGCGGTCGATCCGACCGCGGAACGTGACCGTGCGCCCGTCACCGAGCTCGACCTCGACGGGCGCTTCACCATCGTCGCCGAACGCGCGCTCCAGGCCGTCGGGCGCGGGCAGGACGCCGAACCGCGTCCGGGTCACGACATCGGTGTCGAGGAACCGCATCGCGTCCTGGAAGATCCGCCGCTTGGCCAACACCCAGTTCACGTCGCGTCCCGTGATGCCTCGTGCCTCGGCATCCGCGCAGTGCCGTTCGAGGATCTCGAGCATCCGGAGCTCGTCCTCTGCGGACCACGGTTCGCCCGGCGCGGCTGGGGTGGGCGACTCGCGCACGAAGTCCTCGAGGATCGCATGGATGAGCGAACCGCGGTCGAGCGGACTGATCGTCTCGGTGTCTTCGGGGCGGGGGATCGCGCGCAGGCGCAGCACGCGACTGAGGAAGTAGCGGAACGGGCACGCGGCCCATTCCTGGAGCGCGGTCGGCGAGGTCGGCCGTTCCTGCCCCGGGGCGAGGTCAGGCCGCGTGCCGACGAAGCCGTCGAACGCGGTCGCCTCGGCCGACGAGCGATCTGCAGCCGCGACGAACCCGCGCCCGAGCGCACCCGCAGCGAGCGGGTGGGTCGCGAGGTCGTGATGCACCGCGTCCCAGTCGTGCAGGCTGTGCAGCCGGTACTCCGTCGGGGATCCGGCCTCACCAGAAGTGACGAGCTGGTCGAAGGACTGCACGATCTCCAGCCACGGCTCCTCGACCTCGTCGCGCAGCTCCTCGGCCGTCGCCGTCGCGGCGCCGAGGGCTCGGGCCGACTCGACCACCCAGCGTGCGGGGAGGCGCTTTCGCTGCGCGCGCGGATCGGCACGTGGGAAGGTCAGGACGCGCTCGCGCGCGGCCGCCAGTGCGGCCAGATAGTCGCGGCGCTCCTCGTTCCGACGCTCCGCGTGCAGCGCGAGGCTCGGCACGTCGTGCCGGTCGCGGTCGGGGAGGAGCGGGTCCTCACGACCGCGCGGTGGGAGGGTGCCCTCGGCACCGCCCAACACGTACACGACGTCGAGATCGCCGGCGTAGGCCTGGCCGAGCTGGCCGATCAGGACCCCACCACCGAACCGTCCGATCCGCCCGATGGGCACATCGAGCTCGGCTGCGAGGGCCCGGCGGAACCGTGCGGTCTCCGCGTGGTCGTCGAACGCGTCGAGCCCTCCGAGCTCGGCCAGCGCCTCCTCGACGCGGCGCGCGGCCGTGAGCTCGTGCTCGGGCCAGTCGCCGCGGTGCCCCTCGCTGCCGAGGAAGTGGTCGTAGAGCCGGCGCGCCCACGCGGCCAGCGCGCTCCAGGTCGGCGAGTCCGGGGGGGTGACCCGGGTGGCGAGGTCGGCGACGAAGGCCGCGAGTGCGGCGGCGTCGTCGCGGTCGCGCTCGAGGCGATGCGTCTGCCACTCGGTCTCGTCACCCTCGGCGCGTTGCTGCGCGAGGCGACGTTCGATGGCGTCGCCGAACGCCGCGAGCCGGTCGGCCCACTGCTCCGCGCCGCGGACGATGCCGGCCTGCCGCGACAGCGCGTCCCACCTCGCGGCGTTGACGCGCCGGTCGTCGGCCGGGTCGCGTACCGGACCGGAGGCGAGCCACGCGGCGAAATCGTCGCGGGCGAGCTGGTCGTCCGGGAGCGCGAGCAAGCCGAGCAGGACCCGACCGGCGACGCCGTCGGCGATCCTGCGGGGTGACGGTCCGTTCCAGGGCACACCGGCTGCGTTGAGCAGCTCGGGAAGGATTCGTGCGTACGGCTCAGGTGCACGGAAGAGCACCGCGGCGCGCCCGAGCGGCTCGCCGGCCCCGGCGCGCGCCACGAGGTGGCGGACGACGGCGCGCACCTCGTCCTCCGGATCGGGTGCGGAGACGATCGCGTCGGCGATCGGCAGCGCGGGCGCCCCACCGACCCTGACCGCGGCGCCGAGCGCCGGCGCGAGACGTGCCGCGAGCGCGCCGGCCTGGGCCGCGTCGACGGTGGCGTCGCCGGTGAGACCGAGCAGCACGGTGCAGCGGTCGTGCGCGGCGAGGGCCTCGAGCAGCGCTCCCTCGCCCGGGGAGAGGTCGAGCGGGAGGTGCACGATCACGTGCCCGACCTCGTCGGCCGGCGCGGTCCCGTCGGTGATCGCGGCGGCGGCCGCGAGCACGAGGTCGTCCTGGTCGTAGTACCCGCTGGTCTCGGCCCGGTACGCCTCGAAGAGACGGACGACCGTGGCGGCGCGGGGACCCCGCGCCGCGATCGTCGCCAGGGCTCCGGGCGGGACGCGCGCGAGCTCGGTGAACGTCGCCGCGAGGTGCTGGGTCGTCGAGGGATGACCGGCGACCGCCTCCAGCGGGCCGGGATCGGCGAGGAGGACCTTGTGGACGGCCTCGGCGGCGAGCGGGCCCGCCAGCGGACGCCGTCCCGAGGCGGCCAGGCCCGGCGCCCCGAGCAGCTCGGCGACGCGGGCCAGCGCGGTGAAGTGGACGTTCACCAGGCCCGAGGCAGTGCCGAGGGCCCGTCGGAGGGCGAGGCCGGCCAGCGGGGAGGGCACGGCGACCGTGACGGGCGCGAGGGAGTCGTCGACCTGGGCCGCGGCGACTGCGTCGAACAGCGCCGCCCGAGCCGGTTCGCCGTGGGGCACCAGCACCAGCCGCCCCGTGCCAGACGCGGCCGGTGGGTCCAGGTCGAGGGGGAGCTGCGCAGCCATTCGCTGCGGAGGCTAGCGATGGGGTGGGACGTCGACCGGGAGCGGTCCGGGAAGATGCCCTTTCGGGAACCCCCTGCGATCACCGGGCGTTTGCACTGGGTGCCCCCCACTCGCACCAACCCTGACTTCGCCGCGCCCGACTCCCGAACGGGGATCCACGGACCCATGTGCGATCATGGATACCCCGCATGAAGAAGATCCCCGGCGCCCTCCGCAACTTCCTCCTCACGATCGTGATCGGCGGCATCGCCGTCGGCGCGTGCCTCGCCGCGCTCATCCCCGGGGCGACCACGATCGCGGCGGCGCACCACTACACCAGCGACAAGATCAAGGAGCTGCGCGGGCTCAACCAGCGCTCCACGATCTACGACTCGGCGAACAACGTGATCGGGGTGCTGGGCATCCAGAACCGTGAGGACGCGAAGCTCGACGAGGTCCCGCTGCTGATCCAGAACGCGGTGATCGCGGTCGAGGACCAGACGTTCTGGACGAACGACGGCATCGACATCAACGGTGTGCTCCGCGCCGCAGTGAAGAACCTCACCTCGGGGAAGATCGAGCAGGGTGGTTCGACCATCACGCAGCAGCTGATCAAGAACCGGATCCTGAACTCGAAGCAAGACATCAACCGCAAGGTGAAGGAGTTGGTCCTCGCCGTCCGGTTGAACGAGAAGTTCTCCAAGCGCGAGATCCTCGAGCAGTACCTCAACACGGTGTACTTCGGCCAGGGCTCGTACGGGGTGAAGAGCGCGGTCGAGCGGTTCTTCACCGTGCTGGACCCCGGTTCGCCGTTCCCGCGGTCGAAGACGATGGCCGAGGTGACGCCGGGAGAAGCTGCGCTGCTGGCCGGGGTGATCTCGAATCCGGAGGGCAACAACCCGTTCGTGAACCCCGACGGCGCGACGAAGCGTCGCGACTTCGCGCTCAAGCAGATGCTCGACCAGGGCTACATCACCGCCGATCAGGCGGTCGCCGGTTCGCAGGAGCCGCTCCCGACGATCAAGCCCGAGGCCGAGCTCCGGCCCAAGAACTCGTGGGCCGAGGAGGTCCAGGACCGGCTGTTCGACGATCCGATCTACTCCGTGCTGGGCAGCACCCGCCAGGAGCGCAAGGACCGCGTGCTGAAGGGCGGCCTGAAGATCTACGCGTCGCTCGACCCCAAGCTCCAGGCCGACGCGCAGGCCGCGATGGACGCGGTGCTCCCCGAGAAGCCGGGCTGGACGGGCTCGCTCGTCTCGATCGACCCGACGACCGGCCTGGTGAAGGCCATGGTCGCCGGGCCCGGGTTCGAGTCGAGCCAGTACAACATCGCGACCAGCTACCCGGGTCGCCAAGCGGGGTCGACGTGGAAGGTCATCACCGCTCTCCGCGGCGATGGAGGCGGGCTTCTCGCCCAACGACCTCGTCGACGGGACGTCGCCGTGCAAGTTCGGTGCGCTCGGCCAGACCCAGAACGCCGAGGGTGGCGGCGGACGCATGACCTTCCGGTCCGCGACCGCGAACTCGGTGAACTGCGCGTTCGCCGCGCACCGAGCTCGCGGTGGGGTTCAACAAGGTGATCGACACCGCCAAGAAGATGGGGATCACCCAGGACACGCTCAAGCCGGTCCTGACGCTGACGCTCGGTGCGATCGAGTCCACCGCCACGGAGATGGCGACCGTCGCCGCGACGCTCGCGAACGGGGGCCTGCACCGTCCCCCGATCTTCGTCAGCAAGATCGTCGGGCCCGACGGAGAGGTCGTGTTCGACGCGACCCGCGACGTCACGCCCACCCGGGCGATCTCGGCCGACAGCGCGGCGTGCGCCCTCGACATGATGAAGGGTGTCATCACCGGCGGTACGGGTACCGCGGCCCGACTGAACGGTCGCGAGTCGGCGGGCAAGACGGGCACCACCGACAACCGCGCGGACGCGAACTTCCTCCAGGTGACCCCGACCCTGGTCGACTTCGTCTGGCACGGGAACGCCACCGCCCGCATCCCGGGCGCGGGCTTCGGCGGGCAGATCCCGGCGCGGATCTCGAAGCGCTACCTGGACGCCGCGCTCGCCGGGGTGCCGGCCCAACCCTTCCCGGCTCCGGGACCCGCGTGCGCCCGCAAGGGAGCATTCATCACGGACACGGGTCGCAGCGCGACCGACAACGGCCTGCTGCCCGGCGCGGACACCGTCCCGACCGGGCCACCGCCGTCGGTCGTCATCGTGCCCCCGACCACGAAGAAGCCGCCGGCCACGACGCTGCCGACGCTGCCGGCCACGACCACGACCACCCTCGGCCCGTAGCCTACCGAGGTGCAAGCGGACCCCGACAGGCGTCTACGGTCGGCGGTGTGACGAACCTCGAGCCGTTGCTCGATCTCCAGGAGCGTGACCTCGCGCTCGACCGGCTCCGGCATCGCCACGCGACCTTGCCCGAGCGCGAGACCGTCGCGAAGACCAGCGCACTCGTCGCGGCCTTGGCCGTCGAGATCCTGGCGGCCACTGCCCAGCGCGACGAGGTCGCGACGGTGGAGCGTCGGCTCGACGACGAGGCCGCAGACCATCGCAGGCCAGGCCGCGGCGGCCGAGCAGAAGCTCTACTCGGGCGAGATCTCGTCCCCGAAGGAGCTCCAGGCCCTGCAGGCCGACGTCGAACAGCTCAAGCGGCACCAGCGCCAGGTCGAGGACCGCCAGATCGCGGCGATGGAGCAGCGCGAGCCGCTGGACGCGCGCGTTCGCGGAGCTCGAGGCCGGCCATGCGACGGCCGAGGCCGACCTCGTCGCCGCAGGCGAGGCCCTGACCGCGGCGGAGGCCGCGATCGAGGCCGAGGTCGCGGTCGAGACCGCGGCGCGCGCCGAGGTCGCCGCACCGATCAGCACCGAGCTCGTCGGGCTCTACGAGCGGTGCCGCGAGAAGGGCAACGGGGTGGGTGCGGCCCGGCTCGTCGGCGGCACGTGCCAGGGGTGTCACCTCAGCGTGCCGTCGACCGAGATCGACGCGATCCGCCGTGCCCCCGCCGACCAGGTGTCGTACTGCGACAACTGCGGCTGCATCCTCGTGCTGACCTCGTGACCGAGACGCGCGCGGTGGTCGAGGTGTTCACCGACGGCGGGGCCAGGGGCAACCCGGGCCCCGCGGCGATCGGTGCCGTGGTGCTGGATCCATCCACGTCGCCGCCGACGCGGCTCGCCACGGTGAGCGAGTGCATCGGGACCGCGACGAGCAACGTCGCCGAGTACGAGGCCGTGATCGCCGGGCTCGAGGCAGCGCTCGAGTTCCCGTCCCGGGCACTACGGCTGCGCGCCGACTCGATGCTCGTGATCCGCCAGCTCGAGGGTGCGTGGAAGGTGAAGAAGGAGCATCTGCGGCCGTTGCACGCCCGGGCGCGCGAGCTGCTCGCGACGTGGGACGACGTCGACCTCGCGCACGTCCCGCGTGAGCAGAACGTCGATGCCGACCTGCTGGTGAACGCGGCGCTCGACGCGGGCTGAGCGGAGCGGACCGTGCTGCTCTGGTACGTCGGGCTGTCGGTGCTGATCGTCGCCAACGTGTTCCGAAGCGTCGGCGTCGACTATCGGCTGATCGCGGTGGGTTCGATGCTCCCACTCGTCCTGTCCCTGCCGTTCGGGCACCGGACGTTCAGCTACACGCTGCTCTTCCCCGTCCTGCTGCTCGTGATCGTGATGGTCGCGACGATCGGACGCCCCCGACTGCTGCGTCGGCGCCTGCTCTGCGTGCCGATCGGCGTGTTCTGCGGCCTCGTCCTGTCGGGCGCGTTCGCGAACAGCGACGTGTTCCTCTGGCCGCTCGGCGGGACGAGCTTCGGGAACGAGTCGCTGCTACCCGTCTGGTGGGTCGTGCTGCTCGAGGAGCTCGCGGGTCTGGTTGCGTGCTGGTGGGTCGTCGGCCAGTTCGACCTCTACCTCCCCGGTCCGCGCCGAGAACTTGCTCCGCACCGGGCGGCTGCAGGAGAGTGCGCAACCGTGATCGTGCTCGTGCGCCACGGTCGGACCGATCAGAACCGCCGCGGACTCCTCCTCGGTCGCGCGGATCCGTCGCTCGACGACACGGGCCGAGCGCAGGCCATCGCGCTCGGTTCGGTCGTGAGCGACGCGCTCGGCGCCCACGAACCGCTCGCGGTGGTGTCGAGTCCGTTGCGACGCACGATGGAGACCGCGGAAGCGATCGCCGCCTCGCTCGGCCTCGACGTCGAGGTCGACCAGCGACTCGTCGAGATCGACTACGGCGAGTGGGACGAGACTCCGCTCGGCGAGCTGCCACCCGAGGTGTGGGGGCAGTGGCGCGGCGATCCCGACTACCGGGCGCCCGGGGGCGAGAGCCTCGCCGAGGTCCAGGCGCGCGTCGGGGCGTGCGCGGCCGAGCTGTTGACCCGGGCGGGTGACGGGGCGGTGATCGCGGTGAGCCATGTCTCGCCGATCAAGGCCGCGGTCGTGTGGGCGCTGGGAGGCGACCCGTTGCTCGCGTGGCGGCTGCGACTCGATGTCGCGTCGATCACGCGGATCGCGAGCGGCCCGGCGGGCCCGGTCGTCGTCGGCTTCAACGAACCCATCCGCTGACCAGCGGCAGGTTCACGAGGAGCTGACGGGGATGGTCGTGCGCGCGCGGGTTGTGCGGGGCGCGCGTGCGCGCCGTCGCCGTCGATCACGAACCGACCCTCGCCGGGACCGTCGGCGACGGGCATGCCCAACGCGTCGAGGAGCGCGAGGTCGTCGGACGCTTCCCGGCCGGTCGTCGTGAGGTAGTTGCCGATGATCAGCGCATTTGCGCCGGCCAGGAGCCCCATGGCCTGGAGCTCGCCGAGCACGCGCTCGCGCCCACCTGCGAGTCGGATCCACGTGCCCGGCAGCACGAGCCGGAAGAGCGCGATCGCCTGGAGCGCTTCGCGCGGCGACAGCGTCGGCTGGTCCTCCAACGGTGTGCCCGGACGGGGATCGAGCAGGTTGATCGGCACCTCGCACGGCCCGAGCTCGGCGAGCTCGAACGCGAAGTCGATGCGCTGCTCGAGCGTCTCGCCCATGCCGAGGATCCCGCCGGAGCAGAGCTCCATGCCGGCGTCGATCGCTCGCTTCGCGGTGGCGACGCGGTCGTCGTACGAGTGCGTCGTGCAGACGTCGGGGAACACCGCCCGGCAGGTCTCGAGGTTGTGGTTGTAGCGGTGCACGCCGGCCGCGGCGAGGCGTGCTGCCTGCTCGTCGGTCAGGAGGCCGAGGGAGCATGCGACTTCGAGCCCGGTCTCGCGCTGCACGGCGTCGACCGCGTCGATGACCTTGCGGAGCAGTCGCTCCTCCGGGCCGCGCACGGCGACGACGATGCAGAACTGCGTGGCGCCGGCATCCTTGGTCGCGCGCGCCGCACCGAGCACGTCGTCGAGGTCCAGGAACGGATAGACGTCGACGTCGCTCTCGAACCGAGCGCTCTGGGAGCAGAACGCGCAATCCTCGGGGCATGCACCCGATTTGGCGTTGATCAGGCTCTCGAGCTCCACGGCGTCCCCGCAGTAGGCGAGGCGGACGCGGTGGGCGAGTGCGACCAGGTCGGGCAGCTGCTCGAGCGGGAGTGCGGCGACCGCGTCGACCTCGGGACGGGTGAGCGGGCGACGTTCGTCGAGCAGGGCCTGCTCGGCTGCGGCGAGTGCGGGCGGAGGAGTCATGAGGGCCAAACGGTAGCGGCTCCGGACTCCCGGTCGGCGTCCGCTGCGAGTCGACCCATGCGTCGAGCCTCAGGTGGTGCCGGCACACGGTACGGACGAGCGATCGAGCATCGCGACCGATCCTGGGCCATGGTGCGGGGATGCGGATCGGCGTCGCGGGCGCAACCGGGTTCGTCGGCCGAGCCCTCGTCGCGGCGCTGGTGGGGGAGCACGAGGTGCTCGCCTACGGGCGCCGCGGTGCCGAGGTCCCGGGCGCGACCGGCATCGCGCTCGACGTCGGTGACGAGGACGCGGCTGCACACGCACTCGAGGGATGCGATGCGGTCTTCTACCTGGTGCATTCGCTCGACGCGGGCGACTTCCGTGCGCGCGATCGGCGACTCGCCGCTGGCGTTCGGCCGGGCCGCCGCGCGGGCGGGCGTCGGCCGGATCGTGTATCTCGGCGGTCTCGGCCACGACCCGTCGTCGGACCACCTCGCGAGCCGGCAGGAGGTCGGCGTCGCACTCGGTGCGGCGGGGGTGCCTGTCGTCGAGCTGCGCGCCGCCGTCGTGCTCGGGTCGGGGAGCATCAGCTTCGAGATGCTCCGGTACCTCACCGAGCGGTTGCCGTTCATGGTGTGCCCGCGTTGGGTCCGCACTGCGATCCAGCCGGTCGCGCTCGTCGACATGGTCGAGTACCTCGTTGGCTCGCTCGTCGTCGTGCCCGGCGTCTATGAGATCGGCGGCGCGGAGATCACCACGTACCGCGACATGATCGATGCCTACGCACGGGCGCGCGGTCTGCGACCGCGCCTCATCGTCGACGTGCCGTACCTGACGCCACGCTTGTCGTCGTACTGGGTCGACTTCGTGACCCCGGTCGACAAGCGGGTCAGCCACGCGTTGATCGAGAGCCTCGTCACCGAGGTCGTGGTCGAGGATGGCGCGCGCACCGCAGCGGCATTCTCGGTCCAGCCGCTGGGCGTGGAGGCCGCGATCCGGCGCGCACTCGACGACCAGGCCACGGCGATCGAGGTCGCGCTGCTCGACCGGCCCAGCGGGCTCGACGAAGGCGTCTACACGGAGTCGGTCGCGATCCCGATCGGTGGCGCGGACGAGCAGGCGCTCGATGCCGACCTCGACCGCGTCGGCGGCGATCTCGACTGGTACGGACTGCCGTGGGGTTGGCGGGTCCGCATCTGGGCCGGGCGGGTGATGGGCGAGCGGTGGCGCACCGGACGGCCCCGAACCGTGGAGTCGGGTGCGCGGGTCGACTGGTGGGTGGTCACGAGGCGCGCGCCGGGCGAGCTGGTGCTGCGCGGTGACGGGTGGTTCCCCGGCGACGGGTGGTTGGGCTGGCGGGTCCTCGGCGACCGGCTCGTGCAGGTCGGCGCGCTCCGGCCGAAGGGCGTCCCCGGGTTCCTCTACTGGAAGCTGCTGCAACCGGTCCACCGGAAGGTGTTCGAAGCGCAAGCGCGCCATCGGCTCGTCCGGGCGCGCCGAGAGGAGCAGTGATGGTCGACATCGCGCCGATCACGACGTCGGAGTACGGCGAGCTCCTGCCGCTCGTCGCCGCCTACCAGCGGTTCTACGAGGTCGAACCCGACAGCGCTCGCAACGAGGCGTTCTTCCGTCGCTTCCTCGATCGTGACGACGAGGGTGCCCTGCTCGGCGCGCGCGACGTCGACGGCAAGCTCGTCGGCTACGCGTGCCTCCACTGGCGACTCGACACCGTCGAGGCGCGCGAGGTCGTCTGCTTGCACGACCTGTTCGTGGTGCCCGAGCACCGTTCGACCGGCGCCGGACGCGCACTCCTGGACGCCGCCGCCGCGCTCGCCCGTGGGCGCGGGGTCGCGTCGCTCGTGTGGAGCACCGCACCCGACAACGCGACTGCGCAACGTCTCTACGACCGCACCGGCGCGAGCCGCTCGGAGTGGTTCGAGTACGACCTGTCGCTCTGATCGGCCGCTTGGGAGCAAGTGACGGTGCCGGATCGTCATGGACCCGAAACGTCACGTGGTTCGCGCCCGAGCGACGTGGGAGACTGATCGTGGTGGTGAGTCGGCCAGGCGGCCGCGTGCCGGCCATTCCTCGCTCGCAAGGGTGGGGAGCGGATCGGTCCGAGGAACGTCCGGACTCCACAGGGCACGGTGCTGGGTAACACCCAGTCGGGGCGACCCGCAGGAAAGTGCCACAGAGAACAGACCGCCGATGACGAACCGCCTCCGGGTGGGTCGCACAGGTAAGGGTGAAACGGTGCGGTAAGAGCGCACCAGCACCCGGGGTGACCCGGGTGGCTCGGCAAACCCCATCGGGAGCAAGGTCAGACAGGGGGAGGGCTGCCCGCCCGCAGACACCCCCGGGTAGGCCGCTGGAGTCGGCGGGCAATCGCCGACCGAGAGGGATGGCCGCTACGAGCTCGCCTTCGGGCGGGCTCGGACAGAATCCGGCGTACCGGCCGACTCACCACCACCCGTTGGTCTGGCGCCCAGCCAGGGCCGAGATCCGGACGGGCCAGCTAGATGAGTGAGTGCTCACTCATCTAGGCTGGGCGGATGCCAGCCCCGCCGATCGGTGATCGCGTCACGGAGCCGGCCTCGGTCACCACCGGAGCCGGTGACGCCGCGCGGGTGCGCGCGACGCCCCTCCCGCCCGGGGAGCGCCGCGCCGAGATCGTCGCCGCGGCGCTGCCCTTGGTCCTGGCCCACGGTTCTGCAGTCACGACCAAGCAGATCGCCGAGGCCGCGGGGGTTGCCGAGGGAACGATCTTCCGGGTCTTCCCCGACAAGGTCAGCCTCATCGAAGCGGTCGTCGAGTTCGCGTTCGACACCGCGTGGACCGACGCGGCCCTCGCGGGGATCGACGCGACGCTTCCGCTCGAGGCGCGACTCGTCGCCGCGATCGAGATCCTGCGGCGTCGGTTCGCCGATCTCCTCCAGCTGCGTACCGCGGCCGGGATGATGCAGTTCTCGGTGAGCGCGTCGACGAACGAGCGCGACCACAGCCGCGACCTGAGCGCACTCGCGGCGCTGTTCGAACCGGATCGCGACCAGCTGCGGCGAGATCCCATCGACGCGGCACACCTGCTCCGCGGCCTCACCATCGCCGGCACCCACCCGGCATTGATCCTCGAGGACCCGCTCCCGCCGGCCGAGATCGTGTCGCTGCTCCTCGACGGCGTCCGACGAGTCGACGCGCGTTCTTCGAACCAGAGCGGCACGTCGTGCTGATCGCGCTGCTCCGCAGGTTCCTCCGTCGCTACCGGCGCGAGCTGATGTTCGTCGTCGCGCTCACGTTCGTGCAGACGATGTGCACGCTGCTCCTCCCTGCGCTGAACGCCGACATCATCGACAACGGTGTGATCACCGGCGACACCGACTACATCTGGCGCGTCGGGGGCCTGATGCTCCTGATCACCTTCGTCCAGGTCGTGTTCGCGATCACTGCGGTCTACTTCGGCTCACGGGTCGCAATGGGCTTCGGACGTGACGTTCGGAAGGCGTTGTTCCACCGCGTGACCGACTTCTCGGCGCAGGACGTCGCCACCTATGGCGCGCCCTCGTTGATCACCCGCATCACCAACGACGTGACCCAGGTCCAGATCCTCGTGCTCATGTCGTGCACGTTGCTCATCGCCGCACCGTTCACGATCGTCGGCGGCGTGATCCTGGCGGTCCGCGAGGACGCCGCGCTGTCGCTCCTCCTCCTCGTGGCGATCCCGGTGCTGTTGACCGCGGTGGGGACCGTGATCAGTCGGATGGTCCCGCAGTTCCAGGTGATGCAGGTCCGGCTCGACCGGATCAACCAGATCCTGCGCGAGCAGATCACGGGGATCCGCGTGGTTCGTGCGTTCGTGCGTGAGCCGGACGAGGCCGATCGGTTCGCCGAGGGCAACGACGCGCTGACCATGACCTCGTTGCGGGCGGGCCGCCTGATGGCCTTCATGTTCCCGACCGTGATGCTGGTGGTGAACATCACGAGCGTCGCCGCCGTCTGGTTCGGCGGCAAGCGCATCGGCGCGGGCGACATGCAGGTGGGCGCACTGATCGCGTTCCTGAGCTACCTGATCCAGATCCTGATGTCGGTGATGATGGCGACGTTCGTCGCCGTGCTCGCCCCCCGCGCGGCCGTGAGCGCAGAGCGGATCAAGGACGTGCTCGACGCCGAGACGTCGGTGGTCGCCCCCGTGGCGCCGGTCACCCGGCTCTCGCCCGTGCCGTCGCTCGAGCTCCGCGAGGTCGAGTTCGCGTACCCGGGTGCCGCGTTCCCCGTCCTCTCCGACATCTCGTTCACCGCCCGAGCCGGGGAGACGACCGCGATCATCGGGAGCACGGGCGCGGGCAAGACCACGTTGCTCAACCTCGTGCCTCGCCTGTTCGACGCGACCGGGGGCACGGTCCTCGTCGACGGGGTCGACGTCCGCAACATCGACCCCGAGCTGCTCTGGAGCCGGATCGGGCTGGTCCCCCAGAAGCCGTACCTGTTCTCGGGGACCGTGGCGAGCAACCTCCGGTACGCGAACCCCGACGCGACGGATGAAGAGCTGTGGGAGGCGCTCGAGATCGCCCAGGCGAGGGACTTCGTCGCGGCGATGCCCCGCGGGCTCGATGCCCCGATCAGCCAGGGTGGGACCAACGTGTCGGGCGGCCAACGCCAGCGGCAGGCCATCGCTCGCGCGTTGGTCCGTCGGCCGGGCATCTACCTCTTCGACGACTCGTTCTCCGCCCTCGATCTCGCGACCGACGCGCGGCTGCGAGCCGCGCTCGCCCCGGTCGTGGCGGACGCGGTGACCGTGATCGTCGCCCAGCGCGTCTCCACGATCATCAATGCCGACCAGATCCTCGTCATCGAGGACGGCCGTCAGATCGGTCTCGGCACGCACCGCGAGCTGCTCGCGTCGAATCCCACGTATGCCGAGATCGTCGCGTCGCAGCTCACCGAGGAGGAGGTGGCGTGAGCGAGGAGTCCGAGTTCGCGGAGCTCGAGGAGGCAGCCGCGCATCCTCCGGAAGAGGCGCGTGCCGGCATGAACGCGCGATGGGGCGCCGCGGGACTGCCCCTCGAGCGTTCGAAGGACTTCAAGACCTCCACCCGGCGGCTCGTCGCCCGCTTGAGGCCGGATCGAGCGCGGGTCATCGTCGTGCTGCTCCTGGCGCTCGCGAGCGTCACGCTCGTCGTGATCGCGCCGAGGGTGCTCGGGAGCGCCACCAACGTCATCGTCGACGGTGTCACCTCCGGCACGGGTATCGACTTCGACCATCTCGCCCGGATCTTGCTGCTCGTTCTGACGATCTATCTCGTCGCCGCGTCGCTCGCGTACTCCCAGGCCTACCTGCTCGCCGGCGTGGTGCAACGCTCGATGTACCGGCTGCGCGCTGACGTCGAAGCCAAGCTCAACCGGATGCCGCTCGGCTACGTCGACGGACGACCCCGCGGTGACATGTTGAGCCGCGTCACGAACGACATCGACAACCTCGCAAACGCGCTCCAGCAGACGCTGAGCCAGCTGCTCACCTCGACGCTCACCATCATCGGCATCGCCATCATGATGCTCACGATCTCGCCGCTGCTCGGAGCGGTGGTGCTCATCACGATCCCCGTGTCGATCACCTTGATGAAGGCGATCACGAAGCGGTCGAAGAAGAAGTTCGTCGACCAGTGGCGCCACACCGGTTCGTTGAACGCACAGGTCGAGGAGGCGTTCACCGGCCACACGCTGGTGAAGGTCTTCGGCCGTCAGCAGGACGTCGAACAGTGGTTCAACGACAAGAACGACGAGCTGTTCGAGGCCAGCTACGCCGCGCAGTTCATCTCCGGCACCATCCAGCCGCTCATGATGTTCCTCGGCAACCTCAACTACGTGCTGATCGCGCTGATCGGTGGACTCCGGGTCGCGTCGGGCCAGATGAGCATCGGCGACATCCAGGCGTTCATCCAGTACTCCCGCCAGTTCACCCAGCCGCTCAACCAGCTCGCGTCGATGATCAACGTGATGCAGTCGGGCATCGCCTCCGCGGAGCGCGTGTTCGAGCTCCTCGACGCCCCGGAGGAACGCGAGGAAGACGCGATCCCGCTCGAGGACGTCGAGCACAAGGGTCGCGTCGAGTTCGACCACGTGTGGTTCTCGTACGACCCGCTGAACCCCCTCATCGAGGATCTGTCGCTCGTGGCGGAGCCGGGGCAGACGATCGCGATCGTCGGTCCGACCGGTGCGGGCAAGACCACCCTCGTGAACCTGATCATGCGGTTCTACGACGTCGACCGCGGCGTGATCACCCTCGACGACAACGACATCACGAAGCTCCGTCGGCGCGACCTGCGGTCGAACATGGGCATGGTCCTCCAGGACACGTGGCTCTTCGGCGGCACGATCCGGGAGAACATCGGCTACGGCAACCTCGACGCGACCGATGAAGAGATCTATGCGGCCGCCCGCGCGACCTATGTCGACCGGTTCGTGCACTCCCTGCCGAACGGCTACGACACGGTCATCGACGACGAGGGCGGCACCGTCAGCGCGGGCGAGAAGCAGCTGCTCACGATCGCCCGGGCCTTCCTCGCCGACCCGACGATCCTGATCCTGGACGAGGCGACCAGCTCGGTCGACACCCGCACCGAGGTCCTGATCCAGCACGCCATGGCCGCGCTGCGGTCGAACCGGACGAGCTTCGTGATCGCACATCGGCTCTCCACGATCCGCGACGCCGACACGATCCTCGTCATGGAATCCGGTCAGATCGTCGAACAGGGCTCGCACGAAGAGCTGCTCGCGCGCGACGGTCCGTACACCCGGTTGTACAACGCGCAGTTCGCCGCGCCGGCGGTCGACGTCGACGTCGTCTGAGGCCGGGTCAGGGCTCCCG
This sequence comes from uncultured Acidimicrobiia bacterium, assembly GCA_963720675.1. GTDB lineage: Bacteria > Actinomycetota > Acidimicrobiia > IMCC26256 > PALSA-555 > JALHSW01. Next base: position 1,012,431 of record CAVRGH010000010.1, on the reverse strand, counting down.
GAGCGATTGGCGAGCAAGGCGTCGCAAAACCGGGCAGACTGCACGCGACGCCTCAACACCGAGCAGTCGCAGACGACCATCGAGGAGATCCGTGAGCGCAGGCAATGAGGACCGGAACGGCTTTGGCATCGCGACGTTGGCGTTCACGTTCATCGCGGTGCTCCTCTCGATGGCGGCACTCATCGTCGCGGCCCAGGCATGGTCACGCAGCAACGACACGAAGTCCGACCTCGAGCAGCTCGCCGCCGGTGGCCTGCTCGGCAGCAAGGTCGGGGTCGATCTGGAGGAGTACCAGGTGCTGGCGAAGCCGTCCGAGGCCAAGGCCGGCTCGGTGCAGATCACTGCGGACAACATCGGCACCATCCAGCACGAGATGATCGTCGTGCGCGCTCCGAGCGCCGAAGCGCTGCCGAAGGTCACCCAACCCGGTGGGGAGCGGGCGGTGGGTGACGTGGACGAGGAGGCGCTCTCGCCCCAGGAAGCGGTCGGTGAGATCGCCGAGTTCAAGGCCGGGAAGAGCATCACGAAGTCGTTCAAGCTGTCCCCGGGCACCTACGTGCTCTTCTGCAACATCGACGTCGAGAACCCGGACGGCACGGTCACCAGTCACTACCAAGAGGGCATGCACACGACGATCAACGTGCAGTAGCCGTCCGGCGCGGTCCGAGCCTCTGAGCCCAGGGGTACGAGGGGTCGCCGGTACGCTCATTTCCGTGTCCGACACGCGCACGACGAGGGAAGCGCTGCGGACTCGTCAGCGAGCGCGACGCCGCCACCTGCTCGAGGACGCGGACTGGACGGATTCGGTCTACAAGGCGTACCTGACCGTGATCGGGGTCAGCGTCCCGCTCTTCTACCTGGCCCCCTTCCTCGGCGACACTCCGATCCCGCACGACGTGCTCTCCGAGATCCGCGGCCGGGGCCCGGCGATCATCGGTCTCGTGCTGGCGCTGAGCGTGGCGCTCGGCCTGCGATCGGGGAGCCGCGGTGGCCCGCTCGGGCTCGAGCCCGCCGACGTCACGTATGTGCTGCTGGCGCCGGTACCGCGTGGACCGGTGCTCCGGAGCGCTGCGTTCCGTCAAGCGCGGGGCGTGCTGTTCGCCGGTGGCGTCGCCGGGGTGATGCTCGGCGTTCTCGCGTCGCTGCGCTTTCCGGGCGACCTGGTCGATTGGGTGCTGGCCGCGGTTGCGGTGTGCGTGCTCGGCTCGCTCGCGATGTGGGGAGCCGCGCTCATCGGCTCCGGGCTCCGCATCGGTCGCCGCACCGCGACGCTCGTTGGAGCGGTGCTCGTCGGGTGGGCGGTGGCCGATGCCGCGCTGTCGACGACGACATCGCCGAGCACGATGCTCGGCCACCTGGGCCTCGTGCCGCTGACCTGGACGGCGTTCGTGATCCCGGGCGCCCTCGTCGCGCTGGCGCTCCCGACCGTCGGTCTGGCCGTGATCGGTGGGGTCTCGCTCGAATCGGCCCAGCGCCGTTCCGGGCTCGTCGGACAGCTGCGCTTCGCGGCGACGATGCAGGACGTGCGCACGGTGATGGTGCTGCACCGCCAGCTCTCCCAGGAGCTGCCGCGCGAGCATCCGCGTTGGCACATGCCGATCCACGCCCGCGCCCTGTGGTGCTGGCAACGCGACTGGCAGGGTGTCGCACGCTGGCCGTTCACGCGCGTCCTGCGGATGCTCGCACTCGGCGTGGTCAGCGGGCTTGCGCTCGTGGCGGTGTGGCACGGCGCGCTCGCGCTCATCCTCGTCGCCGGAGTCGCGATGTTCGTGGTCGGTCTCGACGCGGCGGAGGGGCTCGGCGAGGAGACGGATCACTCGGAGCGGCCGGCCGGCTACCCCCGACCTTGGGGAGACCTGATCCTGCACCACCTCGTCGTACCGTGGTGCTGCGCGCTCGTTGCGATGGCGCTCGCGGCGGGCACCGTGTATGCGGGTACCAGATCGGTGCAGGCGGTCGAAGTGGCAGCGATCATGGTCCTGCCCGTCGCGATCGTCGCCGCCGTCGCGGCCGCGGCGGCACTGGTGCTCGGGGCGCCCTCGGCCGAGACCACGCTCGGGTTCGGGTTCGGTGATCTCGGACCCATGGTCCTCATCGCGCGCCAGGTGTTCCCGCCGGTGCTCGTGATCCTGTCGCTCGCACCAGTCGCGATCGCGCAGGGGGATGCGAAGGACGCGGCCGGGAGCGCGCTGGGCCTGGTCCCGATCGTGGTCATCGTCGCGATCGGCCTGTGCATGTGGTTGCGAACCCGCAAGCTGGCCCTCGGGTGAGTCGCCGGACGAAAGCACTCGCGGCGATCGAGGTCGTCAAGGAGTACGGCGACCTCCTCGCGCTCGACGAGGTGTCGATCTCGATCGCACCGGGCGAGCTGCTCGCGCTCGTCGGGTCGAACGGTGCCGGAAAGTCCACGTTCATGCGGATCGCCGCGGGGCTGCTCGAGCCGACGCGCGGCACGATGACCATCGAGGGTGAGCCCGCCGGCTCGCTGCACGCCCGTTCGCGGCTGTCGTACATCGGCGACCAGCCCGCGCTCTACGACGATCTGAGCCTCGACGAGCACATCGAGTACGTCGCCAAGCTCCACGGACTGCCGGGACGCCCGGACTCCGCAGACCGGCTGCTCGAGATCTTCGGGCTGACCGCTCGCGCCGGAGACCTCCCCGCCCGGTTCAGTCGCGGCATGCGACAGAAGAGCGCGCTGGTGCTCGGGCTCATCCGGCCGCTCTCGGTGCTCATCATCGACGAACCGTTCGTCGGCCTCGACCCGTCGGGCCAAGAGGCCCTGGTCGACCTCGTGGTCGGCGCGAGCCAGGACGGCGCCGCGGTCCTGATCGCCACGCACCAGATCGCCTTCCTCGAGCATGCGGATCGCTGCGTCGCGCTGCGCGACGGGGAGGTCGCGTACGACGGGCCGATCGAGCTCGACGAGATCCAGGGCTTCCTCGAGTAGGTCCGAGCCCTAGTCGCCGCCGCAGCCCGCGCCCTGGAGCGAACGCCGCAGCCCGGCGGCGAGCTCCGTGCGCTCGGCTTTGGTGAGGTCGGCGCTGGGGTGCAGGCCGAGCCACGTGTAGTAGTTCGGCGGCATCTTCCCGTTGGTCACCGTCTCGGCCGCGTCGCCGGCTTCACCGCCGTGGCCCGAGCACTCGGAGAAGTTGAGTGCCGCGCGGCCTTCGTCGACGTGGTTGGTGATCCACCACGACACGGGAGCGATGTCTTCCCACCAGTACGTGTTCGTCTCGTTGCTGTGGCAGTCGAAGCACGCCACCCGCGCGAGGTGCTCGGTGCGGGCGCTGTCCCATTTCGGGCCCTGCGCGACCGGCGGGTTCGAGACCCGGATCGGGATGAGCTGGAGCAGACCGAAGGCGAGCACGAGGACCCCGAGTCCGATGAGCACGTTGCGGCGGGTCAGGGCACCACGGATCCGTTCCCACATGGAGCCAGTATCGGGCTGCCGCCACCGTAGCGACAGTGCCGAAAGTCCCGCGTCGATCGGGGTCGACCGGCGGTCCGCATGCCACGATGCCGTCGTGGAGCAGGCAAAGGTCGTCGTGGTCGGGGCGGGGATCGTCGGGCTCGCTACGGCGCGGGCGATCCAGCAGGAGCGGCCGAACGCTCGCGTCGTCGTGCTCGAGAAGGAGTCCGCGATCGCGAGCCACCAGTCGGGCCGCAACTCCGGCGTGCTCCATGCCGGCGTGTACTACCCGCCGGGTTCGGACAAGGCGCGACTCTGCACCGCGGGGCGCGCTTCGATGGTCGAGTTCTGTCGCGAGCACGGGATCGCGCATGAAGTGTGCGGGAAGGTCGTGGTCGCGGTCGACGAGGCCGAGCGCGGGAGGCTTGCCGAGCTCGAGGAACGGTGCTTGGCGAACGGCGTGCGCGCGACGGCGATCGGTCCCGAAGCGCTCCGCGAGCTCGAACCCCACGCGGCCGGCGTCGGGGCGCTTCACGTGCTCGACACTGGCATCACCGACTTCGGCGGGGTGTGCAGCCGGCTCGCTGAGCAGATCGAGGAAGCAGGCGGCGAGGTCCGACTCGATGCCGCAGTCGTGTCGGGCAGCGAGCGCGGCGAAGGCCTCGTCGTCGAGACGACCCGCGGTGCGCTCGTCGCGGCGCGACTCGTGAACTGCGCCGGGCTCCACGCCGATCGAATCGCCAACGCGGTGAGTGGGCCCGGCGGTGCGAACGGGTTGCGAATCATCCCGTTCCGTGGCGAGTACTGCGAGCTCACGCCCGAGCGCTCGAGCCTGGTCAACAACCTGATCTATCCGGTTCCCGATCCGCAGTTTCCGTTCCTGGGCGTCCACCTGACCCGAGGTGTCGACGGTCGCGTGCACATCGGGCCGAACGCGGTGCTCGCACTCGCACGAGAGGGCTACTCCTGGCGGCGCGTTGCGTTCGACGACTTGCGAGAGACGCTGCGGTCGCGGGGATTCCGGAAGCTCGCCGCGCGCTACTGGCGCTACGGGCTCGGGGAGATGAGCCGGTCGGTCAGCAAGCGGCGCTTCACCCGGGCGATCCAGCGACTCGTCCCCGAGGTGCGTCGACCCGACCTGGAGCGTGCGCCGGCGGGCGTGCGCGCGCAGGCGATCACTGCTGACGGCGATCTCGTCGACGACTTCGCGTTCCACCAGGTCGGACGGGCGCTGCACGTGCTGAACGCGCCGTCTCCCGCCGCAACTGCCGCGCTCGAGATCGGCCGCGCCATCACCACGCGGCTCGCACTCGACCGAGACCAGTAGCGGCCAGACCGGGAGCAGAGGGCCGCTAGATCGGGAGCCCGCGGTTCGCCTCGGCGAGGACCTCGAGCGTGTGCTCCCAGGCGACGCGTTCGCGGTCGGTCATCGTGGGGAGCAGCGGCTCGCTCGGGCCGTCGGGTCCGAGGACGCACGGGAGGCTGGCGCACAGGTCGGGTCCTACCCGTACCGACACCGGGATCAGCGCGCCGGTCTCGAACGCGGTCGCGTGGATGAGTCCGCTCACCGTGAGGCCGATGCCGTGCACCGCGGACCCCTTGAGATCGCGTACCTCGTAGGCGGCGCGCCGCACGTCGCGCTCGATCGCGTCGAGCCGCTCGGTGCTGAAGTCGAGACCGCGTTGGGCGGCGAACTCCGTGAGGCGCAACGTCCCGACCCGGGCACTGTCGAGCAAGAAGACCGACGAGTCCCCGTGCTCGCCGACCACCCACGCGTGCACGCTCCGCGGGTGAACGCCACACTCCTTCGCGATCCGCTCCGTGAGTCGCAGCGTGTCGAGTGCCGTCCCGGAACCCATGATCGACACTCCACGGCCGTCCCAGCGTCGCGAGAGGTACTCGGTCATCACGTCGAGCGGGTTCGTGACGACGAGCGCGATTCGCGGGAGCTCGCCGTGCTCCACCGCGGATGCGCAGTCGTCCATCACCTGGATGTTCTGCTCGAGGATGTCGAGGCGCGTCTCGCCCGGCGTGGTGTGGTGGCCCGCGGTGAAGATGAGGACGTCCTCCTCCTCGATCTCGTCGAGGCCGCGGCCGCGGATCTCGATGCGGGAGAGCAGTGGTGCGGCGTGAGAGAAGTCGAGGGCGAGGCCGCGAGCCGCGTCGGGGTTGCGGGTGTACACGGTGACCCGCCCCGCGAGTCCGCGGATGACGAGCGCGGACGCGGTCGCGACACCGACCCCGCCTGCCCCGATCACCCCGACTCGTGGTCCAGCCATCGCCGGAGCCTAGGACCCGACCGGGCGTCCCTCGAAGTCGCCGATCAGCGACACTCGCGCCCGGTCACCCTCGGGTGCAGCCGCGAACGCGGCCCGCTTGGTCTCGTAGTACGCGGCGCGCAGGTCGCCCTCCCGGGCTGCGTTGTAGGTGGGGTAGAGCGCTCGGCGAGGTCCCGAGGACAGGTTCGGGCTGCTCCGGTGCGGGGTGCGGCTGTGGAACCACAGCGTCTGGCCCGCTCGCAACGGCACCGGGCGCCACACCAGCTCGGTAGCGAACGGGGCGGTGATGCACCCGCGCTCGTCGACCGGGAGCAGCACGTCGAAGCGGTCGGACACGACCTCGAGCCCGCCGTTGGTCGCATTGGCGTCGTCGATCGCCACCATCGCCGACACGTGGACGTCGATCATCGGGTACGCCGGCGCGTCCTGGTGCGGCGCGTACCCGGCCCCCCCTGCAAGCTTGTAGTTGATCTTCTCCTTGTAGAGGACGGCCGGCTCGCCGAGGAGAGCGCCGGCGACCTCCACGAGGGCGCCCTCGCACAGGAGCGCGCGGAGGCCCGAGTGGATCGGCAAGAAGTTCTCACTGCGGGCGAGCACGGGCCCGATGTCGGTGCCCTCGAAGTGCTGGAGCACGCCGTCGGCGCCGTCCGGTCGGGCGGCGATCTCGTCGACCCAGCCGGCGAGGGCGGCGGCCGCCTCGGGCGGCACGGCATCGACCGCCACCCACCCGTGGGCCCGGAAGTGCTCGACGAGCGCGGTCCGTTCCCCGTCGCCGAGCCCGAACACGCGAGGTGTCTCCGTCGGCGGCATCGCCCCGAAACCTAGCGAGGCCGGAACCGCGTGTCGTCGCACCGGAGCGGGAGATAGCGGCGTGACGCCCGGATCGGGAAGACTGCCCCGTCCGGCCCGGCGGGCCTCGACGAGACGAGCGGGAGCATATGGCAAGCGAGGAAGACCACGTTCGGCAGCAGACCCTGACGCTGCTCTCGGAGCACGGCGACTCCGACCAGACGGCGTTCCTCGGTGCCCAGTTCGATGCCGGTCTCGCCAGGGTCCACTACCCGGTCGGTGAAGGCGGACTCGGCCTCGCCCCGAAGCTCCAGGAGGTCGTCGACACCGAGCTCACCAAGGCCGGGCGCACCTACTCCTGGCTTCGCAACCCGATGGGCATCGGCATGGTCGGTCCGACGATCGTCGCCCACGGTTCCGACGAGCAGCGAGCGATGCTCCGCGCGATCTGGACCGCCGAAGAGATCTGGTGCCAGATGTTCAGCGAGCCCGGCGCGGGTTCCGACGTCGCGACGCTCGCGACCCGAGCGGTACGCGACGGCGACGTCTGGATCGTGAACGGACAGAAGGTCTGGACCTCGCTCGCGCACCGCGCCCGGTGGGGGATGCTCCTCGCCCGGACGGATCCGGACGTGCCGAAGCACGCGGGGCTCACCGCGTTCGTGGTCGACATGCACGCACCCGGGGTCGAGGTGCGGCCGCTGCGCCAGATGACCGGCGGCGCTGACTTCAACGAGGTGTACTTCACCGACGTGCAGGTCCCCGACGACGCGCGACTGGGTGGCCTCGGCGACGGTTGGCACGTCGCGGTCACCACGCTGATGAACGAGCGCGTCTCGATCGGAGGCGTGGTCTCCCCGCGGGGGAGCGGGCCGATCGGCGGTGCGCTGCGCGCCTGGGACCAGGCGCCCGACCGCAACCCGGCCCGGCGTGACGAGCTGCTCCGGCTGTGGGTGCAGGCCGAGGTGCTGCGCATCGGGGCCTTCGCGCGCATCGGCCCTGCGGGAGCGCGGGACGCCCGGACCCGAGGGCTCGGTGCTCAAGATGGGTGGCGCGCTCCTCAGCCAGCGCATCCGGGAGTTCGCCGTCGGCGTGCTCGGTCCCGCCGGCACGCTCAGCGGCGGTTACGACCCCCCACCGCGCGACGACCCCGTCGACCACTTCCTGGCGTCGCAGTCCGAGACGATCGCAGGCGGCACGACCGAGGTCATGAAGAACATCCTCGGCGAGCGGGTGCTCGGACTCCCGACCGAGGCGAAGGCCGACCGCGACGTGCCCTGGAACCAGATCCCGAAGGGTGCCTGAAGGTGGCAGCCTGGATCGCGGACCTGTCCGACCCCGAAGCGCCCGACCGACAGATGGAGGAACGACGATGCCCCTGAACCCCGACGCCGTCGGCACGGTGACCGAACCGGCCGAGGCGACCTGGAGCTCGACGGACAGCCTGCTCTACGCCCTGGGCGTCGGCGCCGGCGCGACCGACCCGACCGGTTTCGAGCTCGAGTTCACCACCGAGAACAGCCAGGACGTCGAGCAACGCGCGCTCCCGACGATGCCCGTCGTGATCAACGCGGCCGGCGGAGGCGGCAACGTCATGGAGGCGATCGGCACGTTCAACTGGGCGATGCTCGTCCACGGCGAGCAGTCGGTGACGCTGCACAAGCCGCTCCCGGTGTCGGGCAAGGCGACGATGCAGGGCAAGGTCGCGGCGATGTACGACAAGGGGAAGGCGGCGGTGGTCGTGCTCGAGAGCGAGGCGACGGACCTCGCCGACGGCACGCCGCTCTTCACCACCACGATGTCCGCGTTCATCCGGGGTGAAGGGGGATGGGGCGGCGACCGTGGCCCGAGCGGGCCGCGGAACGTGCCGCCCGAGCGCGACCCCGACACCGTCGTGTCCTACGACACACGCACCGACCAGCCGTTGCTGTACCGGCTCAGCGGCGACCGCAACCCGCTCCACTCCGATCCGAAGTTCGCAGAGCTCGCCGGCTTCCCGAAGCCGATCCTGCACGGCCTCTGCACCTACGGGTTCACCGGTCGCGCGCTGCTGCACGGGGTGTGCGGGAGTGATCCGAGCCGGTTCAAGAGCATGGAAGGTCGCTTCTCCACGCCGGTGATGCCCGGCGACCGCCTCGACGTGAAGATCTGGGTCGACGGCAACGAGGCGATCTACCAGACCTGTGTCGGTGACAACGTCGTCCTCGACTCCGGCAAGCTCACGTTCGCCTGACGAGGTGTGGCTCCGATGACCACGACAGCGCACGACATCGACGCGGTCGCCGCGGCGCGTTCCCTCGTCGCCCTCGTCGAGGCCGAGGCCGAGGCGGCCGAGCTGGCCGGCACCATGACCAGCCCGGTCGTCGACGCGCTGCACGACGCCGGCCTCTTCGGCCTGATGGTGCCGCGCGAGCTCGGCGGGACGGAGGCCGACATCGCGACCTGCCTCGAGGTGTTCGAGATCCTGACCTGGGCCGATGCGTCGACCGGATGGTCCCACATGGCGAACGCGACGGCGGCCGCGTTCGCGGCCGTGTTCACGAGCGATGACGCCGTCGCGACGATCTTCGACTCCGGTGAGCGGTTCCCGGTCGTTGCGGGGATGTTCGGGCCGGTCGGTTCCTCCGAGCTCGTCGACGGAAAGTACGTCGCGACGGGCCGGTACGGCTTCGCGAGTGGGAGTGGCCACGCGTCCTGGATCAGCGGCGGCACCCTGGTGGTGCAAGACGGTGAGTTCGTCGCGGCCGCGAACGGACTCCCCGAGATGCGCGTGGTGTTCGTGCCGCGCGACCACGTCGAGTTCCTCGGCAACTGGGACGTCCTGGGCCTCCAGGGCACCGGCAGCTACGACTACGCGCTCGACGGCGAGGTCGTCGAGCCGGGCTTCACGTTTCCGCTCATCGGCGCGGTCGCGCAGCGGGGTGGCCCGATCTACGGCTTCGACGTCCTGGGGGTGACGTCGACCGGCCACGCCGGTTTCGCGCTCGGGGTGGGGAAGCGGGCACTCGACGAGCTGGTGCGGATCATCGCGGGCAAGTCGCGGCTCGGTTCGACGCCGATCCGGGACCAGCAGCTCTTCCAGTACGAGCTGGGGTTCCAGGACGCGGCGATGCGGGCGGCGCGCACGCTCGTGTTCGAGGTGTTCACGTCGGTCGAGGCACAGCTCGCGGCCGGGCTCGAACCGACCGAGGTCGAGCGTCAGCGACTCCGCCAGGTCACGACCTACGCCACGCACGTGGCGGCCGAGGCCGTCCGGTTCGCCTACCGGTGGGCCGGCACCGACGCCCTCCGCCAGCCCAGCGTGCTCGGACGCTGCTTCCGCGACATGCATGCCGCGACCCAGCACGTCTTCGTCGACAACAACACGCTGACCGACGCCGGCATCCTGAGGATCGCCGAAGCCGGTTGAGGAGCGACGTCAGGTGCGGCGCGCCGCGATCCTGCTCGCGAGGAACGCGCCGACCATGGCGAGCGCGGCGGCGATGACGAACTGACCGAAGAGCTGACCGGGCCGCAGGACGGCGCGATCGCCGCTGACGAGGCCGCGTCCGCCTTCGCGCGCCGCCCAGATCGCGACGCGGATCGGGATCCACAGGACGAATGCACCCATGCCCGCGAGTGCGGCATGGGTGAGGGGCGAGTCGGGACGGGCGCGCCCGGCGACCCATCCTGCGGTGGCGTAGCCGACCAGGATCAGCACGAACAGCGGATAGCGCCATCCGCTGCTGTCGAAGTCGGTCATCTCGTGATCGAGCACCGCGCCCAGCACCGACACCGGTGCGATGACGGCGAGGCCGACGAGTGCACCTCGGAGGACCACGCGCCAGTCGACGCCACTCGTGGTGCCGTTCGCGGCGTCGACCTCGGGAGCCGTCATGACCCCATCATGACGCGCCGGCCGCCGGACGCGGGAGTCACGGATCGATGCCGGCGTCGGTGGCGGCCGGTAGCTCTTCGTGGATCATCTGGTCCATCGGTGTTCGCAACCCGTCCCGCATGAGCGGACGGATGCTCGAGCGCTGCACGACGAGCATGATCACCGCGAGCACGAGGTAGAGGATGCCGATGCTGACGCGCTCGAGGTGACGGATGTCGGCGGGGAGCAGCGCACCGAGCACGAACTGCGACATGAACAGCCCGAACAGCGCCCAGGCCTCGCGGACGCTGAGGCTCCGACTCGCGAGCACCGCGACCGCGAACGCCGACTGCGCAGCAGTGAGGAAGAGCTCTTCGCGCTGGAGCCGGTCGAGGGGGAGCCCGGACATCGCGCCCCCGGCGACGACGAAGACGATCGGGAGCGTGCCGACGAGCAGCGTCCACTGGTTGACCTTCGAGGACACCAGCGTGCCGAGCCCGGAGTTGGTCTTCAGGCGCCACGCGAAGAGGCCGGCGACGAGGAGCTCCGGCGCCTCCGATGCGAGCGGCGCGACCCATTGGACGAGCAAGAAGGTGCTCACCCCGAACTGCTCGCCGGTCTGGATCAACGACTCGGCGAACGGCTCGGCGCACAGGATGATCACCAAGGCCGCGTAGCCGAGCAACAGGCCGACCGTGATCCGCCGCCGCACCTTCGGGAGCGCAGCGAGGAGCTCGGCCGGCCCGACGATGTCGGGGTCCTCCGCGGGCGCCCGCGAGACGCGCGCCGCGTACAGGAGGAACAGCGTGACGAGCACCGCGGCGTCCCACAGCGTGAGGTGATCCTTCAGCGGGAGCGTGAGCGAGTACAGCGTCGCGATCACGAGGAACGCGATCTCGACCGAGCGCGGCCGGTCGAGGTGCACCTCGGTGTCGACCGGGCCGGAGTAGCCGCGCGCCTTCGCGGCGACCTTCATCCGCCACGCGGCGATCAGGACGACCAGCGGCCAACCGACGCCGATGAGGAGCCGGTTCCCCCCGGTCATGTTGGCCAGCGCGAGCGGGGCGTACTTGTCGGGGTTCGTCCCTGCCTTGTACGCGAACGTGAAGTCGACCGCGTACTCGGGCAGGACGGCGATCAGCGCCAGGACGGCCAGGGCGAGCCCGCGGGAGACGTCGAGCTCGAGTGCCTCGGCCGACCAGGCCAGGAGGAACGCGGCCCCGACGACGGCCATCCCGAAGGCGACGGCACCCACGAGCTCGTCCGGATGCACGCCGGCGAGCCGCATGGCCACCCCGGGGAGCGTGAGGCCGCCCGCCAGGGCGTAGGCGACGCCCTTGCGGGCTCGGTGCGCCACCTCGATCGCCACTGTGGGCGATCCTACGGGGCGCCTCGGGCGGGTCGCCTCAGGTCGCGGGCCGCAACAGCCGAAAAGGTGGAATACGCGCCTGCTGGGCGTCGTTGTACCCATGCTCCCCCCTGTACCCCCCAGGGGCGGAGTGAGGACGGTGAAGACATGAGCGTCAGCACGATGAACCCGAACAACGGGACGAACGGCCCCCCGGCCGACGGTGCCACGACCACGGGCACGTGGCGCGACCAGGCGCGCTGTCGTGGCGTGGACCCCCAGGTCTTCCATCCTTCCGAGGAGGACGAGGCCGCGGCCGACGTGGCCAAGGCGATCTGTGCGTTGTGCCCGGTCGTCGACTCGTGCCTCGAGTTCGCGATCACGGCCCGGGAGAAGGACGGCGTCTGGGGCGGTCTGACCGCCCGTGAGCGTCGTCGGCTCATCCGGCAGCGTCGCCGCTCCGCCTGAAGCCGCCGGGATGCCGGCCTGAGGATGCCGGCCTGAGGACTGTCAGGGAGGCGCCGTACCCTGAACGGCCGAGCGTCCACGTCGGCCGGTAGCCTTCCCGGGTGCTGTTCGACCTCTCGCCCGAGCTCGCCGAGCTGCAGGCGACCTGCCGCAAGCTCGCGCAGGAGCGGGTCGCGCCCCGCGCGCGGGAGATCGACACCACCGAGGAGTACCCCCAGGACCTCTTCGAGCTGTTCGTCGAGTCGGGCCTGACCGGGCTGTGCATCCCCGAGGACCTCGGGGGATCGGGTGCCGGGATCCTCGGCCTCACGCTGGCGATCGAAGAGGTCTCGAAGTACTCGCAGTCGGCGGCGCTCATGCTCCTGCTGACCCGCCTCCCGACCGGTCCCGTGCTCATCGCCGGGAACGAGGAGCAGCAACGCCGCTACGTCACGCCGATCGCCACCGGCGAGGCCCGGGCCGCGTTCGGGTTGTCCGAGCCCCAGGCCGGCAGCGACGTGATGGGGATGCGAACCCGCGCGACCCGCGATGGCGACGACTGGATCCTGCACGGGACGAAGTGCTGGATGTCGGGGGTCCGCCAGGCCGACTGGTACTGCGTCTTCGCCAAGACGGGTCCGGTCGACGCACGCGCCCACGACAGCGTCACGGCGTTCATCGTGGAGCGGTCGTGGCCCGGGGTCGAGGTCGGACGGGTCGACCGCAAGATGGGTGTCCGCGGGGTCGACACCGGCGAGCTCCTGCTCGACGGCGTGCGCGTGCCCGCGGCGAACGTGATCGGCGAGGTCGGCGGCTTCCGGCTCGCGATGCTCGGACTCAACTCGATGCGCCCCGTCGTGGCTGCTCGCGGCATCGGCCTCGCCGAGGGGGCGCTCATGTACGCGGTCGAGTACGTCAAGGAGCGGGAGGCGTTCGGCCAGCGCATCGCCGACTTCCAGGGCATCCAGTGGAAGATCGCGGAGCTCGCCGCGGAGATCGAGGCGGCGCGACTGCTCACGTACCGAGCCGCGTGGATGGCGGACCGTGGGCAGTTCACCAAGGAGTACGTGCCGTTCCTGTCGATGGCGAAGTACTACGCGACCGAGGTCGCGGTGAAGACGTCGGGTGAGGCGCTGCAGATGCTCGGCGCGGCCGGCTACATGGAGGATCACCCGCTCGAGCTGTACTACCGGGACGCGAAGCAGCTCACGATCGTCGAGGGGACGAGCCAGGTGCAGCTCGGGCTGATCGGTCGCGGTGTGCTCGACCACGATCTCTGGTGGGATTGACGATGGCCGACCCTGCGCTGTGGCCCGAGGTCCTCGGGCGGCTCGTCCGTCGGGAGGAGCTGACTCCCGAGCTCGCCGAGCGCGCCCTCGCGACGATCTTCGAGGGCGAGGCGACCGACGCGCAGATCGCCGGTTTCGCCCTCGCGTTGCGCGCGAAGGGGGAGACCCCCGAGGAGCTGGCGGCGCTCGTACGCACGATGCTGCGGTTTGCCGAGCACGTGAAGGTCGACGATCCCGGCGAGCTCGTCGACACCTGCGGTACCGGTGGCGACCGCTCCGGTTCGGTCAACGTCTCGACGATGGCGGCGCTCGTCGCGGCCGGTGCAGGCGCACGCGTGGCCAAGCACGGAAATCGTGCCGCGTCCTCGCAGTGTGGCTCCGCCGACGTGCTGGAGGCACTGGGCGTGGTCATCGACCTCGGTCCCGAAGGGGTCGCCCGGTGCATCCGTGAAGCCGGGATCGGCTTCTGCTTCGCGCCCCGGTTCCACCCGGCGATGCGCTTCGCCGGTCCGTCGCGACGCGAGCTCGGCATCCCCACCACCTTCAACTACCTCGGTCCGCTCGCGAACCCTGCCGGGGTGCGACGCCAGGCGATGGGCGTCTCGGACCCTGCGATGGCCGAGCGGATGACCGGCACGCTCGCCGAGCTCGGCACCGAACGGGCCCTCGTCTTCTTCGGCCACGACGGCCTCGACGAGCTCACGACCACGACGACCTCCACCGTCTACGAGCTCGAGGACGGCGACGTCCGCACCTACGAGCTCGACCCCTCGGCGTTCGGCATCCCCGCCGCGGCTCCCGGTGCGCTGGCCGGCGGCGACGCGGCGGGGAACGCGGCAGTGGTCCACCGCGTACTCTCGGGGCAGACGGGTCCCGTGCGCGACATCGCGGTGCTGAACGCGGCGGGAGCGCTGGTGGCCGCAGGTCTTGCCGGCGACTTCGGGGCCGGGATCGAACAGGCGAGGGCGTCGATCGACGACGGGCGGGCCGCGGCTGTGCTCGAGGCGTTCGTACGAACGAGCGTGGCCGCACGCGAGGAAGGTGCTTGATGGCGAAGGCGTTGCAGTGCCCGGCGTGCGGGACGAAGAAGCGCGTGGACACGCTGCCCGACGGGGCCTCCTTCCGCTGTGAGCAGTGCGGTCAGGTGCTCAAGGTGCCGCCGGGCCTCGGTCGTGCCAGTGCGGGAGCCGCGCCGGCTCCGGTGCCGGCTCCTGCTCGGCAGCCTGCGTCCTCGGCGGAGCCGTCCTCCGGGGGAGCGGCACCGCCGGCCCCTCGCCGGCGGACGTCGCGTCCGACGATGACCGCGGGCGGTGCCGCAGCCGGTGCCGGTGGCACCGCCGTGCTGTCCTCAGAGCCTCCCGTCGCCGCACCGGTGGCCCCCGCGCCGGTCGTCGCACCACCGCGCGGCTCGTCGGGTGACACCGGGTCGGAGCGCGGCCGCGACGACGCCGGCGGGCGGTCGAAGCGCGACGCGCTGCCGCTCCCGTTGCGGGTGCTCGCGTGGCTCGTCGCGCTGACCGCTCGGGCTCGCGATCGTCGGCCTCCCCGCTCGCAAGGCGGGGTACCTCAGCAGTCAGAAGCTGCTCGACGTCATCGTGAAGAGCGACATCACGCGCTTCGTGCCGATCCTCGTGATCATCCTGCTGTGGGCGCTGGTCTCGGCACTCCTCGTGACCCTGTTCGTCGAGGGGGGCCGCCGATGGATGCTCCGACGTCGCCGGAAGCACGCGGCGGCCGCGACCACCGGGCCCGCCGTGAGCGGGTCCGACGTATCGGTGCCCGCGCGGAAGGGCCGCGCGTAAGCCCTTCGTCGGCTCGTCGGCTCGTCGGCCGCGCTCGGCGGCCATCCGAACATGCGTTCGTGATCCGTGGCCGCCGGGATACACTCATGTGTATGAGCGCTCGGTATCGCTGCCAAGGATGCGGCAACCTCACGCGCTTCGACGTCACGGTGACGCGCCGCACGCGCGAGTACCACCACTTCAGCGTCGGGGGTGACCTCGAGATCGAAGACCGCGAGCTGCTGGCAGAGACGATCGAGGAGGTCAGCTGCCGATGGTGCGGGGCGTCGGGTGACACGATCGTGACCGTTCCCCTCGAGGAGGCGGTCTGAGCGTGAGCACCCAGGGCGACGCGCCGCCGCTCACCGAGGACTCGCTCCCGGTCCCCGAGTCGCTCCTCGTGCCCCTGCTCGACGTCGCCGCCACCACGCTCGGCACCTACGACGGCGACCTGCCGGCCGTGCTGCGGCCTCTGGCAGGTTTCGATCCGCGCCGCCTCGGGAGTGGCCCCGCGCGCCAGCAGCTCCACCGGGCGCTCGAGGTCGACCCCGTGTTCTTCGAGCGGGTTGCCGAGCGCTTCCTCGCGCTCGACGAGGCCGGTGCTGCCCTGGAGGCATGGAACACCTCCCTCGCGCTGCGCCGGATCAACGAAGCCGCCGCGCGTTCCGACCTCCCGTTGCTCGCCTCGGTCCTGTTCGCGGCGCAGCCGGCCGGTTGGGAGTTCGCGCTCGGCGCGTTGTGCGTGTCGTTCGATCGTCAGCGCGCGGAGAAGGAGCGCGACGACGATGCCAAGGCCCGCGACATGCAGCTCACCTCCCTCGACGAAGCTCGCCGACGGGCCGAGGAAGCACGCGACGACGCACGCTCGACGGCCGAGCAGCTCGAGGTGCAGCTGCGCGACGAACGCCGGAGCCGTCGGGACCGTGAGCTGCGGGCCGACCGCGCGATCGATGATGCCGAGCGACGGCGCGAGGAGAGCGACGCGTCGATCGCCCAGGCCCAGGCCGCGGCAGCCGACGCCGAGGCGCGGCTCGTGCGTGAGGCCACGCGTGCCCGGGACGCCGAGAACCGGTTACGCGACCTGAAGCGGGAGGTCGCGGACCGTGAGCGCGCCCGGTCGCAGGCCGGCGGACTCGCGCCGGAAGAGGTTCGTGCGCTGTCCGAGGCGGCCCGCGACGCGCAGCGCCTCGCGACGCGCCTCGAGGGGCTCACCAAGCTCACCGCGTCGAGCCCGACGAAAGCGCCCGGCGGCAGGTCCTCGGCGAGCGCCCGCCTGCGCGTGCCCTGCCCGCCCGGGCTGCACGCCGACTCGGCGGACGGGCTCGACGCCATGCTCCGCACGCGGGGCGTGCAGCTGATCATCGACGGGTACAACGTGTCGATGGAGGGTTGGCCCGGAGCGTCGGTGGCCGATCAACGCGAGCGGCTCGTGGGAGCGCTCGCTCGCCTGCACCTCCGGCTCCGCTGCGATGTGGTCGTCGTCTTCGACGGGGCCGACGTCACCGTGCCGAAGCCGGTCCGGCGACCCGGGGTCAAGGTCCTGTTCTCATCCGACGGCGAGAAGGCGGATCCCGTCGTGGTCCGCGAGGTCGAGCGCCTCCCTGCGACCACGGCGGCGATCGTCGTGTCCTCCGACCAGTGGGTCCGGGACCACGCGGCCGAGGAAGGCGCGACGGTGGTGTCCTCGAACGTGCTCCTCGAGGTCCTGCGCCGATAGGCGAGCGCGGACGCGACACGCCGGTGCGCGCGGTGTGACGCGACACGCGGGCGAAAGAACTTCGAAAAGATCTTCGCGGAGTGCCTCGATTCGGGGGTAAGTGTCACACCCCCCTGTCATCGTGAGGGCATGTTCAAGATCGAGCAGGTCCGAGATCTGGCACGCGAAGCCGTCGCCGAGCTCGACCCCGCACGCCTCGACGGCCGCGACGCCGCGCGCCTGGCCGAAGCCGCGGCGGAGAGCGCGAAGCTCCTCGACACCGCCAACCGCAATCCTCGCCAAGCGCGCCGCCGACACCAACGCGTGGCGGAGCCGATCCCACGCAGCGAGCCCGGAGCAATGGCTCGCCGAGACCACCGGCACCTCGGAGGCAGCCGCACGCGAGACCTTCGCGACCGCGACCCGGCTCGACCGACCTGCCCGCGACCGAGGAGCAGCTCCGATCGGGTCGAGCTCTCGCTCCAGCAGGCGGCCCACGTCACGGCCGGCGCCGCGGCCGACCCCTCCTCGGAACGCCGCCTCCTCGCGACTGCACGCCGGTCGGGGATGCGAGAGCTGCGCGCCGAGCGCGAGCGGGTGATCGCGGCCGCATGCGACGAGGTCGAAGCTCGCCGGCGCGCGAAGCGCGAGCGGCACCTCCGCACCTTCACCGAAGGCTTCGCCACCCGGGGCACCTTCTCCGGACCGACCGAAGAGGTCGCCAAGCTCCTCCACGCCCTCGAACCCCTCGAGCAGGCCCGGTTCGAGGCAGCCCGCCGCTCCGGGGAGCACGAGGCCCGGGAGGCCTACCGCTTCGACGCCATGATCGACCTCGCCGAAGTCACCCACCGAGACGAGCCGAAGCCTCAGCCCCAGCCGGGCGGTCCTGGTCGGCCTCGGGTCGCTCCTCGACGGCCGCATCCGACCCGGTGAGACGTGCGAGATCCCCGGCGTCGGCCCGGTCCCGGTCGCCCACGCCCGCGAGGTCCTCTCCCACGGGCTCCTCCAGCTCGTCATCACCGACGGTGTCGACGTCCAGACCGTCGTCAGCCAACACCCGCCACGTCCCGAAGGCGCTGAAGATCGCGATCCGCGGTGCGGGACCGCACCTGCAAGATCCGCGGGTGTGACCGCACCATCGGTCTGCACCGCCACCACACCGAGCCCTACGGCGAGACTCACCACACCACCTACGCCGAGCTCGGCAACGTCTGCGACCAGCACCACCACCTCATCCACGACCGCGATCAGACCATCGAAGACCACCACGACGGCACCTGGAGCCTGCGCGCCCCACCCGAAGAGGCGGCGGCCTGACGCTCGGGCGAGGCCGTTGGCCGGGAGCCTCCGGTCCTGGCGGCTCGTGCGTCGGCTCGACCGTCGCCGCCCCCGCGGCTCGGCTCCGGAGGGGCGTCGTAGCTGTCACACCCCCGTGCGATCGTGCCCGCATGCTCATCGACTGTGACACCTGCGTGATGCAAGGGACCGAGGCCTGCGACGACTGCGTCGTCACGTTCATCACCGGGCGCGAGCCCGGCGATGCCGTGGTGATCGACGTCGAGGAGGAGCGGGTGATCCGCCGCTTCACCCATGTCGGGCTCCTGCCCGACCTCCGCCATCGTCGAGCCCAGTAGCGGCCCGTCCGGTCGCCGGCTCAGTCGGGCGTCTCGGCCCGGAGCGCACCGACCGTCGACTGCTCCTTGCTGCGGTGCGCGAACGGGTCGAACCGGTAGATCCGCATGGCGTTCTCGTGCGTCATCTTGGCGACGTCCGCGTCGGAGATCCCGTCGAGCTGCTTGGCCACGGCCTCGGGCGAGTTCGGCCACGACGAGTCCGAATGTGGGTAGTCGCACTCCCAGGTCATCGAGTCGACGCCGATCTTGTCGCGCTCGTCGACGCCGACCCGGTCGCTGATGAAGCAGTAGCTGAAGTGGTCGCGCGCGACCTCGCTCGGGAGGCGGTCACCGAAGTCCTGGCTCGTCCAGAAGTGGTGTTGCTGGTACACGTAGTCGATCCGTTCCAGCCAGTACGGGATCCAGCCGGTGCCGCCCTCGGAGAGCGCGAACTGCAGCTTCGGGAACTTGCGCAGCACCTGCGACCAGATGAGGTCGGTCGCCGCGTTCATCGTGTTCAGCGGCGTGAGCGTGATCATGATGTCGATCGGCGCGCCGGGCTCGAGCTCGAGCACGGTCGACGACGACCCGATGTGCAGACAGATCACCGTGCCCTCGTCCTCACACGCCTGGAAGAACGGGTCCCAGTGGTCACCGAAGATGTTCGGCCAGCCGAGCTTCGCAGGGTTCTCCGAGAACGTGACGGCGTGGCAACCCTTCTTCGCGACGCGGCGCACCTCGTCGGCCATCAGCTGCGGATCCCAGATCGGCGGGATCGACAGCGGCATGAAGCGGCCGGGGTACGTGCCGCACCACTCGTCGATGTGCCAGTCGTTGTACGCGCGCAGCAGGTTGAGCCCCATGTCGAGGTCCTTCGAGCGTGAGAACAGCTGCCCGCAGAACTGCACGAAGCTCGGGAAGCACATCGACGTGAGCACGCCGTTGCGGTTCATGTCCTTGACGCGTTCGTGGATGTCGTAGCAACCCGCGCGGCATCATGTCGTACGACGTCGGTTCGATGTCGTACTCCTCGGGCGGACGACCGGCGACCGCGTTCAGCCCGATGTTGGGGATCTCGATGCCCTCGTAGACCCAGACGTCGAGGCCGTCCTTGTGCACGCTCTTCGGCGCGAACTCCTTCCACTTCTCCGGCAGGTGGTTGTCGAAGAGGTTCGGGGGTTCGACGACGTGGTCGTCGACGCTCACCAGGATGAGGTCCTCGGCGTTGGGCATGGTTCCCCCTCGAGCGCTTGCGTTTGCTGACGTCCATGTCAGCCTACGTGTTGGTCCGTGGGGTCGCTAGGGTGCGCCCACGGCTACGAGCCGACGACGTCGTGCTGACGATGGGGTGGAGGCGAAGTGAACGATCTCGATGCGGTGAACTTGGCACTGCTGGTCGCGCGGGTGTGGATGGGCGTGGTCATGTTCGCCCACGGCTGGCGGCACCTGCAGTCGGTGCGGTCCGGCCCCGGCATGGCGAACTGGTTCGAGAGCCTGGGCCTCAAACCCGGTCCGTTCCACGCGTGGATGGTCACGCTCACCGAGCTCGGCGTGGGCGCGCTGCTCATCGTCGGGTTGCTCACGCCGCTGGCGTACGCGGGCACGGCCTCGATCGTCCTGGTCGCGCTCGTCACCAACCACCGGAAGAACGGCTTCTGGAGCAACAACCCCGGCGAGGGCTACGAGTACGTCACGACGCTTGCCGTGCTCTCACTCGCACTGGGGGTCCTCGGTCCCGGGGAATGGTCGCTCGACGACGCGTTCGGCCTCGCGTTCCCCTTCGAGGCGAAGACTGCCCTCGCGATCGTGCTGATCGTGGGGATCGGCGGGACCATCGCGTTCCTCGCCACCTTCTGGCGGCCGCCGAAGAAGACGGACGCGGCCACCTAGGGCGCCGGCACGTGAGCGAACGCGAAGGAGGGGCGGGCCATCGGCCCGCCCCTCCTCGTCGTTCGGTGTCGAGGTCTCGCCTACGCGAGGACCTTGGCCTTCTGGGCTGCGTACTCGTCGTCCGACAACGTGCCGGCGTCGTGCAGCTTCTTGAGCTTCTCGAGCTCGTCGGCGGAGCTGTAGCCCGCCTGCTGACGGATCTGGTCCTGGATCTCCTTGGCCTGCTTCTGGTTGCGCTCCGCCATCCCGTGACCCTGGGTGATGAAGTACACGAGGATGCCGAGGTAGGAGAAGATGATGACGCCGATGATCCAGAGCGCCTTGACCCATCCCGAGATGTCGTGGCGCCGGAACAGGTCGCTGAAGATGCTGATCAGCAGCCAGAACCAGATCACGAAGAAGAAGATGTAGAGCATCCCGAGCAGGAACTGCCCGGAGCCGAACTCACCGTCGGCGAGGAACACATTCATCGTTGGGGCTTCCCTTCAAGCTGTCCAAAGTGCGTGCTTCGTGCGCACACCGTACAGCCCGGCATCGCGGCGGGTTCAGCCCGCCATCCCCGTCTGGTGCAGCCGCGTCAGGCCGGAGCGGTGACCCGGGCGAGCTCGGCCACGAGCCTCGGTACCACCTCGAGCCAGTCGCCGACGATGCCGATGTCGGCGGCCTCGAAGACGAGCGCACCGGGATCGGAGTTCACGGCGAGCACGGTCCCGGCCGCGCGCACGCCGACCATGTGGTTGAACTTCCCGCTCGCGCCGATGGCGACGTAGAGCCGTGGTGCGATCGTCCGACCGGTGATGCCGACCTGTCGAGACCGCGGGAGCCAGCCGCGGTCGGTCACCTTCCGGGTCGCGGCGAGCTCGGCACCGAGTGACTCGAGGAGGGGTTCCAGCAGCGGGTACTCGTCGGGTGCGACGCCCTGGCCGATCCCCACCACGGCGCGGGCCTCGGCGAGCGTGTCGAGGTCGTCGTCGCGGGTGCGGGCCAGCACCTGGACCCGGCCCCGCGGCGTCACGTCCACGGTTCGCACCGCTGCCGTCGCGACGCGTGGCGCGAGCGCGGTGAGCATCCCGGCCCGCACCGTGGCCATCTGCACCGCGGAGTCGGCGGTGATGGCCGCGACGAGCTGGCCGCCGAAGGCCGGCTTCCACGCCACGAGGCGTCCGTCGGCGACCTCCACGTCGACGGCGTCGCCCGTGAGCCCGGCCCCGAGCCGCGCTGCGGCGCGGGCCAGCGACCTCGCGGCCCCAGGCGGTGCTCGGGACGAGGACGCCCCAGGCCACGGCGTCACCCGCCCAGTCGGCGACCAGGTGGGCGATGTCCTCTTCGACGAGACGCACCGGGTCGATCACCTGGTCGCCCTCCCGACCGGTGATCGCGAGGACGTCGTCGGCGCCCCAGGAGCCGAGGACCTCCGCGGGAGTGTCCTCGAGGGTCAGTGCGGTGACCGAGCCCGCGAGCTCGCCGGCGAGCCGCGCCGCGGCACCGAGGAGCTCCCGTGCCACGTGCGGACGATTCGGCTCGAGCACCACACCGACCACGGGACCGGCGCCGGCGACGGCAGCGGGGACGCGCTCGACGGCGACGGCCTCCTCGATCGGGTCGGTGAGCGCGTCGCGGGCGAGCAGCGCTTCGACCGCGGCATGTACCTGCTCGTCGAGCGGACCGGCCAGCACCGCCCGCGCCCGCTCGACGCCGTGCACGCGCACGGGCCCGACCCGCGTCGGGCTGCCGTCGGCGCCCCACGGGCCGGTGCCCCAGGTGGTGCCACCGAGGTCCGCAGCCGTGAGCGTGCGGAGGTTCGCCGCGTCGACCGTCGCGCGTCCTTCCGGCGGCACCTTGCAGGGGTCGATGAGCCGTTCCGCGCACGAGGCCACGACGGGCAGATCGACCTCGAGCTGGGCCCAGCCGTCGTCGTGTTCGCACCGGAGATGCAGGGTCTGGCCCTTCATGCTCAGGTGGCGCACACCGGTCGCGAACGGCAGGTCGAGCAGCTCGGCCAGCTCCGGGCCGACCTGGCCGGTGTCGGCGTCGACGGAGTTGCGGCCGAGGAGCACGAGGTCGAACGGTCCCTCGTGCTCGATCGCTGCCGCGAGCGCGCGCGCCGTCGCGAGGGTGTCGGAACCGGCGAACGCGGGATCGGTGACGAGCACTCCCTCGACGGTGACTGCGTTCTCCGTGCCCCACGCGATGGCCTCACGCAGCACGTCCTCCGCGGCGGGCGGGCCGAGCGTGAACACCGTGACCATGCCGTCGCCGACCGCAGCGGCCAGCTCGACCGCCTGCGCGACGGCGCGGCGGCAGTAGGGGTTCATCTCGAGGTCGAGGCCGTCGCGCTGCAGCCGCCCGTCCGCGCCGAGCTCCAGCTCCGCGAAGGCAGGGATCTGCTTCACGAGGGTGGCGATGCGCACCTGACTACGATGTCAGGTTTCCGGGGCCGTGTTCCACATGCGTGACGGCCCGCATCGAGCACTCGGAGGCAGTTCGGCATGCCTGAAGTCCGCGAAGCAGTCGTCATCGACACGCTGCGAACCGCGATCGGGAAGCGGAAGGGTGCGCTCTCGGGATGGCACCCCACCGACCTGCTGGGCCACGCGCTGTCCGAGCTGCTCGAGCGCAACGACGTCGACCCGGGCCGGATCGATGACGTCGTCGGCGGGTGTGTCTCGCAGGCAGGGGAGCAGGGCTGCAACGTGACCCGGAACGCGTGGGTCGCCGCCGGCCTCCCGGCTCACGTCCCGGCCACCTCGGTGGATCGCCAGTGCGGTTCGTCGCAGCAGTCGATGCACTTCGTCGCCCAGGGCGTGATGGCCGGTGCCTACGACATCGGGATCGCGTGCGGGGTCGAGTCGATGACGCGTGCTCCGATGTCGAGCAACGCGCGGGGAGGCATCGGCCCCTTCTCGCCGGCATTCCTCGAGGCCTGTGGCGGCGTGCTCGGCATCCAGTTCTGGGTCGCGCAGGTGCTCGCCGACAAGTTCGGCGTCACCCGCGAGGAGATGGACGAGTTCTCGTTGCAGAGTCAGCAGCGGGCCGCGGAGAACACGGACAACGGTCACTTCGCCAAGGAGATCCTGCCGGTCCCGATCCGCGACGAGGAGGGACGGGAGACGGGCGAGGTGCTCGACCGCCGACGAGGGAATCCGGCGCAGCACCACGCTCGAGGGGCTCGCGGGCCTGAAGCCGGCGTGGGAGTCAGAGGACCAGCCGGCCCCGGACATCACCGCGGGCAACGCTTCGCAGATGAGCGACGGCGCCTCGGCGATGTTGATCGCGGACCGCGCGACGGCGGAGCGGCTCGGGCTCCCGATCCGGGCGCGCTTCGTCCACTTCGCGGTGCTCGCCGACGATCCGGTGCTCGTGCTCTCGGCACCCAACCCCGTGACGCGCAAGCTCCTCGACAAGACCGGGATGAGGATCGACGACTTCGACGCGATCGAGTGCAACGAAGCCTTCGCCGCGATCGCGCTGATGTGGGCGAAGGAGTTCCGGCCCGACCCGGAGAAGTACAACCCGCGCGGTGGGGCGATCGCGATCGGTCACCCGCTCGGTGCGAGCGGCGTGCGCCTCATGACGACGATGCTCAACCACCTCGAGGCCACGGGTGGTCGCTACGGGTTCCAGACGATGTGCGAGGGCGGCGGCCAGGCGAACGCCACCGTGATCGAGCGGCTCGCCTGATGTCGGGCGACACCGTGCGCCGGGCATGACGTGATCGAGCTCACGTCGGGCGACGCTCGCCTCGTCGTCGACTCCGACGGCGGCGGGCGGGTCCTGCACCTCGAGGTGGGTGAGTTCGCGCTCGTCGTCCCGCCCGACCTCGACGATCACAACCACGGCATCTTCCCGATGGCTCCGTGGGCGGGGCGTATCCGACACGGCGAGTTCACCTTCGACGACGCGTCGCTACCACCTCCCACTGAACAAGCCGCCGCACGCGATCCACGGGACCGTGCGCGACGCCAAGTGGACGGTCGAGGACCACGACGCGACGAGCGCGGTCCTCTCGGTCGCGCTCACGGACCCGTGGCCGTTCGGCGGGCGCGTCGTCCAGCGCTTCACCCTCGCACCCGAGCAGCTCTCGCTGACGATGGAGGTCCACGCCACCGAGCGGGCGATGCCCGTCTCGTGCGGCTGGCACCCGTGGTGGAGCCGCTACCTCGACCGCGGCGAGCCACTCGAGGTGGAGCTGCACGCAGACCGGATGTACCGCGTCGACGGCGAAGGGATCCCCAGCGGTGAGGTGGTGCCGGTCGTGCCTCCGCCGTGGGACGACTGCTTCACCGACCTCGGGGAGCCGGCCGCGATCCTGCGCTGGCCCGGTGCCGCCACGCTGACGATCACCACGGACTGCCCGTGCCTCGTCGTGTACACCGACCCGGAGCACGCGGTCTGCGTCGAACCTCAATCAGGTCCGCCCGACGAGTTCAACCTCGCACCACGGATCGTCGAACCCGGGTCGCCGTTGCGCGTCGAAGCGATGCTCCGGTGGGCCCTCGACGGCTGAGTACCCTGAGCCGGTGGGCGACAGCGGGATCACCGCGGGCGAGATCGACGCTGTCGACGCGTACTGGCGGGCGGCCAACTACCTCACCGTCGGTCAGATCTACCTCCTCGACAACGCGCTCCTCCGCGAACCGCTGCGCGCCGAGCACATCAAGCCGCGGCTCCTCGGCCACTGGGGCACGTCGCCCGGCCTGAGCCTGCTGTACGCGCACCTCAACCGGGTGGTCCGGGCACGCGACGCGAACGTCGTCTACATCACCGGACCGGGCCACGGCGGTCCCGCGATCCTCGCCAACGACTGGCTCGAGGGCACGTACTCGGAGGTGTACCCCGACGTGTCCCTCGACGCCGCGGGCATGCGTCGCCTCTTCCGGCAGTTCTCCACGCCGGGCGGGGTGCCGAGCCACGTCAGCGTGCCGACCCCCGGGTCGATCCACGAAGGTGGTGAGCTCGGCTACGCGCTGGTGCACGCGTTCGGAGCGGCGTTCGACAACCCCGACCTCGTCGTCGCGTGCGTGATCGGCGACGGCGAGGCCGAGACCGGCCCACTGTCCGGGTCGTGGCAGGGGATCAACTTCCTGAACCCGGTGCGCGACGGCGCCGTCCTCCCGATCCTGCACCTCAACGGCTACAAGATCTCGGGGCCGACGGTGTTCGGCCGCACGAGCGACGACGCGCTCAGATCGATCCTCGGTGGCTACGGCTACGACGTGCACCTCGTAGCGGGCGACGACCCACCGAGCTGTCCACCGCGCGCTCGCCGAGACGCTCGACCGGTGCTTCGACGACATCCACACGATCCAGGACGGGGCGCGCGCCCACGGGTTCGGCGAGCGCCCGCGGTGGCCCGCGATCGTGCTGCGCACACCCAAGGGGTGGACCGGACCCAAGGTGCTCAACGGTCTGCCGGTGGAGGGCACATGGCGCGCGCACCAGGTGCCGCTCCCGCACCCGAAGGACGACCCGGCCCAGCTCCGGATGCTCGAGGAGTGGATGCGCTCGTATCGCCCGGAGGACCTCTTCGACGCCGACGGTCGCCCGATCGCTGCGCTCACCGCGCTCGCGCCGGACGGGGACTTGCGGATGGGCGCGAACCCGCATGCCAATGGCGGGAAGATGCTCCGACCGCTCGATCTCCCCGACTTCACCGACTACGCGGTCGACGTGCGCAACCCGGGTGAGCAGCAGCTGGAGTCGACGGGCTACCTCGGTGAGGTGCTGCGCGACATCTTCGTCCGCAACGCCGATGCGGCGAACTTCCGGCTGTTCTGTCCGGACGAGACCACGTCGAACCGACTGACACCGGTGTTCGAGGTGGAGGACCGCTGCCTCGTCGCACCCTTGCTGCCGACCGACGACCACGTGTCTCCCGACGGTCGCGTGATGGAGATCCTCAGCGAGCACAACTGCGAGGGCTGGCTCGAGGGCTACGTCCTCACGGGTCGCCACGGGCTGTTCGCGACCTACGAGGCGTTCGCCATGGTCTCCGCGTCGATGCTCGTGCAGCACACCAAGTGGCTCGAGGCCTCGGAGGACCTGGCCTGGCGTGAGCCGATCGCCTCGCTGAACGTGCTCCTCACGTCAACGTGCTGGCGCAACGACCACAACGGTTTCAGCCACCAAGGCCCGGGGTTGATCGACACGGTCATGACCAAGCGCGGCAACGTCGCTCGCATCTACCTCCCACCCGACGCGAACTGTCTGCTCTCGGTCGCCGACCACTGCTTCCGCAGCCGCGACAACGTGAACCTGATCGTGATCGACAAGCAGCCGCAGCCCCAGTGGCTCGCGATGGATGCGGCGAGGGAGCACTGCGCGGCGGGAGCGTCGGCGTGGCACTGGGCCGGTTCCCGGGAGGGGGACCAGAGCGATCCCGACGTCGTCCTCGCCTCGGCAGGCGACATCCCGACGCTCGAGCTCATGGCCGCGGCCGACCTGCTCCGGCAGCACGTCCCCGAGCTCGTCTTCCGCGTGGTCAACGTGGTCGACCTGATGGCGCTCTTCACGCCGGCCAACCACCCACACGGCATGGACGATGGCCGATTCACCGACCTGTTCACGGCCGAGGGCGACGTGGTCTTCGCGTTCCACGGCTACGCGAGCGCGGTGCACCACGCGATCCACGGCCGCCCGCGGCCCGGGCGGTTCCACGTGCGCGGCTTCGAGGAGGAGGGCACGACCACGACGCCCTTCGACATGGTCGTGCAAAACGGGATGAGCCGATACCACCTGGCCCTCGAGGCGCTGCGGCGCGCGAAGAACGTGCCGCCGAGTGGCGAGTCGCTCGTCACCCACTGCAACGCGATGCTCAAGCGCCATCGGGGCTACGTCGTCGACCACTTCGAGGACATGCCCGAGGTCCGGGACTGGCGCTGGTCGGGTTCGTGAGCGCCGGCGCGGCTCCTGCGTCCCGGGAGCTCGTCGTCGGATGTCTGAACTGCGGGTCCTCGTCGGTCAAGGGTGCCGTGTACCGCGTGGGCGACTCGGCCGAGGACCGTCTGGCCGAGGCGAGCGTCGAAGGGCTCGACGGCACGGCGGCGATCGCCGCCGGGGTCGGCGACGTGCTGGAGCAGCTGGCGAGCAGGGCCGGCGCGTTCGACGTCGTCGGCCATCGCTTCGTGCACGGTGGGCCATCGCACTTCTCGCCGGTCGTGCTCGACGCCGGGGTGCTCGACGAGCTGCGAGCGGCCGAGCCGTTCGCGCCGCTGCACCTGCCGGCGGCACTGGCCGCGGTCGACGCGGTCGCGTCGGCGAACCCGGGACTGCCGCAGGCCGTGTGCTTCGACACTGCGTTCCACCAGACGATCCCGGAGGTCGCGTGGCGGCTGGCCTTGCCGCGTGCGCTCGCCGACGCGGGCGTCCGGAAGTACGGGTTCCACGGGCTGTCGTACGAGTACGTGGTCGGCGAGGTCGGCGCCGACGTGCTCGGGCGAGCCGTCGTGGCCCATCTCGGCAACGGGGCCAGCATGACCGCGATCGTCGGGGGAGCATCGATCGACACGACCATGGGGATGACCCCGACCGGCGGGATCCCGATGGGGACCCGCAGCGGCGACCTCGACCCCGGCGTGCTGCTCCACCTGGTGCGCAGCCTGGGGCTCGGCGCGGACGAGCTCGAGCATCTGCTCGACCACGAGTCGGGGCTCCTCGGGGTCTCCGGGACGACGGGGGACATGCGCGACCTCCTGGAAGCGAGCGCCGACGGCGACGTGCGTGCGGAGCTCGCGGTCGGCCTCTTCACGACTCGCGTGCGCATGCAGCTCGGTGCGTATGCCGCGCTGCTGGGCGGGCTCGACACGGTGGTCTTCACGGGCGGGATCGGTGAGCGGGCCGCCGCCGTGCGCGCCGCGGCCTGTGCAGGCCTGGACGTGCTCGGTCTGCGGATCGATGCCTCGCGCAACGCGGCGCACGCACCGATCGTCAGCCCCGAGGGTGCAGCGGTGACCGTGCGCGTCGTGCAGACCAATGAGGACCTGATGATCGCCCGGCACACGCGTGCCGTGCTGACCGGGACCTAGTCGAGGAGACCCTGCATCGCGGCGAGCTGCTCGCAGTAGTGGTCCGCGGAGTGATGCACGAACCGCAGGTTGAGGATCGTCGCGCCCACGTCACGCAGTCGTGTGACGGCGGCACGGGTGGCGTCCGGATCGCCGAGGGGATCGAGCGCGTCAGGCTGCAGCGCGATGTCGAGTGGTGCGGCGCGTCGCGCCCGACGCGTCGGTGGTCCGAGCGTGCCCGACGAGGTCGGCGATCTGTTCGGCGTCGAGCCCGAACGGTGCCCACGCGTCGCCCAGCTCGACCGCGCGGCGAAGGGATCGGCCGGTCCGTCCGCCGATCCAGAGCGGGACGGTCGTACGGACGGCGACCGGGTCGACGACCATCCCGGAGAAGTCGTAGTGCTCCCCGTGGTGCTCCGGGAGGGGACGTCCCCATGACGCCCGGATCGCGCGCAGCGACTCATCGGCCCGGGCACCGCGGTCCTCGAACTCGGCATCGAGAAGCGAGAACTCGGGCTCGAGGGAGCCGACGCCCACGCCGAGGATGAGGCGGCCGCCCGAGATCTGGTCGAGCGTCCCGTATCGCTTCACGACCTCGAGCGGGTGGTGGTACCCGAGGACGAGCACGAACGTCGCGAAGCGGATGATGCTCGTCGGCGCGGCGAGGTACCCGAAGGTCGAGAGCGGATCCCAGTAGGTCGCGCCACGGGTCGCGGCCACGTCTTCGGGAATCGCGACGTGTTCGCTGCAGGTCGCGTGGTGGTAGCCGAGGCGCTCGGCCTCGACGACGATGCGAGCGACCTCGTCGATCCCCGCTTCGCGCTCCCACGTCGCGTGCGCGCGCGGCAGCCGCGTGACGACCGGCGTGACGATCCCCACCTTCATCTGGTCGGGAATCCGGACCTTGGGGATCAGGTGCGGGGGAGGAGGGCGCGGTCGGCGATGATGTTCTTCTGCACCTCGGTCGCGCCGGCGCCGATCGACGTGTAGCGCTGGAAGCTGTACAGCCGGGTCCAGCTCCCGCCGTCGATGGAGTCGGGCCCACCCTTGGCCAGCAGCCCGTTCGGTCCGAGCAGGTCGACGGCGAGCTCGGCGAGCGTCTGTGCCAGGTGGCTCCACTGCAGCTTCGCCAGCGGCACCTCGGGCCAGTTCTTCTGACCCTTGATGATCTTGGTCAGCGCCCGGTAGTTGAGCAGCTTGGTGAACTCGATGTCGGTGTAGGCCCGCGCGATCCGTTCCCGGATCTCCGGGTCCTCGAGCGAGTCCGGGTTGACGGCCCGCGCCGCGGAGATCATGGCCCGGAGGTCGGCGGCCATCGTGATCGCGAGTCCGGCCGTGCCGACGCGCTCGCGACCGAGCGTTCCCATCGCGACCTGCCACCCCTGGCCTTCTTCGCCGAGGCGGTGCGCGACCGGGATGCGAGCGTCGGTGAACCACACCTCGTTGAACATCTCGTCGCCGACGATGTCGCGGATCGGGCGGCACTCGATCCCGGCCGTCTCCATGTCGATGATGAACGCGGTGATTCCTTCGTGCTTCGCGCCGCGCTCGATCGCACCCGGGTCGGTGCGGAGCAGGAACAGGCCCCACTTCGCGAGGTGCGCCGTGGAGATCCAGATCTTCTGTCCGTTGACGACGTACTCGTCGCCGTCGCAGCACGGCGGTGGTGCGCAGGTTCGCGAGGTCGGAACCGGCCTGGGGCTCGCTGAAGCCCTGGCACCAGTGCTCCTCGGCCGAGAGGATCCCGGGCAGCCACTGCTGCTGCTGCGCCTCGGTTCCCCACGCGATGATCATCGGACCGATCTGCCAGAGCCCGTTCGCGTTGTAGATGCCGGGCGCGCGCACCCGGGCCATCTCCTCGGAGTAGATGACGTTCTGGACGGGTGTCGCCTCCCGGCCGTGCCAGTCCTTCGGCCAGTTGATGGCCGCCCAGCGCCCCTCGTCGAGCCGGCGCTGCCAGTCCTTACGGCGCTCCTGGCTCCGGGCGATCCCACCCTGGCGACCGCCACCCGGGTCCTCGTCGCCGCCCCACTCGGCGAGGAACTTGGGCAGGTTGACGTCGAGCCACGTGCGCAGCTCGTCGCGGAAGGCTTCGTCCTCTGGGGTGTGTGCGAAGTCCATGGGTGGTCGCTCGCTCTCTTCCTACAGGTTCTTCCAGGCGCGGGCTTGCTGTTCGAGCTTCGTGATCGACCGCTCGAGGTCGATGCGGGCCGCTTCGGCATCGGCGATGTCGAACGACCGCGTGATCGCCATGCGGTACGACTCAGCGGAGGTCACGAGGCGTGTCGCCGCGGCGACGGCTGCACGCGCGATCGTGTCCTCGTCACCCTCGGAGTCGTCGGCGATCCGCTGCAGCTTCGCGGTCTCGGCGCGGATGATGGCGAGCTGCTCGTCGACCGTCACGTTGAACGGCTCGAGCTGCAGGAATCGTTGCACCTGGGCGCCCGCTTCGGGAATGACCCGGGCCGCGGTCGTCACCTTCTGCTCCGACTGGATGAAATCGCCGGCCGCGCTCGCGTCCCCGCGCAGGAAGAACCAGTAGCCGCCGACGAGCGTCGCCACGACGAGCGCGCCCGCGATCGAGCACGCGTGGACTCCGGCGGGTGCCATGGGACGCGTGGCGCCCGGGTCGCCCGCGGGTCTGGGCTCCTCGGGGCACCGGTCCGCGCGTCGGCGCGCCGCGCATCTGGCCACCCGGCATCTGGCCGCGGGCGGTCTCGGGCTGGAGCGAGCCGTACGGTCGGGGGCCCCCGCCGCGCTGGGGTTGGGGCCGGGCCTGGGGCCGGGCTTGGGGCTGGGGTCGGGGGCCGCGCGGCGGTCCGCCGGGTCCACCGGGCGACGGACGCCGCGCCGGGTCGGGGGGCCGCGAGCGCGGTGGTGCCGCCACGGCGCCCAGGTTAGGGCCGCGCCGGTCGCCGACCCCGGTCAGTGATGGGGTCGCTCGTGCGGGCAGCGGGGTCGATCGCGGCGAAGGTCGAGTCATCGGGAAACCGCACGATAGCGAGCCGGACGGGGTGTTGACTAACGTGCGTGTCAGGTTTCGCGTGGCACCCCCGAGCGGTGCCCGGAGCGACGGAGAGCGCAGGGCGCTCGCCTCGCTGCGAGGGGAGCGGAAGCAGCGGCGCGGGAGCAGCGAGCAGCAGATGGACTTCACGTTCTCCGACGATCAGGACGCCCTGCGGGATGCCGTCCGGAGCTTCCTCGCCAACGAGGCACCGAGTGCGTACGTGCGGGCGATGGCCGACGACGAGCGGGGCTTCACCGACGAGCTGTGGGGGAAGATCTCCGAGGTCGGCTGGCCCGGCCTCCTCGTCCCGGAGGCCCAGGGCGGCCTCGGGCTGGGGCTCGTCGACATGGCGGTCGTCATGGAGGAGATGGGGCGGATCTCGTTCCCGGGACCGTTCTTCTCTTCGGCCGTGCTCGCCACCCTGGCTGCGAGGTATCTGGGCGCGGACGACCTCCTCGGGCCGCTCGCCTCGGGCACGCTGCGCGGCACGGTCGCGCTCGAGGAGCAGGGCCACGGTGACCCGGTCGATCGCGTGCGCACGCGTGCACGGCGCAAGGGCGCGAACTGGGTCCTCAACGGCGTGAAGCTGCTCGTGCTCGACGGGCACACCGCCGACTGGGTGATCGTCGTCGCCCGCACCGAGGAAGGCCTGGGTTCGTTCCTGATCCAGGCCCCCGAGGCCGAGGCGATCCCGACGCTCGACCCGACGCGGAAGGCCGCGCGCCTCGTGCTCCAGGACACACCGGCCGAGGTCGTGGGTCCGCTGAGCGACCAGACCGCGATCTGGCGCCGGATCGTGGACGACGCGGCGATCATGCTCGCCGCGGAGCTCGTCGGCGCTTGCGACGCGGCGCTCGAGCTGGCCGTCGAGTACGCCAAGGTCCGCGTGCAGTTCGACCGGCCGATCGCGTCGTTCCAGGCGATCCGCCACAAGGCGGTCGACATGTTGCACCGCCTGGAGCTCTCGCGGGTCGGCACCCACTACGCGGCATGGACGTCCGATGTCGACGACCCGGCGCGTCGAGCGCGCGGCAGCGATGGCCAAGGGCTTCGTCGGTGAGGCCGCGGTGTTCATCTCGTCCGAGGACATCCAGATCCACGGTGGTGTCGGCTTCACCTGGGACTGCGACGCGCACTTCTACTACAAGCGCGCGAAGCAGAACGACGCGATGCTCGGCTACCAGGGCTTCCAGCGCCAGCGGCTCGCGGATCTCGTGCTCGACCCCGCCTGAATCGCGATGCCGCGCGTGCAACGCTCGGGTTGATGACCGACAAGCGCGCGTCGCTCGGCGACGCCGTCGCCGAGCACGTCCGCGCCGGCGACAGCCTGCACCTCGTGGTCGGGCACACGCGGTGGTCCGCGGTCGCTCGTGAGGTCGTCCGGCAGTGGTGGGGCCGGGATGCCGGCTTCGAGCTCGTCATGCTGTCCCTCTCGAGCCTGGGAGCACTGTTCTTCCGGGGCGGCATGGTCCGGCGGGTCGTCACCGGGTACTCGGGTGACACGTTCCCGAACTTCACGCCGAACCCCGTCTTCGCCGGTGCCTACCAACGCGGCGAGGTCGAGGTGGAGCACTGGTCGTTCCTCGCGTTCTCGCAGCGCCTCGAAGCCGCGGCCCGGGGGCTGCCGGCCGTCACGACACGGTCGATCGCCGGCTCGTCGATGGAGGCGAACGACGCGTACACGCGCGTCGACTCTCCGTTCGGCGAGCTCGGGCTGCTCGCTCCACTCGTCCCCGACGTCGCGCTGCTCCACGCCCCGGTCGCCGATCGCCACGGCAACGTCGCGGTGCACCCGCCGCTGCTGGAGGGGGTCTGGGGGGCGCTGGCGGCGAGCCGAGGGGCGATCGTGTCGGTGGAGCGGGTGGTCGACGACCTCCGCCCGTGGTCGCACCTGGTGCGGATCCCCACTCGGCACGTGCTCGCCGTCTGCGAGGCGGAGCTGGGTGCACACCCCGGGGGACTGTTCACCGGCGGGCTCCCGGTGGATGGGTACGGCGAGGACTACGACTTCTGGGTCGAGGCGCGCGCCGCCACCCGGCGCGCCGACGACGCGGATCCGAGCTTCGACGACTGGATCCGCCACTGGGTCCTCGAGGTGGACTCGCAGGCCGCGTATCTGGAGCGGCTCGGGCCCGAGCGGATCGGGGCGCTCCGGGCGAAGGCCGCGCCGGAGTCATGGCGCGCCGACCAGGCCGCGTTCCCGCCCGACCTCCACGCACCGGCCAACCGCTGGGAGACCGCCGCGGCCTGGGGCGCCCGACACCTGACCCGTCGGGTGCTCGAGCTCGACGCCGACGCGGTCCTCGCGGGCGCGGGAGTGGCGAATCTCACGGCCTGGCTCGCGGTCGCGGACGCACGGGAGCAGGGGAGCCCCGTCGAGCTCACGGCCGAGATCGGACTCTGGGGCTACGACCCGACGCCGGCCGACCCCTTCGTCCTCAACCACCGCAACTTCTGGCGCTCGACGATGCTGGGCGACGCGTCGATGGTGCTCGGCACGCTGGTCGGCGGATCCGGGACGACGCTCGCGTGCCTCGGCGGTGCCCAGGTGGACCGGCACGGGAACATCAACTCGACGCTGATCCCCGACGGGCCGTTCCTGGTCGGCTCCGGTGGTGGGAACGACGTGGCGTCGGTGTGCGAGGAAGCGGTCGTGGTCGCGCTCCTCGCGCCCCAGCGGACGCCCGCCGAGTGCGGGTACGTCACGTCACCAGGGCGTGCCGTGCGCGCCCTCGTCACCGACCTCGGCACCCTCGAGAAGCTCGACGGCGACGGCGACCTGGTGCTGACCGCGGTCCCGGGCGGCGACGGGCCGATCGAGGAGCGCATCGCAGTGGCTCGGGCCGCCTGCGGTTGGGAGCTCGAGGTCGCGCCGACCGTTCGTGAGCTGGAACCGCCGACGGCGCACGAGCTGGCCGCGCTCCGGGCCTGGGATCCGCGCGGCTGGTTCCTGCGCGACCGCTGACGAGTCAGGTCCACGCTTCGATCGGGCTCGGCTTGCCGAAGAGGAACCCCTGCCCGAGGGTCGCACCGGCTGCAGCGACCGCGCGGCGTTCGGCCTCGCTCTCGATGCCCTCGGCGATGAGCTCACCGCCGGTGACGGCAGCAAACTGCGCGAGGCCGGCGACGAGCACCTGGCGCGCGACGTCCTCGTCGAGGCCGCTCACCCAGGTCTGATCGAGCTTGATGAAGTGTGGTTCGAGGGCGAGGATGTGGCGCAGGCTGGAGTACCCGGCACCCGCGTCGTCCACGGCGAGGTGCACGCCAGGGAACGCTCGCAGCGACTCCTTCAGCCCCTCGTAGTCGTCGACCGACTCCCGTTCCGTGAGCTCGAGGACGATCGCGCGTTCGGGGGCCTCGTCCAGCACCGAGCGCAACCGATCGCGCTCGAGGATGAGGCGCGCCGATGCGTTCACGCTCAAGAACGCGTCGCGCGGAAGATCGCCGGCGACGGCGAAGGCCCCATGGAGGGTCGCGATCTCGAGGTCGAGGTCGAGTCCGTTGTCGACGGCCACCGAGTCCACGAACCACTTGGCCGGTGGCCGGTTGTCGTCGAATCGGGTCAGCGCCTCGAAGCCGACGATCGCTCCGCTGGCGATGCGCACGATCGGCTGGAACACGGGGTGGAATCGCTCGTTCTCGACGATGTCGACCAGATCCGCGCGCGAGGCGACGAGATCGATCCCCGCGGCGTTGCGCACGGCCAGGAGCTCGGCGACCGCCGGCGCCAGCTCGATCGCCGTCGCCAGCGTCTGGCCGACCGGGATCGCGTCCGCGCTCGTCGGGTCGGAGGGGTCCGAAGTGAGCACGAGGACGCCGACGAGCGCGCGGTTTCGCACGATGGGACCGAACGCGCTCGTGATGCGTTGATGTCCCCCCTGCGCTCCCGCGTTGTCCCAGCTCCAGGGACCTCGGCGGCTGCGGCGGGCGATCTCGACACCCGTTGGTCCCGGGAGCGACTTTCCGACCTCCCAGTTGATGGGGCCGGACCGCGCCAGCGTGTGGGTCTTGCCCCCGTACACCTCGAGCACGGCGCAGCTACTGATCCCGGCGAGCTCGACGATGGCGTCGCAGGCCCCCTCGGCCGGATTGGCGACGAGCGGATCGTTCGCGAACCTGCGCGAGCTGTTCGAGCACGCCCGCACGCTCGCGCCAGCTCTGCTCCACGACGGCGCGCCACGCCCGGTCGCCACGGACCTGGGTGCGCACGCGGGCGACCAGCTCGGTCGGGTCCACGGGCTTGGTCACATAGTCGCTCGCGCCCGCCTCGAGCCCCGCGACCCGGTCGTCCATGTCGGCCCGGCCCGAGACCAGGATGACGGGGAGGGTGCGCGTCTCGGGATCCGCACGCAGCAGCCGGAGCACCTCGAGCCCGTCGGGGTCGGGCATGCGCGAGTCGAGCAGCACCACGGCGGGACGATCGGCGGCAATGGATTCGAGCGCGGCACGCCCGTCCGCGGCCTGGGTCGGATCGAAGCCCGCGCGCTCGAGGGCGCGGGCGAAGACCCTGCGGACCGACGGATCGTCGTCGACGATCAGGATCGGCGCTCGATCAGTCATCGCCCTGCTCACGATCGAGCACCTCGCGCACTCGGCGCCCCAGATCGTCGGGGCGGAAGGGCTTCGACAGGAACCCGCCGCGCTCGGTGATGGAGTCGAGGGCGACCCCTTCGGCGTAGCCGGACATCAAGAGGACGCGGGCCCCGGGTCGGTCGCGGACGAGCTCCGCGGCAAGTGCAGGCCCGCGAGTCGTCGGCAGCACGACGTCGGCGATGATGAGATCGATGCGGCCCTGGTGCTCGCGGGCTGCGCGTCGCGCTTCGGCGGCGCTCGCGGCAGCGAGCACGCGATAGCCGCGTCGGCGGAGCGTCTCGACGGTCAGCGCACGGACGGTGTCGTCGTCGTCGATGACGAGGACCGTCTCGTCCCCGGTCTGCGGTCCGTCGAGTGGCTCGGGCGTGACCGGCGGCGCGGAGCGCCCGTCGCTGACCGGGAGGTACACGCGGAAGGTGCTCCCGTTGCCCGGGTCGCTGTCCACGGTCACCTGACCACCCGCCTGGCTCACGATCCCGTAGGTCGTGGAGAGGCCGAGACCGGTGCCCTTGCCGATCGCTTTCGTCGTGAAGAACGGCTCGAACACTCGGGCGCGGGTGACGGCATCCATGCCGCTCCCGGTGTCGGCGACGGAGAGCACGACGAACGGGCCGGCATCATCGTGCTCCTCCACGCGATCGATCTCGAAGACGAGCTTGCCGCCATCGGGCATCGCATCGCCGGCGTTGACCACCAGGTTGATCAGGACGCGCTCGAGCCCCCCGCGGTCGACCGCGGCGGAAGTGTCGACGGTGAGCGCGCGCACCTCGACGTCGACCTCGGGCGGGACCAGCCGCTCCAGGATCGGCAGCATCGAGTCCACGGTCTCCCGGACGTCGGCCAGCGACGACTCGACGACCTGGCGCCGGCTGAAGGAGAGGAGCTGGTCGACGAGTCCGGCGGCGCGCTGTGCTGCGGCCTCGACCTCCAGCAGGTCGGTCCGCGTCTCGCTCGGCCCCGGGCTCTCCTCGAGGAGGAGCGCCGTGTAGCCGATGATCGCGGTCAGGATGTTGTTGAAGTCGTGGGCCACCCCGCCGGCGAGGCGCCCGAGCGCCTCCATCTTTCCGGCCTGCGCGAGCTCGACCTGGAGCCGCCGCTCCTCGGTCACGTCGACGAAGGACGAGACCACCGCGTACGGGAGCAAGTGTCCGGCGCGCGTGAGCGGCCGCGTGTTGACGGAGACCCATCGGCGGCCACCGTCGGGAGTGGCCATCCCCTCCACCACGTTCACGCGAGGTTGGCCATCGGCGAGGGTCGCGAAGGTGGGCAGCTCGGCGCGCGGGAACTGGGTGCCGTCCTCTCGGATCGGGACCTCTTGAGGGCTGTGAAGGTGGCGGTGCCCGACGAGGTCGTCGTGCGGCATCTCGAAGATGTCGGCCGCGGCTCGGTTCGCGGCGCGGACGGTGCCGTCGGCGTTGGTGAGCAGGATCGCTTCGTGGAGTGCGTCGAAGATGACCCGGAGCTGTTCCTCGGTCTCGAGCAGTTCGACGTGTGCTTCGGCGCGGACGTGCGCCGTGAGCAACGTGTCGCCCACCACTCGGATCGCGGCGTACGCGGCGAGGAAGATCGTTCGCCGGAGGCCCCGCACGCCAGAAGAAGCGTGAGGTACCCGATGGCGGCTCCCGTCGGCCCGATGGGGACGACCAACGCGGCGCGCGCACCGATGTACTCGAGCATCGCGCGTTCGGTCGCGGCAGTCGTCGGGAGGTCGTCGACGCCGGCCAGGAACGAGGGTTCGCCGCGCGCCATGGCGGCGAACGTGAATCGGAACGAGCGTTCGCTGACGATGTCGGGCGCGCCCGCCGGCTGTTCGCCGACCGCCGGATCCCACCACGCGTGCACACGTTCGAAGGTCTCCTCGTCGCGCCGCCTTGCAAGGATCGCGGCGTCGGCCCCGATCGAGCTGTGCCAGCCGACGGAGCGCAGACGTCGCGACCACGGGAACCGAGTCGACCGGTGCGCCCAACAGGTCACGCGAGACCTCGGCCGTGACCCGGTCGATCGCGGTCTGTCGATGACGCGTGCTCTCGGCGCGGCGCCGGTCGGTCACCTCTCGGACGAAGCTGAGCACCTCGCTCGTGCCGAGCGGGACCATGCGGGTCTCGAAGACGCGTGCGGAGTCGCCCGTGCCGGTGATGTTCTCTGCGACGGTGATCGTCCCGGTGTCGAGCGTGCGTTCGATCAGGACGCGAGCCTCCTCGACAGCCTCGGGCGGGAACACGTCGGCGAGGTTCCGGCCGACCGCCATGGCGTGCTGCATCTTCGGGATCGGCTCGCCGCCCTGGAAGTGCCGGATCTGCAGGTCACGAGTCGCGACCCAGATCAGGTCGGGGCTCGCCTGCAGGATCGCTTTCGAGTACGCCGTCGCTGCTTCGGTCTCGGCGACGGGCTCGGTGAGGTCGAAGGAGAGGGCGAGCACGTGCTGCGGCAGCGCGAGGAGCACGACCTCGACGACGAGGTGCGCGCCGCCGGCGAGGTCGATCGCCAAGCGAGTGGTCTCGGACGTCCCGGTCTCGTGCACCCGCCGGTAGCGCTGGAGGGTCCGCTCCCGTTGGGGCCGGTCGACGACATCTGCAAGGTCTCTGCCGACGGAGGCGGCGCCCCCCGGGAACGCCGACGCGGCGGCCTGGTTCATCCCGACGACCGTCATGTGGCCGTCGTCGACGGCGACGAGGTGCACGCCGAACGGGATCGCGTCGAGGATCTCGGCGACCGCGACCGGGTCCTGGAGGAACGGGCGGAGCCAATCCAGATCGGTGCTGGATCCGCTCACGTGCGTGTCCATCGAGGACTCCCGAGCGGCGCACTCAGGTGCCTGCGATGCGCCGAAACGCCGCCAGCACTCAGTGTACGGCCGGTCCGTCGGGAGGCGAACCGGGGAGTTCGACCCACGTTCACCCCCGGTTCACCACACGTTTGCGCGGCAGCACACCCGGGCGGGCGAGGCGGGGCCTAGTCTCCCGTGCGCATGAGCCGAGTGGTGCTCGACGGGGTGGGGAAGCGTTTCGGCGACGTGGTCGCCGTCGACGACCTGACGCTCGAGGTCGCGCGACGAGGAGTTCCTCGTGCTCCTCGGACCGTCCGGCTGCGGGAAGAGCACGGTCACTGCGGA
This sequence comes from uncultured Acidimicrobiia bacterium, assembly GCA_963720675.1. Classification (GTDB taxonomy): domain Bacteria; phylum Actinomycetota; class Acidimicrobiia; order IMCC26256; family PALSA-555; genus JALHSW01. The sequence goes on along the minus strand of CAVRGH010000010.1, from coordinate 973,316 downwards.
TGATCGCCGGGCTCGAGGATCCGACCGAGGGCACGATCCGCATCGGTGATCGCGTCGTGAACGATGTCGAGCCGAAGGACCGCGACATCGCGATGGTCTTCCAGAGCTACGCGCTCTATCCCGCACATGACCGTCGAACGGAACATCGAGTTCCCGCTGAAGTCGCGGAACGTCCCGAAGGAAGAGCGCGACGGCGCTGGTCGACGAGGCGGCCGCCGCGTCGCTCGGCCTCGAAGACCTGCTCGACCGCAAGCCGTCCGAGCTCTCCGGCGGTCAGCGCCAGCGTGTCGCCCTCGCGCGCGCGATCGTCCGTCGCCCCGAGGCGTTCCTGATGGACGAACCGCTCTCCAACCTCGATGCCAAGCTTCGCGTGCAGACCCGCGCCGAGCTGGTCGAGCTCCAACGCCGGCTCGCCGCCACGGTCATCTACGTGACCCACGATCAGGTCGAGGCGATGACGATGGGTCACCGCATCGCGATCATGAACCGGGGAGTCCTCCAGCAGGTCGACGAGCCCCAACGGGTCTACGACGAGCCCGGCGAACCTCTTCGTCGCGAGGTTCATCGGCAACCCGCCGATGAACACCGTCGACGGCGACGCTCGAGCACGACGGTGGCGCCACGCTCGCCATGCGGACCAGCGCGGGCACGGCGCCGCTGCCGACCGAGCTCGCCGCCGCGGCCGAGCGAGACGGCGTCGAACGCGTCGTGCTCGGGGTCCGGCCCGAGCACCTCCTGACTCGGCGCCGACGGCGTGCTCGAGGCGACCGTGACCGTGATCGAGTCGCTCGGCCACGAGCGCCACGTCATCTGTCGCCTCGCCGACGGCCAGATGGTGATCGTGCGCCAGGCGCGCCGACGTCACGCCCCCGGCGGTCGGGTCGAAGCGGTCCACCTCGTCGGCGAGCGGCCGATCACCTGCACCTCTTCGACGCCGGCACCGAGCTGCGGGTCCGGCCGTGAACCCGGCGCGCGGGTCGTGAGATGACCGAGCTCGGCGCCGCACAGGGGATCGATCTGGCGATCGAGGACGGCGAGCCCGAGGAGCCGCGCCGCCGACGCTGGCTGCCGCGCCGCGGTCGCGAGGCGCTGCTCGGGTACGCGCTGCTCCTTCCCGCCCTGGCCGTCTTCGTCGTCTTCATCTTCTATCCGTTCCTCAAGAACTTCGAGCTCGCGCTCTACCGCACCGCCCCGTTCCCGGGGCTCCCCGACGTCTACGTCGGGCTCGACCAGTTCGGCGATGTCCTCGGCAGCTCAGCAGTTCTGGAACAGCCTCTGGGTCACCGTGCTGTTCGCGATCCTCACGGTTCCGATCGGGATCGCGCCTCGGGCTCGGGCCTGGCGGTGCTCGCGCACCAGAAGCTCAAGGGCATGGCGATCTACCGCACGATCTTCTCGTCGACGGTCGCGACGTCGGTCGCGGTGGCGTCGGTGATCTTCGGCACGCTGTTCAACGCCCAGGTCGGGCTGCTGCCCGTGGCTCGGGCGTCGACCCGAAGATCCCGTTCCTCGAGAACCCGAACACCGTCTTCGGCGTGTTCCCGATCGCGCTCGTCGCGGTCGCGGTCGTCACCATCTGGCAGAACCTCGGACTGAGCTTCATCCTGATGTCGGCCGGGCTCCAGTCCGTGCCCGACGACCTGCTCGAGGCCGCCGAGGTGGACGGGGCCGGGCCGTGGTCCCGCTTCCGCAACGTCACGCTCCCGATGCTCTCGCCGACGATCTTCTTCGCGGTGATCGTCGGCGGGATCTTCGCGTTCCAGACGTTCGGCCAGATCGACCTGCTCACGCAGGGGCGGCCCGGACGAGAAGACGAACGTCTCGACGTACTTCATCGTGCAACGAGCTGCGGGAGCAGAAGAACCCCGGGAAGGCCGCGGTGCTCGCGATCGCGCTGTTCGTGCGTCACGCTGGTGCTGACGCTGTTCCAGCTGCGCTTCCTCGAGCGCGGGTGCAGCTATGAGCGGTGACGTGATCACCGTCGACGCGTTCCGGCTCCGATGCGCCGCACGACGCGGTCTACTACCGCGGCGCGCGACCCGGCGCCGGCGACGCCTCGGTACGTTCGGCCGCTACGTGCTGCTGAGCGTGTCCTGGCGTTCCTCGTGCTCTTCCCGATCTACATCACCGTGGTGAACTCGCTGCTCACGCCCGAGCCAGATCGCGTCACGGCCGCCCACGCTCTTCCCGACCGACCCGATCTGGGGCACGTACTCGGCACGGCCTGGAACGCCGGTCACATGGGTGAGTACCTGAAGAACAGCTTCGTCATGACGGGCGATCATCGTGCTCTTCCAGCTGGTGACCGCGACGCTCGCGGCCTATGCGTTCGCGTTCCTCGAGTTCCCGTTCAAGCGCACGCTCTTCGTCGTGTTCCTCGCGACGCTCATGATCCCGTTCGAGGTCACGATCATCACGAACCTCACCACCGTGTCGACCTCGGGATCTACGACACCTACGCCGGACTCGCCGATCCCGTTCCTCGCGACCGGCTTCGGAGCGTTCCTGCTCCGCCAGGCGTTCCTGCACGTTGCCCGCGTGATCTCAAGGACGCGGCCGCGCTCGACGGCTACGGGCACCTCCGATTCCTCGCGCGCGTCGTCGTCCCCCTGTCCCGCCCGGCGATCGCTGCGCTCGGCGGTCTTCGCGTTCCTCTCGGCGTGGAACCAGTACCTCTGGCCGCTGCTCGTGACCAAGGACGACCGAGTACCGGACGGTCCAGATCGGCCTCAAGCAGCTCCGGAACACGAACCTCGACCAGATCAACGTCACCTTCGCGGGCGTCGTGATCGCCGTCATCCCGCTCGCGATCCTGCTCCTGGTCTTCCAGAAGCAGCTCGTGCGGGGCCTGACCGCCGGAGCGGTCAAGGGCTGAACCACAATGTCCCCGATCGCCAGCATTCGATCCGCTCGTCCCATGACTGGAGTCTCCATGGTCCGTCATCCCCGGCGACTCGTCGCCGTCCTCGCGGTCATCGGCGCTGCGGCCGCCCTGGCGGTGCCGATCACGCTCGGCGCAAGCGTCGGTGCCGGAGCAGGCATCCGAGCGCAGAAGTGCCCGCTGCAGGCGCTCGACGAAGGCATCGAAGCCGGTCGAGATCACGTTCTGGCACTCGATGCACGCGGGCCAACGAGGAGACGCTCCAGCAGCTCACCGACGAGTTCAACTCCTCGCAGTCCGAGGTCAAGGTCGACGCTCGTCAACCAGACGACCTACAAGGACACGCTCACGAAGTACGTCGCCGGGCTCTCGACCGGCGACCTGCCCGACCTGGTGCAGATCGAGGACACCGGGCTCCAGCAGATGATCGACACGCAGTCGATCCTCCCGGCGCCAGGCGTGCGTGAAGGCCGACAAGTACGACACGTCGGACTTCGTCAAGCGCGTGACCGACTACTACACCGTCGACGGGACGCTGTGGCCGATGCCGTTCAACGTCTCGAACCCGGTCTTCTACTACAACAAGAAGGCGTTCACCGAAGGCCGGCCTCGACCCGGACAAGCCGCCGACGACGCTCGACGAGATCAAGGCCGACTCGCAGAAGCTCGTCGACAGCGGCGCAGTGTCGAAGGCCGGCTACGGGCTCAAGACCGACCCGTGGTACCTCGAGCAGTGGCTCGCCAAGGCCGGCGACCCGTACGTGAACAACTGCAACGGGCGGAAGGCAGCGCGCGACCGCGGTCGCGTTCGACGCGAAGGCCGGCCAGGAGATCTTCTCGTGGATGTCCGACATGGTCGTCGTCCGGGCTCGCCGAGGTGAACAACGACGAAGGCGCGACCGCAGTTCGACAACCTGCTCGGCATCGGGAACGGCACCCACGCCATGACGATCGACACGTCGGCTTCGCTCGGAACGGTCGACCCAGGTGCTCGAGCTCGGGGCAGTACCCGAACGTCGAGCTCGGCGTCTGGCCGCGATGCCGGCGCTCGGCCGGGAAGGGCGGCGTGCTGGTCGGCGGTGCCGCGCTGTACATCTCGAACAAGTCGGCCCGGCGAGAAGCAGGCCGCGGCGTGGGAGTTCGCCAAGTTCCTCGACGAGCCGCCGAGATCGCCAGGCGCACGTGGGCCGCGGGAACGGGCTATGTCCCGATCCGCAAGTCCGCGACCGAGCTGCCCGCGGTGCAGGACCTCTGGGCGAGCGAACCCGGGTACAAGGTCGCCTACGACCAGCTCGTCACCGGCGTGAACAACGCGCGACCCCGGGACCGGTGATCGGCGACTACCAGGGCGTCGCGACGCGGTGCGGACGCGGAGCAGTCGATGTTCACCCAGGACGTGAAGCGCGAAGGCAGCGCTCAAGACAGGCGAAGCAGAACGCCAACGCCGCGATGCAGGAGTACAACAGCCGGATCGGCGGCTGATCCGAGGTGTCGGTCGGGGTGCGGGCGTCAGGTCGTGACGATGACGACCGCGGCGTTCGCACCCCGTCCGACGGTGTGCGCGAGCCCGGTGCGGGCGTCCGCCACCTGGCGGGGACCCGAGCGGCCCCGCACCTGGTCGGCCAGCTCCACCACCTGGGCGACGGCCGACGCACCGAGGGGCTCACCCTTCGAGAGCAGCCCGCCGCTCACGTTGACCGGGAGGCTCCCGCCCGAGCGTCGTCGCCGCGTCGTCGACGAGTCGGCGCCGACTCGCCCTTCGCGGCACAGGCCGAGCTCCTCGTAGGCCAGCACCTCACGCGCCGGCGTCGGTGTCCTGGCACTCGACCAGGTCGAGGTCGTCCGGACCGATCGCCGGCCTCCTCGTACGCGTCGCCGGCGCCGCGAGCGTGCTCGGCGGTGTGATCTCTTCGTCGGCGATGCCGCTCATCGGTGTGGCCTCGCCGAGCACCGAACCCGGGAGGTGGGAGCGCAGCACCGCAGCCGCGAGCTTCGGTGCCCCGGCGTCGACGTCGTCGGCCCTCCGCAGCAGGATCGCGGCTGCCCCCTCGTTCGGGGAGCAGAGCATGAAGAGGTGCAGCGGCTCGCAGACGAGGCGGGACCCGAGCACGTCGTCCACCGTCGTCGGCTTCCGAAACATCGCGTTCGGGTTGTCGACGCCGTTCGTGCGGTTCTTCACGACGACGCGCGCGAGCTGCTCCTTGGTGATGCCCGACTCCCGCATGAGGCGCTGCGCCCGGAGTGCGAAGTACGACGGGGTCGCGGCGAGGCCCGCCTGCTCGCGCCACGGCTCGAAGAACGACGACCGGATGATGCCGCGCGGCATCTTCTCGATGCCGAACACGAGCACCGAGTCGTACTGCCCGGCGCGGATCGCGCTCGCGGCGAGCATGAGCGCGGCGCCACCGCTCGCGCAGCCGGCCTCGACGTCGACGATCGGGACGCCCGTGAGGCCGAGTGCACCCAGCACCTTGTGACCGGCGGCCACCCCGGAGTACACGGTTGCGCAGAACGCGGCTTGGAACGCCGGGTTGCCGGCCTCGGCGAGCGCGGCGCGCACCGCGGTGACCCCCATCTCGGTCACCGTCGTCCCGTCGAACCGCCCGAACGGGTGCATCCCGGTCCCCGCGATCGCGACGCCGCCACTCATGGCGTGGCCTGCTTCGTCGAGGTCGTGGGCGCGAACGAGTAGGTGGTGAGGATCGTCTCGGGATCCTCGGCATCGGCGTCCGGGCCGAGCTCCGCGACGACCAGCTGCATGGGCATCCCGTACGCGAGCCGCGCCGGATCCGATTCCTCGAGCCGGGTGATGATCCGGAGGCCTTCCGGGAGCTCGACGACGCCGAAGCCGTAGGGCACGTCGCCGAGGTAGCCCGGCGGGGGAGCGGTGACCGCGGTCCAGCCCCACAGGGTGCCGTGGTCGGACAGGTGGATCTCGGCGATGGCGTCCCCGCCGCAGGCCGGACACGTCGGGGCCATCGGGAACTGCACTCGTGCACACGCGTCGCAGCGCCCACCGATGAGGAAGGCGTTGCCCGCGGCGTCCTGGCCGAAGAGGCCGTCGTGCACCGGGCGCGTGCTCGACGTGATCCCGTCGGCCGCGAGCCGGTCGAGCTCGCCGTCGGAGAGTCCGAGCGTGCTCCCGAGGACGGTGCGGGTGTGCTCACCCAGGCGGGGTGCACCGGTCGGTGCCTCGACGGCGGTGCCGACCGTGCGGGGGTACGGCGCCTGCTGGCGCAGCGGACCGACGATCGGATCGTCCACGGTCACGAGATCGCCGCGGGCCGCGATGTGGACGTCGGCGAAGATGTCGGCCGCCGTGTAGGCGGTCGCGACCGGCACATCGGACGCGACGCAACGCTCCTCGATCTCGGCGGCGGGCAACGTCGCGGTCCAGTCGGCCACGATCCCGTTGATCTCGTCGCCGCGCGCGGCGCGGTCTGCGAGCCGGGCGAACCTCGGGTCGTCGGGGAGGTCGGGTCGGTCCATCGCCTTGCAGAGGCGAGCGAAGTTCGCGTCGGAGCCGGCGACGATGCACACGAACTTGCCGTCGGCGGTGGGGTAGTTGTCGAGCGGCGCGGAGTTGGCGAGCCGGTTCCCCTCGCGGCTTCGGATCGTGCCGAGCTTGTCGTAGGCGGGGAGCGTCCACTCGAGGATGCGGAGCGCGGCGCCGTAGAGCGCCGCGTCGATCACCGCACCGGTGCCACCTCGTGCGTCGCGGGCGTACAGGGCTGCCGTCGCGGCCTGCGCGGCGAACACCCCGGTCAGGTAGTCGGAGATCGTGACACCGACCCGCACCGGCGGCCGGTCGGGGTAGCCGGTCAGGTGCAACAGGCCCCCGTAGCCGATGCCGACGCGGTCGAGGCCGGGCCGGGGCGCGTTCGGTCCGTCCTGTCCGAAGCTGCTGATGCGTACGGTGACGAGACGGTCGGGGAGGTCGGAGGGGGCGACGTGCCACTTCTCGAGCGTGCCCGGGCGGAAGTTCTCCACCACGACGTCAGCAGTGGCTGCCAGTCGGCGGAAGAGGTCCTGGCCCTCCGCACGCCGCAGGTCGAGCGTCACGCTCTGGCGGCCGCGTCCCTCGACCGCCCAGAACAGCGAGTAGTCGGTGCCGTCCTCGGCCCGTGCGAACGGGCCGATCTCGCGCATGAAGTCGCCGGTGCCGGGTTGCTCGATCTTGACGACCTCCGCGCCCTGTTCGCCGAGCAAGCCCGCGCAGAACGGAGCCGCGATCCGCGTGCCGAGGTCGAGCACGCGAAGACCGTCGAGGGGACGGCTCACTCGCCTGCCTGCTCGCGCTTCACCGCGTCCATCCCGCCCGCTTTCCGGGCGTCGGTTGCGGCGAGCGCGGTCGCGCTGTTGCTCACGAACTGGTGCACCATGAAGTGGTAGCGCCACGACTCGCGCTGGCCCTGGCCGTCGACCATGTGGTTGATCGTGTCCTTGATCGCTTCGGCGGTGACCGGCGGGACGAGCGCGACCTGGTCGGCCATGTCCTTCGCGGCTCGAGCGAGCTCGGCGCGGGGGACCACCTTGTTGACGAGACCGAGCCGCTCGGCTTCTGCCGCATCGATGGTGGTCGCACAGAGGAGGAACTCCTTGGCCTTGCGGGGTCCGAGCTCCCACGGCTCGACGAGCAGCTCGACGCCGACGCCGGTCATGCGGGCGACGGGGTTCGAGAAGCGAGCGTCGTCGGCCGCGACGATGAGGTCGCACATCGATGCGAGCATCAGCCCGGCTGCCGCGCACGCACCTTGCACCGCGGCGATCGTGGGCTTGCGGAAGTCGCGCAGGCGGAGGCACTTGTCCCAGTACATGACCTGCTCGTGGCGGAGCTTGCCCTCGGCGGTGGCGCGCATCCGGGCCCACTCGGTGGTCCCGTCGAGGATCTCCTTGAGGTCGTGCCCGGCGGAGAAGTGCTTGCCCTCGCCGGCGACGACCACGACACGCACGGCGTCGTCGGCGTCGGCGAGGTCGAGGGCCGCGTCGATCTCTTCGAGCATCTGCGTGCTCTGCGCGTTGGCCGCGTCGGGCCGGTTCAGGGTGAGCGTTGCGACGGGCCCGTCGACCTCGTAGCGGATCGCTCCGAACTCAGGAACTGACATCGATGTCAGCGTACCGCCGAGGCTCTAGGACGCGACGCGCTTGGGCTCGCGCGGGAGGCCGAGGACGCGCTCGCCCAGGATGTTGCGCTGGATCTCGTTCGTGCCCGCCCAGATGGAGGACGCCTGGTAGTAGAGCCAGGAGCGCTGCCACGTGCCGTCGCCGGGGTTCTCGTCGGCCCCGTGCCAGAGCGGCGCGGCGGGCCCGAGCACGGCCATGACGGTGTCGTGGAGGCGCTTGCTCATCTCGCTCCAGTAGAGCTTGAGCGCGCTGCCCTCGGGGCCCGGGGGATCGCCCTTCGCGACACGCGACAGGGTCCGCCAGTTGTGCAGCTGGAAGAGGCGCACCTCCACCATGGCCTGCGCGAGCCGCGGGCGGAGGCGGTCGTCGTCGAACGCGCCGGAGTCGAGCGCGAGGCGGAGCAGCTCCTCGACGAGCTGGATGTGGATGACGAGCTGGCGCGGATTGATGCCACGCTCGTGGGTGAGCGTCGAGTTGGCGACGCGCCAGCCCTCGTCGACCGGTCCGATCCGCTGCGTGTCCGGGATCACGACACCGTCGAAGAACACCTCGTTGAACTCGGTCTCGTCGGTGATCTGACGCAGCGGACGGACCTCGACGCCGGGCGCGCGCATGTCGACCGCGAGCGCGGTGATGCCATGTTGCTTCGCGACGTCGGGGTTGGTGCGGGCGAGGCAGAGGCCCCAGTCGGCGAACTGGGCGTAGCTCGTCCAGACCTTCTGCCCGTCGAGGATCCACGCGTCCTGGCCGTCGTCGGCGGTCATGCGCACCGCACGCGTGGAGACGGCGGCGAGGTCGCTCCCGGCGCCGGGCTCGCTGAACAGCTGGCACCAGATGTGCTCGGCCGGGAGGATCTTCGGGAGCCACTGCTCCTGCTGCTCGGGGGTGCCGTGCGCGAGCAGCGTCGGGCCCACGAGGTTGATGCCGATGCGGCCGACCAGCTCCGGTGCCCGGGCGCGAGCGAGCTCCTCGGTGACGATGAAGTGCTCGACGGCGCCGGCGCCGCGGCCGCCGAACTCCTCGGGCCACGGGACGCCGACCCAGCGGCCGCTCGCGAGCTTCCCTTGCCATTCGCGCCCGAACGTCACCTCTTCGGCGAGGTCGTCGAAGCGCGGTGGGAGTCCCTTGCCGTACTCCCACGGCAGGTGCTCATGCAGCCAGCCGCGCACCTCGGCGCGCAGTGCGGCTTCGTCGGCGGTCGGCTCGAGGTTCATCGCCTGCGGCGGGCTCAGGAACGCTGGTCGACCGGGACGTACTGCGTCTCCGTGGGGCCGGTGTAGATCTGGCGCGGGCGGCCGATCTTGGTGGCCGGGCTCTCGATCATCTCTTTCCAGTGCGCGAGCCAGCCGGGGAGGCGTCCCATGGCGAACAGCACGGTGAACATGTTCGTCGGGAAGCCCATCGCGCGGTAGATGAGGCCGGAGTAGAAGTCGACGTTCGGGTACAGCTTGCGCTCGATGAAGTACTCGTCGGCGAGCGCGACGTCCTCGAGCTGCTTTGCGAGGTCGAGGAGCTCGTCACGCTGACCCATCTCGTCGATGAGCTCGTCGGCGATCGTCTTGAGGATCCGGGCGCGCGGGTCGTAGTTCTTGTACACGCGGTGCCCGAAGCCCGAGAGGCGGAACGAGTCGTCGGGGTCCTTGGCGCGGGCCACGAACGTGTTGAGGTCGCCGCCACCGTCGCGGATGTCCTCGAGCATCTCGATGACGGCCTGGTTCGCCCCACCGTGGAGCGGACCCCACAGCGCGTTGATGCCGGCCGCGATCGCCGCGTAGATGTTCACCTCGCTGGATCCGACCAGGCGGACGGTCGAGGTGGAGCAGTTCTGCTCGTGGTCCGCGTGGAGGATGAGGAGCACCTTGAGCGCCTTGACGACGGTCGGGCTCACCTCGTAGGGCTCGGACGGGAGCGAGAACATCATCGTGAGGAAGTTCTCGATCAGGTCGAGCTTGTTGTTCGGGTACACGAACGGCTGGCCGACCGACTTCTTGTACGCGTACGCCGCGATGGTCGGCAGCTTCGCCATCAGACGGACGATCGAGAGCTCGGCTTCGACCGGATCCTTCGGGTCGAGGCTGTCCTGGTAGAAGGTCGAGAGCGCGGTGATGGCCGACGAGAGCGTCGCCATGGGGTGCGCGTCCTTGGGGAAGCCGTCGAAGAAGTGCTTGACGTCCTCGTGGACCAGCGTGTGCTTGCGGATGGCGTAGCGGAAGGTGTCGAGCTCGTCGCGCGTCGGGAGCTGCCCGTAGATGAGGAGGTACGACGTCTCGAGGAACGAAGCCTTGTGGCCCGAGACGAGCTGCTCGATCGGGATCCCGCGGTAGCGCAGGATGCCGGCGTCGCCGTCGATGTAGGTGATCGCGGACTCGCACGATCCCGTGTTCAGGAACCCGTTGTCGAGGGTCACGATGCCGGTCTGCGCGCGCAGCTTGCCGATGTTGGCGCCGAGCTCGTCCTCGGACCCGCGCACGATGGGAAGCTCGACCTCCTTCTCGCCGTATCGCAAGATGGCAGGCTGCTCGCTCACCGTGGCTGCTCCTCTGCTGGTGTCGACTCGTTCGCAGCGTAGCGGCGCCCTCGTGCCCGTTCCGAGCCGTCCGATAGGTTCACGACAGACTCACAGCGGAGCGGAAGCGGAGCAAGAGCGGTGGATTTCGATCTCTCGGAGGACCAGGTCGCGCTGCGGGACGGGGCGCGCGAGGTGCTCGACGGCATGGCCTCGCCGACGCAGGTGCGCGTGGTGGTCGAAGCAGGCGGTGGGTTCGACGCCGCGCTCTGGGACGCGATGTGTGAGCAGGGCTGGCCGGTCGTCGGGCAGGCCGAGGCCGACGGTGGCCTGGGGCTGGGCGCCGTCGAGATCGCCGTGCTGCTCGAAGCGGTGGGCGGCCATGCCGCCCCGGCCCCGTTCGCGAGCACGGTGCTGGCCCTGGACGCGCTGGCCGCAGGTGGCGCCTCCGATCTGGCGGCCCGCCTGCTCGAGGGCGCGATCGGCTGCGTGGCCTGGAGCCGCGAGGCGGGTGCCGTACGGGCCGAAGCGACCGGCGGCGCTTGGGTGCTGAGCGGTCGGCCCGACCCGACGCCGTACGCGCCCAGTGCGTCCGTCGCCGTGGTCGTGGCGGCGACCGACGACGGTCCGGGGCTGTTTGCCGTGGACCTCGACGCGCTGGGTCACCCCGCACGGGAGTCTGCGATGGATCGCACGCGTGAGGTCGGTTGGCTGCACCTCGACGGCGCTGCTGCGGTGCGACTCGGTGGCGGCGATGCCGTGGAGCGCGTGGTCGACCTCGGATCGGTCGCGGCGTGCGCCGAGATGCTCGGCGGCGCGCTCCGCGTCCTCGATCTGTCGGTGGAGTACGCGAAGGACCGGGTCCAGTTCGGTCGGCCGATCGGCAGCTTCCAGGCGGTCAAACACCGGTGCGCCGACATGCTCGTCGATGTCGAGGGGATGCGTTCGACGACCTACTGGGCGGCATGGTGCTTCGCGGCCGGTGATCCCGAGGCGTCGATCGCCGCGTCGACGGCGAAGGTGTGGTGCGGGGACGCGTCGAAGCGCGTGATGGCGTCCGCACTCCAGGTGCACGGCGGGATCGGCTTCACCTGGGAGCACGACCTGCATCTCTTCCTGAAGCGCGCACAGCTCGACCAGCTTTCGTTCGGTGACGCGTCGTTCCATCGGGAGCGGCTCGCTGCGATGCTCCGGCCGCGCGTCGAGGCCGGTGAGAGCGTCATCTGATGGCCACAGAGGAGGGTGAGTCGTCGGCCGAACCGGAACCGGAGTTCGGCGAGTGGGGCGCACCGGTACGGGTATGCATCGAACCGGTACCGGTGGCGTTGTTCGCCCGAGCGGTCAAGGACCGCAACCCGGTGTTCTCGTCGGAGCGCGCGGCGCGCGAAGCAGGGTTCGACGCCGTGCCGGTGCCACCGACGTTCACGTTCGTCATGACCCACGGCGCCGCGCTGCCGGATCTCCAGCCCGAGGGCAGCTCCGGTTCGATGGTGCCACCCGACTCGGGTCTGCCGTCGGACGGCACGTCGGAGTCCGGGCTCTACCTGCACGGTGAGCAGCACTTCGAGTACCACCGGCAACCTGTCGTCGGCGACGTGCTCGAGGGTCGCATGCGTGTCTCGAAGCCGTTCCTCAAGCAGGGCCGGCGAGGCGAGATGCAGATGACGATCCTGCAGACGCAATGGTGCGATGCCGGCTCCGGTGATCCCGTGGTGACGGAGCAGATCGTCTCGGTCTTCCTGCCGAACGGCTGAACGCGCCGCGAGCACACGCACCCATGGACCTGCGTTCCTCACCCCGGCTGAGCCGGGTGAGCAGCGCATCCAGGACTAGGCGGTCTCGGCGGCGGCGCGGGCCTTGAGGGCGGCCCGGTCGGCCTTGCCGGCCGCCAGGAGGGGGAGCTCGTCGAGCTGCACGACCCGCTCGGGCGTCTTGAACCGGGCAATGCCCCGCTCGGCGAACCAGGCCCGGCACGCCTCGAGGTCGAACGGTCGGGACGCGACGACGAACGCGCACACCCGCTCACCGAGCCGATCATCGGGCCGTCCGACGGCGACGGCCTGTCGCACGTGGGGGTGGGCCTCGAGGATCCCCTCGACCTCGGCGGCCGCGATGTTCTCGCCGCCCCGGATGATGATGTCCTTGATGCGGCCGACGATCGTGAGCCACCCGTCGTCGTCGACGGTCGCGAGGTCGCCGGTCCGGAACCAACCGCGCGTGATCGACTCCCGCGTCTGCTCGACGTCGGCGTACCCGGCGAACAGCTCCGGTCCGCGCAGCCAGAGCTCACCGACCTGGCCGGGCGCCCGTTCCCGGCCGGTCGCGGGATCGCTGACCCGCAACCGGGCCGCGCCGGTCGCGCGCCCGTCCGTCTCCCGCGCGCGGGTCACGCTGTCGCTGGGCGTGCTGGTCGTGATCGTCGGCGCTTCGGTCGACCCGTAGGTGCGCTTCACGCGGCAGTCGAGCCGGGCGGTTGCCTCCTCGACGAACGCGGGGGTGACGCCGGCACCGCCACTCGAGACGAGGCGGAGCGACGCGACGCGGTCGGTGCGGAAGTCGGGGGCGCCCATCAGGGCGACGAAGAAGGTGGGCGGTCCGATCATGAACGTGATGCGTTCCCGCTCGATCGTGACGAGCGCGTCCTCGGGGTCCCACTTCGCCATGACCTCGGCGCGCATCGGGACCACGCCGGGGATCAGGATGGCGTTGAGCAATCCCGAGATGTGCGCGAGCGGCGCCGGCATGAGCACGGCGTCGTGTTGGGTGAGCTCGTGCGCGGCGGCCATCACGCGCGCCTTGTACGCGAGGCCGCGCTGGGTGTGGAGGGCGGCCTTCGGTCCGCCGGTCGACCCCGAGGTGAAGAGCACGACCGCCAGATCACTCGGGCGCGCCGCCGACGTCGTCTCCGGGGTGCTCCCTTCGAGCAGGTCGGTGAATCGGCTGCCGGGGCCGCGGATGTCGTCGGGGCCCAGGAACAGCTTCGGGTCGAGGATCGTGCGCATGCGCCCCACGTCGGCCGGACCGGCGAGGTGGTGGATCGGGCCGGCGACCGCGCCGAGTCGCCAACACGCCCGGTAGAGGACGATCACCTCCCACCAGTTCGGTGCCTGCCAGGCGACGACGTTCCCGCGCCGCACCCCTGCGGCCCGCAGGCCACCCGCGAGCGCGTCCACCTGCGCCGCGAGCCCTCCACCGTCGAGTCGGACTCCCGCACTCGCATCGACCACCAGGTCGCCGGTGGCGCGGTGCGACGCGTCGGTGCAGAGGGAGTCCAGTGACGGGAGGTCCCACGCGCCGCCCGGCAGGAGGTAGGACGACGCTTCGGGACTGCGGTACGTCGCTCGAAGTCGCGGCATCTCGCTCAGACGAGCGGGTTGCGCCAACCCGTGCTCGACGACGTCGCGCCCCGCAGCACCTGGGACCCGATGAAGTTCCGCTGGATCTCGACGGTGCCGGCGCCGATGCACAGGCCGCGGATGTCGCGATACGCGCGCTCGACGGGGAACTCGCGGGAGTAGCCATACCCACCCAGGAGCTGGATCGCCTCGTCGCACACGAACTTCGCCGCCAGGTTCGCGGCGGACTTCGCCATCGCGGTCTCGAGGGCGGGCGGCGTGCCGTGCGGACCCGCGAGGCGGAGCGCGCGCTGGAGCAGCATCCGAGCGCCCTCGAGCTGCGTCGCCATGTCGGCGACCTTCCACTGGAGCCCTTGGAGCTTGGCGAGCGGCTGCCCGCCGATCGTCCGCTCGTTCATGTAGCGGACGGCGTACTCGAGCGCGCCTTGGGCAGCACCGATGCACATGGCCGCGTTGCCGCAGCGCTCGTGGTTGATGTGCGAGATCAGCGTCTTGAACGACTCACTGTCGGAGGCATTGCCCGGGAGGAGCACGTCCTCGGGCTCGATGCGCACGTCGTCGAACGCGAGCTCCGCCTCGCTCGTGCCGCGCAGGCCCATCTTCACGTGGGTGCCCTGCACGGTCGCGCCCTCGCCCTCGAGGTCGACCAGCACCGCGCCGATGCCCTTCGCGCCCTCGCTGTCCGGGAACCGGCACCAGACCAGGCAGCAGCGTGCCTTGTGACCGCCCGTGACGTAGTTCTTGTACCCGTTGAGGCGGTAGGCCTGTCCGTTCGCGCCGGGAGGACCGTCGGGCGTGAGGCGAGCGCGCATGTGCGTGACCGCGGACCCGGCTTCGGTCTCGCTGATCCCGATGCTGAACAGCGCTTCACCGCTCGCGGCCAGCGGGAGCCAGCGCTCCTTCATCGCGTCACTGCCCAGGTGCTGGATGGCGCGCGGCGGACCGTTGAACGTCAGCTGGGCGAGGATCGCGCTCGACACGTCGTAGCGGGCGAGCTCTTCGAGGACGATCGCCGCCTCGATGTCGCCCATCCCCATGCCGCCGTACCGCTCCTCGACGGTGATGCCGAAGAGCTCGGCCTTCCGGAGCGCGTCCCAGGAACCCTGCGGGAACTCCTCCGTCTCGTCCCAGTGCCGCGCGTTCGGGGCGAGCTCGCGCTCGGCGACGTCGCGCGCGAGCGCGCGCAGCGCCTGCTGGTCCTCGGTCTCTGCGAACGGGTCGGCACCTTCGGTGGCCACGAGGCGAGAGGCTAGCGGTACCTCGCGGAACCTGACTACCGTGTCAGCAAACACCTCGACGAGCGCCCAGTCCCGGGGGATGGGGCGGGTGCCGTCGCCGCCTCGACAGGGGAGCACCGGAGTGACGCAGGACGCGCCCGCCTTCGAGTACGAGGAGATCGACTTCGTCACCGGGCAGCCCTACGAGCAGTGGGGCCGGGCCCGCGAGGTCTGTCCGGTCATCAGGACCGACGGCTCGATGATGGGGACGCCCGAACGGTCGTCGTACCAGATCACGCGTTGGGACGACGTCGAGAGCGTGCTGCGCGACGGGCAGACCTTCTCGTCGACGATCAACGCCGAGCACATCGGTCAGTTCATGGGCGAGCTCATCCTCGCGATGGACGGCAAGGAGCACCGGTCGTACCGCAACCTCGTGGCCCACGCGTTCCGCGCCTCCCAGCTCGAGCAATGGGGAGAGACCGCGATCGAGCCGGCGATCAACGAGAGCATCGATGCGATCGCTGCGCTCGGTCGCGCCGACCTGGTGCGCGACATCACGAGTCGGTACCCGGTGCGCGTGATCTGCGCGATCGTCGGCGTGCCGATCGAGGACAGCCAACAGTTCCACCAGTGGTCGGAGCAGATCAACACCGGTCCGCTGAACCCCGAGGTCGGCATGGCGGCGTCGCGGGCGATGCGCGAGTACCTCGAGCCGCTCGTCGCCGAGCGCCGTGACAACCCGCAGGGCGATCTGCTCAGCGACCTCGTGCACGCCGAGATCGACGGTCAGCGCCTCACCGACGAGAAGATCTACGGGTTCCTCCGACTGTTGTTGCCCGCCGGAGCGGAGACCACCTTCCGCGTGATGGGCAACGCGCTCGCAGCCTTGCTGACGCAGCCGGGGGTGATGGAGCAGGTTCGCGCGGACCGGGAGCTGATCCCCGCACTGATCGAGGAGACGCTTCGCTGGGAGTCGTCGGTCACGCAGGTGAGCCGCGTCGCGACGGCCGACACCGAGGTCGCCGGTTGTCCGATCCCGGCCGGCTCCCCGATCGGCGTGATCACCGCGTCGGCGAACCACGACACCACGCGCTACGACCACGCCGAGGAGTTCGACCTCGACCGCCCGGCGCAGAACCACATGGCGTTCGGCACCGGCCAGCACCAGTGCCTCGGGATGCACCTCGCTCGGCTCGAGCTGCGCGTCGGCCTCAACACGATCCTCGACCGCCTGCCGAACCTGCGGGTCGACCCGGAGGCCGATCCGTTGGTGATCGAGGGCCTCGCGTTCCGTGGCCCTGTCGCCCTCCCGGTCCTCTTCGACCCTTCCTAGCGCCTGCGACGATCATCCTGGATTTCACAGGGTCTTGGTGAAGCAGCGGGTGTTCGGGTACTCGAGGTATGCGCCGTAGGCCTCCATGGGTTCGTAGCCCAGCGCGTGGTACAGCTCGATCGCCTCGGGTTGCTCGGTCGCGGTCTCGAGGACGAGTCGTGCGTACCCGATCTCGCGTGCCCGGGCCTCGATCGCGCGCACCAGCATCCGGCCGACGCCGGACCGGCGGGCCTCGGGCCGGGTGTACATGCGCTTGATCTCGCCGACACCGTCCGCGTGGCGGCGCACCCCGCCGCACCCGACGGGCGTGTCCACGCGCCACACCACGAAGAAGATCCCGTCCGGTGGTGCGAGCTCGTCGGGCAAGGGATGCTCGATCTCGTCGGACCCGTACCGCGCCGCGAGGTCCACGAGCAGCTCACCGGCCAGCACGGCCCCGACCTCGGAGTCGATCCGGTCGTCGGCCAGACGGAAGGTCGAGTGGGCGCTCAGTCGACGCCCATCAGCGTGCGCCACTGGTCGAGGCTCCTGATCCGGTACACGTAGTTGTTCCGGCGGGTGTCGCCCATGCTCGCGGACGGCGTCGGCGGTGAGTAGAAGTGGCCCGGATACAGGACCGTGTCGTCGGGCACGGTGGCCAACCGCTGCGTGAGGCTCTCGTACATCGCGTCGGGGTCCGACCCCGGGAAGTCGGTGCGGCCGCACCCGTCGAGGAACAGGGTGTCGCCGGCGACGAGCTTGCCGTCGACGAGGAAGCACTGGCTGCCGGGCGTGTGGCCCGGCGTGTGCATCAGGGTGATCGGGATGTCACCGACCGCCACGGTGTCGCCACTGTCGTGGAGCGTCAGGTCGGAGTCGGACACACCGATCGAGCGCTTCACCCACTCGGCCTCTTCGCGGTGCACGTGCACCGGCGCGTGGACGTCGGTCATCCCGGCGAGCTCCTGGATGCCCTCGATGCCGTACCCCATCAGGTCGCCGCCGATGTGGTCCGGATGCCAGTGCGTCGCCAGCACGCCGGTGAGGCGGAGACCGTCGGCGGCGAGGAGCTCGACGAGCTCGGCGACGCCGTAGGCAGGATCCACCGCCACGGCCTCACCCGTCTCCCGATCGCCGATGAGGTACACGAAGTTCACCATCTGACGCGCGATCGGGTCCGCGACTGCGAAGTCGCGGCCCGCGAGGAGCTGGCGGAAATAGAGGCGGTCGGTCATCGGTGGCGGCACACCATACGCGGCGGCGCGCCCCGAGGCGTACCCTCCGGGCATGCCGAAGCGGGTCGAGTTCCGAACCTGTCCCTTCTGTGAGGCCACGTGCGGGCTCGAGCTGCACCTCGACGGACGTGACATCACCCTGGTGCGGGGCGACCGCGACGACGTCTTCAGCCAGGGCTACCTGTGCCCGAAGGGCACCGCCATCAAGGCGCTCCAAGCCGACCCCGACCGGCTGCGCCGTCCGCTCGTCCGGCGCGGTGCGGACGAGTGGGAAGAGGTCGATTGGGACGAGGCGTTCCGCGCCGTCGAGGCGGGCCTCGCACCGATCCTCGAGGCGCACGGGCGCGACGCCGTCGCCGTCTACCTGGGGAACCCCAACGCGCACAGCCTCGCGAACCTGATCTACAACCGAGTCCTGCTCCAGGCCATGGGCTCCGCGAACGTCTTCTCCGCGAGCACTGTCGACCAGATGCCGAAGCAGGTCTCGGCCGGGCTCATGTTCGGCACCGGACTGTCGGTGCCATTGGCCGATGTCGACCGCACCGATCACCTGCTGATGCTCGGTGCGAACCCGTTCGAGTCGAACGGCAGCCTCTGGACCGCGCCCGACCTCCCGGGGCGGCTCCGCGCCCTGCGGGCGCGCGGCGGGAAGCTCGTCGTCGTCGACCCACGCCGCACCAAGACGGCGGACGCGGCCGACGAGCACCTCTTCATCCGCCCCGGCACCGATGCGCATCTCCTGTTCGCGCTCGTCAACGTGCTCGTGGTCGAGGGACTGGTGGCGATCGGTTCCCTCTCCGAGCACGTGGTCGGGGTCGACGAGGTCACGGCACTGGCGCGCGACTTCACGCCCGAGCAGGTGGCTCCGATCTGCGGGATCGAGGCGGACACGATCCGCCGTACCGCGCGCGAGCTCGCAGCTGCGCCACGCGCCGTGGTGTACGGCCGGATCGGGACGTGCACGCAAGAGTTCGGCACCTTGGCGTCCTGGCTGGTCGACGTGCTCAACGTGCTCACCGGGAACCTCGACCGCGAGGGCGGGGCGATGTTCGCCAACCCGGCCACCGGGAGCGCGAACACCGGTCAGCGGAAGGAAGGCGGTGGTCGGGGGGTGCGCTTCGGGCGTCGCCGCAGCCGCGTGCGCGAGGCCCCCGAGATGTTCGGCGAGCTGCCGGTCGCGTGTCTGGCCGAGGAGATCGAGACGCCGGGCGACGGACAGGTCCGGGCGCTCCTCACGATCGCCGGCAACCCGGCCACCTCGACGCCCGAGAGCGCGCGGCTGGCCGAAGCCCTCGCGTCGCTCGACTTCATGGTGAGCGTCGACATCTACCGCAACGAGACGACGCGACATGCCGACGTGATCCTCCCTGCACCGTCACTGCTCGCGCGGGGGCACTACGACCTCGCCTTCTACCAGCTGTCCGTCCGCAACATCGCGAACTACTCACCGCCGCTCGTCGAGCTCGAACCCGACGAGATGCACGAGTGGGAGATCATGTTGCGGCTCGCCAACATCTTCGCCGGGCAGGGGGCGGATGCCGATCCTCACGCGCTCGACGACTTCGTCGTGCACGGGCTCGTCGACCAGGCGGTGGGTCGCTCCGGCTCGAACGTCGAGGGTCGTGACCCGGGCGAGCTGCACGAGGCGCTCGCGCCGCGTCGGGGTCCGGAGCGGATCCTCGACCTGATGCTGCGCACCGGGCCCTACGGCGACGGGTTCGCCGAGGGTGCAGGTGGCGACGGGGACGGGCTGTCCCTCGCTGTGCTGGAGGCGAACCCGCACGGGATCGACCTGGGGCCGCTCGAGCCTCGTATCCCGGGGATGCTGCGCACCGTGAGCGGGAAGGTCGAGCTCGCGCCGCCCCCGATCGTCGCCGACGTCGAACGCCTTCGTGCCTCCCTGGCCGCGGATCCGGCGCGATCCGGCCCTGACGGCCTGGTCCTCGTCGGTCGCCGCGACCTGCGGTCGAACAACTCGTGGATGCACAACCTCGAGGTGCTCGTGAAGGGCAAGGCCCGGTGCACGCTGCATGTGCACCCCGAGGACGCCCGACGTCTCGGTCTCGCCGACGGTGCGGGTGCGCACGTCGCCTCCCGCGTCGGTGTCGTCGACGCACCGGTCGAGGTCACGGACGCCGTGATGCCCGGTGTGGTGAGCCTCCCCCACGGATGGGGTCATGACGTCGCGGGCACCGACCTGGGGGTCGCCGCGACGCGACCCGGAGTGAACAGCAACGTGCTCACCGACGGCGCTGCACTCGATCCGCTCTCCGGCAACGCGATCCTCAACGGGATCCCGGTCGAGGTGTCGCCGGTCGCGGGGTGATGCCGCGCGGTTGGTCGCGCTGGTGGCTCAGCCGCGAGCCATCTGTCCCATGGCGTCGATGAAGGCGTCCGGGTTGGTCGTCTTGCCGACCACCATGTCGGCCTGCTTCCCGAGCCCACCCGGGAACTCCGGGGGCGCGTAGTACTCGAAGCCGTCGCCCTCGATCGCTTCGATGATGCTCTGCGCGCAGTCCGCGGCCGGGACGAACGGCCCGGCGTAGAGGGCGGGGTCGTTGTCCGGGACGTCCCAGATCTCGGTCTCGATGGGTCCGGGGAGGACGAGCTTCACCTCGACGTTCGTGTCGTAGAGGTCGATCGCCATCGACTCGCTCCAGCCGCACAACGCGAACTTCGACGCGCAGTACGCCGCTTCGTGCGCGATGCCGATGCGCCCTCCCATGGACGAGACGTTGACGACGCAGCCGGCGTCACGCTCCAGCCAACGGGGGAGCAGGGCCATCGTCATGCGGACGGGCGAGGTGAAGTTGACCCGCATGACGGTGTCGATCTCGTCGGCGGTGAGGCGCGGGACCGGCATGCGCTTCGGGATGGCTGCGTTGTTCACGAGCACGTCGACGACACCAAACGCGTCCCACGCCTCGAGTGCCACTCGCGCCGCGGCATCGAGGTCGCCGAGGTCGGCGCTCCAGAGCCGCGAGTCGGGTGCGTGCTGCACGCACTGCGCGAGCACCTCTTCGAGTCGTTCCCTGCGACGGGCGACGATGCCGACCGTTGCCCCTCTTGCCGCGAGCATCGGCGCCGAGCGCGGCACCGATGCCGGACGACGCGCCGGTGACCAAGATCTTCGACCCTTCGATGCGCATCGCGCGCTCCCCCTTGCGTGCTCCGGTCGCTCCGTGGTGCTCGGTTCAGGCGACGATGTCGACGGGCGTCCCGAGCGGCAGGATCCCGGCGAGTCGCGTGATGCTGTCGTTGCTGATCCGGATGCACCCGTGGGTGACGTCCTTCCCGAGCACCGACGCGTCGTCGTTGCCGTGGATGCCGATCTCCCCGTCACCACCGTTGAACGTGGTCAGCACGTCGGAGTGCGCGGACAGGCCGTACGCGTAGGGCCCGTAGACCGTGTTCGGGTCGGGAGCCTTCAGGAGCACCCGAAGGAAGTACGTCCCGGGAGGGGTCGGCGTGTCGCTCGCACCGATGGCGACGGGCTCCTGGACGAGCACCTGGTCACCGTCGTGCACGGTGATCTGGCGGTCGGTGAGCGACACGTCGATGCTGTACCGGTTCGGCGTGAGGCGCACGTCCTGCTTGCGGACCCATCCGGTGGTGCCGTTCGGGCGGACCGGGAGCAGCACCTCGACCCAGCCACCCCGCTCGGACTCGACGAGGAACACCTGGGGCACGACGTGGGCCGGGTTGTCGTCGAGCTGCCAGGGGTTGGGGTACGCCTCGGAAGGGCTGGAGGCGTTCGGCTCCTGGTGCACCTTGACCTCGTTGCCGAGGGGCTGGGCGATCAGGCTCGAGTAGGCGGGGAGGGCGGTCGTGCTCGTGACGGTGCCGGGATCGGCCTTGGCGCCGAGGGACGGCCGGTCGCCGCCGCCGCCGCAGCCGGCGACGAGGATCGCAGCGGCGGCCGCGAGGGCAGCGATGCGGAGGAGGCGCGTGGGCATGGCAGGAATCTAGCGGCGGGGGTTGCCGTACCCGGACGCGGCCCGCCGCCGAGCTCCCGATCGATCAGGTGCGCCGGTGCAGCTCCGCGATGAGGCTGGCAGTGTGCTCGGCGAGCGGAGGGAGCCCCACCCGGCTACGGCGCTCGTCGACGCCGTCGGGATCCTCGATGGGCCACGGTCGCACGGTGCCGTCCTCACCCGTGACGAGCTGCGATCCGTACACCTGGGGCCTGCCGGTTGCCATGCGGACCCGGTCGTCGAGGCAGGCGAAGTGCGCGGCCGGCGCGTCGCCTGCGTCGACCGCGTGCTCGAGGTGCTCGAGTGCCCGGCGTTGGAGCCCGAGGTCGCCCAGCTGGGCGATCAGCCACGCGGCCTCCGCTCCGTCCGCTCCCACGAGTCGGTGGCCGGGCCAGGCTTCGTAGTCGTCGAGGATGCCCCAGAGCCGATCGGCGGCCGCGGGGTCGCTCGGCGTCGTCGCGAGCGCGAGCAGGTCGGCTCGCAGCATCGGCTCCCGGACGTCGGGCATCACGCGGGAGGATAGGGCTGCATGTCCGGCTCGTCACCCTTCTCGTTGGTCGCTCGCGGCCTCGCCCGGTCCCACGGCCCGCGCGTCGTGCTCGACGGTGTCGACGTCGATGTCGGCCCGCGGACGCGCCTGGGCGTCGTCGGCCCGAACGGTGTGGGGAAGACGACGTTGCTCCTGGTCACGCACGACCGACAGCTGCTGGAGGCGATGCGCGTGACCCGCACGATCTCCGTCGAGGCCGGAGGGGTTTCCGCGTAGGGTCGGCGCCATGTCGACGCACGAGCCGGGTCCCGAGGACGCGACCGACGCGTTCGTCGACGGCGACCGCACCCTCGTCCGGGGTACCGCGCAGGCGGCGTTGCGCAATCGTGACTTCCGCGTCGTCTGGTCCGGGATGTTCGCGTCGAACATCGGCACGTGGATGCAGAACGTGCTGCTCGGGGCCTACGGCTACACGCTCACGCACTCGGAGACCTACGTCGCCATCCTCTTCTTCGCGCAGCTCGGTCCACTGCTCATCCTGTCGAACGTCGGTGGTGTGCTCGCCGACATCTTCGACCGCCGTCGATTGCTCCTCGCGTGTCAAGTGCAACAGCTGGTCTTCTCGATCGTGCTCGCGGTGATCGCCACGTCGTCGAACCCGAATGAGACGCTCATCGTGCTGTGCGTCCTGGTGATCGGCGTGGGCAACGCGCTCGGCGCGCCGGCGCTGAACTCCATCCTCCCGACGCTCGTGCCCAAGCCCGACCTCCCAGGTGCCGTGGCCCTGCAGTCGGTACAGATGAACCTGTCGCGGGTCGTCGGGCCGGCCATCGGCGCAGCGATCTACGCGGCGAGCGGCGCGGCTCCGGTCTTCGTGCTCAACGCCGCGACGTACCTGTTCGCCATCGTGGCGCTGCTGATGGTGCAGTACCCGCGTCACCCCGCGGGCCCCCCGGGGCAGGGGGTGCGGTCCCGCCTCGTCGAGGGGTTCCAGATCGCGCGCCGCGACCCGTTGATCCGTCGGGTGCTCGTGACCCTGGTGCTCCTGTCGTTCTTCTCGCTCGCGTTCGTCGGGCTCATGCCGGTGATCGCGGCCGAGAACCTCGGCATGAAGCCACGTTCCGTGGACTACGGGATCTTCTACGCGGTGTTCGGGCTCGGCGCCGCGGTGGGGGCCATCAGCGTCGGGACGTGGTTCGCGGGTTACTCGAAGGCCCGGCTCGTCCGGCCTGCGCTCGTCGCGTTCGGGCTGCTGCTCGTCGTGTTCGCGCTGGTGCGCACACCCGCCGCCGCGTTCGCGATCGCGCCCGTCCTCGGGTACGCGTACTTCGTCGTGATCACGTCGCTGTCGACGGTCCTGCAGGAGCACGTCGACGACGCGGTGCGCGGACGCGTGATGGCGCTCTGGATCATGGGCTTCGGCGGCACCGTGCCGGTCGGGGTGCTGCTGGCGGGGCCGCTCTCGAGCGCGACGTCCATCAGCTTCGTGCTGCTCGTGGGGGCCGTGGTCGCGATCGGGCTCGCGGGGTACGCCAACCTCGTCAAGGTCGGCGCCCCCGGCTGAGCGTGTGGGGGTGCGCGCACGATCAGGGGGTGGTCGGGGACCACGCGGTCTGCGGGCGGGGCTGCAGCTCGCCGTCGAGCATGACGTCCACCCGCTCGTCGAAGAAGCAGACGAGCCCGGTGATCTGCTCGACCCCGTTGATCGGGCGCTCGTAGGACCATGCGAGGTCGCGGTGCTCGGTGCCGTCGATGACGAAGTGGAGGTACGACGCCTGGCCCTTGAACGGGCACGCGGTAGCGGTCGGGCTCGCGGCGGTCAGCTCGAGCCGCACGTCGTCGGGCGGGAGGTAGTGGCGCGGCGGCAAGCCCGTCTCGTGCATGACGATCGCCCGGTTCGACGAGGCGATCGTGACGCCATCGACCGCGATCTCGACGCGCTGGGGCTGTGGCGTGAAGTCGAGGGTGTGCCCGGCGGGATCCATCGGTCTCAACCGTAGACTCCCGTGAGCGGGCGGCCGACGAGCGGCGCTCGGAGGGGGGAACGATGCAGGCGGAGGGAACCGCGGTCGTCACCGGTGCGAGCCGAGGGATCGGTCGAGCCGTGGCGCTCGAGCTCGCCGATCGGGGCTTCGACGTCATCGCCACGATGCGGAAGCCCGAGATGGGCGCCGACCTCGTCGAAGAGGTCGCGGCGAAGGGTGGGGCGCTCCGCGTCGAACGCCTCGACGTGGCGGACCCGGACTCGATCCACCTCCCGGACGAGCTGCGGGTCCTCGTGAACAACGCGGCCGTCGAGCGTGAGCACCCCGCCTTCGAGGCCACGCCGATGGAGCTCTGGCGCGACATGTTCGAGACGAACGTGTTCGGGCTCATCGAGGTGAGCCGTCGTGCCGTCCCCGCGCTGCGCAAGGCGGGTGGGGGCGTGCTCTGCAACATCTCGTCGTCGTCGCTCTTCGCCCCGGTCCCGTTCTACGCGCCGTACCGCTCGAGCAAGGCCGCGGTGAGCGCGATCGGTGAGAGCCTGCGCGCCGAGCTCGGTCCGTTCGGCATCCGGGTGCTCGAGATCCTGCCCGGTCCGATCGACACCGACATGCTCGCGGGCTCCGCGAAGCCGCCGGAGGCCATCAGCGACCCCGACTACGAGGCGATGGCCCACCGGTACTTCGAGGGCCGCAGCGCCATCAACGACCAGATCACGTCGAGCGCCGACGCCGCGACCGCGATCGCCGACGCGATCCTCGACGACGCGGCGCCGTTGCGCGTCGGGTGCGATCCCATGGCCGTCTCGATGCTCGACGCATGGCGCACGACGCCGGACGAGGACCTGATGCAGGCGATGCTCCCGGCCTGGATCGGTTGAGCGTCGGACTGCCGACTCAGACGCAGCGCCCGCCCCACGGGCCGGCCCCGCGCCACTGGTAGAGGGCCCACGCGACGTCGTCCTGGTCGTACTCGGACGCGGTGTTCGGCGGCACGCCGACGAGATCCGGACGGCCCGCGTGGTTCGCCGCACCGTTCCATGTCGACTGGAGGAACTGGTACGCCCCCATGTACGGGCCGGCCGGGTTGTACGACGTGTAGCTCCCTTCGTGCGCACGGGTGCACGCGAGGAACGGGTCGTCGTGGTGGGGATGCACGCCCGGGGTCGGCTGGTAGTCCGGAGGCGCGACCGGGGGCGCGCTGCCGGCACCCTTCGGGTTCACCGGACGGGCCGTCTCCGCGGCTGCTGCCGCCTCGGCGGCTTGGGCGGCCTGCGCGGCGAGCTGCCGGCTCCGATCCTCGGCGGCCTGGAGCTTTGCGTCGATGTCGCGCCCGCGCGCCTCGAGCTCGGTGAGGGCCGCGGCCTGCGAAGCGCGGGCGTCGCGGAGCTGCCGGCGTTGGGTCTCGAGCTGGGTGCTGACCTGCACCAGCTCGTCGAGCGCGTCGTTGTCGCGTTGGTTCAGCCGGTCGAGCCAACGCGCCCGGCGCGCGGCTGTCAGCACGTCGCCACTCGCGATGATCAGGCCGAGCTGGTCACCCGACCGCTTGTACGCGGCGACCGCCCGGTCCTCGGCCTGCCCGAGGAGCACATGACGACGGGCCGCGAGCTTCGGAAGGCGGGCCTCGAGGTCGGTCATCTGGGTGTCGAGTGCCTGCGAGGCGGCCAGCGCGTCGAAGTAGTCGGCGGCCGCGTGGTCGGCCTCGGCCCGCAGGGCGTTCACCGTCGCGTCGGCGTCCTGGAGCGGGTCCGCCCCGGCCGGGGTGCCGGTCCCGAGCACCCCCACGAGGGCCAGCACGGCCAGGAGTGGCGCCAGGGCGCGGGTCACCCGGCGGGCGGGCGCGGGATCGGCGGCAGTGGTGGGCATGGAGGGAGCCGCGGCCGGGAGCGAAGGACGGACGCCCGGCCGAGATCCGTCGAGGCTAGTGCCGGTGCGGGCCGATGCCGCTCAGCCCCCGGGGTTCAGGGGTTACGCTGGCCCGCGGTCGTCCGGTACCGGACACCCGACGGGGGGACACGATGCTCGCTCGCTGGCTCGCGGTGGCGCTCCTGGGGTTCATGATCGGTGCGGCCACGATCGTGCTCGCCGACTCGAACCGCGACACCCGCACGGTCGTCGCGCCGGTCGCGGCGACCGGGACCGACGTGGGTCTCGCGTCGGCCCACGCCGGACACACCACCGGCGAGCCGGTGGTCGAGAACGGGCGTGTCGTGACCGGCGTGAAGGCCCAGGACATCGCGGCCGAGACCCAGCCCGATGTGCCGCTCGACGTGCCGACCCGCGAGGCGCTGGCGTACCAGCTGATGGCGGCGCGCGACGCGGCGCTGCGGATGCCGACCGTCGCCGACGCGCTCGCAGCCGGGTTCGTCCTCGCCGGAGGGTTCGCGCCCGGGAGCGGCGCGCACTACGTGGGAGTCACCGGCAGGGGGTTGACCGGCACCGGAGGTGTCGATGCGGGGCACCCCGACACCTTCATCTACGACGGGACCGACCCCGGCTCACGAATCGTCGGCCTCATGTACAACTCGCTGAGCCAGTCCGCACCTGAAGGCTTCGCCGGTCCGAACGACCACTGGCATCGGCACAGCAACGTGTGCATCAAGTACTCCCCGAACGGGATCGAAGTGCCGTTCCCTGCGGACTCCGACGTCACCGAGCAGCAGTGCTCGTCCAAGGGCGGTCGCCTGATGACCATCACGACGTGGATGGTGCACGCGTGGGTCGTGCCCGGCTGGGAGAGCCCCGAGGGGGTCTTCTCCCACAACAACTCGAACCTGCGCTGCGCCGACGGCACCCTGAACACCGACGAGGTCGGCTTCTGCGCCGGTTCGTGACCCGACGCGGGACGGCGCGGCCCTGACCGGGCGGGCGACCGGCTGGGCGTTCCCCGACCCCGCGGACGCCGAGCCCGGCGAGGAGATCATCGGGATCGGCGCCGACTTGGCGCCGGCGACGCTGCTGGGCGCCTACGGGCGCGGGTTGTTCCCCATGCGCCTGGCGCCGGGTGGGCCCCTCGCCTGGTGGTCACCGGACCCGCGGGGGATCGTGCCGCTCGACGGCGTGCATGTCAGTCGGTCGCTCCGTCGTTCCCTCGGCCGGTTCACGGTGACGGCCGACCGCGCGTTCGAGGCGGTGATGCGCGCGTGTGGTGACCCGGCCCGTCCGCACGGCTGGATCGACGAGTCGTTCGTGGAGGCGTACGTCGCGCTGCACGGGTTGGGAGTCGCCCACAGCGTCGAGGTGTGGAGCACGGGCGCCGACGGCGGTGTCGAGCTGTCGGGCGGGATCTACGGCGTCGCGCTCGGGGGGCTGTTCGCGGGCGAGTCGATGTTCCACCGGCGCACCGACGCGTCGAAGGTCGCGTTCGTCGCGCTCGTGGAACGCCTGCGTGCGGGTGGCACCGTGCTGTTCGACGTGCAGTGGTGCACCGAGCACCTCGCGTCGCTCGGCGCGATCGAGGTGCCGCGTTCGCGCTACCTCGAGCTCCTCGCGGACGCGGTCACTCGTCCGCAGCTCGTGCTCGCACCCGACTGACGGTCAGGCGCTCGCTGCCGCAGCTTCGCGGTCCTGCGCCACCGCGTCGAGCAACGCGTACTCGACCTCGGTGTCGGGTGCGTCCTCGAACTCGATCACACCGATCTCGGTGAACTTCTCGCGCAGCCAGCCGTCGCCGGCGTCGAGCAGGCCGAGCTTCTTGCAGTTCGGCACGATCTTCGAGAACAGCGCGGCCTGGAACGGGTTGACGCCGGGCTGCCTGATCTCGAACAGCATGCTCGTGATCGTCGCGCGGTCGATCCCGCACTTCTCCCAGACCGCCTGCATCATCAGCCGGTCGCGCATGCGCAGCGCGGCCTCGAACGCGAACTCCTGGCGCTCGCGGATCTCCGCGCCGCCGAGGCCCTGGTAGTACTCCTGCAGCGACAGGACGCCGAACGCCACGTGGCGGGCCTCGTCGCTCATCACGTAGCGGAGCAGCTGCTTGAGGAGCGGCTCCTGCGTGGTCGCGTGCATGAAGCCGAAGGCCGCGAGCGCGAGCCCCTCGATCATGATCTGCATGCCCATGTAGGTCATGTCCCAGCGGGAGTCGGCGATGATGTCGTCGATCAGCAGCTGGAGCGCCGGGTTGACGGCGTAGTGACCCTCGAGCTTGGTGTCGAGGTAGCGGGCGAAGACCTCGACGTGGCGGGCCTCGTCCATCACCTGGGTCGACGCGTAGTACTTGGCGTCGATCCACGGGACGGTCTCCACGATCTTCGCGGTGCAGATGAGGGCACCCTGCTCCCCGTGGAGGAACTGGCTCATGCGCCAGTTGAACGCCTCGATCGCGAGCTGCGTCCACTCCTCGTCGCCCCAGCTCTTGAGGGGCGAGTTCGCGATGTTCACGAGACGGTCGCGGAGGTGGGCGATCGCGGCCTGCATCTCGATCGCGACCTTCTCGACGTCGACGTCGATCGACCAGTCGAGGTCGGTCGAGCCGTTCCACTGCGACGTCTTCGCACGCTCGTAGAGCTTGCCGAGGCCTTCGCGGCGTCCGCTCGTAGTCCCACGTGAAGATGGCTTCGCCGCCGACGTGCGCGGCGTGGACGGCGGTCCCGAAGTCGATGGCGTCGTCGGCGAGGATGGACTCGATGTCGTTCGCGTCCTCGCGTCCGAGGACCTTGAAGTCGCTCATCCCACTCCTCTGCTCCTGGGAGCTGCCCACCGGCCCGGCTGGGCGCCCGGGCTGGGCCGCTCTGGTTACCCAACGGTAGCCTCCTGGGTGATGGATCCCGTCGAGGTCTTCCACAACCCGAAGTGCAGCAAGTCCCGGGGTGCGCTCGAGATCCTCCAGGGTCGGGGCGTGGACGCCGAGGTCGTCGAGTACCTGAGGACGCCGCCCGATCGCGCCACCCTGGAGCGCATCCTCGACGCCATCTCCGACGAGCCCGGAGCGCTCGTCCGCCACGACAAGCGCTTCGGCGAGCTGGGCCTCGACGCCGGCGCCTACACGAGCCGGGACGCCGTGGTCGCCCTCCTCCTCGAGCACCCCGAGCTCATGGAGCGGCCCGTCGTCTTCGTCGGCGGGCGTGCGGTGATCGCGCGCCCGTCGGAGAAGGTCCTCGAGCTGCTCGACTGAGTCGACCCGCACCCCCGCAGACCAGGCGCACCACCGCAGACCAGGAGCACGACCATGACCGAGGCAACCCCCGAAGCGGTCCGCGACGAGGTCAAGGCCTTCCTCGCGGAGCAGTGGGATCCCGACCTGACCGTCGCGGAGTGGTGGCAACGCCTCTCCGACGGTCGCTGGGCCGTCCCGACCTGGCCCGAGTCCGCACTCGGTCGTGGCTTCCCCGGTGATCTCGCCCGCGTCGTCGCCGACGAGCTCCGCGCCGTCGGTGCGGTCGGTGGGCCCGCCGGGCTCGGGATCCTCCTCGCCGGCCCGACGATCTACACGCACGGTACGCCCGAGCAGCAAGAGCGGTACCTCCCGCCGATCGTGAACGGGCAGGAGGCCTGGTGCCAGCTCTTCAGTGAGCCCGGCGCCGGCTCCGACCTCGCGAGCCTCCAGACCAAGGCCGAGCGCGACGGCGACGAGTGGGTCATCTCGGGTCAGAAGGTGTGGACCTCGGGCGGGCAGGTCGCCGACCTGGGCATGTTGCTCGCGCGCACCGATCCCGACGCGCCGAAGCACCAGGGCATCAGCTACTTCGCGTTCTCGATGGACCAGCCCGGCGTCGAGGTGCGGCCGCTTCGCGAGATGACCGGTCGCGCGCTCTTCAGTGAGGTGTTCCTCGACGGCGCGCGCGTCTCGAACGACGCGCTCATCGGCGGGCTCAACAAGGGTTGGGCGGTGGCCAACACGACGCTCGCGTTCGAGCGCGCCGGGCTCGGCGGCGGCGGCAGCGGCGCGGGCGGCGCGGCGTTCCCCGGTCACAAGACGGGTGCGCTCACGATGCGTGTCGGCGACATCGCGTCCGGGGTCGGGAGCGGTCGCTCGGTGCAGCCGAGCGCGTTCGGCGGCTCGTACGGGATGTTCCGCGACCTCGCCGAGAAGGTGGGGTGCGCGCAGGACCCGGTGATCCGTCAGAAGCTCTCCGAGCTGTACACGCTGAACGAGATCGGGCGGATGACGTCGCTCCGGCTCAAGGCCGCGCGGGCTGCGGGCCGCGACCTCGGTCCGGCGGGCAACCTCGCGAAGCTCCTCATGAGCCGCATCACCCGGCTGACGCGCGACCTCGGCCCCGAGATCCTCGGTCCCGAAGGGATGCTCATGGGCGAGTCGACCACCGGCGGCGGTGTCGTGCAGGAGATGACGCTGTTCGCGCCGGCGCCGTCGATCTACGGGGGCAGCGACGAGATCCAGAAGAACATCATCGGCGAGCGAGCCCTCGGCCTCCCGAAGGAGCCGGGTCCCGACAAGAACACGCCGTTCCGGGAGCTCAAGGTCGGCACCCAGGCCTGACACCGGTTCGCTCCGACGCCTCCGGCGCCGGGCGGAGCGCTACTCGATCGTGATCTTGGGGAGGATCCGCTCGAGCCACTTC
Organism: uncultured Acidimicrobiia bacterium; assembly: GCA_963720675.1. Taxonomy (GTDB): domain Bacteria; phylum Actinomycetota; class Acidimicrobiia; order IMCC26256; family PALSA-555; genus JALHSW01. The sequence goes on along the minus strand of CAVRGH010000010.1, from coordinate 942,712 downwards.
GGGAACCACCAGTTGGCCTTCCCGAGGATCTCCATGATCGCCGGGACGAGCACCATGCGCACGATGGTGGAGTCGACGGCGACCGCGACGGCGAGCCCGAGACCGAACATCTTGATCTCGGGGACCGGGCTGGCAACGAAGCTCAAGAACACCGCGATCATGATCAGCGCGGCCGAGGTGATCACCCGCGCGGTGTGCGAGACGCCCTTCACGACCGCGGTGCGAGTGTCGCCCGACTGGTTGTACTCCTCGCGCACCCTCGTGAGCAGGAACACCTGGTAGTCCATCGACAGCCCGAACAGGATCGCGAACATCATCATCGGGACGAACGAGATGATGGGGATCGTGCTCGACAGCCCGAAGAGCTCCTTGGCCCATCCCCACTGGAACACTGCGACCGTGACGCCGTACGCCGCACCGATCGACAGCAGGTTCATGACCGCCGCGGTCGCGGGGATCGCGATCGAGTGGAAGACGAGCAGCAGCAACAGGAAGCTCAGGAGCACGACGAGCCCGATGAAGTACGGAAGCCGATCGGCGATGCGGTTCCCGACGTCGATGAACGCTGCGGTGACGCCGCCGACGTAGGCCTGCACGTCGGTGCCCGCGAGTGCGCTCGGGATCGTGTTCGTGCGCAGGAGGTCGACGAGGTCGGTCGTTGCCGCGGCGTCGGGCGCGGTGGTGGGGATCACGGTGATCACCGCCGTGTCACCGGCCGGGTTCACCTCCGGAGGTGCGACGGTCGCGACACCCGGAGCCGCCGCCAGGGCCTTGGTCAGCTGCGACGGGACCTGCGCTCCGTCGGGCAGCGTGACGACGACCGCGAGGGGACCGTTCGCTCCCGCGCCGAAGCCGTCGGCGACCAGGTCGAACGCGATGCGCTGGGTCGAGCCGGATGGCGCGGTGCCGTCGTCGGCCTCGCCGTACCGGATCGAGAGGAATGGAAGTGCGAGCGCGAGCAGCACGAGGATGCTGAGGATCGCGCAGGGCCACTTGTGGTTGGCCACGCCGGTCGCCCACCGCTCCCAGAACGGTGGCTTGGGGGGCTCGCCGGACGCGGCGGCGCGCTGCGCGGCTTCGTGGTGGTGTCGCCCGAGGTGGAGTCCCGGCACGCGGCCCTTGTCGATGCGCGGCCCGACCCATCCGAGCAGGGCGGGGAGCAGCGTGAGCGCGGCGAGCATCATCACCGCGACGACGATCGCCGCGGTGAAGCCGAGCACCGCGACGTAGGGGATCCCGGCGACGAGCAGTCCGCAGATCGCGATCACCACGGTCGTGCCCGCGAACAGCACCGCCTGACCCGCGGTCGACACGGCGTGGCCGATCGACGCCTCCATCTCCATGCCGGACGCGAGGTTCTCGCGATGGCGCGTGACGATGAAGAGCGAGTAGTCGATCCCGACGCCGAGGCCGATCATCGACCCGAGCTCCGGGGCGGCGGTGCCGACGTCGGTCACCGACGCGAGCAGGAAGATCGAGGAGATCCCCACGGCGAGACCGAAGAGGGCAGTGCCGATCGGCAGGCCGGCCGCGACGAGTGAACCGAACGCGAAGACCAGGATGATGACCGCGAAGAGCAGACCGACGAGGTCCGACGACGAGCTCTTCGGGGACACGGCGTAGTCGGTGAGCGGCCCGCCGAACGCGACCTGGAGCCCGGCCTCGGTGGCGGGCGCGGTCGCTGCGGTGAGCGCGTCGTACCCCTCGACCCCGACCTTCGGGGCCTGTTGTGTGTACTGCACGTCGACGATCGCCGTCGCGCCGCTCTTCGAGGGCAGGGGCGCCGAGACCGTCGGCTCCTGGGGGAGCGCCTTGATGTTGGCGACCGACTCCTCCACGGCACCCTTCGCGGTACTCGAGTCGAGGGTGCCCGACGGCGCGTGGAACACGACGGTCGCGGTCGCCCCGGACTGTTCGGGGAACTTCGACTCGAGGAGATCGATCGCGGTCTGCGACTGGGTCCCCGGGATCGTGAAGTTGTCGAAGGTGTTGCCGCCGCTCGCGACCGCGAGCGCTGCGATGCCGAGGGTGCCCAGCACCCAGATCGCGAGGAACACGCGATGCTTGCGGGCTGCGGTACGGCCGAGTCGGTCCAGGAAGGCTGCCACCGATCGGGAGGCTAGGCGTGCGCGACGATGCGGACGTGGATGACGTGGCGGACGAGCTCGTGGGCTGCCCCGCCGAGGGCCGGCAGTTCTCGCGCGACCGCGCGGTCCGCCTCGGCGACGTTTCGGCGTCCGGCCGGCTGCGGCTCGACGCGCTCGCCCGGTACCTCCAGGATGTCGCGGCCGACGACGGGGCCGAGTTCGGCCTGGACGGTGCGGGAGCCTGGGTCCTGCGCCGATCGGTGCTGCGCTTCGACGGGCTCCCACGCTTCCACGACCTGACCCGGCTCACCACGTGGTGCTCGGGCGCCGGTCCGCGGTGGGCGGAGCGCCGCTCGACGGTGCGGGTCGGCGACCGGGTCGCCGCGGAGTCCGCCGCCGTGTGGGTCTTCGTCGACGAGGCGGGGCGCCCCACGCCGTTGGAGCCCTGGTTCCACGAGCTCTACGGTCCGTCGACCGCCGGCCGGCACGTCAGCAGCCGCTTGCGACTCCCTGGCCCACCCGAGGACGCGACGGGCCGGGCCTGGCCGCTTCGGGCGACCGACCTCGACGTGTTGGGCCACGTCAACAACGCCGTCGCCTGGGCCTCGGTGGAGGACGAGGTCGCGCGCCACGTCGACGAGGCCGAGCTCGATCGGCGTCTCGTGGGCGCGACCCTCGAGTACCGCTCACCGATCGACCCGGGCGAAGAGCCAGAGCTCGTGTCGGCGGTCGGGCCTGACGGCGTCTCGGCGTGGTTGCGCTGCGGCGGGGCGGTCCGGGTCGCGGCGAGGGTCGAGCTCCTGCGGGAGCGTGCACGGTAGCGTGACAGGCTTGGCTGGCACCGCGGCGTTCGCTCCTCGGGCCATCCCGCTCTTCAGCGTGGTCGTGCCGATGTGGAACGAGGAGGAGTCGTTCGCGACCACGGTCGGGGTGCTCCTCGCGGCGTCCGAGGCGCTCGTCGTCGGCCGCTCGGTCGAGTCCTTCGAGCTGGTCCTCGTCGACGACTGCTCCACCGACTCGACCGGCGCGCTCGGGGACGCGGCGGCTGCGGCCGACCCCCGGATCCGCGTCGTGCACCACGAGCAGAACCTCGGCCTGGGCGGGTCGGTACGCACCGGCCTCGGCGATGCCCGCGGCGACCTCGTCCTCTACACGGACGCCGACTTGCCCTTCGACGTCTTCGAGCTGGCGCGGTTCGTTCGGCTGGTGCAGGTCTACGACGCCGGCATCCTCAGCGCGTGGCGCATGGACCGCCGGGCCGAGGGATTCCTCCGCACGATCTACTCGCGTTCGTACAGCGCGCTCGTCCGCCTCGTGCTCGGGTCGCGGATCCGCGACGTGAACTTCGCGTGCAAGCTCATTCGACGGGAGGTGTTGGACGATCTCGAGCTGCGGAGCACGGGATCGTTCATCGACGCCGAGCTGATCTCCCGAGCGAGCAGGCGCGGTCATCGGATCATCCAGGTCGGCGTCGACTACTTCCCGCGCACCGTCGGGGAGAGCACGCTCTCGTCCTGGCGGACCATCGGAGGCATCCTCCGCGAGATGTTCTCGATGGCCGGGGAGATCCGGAAGCTCCGTCCGCCCACGACGGCGGAAGGCAGTGGGTCGAGCTGAAGGGTGCGGCGTCAGCGCTGGGCGGCGCGGAACGTCTCGACCGTGAGCTCCGTGGTGGCGCCGGCATGGACGCCGAGCCCTCCACCGCGGCACGGCTCACGTCCCAGCTCGATCGACGCACGGGACAGGGCCGGGACCCCGAGCACGTTCTCGCCGTCGACGAGCACGCCGAGGCGGTCGCCCTCGACCGTGAGCGTGATCTGGTGGCGACCATAGAGGTCTGCCGCGTCGGTCGCCGTGGTCTGGGCGATCGGTCGCCAGTGGGCCCAATTGTCGTCCCACTGCCGCACGAGGAAGCTGTCCTCTCCGCCGGCGATCGGGTCGACGTCGAACGAGTAGCCGGTCACGCGCTCGTGCGCGTCGATACTGGCTCGGAAGAGGATCCCGAACCCGGCGCCGGCGCTGTAGTCGAGGACCGCCTCGATCGTGAAGTCGCCGGGTGCGTCGAGGTCCGAGAGCGCCCAGCGTGTGTCGGCACGACGCAGGGCGAGCGCACCGTCGTCGGCCATCGCCGTCGCCGGGAAGAGGCCGCCGACCTGCCAGCCGGTGCCGGCGGCCTGGAACTGCCCGGCCCCGACGGGGACGAGGGTCCCTGACCCCGACAGGTCGGGGGTCGTGGTCTGCTCGGCGTGCCACGCGATCGGAGCCGCGTCCGGGCCCGGCGTCGGTTCGTGCACGACGATGGGCGCCGTCGTCGGCACGTCGCCCTCGTCCGGCAGCTCGCGCTCGAGCGGGGGTGGGACCAGCGCGTCGGGCGTGAGCGCGTCGAGCGCGTCGAGCGCGTCGAACGCATTGGCGTCGAACGTGAGCGCGTCCGAGCGCAACGGTTCGCCGAACGCACCGGCGTCGAACGTGAGGGCCTCCGACCCCGGCTGCTCCGAGAGCAGCGCGTCGGTCTCCACGTCGTCAGCCACCAGGTCGTCAGCCAGGGGATCGGTCGTCGGGAGGTCCGGGGTGGTCTCGTCGATCGCCGGTGCGCCCCATCCGTCGCCGAGCACGACCTCGGGCGGTGCGTCCGCGACTGCGGCGGCGTCGCGGATGCCGGCCCAGTCCGTGGGCGTGCTCTCCGCATCGCCGACCTCGAGGGCGAGGGGGTCACGGTGTCCGTTGGCGGACGTGTCGTCGAGGTGCGGCGCGTCGAGCAGCGTCTCGTCGGCGCTCGTCGACATCCCCGCGAGCGGACCCTCCGCCACATCGACGACGAAGCCGTCCATGCCGTCGTGCGCGTTGGTCGTCGGGGTGCCACCGAACGGGTCCGGTCGCAGCGCGGGCATCGGCATCGAGAAGGGATCGAGGATCGCCTCGGACGCAGCCGTTGCCGTTGCCGTTGCCGTTCGCGTCGAACGCGCTGGCCGTGAACGGTTCCTGCTCGAACGGGTTCGGCTCGTCCGGGGTCGGTTCGACCTGCAGCTCCTCGACCGGCGTCGCTTCGAGCGGGGCTGCGCCCAGCGGCGTCCCGGTCGCGAACGGCGTGCCCGGGTCGAACGGGTTGTCCGACTGGCCGAAGGCCGACGCCGGCGTACCGGGGACCGGCGACGGGTCGCGCGGGAGCGACGAGATCGGATCGGTCCCGAGCGTCGTGCCCGGTGGCGGCTGGAGCATCGGACCCTGCAGATCGGGGGCGGGCAGATCGGGGGCGGGCAGATCGTGGGGGCCGGCGGGTCCGGAACGGGTGCGCCCACCGGCGGCGCGCTCGTGTCCAACGACGGCAGCTGCGTCGAGAACGGGTCCTGTGCACGCGGTGTCGAGAAGAAGTCGACGACGGGCGAGTGCTCGTCCGAGGCGCCGTACGCGGCGTAGGGGTCGGTCGACGACGGCAGACCTGAGGGGAGGGACAACGGGGGGAGGATCATCGCCCGGAGGCGGGCGGCTTCTTCGTGGCTCGCGCCGATGAGCTCGATGAGCTGCTCTTCGATGACGTCGGGCGTGCCGCCCAGGGCGTCAGCGAGGGTTGCGAGGTCGGACTCGCGCAGCGGGATGCGGCTCCCGGGCGGGAGGTTGCGCAGCTCGTAGACCATCGAGAGGTACTCGCGGAGGAGCCCGTCGGGCTGACCAGGTTCGCGGAGGCGCCGGATGCTGTCGCCCATGGCGAGGGACGAGAGCCCCGAGCCGATCCGCAGCGGGGTGCGGTCCGGGAGGAGCTCGTTGACGTCCACCCCGCAGGAGCCGGCGAGGCACCAGAGGTCGCTCTCGGGGATGACGATGCGGCCGCGTTCGTACGCGGCGAGCTCACGGCGGGTCAGCCCGGCGGAGCGGGCGACCTCGGCACGCGACAGGCCTTGGTTGCGCCGTACTTGACGGAGCTGGCGCCCCAGATCCTTCGAGGAGCGCCCGTCGGTCTCGGGTGGTTCGACGGTCTTGGCCACGCGGGACATATCGGCGCTCTGGCGGCGTCCCTGAAGGGGCAGAATGCGGGCCCTTGTCCGGCCAGGGTCGTCGGGCCGCGAGGGCACCATCACCAGGGACCCCAGCATGGGAGTGGACGCAGTGGGCGAGAGCAACGAGTCGGGATCGGGGCCGAAGGACCAGGACTTCGCCGGGCGCGTGGCGCTCGTCACGGGCGGCGGGTCGGGCCTCGGTCAGGCGGCCGCACGGATGCTCGCCGAGCGCGGCGCGAAGGTCCTCGTCGCCGACGTCAACGAGTCCGGGGGCGGGGACACCGCCCAGCAGTGCACCGACGCCGGGAGCGAGGCGGTGTTCCTCCGGACCGACGTCACGTCGGAGGCCGACGTCGAGGCGATGGTGGGGACCGCGGTCGACCGGTGGGGCCGGCTCGATGCCGCGATCAACAACGCCGGGACGACCGGGCCGACGAAGCCGACGGCCGACTACACCCTCGAGGAGTGGAACCAGGTCGTCGCGCTCAACCTCAACGGTGTGTTCCTCGGGTTGAAGTACGAGATCCCGCAGATGGTGAGCCAGGGTGGCGGTGCGATCGTGAACACGTCGTCGGGTGCCGGGCTGATGGGCTTCGCCGGGCTCCCCGGCTACGTCGCGACGAAGCATGCGGTGCTCGGGCTCACGAAGGCGTCGGCCCTCGAGTACATCAAGGCGGGTGTGCGCATCAACGCCGTCTGTCCGGGCAGCACGCGCACGCCGATGCTCGAGGGTTGGATGGGCGGCAACCCCGAGATCGAGAAGGCGATGGCGAACTCCGCACCGATCGGGCGGCTCGCACGTCCCGAGGAGATCGCGGCGGGGATGGTCTGGCTGCTGTCGGATGCCGCGTCGTTCATGGTCGGGCACGCGCTCGCCGTCGACGGCGGCGCCGTGATCATGTAGCGACTGCTACGTCTTCCCGAACACGGTGGCGTCACCGGCCCCGACCGGGTCGCCCACGGACGACGACGCGTCGCCGAGCATCGCGACCGGGTCGTGCTTGTCGATGTGCCCGATGAGGCCGTTGTAGATGCCGTAGCCGACGAGCTCGCGCAGTCGCGGCGCGAAGCCGGCCGCGACCTCGCGCGGGATGCCGAGCTGTTGGTTCTCCTGCTGGCGGACGAAGCCGGCGCAGTAGTTCATCGCGACACCGACCCGGCGCTCGTCGGTCGAGTTCGCGCCGCCGCCGTGCCAGAGGCTGCCGTGCCACAGGAGGACGCTGCCCTTCGGCATCTCGGCCGGGACGCTGTCGTAGGGCGCGCCGAAGTCCGGGCTGTGGTCGGCGAGGTGCGAGCCCGGGATGACGCGCGTCGCGCCGTTGGCCTCGGTGAAGTCGGTGAGAGCCCACATCGTGTTGCACACGAGGGGCGCGTGCGGCTTCGCGAGGGGGATGAGCTGGTCGTCGGCATGGATCGGCTGCGCGTCCTCACCGGGCGTGATGCTGATCGACGAGAGCGACGACACGAGGCAGCCGTGGTCGAGCACGCCCTCGACCACCGGGAGCACCTCGGGGTGCACCGGGATCTGCTCGTAGATCGTCCCGAGGGCGAGCAGGTTGTAGATCCGTACCGTGCGCGTCCCCTCGAACCCGTTGTCGGCCGGTTCGACGTCGTAGGCCTGTTCGAGGCGGAGCAGATCCGCGTGCAACGCGTCGACGACGTCGGGATCGATGATGCCCTCGAGGATCGTGTAGCCGTCGCGCTCGACGGTCTCCAGGTGGGCTGCGACGTCGATCACGACGCGAAGGCTACCGTCGGCGTCATGGCCGTCTACGCGCTCGGTGACCTCACGCCCACCATCCATCCCGAAGCCTTCATCCACCCGGACGCGACGGTGATCGGGAACGTCACCATCGGAGCAGAGTCGACCATCTGGCCCCAGGCCGTGCTGCGCGGCGACTACGGGTTCATCGAGATCGGCGCGCGCACCTCGATCCAGGACGGCACCGTCGTGCACTGCACGCAGCAGCTCCCGACGTTGGTCGGCGACGACTGTGTGGTCGGGCATCTCGCGCATCTGGAGTGCTGCGTCGTCGAGGACGGATCGCTCGTCGGCACGAACTCGGTCGTGCTGCACCGGGCGTTCGTGCGGTCGGGCGCCCTCGTGGGCGCCGGCGCACTGGTGCCGAACGGGATGGAGGTGCCGTCGGGTGCGATGGCGCTCGGCGTGCCGGCGAAGCTGCGGCTCGACGCGGTGGAGCCGGGCACGATCGCCCGCCTGGCCCAGGGCTACGTCGAGAACGGCCACCGCTTCCGCGCCGAGCTCCGCCGCCTCGACTGAGGAGATGTTTTGGCGTCGCCATGGGGTGTCTGAGACACCCTTGTCGACGCCAAAACGCCTCAGCCCTTGACGTAGGCGAGCTTCTCGGCGACCAGGCCGTCGCGGACGCGCAGCACGTCGACGCCGTGCAGGCGCTGCTCGGCGCCGTCCTCCTGCCAGGTGTAGATCCACCGGACGACGCACCGGTCATCGGTCACGATGACGTCTTCGGCGTCGAAGTGCGCGCTCGGCGACGCGGCGAAGAACGCTTCCCAGGCGGCGCGTACGGCGATGGCGCCTTCGTACCGTTCACCGGCGGGTGGTGACGTGCTCTCGAACACTGCATCGTCGGTCATACGTGCCATCAGGGCATCGACGTCGTGGGCGTTGAACGCCTCGTTGAACGCGTCGACGGCGGCCCGGGTCGCGGCTTCGTCGCCCATCGGGAGCACCTCCGTTCGTCGTCCCGGCCGCTCGGTCAGCTCCCCGGTGGTGGACGGTACTCGTCGGGCTCGATGTAGATCACCCGAGCGGTCGGGACCGCGGCGCGCACGCGCACCTCGAGTGCGTCGATCGCGAGCGCGAGGTCGTGGCTCGACCGCTCACCGAGGTCGACCTTCGCCGCGACGAGCAGCTCCTCGGGGCCCAGGTGCAGGGTGCGGAGGTGGACGAGCTGCCGGACGCCGGGATCGGCGGTGATGGCGGCGGTGATCGCGTCCTGCTCCTCGGGGACGGCGGACTCACCGATGAGGAGGCTCTTCATCTCGACCGCGAGCACGATCGCGACCACTCCGAGCAGGAGACCGATCGCGATGCTGCCGAGCGCGTCGAACGCGGGCTCGTCGGTGATCACGTTGAGTGTGATCCCGATGAGGGCGAAGGTGAGCCCGAGGAGCGCGGCGAGGTCCTCGAGCAGGACGACCGGGAGCTCGGGGCTGCGTGCGGTCCGGATGAACCGCCACCAGGAACGACCACGTCGCCCAGGGTTTGCCTCGCGAACGGCCGTGCGGAGCGAGAGGCCCTCGAGCACGACCGCGACCCCGAGCACGATGTACGCCACGAGAGGGTCCTGGAGGCCGTGCGGGTGGATGAGCTTGTCGACGCCCTCGTAGATCGCGAACACGGAACCGAGCGAGAACAGGACCAGCGCGACGACGAACGCCCAGAAGTACCGCTCGCTCCCGTGGCCGAACTGGTGCAGCTCGTCGGCGGGACGCGCCGATCGCTTGCCGCCGAGGAACAGCAGACCCTGGTTGCCCGTGTCCGCGAGGGAGTGGATCGACTCCGCGAGCATCGAAGACGCGCCGGTCAGCACGAACGCGACGAACTTGGCGATCGCGATCCCGAGGTTCGCGAAGAACGCGGCGAAGATCGCCTTGCGGCTTCCCTCCTGCATGGACGCGCAGGCTACCGGGCCGGTTCGCGCGCGTTCGCCGGCTCCACCGCCCAGATGTCCTTCGTCGGCACGTGCACGAGGCCGAGGGCAGTCTCGAGTGCGAGTCGGTGCCCTCCCGGTCCGGTGGTGACGAGGGTCCCCTCGGCCGATGCCGCGTCGTCACTCGCGTTGCGGTAGCGCACCGTCAACGCGCGTCCGCGACCGGCGCGGAGTCGCTCGTCCCACCCGTAGCGCGGTCGACCGTCGGGGCCTCGACGCGCGGGCCGGCCGACGTGGACGCGCTCGACACGGTACGAGTCCGCGAGGATCGCCGCGCGGTCCGCGCCGAGGAACTCCTCGGTGATGTCGAGCAACACGCGGGTGAAGGTGCGACCGTGGTGCTGGAGGTCGTGCTCGTGCCAGAGGGCCCAGTGCACGAGCTCGTGGAGCACGACTCCCTTGGTGCGGTACCGGCGGGGCAGCGTGATGGTCGGGTCCTCCCCGACGTCCTCACCGGGGCGGAAGAACGCCTGGCGGGCCCCGTTGCCCGGCCGGAGGCGCGGGACGAGGTCGATCGAGTGGTCCGGGAAGCGGGCCTGCCACCACAGCGTGCCGACGACGCGGTCGGCGAACGTGGCGCAGGCGTCGAGTCCCGGGAGCGGGCTCGCGGGCATCGGAGTCTCGGCTCGGTACACCCGCGACCGTTGGGAGTCGCGCGGGGCGCGCGCGTGCTCGTCCGACGCCGCCTCGGGGATCGGTGCTCGGGTCGCGGTCAGCTCGGGAGCCGCATCGGGTTCTCGGTGAGGAGCCCGGCCGCCTGGCGGTGCTCGACGCCGACTCGGCTGGCCATGATCCCGTGCTCCGCGCGAAGTGCAGCCATGCCCGCGTTGTGGCCGGTGTAGGACGCGGGTTGGCGCAACATCCAGAGGATCCCCTCCGCCGCGACCTCGCTCGGCTCCCAGTCGGAATGGTCGACGCCGGGCGCGTTCGCCAGGAACCCCTCGGACGCCACCGGGATGTCGATGCGGAACGTGTTGACCGCGATGCCGTCGTCGCGGAGCTGTGCCGCGAGGGACACGGTCATGTGCTCCATCGCGATCTTCGACATCCCGTAGGCCATGAGGCCGGGGAAGTAGTTGAGCGCGGCGACCGACGACACGTTGAGGATCGACCCGTCGCCGCGCTCGCGCATCCCCGGGGCGACGGCCCGGATCGCGATGAGTGGGGCCCGCAGGTTCACCGCGAAGACGAGATCGTGCCGCTTCATCGGGAGCTCGAGGTCGCCGGGAAAGGTGATCGCGGCGTTGTTCACCAGTACGTCGACGCGACCGAAGACCGCGATGGTCGTCGCCACCATCGCCTCGACCTCGGCGTCGACCGCGAGGTTCGTCGGGACGGCGAGCGCCGTGCCGCCGGCGTCGGTGATCTGGCGAACCGTCGCGTCGAGCGTGCCGGGCGTCGGCTGGGGCGATGCCTCCGTCGCGCGTGCCGCGCACGCGACGGTGCAACCGGCTGCGGCGAGCGCCACCGCGGTGGCCGCCCCCACACCGCGGCTCGCCCCCGTGACGATCGCGACCTTGCCGTCGAGCTCCATGCGGTGAACCTACGCGAGCGCGGGGAGCTCCTGCTCCATCGTGAGGTTCGCCGCGTAGGGATCGCCGATCCGCTCGACCCGTTCGAGGACGGTGGCGGCGTCGAGCTCGAGTGCCTCGGGCGCCCCGCCGTCGAGTGCGTCGGACACCTCGTCCCAGGTGAGGGGCGCCGACACCGTGGGCCGAGGTCGGGCCCGCAATGAGTACGCCGTCACCGTGGTCTTGTGGCGGTCGTTCTGGCTCCAGTCGATGAAGATCCTCCCCGCTCGCTGGTCACGGGCCATTGCGATCGTCACCCGCTCCGGGTCACGGGTGGCGAGGAGCTGGCCGAGGGCCCGCGCGAAGTCCTTGGTGGCGTCTGCGGTCGTGCCGCGCACCGGGACCGCGAGGTGCAGTCCCTTCGACCCCGACGTCTTCACGACGGTCTCGAGCCCGAGTCGGCCGAGCATCTCGCGGACATCGAGTGCGACTCGGCAGCAGTCGATCACGTTGGCCGGCGCGCCAGGGTCGAGGTCCAACACGAGCGAGGTGGGGTGGTCGGGGTCGTCGACGGTCGCCTGGTGGGTGTGGAGCTCGAGGGCCGCGAGGTTCGCGACCCAGACCAGCGTCGGAAGGTCGTCGACGACACAACCGGTGAGGTCGCCCTCGGCGCGAGCGGTGGTGACCCAGTCCGGCGCGTGCGGTGGGCAGCGCTTCTCGAAGAACGACTGCCCTTCGACCCCGTTCGGCCAGCGCACCATCGTGACCGCGCGCCGCGCCAGGTGCGGGAGCATCACCGGTGCGATCCGCGCGTAGTAGTCGACGACGGCGGCCTTGGTGAAGCCCACCGCCGGGTACAGCACCTTCTCGAGGTTGCTCAGCGTGAGACGACGGATCGTCCCGTCGACGCTGGGGACCTCGATCGCCGTCTTGGACTCACCCGCCACGTTCTGCGAACCTAGTTGTCATGCCCCAAGCGATCTGGACAGGAACCGTGGGCTTCGGCCTGGTGACCGTGCCCGTCAAGCTGGTGTCCGCCACCAAGAGCAAGGACGTGCGGTTCAACCAGCTCGAGGAGGGAACCAACTCGCGCATCCGGTACCGACGCGTCTCCGAGGCGAGTGGGGAAGAGGTGTCGAACGACCGGATCGTGAAGGGACACGAGGTCGCGCCCGGGCAGTACGTCGTCGTCACCGACGATGAGATCAAGGGCCTCGCGCCGAAGTCGAGCCGCACCATCGAGATCGAGGACTTCGTCGATCTCGACCAGATCGACCCCATCTACTTCGAGAACCCGTACTACCTCGCGCCCGACAAGACCGCGCTGAAAGCATACGAGCTGCTCGTGGAGGCGATGACGGAGCTGCGCAAGGTCGCGATCGGGCGGCTGGTGATGCGCTCGAAGGAGAGCCTGGTCGCCATCCGCCCGCTCGACGGCGTGCTGTGCGTCGAGACGATGCGCTTCGCCGACGAGGTGCTGCCGCCGACCGCGATCCTCCCCGAGGACGCGGAGGAGACCGCGCCCACGGAGCGCGAGCTCGAGATGGCCAAGCAGCTCGTCGCGGCGCTCGCCACCGACTTCGATCCCGAGAAGTATCACGACTCCTACCGAGAGCAGCTCCAGGGGCTCATCGACCGGAAGGCTGCCGGCGAAGAGATCGTCGCCGAGCCGGCGGTCGAGGACCAGGGCAAGGTCCTCGACCTGATGGCCGCGCTCGAAGCCAGCCTCTCCCGTGCGGGCACCGAAGGCGAGGAAGAGAAGGTGCCTCCGGCGGCCGAGAAGAAGCCGGCGAAGGCGAAGAAGCGCACCCGCAAGTCCGCCTGACGTCCGGAGGAAGCGTCCTCAGGGCGCGGTCTCGCCCGTCGCCCGCGCCCCACCCACGAGTCGCTGGGCGATGTAGACCGGGATGATCGAGACGATCACGACGAACGTCGCGACGACGTTCACGATCGGGATGGCGTTCGGTCGGGCGAAGTTCTCCGCGAACCAGATCGGCAACGTCTGGAAGCCTGCACCGACGGTGAAGGTCGTCACCACGATCTCGTCGAAGCTCAGGGCGAACGCGAGCAGGCCGCCGGCGAGGAGTGCGGAGCGCATGAGCGGGAACGTGACGAACCGGAACGTCTGCATCCCGTCGGCGCCGAGGTCGGCCGACGCTTCTTCGAGGTTGCCCTCCATGCGGCGCATGCGCGCACCGACGTTGTTGTAGACGATCACGACGCAGAACGTCGCGTGCGCGACGACGAGCGTGCTGAACGACAGGTCGATCCCGACCCGCTGGAATGCGGAGAGCAGGGCGATGCCGGTGACGATGCCCGGCAGCGCGATCGGGAGCACGATCGCAAGGCTCACCGAGCCCTTGCCGAAGAACTTGTGTCTCGAGAGTGCGAACGCCGCGAGCGTGCCGAGGAGCAGTGCGATCGCCGTCGCCCACGCAGCCGTCTCGAGCGAGTGCTGCAGGGCGTTCCGCGGTCCCGGGGCATGGATAGCGGCGTCCCACCACTCGAGCGTCCATCCCTTCGGCGGCCAGACGTAGTTGACGCCGGTGTTCACGCTCAGCCGCGCGACGTAGGCCAGTGGGAAATAGAGGACGAGCAGGATCAGCGCGGCGAAGCAACGCAGCGCGATCCGGGCCGGGCGCGAGAGGTACATGGCCTCAGAGCTCCTCGAGCGCGCCCGTGCGCCGGACCATCAGGAGATAGGCGACCATGATGAGCACCGGCACCATCGCGTACGCCGCGGCGAACGGCAGGTCGGCCGAGAAGTTCCGGTACACGATGTTCCCGATGTACTCGTTCGTGCCGCCCACGATGCGGTTCATGTAGAAGTCGCCGAGCGTGAGCGAGAACGTGAAGATCGAACCCGCGGCCAGGGCCGGGAGCATCTGTGGCATCACGACGCTCCGGAACGTGCGGCCCGCCTTCGCGCCGAGGTCGGTGGAGGCCTCCAGCAGCGAGTCGGGCAACCGCTCGAGCCCTGCGAACAACGGGATCACCATGTACGGGAACCACAGGTAGCAGAGGACGATGATGGCGCTCGTCCCGCCGAAGCCGGGGGTCGCACCGAAGACCTCCTTGAGCACCCCGCCGCCGGGATCGAGGATCGCCCGCCACGCGTAGCCCTTGACCAGGTACCCGGCCCAGAGCGGCATGGTGACCGCGACGACCAGCGCGCGCTTTGCCCACGGCGACGCGACCTTTGCCATGTAGAACGCGATCGGGATCGCGAGCAGCGCGTCGATGACGGTGACGGTGACCGCGGCGACGAACGTCTGCCACGCGACCTCCCGGTAGACCGTGGTGTTCCAGATCTTCTCGTAGTTCTCGAGGGTCAGACTCGTGTTGAGGCGCGTCAGCAGGCCGGTCGGATCGTCGACCAGGGAGAACAGTGACGTGACGAGCAGCGCGACGAGCGCGCCGATGTAGATGACGAGCAGCCACGTGAGCGGTGCGCCGAGGGTGAGGCCGAGGCGGAACCGCGGATGGCGTGCGAGGTACCGGGCCGCGCGACGGCGCGGGCCCGCAGGGGGAGGGCTGTCACTCCGACCGTCGGGTGCGGGCGACGGTGGCGTCGGCGTGTCGACGGCGGCGGTCATGGTGATGACGGAGGTGGGTGGACCGGCTCACCCGGTCCACCCACCGTCAGCGCGTCACCCGTGCGGTGACGACGCCGGTCCGTCAGCTGGCCTTGATCTCGTCCCAGGCCGACAGCCAGTCCTTGTACGCGACGCACTTGACGCCCGTGCGCCCGTCGAGGCACTTGGTCGTCGGGGTGGTCCAGTACGCGAGCTGGTCGTAGAACGCCGGGTCCTCGGCGTGGTACGTCTCGCAGTTGCTGGGGACCGAGGTGTCCGTGATCGGGACACCGAGCTCGGTGCCGCCGTTCGACGTCAGCGAGCACGCCTGCAGGTTCGCGGGCGCCTCCCCGAAGTACTCGGCGACCTGTGCCTGCACCTCAGGTGAGGTGATCCAGTTGATCCACGCGTACGCACAGTTCGGGTGCTTGGCGTCGGCGTGGACGAACCAGTTGTCGGACCACCCGGTGGCGCCTTCGGACGGGATCGCCGTCTCGATCGGCGGAGCCTCGGCGTCGGCTCGCACGAGGTTGGCCTGGTACTCCCAGGTCGCGCCGACCACGCTGCTCGCCTTGGTGAACGCCTCCTGCTCCTTGGTCGTCGGAGTCCCAGTACTCGCCGACGTTGGCCTTCTGCTGCTTCAGCAGCTTCACCGCGGCGTTGAACTGCTTCTTGTCCAGCGCGTAGGGGTTCGTGATCCCGAGGTCGGGTTGAGTCTTCGACAGGTAGAGCGCGGCGTCCGCGATGTAGATCGGGTTGTCGGGTGCCGTGACCTTCCCGCTGTACGGCGTGTTCTTGTCGAACACGACGCTCCAGACGTCGGCGTCGGCGTCACGTCGTCGACGTTCCACATGAGGAGGTTGCCGCCCCAGCCGTGGGGCACGCCGTACGTCTTGCCCTTGTAGCTGTTCCAGGCCTGGTCCTTCATGAACTCGGCCAGGTCCGCGTACGTCGAGACCTTCTTGAGGTTGATCGGGGCCGCATCGCCGTTGACGATGCTGCGCAGCGCCGAGTCGCCCGAGAACGAGCCGACGTCGTACTGACCGGTCTGGAACAGCTGGAACGCCTCGTCCGACGTGCTGAAGGTCTTGACGGACGCCTTGCAGCCGGTCTTGTCCTCGAACGGGGTGACCCAGTCGTACGCCGAGTCGGTGGACCCGTTCTCCGCGTAGCCGGGCCAGGCGAGGATGCTCACCTTCCCCTCGTTCTTCCCCTGCGAGGCGACGCTGGCTCCCGCCGGACCGACGGTCACGACCGCCAGCACGACGGCGAGGCCGAGCGCGGCCCACACCTGCTTCTTCATGGTTTGTCTCCCTTGTCAGAGATTGGTTCGGTCGGTTCGGTTGCTGCGTGGTCGGTCGTCTCCACCGGGCGCACGTGCTCGCGGCGGAAGATCAGCACCACCGGGCGACCGCGCGCCGTCAGCGCGTCGGTCGACGTCACGGTGAGGTTCTGGCGATCGACGATCAGCTCGGCGCCCGCGTCGATGGCGACGCGGTAGCGGGTGTCGGAGCCGAGATAGAGGACGTCGGTGATGGTGCCCGGCGCCGCGATCTCCCCGTCACCCGCGGCCTCGCCCGCGTCGCCGAGCCGGATCTTCTCCGGGCGCACCGTCACGGGCGCGCCATCACCGAGCAGCGCCGTGGCTGCGATGCCCGAGAGGAGGTTGGAGGTGCCGACGAAGTCGGCGACGAACGGTGTCGAGGGGGCCTCGTAGATCTCGGCCGGGGATGCGATCTGCTCGACGCGACCGTTGTTGAACACTGCGATGCGGTCGCTCATCGTGAGCGCCTCGCCCTGGTCATGGGTCACGAGGACGAACGTGATACCGACGCGTTCCTGGATGTGCTTGAGCTCGACCTGCATCTCCTCGCGGAGCTTTCGGTCGAGCGCGGCGAGCGGCTCGTCGAGGAGGAGGACACGCGGGCGGTTGACCAATGCGCGTGCGAGTGCGACGCGTTGTCGTTGCCCGCCGGACAGCTGGCTCGGCTTGCGGTTCTCGAAACCGGAGAGACGTACGACATCGAGCGCTTCGGCGACGCGCTCCTTGCGCTCCGCACGGGGCACCTTCTTGACGCGCAGGCCGTACTCGATGTTCTTCGCGACCGTCATGTGCGGGAACAGCGCATAGTCCTGGAACACCGTGTTCACGTCGCGGTCGAACGGTGGCCAGTCGGTGACGTCCTCGTCATGCAGCACGATGCGGCCCGAGGTCGGGCGCTCGAAGCCGGCGATCATCCGGAGCATGGTGGTCTTGCCCGACCCCGAGGGCCCGAGCATCGTGAGGAACTCGCCGTCACGGACCTCGAGGTCGACCCCGTCGACGGCGACGACGCTCCCGAAGCGCTTGGACACCCGCTGGAGCCGGACGGCGACGTCGGCGCCCACCCGGGCGTCTGCGTCCCTGAGCGATGCAGGTGCGTTCACGTGGGGTCCCCCTGCCTCACCTGATTGCCTCATCCGGCCGTCGTCGCTGACGGGCGATGGTTGCGGCACGATACACGCAGGTCGTGGCGCCGTCTCGGTGCGCGAATCGCAGCGAACGGGGGCATTGGCGACGGATTGCGTGGTGAAGGCTCCTCCCGAGCCGGCGGGGGTCGCTGCTACCTTCGCCGCGTGGGGCCGCTGACGACACGACGCCTGGTGGTGGTAGTGGTGGTGGTCGTCGCCGCACTCGTGCCCGCGGCGGCTGGGATCGCGCCCGCCCGCGGCGGGGGAGAGCACCACGACGACGACACCGGCGGACTACGGCAGCGCACTCGCCGCGCGTCTGGCGAAGGAGTACCGCGACCCCGCGCTCGCCCGGACGGTCATCGCCGGACTGTCCTCCGAGACGCTGGCGCAGCTCGAGGCTCGCGTACCGCTCGCGGAGGTCGGTACCTCACCGTTCCTGGCGTACCGACCGAGACGCGTACCGACGGGCACCATCGACAGCCTCGCCGTATTCGCCTTCGGCAACCGGGGCGGCGCGGACGGGTCGACGGAGCCCGGGCCGGCGAACGAGGCTCTCGCGAGGGCGACGAAGCGCTTCGTGGCGAAGCACCACGTGCCGGTCTTCGCCCAGACCGAGATCGCCGGGCTGCTCCAGGCCGACGGTGTGCCGGACGTGACCTCCATCGATCCCGTCGTGGGGGCCGACGGCAAGGTCGTCTATCTCAGCACGGCCGGTGTCGCGGAACAGATCATGAGCAAGGCGCAGGCGGAGGGTGTCAGCCTTGGCAGGGTCGGCGTGCTCGCATTCGCCGATCACGCCGTCCGGAGCGTGCTCACGGTCGAAGGCGCGGGCTTGCACGCGGCGGTTCCGAAGGGAGTGCGGCTGCCGAAGACCTACGACGTCGAGTCGACGCAGCCGTGGACTCGCGACCGGGCGGCCTACCTCGCCACGGATCTCGCCGGCCGGCTCGCCACGCTCTGACCACGACGAGCTCCGTGGTTCGACCGGGGGCGTGCGACGCCTACGTCGCCACCTGGACCGTGACGCCGTCCTTCCACTCCCGCAGCACGAGGTACCGGCCGGTGAGCGCGGCGTGGTCGTAGTGGCCGAAGCCCATGGTGGTCCCCTCGACCCCGCACGTGGCCGGGAGGAGCTTGATCCGCTCGAGCGCGTCGCGGAGCCCGGCTCGGGTCAGGTGCTCGGTGCGTGCGATCGCCTCGGCGATGAGGCGGCCGATGTCGAACATCGCGCACCCGACCGGTCCTGCCGCGGTCGGCGCGTCGAGTGTCGCGAGGCGTTGACGCATCGTGTTGTCATCCGCGATCCCGTCGAGGTACTCCCAGCCCCGCCAGCCGTCCCGCCAGTCGGTTCGGACGTACCCGAACATGAGCGCGGAGTTCGCGACCACCGGGACGTCCCAGCCGAGGGTTGCGAGCCCGGTCGCAGTCGGGCCCGAGGTCATCCCGAGTCCGAGGTACACGAGCGAGTCGGGCTCCGCCGGTCGCAGTCGACCGAGCGCGTCGGTCACGTCCTCGGCGACGGGCGAGATGGTGGCGCGTCCGACGATCTCGAGTCCGAGGGGCCCGGCGGCGTCGTCGAAGCAGTCGGCGTATCGGCGGCCGATGGGTGAGCGATCGTGCACGACGACCGGACGATGCAACCCGCGCGCGTGGAGTCGGGCCGCGAGGACCGCGGGCTCCTCGTCGAGGGAGCCGACCTGGTACTGGAAGGCCCAAACGCTCCGCGTCTGCTCGCCACCCGTGTAGTTGATGGTCGACAGCTCGACGGCGTCGCCGAGCGGCCGCACGATGAGGCCGTTGTCGCTGATCGCGGGACCGACGACCAGCAGGCAGCCGGCGTCCGCGAGCGAGCGGAAGCCGACCTCGACGTCGTGCTCACTGCCGGTCGGCAGCCCGGCGACGTCGCACTGGAGCAGCTCGATCTCGCGGTCGAGTCGCCCGCTCGCCCGCACGTCGTCGAACCCGAGCCGCAGCGCGGTCTCGTTCGCCACGCCACCGTCGGGCGAGGGGTAGTCGTTGAGCACGCCGATCCGAACGGGTGCGATGCCGGCCACGCGGTCAGCCTCCGAGCTCGGTTCGGGTGAAGTCGACGACTTGCTGGATCTGCTGGTCGGACAGGTCGCCGCCGAACGACGGCATGCCGTCCCGCCCGTCGGTGACGACCGCGATCTCGTCGTCGACGTCCGGATACTTCGTCGTCACGGTGCCCGCGAGCTTCGGTCCGATGCCGCCGCCGCCGTCGGCGCCGTGGCACGACGCGCAGTTGGCCGCGAAGATCGACGCGCCGGGCGAGGTGGCCCCGGACGAGCCGCTCGGCGGTTCGTTGATGAAGAGCAGGAAGACCGCGGTCATCGCGAGCACGACTGCCACGATCTCGACCCAGCTGACGAAGCGCTTGAAGGTCATCAGATCCCGCTCATCGGTTCAGCCTCATCAGAACAGGGGGATGCCCGGAGGCCGGTCGGTGAAGAACCAGACGCTGCTGGTCAGGAAGATGACGACGAGCGCGGTGAAGACGAGGCCGCCGAGCACGGGCAGCGACCAGCCGGGCAGGCCCTCGATGCGCACCGCGAGGACCTTGGCCAGGAACGCGCCGTAGAAGAGACAGCCGGCCAGTGAGTGGACGAGGACCCGGGTGGGCGTCGACTGGAACCCGAGCGCCCAGAGGCATTGGTACGCGACCGGGATCGTGACGAGGAACGCGAGGGTGCCGCAGAGCCGGTGGGCGTCGCCGAGCCACGTCGGTGCGGTGCGGGGCCAGGGCAGCTTCCCGTAGATCCGCATCGCCAGCAGGATCTGCACGACGGCGAGCAACAATGCAGCGGTGGCGAACCAGACCTTCAGCTGGATCGTGTCGGAGAAGAAGAGCGTGTAGGGCTTCTCGCCCGTCGGCGTGTGGGTGTCGGCATAGACCCCGAGCAGGATCGAGAGGGCGGCGCCCGCGAGGAAGACCCCGATGATCCTCACGTTCCGGCGGTCCCGCTGCGCCACGGTCGTCGCCGTCATGGCCCCCCCTGCCCCTGCTCGTCTCGGGCGATGCTTCCAGCGAGCGCCCATCCTGTCACCAGTAGCCTCCCGACGTGCTCGCCACCCTCCCGCTCGTCGCGCCCTCCGCAGCGCGGTTCGCCGGAGGGAGCGCCCGGGGTGAGGGTCGTCTCGACCCGACGTGGCCCCCGGTGCTCATCGCGTTCGTCGCGGTGGCCGTCAGTGCGGTGGTGGTCTTGATCGTCGTGGTATTCCGGAGGCTGCGCATCGACGCGCGCCGGCAGGGAGGAACCCGGTGAAGCAGGGCCGTCAGACCCAGGCGTTCCGCGGGATGGCGCAGCCGGGGACCACAGCCCTCGTCGGTCCGCCGCACGGTCGAACCGATGCGAGCGTCCGTCATGGAGCGCTTCCGGTACCGCATGGACAACGCGTTCTCGCGCGGGCCGATGGCGATCATCGTCTGGCTCGCCAGCATGACCGTGCTCATCATCGTGTTCGCCGCGCTGTTGCTGGCCCTCTTCCGCGTCCGCATCAACGACCGCGGTGTCGGCTTCATCGAGGCGTTCTGGCAGAGCATGCTGCGCGTGATCGACCCGGGGACGATGGGGGGCGACAACGGATGGGGTCTGCGCATCGTCGCGCTCCTCGTCACGCTCAGCGGCATCTTCCTGGCCAGTGCGCTGATCGGCATCATCGCCGCAGCGATCGACACCAAGGTCCAGGATCTGCGCCGCGGGCGCAGCTTCGTCGTCGAGCAGGATCACACCCTGATCGTCGGGTGGTCGCCCCGGATCTTCACGATCGTCTCCGAGATCTGCGTCGCGAACGCGAACCAGTCCGACGCCTGCATCGTCGTGATGGCCGACGTCGAGAAGACCGAGATGGAGGAGGCGCTGCGCACGCGGGTCGGGAAGACCGGGAGCACGCGAATCGTCTGTCGGACCGGTGAACCCGCGAGCCTCCACGACCTGCGGATCGTGAACGCTGCCGGCGCTCGCTCGGTCGTGGTCCTCGGCGATGTCGAAGATCACGGCGGGGACGCCGAGGTCGTCAAGGCGGTCCTCGCGGTGCTCGTGACCTCCGGGGATCCGGACGTCCCGGTCATCGCCGAGATCAGCGACGGCGAGACCGCGTCGGCGCTCACGGACGCCGGTGGCGGACGGGTCCATTGCGTCCGGGCTGCCGACGTGATCGCGCGCATCACTGCCCAGGCGTGCCGGCAATCGGGGCTCGCGGCGGTCTGCCAGGAGCTCCTCGACTTCGAAGGCGACGAGATCTACTTCCAGGTGACGCCCGAGCTCGAAGGGCGAAGCTTCGGTGAATCGGTCCTCGCGTTCGACACGTCGACCGTGATCGGGATCCGCGCCGGGGACGGGACGATCCGAGTGAACCCGCCGATGGACACGCGCTTCGCGGCCGGGGACGCGGTGATCGCGGTCTCGGAGGACGACGACACCGTCATCTTCACCGGGTTTCGTGACGAGCCCGCGCCCGACGTGCAGGTCACTCCCGAGAAGGATCTCACGCCCCAGCGCATCCTCGTGGTCGGGTGGAACACGCTCGGGCCCGTCGTCCTCCTCGAGCTCGACGAGTTCGTGCCGCCGGGATCGTGCGTCGACGTCCTCGTCGATAGCGACCTGGTCGAGATGGACGAGTCGGACGTCCCCCGCCTCGAGCGGCTCACCGCGACGGTCGTGACCGCACAGAGCGACATGGCGCGTCTCGGGGCGCAGGTCGTCGAGCACACCTACGACCACGTGATCGTGCTCGGCTACCGCGGGGACATGACCCCCGCGGAGGGTGACGCTCGCACGCTCCTGACCATGCTCCTGCTGCAACGGTCCGCGATCGGCGCGGGACGGGGACTGGGCCGAGTCGTCGCCGAGATCCTCGACTCGCGTGACGTCGAGCTCGCGCAGGCGACCGGTGCGGACGACTTCATCGTCAGCGATGCGCTGTCGAGCTACATGATGTCGCAGCTCTCGGAGAACCCCGAGCTCGACGAGGTCTTCACGGATCTCTTCGACGCCGAGGGGTCGGCGATCGGCGTGAAGCCGGCGGAGTGGTACGTGCCGCCGGGGGCTCCGGCGTCCTTCGCGCGGATCACGGCCGCTGCACGCGCCCGGTCCGAGGTGGCGCTCGGCTATCGCCTTGCCCCGACCGCCGAGCGCGACGTCGAGGTGGTCGTCAACCCGATGAAGGCCGACCTCGTCACGTTTCACGCCGGCGACCGGGTCGTGGTGATCGGTCCGCCCGAGTGAGTCGGTGCCGAGTGAAGCACCGGGCCAGGTGAACTGGCTGCGCCGCCTCGTCGGCGGCGCGCTGCGTGGCACGTGGGACCGGGCCGGGCACTGGGCGACGATCGGCCCTCGGACGCGGCGCGGCCGCAAGTTCCGCGAGTTCGGCGCGAGCAGTGCGATCTGCTTCCCGGTCACCGCGCTCTTCGGTGAGCGATACATCGGCATCGGAGCCGGGACCATCATCGGCCCGTACGTGAGTCTCTCCGCGGGGGTGTCGCCCGCGCACGAGCTCGACGTCGAGCAGGTCATCACGATCGGAGACCGCTGCCTGATCGGGAAGGGCAGCGGCATCGTCGGGCACGAGCGCGTGGTGATCGGCGACGACGTCTTCACCGGGCACCACGTGTACATCACCGACGCGAACCACGGCTACGAGGATCCCGAGCTCCCGATCGGCGAGCAGTTCGCACCGCCGCGCCCCGTCACCATCGGCGACGGCAGCTGGCTCGGCCACGGCACGATCGTCCTGCCCGGCGCGTCGGTCGGCCGCCACGTCGTCGTCGGCGCGGGGTCGGTCGTGACCGGCGAGCTCCCCGACTTCTGCGTCGCCGTCGGGAACCCCGCTCGGGTGATCCGTCGCTACGAACCCGGCACGGGTTGGGTCGACGTCGATCCCGCGGGCGACGGGTAGTCGGGGGGCCGGGCGGCCGGCGGGAGCTGCGTGAGGATCGTGACCGAGCGGCCGCGGTCGAAAAGGCCGACGTGCCCGTCGGGCCAGCCGTCCGGGAGGTACCGGCGACCATCGAGCGCGTAGCGCCACAGGCCGCGGCCGTCGTTGCCGACCTCGTCGGGCCCGCTGGCGTTGCGGTCCCAGAAGACGACCGTCGCGTCGTCGCCACCCGTCACGTCGAGCCCGGGCCAGATGTCATGGCGACCCCACGAGAGGTGCAGGAACGGGCTGCTCGTCGGGCGCTCGGCCGGGAACCGGAACAGGCCGGCGCGGAACGTCTCGGGGGTGAGATCCGGGCCTGCGAGATGGATCCCCGTGAAGAAGAGCAGCTGGGCCTGGACCAGGACCCGGAACGTGCTGGCCTCGGGCGGTTGTCCGCTCTGCCACACGACGATCTGCGCGAGCTCGTCGATGTCATCGGCCTGACGCGTCGGGAGCAACGACACGCCGAACGCGTGCGCCCACTGGCGTTGGTCGTACTGGCGACCGAACACCGCCGTGTCGGTGTACGCGTATCCCATCACGACCCACTCGGGGAAGTAGCCCTGCGCGGTGGCCTCCTGGGTGAGGAACACCGGGAACACCGGATCGCCCGCGATGATCACGCTGGTGACGCCCGCCTCGCGCAGTGCAGCGATCGTGGCGCGTGCGCCCTCCTGCGCGTCGGCGAGGTCGAGCTGGTACGGCACCTCGGTGGCGAGGTTCACCCCGCGTCGGTGGAGGAGGTCGGCGAATCGGGCGAAGCTGCGATCGAAGGTGCCGGGTTCGTCGTCGTAGCGGACGACGCCGAACCGGCGCGTGTCGCCACGCAACGAGCGGTCGCCGGCGAAGCGCGCCTTCCGTCCCGCGAGCTCCTTGCCGACGAACTCGGCCCAGTGCTCCGCCGCCTGATCGGGGGAAGCCAGGGTCGGCCAGACGTAGGGCGAGCGTGATCGCAGGAACGACTCGGGCGCGGCGATCGTGCAGTCGCCAACGCACAGCACGCCGCGCGCGGCGAGCTCGTCGGCGTACGCGGTGGTCTGGCTCGGTCCGCCGAACGACGCGAACGCGCCGATCTCCGTGGCGACACGGATCGCATCCGCCTTCGCGGCGACGTCGTCGTCGGGCGGCCCGCTGCCGCGCACCGGAACGAGGCGCACATGACGCCCGTAGGTCTCGTAGTTGGACTGGAAGAAGTCGACGTACTGCTGGTTCGTGCGGAGCTCGGCCCCGAGGCTCTCGTCGCTCCCACTGCGTTCCAGGAACGTCTGCTCCAGGAGGTCGGGTTGCTGTTGGTACACGGCGACGACGATCTCGTCGCGCGTGACCCCGGGCGAAGTGCGGCCTCCGTTGTCGCCTGTGAACGGCTCGACGCAGGGCGGCGCGTACCAGAGCGGGACGGCGACGGTGCCACGAGTCGTGTCGCAGTGCGGTCCCCACGCGACGTCGACGCCGCGGTCGCGTGCCTCGCCGAACGTCAAGGGGAGGTCCGTCCGACCGGCGCTCGGGCGGGCCGGACGGGTGTCGTCGCCTCCACCGACCGCGACGCCGATCAGCACGACCACGATCAACGCCGCGACCGCCGGCACGTACCGCACCGCGACCTCGCCGAACGAGGGTCTCCGGGTGCGGGTCACGGCGCAGCCACCTCGGTCGTCCCGAGGTACGCCGTCACGACCGCAGGGTCGCCCAGTACGGCGTCGGGCGCGCCGTCGGCGATGACCCGGCCGACGTCGAGGGCGACGATGCGATCCGAGATCGCGGTGAGGAGCTGGAGGTCGTGCTCGATCACCACGAGGGTGGTCGCGAGGTCGTCGCGGATCCCCCGGAGCACCGGCGCGAGCTCGTCGGCCTCGGCTCGGGCGAGCCCGGCCGACGGTTCGTCGAGCAGCAGCACGTGCGGGTGTGCGGCCACCGCGCACGCGAGGTCCAGCACGCGGCGCGTGCCGGTCGAGAGCTCGCGAACGAACGTGTCGCGACGCATCCCGAGACCGAACTGTTCCAACAGCTCGTCGACCCGTGCCTCGACGACGCGCTCGGAGCGGCCGACGGCCGGGAGGTGGAGCGCGGCGGCGACCGGGTCCCGCACCGGTACGAGGTCCTCGCACGCGACGGCGATCGCCTCGGCGACCGTGAGCGCTGGGAACAGCCGTGCGTCCTGGAACGTCCGACCGAGGCCGTCCTGTGCGCGCACCGCCGGCTTCCGCCGGTCGAGGTCGATCGTGCGACCCGCGTCGACGAGACGGACGGTGCCCGAGTCGGCCGCCAGGAACCCGCTCACGACGTCGAAGAGCGTGGTCTTGCCCGCGCCGTTGGGGCCGAGCACGCCCAGGATCTCGCCGTCGTGCGCGTCCAGTGACACGTCCTCGAGCGCGTGCACCCCACCGAACCGCTTCGTGACGCCACGCACCTCGAGCCGGACGGGAGCCGAACGCTCGGAGGACGCGGTGGGCGTCGGGGCACTCGTGACGGGTCGACCCGTGGGTCCCTCGTGTCCCGCGAGGAACACGGCACGTACGAGCTCGGGTCGGTCGAGCAGCTCGCGGGTCGGGCCGGCGAATCGGACGACACCCTTCTCGAGGAAGTACGCACGCGCGGCGACCTCGAGCGCGAGGGCGACGGATTGCTCGACGAGCAGCACGGTGGTGCCCGCCGTCGCGAGGTCGCGCACGACGCGGAGCAACCGTGTGACGACGACCGGTGCCAGTCCGAGCGACAGCTCGTCGAGCAGCAGAAGCCGAGGTCGGGCGACGAGCGCCATCGCGAGGTTCAACATCTGCTGCTGCCCGCCGGACAGATCACCGGCGTGCGCCGCGAGGCGATCGCCGAGCTCGGGGAAGCGTCCGCGCGCGTCGGCGATCGCGTCGCGGACGGCGGCCGCGTCGCCGCGTCGTGTCCATCCCGCGAGGCGTAGGTGCTCGGCGACCGTGAGGGACGGAAAGATGCCGACGCCGCCCGGGGCCGAAGCGATGCCGAGCGCGGCGCGCGCGTCGGCGGGCGTGCTCGTGACGTCGGCTCCGTCGAGGACGACGCTCCCGCCCGTGATCGGGGCGATCCCGGCGACCGCGCGGAGCACGGTGGACTTCCCGGCGCCGTTCGTGCCCAGCAGGGCGACGATCTCGCCGGGCGCGACCTCGAGGTCGATCCCGTGGAGCACGGGGACCCCGTCGTACGCGACCCGGAGACCGCGTACGCGCAGCATCGCAGGCACGGTCCCGGTGTCGTGGCCCGGGTCGACGGCCGCCTCCGGTGGTGCCGCAACCGCAGCGACGGGGGCGTCGGCGGGATCGGGGCCGGTCGGTGGTGCCTCGAAGCCCGGTGCACGAAGACCGTGCCGGGTCGCGGCCCGGCGGAGGAACCAGTCGCGCGCGTCCGCGATCGCACCCCCGAGACCACCCGGGAAGAGCATGAGCACGACGAGCAGGCCGGCACCGGTCGCGAGGATCTGCCACTCCGCCACGAGGTAGTAGTCGGCACCGCGCACATAGAGCGCGCCGAGCAGCGCTCCCGGCGCCGAGCCCAGCCCACCGATGACCGCCATCGTGAACACCTCGAGGCTCTGTTCGGGGTGGTAGGGCCCTGCGGTGAGCCCGCTCTGCTGGTGCACGAAGAGCGCACCTGCGAACGCGGCGAGGAAGCCGGAGCAGGCGAACGCGAACAGTGTCGTGCGATGAGCGTGGACGCCGGCGGCCTGTGCCGCATGCTCGTTGTCTCGGATCGCGACGAGGACCCGACCGGTGCGCGTGCGCCGCAGGCCGCGCACCACCGCGTACGCGAGCGCGAGCCCGAGGACGCACAGGTAGTAGAAGCGTGTCTCGCCGTGCAGGCCGATCTCGCCGAACAGTGGCGTGCGCTCGATGCGGTCGGGGGGCAGCCAGTCGAGGGTCGCGCCGTCGCCGAAGAAGCCCCGGTTCAACAGGAACGCCGAGGTCATCAGCGCAAAGGCGAGGCTGATCACGGCGAGCGTGAGCCCGCGCCGGCGCAACGCCGGGAGACCGATGAGCGCTGCGACGGCAGCACCGACGAGCGCGCCGATGAGCAGCCCCAGCGAGAGGTCCCAGTGGAGACGGGCGGTGACCGCGCCGGCGACGGCGGCGCCGATCCCGGCGAACGCCATCTGTCCCAGGCTCACCTGGCCGGCCCACCCGGTGAGCACCACCAGGGACATCCCGATGATCGCGAAGATCACGATCGCGGAGGCCAAGTTGGTCGTGCTGGGGGAGAGCACGAGCGGGGCCAGGAGGAGTCCACCGACGACGAGTGCCGCGACTCCCCAGCGCATCACGCGGACCTCGGGCAGGCGGGCGAGCTCGCGCGGCACCGGTCGGACCTCGCGTGCTGCCTGCCAGGTCGATGCTTCGTCGCCGCGTCCGGAGCGCACGTGCGCGAACAAGAGTGCGATCACCACGACGACGAACAACACCGGGTCGACGTAGTCGGGCTCGTGCCAGTGCCACGACACCGCCTGTTCCACCACTCCGAGGAGCACCGCCGCGAGGGCGATCAGCGGGAGGCGCTCCATCCGGCCGATGACGGCGGCCGCCAGCGCGCGCAGGAGGATCGTCGGCCCCAGGACCTCGCCGAGGGGGAGGCCGACCACTCCGGCGCGCAGGTAGACCGCGAGGAACGCGAGGATGGTCGCCAGGACCCAGACGACCGTGTTGAGCCGACGGATCGGGATGCCGAGAGTCGCAGCGCGGTCCGCGCTCTCCGCACCGGCACGCACCGCGATCCCCAGGTCGCTGCGAGTGAGGAAGAGCGCGAGGGCGGCGAGCACGAGCGGGATGACGACGACCGCGACCACGTCGGTGCCGCCGAAGGTGATCGGCGCGATCGTGACGTCGAGCTCGAACGGTGCGGGCGGTGCCGACGACGCGAGCGTGAACCAACGAGGGAGGAGGAGCGCACCGGCCGCGAGCACCTGGGCGAGTCCGATGGTCGCGACCGACAGCACGAGGCGCGGCGAGCGCGTGAAGCGTCGGACGATCACGACTTCGACCACGATCCCGAGGCCGATCGCGGCGACCAGCCCGATGGCCAGGCCGGCCCACCAGCTGAGGCCGACCGTGCTGACGGTGAACAGCACGGCGAGGGTCGCCGGCATCGCGCCGAGGTCCCCGGCGGCGAAGTTGATGATCCGGTTCGCCCGCCAGACGAGCGCGAGCCCGAGCGCGAGGAGGGACGTGAGCCCTCCCACGATCGCGCCCTGGACGACGACGCCTGATGGCACGTCCCATGCGAAACGGGCGAACAGGACGACGGCGATCGCGACTGCGGTCGGGACGAGCGCCGGATGGAGCCGCCCGGCCTGAGATCGGGGGGTGCCGCGGCGAGCCGCGGCGGGCGCGCTCACGCGCTCGTGGTCTCCACGAAGCTCGCGACGACCTTCGCCAGCTGCGGTCCGCGGTCCTCCTGCAGGAAGTGCCCGCCGCCCTCGATCGTCGTGTGCGGCTGCCCTTCGCAACCGGGGATCTCGGCGAGCAGCACCCGATCCCCTCCCGCGGTGATCGGGTCGCGGTCGCTGAAGGCGCAGAGGAAGGGCTTGGTGAAGGCGTGCAGCCCCTCCCAGGCCTTGATGTTCGCGGCCGAAGCCGGGTCGTCGGTGCTCGTGGGCACGAGCATCGGGAACTGGCGCGCGCCGGCTTTGTAGCGGTCGTCGGGGAACGGGGCGTCGTACGCGGCGATCACCTCGGGGGACAGATCGGTGGTGCATCCACCGTTGACGATCTTCCCGACCGCGAAGTCCGGCGTCTCCTGGGAGAACTTCTGCCAGGCGAGGAAGGCGTCGCCCGCAGGACGCTCGCCGGTCGGGAGGAACGTGTTGGCCGCGACGGCGCGCGCGAACCGGTCCGGCCGCTCTCCGACGAGCCGCAGACCGATGAGCCCACCCCAGTCCTGTCCGACGAAGGTGATGTCGGTGAGCGCCAGCTCGTCGAGGAACGCGTGCATCCAGTCGACGTGTCGTTGATACGTGTAGTCGCTGCGCTCGGTCGGCTTGTCGGAGCGGCCGAACCCGATGAGATCGGGTGCGACGGCGCGCAGGCCGGCGCCGGTGAGGAGCGGGATCATGTGCCGGTAGAGGAAGCACCACGACGGCTCGCCGTGCATCAGCAGGACGACGGGTCCGTCGCGCGGTCCCTCGTCGACGTGGTGCATCCGCAGCATCTGGCTGCCGTCGCCGCTCGGCACCTCGACGTAGTTCGCCGAGAAGGGGTAGTCGGGGAGATCGACGAAGCGCTCGTCGGGAGTGCGCAGGACGTCCATGGGGTGCCTCCGGCCGAGCCTCGGGGTTCTTGGCACGCTGAGTGTTGTTGAGCAGCGACGAGCGTGCCACGAACCGCCCGGGGGCGGGCGCCCGGCCGGGGTGGGTGCTAGGCGGTCTCCCAGATGAGGACCTCGGCACCGTCGGGGCCCGCGGTGAGCGAGTGGGAACCCGCCGCGGTGAGGCGGACGGCGTCTCCGGTCGCGAGGTCGCGGTCATCCCCCGTTCCGCGGTCGAGCGCCGCCGAGCCGACCGCGACGTAGAGGTGGACGTGCGGCGCGTCGGGGACGGTCACGCCCTCGCCGCCACCGACCCGCGCGGCCCACAGCACCGCATCGCGCTGGTGGATCGACACTGCGCCGTCGTGGCCGCGTCCTGAGGCGACCGCGACGAGACCGCCGCGCGCCAACGCGTCGTTGAGGTCGCGCTGCTCGTAGCCCGGTTCGATGCCCCGCGTGTCGGGGAGCACCCACATCTGGACGAGGTGCACGTCGGCGGTGGCGCTCGCGTTCATCTCCGAGTGCCGGATGCCCGTGCCCGCGCTCATGCGCTGGGCGAGGCCCGGGTAGATCACGCCGTCGGTGCCGATGCTGTCGCGGTGCTCGAGCTCGCCCTCGAGGACCCAGGTCACGATCTCCATGTCGGCGTGCGGGTGCGTGCCGAAGCCGGCCCCGGCGCGCACGACGTCGTCGTTGTTGACGAGCAGCAGGCCGTGATGGGTGTTGTCGGGGTCGTAGTGGCCGCCGAAGCTGAAGGAGTGCCACGAATCCAGCCAGTCGATCGTGGTGTGGAAGCGGTCGCCGGCGTGGCGGACCTCGATCTGCGGCGTGGCGTCGGGCGGGGTGGTGGTCATCCCCACACAGTAGTTGTTACCGCAATGATTGTCGAGCGAACGGGTTTGGCTAGCCTGGCCCGCATGGCCAGGACGGTTGCCGCCCCGTCGGCCTCGGCCCGTTCGGGGCGAGCGTCGGTCGACCCCGACCGGCTCGAGGCGTGGCGCGACTTCCTCCGGGCCCACGCGGTGGTCACCGCGGCGCTGTCCCGTGAGCTCGAAGCCGCCCGCGACCTGCCGCTCGCGCAGTACGACGTCCTGGTGCAGCTCGACCGTGCGCCCGATCAGCCGCCTCCGCATGCAGGAGCTCGCGAGCCGCGTGCTGTTCAGCCGCAGCGGGCTCACCCGGCTCGTCGACCGGATGGTGCGCGACGGGCTCGCCGCCCGGGAGCGGTGCGAGGACGATCGGCGCGGCACGTACGCCGTCCTCACGACCGTCGGCCGCCGGCGCCTGCGCGACGCGGCAGGCGTGCATCTGCGCGGGGTCGACGAGCACTTCACCCGCCACCTGACCGACGCCGACGTGCGCGCGCTGCGCACGGCACTGAGGCGCGTGCTCGACGCCGAGGACCAGGGCAACCCCGACGGCGCGCCGGACGGCGCATGAGCGGCATGCCCGACGGGCTGCTCTCCGGGATGCGCGTCCTCGACTTCGGGCAGTGGCGCCCGGCGCCGTACGCGACCCAGCTGCTCGCTGACCTGGGTGCCGACGTGCTCAAGGTCGAGCCACCTGCGGGCGACCCGATGCGCGTGTTCCCCGACATCTTCCTGGGGGTCGCGGCCCACAAGCGAAGCGTCGTCCTCGACCTGAAGGACCCGGCCGATCGGGCGCGGGCGCTCGGGCTCGCTGCCGAGGCCGACGCGGTGGTCGAGGGCTGGCGCCCGGGCGTGGCGGCGCGTCTCGGTGTCGGCCCGGACGACGTGCACGCGGTCAACTCGCGGGCGATCTACTGCTCGCTGTCGGGATACGGAGCCACCGGGCCGCTCGCCGCCGCGCCGGGCCACGACGTGAACTACCAGGCCCACGCCGGCTCGCTCGCGCCCGCGGGTGGGGCGCCCGAACCAGCCCCGGCGCCCCGCGTGCCCTGGGCCGACCTGGGTGCAGGGCTTGCCGCCGCGTTCGCGATCTGTGCAGCCTGGGTCGGGCGCGCTCGGACCGGCGAGGGCGAGACGATCGACGTGTCGATGACCGATCTCCTCGCGACCTGGACGGGGACCGTGGGCGGTGGCGCGCTCGCAGGGGTCGAGGGGCCGCTCGACGGCCTCCCCGCCTACGGGACGTTCGCGGTCACCGACGGCTGGGTCGCGCTCGGAGTGATCATCGAGCCTCACTTCTGGGACGCAACCTGCGCGGCGCTCGGGCTCGACGACCTCGTGGGGCTCCCGGTGGCCGACCAGGTCCGACGGAGCAGCGAGCTGCGGTCGCGGATCGCGGCTGCCCTCGCACCGTTGCCGCGCGACGCCACCGTTGCCCGGCTGCTCGACGCCGGCGCGCCGATCTCGCCCGTGCTCTCACGGGACGAGATGCTCGCCGACCCGCACCTCCGCGAGCGAGCGACCGTCGTCGACGACACGGACGGTCGCACCTGGGTCGCGCATCCCGTCGGGTACGGGCGTCGTCCGGCGCGTGGTCCCGGCCCGGCGCCGGCACCCGATCAGCACGGCGATGAAGGCTTCGCGCCGCGTGCCTGACGTTACGCTCGCTCCATGACCGCGGATCCTCCCGGGCCCCCGACGGCCGGGCCCCCGCCGCCCGAGTCCTCCGCGTCCTCGGCTTCCGGGGCGTCAGGAGGCGGCGCTCGCGATGGCCACCCGGTCCCCGCCTCGGCGACCCGGGCTGATCGTCGTCGCCGACAGCGCCGCCGGTCGAGCGTGATCGCGATCTCCGTGGCCGCCGTCGTCGGCGTCGCGGCGGTCGTCGGCGTCGTGCTGCTCGTGACGCGCAGCGACGACCCCGCAACGAAGCCCACCGCGTCCCGGTCCACGTCCACGAGCTCGACCGCCCCATCCACGACCACGACGGCAGCAACGCTCCCGGTCGCGACGACGGTCGTGCCGCGTTCGTCGAACCCGGTGGTGGCACTCGCCCAGCAGTACGACGGGCGCTACGTCGGCACCTTCTCGAACACGACGGCCGACACCACCGGTCCGGCATCCCTCGAGCTGCGCATCGATCCCGCGACCAACAACATGGTGATCGACGCCGACTTCGACGGCGACCTCTTCGGCGGCGGCGCCAAGGCCACCCGTCGGATCAGTGGCACGGTCGCGCTCAGCGACCCCAACGCCGCGGTCACGACGCAGACGAAGGCCTTCGGGCCCGTGACCGGTCAGCTCGACCCGAGCCTCGCGCTCGTGCTCACCGCGGCCGACGTGCCGGACGCGAAGGTGAAGGGTTTCCAGCTCACGGGCCGGCTGCGGAGCGACAACACGGGCTTCGACGCGACGTTCACCGTGACCTACGAGAACGGGTCGAGTGCGGCCGGGACCGTGACGCTCAACTGCGACCCCGCGGGCACCCGCGGGAGCGAGGTCTCGACGATCTGCTCGCTCTCGACCCCTGCTCCCTGAGCCCCGGCGGCGCACGAGCCGCGTCCGATCCCGCGCCGGCGCTCACTACGCTCGTCGGATGCCGGGAACCTCTCGTCCCTTCGTCGCGTCCTCGTTCGCCGTGCTCGCCGCCTGCGCGCTGGCGCTGACGACCGCCGGACCGGCGTTCGCGTCGGGCACCGAAGGGAGCGCGACCGACGGCACCACCGTCGGGACCAAGGGCTCCGACCTGTCGGCGCCCGACGAGGCCGTCGTGCGGACGCTCGCCCCGACCCAGGGCTGTCAGGTGCTCCTCGACTCGGGGCAGGGCGACTGCGCGGTCGTGCACACCGCACAGGGAGACCTCGTCGTGACGGTCGAGTCCGGCCCCCGCATCCAGAAGGTCCTCGCGTCGCGGCCCTGGACGGTGCGTGTGTATCGCCCCTCGAGTGCAGTGCCCGACGGGTGGGAGGTCGCGCTCACCACGCACGCCGACGGTCCCGATGCCGGTCCGGTCTACGCGCAGGTCACCGCGAA
Source organism: uncultured Acidimicrobiia bacterium (assembly GCA_963720675.1). Lineage (GTDB taxonomy): Bacteria > Actinomycetota > Acidimicrobiia > IMCC26256 > PALSA-555 > JALHSW01. The sequence goes on along the minus strand of CAVRGH010000010.1, from coordinate 909,301 downwards.
GGCCGCGGACGTGACCGGCGACGGCCACGACGAGCTCGTGCTCGGGTACCGATCGGAGGGCACGGGGGAGATCCTCGACTTCGATGTCGTCGGCACCGACGCGACCGGTGCGCCGGCGCTCCTCGCCCACGACACCGTCTACAAGGGCAACGTGCGCACTCGGAACGGGCACCTCGTCGAGTACGAGCCGGTGTACCGCCAAGCGGACGCGAACTGCTGTCCGACCTGGATCCAGCGTGACGACCTCCGGTTCCGGGACGGCGCGTTCCGCGTCGAGACCATCTGGAAGGTCCCCACGAAGCAGGCCGACGTCCCGCCGTCCGACATCGGCTGAGCGCCTCGGTACGATCCGCAGGTGACCAACCTCGTCTTCCTCTGCACGGGCAACGCCGCGCGCTCGGTCATGGGTGGCGCGATCGTTCGGGCCCGTCGTGACGACGTCGAGATCGTCACCGCCGGCACCCACGTGATCGAGGGGATGCCGATGAGCTGGCGCACGCGCGACGCGCTCGCCGCGCTCGACGTCCGGGCCGACGGACACCGCAGCTACCAGCTGCGCGACGGCGACGCGGCAGTCGCAGACCTGGTGATCGCGATGGCCGGCGAGCACGTCGCGTACGTGCGCCGGGTGCACCCCAAGGCGGCTGCCCGCACCGTGACCCTGAAGCGACTGGCGCGCGACCTCGATCCTGGCGCGACCGACCTCGCAGCGCGCGTCGCCGCCCTGGACCTCGCCTCGGTCGACCTGGAGGACTGGGAGGACGTCGAGGACCCGGCCGGAGGCGACCTCCCCGAGTTCGAGGCGTGCGCGCGTGGAGATCCACGACCTGCTCGAGCAGGTGCTGCCCCGCATCTGAGGGAGCCGACGCGAGCGGGAACCGCGGATCTGATATACCGTCAGATTCTCGGGACAGATCGAGGGCGGCTCGGCAAGGATCTGGATCGGCGAGTGGATCGGGGGGTTCGCTGATGACGACGGTGGAGAGCACCGCGTCCGCGCCGTCCCCCGACGGTATGGGCGAGGTGGCTGCTCCGGTCCTGGAGCTCGCCGACGTCACCGTCCGGTTCGGGGGCATCACCGCGCTCGACGAGGTGAACCTCTCCCTCGCCGGCGGGGAGGTCCTCGGGCTCATCGGCCCCAACGGGGCCGGCAAGACCACCCTCTTCGACGTCATCTCCGGCGTCCGTTCGCCCGACGAGGGCACCGTGCGCCTCGACGGCAACGACGTGACGCGCCTCGGCGCGGTCGCGCGGTCGCGCCGCGGGCTTCGACGGACGTTCCAGCGCGTCCAGACCTTCGGTTGGCTGTCCGTGGAGGACAACGTGCTCGCCGCGGTCGAGTGGCGCGGGGGCGGTGGAGGGATCCTCGCGGACCTGGTCTCGTTCCCGACTCGTCGCCGACGCGAGCGGGAACGGCGCGTCCGCGTCGCAGAGGTCCTCGAGCGCTGCGGGCTCACCGCGGTCGCGCAGGAACCCGCCGGATCGCTCCCGATCGGGCTCGCACGCATGGCGGAGGTCGCGCGCGCCGTCATCGACCCCCCGAGCGTGCTCATGCTCGACGAACCGACCTCGGGGCTCGACGAGGCCGAGGCCGCGCGCCTCGGCGAGCTGATCCAGTCGATCCGGGCCGAAGATGTCGTGCTCGGTGATCCTCGTCGAGCACGACGTCGGCTTCGTGATGCGCCAGAGCGACCGGGTGATGGTGCTCGACCTCGGTCGGGTGCTCGCCACCGGCCTGCCGAGCGAGATCCAAGCCAACCCCGCGGTGCGCGCCGCGTACCTCGGGGAGGGCTGAGGAGCAATGCAAGTGACCGACAACCAGGAAGAACAAGGGGGGACTCCGTGAAGCGAAGGAGAGTGGTGGCCGTCGTGGTCGCTGCGGCGATGGTGGGGGCGTTCGCCGCGACCGGCGTTGCCGGCGCACGCGTCCACACCGACGCGCGCGGCGTCACCAGCGACACGATCACGGTGGGGGGACTCACCGACGACCAGCAGCCGGAAGCGGCCGCGGGCGCCAAGGCTGCGCTCGACGCCGCGAACGACGCCGGCGGGGTCAACGGTCGGAAGTTCGACTACAAGGGTGGTGAGAACGACAAGGGCGACGCGTCGCAGTCGCTCGCGCTCGGCAAGAAGCTCGTCCAGCAGGACGGGGTCTTCGCCGTGGTGCCGGTCGTGACGCCGAACGCCGCGAACGCGGAGGCCTTCTTCGAGCAGCAGAAGGTCCCGTTCTTCGGGTGGGGCATCAACACCGGCTTCTACGACAACTCCTACGGCTTCGGCTTCACGGGTGCGATCGTGCCGCCGCCACCCGTCACCACCGCGGGCTCCACGTGGGGCGACCTCGATGAGCGAGCTGTTCAAGAAGGACGGCAGCGCCAAGCGGCGCCAAGGGCAAGACGGCCGCGTGTCATCTCCGAGGACAACGACTCCGGGACCACCGGGGCCAAGGTCATCGGTGCCTCGGCCAAGGCCGCGGGCATGAAGGTCGTGTACCAGAAGGCCGCCATCCCGGCGCCGCCCGCGACCGTCGGTGACTACTCGCCGTACGTCACCGACATCATGACGGCCAACAACGGCGAGCCGGTCGACGCGGTCTTCGTGGTGACCTCGTTCAACAACGTGCTCGGCCTGTCGAAGGCCCTGCTGACCGCAGGGTTCGAGGGCATCCTCACGAACGCCGTCGCCTACGACCCGCGGATCACCGCCGCGGCAACGGGCCAGACCGTGTTCACGCAGTTCTCGCTGCCCGAGGCCGCTCCGGACAACCCGAACATGCAGAAGGTGGTCGACACGCTCGAGCAGTACCTCCCGAGCGACCAGGCGATCACCCAGGGTGTGCTCGCCGGCTACTTCTCGGCCGACTTCTTCGTGAAGGCCGTGAAGAAGGCGGGGAAGAACCTGACGCCGGAGAGCCTGCAGAAGGCCACGGCGAAGATGACGTACCAGATCAAGGACGTCGTCGGTCCGACGCCGTACCCCGATGCGTTCAAGTACGGGTCACCGTGTGGTGCGCTCGCGCAGAGTGACGGGTCGGCGTACACGGTCGCGGTGCCGTACGACTGCTTCACGAACATCAACTTGAAGACGCTCAAGCCGATCCCGCAGAAGTAGGGACCGGCAGCACGGACACCGACGGCGGTCGGGCCTCCGGGTCCGGCCGCCGTCACCGTCCCGTTCGCGTCGTCGCGCGTCAACACTCTCGAAGGACAGGGGCCCGCCCGCGGTGCAGAAGTTCTGGAACCTGGTGATCTCCGGGGCCGTGACCGGTGCCATCTACTCGATCATGGCGTCCGGGCTGGTCCTCACGTACCAGACGTCGGGGATCTTCAACTTCGCGCACGGCGCGGTCGCGTTCTCGACCGCGTTCTTCTACTACCAGCTCCACTCGGGCCAGGGGATCCCGATCGTCCCCTCGGCGATCCTGTCGATCCTCGTCTTCGCGCCGCTCCTCGGGCTCGCGCTCGACCGGCTGCTCCTTCGCCGGCTCGCGACCGCGCCCGTGTACGCGCGGATCGTCGGCACCATCGGCCTCCTCGTGGCGCTGCCGGCCTTCATGCTCTGGATCGTCGAGGCGGTGGGGATCACCGTGCTCGGGCTCGACCTCCCCAAGGTCTCCGACACCGCGTCGCTCGGCGGCGCAGCCCCCGGTCTCGGACCGCAGCCGCCCGAGGTGTTCCACCCGTTCACCGGCATCAACATCGACTCGGACCAGCTCGCGGTCTTCATCGCCGGGCTCTTCGCGGCGTTCGTCCTCTGGTACGTGATCCGTCGCACCCGCGTCGGACTGCAGATGCGTGCCGTCGTCGACCGGGAGAGCCTGGCGTCGCTGCGCGGGGTGAACCCGGGTCGGACGTCGGCGGTCGCGTGGGTGCTGACGATGGTCCTCGCCGGCCTCGGTGGCGTCCTCATCGCACCGCTGTTCCAGCTCAACGACACGCTCTTCACGCTCGTCGTCCTCGGCTCGCTGGCTGCCGTCGCCGTGAGCGGTCTCCGGTCGATCCCGATCGTGTTCGCGGGTGGCCTCGCGCTGGGGATCCTCCAGAACCTCGTCGCCGGCTACGGCGACGACATCCTCCCGAAGTTCGTCAACGAGCTCAGCGGGTTCCGGTCCGCGATCCCGTTCATCCTCACGCTGCTGATCCTGGTGTTCGTGGGACGCGAGCGCGGGCGGGCTGCCGGATCGGTGGCCGACGACGACGCGCCCGCGCTCGACCATCGCACCGGCCTGCCGGCATGGCGCCGACGACTCCCGTGGGCGATCTTCACGATCGCCCTGCTCGCGTTCACGTTGCAGTGGATCGACGTCGGCTGGCTCCAGGCCGACGCGTACGAGCAGAGCCTGATCGCGTTGGGGATCGCGATCGGTCTGGTCTTCCTCTCGTTCGTCGTCGTGACCGGGCTCGGGGGGATGGTGAGCCTGGCGCAGGCGACGTTCGTGACGGCGGGCGGGTTTGCTGCGGGCTGGGCGCTGAATCGCGACTGGGGGATCGACTTCCCCCTCGTCGCGTCGCACGGGCAGATCAACTTCGCGATCGCCGCGCTCATCGGCGCGCTGTGTGCCGGGCTGCTGGGCGCGATCGTCGCGATCCCGGTGCGCCGGCTGGGGCCGGTCGCGCTCGCGCTCGGAACGTTCGCGCTCGCGTTCGTCGCGGACCTGGTCGCCTTCGACTACGAACCGATCGGGAAGGGCACCCTCGGCTGGGCCGTCCGGGCGCCGACCCTCGACGTGCCGGTGCTGAACAACGTGGTCGACTGGATCGTCCCGGGCCAGCAGGACTCCATCGACTTCTCGCAGCCGCAGCAGCAGGCGATCCTCTTCCTCGTGCTCTTCGGGTTGCTCGTGCTCGTGCTGCACAGCCTCCAGCGCTCGGCGAGCGGACGGGCGATGCTCGCGGTGCGCAGCACGGAGGTCGCCGCGCAGACGTCGGGCATCTCGCCGGCGCGGTCGAAGCTCTCGGTGTTCGCGCTCTCCGCGGCGATCGCCGGCTTCGGGGGCGTCCTGATCGGGATGGTGAACTTCTCGGTCGGTCGGTCCACCGCGCCACCGCTGGTGGGACTGGTCTGGCTCGCGGTGGCGGTGACGTTCGGGGTCCGTCGGCCGGGTGGCGCCCTCCTCGCGGGGCTCTCGTTCACCTGCTCGGCCACGATCTTCACGTGGATCGGTGACGACTTCCTACCCGGTGCGTTCAAGGACCTCACGACCGCGCCGCAGTTCGTCGCGATCCTGTTCGGTCTGGGGGCGATCAACCTCGCGAAGAACCCGGATGGGCTGTTGGCGTTGATCGGGCACCAGCGTGTCGAGCGGCGCGTCGCGCGCGAGCGGAAGGCCCGCATCGCGGCGGCCGAGGCTGCAGCGCACGACGGGACCGTGCCCGAGCACGAGCGAGACACCGCGCCCGCCACCCCGACGCCGACGGCCGCGTCCGACGCGACCGGCGGCGCAGCGGTCGAGACGCCGGCGCCGACGGCCGCCCTCGCGCTCTCCGGCGTGGTCGCCGGGTACGGCGAGGTCGAGGTGCTCCACGGCGTCGATCTCGAGGTGCAGCAGGGCAAGGTCCTCGCGCTCCTCGGTGCGAACGGCGCGGGGAAGAGCACGCTGTGCTCGGTCGCGTCAGGGTTGCTCGCGCCGACGAGTGGCCGCATCTGGTTCGACGGCACCGACGTCACCGAGACGTCGGTGCACGAGCGTGCCCGGAGTGGGGTGCTCCTGATCCCGGAAGCGCGGGGGATCTTTCCCGGGCTGACGGTCGAGGAGAACCTCGCGGTGCTGCTCGCGAGCTCGGAGGACCGCGACAAGGCGTACGTGCGGTTCCCGATCCTCGGAGAGCGTCGCAAGCAGGCGGCCGGACTCCTCTCGGGCGGTGAGCAGCAGATGCTGAGCCTGGCCCCCGCGCTCGCGCAGCCACCCGCGGTGTTCGTGGCCGACGAGCCCACGCTGGGCCTCGCGCCGCTCGCGGCCGAGGAGGTCATCGATGCGATCCGCGAGCTGCGCGACCTCGGGTCGGCGATCCTGCTCGTCGAGGAGAAGGCCCGTGAGGTGATGGAGCTCGCCGACACGGTCGCGTTCATGGAGCTCGGGAAGATCGTGTGGTCCGGGCCGCGCGCCGAAGCCGACCCCGATCGACTCACCGCGGCCTATCTGGGTGGCCCGGTCACCTGAGCGCCGGCGACACCGGTGCGCCGGGTCGTTCGCCGCCGCTGTCCTCGTCGTTGCGTCGTTCGCCGCCGGTGTTCCTGCGGAGAGCGCGGCCGGTGCGCCCGAGCCGTTCCGGGTCGGCGGCGTCGTCGACACCGAGCTCTACGGTGGGGCGGCGGTCGGTGCGCAGGCGCGGTTCGCTGCGGTGAACGCCGACGGGGGAGTGCGGGGGCGCATGGTCGAGCTCGTCGGGGTGACCGACGACCATCGGTCTCCCGTCGAGCACGCGGCCGCGCTCGGGCACCTGCTCGACGAGGAGCACGTCGATGCCGTCGTCCCGCTCGTCAGCAGCGCGTTCGCCGGGATCCCCGAGCTCGAGCGGGCCCGGGTCCCGGGGTTCGGCTGGGGGATCTCGGGCGTGTACTGCGGGAGTCGGTGGGTGTTCGCGATCACCGGCTGCCTGACCCCGCTGCTGCCGGAGCGGGTGCCCGGCGTCTGGGGTGCGACGGTCGCCGAAGTGCTGCGCGATCGCGGTGCGGCGTCGCGGACCGCGGCCATCGTCGCGGACGCCGGTGGGGCCGACCGCGCCCTTCGTGAGGTCGGAGCCGTCGCTCGTGCCGCGGGGTTGCGGGTCGTCGAGCGGAGCGCAGCACTTCCGGCCGCGGGACCGACAAGTGGAGATGTCGACGGCATCGCTCGCAGCGTCCTCGCATCCGACGGCGGGAAGCCTCCCGCGGTCGTCTTCACCGTCTCGAGCTACGCGAACGTCGCCGCGCTCCAGTCGTCGCTCCGCGCGCAGGGCTTCGCGGGTGTCCTGACGAACCTGGTCCAGTACGCGCCTGCCCTCGCGGGCCCCGCGGCGGGCGTCGACGTCCTCACCCAGTTCGCGACCCCCGAGAGCGCACCCGAGAACGCGGCGATGCGGCGGATCCTCGCCGAGATCGCCGCGGTGAACAGCGATCCCGTCACGCCGGCGATGCTCGCCGGCTGGTTCGCCGCCGACCTCTTCGTCGGCGCGGCGCGGCGGGCCGGAACCGGCGCCACCGCGGCCGACATCCAACGAGCGGCGCGACGCTCGACGTACACAGTCGCCGAGACGATCGGACCGACGCGCTTCCCGGCCGCGTTCACCGCGGCGACCTCGTGCGGTCAGCTCGTGGTCGGTGATGGCACGGCGTACGCGGTGGCGGCGCCGTTCCGCTGTTCGCCGTCCGTGCGCGTACCCCCCGGCTGAGTCGCTCAGGACATCGTTCGTGGGGGGATCGGGACGGCCCTACTTCCCCTCGAACTCCACCGGTCGCTTCTCCGCCTTGGCGCGGTAGCCCTCGGTCATGTCGTCGGAGGTGAAGTTCGGTGCCGAGCTGGCGGCGACGAACCGCATCGCCTCGGCCATGCCGCGTTCGGACCAGAAGTTGATCGTCCGCTTGATCGCCTGCACCGCCAACGGCGCGTTCACCGCGATCTCGTCACACAGCGCCCGCGCGTGTGCGACCAGGTCGTCGACCGGCACGACCTCCTGCACGATGCCGATCCTGAGCGCGGTCTCGGCGTCGATGCGACGGCCGGTGAGCGCCAGCAGCCGGGTCCACCCCGCGCCGATCTCGGTGACGAGGCGCAGGTCGCCGCCCGAGTCGATGCCGACGCCCACGCCGGCCTCGGGGAGCGCGAACTTCGCGTCGTCGCCCGCGACGCGGATGTCGCCCATCATCGCGACCTCGAGCCCCGCACCGAGGCAGTACCCGTTCACTGCGACGACGACCGGCTGCGGGAGGTTGCTGAACACGTTGAACCGCTCGTGCACGTGGCGGAACCGCTCGTAGTAGTTGCGCGACTTCTCGGCGGGGGAGCGGCCGGTGATCCGGTCCTCGGGCATCCCGAGGTCGACGCCGGCGCAGAACGCGCGACCCTCGGCCTTCAGGAGCACGACCCGGATGTCGTCGTTGAACCGGATCTCGTCGGCGCGGGCGGCGAGCTGACGCGCCGATTCCCACGACCACGCGTTGAGCTTCTCGGGGCGGTTGAGCGTGAGGATGCCGACCTTCCCGTCGACGTCCAGGTCGATGTACGACTCGCGTTCGGTCATGGTGTGCTCACTCCAGGGTGAAGGGTGCTTTCCCGAGCTGCTCGCGAATGGGGGTGAACTCGGGCATGAGGAGATGGCGCCGCTGCCAGTTGGCTCCGTCGACGACCATCGTGTGGCCGGTCACGTAGCTCGCCCACGGCGAGCAGAGGAACACCGCGGCCCAACCCATCTCGCGGGGATGCCCGACGTGCCATGCGGGTGTGCGGCGGTCCTCGGCCTTCCCCCGGTCGGGCACGCCCTCGGTGATGTGCGCGGCTTCGTCCTCGTGCGGGAACATGCCGGGCACCAGGCCGTTGACGCGGATCCCGTACGGTCCCCACTCCACCGCGAGCGTCTCGGTGAGGTTCTTCACGCCCGCCTTCGCTGCCGCTGAGTGCGCGAACGCCGGGCCCCCGGTCCACGCGTACGCCGCTCCGATGTTCAGGATGGACGCGGGTCGCCCGGCCGCGATCGAACGACGACCGAGCTCGCGCGAGCAGAAGAACGTGCCGTCCAGCACGATCGACGTGACCGCGCGCCAGGCGTTGGGTGAGAGGTCCTCCGCGGGTGCCGGGAAGTTCCCCGCCGCGTTGTTGACGAGCACGTCGACCGGACCGAGCTCGGCCTCCACTCGGTCGAAGGCCGCGGCGACGCTTGCCGCGTCGCGGATGTCGAGCTCGACGTCGAGCGCGTGGCCGCCCGCGGCTTCGACCGCCGCGACACCCGCGGCGCGGTGCTCTGCACTCCGGCTGGCGACGGCCACTCCGGCCCCGAGGCGCGCGAACTCGACGGCGATCGCCTTGCCGAGCCCGGTGCCGCTCCCGGTGACGACCACGACCTGCCCGTCGTAGGTGCCCGGCGGCAACGGCGTGGATCCGATCGGCGGTGGGTCGGGCAGCGGCATGTCGTCCCCCTCGGATCGGTCACTCGAGCACGCTGGGCGCGGGCATGCTCGTCCGGACCGGATGCAGCGGGCACACTACCCACGTCGTATGCGTGGATTCGTGGCTGCTGTGCTGATCGCCCTCGGGCTGCTGCTCTTGCCCCTGGCGAACCTCGGCGTCTGGACCCAGCGCGAGGTGCTCTCGACGAGCGGGTTCAGCTCACTCGCCACCGACGTCCTCGAACAAGACGAAGTCCGAGCCGCGCTCTCGAACCGCCTCGCCGACGAGCTCGTCGCGCAAGTGCCGCAGCTCTCCGCGGGACGGATCATCCTCGTGCCCGTCCTGGAGCAGGTGATCGGGTCCGACCAGTTCGGGGCGATCTTCGAACACGCGGTCGCGGACATGCACGACCAGCTCGAGAACGGCTCCGACCAGCTCACGTTGAACCTCGACGCGATGCTGCCGCTCGTGAAGCAGCTCGTTGCCAACGTCGACAGTGGTCTCGCGTCGCGCATCCCCCAGCAGACGGGTCTGGCCGGCATCACGGTGGTCACCAAGGACAACGTCCCGCAGCTGTGGCTGGGCGTCGACATCGCGCGTGGAGCGTCGTGGTTGTTCCCTGCCCTCGCACTGATCTTCCTCGTGCTCGGCGTCGCCGTCGCGAACAATCGAGGACTCACGCTCGTGATCGCCGGACTCGGGGTCGCGACGATCTCGCTGCTGATCGTGGTAGCGCTCAAGGCCGGACGTGGTCCGCTCTCGAACGTCGCCGGCACGGAGGTCGACGTGAGCGCCTTCAACGCGGGCTACGACGTGGTGACGAAGTCGCTCGTCGTGCAGACCGCCGTGCTCGGAGTCCTCGGGCTGGTCGCGGCGCTCATCGGGATCGTCATCTCTGCCCGCCGCACGTCGAAGCCCGAACCCGTCGTCTGGGCGTGAGCGGCGCGGCTCCGGCGACCTGACGCCTCGTCAGGCGTATGCTGCGGCCATGAAGGAGTTCCCGAAGATCATCTCTGTCGACGACCACGTCATCGAGCCGGCCGACGTCTGGACGAAGCGCCTCCCCGCCAAGTACCAAGACGTCGGGCCGCGGGTGGTTCGTCAGAAGATCGCCGAGATGCAGTACATCGGCGGTGTGTTCTCGTACCGCGAGGCCGGTCCCGATGAGGACGGCGACTGGTGCGACTGGTGGTTCTGCGAGGACCTCCGGTACCCGATGACCCGCGTGATGGCCGCGGCGGGCTACGACCGCGACGAGGTCACGATCTCACCCATCACGATGGACGACATGCGTCCCGGCTGTCACGACTCGAAGGCGCGCCTCGAGGACATGGACGCCAACTGGACCGAGGCGTCGCTCTGCTTCCCGACCTTCCCCCGGTTCTGCGGTCAGACCTTCCTCGAGCGCAACGACAAGGAGATGGCCGACCTCTGCGTCAAGGCCTACAACGACTGGATGTTCGACGAATGGTGCGCCGGCACCGACGGTCGGCTGCTCCCGCTCCCGATCATCCAGCTGTGGGACGCGGAGCTCGCCGCCGCCGAGGTGCGTCGCAGTGCGGCCCGCGGCGGCCACGCGGTGTGCTTCACCGAGATCCCTCCGTTCCTCGGCCTCCCGTCGATCCATGACGCCGACGGCTACTGGGACCCGTTCTTCCAGGCGTGCGCGGAGACCGAGACGGTCGTCTGCATGCACATCGGCTCGTCGTCGAAGATGCCGTCGACGTCGGCGGACGCGCCGCCCGCGGTCGGCAGCACGCTCACGTACATGAACGCTGCGATGTCGCTCACCGACTTCCTCATGTCGGGAGTGCTCGAACGGATCCCGGCGCTGGAGCTTGCGTACTCCGAAGGCCAGATCGGGTGGATCCCCTACGTCCTCGAGCGCGCCGACAAGGTGTGGGAGGAGAACCGCGGGTGGGGTGGCGTCGCCGACAAGGTGCTGCGCCCGCCGAGTGAGTCGTACTACCGCTCGGTGTACGGCTGCTACTTCGACGACGAGCACGGGCTGCTGAACCTCGAGGCGGTCGGGGTCGACAACGTCACCTTCGAGACCGACTACCCCCACAGCGACTCGACCTGGCCGGAGACACGGGAGATCGCCGAGCGCCAGACGAAGCACCTCGACGACGAGACCATCTACAAGATCATCCGGGGCAACGCCATCCGCATGCTCCGCCTCCCGCTCGACCAGTAGCGCCTTCGTCGCCCGGTATGAGATGACCGACGTCGCCGAGCTCAAGCGTGCCGCGGCCGAGCGCGCGGTCGCCGACTACGTCCGCTCCGGGATGGTGGTCGGGCTCGGCACCGGGAGCACCGCGATCTTCGCGACGCGTCGCATCGGGGCCCTGCTCGCGGACGGAACGCTCGACAACATCGTCGGAGTGCCCACTGCGATCGAGACCGCAGCCGAGGCTCGGAAGGTCGGAGTTCCGCTGCTCACCGATGACGTGCCGTGGGTGATCGACGTCACGATCGACGGGGCCGATGAGGTCGACCCTCGGCTCGACCTCATCAAGGGTGGGGGAGGAGCGCTGTTGCGCGAGAAGCTCGTCGCGCAGTCGAGTGCGACCGAGGTGATCGTCGTCGACGAATCGAAGCGCTCGGATCGCCTGGGGACCCACTTCCCGCTGCCGGTCGAGGTCGTGCCCTTCGGCCTTGCCACGACCGAGCGCGCGATCGAGGGCCTCGGTGCGGAGGTGCACCTGCGGCGTGCGCGGGACGGCGACGTCGTGCACACGGATCAGGGCAACGTCGTGCTCGACTGCCACTTCGGGCCGATCCACGATCTCGCGACGCTCGCCGAGGACCTGGCCGCCCACGTGGGGGTCGCGGAGCACGGCTTGTTCCTCGGCCTTGCTGACGTGTTGGTGGTCGCGAGCGAGGCCGGCGTCGAGGTGATCCCCCGGCCGACGGGCACGGACGACGACCGCTAGTCGGCGACGCTGACGGCACCGAGCACAGCGGGTTCGCTCGACCGGTTGCTCCCGCCCCCGTGTACCAGAGGTCCGTGAGCCCGAGGTCGTCGGGCATCCCCGGAAGAGTGGGACGTGCGGCTCGCGGCATCGTCGACCACTTGGGCGCTGCCGTCGGCGCTGGCGCGCACGATCACGCGCCGGACCCGCTCGATCACAGCAACGCGTCGGCGAGCGCCCGGTACGAGCCCAGCACCTGCGTCGATGTCGTCGCGGGGCAGCACCTGGATGCAGACGTGGTCGGCGCCGGCGTCGTGGTGCTCGCGGATCCGCGCCGCGATCGTGTCGAGGTCACCCCACGCGACGATCGCGTCGACGACCCGATCGCTGGGGCCGTCGGTGACGTCGTCCTCGGCGAAGCCGAGGCGGACCAGGTTGTTCGCGTAGTTGGGCAACGTGACGTACATGCTCATGGCTGCACGGGCGATCTCGCGCGCTCGGGTGGGGTCGGTCTCGAGCACCACCATCTGCTCGGGCGCGAGGAGGCGGTCATCGCCCAGGATCGTCCGGGCGATCTCGGTGTGCTCGGGCGGCACGAAGTAGGGGTGCGCACCGCCGGCGCGGTCACGGGCGAGCTCGAGCATCTTGGGGCCCAGCGCCGCGAGGACGCGCTCGGGCGGCTCCTCGGGCGCGGGCGCGATGTACATGCTCGCGTCCATCTTCTCCAGGTAGTCGCGCATCTTCGCCAGCGGCGGGAGGTAGTCCTGCCCGACCAGACCTTCGACCATGGGTTGATGGCTCACGCCGAGCCCGAGCAGGAACCGGTGCGGGTACGCCTCACTCAGGGTGCGCCACGCGGCGTTCATCGCGATCGGCTCACGCATGTAGACGTTGGCGATCCCGGTGGCGAGGGCGATGCGTTCCGTCGCCGCGAGGAGCAGCCCGGCATGCACGAACGGATCGCGACCGACCGCCTCGGGGAGCCAGATCGCACCCCAGCCCATCGCCTCGAGCTCCGCCGCCGCCTCGATGGCGCGCGCCGCCGCTTCCGTGTCGAGCGACGAAGTCCACACCCCGTACCGTCCGAGCGTCACTGCCATGCGGGCAGGCTAGATCTGGTTCGGGTGCACCGGCGCCGGCCCGGGACCGGCACAATGGGGTCGTGCACGCCGCTGCGGTTCGCTTCGAGCTCTTCGTCCCGGAGAGCCATTCCCTCAAGGCCAAGCGTGCCGCGTTGCGTCCGATCATCGACGGGCTGCGGCACCGATTTCGCATCTCGGTGGCCGAGGTGGATCATCAGGACACGTGGCAGCGCGCCGCGATCGCGGTGGCGGTCGTCGCCGAGAGTGACGGACACCTGCGCGAGATCCTCACCAACGTCGAGCGCACGATCGCGAACGCGCCCGACGTGGAGCTGCTCGACCTCGAGACCGCTTGGCTCGAACCCGACGCACTCCCGCTCGGCGGCGACTGACGTGGCTCGTCGCCCACCCCGGAAGTTCTCCCGCAGCCTGCGGGTCAACGAGGTCGTGCGCCAGGTCCTCGCCGACGAGCTCGAGCGGATGGCGGACCCTCGCCTCGAGCTGGTGACGATCACCGGCGTGGAGGTGAGCCCCGACCTGCGCCACGCGACCGTGTTCTACGGAGCCCTCGACCGGCCCGACGTCGAGGATGCCCTGTCGTCGGCCGCGCCCCGTCTGCGCTCCGCCCTGGGTCGCGAGGTCCGACTGAAGTACGTTCCTGCGCTCCACTTCCGTGAGGACCCGTCGATCCAGGCGGGCCAGCGCATCGAGCAGATCATCCGAGATCTGCACGAGCAGGAGCCCGGATGACCGCCGCACCCGAGAACCCCGACGCCGCGCTCCAGGACGCGATCGACGCTGTCGCGCACGCGGAGCAGGTGGTGCTGGCGTGCCATGTGAACCCCGACGGCGACGCCCTCGGCTCGACCCTCGGGGTGCTCCACGCGCTGCGTGCCGCCGGGCGGGACGCGATCGCGACCTTCCCGAACCCGTTCGTGGTGGCGCCGCACTACCGCGACCTCCCCGGACTCGAGCTGCTCACACCCCCCGAGTCGGTTCCGGCCGAGCCGGGCGTGATGGTCACGTTCGATTGCGGCTCCCTGGACCGACTCGGCGACCTCGAGCCGGTGGCGCGGGCGGCGAGGCAGCTCGTGGTGATCGACCACCACATCTCGAACACCCGATACGGCTCGATCAACGTGATCGACGCACACGCCGCCGCCAGCAGCTGGATCGCGCTCGAGCTCATCGACGGGATGGGGCTCCCGCTCACCCGCGACGCTGCCGTTTGCCTCTACGCCGCGCTCGTGTGCGACACGGGGCGGTTCCAGTACGACACGACCACGCCCGCGGTGTTCGAGATGGCGCGACGGCTCACCGAGTACGACGTACCGGTCGCGACGCTCTCGCGGAGCCTGTTCGAGGAGCATCGGTTCGCGTACCTGCAGCTGCTCGCCGAGGCACTGCAGAACGCGGAGCTCGTGCGCGAGCAGCGGTTCGTCTGGACCGCGGTCACCCAGGACATGTTGAAGCGCCACGACGTCGAGATGGAGGAGATCGAGGGACTCATCGACATCTTGCGGCGCACCGGCGAGGCCGAGGTCACCTGCGTGCTGAAGGAGGAGCCCGACGGCACCATCCGTGTCAGCCTCCGGTCACTCGGGGGCATCGACGTACGACGCGTGGCCGAGGCCCATGGCGGCGGCGGGCACCAGTTCGCGGCCGGCTTCAGCTCGGAGCTCGACCTCGAGACCTGCGTCGCGCGCATCCGCGCCGCGTTGTAGTCCGCCGAGGCAGAGAGCGAGGCCGAGGTGATGGCGAGCGAACGCTCGCGAGTGGGGTATCCCCGCTCGCAGGGAGCGAGGCCGAGGTGATGGCGAGCGAACGCTCGCGAGTGGGGTATCCCCGCTCGCAGGGAGCGAGGCCGAGGTGATGGATGGGCTGGTGGTCGTCGACAAGCCGGCGGGGTGCACGTCGCACGACGTCGTCGCCAAGCTCCGCAAGATCTACGGCCAGCGAAAGGTCGGGCACGCCGGGACCCTCGATCCCGACGCCACCGGCGTCCTCTTGGTCGGGCTCGGGCGGGTGACGCGCCTCCTCCGGTTCCTGCAGGTCGCGGGCAAGACCTACCGTGGCGCGGTGCGCTTCGGGGTCGCGACGAGCACGCTGGATGCCGCGGGTGAGGTCCTCGACCGCACCCCCATGCCGGTGTCGCGGGAGGACGTCGAGGCCGCGACGCTCCGCTTCGTCGGCGACATCGAGCAGGTTCCCCCGATGGTCTCCGCGGTGAAGGTCGGTGGTCGCCGCCTGCACGAGCTTGCACGCGCGGGCGAGGAGGTGGAGCGGGCTCCTCGACCGGTGACGGTCCATCGCTTCGACGTGGAGGAATTCGAGCCGGGTCCGTATCCGCTGGCGACGGTGCTCGTCGAGTGCTCGTCGGGCACCTACATCCGCACCCTGGCCGCGGACATGGGTGTCGTGCTCGGGGGGTGCGCTCACCTCGAGTCGCTCCGTCGCCTCGCGGTCGGGACGTTCGGCGTCGACGAGTCGCACTCGCTGGAGTCGATCGCCGAGGACCCGCAGGCCGCACTGCTCCCGCCCGTGGTCGCGATGCGCGACCTCGAGCGCATCGCCGTCGACGCCGAGCAGTCCCGCGCCGTCTCGCACGGCGCGACGTTCACCGCGACCGCGCTCGCTCCCGCCGGCGACGGACCGTTCGCGGTCACGGATCCCGACGGCGCGCTCCTCGCGGTCTACGAACGTCGCGGTGCCGGGGTGAAGCCGGCGGTGGTGGTCGCGAGCGGGGAGGTCTGATGCGCGTCGTCACGGACCTCGTCGGGTACGAACCGCCGCCGAACGGCACCGTGGTCACGATCGGCGCGTACGACGGCGTGCACCTCGGCCATGTCGCGGTGCTCCGCCTCGTCCACGATCTCGCCACTGCGCGCGGCCTCGAGGCCACCTGCCTCACGTTCGATCGGCATCCGGCCGAGGTCGTGCGACCCGAGACCGCACCGAAGCTCCTGACCACGCTGGAACAGAAGCTCGAGCTGCTCGACGAGACGGGGTTCGTCGACACGACCTGCGTGCTCACCTTCGACGAGCCCCGCAGTCGCGAGCCGGCCGAGGAGTTCGTGCGCGACGTCCTCGTGCAAGGTCTGGGGGCGCGCGTCGTCGTGGTTGGTGTGGACTTCCACTTCGGGTACCGCCGCCACGGCAACGTGAAGCTGCTGGAGCAGATGGGCGGTGAGCTCGGCTTCGAGGTGATCGGCCTCGGGTTGGTGCCGGTCGAGGGTGACGCGACCGGCATGGCCTACTCGTCGACCCGGATCCGGGAGCTGCTGGGCGCGGGCGACGTCGCGGCCGCGGCGCGCCTGCTCGGGCGCCCGCCTCGGCCGCACGAGGTGCGTGGCACGGTCGAGACCGGCGACCGCCGGGGGAGTGAGCTCGGCTTCCCAACGGCGAACGTCGCCGTTCCCGGGCGCACGTGCCTCCCGGCCGACGGCATCTACGCGGGTCGCTTCGTCGACGCGTCCGAGGTCGAGCGATCCTGCGCGATCTCCCTCGGCCGACGGCCCACCTTCTACGAGAACGCCGACGCTTCCCTCCTCGAGGCGTTCGTCCTCGACTTCGACGGCGACCTCTATGGGCAGGCGGTGAAGGTCCGGTTCGTCGACCGGATCCGCGGTGAGGAGCGGTTCGACTCCGTCGACGATCTGGTCGCACAGATGCACCGCGACGTCGAGGTCGCGCGCAGAATGCTCGCGGCAAACCCATCGTGACGGCCACCGGGATTCGCCGGGCCGTTGTTGGGTTGGTCGTCGTGATCGCCGCCGCCGTCTCTGCGGTGCCGATCACTCCGGCACTCGCGTCGAAAGGCGTGCCTGCACAGTGGGATCCTCGGGTGCGGGAGTTCGTCACGTTCGTCGAGAAGACCCGCGGCCTGGAGTTCGATCACCCGATCCCCATCGAGTTCCTCGGCGACAAGGCGTTCCAGAAGGAGGTCGTGACCGACGACGAGGACCTGACCAAGCAGGATCGCCAGTTCGGCAAGGCGATCTCCGGCGACCTGTTCGCGCTCGGGCTCGTCGGTCCCGACTTCGACTACAACGCGGAGTCGAGCGCCCTCGATGCGGCGGGGATCGTCGGGTACTACGACCAGGACACGAAGAAGATGGTGGTGCGCGGGAAGAACCTCGACGACACCGACGTACGCGTCACCATCGTCCACGAGCTGACGCACGCACTCCAGGACCAGCAGTTCGACCTCTCCAAGATGCAGGATGCGACGAAGTCGTCGGGTGAGGATCTCGCGCTCACCACGCTGATCGAGGGCGACGCGACCTGGGTGGAAGAGGAGTACCTCGCATCGCTCCCCCAGAAGGAGCAGGACGCGTACTACGGCGACTCCGGCACGGTCGCCGAGGAGCCCGAGCTCGGGACCGCCTCGGACCAGGCGTTCGTCCTCGACCTGGTCTTCTCCTCGCCGTACGAGCTGGGCTACTGGTTCGTCGACTTCCTGCGAACCGGCGGCTCGACCCGGAAGCTGGACGCGGTGTTCCGGAAGCCCCCTCCCTCGGACGAGCAGATCCTGGACCCGGTCGCGTTCGTCGAGCACCAGCGCCCGGATGCGCCACCCGCTCCGAAGCTCGAACCCGGGGAGACCAAGCGCGGGAAGCCGGACGAGCTCGGTGCCCTCACCCTCGCGATGGTCCTCGGGTCGCGCCTCGACGCGCGGACTGCCCTCACTGCGGTCACCGGGTGGAAGGGTGACTCGTACCGCGGGTTCACGCGGGATGGCGCGGCGTGCATCCGGGCCGCGATCGCGATGGACGACGCGGGCGAGGCGAAGGAGATGACGTCGGCGCTCGACGCCTGGGCGGCGAAGGGTCCGGCGGGTGCGGCCACGGCGACGCGTGATGGAGCCGACGTCGGGCTCGTCGCCTGCGGCAGCGCCGCCGCGGCGCTGCCGACCCAGGACGCGCTCCTCGCGACGTTCTCCGCCCTCGCGCAGCGCTACGCGAACTTCGAGCAGTTCGCAGGGAACGACAAGATCAGGCCGCGTGACATGCGCTGCCTCGGCGACCTGTACAGCACGGACCCGGAGCTGACCGCGATCTTCCAGAGCGCGGCGGCGGAGCTCACGCCTGATCAGGAGCGGCTCCTCCGGACCCGGACCCGCGCGTACGCGGCCACGTGTGGCCTCGCGACCACCGCGTGACGTGGGTTCCGAAGCGGCGCCCGAAGGTCATCTGGTCGCACACGCAGCAGGCATCCGGGTTCCGCTGATCTTCCTGCAGACCTGGCCGGAGGAGCGCGACGCCTTCGTCCCGTTCCTCGGAGCCGTCCATGAGGACCAACCCGTCTTCGCGCTGCTTGCCCCGCCGCGCGACGTGGCCGCCCGGCTCGACACCGTCGACGACTGGGTGAGCCTCCTGCTCCCGCAGGTGCGCGCGTTGCCCGTCGAGCCGCCGTATCAGCTGGCCGGCTGGTCGTTCGGCGGCGTGGTCGCGCTCGAGCTCGCCCGGCGCCTGCACGACGGCGGCGTGGCGGTCACCCCGGTGCACCTGATCGACACGTGGCTGCCGCGCCCCCGGCGCGCGGCGCCCGCGGCCGCCTCGCTCGGCGGTTCCGCTTCCTCCGTCGCTCGTCCTGGCCCGAGCGGGCGGGCTACCTGCGCCACGTCGGACTGCGGGTCGCCGAGCGGGTCCACCTGCGGAGACCCCCGCCGGCGAAGCCTCCCCGGCCGGTGGATCCGCGGATCCGGGCGATCTGGGTGCCGTACATGAAGTACGAGCCCCGGCCCTCGCCGGTGCCGGTGGTGCTCTACGCAGTCGACGAGAGCATCATCCGCCATCGCGGGGACGAGAGTCTGGGGTTCGCGCCGTGGCTGACTGCAGGCTTCGAGCAGGAGCGGCTCTCGGGGGGCCACTGGTCCATCTGGGAGCAGCCGCTCGTCGCGGACCTCGCAGCCGCGATCGCGCGGCACGGACCCGAGGAGGGCTCGGCGAGACCGTTCTGATACCCTGGCTCGGTCCCGACCGCCCGGTTGGGACGCCCCACCTCGCACATCGAAGCGAAACGAATGCCCGACACCGCTGCCACGATCACCGAGCACCGCCGTCACGAGACCGACACCGGCTCGCCGGAGGTCCAGATCGCGTTGCTCACCGAGCGGATCAACCACCTGACCGAGCACCTGAAGGTCCACAAGAAGGACCATCACTCTCGTCGGGGGCTGCTCATGCTCGTCGGTCAGCGGCGTCGGTTGCTCGACTACCTCCGACGCAACGACGTCGAGCGGTACCGAGCGCTCATCGCCAAGCTGGGACTGCGCCGGTAGGGAACCACCTCGAGGAGCGACGCTCCGACCCTGGGATCAGGGCGGGTTCGCTCCTCGATTCGCGTCTCGGGCACCGTGCCCGAGAGCATCAGACGCGAGCGGGCGCCGGTTGTCAGTCGCCAGAGCCCGGGCCATCCGAAGCGGACGAAACCGTCCCGCATCGGCCGTCGGTCCGGACCCTGACCACTGGGAATCGCCGCTCCTCGCCGTAGAGAGAGGAGCGTCCGATGGCGGACGCGATTCGCGTAGAAGGGCCGATCAACGCGGCCGGTACCACCCTGTCCTTCGAGACGGGCAAGCTCGCAAAGCTGGCCGACGGGGCGGTGTTCGTCCAGATCGGCAACACCACCCTCCTGTCGACGGTTGCCACGAGCAAGCCGCGTGACGGCATCGACTTCTTTCCCCTGACGGTCGACGTCGAGGAGCGGATGTACGCCGCGGGCAAGATCCCCGGCTCGTTCTTCCGCCGTGAGGGACGCCCGGGCGAGCAGGCGATCCTGACCTGCCGACTGACCGACCGGCCGCTGCGCCCGTCGTTCCCGGCTGACTTCCGCAACGAGGTCCAGGTCATCGCGACCGTCATGGGCGCCGACATGGAGAACCCGCACGACATCGCGTCGATCAATGGCGCATCGGCGGCCCTCATGGTGTCGGGCATCCCCTTCAGCGGTCCCATCGGCGCGGTGCGCATCGCTCGAATCGACGACGAGTGGGTCGCGCACCCGACGTACCAGGAAGGTGCGGAGTCGGTGTTCGAGATGGTCGTCGCGGGGCGCAAGCTCCACGACGGCGACGTCGCCGTGATGATGGTGGAGGCGGGCGGTACTGCCGGCTCGTTCGACAAGTACGCCGAGGGCACGCCCAAGGTGACCGAGGAGACCATCGCGGATGGCCTCGAGTGGTCGAAGCAGTGGATCCTCGCGGCGATCGAGCTCCAGCTCGACCTCGTGAAGAAGGTCCAGGAGGCCAACGGCCCCATCGAGACCATCGAGTACTCGCCGAGCGTGGACTACCAGGACGACGTGTACGACGCGGTCGCCGACGAAGCGCGTGCTGCCACCGGCGACGCACTGAAGATCGCGGACAAGAACGAGCGCAACAAGAAGCTCGACGAGATCCGCGACGCGTCCATCGCGGCGCTGGTCGGCAGTGACGACGCCCCGGGTCCGTTCGCGGGTCGCGGCGGCGAGCTCAAGAAGGCGTTCCGGTCCTTGCAGAAAGAGATCGTGCGCGATCGCATCGTCAAGGAAGGCGTCCGCATCGACGGCCGCGGCGTCGCCGACCTCCGGCCGCTCGAGGCCGAGATCGGCGTCATCCCGACGGCGCACGGCACCGGGTTGTTCCAGCGGGGCGAGACGCAGGTGCTGAGCGTCACGACGCTCGGCATGCCCCGCATGGAGCAGATGGTCGACTCCATCGGCACCGAGGACCGCAAGCGCTACATGCACCACTACAACTTCCCGCCGTTCTCGACGGGTGAGACCGGGCGCGTCGGCTCGCCGAAGCGCCGTGAGATCGGTCACGGGGTGCTCGCCGAGCGGGCGATCGTGCCGGTGCTCCCGAGCTCCGAGGAGTGGCCGTACACGATCCGGGTCGTCTCCGACGTGCTCTCGTCCAACGGCTCGACGTCGATGGCGTCGGTGTGCGGCTCGAGCATGTCGCTCATGGACTCGGGCACGCCGCTGAAGGCACCCGTCGCGGGTATCGCGATGGGCCTCGTGCTCCACGACGGCGAGTACGTCACCCTGACCGACATCCTCGGCCAGGAAGACGCGTTCGGCGACATGGACTTCAAGGTGGCAGGCACCAAGGACACGGTGACCGCGCTGCAGCTCGACACGAAGATCGACGGCATCCCGGCCGACGTGCTCGCCAAGGCGCTCCTCCAGGCCCGCGACGCACGCCTGCAGATCCTCGACGTGATGCAGGGTGCGATCGACGGTCCCCGTGACGACGTGCGTCCGACGGCACCGAAGATCATCAGCATCCAGATCCCGATCGACAAGATCGGCGAGGTCATCGGCCCGAAGGGCAAGGTCATCAACACGATCACGCAGGAGACGGGTGCCGACGTGTCGGTGTCCGACGACGGTGTGGTCGGGACCGTGTCGATCGGCTCGAAGGACTCCGAGGCCGTCAACGAGGCGCGTCGTCGGATCGAGCTCATCCTCGACCCCCCGACCGCGGAGCTCGGCGCCACGTACACGGGGAAGGTGGTCAACATCACCAAGTTCGGTGCCTTCGTGAACGTGCTCCCCGGCCGCGACGGCCTGCTGCACATCTCGAAGCTCGGCGGTGGCAAGCGCATCGACCGGGTCGAGGACGTCCTCAACCTCGGGGACGAGGTGCAGGTCCGCGTCGACGACATCGACAACTCCGGCAAGCTCTCGCTGAGCATGATCGGTGACGACGGCGAGGTGCAGGCGGCCAGTCCGCAGCGCGAGTCCGGACCACGCGATCGTGATCGCAGTGGCGACCGGGGTGGCGACCGCGACCGTGACCGTGACCGTGGTGGTCGTGACGGTGGTGGTCGTGACGGTGGTGGTCGTGACGGTGGCAACGGAGCCAGCGGCGACGCGAGCTCCGCCGCGAAAGCCGCACCTTCGTTCGAGGACACCTGGGAAGAGCAGGCCAAGGAGGAGTTCGGGGATCTCGGACCCGCCGAGGCCGGTCGCTCCGGTGGTCCGGGTGGCGGCGGTGGTGGTCGTCGCGGCGGTGGCGGCGGCCGGCGTCGTCGCTGAGTCGACGCGAACGCAGCCGAACCGGATGAGCGGGCCCGAGTGAGCGAGGGGATCCGTCGGACCGAGCTCGATTCGGGCCTACGGGTCGTCACCGAGTCGCTGCCCGCACTCCGGTCGGTCGCGGTCGGCTTCTGGGTCGGTACCGGCTCGCGCGACGAGCCCGACGACATCTCGGGAGCGAGTCACTTCCTCGAGCACCTGCTGTTCAAGGGCACCGATCGGCGGAGCGCGGTCGAGATCGCCGAGGCGATCGAGTCGGTCGGCGGCGACATGAACGCGTTCACCGCTCACGAGCTCACGACCTACTACGTGCGCGTTCCCGACGACCGCCTCGCGCTCGCGCTCGAGATCCTCTCCGACATCGTGTGGGACCCGGCGTTCCGGTCCGACGAAGTCGATTCGGAGCGTCAGGTGATCCTCGAGGAGATCCGGATGCGTGACGACGCGCCCGAGGATCAGGTGCACGAGCTGTTCGGAAACGCGATCTTCCCGGAGCATCCCATCGGCCGCGACGTCATCGGCACCCCTGAGACGATCGTGGCGATGGGGCCGGCCGAGATCAGTGCGTTCCACGGCGAGCACTACCACCCGAGCAACGTGGTGGTGGCCGCGGCCGGCAACTTGCAGCACGACGAGGTCGTCGCCCTCGTCGAAGCCGGCCTGGTTCGTACCGGCGGGCAACGTCCGGCTCGCACGCGCTGGGAGGGTGGACCCCCGGCCCGTCCGCTCGCCGTGCTCGAACGGGACACCGAGCAGGCCCATGTCGTGCTCGGCATGCGCGCCATCGGCCGCGACGATCCCGATCGCTACGCGCTCACCGTGCTCAATCAGGTGCTCGGTGGCGGCATGTCGTCGCGCCTCTTCCAGGAGGTGCGGGAGAAGCGCGGGCTCGCGTACTCGGTGTACTCCTACCGCAGTGCGTACGAGGAGACCGGTTCGTTCGCCGTCGCCGCGGGCACGGCCCCCGAACGGCTCGACGAGCTGCTCGAGACGCTCGAGGCCGAGCTCGCCCGGATCACGACCGAGCGGAGCGTCACCGAGCGGGAGCTCGCCGCGGCGAAGGGCCACCTGACCGGTTCCCTGGCGCTGTCGTTGGAGAGCTCGAGCTCACGCATGCATCGGCTGGGCCGGAGCGAGCTGACGCTCGGTGAGATCCCGTCCCTCGACGAGCTCGTCGAAGCGGTCGGCAACGTGGAGGCCGCGGACGTCACCCGGGTCGTCGACCGGGTGCTCGGTGGCCCCGATCGTTCACTCGCGGTCGTCGGCCCCGTCGATGCCGCGAGGTTCACGCGTCCCGCAGCCTGAGTTCCGCATCACGTCATCGCCGGCCACCGATTCGACGCTGCGTTCGGCCGCGCCACCCTCTAGCCTCGCTGAGGTGATCCGCGTGGGAGTGTTCGGCGCCGGCGGGAAGATGGGTTCGACCGTGTGCGCGGCGGTCGCCGAGTCCCGGGGCTCGAGCTGGTCGCCGTGGTCGATCCGCTGCACGCCGGCATCGACCTCCAGCAGCTCGGGGTGTCCGGCACCGGCCTGACCGTGGCCCGCACCGCGCACGCGTTCTCGGACGCCGGCGTCGATGTCGCCGTCGACTTCACCGTGCTCGACGCGGCCCGCGAGAACCTCCGCTGGTGCGCGGCCAACGGCGTCCACGCGGTCGTCGGCACGACGGGATTCTCCGACGACGACCTGGACGACCTCCGGGCGCGCTTCGATGCCAGTGAGGCGAACGCGATCATCGCCCCGAACTTCGCGATCGGCGCCATCCTGATGATGCGCTTCGCTGCGCTCGCCGCGCCGTACTTCGAGACCGCCGAGGTCATCGAGCTGCACCACGACCAGAAGGTGGACGCCCCGTCGGGGACCGCGATGCTGACCGCGTCCAGGATGGCGGAGGCGTCGTCGGAGTGGGCCGACGATCCCACCGAGAAGCTGGTCCTCGAGGGTGCACGGGGCAGCGAGGGTCCGGCCGGCATCCGGGTGCACTCGGTCCGCCTGCGCGGGCTGGTCGCCCACCAAGAGGTGTTGCTCGGGACCACGGGCCAGTCCCTCTCGATCCGCCACGACTCGTACGACCGCACCTCGTTCATGCCCGGCGTGCTGCTCGCCATCCGGGCCGTGGAGCACCGACCCGGTCTCACGGTCGGGCTCGACGCGATCGTCGACTGACGGGGCCGGGGATGCGGACGCGCATTGCCCACCTGGGCCAGCGGCCGTAGCGTCACGCTCGTGGAGGTTGATGGGCCGTCGCTCGCGGTCAGCAACCTCGAGGTGGTGTACGGCGGAGCGGTGCGCGCGCTCCGAGGGGTCAGCCTCGAGGTCGGATCCGGCGAGATCGTGGCGCTGCTCGGGGCCAACGGCGCGGGCAAGACGACCCTGCTGCGGGCGGTCTCGGGGCTTCTCCCCGAGCACTCCGGCCGGGTCGTGCGCGGCGATGTCCTCCTCGACGGCAGCTCGATCCTCGGCCTCGGTGCACCGGCGATCGTCCGGCGGGGTCTCGCTCAGGTGATGGAAGGCCGCCGGGTGTTCGCCGAGCTGACGGTCGACGACAACCTTCGGGCCGGCGGCTTCACCCGACGCGATCGCGCCGCGACGCGCCAGACCTACGAGCGGGTGCTCGAGATGTTCCCCGTGCTCGAGACGCGCCGGAAGTCGGTTGCGGGTTACCTCTCCGGTGGCGAGCAGCAGATGCTCGCGATCGGTCGTGCGCTGATGGCCGGGCCTCGACTGCTCTTGCTCGACGAACCGTCGCTCGGCCTCGCACCGTTGGTCCGGGAGCAGATCCGTGACACGGTCGTGGCGATCGCCGAGACCGGCACCGGTGTCCTGCTCGTCGAGCAGAACGCGATGATGGCGCTCTCGATCGCGCGCCGGGCGTCGGTGCTCGAGAACGGGCACATCGTGCGGGAAGGCCCGGCCTCCGAGCTCCTCGGTGACGAGGAGATTCGCGAGGCCTACCTGGGGATGGGTGAGCGTGGACGGCGCTCCTTCCGGGATCTGAAGACCTACCGGCGCCGACGGCGGTGGACCGCGTGAGCGAGACGCTGCTGGAGTTCGCAGGCGTGACGTTGGAGTTCGGCGGCGTCACCGCGCTGCGCGACGTCAGCTTCACCGTCGATCGCGGCGAGCTCTTCGCCGTCATCGGGCCGAATGGCGCCGGGAAGACGTCGACGTTCAACTGCCTCAATGGTGTGTACCGGCCGAAGCACGGGAGCATCAGGTTCGAGGGCAGGGAGCTCGTCGGGCTCAAGCCACCCGCGATTGCCGCGCTCGGGATCGCGCGGACCTTCCAGAACCTCGGACTGTTCGTGAACCTCGACGTCATCGACAACCTCATGCTCGGCCGTCATGTGCGTATGCGCACGGGACTGTTCGCGGGGATGTTGTGGGTCGGGCGGGCCCGGCGCGAGGAGGTCGCGAATCGCCGGAAGGTCGAGGAGGTCATGGAGCTGCTCGCGCTCGAGCCCTACCGCTACGAGCCGGTCGGGACGCTGCCTTACGGCATCCAGAAGAAGATCGAGCTCGGGCGGGCCCTGGCCATGGAGCCCCGACTCCTGCTGCTCGACGAGCCGGTCGCGGGGATGAACCGCGAGGAGACCGAGGACATGGCTCGCCTCATTCTCGAGATCCGACGCGAGCTGGACCTCAGCATGCTGCTCGTCGAGCACGACCTGCAGATGGTGATGGACCTGGCGGATCATCTGCTCGTCCTCGACTTCGGCGAACCGATCGCCTTGGGCGCTCCCGCCGAAGTCCAGGCGAACCCCCGCGTGATCGAGGCGTATCTGGGCCAGGCGGAGCCCACGTGAGCGCGACCGTCGCGCGACTTCTTCCGGCGTCCGACACGACCACTGAACCGTCGACGGTGCCGGGCTGGCTGCTCCGCCACGCCGCGACGCGACCGCGTGGTGTCGCGATGCGCGTCAAGGAGCTGGGGCGCTGGCGCGAGATCACCTGGGAGGGCCACGAGGCCCGCGTGGCCTCGGTCGGTCGCGCGCTCGCGCACCACGGCATCGGACCCTCGGACCGCGTGCTACTGGTCAGCGAGAACCGGCCCGAGTGGGTGGTGACCGATCTTGCGGTGCAGGGTCTCGGCGCCGCGACCATCGGCGTCTTCCCGACGACCCCGACCGCCGAGATGGGCGAGCTGCTGCGCCGAAGTGGCGCCCGCATCGCGGTCGCCGAGGACGAGGAGCAGCTGGACAAGCTGCTCGAGGTCCGTGGCGACACCGAACTCGAACGGATCTTCGTCATCGATCCGCGCGGCATGCGCAGCCTCGTCGCTCCCGCAGCGAGCTTCGAGGAGCTGGAGAACCTTGGGAGCCTCGACGCGGTCGCACTGCGATCGGGTGATCCCGATCTCTGGCGTCGAGCGGTCGACGCGCTCGAGCCCGACGGGATCGCGACCGTCGTGTTCACGCCGGGCACCACCGGTGTGCCGAAGGGCGCGCTGCTCACGCACCGGAACCTCGCGGCTGCCGCTCGAGTCGGGGTGAGCCAGTATCACCTCGGCGCGAACGACCAGATCGTGTCGTGCCTCCCGCTGTGTGAGATCTCCGAACGGGTACTCGTGGTCGCACAGGCCACCCGCGCGGCGGCCGTCGTCCACTTCGGCGAGGGCGGCGACGCCATCGAGAACGACCTTCGCGAGGTGGAACCGACCGTGTTCGTGGCTTCGCCCCGACTCTGGGCCCGGCTTCGCGAGCGCATCGAGGGAGGGCTTCGCAACGCCGGGCGCCTCAAGCGCGCCGCCTTCGGTGTCGCCACCTCCACGTCGAGGGGCCGGTTGCGCACGGCCATCGCGTCGTTGGTCGTGACTCGGCCGATCCGTCGCCGGGTGGGCTTGCGCCGGGTACGCGTCGCCATCGTGGCGGGGGCGCCGGCGCCGGTCGAGCTGCTCGGCTGGTGGGCGACCCTCGGCGTCGACGTGCGCTCGGTCTACGGGCTCGTCGAGAGCACCGGGGTCGCGACGATGGGCCCGGCCGGCGGGGGTCGCCCGGACACCGTCGGTCGCGGGGTCCCGGGGACCGAGGTGACGATCGATGCCGCGGACCCGAGCCACGAGGTGCGGATCCGCGGCGACGTGGTCTTCGCCGGCTACCTGGACGACCCGACTGCGACTGCCGAGGCGCTCGACGGGGGCTGGCTGCGCACGGGCGACGTGGGCGCCCTCGAGGCCGACGGAACGCTGAGCATCGTCGGGCGGATCAAGGACGTGGTCATCACCTCGGGCGGCCACACGGTCGCACCGGGGCCGATCGAACGACGGCTGGGCTTGTCGCCCTACGTCCGCGCTGCGGTCGTCGTGGGGGACGAGCGCCCGTCCCTCGGAGCGCTCGTCGCCATCGATGCGGGCGCGGTCGGCGACTGGGCGGCCGACGAAGGGGTGCCCTTCACGACGACCCGCACCCTGGTGGCCCGACCCGAGGTGCGCGACCTCATCGGACGGGCGATCGACGAGTGCAACGCAACGCTGGCAGCCGCGGATCGCGTCGAGCGCTTCGCACTCCTCCCGAACGAGCTCAGCCACGACGACGGTGTGCTCACGGCAACGTTCAAGGTCCGCCGGAGCGCGATCGCCGAACAGTTCGCCGATCTCGTCGAGGAGATGTACGCGTGACGAAGTTCTTCCAGCTCGTTGCCTCCGGTGCCGCGCTCGGCGCGGTGTATGCGCTGGTGGGGCTCGGATTCGTGGTGATCTACCGCGCGACCGGGGTGATCAACCTCGCGCAGGCCGGCATGGTGACGCTCGGCGCCTTCCTCGTGTACAACGCGACGACCGCGTGGGATCTGCCGTTCTGGCTCGCGGTGGTCGTGTCCATGGGGCTCGGCGCGCTGATCGGCATCGTCCTCGAGCGGCTCGTTCTGCGCCGCATGGTCGGGCGACCCGTGTATGCCGTCATCCTCGTGACGGTGGGGCTGTTGTTGCTCATCGAACCGATCATCACGACGATCTGGAAGAGCCCGGCGACCAACATCGAGACGCCCTGGGGCCTGAACCAGGTGACGATCGGCGACGTGACCATCCTCGAGGTCGACGTCGCGACGATCGTCCTCGCGGCGGTGGTCCTCGGCGTCTTCTTCGCGTTCTTCCGCTACACGAAGTACGGCGTCGCGATGCGGGCGACCGCGGTCGACCAGGAGGCGGCACTCGCCCAGGGCATCAACGTGCGACGGATCGTCGCCCTCTCGTGGGCCATCGCGGGTGTCGTCGCAGTGCTCGCGGGGACGATGCTCGGGGCCGGTGCCGGTCCGGGCACCGGACTCGGCGTCGGGATCGCGGTGATCTCGCTCAAGGCGCTCCCGGCCGTGGTCCTCGGTGGCCTGGACTCGCCGGCCGGGGCTGTGGTCGGCGGAGCGACCATCGGCATCGCCGAAGTCCTCACCGCGGGCTATCAGTCCGACGTCCTGCCGTTCCTCCCGGACGGCTTCGCGGCAGTCATGCCGTGGGTCGTGATGCTCGTCGTCCTGATCGTCCGGCCGTACGGACTGTTCGGCACCCGTGACGTGAGGAGGGTCTGATGGCGCGCGCCGGGCGGCGTCTCCTCCGGGACTACGGCCAAGACCTCCGACTCATGCCCTCGCGACGCGGTCGCGTCCTGCTCGTCGTGCTCCTCGCGCTGTACCTGTGGCTGCCCTTCCAGCTCGACGACTTCTGGGCGAGCGTCCTCACGCTCGCCGGCATCACCGCGATCGGCGCGCTGGGCCTCAACCTGCTCACCGGGTACACCGGCCAACCATCGCTCGGAACCGCCGCGTTCATCGGGCTCGGTGCGTTCACCGCGAGCTATCTCGGTCGGTCGGCCGACTACGGCGGGCTCGAGTGGGGCTTCCCCGCGTACCTCGGCGTGGCCATCGTGCTCGGAGCCGGCGTCGGCTACCTCGTCGGCGTTCCCGCGCTTCGATTGCGCGGGAACTACTTGATCATCGCGACGCTCGGGCTCGTCTTCGTCGCGATCTACGTCTTCCGGAGCTGGGAGGAGGTGACCGGCGGGAACTCGGGTGTCCCGATGCCCCTCACCGTCGAGATCTTCGGCGTCGACTTCACGAGCCTGGAGCTCTTCGGCCAGACGCTGGGCCGCAACCAGAGCCTGTCCTACCTCGTCTGGGGTGTCGTCGCCTTCGTCGCGTTGCTCTGCAAGAACCTCGTGCGCTCCCGACCCGGGCGCGCGTTCCGGGCGGTACGCGACCGCGACGTCGCCGCCGAGGTGATCGGTGTGAGCCTCTTCCGTACCAAGGTCGGCGCCTTCGTACTGTCGAGCGCCATCGCCACGGTGGGCGGCGTCTTCTACGGGATCTGGATCCAGTACTTGGTCCCCGACGACTCCTCGCTCGGTCTCAACCTGTCGATCAGCTATCTCGCGATCATCATCGTGGGCGGCGTCGGCACGATCTACGGCCCGATCATCGGCGCCCTGCTCATCGGCGCGCTCCCGGCGCTCATCGACGAGTTCGCGGGGCAGCTCCCGTTCGTCTCGGAGTCGGCCACCGATTCGGGAATCTCGAAGCCCGCGCTCCAGGCGCTGCTCTACGCGATCCTGATCATCGTGTTCCTCGTCGCAGAACCCAACGGACTCGCCGGGATCTGGCGGCGCATCCGCGACTACGTTGCGACGTGGCCGCTCGCCAAACACGCGTCATGATGGACGCGGCACCGGAGCGATCTCCGGCGACTTCGACGAACCGAGGAGACACCATGCTTGCTCGAGGATTTCGGGTGTTCTTGACGGTCGCAGTCGTGGCCGGGCTCGTG
Source organism: uncultured Acidimicrobiia bacterium (assembly GCA_963720675.1). Taxonomy (GTDB): domain Bacteria; phylum Actinomycetota; class Acidimicrobiia; order IMCC26256; family PALSA-555; genus JALHSW01. The sequence goes on along the minus strand of CAVRGH010000010.1, from coordinate 879,448 downwards.
GCGGCCATGACCGCACCCGTGGCGGCGAGTGTGGGGACGAAGACCCCCCCGTCGACCGACGGGTTCGACGGCAAGACGATCAAGCTGGGCGTCATCACGCCGCTCACGGGAACCGTGAGCCTCATCGGGACGCCGCTCACCGCGGGGAACCAGATGTGGTGGGACTACGTCAACGAGGAGCTCGGCGGCGTCGCCGGCAAGTACAAGGTCGAGCTCGTCGAGGAGGACAGCCAGTACCAGCCGGCGACCGCGATCCAGGCCTACGACAAGATCAAGGGTGACGTCGTCGACTTCCAGCAGATCCTCGGGACGCAGGTGACGAAGGCGCTGCTGCCCAAGATGCAGGTCGACCAGTCGGCCGGCGCGCCCGCCACCCTCGACGCCGAGTGGGTGAAGAACCCGAACCTGTTCCCGATCGGTTCGCCGTACCAGATCGAGACGATCAACGGGCTCGACTACTACACGAAGAACGGCGGCAAGGGGCAAAAGGTCTGTGCGCTCGCGCAGGACGACGAGTTCGGTCAGGCCGGCCTCGATGGTCTCGCGTACGCGAAGAAGGCGCTCAAGCTCAAGACCGGCCCGACCGAGCGCTTCAAGAGCGGTGAGGACCTCACGGCCCAGATCCAGTCGCTCTCGGACGCCAAGTGCGCAGCGGTGCTCGTCGTCGCCACGGCCGTCGACGCGACCTCGATCGTCACCAAGTCGATCGCGCTCGACTTCAACCCGCAGATGATCGCGTTGGCGCCGTTCTGGCTCCAGGTGTTCTCGGAGTCCCCGAACCTGCAGCAGTTCCTCGTGGATCACGTCTGGGTGTCGGCCGAGCAGGTCGTCGCCTGGGGCGACACGAGTGTCCCGGGCATGAGCACGTTCATCGAGCGGCAGCAGAAGTACGCGCCGGATCAGAAGCCGGACCCGTACTTCGCGTTCGGGTACCTGCAGGGCCAGGCGATGTATCAGATCCTGCAGAAGGCGGTGAAGAACGGCGACCTCTCTCGTGCCGGGGTGCTCAAGGCGAGCAACCAGGTCGGGAAGCTGAAGTTCGACGGGCTCACGGGCGACTACGTCTACGGCAAGTCCGCCGCGGACCGGAACCCGCCGCGAACGACCGCGCTCTTCCAGGTCGACCCCGCGCAGCCGGTCGGACTCGCGCTGCTCGCACCGCAGGCCGCGTCGGCGGCGGCGAAGAAGTACCCCATCCCTGGCTGAGCCGAACGGCAGCAGGGTTCGAGGGGCGTGGGGGAGCGGCTCCGGTCGCCCCTACGCTCGGGGCGTGGCCGCGCCGATACACGCCCAGCGGGACCGCGTGTACGCCGGGACCTACGAGTGCGTCGCCCGCTTCGGGCTCGCCAAGACGACGATCGACGACGTGGCCCGCGCCTCGGGCGTCTCCCGGGCGACCGTGTACCGGCTGTTCCCCGGTGGGCGCGACCAGATCCTGCGTGAGACCGTCGGTTGGGAGATGAACCGGTTCTTCAGCCGCCTCGCCGACGAGGTGGAGGACGCCCCCGACCTCGAGACACGGCTGGAGCGGGGGTTGGCGTTCGCCCGCCGGTCGGTGCTCGAGCACGAAGTGCTCCAGAAGGTGCTGGCGACCGAGCCCGACGCCCTGCTCCCCCTGATGACCGTCGAGCAGCACCGTGTCCTGCGGTACATCACCGCCTATCTGGGCCCCGTGATCGAGGCCGAGGGGGCGGCGGGGCGCCTCCGCGAGGGCGTCGACGTGGAGGTGGCCGCGGACTACATCGGCCGGATGCTCCTCTCGCTCATCGGCAGCCCCGGGCGCTGGGACCTGAGCGATCACGAGGCGGTGCGGGACCTCGTGACCCGCGAGCTCCTCGGCGGCATCGTCCGTCCGGCCTGAGGAAGGCGTTTTGGCGTCGCAGAGGTCGTCTCAGACACCCAATTCCGACGCCAGAACATCCCGATCCGGGATTTGAGTAAGCGCTACTCAGGTCGGATCGTCCTCTCCTTGCGACACTGCACGAATCAGGGCGCCCCCGGTGCCCCGAACAGCCGGCAAGGGTCGGACCAGAACCGGCCCACGAAGGAGACACGACCATGGGCATGTTCAAGGACCTCAAGAAGCTCAGCGACCAGGGCAAGGAGATCGGCAAGCAGTCCGGGCGACCCACCTCGATGATGGGGATGCTCAAGGACACGCCGAACATGATCAACCAGGCCACCGGCGCCATCGACGACGCCATGGCGATGCAGGCCGACATGCAGGCCCAGAACCAGCTCCTCACCACCGGTACGCCGGGCACCGCCACCATCAAGGGGCTCACCGACACCGGCACCCTCGTGAACTTCAACCCGCAGGTCGTCCTCGACCTCGAGGTCGCGGTGGAGGGCAAGGACGCCTACACGACGCAGCTCACGACGGCGGTCCCGCAGATGCAGATCCCGCTCGTGCAGCCGGGCAACAAGGTCGGCGTGCGCGTCGACCCGGCCGACCCGTCGTCGATCGCGATCGACTGGACCCGCCCCCAGGGCTAGTCCGAGTCATGACGTCGAGGGGCGGCACCTGCGCGGCAGGGCCGCCCCTTCGGCGTTCCCCGATCCCGGCGTGGAAGAGGCCAGACATGACGTTCGTCAGCAGCAGCGGTGGCGTGAACAACCTGGGTGGCGACGGGATGATGCCGTCCGACCGACGCCGGCACCGCTACGGCGAGACCGGCAAGGCAGGCTGGTACTTCTGGTACCCCTTCCTGATGGGGGCGGGGTTCCTCGTCCTGGGGGTGCCGATGCTGATCGGCGCCGCCGCGCTCCCCGCTGCGGCGGTGGGGCTCGTCATCTCGGGCGTGATCTTCCTCGTGCTCGGCGCCGGGTTCGTCTACTGGGCCTTCCGAGCGTTGCGCGACATCCGCTCGGTCGAGCCCGACGCACCGCTGCCGGGCACGCTCTCGGCCCAGGCCGCGACCGAGCTGGCGACCACCGGCCTCGCAGCGCGGGGCACGATCACCGGGTTCAAGTACGTCGCCGGGAGCACCGAGGAGGGCACGACGCTGGTCGAGCTCGACCTCGACGTCACGACCGGGCGGGGCGAGACCGTCCGCATGACGAACAAGTCGCGCATGCCCCTCAAGCTCAACGACCGTCTGGTCAAGGGCGCCACGGTCCCCGTGAAGGTGAGCACGACCGACACCTCGAAGCTCCTCGTCGAGTGGGACGGCCTCGTCGCACCCACCCATTGAACAGGTGTTGTGGCGTCGCAGGAGTCGGCTCGGCGCGCCAATTCCGACGCCACAACGCCTCTCGTGGCGTGCGACGGGTTGACGGTGAGACAATCTGAGGCTTATTGTCTCATGAGTGACCACTGCGCTCGCCGCCGACCCGCTCGTCCCGGATCGGGTCGAAGCGCGTGCGCTCGAGGCCACGCTCGCCTGCATCGCCCGGCACGGCCTGAGCAAGACCACGATCGACGACGTCGCGCGTGAGGCCGGCTGCTCACGGGCCACCCTGTACCGGTACTTCGGGTCGCGGCGGGAGCTCGTGACGGTCACCGTGCAGACCGAGGCGCTCCGGGTCGCGACGCTCGCGCACGACGCGGCGGATGCCGCCGAGCACCTCGAGGACGCCGTCGTCGCGGTGCTCGTCGTCGCCGGCACCGAGCTGGGCGAGCACCCGGCGCTGCGCTTCGTCGCCGAGGTCGAGCCCGAGCAGGTGCTGCCGTTCCTCACCTTCGCCGGAGGCGATCAGTTCCTGCACGACGCGGGCGCCGCGCTCGCGCCATGCTTCGAGCGCTTCCTCGGCGCCGACGCCACCCGCGCCGCCGAGTGGGTCGCGCGCATCGGCTTGGCGCTCTGGCTCTCTCCGACCGCCCCCGTCTCGCTCACCGACCCCGTTGCGCTGCGCGGGTACGTCCGCGCGTTCGTACTCCCCGCCCTCGTCACCCCCGCCCTCGTCACCCCCGCACTCGAGAAGAGGTAACCGTCATGGCGATCTCGAACGAAGAGCTCATCGGTCGCACCGATCTCGACGACGTCGAGGCGATCCTCGCGATCTCCAACTCCGACGACGACGCCACCGCGCACTCCGTCGCCGCGAACAGCGACGCGCTCTTCACCTGGGACTACGAGCGCACCCGCGCTCCGCTGGCGAAGCTCTACGAGAAGGCGAAGACCTCGCAATGGAACGCCAACGACCTGCCCTGGGACACCGACGTCGACCAGGAGAAGGTGGTCGAGGCGAACCAGGCCGCCAACGCCTACCTCCGCGAAGGGGTCGACACCAAGGGCACGCCGTTCGAGAGCTGGGGCGACAAGGAGTGGATCGCCTTCGGCGTGCAGTCCCAGAACTGGACGCTGTCCCAGTTCCTCCACGGTGAGCAGGGTGCACTGATCTGCACCGCGCAGATCGTCGAGACCGTCCCCTGGATCGATGCCAAGTACTACGCCTCGACGCAGGTGATGGACGAGGCGCGTCACGTCGAGGTGTTCTCGCGTTACCTCGACACCAAGCTCTCGGGCCACTACCCGATCAACGCGCACCTCGGTGCGCTCCTCGACGACATCATCGCCGACAACCGCTGGGACATGACCTACCTCGGCATGCAGATCATGGTCGAGGGGCTCGCGCTCGCGTCGTTCGGCTTCATGCACCAGATGTCGACCGAGCCGCTGCTGAAGCAGCTCCTCCGGTATGTGATGAGCGACGAGGCGCGCCACGTGGCGTTCGGCGTGCTCTCGCTGCAGGAGTACTACGAGCAGCTGAGCGGAGCGGAGATCCGTGAGCGCCAGGAGTTCGCGTACGAGGCCGCGGTCCGCATGCGCGACCGGTTCCTCCAGCAGGAGGTCTGGGAGCGGATGGGCGTCGACGTCAAGGAGGCGGTCAAGTTCGTGTTGCAGGCACCCGACCGCCCGATCTTCACCGGCCTGCTGTTCTCCAAGATCGTCCCGAACTGCCGGAAGCTCGGGCTCCTCGATGCCGGCGACGGCTGGCTGCGCGAGCGGTTCACCGAGCTCGGCGTCATCGAGTACGAGCACTGGACCGACACCGGCGAGGAGTACGGCGAGCTGGACGCGGTGGCCCAGGACCGGGACGCCGCCGTCTCCGCGTAGGCGCCGTCCGTAAGCAGGGCGTTCACCCGTTCGTCTCTTTCGTCGACACGAGGATTCGGGCAAACTGAGCTCGAACCTGACGAGGGAGATGCGTGATGGGACTGTTCAAGGACGCCAAGAAGCAGGCTGACGACGCCATGCAGCAGGCCATGCAGACCGCAGGGGCCCAGGGTGGCGCCGGCTGGGCGAACCAGCAGATGGCCGCAGCACAGGCCGAGACCAACGCGGTGAAGTCGGAGGCCGCGGCGATCGACGTCGACAACGACCCGGACTTCGCGCCGATCGAGGGCGTGGCCTACAAGGACTACGTCGCCCTCTGCATCAAGATGCAGCCGGCGGGGACCGACGAGGCGAAGCAGCTCGAGATCGCCAAGGCGAACGGGTACGACGAAGCGAAGTGGAAGGCCGTCAGCGGCGGGTTCACGCAGCGCTGCATGGAGAACCAGAAGTTCGCGCGACGCCTCGGCATGGACGTGATGGCGGCCGACAAGTAGCCGGCACCATCGACCTCACCGCAACGCAGCTGCGCCCCGGGGATGTCCCCGGGGCGCACTACGTTGGAACGCGATGACCACTCCCGTTCGCATCGTCTTCCTGGGCGGGCTCGGTGAGATCGGCCGCAACTGCTTCTGCATCGAGATCGAGGGCCGCATCGTCGTCGTCGACTGCGGCCTGATGTTCCCTGACGCCGACATGCCCGGCGTCGACTTGGTGCTCCCTGACTTCAGCTACCTGCGCGAGAACGCCGAGCGAGTCGACGGCATCGTGCTCACGCACGGGCACGAGGATCACGTCGGCGGACTCTCCTACCTGTTGCGCGACGTCCCGGCTCCGATCTACGGGTCCGCGCTCTGCCTCGGGTTCGCGCGCAAGCGCCTCGAGGAGGCGCGGGTGCTCGACCAGACGAAGCTCATCCCGGTGAACGATGGCGACGTCCGTCAGATCGGGCTGCTCGAGGCAGAGTTCATCCCGGTCACGCACTCGGTGCCGCACGCCTTCGCCGTGGCGTACTCGACCCCCGTCGGCACGATCCTGCACACCGGCGACTTCAAGCTCGACCTCACCCCGGTCGACGGTCGCCGTACCGACCTGTCCCGCCTGGGCGCGATCGGGCAGCGCGGCGTGAAGCTGCTGCTCTCGGACTCGACGAACGCCGAGCGGCCCGGGCAGACGGAGTCGGAGTCGAGCGTCGGCCCCGTGATCCGTGACCTGCTGCGCGACTTCCCGGACCGCCGCTTCGTCATCGCGTCGTTCGCGTCGCACCTGCACCGGGTCGAGCAGGTCGCGCACGAGGCGATCGCTGCGGGCCGGCGGGTCGCGTTCCTCGGCCGCTCGATGGTGCACAACACCGCGCTTGCCCGGGAGATGGGTCTGCTCGACGTGCAGGCCGATCGGATCATCGACATCGAGGACGCTGCGAAGTACCGCCCCGGCGAGGTCTGCATCATCTGCACCGGGTCCCAAGGCGAGCCCATGAGCGCGCTCTCGCTGATGGCAGCCCACGAGCACAAGCACGTGAAGATCAGCGCCGACGACATCGTGGTCATCTCGGCGCACGCGATCCCCGGCAACGAGTCGAACGTCGGGCGGGTGATCGACGCGCTGCACCGAGCCGGTGCCGAGGTCCTGCACGGTGGTGCCGCGCACGTGCACGTGTCCGGCCACGCGTCGCAGGAAGAGCTCAAGTACATGATCGACCTGGTGCAACCCGAGTGGTTCGTGCCGGTGCACGGCGAGTACCGCCACATGGTCCACCACATGCGCCTCGCCGAGGACGTCGGTGTCCCCGCCGACCGGATCTTCGTGTGCGAGGACGGCGACGCGCTCACGGTCGGCGACAAGAAGGTGGACGTCGAGCGCCGCGCGGTGCCCGCCGGCTACCAGTACGTCGACGGGATCACCGGCGACGTCGATCAGGGTGTCTTGCGCGACCGCCGGACGCTCGCCGAAGAGGGCTTCGTGGTCGTCATCGTGACGGTCGACTCCAAGACCGGCGAGGTCGTCACCGGACCGGAGATCGTGACCCGGGGCTGGATCCACGCCGCCGAGGCGGAGGAGCTCCTCGAGGACGCCCGCGCCGCCGTGCTCTCGTCACTCGCAGACGCGGCGGGGGAGGGCGCGACCGACTTCGAGACGCTGCGCCGTCACACGCGCAAGGCGGTCGGCCGGCTGATCAGCCAGCGCACGAAGCGTCGCCCGGCGATCATCCCGGTCGTCATGGAGGTCTGAGTTGCCGCCGATCCGGGACTGGTCGAACTTCATCGGCGGACGCACCGCGGTGGTGACCGGCTCCGGTGCCGGCGTCGGACGCGCGATCGCGATGCACATGGCACGCGCGGGCGCGGAGGTCTGGATCAACGACCTCGACCTGGCCAAGGCCGAGTCGGTGGTCGCCGAGATCGAGGCCGAGGGGGGTAAGGCGCACCCGGTCGTTGCCGACGTGTGCGATGTCGCCTCGGTGCACGAGATGGTCGCCACCACCGGCCCGATCGACATCTTGGTGAACAACGCCGGCAGCGGAGTGCTCGCGTGGGCCGGTGGCGGCACGCGCCTCATTCCGTTCGCGGAGACCGAGGCGAGCGAGTGGGAACCGATCATGCGGGTCAACCTGACCGGGGTGCTGCACGTCACGCACGCCTACCTGCCCGACATGATCGAGCGCGGCTGGGGGCGGATCCTGACGATCGTCTCCGACGCCGGCCGCAAGGGTGAGCGGCTCCAGGTCGTCTACGGCGCGGCGAAGGCCGCGGCGATGGGCTTCTCGCGAGGCCTGGCCGCCGAGATCGGGCGGCAGGGCGTCACGGTGAACTGCATCTCGCTCGGCTCGATGGTGCACGGCGCGATGGCGGACGCCGCCGAGGCCGATCCCACGTTCGAGGGAAAGCAGGCCCGCGCCTACCCGGTCGGGCGCCTGGGCCGCGTCGACGACCCCGCCCCACTCGCGGTCCTGCTGTGCAGCGACGCCGCAGAGTGGATCACCGGCCAGGTGTACCCCGTCGACGGAGGCTACGCACCAGCCCTGTAGGCCCACCGCCGAAGGTGGCTGGGGTATCCGACTGTGGCGAGTGTGGCCGGTGTTACCGTGGCTCGCATGGCCACCCGTACCGCTTCGCGCGCTTCGACACGCTCTCCGGCCAGGAAGAAGGCGTCCTCCCGAGGCGGAGGGAAGAAGCGGGCGCCCGCGAAGCGTTCGGCGTCGCCGAGCCCCACGCGCAGCGAGCGGGCCCGTGAGGCCGCCCGACGCGAGCTCGGGGGCCACGGTCCCGACGCGCTCGCCGTCGGGCTCCTGGTGCTGGCTGCCCTCACCCTCCTCGGGTTGGTCTCCGACCTCGCCGGTCCCGTCGGGAGCGGGCTGAACGACGGGTTCGGTTCGCTGTTCGGGCGGGCCCGCTACGCGGTGCCGGTCGTCTGCATCGTCTTCGCCGTCGTCCTGTTCAGCCGTCGGCCCGCGGCGCGTCGCGCCGCCGAGGCCGAGGCCGCCGAGGAGGAGGCGCCCCGTGAGCCGGCGCCGGTGCGCGTCGCCGTCGGCTTCGCGCTCCTCGGGATCGCCGCGGTCGGGGCCCTCCACCTGGTGTTCGACAGCCCGGCGTTCGACGGGCCGCAGCACGCGCTGCGAGACGCGGGTGGCCTCTTCGGCGCCGCCGTCGGCGGCCCGTTGTCGGCGGCTGCCGGCACCGTGGGCGCGGCGATCGTGCTCGGCGGTGTCGCGGTGCTCGGCGCGCTGCTCGCGCCCGGGGTCCCCATGAGCGACGTCGTCTCGGGGTTCGGGCGCGGCGTGAAGGTCGCCGGCTCACACGTCGGTACCCACGCGCGTCGCTTCAGCGACCTCGCGGGGCCGGCCGACGAGGAGCTCGTCGACGACCCACCCTTCGACGACGAGGCCTTCGACGACGAGGCGCTCGACCACGACGGGTTCACGGATCCGCCGGTCGACCTCGACCTCACCGACCCGGGTGCCGCCGCGGCGGAGCTCGACGGTGTCCCGCTCGCGCCCGTGTTCGATCCCACGCTTCCCCCCGAGGACGCGCGTGCAACCGAACCGGCGGTCGATCCCGACCTCATGTTGCCCGAGGTGTCGCTCTACGACATCGAGCGCGACGAGGGCGAGCCGCCCACCGCGGACGCCGACGAGCCCACGCTCACCGACGTGCCCCCGGTCGTCGTCGAGGACGACGGCCAGACCGCGCTCGCGCTCGGCCCGAAGGCCGGGAGCAAGGGCGGCCGCAAGGGCTCGTGGAAGCTGCCGCCCAAGACGATCCTGAAGAAGGGCGACGCCAAGCCCGCCGACCAGCGCCTCGTCGAGGAGGGCGGCCGCGTCCTGCAGGCCGCGCTCCAACAGCACGGTGTGGACGCCAAGCTCATCGGCATGACCGTCGGGCCCACGGTCACCCGCTACGAGCTCGAGCTCGCGCCGGGCGTGAAGGTGAACCGCGTCACCGGACTGAGCCACGACATCGCGTACGCGATGGCGTCGGCCGACGTCCGGATCCTCGCCCCGATTCCCGGTCGCTCGGCGATCGGAGTCGAGGTGCCGAACAAGGCCCGCCAGCTGGTGACACTCGGCGACATCCTCATGTCGCCCGAGGCCAAGGCCGCCACGCACCCGCTCGAGGTGGGGCTCGGGCGCGACATCGCCGGGCGCTCCGTGATGCTCAACTTGGCGACGTTGCCGCACGTGCTCATCGCGGGCGCGACCGGTGCGGGGAAATCGAGCTGCATCAACTCGCTCGTCACGTCGCTGCTCATGCGTTGCACGCCCGAGCAGGTGCGGCTCATCCTGGTCGACCCCAAGCGCGTCGAGCTCGGCGCCTACAACGACCTGCCGCACCTCCTCACGCCGGTGGTCACCAACCCGAAGAAGGCCGCCAACGCGCTCGACTGGGCCGTGCGCGAGATGGACATGCGCTACGAGGCCCTTGCCGAGGTCGGTGTGCGCGACATCACCGGCTACAACGCGATGGTCGACCGCGGTGAGCTGCCGACCCCCGAGGAGCCCGACGTCGTCTCCGGCAAGGGCTACGAGCGGCTGCCGTTCATCGTGATCGTCGTCGACGAGCTCAACGACCTCATGATGGTCGCGGCGCGCGACGTCGAGGCCAGCGTCTGTCGCATCGCGCAGATGGCCCGTGCAGTCGGGATCCACCTCGTCATCGCGACGCAGCGCCCGTCGGTCGACGTCATCACCGGTGTCATCAAGGCCAACGTGCCGAGCCGTCTCGCGTTCAGCGTGTCGAGCCTGGCCGATTCGCGCGTCATCCTCGACCAGGCCGGCGCCGAGAAGCTGATCGGCCAGGGCGACCTGCTCGCCCTTACCGCGAGCTCGAGCCGTGCACAGCGGATCCAGTGCGCCTGGGTCGACGAGGAGTGTGTGCGGAAGGTGGCCGCGCACTGGAAGCGCCAGGCCGCCGAGCCGATGTACGCCGAGGGCATCGTCGACGACTCGAACACGGGTGGCGGCAAGGGCGGCGCCGACACCGACGACGACGATCCGCTCCTCGTCGACGCGATGGAGCTGGTGGTCCGGGGCGGGCTCGGGTCCACGTCGATGCTCCAGCGCAAGCTCCGGGTCGGGTTCGCCCGGGCGGGTCGCCTGATGGACCTGCTCGAGCGCAAGGGCGTCGTCGGCCCGGGGGCCGGCTCGAAGGCCCGGGACGTCCTCATGACGGTCGAGGAGTTCGAGGCCATGCAGGCCCGCGGTGCCGACGACGGCGACTGACTCACCCGCGAGAAGGTGTTTCGGCGTCGGAAATGGGTGCCTGAGACACCCTTGCTGACGCCAGAACCGTAGGCACTGACCCCAGAGGAAGGTAAGCAGGGGGTCAAGGCCGGGCTCCCAGATGCCGAAACCACCCCCGTCGGGCAACGTGCCCGAGCGCGCGGGGGTTCCATGCTGGCGAAGCTGCCATTCAGGTCGAAGCTCATCCTCGTGGTGAGCGTGCCGCTCGCGGTGCTGCTCATCTTCGCCGGGTTCATCATCGTCGGGCGCTTCGACGCCCAGGCAGTGGCTTCGGACTACGGGAAGATCGTCTCGCCCTTCCGGGACCTCAACTCACTCGCGCGCGCTGCGGGCGACGAGTCCGTCGCCTCCGAGGCCTTCGTCCGCGACGGGACCACGAACCCGGAGGCGAAGCAGGCTCTCGACGACGCCCGCGCCGCGACGGACCGGGCGGTCGTCGCGCTCCAGGGATCGGCGGGAAACCTCGATGGCCGCGTGAGCGACGCGACCACGGAACAGGTCACCGAGCTCGCCGACTCGACCGGCGCACTCCTCACGCAGTACCGCGGAGCCGTCGATCTCGGGTCGTCGTGGATCGGATACTTCGAGCCGGTCGCGCACGACGCCCTCGACGCCGCGGACAACGTCGTCCGCGACCTGGAGGACCGCGATCTCGCCACGAGCCTCGGCGCAGTCCTCGACATCTCGCGTCAGCAGGTCGCGATCAGCGACCAGGCCGCCGTCCTGCTCTACGTGATCCGCCACAGCGAGACTGGCGAGGTCAGCCCCGAGCTGGCCTTGACCCTGGGGAACGCGCGCATCGACGCGATCGTCGCCGAGCGTGCCGCGACCTCGGGCTTCGCGGCGACGGCCAGTGCCGCGCAGAAGGCCGCGTTCGACCAGTCCGCCACGCAGAGTCCCGGCCCGAGCCCGATCTCGGCGAACACGACCGACGGCGGCCTCCCCACGACCCTCACCGCGACGCCCGACGAGTACCAGGACTGGTACGGGCAGGAGCAGGCGCGCCTCGACACCGGCGCGGCTGCCGCGCTGCGGGTCGTGGACCGCACCGCGTCCGAGACGCAGTCGCAGACCCGGAACGAGACGATCCTCGTGGCGCTCCTCACCGCAGCGGCAGTGCTCGTCGCCCTGCTGCTCGCGTACGCGCTCGTCCGTGCGGTGAACAGGCCGCTCCGCGCGCTGACGCGCGCGGCGCGTGACATGTCGGAGCGGCGTCTGCCACGCCTCGTCGACACGCTGCACCGGGGCGGCGAGCTCACGCCCGACCAGCTCGAAGAGCTGACGCCGATCAAGGTCGACTCCGACGACGAGATCGGCGAGCTCGCCAAGGCGTTCAGCACCATCCAGGAGGTGACCGTCGCCGTCGCGCAGGAGCAGTCCGAGCTGCTGCAGAAGGGCATCGGCGACCTCTACGTGAACCTCGCCCGACGGAACCAGAGCCTCCTCGACCGCCAGATCTCGATGCTGGACGAGATGGAGGGACGGGTCGACGACCCGCGCGAGCTGTCGTCGCTCTTCGAGCTGGACCACCTCGCCACCCGCATGCGCCGGAACGCCGAGAGCCTGCTGGTGCTCTCTGGCGCGGAGCAGCCCCGGCAGTGGGGTTCGGCCATCCCGGTCATCGACGTGGTGCGTGCCGCGGCGGCCGAGATCGCGGACTTCGCGCGGGTCACCTACTTCGGCTTCGAGGACGAGATCGCCATCGCCGGCAACGCCGTCGCCGACGTGACGCACCTCATCGCCGAGCTCCTCGAGAATGCCGCCGCGTTCTCGCCCCCGACCACGCCCGTGGTCGTGGCCGGCCGACGGGTCGAGCGCCGCTTCGTGATCACCGTCTCCGACGAGGGCATCGGGATGGAAGACGAGCGCGTCGCGTCCGCGAACGCGCTGCTCGCTCGACCGCCGGCGCCCGGCCTCGCGCTGTCCCGGACACTCGGCCTGTATGTGGTTGCCCACCTCGCGAACCGGTACGGGATCCACGTGCAGCTCCGCAAGGCCCCGGGGAGCGGCGTGACCGCGGTCATCGCGTTGCCCGCGACCGTGCTCGCGCGTCCGGACGCCCCGAACCCCACGCATGACGGACCGACCGCGACCCATGCCGTCGAAGCGTCGGCGCAGCCGGCCGAGCCGCGCCACGCGCCGCAGCCTTCGCCGTCGCACCCGTCGGTGACGACGCCGATCGTCGCTGCCGCGGCGTCGCCGCCGCCCGCCCCCGCGCCGAGTCCCGCTCCGAGCACCGCGCCGACCCCGCCGCCGATCACCTGGTCGCACCCGAGCGGGGCACCGACGGCGCCCCCGTCGCCTCGACCGGCTGCCGCGCCGACCGCGCCTGTCGACCCCCCGCGCGAGCCCGCCAACGCGTCGGCGACGGACCCCCTCACACGACGGACGCCGACGACTGGCGCGCCGACGAATGGCACCCCGACGAGCGGGGCGCCGACGAGCGGGACGGCGACGAGCGGGGCGTCCGCCCCGACGTCGGCACCCAGTGGCCTGCAGGCTCGTGTTCCCGGGACCCATCTCTCGGGCCGTCCGGCCGCGGACGCACCCCTCGGCCCCCCCGATGTGCGTCCGCGACCGGAACGCGTGCACGACCTGCTGACCCGTCACGAGCGCGGCAAGCGCGATGGACGCGTGCGTGCTCCCGAGACCGTGGCCGATGCAGAGTCGACCACGACGAACGGCGAGCACGGCGGCGGGGACGAGCAGTGATCCGGCTCTCGTCCGAGGCGCGGAACCTCAACTGGCTGGTCTCCAACTTCGTCGCCGGCGTACCCGGGGTGGGCCAGGCCGTGGTCGTGTCGTCGGACGGGCTGTTGGTCGCGATGTCCGAGGGTGTCGACCGCATCGCGGCCGACCGGCTCTCTGCGGTCGCGGCCGGGCTCCAGAGCATCTCGCGGGGCGCGTCGACGCCGCTCGGCGGAGGCGCGGTCCACGAGGTCATCGTCGAGTTCGAGCACGCCATCCTCTTCGTCATGAGCATCAGTGAGACCTCGGCGCTCGCTGTCGTCGCGACGCGACCGAGCGACGCCGGGCTGATCGGGTACGAGATGGCCGTCCTGGTCGAGCGCTGTGCTGCGGCACTGACCCCGTCGCTGGTCGCCGAGCTCCAGACCAGCCTGCCGCGATGACCCGGCCGGACGACCCGGGCGCCGAGCCGCCGCGGCTCGTCCGTCCCTACGTCGTCACCGGTGGCCGTACGACCGCGCGCGGTCCCGAGCTGACGCTCGACGCGACGATCCGCGCGCTCACCGACGGCCGCGAGCTCGACCTCACCGCCGGGCCCGAGCCGCGCCGGATCGTCGAGCTGTGCGCAAAGCCGGTGTCGGTGGCCGAGCTCGCCGCCCGCATGACCCTCCCCATCGGCGTGATGCGCGTCCTGGTCGGTGACCTCGACGCGATCGGTGCGGTCACCGTCGTCGTCGCACCGACCGACACCGCGTCGGATCCCGGATACCTCGAGAGGCTGTTGGATGGCATCCGCGCTCTTTGAAGGCGCCACGCGCGCACCCGTCGTCCCCGTCGCGATGAAGATCGTCGTCGCGGGCGGCTTCGCCGTGGGCAAGACGACGTTCGTCGGTTCCATCTCGGAGATCGAGCCGCTGAAGACCGAGGCCGAGATGACGGTCGAGAGCCTCGGCGTCGACAACCCCGGACCGGTCGAGGGCAAGCGGGGCACGACCGTCGCCATGGACTTCGGTCGGATCACGATCGGGCCCGACATGGTGCTCTACCTGTTCGGCACGCCGGGCCAGGACCGCTTCTGGTTCCTGTGGGACGAGCTGGTCCGCGGCGCGGTCGGCGGGGTGGTGCTGGTCGACACGCGCCGCATCGAGGACTGCTTCCCGGCCGTCGACTACTTCGAGGGCACCGGTCTCCCGTTCGTCGTCGCCGTGAACCTGTTCGACGGCGTGTCGACGCACCACCCCAAGGACGTGCGCGAGGCGCTGTCGATCCCGGCGAACGTCCCCATCGTCCTCTGCGATGCCCGCCGCCGTTCCCACGTGCAGGAGACGCTGGTGCTGCTCGTCGAGTCCGCCCTCCGGCGGGCCCAGGGCGCCGCGTAGGCGACAGAAGGCGGGGCGCCCCCGCCCCCCGGCCTGACGGCTTCGGAGGCGCCCCACGTCTGCAGGGCAGCGACGTTGATGCCCACACGCGAGAACGACGGCACCACTCCGGGAGTTCCCCCTCGGAGGGCCCCCGGTAGCATCGAGGGCATGCCGGGGGATTCGACGACTGCTCGATACTGGGTCGAGACGCTGGGCTGCCCCAAGAACGCGGTCGATTCCGACAAGGTCATCGCTTCGCTGGTCGCCGACGGGCTCGAGCCGGCCGTGAGCGCGGACGCCGCCGACCTCGTGGTCGTCAACACGTGCGCCTTCGTGGAGGCCGCGCGCAAGGAGTCGATCGACACCGTCCTCGCTCTGGGCGAGTCCCGGAAGGACGGTGCCAAGCTGGTCGTCACCGGCTGCCTCGCCGAGCGCTACGGCGACGAGCTCGCCGCCGCGCTCCCCGAGGCCGATGCCGTCGTGGGCTTCGCCGGCGAGGGCTCGCTGAGCGGCCACGTCGCCCCGGTCCTGTTCACGCCCCGAACGCGCCCGACCGGCGTCCGGGACCTGCTCGAGCTGCCCCGGGCTGCGCCGCGGGCGCCGTGGGCGTACCTGAAGGTCGCCGAGGGCTGCGACCGGGCCTGCGCGTTCTGCGCCATCCCGTCGTTCCGCGGGAAGCAGCGCTCTCGAACCCCCGATTCGATCCTCGACGAGGCGCGGGCGCTCGTGACGGGGGGAGTGGCCGAGCTCGTGCTCGTCGCCCAGGACCTCGCCTGGTACGGCCGCGACATCGGGACGCCCGGCGAGCTCGCCCCACTCCTGCGTCGGCTCGATGCCGAGCTCGCGCCCGAGGGGCTCCGGCGCGTGCGGCTCCTCTACCTCTACCCGAGCGAGGTCCACGACCCGCTGGTGTCGACGATGCTCGAGCTCGACACGGTGGTGCCGTACTTCGACCTCTCGCTCCAGCATGCGGACCGCGCGCTGCTGCAACGCATGAAGCGCTGGGGGAGCGGCGATCGCTTCGTCGAGATCATGGAGGACATCCGCGCCCAGGAGCCCGATGCCACCTTCCGTTCGTCGTTCATCGTCGGGTTCCCCGGCGAGACCGAGGCCGCCCACGACACGCTGCTGCACTTCCTCGGCGAGGCACGTCTCGACTGGGCCGGGTTCTTCCCGTTCTCGCCCGAGGACGGCACGTCTGCGGCAACGCTCGACGGAGCGGTCCCTGACGCGCTCATGGGCGAGTGGCTGCGCGAGTGCGATGAGCTGCAAGAACCGATCACGCAAGGTGCGCGTGACGTGCTCGTGCGCGCCGGCACCGAGGTCGAGGTGCTCGTCGACGGGACCGACGACGACACCGGCGACGCGACCGGGCGAACGCACCGTGAAGCACCCGAGATCGACGGCATCGTGCACCTCGACGGCGCGCACGCGCGTCTCGGCTCGGTGGTGCGCGCCAAGGTCACCGGTGCGATCGGCCCCGACCTGGTCGCGACGCCGATCGAGGTGCTGGTGTGAGCTCACCGACCCCGGTGCCGCCCGACGCCTCGTCTGACGCGTCGTCCGAGGTGTCGCCTCCGACCCCGCTCGCGGAGCGTGTCCGCCGATTCGGTGAGACCGCGATCCTCACGCGTGCCAACGTCGTCACGATCGCCCGCCTCGTCTTCACGGTTCCGGTGCTCGCCCTCATCCTCGACGAGGGGTCCTCGTGGCTCACGTTCACCGGCTGGTTCGTGTTGTCGGTCACCGATGGGCTCGACGGCTGGATCGCCCGGCGCGACGGCACCACGCGCTCGGGCGCGTTCCTCGACCCGCTCGCCGACAAGGTGCTCGTGCTCGGTGGGTTCTTCGCACTCGCGATCAACGGTGACTTCGCGTGGCTGCCCGTGGTCATCGTGGCGGTGCGTGAGCTCGGCATCTCGCTCTACCGCTCTGCGGCGGGGCGGCGGGGGATCTCGCTGCCCGCGCGGCAGCTCGGCAAATGGAAGGCCGTGTTCCAGTTCCTCGCCGTCGGCTTCGTGCTGTTGCCGTGGACCGCCGATTACGGGTGGTTCCACGACTTCTGGCTGTGGACGGCGGTCATCATCTCGGTCGTCTCCGCGATCGACATCGTTCGCCAAGGTTGGGTGGAATCTCGTAATGAGGTGTGACGTCCTGGCCATCGGGACCGAGCTGCTGCTCGGCCAGATCGTCGACACGAACAGCTCCTGGATCGGCGAGCAGCTCGCGGCCGCCGGCATCGACACCTACGAGCATCGCAAGGTGGGCGACAACCTGCCACGCATGGTCGGCGCGCTGCGCGACATGCTGCGCGAGGCAGACGCGGTCGTCGTCTGCGGCGGGCTCGGCCCGACCCAGGACGACGTGACCCGCGAGGCGGTGGCCCAGGTGATGGGCGTCGAGCTCGAGCGGCGCGAGGACCTCGTCGAGCAGATCGCCGCGATGTTCGGTACCCGCGGCCGGGACATGCCCGCGAACAACCTGCGTCAGGCCGACGTGCCCGTCGGTGGGGGCGTGATCCCGAACCCCATGGGCACGGCACCGGGCCTGGAGTGCGAGATCACCGGTGAGGACGGGCGCACCCGGGTCATCTACGCGGTGCCGGGCGTCCCGTACGAGATGCAGGGCATGGTGAACGACCACGTGCTGCCCGACCTGCTCGAGCGGTCGGGGGAGCGGGCGGTCATCGTGTCGCGCTCGCTCAAGACGTGGGGGACCAGCGAGTCCGGCCTCGCCGAGATGATCGCCGACCGCGTCGACGACCAGGGGAACCCGACGATCGCGTTCCTCGCCCGCGGCATCGAAGGCCTGTACGTGCGGCTCACCGCGAAGGCCCCCGACGAGGCCGAGGCCCGCGAGCTGATCGCGGCCGAGGAGGCGGAGCTCCGCAAGATCCTCGGCGAGCTGATCTTCGCCGTCGACGACGAGACGATGGAGTCCAACGTCCTCGCGGCGTGCGAGGCGAAGGGCTGGACGCTCGGCATCGCCGAGTCGCTCACGGGCGGGCTCGTCGGCGCGCGCATCACGAACACCGCCGGCGCGAGCCGCGCGTTCCGTGGCGGCATCGCCTCGTACGCCACCGACGTGAAGCGTGACGTGCTCGGCGTCACCGCGGAGCACGTCGTGAGCGCGGAGTGCGCGATCCAGATGGCCGAGGGCGTCCAGCGCCTGTTGGGCTGCGACGTCGCCATCTCGACGACGGGCGTCGCCGGCCCCGAGGAGCAGGACGACCAGCCCGTCGGCACCGTGTGGTTCGGCATCGCCGTGCCCGGCCACGAGACCGAGGCCGTCTCGACCCGCCTGCCCGGCGACCGCGAGCGGATCCGTCAGTTCTCGACCATCTCCCTGCTCAACCTGCTCCGCCTGCGTCTCGCCTCGCTGGCCTGAGCGCTGCGCGCTGATCAGTCGGGGAGCACCGGCACCGAGATGCCCTGCTCCCGGCCGAGCTGCACCGCGCGGCCGATCGCATCGGCGCCGAAGCGCTCGCGGACGCCGTCGAGCACGTCGTCGAGCGCACCGCCCGACGACCGTTCGAAGGGCAGACCTTCCTGCTCGGTCTCGTCGTCGAGGTTCCCGACCGCGACGCCGACGAGTGTGAGACCGCGCTCGTCGAGCATCGGCTGCGCGTCGTGGAGCAAGTCCCGAGCGACACCCAGGATCGTCGCGGTGTGCGCGGTCGTCTGTTCGACGGTCCGGGCGCGGGTCACGCTCGTGTAGTCGCCGAAGCGGATGCGGAGCGTGACGGTGCGTCCGGAGCGGCCGGCGTCGCGCATCCGCCGTGTCACGCGGTCGACGAGCTCGACGAGGGTCGCATCGATCTCCGCTGCAGTGCGCCGGCCGCGACCCAGTGCGCGCTGCGCGCCGACCGACTTGCGCCGCCGGCCGGTCTGCACCGGCCGGGGGTCGAGGTTGTGCGCGAGCGCGTGGAGGTGCCCGCCGGACGCCTTGCCGAGCCAGCGGACGAGCGTGTCGGGTGACTCCCGGGCGACCTCACCGACCGTCCGGATGCCCTGGGCGTGCAGCTTCTGCGCGGTGACGGGGCCGACGCCCCAAAGGCGCTCGACCGGGAGCGGGTGCAGGAACGCGAGCTCGCCGTCGGGCGGCACGACGAGGAGCCCGTCGGGCTTGGCGACCGCGCTCGCGACCTTCGCGAGGAACTTCGTGCGCGCGACGCCGACGGTGATCGGGAGTCCGACGCGCTCGGCAACTTCGCGGCGCAGCCGATGCCCGATCTCCTCGGGCGTGCCCGCGATGCGCCGCAGCCCGCCGACCTCGAGGAACGCTTCGTCGATGGAGAGCCCCTCGACGAGGGGCGTGGTGTCCTCGAAGACCTCGAACACCGCGGCGACTGGCCTCCGAGTACGCCGACATCCGCGGATCGACGACCACCGCGTCGGGGCAGAGCCGGAGCGCCTGCCTGCAGTTCATCGGTGTGCGGACGCCGCGCGCCTTCGCCTCGTAGCTCGCGGCGAGGACGACGCCGGAGCCGACGAGCACCGGGCGGCCGCGCAGGCTCGGGTCGTCGCGCTGCTCGACCGAGGCGTAGAAGGAGTCGAGGTCGGCGTGGAGGATCGTCGCCTCGTCGTGCACGAACGCATGTTCGCACACTCGAACGGCGGGTGCCCCAACTCGGCCTGGATCGAGGGGTGGGGGGTCCCACAGTCATCGTGGGCCCAGGGTCCTTGACCCCGAACGGGTGTTCGTCTACCGTCTCTCACACGTGGAATTCCACGGGTGTGGTTCTCAGTGTGGCGCCAGAGGTGGTTCCTGGCCTGGGCCGTGAGGCGTGGGACAGCAAGCCCGGATTCGAGGCAGGCGGCGGCGAGAGCAGGCGAGGGCAGGCGAGCAGACGTAGCTGTCACACCCCCGTCGTACGTTCCGAAGCACAGCAGCACAGGCAACTTCCCCCAACAGCGACGAAGCCCCCAGGAGGGTCCCGGTGGAACGTGAACAGGCACTCGACATGGCACTCGGTCAGATCGAGAAGCAGTACGGCAAGGGTGCGATCATGCGCCTCGGCGAGCAGGGCAACGTCGGGGTCGCCGCGATCCCCACGGGCGCCCTGGCCCTCGACCTCGCCCTCGGCATCGGGGGTCTCCCCCGTGGCCGGGTGGTGGAGATCTTCGGCCCCGAGTCCTCGGGGAAGTCGACGCTCGCCATGCACGTGGTGGCCGAGGCGCAGCGCAACGGCGGCACGTGTGCCTACATCGACGCCGAGCACGCGATGGACCCGGTCTACGCGGGTGCCATCGGGGTGAACGTCGACGAGCTCTACATCTCCCAGCCCGACACGGGGGAGCAGGCGCTCGAGATCACCGACATGCTGATCCGCTCGGGTGCGCTCGACGTGGTCGTCATCGACTCGGTCGCCGCGCTCGTGCCCCGCGCCGAGATCGAGGGCGAGATGGGCGCCGCGCACGTCGGCCTCCAGGCTCGGCTCATGAGTCAGGCGCTGCGCAAGCTCACGGCGAACCTCAACCGCTCCCGCACGATCTGCATCTTCATCAACCAGCTGCGCGAGAAGATCGGCGTGATGTTCGGCTCGCCCGAGACGACGCCGGGTGGTCGGGCGCTGAAGTTCTACTCGTCGGTCCGCCTCGACATCCGTCGGGTCGAGACGATCAAGGACGGCGCCGAGATGATCGGCAACCGGACACGCGTCAAGGTGGTGAAGAACAAGGTCTCGCCGCCGTTCAAGCAGGCCGAGTTCGACATCATGTACGGCCAGGGCATCAGCCGTGAGGGTTCGCTGCTCGACGTCGGTGTCGAGCTGGGGATCATCAACAAGGCCGGCGCGTGGTTCACCTACGAGGGCGAGCAGCTCGGTCAGGGTCGGGAGAACGTCAAGCAGTTCTTCAAGGACAACGTCGACATGATGGTCGAGATCATGGAGAAGATCCGCGTCCAGGCCGGCCTCGGTGAGGGCGACGAGGCCGAGCTCGACGTCACGGCCGACGCGGTCGGTGGCCCGAACGACGGGGCCGACGGCTTCGGTCCCGATGCCGACCTGCCGATCGACCTGGAGGCGACCGTCCCGGCGGCGAAGCCGACGGCGAAGTCGAAGGCGAACGGCAAGGACGCGAAGGCCGACGCCAAGGCGTAAGAGCAGCGAGCATGCAGCGAAGCGGACGGCGGGGACCTCCGGGTCCCCGCCGCTTCGCGTGTGCATCGGGCAGGCTGGGCGGGTGACCGTCGACATCCGCACCGCGCAGCTCGACGACCTCGCAGTGCTGGCCGACGTCTACCGGAGGTCCTCGCTGGCCAACGACGGCGACCGGGGGAACCTGCTCGCCCATCCGGACGCGCTCGAGTTCGACGACCTCGCCGTGCGGGAGGGTCGGACGAGAGTCGCGCTGGTCGACGACCGGATCGTGGGCTTCGCGACGCTCCGACCCGCGGGTGACGCCGCGGAGCTGGACGACCTCTTCGTCGATCCTGACGTCATGCGGCGAGGTGTCGCGAGTGCGCTGATGCGAGACGCGGCCGACGTGGCCGCACGTCGAGGAGCGGCTCGCATCGAGGTGACCGCCAACGACCATGCCCTCGCGTTCTACGAGCACGCAGGATTCGTGGCGACGGGAACGGTCGAGACGCGGTTCGGGCCCGGGATCCGCATGCACCTCGATCTCACGGAGAGCAAGTGACGCTCAGGTGCCTTGACGATCCTGGAGCGTCACATGCTCCGGCGGTGGGGCACGCGGTCAGCCGAGACCGCTGACCAGCGCCGCGGTGCCCGCCACCGTGGAGAGCGCGAGCACCGCCGGGCGCAGCCAGCCACCATCCACGAACGGGTGGAGGTGCCGGCTCAGCCAGAAGCCGAGTCCCATCGCCGGCAGCAGCGCCAGCCCGAACAACACCTGGTCGGTGTGCATCGTTCCCGCGGCGGCGTAGCCGACGATCGACAGCAACGCGCTGAAGGCGAAGAACGTCGAGATCGTGGCGCGCGCCGTCGTGCCGCGATGGTGCTGGTACAGGAGGCCCATCGGCGGGCCACCGATCGCCGCGGCCGTCCCGAAGACGTTCGACAGGAAGCCGGCGATGCCGCTGGTGGTCCGGTTCAGCGGTACGGGCGGGGAGAAGATGCTCAGGGCGACGCCGATCAGCGTGACGGCACCGATGACGGCGGCGAGCTCGCTGCTCGTGATCTCGGTGACGATCCACAGCCCGAGGAGCGTCCCGGGGATCGCACCGATCAGCAGCCACGGGATCGCGTGCCGATCGATGTGGTGGTGCTCCCGGAACGCAACGCTCACCGTGAGCGGGAAGGCGACGAGCACGAGACTCGTCGGCAGCGCCGCCGGAACGACCAGGGCGACGAACGGTGCGGCCAGCATGTTCATGCCGAAGCCGATCGACCCTTGGACGATCGAGCCGACGAGCACCGCGGTGAGGGCGACCAGCAACGCGACCACTCCGACGTCCACGAGACAGATCCTGCCAGGGTGGCCCGTAGACTCGGCAGTCGTGACCCGCCGCTTCCACGTGCGCACCTTCGGGTGCCAGATGAACGAGCACGACTCCGAGCGCCTCGCCGGGCTGCTCGTGGCGCAGGGTCTGGAGCCGACCGACGATCCCGAGACCGCCGACGTCGTCGTGCTGAACACGTGCTGCATCCGGGAGAACGCCGACAACAAGCTCTACGGCACGCTCGGGCACCTGAAGTCCTTGAAGGACCGGCATCCGGGCATGCAGATCGCCGTGGGTGGCTGTCTCGCGCAGAAGGACCGCGAGCGGATCGTCGAGCGGGCCGGGCACGTCGACGTCGTGTTCGGCACCCACAACCTCCACCGCGCCGGAGCGCTGCTCGACGAGGCCCGGGCGCTCGACGCCCCGGTCGTCGAGATCGTCGAGGAGCACCAAGCCGACGCCGCCGCACAGCTCGGCACCATCGCGGCGCGTCGTGAGTCGCCACACTCCGCGTGGGTCACGATCCAGGTCGGCTGTGACAACTCGTGCACGTTCTGCATCGTGCCGATCGTGCGGGGCGCCGAGGTGAGCCGGCGGCTGGGCGACATCGTCCACGAGGTCGAGGAGCTCGCGGCCGACGGCGTGAGCGAGCTCACGCTGCTCGGCCAGAACGTCAACTCCTACGGGCGCGACCTGGGCGCGGGGCAGTACCGGCCCCAGTTCGCCGATCTGCTGCGCGCGGTCGACGCAGTCGACGGCATCGAGCGCATCCGCTACACCTCGCCGCACCCGAAGGACCTCCGCCCCGAGACCATCGCGGCGATGGCCGACTGCGACGCGGTGTGCGAGCACCTGCACCTCCCGCTGCAGTCCGGGAGCGATCGGACGCTGGCGCGCATGCACCGCGGCTACACCGCCGAGCGGTATCTCGCCCGCCTCGCCGACGCTCGGGCCGCGATCACCGACCTCGCGGTGACCACCGACCTCATCATCGGGTTCCCCGGCGAGACCGAGGACGACTTCGTCCGCACGCTCGAGGTCGCCGAGGAGGCTCGGTACGACGCCGCGTACACCTTCCTCTTCTCCCCGCGTCCCGGCACGCCGGCAGCCGACATGATCGAGGAGTTCGTCCCGCCCGAGGTGATCCAGGAGCGCATGACCCGCCTCACCGAGGTCGTCGAACGCACCGCACTCGAGCGCCACGAGGCGCGGGTCGGGCGCGTCGAAGAGGTCCTGGTCGAGGGACCCTCGAAGAAGGATCCGTCGCGCCTGTCCGGCCGGACGCGCCAGTCGAAGCTCGTGCACTTCGTGGCCGACGCCTTCGCGCTACCGGCCGGTTCCTACGCGACGGTGCAGGTCACCTCGGCTGCGCCGCACTGGCTCGCCGGTGAGCTCGTCGACGTGCAACGCGTCGCGGACTGGCCGAGTCTCCCGCCGTCCGTCCGGATCCCGTTGGCCTTCCCGGTCAGGGCCGGTTGAACGCTCGCGGCCCGCACCTCGCGCTGGTCGGCCCGACGGCGTCGGGGAAATCGATGCTCGCGCTCCAGGTCGCGCAGCAGCTCGGCGACATCGAGATCGTGTCGATCGACTCGATGCAGGTGTACCGGGGCATGGACATCGGAACCGCCAAGGCAACCGTTGATGAGCGGGCAGTGGTGCCGCACCACATGATCGACGTCGCGGATCCCGGCGACGACTTCTCCGTCGCACGGTTCCAGGCCGAGGCCCGCGCCGCAGTTGCCGCGATCGAGGCCCGCGGGCGCCGTGCGCTCCTCGTCGGTGGGACGGGCCTGTACGTGCAGGCGGTGGTCGACGACCTCAGGTTCCCCGGTGAGGATCTCACGATGCGCGCCGAGCTCGAGGCCCGCACCGCCGCGCCCGGTGGTGTCGCGGCGGCGTACGCGGAGCTCGAAGGGCTCGACCCGGCAGCCGCGGCGAAGATCGATCCCCACAACGCCCGCCGGATCGTGCGGGCGCTGGAGGTGATCCGCCTCACCGGTGAGCAGTTCTCGTCCTTCGGTGCCGGGATCGCCGCGTTCGGGACCACGGCGTTCCCCGTTCACCTCGTGGGCATCTGGTTGCCCCGAGGCGTCCTCGCCACCCGGATCGAGGCCCGGGTCGGCGCGATGCGGCGGGCGGGCCTGGTCGACGAGGTCGCAACGCTGGCCGACGGGTCCGGGCTCTCCCGCAACGCCCGCCAGGCCATCGGGTACCGGGAGATGCTCGAGCACCTTGCCGGCGCGACCAGCCTCGACGACGCATTCGGGGCCATGGCTCGACGCACCCGGTCGTTCGCGCGCCGCCAACGCATGTGGTTCCGGCGGGATCCCAGGGTCACCTGGCTGGCCGCGTCCGACAATCCCTGCGCCCTTGGCCCCGCCCTGCTGGCATTGTGGGGGCGATGACGGTTCGGCTGAGCAAGCTCCACGCGACGGGGAACGACTTCGTCGTCACGGTCGCGCTCGACGGCGCTCCGGCGCCGAGCGCGGAGCTCGCGCGTGCCGTCTGCGACCGGCATCGTGGCATCGGCGCCGACGGGCTGATCACGCTGCTCCCCGGCGTCGACGGCGCCGACTGCACGATGGAGCTGCGCAACGCCGACGGCGGCATCGCCGAGATGAGCGGCAACGGCGTGCGCTGCCTCGCATGGGTCGCCGTCCGCGAGGGCCTCGGCGGTACCGGATCCCTGGTCGTCGACACCGGAGGTGGGCGCCGCACGGTCGCGCTGCAGACGCAGCAGGGCGTGCTGCGCAGCGCGACCGCCGACATGGGCGCGGTGACGTTCACGCCGGCCGGGATCCCCCTCATCGCGGAGAGTGCGTTCGACCTCGAGGCGACGTTCCACGGGACCACGTACCACGGTGACGCGGCCGGGATGGGCAACCCGCACCTCGTCCTCCTGGTCGACGACGTCGCGACGGCGCGCGTCACCCAACACGGTCCGCACCTCGAGGTCGACGACCGGTTCCCGAACCGCACCAACGTCGAGTTCGTCGCGCCGAGCGGTGATGGCGGCATCACGATGCGAGTCTGGGAGCGCGGTGTCGGTGAGACCCTCTCGTGTGGCACCGGCGCCTGCGCCGCCGCAGCCGTGGCACATCGTCGGGGTCTCGTCGGCACCGGCACCGTGGTGCACGTGCCGGGTGGCGACCTCACCGTCACCCTCGGTGACACCGTGCTCCTCGGCGGCCCGGTGGTGCACGTCTTCGACACCGAGATCGACCAGCACGCGATCCTGGAGGGGGTCACGTGAGCTCAGCCGTCGGGCGGGGCCGTCGACGGCTCACTGCGACCGAGGTCGACCTCGAGGTCCTGAAGCAGCGAGCGTTGCTGGTCGGCACCGGGTTCGGGTCCCACGATGCGGAAGAGGCCGAACGTTCGCTCGCGGAGCTGGCACTCCTCACCGACACCGCGGGTGCGCAGCCGGTCGAGACGGTGTTGCAGCGCCGCGACCGTCCGGATCCGGCGACGTATGTCGGCCGGGGCAAGGCCGAGGAGCTCCGGGAGCTGACCGAAGCGCTCGACATCGACGTGGTGGTGTTCGACGACGAGCTCACGCCGGCCCAGCAGCGGAACCTCGAGCAGCTCCTCGCCGTCGACGTCGTCGACCGCGTCGCGCTGATCCTCGACATCTTCGCCCAGCACGCGACGAGTCAGGTCGGCATGTTGCAGGTCGAGCTCGCGCAGTACCGGTACCTGATGCCGCGTCTGCGCGGTCGCGGGCTGCAGCTGAGTCAGCAGGCCGGTGGCATCGGGACCCGGCGCGGTCCCGGGGAGACGAAGCTCGAGATCGACCGCCGGCGGATCCAGAAGCGCGTCAGCAAGCTCGAGCACGAGCTCAAACGGGTCGCGGGGACGCGCGCGACCCAGCGCAAGGCGCGGCATCGCCGGGCCGTGCCGACGATCTCGCTGGTGGGCTACACGAACGCCGGCAAGTCGACGTTGCTCAACCGGCTCACCGACGCCGACGTGCTGGTCGAGAACCGATTGTTCTCGACGCTCGACCCCACGACCCGCAAGCTCCGGCTCCCCGGCGGCGAGACCGTGCTGTGCTCCGACACGGTCGGGTTCGTGCAGCGCCTGCCGCACCAGCTCGTCGAGGCGTTCCAATCGACGCTCGAAGAGGTCCGGGAGGCCGACCTGCTGGTCCACGTCGTCGACGCGACCGCGCCCGACGCCGAGGCCCAGATCGCCGCGGTGCGCTCCGTGCTCGACGAGATCGACGCGGGCGACCTCCCGGAGCTACTCGTCGTCAACAAGGTCGACGCCGCGGAGCCGGATCGGGTGCGTGAGCTGACCCGGGCTCCGGGGACCGTGGCGGTCTCGGCGCGCACGGGCGAGGGCGTCGACGAGCTGGTCGGGGCGATCGGGGATCGGCTTCGCGCCCTGTCTGCCCCCGTCGAGCTGGTCGTGCCGTATGACCGGGGCGACGTCCTCGCGGCGTTGCACCGCGACGGTGAGGTGCTCGTGGAGGTGCACGCCGAGGAGGGCACCCGCGTCCACGCCCGGCTCGGCGCTGCCGACGCGGAGCGCTTCCGCGAGTACTGGGCGAGCTCAGCGAGCTAGGAGAGCTCGACGCGGAGGAGACGCGCTCGGACCCGCCCGCGACGACGGAGTCGTCCGCCGGGCGCCGTGCGCAGGGACAGCTCGAGCGGAGCGAAGCGCTGCGCAACGCTGGCGGGGACGCGCACGTCGGTCGTCGTCGGTTCTGTTCCGATCGCGACGCGTGCGCACCGCGACTCGTTGGCGAAGACGTCGAGCGTCGTCGGCGAGGGCAGGCCCTGGAGCGTGAGGCGCAGCACGAGGTCGCGGCGGCGGGCTGCCGCGGCGAGCGGGAGGACGAGGCGCGCCTCGGCGCCGCGGGTCTCGGCCCCCTGGACGCCGGTCCAGTCCCATCCAGGGCCGGCATGGCGGTCGGCGGTGCTCGGGTCGGTGAAGTCGAGGACGGTGCCGGGCCCGACCTCCGGGGGCGTCGTGGGAGACCGCACGAAGCTCCCCCCGAGGCGCCGAGCGGCTCGGGCGACGATCGGGAGTCGCCCGGTCGCCCCGTAGGCGATCGCGGCGTTGCGGCGGGCCGCGAGCGGGAGACCGAGACGATCGGTCGCGAGGGCGACGGTGCCTCGGACCGTACCGGTGTCGCCGGCGGTGTAGCGGCGCGCTTCGCCGAGGACGATCCCGGCGACCGAGCGGGACGACGACAGGGTCGCGCGCTCCGTCGTCGTCGGCCGGGTCTGGGTCACCCCCGCGAGCAGCGTCTTGGCGGCCGGCTCGTCGAGCAGGTCGACGATCACCTCCAGGCAGGCCTCGACGATGTGCAGGACGTGGAACTCGCGCGCCCGCCCGGCGAGGGTGTCGGCGATCGCAGCCGGGTCGGCCGTGCGCATGACGAGGACGCCGTCCGCGACCCACTGCACGGGGGGCGTCGTGGGCCCGGACCCGGCGCCGTGCACGAGCAGCTGGAGGAGCGAGTTCGGGACGTCGAGGGCGAGCGCCCGCACCCCGCCGAACTCGAGCGGACGAGCCGAGCGCCAGAAGCCGACGTCGGCGCTCGGGCCGACCGCTCGGGGCATCGCGTGCCAGTGCAGGTCGAGGCGTCCTTCGTCGTCGTGCTGGAACCCCCAGGCGTGGCGGCGGGGGAGGGCCCGGGACCTGATCCACTCGTAGGTCATGGACTGCTCCGGGACCCAGCCCCGAGTCGCGAGGACGTCGAGCGCCACCCCGGCTCGTGACGGGGGGACGAGCACATCGACGTCGTACATCGGGCGGGCGCCCCAGTCGCCGCCGTAGGCCTCGACCAACGCCGCGCCTTTGAGGAGGAGCACGGGGACGTCGGCCGCCCGGAACGCCTCGAGCACCGGGGCTGCGTTGAGCCACAGGAGCTGGTTCTTGGCCCACGTGTGTCGGTAGATGCCGCGCACACGTGCGCGCAGGTCGTCCTCGGGCGCGAGCTCGCTCAAGCGCCGGGCGAGGAGCGGCAGGAGGCGGTTGGAGTAGCCGTCGATGTCGTCGAGGTCGACCGACGCCCGCCACTCGAGCCACGCGGTGCTGGCGGGCTCGCCGTCGAGGAGCACGGCCCGCAGCAGGAGGCGCTGCTCGGGCGACATGCGGCCGGAGAGTCCCGCAGCGGTGATCATCGCTCCGGTGTCTCGTGACCCGTCGGGCTGCGTCCGCACGTGGTGGGCGCGGACGATGCGGATGAGATCGGCGTGCTTCCGTTCGGCGAGGCGGATCCCCAAGTTGCTCCGGTGGATGCGGCGATGCGCGACCACGTCGTCGACGGTGGCGACCGTGATGCCGGCGGCGCGCGCACGTGACAACCAGTCGAGGTTCGCCGACGTCGGGAGCGTCGCATCGAGCGGGCCGACTCGGGCGAAGGCCTCACGGCGAATGAGCGTGGTCTGGAACAACGTCACCGCAGTCGGGCCCGGGTCGAACCGGAACCGGCGCCCGTCGGCAGCGAGCTCGGGGCTCAGGAACTGCACCATGCGTCCCGCGACGGCATCCGGTGCATCGGGCGCGCACAGGCGCTCCAGGCGCACGGCGATGGCGTCCGGGTCCCAGTAGTCGTCGGCGTCGAGGCAGGCGATGACATCGTGACGCGCGTGCTCGACCCCGCGGTTGATGGCGACCGCATACCCGGACGCCTCGTACCGGAAGACCCGGAGCGCCGAGCCGTACGACGCGAGGACCTCGGAGGTGTCGTCGACGGAGCCGTCGTCGACGACGACCACCTCGTCGGCAGGGCGGCTCTGGGCGAGAACGCTGTCGACGGCCTCCCGCAGATACTGCCCGCCGTCGCGCACCGCGATGAGCGCGCTGACCGCGAGTGTGGGTGCGCTCATGCCGTCGCCTCCAGGGTGGCGCGGACCGTCCCGACCACGCCATTCAGGTCATGACCCAGCTCGAGCCGGAAGCAGGGGAGCGTGCGGACGAGGTTCCCCATGGTCTGCAGGGTCCCGCCGCCGATCCCGCCGCCCTCCAGCATCGAGCTGGGGACGAGCACGTGCATCGCGTCCGCAGGTGCGAGCGGCACGACACGAGTCTTGCGTTCGCCGGTGACGTGTGGGATCAGGATCGCGCGCAGGGGCGCCGCGGGCGCGAGGAGCTCGCCCGGGTCGAGCAGGACCTGCTCGGCATGACGGTCGACGGCAAGGGCGCCGAGCTCGGGGAGACGCTCGAGCGCGTCGGGTTCGAGCTTGGCCCGTCCGTACACCGAGTAGGCGACCGGCGACGGAAACGGGTCGACGAGGCAGGCATCGTCGCCGAGCAAGAACATGCCGGCGGCGAGGCACGCGAGCGCGGTCGTCGACTTGCCCGAACCGGACGCACCGGCGATCGCGACGGCGCCCGCGTCGGTGGCGACGCTCGAGGCGTGGAGGAACGCCAGACCATGGTCGGCGGCCCACCAGGTCAGGAGGGTCCGGAACGGCGCCCGGTCGACCCAGCGCGGCACCAACGCAGCGTCGGCCGCGTGCATCAGCGCGATCGAACGGTCGCGGTCGTAGAGGTAGAGGACGCGCGACCACGTCTCGTACGTCGCCCGGACGGTCCCCTCGGTGAGCCCCCGGATCCTGCCCCGGGGCAGGAAGTCGTCGTTCGACCACGGCGGCGGCGGTGGTGCGACCCCGGTGGCGACGCGGTCCCAGCACCCGATCGTGAAGTCGGGCGCGGCGACGTGCGCGACGGAGCGGCGGGTGAGCGCCGCCTCGAACCGCTCGCTCAGGGTCGGCGCGGCGAACCGGACGGCGAGGTGGCGCTCGGCGAGCCGCACGGTCGAGTCGACAGGGGTGTCGATCGCGGCAACCGCACGGTGGAACGCGTCGACCGTGCCTTCGACGAACTCGTCGATCGCGCGGGCCGCCACGGGCGGGCTGCTCGTCAGGGCGTCACTCGGCGAGCGGAACGGGCCATCCGGCCTCGTCGACCTCGTGGATCGGGTCCAGCAGGAGCAGGTCTTCGAGATCGTCGTACTTCTGGACGGTGGGCGCGACGTACGGGAGCCTGGTGGCGACCGGTTCGAGCGGGGCCGGGGCCGTGGCGTCCGAGGCCTCGTCGAGCTCCACGAGACGCTCGGTCGCGAGGTCCTGCGCGAAGCGCTCGACGTCGGAGCGGGCGGTGGCCGGGTCGATCTGGTAGCGGGTGGCGACTTGGGCCGCGACGTCCTCGAGCGAGGCCCCGGCCGACCGACGCCGTCCAGCATTCGGCGGCGACGTCGTCGAGCGCGAAGTACGCACCGGTCTCGAGGTGGATCGCGAGGACCTGGTCGTCCAGGCGCTCGTGTGTGACCCACGGGTTGACCCGGACGATCATGGGCACCGGTCCTCCCAGCGAACGAGTGCGTGTAGCGGACCGCCCATCATAGAAGGCGCCGATACAGGGCTTCGTAGGCGTCGGCGCAGGCGGCGAGCGACCAGTCGCGTGCGACGAGCTCTCGGGCGCGATCGCCCAGGGCTCGGGCCCGGGTCCGATCGGTGAGCAGCTTGTCGATCGCAGCGGCGAAGGCGGCCGTGTCGGCGACGTCGAGGAGTACGCCGGTCTCGCTGCTCACGGCGTCGGAGAGGCCTGGCGCGGCGGCGCCGACGACCGGACGGGCCATCCATGCCGCTTCGAGCGCCACCAGGGGCAGGCCCTCGTACCGCGAGGGCATGAGGAGCATGGTGCAGTCGTCCAGGAGGTCCGGGATGCGCTCATGCTCGACGAGCCCGAGAAACTCGACCCGGTCGGCGATGCCGAGCCGGTGGGCCTGGTCGACGAGCGCGCCCTGGTCGGGCCCGATGCCCGCGATCGTGAGGTGGATCTCGGGGTGTCGGTCCGTGAGACGCGCCACCGCAGCCAGCGCTCGGTCGAAGCCCTTCTGCTCGACGAGACGACCGATGCACAGCAGCCGGGGCGGTCCGTCGACGGCTATCGGACGGGAGAGCCGCGCCGGCGCCTGGACGCCGTTGCGGACGAGCGAGATGTGGTCTGCCACTTCGGGTTCCATCGCGAGCGTGTCGTCGACGACGGACTGGGAGACCCCGGTCACCCAGTCGGCCTCGCGCACCAGCTTCCACAGCACCTCGAGCGACCCCTCGACATGTTCGGACATCACGTTGTGCAGCGTGACGACGGCGGGGTGGCGGTGACGTCGAAGGGCGCGTCGATACAGCCAGAGGAGTGCTCCGCAGTCGTGTGAGTGGACGAGGTCGGGTGCGAACTGCTGCGTGAAGTCGGCGATCTGGTGCTGGATGGCGAGGATCTTCGCCGGGTCATGCTGCGCCACCGCGTGGTTCGTCGCGACGCGCAGGACCGGCACGCCGTCGACGTCGTCGATCCCCGGCGGCGAGTCGGCGATATGGGAGGTGATGACGACGGCATCGTGGCCGCGCTCCCGAAGCAGCGGCACGAGCTGGGAGATGAGGATCTCGATCCCACCCATCCAGGGGAGGTACGCCGCGGTGAGGATCAGGATCCGAAGCCCCCGGGTCGGCGCGCCGGGATCGCTGGCGGAGCTCACGGTCGGTCCTCTCACCTCGGGAATCGCCACCATATTGGTCCGATGGCCCCCGGGTAGCCTCGCCCGCATGGCGAAGACGCAGACGAGCCGGGGGTTCGTCCCGCCGCCGTACCCCCAGGACCGGCTCGACGACCTGCGCCTGATCGGCGACGCGCTCCCCGGCGGCATCGTCGACTGCTCGGTCGGCACGCCGGTCGATCCGACCCCGCAGCTGGCGCTCGACGCGGCACGCGAAGCAGCCGGCTCGGCGACGGGGTACCCGCCGTCGATCGGCTCGGTCGCGTTGCGGACCGCGGCGGCCGCGTGGATCGGTCGCCGCTTCGGCGTCGACGTCTCCGCCGAAGCGGTCAACGCGTGCGTCGGCACGAAGGAGGTCGTGGCGAGCCTCCCGCGCATGCTGTCGCTCCGCGATCCGAGCCGCGACGTCGTGCTCTATCCGGCGATCTCGTACCCCACCTACGCGATGGGCGCCGAGCTCGCCGGCCTCCGAGCGGTCCCGGTCCCGGTCGACGCCGACTGGCAGCTCGATCTCGGGGCGGTCGACCCGGCCGATCGTGACCGCGCCCTGGTGCTCTGGACCAACGATCCCGCCAACCCGACCGGGGCCACGGCGTCTCCGGCGGCGATGGCCGCAACCGTCGCGTGGGCCCGCGAGCGGGGGGTCATCGTCGCGAGCGACGAGTGCTACGCCGAGTTCACTGCCGACGCCTCGGGTGCGCCGGCCCCGCCGGTCACCGCGCTCGCCGGCGCCCACGACGGCGTGCTGGCGGTGCACTCGCTGTCGAAGCGCTCGAACATGGCGGGCTTCCGCGTGGGGTTCGTCGCCGGCGATCCGACGCTGGTGCGGTACCTCGGTGAGGTGCGCAAGCACGCGGGCCTCATCGTCCCGAGTCCCGGCGCAGGCCGCGGCGGCTGCCGCGCTCGGGGACGACGCGCACGTCGACGAGCAGCGGGCGCGGTACGCCCGCCGCCGAGCGCGGCTCGCGCCGGCGCTCGAGGGGATCGGCCTCGTGCACGGCGGGGGACCGTCGGGGTTCTACCTCTGGCTGCGCGACGCGGAGGGCGCCGACGACGGCTGGGCGATCGCCGCGCGGCTCGCCGAAGTGGGGCTGCTCGTGGCCCCCGGCGACCTCTACGGACCGGCCGGGGCGCGCCACGTGCGCCTCGCCCTGAGCATCCTCGACGAGCGCCTCGAACTGGCCGTCGAGCGCCTCGGCGCGGCACGCTGACGGATCGGCCCAACCGAAGGAGACCAGTGAGCGACCTCGAGCAGCGCATCGGAGAGCTCTGGGAGCACCGTGACGATCTCGGCGCCTCGATCTCGGAGGACGACGCCCGCGCCACGGTGCACGAGGCGATCGACCTGCTCGACGGCGGCCAGGCGCGCATCGCGGAGATCGTCGACGGTGACGTGGTCGTGCACCAGTGGTTGAAGCAGGCGATCCTCCTCCTCTTCCGACTCTCGAAGATGGAGACGATCGAGCTCGGGCCCTTCGAGTACGCCGACAAGATCCCGCTCAAGCACGACTACGCCGCCGCCGGGGTGCGTGCCGTGCCGGGCGCGAACGCCCGGTGGGGCTCGTACCTCGCACCCGGCGTCGTGCTGATGCCGAGCTACGTCAACATCGGCGCCCACGTCGGTGAGGACACGATGGTCGACACCTGGGCCACGGTCGGCTCGTGCGCGCAGATCGGTGCCCGCGTCCACCTCTCGGGTGGTGTGGGCATCGGTGGGGTGCTCGAGCCGCAGCAGGCGTCGCCGGTGATGATCGGTGACGACACCATGATCGGGTCGCGCTGCATCGTGGCCGACGGGGCACGGGTCGGGCAGGGCGTCGTGCTCGGTGCCGGTTGCGTGATCACGAGCTCGATCCCCGTGATCGACGCCGAGACGGGTGAGGAGCTGAGCCGGGGCGTGGTGCCCGACTGGTGCGTCGCGGTGTCGGCGACCCGGCCCCGTTCGTTCCCGGGGGGCGAGTTCGGGCTGCCGTGCGTGCTGGTCGTGAAGCGCCTCACCGAGGGCGAGCGGCACGAGAAGTCACGCCTGAACGACATCCTGCGGGACAACAACGTCGCGACCTGAGGTCGGCCCCGGCGCCCTGCGGGGCCGACGCGCGGTCGCCGGGACGTAGCGATCGATCCACCCGCGCAGGCGGCGTCGTCGCGGACGACGCCTCGTGGTCGTGGCGAGGCGTTGGTGGCGGGCTCGGACCATGTGGTCCATGGCGGTGGCGACGTGGGGGATCACGGCGGCCTCCTGGTCGACGGGTCGGTGCTTCTTGGGTCCCACGGTGCGGGATCGGCGCCCGTCCGACGAGTGGCAGGAATGACACTCTGCGCTATGATCCTGCCAATGGATCCGAGCCCCCCGGCCGCCGGTCCCGGTCGGGCCCGACCGCACGTCGTCGTCGCCCTGGTCCCGGCCCGGGCCAACCCGTTCGAGCTCGCCGTGGCGTGCGAGGTCTTCGGCGTGAACCGCTCGCACCTCGTCGACCCCTGGTACGAGTTCCGCGTCGCCGGCGGGGAAGGTCCGAGCGTCGAGACGACGGGAGGCCTCTCGCTGCACACCGAGTACGGCCTGGAGGCCCTGGAGGGCGCCGACACGGTCATCGCGACCCCCTGGAGCTTCACGCCCCCCGACGCCTACCCGGAGCCTGCCCTCGAGGCGCTCCGGGCCGCCTACGCCCGCGGCGCACGCATGCTGTCGTTCTGCACCGGAGCGTTCGTGCTGGGTGCCGCAGGGATCCTCGACGGGCGGGCCGCGACGACGCACTGGCAGGACGCCGACGACCTGGCGCGCCGCAACCCGTCAGCGCGGATCGACCCCAACGTGCTGTACGTGGACGACGGTCAGGTGCTCACCGCCGCCGGTTCGGCGTCGAGCATCGACCTGGCCCTGCACGTGGTGCGGCTCGACCACGGCGCCGAGGTCGCCAACGCGGTGGCCCGGGTGATGGTCGTCCCGCCCCATCGCGACGGGGGACAGGCCCAGTACGTCCAGATGCCCGTCCCGGACGCCGAGGCGGGCTCAGACGCGTTCCAGGAGGCGCTCACCTGGGCGCTGGACCACCTCGATCAGTCGCTGAGCGTCCCGGAGCTGGCCGAGCGCGCCCACATGAGCCCGCGGACCTTCGCCCGGAGGTTCCGGGCCTCGACCGGGGTGACGCCGCACCAGTGGCTGCTCCGCCAGCGGGTCCTCCACGCACAGGAGCTGTTGGAGTCGACCGACGTGTCGATCGAGCGGGTGGCCCACGCCGCGGGGTTCGGCTCGGCCGGCGCGCTGCGCCTGCACTTCCAGCGGATCGTGGGGAACTCACCGCAGGCCTACCGCCGGACCTTCCGGCGGACCGTCCGGCGGGGTGACGGCCCGGCTCGGGACGATCGCGTCAGAGACGGCGCAGCAGCGTGACGACCTTGCCGTAGATCACGACGTCGGCCGACTCGAACACCATCTCGGCCATCGTCGGGTTCTCCGGACGCAGGACGATCTTGCCGCGGCGGCGCAGGTACGTCTTCACCGTCGCCTCGTCACCGGGGATGCCGGCCACCACGATGTCGCCGGCCTCGGCCGTGGGCTGCTGGCGCACGACGACGTAGTCGCCGTCGAGGATGCCCGCGTCGACCATCGACTCGCCCCGGACGCGGACCATGAACAGCTGCCCGGCGCCGGTGAAGTCCTCGGGGACGGGAACCGTCTCCTCGATGTTCTCGGCCGCGAGCACGCCGGTGCCGGCCGCGACGTCGCCGACGAGCGGGATGTGGCGCACGGGACGGCGCTCGATCGCGGTACCCGAGCCCGAGTCGTAGACCAGCTCCATGGCGCGGGGCTTCGTGGGGTCGCGCTTGAGGAAGCCCTTCTCCTGGAGCGCGGCGAGGTGCGCGTGGACCGTCGAGCTCGACGACAGGCCCACGGCCTCGCCGATCTCCCGCACGCTGGGCGGGTAGCCGCGCTCGCGGACCTCCCCGTCGATGAACTCGAGCACCTGCCGCTGGCGTTCCGTCAGTTCCGTCATGCGGTGCAAGGTACCACGATCAGGTGTTCGGGGCAAACACCTGTTCGTGGATCAGGTGTTCGTGGGGCGAGCAACCGGACCGAACGAATGTTCTTGACTCCGAACAGACGTTCTGCTTGGATGCGAACAGTTGTTCGGAGGCGTCGAACGGGCCGACGGCCTCGAAAGTGCCCGGAAACGGCGAGAACTCGGGCTCCGGTAGCTGTCACACCCCTCTGGTTCCATCTCCCTACGACGCAACATCGAGTCGAGACAGCAAGCGACACCGCAAGAGACCAGCAAGAAGGAGCTCTCCAAGATGGCTGCCGTGACGACCGTTCCTGGCTTCGGCGCACCGTCGGGACCTGCGATCCCTCGGTACGCGCTGCGTGGTGCCACCCCGCGCAGTCGCCAGGTCGCTCCCAGCACCTATCGGCGCCGGCGTCTGGCTGTGGCCACGCTGGCGCTGGGGCTGGCGGTCGTGGCAGCACAGGCGGGCGCTGCGCTCGGGGGCTTGCCCCTCGCTTCCCCCGAGCGCCGCTCGACCGTCGCCACCGCGACCCGCGCCGCCACGGCGCCGGTCGCGCCGGGGTCCGCGGCCGGCCCGGCCGGTTCGCCCGAGGTCGCCGGCACGGTGGTCGTCGTCCGTGAGGGCGACTCGCTGTGGTCGATCGCGGCCCGGCTCGCGCCGGCCGACGCCGATCTCCGCGGCATCGTCGACGAGCTGTCCGATGCCCGCGACGGCGCACCGCTCGTCCCGGGCGAGACCATCCGCGTCTCCGACTGATCCGGCGGAGCACCACGGCCGGCGACGAATGTCATGTCGTCGTGATCGTGGAGGGGTACCGTGCGCGAGTGCGCTGTCCCTACTGCGAGGCCGACGACGACAAGGTCGTCGACTCGCGCCCGCTCGACGTAGGAGCGGCGGTCCGGCGTCGTCGGGAGTGCCTGACCTGCGGGAGGCGTTACACCACGCACGAGCGCGCGGTGGAGCTGCCGCTCATGGTGATGAAGCGCTCGGGGCTCAAGGAGCCGTTCGAGCGGGAGAAGCTGGCCGACGGGATCCGCAAGGCCCTCGCCGGAGGAGGCACGGTCTCGCCGGCGGTCATCGAGGCGTTCGTGACCGAGATCGAGGAGGACGCCCGGGCAGCCGGGCCCGAGGTCCCGAGCGAGATGCTCGGGGTCGCGGTGCTCGAGCACCTGCGGGCCGTCGACCCGATCTCGTACCTGCGCTTCGCGTCCGTGTACAAGGGCTTCGATGCCGTCGCCGACTTCGAGGCCGAGGTCGTCGAGCTGAACAAGACCACGGAACCCAAGCGACACCCGGCTCGCTAGGCGGGCACTGGAGCGGGGCGGAAGTTGCTGGAGTTTCTGATGTTGAGGGTTGACACAGGTGTAATTCAGGTGTTGTAATTCACCCCGCATCTCGCGTCCGGGGGGACACAAACCACAACATCTTGTGGTTTTTCGCTCCCTCGGAGCACTCAGGAACACGAGCTCGTCGGGCAGGCCCGGACGGGCAGGAAGGGAGCCACCTCATGGCGATGGCGCCGGAGCAGATCGGCATCGGGATCCGTCGGTACTTCACCCAGGCCGGGATCCACCCGTACGACACCGTGGAGTGGGAGCTGCGCGAGGCGCGGATCCAGAACTTCAAGGACGGGACCGACGCCTTCTGCCAGCCCGACGTCGAGTTCCCCGTGGGATGGTCCCAGAACGCCACGAACATCGTCGCCCAGAAGTACTTCCGGGGCACGCTCGGCACCGACGAGCGTGAGCACTCGCTGAAGCAGGTGATCGACCGCGTCGCCGACACCATCACCGCGTGGGGCGTGCAGGACGGGTACTTCGTCGACGACCAGGAGGGCGCGGCGTTCCGCAACGAGCTCAAGTACGTGCTGCTGCACCAGCGCGCCGCCTTCAACTCGCCGGTGTGGTTCAACATCGGCGTGAAGGGCGTCCCCGCGCAGGCCAGCGCGTGCTTCATCCTCGCCGTCGAGGACACGATGGACGGGATCCTCAACTGGTACCGCGAGGAGGGCACGATCTTCAAGGGCGGTTCCGGTTCGGGCATCAACCTCTCGAACATCCGCTCGTCGCACGAGCACCTCGCGGGTGGTGGCACCGCGTCCGGTCCGGTGAGCTTCATGCGCGGCGCCGACGCCTCGGCCGGCACGATCAAGAGCGGCGGCAAGACGCGCCGCGCCGCCAAGATGGTCGTCCTCAACGTCGACCACCCCGACGTCGAGGAGTTCATCTGGTGCAAGGCCCGTGAGGAGCGCAAGGCACGCGTGCTGCGCGACGCCGGCTTCGACATGGACCTCGACGGGCTCGACTTCCACTCGATCCAGTACCAGAACGCGAACAACTCGGTGCGCGTCAGCGACGAGTTCATGCAGGCGGTCGTCGACGACGCCGACTGGGACCTCCGTGCCGTCAAGAGCGGCCAGTCACTCAAGACGGTGCGCGCCCGCGAGCTGATGCGCCAGATCTCCGACGCTGCGTGGGAGTGCGCCGACCCGGGCATGCAGTTCGACACCACCATCAACAAGTGGCACACCGCGTCGAACACCGCGCCGATCAACGCGAGCAACCCGTGCTCGGAGTACATGCACATCGACAACTCGGCCTGCAACCTCGCGAGCATCAACCTGCTCCGCTACCTCGAGGACGACGGATCGTTCGATGTCGAGGGCTTCAAGCACACGGTCGAGGTCGTGTTCACCGCCCAGGAGATCCTGGTCGGCAACGCGGACTACCCGACCCCGGCGATCGGCGACAACAGCCGCAAGTTCCGCCAGCTCGGCATCGGGTACGCGAACCTGGGTGCACTCCTGATGGCCCAGGGCGTCGCGTACGACTCGGAGCCCGGGCGGGCGTGGGCCGGCGCGATCACCGCACTGATGACGGGCCACTCCT
Source organism: uncultured Acidimicrobiia bacterium (assembly GCA_963720675.1). Lineage (GTDB taxonomy): Bacteria > Actinomycetota > Acidimicrobiia > IMCC26256 > PALSA-555 > JALHSW01. The sequence continues at coordinate 840,788 of CAVRGH010000010.1, read as the reverse complement.
ACGCCACCAGCGCCCGCACCGCCGGGCGGATGGGTCCGTTCTCCGGATTCGCCGAGAACGCCGAGCCCATGCTCAACGTGCTGCGGATGCACCGGGCCGAGGTGGCCAAGATCGACGAGGAGCTCGTGCCCGTCGACCTGCTCGGCGCCGCCCAGCGCTCGTGGGACGAAGCGGTCGAGGTCGGTGAGATCCACGGCGTGCGTAACTCGCAGGCCAGCGTGCTCGCGCCCACCGGCACCATCGGGCTGATGATGGACTGCGACACCACCGGCATCGAGCCCGACCTCGCGCTCACGAAGTCGAAGAAGCTGGTCGGCGGGGGCACGATGCTGATCGTCAACCAGACGATCCCGCGCTCGCTGCGCAAGCTCGGGTACTCCGACGAGCAGACCGACGCGATCGTCACCTACATCAACGACAAGAAGACGATCATCGGCGCGCCCGACTTCAAGGCCGAGCACCTGCCCGTGTTCGCCTGCTCGATGGGTGACAACACGATCCACTACATGGGTCACGTGCGGATGATGGCGGCGGCCCAGCCGTTCCTCAGCGGTGCGATCAGCAAGACCGTCAACATGCCCGAGGAGGCGACGGTCGAGGACGTCGAGGAGCTGTACCTCGAGTCGTGGAAGCTCGGCATCAAGGCGGTGGCGCTGTACCGCGACAACTGCAAGGTCGCGCAGCCGCTCTCGACCCAGAAGGAGAAGGGGACCGCGATCGACGCGAGCGCGGCACTCACCCACGAGGTCGAGCGCATCGTCGAGACGGTCATCGTCCAGCAACCCGTCCGCCAGAAGCTCGGTCGGGTGCGCTCGTCGAAGACGTTCTCGTTCCGCGTCGCCGACTGCCACGGGTACGCCACCGTCGGCGAGTTCGAGGACGGGCGACCGGGCGAGGTGTTCCTGAAGGTCGCGAAGCAGGGCTCCACGCTCGCAGGGATCATGGACGCATTCGCGATCTCGGTGAGCATGGGTCTGCAGTACGGCGTGCCGCTCGCCGCGTTCGTGGAGAAGTTCACCAACATGCGCTTCGAGCCGGCCGGCATGACCGACGACCCCGACATCCGGTTCGCCACGAGCCTCGTCGACTACATCTTCAAGCGTCTCGCGGTCGAGTACATGAGCTTCGACGAGCGCAACGACCTCGGCGTGCTCACGGTCAACGAGCGCCTGGAGCCGACGCTGCCGGGAGTCGAGGAGTCGACGACGCCCACGAGCGCGGGGCAGGACCTGCTCCCACTCGACGACCGAGCCCCGTCCGACGCGCTGCTCCCGCCGGGCGCGCCGGTCGAGGAGACCGCGCAGCCTCCGGCAGCCACGCCGCCGGCCCAGGCCCGTGAGGCCGAGGTGGTGCTCTGCTATGTCTGCGGCGACATCATGCAGCGAGCAGGGTCCTGCCACGCGTGCCCGTCCTGCGGGGCGACGAGCGGCTGCTCCTAGCAACCGCCCACCCCCTGATCCTGCGGTTGATGCCTGAGCCACCACGGTCGCTCAGGCATGTCTTCCCTGCCGGTAGGGAAGACGTCGACATCCACGATCGTGGTCGACTCCCGTCCCGACCCGTCGCGTTCAGGCGGAGGACGAGGTATGCGTCGGCCTCAGTCGAGTCGTTTCAGGGCACGCCGAAGTTGCTCGTCGCGGTGTGCGAGTGACACCGCATAGTCGGGAGTGCGACCTTGCTGTCGGTACGCTTCGAAGGACGCCGAGTCGTAGTGCCGCTTGCTGACCGACATGAGGTCGTACACGGCGAGTTCGTCGGATGCATACCCGACGATGTCCGAGTACGCGTCAGCCAGGCGATCCGCGAGATCAGGGCCGAGGAGGAAACACACCTCACCCCTGCAATACGCCAGTTCTGACCAGCGTGCGTCGAGTCGGGCTGCGTTCCAGTCGACGACACCACTGATACGGCCGCGATGCCAAAGGACGTTGCTCGGGTTGAGGTCACCGTGAATGAAGACGTGCTCTGACGTCAGTGACGGCAAGTGAGCCGTGACTGCGTTGACTGCCCTTGAGGTCAACGAGTCATGTTGGCCCGCTGGGGGGCGCCACGTCTCAGCAAGTGGAGGTCGCGTGAGCGCCCCTTCGGCGCCGTCCAGAGCAGTGTCGTGTAGCTCCGTCAACGCTCGTGCGAGGGACCCGATCCATGAGTCGACGTCTTTGGGGGCCACGTCCGGACGTCCCGTCAACCGCGACATGACGATGGCTGGCCTGCCGAACCACGTCGATTCGAGGTCGGTCGCGATGGGCTCGGGCACCGGCATCGTTACCCGCTGTGCGAACTTGAGGCGACTCCACTCCAGAGGTGCCGTGTCGTCACCGTCGCGGAATATCTTGACGACCACTCGGCCGGGGGCCCGGTCGAGGGTTACGTCGTAGGTATCAGACGCCCCGCCGCCAACCAAGCGGTGCATGCGCGTGACGCGGGCGCCACTTGCAAGAGCTTCGGCCAACGCGTCCCAACCAGGATGTCTCGGGGGCATCGGACCGCAGTATTACCCCTGCTACCGCCGTGCCCGCTCAGCGTCCCAGCTCTCGGGGCCGGGTAGCGTCTCGCGATGGCTCTCTTCTCGAAGAACGTCGGTGAAGCTCCCGTACCCGGCGACGTGACGATCACGCTCCCGGCCGGGAAGCTCAAGATCAACTACGACGAGGAACGCCACGGGCGCTCGGTCGACGACGAGTCGAGCGGACCGCGGTGGCCCGGCGTTCCGGGAGGCCTCACGGTCACGATCACGCCGGCGTCGGGCGGCGCCCCCCTCGTCGTCATGGAACCGAAGGGAATCAGCGAGTACTCGACGCTGAAGCGCGTCGGATCCCGGTTGGGGAAGATCGAGGTGCCGGCCGCCGGCGAGTACGTCGTCAGCGTCCCGCCGATTCCACCGTCGGACCGCGAGCTCTACGGCCCGATCCTCAAGTTCAAGACCTGAGCGCGTCGCGCAAGGACGGGGCCAGGTCGCCGCGGTCGACGACCACGACGTCGTCGAGGCCGAGCCAGCCGGCCATCAGGCGCAGCTCTCCCGCGAGGGCTTCGGCGACCTCGACGGGGTCGACCGCCGGCTCGAGGAACGCCGACTGCACCAACAGCTTCCCGTCCGCACGGTCCGCCTTGAGGTCGACGCGGGCGACGTAGCGGTCGCCGAGCAGGAACGGCAGCACGTAGTAGCCGTAGGTGCGTTTCGGCTTCGGGACGTAGATCTCGATCCGGTAGTTGAAGCCGAACAGGTCATCGATGCGTTCGCGGCCCCACATGACCGAGTCGAACGGGGAGACCAACGCGCATGCCTCCATCTTGCGCGGGACCGTCGCCTCGGGGTGGAGGAACGCCGGTGCCTTCCATCCCTCGACCCGCACGCGCTCGAGCAACCCTTCCTCGGCCATCGCGTCGATGATCGCGCGGGCCTCCGTGATCGGGAGGCGGAAGTAGTCGGCGAGGTCACGAGCGGTGCCGACCCCGAACGCCCGGGACGAGTGTTCGAGGAGGGCGACCATCGCGTCGCGCGGGTCCGGGGTCGGATGGGCGAGCACGTCGGGCGGCACGACGAGCGCGGGATCGCAGTACGCGCGCTCGAAGGTGTTGCGGCGCACCGCGCCGACCTTGCCGATGTAGAAGAGGTGCTCGAGGGTCTTCTTGGTGTCGCCCCAGCCCCACCACGGCCCCTTCTTGCGGTCGGCGCCGTCGAGCTCGCCCGCGCTGATCGGGCCGTCGGCGAGGACCGTCGCGAGCAGCGCGGCCGTCGCGTCGTGGTCCTGGGCGTCGGCCCACTCCCGCATGCCCTTCCACCGGTGCCCGCCGTCCATCCGCCACCGCAGGTGCGGGTGCAGATCGGCGCGGATCAGGGAGGCCTCGTGGCCCCAGTACTCGAACACCTCGTGGTCCCGGTACGCGAGCTGGTCGAGCAGCTCCCGGTCGTACGGCCCGAGGCGCGAGAACAGGGGAAGGTAGTGGGTGCGGACCAGCACGTTCACCGAGTCCATCTGGATGAGCCCGAGCCGGTCGAACACCTTGCGGACGTGACGCCGGTCGACGCGGCCGGTCGGCCGCCGTCCGCCGAAGCCCTGGGCCGCCAGAGCGATGCGTCGCGCCTGGTCGATGGACAACGAGTCGGGACGGGGCACGGAGGAACGGTACGACGTCAGTGCGCCCAGAGGCGCAGGGTTGCGTAGGCGCGCCACGGACGCCAGGCCTGTGAGCGGGCCTCGGTCTCACGCGGCGTCGCACCGTCGAGGGCCTTGACGACCGCGAGGTCCGAGGCCGGGAACGCGTCGGTGTACCCGAGCCGGAGCGCGAGGTACTGCGCAGTCCACGAGCCGACACCCGGCAGCTCGCAGAGGCGGGCCTCGAGCTCGTCGAGGGGGAGTGAACCGTCGAGCGGCAGCCACCCGTCGGCCACGGCGGCCGAGAACGCATGCACGGCCGCCGCTCGCTTGCCCGGGATGGGGAGGTCGGCACCGATCGAGCGCGTCGGGCTCGGGGAACCGGTGGGTCAGGCCGAGCGCCTCGAGCCCTGGTGCCGGGGTGCCGTGTGCGGCGACGATCTTGCCCAGGGTGGTCGTCGCGCCCGCGACGCTCACCTGCTGGCCGATGATCGCGCGCACGCCCGTCTCGAAGGGATCCCACGAACCGGGGACGCGTAGGCCCTCGGGCCAGGGGGAGAGGCGGGCGTCGCCCCCGAGATCGTTGGCGACGCGACGCGGGTCGTGGTCGAGATCGAACAGGTGGCGGACGCGCGCGACGTGGTGGATCAGCCCGTCCCACTTCGGGAGGTGGAAGCGCGCGATCAGGTGGTCACCGTCGCGCCGGACCTCGAGTGCGCCGGTGTAGCCGTCGGTATCGATCGTTCTGCGGTAGGTGTCGTCGTCGACGGCTTCGACGCCGGGGATCGCGCGCGCGGCGAGGAACTCGAGGAGGTCGTCCCACGCGAGCGGGGGCTGGTAGGTGAGGCGGGTGTCGAGCCCGCCGTCGGCGACGAGACGGTCGGCCCGTCGGCGCTTCGAGCGCAGGGTCGTGGGTGACGCATGGAAGACGTCTTGCATCACCCGCGTCATCTGGCGGACGGATCCGAAGCCGGCGGCGAACGCGACGTCGGCGATCGACAGGTCGGTGTCGTCGAGCAACCGCCGAGCGAAGTGCGCCCGGCGCGAGCGCGCGAGCTGATCCGGAGTCGCGCCGACGTGCTCGAGGAAGAGGCGCCGCAGGTGCCGCGGGCTCACCCCGAGCCGGCGAGCGAGGTCGGCCTCGAGCCCGTCGTCGAGCGCGCCGTCGAGGATGAGGCGCACGGCCCGGCAGACCAGCTCGGGGCCTTCGACCCACGGGTCGGCGTGATGGGTGCGGTAGGGGCGGCAGCGCAGGCACGCCCGGAACCCGTCGGCCTCGGCCGCTGCGGCGCTCTCGTACTCGAGGACGTTGACGGCGTTCGGTGAGGCCGAGCAGCCGGGGTGGCAGTAGATGCCGGTGGTCTTCACCGCGGAGAGGGGCACGCACCGGTTGTACCGCACGATCCACCCCCGGTTCGGACAGATCCGGACATGGGTTGGGCATGTCCGGATCCGGCCGATCCGGGAGCGGGTGCCGCGGTACAACTGCTCGTATGGACCACACGATGAGCAAGGCAGCGATGGACACACCCACGGGGGTCATCGAGGTCGGCGTCGACGGCGGCGCGCTCGTGTCCCTCCAGTTCGTGGAGATGAGCACTGCTCCACCCGACCGCGTGGCCGCCGACCCGGGCGGCGTCCGAGCCCGCCTCCGTGCGTACTACGAGGGCGACCTCGGGGCGCTCGCGGAGATCCCGGTGCGGTTCGACCGGGGGACGTTCTTCCAGCAGCAGGTGTGGCGCGCCCTCCAGGGCATCCCGGTCGGCGAGACGATCAGCTACGCGGAGCTCGCCCGTCGGGTCGGGCGCCCGTCGGCGTTCCGGGCGGTCGGCTCGGCGAACGGCCAGAACCCCGTCGGGGTCGTGGTGCCGTGCCACCGCGTGATCGCGGCCGACGGGTCACTCGGGGGCTACGCGGGCGGGTTGGACCGCAAGCGGTGGCTGCTCGCCCACGAGGGCGCGATGGCGCCCTCGGAGTCGGCACTCCCGGGCTTGTCCATCTGACGCGGGCCGGGCCACGCGTCTGAGACCGGAAACGGGGTTTTGGCGTCGGTATCGGTGTCTCAGACGCCCAATGCCGACGCCAAAACACCTCGGAGCGGGTCACGCGGGAGCAGGGCCGGTGCCGTCCAGGGTCATCACGTCGAGGCCGAGCTCGTCGATCAGGTCGAGGCTCACGCAGACCTGCCCGGTCCGGTCGGCCGGGCAGTCGCAGAGCGCGACGGCGCCCTCGACCATGGCTTCCATCGACTCCACCATCTCCGGGGTGATCACGTCGCCGGCGACCGCCTCCGCGCCCTCGCTCATGACCGCGGCACGCGGCTCGACGGTGTTCACCCGGATGCCCGTGCCCCAGAGCTCGACCGCGAGCCCGTTGGTGAGGCGGTTGAGCGCGGCCTTGGACGATCCGTAGATCGCCATCGTGGCGACGTGCGGACGTGTGAACGGGGGACCGGACGCGGGACGAGCCGTCGCGCTCGACAGGTTGACGATCCAGCCCTCGCCGCCCGCGACCATCCCCGGGATCACCGCCTGCGCGAGCTCGAGCGGCGCGAGGACGTTGATCTCGAAGGTGAGCCGCCCCCGCTTGAGCGGGTAGTCGGCGAGGGGCCGGTACATCGCCGCGGCCGCGTTGTTGACGAGGATGTCGATCGGACCGCCGAGCTCGTCCTCGGCCTGGGGCACGATCCGCGCCCGATCGTCGGCTTCGGCGATGTCGGCGACGATCACGGAGGCCTGGCTGCCGTGCCGGGTGATGCGATCGGCGGTCTCCTGCAGGCTGCCCGCGAGCGTCGCGTGTTGCTCGAGCGTGCGCGCGGTGATCGCGACCGAGGCACCCTCGGCGGCGAGGCGCTCTGCGATCGCGGCGCCGATCCCGCGGCTCGCGCCCGTCACCAGTGCACGCCGACCGGCGAAGCGGGTACCGGGTGCGCCCGGCATCAGGCCCGCCCGCCGAGGAAGGCCTCGGCGGTCTCGCACACGTAGTCGATGTCGGCGTCGTCGAGTCCGTGGCTCGAGGGGAGCACCAGACCCTGCTCCATCACCCGGTCGGCGTTCGGGAGACCGCCGACTGCGACGCGGTGCTCCATCCCCTTGAACGCAGGCTGCCGCAGCGCGTTGCCCGTCCACACCATGCGCGTGTCGACGCCGTTGCTCTCCATGTGCTGCTGGAGCTCGGCCCGACGGATCCCGGACTCGGGCCGGATGAGGATCGGGTAGAGGTGCCAGCCGGTGTCGAGTCCCTCGAGCGTGCGGGGGAGCACGATCGACTCCGGGTGGGTCGCGAAGTACTCCGTGAGTCGTTCGAAGTTGCGCTTCCGCTTCGCGAGGTTGTCGGGGAGCTTCTGGAGCTGCACGAGCCCGAACGCCGCGCTCACCTCGGACGGCTCGAAGTTCCAGCCCGGCTGGTCGAAGATGAACAGGTTGTCGTACTCGAGGCCGTCGACGTCGGAGAAGAACCGCCGGTCGATCCCCTTCCGGGAGCCGAAGAGCTGTGGCTCGGAGCGGCGTCCCCAGCGGCGCAGCAGCAGGCACTGGTCGAGGAGATCGTCGTCGTCGAGGAGCACCATGCCGCCGGTGCCCATCGCCGTGATGATGTGCGACAGCGCGAAGCTGGTGACGCTGATGTCGGCGCGAGTGCCGGTCGGGGTGCCGTGCAGCGTGGAGCCGAGGGAGTCACACGAGTCCTCGACCGCCTGCAGGTCTCGCCGGTCGGCAATCTCGCGGATCGCGTCCCAATCGGGCGCGTTGCCGATGAGGTTCGGCGCGAGGATCGCCCGGGTCCTCGGGCCGATCGCGTCCTCGATCGCGCCGACGTCGAGGTTGTAGGTGTCAGGCTCGACGTCGACGAACACCGGCACCAAGCCGGCGCGCATCATCGGCGCGAGGTCCGTCGAGAACGTGACGGGCGACGTGATGATCTCATCGCCCGGGTTCAGGTTCAGGAGCTCGACCGCGAGGTACAGCGCGGACGATCCCGAGTTGCACATCACGCCGCGACGCTTCCCGAACAGCTCCGCGATCTGCTGCTCGAACGCACGCACGTTGCGTCCGATCCGCAGCGCCGTCGGGCCGCCGCGGAGGACCTCGACGACCGCGTCGATCTCGGCCTCGTCGTGGACGCTGCCGGAGTACTCGATCCGACGCATGGGAGCAGATCCTTTCGGGTGGAGCGCAGCCTCGGGCCGTGGTCCGGCCCCGGGGGAGGAGGTCAGGACAGTCTGTCGTGTCCGAGATGGGCGCGGAAGAAGCTCCGGGCGCCCGCCGCGCTCCAGTTGTCGTGGTCCTCGCCGAACCCGGTGACGCCGTCGAACGTCCACTCGGCGAGGCAGTTCACCGTGAAGAGGTTCGGGTTGAGGAACAGGCCCAGGCCGTTGAGGCAACGCCCTTCGGCATGCAGCTCACGGCCCTGCTCGTCGACACCGTCGATCGTCACCCGCTTCGGGTGCCCGGTGAACGAGTCGCGCTCGACGACCTCCCGCCGACCGGTCGCGAGCTTCGCCCACTCGCCGTCGCGCATCAGGTAGCCGTGGATGTTGTTGCAGCCGGCTCCGAAGTCGAGCGTGATCGAGTGGAAGCCGTCGGCGTCGGATGCAGTCGCGTAGCTGTAGCCACCCCGAGGTGCCGCCGAGCTGGTGAGGCCCAGCCCGAACTGTGAGCGCACTCCCCACGAGCGGTCGCGGAACCCGAACGCGTCCACCGGGATCGTCTCGCCCTGCAGGACGACGGTCCCGCGGTACCGACCCGGCTGGTCGAGGTGCGCGTCTCCGAGGTAGTGAGGCGGCGTGACCGCGGTGAACTCGAGGTCGAGGTGGATCTCGTTGCCACCATCGGGATCGTCGTACCCGATCTCGTACCTCGTGAGCGGCTCGACGCAGCGGTAGCGGATGCCGTTCGCCAGCGTGACGTCGGAGAGCGGTTGGTCGGGCATCGGGAGGTGCCAGAAGTTCTTGCCGTACCGGCAGTCGTGCACGTGTTCGCCGTGCTCGTCCCAGAAGTACGCGCCCCCGGCGGCGACGCGCTGGTTGGGTCGGAAGAAGGGGTAGAGCTGCCCCGACAGGCGGCGCTCCGGGACCGTGAACGTGAACCAGCAGGTCTCGGTCCAGTACGGGTCGTCGGTCGTCGGCGGGTGGAACTCGTCGTCGGGATGGGGAGTGGCCATGGCGGGAGCGTAGGTCTGCCTAGGCTGCCGCATGGCTCCCGACCCATCGGCGCGCGATGCTCAGCTCGCTCGCAAGCGCACCATCCAGCTGCTGGTGTTCGCGTTCGTCTGTCTCGTGCTGCTGGCGGTCGTCTACGTGGTGGCGGTGCACACCGCGTGGGGTCAACGGGTCGACGACGCGGCGCTCGACGGCCGCACCCATCGCACCACCGTCCTGAACGCGACCCAACGCCTGCTCGACACGATCAGCATCGCGTCGCTCGCCCTCGGGAGCATGGCGATCATGGTCGTGGCCGCGCTGCGGCGCCGCCCGCACCTCGCGGTCACGGCGGGGATCGTGATCCTGGGCGCGAACGTGACGACCCAGGTGCTCAAGAAGCTCGTGCTCGACCGACCCGACCTGGTCGGGCGCCCCGACGTGCTCGGCATGACCAACAGCTTCCCGAGCGGGCACTCGACCGTCGCGATGTCGCTGGCCGTCGCGCTCATCCTGGTCGTCCCGGCCCGGGCCCGGTGGGCTGCGGTGATCGGCGGGCTCGCCTACGCCACGCTCGTCGGAGCGGGAACCGTCACCGCCGGATGGCACCGCCCGAGCGATGTCATCGGTGCGTACCTGGTGGTGATGGTGTGGGGCGGGATCTCGGTCGCGCTGCTCGTCAGCACGGAGGGCACGGTGCGGGCGCGGCCGGCTCGGCTCATCGCGAAGGTGCCCTCGCTGAGCCCGTTCTTCGGCGGGATCGGCGTCGGGTTGCTCCTGGGCGCCATGATCGGTGTCGGCGGCACGCTCGTCGCGGCGCGCGAGAACGATCTCGACGCGGTCAACTTCGGGTTGGCGTATGCCGCTGCGATCACGATGATCGCCGGGGTCGCGCTCGTGCTGCTGGTGCTCTTCGTCGGGATGCTGCGCGACCTGTCGCTCGACCCACCGGGCGCGGGAGCCGACGATGTCCCCGCGCTCGCGACTACCTGATCGGCCGGCACAAGCGGGTCAGGCGAGCATCACGCCGAGGAACAGCGCGGCGATCGAGAAGATCGCGCTCATCGCCCCGAACACGGCGAGCGCGGGCTTGGTGCGTGCGATGGAGTGGAGGAACGCGCTGACGCCCGCGATCGCGACCACCACGATCTTGACCATGACCGTGCGCCCGTACTCGGTCGTCCAGTCCGGCTGCAGGGCCAGGATGTTCCAGATCCCGGTCGCGACGAGGACGAAGAACGCAGGCCACGCCAGCTGGTTGAAGCGGCGGGCCACGGTGCGCGGGGCATCGGGCGAGATGGCGCGCAGGTTGGGGACGAGACCGGCAAGGGTCAGCTGACCGCCTACCCAGACCGTCGCCGCCGTGACGTGGAGGAACAGGCGGATCGTCGCCCAGGTCACCGGCAGCACGCACGGAACCGTAGGCCAGAAGCGCTGCGGTAGCGTCGATCGCATGGCTGACGAGATCGTGGTTGAGGATGTCGAGCGCGTGCTGATGATCATGGCGCACCCCGACGACGTCGACTTCGGGTCCGCCGGCAGTGTCGCGACCTGGACCGATGCCGGGATCGCCGTGTCTTACCTGCTCGTCACCGACGGTGACGCGGGTGGGTTCGACCGGTCGGTGCCCCGGCACGTCATGGCCGAGACGCGTCGCGCGGAGCAGGCCACTGCGGCGAAGGTCGTCGGCGTCACCGATCTCCACTGGCTCGCGTACCCCGACGGTCGGGTGGAGCCGTCGCTCGACCTCCGCCGTGACATCTCGCGGGTGATCCGCCAGGTGCGGCCGCAGCGGGTCGTCACCCAGTCACCCGATCGCAACTACGGCCGGATCTACGCGAGTCACCCCGACCACCTCGCGGCCGGGGAAGCCGCGCTGTCCGCGGTGTACCCCGACGCCCGGAACCCGTTCGCGCACAAGGAGCTGCTGGAGGACGAGGGGCTCGAGCCGTGGTCCGTCGCCGAGGTGTGGCTCCAGGCCGCAGGCACCCCCGACCGCTTCGTCGACATCACCGACGTGATCGACCGGAAGCTCGAGGCGCTCCGCAGCCACGTCAGCCAGCACCCCGACCCCGGGCGGCTCGACGATCTGATCCGTGGATGGGGCGAGATGGTCGGCAAGGCGGGCGGACTCCCCGACGGTCACCTCGCCGAGGGCTACCGCGTCGTCGCCACCGCCTGAACGTGGTCCCCAGTACTGGGTGGGGTCAGTGGGCGCAGACGACGCTGCGGATCACTTCGCCTTCCTGCATCGCGCGCAGGCCGTCGTTGATCTCGTCGAGGTCGAGGCGCCGGCTGACCATGCCGCCGACGTCGAGTCGCCCCGTCTCGATCAGCTCGATCAGCTGCCGGAAGTGTCGGCGCACCTGCGCCGAGCCGTACACGCACCCGAGGATCCGCTTCTCCTGGAGGATGAGCGGGAAGCTCGGGATCGAGATCATCGCGTCGGAGCGGGGCACACCCACCGCGACCATCGCACCACCGGGGCGCGTCACCATGAACGCCTGCGTGATGAGGTCGGGGTTCCCGATCACCTCGAACACGTAGTCGCCGCCGCGGCCCCCGGTGAGCTCGAGTACCTGGGCAGCCATGTCGCCTGCCGTCGGGTCGATCACGTCGGTCGCACCGAGCTTGAGTGCCGTGTCGCGCTTCAGCGCGACCGGGTCGACGGCGATGATGCGGGCGGCACCCGAGATGCGTGCGCCCTGGATGACGCCCTGGCCGACGCCACCGCAGCCGATGACGACGACGCTGGAACCGGGCTCGACCTGCGCGGTGTACATCGCGGCGCCCACACCGGTGGTGACCCCGCAGCCGATCAGCGCGAGCTGGTCGTCGGGTAGGTCGGTCTCGACCTTGATGACCGAGATCTCCGAGCACGTCATCTGCTCGGCGAAGGTGCCGAGGCCCGTCATCCCCGGGAGCGGCGTGCCGTCGGCCCGCGTCGCACGCGGGTTCATCATGACCGTGTAGGTGTTCTCGCACAGGTTCGACTGGTCGTTGTTGCAGTACCAGCAGACGCCACACGCGGGGATGAAGGAACCGATGATGCGGTCGCCTTCCTTGACCCGGGTGACCTCGGTACCGGCCCACTCGACCACGCCCGTGCCCTCGTGGCCGAGGATCGCGGGTGGCGGCATCGGGAGGGTGCCGTTGATCACCGAGACGTCGGAGTGGCAGAGGCCGCTCGCGGTGACGCGGACGACGACGTCGCCCGGGCCGGGATCGGTGGGGGTGACGTCCTCGACGGAGAGGGGCCCGTCCATCTCGGTGAAGATCGCGGCGCGCATGTGGTTCCCCTTGCGTGTGGTCGGAGGCTCGCTCTGGCTGCCGTGCTGCGGCGACGACGCTACCGCGCCGCTGGGCCGGGCGATGCGGCGGGGCCCGGCGCCTCAGGCCGGGGCCGGCCACCGGTGGAGGGCCAGCCCGGGGCTGGGCATGGCCTCCCAGGCGACGATCTGGCCGGGCATCCCGTCGGTGACGAACAGGGTGCGGCCGTCGACCCCGCCGAAGCAGCAGTTGGTGGTGACGCCGGGCCCGCCGATCTCGAGGAAGTCGACCTCGGTGCCGTCGGGCTCCAGCACCCGGACGCCGTGGTCGACGGTGTTCGCCACGTACGCGCGGCCGTCCACGTCGAAGCACAGGCCGTCCCCGGGGGTGCCGTTCGGGCTGAGCTGCTCGGTGATCCACACGCGTTCGCCGTCCGGCCCGAGCCGGAGCAACCCGTTCGCCTCGATCACGACGGGCGTGCCGTCGGGCTCGAGCGCGATGCCGTTGCAGTAGTGGAAGTCCCGGGCGACGACCCGCGTCGTACCGTCGGGTGCCACCGCGTGCACTCGGCCGCGGGGTTCGGGAGGCGGCGGATGCGCCGGGGGGTCCGTGAACCAGACCGTGCCGTCGGCCGCGGCAACGAGGTCGTTCGGTGCGAGGAACGGTCCGTCGTCGGTGGACGCGTCCAACAGGTACGAGACCGAGCCGTCGGGCGCGACCCGCTGGATCCCGGGGACCACGGGTCGGTACGGGGGCTGCTCGGGGAACCGGCCGTTGCCGGTGAAGTCGATGCCGCCGTTCTGGGTCACGAGGAACCCGCCGTCACTCGCGAGGAGCGCTGCGTTCGGGCCGCCGCCGAGGTCGGCGACGACGCTGACCGCACCGGTCGCCACGTCGAGCCGTTCGACCGTGCCACCCGCCACGGCCGTGTACACGAGCGATGCGGGCCGGTCGCCGACTGCCCCACACCACACCGGACCTTCGCCGAACTGGACGCCGGTCGCGACGACCTCGGGGCGACGACCGCTCACGATCCGTAGTCCGGGCGGCCGGCCTGCTCCCACTGCTCATAGAAGTCGAAGAAATCCTGACCGAAGGGATCCTTGCCGAGCACGGGCATCGAGCCGCGATGGATCGTCCAGTCCACGGGCGCGAGCTCCATCGCGGCCGCGAGATGCCGCTTCCCGGCCTGCTCGTGACCCGCCCGCAGGAGATGCATCCCGAGTCGCCGTTCGGCGCGCGCCTGCTGCACGTCGACGGTCGGCGCATCGAGGCGGGCGCGGATCGAGTCGTCGTCGAGCGGCAGCACGTCGTCGCGCACCCAGGCGAGCAGCGCGTCGTTGTGGACCGCGGCATCGATCTTGGTGAAGTCCTGGAACTTGTTGTCGGCAGGCGCGATCGAGGGCGGACGAACGATCCTGCCCTCCTCGTCGATCCAGATCGTCGTGGGCACGTTCACGATCCCGTAGAGCTCGGCGACGAGGTGATCGCGGTCGACGAGCACCGGATAGGTGAGCGGCTCCGGGACCTCTTCGAGTGCGCACGCGCGCACCGCGTCGACGTCCTCATCGAGCGCGACCGCGAGGATGACGAACCGCTCCGGGTCGAGCTCGTTGACCAGCGTCTGCCAGACCGGCAGATCCCAGCGACAGCCTCACCAGGAGGACCAGGCGAAGAGCATGCGCTTCTTGCCGGCGAAGTCGTCGAGCTCGATCGTCCCGCCACTGAGGTCGGGGAGCGCGAAGTTCGGTGCGCGACCGCTCGCGAGCGCGACGCCGACGTCGGCGGGCGCCTCGCCGAGCACGGCGACGGGCGGGTCGGCCTCGAAGGCCAGGGGCCGACCGAGGACGCCGGCCACCCCGTGGAGCGAGATCGAGCCGTCGACCTCGACCGCGGCCCGGTCCCGGACCGGGAAGCACACGTCGCCGCGGCACAGCCCTTCGGGCTCGAGCGCCCAGCCGGTGGCGAGCGTGAGCTCGCGGGGCGAGAGGAAGAGGGTGCTGCCATCGGTGCTCGCCGGCACCTCGGTGCTCCGGTCGCCGTCGACGACCACCGCTGCGGGGGTGGGGCTCCCGGGAGGCATCACGTGACGCTACCGCCCCCGTAGGCTCGCCCAGATGACGGGCGGGCATGAGGCGTGATGGGCGCCAGATGATGGGCGCCAGATGACGGACGGGCTCCTGGCCGGGCGGGTGGCGATCGTCACGGGGGGCGGTGCCGGCATCGGGCGCGGCATCTCCGAACGCTTCGCCGCCGAGGGTGCGCGCGTCGTGGTCGCCGAGATCGACCCCGAGCGGGCCGCCGCCACCGAGACCGTGATCCACGCGGCCGGCGGCGATGCGCGGGCGGTGATCGCCGATGTGCGCGAGCCGGCAGACGTCGACCGCGTGCTCGCGACGACGCTGGAGGCGTACGGGGCCGTCGACGTGCTCGTGAACAACGTCGGGCACTACGGCGGCGCCCGCCGGGCCTTCCACGAGCAAGACCGTGAGGAGTGGACCGACCTCTACCGGGTCAACCTCGAGCACGCGTTCCTGTGCTCGAAGGCGGTCCTGCCGACGATGATGCAGCAGGACCGCGGCGCGATCGTGAACGTCTCCACCATCGAGGCGTTCCGAGGGATCCCGAGCCGCGCCGCCTACGCGGCATTCAAGGCCGGCGTCACCGGCTTCACGAAGAGCCTGGCGCTCGAGTACGCCCAGCACGGGATCCGGGTCAACGCGATCGCGCCCGACGTCACCGAGACGCCGCAGGTGCCGTACTCGCAGTGGGTGAAGCCCGAGGACGAACATCTCGTCCCGGTCTGGGTGCCGGTCGGCCGGTTCGGTACCCCCGACGACCTCGCGGGCGTCGCGCTGTTCCTGGCATCGGACCTGTCCGGCTTCGTGACCGGGACGACGGTGCACGCCGACGGCGGCACGTTCGCGGCCGGAGGCTGGTTCCGCACCGAAGAGGGCGGCTGGACGAACCGCCCCCGGCGCCCCTGAGGTGGTGGGCCCTGAGGTGGCCGTGCTGAGGGTGTCGACGTGATGCGCGCCTGGCGCGTCCACGAGCTCGGTGAGCCCGCCGACGTGATGGTCCTCGACGACATCGAGGCGCCGACCGCACGTGCCGGCGAGGTGCTGATCGACGTCGGCGCCGCGTCCCTCAACTTCCCGGACGTCCTGATGTGTCGCGGGATGTACCAGGAGAAGCCGCCGTTGCCCTTCATCGTCGGCGGTGAGGTCGCGGGGACCGTCGCCGCGCTCGGCGACGGCGTCGCCGGGCTCGAGGTCGGGCAACGGGTCCTGGCCCTCACCCGGACCGGGGGGCTGTGCGAGCGGACCGTCGCGAACGCGGAGGTGACGTTCCCGATCCCCGACACGCTGGAGGCGCCCGCAGCAGCGGCGCTGCACATCGTGTACCAGACCAGCCATATCGCGCTGCACCGACGGGCGGCGCTCCAGGAGGGCGAGACCCTCCTCGTGCACGCCGGCGCCGGCGGTGTCGGGTCGTCCGCGATCCAGCTCGGGGTCGCGGCCGGAGCACGCGTGCTCGCCACGGCGGGTGGTGCCGACAAGGTCGCCGTGTGTCGCGACCTCGGGGCCGAGCTCGCGATCGACTACCGAAGCGACGACTTCGTCGCCGCGGTGAAGGAGGCCACCGGCGGGCGCGGTGCCGACGTCATCTATGACCCCGTCGGCGGCGACGTGTTCGACCGGTCGCTGAAGTGCATCGCGTGGGAGGGCCGACTGCTCGTGATCGGGTTCGCGAGCGGACGCATCGCGGACCTCCCCACGAACCGCACGCTCCTGAAGAACTGCTCGATCGTCGGTGTGAACTGGGGCATGTACAACCTCATGGAGCCCGAGCTGATCCGCCGGACGCACGAAGACCTGATGGTGTTGCACGCCGCGGGCAAGATCGCGCCACTCGTGTCGGAGGTCCTCCCGATGGCCGACGCACGCACGGCGACGCAGCGCCTCGCCGACCGGGGCACCGTCGGCAAGGTCGTGGTGGACACGCGGGCGCCGGTCGATTGAGCGTTCCGTTCGCACACGGGCTGCTGTTGGTCCGCCACGGGCAGTCGACCTGGAACGCCGAGCAGCGGTGGCAGGGCCAAGCCGACCCGCCGCTCTCTCCACTCGGCGAGCGCCAGGCGCAGGCCGCGGCCGCGGCAGTGGCCGCCCTGGGAGTCACGCGGATCGTCGCCTCCGACCTCGAACGGGCGCGCCGCACGGCTGAGCTGCTTGCGCCGCCGGGGGTCGTGGTCGAGGTCGAGCCCGCGCTGCGCGAGCGCCATGCGGGGGACTGGACCGGGCTCACGCGCGCCGAGATCGACGAGCGTTACCCGGGCTGGATCGACGAGCATCGAAGCCCACCGGGGTTCGAGGGCGACGAGCCACTGCTCGCGCGCGTCGTGCCCGTCGTCGACGCGATCTTCGCGAGGGCCGACGTCCCGGCCGCGACGGTCGCGCTCACCCACGGTGGGGTGATCCGAACCCTGGAACGTCACTTCGGCACGCCGAGCGCGCCGGTCCCGAACCTCGGCGGGCGCTGGCTGCACGTCGAGCGGCCCCGCGAGGGTGACGGTTCCGGTGCCGAGGTGCTCCTCGGTGACCGGGAGGTCCTGGTCGACCCCGACGCGATCGCGCTCACGGTGCCCGACCAGCTCTGAGGCCCCCGGTCGGGCCCGGGTCGGCGGCCTTGTACGATGGACGGTTCCCTCGACTGGTGGAGACCGCACGTTGTCCGACGCGCACCCGGAGCTCAGCGCAGAGCAGCAGTACGTCGACGCGGCATACGTGCGGCTCGACGAGATGCGGGAAGCCGCCCGGAGGGTGGCCCGGGGCTACTCGGAGGTCGGTCGGGGTGGCACCCACCAGGCCCGGCTCGAGCGGGACGCGGCCGAGACCGTGACCCGGCGCCGGCTGGCAGCCCTCGACATCGGGGACCTCCCCTTGTGCTTCGGCCGCCTCGACCTCGAGGCCGGCCCCACCCACTACGTCGGCCGGGTCTCGGTCACCGACGCCGAGCAGACCCCGCTGGTCGTCGACTGGCGGGCACCCGTTGCCGAGCCCTTCTACCGGGCGACGGCCGTCGAACCGATGGGGGTGGTGCGCCGCCGGCACTTCCTGGCCAAGCCGGGGGAGGGCCGCGTCATCGCGGGGATCGACGACGAGGTCTTCGACCAGGGCGCTGCGGATGCCGCCGGCCTCTCGGTGATGGGCGAGGGCGCGCTCCTCGCGGCGCTCGACCGCGCCCGCACCGGTCGGATGGGCGACATCGTCGCCACGATCCAGGCCGAACAGGACGAGGCGATCCGCGCGCCGCTGCCGGGCGTGCTCGTGGTGGCCGGGGGTGCCGGCACCGGCAAGACGGCGGTCGCGCTGCACCGCGCCGCGTACCTCCTCTACACGTACCGCAACCGACTCGCGAACGGCGGCGTGCTGCTCGTCGGCCCGAACACGATCTTCCTGCGCTACATCGATCAGGTCCTGCCATCCCTCGGCGAGGACGATGTGCAGCTCGCGACCGCGGCCGGTCTCAAGCCGCGGTTCTCGGTCCGGGCCGAAGACGGACCTGACGTCGCGCGGGTCAAGGGCGACGCGCGCATGGCGACCGTGATCGAACACGCGCTGCGTGACCGCGAGCATCCGCTGAAGCAGGACATGGTGGTCGCGATCGACGGCATCGTCGTCCGGCTCCGGCGCAGCACCTCGGCACGGATCATCGAACGGGCCCGGCACCAGCGCGGCCTCCACAACGAGAAGCGTCCTCGCATCGTACGGGCGGTCATCGACCACCTCCGCGAGCAGTATCGGCGTGAGTACGGACCCACCGCACCCGACGACGCCGAGTGGGACCAGGAGCTGAACGGCCGCCTGCGCCGGCTCCCCGAGGTGAAGGCTGCACTCGAGCGCATGTGGCCGGTCCTCTCGGGTGCGGAGCTCGTGCACGACCTGTTCTCGTTCCCGGGCCTGATCCGGAGTGCGGCCGACGGGACGCTGAGCCGGGCCGACCAGGCCGGGCTGCACCGCCCCCGGGCGGCCGACGTGCGCGACGTGGCCTGGACCGAGGCCGACCTCGCCCTGATCGACGAAGCCGACGCGCTGCTCGGGACGCCGGAGTCGGCGCGACCCCGTCGACGCCGCGCCGCGTCGGGTGCGGTCGACGAAGCCGCGACGCGGGTCGTCGCCGAGCTCGGGGTCGGTGGGTTCGTCACCGCGTCCGAGGTGGCACGCCGCTACGGGAACGACAGCGGCCCCGTCTCGCCCGACGGCGACGAGCCGCGCACGTTCGGCCACGTGCTGGTCGACGAGGCCCAGGACCTCTCCCAGATGCAGTGGCGGATGCTCGCCCGTCGGTGCCCGTCGGGCTCCATGACGATCGTCGGGGACTTCGGCCAGGCCAGCAAGCCCGGCGCGGCTCGCGACTGGGACGACGTGCTCCGGCTCCTCCCCGACCGCAGCGCGCCGCGCATCGTGTCGCTCACCGTCAACTACCGCACGCCCGCGGAGATCATGGACGTGGCACACAGCGTGCTGGCTGCGGCCGCGCCCGGCATCGAGGCGACCCGGGCCGTCCGCCGCACCGGCGAGTACCCGCACTTCGAGCAGGTCGCTCCCGGCGAGCTCGTCGCGCGCGCCGCCGACGCTGCGCGCGCCGCCACCGGCCTCGAGGGCACCGTTGCGATCGTCGCTCCCGCCGACCTCCACCAGCAGCTCGTGGCCACGCTCGCCGACATCGGCGCGGTCGCCGGCACCGCCGACGCGCTCGATGCCGCCATCGCGGTGCTCGACGCGCGAGACGCGAAGGGCCTCGAGTTCGACCACGTCGTCGTCGTCGAGCCGGCCCGCCTCGTCACCCCGGACGCGCGTGGGCTGCGCCTGCTGTACGTCGTGCTCACCCGCGCGACGCGCCAGCTCGTCGTGCTGCACGCGGAACCGCTTCCCGAGTCGCTCGGCGTCGCGGCCGGCGGCATCCCGACCGGCTCACCGGTCGCGGCGTCGTAGGCTCGGGCTCGTGACGACGACCTCGACTGCACGGGACGACCAGGATCGCAACGCCACCGACGTGGCGTGGGACATCGAGCCGCTCGTCGACGGCAAGGGCGCCGCCGGTGTGGAGGAGCTGCTCGACGAGGCGTCCAGCCGTACCGGGGCCCTCGACCCGTATCGTGGCCGCATCGGCGAGCTCGACGCCGGCGAGCTCGCGACCCTCATGGACGAGCTGGGCGCGATCAGCGAGCTCATCGGTCGGGCGGGGTCGTACGCGAGCCTGGCGTTCGCGGTCGACACCCAGGACCCGCCCCGTGGGGCGCTGATGGCCCGCACCGAGGAGCGTGCCACCGCGATCGCCAGCGAGCTGCTCTTCGTCGATCTCGAGTGGGCCGAGCTGGCCGACGTCCACGTCGAGCCCCTGCTCGCCGACGACCGCCTCGCGTTCTGTCGCCACCATCTGGCGGCGGCGCGCCGGTACCGCCCCCACCTGCTGTCCGAGCCCGAGGAGCGGATCCTCGCCGACAAGTCGGTCACCGGCGCCAGCGCGTGGGCTCGCCTGTTCAGTGAGCTCACCTCCACGATCGCGGTGGAGGTCGCGGGGGAGACCATGCCGCTCGAGGAAGGTCTCTCGCGCCTCCAGTCACCGGACCGGGCGGTGCGGCAGGCGTCCGCGTCCGCGGTCACGACCGCGCTCGAACCCGGCCTGCGCACCCGGGCTTTCGTGTTCAACACGCTGTTGGCCGACAAGGCGAGCGATGACCGCCTCCGCCACTACGACGGCTGGATCGCGAGTCGCAACCTGAGCAACGAGGCGAGCGACGAGTCGGTCAAGGCGCTCGTCGACGCGGTCGTGCGGCGCTACGACATCCCACAGCGCTGGTACACGCTCAAGGCGCAGCTCCTCGGGATCGACCGGCTCGCCGACTACGACCGCATGGCGTCGGTGGCCTCCAGCGAGGACGTCTTCGGTTGGAGCCACGCGAGTGATCTCGTGCTCGATGCCTACGACTCGTTCTCGCCCGAGCTCGCCGGGATCGCGCGGAAGTTCATGGACGAGCACTGGATCGACGCACCGATGCGTCCCGGCAAGCGCCCCGGCGCGTTCTGCGCGTACACGGTCCCGTCGCACCACCCCTACGTGCTCCTCAACTGGACGGCTCGTCGGCGAGACGTGCTGACGCTCGCCCACGAGCTCGGGCACGGCCTGCACGCCTACCTCGCGCGCGACCAGGGCGTGTTCCACCAGACGACACCGCTCACCCTCGCCGAGACGGCGTCGGTGTTCGGGGAGACGGTGACGTTCGGTCGGCTGCTCGCGGAGACCGACGATCCCGCCGACCGCTTGGCACTGCTGGCCGAGAGCCTCGAGGGGCAGATCGCGACCGTGTTCCGCCAGATCGCGATGAACCGGTTCGAGGACGCGGTCCACACGGACCGCCGGGAGCAGGGCGAGCTGTCGGTCGAGCGCTTCGGCGAGCTGTGGGCCGAGAGCCAGGTCGAGATGCTCGGCGACTCGGTCGAGGTCACCGAGGGCTACCGCACCTGGTGGTCCTACATCCCGCACTTCATCGCGACGCCCGGGTACGTCTACGCGTACGCCTACGGACAGCTGCTCGCGCTGTCCGTGTACAAGGAGTACGAGGAGCGTGGGGCCGAGTTCGTCCCGTCCTACCTCGAGCTGCTGTCCCGCGGCGGCTCGGCGTCGCCCGAAGAGCTCGGTCAGGTCGTGGGCGTGGATCTCGCCGACCCGGAGTTCTGGGTCGGTGGGCTCGAGATCGTCGACCAGCAGCTCGCGGCGGCCGAGCAGGCCGCCAAGGACGCCGGTCGCGTCTGAGGTCAGAGCCACAGGTGTTTTGGCGTCAGGAATGGGTGTCTGAGGCACCGTTGCCGACGCCAAAACGCCTCGTCAGAGCTTCGCCAGCTCCTCTTCGAGCTGGTCCAGGCCGAGCGGACCGAGCTCGAGCGCTTCGGTGTGGAACCGCTTGAGGTCGAACGCGCCGCCGGCGCGCGCCCGCGCGGCATCGCGGGCCCGGAGCCAGACGCGCTCACCGACCTTGTAGCTGATGGCCTGGCCCGGCCAGCCGAGGTAGCGGTCGACCTCGCTCTTCATGAAGCTCTCCGGGTAGTAGCTGCGCTCGAGCACGAAGGGGAGCGCGAGCTCGGGGGTCCACACCTCGCCCGGGTGGTACCGCTCGCTCGTCGGGATCGACTTCTGCAGGTGCAGCCCGATGTCGACGATGACGCGCATCGCGCGCATGGCCTGGGCGCGGAGCATCCCGAGCTCGAACGCGGGGTCCTCGAGGTACCCGAGCTCGCCCATCAGGCGCTCCGCGTACAGCGCCCACCCCTCGCCGTAGCCGGAGTTCCAACCGATCGTGCGCTGGAACCGGTCGAGGCGGTCACGCAGGTAGCGAGTCGTCGCCACCTGGAGATGATGGCCGGGCACGGCTTCGTGGTAGCAGGTCGAGACCTCTCCCCAGAGCGGGAAGGTGGTGCGACCCTGGGTCGGGTACCAGGTGCGTCCCGGCCGGCTGAAGTCCTCCGACGGTCCCGTGTAGTACATCGCCGCGGCACCTCCTGGCGGCGAGATCATCGCTTCGCAGTGCCGGATCGTCTCGGGGATGTCGAAGTGCGTTCCGTCGAGCTCGTCGAAGGTGCGGTCGATGAGGTCCTGCAGCCACGCCTTGAGGGCGTCCTCCCCCTCGACGACCCGCGTCGGGTCGTGCTCGAGGTGCGCGGTGACATCGGCCAGCGACTGTCCGGGAAGGATGCGCTCGGCGACGCTCCCCATCGCGTGCTCGATGCGGTACAGCTCCTCCCAGCCCCATTCGTAGGTCTCGTCGAGGTCGAGCACCGTGCCGGTGAACGCGCGCGCGAAGCGTCGGTACCGGTCGGCGCCGACCGCGTCGGGCGCGGTGGTGACCGGCAGGTACTCCTCGACGAGGTAGCGGCCGAGCGACGCGTACGCCTCGGTGGCGCGGGCTGCGTCGGTGGTGAGGCGCGCGTGCAGCGCGTCGAGTCCGAGCCCCGACGCACCGAGCGCGTCGGCGAGGCCTGGGAAGAAGGGCCCGTCGTCGCTGAGCCCGGCAAAGGCGTCGGCCTGCTCGGCGCATGCGGTCGCCTGGCGGGGTGCGGCGAACAGGCCCTCGCGCACACCTTCCTGGAGGGTCTCGATGAACCCGGCGATGGCCTGGGGGACGAGCCCCACCCGGGCGGTGATCGTCTCCCAGTCGTGCTCGGTCTCCTGGGGCATGAGGTCGAAGCAGAGGCGGATCTCCGAGACCGGGCTGCCGATCACTCGGAGTGCCCGCAGGTCCTCGCCGGACGACGTGAGGTCCTCGTCGGTCTCGAGGAACCGGCGGAGCGCCTCGGCGGCCACTCGCTCGTGCTCGTCGGCAGGAGTGAGCGCGTCGAGCTCGCGGCGCGTGGCGCGGGTGTGGGCGAGCCGCTCGTTGACCCCGGCAGGGGAGTAGTCGGTGAGCTCGTGGTCGTGGCCCGGGATGCCTTCGAAGGTGGCGCCGATGGGATCCAACGCCGCGTACCGCTCGACGTACTGTTCGGCGAGCGCGCGTCCCGGACGGGTACCGGCGTCGTGGTCGGGGGTCATGGAGTGCCCTTCGGTTGGACGGAGTCCCGGCACGGCTGCCCGCGGAGTGCGGGGCACGGCGGGAGCGGCGTGGTGATCGTTGCACCTTCCACGATCGGGAGCACGATGCGCGAGGGTCGCGCCGCGGTGCGGGCGATGGTGTTGGTGACGTTGCCCTTCGCCGGGAGGGCCCGGAATGCCCACTGCGGTCGGTTGCCGCCCGGGGCCTGCACGGTGACCCGGATCCGGGAGCCGGCGCGGAAGGCGTGCCCGACCGGGAACACGGGCACGCGGAGCTCGACGAAGCCGTCGCGCGGCAGCGGTGCGGCGTCGGCCTTCGTGTACGTCGGGACCGGTTCCAGCTCGCTCGACCGGACCCGGTCGAGCTTGCGGTGGCTCGCGCGCAGCCAGCCGCTCTGCACGTAGGTCTCCTTGCCGTCGGGCCGCACCTCGCTGATCACGACCTCCAGGTCCACGTCGCGCGCCGTCGACGCCAGCCACACGTCGGCACTCACCGGGCCGAGCACCACTGCGTCCCGCGCCAGCGGATCGGTGACGTACGACGCGCCGAGTCCGTCGGGGAGCGGCTTCCAGTCGTAGGCGGGGAGGGCCGAGAAGTAGTCGTCCTCGCTCGACGGATGGCTCGTCGCGGGCATCGCCTCCGGTTCGTACCGGTACGCGTCGGAACCACGCGCCGTGGTCGGCTTCGCGGTGCCGAGCGACCCGTCGGGCCCGAAGTAGAAGTCGGTCGCCTTCGCCTGCCGGACGGGCCACTGGTCGTACTCGGCCTCGAACCCCGCCAACGGGGCGCCGGGTGTGTCCGTGCCCGCGCCGTTGTCGAAGAGGACCCGGATCGGCGGGTCGGTCTGGTACCGGGCGAAGGCGGCGTCGAAGTCCGTCTCGAGCGCGAACCGGTCGGGCGGCAGATCGATCGGCGTGCCGGCGAGCCGCAAGTACCCGAGCGCGGCCGTCGCGCGCACGTCGTCGGGGATGCGCGGGACGCGCCGCGCGACGTAGAAGTCGAGGAACTCGGCCCAGCGCGTGATCACCTCGGGGCCGAAGGACTCCGAGTGCGAACCGTTGGTCATCGTGACGCGCAGCGGCACGCCGGGAGCGAAGTCGTCGATCATCGCCGGCCACTGTCCGCCGGTCTGCTCGTCCTGCCACGCGCCGGCCAGGAAGGTCGGCGCCTGGATGCGGTCGACGAAGCGCTCGGGCGCGAACGCGCCGAGCCTCCCGGGATCGTAGAACCGGTCGTTCCGGATCTCGGCCAGCACGTCACCGGTCTGGAGCCGCAGCGCCTGGTTCGCGGCACACGTGGCGTCGCCCGCGGCGACGCGGCGCTTGGCCCAGCCCTGACCGCCGTCCGGCGCCGGCGCCGCGTCCGACTGTCGGTCTTCGGCCCACGGGACGGCGAAGCCGGTGTTCAGGATCCCGCCGGGGTACAGCACGCCGCGGTAGGTGTCGGCGATGACCGAGAGCGGCGTGATCGCGGCGAGGTGCGGCGGCCGGGTCTCGGCGACGTCCAGCTGCGTGATGCCGGAGTAGGAGATCCCGACCATTCCCACGTTGCCGTGGAGGACCCACGGCTGCGCGGCCACCGTCTCGACGACGTCGTAGCCGTCGAGGCCCTGGAGCGGCTCGAAGTAGTGCCACGAACCTCCGGAGCAGCCGGTGCCGCGCAGGTTGACCCCGACGGTCGCGTACCCGAGGGTCTGTGCGAGCCGGCTCGCGGCCTGCGTGCCATCGGGGTTCGCAGGGTCGTAGCCGGAGTACTCGACGACGGTCGGGTACGGGCCGTCCTCGACCGGTCCGGGCAGCACCACGTTCGCCGCGAGCAGGGTCCCGTCACGCGTCTGCAGGTACTGGAAACCGGGGACGAGCGATTGCTGCTCGTAGAACGAGGCGTCGGGGTGGTCGTCCGGGCCGAGCACCCGGACCGGCGGGGACGAAGTCGTCGGCGTTGCCCCCGGGCGCACCGTGTACCCGCGGCCACGGCGCACGTCGCGGAACAGGAACGAGCCGGCCGCGTCGGCGGTGCCTCGGGCGACGACCGAGCCCGAAGCATCGAGGAGCCGGAGCGGCCGACCCGGCTGCGCCCCGACGACGCTCACCTGCTCGACGCTGCCGGAGACCTGGTACCCGCCCGGAACCACGGCCTCGCCGCCCTGAGGTCCCGCGCCGGCCGGGACGGCGGGCAGCATCGCCGCAGCGAGGCTCACCGTGACGACGCCCAGCGCGGCGAGGAGCGGGCCGCGAGATCGCACCGACGAACGGTACCGGACCGGGGAGTCGGCGCCGACGCGGGCTTCGTGGCAGCATCCGCTGCATGACCGAACTCGGCGACGCGCATGTGCTCATCACCGGTGGCTCACGCGGCATCGGGCTGGCGACGGCTCGGGGCGTGCTGGAGCGCGGGGCCCGGGTATCGCTCGTGGCGCGCGACACCGAGCAGCTGGCGCGCGCGGAGGACGAGCTCGAGTCGGGTGCCGACGCGCCGACGCGCGTCGCGGCCGAGCCGGCGGACGTGACCGACCGCGACAGCTTCGAGCGGGCGCTCGGCCTGCTCATCGCCCAGTTCGGACCGGTCGACGTGCTCGTCACGAATGCGGGCGCGGCACAGCCGGGGCACTTCGAGGAGCTCCCGGCCGAGGCGTTCGAGCAGCAGATGGCGTTGAACTACTTCGGCACCCTGCGCCCGATCCGCGCGGTGCTGCCGTCGATGATCGAGCGGGGCCGCGGGCACCTCCTGCTGGTCTCGTCGGCCGCGGGCATCGTCGGGGTCTACGGGTACTCCGCGTACGCGCCCACCAAGTTCGCGGTTCGGGGGCTCGCGGAGACACTCCGGGCCGAGCTCAAGCCGCACGGGATCGTCGTGGGGTGCGCGTTCCCGCCCAACACCGACACGCCCGGGCTCGAGGCGGAGAACCGCACGAAGCCCGAGGCCACCGCCACCTTCGAGGGCACCATCAAGACCCGCTCCCCCGAGGTCGTGGCTCGGTCGATCGTGCGGGGGATCGAACGCGACCGCCTGATCGTGACCTCCGACCCGTCGACCGCGCTCCTCGCCCGGGTATCCGGGCTGGTCGGGCCCTACGTGCGCCGATCGATGGACCGCCACGTTCGCAAGGCTCCGCGACCTCCGCAGTAGCGTTTTCGTCATGACCGAGAAGCCCGAATCCGAGAGCACCCGTACCGAATCCGACAGCATGGGCCCGATCGAGGTGCCGACCGACCGGTACTGGGGCGCCCAGACCCAGCGGTCGCTCCACCACTTCTCGATCGGTGACGACCACATGCCGACGGCGGTCGTGCGGGGCATGGCCATCCTCAAGAAGGCTGCCGCGCTCACGAACCGGGACCTCGGGAAGATGGCGGACACGGATGCCGACCTCATCATCCGGGCCGCCGACGAGATCATCGCCGGCGACCTCGCCGCCGAGTTCCCACTGTTCGTCTGGCAGACGGGGAGCGGCACGCAGACCAACATGAACGTGAACGAGGTCATCTCGAACCGGGCCATCGAGCTCGCCGGTGGCGTGCGGGGATCCAAAGACCCGATCCACCCGAACGATCACGTCAACATGTCGCAGTCGTCCAACGACACCTTTCCGGGCGCGATGCACATCGCCGCGGCCGAGGAGATCGTCCACCGGCTGATCCCGTCAGTGCGCGCGCTGCGCGATGCCTTGGCGGCGAAAGCCGAGGCGTTCGCCGACATCGTGAAGATCGGCCGCACGCAC
Organism: uncultured Acidimicrobiia bacterium; assembly: GCA_963720675.1. GTDB lineage: Bacteria > Actinomycetota > Acidimicrobiia > IMCC26256 > PALSA-555 > JALHSW01. The sequence goes on along the minus strand of CAVRGH010000010.1, from coordinate 813,972 downwards.
CTCCAGGACGCCGTACCGCTCACGTTGGGGCAGGAGTTCTCCGGCTACGTCGCCCAGCTCGACGACGACCTCGAGCGGATCGAGATGACGCTGCCGGGCCTCTACGAGCTCGCCGTCGGCGGAACCGCCGTCGGCACGGGGCTCAACACCCACCCCGAGTTCGCCGAGCGCGTGGCGCAGCACATCGCGGACATCACCGGGCTGCCGTTCGTCACCGCGCCGAACAAGTTCGCGGCACTCGCCGCTCACGACGCGGTGGTGTTCGCCAGCGGCGCGCTGCGCACGCTCGCGGTGTCGCTCATGAAGATCGCGAACGACGTCCGCTGGCTCGCGTCGGGCCCGCGCGCCGGCTTCGGCGAGCTGTCACTGCCCGAGAACGAGCCTGGTTCGTCGATCATGCCGGGAAAGGTGAACCCGACGCAGAGCGAGGCGTTGACCATGGTCTGCGTCCAGGTGCTGGGGAACGACGCGGCGGTCGGCATCGCCGGCTCGCAGGGGAACTTCGAGCTCAACGTGTTCAAGCCGGTGATGATCTTCAACTTGTTGCACTCGGTCGATCTGCTCACGGACTCCTGCCGGAACTTCCGGGAGTTCGCGGTGGAGGGGCTCGAGGCCAACGAGGAGCGGATCGCCGAGCACGTCCAGAACTCCCTGATGCTCGTGACCGCCCTCAACCAGCACATCGGCTACGACAACGCGGCGGCCATCGCCAAGCACGCCCACAAGCAGAAGACCACCCTGCGGGAGGCCGCGGTGGCCCTCGGCCACCTCAGCGCCGAGGAGTTCGACCGCCTGGTCCGCCCCGAGGAGATGACCGGCCCCAAGTAGCGGATTTCCGGGAATGCCGACCCGGGAGGTCGGGGTTAGAGCACCTACGTAATGGTGTAATTGCCAATCGAGGTGCTGATGCCTGCAACCGATCTCCCCGAGAACCCGTCTGCCGAAGGCGGAGCTGCCGAGCCCGTGCGCCTGACGCTGCCGTTGCTGCCCCTGAGCACCGGCGTCGTCCTCCCCCAGATGGTGGTCACGATCGCGCTCGAGACCGACGAGGCCCGGGTCGCGGCCGACGCCGCGAGCGCGGGCGACGGGGTCCTCCTGCTCGTACCCAAGATCGACGGGCAGTTCGGCCGCGTCGGCACCGTGGCGCGGGTCGAGAGCGGGGGCGAGCTGCCCAACGGCGTCCGCGCCCTGGTGCTGCGCGGCTTGCACCGCGCGGTGGTGGGTGTCGGCGTGCCCGGGACCGCCGCCGGCCTGTGGGTCGAGGCCGAGCCGGTCATCGACCCGGACCCGCCGACCGACCGCTCCCGCGAGCTGGCGCGTGAGTACCGCGCGATCGTCGGTGCGATCGCCGAGCGGTTGGGCGCCGGACGACTGCGCGACTCGCTGAACGGGGTCTCCGAGCCCGGCGCGCTCGCGGACACCGCCGGCTGGTGGCCCGACCTGTCCACCGAGCGCAAGGTCGAGCTGCTCGACACGCTCGACGTCGAAGCCCGCCTCGAGCGGGTCGTCACCTGGGCGCGTGACGCGCTCGGTGAGCTCGAGCTCAACGAGAAGATCCGCAACGAGGTCTCGTCCGGCATGGAGCAGCAGCAGCGCGAGTTCCTGCTGCGCCAGCAGCTCGCCGCGATCCGCAAGGAGCTCGGTGAGGCTGGCGATGGCGACGACGCGGTCAGCGAATACCGCACACGCATCGAGGAGGGTGCGTTGCCCGAGGCGGTGCGTGAGGCCGCGACGCGTGAGCTCGACCGTCTCGAGCGGATGGGCGAGCAGAGTCCCGAGAACGGCTGGGTGCGGACGTGGCTCGACACGATCCTCGACCTGCCCTGGGGCAAGCGCTCCGAGGACAACCTCGACGTCGTGTCCGCGCGCGCCACGCTCGATGCCGACCACAGCGGCCTGGACGATGTGAAGGACCGGATCGTCGAGTTCCTCGCGGTGCGCAAGCTGCGCGCCGAGCGCGGGTTCGTCGACGGTGCCGACGCCGATGGAGTCGTCAAGGCCCGCGGCTCCGGAGCGATCCTCGCCCTGGTGGGTCCGCCCGGTGTCGGCAAGACGTCACTGGGCGAGTCCGTGGCGCGCTCCCTCGGGCGGAAGTTCGCCCGGGTGTCGCTCGGCGGCGTGCGGGACGAGGCCGAGATCCGTGGCCACCGCCGTACCTACGTCGGTGCCCGTCCCGGCCGCATCGTGCGGGCGCTCACCGAGTCCGGCACGTCGAACCCGGTGATCCTCCTCGACGAGGTCGACAAGCTGGGTGCCGATTGGCGCGGCGACCCGTCGAGCGCGCTGCTCGAGGTGCTCGACCCGGCGCAGAACCACACGTTCCGCGACCACTACCTCGAAGTCGACCTCGACCTGTCCGAGGTGCTGTTCCTCGCGACCGCGAACACGTTGGAGACGATCCCGGGTCCGCTGCTGGACCGGCTCGAGCTGATCCAGCTCGACGGGTACACCGAGGACGAGAAGGTCGTCATCGCTCGGGACCACCTCCTGGAGCGGCAGCTCGAGCGCAATGGGCTCCGGGCCGAGGACGTGGAGCTGGCCGACGACGCGATCCGTAGCGTCGTCACCGACTACACGCGCGAAGCCGGAGTCCGGAACCTGGAACGTGGGCTGGGCAAGCTGCTCCGCAAGGTCGCAGCGAAGGTCGTGTCCGAGGCGGTCACGCCACCGGTGCTGATCGACGACGCCGTCGTCCGCGACGCGCTCGGCCGGGCGAAGTTCCATCCGGAGTCCGCCGAGCGGACCGGTGCGCCTGGTGTGGCGACCGGCCTCGCGGTGACCGGCGCCGGCGGTGACGTGCTGGTGATCGAGGCCACGGCCATCGATGCGGGCGCTCCCGGTGGCGAGTCGGGGCTGACCCTGACCGGTCAGCTGGGCGACGTCATGAAGGAGTCGGCGCGCATCGCCCTCTCGTACGTGCAAGGACACGCGGGAGCGCTGGGCATCGATTCCTCCGCGCTGCGGCAGCGCTTCCACCTGCACGTGCCCGCGGGCGCGATCCCGAAGGACGGGCCATCGGCCGGCGTCACGATGACGACCGCGCTCACGAGCCTGCTGACGGGTCGCCCCGTGCGGGCCGAGGTGGCGATGACCGGTGAGGTCACGCTGCAGGGTCGGGTGCTCCCCATCGGGGGCGTCAAGCAGAAGGTGCTGGCCGCGCAGCGAGCGGGGCTGACGACCGTGTTGCTGCCGATGCGGAACGGTCCCGACCTCGACGACCTCCCCGAGACCGTGCGTGCGGCGATGACGATCCACCTGGTGGACGACGTCGCCGACGTGCTGGCCCTCGCGCTGGAGGAGTCACCCGCAGCCGTCGCGGCGTAGCGGTCGAGACGCCGGGGTCGGCGACCTACAGGTCGTCGGCCTCGTCGTCGTCGTCGATGCCGATGAAGGCGCCGGCCCCGGCCTTGTGGAAGTCGAGCACCTCGCCCGGCTCCAGCGGGAAGTGACAGGCCACGAACTGGTTGGGGGCGACCTCGCGCATCTGCGGTTCGTCCTCGGCGCACTTCGCCTCGGCCTTCGGGCACCGGGTGCGGAAGCGACAGCCGGTCGGCGGGCTGAGCGGTGACGGGATCTCCCCGCCGAGCACCTTCTCGGTGTCGGGTTGGACCTCGGGGTCGGGCACCGGGATCGCAGCGAGCAGGGCGGCCGTGTAGGGGTGCGCCGGTCGACCGTAGAGATCATCGGGAACGCCGACCTCGCACACCTTGCCGAGGTACATCACCATGATCCGGTCGCTCACGTTCTTGACGACCGCGAGGTCGTGCGCGATGAACACGAGGGTCAGCCCGTACTGCGCCTTCATGTCCTGGAGCAGGTTGACGATCTGGGCCTGCACGGACACGTCGAGCGCGGAGACGGGTTCGTCGCAGATGATGAGCTTCGGTTCGGTGACCATCGCGCGCGCGATCGAGATGCGCTGGCACTGACCACCGGAGAACTCGTGCGGACGACGGCTCGCGTTCGCGGGGTCGATGCCCACCGCCTCGAGCACCTCGTCGACCTTCGCCTTGCGCGACGCCTTGTCGCCGATGCTCCAGATGTCGAGACCCTCGGCGACGATGTCGCGCACCTTGCGGCGCGGGTTGAGCGACGAGATCGGATCCTGGAAGATCATCTGCATGCGCGGGCGGGTCTTGCGCAGCTCCTCGCCCTTGAGCTCGGTGAGCTCCGTGCCGTCGAGGCGCACGCTCCCCGAGGTGGGGCGGGGGAGCTGGACGATCGCGCGCCCGGTCGTGGATTTCCCGCAGCCGGACTCGCCCACGAGCCCGAGGGTCTCGCCCTCGCGAATGTCGAGGCTGATGCCCGAGACCGCGTGGACCTTCTGTCCACCGCGGGCCGCGAACTCGACCACGAGGTCCTCGACCCGCAGCAGATCCTGCTCGGCCGGTCGGAGATGGGCCTGGCCGGTCCCTGCCATCAGTGCGTCGCTTCCGCAGCTGCGGGTCCGGTCGCCGTCGTGGTCGACGGCGTGGTGGGTGCGGCGGCCGTGGCGCGGTTCTGCTCGAGCGCCGCGGCGCCTTCTGGCGTGCCGACCGGGAACCAACAGCGGTAGAGGTGGCCGCCGCCGAGGTCGGTGAGCGGCGGCTCCTCGTCGCGGCACTTGTCCTGGACGTACTTGCAGCGGGGCGCGAACTTGCAGCCCTTCGGCGGGTGCACGAGGTCGGGCGGCCGCCCGGGAATCGTGGCGAGCCGGGTGTGGCTCTTGTCGTCGAGCCTGGGGATCGACGACAGCAACGCCTCGGTGTACGGCATCTTCATGTTGGCGAACAGGGTCTTGGTCGGTGCCTTCTCCACGATCCGCCCCGCGTACATGACCGCGATGTCGTCGGCCCGTCCGGCCACCACCCCGAGATCGTGCGTGACGAGCACGATCGCCATGAAGCGCTCTCGCTGTTGTGCGGCCATCAGGTCGAGCACCTGCGCCTGGACCGTGACGTCGAGCGCGGTGGTGGGCTCGTCGGCGAACAGCAGCTTGGGGCCGGCCGCGAGCGCGACCGCGATGCACACGCGCTGGCGCATCCCACCCGAGAGCTGGTGCGGGTACTCCTTGAGCCGCTTCGCAGGCTCGGGGATCCGGACGGACTCGAGCAGGTTCTCGGCGAGCTCGTCGGCGAAGCTCCTGGAGACGTCGAGGTGCTGACGCAGCGACTCGGTGATCTGTTTCCCGATCTTCATCACCGGGTTCAGCGACGTCATCGGGTCCTGGAAGATCATCGACATCTGCGATCCCCAGAACGCACGCATGTCCTTGGGCTTCACGCCGATGAGCTCACGGCCTTCGAACTTCACCGACCCGCTGCGCACGACGCCACGCTTGGGGAGCAGTCCCATGATCGAACGGGAGAGCACCGTCTTCCCCGAGCCCGACTCACCCACGATGCCGATCGTCTTCCCCCGCTCGAGCGTGAGCGAGACGCCGTCGACCGAGCGCACGAGACCCCGATCGGTCTCGAACGCGGTCTTGATGTCGGTCACCTCGAGCAGCGACCCCTCGAACGGTGCGTCGGCGAAGCGAGCGTCACTCACAGGCCGCCCTCCCGGACGTCGAATCGGGCCCGCACCACGTCACCGAGGAAGTTCAGCGCCAGCACCGTGATGAAGATGAGCAGCGACGCCTCGAACACGATGTGGGGCGACTTGAAGAGGTTGCCGCGGTCGAGCGCGATCATGTTCCCCCACGAGGGCGTCGGCGGCCGCACGCCGACACCGAGGATCGCGAGTGCGCCTTCCGCCACGATGGCGATGCCGATCGCGAGCAGGGCGATGGAGAACATCGCCGGGAGCACGTTCGGGAGGACCTCGCGCACCATGATCCGCCGGCTCTTCGCGCCTTGCGCACGCGACGCGAGCACGAACTCACGTTGCGCCCAGCTCAACGCGCTGGCGCGCGTGATGCGCCCGATGAGCGGGACCGCGACGACGCCGATCGCGATGATCAGGATCATCTCGGGCGAGAGTGCACTGTCGCCGGTGTCGTTCGCGCCCTGGAGGAACGCGACGAGGGCCAGGGCCATGATGATGACGGGTACGGAGAGCAGCACATTGAAGATGCCGGTGAGGATCGTGTCGGTCTTGCCGCCCTGGAACCCCGCGATGAGGCCGAGCGTTCCGCCGATGATGAACCCGAACGCCACCGCCCCGGTCGCGACCAGGAGGCTGGTCCACGACCCGAGCGCGAGGCGCGGGATCATGTCGCGACCGTTGCTGTCGCAGCCGAGCAGGAAGCCCTTGGCGCTGCCCTCGTCGGCCAGCGGGCCCTTGCGGGCACACGACGCGAAGCTCTCGTTGGCGTCGCCCCAGGTCAGGATGCCGGTCTTCGCGAGTACGGCGATGAGGACGATGAAGGTCATCCAGCCGATGGCGAGCCACGCGCCGAAGCCCAGGCCCTTGCCCTTGTGGGTCGACTCGGGACCGGCCGCGATCGCACCGACCTGCAGTAGCCCGGCGTCGCCGGCCCGGCCGCCGTGGGCGGACTGCTCCTCGGACAGGAGGATGTCGCTCGGTGCGCCGATCGAGCCGACTTCCTCGGCCGCGCCGGGGTCAGGCAGCTCGGGCACGACGGATCCTCGGATCGAGCACGGTGTACAGGAAGTCCACGAAGAAGTTCACGAGCACGAAGAGCACCGCGATCACCACCACGTAGCTCTGGAGCTCGACGTACTCCTTGCTGAACACGGCTTGGTAGATCTTGAGGCCCATGCCGGGGATCCCGTAGATGACCTCGACGACCACCGCGCCGCCGATCAGCGTGCCGACGTTGAGGCCCGCGACGGTGAGGAGCGTGAGGCTCGAAGGACGGAGCGCATGGCGCCAGAGGATGCGCTGGTTGGAGATCCCCTTGGCCTTCGCCATCGTGATGAAGTTCTCCTGCAACGTCGCGATCATGTCGCTGCGCAGCAGTCGCATGTACACGGCGATCTGCCCGACGGCGAGCGTGATCGCCGGCAGGATCATGTAGCGCGTGTGCTCCCAGAGATCCGGGGAGCGCGTGGAGTCGAAGAACTGGTCCATCCAGCCGGGCGCGTAGCCACCGGTCGGTAACCACTTGAGCTGCGCCCCCACGAAGTAGCTCAGGAACAGCGCGAGCACGAAGTTGGGGAGCGCGAGCAGCGCGAACGCGGTCGTGTTGATCGCCTTGTCGGACCGCGTGCCCGCCCGGTAGGCGGTGAGGATCCCGAGCGGGATGGCGAAGAACAGCGCGATGAACTGCGCGTAGATCATGAGCTGGAGCGAGACCGGGAGCGATTGGCTCACCAGGTCCGCCACCGGCCGCCCGGAGTTGTACTGCTTGCCGAGGTCGCCTTGGAGCAGGTTCGTGAGGTAGTCCGCGTACTGCTCGTAGAGCGGCTTGTTCAGCCCCAGATCCTGTCGGAGCGCGGCACGCTGCGCATCGGTCCCGAACGGGATGATCGTGGTGGTCGGATCGCCCGGCAGGAGCCGGATCAGCAGGAAGGTGAACATCGTGACGAAGAGCAGCACGACGACGAGCTGAAGCACTCGTTTCGCGATCGTCTTCGTGAGTTCCACCTGGACTCCTGCTGCGCTCCTGCCGGGTTCTCCTTACTCCTCGTTCAGCCCGAGATGCTCAGGCCCTGCACCGGGATGCGGCCGTACACGAACAACGGCTTGCCGTTGCCGTCCGGCAGCGCCGGCAGGTTCAGCTTGACGTTGGGCGAGTAGCCGATGGCCCAGTTCACGAACCACAGCGGCACGAGGTAGATCCCCTTCGCCATGGCCTTGTTGTAATCGGTGTAGGTGGTCTTCGCCGCGGCGAGGGTCGAGTCGGAGCGACCCTGGTCGAGGAGGGCCTGCGTCGTGGGGTCGTCGAAGTGACCGAAGTTCAGCAGGTTCTTCCCGCCCGTCGGCGTGTTGTAGTTGGAGAACCACGGGTAGTTGTCCTGGTCGGACGACTGCGAGTAGCCCCCGTGGAGGTTGCGCCAGCGGAGCACGTCGATCGAGCCGGCCAGGGCCTTGTTGATCAGCGTGGCCTGGTCCGACGTGGTGATCGTGGCGTTGATGCCGGCCTTGCCGAGCTGCTCGGCCAGGAGCTGGAGCTCGGCCGAGTTCTCGGCGTCGGTGGTCGTCCCCAGCACCACGTCGAACGAGCCGCCGCTCTCCGCCTTGTACTGCTCGACGAGCTTCTTGGCCTTCTTGAGGTTGTACGCCGGGTACCCCGCGTTCTTGAGGTAGCCCGGAGCCTTCTTGTCCATCAGGCTCCGCGCGACGTCGAAGAGACCCTTGTTCCGGATCTGGTTGATCGTCGGGACGTCGCTGGCGGTCGCGAACGCCTCACGCGCGGTCGGGTTGTCGAACGGCGGGGAGTCCGAGATCATGTAGTTGTACGTGATCTCGCGGTAGCCGGGCTGCTGCACGAGGGCCTTGAACTGGCCGCTCGACTCCAGGTTGTCGATCTGCTGCGCGCTCGAGGTGTGCAGCATGTCGAGCTGGCCGCCCTGGAGCTGGGTGACGCGCACCGCGCCGTCGACCACCGGGACGAAGGTGATGGAGTCCGCCTTCGGGTAGCCCTTCTGCCAGTAGTCGGGGTTCTTGACGACCACCGTCTTCTCGTTCTGGGCGTAGGACTCGAGCTTGAACGGCCCGCTCCCGATCATCTTCGTCGCGCAGTCCTCGCCGGCATTGAGCTGGGCCGGGGCCATGATGCCCTGGCGACCCTCCAGGAAGAGGTAGTCGGGGAACGCCGAGACCGGGGTCTTGAGGGTCACGGTGACGGTCGACGCATCGGTCGCGGTGACGTCCTGGATGATCGGTCCGAAGACGAGGGGCAGCAGGGAGCCGACGTTCGGGGCCCCGGGCGCGCCCCGCCACGCGTCGATGTTGAGCTTCACTGCGTCGGCGTCGACGGGCGTGCCGTCGTGGAACATCACGCCGTCGCGCAGCCCGATCGTCCAGACCGTGAAGTCCGCGTTCGGCTCGACCGACTTCGCGAGGTACGGCGTCGCCACGCCCTTGGTGTTCGGGACGGTCAGGGTGTCGTAGACCGCGGCCACGACCTGGATCCCCGAGATGGCCAGCTGGGCGCTGCTGAGGCAGTAGGTCGTCGTCTCGGCCTCGAGGCCGAACGTGAGGTCGCCGCCGCTCGCCGCTTGGTGGCTGCGGGCGCGCACGGAGGCGCCTCCGAAGCCGCTGAAGGCGACGGTGACGAGCCCGACCGCCGCCACGACGGCGCCGAAGCGCGTCCAATGACGGCGTGATGCATGCCGGTACGAGTCGGCCACGTGTTCCCCCCGAAAGTCGTGTTTCTGCTGACCGGTCCTGTGACGCCGGTCACGGTGCGCACTCTAGAAGCCCCGGGGGGCGTGTCAATCGCGGTCGGCCGCCGAAGAGCGCTCAGCCGGACTTGCTCAGCCCGAGGACCGGGATGCGTCCGCCGGAGAACTGGGGCTTGCCCCCGCCGTCGGGCAGCGCCGGAAGGTCGTAGTTCACCGACTTCTGGTAGCCGATCGTCCACACGTCCCACCACATCGGGGTGATGTAGTTCTCGGCCGCGAACGCCCGGTTGAAGTCGGTGGCCGCCTTCTTGGCGTCCGCGACGTTCGTCGCGGCACGGCTGGCGTCGAGGTCGGCCTGGATCTCGGCGTTGTCGTAGCGCGCGAAGTTGATGAGGTTCTTCCCGCCGGTGGGCGTGGTGAAGTTCGTCCACCAGGGGTAGGTGTCCGTGGCGGACGAGTCCGAGAACCCGCCGTGCAGGTTGCGCCAGATCAGCACGTCGATGTCGCCGGCCAGTGCCTTGTTGATGAGGGTGGCCTGGTCGAACTGGGCGATCGAGGCGTTGATGCCGGCGGCGTCGAGCATCTCCTTGAGGAGCTGGGCCTCAGCGGAGTTCTCGGCCTCGATGGTCGTGCCGAGCACGACGTCGAACGTGCCGCCGGAGTTGCTCTTGGCCTGGTGCGACGAGCTTCTTGGCCTTCTTCAGGCTGTACGCCGGGTAGCCGGCGTTCTTGAGGTACCCGGGCGCGTTGCGATCCATCAGGCTGTTCGCGACCTCGAACTCGCCCTTGTTGCGGATCTGGTTGACCTTGGCGCGATCGATCGCGGTCGTGAACGCCTCGCGCGCCACCGGGTCGTCGAAGGGCGGCGAGTCGGTGAGCATGATGTAGTAGCGCAGCTCCCGGTACCCGGGCTTCTGCACGAAGGCCTTGAGCTGGCTGTTGCTCTTGATGTTGTCGGTCTGCTCGGCGCTCGTCGTGTGCAGCATGTCGAGCTGGCCGCCCTGGAGCTCGGTCGTGCGCACCGCGGCGTCGGGCACCGGCACGAAGGTGATGGAGTCGGCCTTCGGGTAGCCCTGCTGCCAGTAGTCGGGGTTCTTGACGACCACCGTCTTCTCGTTCTGGGCGTAGGACTCCAGCTTGAACGGCCCGCTCCCGATCATCTTGCTCGCGCAGTCCTCGCCGGCGTTGAGCTGGGCCGGCGCCATGATGCCGAAGCGACCGTTGCCATAGAGCGCGTTCCGGAACGCCGGCACCGGCGTATCGAGCGTCATGACGACGGTCGAGGGGTCGGGGGCGGTGATGTCCTGCACGAAGTTCAGGACGATCGGGAACAGCGAGCCGACGTTCGGCGCGCCGGGAGCGCCACGGTACGAGTCGAAGTTGAGCTTGACCGCGGCGGCGTCGACCGGGGTGCCGTCGTGGAACGTCACGCCATCGCGCAGCTTGATGGTCCACACCGTGTAGTCGGCGTTGGGTTCGACCGACTTCGCGAGGTACGGCACGGTCACACCCTTGGCGTTCGGTGCGGTCAACGTGTCGTAGACCGCCGCGGCGACCTGGATGCCCGAGATGGCCATCTGCGCCTTGGTGAGGCAGTAGTTGGTGTTCTCCGCCTCCAGGCCGAACCGGATGTCGCCGCCGGTCTTCTGGCGGTGGTGGGCGTGCGGGGTCGAGGCCCCTGCGGTGCCGGCGAGCGCCGCGGCGCCCAACCCGATCGCGAGCGCGACCGCGGCGAGGCGCGTCGTCCGCGGTGTGGTTCGTCCGTGCGAGTCAGCCACGATGGTCCCCCCGGTCCCTTGCGTCCTCCGGGACTCTAGGAGCCCACGGACGGCCGGGTCCCGCGCCCCGCGCCCCGGCCCGGCTCCGATGGGGGAAGATGGGGGATGGACGTGGTCGTCGACATCCTGCTGATCGTCGGGGGCGTCCTGCTCGTGTTGACGGTGCTCGACTCCGCCCTGCGGACCTTCGTCCTGCCTCGTGCCGCCTCAACGCCACTCACCCGCAGCGTGTTCGTCTCGCTGCGATGGTGCTTCAGCTTCATCGCCCGGGACTCACACACCTACGAGCGGCGCGACCGGGTGATGGCCCTCTACGCGCCGATCGGGCTCCTCACCCTCGTCGGCGTCTGGATGGCGCTGAGCGTCGTGGGCTTCGCCATGATGTTCTTCACCCTGGTCCCGGAGCGGGACTGGAAGACGGCGTTCGAGCTCAGTGGCTCCTCGTTCTTCACACTCGGGTTCGTGCTGCCGCCGAACGACGTGCCGAGCTTCGTCCTGGCCTTCCTCGAGGCTGCGACCGGCCTCGCACTCCTCGCCCTGCTGATCGCGTACGTCCCGACGATCTACGGGGCGTTCTCCCGACGCGAGCTGTCCGTGGCCCAGCTGGCGACGCGGGCGGGGACGCCACCCAGTGCGGTCGAGCTCTTGCAGCGGTATCACGCGATCGGCTGGACGGAGCAGCTGTCGGAGCTGTGGGCGCAGTGGGAGCTCTGGTTCGCGGAGATCTCGGAGACGCACACGTCGCTCGCGATCCTGACCTTCTTCCGCTCCCCGAGCCCGGAGCGCTCGTGGGTCACCGCGGCCGGCGCGGTGCTCGACGCCGCGTCCCTCGCCCAGTCGACGCTCGCGATCCCCTGGAACCCCCAGGCGGGGCTCTGCATCCGCTCGGGCTACCTCGCGTTGCGGGAGATCGCCGACTACTTCGGGGTCGAGTACGACCCGGACCCTGCGCCGGACGCGCCGATCAGCATTGCTCAGCAGGAGTTCCTGGAGGCGTACGAGCAGCTCGGCGGCTCCGGTGTGCCGGTGCGTCCCGACCGCGAGCGCGCCTGGCGCGAGTTCGCCGGCTGGCGCGTGAACTACGACGCAGTGCTGCTCGCGCTCGCCGGGCTGACTATGGCGCCGTACGCACAGTGGTCGTCGGACCGCTCGATGCGCTATCGACGGCCTCGTGTGGTGCCGTGGGGTCGGTCCGGTCGCTCGCGGTCCGGCGCGGGCCCTCCGCCAGCACCCAGGTGAGATAGCGGATCACGCCGATCACGCTGGCGTCGGCCCACGTGGAGTGGAAGACGTCGAACGCGTGGGGCGCGCCCGCGAGCTCGACGTACGCGACCTCCACCTCGGCCGTGCGGAGCTCGCCGACGAGGCGGCGGGCCTGCTCGACCGGCACCAGGTTGTCGATCGAGCCGTGGACGACCAGGAACGGCGGCGCGCCCGGCGCCACCCGGTACATCGGGGACGCGTCGTGGTACGGCGCCGGGTCGTCGAGACCACGCCCGAGCACCAGACTGCCCATCCACGAGCCGAGCCGGTGGCCGAGGCGGGAGCGTGCGCGACCGAAGACCTCGGCCAGCTCGTAGGCGCCGTACATCGAGACGCACGCCTTCACGGACGTGTCGACGTCTTCGAAGCCCGGCTGGAGCGTCGGGTCGTTCGGCGTGAGCGCGACGAGCGTCGCGAGGTGCCCACCTGCGGACCCGCCGGTCACGACCAGCGAGTCCGGGTCGCCGCCGTGCTCCGCGATGTGCTCGCGGATCCACTTGATCGCCAGCTTGCAGTCGAGGAGGTGATCGGGCCACTTCGCCGCGGGCTGAGGCGGTAGTTGATGGCGACGCAGACCCACCCCGCGTTCGCGAGCGCGTTCATCAGGGGGCGACCCTGGGTGTCCTTCGTGCCGACCATCCAGGCGCCGCCGTGGATCTGGAGCAGGACGGGCGCGCCCTGCACGCCACCGCGTGGCTTGTGGATGTCGAGGAGATGGCGGCGGCCCGCCCCCTCGGCGTAGCGCACGTCCTTGACTCGCTCGACGTGCTCGTCGCGCACCCACAGCGGGAGCAGGATCGACCGAGCCGTGCGCCGAGCGGCCCGGTACGGGACGCCGTCGAGCGGGTGGAGCGCAGCGTCGAAGGTCCTGCCCGCGTGGCGGGCGACGATCCACTGGCGGACGAGACCCACCTCGGCGACGAGGACGAGGGCGAGGCCGACCCAGCCCGGCAGCGCGTCGAGGCCCCCGAGCAGCGCGAGGGCTGCCGTCGTGCCGGCGACCAGCACCATCCACCAGCCGGCGAGCCCGGTGCCGAACCACGACACGACGAACGCGGGGAACAGCAGGGTCCAGTGCTTGATCCGGACCACGCCGGGGACGGTGAGGAGGGCGACGAGCACGCCGACGGTGAACAGGGCCCAGGCCATGTCAGCGCTCCCGATCGCCCGCGGGGAACAGCGAGTCCTCCGCGATGCCAGGGGGCGAGCCCCGTCGGATGAACCACTCGGTCCCGAACGCCTCGCGGAAGATCTCGATCGGCATCGCGAGGAAGAAGTGCGACTCGTCGACCTGGCTGGCGTGGGCCGCGAGGGCGGCTCGCTTCTGGTCGACGTACTCGGCCACGTCGACCCTCGTGGTGAGGAGCGTCTCCGGTGTTCCCATCGTGATCGCGTCCGGGTCCTCGAGATCCTCGGGCAGGTCCATCTCCTGCACCCGCGCCTCGTGCTGTCGCTCACGGATGAACCCGGCGATCTGGTCGCGGTTCATCGTCGCTTCGTAGACGCGCGGAGTGCCTGCGAGCTCGGCCGCCCGCGCGCCGACCCGGTGCACCTGGACGTGGTCGGGATGCCCGTAGCCACCGTGGTCGTCGTAGATCGTGAGGACGTCGGCCTGCTCCTCGCGCAAGATCGCTGCGAGGCGCTGCGCGGCATCGTCGACGTCGGCCGACCAGAACGACGCGGGGTCGTCGTTGTCGTGCGTTCCCTCCATGCCCGAGTCCCGATAGCCGAGGTTGATCACGCGGGCCACACCGAGGATCCCGGCGGCACGCGCCGTCTCCTCGGCGCGGCGCTCGGCGAGGGATTCGCCCGGGGCGAGCACCCCGTCGGCCACCTCGCCGACGTCGCCGCCGGTTGCGAGGACGAGGACGACCCGGTGTCCCTCGGCCGCGGACTTGGCCATGACCCCACCCGTCTGGATGCACTCGTCGTCGGGGTGGGCATGGAAGGTGACGAGGGTCCCGGGCACGACCGCCATGCTCGCGCGGGGTCGGCCGGGAGCGTCGCCGGAGCCCCGGAGGAACCGGTTCCAGTTGCTGACGTGAGCGTCAGTGAAAACCTGGCTAGAGTGCGCGGCCTAGCGCCGGTCGAACGGGGGGAAGCCGATGCGTCGCGTTGTAGGAATCGCCATCACGGCGATCTTGGTGGCAGGGCTCACGGGGGCCGTGGGGGTCACGTCCGCCGGCGCCCAGGGGAGCGGACGGCCGGGGGTCACCTCCAAGGAGATCCAGGTCGGCGGCCTCGCCAGTCCGGTCAGCGTGCTCAACGTGCCGTACGTCGACGGGTTCGACGGTGTGCAGGCCTATTTCGACAAGATCAACGCCAAGGGCGGGGTCTACGGCAAGAAGCTGAAGCTCGTCGCGCAGCTCGACGACCAGGGCGCGCCCTCGGGGAACATCCGCGCGGTGCGCAGCCTCGTCGAGGAGAAGAAGGTCTTCGCCGTGATGCCGGTGATGACCAACTCGTTCGCCGGTGCTTCGTACCTGGCGAAAGAGGGTGTCCCGACGTTCGGCATCAACGTCGACGCCGGCTGGTGCGGCACGAACGCCGAGGGTCAGGCGATCCAGGACGACGTCACCCAGAATGGCATCTTCACCGACCAGTGCCCTCGCCAGAATCTCTTCGGTGAGAAGGGTTCGTTCCTGTGCTTCAGCTGCGCGTCGATCGCGCCCGTGTACATCGCGCAGCAGGAGGGCCTCACCAAGGGCGCGATCTTCACCTACACCGCGCCGTCGTCGGTCGCGTGCTCCGTCGGGACCGAGCAGTCCTTCAAGGAGTACGGCATCGATCTCGTCTACGCCGACAAGAGCCTCGAGTTCGGGTTCTCCGACGTGAGCGCCGACGTGCAGGCGATGAAGGACAAGGGCGTCCAGTTCGTCGCCACCTGCATGGACTTCGGTGGTGCGTTCAAGATCTCGCAGGGCCTCAAGCAGGCCGGCGTCGACGACGTCGTCTTCTACGCGCCCGAGGGGTACCGCGACGACGTCATCAAGAAGTACGGCAAGCAGCTCAACAACTGGTTCTTCGGGCTCTCGTTCGCCGACTGGCAGAGCAAGAAGCTGCCGCAGGGCACGAAGGAGTTCCTCGCCGCGATGAAGAAGCGCGGCGTCTCGCCGAGCGAGCAGTCCCAGGCCGGCTGGATCAACGCCGCGCTCTTCGTCGAGGGTCTCAAGAAGGCTGGCAAGGACTTCACCCAGCAGTCGGTCGTCGACGCGATCAACAGCATCACCGACTTCACTGCCGACGGGATGCTCGCGCCGCAGGACTGGACGGCGACGGGTGACGGTCACGGTCCGGGCCACACAGCCTGCACGGCCTACGTCGAGGCCGTGAACGGGAAGTTCGTGCCTCGCTACGGGAAGCCGGGCCAGCCCTTCGTGTGCTTCCCCGACAACCCGAGGCCACCGAACCTCGACGACCCCTTCTACCTGCCACTCAAGCCGGGGGAGACCATCCCGACCGCGAGCGGCTAGCACCACCGATCATCAGGAGAGGACGAGTCCGAACGGCATAGAAGGAACGCAGTGGATCAACAGATCCAATGGCTGATCGAAGGCGCGCCGATCGGCTGCGTGTACGCCCTCGTGGCCGTCGGGCTCGTCCTCACCTACAAGACGTCGGGCGTCTTCAACCTGGCGTTCAGTGCGCAGGCCTTCCTGAGCGGTTGGGTCTTCTACGACTGCGTCGAGAACCGGGGCTGGCCGCTGTGGCTCGGCTTCGTCATGGCGGTGCTGATCGTCTCGCCGCTGGTCGGGCTCCTGCTGGACCGGTCCCTGTTCCGGTACATGCGAACCGCGTCCTGGCAGGTCAAGCTCGTCACGGCATTAGGGCTGTTGCTGGCGATGCCCGAGATCGTCAAGGCGATCTTCGGCCAGCAGCCCGCCCAGGCACCGCCGAGCGTGGCGTCCCTGCTGGGGCTCGAGCAGGGCGGACTCGGGCTGTGGAAGCACCTCGGGTTCGAGTCGAACTTCGACCCGAACCTCAACTCGTTCCACTTCGGTGACTACATCGTGCAGGCCGACCGCGCGAGCGCGGTGATCGTCACCCTGGTCGCGGTCGTGCTGCTCGGTCTGCTCTTCCGCTACACGTCCATCGGACTGCAGATGCGTGCCGTCGTGGAGAGCCCGCGCATGGTGGAGCTCGCCGGCGTCGACGCCGACCGCGTGAGCATGGTCTCCTGGATGCTCTCGAGCGCCCTCGCCGGGCTCGCGGGCGTGCTGCTCGCACCGCTCTACTTCGAGCTGAACGCGAACATCTACACACTCCTGATCATCGCGGCGATCGCGGCGGCCGCGATCGGTCGCTTCCAGAGCATCCCGATGACGCTCGTCGGCGGGCTCTTCATCGGCATCGCGGCGCGTGCACTGCCCGACATCATCGGGGCCGACAGCGCGATCGCCGTCGACCTGCGTCCGTCGTTCCCGTTCCTCGTCCTCTTCCTCCTCCTGGTCTTCTGGCCCAAGCTGCGGGAGAGCCGAGACGTCGCCGACCCGCTCGCCGGGGTCGATCCACCACCACCGGCGTTGGCGCACGAGTACAAGGACGAGCAGATGCAGCGCATGACGCGCATCGGCTTCCCGGTGTTCGTGGGCGGCTTCCTCGTCGTGATGATGACGATCGTGAGCCCGCTCTGGGTGACGCGACTCACCGACGCGTTCGCGCTCGCGGTCGTGCTGCTGTCGATCACGATCTTCACCGGGCTCGGTGGCCAGATCTCGCTCGCACAGGCGACGTTCGCCGGCTTCGGCGGGTTCGCGATGGCGAACCTCATGCAGGAGTGGAACATCCCGGCGCTCGTCGCGATCCTGATCGGGGGGCTGGTCGCGGCTGCGGCCGGGCGCTCTCTTCGTATTGCTGATCGACGGGCTCCCGGCGCTCATCGGACGGTTGCGTCGACGGCCGTCGGTGCGCCTGGCCGGGCTCTACCTCTCGCTGGCCACGCTCGCCTTCGCGCTCATGTCAGAGAACGTGATCTTCCGGCGCGAGGAGATCTCCGGCGGTGAGTTCGGGATCGAGGTCCGGCGACCGGAGTTCGCGAACCTCGCGAACGACCCCGACGGGCGCCTCTGGTTCCTCGCCGTGTTCGCGATCTTCGCGATCGTCGGCATCATGGTGATCCTGATCCGGCAGGGCACCATCGGCCGGTATCTCGGCGCGCTGCGGGGCAGCGAGACCGCGGCCGCGTCGATCGGCATCAACGCCACGTCGCTGCGGATCATCATGTTCTCGCTCGCGGCCGGTGTCGCCGGGATCGGCGGTGGGCTCATCGGCATGTCCCAGGGTCGGGTGGAACCGATCGCGACCTACCCGGCGCTGTTCGGCGTCGTCTGGGTCGTGCTCGTGGTCACGCTGGGCGCGCGCACCGTCGACGGCGCGGTGAACGCCGCCCTCGGCCTGATCGTCACCCAGTGGCTGCTCGAGACGCTGGGGTTCCCCACGTCGATCGCGATCATCGGGTTCGGTCTCGGCGCGATCACCTACGCCCGCCATCCCGAGGGCATCGTCCAGTTCCAGACCCGGAAGAACATCCTCGCCCAGCGCCGACAAGCTGCCCTGAAGCAGCGCGCCGACGAGCTCGGGACGGCGGCCACGCGCCCGAAGGGGTACCGACCGGTCTGGCACGTCGTGCTGCCCGTCCTCGCAGGGCCGGCGCTCTTCCTCCTGTACATCCTCGTGCGCAGTCCGCTCCAGGGGCACTGGGTCACGGTGCACAGCGCGACGATGCTGTGGTTCATCGTGCCCAGCCTGCTCGTGGCGACGGCGTGGATCTTCTGGACCGACGCGCGGCTCCGGACGGGCGGTGGTGTGCCCCAGGGCTTGTTGCTCCTGCTCGGCGGTGCGCTCGTCGGGGCGGCGGTGGGCTGGTTCTTCCACGAGCAGGCCTGGGTGCCGAAGGCAACGCTGCTCGACTGCGTCCTCGTGGGCATCCCCGCGGGGATCGCGTCGGTCGCGTTCTTCCTCCTCCCGGTCCACGTCGAACGGATCGCGAAGGCACGCGGCTGGTTGAGCAGCCCGATCACCTGGCACGCGGGGCGCGCGCCGTTCGGGTTCGTGCTCGCCGGCGCCTTCCTCTTCTTCCGGACCTCGGTGACCGATCAGAGCGCGTCCGAGGGCAGCTTCATCGACCACGGGTTCCCTCCGGCGGGCTGGCCGATCGTGTTCCTCACCGGGGTCTTCGTGATCGTCTGGACCCAGTGGATCGCCGCCGTGCAGGGCGCCTGCAACGAGCTCGCCATCGGCGGTGAGGGATTCGAGCCACCACCGGAGCACGCGGTGCCGATCGCCGGCAGCGCGCCGGCGGAAGCGCTGGTCGCCGCGCCCGCAGGGGACGCGTCATGAGCACCTCCACGGTCTCGCCGGCCGAGTCGTCCTTCCGCGCCCCGACCGCGCTGCTCGAGGCGAGCGGCATCACGAAGCACTTCGCCGGGATCACCGCGCTCGACGGCGTCGACCTCGACGTGAACCATGGAGAGATGGTCGGGCTGATCGGACCGAACGGCGCGGGCAAGACGACGCTGTTCAACTGCATGCTCGGCATGCTCCGGCCCGACGTCGGTTCCGTGTACTTCGACGGGCGTGACGTGAGCGGGATGCCCGTCTACAAGCGGGCGCGGGCGGGGATCGGCCGCACGTTCCAGCGGCTGGAGCTCTTCGCGGGGATGACGGTTCGCGACCACTTCCTCGTCACCGAGCGCCGCCGCAACGGCATCCGGGCGCCTCTGGAAGGACCTCGTCAACCGTTCGAAGCCGAGCGCGGACGAGGACATGCGGGTCGACCGCATGGTCGATCTCCTCGGGCTCCGCGCCGAGGTCGACAAGCCCGTTGAGTCCCTCAGCCTGGGTCGTGGGCGGCTCGTGGAGCTCGGGCGTGCGCTGATGTCGGAGCCCAAGCTCTTGCTGCTCGACGAGCCGTCGTCGGGCCTCGATGTGAAGGAGACGGCTGCGCTCGCCGAGCGCCTCCGGACGGTGCAGCTCCAGCACGAGTTCGCGGTGCTGCTCGTCGAGCACGACGTCGAGATGGTGCAGAGCCTGGTGACCCGGCTCTACGTGCTCGACTTCGGCACGCTCATCGCGTCGGGCGCAACCGAAGACGTCCTCGGCGACGCCGCCGTGCGCAAGGCCTACCTCGGGGACGTCGTGTGACCTCCGTGACGCCCGACACGCCCACCGGCGCTCCGGCATCGGGAGGCGCGCCGCTCCTCGAGCTCCGGGACGTGGAGGCGGGGTATGGGCCGTTCCGGTCGCTGTTCGGCGTGTCGTTCATGATCCGCGAATCGTCGGTGATGGCCCTGCTCGGGTCGAACGGCTCGGGCAAGACCTCGGTCGTGCGGGTGTGCTGCGGGCTCATCGCGCCGACCTCGGGCAAGCTGCTCTACCAGGACAAGGACGTCACCGGGAGCCGGGCCTACAAGCTCGCCCGCATGGGCATCGTGCACGCGCCGGAGGGTCGCTCGGTGTTCGGCTCGTTGACGGTCGAGGAGAACCTGGCGCTGTCGTTCCGCCAGGTGTTCGGTCGTCGCGGCGCCAAGCGGGCACTCTCGCAGGCCTACGAGATGTTCCCGCGCCTCGGTGAGCGCCGGAAGCAGATCGCGGGCACCCTCTCCGGAGGGGAGCAGCGCATGGTGTCGCTCGCCCGCGTCCTGGTCCACTCGCCGAAGCTCCTGATCACCGACGAGCTCTCGCTCGGCCTCGCGCCGGTCATCATCGACGAGGTCTACGAGACGCTCGCGACGATCCGTGACCACGGCACGTCGCTGCTCATCGTCGAGCAGCACGTCCGCCAGGCACTCACGCTCGCCGACGACGTCGTGGTGATGGCGAAGGGGAAGGTGGCGCTCGCGGGGCGCACCGACGAGCTCGGTGATCTGAGCGACCGGATCATGCCGGCCGTGCACGGCGAGACGCTGCCCGCGACCACCCCGAACGGCACCGCCAAGTCCTGACGCGAGCAGGGACCGCCCCGCAGGGCGGCCCCTGTCGTGCTCGCGTGCTGGAGCGTGTGCGACTAGAGCGTCTCGTCGAGGACGATCGTCGCGCAGGGCTCTTCCTCGAGCGTCGCCCCGCCGTCACCGAGCGCCTGCAGGTTGCACAGGGTGAGGCCGGAGACCTTCCACGTCTTCCCCTCGAGCACGGCGCCACCCGGAGGGGCGAGGCCCGGCGACGCGGTGCCGCCGAGCACGAGGTCGAAGTCGACCGCCGCGCCCTTCTTGCCCTTGCACGTCACCTTGTTCACCTGGACGGTCGTCGTCGCGGACGCCTCGGCGTTGGCCTCGGCGCTGGCAACGAACTTGTCCAGCAGGTCCTGGTTGAGCTTCTTCCCGCTCAGGTACTGGATGTACGCGGCCTTCTGGTCGGCCGTGTACCCCGCGCCGCCGTTGAGGAAGTAGTCGTAGGCGGTCTCGATGTCCTTGACCGCAGCCTTCTTGGTCTTCCCCGTGCACAACGGCTTCTTCGCCGAGCTCACCGACGCGCCGGCGACCACTGACCCGCTGATCACCAGCGACGCAGCAGCAACGGCCATGACGAGCAGTTTCGCCGCTCTGTTCTTCATGTTCCCCCCATGAGATCGCACTGGCGATGTGACAGTGACGTCAGGAATATAACCCCCTCGCACATCCCGTGGTAGGCAGGACCACCCAGATCCGGCGAGGCCCGGTGACCTGACGGAGCGTCAGGTCGTGGCGCGGGGCCCGTGCAGCGCGGCCATCGTCGCGAACGCGAGCGTCGGGAGTGCCTCGGCCCGATCGACGGGCAGCTGCTTGGCCTCGACGAGGTACGTGAAGCGCTCGATCATCGAGATGAGCGCGAACGCGGTGACGCCCGCATCGAGGTCGGGCGCGGCCGCACGCACGCGTCGGGCCAGCTCACGCGAGAACTGCATCACCAGGTCGTTCGCGATGTTCCCGATCTCGCTGTCCGCGATCTCGGCCTCGGTCCACGTTCGGATGAACGCACCGTGGCGCTGGTAGAGCGTCGCGAAGCGGTCGAGCCAGTCGCGGAGCGCGTCGTCGGCGACCGCGCCGTCGGGATCGAGGGCCGGGAGCTCGCGCGCGAGGTCGATCATCTCCGACGCGACGTCGACGGCGACGGCGTGGAAGAGGTCCTGCTTCGACGAGAAGTACAGGTAGAAGGTGCCGTGGGAGGTCTTCGCGGCCTTCACGATGTCGTCGACCCGGGCGGCGTGGTACCCGCGCTCGGCGAAGACGGTGCCGCCGGCGTCGAGGAGGCGAGCGAGCGTGCGCTTGCCCCGGGCCCGCAGCTCGCGACCCTGGACGCGCCCTCCCGGCTCTTTGACGCCTGGTTCTTTGACGCCGGTTCCTTGACGGCCGGTTCCTCGACGCCTGGTTCCTGACGCCGGGCACGCGAGGGCCGGACACGCACGCGCGAGGCGGAGGTCATCGCCGCCAGGCTACGGGCGACTGACGCTCGTGTCACCTTTCCGTCGCCCGCGATACGCTCCGCGGCATGAGCCAAACCATCACCTACGACACCATCCAGGTCGGCGACGAGGCCCCACCGCTCGTCATCGAGAACCTCAGCCGCACCAACTTCGTCCGCTACGCGGGCGCCTCGGGCGACTTCAACCCGATGCACCACGACGAGACGATCGCGACCCAGGTCGGGAACCCGTCGGTCTTCGGGCACGGGATGCTCACGGCCGGGCTGATGGCCCGCGTGGTGAAGGACTGGTTCGGCCCCGAGGCCATGCGCAAGTTCCAGGTCCGGTTCGCGAAGCAGGTCTGGCCCGGCGACACGATCACGTTCGCGGCGAAGGTCGCGGGCAAGCGCGAAGAGGACGGCAGCCAGCTCGTCGACCTCGAGTGCACGGCCACGAACCAGGACGGCGTCGAGGTGCTCACCGGCACCGCGACCGCCGCGTGCGGCTGACCCGGTGGCCGAGAAGCAGGCCGAGGAGACAAGCGGGTTGCTGGAAGGACGCACCGCGGTCGTCACTGGCTCGGGACGCGGCATCGGTCGCGAGTTCGCGCTCTGCATGGCCGGCGAGGGTGCCAACCTCGTCATCAACGACGTCGGGGTGTCGCTCGACGGCCGCGGCGGCGAGGAAGACCCCGCGACCCAGGTGTGCAAGGAGATCGAGGCGCTCGGCGGCAAGGCCGTGCCCAACTACGACTCCGTGACCGACTTCGCCGGCGCGGCCAACATCGTGCAGACCGCGGTCGACGCGTTCGGTGCGATCGACATCCTGGTGAACAACGCCGGGATCGTGCGCGACAGCACGCTCGTCAAGATGACCGAGCAGGACTTCGACGACGTGGTCGCGGTGCACATGAAGGGCGCGTTCAACTGCGCCCGACACGCGGCTCCGCTCATGAAGGAGCAGGGGTACGGGCGCATCATCAACATCACGTCGTCTGCCGGCCTGCGCGGCAACTTCGGTCAGACGAACTACGGCGGGGCCAAGGCCGCGCTCATGGGGATGACGTTCATCTGGGCCCTCGAGCTCGGGAAGTACGGCATCACGGCGAACGCGGTCGCCCCCGCCGGAGCCACCCGCATGACGGCGGCCCTGTTCGAACGCTCGGGGAGCGGCCCACCGCCCGAGCAGGATCCGTCGCTCAACGCGCCGCTCGTGGCGTTCTTGGCCTCGGAGCAGGCCGGACACGTGAACGGCCAGATCCTCGGCCGCAGCGACTTCGCGTTCACGCTGTTCCAGCACCCGAAGCAGGTCGCGTTCATGTGGCGTGACGGGGGTTGGACGCCGCAGGCGGTCGCCGACAACTTCGACGTCATCCTGGGCCAGCACCTGCAGACCGTCGGCATGGTCATGCCCGGCGGGATGGAGTACTCGGGCGACAAGAAGAAGTAGCGGGGCCGGCAGCGTGGGGCGCTACCGGCTCGGTGTGGTCGACGTCGTCTTCTGGTCCGAGCCCGAGGAGCAGCGTGCGCAGCACGCGGCCGACCTCGGGTTCGAGCACATCGACGTCATGGTCGACATCGACCCGGCGACGCTCGCGCTCCCGGTCGGCTGCCCGACCGCCTACCCGAAGCCGGTACCCGGCTGGTGCGCGACCCCCGCGCCGGCGATCGCCGCCGGTCCGGACATGTGGGAGCGCTCCGTCCGGTGGTGGGGCCGTGCGCCCGGCGCCCTGCTCGAACCGTGGGCCGGCGCGGTCGTGAACTCGTACGAGACCGCGCGTGCCATGATCGACGAGGTGCCCGGGCTCCGGCTCCTCGTCGACACCGGCCACGTCGCCGACTGGGGCGGTGACCCGCTCGAGATGCTCGAGCTCGCGGATCACGTCCAGCTGCGGCAGGGCTGTCCCGGCTCGACCCAGGTGCACGTCGACGACCCGCGTGGCGTCGTCGATTTCGCGGCGGTCCTCGCTCGCCTCGACGAGCTCGACTACCGAGGCTGTCTGTCCGTCGAGTACTTCGACATCCCCGAGCAGGGTTGGGGTCTCGACGATCCGATCACCTGGGCGGTCGACCTGCAACGCCGCGTACGCGCGCTCCTGGACTGAGTCGCGGCGATCAGGTCGCGAGCAAGGCGCGGAGGTTGTCGCGCATGATTCGGCGAGTCGCGCCGTCGTCGAGCGACGAGAGTGCCTCGACGAAGTCGCGCGGCTCCGCGAGTCCTTCGGGGTGCGGGAAGTCCGACCCGAAGAGGACGCGGTCGTCGCCGATGAGTCCGGCCAACGCCGGGATGTCCTCCTCGTGGTACGGCGACACGGAGACGTGCGCCCGGAAGATGTCGCTGGGGCGATCGGTGATGCGCCCTCCGAGCCAGGGCCCGTTGCGTCCCATCCCGTTCATCTTGTTCATCGCCTTGAGCAGGTACGGGACCCACAGCGATCCGTTCTCGACGCTCACGCACTGGATGTTCGGGAAGCGACCGAACAAGTTGTGCAGGACCAGGGCGGAGATCGTGTCCATGATCGGGCGGTCGCCGTAGAGGTTCGTCCACTGGAACGCCGACTGGTGGTGCGACGACGGGTTCGCCGGCTCCCCCCAGTACGGGGCGAACATCTCGTTGTACCCGGACTCGCCGATGTGGAAGCAGACGGGAACGCCGGCTTCGTCGACCCGGGCCCAGAACGGGTCGAAGTGCGGATCGGCCGGCGAGCGTCCGAACGCCGGACCGGGGCGTAGCTCGATCGCTCGGGCACCTCGCCCGAGCACGTCCTCGAGCTCGGCGATGGCGTGGTCGAGATCGCGCAACGACAACAGCGGGACGGCGAGGATGCGCCCCTTGTGGTCGAAGCCCCAGTCCTCGTCGAGCCAGCGGTTGAAGGCGTGGAAGTTCGCGTACAGCTGCTCGGTGTCGTCCTTCATGAAGTGCTCGACGCACAGCGCGAGCGTCGGGAACAGAAGGATCGTCTCCACTCCCTGTTGGTCCATCCGCGCGAGTCGCGCGTCGCGGTCGAGGTGCTCGGGCGGAATCGGTTCCATCACCGACGACTCGGTGAAGTCGCCCGAGCTCAGCGCACGCAACATGTCGCGCAACGATCCGGGCTTGGTGGTCGTCGTCGGGAACGGGTCGGCGAGGAACGTGAACGGGCGGTCTCCGACCGACGCACCGTTCGGATCGGACGGCGTCGGTGTCGGGCGGATCGCCCGGTCGCGCAGCTCGGGGTCGAGATGACGCGTGAAGCAGTCGGGCGGCTCGTAGTAGTGGTTGTCGGCATCCCACAACGCGAAGCCGAGTCGCGGATCCGCTTCGAGTTCCATCGGCGTGTCGGGATCGAGGGTCGTGTCGACCATCGTGGCCCCCTTGCCCGTTGGCGGTCCGGTTGTGGCGGGGTCCATACTGCCGCAGATCGTCTCGACCGACGGAGACCCACGTGGCCCTGCGCGTCCTGAACATGATGGGTGACCCGGTGGTCGAGGCGATCGCCACGGCCGGACTCGACGTCGAGATCGTCCCGGTCGAGTTCGGGGGCGACATCACCGAGGTGCCGACCGGCGACGTGCTGTTCGCTGCGTGGCACGGGCACCCGCTCTTCGAGCATCTCTCGGAGACGGGGGTGCGCTGGATGCACCTGCCGGGGACCGGGATCGATGCCTGGCCGGCGCGGCTGCTCGAGGGCCGCCTCGTCACCTGCTCCCGCGGGGTGAGCGCGATCCCGATCGCCGAGTACGTGCTCGCCGCGATGCTCGCCTTCGAGAAGGACTTCCCCGCGACCTGGCTCTCGGAGCCTCCCGAGCACTGGAACCTCGCGAACCTCGGTGAGCTCGCCGGCAAGACCGTCGGCCTCGTCGGGCTGGGCGGCATCGGCGCGGCCGTCGCCCAGCGCTCCCTCGCGTTCGACACGCGCGTGCGCGCGGTTCGTCGGAACCCGGGTCGCGACCTCCTCGCGGGAGTCGAGCTCGCGACCGATCTGCCGGACCTGCTCGGATCCGCTGACCACGTTGTGCTCGCGGCGCCGGGAACCGCCTCGACGAAGCACCTCATCGACGCCGATGCGTTCACGGCGATGCAGCGCGGCGTGCACCTCGTCAACATCGCGCGTGGCAGCCTCGTCGATCAGGATGCGCTGCGCGTGGCGCTCGACGATGGCACCGTGGCACGGGCGACCCTCGACACGGTCGATCCCGAACCGCTGCCCGAGGGGCACTGGCTGTTCGAGCACCCTGCAGTGCGGCTGTCGGCACACGTCTCGTGGGCGTCGCCGCGCGCGTTCGAGCGGATCATCGCCTCGTTCGTCGACAACCTCCGCCGGTTCATGGCCGACGAGCCGCTCGCGGGCGTCATCGACGTCGACGAGGGCTACTGACGATGGGTGGCGCCCCGAAGGTCGCGGTGGTCGGCACCGGCTTCGGATGTCGGGTGCACGCGCCGGCGCTGCGGGCCGCGGGCTTCGACGTCGTCGCCCTGGTGGGCCGCGACGTCGAGAAGACCGCTCGACGTGCGCAGCGAGCGGGGATCGAGCACGCCTGCGGGTCGCTCGCCGACGCACTCGCGATCGACGGGGTCGAGGCCGTCACCATCGCGACGCCTCCGCACGCGCATGCGGAGCTGGCGATCGAGGCGGCGCAGGCCGGCCGACACGTGCTGTGTGAGAAGCCGTTCGCGATGGATGCGCTCGAGGCCGCCGCAATGCTCGCGGCGGCGGAGTCGGCCGGCGTGTGTCACCTCGTCGGACATGAGTTCCGGTGGGCGGTCGACCGCTCGACGGTCGGCCGCGCGATCAGCGACGGCTGCATCGGCGAGCCGCGGCTCGCCACGTTCGTGTCGTACGTGCCGATGGTCGCCGACCCGGCGGCGAAGGCGCCGGAGTGGTGGTTCGACGAGGACGCGGGTGGCGGCTGGCTCGGTGCGTCGGGCTCGCACATCGTCGATCAGATCCGTACGTGGCTCGGGGAGTTCAGCGAGGTGAGTGCCCGGCTGAACGTGGTGTCGGACCGCCAGGGCGTCGCCGAGGACTCGTTCACGATCCGGTTCCGGCTCGCCGGTGGTCTCGAGGGCGTCCTCCAGCAGACCGCGGCCGCGTGGGGGCCGATGGCCGGCCTCACCCGGGTCGCGGGGACGACGGGGACCGTGTGGATCGACGGCGACGAGCCGTGGCTGGCGGATGCCGAGGGTGCGCGTCGTCTCGACGTACCGGCGGACCTCGCCCTCCCGGCTGCACCGGTCGAGAGCGACGATCCACGCCACCGGTTCACCCACCTCGAGCTCGGACCGTTCACCCGACTCGGGGAGGTCCTGCTCGCCGGGGTCCAGGGACGACCGCTCCCCGACGCCGTGCCCGTCCCGACGTTCGCCGATGGGCTCGCCGAGATGCAGGTGCTCGACGCGATCCGGGCATCCGCCGCCCGGGACGGCGCGACCGTCGCCCTCTGATCGTTCTTGGCACCTGACACGCATGGCGCGGGAACGTGCCAGAACCCGCTACCAGGCGGTGCCGTAGCGGTCGCGGTGGGTGTGCTCGGCGAACGGCTCCCGGCGCGGGGGGCCCAGGGGCTTCGCGGGGTGCCCGAGCGGGATGACGGCCTGGGGCGCGACGCGGGCGGGGAGCGCGAGCAGCTCGCGGAGCTCGTCGGCGAACGCGGTCGAGATGGTCGTCAGTGCGGAGCCGAGCCCGAGGGCCGTTGCCGCGAGCAGCAGGTTCTGGGTCGCCGGGAAGATCGACGAGCCGACGGTCGCGGAGTGGCCGCGCTCGGTGTCGGCACCCACGACGATGAGGACCGGTGCGGCGCGGTAGCCGCCACCGGCGATCCCGTGGTCGACGTCGGCGAGCAGGTGGGCAGGGAGGCGGGTCGCGGAGAACTCGCGGCCACCGGTCTCCCACGCGCGCAGCGCCAGCTCGTGGATCGTCGTGCGGGCGGCCTCGTCGCGCACGACGACGAACACCCAGGGCTGACGGTTCTCGGCGCTGGGCGCGAACGTCGCGGCGTCGAGCACACGCGCCACGTCGTCGTCGCTCACGGGGCGGTCCGTGAACGCTCGGTGGGCTCGCTGACGGTGGATCACTGCGAACACGTCGTGGCCGGGTCCGTCGTTCGGGTCGGAGGTGCCGCTCACCGCGTGCGCTCACCCACGAGACGGAACGTGTTGACGTACATGATCCGCAACGAGTCCGTCCAGCCCCAGGCCTTGAACGCATCGGTGCCCCAACCACCGATGCGCTCCTCGACGAGCGGGGTCATCTTCTTGAACGACACCTCGGGCTCGTCCGTGTCCATCTCGTAGAAGTGCATGAACCTCGGGTCGCCGCCGGTCACGTTCTCGTACGGGGTGATCATCGTGTACCCGGGGACACCGACCTGGGAGATGTGCCGGATGTGTACGAAGTCGCCCCAGTCGCGCAGCTCCTGCGCGCGCTCGGGCTCGGTCGGGCTGATCAGCACGAGCGAGAGCCCGATGGTCTTCTCGCCCGACAAGCTGCCCTGTCCGGGGCGCGGGGTGCGGCGGAAGTGGTGACCCGTGACCCCGTTGGGCGTGGCCGGCGCGACGAACGTGTCGTCGATCTCGTAGACCGCGAGTCGGTCGAACTCGGGCAGCACGCGGGGGAGATCGTCACGGTCGCGCTTGACGTTCTCCCACCAGGTCGCGCGGGTCACGCCGGGGAGTGCGAGGACTTCGGGAACCCGCGCCGCGGCGTAGGTGTCGGCCGTCTGCTCGGTCATCTCGAGGTACAGGCCTGGGGTCAATCGGTCTTCCACGCCGGGAGAGCCTAGGGCCGTCCGCAGGAGCGGTCGTGGCCCGTTGCGGGCGTTAGGGTTCCGCGCATGGCGAAGAAGAACCGGCTCGTTCGCACCCCGCACTGGTTCGCCTGGTTCTTCTCGACGCTGCACCGTGGTGCGTACCGCATCAGCGGCGGGCGCCTCGGCACGAAGTTCCGGGGCGAACCTGCGATCCTGCTCACGACCACGGGCCGGAAGACGGGGGAGCCGCGCACGTGGCCACTGCTCGCGCTCCGCGAAGGCGACGCGTACATCGTCGCCGCATCCAACGGCGGCCACGACCATCACCCGGCGTGGTACCTCAACCTCGAGGCCGACCCTGCGGTCACGATCCGCGACGGCAAGCGGACGGTGCCCGGTCGCGCGCGCATCACGACCGGCGCGGAGCACGACGCGCTGTACGCCCGCTTCGTCGACACCATGGCCACGTACCGCGACTACCAGGAGGCCACCGACCGATCCGATCCCGGTGGTCGTGGTCGATCCGGCCCCGAATGGCGCCCCTGGGGCCGCTCAGGACGGCGGGAGCCCTGCCGGCCGGTCCGGATAACCTGACGCCCGTGTCAGGGTCCCTGCGCAGCCGCTCCGTCCCCGCGCCCGGTGAGGCACCCATGCCTGCCGCAGACGCCGCCGCGCTCCTCCGCCGCAACGCATCCGACCCGGACCTCCTCGGCCGACCGGCGGTGAAGTTCGCCGATCGGGTGTGGACCCACGGCGAGTACGTCGCGGAGTGCCACCGGTTCGCGAACCTCTTCCTCGCGCGCCAGGCGTCACGCGGCGGGGACCGAGCGACCCACGTCGGCGTGCTGCTCGACAACACACCCGAGTACCTCTTCGTGCTCGGCGGCGCCGCGCTCGCCGGCGCCGCGGTCGTCGGACTCAACCACACACGACGCGACGAGCACCTCCTGCGGGACGTGCAGCACACCGACTGCGACCTCGTGGTGAGCGAGCCGCGACATCTCCCGCTGCTCGAGCCGATCGCCGAAGGGCTGCCCGAGCTGCTCGTGTCGCACCGCTACCCCGACGCGGACGACCCGGACCTCACGCTCGGCTCCGACCTCGACGACGTCCTCGCGACGTTCACGACCGACGACGCGGGCGTCGAGCCCGGCCCCGACACCCTCTGGGGTCTGATCTTCACGTCGGGGACGTCGGACGCGCCCAAGGCCGTGATCTGCTCCCAGCGGCGCTTCCTCGTCACGGGGAACCGCATGGGCATCATCATGGACCTCGGCCCCGACGACGTCGGCTACATCTGCATGCCACTGTTCCACTCGAACGCACTCATGGTCGGCTGGGCACCGTCGATCGTGTACGGAGCATCGGTCGGCCTCGCCCGCAAGTTCAGCGCGTCGCGCTGGCTCTCCGACATCCGCCACTACGGGTCGACCTACTTCAACTACACGGGCAAGCCGCTCGCATACATCCTCTCGACCCCGGAGCAGCCGGACGACGCCGACAATCCGCTGCGCGTGTCCTTCGGCAACGAGGGGTCGCCCGAGGTGGTCGACTCGTTCGCTCGCCGCTTCGGCATCGACGTGATCGACGCGTACGGCGCGACCGAGGGTGGCGTCGCCGTCAACCGTGACGCGGAGGAGCGTGCCGGCGCGCTCGGCCAGGTCGGCGACAACGTGCAGGTCGTCGACGACGACGGCAAGGAGCTGCCGCGCGCCCGGTTCGACGACGAGGGCCGCCTGCGCAACGCCGAGGAGTGCGTCGGCGAGATCGTCAACACCGCCGGCGCCGGTCCGTTCGAGGGCTACTACAACAACGCCGAGGCCAACGAGCGGACGCTCCGGTTCGGGTGGTACTGGACGGGCGACCTCGGGTACCTCGACGACGACCGGTACCTCTACTTCGCGGGGCGCAACGCCGACTGGCTGCGCGTCGACGGCGAGAACTTCCCGACGCAGCCCATCGAGACCGCGATCGGGCGCCACCCGGACATCGTGCTCGCGCCCGTGTACGGCGTCCCGGACGACCAGGCCGGCGACCAGGTGATGGTCGGACTGGTGCTCCGCGACGGCGCAGCCTTCGACCCGGCGGCGTTCGCCGAGTGGCTCGACGCGCAGGACGCGATCGGGCCGAAGTGGCGGCCGCGCTACGTGCGCATCGTTCGGGAGCCCCCCACCACGGGTACCAACAAGATCGTGAAACGCACCCTCGTGCACCAGAAGTGGCGCGCGGACCGGATCGACGGCGACGCAGTGTTCGTGCGCGGTCGTGGTGAAGCGGTGTATGCACCCTTCACCGCCGATGCCGAGACGGCGCTCCACGACTCGTTCGTGCACCACCAGCGCGAACGGTTCTGGGACCTGTGATCGGTCCGTCGAGGTGAACCTCTCCTACTCACCCGACGAGGAGGCGTTCGCGCAGGAGATCCGCGCGTGGCTCGTCGAGCACCTCGCGCTGCCGCCGAAGTTCGCCACGCTCGACGACGAGGTGGCGTGGGGCCGGGGATGGCAGGCGAAGCTCGCCGCCGATCGCTGGGTCGGCATCCACTGGCCGCACGAGTACGGCGGTCGGGGTGCGTCGCCGGTCCAGGTCGCGATCTACAACATGGAGTACGCCCGGGCCCGGGCGCCGCAGCCCGTCAACCGGGTCGGCGTGAACAACGTGGGGCCGACGATCCTCGCGTTCGGCACCGACGAGCAGAAGCAGCGCTGGGTACCGCCGATCCTCGACGCGAGCGAGATCTGGTGCCAGCTCTTCAGCGAGCCGGGTGCCGGCTCCGACCTCGCGGCCATCGCGACGAAGGCCACGCCGGTCGACGGCGGGTGGCTGCTCAACGGGCAGAAGGTGTGGACGAGCTACGCGCAGTGGGCGCGGTGGGGGATCTGTCTCGCCCGCACCGATCCCGATGTGCCCCAACACCAGGGCATCTCGTACCTCATCGTCGACATGGAGGCCGAAGGCATCGAGATCCGCCCGCTCGTCCAGCTGACCGGTGAGGCGGAGTTCAACGAGGTCTTCTTCGACGACGTGTTCGTCCCCGAGGACCACCTCATCGGCGACCTCAATCGCGGTTGGTCGGTCGCGAGCACCACGCTCTCGCACGAGCGCGGCACGATCTTCGCGTTCAAGGAGCAGGTCGTCCACGAGGTGTTCCTCGACGAGATGTACGCGCTCGCCCACGAACGCCACCTGCTCGACGACGTCGCCACGTCCGACGCGCTCGCGCAGTCGTTCGTCGAGACGCGTGTGCTGCGCCTGCACAACACCCGCACGCTGTCGCGCCTCGCGAAGGGCATCGAGCCCGGACCCGAGACGAGCTGGATCAAGCTCGCCTGGACCGACATGACGCAGTCCCTCTCGTCGCGCGCGCTCGACCTGTGCGAGGAGACCGGTCCGCTGTGGCGCGGTGCCCACGAGCTCCCCGCCGACGGCAAGTGGCAGCGCCAGTGGCTCTGGAGCAAGGCCGCCTCGATCGCCGGCGGCACGTCGGAGGTCCAGAAGAACATCGTCGCCGAACGGATCCTGGGCCTGCCGCGGGGCTGACGCATCTCTCCGACCTGCTGGAGCGGTCTTTGCGCCGAAAGCCTTGACTCGCAACGCCGTTGGGCTATGATACGAACATATGTTCGATCCGACGACGAGCGACGCGGAGCAGGCGGTTCCGAGGCCCGGTGACGGGTCGTCGCGGGCGATGGCAGGGGATCCGGTCTCGGTGCTGGCGGACGCGGTAGGTCGGGTCGGTCGCGAGGACCGCTCCTCCTGGTCGCCGCAGGCGCGCGCCGCGCAGCTCCTGGAGATGCTGGCCGCACGGGAGCGGCTCGAGGCCGAAGTGGTGCGCGCCGTCGGGGAGTGGCACGCCGCCGAAGGGTGGGTCGACGACGATCTGCTCAGTCCGGTGTCGTGGCTCGCGGAGCACGGCCCGATGACGCGGCGCGACGCGAGCGATCTCCTGCGAACCGCACGGCTGGTGCAGGCAAACGATCGAACTGGCGATGCACTCGCGGGTGGTGACCTGCCGGCGGCCGCCGCGACGCTGTTGGCCCGCGCCGCGCAACACCGCGAGGAGGTCTTTGAAGCGCAGGAGGACACGTTGGTTGCGGCGGCCGCAGAGCTGCCGCCGGAGCAGCTGCGGAAGCTTCTCCGCACGTGGCAGTGCCTCGCGGACGACGTCCTCGATCGCGCGCCGGCCGAGGTCCAGGAGTCGCGCTGGCATCTGCACGCCGCCACGACGTTCGGCGGCGCCCTCGCAGTACGCGGGCTGCTCGACCCGGAAGGCGGTGCGGTCCTGCTCGCCGCACTGGACGCGCTCGACGAGCCCGATCCGGTCGACGGGGTGCGGGCGCCGCGCTCGATGCCCCAACGACGCGCCGAGGCGCTGGTGCGGCTCGCGCAGGGCGAGGGGCGGCGTCGGGTGAACGTCGACGTGGTCGTCGATCTTGCTCGCCTCCAGGGTGCGCAGACGAACGACCTCGAGGCGCTCCGGGGCGAGATCGTCGGGATCGGACCGATCGGTCGCGAGGCGCTCGAGATGCTCGCCTGCGACTGCAGCATCGGGCGCGTCGTGATGCGGGGGAAGTCGATGGTGCTCGACCTCGGACGGCGCACCCCGACGGTGTCTGCGCCGCAGCGGCGGGCGCTGGCCGTCCGGGATGGCGGATGCGTGGTCCCGGGTTGCGGTGCTCCGGCCGCTTGGTGCGATGCGCACCACACCCAACCCTGGTCGCTCGACGGACCGACCGACCTCGATCAGCTCGAGCTCCGGTGCCGGCGCCACCACCGTGCCGCACACGGTGCCCGCTGCCGACCACCGCCGTACCGGCTCGCGGCCTGAGGGTCCGAGTCCTAGAGTCGAGCGCATGGTCCGCGTCATCGGTCTCGACCACATCGTCTTGCGCACCACCGACGTCGAACGGTCGCTCGCGTTCTATTGCGATCAGCTCGGGCTCGAACCCGAGCGCGTCGAGGAGTGGCGACGGGGCGAGGTGCTCTTCCCGTCCGTCCGGATCGACGCGACGACGATCGTCGACCTCTTCCCCGGGGAGCGGGACGGGGCGAACCTCGACCACCTGTGCCTGGTGGTCGAGCCCACTGATCTGCAGGCCCTTGCCGAGTCGTTGGAGCCCGGACGCGAGGCGAACGCGGTCCACGACGGGCTCTACGGCGCGCAGGGCTTCGCGTCGTCGGTCTACGTGCACGATCCCGATGGGAACGTGGTGGAGCTCCGCAGCTACTGAGCGCCGCCCGTCTGGGCGCGGCGTCCGACCCAGAGGGTCAGGCGCGTGAGCGTGAGGTAGCCCATGCGCTCGTAGGTCGGTCGGCCGAGGTCGCTCGCGAAGAGCATCGCGGGCAGCGAAGGTTCGGCGAGCGTGGCCGCCCACGCGAGTGCCTCGCCGACGCGCTTGCCCCGGTGCTCGGGCCGCAAGGAGATCCATTCGACGTCGACGAACGACTCGGTCACCTGGGCCGCCGCGGTGCCGATCGGGCGTCCGTCGGCCATCGCCAGCCACATGTGCCACCCGGGTGCATCCACGACGTCGTCGCCGAAGTGGCGCCGCCCCCGCATCTCGGGCACCGGGTAGGCCTCGATGAGCGTGGTGTCGAACGCGGCGAGGGACTCGGGGTCGTGCACCGGCACGATCTCGACGCCCTCCGGTGTGGGCACCTCGGCCGGACCGGCCGGCCGCACCATGAGCGGCGGGTGCCCCATCAGGGTCCAGCCCCGCGCCGCGAGGGACGGCGTCGGGGTCGCACTCCACACGAGGAACGGCGTGTCCCCCGCGTCGGTGGCGAAGAACGCGGTGATCTCGTCGAACAACGGGTCGTCCGGATCGTGCACGGGGCGCAGCAGCACCGCGGCGTTCACGAAGGGGAACGGAGCCCCGCTGTCGAACGCGACGAAGTCGCTCGATCGGGTGGTGCGATGCCCTCCCGCGCGTCCGAGGGTCTCGGCGAGGTCGGCCCACGCCTCGGCGTAGGCGCGGACCAGCGAGTCACCCCGGGGCGAGTCTGCACCCCAGCCGTCGGGAAGTCGGGCGGCCACGTGAATGACGTGCTGTCGAACGATCCCTACAGGAATCGCCGGGTCAGCTTCTCCTTGCGATCCGTGTACGGGGGATAGGCGAGGTCGGGGTCGGGGCGTGTCGCGCGCTTCAGCACGGACTTGGCGTGGCTGAAGACGTCGAAGCTCGCCTTGCCGTGGTACGCACCGATGCCGCTCTCCCCGACGCCGCCGAAGGGCAGCTCGGCGACCGCGACGTGGAACAACGTCGCGTTCACGCACGCGCCGCCACTGCTCGTGCCGTCGAGCACCTGCTGCTGCACCTTGGAGTCGCCGGCGAAGACGTACAGGGCGAGCGGCTTCTCGCGTCCGTTCACGAACGCGATCGCCTCGGCGACGTCGGTCACCGGGAGCACCGGGAGGATGGGACCGAAGATCTCTTCCTGCATGACCGGTGACTCGGGGAGCACGTCACGGAGCACGGTGGGGGCGATGTAGCGCGTCGCCGCGTCGTGCTGACCCCCGACGGCGGGGGTGCCGGAGTCGATCAGGCCCACGAGCCGCTCGAAGTGCGAACCGTTGACGATCCGGGCGAAGTCTGCGCTCGCCTTCGGGTCCTGGCCGTAGAAGTCGAAGACGCAGCGCCGGACGAGCTCGACGAAGCGGTCCTCCAACTCACGATCGACGAGCACGTAGTCGGGCGCGATGCAGGTCTGGCCGGCGTTGAGGAACTTGCCCCATGCGATCCGCCGCGCCGCGACCTCGAGGTTGGCCGATGCGTCGACGATCGCCGGGCTCTTCCCGCCGAGCTCGAGCGTCACCGGCGTCAGGTGCTTGGCCGCGGCCTCCATCACGACGCGACCGACGCGACCGTTCCCCGTGTAGAAGATGTGGTCCCAACGCTGCTCGAGCAGGGCCTGCGTCTCGGGCACCGCGCCTTCGACGATCGCGATCGCGTCGGCGTCGAGGTACTCGGGGACGAGCCGGGCCAGCGCCGCCGACGTCGCCGGTGCGACCTCGGATGGCTTCACGACCGCGACGTTGCCGGCCGCGATCGCGCCGATGAGGGGCGAGAGGGCCAGCTGCACGGGGTAGTTCCACGGGGCGATGATCAGGACCGCCCCGAGCGGCTCGCGCAGGACCCGTCCGCGGGAGGGCTTGGTCGCGAGGGGCGTGGCCACCCGGGTGGGTCGGGTCCACCGCCGGAGGTGCTTGAGGGCGTGCTCGATCTCGTTCACGACGAAGCCGACGTCGGTGGCCCACGCCTCGAGGCGTGGTTTGCCGAGGTCGCTCGCCAGGGCGGTGAGGAGGTCGTCCTCGTGGTCGATGAGGAGCTTGCGGAGCTGCTGGAGCTGTTCGCGACGCCAGGCCACCGGTCGGGTGCGGCCCGACGCGAACGTCGCTCGGATCCGGGCGACGAGCGCCGGGGCATCCAGGGGGGTCGCGGCCGAACGGTCGGCCGGTTCGTTGGTCGGGCGCGAGGGCGCGGTGGTCGTCACGGTGACTCCAGTCAGAGCAGCTCGAGGATGCGGCGGAGGTCGGGCGCGGTCTCGACGGTCTCACCATCGAGACCGGCGGGCGCGGTGGTGTCGGGCCAGTGGCCGGCCCGCTGGAGGTAGAGCGGGGTCATCCCCATCGATCGGGGCCCAACGACGTCGGGGCCCCACGTGTCGCCCACGAAGAGGGCATCCGCCGGCGCGACCCCGACCTTCTCGAGCGTGTGCTCGAAGATGCGGGGGTGCGGCTTGCGGGCGCCGGCCCAGGCGGACGAGACCACGACGTCGACCGCGTCGGTCACGCCGGCCTCATCGACGGCCTCGGCGAGGTCCCAGTCCCAGTTCGAGCAGATCGCAACCGGGCACCCACGCTCGCGCAGGGCACCGAGCACGTCCAGGGTCTCGTCGTAGGGCTCGAGCACCCGGGCCTCGTTGCCCTTCGCGAGCTTGTCGAGGACGACCTCGTACTCGCCGGGGTGCAGGTCGGTCTCCGAGAGCATCGAGAGCAGCCGGTTCCGCTGCCAGGCGTCATAGTGGTCGCGGCTGTGGGAGTGCTCGAGGTGCTCGATGCCGTCGATCCCATCGTTCCAGTACCGGTCGCGGAGCTCGTCGACGAGCTCGACGCCGTGCTCGGCCAGCACCACGTCGACGGACACCCAGGCGGTCGCCCGGGCGAGGGTCCCGTAGAAGTCGACGAGCACGGCCTGGAAGCGCACGATCCAAGTCTCGCGCGGGCGCTCCGAGGCATCTCCTGAGCCGTGATCCGTAAGCATTCGGGGTGCTCGGCCCTCAGGACCACCGACGCCGGGACACGGGCTCCGAGAACATGGTCTGATGGGACCAGTCCCGCCTGGCACCGGACCGAAGGAGCACGAGATGGACGAGACGGGCACTCCCGGCGAGCCACCGGACCTGCAGCCGAGCACGCCCCCGACGCTCCAGCCGACCACGCGGGCGCCCGGGGCGACCCCGCTCCCCGAGGAGCGGCCCTGGTACCTCCGGCCGAGCACGACGATCTGGCTCGGCCCCCTGTTGATCGTGCTGTGCCTGGTGCTGCGCTTCGGCTGGAACGGGATCGAAGGTCCGCCGTTCCCCTTCTGGGGCGTCGCCTACCTGATCGGCGCGGCCGGCATCTTCCTCACGTACACGGGCTGGACGGAGCGACGCGGGTAGCGCTCCCGTCCTCTCTCTTGTGCGTGTCGGGGTCGCCTCAGCGGGCGACCGCGACCGATTCGTCGACGATCACCTTGTACAACGGCACGGGCTCGTCGAGGCCCTTGAGCTGGACGCGTCCCATCGACTTCGTCTCGGGCGGGTCGGTCAACCGGTCCTTCATCGTCTCCGGGATCACGATCTCGCCCTTGCCGGCCTGCCCGCAGAGGCGGCTGGCCAGGTTCACCGTGTCGCCGACGATGTCGTACTGCCGGCGCTTGCCCCCGCCGACGTGGGCGGCGACCACCTCGCCGGAGTTCATACCGATCCCGAACTGCATCGGCGGGATGTCGAGATCGGAGAGCTCGGTATCGAGCTCCGGACCGCGCCGCTGGATCTCCATCGCGCACTCGAGTGCCACCTGGGGGTGGTTCTCGACCGGGAGCGGCGCGCCGAAGACCGCGAAGACCTCGTCGCCGACGAACTTCAGCACCGTGCCGCCGCTCGCGAGGATGATCTCCGTCAGCAGCTCGTAGAACGCGTTGAGCATCTGCCGGACCTCGGGCGCCTCGAGCGTTGCCGACATCGAGGTGAAGCCTCGGAGGTCGCAGAAGAACAGGCTCGTGTCGAGCCGTTCACCGTCGAGCGTTGCGTCGAGGCGGCCGGACTCCTCGAGCTGGCGCGCGACCTCTTCGGGCACGTACTGCGCGAACAACGCCGACACCTTGCGACGCTGCCGGGTCTCGGTCGCGTACCTGAGCGCAAGTGCTGCGATGAAGGCGAGCACGATCGCTCCGAACACGTAGACGACGTTGAGGATCTGCCCGGCGTCGAAGCGGAGGTATGCGAGGAGGAGGAATGCCGCGGCGACAAGAAAGCTGAGAATCGTCGACAGCCACACCGGCAGGAACAGGACGGCAAGCGCGATGAGCGCCACGATGAACGCGACCCAGAGAAGCGTCGTGGTGTCGCTCGCTGGTTCGAGGTAGGAAGCCGTGAGCATCGTGTTGAGGGCGTTCGCGTGGATCAGTACGCCCGGGATGCCCCCCGACTTGTCGATGGGGGCGAGCTGCGTATCACCCATCTTCGGGTCCGTCGCCCCGACGAAGACGACCTTGTCCCTGAGTCGTGCGGGGTTGATGGAACCGTTCAAGACGTCGACTGCTGACACGACCGCGCTCTTGTTGTCGCCTTCGTCCAATCCCTGTGCCCAGTTCAGCCGGAGCTCATGGCGACCCTCGGTCGGGATGAACTTCCCGGCGGCCTGGACTCCGTCGGGTCGGATCGTGAGCGGACCGGACTCGCCCCGCATCGAGCGAAGGGCTGCGAGCGACAGCGAGGGGATGAGAACTCCGCTCTGATCAACGACGAGCGGAAGGGTCCGGACCACAGCATCCGAAGGGTCGGCGAAGACCTGAGCGTGCCCCACCTGGGCCCGCGTTCCTTCGACGACGTCCGCCACTGGTGGCTCGCTCTGGGTTGCTTCATAGAGCGTCGGATCGACTCGCGATGGCTTCGATCTGTCGATCGACTCAGCGAGCACCACGCCAGGAAGCGTCGCGAGCGCGCTCGCAAACTCAGCGTCTCCGTCACGCGACGGGGAGAACACGACATCCCAGACGGCCGTTCGGACACCGGCGGCCGCGAACTGCCGTGCCAGCGCGGCATGCACGCTCCTTGGCCATGGGGCGTTTCCCAGCTCCGCAACGGACTTCGCGTCCATGCCCACCACGACGACCTGCGGATCGCGACGGGCAGAAGGGAACAGCGAGTCCGAAGCGCGCCGCTCGAAGCCGGAGAAGATGTTGGCGCCCAGGCCGACGGCGGCCAGGGCCGTGATCACCACGCTGATGACTGCGGCCTCGAGCAGGCGGCGGAGCGTGCGGCGGCGCATTGCGGCCGAGGTTACGACACGTTCGGGCGAAACCAGGGCGCAGGCGCTTCGTTGTACCGCGACAGCGGGCACGACCGCGGCCGGGATCCCGGTCGGCGAATCCCGGATCGCCCTCGACGCAGGCGTCGACGGCAGGAGGCACCGATGTGGCGTGACGTCCTGGACCGGCTCGACCGGCACTTCCGCGGGCCGATGGGTGCGCACCCGCCCGCGCGGGAGAGCGACTTCGCGCCGAGCGGCGTGTACGTCGCCCCCGAAGCGGTCGGTGAACCGGCGCTGCAGGCCCGGACGCCGGCCCCGGACACCCGAGTCGCGCAGCACCTGGCGCGCTCCGCGGTGCGCATCCTCGAACCCGAGGCCGTTGCGGTGCCGGCGGCTCCTGAAGGTGCCATCGCGGCCGCGCCCGGCGAGCCCGCCGAGCGAACGACCGACGAACGCGAGGGATTCTCGTCGGTCTCCACGACCGATCGCCCGCGCGTCCTCGGCGTGAACATCTCGGACGGCACGGCCTACCTCGCGATCGTCGAGCCTTCGGGGAAGCCGCGCTTCGAGCTCGCCGATCGCGTCGTTGCCGACCGCGAGGTCGACGACGCCGATCGCCTCGCGCGGTTCGCGGGTGACTTCGGACGGGTGCTGGCGAGCACCCAGGTCGGCGTCGTCGCGATCGCCCGGCCCGAGCGCTACACCGGCTGGACGTACTCGGAGGCCTTCGACCGCGTCTCGCTCGAGACGTGCATCGTGCTCGCCGCCCAGGCACGCGGGGTCCGCTACGAGTCGGTCGGGCAGAACCACGCGGCCAACGTGATCGGCTTCCCGCTGGCGCGGGTCAACGAGCTGCTGTCGACGCGCCTGGGGATCCCGAAGACGAAGGCGTGGGCCGATCGCTGGCCGGCCCTGCTCGTCGCGCTCGCGACTCGGGGCGCATAGGCCCGAGCGAGGCGTCGGTACGGGACCACGTCACCCGGTGCGCCCCATCGCCTGAGGGCGCGGCCCGCGTGCGATCAGGCCGGGCGCTGCGACCGGAGTGGTTCGAGCCCCGCGAGGGCTCGGGCGGCGCGGATCGCCAGAGTGACGATCGTGAGCGTGGGTCCGTACCCGGTGCTGGTCGGGAAGACCGAGGAGTCGGCGACCATCACGTTGTCGACGTCGTGGAGGCGTTGCCAGCGGTCGCAGACGCTCGTGCGCGGGTCGTCGCCCATGCGGGCCGTCCCCATGATGTGACGCGAGATCGGCGACGGGTTGCCGATGACCTTGCCGGGCGCGGGGTTCTCGATCGGTGGTGAAGTCACCCAGAAGGTGCTGTCGGCGCCCGCATCCCGCAGGACCGCCTCGAGGCGTGGCGCCCAGTGTTCGGCGCATGCCATCTCGTGGCGGTGGGGTTGGAACGTGACACGACCGGCCGGGAAGCCGAAGACGTCCTTCACCTTCGGGTCGAGGTCGATGCGGTTCGTCGCTTGCGGCATGTCCTCGCCCTGCATCGTGAACGCGACCATGCGCTCGCGCATCAGCGAGTCGAGCATGAGGCGGGAGTGCGTCTCGCCGCGGGGGAGGTGGATGCCTTCCATGATCGGCGCCCCCGCGCCGCCGTGCTCGACGATGCCGCCGCGGAAGTAGGGGAGGCCCGCCTGGTGGGCGGCCGCGCGCGTCTCGTCGTCGATGCGCATCGGGTCGTCCATGAGGTGCGTGACGGCGCGCCCGCGGTGCGGATGCAGCTTGAAGGGGAACAGCCCGAGCACCAGCGTCTGGAAGTGGTACATGAGGAAGCGCCCGACGACGTCGGGGTTTCCCATCCCCGAGCGCAGGAGCAGGCGCGGGGTCTCGAACGCGCCGGCGCCGAGGACGACATGTGCCGCGCTCACCTGGTGCGCGGCTCCCTCGGCGTCGAGGTAGCGCACCCCGCGCGCCTTGCGACCGGTGCCGTCGAGGAGGATCTCGCTCACGTACGACTCGGGCCGGATCTCGCACCGACCGGTCTGGAGTGCGTGGCGCAGCGGCGCGACGGGGTCCCCCTTGGCCTCGATCGGACAGCCGTAGAAGGCGCAGAAGCCACAGTTGTTGCACGCCGGACGCCCGTCGTACTCGACGCTGTTCACGCCGGTCGGTGCCCGGTAGGGGTGGTAGCCGAGACGGGACGCGGCCTCGGACGTCACGACCGCACAGAACATGTCGGGGCCGGGCGGCATGGGGTACGGGCCGGAGCGCCACGCCGCGAACGGGTTCGCGTCGGCGTCGCCCGCGACGCCGACGATGCGCTCGGCCTCGGCGTAGTACGGCTCGAGCTCGTCGTAGTCGAGTGGCCAGTCGACGAGCTCGGCACCCTCGATCGGGCCGAGCTCCGACGCGGCCCGGAAGTCGATCTCGCGGAAGCGCGGGAGCTTGCCGTCGGCGTGAAAGCCGCCGCCTCCTACCGTCGACGGCAGGTTGTTCACGTCCCCGGTGAAGATGCGATCACCGTCGGCGGCGGAGTTCCGGTAGGTCCGCGGTTCGAGCATCGGGTCCGGGCCCAGGAAGTGACGGGAGTTGAACTTCAGCTCGTCGTTGCTGACGTGCCCGAGCGGGCCGAACGGGGCGTCGAGCTCCAGGAGGTGGTTGCGCCCCTTCTCGAGCATGAGGACGCTCTTGCCGGCCGCGGTGAGCACCTCGGCGACCGTCGCGCCGGCGGGTCCGGTGCCCACGATCACCGCGTCGACGTCGTGGTCAGGCACGCCCGGTGACCTCCTCGTCGGTGAAGCCCCGGGGCTGCACGTCGCCGAGGAAGCCGATCGCAGTCCAGCCGCCCAGCTCGCGGTTGCCGCCGTACTCCGGGGCGGCGTAGCAGCCCTCGACGGCGTGCGTGTAGAGCAGCCGCGCGAAGTCGGCCTGCTCACCGAGGCGCGCCGTCCCGCTCGCTCCGGACCAGCGCGACGAAGTCGGCGCCCAGCGTCGCCAGGCCCTCGCGGTACTGCTGCTGCCAGCCGACGACCGGCCCGTTGAACTCGCGCTCGGGTCGGCCGAGTGACCCCTCGATGCGGGTGCGCCACGCGAGCTCCTCCTTCCGGCCGAGCGGCATGAACTGCTCGAAGCTCGCCTCGCCGCCGGCGCTGCCCGGAGAACGGGCCTCCGGCCCAGATCCGAGGGGGATCGAACGTGAACGCGCCGAGGAGGGTGTCGACGTAGTCCGCCACGCCGAGCGCGGCGGCCCCGGGATGCTCGTCGAGCGGCGGCACGAGCACGTCGGCCGCAGCCGCGACCGTGGCGTGCTCCTCGGTGGTGAGGAAGCGGAGGGCCACCGTACTGCTGCATGCCGGCCGCGGAGAGCGCGGCGAGCAGCTGCTCCATGTTCCCGATCTCGGCAGGTGCGAAGTACAGCTCGATGCGGTTACCCGTGGGCATCAGGTAGACCGTCGCGCCGCCGTCCTTGTCGTCCTTGCGCTTCTGCAGCGTGAGGTGCGCCGCGAGGTACCGCTGGCTGGGGGAGGTCCACAGCTCCAGGATCCTGCCGTCGAACTCGCAGAGCAGCCCGGGCTCTCGGTTGCCGGCCTTGGCCGAGATGATCTCGCTCATGCTGCCCCCATTGGTTCGAGCGTCGACGACGTGCCCTGGTCGTGTCGGGTGGTCGTGATGCGGTCGGTCGTGTCGGCGAGACGTTACGTCGGACCGAGCTCGAGCGAGTAGTTGCCCTGCTCGTCGAGGCGGGCCTGCCCGCCGGGCGGCACGACCACGACCGTGAACGGCTCCTCGATCGAGCGCCGGTCCCTCGATCTCGACGCCGGGCCCGAGCGCGGCGCCGTCGTAGACGGCGGCGTCGACGAAGCCGTCGCCGAAGTACGCCGGCCGGCTCCCGGTGCGCGCCGGCGTCCGCGGTTGCACGAGCTCACCGAGCTCGGCGAAGCGCGACGGCTTGGGCGTGCGGCCCCGTGCGATGAGACGCATCCCCCGCAGCAGCGGCTGCTGGCTGCGGAACGCGAACCCTCGCTCGGCCTCGTGCTGGTCGTGGAACCGTCCCGCGAGGTCGAGCAGCCCGGGCTCGTCGAGCTCGGCGCCCTCGATCACCGGCACGCTCATGTCGAAGTTCTGCCCCGGGTAGCACATCTGTGCGTACAGACCGAGGTCGATCTCGCGCGTCGGGGAGCCCGGTCGGTTCGAGCTCCTTGGCCGCCTCGTCCTGGAGCTCGGCGCTCAGCGCGTGCACCTGCGCGAGGTCGATCTGGGAGAGGGGCACGACGTACGCGCGCAGGAGGTCGACGACGTAGTCGGCGACGAGCACCCCGAGCGCCGAGAACGCGGGCGCGGCCTTCGGGATCAGTACGTGATCGATGCCGAGCTCGGCCGCGATCGCCCAGGCGTGGACGGCGCCGTTGCCGCCG
Organism: uncultured Acidimicrobiia bacterium; assembly: GCA_963720675.1. Taxonomy (GTDB): domain Bacteria; phylum Actinomycetota; class Acidimicrobiia; order IMCC26256; family PALSA-555; genus JALHSW01. The sequence continues at coordinate 770,708 of CAVRGH010000010.1, read as the reverse complement.
TAGGCGATGATCGAGAGCGTGCGCGGGTCGGCACCGTGCGAGGCGAGCACCCGCCGGGTCTCGTTCGCCATGTTGGCGTTGACGATGCGCTCGACGCCCCAGGCCGCGCATCCACCGGTGTCCAGCCCGAGCGGCTCCGCCACCTCTCGCTCGATCGCGGCCCGTGCGCTCTCGACGTCGAGCTCCATGCGACCGCTGGCGAAGCCCTGGGCCGGGATGTAGCCGAGCACGGCGTCGGCATCGGTGACGGTCGGGCGCGTGCCGCCACGGCCGTAGCAGACGGGTCCGGGCGTCGAACCCGCGCTCTCGGGGCCCGACGAGCAGCGCACCCTGACGCACCCGCGCGATCGAGCCGCCGCCCGCACCGACGCTCTGCACGTCGACCATCGGCATGCCGATGTAGTACCGGTACCGCCAGTTCCAATCGGTCTTGATCTCCGGGCGCCCGCCGCGGACGAGGCACACGTCGAAGCTGGTACCGCCCATGTCCATCGCGATGAAGTCGCGCACACCGACGCTCGACGCCGCGACGGACGCACCCATGACGCCGCCGGTGGGGCCCGACGCGAGCAGCGAGACCGCGCGCTCTGGCGACGTAGTCGGGGGGCATGACACCGCCGGTGGACTGCATGATCAGCACCGGACCGCCGAAGCCCGCGCTGCGGAGCTTCTCCTGGAGCTGCGACACGTAGGCCGAGATCCGGGGTGCGACGTAGGCGTTCACCAGGGTGGTGGACACGCGCTCGAACTCGGGCCCGCGGGCCATGACCTCGTGTGACAGCGACACGTGCTCGACGTCGGGAAACTCCTCGTGCACGATCTCGGCCGCGCGGTCGCTCGTGGGCGGGGTTCACGTACGAGAACAGGAACATGATCGCGATCGACTGCACGCCGAGGGCCTTGAGCCGCTGGACACCGCGGCGCACGGCCTGCTCGTCGAGGGGAAGGAGCACGTCACCCTCGAAGCTCGAGGCGCTCGGGGATCGGGATCCGCGCGCGTCGCCGGGCGATCGGCGTGGGCGCGGGGTATGACGGATCCCAGATCTGCTCCTTGTGGACCCGGCGCATCTCGATCTCGTCCCGGTGTCCCTCGGTGACGAGGAGCCCGGTGGCCGCACCGTTCATCTCGATCATGGTGTTGTCGGCCGTGGTCGTACCGTGGACGACGATCTCGAGATCGGTGCAGAAGTCGGCGAGCGACAGGCCGAACCGCTCGGCCAGCTCACCCAGACCGTTCATCACGCCGATCGACTGGTCCTCGGTCGTCGTGGGCGTCTTGTCGAGGACGACATCGCCTTCAGGGGTGATGCAGATGAGGTCGGTGAACGTGCCCCCGACGTCGGTCCCGACGCGGTAGGGGCTCACGCGGCGCGCTGCGCGCGCGCTGCTCGGCGCGGAGGCGCACGGTGGCGTCCACGTCGATCGCGAGCGTGAGGTGTTCGAGCGATCCGGTGAGGACCACGCCGTAGTCGCGCTCGGCACCCTCGACACTCACGTACTCGTCGAGCACGTCGTCGAGGACGGCCTCGGGGTCGCGGTCGAGGGGGTCACCCCAGCCGCCGCCCCCGCCGTAGTCGTACAGCAGACGCTGACCGGCGGTGATCGGCACCCAGTCGGCGGTGTGCTTCACCTTGTACGGGTCGTCGGACCCGTACCGGATGATCATCTCGTTCGGCGCGCCCGAGCGGCCGCCCCGGATTCCGGGCATCGGGTACTTCATCCCGACGACGTACGTGTAGACCTTCGCGTCGACGAGCACCTCTTTCACGTAGTGGCTGCCGCACAGAGCCGCGCCACTGTCCCGCGCCGCCGGAGTCGGTGCGGTAGTCGCGACCCCACTGGACGTGCGGGAAGAGGCTCTCGTTGATCTCGGCCGTCGCCTTCCAGAGGTTGCCGAAGCTCGCGGCCTGCGCGCCCCACGCGTCCATCCCCTTCGCGGCGTTGCACCAACCCGCGTAGACCTCGGCCGAGTGGTCGGTGAACGTCTCACCGGTCCGCGGGTCGACCCCGACGATGATCGTGGGGATGCCGGTCTTGTAGGTCTGTGGGACGGCCTTGTCGGGGAGCACGTCCTGCATCGCGACCGCGATCACCTCGCCGACGTCGGCGCCGGGGTGGTGGGTGCCCGCGCTCACGGGCCGGCCCGGGTGCGGGTTGAGCACGCACCCCTGCGGGACGACGAGCTTGATCTGGTCGAAGAAGCCCTCGTTCTTCGGGATCTCCGGATCCATCATCGCGGCGATCTGGCCGATCGTGTAGCCGCGGGTGTTGCCGTAGGTCGACCACGCCTGGAGCTCCTGGCGCGTGTCGCTCCCGGTGAAGTCGATCGTGAGGCTGTCGCCCTCGACGGTGATCTTCACATGGAGGTGCACGTCGGGGTTGCCGAGCGGGTCGTGGTCGACGTACGCGTCGCCCTCGTACACGCCGTCCTCCCACGCGGTGACCTCTTCGCGGAAGCGCTTGGCCGCGTAGTCGATCATCGAGTCGACGCTCTCTTCGACGGTGACCGCCCCGTAGCGGTCGATGACCTCGCCGAGGCGCTGGGTCGCGAGCTGGGCCGCACCGATCTGGGCGCGCAGGTCACCGATGTAGCCGGGGATGCGGTTGTTGGTCGACAGCGCGTACAGCACGTCGCGTCGTTCGATCCCCTGGTCGATCACCTTGACGACCGGCCAGCGGACGCCCTCACCCCAGATGTCGCCGGCGGTGATGTTGTACCCGCCTGGGCACGCCGCCGCCGGTGTCGCCGTGGTGGCACTGGATGCTCGCGATGAGCACCATGCGGCGGTTGCCGTCGGCATCGGCGGCGAACACCGGCGCGAAGACGTTGTAGTCGGGGAGGTGTCCGCCACCGTGGTACGGGTCGTTCGCGACGAAGACGTCGCCCTCGCGGAACTCCTCGACGCCGAGGAAGTCGAGCGCGAAGCGCACGGGCAGGGTCGACGTGAGCATGAACTGGGGGATCCCGACCGACAGCGCCGCGAGGCGGCCGTGCGCGTCGAGGATCGTCGCGTTGCGCTCGTTGCTCTGGTTCAGGATGGGCGTGGTCGCGGTGCGCGAGACGTAGTTGGCCATCTCGAAGCAGATGGTCTCCATCGCGCCGCGGACGACCTCGGCGGTGACCGGGTCGACGCTGGGGGAGTCCGAGATGCGGGCGCGACTCTGGGCCAGCTCGACGAGATCGACGTTCATGGGACCCCCTACGGCACGCCCGGCGATGGGCGCCTGAACCTGACACCCGTGTCAGGCACATGGTATCCGTGGGCTCCCGGTGCGGCCATACCCATCGCCGCACCCGTCCCCCGGAACCATCCGCGGACGCCACGGGTCAGACTGGGCGCCATGCGCACCGTCGACCAAGATCTCGGCGTCCTGGCCCGCGGCCTCGGCCCCCGAACCGATCGCCCGGCCCGGGTGATCGTCATCGGGGCCGGCATGGCCGGGCTGGTCGCCGCTTCCGAGCTGCTCCGGGCGGGCCACGAGCCGATCGTCCTCGAGGCCCAACAGCGGGTCGGCGGACGGGTGCTCACGCTCCGCGAGCCGTTCGCACCGGGCCTGTGGGCCGAGGCCGGCGCGATGCGGATCCCGAAGTCCCACCTCCTCACCCACGCGCTGATCGACCGGTACGGGCTCGCGACCCAGCCCTTCACGATGGACAACGACGCCACCTACTGCATGTTCGGTGGCAACCGAGTGCGCCGCACCGAGATGCACGGTGACCCCGCGCTGCTCGGGTTCGAGGTGTCCGAGCGCGAGCACCGCCCACCCGGGGACCTCTGGAGTGCCGAGCTCGCGCCCTTCACCGCGCGCATCGCCGCCGAGGGCGACGCCGCGTGGGACGCGATCGCCGCGGAGTACGACCAGTACGCCGTGCGCGAGTTCCTCGAGATGCGCGAGTGGTCGGAGGGCGCGATCGAGATGTTCGGGCTCCTCTTCAACCAGGAGGCGCTCATGAACTCGTCGTTCCTCGAGCTCCTCCGCGAGGAGCTCGGGAACTACTACACGGACCTCGTCTACCTCGATGGTGGGACCGACAACCTGCCGCGCGCCTTTCTCCCCGAGCTCTCGCGGCACATCCGCTTCGGGGCGAAGATGATCGCACTCGACCAGAGCAGCGATGATGTCACCGTGCACTACCGCACGGGTGCCGGTCGATTCTCGGTCACTGGTGACTACGCCGTGCTGACCGTGCCATTCCCTGTGCTGCGCCACGTCGAGGTGCTCACGCCGTTCACGCGCGCCAAGCAGCGCGCGATCCGACAGCTGCACTACGACGCTTCGGCGAAGGTGTTCCTCCAGTTCCGACGACGTTTCTGGGAGGAGGATGACGGCATCGTCGGCGGGGGGAGCGTGACCGACCTGGCGGTGCGCAACGTGTACTACCCGGACCACGGTCGGGACACGGGGCGGGGCGTCATGCTCGCGAGCTACACCTGGGGCGAGGACGCGCAGCGGTGGGGATCGCTGTCCCCGGAGGACCGCTGCATCCAGGCACTCGAGGACGTCTCCCGGCTGCACCCCCAGGCCATCGAGGACTTCGAGGTCGGCGCGTCGAAGATGTGGCACGACGACGAGTTCGCCGGAGGCGCCTTCGCGCTGTTCGACCCGGGCCAGCAGACGCTGCTCTACGACGCGATCTGCGCGCCCGAAGGGCGCATCCACTTCGCGGGGGAGCACGCCTCCCTCGCGCACGCGTGGATCCAGGGCGCGATCGAGTCCGGCATCCGGGCCGCCGTCGAGATCCACGACCGCTCGGGCGCCTGACTCCGGACCCTGAGTAGGGTCCGAGACCATGACCTCCACGACGCCGTCCGGCCCGCGCCGCGGCATCGCGACCTGGGCCGCGGCCGAGCCCGAGCGCCCCGCGCTCATCCTCGACGGCAACGTCCGCACGTACGGCGAGCTGGTCGAGCGGTCGACGCGCCTCGCTCGCGCGCTCGCCGCCGACGGCATCGGCGCGGAGGATCGTGTCGCGATCATGCTGCCGAACGGCTTCGAGTTCTTCGAGACGTGGGCGGCCGCGACGCAGCTGCACGCGGCGGTGGTGCTCGTCAACTGGCACCTGAAGGCGGACGAGCTCGCCTACATCCTCACCGACTCCGGGGCGAAGGTCCTCGTGGCGCACGCCGACCTCGAGGAGTTCTGCCAGGCAGCCCTCGACCTCGTGCCCGGCTGCACCGCGCTGATGGTGGGCGGGGTTCAGGGTCCGGGCGAGGTCGACTACGAGGCCGCGATCGCGGCCGCCGAGCCGACGCTCGAGGGGATCTCCGGCACCGCCGAGCTCGTCGGACTCGGGTCGCCGATCTTCTACACGTCGGGCACCACCGGACGCCCCAAGGGTGTCGTGCACGGTCGGCCCGATCCCGAAGCCGGCGCCCGGAACATGGAGGGCCAGGCCGCGCTCTGGGCCTGGACGTCGGACGACACGTACATCCTCTCCGGTCCCGCGTACCACGCCGGACCGGGGGGCTGGGCGATGACCGCGCTCTACGTCGGTGCGCCGAGCGTGATCCTGGCGGCGTTCGATCCGCTCGAGTGGCTGCGCCTCGTCGACGTGCACCGCGTGACGTGCAGCTTCATGGTGCCGTCGCACTTCATCCGGATCCTCGAGGTACCTCTGGAGGAGCGATCGGCACTGGACCACTCGTCACTCCGGCTGATCGCGCACGCGGGCGCGCCGTGCCCGGTCGTCGTGAAGCACCGGATCATCGACGCCCTCGCGCCATGCGAGATCGCGGAGCTGTACGGGATGAGCGAAGGCGGCGCGACCCGGATCTCGATGGTCGAGTGGCTCGAGCGCCCCGGCAGCGTCGGTGCGCCGTGGCCGGGCGTCGAGGTGCGGATCCTCGACGAGCTCGGGCAGCCGGTCCCCGAGGGGGAGACCGGGCTGATCTACGTGAAGCCTCCTGGGGGCATGCGCTTCGAGTACCACGACGACCCGGAGAAGACCGCGTCGGTGTGGGCGGACGACGCGTTCAGCGTCGGCGACGTCGGCCACCTCGATGGCGACGGGTACCTCTTCTTGACCGACCGAGCGGCGGACATGGTGATCCGCGGCGGTGTCAACGTCTATCCCCGGGAGATCGAAGAGGTGCTGTACGAGCACCGGTCGGTCGTCGACTGCGCGGTGTTCGGCATCCCCGACGACCGGCTCGGTGAGCGTCTGCACGCGGTCGTGGAGGTGCGTGACATCGTCGACGTCGGCGTGCTGCGCGATCACTGCCGGGAGCACCTCGCCGACTACAAGGTGCCGGCGTCGTTCGAGCTCGTGGGCAAGCTGCCGCGGCAGCCCAACGGGAAGGTGCTCAAGCGCCTGCTGCGCGAGCCGTTCTGGGAAGGCCGCGACAGCAAGCTGGTCTAGCCGCGTTCCTTCGCCTCGACCTCGTCGCGGAGGGCGTACAGGACCGGAAGGGTCGCGTGATCCTTGGGGCGATCGGCGAGCTGCTTCGATCGGATGACATCGCCGAGCGCGGCGACCTTCACCACGGTGCCTGCAAGCCGGACGTCCACCGCGTTGTCCACCAGCTCCTCGAACCCGGCGAAGCCGGCCGGCGTGAACGACAGGTCGAAGTCCCCGAAGTCGGTGACCAGGTTCACCATCTGCATCCTGCCGAGCAAGGCCGGATCGGGCGCGAAGGCGACGCCGTCCGGGTCGGTCGCAGTGCGGATGCGCGCGTGCAGAGATCGCAAGGCGTTCGCGAGTCGGTCGAGGTTCTTCGGTGACCGTTCCGGGCAGATGTCGGCGTCGCTGGTGACCGTCGGCGCTCCGTGCATCACTGCCGCCATCCCACCGATCACGACGTACCGCACGCGGTGTTCGGCGAGCGTCGCGAAGATCTCGGTCGGTCGGAAAGGCCGAGCCACGGATCACAGGCCCCGAGCGAGTCCGACGAGCGCCGCGGCATTCGAGTTGCTCTCGATCCGTTCGGCCGGGCTCAGCGCGAGCGCGCCTCGGATCTGGCCTCGGTCGACGTCGTCGTGGCGGCGGAAGGCGAGGTCGACCTCGAAGCCGCACGCTTGCAGTGCCCGGCCGAGGCTGTCGATCCGGGGGACTTCGAGGTCGCGCTCCCACCGCGAGACGACCGGCTGGGTGGTGCCGATCCGCGCTGCGAGCTCGGCCTGGCTCAGCCCGGCGATGAGGCGGGCCTCGCGCAGGAGCGAGCCCACCTCCAGGCGGCTCAACGTCTGTCGTTCCGGTCGATCCATGGTGAGATGGTATCAGGTATGTACTGATACCGGAAACAGTCTACCCGGGACGGCACGGGGCTCAGGGTGAGAACAGGAGCTCCGCGAGCCGGTCGTGGTGCCAGGTCGTCGTGCCCATCCAGTGTGCGGAGCCGACACCGTGCCGGGTGAACAGGTGGAGGTCGCACTCCCACGTGTAGCCGATGCCGCCGAACACCTGCTGGGCATCCTTGCCGGCCTTGGTCGCCGCGGTGCCGGCAGCAGCCTTGGCCACGTGCACCGCGCGGTGCCGCTCGCGGTCGTCCGCGTCGAGCGTCATCGACGCGTACTGCACCGCGGCCGTGGCGCGCTCGACCGCGAGCGACGTGTCGGCGAGCTTGTGCTGGATCGCCTGGAACGACCCGATCGGCACGTCGAACTGGATCCGCTCCTTCGCGTAGGCGAGGGCCATGTCGAAGAGGCGACGCGCGGTCCCGACCATCTCCGCAGCGAGCGCGACGGTCGACCGCTCGAGCGCGGCGTCGAGCGCGTCCACACTCACCGGGACCGTGGTTCCCCCCGCCGCCTCGACCTCGAACACCCGCCGTGAGAAGTCCGCGGTGACGACCTGCCGCAGTTGGGCGTCGGATCGCGGGTACGACGCGAACCGTCGGGTCGCCCTTCTGGGTGGGACGGTCCACGACCACGATCCAGTCAGTGCGATCCGCTTCCGGGACGAAGGTCTTGACCGGCTCGGCGTTGGCGCACCAGATGCCGTCGGCACCCGCGAGCGCGACGGTCGCGGTTGCCTCACCTGCGAGCACCGCGTCGAGGTGGTCGTCGCCCGCGGCCGCGAGGATCGGAGCGGCGAGCGCGACGGTGGGGAAGAACAGCCCTGGCGCCGCCACGTACCCGACCTCCTCGAGGAACAGGCACAGGTCCGAGCACGGACCCGCGCCGAGCGCCGCGAAGTCGCGCAGGTGCTGCCAGAGCGGATCGGCGGCGGCGGGATCGTCGATGTGGGCTCGCAGCAGCGTGGTGGGGCATTCCTTGGCGAGCAGGTTCCGCGCGGTGTCGCGCAGCAGCTGCTGGTCGTCCGACAGCGAGAAGTCCATCGTTATCGCTTCGCTTCCACGGCTCGGGGAAGACCCAGCACGCGCTGGGCGATGATGTTGCGCTGGATCTCCGACGTCCCGCCGGCGACGGTGTTGGCGAAGCTGAGGAAGAACATGTCGACCCAGCGCCCGCGCTCCTCGCCCCGGTCGGGGTCGCGGACCGCGCCGTACGCGCCGAGCAGCTCCATGCCGAGCTCGTAGCTGGCCTTGCCGAGCTCGGACGTCGCCATCTTCATGTACGAGTGCTCGGGGGCCGACGATCCCTGGGCGAAGCTCGCGAACCCGCGGTAGCCCATCGCACGCAGTGATGCCGCCTGCTCGTACATCGCCGCGATCTGTCGGCGGACGCCCGTGTCGTCGCCGAGCCCGTTGCGGTTGGCGAGGTCGACCAGCATGTCGACGGTGGACTCGAGGCGCGAGACACCTTCCACCCAGAGGCCGGCCCGCTCGTGGGCGAGCGAGCCCTGCGTGAGGCGCCAGCCGCCGTTGAGCTCACCGACGAGGTTCTCGGCCGGGACCTCCACGTCGTCGAAGAAGACCTCGGCGAAGTGCGCGGCGCCGCTGATGTGACGGAGCGGGCGGATGTCGATGCCCGGCGTGTCCATGTCGACGATGAGCAGGCTGATGCCCTTGTGCTTCGGGACGTCGGGATCGGTTCGCACGTAGACGAAGCACTTCTGTGCGACGTGCGCGTAGCTGGTCCAGACCTTTTGCCCATTGACGATGAACCGGTCGCCGTCGAGCACGGCGCGGGTCTGAGAGCCCGGCGAGGTCGGAGCCGGCGTTGGGCTCGCTCATGCCGATGCACCACACCGTGTCGCCCCGGATGGCCGACGGGACGAGCTCACGCTGCGCGTCGTTCCCGTACTCGAGGAGGCTCGGCGCCACGATCGCGTACCCGGGGAAGTGCAGCGAGCGCGGGATCCGGCGGCGCGCCATCTCCTCGAGATACACGAGCGTCTGGATCGGCGTGGCGTCGCGGCCACCCAGGTCCGGTCCGTAGGCCGGGATCATCCAACCGTGGTCGAAGAGCGTCGCCTGCCAGTCGCGTGCCCACTGCGGGATGACCTCGTCGCGCTCGTCGGCACCGCTGTCGGCCATGTCGAAGCCGGCGAGCGCCTCCGGCGGTGCGTGCTCGTCGAGGAACGCGACGAGCTCGTCGCGGAAGGCCGTCTCCTCGGGACCCCAGGCGAGGCGCACCCGGTCTCAGCCCTCGAAGCTCAGGATGAACGGGGGGATGCCCGGTTCCGACTTCGCGAACAGCGCGTCGCGGCCCGCCGCGATCGACGCCGACGGTGAAGGGGCCGTCGCTCGTGATCTGGCTCACCGGGTGCCAGCCCGCCACGATCTGACAGACGCCCCCACCGATCTTCACGACCTGACCGGACACGCCGTCGGACAGGTCCGAAGCGAGCCAACCGACGGCCGCGGCGACGTTGCCCGGGTCGAGTGAAGCCTTCGCCGCTTCGTCGGCGGCAACCCCGCCCATGAGGTCCTCGGTGAGTCGCGTGAGGGCGACCGGTGCGATGGCGTTGACGCGCACGCCGAAGCGCTCGAGCTCGCGTGCGAGGACGATCGTCATGGATGCGATCCCGGCCTTCGCCGCCGCGTAGTTGGCCTGGCCGGCGTTGCCGTAGAGGCCCGATTCGGACGCGGTGTTGACGATCTTGGCGTTGACGGACTCGCCACTGTCCTTGGACTTCTGCCGCCAGTAGCCCGCCGCGAAGTGGGCGGGAGCGAAGTGGCCCTTGAGGTGGACCTTGATGACCGCATCCCACTCGTCCTCGGTCATGTTGAAGCTCATCTTGTCCCGGAGGATCCCGGCGTTGTTGATGAGGATGTCGAGGCCGCCGAACGCCTCGATCGCCTGGTTCACGAACGCCTCGGCGCCGGCCCAGGTCGAGATGTCATCGGTGTTCGCGACGGCCTTGCCGCCGGCGGCGGTGATCTCGTTCGCGACGTCCTGCGCCGGACCGGCGTCGGACCCCTCACCCGAGCGCGCGCCCCCGAGGTCGTTGACGACCACCGATGCGCCCTCGCTCGCGAGCAGCAGTGCTTCCTCGCGTCCGATGCCGCGGCCGGCACCGGTGACGATCGCAACCTTGTTGTCGAAGAGACCCATCCTGTGCGCTCCGCTCCCGCTCGCCGGACCTGACGTGGACGTCAGACTCTACCGACGCGTCGCCACCCGGGAGCAAGTGACGCTGGGGGGCCGATGCGTACCCTCGGCGTCACATGCTCCCCGAGGGTGGGGGTCAGCGACCGGTGAAGTCGGGGTCGCGGCGATCGCGGAAGGCGGCCATGCCCTCCATGAGATCCGCCGAGGTCGCGGCGAGCGACTGGTACGCCCCCTCGAGCTCGAGCGAGTGGGCGAGGTCGGTCTCGAAGCTCTCGTTCAGCAGGCGCTTGGACAGCCCGAGCGACCGGGTCGGGCCCGCGGCCAGGCGCTGTGCCACTTCGTCGGCTGCCGCGACCAGCTCGTCGGCCGGCACGCAGCGGTACGCGAGCCCGAGGTCGACGGCCTCCTGGCCGGTCGCACCCTCGCCGAGCATCACCATCGCCTTCGCGCGGGGGAGTCCGACGAGTCGGGGGAGCAGGTACGCGCCGCCGGCATCGACGACGAGCCCCCACTTCGCGAACGACCAGAGGAACCGCGTCCGCTCGTGCACGAAGACGAAGTCGCACGCGAGCGCGAGGTGCGCGCCCGGCCCGACTGCCGCGCCGTCGACGACGGCGATCGTGGGCTTGTCGAGCTCCCAGAGCTCGCGGATGAAGGACTGCACGCCGATGCGCAGCGCCTCGGAGGTGCTGCGGGTCTCGTAGCCGGGCTCCGATGCCTTCGCGACGGTGGACGCCGAGAGATCCATCCCGGCACAGAACGCGCCCCCGCGCCGGTGATGAGCAGCGCTCGTACGTTCGCGTCGTCGCGTGCCGAGCGCACCGAGTCGACGATGGCGTCGCGCATCTCGATCGTGAGCGCGTTCTTCGCTTCGGGCCGATCCAGCGTGATGCGACCGACCTGATCGGTTCCTACCTGATACGTGATCATGGCGCCAGACTAGGAGGACCGGATCACGGCGGTCCTGCGCAAGCCGGCAGGCCGGGTGTCACGCCTTGTTGGTGAGGATGTTGATCACCGAGACGCCGGAGCCGCGGCCGCCGACGTTGTGCTGGAGCGCGTACCCGTTGGGGGTCTCGACCTGGCGCCCCTCGGCGTCACCGCGGAGCTGCCACCAGCACTCGACGATCTGGGCGACGCCGGTGGCCCCGATCGGGTGGCCCTTCGCGAGCAGACCGCCCGAAGTGTTGATCGGGATGCGCCCGGTCAGCGACGTGTCGCCCTCGAGGGACGCGACACCGCCCTTGCCCTTGTCGACGAATCCGAGGTCTTCGATGTCGAGGATCTCGGTGATGGTGAAGCAGTCGTGCACCTCGGCGCAGTCGACCTGGTCGGGCTCGATCCCGGCCATGGCGTAGGCCCGCTCGGCCGCCAGCTGGGTGGCCTTCATCCCCGTGAAGCTCGTCTTCTCGTGGAGGTAGGGGTGGTCGGTCGCGACCCCGAAGCCGGCCACGTACACGGGCTTCTTCGTGTACCGCTCGGCGAGCTCCGCGCTGACGAGGAGCACGGCGGCCGCACCGTCGGTCTGCGGACAGCAATCGAGGAGGTGCAGCGGCGAGCAGACGGCCGGCGACTCGAGCACGTCCTCCACGGTGATCTCGTTCTGGAAATGGGCGTAGGGGTCGAGTGCACCGTTGTGATGGTTCTTCACCGCAACGGACGCGAGCATCTCGCGTGTCGTCCCGAACTCGTGCATGTGGCGCGTCGCGAAGGGTGCGAACAGCACCGGCGCGGTCTCGCCACGCGTGAAGATCGGGTGGCCGGCCGCGGCGCGAGACAGGAGCCCCTCGTCGGCCGACTTGTCGCGCATCTTCTCGACCCCGATCACCAGCACGACGTCGTGCACACCGCTGGCCACCGCCATCGCGCCGACACGGAAGGCGTCGGACCCCGACGGGCACGCGTTCTCGATGCGCGTACAGGGGATCCCCGCGAGCCCGATGGCCGTCGGGATGGTGTTCCCGCCGATGCCCTCTTGCCCCCAGAGTGTCCCGCGCTGGGTGGCGACGAAAGCGGCTTCCACCTGCGTCGGCTCGAACCCCTCGTCGACGCTCTCGATCGCGGCAGCGAACGCACCGGCCGCCATCTGTTCGTAGCTCTGCTCGAACAGCTCGCCGAACTTGATGATCCCGGCGCCGACGACCGCGACTCGGTTCCAGCTCATGGTTCCAGTCCTGTCTTGCTCGCGGGAGCAGGGATGGCACGGACCTTGTAGCCGTAGACGGGGACGCCGCGCTCGTGCGCGTAGCGGCGGAGCACCAGCTCGACCTCGGCCCCGACGGTGATGTCGGAACCGTCCGCCACGCGGTCGGTGACCCCTTGCAGCATCACCCGCGCGCCGTCGTCGAGGTCGACGACCGCGATGGGGAGGGGGGCGACGAACGGCGGGGGCATCGTCTGGTTCACGACGAACGTGTGGACGAACCCGTGACGGGCGAGCGGCTCGAGCACGAACTTCGCGCTGCCACACGAGATGCAGTGCGGGTGGATGGAGGGTGGCGTGTTGATCGTTCCGCAGTCGACGCAGCGCGCCCCGAGCAGTCCGAGCATCTCGTCGGCACCGCGCACGAACTGTGCGCTCTGGGGCGGCACGCCCATCTGGACCGTCTCGCCCGACGGGACGAGCTGGCCGCGGGCCCGGAGCACGTCCGAGTAGCTCGCGGGTCGGCCGCCGGCGAGCCAGCCCGGAACTGACGACGCGCCGCGGACGGGATCCTTGACGCTCACGGTGACGCCGGTCGTGCGCCCGCCGCCGGTGCCGACGATCGCGACCGTGCCGGCGGTGTCGAGGGCGGCGATCCCGCCGAGGAGCGCGGACGCGGCACCGGTGTCGCCGAGCGCGGCGTACACGTCGGCCGACGGCGTGGAGGTGGCGCCGAGCTGCTTGGCGACGGTTGCGCCCAGGCGACCGTCGGGGTCGGGGAGCGACCACGCGCGCACCTGGTCGGCGCCGCCGGCCAGCCCGGTGAGGGCCTCGCCGAGCTCGCGCATCGAGGGGAGGAAGACCTCCTCACGGAACAAGCGGGGGTCGTAGAGGTCGCGGGTGTCGGCTTCGCCGTCGCCGCGGTAGCGGTCGAGGAACGGCTGGGTGCGCGTGACCCGGTCGACGAGCATCGCGTTGCCGCCGTGCGAGACGAGGACGACGGCGGCCGCGCCGGCACCGGCGCGAGCCTCGAACGGCGTGCCGTTGCCGGGGACGAGCGCATCGGAGACGACGACGACCGCGACGCGCGCGCTGCCGGCGCCGATCGCGTCGGCGGCACTCAGCAGCGCCTCCATGCCGGCGTGGGGCGAGCCGGAGCAGAGTGCACCGCCGGAGCGGTGGGACAGACCGATGGCCCGGGCGAGCACGGCATGGCTCGGACCCTCGGCGAAGGGCGGGCGCGTCGTGCCCCACCAGAGGCCGTCGACGATGTCGGTCTGGAGCCCCGACGCGGCGAGGGCCCGCCCCGCGGCCTCGGCCGCGAGCGTGAGCACGTCCTCGTCGGGAGCGCAGACAGCGGCCCGGCCTCGTCCGCCGCGGCTCCAGGCCGCACCGACATCCTTCGCGTCGAGGCGCCACGAGGGGGCGGCGGCCCCGACCGCGAGCAGCTGCACACCGGGATTCACGCCCCCGATGCTACGCGTTACCCGTGACCGGGTACGAAGACGCCGATGCCATCGGGGAACGCGAGGCCGGTCGCCATCGTCTCGGGTGGCTGGGGTTCACCGCCGCGGAAGGTGATGCGCCGGACCGTCCCCGTGCCGTCGCCCGGACCGATGCCCTTCGGGGAGACGACGAGGCCGATGTCCGCGTAGTAGAGGGTGCCGTCGGGCCCGATGCCGAGCCCCAGCGGAGTGCCGGTGGAGAACGGCTCCGCGCCGAGCGTCTCGCCGGCCGGCGGTCGGAGGATCGTGCGGACGAACGCGCCGTCCGCGCCGTACTCGTTGATCACGCCGGTGAAGACGCTGGACACGTACCAGCCGGGCTTCCCGGCGCTGGACCCGGGCGACGGCACGATCGCGTTCGGGGTCCCCAGGTCGTGGTCGGGCGCGATGAACTGCGTGCGCGTGATGTTCGTCGCCATGGGTGCACCGGTGGCGTCGGTGCCGTCACAGCCGCCCGCGGGTGTCGCGGAGGTCGGGAACGGGCCGGTGTACTTGTTCACGCCGGTGGTCGCGCCCCGCGCCGAGGCGACGTAGATGTTGTCCTGGTCGTCGACCGCGATCCCGCCCGCGGTGCCGATGCCGATGTCGAGCTTGCAGTAGGGCACCGTGCCCTCGGTGCCGTTGGGGAGGGTCGTGAAGCCCTTGGTGAAGGGTGGGAACCAGATGATCAGCTGGCCGTCGCCGTCACCCTCGGCCTGATTCCCGATGTCGCTCGTGAGGAGGCGCCCGTCGGACAGCAGGCCACAGCCGTAGTTCTCGGCGTTGTCCGTCGCCCCCTGGTAGGTCGGCTGGAGCTTGCCGACCTGCTTCGCCTTCAGGGATCCGACCTTGCTCCCGCGCAGCCGGAAGATGCCCCAACCCTGGATCGGGTCGGGCTGGCCGGTGTCCTCGCCGGCGATGAACGTGCGATTGCCAGGACCGAAGAAGCACATCTGCGCGTTGATGTCGAACCCCTTCGGGTCCTGTTCGCGCGTCGTGTAGACGTTCTGGGTCTTGAACGGTGGCGTCGACGCATAGGCGTCGAGGTCGTTCCCCTGACCGTTGAACACGATGACCGTCTGCTTCGTGGAGCGGTCGCCGCCGGCGGACGCGACCGCCGGGATCGTGGCGAGCGTCGCGGCCACGAGCAGGACGGTGAGCACGGTGCGCTTCATCGGTGTCTCCTCTTTCTGCTTACTTCGCGGATGCGGGCGTGAGGAGTGGATCGAACGACTTCGTGACGACGAGGCGGTTCACGCCTTCGGCAGGCGAGGGGAGCGCGTCGGAATCGGTGATGGCGAGGAGGGTGACGCGGCTGTACGACGCGCCGGGTCGTGGCACGATGTCCGTGGAGCACGCGCCGTCGGCGTCGAGCACACAGAGCAGTCCGCCCTGCGGGTTGTCGTCGCTCTCCGAGATGAACAGGCCGTAGCGCGTCGCACCCGTCGCCGCCGACACGCTGCCCGCGCGGATCCAGGCCGACGGAGGCCCGAGCCCCTTCGTCTGCACGTCGACGTGCCAGGGGTCGAGCGTGATGTCGAGACGCATGCTCGGCGTGACCCCGGGCGGCGGCTGCACCAGGTTGAAGGGGACGTCACACGGAGCACCGACACACGGCTGCGCGCCGACCGGTCCCGTCGACGCGGTCGCGCCGGTCTGCTGCTCCGCAGGCCGGGTCGTGCTGGTGACGGGCTTCGCGGACAGGGAGTAGCGGTAGACACCGCTGGTCTTGCTGCGCGAGTCGAGGCCGGGTTCGCGGATGCCCGCGACGGCGAAGACGTCGTCCCCGACGATCGCCGGTCCGCCCGACACCGCGCCCGACACCTCGTCCTCCCAGAGGACGGTGCCGGTGGTCAGGTCGAGCGCGCGCAGCGTGAAGTCGGTGCCGCCGATCACGATCACGCCGGTGCCCTCACCGTCGGTGCGTGTCGCGACGGCCGGCGCGCCGTAGGTCGGTGCGGCGATGGGCTGCTGCCAGACCACCGCGCCGGTGTTGGTGTCGAGGGCGTGGAGGTACGGCGCGCCACCGATCGCGGTGCCGCCCGTGACGACCCCGTCGGCTGACCGCCGTCGGGCCGATGAAGCCGCCGGTGGAGAAGTTGCTGCCCGGCTCGGTGAGCCCGGGCGTGACGACCGGTGCCGACCACACGAGCGCGCCCGTCTGACGGTCGAGCGCGTAGTAAGTCCCGTCCTTCCCTCCGAGCCCCACCAGCTCCTTTCCCTGTTCGCCCGCAGGATCGGAGAGGAACAGATTGGGTGCGCCGGCGAAGTCGAGGTCGTCGCGGTTGGGTTGATGGGGCTGGTACGTCCACTGCACCGAGCCGTCGTCGAGGTCCATCGCGACGACGGCCTCGGAGAAGCGCCCCCATCCTCGGGGGCTCGTCACGCAGTTGCCGGTGCCGACGAAGACCAGGCGCCGCTGCACGTCGACGGTGGGGGAGCCCCACACGTCACCGCACCCGGGGCCCGTCGCGCCGGACCCCCTCGTAGGTGCCGTGATCGTGCGCCACTGCACCTTGCCGGTGCGGGCATCGAGTGCGAGGACCCCGGCGGGCTCTCCGGCCGGGCTGTTGTGGACGTCCCAGCCGATGATGACGGTGTTGCCGACCACGACCGGGGAGCTCTCGACCTCGGTCGGATCGCTCCCGTCGCCCGGCCGCCCGAGCTCGTGCTTCCAGCGGACGTTGCCGTCCGCGGCGTCGAGGGCGTACACGGTCTTGCCGCCGCCGAAGAACACGGTGCGTCGGCCGGAGATCCGAGCGACCGCCGCCGAGGAGACGATCTGCCCTGCGTACATGCGCGGGTGCGGCTTCGTCTTCGTGACCCAGCGCTTGGTGCCGTCGCTCCGTCGCAGCGCGTAGAAGCGGCCCGACCAGTCACCGACGTACACCGTGTCGCCCACGACAGCCGGCGTCGCGGTGACGACGTCGCGCGTGTTGAAGAACCAGGTGCGGTGCAGCCCGGCGACGTTCGACGCGTCGATCGTCGTGCAGGTCGTCGCGAACGTGCGGGCGCGGTCCCGCCCCCACATCGGCCAGTCGCAGCGTCGCTCTGCAGCGTGTCCCGGCCCGGTCGCGTGCGCGTTGGGGGTCGGACTCACGGCAACGATGAGCGGCGTGAGCGCGACGATGAAGACGACGGCGCGCACGGGTGCTGGTCGTGTGCCGCGCATGTCCCCCCAGACGCTCGACGCGCGTGATCGTAGGCGTGCACTCCTTGGCGACGCGTGAGCAGTGGTTCTCCGTCGCTCGGGATCAGCCGGTGTCGGGAGGGGATCGGCCCGGCCCGGCGACAGATGCTCCGATCCGGAACCCGTCCCGATGATCGCCGGCGATCGGATGGCCCTAGTGGTGCAGATCGTGGTGGTACCCGCACAGGCGGATCAGCCCGAGGGCAGGATTTCTCGGGATTTCTCCCGGGCGAACGGACCGGGTGCCGGGCGGAGCGCCCGGTACGATCGTCCTTTCCCGTGCGCACCATGCGCGCCCGGCGGTGTAGCCGAGTGGCTCAGGCAAGGGTCTGCAAAACCCTGGACGCGGGTTCGATTCCCGCCACCGCCTCCAAGGCTCCGCGCTCAGTCGTTGAGGAACGCCGCGGACTGCACGGTCTGTCGGAGGGTCGAGCCGCCCTGCCGCAGCCGTTGCACGAGCCGGATGTCGGTCGTGCCCTCGACCGGCATGGGCAGCTTCGCCGGGTCGACCGTGGTGCTGCCTCGTCCCGTCCCCCTGGAGGAGAGCAGGAGCACCGACGAGTCGGACCCCGGCGGGGTGAACTCCTGACGGGTCGCGCGTTGCACCGTCTGCGACGAGAGCGTCACCCGGGATCCTTCGAGCGACTCGACCTCGAACACCACGCGTTGCGTGAACTGCACGCCACCGAACGTCGGGTGCTGGGTGACCCGCCAACGCGCGCCGACACCCACGGAAGTCTCGGGGAGTGGCGTCGCGAGCTGGTTCGTCTGCGATCCGACCTGGTCGAGCAGGGGCGCGAGCGACTCGTCGACGGTGTCGGGGATGTCGAACGTGCTCTCGACCGGCTCGCCGGTGTCGGTGATCGTGATTGTGCCGCCGACGCCGATGACGCTCTCGACGAGCTCCTGGGTCTGCGCGCGGCTCCCGGGGGCACCGCCTGAGCCCACTTCGACGTCGTCGTAGCGGTACGAGTACGTGACGTCGCCCGTGTCGGCGACCGCCGCGACGTCGGCGACGATCGTGAAGGTGATGTTCGGGGTGCTGCTGCTGCGGACCTGCCCGTCTTGTCGCTGGGTGATGCGACTGAACGTCCGGAGCTGCAGCGTCTGCGACGTCCCGACCGGCACCGTGTAGCGCAGCTCTTTGCGGGGTGACGCGCCGCGTGAGAGGACCTCGAGCTCGGGCGCGTCGAGGGCGTCGGTCGACGTGCGAGTGGGCGCAGGCTCGGTCAGCGGTACCGTGCCGGCGCCGGCCACGTCGAACGTGAGGGGGCACGACATTGCGACGATGCTGAGAGCCAGCACGGCACCAGGGATGCGCATCCGGGGGATCCTACGGGCGCCAACGGATCGACCGATTCGGAGTCGCGGGGCCCGAAGGGCGGCCACACTGGGCGAGGTGCTGTGGCCGTCCGATCCCGCGGCGGCGCTTCGTGGCGGAGGTCGCCGGTGCGCTCGTCGGAGCGGCGCTGGCGTTCGTGATCGTCGCTTGATCGGAGAACCCTCAGCGTGTCGTCGTCGGCAGGCTGCCCCGAATTCGTGGTGGGTGAACCGATAGGTTCGCCGCCATGGTCATGATCCGTGCCGTCGTCATCGTCACGGCACTCATCGCCGCGACGGCACTCGCGGCTCCGTTCGCCGGGGCGGCCGGCGACGCGAAGAAGCTCAAGGCGTGTTCCGTGGTCACACCGGCCGAGCTCGACCCGATCCTCACGGTGCCGTTCCGCAAGGGGATCGCCGACGACGCGGGATCCTGCAACTTTCGCAAGAAGGCGGCCGCGACGACCGACGACGTCGTCGTGTCGGTCATCCCCGAGCGCTTCGCCTCGGTGAAGGCCGCGAAGCGATCGTTCGCCAAGAAGCTGAAGACCACGACCGAGCTGTCGGGCGCACAACCCGAGGCAGTCCAGGCGGGCAACGACGCGTTCTACACGCTGTTCATCGGGACAGACCTGCTCACGATGCGCGCGGGCTCGGACGTCGTCGAGGTGCGGATCGAGAACAACGACGACGACGCGGCCGTGTACCACGACCAGATCATCGCGGTCGCACAGGCGATCGCACTCCGGCTGGCTGCGGCCAAGTAGCTCGTTGGGCGAGCGCCGCGGGCCGTCGCGTTGGTGGGTCGTCGCGGCCATGTCGGCGGCGAGCATCGCCCTCGCCATCGACCTGTTCGGCATCAACGTCGCGCTTCCGACGATCGCGGCCGACCTCGGGCTCACGGATACGTCGCTGCAGTGGGTAGTGAGCATCTACTACCTGGCCCTCGCCGCGCCGCTGGTCGCGGCAGGCCGACTCGGTGACATCTTCGGGCGCCGGAAGGTGCTGGTGATCGGTGCCGCGACCGCGGCGGTGGGATCCCTGCTCGCCGCGCTCTCCACGAGCGGACCGATGCTCATCGGCGCGCGCGCGATCAGCGGTGTGGGCGCCGCGTTCGTGACCGCGCTCTCGCTCTCGATCGTGAGTGAGGCGTTTCCGGCTTCGCGTCGCGGCTTCGCGATCGGTCTGTGGTCCGGCGTCGGTGCGGTCGGGGCAGCCGCCGGGCCACTCGTGGGCGGCATCGTCACCCAGACGCTCGGCTGGCGGTGGCTCTTCGCACTCGACATCCCGATCGCCCTCGGCGCGATCGCGGTGACCGTGTTCGTCGTCCAGGAGTCGCGCGACCCCAGTGCCGGACGCGTCGACCTCGCGGGCGTCGTCCTCGTCACCGCGGGGCTCGGACTCGTGGCCTTCGGCCTGCTGCAGGGGCCCGACGTCGGTTGGGACCGGCCGGGAGTCGTGCTCGCGCTGGTCGGCGGGGTCGTCGCCCTGGCCGCGTTCGCCGTGCGCGAGCTGCGGGCCCGGGATCCCCTCGTCGACATGCGGTGGCTCCGTCGCCGACCGGCGCTCGGCACCGGGATCGTCGCGATGGCGGGCAACGCTGCGTTCGCGACCGTGATGCTGTACCTCACCCTCTACTTCCAGGGCCTCCAGGGTTTCGGCCCCATCGAGACGGGGCTCGCCTTCCTCGCGTTCACGATCCCGCTGGGCTGCGGGAGCCCGCTTGCGGGGGCGCTGACCAACCGGGTCCCCGCGGCGCGCGTGATGGCAGGTGGGATGGTGTTCCTCGCAGCCGGCGCGGGTGTGCTCGCGATGCTGAGCGCCGACACGCCGATCGGCTGGGCGTACGTCGGCCTCGCGCTGAGCGGTGTCGGCCAGGCGGCAGTGTTCAACGTGACCAACATCGCGGACGTGTCGTCGGTGTCGCTCGCCCGGACCGGGATGGCCGCCGGCGTCGTCTCGGGCGTGCGGCAGGTCGGCAGCCTGCTCGGCCTGGCGATCGCGGGTGCGGTGTTCGCCGCGGCCGGGGGTGTCACGCTCGTGACCGGCGGGTTCGCCGGGGCACCGTCGGCCTTCGTCGACGGGTTGCACGCGGCGATGCTCGCGACCGTGGTGTGGTGTGCGCTCGGCGCGCTCGCCACGCCATGGGCGCGCGCGCCGCGCGCTGGGTCGGTCAGCTTCCCGGCTTCCCCGGCGGGAACGGCAGCACCAGGTTGAACTCGTTGCCTTCCGGGTCGGCGAAGACGCGGTGCTCCTCGCCGGGACGGAAGTGGACGACGTCGAGCAGCGTCGCGCCGAGGCCGACGACGCGCTGGGTCGGCGTGTCGAGCTCCGGCACCTCGAGGTCGACACGGAGCGAGACCTGCCGGCGCCCGCCGGCGGCAACCGGCTGGAAGCCGAGCACGACGCCGCCGGGACCTGCCGTCGTCTGGTACCAGCCGGGAGGTTCGGAGAGCCGGTCGTCGAGCTCGAGCTCGAGCACGCCGCACCAGAACGCGGCGAGCTTCGAGGGATCGGCGGCGTCGAAGATGACGCCGCGGAGCCAAGCGGGTCGGGGTGCGGTCGGGTCGGTCGTTGGGCTGCTCATCGTCGCGAGCATGGCATCTTCCGCGTCACGAACGCGCGACCGCTCCCGCGTACGCTCGACAGGATGCCCCGCGCCCGCCGATCCGTCGCGCGCCGCGGCGTCCTCGCCATGGTGGTGGTGCTGAGCGCGACCACCGTGCCGAGTGTGGCGACGGCGACTGGACCGAGGGCCAGCTCTCCGCAGCCCTGCGGCGACGCGGTGCGGCGGATCTCGGGCTCGTCCGGTGACGCACCGGTGCTGTTCGTGCATGGCTTCGCCGGGAGTCCGTCGAACTTCCGGGCCCGACGCGACGACCGTCCGAGCCTGCTCCAGACCGTCGGTGACCTTCGCGGCGTGGCGACCTACACCTTCGACTACTCGAAGGACTCACTCGCGTGGGTCACCGATCCCGCCATCGGGCCGACCCTCGCCGCCGCGATCGCCTGCATCGCCGACGAGCACGGTCGGAAGGCGTCCGGGCGCAAGGTGGTCATCGTGGCCCATTCCATGGGTGGACTCGCGGTGCAGTTCGCACAGGGCCAGACCGTCGCCGGTCACCCGGTCGCTGACCGACTGCGCGACGTGATCACGGTCGGGACGCCGTTCGACGGCGCGCAGCTCCTCGCGTTCGCATCGGGCGCGGGTGGCGTCGTGTTCCGAGCGATCTCGGACGCTGCGCTCGGGACCTGCGACGCGCAGGACACCCAGCGCCGATCGCGCGACTTCTGTGGGCTGCTCGGCACGACCGAGACGCCGGCCGTGCAGGCGATGGTCCCGGGCTCCGACGAGCTCGACGCCCTCCCGAGGTGGCAGCCCGGGTTGGTCCGACACCCGATCGCGGGGGACATCGACGTCACCATCGGCGTGTTCGGGCTCGAGCAGGTCCTCGGGCTCGGAGACCTCGCGGTCTCGGTCGACTCCGCGGTCGCCGGCGCGAGCCGAGGAGTGGAGCCCTTCGTGGCCGGGTGCAACTCGGGGCTGTTCGACGTGGTCACCGCGATCGACGACTCGCCCTGCTCGCACACCAATCAGCTCGCGAACCGCCGGGTCGAACGGCGCATCCGCGAGCTCGTGCGTGACGCAGTCAGGTCGTCGGCGCGCTGAACCGGTCCGCGAGGTCGTAGAAGCGCAGCGGTGTGTCCCACAGGACCGCGGCGCGCTCGGTTTCGGCGACCGACGCGATCCCCTCGAGGAACTCGTCGACGGCGGTCGGGAACGATGCGTCCGGATGGGGGAAGTCGCTCGCCCAGATCACGTGGTCGGCACCCACGTGTTCGATCACGGTCGCGGCCAGGGGGTCCTCGGGATCGGACGAGATCACGCACTGCCGCGCGAAGTACTCGGTGGGGGACGCCGAGAGGTCGGCGCACTCGGTGGTGCGCATCCACTCGCGGTGCTCGTCGAGCCGGGCGAGCCAGTACGGGAGCCACCCGGTGCCGGACTCGAGGAACGCGACGCGCAGGGCGGGATGACGCTCGAGGACACCGCCGAGCAGGAGCGCGACCATCGCCGTCATCTGTTCGAGTGGGTGGGAGCAAGCGTGGCGCGCCGTGAAGCTCGTGAAGCGGTCGGACCCGATGGTCGTGCCCGCCGCGCAGGCCGAGCGCCTCGTGCACGGCCAACACGCCACCGGTCTCCTCGAGCGTCGAGTAGAGGGGCGCCCACGACGGCGCGTCGAGGTAGTCGCCTCCGAGGTGGTTGGGACGGACGAGGACGCCGGGGAGACCGAGGCCGGCGACCCGCTCGGCCTCCACTGCCGCGCGGGACGGGTCGCGGGGCACCACCGCCACCCCGGTCAGTCGCGTCGGGCTGGTCGAGCAATAGTCGGTGATCCAGTCGTTGTACGAGCGGCACGCCGCGGCCGACGCGTCCGCGTCGAGCTCGGGGAGGAAGGGCACGAACAACCCCATCGACGGGAACAGGACCGCGGCGTCGATGCCCTGCGCGTCCATCGCCCGCAGGTACGACGGCGCATCGAAGCCCGCGTCGAGCTGGTCGCGCAGCCGCTCGCTGTCGCCGCAGAGCTGGACCGGGGTGGTCGGCGGAAGGTCGAACACCGCGGCACCCGGTGGTGCGAAGTCCGCGAACACCTCGGCCGACTCGACGACGTGGGCGTCGGCGTCGAGGATCGCCAGGCCGTCGCGCATCAGACGATTCGCCGTGCCGCGAGCCCACCGTCGAGCGGGAGGACCGTTCCGCTGACGTAACGGGAGAGGTCGGAGGCGAGGAACACCACCGCGTCGCAGACCTCGTCGCCCGTCCCGATCCGCTGCATCGGGTTCGTCGCGGCGATCTGTGCGCGGAGCTTCTCCGGGTCGGGCGCCATGGCGCTGAACTTCATGAACAACCCGGTATCGGTCGCCGACGGCGCGAGCACGTTCACGCGAACTCCGTCAGGTGCGTGCTCGATCGCGGCCTGCTTGCACAGGTTGACGAGCGCGCCCTTGGCTGCGCAGTACGCCGGATGGCCGGGGGCGACGATCAACCCGAGCGTCGACCCCATCGCGATGACCGAACCTCCACCGCCCGCGACCATGTGGGGGATCGCGGCGCGCATGCAGAGGAACGGACCCTTGAGGTCGACGTCGAGGACGTGCTGCCACTCTTCGTCGGTGAGGTCGAGGACGGGTGTGAGGCTCTCGATCGCGGCGGAGAGGACGAGCGTGCCGATGCGGCCGATGCGGGCGGCCTCGTCGACCATCTGATCGACCTGCGCACGCTGGGAGACGTCGCACACGACCGCGACCGCGTTGTGGCCACGTGCAACGATCGCGTCGGCGACGGTCTGCGCGCCCCCGCGTCGATGTCGGCGACGATGACCGTGGCACCTTCCAGAGCGAGTCGGTGTGCGATGACCTCGCCGAGGCCCGACGCGCCGCCGGTCACGATTGCCACCTGGTCGGCGACGAGCCCGGTCATCGGTGGCCCGCCCTCACCGGTACGCCACCAGTCCGCCGTCGGCGGGAAGGACCGCGCCGGTGATGTACGAGGACATGTCGCTCGCGAGGAACAGCGCGATCGCTGCGACGTCCTCCGCGGTGCCGAGGCGCCGGACCGGGATGTTCTTCTTCAACCCTTCGACGAACTCGGCCGCCCCGGGGGTCTTGTCGAGCACCTTGCGGAACCGTGGGGTGTCGATCGAGCCCGGGGGCGATGACGTTGGCGCGCACGCTCGGTCCGTACTCCACCGCGATCTGCTGGGTGAGGAGCACGAGCCCGGCCTTCGCGGCACCGTACGCCGCGTAGCCCTCCGACCCGATGAGCCCGAGCGTCGACGCGGTGTTGATGATGCTGCCGCCCTCGCCCTCGAGCAGATGGGGGAGCGCGGCGCGACATGCCCAGAAGATCGCGGAGAGGTTCGTCGCGATCGTGAGGTCCCAGTCCGCTTCGGTGCACTCCACCAGGCGGCCCGACATCTGGACCGCGGCGTTGTTGTAGAGCACGTCGAGGCGACCGTAGCGCTCCATCGCGGCATCGATCATGGTGTCGACGTCGGCGCGCACCGAGACGTCGGAGTGGACGGCGAGCCCCTCGTTGCCCTGCTCCTCGAGCATGCGCACGGTCTGGGCCGCACCCTCGTCGTTGATGTCGGCGACCACGACCCGCGCGCCATGCGCACCGAAGAGGCACGCGGCGGCCCGCCCCTGTCCGGAGGCCGCGCCGGTGACGAGCGCGACCTTGTCGGGGAGGAGCCGAGTGAAGTCGAGCCCGGCGGCGCGGTTCAGGCCGGCCTCCGCCGGGCTCATCGCGCCCACGCAGCCACGACCTGGTCGGTCGTGGCCCGGGTCGCGAGCGGAGCCAGGGTGTGCTCGATGACGGCCTCGCTGTACTCCCGCGGCACACCGGCGACCGCATCGGTGACCACCACGACGCGGTACCCGCGGTCGACGGCACCCATCACCATCCCGGTGACCCCGATGTTCACCGAGACGCCGGTGGCGACGACGGTGCGGACGCCGAGGTTGCGCAGGATCTGGTCGAGGTCCGTGCCCGGGAACGGGGTGAGGCCGTGGGTGCGCGAGGCGATCACGTCGGACGGCTCGGGGCCGAGCTCCGGGACGACTGCAGCCTCGGGGCTACCGATCACGAGGTGCGCATCACCCTTGGCGATCATCCGAAGCATCGGCGAGTTGTCGCTCGACCCCGCGCGATCGGGGCGGAACTCGGCCGTGCAGTGGACGACGCGGGCTCCCGCGGTGCGCGCGGCGCGCACGATGCGGGCTGCGTTGTCGACGATCCCGAGCGCCGCGACCTCGTCCGCCAGGGTGCGGATCACCGCCGCGTCGCCGACGACGCCGCGCTGGAGCTCCATCGTGAGCACCGCGGTGTGCGCGGGGTCGAGCATCTCGCTGAGGTCGACGGCCACGCGGGCACGTTACGCGAGTTGTCGAGGAGCCGTCAGCGGGCCGAGTACCGGACGCGCACGGCACGCTCGGCCCGCGCGACGCCGCCCACTTGCCGCCGCCGGGGCTCGGGGCCACCGCCGCCGGGGCGGGCGAACTCCGGGGTCAGCTCGTAGGTCTCGAGCAGGCGCCGCACCGCGATCCGGATGGCCGAGATCGAGAACCGGGCCGCGGGGCACGCGTGCGAACCGTGCCCGAAGGTGCTCACGAGCTCCTTGGTCGCGACGGGGATCGCCGGGTCGAGGCGACGGCCGACGTAGTGGTCGGGATCGAACGTCGCGAGGCCCGGGGCTGCGGTCGCGTTGGTCACCGACAGCATCGTGGTGACGAAGGTCCCCGGTCCGAGGGTGTAGGTCCGGTGCCCGTCGTCGATCTCCACCGGGGCGAGCACCTCGCGCAACGTGATCGAGCGCTGCGCGAGTCGGATCGCCTCGCTCGCGCAGCGCTCCAGCAGGTCGTCGTCGCCGGCGATGATCTGCATCGCGAGGTCGGGGTGCTCGAGGACACGCACCAATGTCCAGGCGAGCGCGGCGTAGAGGTTCGACTGCGCGCCGACGTGCAGCATGATCACGTCTCGTGCCGCACCGACGAGCTGCTCGTCCTCGGGGAGATCGTCGTACGACGCGACGAGCTGCTCGAGGAAGTCGTGCTCTTCCCGCCCTGCTCGCTGCCGTGCGCGCCAGATCTCCGCGACGACCGCCTCGATCCCGTGCATCGCGCGCCGTTCCCGCGCCCGATGGGTCGCCCAGGTCACGAAGCCCTGCGCGGGCTTGACGAACGCCTGGCTCGAGTCGATGCGGTCGAACAGCGGCACGAGCCGATCGAAGTACTGCGGCGATGCCGCCTCGACGCCGGCCCACGACCCGAACCCGAGCCGGTGCCCGAGGCGTCGGCTCTCGTCGAACACGTCGAAGCTTCCCGAGCGCCCGAGCGCCGCGAGCTCGAGGGACACGGCCTCATCGAGGGTGCGGAGGTAGCCCTCCACCTTCTGGGCGCCGAAGAGGTGGTGCGGCGTGTTGCGTCGACCGACGAGGAGCTCGGGCGGGAGCTTGAAGCCGATGAGCCGGTACGTCGCGAGCCCGAAGCTCGCCTCACGCTCGGGGAGCTCGTAGAGCCGGCGGACGCCCTCGGGTGAGAAGACGCAGAACAGTCGGAACCCGAACGCGTCGACCACGAACGTGTCCCCGTGCCGCTCCCGAGCCCCGGCGAAGAACGCGGTGGGGTCCCGGAGGAGGCCCAACCCGGCGTCCACCCAGGGGAGCGCGCCGTCGAGCACCGGGGGCATGGGGGCGACCGTGGCGTCCCCGGCATGGCGCATGGACGAAGACTCGCGCGAAGTCGGCCGAGGGTGAGGCGCGAAGTTGACAGCGGTGTCAGCAAACGGCCACGCTGCGATCGAAGCCGAGCCCGCACCGGGACGCACCGGCCGGGACTCACCGGGAGGAACCGCCACCATGGGCGAGCAGAAGCTGTTCTTCGACGACGTGAGCCAGGGCGATGCCGCCCCGGAGTTCACCCAGGAGCTGGGTCGCACCGATCTCGTCATGTACGCCGGCGCGTCGGGCGACTTCAACCCCATGCATCACGACGAGGTCGCGGCCAAGGAAGCCGGCCTCCCGAGCGTGTTCGGCCATGGCATGTTCACGATGGGCCTGCTCGGGAAGGCGATCACCGACTACGTCGGGGTCGGCACCCTCAAGACCTACAAGGTCCGCTTCACCAAGCAGACCTGGCCCGGCGAGCAGCTCACCACCCACGTCACCGTCGCCAAGAAGTACGAGGCCGACGGCGAGCACCTGGTCGACCTCGAGTGTGAGGTCGTCAACCAGAACGGCGAAGCCAAAGTGTCCGGTCTCGCGGTCGCCGCACTCCCGGCCCGCTGAGCGAGCCGGACGCGGCCCGCGTGCGCTTCGACCTCCCGGCCCCCGAAGCCGAGACGCAACCGTTCTGGGACGCGGCGCGTGATCGTCGGCTGCTCATCAAGCGGTGCGCCGACTGCGGCGAAGCGCACTTCTACCCACGACCGTTCTGCCCGAGGTGCTGGGGTGAGCAGGTGACGTGGGAGGAGGCCAGTGGCACCGCCACGCTGTACACCTACTCCACGGTGCACGTGAACGACCTCCCCCCGTTCCCCGAGCGGGTCCCGTACGTCGCGGCGATCGTCGAGCTCGCGGAAGGACCGCGGATGATGACCAACGTCGTCGACTGCGAGCCGGACCGGGTCGAGGTCGGGATGTCGCTGCAGGTCACCTACCGCGACCTCGACGAGGAGTTCACGATCCCGGTGTTCGCACCCGCATGAGCGCGCCATGACGCCCGACGACGGCGAGCAGGTCGGCGACGAACAGGCCGGCGAGGACTGGAGCTTCCCCTGGGAGCAACCGGTCCACGAGCTGTTCCCCTCGCTGCACGAGGCGCAGAGCGCGTGGATGAGCCAGATCGACTCGCTCCCCGCGCCCGACCGCAAGACCCACGAGCTGATCCGTCTCGCGTGCACGGTGATCGTGCGCAACGGTGACGGTGTGGCGCGCCACGCCAGCCTCGCCCGCGAGGTCGGTGCCTCGTGGGACGAGGTGATCGGTTCGATCATGCTGACGGCCCCCAGCTTCGGGCTCCTGCCCGCGGCCGAAGCGGTGCCCCACGCCCGTCGCGGCTTCGCCGCCGCGGTCGCTCCCGATACCGACGACGACGAGGACGACGATGGCGACGACTGACGTGCCGTTTCGGATCCTGCCGCGGATCACCGCGCGGAACGAGCACTACTGGCGGGGCGGGCGCGACGGGGAGCTCCGCTTCCAGCGGTGCAACTCGTGCAAGTACTTCATCCACCCGCCGGGCGTGCTCTGCCCGAAGTGTCACTCGAAGGACCTCGGCGTCGAGGCGATCTCGGGTCGGGGCACCGTGTTGACCTTCTCGATCAACCACCAGCCGTGGATGCCCGGGCTCGAGCCACCGTTCGTCCTCGCAGTGGTGAGCTTCCCCGAGCAGGAGGATCTGCGCGTCACGACGAACATCGTGAACTGCGCGCCCGAGGACGTGACGTTCGACATGCCGGTCCAGGTGCTGTTCGAGGCGCACGTCGAAGAAGAGGTCTGGATCCCCGTGTTCGAGCCGGTGAAGGGCTGAGACGAGATGACCGAAGCGACAGATCTCCTCGGGGAGCGCCGCGCGCTGATCAGCGGTGCCGGCCAGTCCGATGTCGGGCGGCGCCTGCACCGTGACCCACTCGAGCTGACGCTGGACGCGTGCCTCGCCGCGATCGAGGACGCAGGGCTGACGACGGCCGACATCGACGGGATCTCCACATACCCCGGCGGCATGGAATCGCCGATCGGGTTCTCCGGTGCCGGTGTCACCGACGTGCACGACGCGCTCCGCCTCAATCTGAACTGGTGGACGGGCGCGCTCGAGCTCCCGTCGCAGCTCGGTTCGGTCATCAACGCCTGCCTCGCCGTCTCGGCCGGGCTCGCGACGCACGTGCTGTGCTTCCGCAGCGTCTTCGAGGGCAGCGCACAGGGTGAGGGCGGCCGCGCCGCGGTGATGCCCGGCGGAGGCGGCGGGGGCTCGAGCTACCGAGCGAGCGGCTTCATGGAGTGGCTGCTGCCGTACTCGGTGCCCTCCGCGGCGACGTGGATCGCGATGATGTGCAACCTGCACTTCCACGAGTACGGAACGACGCGCGAGCAGCTCGCGCAGATCGCGCTCAACGCCCGCAAGAACGCCGCGCTGAACCCGAAGGGGATCTACCGCGACCCGATGTCGATGGACGACTACCTGAGCGCGCGGATGATCTCGTCGCCGTTCTGCCTCTACGACTGCGACGTGCCGTGCGACGGCGGCACCGCGGTGATCGTGTCCCGAGCCGACACGGCTCCGGACCTCCGGAAGCCCCCGATCCAGGTCGAGGCGGTCGGCACCGCGCTCCACGGCCGTCCCTCGTGGGACCAGTGGGAGCCGCTCACGACCATGGCGGTGCGCGACGCGGGAGAGCAGCTGTGGAGCCGCACCGACCTCGAGCCGTCCGACGTGCAGCTCGCCGAGATGTACGACGGGTTCTCCTTCATCACCATGTGCTGGCTCGAGGCGATGAAGTTCTGCGGCGTCGGTGAGTCGGGCCCGTTCGTCGAAGGTGGACAGCGCATCGCGCTCGACGGCGAGCTTCCGCTGAACACCAACGGTGGGCAGCTCTCGTCGGGTCGGCTCCACGGGTTCGGGTTCATCCACGAGGCCTGTGTGCAGCTCTGGGGCGAGGCCGGCGACCGTCAGGTGCCGGGCGACCCGGAGGTCGGGGTGGCCTGCGCGGGCGGTGGGCCGATGGCCGGGGCGCTCCTGCTCACGCAGCGCAGGTAGGTTCCGGCGGTGCAACTTCGCTACGGAGCCGCCGAGGAAGCCTTCCGCGCCGAGCTGACCGCGTGGCTCGACGAGCACGCGCCGCCGCGCGAGCTGATCGAGGGCCCCCGGAAGTCCAGCGCCGACCTGCAGGACTGGTCGCGTGCGTGGCAGCGAACGGAGTTCGACGCGGGTTGGCTCGTCCCCGGGTGGCCGCCGGAGCTCGGTGGCCGCAACGCGAGCGCGTCGGAGCAGATGATCTACTTCGAGGTGATGAAGGAGCGGGAGATCCCCCGCAGCCTGAACCCGCAGGCGCTCGGCATCATCGCCCCCTCGCTGCGCGACGCCGGCACGCCCGAGCAGCAGGAACGCTGGCTCCTCCCCACGCTCCGGGCCGAGATCGCCTGGTGCCTCGGGATGAGCGAGCCCGGCGCCGGCAGCGACCTCGCGAGCCTCAAGACGCGAGCGGTCCAGGACGGCGACAGCTTCGTCATCAACGGGCAGAAGGTCTGGACCTCGGGTGCCCACCACGCCGACTGGTGCATGTGCTTCGTGCGCACCGACCCCGACGTGCCCAAGCACAAAGGGATCAGCGTCTTCATCGTCGACATGAAGTCGCCGGGCGTCGAAGCACGCCCGTTCCCGGAGCTCACCGAGCAGGACTACACCGACTTCAACGAGGTGTTCTTCACCGACGTCGTGGTGCCGAAGGAGAACCTGCTCGGCGAGCTCAACCAGGGTTGGGCGCTCACCCAGGTGTCGCTGGGCCACGAACGGGCGATGCTCTGGATCGAGTACGCCTACGACGTGCAGCGCGCGCTCGACGCACTCGTCGCGATGGGTGCCGAGCCGGGTCCCGACGGTCGGCCGCTCCGTGAGGACGCCCGCTTCCGCGACGAGGTCGCGTCGTTCCACGTCGACGCACAGGCGCTGATGCTCATGGGCTACCGGGGCTTCTCGAAGTTCATGCGGGGCAAGTCCGCGCCCGAGCACTCGCTGCTGAAGCTGTACGGGAGCGAGGTGCTCCAACGCCTGCTGCTGTTCGGCGCCGAGTCCGAAGGGGCCGCCGCACTCGACACGGAGCACCTGGGCCCGCGCATGTGGCGTCAGGGTTCTTGGATCACGCAGTACTTCCGCTCGTTCTCGGGCACCATCCCCGGGGGCACGAGCGAGATCCAGCGCAACATCATCGCCGAGCGCGTGTTGGGGCTCCCACGCGCCTAGATCCTGGGGTCGGGGTCCTCGCCGTCCGAGAGCGAGAGAGGCACGTCATGACCGAACGTCAGCTCAGCGATGCCGACATCGAGCGCATGGAGACGCCGCTGTGGGAGCAGGCCAAGGCGGCACTGCGAGCGGGGGACACCGAGGGCGGGATCGAGCTCGTCGACCGCGCCGTCGCGCAGTGGTCGGGCCTGAAGGACTACTCGATCAACTGGATCACCACGCTGCTCACGTTCATCGGCGAGGAGCTCGGCGAGGAAGCGGTCGAGCGGGCGCTCCGCAAGACCGGCGACGAGTTCGTGAAGCCCCGGCGCGACACCGGCACCGAGTGGGGGACGCTGCCGGCCTCCGCCCGGGCGAAGGTGATCGCCCGGGCGATGCTCGCCAATATGGGCGAGGTCGAGGTCGAGGAGGACGACGAGAAGATCGTCCTCTCGTTCCGTTGCGGCAGCGGCGGGAAGCTCATCGAGGACGGCCGCTACGAGGGAGAGCACGCGTACCTCAAGCTGCGTGAGCAGTCCGGGCAGACGTTCATGCGCGACGAGCTCTGGGTGTATTGCGCACACTGTTCCGTGAACAACGAGATCCAGCCCGTCGAGTGGGGCGCAACGCCCACGAGCGTCGAGTTCCCGCCCGAGGCGCCCGGTGAGCCCTGCGTGCACCACCTCTACAAGGACGTCGCAGACCTCCCGGCGGAGGCGTACCGGCGGATCGGGAAGGAACCACCTCGCCGATGAGGCCGACCGGATGACGCGGCAGACCGGATGACCCGTCGCGAGCGGGCCATCGAGACGGGCTCGGTGCTGGGCGGCTCGTTCCTCGCGGCGATCGCCTTCACCTGGCCGCTCGTCCTCCATCTCCAGACGCGAGCGCGCGACGGGATCGACGCGCTGTACTCGGCCTGGGCGGTCGACTGGGTGCAGCACGCGGTCGAGACGGGGAAGAACGTCTACAACGCGAACATCTTCGCCCCGGAGAAGACGACGCTCGCCTACTCGGACTCGTTGCTCGGCGTCGCGATCCCGTCGTTGCCGCTGCGCTGGCTCGGGATGACGCCGATCGGCGTCTTCAACGTGATCCTCATCTTGGCCCTCACGGCATGCGCCGCTTCGGGTTACCTCTTCGTGCGTCTCGTGACGGGCTCACGGCTCGCCGGAGCGGTGGCCGGCGCGGTGTACGCCTTCGGGCCGTTCGGTGCGCTCACGACCCGCCACCTCCACATCGCCGTCCGCCCCGGCGTGCCCCTCGCGGCGGCGGCCGCGTGGTGGCTCGCCGAACGTGCTCGTACCGACGGGCGGCTCCGAGGGCCCGTCGTCGCGCTGATCGCCGTCGTGGCGTGGCAGGGTTCGGTGTCCTTCTACCCCGCGACGTACGCGATGGTCGCCGCCACCGTCGTCCTCGTCGTCCGGCTGCGCGTCCTCGGGAAGCGAGGTGTGCTCGCGGGCCTCTTCGCGCTCGGCGGCGCGGCCGTGTGTCTCGCGCTCCTCGCGATCCCGAACCTCCAGGTCCAGGCCCGCGATCCGCACTACCAGTTCTCTTTGGCGACGTTCGGGCCGCTCGGCGCCAACTTCGCGCACGTCGACGGGTCCGTGATCTGGGGTGACCTGCTCGGTCTCGGCCCCACCGATGCACCGCGCATCCCCACGTTCCCGGGGCTGGTCGCGACGATCGTCGCGGTAGTCGGCATGGTCCACGCGTGGCGGGCCCGTGGACGGAAGCGCACCCAGGCGATCACCGGGCTCGCGCTGCTCGGCGTGGGCGTGGTCCTCGCGATCGGTACGTCAGCGACCGGGTGGCGCCAGTACGCGCCGTACCGCCTCTTGTACGAGCTCGTACCCCCGTTCAACGCGCTGCGCGCGACGGGCCGAGCCTGGATGATCGGGCTGTGCGGTCTCGGGTTGCTCGCCGGGCTCGGGACCGTCGCGATCGTCGGGTGGCTCCGAGCGCGGGTGCGCATCCGTGGAGTGGTCGTCTCGGCCGTCGTCGCGGTGGTGCTCGTCGGCGCCGTCATGCTCGAGGGCTTCGACCCGTGGTTCGACAAGCCGGACGTGGCGATCGCGCCGGTCGACGCCGAGCTCGCCCGGCGCACCGACGAGGGTGGCGTCGTCTACCTCCCCATGAACCCGTCCGACCGCCTCGACGTCACGTACTTCTCCCAGGCGGCGAACCTCTACGGATCGACGGCGCACCACCGGGTCATGCCGAACGGATACTCCGGGTACCTTCCGCCGTCGTACCTGCGGAACTCGAAGCGGCTCCGCTCGTTGCCGGATCCGGCCGCCATCGCACGGCTGCGAGCGCTGGGCGTCCGGTACGTGGTCGTCCACCCCGGGGTCGCGGGGACGCCGTGGGAACGGCTGCTCGACCCGGCAACCGCAGCGCCGCTGGAGCTGGTCGGGCGCTTCGGCGACGACCTCCTCTACGAGGTGCCCCGGGCGTGACGGTCAGTCGATGACCAGGTGGGCGAGCTCCTCGAGCGCGTCGACGCTGCCGCCACCCGTCTGCTGGAGCGTGAGCAGGCGCTTGTAGAAGAGGTGGATGTCGTGCTCCCACGTGTAGCCGATGCCACCGTGCACCTGGATCGCTGACGCGCCGACGGTGTAGAGGTCGTCCGTCGCGAAGGCGAGTGCGATCGTCGCGGCCCGGTGGCGCTCTTCGGGTGACGCGTCGTCAGCGGCCCAGCATCCGTAGTAGCCGGCGGCGCGGGCGAGCTCCACCGCCCGCAGCATGTCGGCGCACAGGTGTTGGACGGCCTGGAACGAGCCGATCGGTGCATCGAACTGCTTGCGCTCGGTTGCGTACGCGACCGTGAGCTCGAGTCGCGCGTCCGGCGGTGCCGACGCCCTCGACCACCGCAGCGATGCCCGTACGGTCGGCGTTCGCGGCCAGTGCCGTGCGCGCGTCGCCACCGATCCGACGTGCGGATGCCGCAGCGAGCGTGATCGTGGCTTCCTTGCGGCTCCCGTCGACGGTGGGGGTCGGCTCGACCACGAGGCCCACAGTGGACGTCTCCACGGTGAAGACGCCGAGAACGCCCTCGTCGTCGCGAGCGCTGACGAGGACCACGGTCGCCGCGACGCCATCGGGGACGTGCACCTTGGTGCCGTCGAGGAGCCAGGCGTCCCCTTCGCGCCGGGCCGTGGTGGCCGGGTCGGTCCAGCGCGTGCGACGCCCCGGCTCGAGGAGCGCCGGCGTCGCGACCGCGCGGCCCTCGGCGAGCGCGCCGAGCAGGTCACCGGCACCCTCCGCGTCCAGGTCGACCAGCAGACCGGTCGCCCCGATCGCGCTCGAAGCGAACGGCCCGGGGTGCACGGCGCGGCCGAGCTCCTCCAGGACGACTGCGGCATCGACCATGCCCATGCCCGCACCGCCGTGCCGCTCGGGCACGAGCAGCCCGAGCACGCCCAGGTCGGCGAGCCCGTGCCAGACCTCGTCGGTCGTGCCGCGCGGGTCGTCGTAGCGCTCGCGCACCCAGGCGATCGGTGCGCGGTCGTCGAGGAATCGCCGCACGCTCGCCCGCAGCTCCTCTTGCTCGGGGGAGAACTCGAAGTCCATGAGGTCGGGGACCGTAGCGCGTGCCGCGGGAAGGGTCGGGAGGTCGGTCGCCGGTAGGGTGCGCGCTTGGCGAATCTCGGCCTGACAAGGACCGCGGGTACCGGCACCACGGTGCTGACGGCGATCGCTCGGCGATTCGGTCGTTCGTTGGCCGTGGTCGCGCTGCTCGGCTTCGCGCTCCGCGTCGGGTACATCGCCGTGATCGGCCCCAAGATCGTGTTCGGCGCCGATGCGTTGTGGTACCGCATCCAGGCCTCGACGCTCGCGGACGGCATCGGGTTCGTGAACGTCGGTGAGCTGGTCGGCTCCGGCCGCGTCGTCCCGACCGCCGCCTTCCCGCCGCTGTGGCCGTTGATGCTCTCGGTGGTGGATCGTCTCGGGGGAACCAGCGACTGGTCGTTCCAGCTGGCGGGCGCGCTGGCCGGGACGGCCACGATCGTGCTCACCGCCTACGTCGGGCGCGCGCTCGGCGGCCGTGCCATCGGCCTCGCCGCGGCGGCCGTGGTGGCCGTGAGCCCGAGCCTGATCGCGGCCGACGGTTCGCTGATGTCGGAGAGCCTCTTCGTGGCGCTGATGAGCTTGGCGACCTTGGTCGCGCTGCGAGCGACACGGTCGGACTCGGGCTGGTGGTGGGCCTCGCTGGGCGTGGTGCTCGCGCTCGCCACCCTCACGCGATCGGACGCCCTCTTCCTGGCTCCGATCCTCGTCGGCGCCTCGGTGCTCGGCGCGCGGTCGCTGACCACGCCCCGGCGCTGGCTGGCGGCAGGCACCGCGTTGCTCGTCTTCGCGGTCGCGCTCGCGCCGTGGATCGTGTCTCGGAGCACCGCGCTCGACACCCCGATCCTCGTGACGAGCAACTCCGGGACCCTCATGGAGGGGGCGAACTGTCCCCGCACGTACTCGGGCGCCGGGCTCGGCCTCTGGGACTTCCGCTGTCTGACTCCTCCCCAGCCAGGGGTCAGTGAGGCGAAGGCGGCTGCCGCCGGCCGGAGCGCAGGTCTCGAGTACGCCACCGACCACCTCGAACGGCTGCCGCTCGTCGGCGTCGTGCGGGCGCTGCGGCTCTGGGGGCTCTACGACCCCATCGACCAGGCGCGCGGCGAGGAGACGGTCGAGAGCCGACAGGCGGACTGGCAGGTCCTCGCCTGGGCGGCCTTCATCGTCACGCTCGGGTTCGCGGTCGCAGGTTTCGTCAGGGTGAGAGGGCGCAGTGCGGAGTTCGCGCCGCTGCTCGCCCTGATCGTGGGCGTCACGTTCGTCGGGATCGTGTCCTGGGGGAACCAACGGTTCCGCCTCGCGGCGGAGCCCGCGATTGCCGTCTACGCGGCGGTCGCGGTGGTCGCACTGGTCCGGCGCATCACCCGCCCGGCCGTGCCGGTCGCCGAGGCCGTGGGGGACTGAGGGTCAGGCGACGTCGACGAGCACGTCGCCGTTCGCGAGCATGTGCGCGGAGTCGCCGGCGCGCAGGAGCAGCGTCGTGAACGGGTACTGCAGGATCGCGGGACCGACCATGAGGGGCCCGGGCGCGAGGGTTGCCGCGTCGTACACCGGGACGTCGTCGTGCCACGCGTCACCGGTGTGCACGCGGCGACTGGTCTTCGGCGGCGGGAGCGTGTCGACGGGTTCGAGGTGCACCTGGGCCGGTCGGTCGACGATGCCGGTCGCGGTGAGCCGGATGCCGCGGACCATCGGTTCCTGCGCCCGCGCCTCGATGAGTCGGGCTTCTTCGTTCTGGCGGTGGAACTCCTCGACGCACGCCTCGACGTCTGCCCGACTCAGTGCGGCGGACGACGAGTAGTCCACGGGGATGGCGTGGTCGAAGGTCTGTCCCGGGTAGACGAGGTTGAGGGCCCAGCGGAACACCTGCCGATCTCGCGGCACGTCGGCGCGGTCGAGCTCGGAGCGCGCGTTGGCCTCCAGCTCGTGAGCGAGCGTGTCGAGGCGCTCGACGTCGACCTCGCGCCAGTCGGCGAGCAAGCCGCGCGTCGCGTCGACGACGTGGTCGGCGGAGACGAGCCCCAGCGCCGAGAAGCCCGGTGCTGCGCGCGGGACCAGGACCCGGCGCATGCCGAGCGCGGCGGCTTGGGTCGTCGCGTGGAGCGCGCCCATGCCGCCGAACGCGCAGAGGTCGAGCGTTCGCGGATCGACGCCGGCGAGCGAGAGGACCCGACGGACCGCGTCCGTCATGTGCGCGTCGACGATACGGACCGTCGCGAGCGCCGCTTCCTCGGCGTCGAGCCCGAGCGGCGTCCCGACCGACTCGAGGGCGGCTCGTGCCTTCGCGGCATCGAGTGCGCTCCGACCACCCCAGAAGGTGGTCGGGTCGAGCCGCCCGAGGATCAGGTCGGCGTCGGTGACGGTCGGGCGGGTACCGCCCCGGCTGTAGCACGCGGGGCCCGGCTCGGAGCCTGCGGACTCCGGACCGACCCGGAGCGCGGTCCCGTCGACCCTGGCGATCGAGCCGCCCCCGGCGCCGACCGCGTGGATGTCGACCATCGGGAGCGCGATGCAGTAGCGGTGCCGCCAGTTCCAATCGCTGTTGAGCTCGGGGCGCCCATCCCGGATGAGGCAGACGTCGTAGCTCGTCCCTCCCATGTCGACGCTCACGACGTCGCCGAGCTCGGCGTCGGTGCCGGCCCGGCTCGCCGCGACGACACCGCCGGTGGGGCCGGAGCCGATGGTGGCTGCCGCGAGGCGGCCAATGGCATCCGGGGTCGCGACGCCGCCGGCGGACGTGGCGATCAGCAGCTCGCGCTCGTAGCCCGCGTCGCGGAGGCGCTCCTCGAGCCGACCGAGGTACCGGACGATCGGTGGGCCCACGTACGCGTTCACGAGCGTCGTCGACGTGCGCTCGAACTCGGGAGGCTTGGGGTAGACCTCGTGCGACAGCGAGACGAGCTCGACGTCGGGGTACTCCTCCAGGACGATCTCGCGTGCGCGGAGCTCGTGCACCGGGTTCAGGTACGAGTGCAGGAACACGATCGCGATCGACGTGACACCGAACGCCTGCAACCGCCGGACCGCGGCACGCACTGCGTCCTCGTCGAGCGGGGTGTCGACCTCGCCTTCCGCGGTCATGCGCTCCGGGACCTCGAGGCGCACGCGGCGCTTCGCGATCGGTTCCGGCGGGCCGAGCGCCGGGTCCCAGATGTCTTCCTTGTAGCAGCGGCGCAGCTCGATCTCGTCGCGGAAGCCCTCCGTGACGATCAGTCCCGTCGCTGCGCCCGACATCTGGATCATCGTGTTGTCACCGGTGGTCGTGCCGTGAACGATCGAGGTGGTCGCGGCGAGCACGGCCCCGGTCGAGTCGAACCCCTCGGCGGTCGCGATCCGGTTGATGCCGTCGAGCACGCCGTCGGACTGGTCGCGAGGTGTGGTCGGCGTCTTCTCGAGAACGACGACCCCGTCGGAGCGGATCGCGACGACGTCGGTAAAGGTGCCGCCGACGTCGATGCCGATGCGATAGGTCGGGGTGCTCATCGGGCGACCGTGCTCCGCCGCCCACTCGACCTGGCGGCACGCAGCGCGTCGGTCGCGGCGGCGTCGAGCGCCAGGTCCATCGCCGCGACGGTCCCGGTGACGACCACGGCGTACTCGTCACGCGCGGCCTCGATCGACACGTACTCGTCCCACACGTCTTCGAGGACCGCTGCGGGGTCCCGATCCAGGGGATCGCCCCAACCGCCGCCTCCTCCGAAGTCGTACACCAGCCGGTCGCCGGTCTCCATCTGCGCGCCGGCGACGGTGGGGGCGACGACCTGCTCGCGCTCGGTCCCCGCGCTGATCACGCAGTGGTCGGGCGACCCGTCGTGGCCGCCGGCGATGCCGGGGTGCAGGTGCCGCTGGTTCACGACGTACTGGTTGACCTGGGTCGGCGTGCGGACCTCCTTGACGAAGTGGCTGCCACAGCCGCCTCGCCACTGCCCGGCACCGCCGGAGTCCGTGAGGTAGTTGCGCCCGCGGAGGATGTGCGGGAACAGCGCCTCATTGATCTCGGCCGACGCCTTGATGAGGTTGCCGTTCGAAGCGACGAGCGCGCCCCACCCGTCGACGTCGCGCACCGCGTTCACCCAGCCCGCGTTCACCTCGCCGCCATGGTCGAAGAACGACTTGCCGGTGCGCGGGTCGAGGTCGCCCCACATCTGGCGTGGGCTGCCGTACTTGTAGGTCTGCGGCGCGCAGCGGTCCGGGATGATCCGGCTCATCGCGATGGCGATCGCGTCGCCCACCTCGACACCGGGGTGATGGGTTCCCGCGCTCACCGGCTTGCCCTCGCGCGGGTTGAGGCAGGTCCCTTCAGGGACCCGCAGGTCGATGCAGTCGAAGAACCCTTCGTTCTTCGGGATGCTCGGGTCGACGAGGCTGGCGAGCTGGGCGATCGTGTACCCGCGCGTGTTGCCGAACGTCGACCACGCGTTCAGCTCGGGCCGGTCGTCGGAGCCCGCGAAGTCGACGATGATCTTCTCGCCGTCGACCGTGATCGCCACGTGCACGTGGATGTCGGTGTTCCCCGCGGGGTCGCAGTCGACGTACACGTCGGCCTCGTACGTGCCGTCGGGCCAGCCGGCGATCTCCTCGCGGAAGCGTCGCTGCGTGTCGTCGATGGTGCGGTCGACGGCACCGAGGATCGCCTCGGCGCCGTACGCGTCGACGAGCTCACCGAGCCGGGCGGCGCCGAGCTGCGCGGCACCGACCTGGGCCCGGAGGTCGCCGATGAAGCCGGGGAGCCGGTTGTTGGCGCGCATCGTGAGCACGACGTCGCGCCGCTCCCGGCCCTGGTCGACGATCTTCAGGAGGGGGTACCGGGTTCCCTCGGACCAGATGTCCTTCGCGAAGACGTTGTACCCGCCGGCCAGCGCACCGCCCGTGTCCCCGTGATGGCACTGGATCGAGGCGACGAGCAGCAGCTCGCCGTCGGGCGCGAAGACCGGCGAGAACACGTTGAAGTCGGGGAGGTGGCCGCCGCCGGTGTACGGATCGTTGGCGACGAGCACGTCGCCGGGAAAGAGCTCGCCCTCGAGGAACTCGAGGCAGAACCGCACCGGCAACGTCGAGCTGAGCATGAACTGCGGGATGCCGACCGAGAGCGCGGCCAGGCGGCCCTTTCCGTCGAGGATGGTCGCGTTGCGCTCGTTCGACTGGTTGAGGATCGGCGTGGTCGCCGTGCGCGAGACGAAGGTCGCCATCTCGAAGCAGATGGTCTCCATGCCCGATCGGATCACCTCTGCGGTGACCGGATCGAGTGCAGCGCCGGGTTGGGTGGCTGCTTGCTGGTTGTCGGTGTTCGTCCCTGCCGGTGCAGCCATCGTCGAGCGCCCCTCAACCCCGCAGGATGCGGCCGGGACGCGACTCGACCGCCTCGGGGACGGGTGCACCGTCGACGCGGATGGGGGTGCCGTTCACGACCACGTGGTGGACGCCCGCGGGCTCGTCGGCGACGAGTCGCTCGCCGTCGGCGGGGAAGTCGCGGACGCGGTGCAGCTTGCCCGGGGCGACGGTGTCCAGATCGAAGACCGCGACGTCGGCGGCCTTACCCTCCGCGAGCTCGCCCCGATCGGAGAACCCGAACACCCCAGCCGGCTCACCGGTCAGCTTGTGGACCGCGTGTTCCACGCTGAGGACCTCACGCTCGCGCACCATGTTGCCGAGCAGGTCGGTGGGCAAGCACGCATCGCACAGCTGGCTCACGTGCGCGCCGGCGTCGGAGAGGCCGATGAGCATCCCCTCGGTGCGCATCAGCTCTTCGATCACGGGCTCGTCGTTGTTCGCCAGGATCGTGCGGAATCGTGTGGCGAGGTCGTCTTCGACCGCGAGGTCGATGATGGCCTCGAGCGGTGGCACGCCGCGTGACGCGGCGAGGGCTTCGACCGTCGTGCCCTCGAGCTCGGGGTGCTGCTTGCACTCGGCCACCGTCATCGTGTCCCAGCGTGCGCGGAAGATCCGACCGTGCTCGAGCTCGTCCTGCGCGACCCGGCGCCACTCGGAGTCCTGGTACGCCGCGATGCGCTCGGCCCGTGGCCGGTCCATCAACGCCTTGAAGGACGGGACGGTGTTGAACGTGAACGGGTCGGCCAGCGTCATCTGGAACGTGAGCGGGCGGCACGTGACCTGGGGCCACACGTCGGCGCCCGTCGCGCGCTCGCGCTCGTTGAGCTCGGCCATCTGGGCGGCGAAGGGCGAGCCCTTGATCGCGAGCAACGCGGTCCAGGTGAACGGCTGGCCGATGCGTCGTTGGAGGTCGTAGATCTCGGGGTGGGTCACCTTCTCGCCGGGGGTGAACGCCCCCACGCCCCGACCGAGGTCGCGCAGGGGTTCCGTGAGGGCCTCGAGCTCGTCGATGCCCGCCAGGCGCGAAGGGACCGGTCGGCCGCCGTCGCCGTTGTGGGTCTGCGCGGAGCTCGACGCGAACCCGGCCGCGCCGGCGGCGATGGCCTCGCGCACGAGGTCGGCCATTCGGGCCAGCTCGTCGTCGGTCGGCTGCTCGCGCTCGTAGCCGGCGTCGCCCATCACGAACAGCCGCAGGGCCGTGTGGCCGATGTATGCGGTGTAGTTGAGGACGCTGCCGTGGCGCGCGACCGAATCGAGATACTCGGGGAACGTCTCGAAGTCCCAGGGGATGCCGGCCTCGAGCGTCGGCAGGCTCATGTCCTCGACGTGTTGCAGGGTGCGGCCGATGAGGCCGCGGTGCTCCTCGCGACATGGCGCGATCGAGAACCCGCAGTTTCCCGCGACGACGCTCGTGACTCCATGCCACGACGACGGGGTGAGCGCGGGGTCCCAGAACACCTGCGCGTCGTAGTGGGTGTGGATGTCGATGAAGCCGGGCGCCACGATCTTCCCGGACGCATCGAGCTCGCGCGTGCCGTGCAGGTCGTCGCCGATCTCGGCGATGCGGTCGCCGACGATCGCGATGTCAGCGCGCCGACCGGGTGCACCGGTGCCGTCGACCACCGTACCGCCGCGGATGACGAGGTCGTGGGCCATGGGTTCAGTCCTTCCTGCAGGAGAGATCGGCAGAGACCCCGGTGTGGTCGGAGGTCCACACGAGCCCTCCGGGGCCGTCGACCGCCGGCGTGTTCTTCCAGAGCCCGGTGCCGAGGGAGTCGCCGTCGTCGTCGGTGACCGGATCGAAGGCGACGGCACAGCTCGCGGGCGGCTTCACGAAGATGAAGTCGATGCGCTCCGACTCCCGGGCGTTCGGGTCCTTGAGCGCGTCGACCGACTTGTCCTCGCGACCGCTGGTGCAGTTCACCCCGGTGGCAGGGTCGCACTCGGCGTTGCCCGCGGCGAGGTGGCTGTCGACCCAGCCCGCTGCGGTGAGGTACCCGTAGCGGTCCGAGGTCGGGGTCACGTTGAAGTCGCCCATCAGGACGCGTACGGCCTTCGGTCCGCCGGTCTCGTCGGCGAGCCCGGCGGCGGCGTCGGTCTGGCACGCGTAGACCGACCGGTCGTGGGAGCACGGCGGCTTGCAGAGCTTGCAGCCGGGGACCGTGACCACGTCGGGGTTGCCGTCCTGGTGGGTGACGACGAGCACGAGCCGCCCGATCGGCGACTTCAGGGTGACGCGGGAGGCCCCCCGGAAGTTCCCGACGAGCGTGATGACCTTGGTGCTCTTGATCGGCAGTGTGGTGAGCACCTGCTCGGTGTCGTTGTTGCGCACCTTCTTCGTCGGGAACACCAGTCGGTACTTGCCGTCGCAGACGCTCTGGTACTTCTCGGCGAGCAGGTCCGAGAGGTTCTGGTTGATCTCCTGCAGGCCGACCACGTCGGGGCACGTCGAGTCCTCGAGCTGCTGGAGGAGCAGGTCGACGCGGTCGGGTGCCTGACAGCCGTCGGTCTCGGGTGGGCAGAACGCGCCGTGGAGGAGGTTGAGGTTCACGATGTGGACATCGGCGGTGGCCGGCTCGGCGCCCGCCCCCGGTGCGAGCGCGACGGAGACGGGCGTGAGCGCGCCCACTGCGAAGAGCGCCACCATGAGCACGCGGCGGGTACGTCTGCCCCTCGTGATCGTCCCCGCGATCGCTCGCATCGTCCCCCCTCGACGCCGGTCGCCCGGCTCCCACGACCCTATTACGCTCGCCGATCCGGAGGATCTGACGGGAGGGGGGTCTGTGCAGGCGGCATCGGTCCTGACCCTCGAGGCCGCCGCGGCCACCGAACTGCTCGAACCGGGTGCCGACGGGCTCCTCGGTGCCGTGCGGACGGTGGGCGAGGCGTCCGGCCGCACGGGCGATGCCACGGCATGGGTGCTCATCGAGGATGGCGACGGCCTGCTGACCGCCGGGGAGGCGACCACCGAGGTGCGAGGGCGCGACGACGTGTTCGTCGGTCCGGGGTGGTCGGCGTGCATCGGTCCGAACACCGACTTCGCGCTGGCCGGCGACCTGCGCGCCACGATCGTCTGGCGAGCGACCACGCGGGCGATCCCGACGCGACTGATCGACCCCGCGACCGTTGCCGACGAGGCGCGCGGCGAGGGGACCACGGCGCGGCGCGTCCGTACCTACCTCGCGGAGGGCCCGCTGATCGTGGGCGAGACGCTCAACCCGCCGGGCGGCTGGTCGAGCTGGCCGCCGCACCGCCACGAGCACGAAGAGCTGTACCTCTACCGCTTCGACCCCGAGCACGGGTTCGGCGTCCACGTCGGCTTCGAAGACCAGACCGGAGCGACGCCGAGCTACGCGCCCGTGGTCGTGCGCGATGGCAGCATCGAGCGGATCACGGCCGGCTGGCACCCGGTCGTCGCGGCGCCGGACTGCGAGATGTACTACCTGTGGGCGCTGGCCGGTGATTCCGACACCGTCACGACGGTGTTGCACGAGGACTACGCCTGAGCGCGAGCCGTCCGGGACCCGTCGCGATTGTTGACGTGGGCGTCAGGTTCCGGCCATGCTGCCGCGCATGACGGTCCAGCAGCTGCCCACCACCATGCGAGCCGCGGTCTACCGCACCCCCGGAGAGCTCTCGGTCGAGGACCGCCCGGTTCCCGAGGTCGGTGCTCACGACGTGCTGCTCGAGGTGAGCCACTGCGGCATCTGCGGCAGCGACATCCACTTCGTGCTCGAGGGCTGGGGACGGCCCGAGACGGTCGAGGGGCACGAGTACAGCGGCCGCGTCGTCGCCGTCGGTGACGCGGTCACGACGTGGAAGGTCGGTGACGAGGTCATCGGTGGGCCGACGCCGCGATGCGGCGAGTGCGAGCACTGTCGCGAGGGGCGACCGTCGCTGTGCCTCGGTCGGAGCACTCCCGGCATGAGCGCTCACGCGGACGGCGCGTTCGCCGAGTACACGCTGGTCGACGACCGGTCGCTCCTGCGCCTCCCGGACGGCATCGAGCTACGGCACGCCGCACTCGCCGAGCCGCTCGCCGTCGCCCTGCACGGCCTGACGCGTGGTGGCGTGCGCGCCGGTCAACGGTTGTTGATCACTGGGGCCGGCCCGATCGGCACGCTGAGCATCGCGGCCGCCCGTGCGCGTGGCGTCACCGAGATCGTCGTCAGTGAGCCGCACCCGGTCCGTCGCGCCCTCGCCGAGCGGCTCGGGGCCACCGCAGTCGATCCCGAGACGCTCGCGGCGCCTCGCACGCCCGGCGACGTCATCGACGACGCGTTCGACGTCGCCCTGGAGTGCTCGGGCCACAACGCCGCGATGGAGATCGCGTTGACCCAGCTCAAGCGGGGCGGCACCCTCGTCCTGGTCGGAGCCGGGATCAAGTCGCCGCGCTTCGACGCGAACCGGATCCTCCTGAACGAGCTCGTGGTCACGGGCGCGTTCGTCTACGACGCCGACGGATTCGACCGGGCACTCGAGCTCCTCGCCCGTCCCGACTTCCCGAGCGACGACCTCA
This sequence comes from uncultured Acidimicrobiia bacterium, assembly GCA_963720675.1. GTDB lineage: Bacteria > Actinomycetota > Acidimicrobiia > IMCC26256 > PALSA-555 > JALHSW01. The sequence goes on along the minus strand of CAVRGH010000010.1, from coordinate 726,252 downwards.
TCGAGACCGAGGACGTGCCCCTCGATGGGCTGCTCGGTGCGATCCAGGGTCTCGCCGGGGGCGAGCTGGCGGCGAAGGTCATGATCGTCCCGAGGCAGGGAGCTGCGACATGAGCACGCCCGAGAGCGTCACCAAGACCCGATCGCCGCGGTTCAACCACGTCGCGATGAGCCTCTCGCCCGACATGCTCGACGAGGGGAACCGCGCCGACATCACGCGGTTCTACGACGAGGTCTTCGGGTGGAAGGAGCTCGACGTGATGACGGAGGACCGTCGTCGCCTCGTGCTCGGTTGCCACACCGTCGAACAGTTCGTGTTCCTCATCGCCGAGGACGAACCGATGACGTGCGCTCGCCTCGACCACTACGGCATGTCGGTCGAGACCGAAGCCGAGCTCGACGGTGTCCTCGAGCGTGCGAAGGCGTTCCGGGCGCACGACGATCGCGTCGACATCGTCGACAAGCAGGTCGACGACCACGGGATGCTCGCGATCACCTCGATCTACATCGGGTACCTGTTGCCGATGATGGTCGAGATCCAGTGGTGGGACTTCAAGGAAGCGGCACGAGCGGCCCCATGACCGACTCGTCGTTGCGATGGGGTGCGTTCGCGCCGCAGGGTTGGAAGCTCGAGTACGCGGGTTGGTCGGGGCCGGACGCCTGGGCGCGCACCGTGGAGCTCTCCGTGCTGGCGGAGCAGCTGGGTTACGACCACCTCTGGGTCTACGACCACGTCGAGACGGTGCCGCGCCGTGAGCCGACGCACGTCTTCGAGGCGTTCACGATGCTGGCCGCCCTCTCGCAACGGACCGAGACGATCCGCCTCGGCCAGATGGTCACGTGCGCGTCGTACCGCAACGCCGGCCTGCTCGCGAAGGAGGCGGCGACCCTCGACGTGATGTCGCAGGGCCGACTCATCCTGGGCATGGGCGCCGGGTGGTACGAGGAGGAGTACCAGGCGTACGGCTTCGAGTTCCGCCCCGCGGGGGACCGGCTCCGGATCCTCGAGGAGACCATCGAGGTCATCCGTCGCATGTGGACCGAGGAGACCGTCACGTTCGACGGCCGCTATCTGCAGTTCGACGGTGCCTACTGCGACCCGAAGCCCGTCCAGCAGCTGCCGGAGATCTGGATCGGCGGCGGTGGCGAGAAGGTCACGCTCGCGATCGCCGCGCGACGGGCCGACAAGACGAACTGGCAGGTCGGGCTCGACACCTTCGTGCACAAGTCCGAGGTCCTGCGCGGGCACTGCGAACGCATCGGTCGCGCCTTCGACGACATCACACGGACCCACGCCCCGGACTGCCGGCTCTTCGACTCCGACGCCGACCTCGGGCGCTGGCTCGACGAGCCCGACGGCGGACACCTCTGGGGTCGGGACGATCCGGAAGGCTACGTGCGCGACAACTTCGTCGGTACGGTGGAACAGGTCGCCGAGAAGGTGCAGGGCTTCGTCGATGCCGGGTGTCGTGAGTTCATCCTGTGGTTCCGGGACTACCCGTCGTCCGAGAGCCTCGAGCGCTTCGCCGGTGAGGTCGTTCCCCTCGTCGACGCGTAGCGGATGAGCACCGCCCGATCGGTGGTGCGCCGAGCGACCGACAGCGCGTTCGTCAGGCGGGACCTGCGGGCGGCGATCGTGCCGTGGCTCGTGGCGCGTGTCCTGGTGGTCGCGGCGCTCGAGCTGGCGCGCTATCTCGTCGACCAGCTGCAGCTGAAGGGCATCGTCGCGGCGTCGCAAGGGCTCTTCGCGTGGGACGGTGCGTTCTATCGCGGCATCGCCGAGCACGGCTACGGCTCCGTGCCCCGGGCAGGGTTGCGGTTCTTCCCCGCGTACCCGCTCCTCGGGCGGTGGCTCGGGTGGCTCTTCCTCGGGCACACCGCCGTGGCCCTGCTGGTGCTCGCCAGTGGGGCAGCGCTGGTGGGCGGGGCGCTCCTGCACCGGCTCACGCTGCGCGAGACCGGTGATGCTGCGCTCGCAGGGCGCGCCGCGTGGTACGTGGCGGTGATCCCCGCGGGGATGGCGCTCGTGCTCGGGTACGCCGAAGCGCTGCTCCTCGTCTGTGGGGTCGCGATGTTCCTCGCGCTCCGCTCGCGGCGCTGGCTCCTCGTCGTGCCCTTCGGCCTGGTCGCCGGGCTCACTCGTCCGGTCGGGCTCCTCCTCTTCGTGCCCGCGATCGTCGAGGTCCTGAGGGAGCACAACAACGTGAGCACGCGCGAGTGGGGAGCGCGCCTCGCCGCGGTCGCATCACCGATCGTGGGCACCGCGACCTACCTCGCGTGGGTGGGTGCCCGGTACGACGACCCGATGCTCCCGTTCAGCGTGCAGGACAAGCCCCGCCTGCGCGGCGGGACCGTCGACCCGGTCACGCACGTCGTGGACGCGATCCGGCACGCGATCGACGGCGACCGCTTCGGTGCGGGTCTGCACCTGCTCTGGATCGCCGTGGTCGTCGCGCTCGTCGTGGTGGTGGCCCGGAAGCTGCCGGCGTCGTATGCGGCATACGCCGGTGCAGCGGTGCTGCTCGCGCTCACGGCGCGGAACGTCGGCTCGTTCGAACGGTATGCGTTCACGACCTTCCCGCTCGTCCTGGGCGTCGCCCTGCTCACGAAGCGACGCGAGGTCGACCGAGTCGTCAGCACCCTGGCGGCCGCGGGGCTCGCGGCCTACTGCGTGCTCAGCTTCCTCGGTGAGTACGTGCCGTAACCTCGGCCCATGGCTGACACACCGAAGTCGTTCTTCCTCGCTCCCGAGATGCACGACTACCTCCTCGGGCACACCGCACCGGTCGACGAGGTCCAGCAGTGGCTCATCGACGAGACGCACGAGAAGGTCGCGGACCTCTCGATCATGCAGATCGCGCCCGAGCAGGGCTCGTTCATGACGATGCTCACGCGCCTGCTCGGGGTGCGACGTGCAGTCGAGGTCGGCACGTTCACCGGGTACTCCGCGCTGTGCATCGCGCGCGGGCTCGCCGACGGCGGATCTCTGCTGTGCTGCGATGTCAGCGAGGAGTGGACGTCGATCGGGCGCGAGGGGTGGAAGCGCGCCGGCGTCGACGACCGCATCGAGCTCGTGATCGCGCCCGCGATCGAGACGCTGCGCGCCCTACCGGACGATGAGCCGATCGACCTCGCCTTCATCGATGCCGACAAGCAAAGCTACGCGGGGTACTACGAGGAGCTGCTCCGCCGCCTGCGGCCGAACGGCGTGATCCTCGTCGACAACACGTTGTGGAGCGGCGCGGTGATCGACACTGCCGCCACCGACGACGACGTTCGGGCGATCCGAGCGTTCAACGACCTGGTCGCCGCGGACGCGCGCGTCGAGTCGACCATCCTCACCATCGGCGACGGATTGACGCTGATCCGCAAGCGCTGAGGCAGCTTCGGTCGACGTTCTTGGCACGTTGGCGCGCGAATAGTGCGACGGAGCGTGCCAAGAAACCCGAGGTGGGGAGCGTCAGAGCGCGATGCGGCCGGGGGCGGGGACGCTCCCGCGCACACCCGTGCGGAAACGGTCGCTCGGGGTGAGGCGCTCGGCGACGTTCGTCACGAGCAGCTCCCCGTCGGGCGCGTCGACCTGCCAGCGCGTGGCGTCGTACCGGAGCTCGTGCTCGCCCGGCCGTCCGACCGCGTTGAGCGGCCCGAGGCGCAGCCAGACTCCGGCCGTCACGCCGGCATCGATGAGTCTGGCCTGCGCGGTCGTGCCGGACGCGACCACCGAGCGCACCGCCTCGAACACCTCGGCAGGATCGCGCTCGAGATCGGCGAAGCCGTCGAGTACGGCATCGTCGACTCCGAACACCACGCTCGGCCGCAGCTGACGCACGAGCGACGCGGTACGGAACGCATCGAACCGGCTCGCGTCGGCGGATGAGTACAGCGCGCCGACCTTGCCGGCGGCGCGCTCGAACGGCGCGACGTGGATCGCCTGGGAGAGGTACGACACGAGGAGCACGAGCTCGTCTTCGCGCAGACCGAGCTCACGGAGGAAGTCGGTCGCGACCTCGGTCTCGTCGTCGATGTCGGCCTCGCTGACCTCCCACGGGACGACCTCGTCGCCGACCACGACGCGGCCGACGCCCCACACGCGGGGTGGATCCTCGTACGCGGCGGCGAACGTCATGCGCGGGTCCTCGTGCTCCGGGTCCTCGTGCTCCGGGTCCTCATGCTTTCGTCACCCGAGGGATCTTGTGGGGCGGGCCCTGGCGGAGCAGGACCTCGCGCTCGACCAGGTCGATGTCGGGCCGGATGCCCACCGACTCCTCGACGGCGTCCTCGATGCGGGCCCGGAGCGCGGGCAGGCCACCCGGTCCCTCGGTCGCGTACCCGACCCGGAGCTGGAGCGTGTCGACCTCGCGAGCCGGACGGATCATCTGGAACAGCCCGTTCGTCTCGTCGATGCTCTCGACGGCATCCCACACGTCGCCGGGGAGCACCGAGACGCCCTCGACGAGGAGCTCGTCGCCCTTGCGGCCGAGCGTGTGGACGCGACCATGCGTTCGTCCGCAGCCGCACGGCTCGCGGGTGACGCGCACCAGGTCGTCAGAGCGGTACCGGACCAGAGGCGCGACCTTGTCGATGAGCGTGGTGGAGACGAGCTCCCCCCGTTCGCCGTCGCCGACCGAGTCCGTCCCCTCGGGGTCGAGAGACTCGATGAAGGCGGTGTCCTCCCACATGTGGCAGCCGTCGTGCTCGCGGCACTCGGTCGCGGCACCGACATCACCGAGGCTCGTCTGGATGAACAGCTCCAGGCCCCACTCCTCGACGCGCGCCGCGCGCGGGGGCCGATCGGCTCGCCCGCGAAGACGACGCCCTGGTACGAGGAGAACGCGTCCTGGAGGTCGACGCCGAGGCGGGTCGCGGCCTCCTCGATCATCATGATGAGCGGGCCCGAGAGCGTGTACCAACCCGTCGGCCGGAAGTCGCGGCTGAAGCGGAGCAGCTCGCCGACGTCCTGGGGCTGGTGGTCGATGAACACCGGTGTCGCGCCGATGCCGCGGATGGTGTCGTGGATGCTCGGACCTCGGAACGTGAAGAGGCAATGCAGGAAGTGGTCGCCCGGTCGCGCGCCGAGCTCCCAGAACTCGCGCACGAGCATGCTCGGACCGCGCCCCGCGAAGGGGGCAGGCGTCGGATCGCCGGTCGTCCCCGACGTGGAGAAGATCGCCGAGAAGATGCCCTTCATCGTCGGGTCGGCGGGGTCGAGGCAGAGCAGCCCGCCGTAGGGGTCGTCGTGCCGGTCGCGGTAGGAGCGGATCGCGTCCTTGTCGATGAACGGGACCTTCTCGCGGAAGTCGTCCATGGAGCTGATGTCGGCGGGCTTCACGCCCGCGGCGTCCCAGGTCTCGCGGATGAGCCCGGACCGCTTGTAGGCCCACGGCAGGAGGTCGCCGAGGAGCTTCTCGTCGCGTTGCGCGTCGATGTCGGCGCGCGCCATCTGCTCGATCTCGGGCGAGAAGTAGCGCCTGTCCGGATCGAGCGAGGTCGGATCCATGCTCACGCGTCCGGCTCGACCGTCGGCCGGATCGTGGGGTAGATGCGCGACGGAGCGATGCCCTTCCCCGACTCCATCCAGGTGGCGAGGGTGCCGCCGGCGCGCCAGCCGGTGCACACGCCGGTGCGCTCGTCGCTGGCCGGCAGGACCGGCAACGAGCCCGTCGCGCGTGCCTGCTCCTGGAGGCGGACGTACCCGCAGAAGAGCCCTGCGATCGCCAGGTCCGAGATGAGGGAGTTGAGGTGCGTGCATCCGGCCTCGGCTTCGAGGAGTGCGAGGGCCTGGCCCGTGAACCCCCGGACGAGCCGGAGCCCGACGAGCCGCTGGACGAAGCCCGGTGCGTCGAAGCACTCGTCGTAGGGCAGGTTCAACGGGACGACCTCGACCTTCGTGATCTCGTGCGTCGCCTCGTCGACCCAGAGGTCGAGCTGGTACTCGTGCAGCACGACGACGTCGCGCTCGATCCCGGCCGGCCCGGTGTAGGCGTCGCGCAGGTGGGCCCGGACCCGGAGCGTCGTGTCCTCGTACCAGAGTCCGACCGCCTTGTGGCGCTCGATGCTCTCCGGCGGGAGATCGAGGAAGCTCCCTCGCGGGCCGTCGAGCGAGGACCCTTCGCTGTAAGCGGTCGACGACACGGGGCGTCAGGCTATCCGGACGCGCCGAGCACGAGCGTCCGAACGGTCGGGGGCGTACCGTCTCCGACGGCAGCGATCGCCGAACGAGGAGGACCGGGATGGCAAGGGATTGGGTCGCACAGATCAACGAGACGGCACAAGAGCACGTCCCCGAACCGGTGATCGCCGCCGGGATCCTGCAACCGGCCGGGTCCGTCGGCGCGATGGGAGTCGGGCAGATCAGCGGGTTGGCCGGGACGATCATGCGCATGAGCAACAACAAGAAGGCGGGCGGGCTCGGGAAGCAAGGTGTGTTCAAGTTCCGGCAGGCCTTGCTCGCGGTCACCGCCGACAAGATCTACGCCTTCAACTCGAAGCAGTCCGGCTACAAGACGAAGGTGACCGAGCAGATCGGCGTCTGGAACCGCAGCGACCTCCGTGTCGCCATGGACGACAAGAAGATGACCAAGGGCGTCATCATCGAGATCGTCTCGACCGGGGAGCGCTTCGAGCTCGAGGCGATGACGGTCGGCACCAAGGGATTCAACGATCCGTTGTTCGCGGAGCTCGCCAAGCACTCCTGAGCCCGAGCGGGCGACCGGGCGCAGCTCAGAAGCTCCCGGTTCGCCCGTAGCGGTAGTACCCGGAGAACTGCTGGTTCACCTCGTCGGGGAGCGGCACGATCGTGCCGAGCGCGCGGGCACCCCACACGATCTCGGCGGTGCGCTCCACGAGCGAGGCGATGTGCAGGACGTCCTTCGGCGTCCTGCCCACCGCGAAGAGCCCGTGGTTCGCCATCAGCACGCACGCCTTCTTCTCGACGCGTCCGGCGATCTCCTCGGCGAGCTCGTCGGTCCCGGTGGTGCGGTACTCGGCGACCTCGACGTCGCCGCCGACGAACACGTCGAACTCCTCGATCACGGCCGGGATCGGCTGGCGCACGAGGGCGAACATCGTGGCGTGCTTCGCGTGGCAGTGCATCGTCGCGTCGATGTTGTCGTGGAGCTTCAACGCCGACAGGTGCAACGCCTTCTCGGTGGTCGGGCTCCGCTCGCCCTCGAGCACGTTGCCGTCGAGGTCACAGACGACGAGGTCGTCGAGCGTCATCTCGAGGTAGTCGAGCGACGACGGCGTGAGCACGACGTTGCCGTCGGGCAGCCGGCCGGCGAGGTTCCCCGCGGTGCCCTCGACGAGCCCGGAGCGCAGCATCTCCTGCGCGGTCCACAGGACCTGCTCCTTGGTCTCCTGAGCGGTGAGCTTCTCGCTAGCCACGATCGAGCGCCTCCGGGTTGACGAGGTTGTCGGGCCGGCCGCCGGCGAGCAACGTCGCGAGGCCGTCGGCGATGAGCTTCGAGTGGTTGGCCTCGGTGTCGAAGGTCGCGCCGCCGATGTGCGGCGTCAGCACCACGTTGCCCATCGAGCAGAGCGGGTGGTCGACCGGGAGGTTCTCGCCGACGAAGTGGTCGAGGCCCGCTCCTGCGAGGTGTCCCGATTCGAGCGCGGCGACCAGGGCATCGACGTCGTGCAGCTGCGCACGCGCGGAGTTCACGAAGATCGCACCCTCCTTCATGCGAGCGAACTGGTCCGCCCCGATGAGGTTGGTGGTCTCCGGCGTGACCGCGGCGTGCATCGAGACGACGTCGGCCTCGGCGAGCAGATCGTCGAGCGAGTGCGTCGCGTCCTTCGCGTACGGGTCGAACGCGATGACGTTCATGCCCAGACCCTCCAGCCGCCACTTGGTGGCCCGGCCGACCGCGCCGAGCCCGACGATCCCGGCCGTCCGGCCTGCGAGCTGCCATGCCCGGAACCGCTGGTAGGGGATCGTGCCGTCCCGGTACGACTTGCCTTCCCGTACGTCCAGGTCGGCGCGCACGAGCCCGCGGTTGACGGCGAAGAGCAACGCGATCGTCATCTCCGCGACGGCATCGGCGTTGCGGCCCGGCGCGCGCAGCACCGGGATCCCCTTCGCCGTCGCGGCCGCGACATCGACGTTGTTGGGGTCGCCCCGGCACGAGCCGATGGCGAGCAGCGGGAGGTCGAACACGGGTCCGTTCACGAAGTCGGACTCGACGATCAGGATGTCGGCGCCCGCGTCCGCCGTGAGCTTCGCGAGCTTCTCGCCGTCGAGCAGCCGCAGCGGGACGTGGTCGATCCACGGGTCGAGCACGACGTCGCCGAGACCGTGCAACGTGTCGAGCCCCTCCCCGCGGAACGGAGCGGTCACCAGGATCTTGTGAGTCGTCACGCGGCGATCATCGCACGCGCCTGACGGCGACGTCAGGTTGAGATCCGGCCCCGGAACCCCCGCACCGTGGCCCTCGGGGCCCACGCGTTTGCTGACTATGGTGTCAGGTTCGTCGGGCCGGAGCAGGGGGAAGCGCGCGGATGCCGATCCACTACGAGCAGGACGACGAGCACATCGTCGTCATCACCATCGACCGCCCCGAGGCCCGGAACTCGGCCGACATGGAGCACTTCAAGCTCCTCCGGGAGGCGTGGGAGCGCTTCGGCGACGATGACGACGCCTGGGTGGCGATCATCACCGGGGTCGAGACCTCCTTCTTCGCCGGCGCCGACCTGAAGAAGTACGTCCCCGAGATCACCAAGCTCCAGCAGCAGATCGCGAGCGAGGGCCTCACCGAGATCAACGGATTCCGCCTCGACGACGGCACGAAGGCCGTGCTCCGCAACGTCCCGCTCTACAAGCCGATCATCGCGGCGGTGAACGGCTCGTGCACCGCCGGCGGGATGGAGATGCTCGGTGGCACCGATCTGCGCATCGCGTGCCCCGAGGCGCGGTTCGCGGTGATGGAGCCGAAGCGGGGGCTCTTCGCCGGGGGTGGCACGACGGTTCGGCTGCCGCGTCAGATCCCGTGGCCGTACGCGATGGAGTTCCTGCTCTGCGCCGACCTCATCCCGGCCGAGCGGGCGTTCGAGATGGGATTGCTCAACGCGGTCGTGCCGCGCGAACAGCTCATGGATACGGCTCGCGAGTTCGCCCGTCGGATGATCGCCAACGCGCCGCTCGCCGTGCAGGCCACGAAGCAGAGCGCGCTGCAGGGCCTGTACCACGACGAGGACGAGGTGAAGCGGGTGCGGAAGGCCGTGCGGGCGCTGCACCAGGTGCTGACGACCGTCGACGCGGACGACCCGGCGAGCGCGAAGGCGGCCATCGCCGCCTCGGCCGAGGTGCTCGAAGGACTCGGCAAGGAGCTGCGCACCGCGTTCGAGAAGGAGAGCAAGATCTCGAGCTGGATCTTCCAGACGGAGGACGCCAAGGAGGGCCCGAAGGCCTTCGCCGAGAAGCGACCCCCGGTCTGGCGGGCGAAGTAGTGCCGATCGATCCTCGGACGCCGTGCCTCATCGGCGTCGGGAAGCAGACGTGGCACCCGGACGAGGTCGGCGAGCAGGGTGCACCCGAGCCCCTCGACATGTGGGAGCAGGTCGCGCGGGCGGCCGGTGACGACTCGGGTGTGGGCGCGTCGGTGCTCGACGGGCTGGACGCGCTCGACATCGTCTACTGCCAGACCTGGCAGTACGACGACCCTCCGACGCGGCTCGCCGAGCGCATCGGGGCGAGGCCGCGACGTCGGTACTACTCGGGCATCGGCGGCACCACGCCGCAGGTGCTCGTGCAGGATGCCGCGGCGCGCATCCTCGCGGGCGAGAGCGATCTTGCGATGGTCGCCGGGGCCGAGGCGCTGGCGACCCAGCGCGCGTTCAAGAAGCGCGGCGAGCGCGCGACCTACTCGTTCAAGCCCGACGAACGGCGTCCGTTCCCGTGGGAGGCGCCGTTCAACGACTCCGAGCTCGCGCACGAGATGTCGCAGGCCTGGCTCACCTTCGCGATCTTCGACAACGCCCGCCGGGCGCACCTCGGGCTCGGCCTGGTGGAGTACCGCGAGCGGCTCGGCAAGATGATGGCGCCGATGACGAAGGTGGCGGCCGCGAACCCCGACGCATGGTTCCCGATCGAGCGGGGGGTCGACGAGCTGATCGAGGCGCGACCCGACAACCGCATGGTCGGCTACCCGTACACGAAGTACATGGTGTCGATCATGGACGTCGACATGGCAGCCGCGGTCGTCCTGGCGAGCCACGAGCGCGCCGACGCGTTGGGGGTGCCCGCCGACCGCCGCGTCTACCTGCGCGGCTGGTGCTACGCGACGGATCCGATCTATGTGGCCGAGCACGACGAGATGTGGCGGTCCCCGGCCATGACGGCTGCGAGCAGCGAGGCCCTGCGCATCGCAGGGATCGGTGTGGACGACGTCGCTCATCTCGACCTCTACAGCTGCTTCGCGAGCTCGGTGAACTTCGCCCGCGACGCGCTGGGGATCGGTGACGACGACCCGCGGCCCCTCACGGTCACGGGCGGGCTCCCGTACCACGGGGGCGCGGGGAGCGACTACATGACGCACTCGATCGCGACCATGGCGGAACGGTTGCGCGGGGACGCCGGTTCGTTCGGCATGGTGAGCGGCGTCGGGATGCACATGACGAAGCATGTGTACGGCGTGTACTCGACCGAGCCCGGCCCGGTGGAGCCACCGGCACAGTCCGAGGTGCAGGCACGGCTCGACGGCGCACCCAAGCGGACGATCGTCGAGCGCCACGACGGCGACGCGACCGTCGCGGCCTACTCGATCGTGCACGGGCGCGACGGTGGCCCCGAGTGGGGCGTGCTGGTCTGTGACGTCGACGGCGGCGACGGACGTGCGTACGCCCGGCTGAGCGGCGAGGATGCCCTGCAAGACGCGGAGACCGAGGAGCTCGTGGGCGCACGGGTTCGACTGGCTCCGACCGACATCGACCTGCCGACGGGTGGTACGGGCGTTCGCCACGTCGCCACCGTCATCGGCACCTGAACAGGAGCACTGCCACATGGGATGGGACTTCACGACCGACCCCGAGTTCCAGGAGAAGCTCGACTGGATCGACGAGTTCGTGCGGACCGAGATCGAGCCGATCGATCTCGCGTTCAGCTCACACCTGGTGTACGACCGGTCGCACCCGATGCACACCACGATCATCCCGCCGCTGCAGGAACAGGTGAAGGCGCAGGGGCTCTGGGCGTGCCACCTCGGCCCCGACCTCGGCGGCCTCGGGTTCGGGCAGCTCAAGCTCGGTCTGATGAACGAGATCCTCGGCCGCTCGAACTTCGCCCCGATGGTGTTCGGTTGCCAGGCGCCCGACTCCGGCAACGCAGAGATCCTGGCGCACTACGGCACCGACGAGCAGAAGGCGAAGTACCTCCAGCCGCTGCTCGACGGAAAGATCGTCTCCTGTTACTCGATGACCGAGCCGCAGGCCGGCTCCGATCCCGGCGAGTTCAAGTGCCGCGCCTGGAAGGACGGCGACGAGTGGGTCATCGAGGGTGAGAAGTGGTTCTCCTCGAACTTCCGCTACGCGACGTTCGCGATCGTCATGGCGGTGACCGATCCCGACGTCTCGGTGTACCAGGGCACGTCGATGTTCCTGGTTCCGACCGACACGGCCGGCATCGAGATCATCCGCAACGTCGGCCTCGGTGGCGAGAAGCCCGACGAGGGATCGCACGGGTACGTCCGTTACAACCAGGTGCGCGTGCCCGCCGACCACGTGCTCGGCGGAGAGGGCCAGGCGTTCGCGATCGCGCAGACGCGCCTGGGCGGGGGGCGCATCCACCACGCGATGCGGACCGTCGGCATGGCGCAGCGGGCCTTCGACATGTTGTGCGAGCGCGCGCTCTCGCGCGTGACGCAGGGTGAGGTGCTCGCCAAGAAGCAGATGGTGCAGGAGAAGATCGCCGACTGCTACATCGAACTCGAGTCCTTCCGCTTGATGGTCATGAAGGCCGCGTGGACGATCGATCAGGTCGGTGGGCACAAGGCGCGGCGCCAGATCGCGATGGTGAAGGTGCTCACACCGAAGGTGCTGCACGACATCGTGTACGCGGCGCTGCACATCCACGGCTCGCTCGGGACCTCGAACGAGATGTCGCTGGCCGGGATGTGGTCAGGGGTACCGATCTTCGGCATCGCCGACGGTCCGACCGAGGTGCACAAGGTCACGATCGCCCGGCAGGTGCTGAAGGAGTACAAGCCGGCCGAGGGCCTGTTCCCGAGCACGCACCTTCCGCCGCGTGTGGCGGCGGCGCGTGAGAAGTTCGCCGATCTGCTCGAGCACGAGGTGGCACAGCATTGACCCCCGAATCCGAATCCCCGACCTCCCCGCAACCGAAGGCCTGGGAGACCGTCGACGAGGCGGCGCGCACCGAGGGGCTGGTCGACACCGACGCGCTCGCGCGCTGGATGGACGACCAGGGGCTTCCCGGGAAGGGCGAGCCGCTCGAGGCGATCTTCATCAGCGGTGGCTCCTCGAACGAGATCTTCGAGATCCGGCGGGGCGAGCACCACATGGCATTGCGCCGGCCGCCGCGCGTGGTTCCCGAGGGCCGCAACAAGACCATGCTGCGCGAGTACCGCGTCCTCGAGGCGTTGAACGGCACCGACGTCCCGCACCCCGAGGCGATCGCGGTGTGCGACGACGAGAGCGTCGTCGGTGCGTGCTTCTACCTGATGGGCCACGTCGACGGTTGGTCCCCGATGGGGATGGGCGACACGTGGCCCGAACCGTTCGACGGCGACCTGGTTGCCCGCAAGGGCCTCGGCATCCAGCTCGTCGACGGGATCGCGCGCCTCGCGCGCGTCGACTGGCAGGCCAAGGGCCTGGAGGGCTTCGGCAAGCCCGACGGCTTCCTGGAGCGGCAGGCCGACCGGTGGGTCTCGCAGTACGAGACGCTGAAGGTGCGCGACCTCGACGGCGTCGAGGTGGTGGCCGACTGGCTCCGTGCGAACAAGCCGAGCGTCTACGAGCCGGGCATCATCCATGGCGACTACCAGTTCGCCAACGTCATGTACCAGCACGGTGCCCCGGCGCGGCTCGCGGCGATCGTCGACTGGGAGATGGCGACGGTGGGCGACCCGCTCCTCGACCTCGGCTGGGTGATCCAGGGGTGGCCGGACGAGGGCGCCGACATGCGCGGCGCGGGCTATGTGCCCATGGAGGGGATGCCGCAGCGATCGGAGCTGCTCGCGCACTACACCGAGGTGAGCGGGCGGCCGACGAACGAGATCGCGTACTACGAGATCCTCGCCGGCTTCAAGCTCGCGATCGTCCTCGAGGGCCAGTACTCGCGGTTCAAGAGCGGCAAGCTCGACAACCCGAAGATCGAGGCGTTCGGCGAGATCGTCCCCGGCCTGATGATGAAGGCGGCGGAGCTCACCCGCGCCGCGTAGCGGTGTGACCCGACCTAGCGTGGGGCTCTCGTGAGGGCCGACGGCGAGGTGACCGAACGCGACGCAACCGGGGCCGGCGGTCATCGGGCGTCGGTGCTCCTCGCCGTGCTCGTCGGAGTCGCGATCGCGCTGGGGATCGCGCTGCGCTTCGTCGCGAACTCGCCGTTGTGGTTCGACGAGGCGCTCTCGGTCAACATCGCGCGCCTCCCGCTCTCCAGCCTGCCCGACGCACTGCGGCACGATGGGGCTCCGCCGCTGTTCTACGCGGTGCTGCACGTCTGGGACGGCCTGTTCGGTACCGGCGACACCGCGGTCCGCGCGTTGTCGGGTGTCGTGTCCGTCGCGACGCTGCCGCTCGCGTACCTTGCCGGCCGCCGGTTGGGTGGAAGGGCGGTGGGCTGGGCCGCAGTGCTCGTGCTCGTCTCGTCGCCGTACGCGATCAGGTTCGCGACCGAGTCGCGGATGTACGCGCTGGTCATGTTTCTCGTGCTGTGGGGCTACCTCGCGCTCCGGCGGGCGCTCGAGTCCCCGACGATCGGGCGGCTCGCCGTCGTCGCGTTGGTCACGGCGCTGCTCGTCTACACGCAGTACTGGTCGTTCTACGTCATCGCCGCAACCGGCGTCGGGCTGGTCGTCGTGGCCTGGCGCGGGCCACCCGACCTCCGGCGCCCGGCGCGCCGGACCATCGTGGCGATCGCCCTGGGCGGACTCACGTTCCTGCCCTGGGTACCGACCTTCCTCGATCAGGTGCGGCACACAGGGACGCCGTGGGGTGACCCGGTGGTGCCCTGGAGTGGGGCGGCCGACGCGATCGGTGCCTTCGTGGGGGGCGGGAACCACGCGGAGGCATTCCTGCTGCTGATCCCGTTCCTGCTGCTACCGCTCCTGGCGGTGTTCGGCCGCGCTCGGGATGCCCGTCACATCGAGCTCGATCTGCATACCCAGCCCGAGGTTCGCTGGGAAGGGCTGGCGGCCATCGGCATCCTCCTCCTAGGGCTCACGGCGTCCTGGGTGGGTGGGACGGCCTTCGAGGGGCGGTACGCCTCGGTCGTGTTCCCACTCTTCGTGCTCCTCGTCGCGTTCGGCCTCACGACGTTCACGGACCGGCGCGTTCGCTGCGGGATCCTCGTCGTGGTCGTGCTCCTGGGGTTCTGGGGCTCCACGCGCAACGTCGAGGAGCTGCGGACGCAGGCTGCCGAATCGGCCGACATCATCAAGGCCGAGGCGGCGCCCGGTGACCTCGTGGTCTACTGCCCCGACCAGATTGGACCGGACGTGAGTCGGCTCCTCGCGGGCCGGCGCCTGCGGCAGGTCACGTTCCCTGACCTCGGTCGGCCAGAGCGGATCGACTGGTTCGACTACCGCGACCGCATCGCTGCGGCGGACCCGGCAGCGTTCGTGCGTCGCGTCCTCCGCCGCGCAGGTTCGTCGACGATCTGGTTCGTTGCCGCACCCGGCTACAACAACGTGGCGGGCAAGTGCGAGGCCATTGCCGGAGAGCTCGGGGCAGTGCGCCCAGGTGACGTCCGCGTGGTGCCTGACCTCGATGTCTTCGAGCCGCAGGGGCTCACGGTCTACCGCTCGGGATGAGGTCTCGGACGACGGGCCGTCGCTCGTGACGGGAACTCCGCTGCGGTTCCGACGTGTCGAGGTCGCGGGCCTTGCGCTGCTCTCGTACGTACCGTTCCTCCTCTCCTCGCCCGGACGCGTGAGCGCCGACACGAAGCCGTACCTCTACCTCGATCCCGGTCGGTTGCTCGCGCGCTCGGCGTACCTCTGGAGTGACCACCTGGGGACCGGGACGGTGCCGCACCAAGGGATCGGCTACCTCTTCCCGATGGGACCCTTCTATTGGGTCTTCGACCAGCTCGGCGTGCCCGACTGGGTCGCGCAGCGGCTGTGGATGGGAAGCATCTCCTTCGCTGCGGCGGTGGGTGCGCTCTGGCTCCTGTCCATGCTCGGCACTGGGCGTGTCGGCGCGCTCGTCGGCGCGCTCGTCTACATGCTCACTCCGTACCAGCTCGCATTCACCGCTCGAATCTCGGTGCTGCTGCTGCCGTGGGCCGCGCTCCCTTGGCTCGTGGGGCTGACCGCCCGCGCGCTCCAGCGAAAGGGGTGGAGAGAACCGGCGCTGTTCGCGCTCGTCGCGCTCACGGCGGGCAGCGTCAACGCGACAGCTCTTCTGTTGGTGGGGATCGCACCGGTCCTGTGGTTGGTGCTTGCCGTCGTCCAGCGACGAGCGTCGATCGGGGCCGCGGCGGCGACCGCCGGTCGGATCGCGTTGCTCACTGCCGGCGTCTCCCTCTGGTGGGCAGTCGGGCTCGTGCTGCAGTCGCGGTACGGCTTCTCGGTCCTCGGCGCCACCGAGAGCCTGGCCCGGGTGTCGGAGTCGTCGTTGCCGGCCGACGTGGTCCGGGGATTCGGCAACTGGTTCCTGTCCGGATCGGACCGGCTCGGACCGTGGCTCGTCCAGGCCGCCGACTACCGGACCGAGAAGCTCCTCACGGTCGTCACGCTGCTCGTCCCGGTCGCCGCGTTCGTTGCCGCGTCCGCGGTGCGGTGGCGTCACCGCGGTACTTCGTGGTGCTCGTCGTGATCGGCGTCGTGATCGGGGTCGGCGCCTGGCCCTACGGCAATCCGAGCCCGCTCGGGTCGGTCTTCAAGTCGTTCGCGAACGGCTCGGCCCTCGGTCTCGCCCTGCGCAACACGCCGCGCGTCGTGCCCGTGGTCGTCCTCGGCCTTGCCGGCCTGCTCGCGGCCGGAGTCAGCGCGCTCTCGGCGCGCCCGCGCCTTCGGATCGCGGCGGCCGGCGCCGTCGTGCTGTGCGTGGTGGTCGGCTTCCTCCCGGTGCTGCGCCACGGTTACCTGTCGCCCGGTGTCGAGCGGCCCGAGGACGTGCCTCGTTATTGGGAGGCCGCCACCGCCGCCCTCGACGCCGGTGGGGACTCGACGCGGATCCTCGAGATCCCCGGCTCGCTGTTCAGCGCCTATCGCTGGGGCAACACCGTGGAGCCCGTCACCCCGGGTCTCACGGATCGCCCGTACGTCGCGAGGGAGCTGCTCGCGTACGGCACGCCGTCGTCGGTGAACCTGCTCGCCGCTCTCGACCGTCGGATCCAGGACGGCACGCTCGACGCGGCCACGTTGGCGCCGATGGCCCGCTTCCTGCGCGCCGGGACAGTGTCGCTGCGCTCCGATCTCCAGTACCGGCGGTACGACACCCCGGTGCCGGGCGTCCTCTGGCGCCTGCTGACCGACCCCCCGGCGGATGGGCTCGGCACCCCCGTCACCTTCGGCCCCACGGTGCCGAACCCGGCGGGGACGCCGGCCGGAGCCGAGGCCGCGGCGGCCGTCGCGCTGTTCCCGGTCCTCGACGCGCAGCGGATCGTCGACGCGAAGCCAGCCGACCGGCCGGTCGTCATCTCGGGCGACGGCGACGGCCTCGTCGATGCCACGGCGGCGGGGCTGCTCGACGGACGTCAGCTCGTGCAGTACGCGGTCACCCTCGATGCCGGCGACCTCCGTCTCGCGATCGAGCGGGGCGCCGACCTGGTCCTCACCGACAGCGCGCGCAAGCGCAGTCGCCACTGGGACGTCTTGCACGGGGACGTCGGCCCCACGGAACGATCCGGTCACGGGCCCGTCGACGATCCCGAGGACCAGCGGCTCGACCAGATCCCGGGAACGACCGATGCCGACCGGACGGTGATCGAGGGCCCGGGCTCGCAACCGGTGGTGCGCGTGCCGACGCGCCTGCTGCGCCGGGCCGGGACCCCGGGGCAGGGTCGACGCGTCGTGATCGTGCTCACCCGCTTGCGAGTCCCGCCCGGAGCCGCGCGCGCCGAGGGCGAGGCCGAGCTGGTGCGCTCGGTCCGGCTCCCGATCGAGCGGTCGTTCGCGCTCTCGGGCACCGCGCGCGGCGAGCGGCGCGACGCCCGTCACGCCGGGCGAGTGCCGAACCGACGTGCTGAGCGTCGACGGTGCCCCGATACCGATCACGGTGCAGGGGACCGACGGGACGAGCGGCGCGCTCGCGGTCGCGTCGTGCGGTGCCCCGCTCACGCTCACGGCGGGCCGTCACGAGCTCGTCGCCGCGCCCGGGACGGCGACCGGCCTCGACCTCGACCAGCTCGTCCTCACGTCGGCCGCCGGAGGCACCGCGGCGGCCGACCCCGGCTCCCGCCTCGGCGCGCCGCCTCCGGATGCCGGCGCCCGCGTGCGCGTCGTCGACTCGGGGGAGACGTCGTTCGACACGCGAGTCCGCACCGACGGCAGACCGTTCTGGTTCGTCCTCGGTCAGAGCCTGAGCGACGGATGGGAGCTGCAGACGGCTTCGGGGCACTCGCTCGGTCGGCCGGAGCTCGTCGACGGCTTCGCCAACGGGTGGCTCGTGACGCCGGACCACGCCGGAACCTTGCGGCTCGAGCTGCGGTGGACGCCGCAGCGGCTCGCCTGGTGGGGTCTCGGCCTGTCCATCGCCGCGGTGCTCGTCTGCCTGGCACTGATCGTGCTCACGTGGCGACGACGTCGCGCCGGCGTCGGCCTCACCGCACCCGCCTTCCTCTGCTCGCCGCTGCGCTATCCGGGCACGCCGCCGCCCCCGGTCGTGTCGCTGCTGACCGCCCTCGGGGTGGGCGTGGTGGCCGGACTGGTGTCACGGCCGATCATCGGCGTCGGGGTCGGGGCGGCGAGCCTGGTCGCGTCGCGGATCCCTTCGGGACGGGTGCTGCTCACGATCGGGGCACCCGTCGCGCTCCTCGCCGCGAAGGCAGTGGACGTGCCCGAGCTCGGGTGGGTCGCGATCCTGCTGCTCGGGGCCGATCTCGTCGTCGGCCATGCGTGGGCGGCGCGTGCCCCCGGCGGAGGCCCCGCGCGCGAGGCAAGAGGCGTCGCAGCGGGCATCGACGCACCCGATGGCTAGCGGGGGAGACCGAGCACCCTGCGGGCGATGATGTTCTTGTTCACCTGGGTGGTGCCGCCGGCGATCGTGTGCGAGCGCACCCCGACCCGGTCGTTCCCCCACGAACCGGTCCCCGCGTCCGGACCGAGCACCGCAGCCGCGACCTCCGCGATGTGCTGTTCGGTCTCACTCCACACCAGCTTCGCGATGCTCGACTCCGGCCCGAGCGTCCGGCCGTGGAGCTCGCCCGAGATCGCCCGGTCCGACACCAGCTTCAGCAGCTCGGCCTCGAGGTACACCCGCGCCAGACGCTGCCGGAGCGCAGGGTCCTCGGCGGCGGTACGCCCGTCGCCCAGCGGGGTCCGCCGTGCTTCGGCGAGCAGCCGCGCGACCTTGGCACGGGTACCGAGGTGCAGCTTGGCGACACCGCCGCGCTCGTGCGACAGGGTGGTCATCGCGACGCGCCAGCCCTCGTGCACCGGACCGAGCATCGAGGTCACCGGCACGCGCACGTTGTCGAAGAACACCTCGTTGAAGTCGTGCGCGCCGGTGATCGTGACGAGTGGCCGGACCGTGATCCCCGGCAAGGTCATGTCGACGAGGAGGCAGCTGATGCCCTGGTGCTTGGGGACGTCCGGATCGGTGCGCACGAGCAGCTCGCACCACGTCGCGAGGTGTCCGAGGGACGTCCACGTCTTCTGGCCGTTCACGACCCACACGTCGCCGTCCCGCACGGCCGACGTCCGCAGCGACGCGAGATCGGAGCCGGCGTCCGGCTCGGAGAAGCCCTGGCACCAGATGTCGTCGCCGCGCAGCATCGACGGCAGCAGGTCGCGCCGCTGCTCGTCGCTGCCGTAGGTCATGATCGCCGGCGCGACGTTGGGGATGCCGAGCACGTTCAGCGGCCCGGGTGCCCCGGCACGGTGCATCTCCTCCGCCCAGACGACCTGGTCCATGACGCCGGCGCCTCGACCGCCGTACTCCTCGGGCCACGCGATCGCCGCGTACCGGGCGTCGGCGAGCTCGCGGTTCCACGCGCGCAGCCGGGCGAGCTCCGGGCTGTCGGCCTCGGCACCCATCGCCGGGCCCTTCCCACGCAGATCGTCGGTCAGGTGCTCGTCGAGCCAGGCGCGGAACTCCGCGCGGAACGCTTCCGCGTCCGCGGGAGAGGAGAAGTCCATGGCGGGGGACGCTATCCCGACGGCGCGCAGAGCCGGACGGACCCGGGGCTTCGCACTCGCATCGTCCAGTCGCCGACGACCGGGACCGCCGCCGCGTGGACGACTGCCGTGCGGCCCGGTGCGAGGTCGCCGATCGGCTGGCTCGCCGTCGCGAACGCGCCGACCCGCACGCGCGCGGTGCCGGACACCGCGGTGAGGAGCACGTTCAGCTCCCCTGTCCGCACCTCGACGACTGCTGCACCCCCGTCATCCGCTCGCACGACTGCGCAGCCGTCCGCATCCGTGCTCTCGATGCCGCTCCGGACCGTGATCGTCCCTGCTGGTGCTCCCGCGCCGGCATCGGTGGTCGCCCGCGGTTGCACCTCGAGGCCGCGCACGAGCGTCTCGTCGGCCGCGACGCGTGCGCGGCGGGGTGCCGCCAGCGCCTCCGCGGTCGTGAACGCCGGCGTCCCGTACTCGGCGCGCACGTCTCGGTAGCGGCCCGCGGTGAGCGTCTGGAGCAGCGGGCCCGGTTCGAAGCCGGGCGCGACGTCGGCCTGGATCACCTCGAGCGCGGCGAGCTGCGAGCGTTCGGCAGCACTGATGTCACGGAAACCGTTGGTGATCCGGTCGAGCTCACCGACGTTCCATGCGACGGCCCAGATGGCGACGACCACGACGACGCCGGTGACGAGCCGGCTCGGAGCCCGCGCGTGGGAGAACAGCTCGCCGGCGGTGATCAGGAGCGAACCGGCGACCGCGTACGAGTACCAGGTCGTGAGTCCGGTACCCCCACGGGCGACCGCGAGCGCGCTGCACAGGACCACGAGCGTCGTCGCGTTGCCGACGAGGCGAGGAGTCGCGGGGCGTCCGAGGAGGAACCACGAGACCAGCAGCCCGATCCCGACGACGACGAGCGTGACGTCGGCTGCGGCGCCGCGGTCCTGGATCCCGAGGAGGGTGCCGACGGTCTGCGCGAGTAGCTCCTCGCCGAACGAGAGCGTCTGTCGGACGGTGCCGCCGGCGTCGGATCCGCCGCCGTACGCGAGGTACCACACGCCGTAGACGGCGAGCGGCGCGAGCGGCACCCACAGCCGCCGCCACGACCGACGCACGATCATCTCGACGGCCAGCCCGACCGCGAACGGCACCGCGATGGTGGTCGACGCGACGCCGAGCAGCAGGACGAACGCCGCACCGAGGTCGGTCGCCGTCCGACGCCGGTCGACCAGGAGCAGCGCGCCGACACCGCAGAGCACCGCGAGCGCCCAGCCGAGGGAGATGGGCCACACGATGATCGCGGCCGTGTAGCCGTAGAGCGCGAAGACACCGGTCGCCGCGACGGCGACCCAGGCCTGCACCCGCGTCCGCAGGTACCAGAAGATCGCGGTTGCCGCACCGAGGTGTGCAGCGAGCAGTGCCAGTCGGTACGGGACGTGGGACTCGATGCCGAAGACGCGGTAGAGCACCTGGTGGATGCCGACGGGCACCGACATCCAGTGGTTGTTGAACGGCTCGAGCAGGCTCGAGACGCTCGGCGAGGTCCGACTCTGGATCCACTGCCACTCGTCGATCTGGAACGTGACGCCGCGACCCGCGTGGACGATCACGCCGGCGGCGATCGCCAGCACGATCCCCAGCGCGACCCACGCACCGACCGGAGTGGCGACGGGCGGACGATCGGGCGCCTCGCCGCCCCGGACGTCGTCGGCGTCGAGGTCGGTGCCGGTCACGTCGTCCCGGGCGCACTCCGGATGAGCTGCGGCTTGCGACCCCGGTGCAGGACCCGGTCGCGGAAGCCCCACCAGGTGACGAGACCGAGCTCCTCCGCGGCGATCGACCACGTCATCTTCGAGGTGCCCCGAACCCGGTCGGTGAACTCGATGGGGATCTCCTCGATCCGCCCACCGGCCCGCCAGACGCGGTATGCCGTCTCGATCTGGAATCCGTAGCCCTTCGAGCGCGTCGATTCGAACCCGATCGCCCGGAGTGCCTCGAGTCGGTGCGCCCGGAACCCCGAGGTCGCGTCCCGGACCTTGAGCCCGAGCACGAGACCGGCGTACCGGTTGCCCCAGCGCGAGATCGAGCGGCGGAACCAGGGCCAATGGGGGATCGAGCCACCGGGGACGTAACGGGAGCCGATCACCATGTCGGCGCCGCGCTCGAGCGTCGCGAGGAGCTGGGGCAGCACGGCCGGGTCGTGGGAGAGGTCGGCGTCGATCTGCACGAACGAGTCGTAGCCCCGTTCGATCCCGAGGGAGAACCCGGCACGATAGGCCTCGCCGAGGCCCTGCTTGGTGGGCCGATGGAGCACGTCGATCCGCCCCAGATCGGCGCCCACGGCCTCGGCGAGCGCGGCAGTGCCGTCGGGGCTGCTGTCGTCGACGACGAGCACGTCGTGGTCCGGGACCGCGGCACGCACGCGCCGGAGCATCTCGTCGATGTTGTCGGCCTCGTTGTAGGTGGGGACGACGATGAGCGTGCGCACGACGGGGGCTCCTGCGACCACGAGCGGGGTGTCCACGAGCGGGGATGAGAGGATAGGTCCCCGTGAGGTCGAACTGCCTGCTCCTGGGGACGCGGCGGCGCTCCTGCTCGAGCCCTTGGCCCTCGACCATCGTGACCTTCGACTAGGAATGAGGCCATGGCGAGCCCTGTGAGGCCCGACGCCGCACCGGAGACCGCCATCGATCATCCGGCCGACGTGCTGCAGCCGGGCGAGAGCCGCCACGCGCACTTCCCCTGCTTCGACGGCCTGCGGGCGATCGCGGCGGGGGCGGTGCTCCTGCACCATGCGGGCTTCGCCACGGGGTTCAGCATCAACCACCGCTTCGGACAGCTGCTGGCGCACGGCGACGGGGGCGTCTCCGTGTTCTTCCTCATCTCGGGCTTCCTGCTGTACCGACCGTTCGTCGCGCGGCACCTGGCCGACCGCGACCAGATGGCGGCCGACCGGTTCTGGTGGCGGCGCGGGTTGCGCATCTTTCCCGGCTACTGGGTGGCACTGATCGGGATCTACGTGCTCTTCGGCTTCGCGAAGGGCTCGTTGAGCACACCCGGAGACTTCCTCACCTACTTCGGGCTCACGCAGATCTACGACACGACGCGCTACTTCCACGGTGTGAACCAGGCCTGGACCCTGGCGACCGAGCTCAGCTTCTACGTCTTCCTGCCCTTCTACGCGTTCGCGGTCCGGGCGGTCGCTCGACGGTTCCCGTTGCGCAAGCTCCGCATCGAGGTCCTCGGGCTCGCCTCGCTCGTCGTGATCTGCGTCGTCTGGCGCCTCGCCTGGTTCGCGTACGACCCGTTCTGGACGCGCTACGGCCCGGGGCAGACGTCGCGACCGGGGCCGGCCCCGTTCTCGTCGCTCGCGACGCAGTACTGGCTCCCGAGCCATCTCGACCTGTTCGCGCTCGGGATGGGTCTCGCTCTCGTGAGCGTGCTCGTCGTGCACCACCGCGAGCTCGTGCCCTCCCTCACGAAGGTCGCGGCGTGGATCGGGACGAAGCCGTGGCTGTGGTGGGGGCTCGCCGCGGTCGTCTACACGTTCGCCTGCTACGGCGCCGGCCTGCCGCGCAACCTGGTGCCGCTCACTGGAGGACAGTTCTTCCTGCGACAGGCGCTGTACGGGATCACCGCGTTCCTGCTGCTCCTCCCGGCCGTGTTCGGCGACCAGGATCGGGGTCTCGTGCGCCGGTTCCTCCGCTGGACGCCGGTCGCGTACTTCGGCCTGGTGTCGTACGGCGTGTACCTCTGGCACCAGGCGTGGATCGGGTACGTGCGTGAGTCGTGGCTCGGGCAGCCGCCCTTCTCGGGACCGATCGTGCCCGTCATCGTGCTCGCGACCGTCCTCTCGGTCGCGACCGCCTCGCTCAGCTACTACCTCGTCGAACGCCCGGTCCTCCGGTTGAAGGACAACCCGCCGTGGCGGCGACGCGGCGCGATCGCATGACCACGCCCGCGACCGCGCCACCGCGGGTTGCCGGCCGCGCGTTCTTCCCGACGCTCGACGGGTACCGGGCGATCGCCGCGACTGCGGTGGTTGCGCTGCACGCAGCGGTCATCAGCGGCTTCGTGTTCCGGGAGCCCGGAGTCGGGGAGTATCTCTCCCGCCTCGACATCGGTGTCTCGATCTTCTTCCTCATCTCCGGCTTCCTGATGTACCGACCGTTCGTGCTCGCGCACTTCGAAGATCGCCCGGGACCGGACCTGCGCGACTACTTCGTCGGTCGATTCCTGCGCATCTACCCGGCGTACTGGGTTGCGCTCATCGCGGTCGTGTGGGTGTTCCAGCAACCGGGCCCGATGCACCAGATCAACGACATCGGTGACTTCATCGCGTACTTCGGGTTGCTCCAGCAGTACACCGCGGCGCACGCGTACGGCGGGATCCAACAGGCATGGACGCTGTGCGTCGAGGTCGCGTTCTATGTCTTCCTTCCGCTCTGGGCCCTCGGGATCCGGGCGGTGGTGCGGCGCGTGGGCTCACGGCCGACCGGCGCAGTCCGGGTCGAGCTCATCGGCCTCGCGCTGCTGTTCGCGACCGGCATCGCCTACCGGATGATCGTGCTCACGATCGAGCCGGCGAACTCCGTCGAGATCTCGTGGCTCCCCGCGTTCTTCGACCAGTTCGCGCTCGGCATGCTCCTCGCCGTCGTGAGCGCGGGCCGCGAGGCGGGCCGGATGCGGGTGTCGGTCGCCGACAGGATCGGTCGCCACCCCTGGGCCTGCTGGATCGCGGCCGCATTCGGGTTCTGGCTCGTCGCGACCCAGCTCGGTCTCCCGATCGGGTACCCGACCTTCAGTCGCACGCAGTGGCTCACCTGGACGCTGGGGTACGGCTTCATCGCGTTCGCGATGCTCCTCCCCGCGGTGTTCGGCGATCAACGTCAGTCGCTCCTGCGGCGTGCACTCGTTCACCCGATCATCGTGTTCCTGGGTCTCGTGTCGTTCGGCGTCTACCTCTGGCACGAGCTGTGGCTCGATCGGTTCTTCCACTCGACGGGGATGACGCCGTTCAACCCGGGCGCGAACGTCGTCGCCGTGTTCCTCTTCGCGATGTCGCTCAGCATCGTGGCGGGCTACTTCTCGTGGACGTTCGTCGAGCGCCCCGCGATGCGCCTGCGCCCCGGTCGCCGCGGGGACCACGTGTCCCTCGATCGCCGTGCCGCGGATGAAGGTCTCGCCGACGGCGCGCCTCGATGACGACGGTCGGCAGCGCGTCCCTCGGAGCGTCCACCGAGACACCGGCCGGACGCGACGATCGGATGCTGCTGTGGGTGCATCTCGCGACCCTCGCGGTCGCGGGCATCGTCCTCCTCTGGTTCGGCCGGAACCAGTGGTTCGCCGCCGACGAGTGGGACCCGATCGCCCGCAGAGCGATCTTCGGTGGTGGCGACCTCGGGCTCCTCGCTCCACACAACGAGCACTGGTCGACGTTCGGGATCCTGCTGTACCGGGCCCACCTCGCGATCTTCGGGTTGCGCACCTACTTCCCGTTGATGGCCGTATTCGTCGGCAGCCACCTGCTGGTCGCGCACCTCCTCTGGCGGGTGATGCGACGCGCCGGAGCCGACACCGTCGTCGCGACCGCACTCGCTGCGGTCTACGCGCTGCTGGGTTCGGCCGGCCTCGAGATGCTCTACGCGTGGAACGTGACCTTCAGCGGTGCCGTCGCGTGTGGGCTCGGCGCGCTCCTCGTCATGTCGCCCCGTCCCGGCTGGTCGCGCCGCGACGGAGCCGTGTGGCTGCTGCTCGTGGCGTCGCTGATGTTCTCGGGCGTCGGGATCACGATGACGGTCGTCGCCGTCCTGTACGTGTGGTGGTCGCGCGGCTGGCGCGACGGGTTGCGGGTCGTGTCGCTCCCGGCCGCGGTGTACGGCCTGTGGATCCTCGGGTGGGGGAGGAGCGGGGTCGACAGCGGCATCCGGACGGATGCGATCCGCAACCTTCCCGAGGTCCTCTGGAAGGCGATCACCTTCGTGTTCGAGCTGACGACGGGCTGGGGGTTCGTCGGCGCGGTCATCGTCCTGGGATCGCTCGTGGTGTTCGTCGCCGCCGACCGATCCGTCTGGCGCCGGCCCGGGATCCTTGCCGTGACGTGCGCGATCGGGGCGCCGCTCTTCTTCGTGCTCACGTCGCTCCGTCGCTACGGCACCTTCGGGGACGACTGGGTCAAGTTCCCGCGCTACTCCTACGTCGCGTTCGCGCTGTTGCTGCCGCTGGTCGCCCTCGCGGTCAGTCGGGTCTTCACCCGGCGGCTTCCGCAGGTCCTCGCGCTCCTCGCGGTGGTCGCGTTCCTGCTGGGTCACCAGGTCCTCACCCTCGATCAGGCGGAGGCGCGTGGCGCGCGCACCGACCAGGAGATCCGTCACCATGTCGTCGCGGTCGCCGAGCTCCTCCGGGAAGGCGCGCCACGCGTCACCGACCATCCGCTCGCGTACTGCTGCAACGATCTCGACGTCGCCACGATCCGGGCGCTCGACCGCGACGGAGACCTCCCGGACGTGACGGTCAACCGCGAGGCGCGCGATGCCGCGTGGACGCACCTGCAGGTTGCCGTCGTCGGCGGCGATCGTGGTCCCCGTGGCCCCGTACCGGAGTTGCGCGCGATCGACGACGCGTTGATCGCCGCGGGTCCGGACGAGTGTGCCGAAGCCACGACGAGCCGCCCGCGTCCGACGGTGCGCTTCGACATCGCAGGCCGGACCGACATCGTGGTGACCGCACCGGACGGTGGGCTGCTGGCGCTCTGGCTCGTTCCGACCTCGGACCAGCGCGACGAAGGGGTGCCCCCGACCACGTTCGTGCCCGGCGGCACGTCGCTGCAGGCCGCGTTGGCAGCCGGCCGGCCGTCGACGATCAGGATCGCCACCGCGGGCACGCTCCTCGTACGCCTGCCGGAGGACGCGACCCTCCGATTCTGCAACGCCACCGTCGGGTGATCCTCGTTCGTGTGACCCGGCCGTAGACTGCTCGATTCGTGCGGCCTCTCGTGATCATCCCTGCGTACAACGAGGAAGCCGCATTGCCCGCCGTGCTCGCGGAGGTCGGCCGAGAGCTGCCCGACCTCGACGTGCTCGTGGTCGACGACGGTTCGACCGACGACACCTACCGCGTCGCCCTCGACGCGGGCGCCCATGTGCTCACGCTGCCGTTCAACCTCGGGGTCGGTGGTGCACTGCGCACGGGGTTCCGCTACGCGTGCGACCACGGGTACGAACGGGCCATCCAGCTCGACGCCGACGGGCAGCACGAGGCAGCGGCGGTGCGGCAGCTGCTGACCGGCCTCGACGATGACGCCGACCTCGTGATCGGGAACCGCTTCGCGCCGGGCGTCACGCCCTACTCCGTGGGGACCGCGCGAGGCGGCGCCATGGTCTTCCTCCGGGTGCTGGTCCGGCTCGTGTCGGGGCGATGGTTCCAGGACACGACGTCGGGGTTCCGAGCGTTCGGCCCGCGGTCCCTCGACCTCTTCTCCCGCGAGCTGTCGGTCGAGTACATGGGGGACACGGTCGAGGCGCTCCTCATCGCGCTCCGAGAGGGTCTGCGCGTGAAGGAAGTGCCGACCGGGATGCGCCAGCGGGCCGGTGGTCAGCCGTCGAACCGGAGCCTCCGCTTGATGTACCGCTACCTGCGCGCGCTCCTCGTGATCTTCGTCAACGCGGGCCGCACCACCGAGCGTGAGGCGGACGCGTGAGCATCGAGTCGCGGATCGTCGTCGCCGTCGCGCTGTTCGGCCTGCTCGTGTGGCTGCTCCTGCTCGTCCGTCGTCGCCAGATGCGCGGCAAGTACGTGTTGTTCTGGTTCGGCGCGATCGTCGTCCTCGAGATCCTCGTCCTCTGGCCCTCGGCATCCGCGGCGGTGGTCGGTGGTGAAGGCGAGCAGTCGGCGTTCGACGGGTTCATCCTCGTCGCGGTGGGGTTCGCGATCCTCGCGCTCGTGCACGTCGCGTGGGAGCTGTCGCGCCTCGAGGAACGATCACGGATCCTCGCCGAGGAGGACGCGCTCCTCGGGGGCACGCGGGGCGCTCGCCCTGCACGGTCCGACGAGGAGGCCGACTGATATCGTCGGCGCCGTGACGCGCCGTCGCTTCTTCATCCTGCTCGGCCTCATCACCGCTCTCGGCTTTGCAGTACGGATCGCGTACATGCTGCTCGCGAAGTGGGATCAGCCGATCTGGGGCGACGCCTTCACGTACCACTACACCGCGAACGGCATCGCCGACGGGCTCGGCTTCCAGAGCTGGGTCCCCGATGTGTACACGCCGATCACACGCGGCGTGCCCCAGGCCCTCGGCCTGCATGCGCACGCGAACGGCATCGCGGCCGAGAACCCCCCGCTCTTCCCGCTCTACCTCTCCGCGTTCTCGTTCGTCGGCTTGCGCTCGTTCCACGCGCACATGGTTGCGCAGACGATGCTCGGGGTCGCGTCCGTGTTCGTGATGGGTCTGGTCGGCCGAAAGGTCTGGTCGCCTCGTGTCGGCCTGTGGGCTGCGTTGCTCGCCGCGGTGTACGCGAACTTCTGGACCTACGACCCCCTCGTCATCTCCGAGTCCATGGGGATCCTCGCGGGTGCGCTGATGGTGCTCATGGCGTACCGAGCGTGGGACGCGCCGAACGTGAAGAACATGCTGTGGCTCGGACTCACGTTCGGGCTCGCGGCGCTCGTGCGCTCCGAGTTCGCACTGCTCATGCCCTTCGTCGTGATCCCGCTCGTGATCCGAGCGATGCCGGGGCGTGCGGTCAAGGACCGCATCGGGTACTTCGTGGCCTCCGGAGCGATCGCGCTGCTCGTGGTCTCGCCGTGGGTGATCCGCAACCTGACGACCTTCGACCGACCGACCTTCCTCTCCCACGACGCCGGCCTGAGCCTCGCGTCGGGGAGCTGCGACGCGACCTACTACGGCAAGGCACTCGGCTGGTGGAGCCCGGAGTGCGTCATCCACAAGCAGCCGCCCAAGGGAGATCCTTCGGTCAAGGACGACTTCTGGCGTCAGGAGGCGACCGACTACATCGCTGATCACGCCGACCGCGTCCCGGTCGTCGCGCTCGCCCGCCTCGGCCGGATGTGGGAGGTCTTCCGCCCGGGCACCCCGTGGGGTGACATCAAGGGCGGTCAGACACTCGGCTACGTGATCATCGAAGGGCGTTCGGAGTCCGCGGCGCGGCTCGCGCTCGCGCAGTTCTGGCTCATCGTCCCGTTGTCGATCGCGGGCTTCGTGCTGCTCTGGCGACGCAAGCGTCCGATCGGGCCGTTGCTCGCGCTCCCGATCCTGGTCTCCATCACCGCGGTGTACGCGTTCGGCAACCTGCGGTACCGGTCCATCGCGGAGGTCGCGCTGGTCGCGACAGCCGCGGTGACGCTCGATGCGCTGGTCACGCGGTTCTGGCCGAAGCGCGCGCCGAGCGATCCGGAAGCCGAGGCGACCGACTCGGGCGGACCCGACGGTGGGCCGCCCGGTGGCGGGCAGCCGGAACCCGACGCTCCGAGCGCCGGGCCGACGGGCGGTGCCGACGAGCCGGAGTCCGAACCGGAGCTGCAGCCGGTCCGCGGCTAACGGTCGAACACGAACACTGCCGTGTCCGACCAGGCGGGGCTGATCGCCGACATCCCGCCGCCTGCCGCACGGATCGGTGCCGCCTTCCATCCCAGGTCGCGTCCGGTCATCCGCTCCGGGAGCTCGGTACCGACGTCGGCCAGCCGTCGCTTCCAGACGAGGCGGCGTGGCGCGGCGACGCGCTCGACGCCCTGCGGGGTGAAGAACGCACGGTGCGGGTTCGCCTCGCCGACGAGCGCGAGTGATTCGAGCTGCCCGGGTCGACCGAGTCGGGCCAGCACTTCCGCGGCGCGCCCGGCCGGGCCGCTGAGCAGCGGGACCTTGACCACCACGCGCCCGCCCGGCAGCGACTCGAGGAACGCCGCGGGGTCGGCGTGGTGCTCGAGGACGTCGAGGAGCACGATCGTCTGCCAGTCGCCGGGAGGGACGGTCCACGGCTCGTCGATCGGGACGAAGCGGTCGGAGCCGCTGGCCCGCGAGTCGGCTGGCAGCGAGAGGTCCGTCGCCCAGATGTCGAGCCCGGCGGCGCGGGCGCGGTCGAAGAAGATCGCCTGCCCGCATCCGTAGTCGAGGATCGGTGCCGGGAGCTCCGGGAGCCGGCGCAGCAGCTCGCCGGCCTGGAGATCGCGACGCTTGCCGAGCGCCGCGAGGAACGTCGGGGTGAGGTTGGGCTCCTGCCACGTCGCGTCGGCGGCCTTCGGCCCGGTGTGATCGATCCAGAGGGTGCCGCACTCGGGACAGCGCGTCGCAGAGATCCGTGCCGTCTCGACGAGTGGCCGCGCGGTCGCGCCGCAGCAGGGAGTCGGCGCCACACCCCATCCTGCCACTCGCGCGGCCCCGTACGGCGATGCGCGCGCGCTCGGGAGCACGATGCTGCAGCAGCGGGTCGGTAGCATCGGGCATCGTGGACGTGAGCCGTTCGGTCGTCGACGACGACCTCGTCGTCGACCTCGCGCGCCTCTCTGCGGTCGAGTACGGGACGGACGCTCCGGTCAGCGACGCGGCACACCTGCAATGGAAGTTCCTCCGTGATCCGGCCGGTACGGCGTATGCCGACTCCCTGGTCGAGCACAACGGCAGCCGGGCACCCGAGGTCGTCGGCCGCATCGTGTACGAGCCGCGCGCGATGCGCTCCGCGGCGGGTGAACGCCGAGCGGTGAACCCGATCGATCTCCTGATCCACCCCGAGCATCGATCGCCGCGCGCGTTCCTCCAGCTGATGCGGGGACTGCGCGAGCACGAGGGCGTCGATCTGGTCTATCTCTCGCCGAACGACACGAGCGCGCCCCTCTACGAGCGCGTCCTGAAGTTCACCGAGGTCGGCACGCTTCGTGCTCACCGGGACACCCCTGCGACCCGAGCACGTGCTCGCGGAGCGCTTGCCAGGCTGGCTCCGACCGGTGCTCATCGCCGGCGGTGCCGGGTGGCGCGCCGCCAACCGGTTGGCGATGGTGGGCGCGGCGCGAGGAATCGCGATCTCCGACGACGTTCCTGCGGCCGACGAGCTGGATCTCCTGGCCGACACGGTGGCCACCGAGTCGCGGTGGGTGGGGACTCGGGACCACCGGTTCCACGTCTGGCGGTTCCACGAGGGTCCGCGCTTTCGGTACCGGGTTCGGTACGCGCGCGTCGGGGGCGAGCTCGCCGGGTACGTGGCGGCGCGCCTGGCCGACTTCGAGGGGCTGCGGGCCTGTGTGATCATCGACTGCATCACCTCCGGGCCGAGGGAGCACCGCGTCGCTCGTGCGCTCCTGGCCGACACGTTTCGATGGGCGACGGACGAGCGCGCCGACCTGCTCGCGGCCTTGAGCTTCGGCGACGGTCGGTTGACACGAGCGCTCCGTCGGTTCCCGCTGCTGCGTGTCCCTCGCCGGTTCGTGCCCCAGCAGGCTCCGGTGCTGGCCGAGTGGACGCGGTCGGAACCGATCGACGCGCCCCCCGAGCTCTCACTGACCCTCGCTGACATGGACGTGTTCTGACCATGCGGCTGCTCGTGCTCTCGAACGTCAACCTCGCGCCGATCGCGCGCCGCGTTCCCGGTCACGAGGTCGCGCTCGCGGACCACGGCGACGTCCTCCGTGCGCTGGCGGACCCGACGTCGCATGCGCACCAGGACGCGGTCGACGCGGTGGTCGTGGTGCTCGACGCCGACGAGGCGCTCGGAGCCGGCGGGTTGGTCGAGGAGGTACCCCCGGCCGTCGGCGCGTTCGCTGCCGCGCGCCCCGAGGTGCTGGTCGTCGTCTCGACGTTGCGCGCCGCGCCGATCAGCGTCGCGACCTATGCGGCTGCGCAAGAACCCGAGGGCCGAGCTGCCCGGGCCGCGGCGTTCGACGCCTCGCTGCGCGCGCTCGCGGCGTCGAGCCCGAACGTGGCGGTGCTCGACCTCGACCTGGTGTTCGACCCGCACGGTCGTGACGCCCTGGTCTCACGCGCCTACTGGTACGCGGGCCGGATCCCGTACACCACGCTGTGGTTCGACGAGTGCGGCAAGCACCTCGGTGGCCTCCTCGCCGCGTACGCAGGCTCGTCGCGGAAGGTGCTGGTATGCGACCTCGACGGCACCCTGTGGGGCGGTGTCCTCGGCGAGGACGGGCCGGGCGGCATCGCGATCGGCGAGGACGGGGTCGGCAAGTGCTACCGGGACCTCCAACGCAGCATCAAGGCGTTGCAGGAGACCGGGGTCCTGCTGGCCGTGGCATCGAAGAATGACTCCGCGGAGGTCGAGTCCGTGCTCGCAGAGCACCCGATGATGGTCCTGCGCGCCGATGACTTCGCTGCACTGCGCGTCGACTGGACCGACAAGGTCACGAACCTGAGGGCGATCGCGGCCGAGCTCGCGCTCGGGCTCGACAGCTTCGTGTTCCTCGACGACAACCCGGTCGAACGGGCGCTCGTCGGCGAGCACCTTCCCGAGGTCGCGGTGCCGGAGGTGCCGAAGCGGCCCGAGCTGCTCGCGGACTGGTTCGCGCGCGAGGTGGCATTCCCGCACTTCGCCCGCCTCAAGATCCTCGGCGGTGATCGGGAGAAGACCACCCAGTACCGGGCCCGCCGCCGGCGGAACGAGGTCGCGGCGGAGTCGCTCGACCTGCGGGCGTTTCTCGAAGGCCTGGAGATCGAGCTGGACCTCCGGGTCGACGACGAGTTCCTCGTCGAACGCGCTGCGCAGATGACGCAGAAGACGAATCAGTTCAACCTGACGACCCTGCGATGCACACCGACGGAGATCGCGGCCTGGGTGCAGGACGACGACCATGCCGTGGTGACGCTCGGGTACGCGGACCGGTTCGGTGACGAAGGGGTCGTGGGTCTCGCAGTGCTCGAGCGCTCCACGGCCTCGGTGCCGGTGTTCCTGCTGAGCTGCCGGGTCATCGGGCGCGGCGTCGAGGACCGGCTCCTCGACGAGGTCGAAGTCCTGGCTCGGGAGTCCGGCCTCGGCGCGATCGAGTGCACCTTCGTCCCCACCGCCCGCAACGAGGTCGCGTCCGGGTTCCTCCCGGCGCGAGGCTGGACGTCGGTGGCTGCCGGGGCCGACGAGACGATCCGGTATCGGAAGGAGCTCGCGTGACCGAGGACGTGGAGGCCCGGGTGATCGGGCTGATCGGTCGCGAGCTCGACGTGCCCGACGGGTCGATCACCTCCTCGACGGTGAGCACCGACGTCGAGAAGTGGGACTCGCTCGGCCATCTCCAGGTGTGCATGGCGCTCGAGGCCGAGTTCGGCATCAGCCCGGAGCTCGAGGAGCTGGCGGAGCTCGACTCGGTGGCTGCGATCGTCGACTACGTGCGAGCTGCGGGCTGAGCGGAGCCAGGCCGGTTCGGAGGCACGAACGTCGGGAGCTGCCCGTCGGCGAGCAACCCGGGCACCTGCTCGCCGAGCGGAGGCGCCGCACCGCCGTCGAGGAGGAGCTCCACGCGCTCGGTCATGTGTCGGCGTCGCGCGAACAGCATCCGACTCTCGATCCGCCCCGTCCCGGGCAGGTGTCGGCGCTCCTCGTCGGCGTCGAAGTCGTACGGGTGGACGTACAGCCACGGAGCCCGACGGGGGAGCCCTCGGTGCATGCGGCGCACGAGCACGCGGGGGAGCAGGCGCAGGTACGCCCCACCCACCGGGGTCCTCGCGTACACCCCCGCGGGGAGCTCGACGAGGCCCGATCGCCATCGGAACGGTTCGCGAGGCGCGCCGGGGAAGCCGGACTCCCCGCGCGACTGTCGCGCGCGGGCACCACGCTCGACGAGTACACGAACCCGGCCTCGGTGAGCGCGCTCGGCGCCCAGGCCACCGCAGGAGTCAGCGAGAAGATCGGGGCTCGGAAGCCGTGCACCTCGGCCGACGCGAGGTCCTCGAGGTGGGCGCGGGCGTCCCGGCACCGCGCCACGAACTCACCCGGCTCCCATCTCGACAGCAGCCGGTGATCGGGTCCGTGGAGGCCGATCTCGTGGCCGGCTGCGCTGATGCGTCGCACGAGGTCGGGATGCTCACGGGCGAGGTCGCCGATCACGAAGGCCGTCAGCCGGATCCCCCGATCGGCGAAGCGTGCGAGGAGGTCGTCCATGACCGCGTCGATGCGGCTCGGGGCGCCCCCGTACTCCTCGACGTCGATCGTGCAGGCGACGGCCATGACGCGCCGAATGTAGCGCCGGGACACGGGGAGGCCGTGCGAAGCGCCAGGGGTCGGGGGAGGGCCGATGGTACGATTTTCCGTGCTCGCTCCCGACGCCGACGCCGAAGCAACCAAGCTCGGGGACATCGCGGCGGCCGCAGGGCTCCAGCGGGTCCACTTCCTCGCCTGGCGCGACCTCGACGACCCCGAAGCCGGTGGCTCCGAGGTGCACGCACACGAGATCGCCCGTCGCTGGGCCCGGGCCGGCATCGACATCACGTTCCGCACCTCGTACGCCCCGGGGCTCGCGCAGGTGGCCTGGCGCGACGGCTATCGGGTGATCCGCCGAGCCGGCCGCTACGCCGTGTTCCCGCGCGCCGCGTTCAGTGAGGCGACCGGGCGGCACGGGGAACGCGACGCCCTCGTCGAGATCTGGAACGGCATGCCTTTCTTCTCGCCGCTCTGGGCGAAGGGTCCCAGCATCACGTTCTTGCACCACGTGCACGCCGAGATGTGGGACATGACGCTGCCACCGCACCTCGCGCGGGTCGGTCGGACCATCGAATCTCGGCTGGCGCCCCCGCTCTACCGTCGTGAGCGGATCGTCACGCTCTCCGACTCGTCACGTGAAGAGCTGGTCCACGACCTGCACTTCCGTCCCGATCGGGTCTCGGTCGTCGAGCCGGGGATCGACGGGCGGTTCTCACCCGGCACCGAGGATGGCCGCGACGCGGATCCGCTCGTGGTCGCCGTCGGTCGGCTGGTCCCGGTGAAGCGCTTCGATCGACTGATCGACACCCTGGTGGGGCTCAAGGCACGCCACCCGCGCCTGCGCGCAGTGATCGTCGGTGAGGGCTACGAACGGGCCGCGCTCGAGTCGAAGCTCGCGAGCTACGGGGCCGACGAATGGATCGAGCTCGCCGGTCGCATCGACGACGCCGAGCTCGTCGCGCTGTACCGGCGCGCGTGGGTCGTCGCGAGCGCGTCAGCCGCGTGAGGGGTGGGGCATGACGCTCACCGAGGCCGCCGCATGCGGCACCCCCGCGGTCGTCACCGACATCGCCGGTCACCGCGACGCCGTCGAGGACGGGGTGACCGGCATCCTGGCCGCGGACGCCGTCGGGCTCGACCAGGGGCTCGACCGCGTCCTGAGCGACGATGCGCTGCGAGGCAGGATGAGCGCGGCGGCAGCCGAGCGGGCCGTGCGCTTCACGTGGGACGCGACGGCGCGCCGGGTGCTCGAAGTCCTCGCCGACGAAGCCGGGCGCGTGCATTCGCGGTGACCGCCACAGCAACACGAGCTCGACCCGGTCTTCGATGGGGTTGGGTGTACGCCGGGCTCGCGGCCGTGGCCTACTTGCCGTACCTGGTGTCGGCGCCGGGACGCGTCAGCGTCGACACGAAGCTGTACCTCTTCCTCGATCCGGGTCGGCTGCTGAAGAATGCCGCGTACCTGTGGGATCCCAACTACGCCGCGGGGACCGTCACGCACCAGAACATCGGGTACCTGTTCCCGATGGGACCGTTCTTCTGGTTCTTCGACACGCTCGGCGTCCCGGTGTGGTTCGCGCAACGTCTCTGGTTCGGATCGATCGTGTTCGCCGCCGGCGCCGGGGTGGTGTTCCTCTGCCGCACGATCTCGCGTCGGGACGTGGGTGCCGTGGCGGCGGCCCTGGTCTACATGCTCTCGCCGTACGTCCTCGCGTACACGGCGCGGCAGTCCGTCATCCTCCTGCCGTGGGCCGGACTGCCATGGCTCCTCGCGCTCACGGAGCGATCGTTGCGTCGCGGTGGCTGGCGCGATCCGGCGCTGTTCGCGCTCGTGGTGTTCACGATCGGTGGCACCAACGCGACCTCGCTCATCTTCGTGGGGGTTGCGCCACTTGTGTGGATCATGTTCCGCGTCGCGGCAGACCACGAGGTGTCCTGGCGCGCCGCGCTCGCGAGCATCGGGCGCATCGCGGTGCTGGTCGTCGCGACGTCGACGTGGTGGCTCGCGGGGCTGTTGGTGCAGAAGGACTTCGGCATCCCGGTCCTCAACTACACCGAGACGGTGCGGGCCGTGGCGGCGTCGTCCGCCGCGCTCGAGGTGCTGCGCGGTCTCGGGAACTGGTTCTTCTACGGCCGCGACGGCGTCGGTCCGTGGATCCTCCAGTCCCCGCAGTACCAGCAGTCGGTCGGTCTGCTGCTGACGGGCTTCGCGGTCCCGGTGCTCGCGATCTTCGCGGCGATCCGGACTCGTTGGCGGCACGCAGCGTTCTTCGTCACGCTGGTCCTGGTCGGCACCGTCATCGCCGTCGGGGTCTACCCGTATGCGGACCCGTCGCCGATCGGCCGGGCGTTCAAGGCGTTCGCGGAGGGGTCGACCTTCGGGCTCGCACTGCGCAGCACGCCGCGCGCCGTGCCGCTGGTGGCGCTCGGGATCGCGATGCTCCTCGGTGCGTGGATCTCGGCCCTGGTCGCGGCGCGACCGCGCGTCGCCATCGGTGCCGCTGTGATCGTGGTCGTGCTCGCGATCGTGAACCTCGCGCCGGCGTGGCAGGCCGACCTCGTGCCCGACAACCTGTCCCGGCCCGAGGCGATCCCGCAGTACTGGCAGGACGTGGCGCGCTACCTGGATGCCCGGGGCGACGACACCCGGATCCTCGAGGTGCCCGGCCAGGACTTCGCGAACTACCGCTGGGGAGCGACCATCGACCCTCTGCTGCCGGGGCTCGTGGACCGATCGTGGGTCGGACGGGAGCTGGTGCCGTTCGGTTCCGAGCCGGCCGCCGACCTGCTGACCGCGTTCGACCGTCGGTTCCAGGAAGGCGTCCTCGATCCGGCCGCGATCGCGCCGGTTGCCCGGCTCTTCGCCGCCGGAGATGTCGTGGTCCGCAACGATCTCGAGTACGAGCGGTATCGCACACCGCGCCCGAAGGTGCTCCAGGAGCGCCTGGTCCCGACGCCCCCGGGCCTCCGCCCGGCGATCGACTTCGGCCCCAGCACACCGAACCGGGCCAGTGCGGACCAACCCCTGATCGACCCCGAGGAGCTCGGCATCCCCGCCGCGGCGACCGACCCGCCCGCGGTGCAGGTGTTCCCGGTGAAGCGCGCCGAACCCATCATCCGCACCGCGCCGGCCACGAACCCGGTGGTGCTGGCCGGCGACGGTGAGGGGATGGTCGACGCCGCATCGGCCGGCGTGATCGACGGTCGCGCGCTCGTGTTCGAGTCCGGCACCTATGCAAAGCGGGCGCGGCAGCTCCGCAAGCTCCTCGCGGCCGGCGCCGACCTCGTCGTGACCGACACCAACCGGCGGCGAGCGCGCACCTGGGGTGCGGCGCGCGACGTCACGGGGTACACAGAGATCGCCGGTGAGGAGCCGCTCGTCACGAACGCGGGCGACGAGCGGCTCACCCCGTTCCCGGACGCGACCGACGCCACGCGCACCGTCGCGATTCGGCGGGGTGTGAAGCTCGTGCGCGCGAGCACCTACGGGGACTCGATCCGGTTCACTCCCGAGGACCGTCCGTCGCTCGCGCTCGATGGCGACCTGTCGACCGCGTGGCGCGAGGGAGCCGGCGTCGATCCGCTCGGCGCCCGCCTCGTCGTCGAGCTCGATGCACCGGTGACGACCGACCACCTCACGCTGGTCCAACCGCAGAACGGCCTGCGCACGCGGTCGATCAGCGAGGTCGGACTCCGCTTCGACGGTGGTGACGTCGAGCGGTTCACGCTCGGGCCGGCGTCGCTCACGCCCGAGGGCCAGCGGATCGACATCGGATCCCGCACCTTCCGCGAGGTCGAGGTGTCGGTCGAGGGCACCGAAGGCGGCGGTTCGAGCGCGGTGGGCTTCGCCGAGCTCGGGATTCCCGGCGTGCAGGTACAGGAGAGCATCCGGCTGCCGAAGGACCTCCTGGAGGCCGCCGGCACCGGGTCGCTCGAGCACAACCTCACGATCCTCTTGTCGCGCCAGCGCGGTTCGCAGACGGAGTACCTGCGGAGCGACGAGGAACCGACGATGGAGCGGGAGTTCGACCTTCCGCAGGGCCGGTCGTTCGCCCTCACCGGGACCGCCCGCCTCGACGCCACCGCCCCGGACGACGTGCTGGACGTGCTGCTCGGGCTCCCGGACGCGTCGTCGGGTGGCGTGACGGCGCGCTCGTCGTCGCACCTCGAGGGGAGCGTGGCCTCACGCGCTCGCGCCGCGATCGACGGGAACGACGCGACCGCGTGGTCGCCGGCCTTCGTCGCGGGCAACGTCGGCCAGTGGGTCGATCTCAACTTCGCGTCGCCGACCACGATCGACGGGCTGGACCTGCGCCTCGTGGCCGACGGGCGGCACTCGATCCCGACGCGGCTGACGGTCGAGCCCGAAGGGAGCGCGCCGTTCACGGTGGAGGTGCCCGCCGTGGATCCCGGCTCGGCACGCAGCTCGAAGGCCGGTGCCGTCGTGGAGGCGCCGGTGACGTTCCCCGCGCCGGTGACCGCGGCCGGGCTCCGTGTCACGGTCGATGCGGTGCAGCCCGTGACGAGCAAGGAGTACTTCAGCCTCGAGCCGATCGAGCTGCCCGTCGGGATCGCCGAGCTGGGCATCGCCGGCGTGGACGGCGGGGTCGCGAGCGGCGCGCTGATGACGGCGTGTCGCGACGACCTGGTGCAGGTCGACGGTCGCCCCGTCAGCGTGCAAGTGACGGGCATCGCGCCGGCGGCCGAGGCTCGGGGTGCCCTCACGCTCGCAACCTGCGGTGCAGACGCGGGAGGCATCAGTCTCGACGCGGGGCGGACGACGGTGCACACGAGCCCGGGGCGCGACACGGGCCTCGACGTCGATCGTCTGTCGTTCGCGTCGGCGGCGGGCGGCGCGCCACGAGAGGACGCGTTGATGGGTGTCGAGGGCGGCCGACCGGGGCCGGCGGCGCGGGTCGACGCGCACGACGGTCGCTCGTACGACGTCCGGGTGTCCGGGGCCGACCGCCCCTTCTGGCTGGTGCTCAGCCAGAGTCACAACGACGGCTGGGAAGCCGAGCTCGGTGACGGCACGTCGTTGGGCCCGCCCACGGTCGTGAACGGGATGGCGAACGGCTGGCTGATCGACCCGAAGGGTGCGGGCGATCTCGTCGTGCACGTGCGTTGGACCCCACAGACCCGCGTGTGGGTCGGCCTGGCCGTCACCGCCTTTGGCCTGCTGCTGTGCTTCGTGCTCGCCCTGCGGCGCCGGCGTCACTGGCGGGGTCGGACGGACGCCCGTGCACCCGACGCGTCGCTGCGCGACTGGCTCGACGCCGACCGCCCACGCCCTGGCCCCGTGGTGCTCGTGGCCGCGCCGATCGTCCTCGGGATCGTGGGTGCATTGGTCTCGGAGCCCTGGGTGGGCCTGGTGGTCGCGCTCGCGACCTTGGGCGCGCTCCTGGGCCGCCGGGCCCGCACGGCAGTCCGCTGGGCCGCGGTCGCCGTGCTCGCGGTCGCCGTGCTGTTCGTGATCGGCCAGCAGCTCGTGCAGGGCTACCCAGCCGCGTACGACTGGCCGCAGCGCTTCCTGCGCGTGAACGCGCTGCCCTGGCTCGCGCTGCTGCTGCTGACGGCGACCGTGGTGGTCGACCGGGTGCTCGACGCTTCGGGCGATCCGAGGGTGGAGCCGACGGGCGATCCGGCTCCGTCCGAGTCGGACGGCGGCGCGCCCCGGCCCGGCTCGTAGCGGCGCCGACGCGCCGGCGGGAGCGGGTCAGGTGTCGAGGCCGCCGGCCGCGAGCTTGGCCTCGACCTCCTGCTGGCGGGCGAGGTTCTCGGAGTGCAGCTCCTCGGTCGTCGTGATCCGACCGTCGACCTTGAGCTCGCCCATCACGTGCACCTCGGCCAGCGTCCGCTGCAGCTCGCCCGGGCCGTCGGCCGTCGGGACGAACCACCCGGTCGGGCACATCGTGAGCACCTCGACGAAGGAGAACCCGGCCCCGCTCGTCTGGGTCTCGAACGCCCGCCGGAACATGCGCTTGGTGCGCGCGACGGCGCCCGCGTTGTGCACGGACCCCCGCGCGACGTACGCGGCACCGTCGAGCCGCGCGATCAGGTCGCCGATGAGGATCGGGTACCCGTGCTGCTCGGCGTCGCGGCCGTCGAGGGTGTTCTTGGTGCGCTGCCCGATGACGCTCGTCGACGTCATGTGGCCGCCGGTCTCGCCGAACACGCCGTTGTTGAGCAGGATGCACGTGACGCGCTCGCCGCGCGCCGCGGTGTGCAGCACCTCCTGCAGCCCCTCGTTCACCATGTCGCCGTCGCCCTGGAGCGTGAAGACCACCGAGTCCGGGAGCACGCGCTTGACCCCCGTCGCGACGGACGGCGCGCGTCCGTGCAGTGCCTGGACGAGGTCGACGTCGACGCTTCCCGAGAACGCCGTGTAGCACCCGATCCCGGCGACCGCGATCGCCTGCTGGGTGAGCCCGAGCTCGGTGATCGCCTCGAGGAACACGCGCACCGCGAGCGGCTCGCCGCATCCCGGGCAGAGCATGTGGGTCTCGGTGAGCAGCAGGTCGGGTTTGTGCGCCTCGACGAGGCGCGCCCCGGTGCCCGGAGCGACGCTCGCGTCGAGCACCGGTCCCAGATCGGCTCCGGCTGCCGGTGCCCGGTGTCGTGGTGGCGCTCACGGCGTTGCCTCCTGCTGGTGCGGGGCGAGCTCGTAGGTGAACTCCTCGTATCCCGGGACGGGAGGCTGGGGTTCACCACGGTGCAGCGCCAGGATCCGCGCCGACACCTCGTCGACGTCGAGGAGGCGCCCGACGCCGAAGCCCGAATGGTCCGACGACACGCCACCGAGGTGCTCGACCGGTGCACGACCGGCAGCGCCGATGCGCACGTCGTCGACGAGCTGACCCGTCGAGATCTCGAACGACCCGACGACGCGCGCGCCGGCGGCCGCGTCGCGTACCGTGCCGTACGGGAAGGGCCAGAGCGTGATCGGACGGACGAACCCGATCCGGTGACCGTCGGCCCGCAGCTGGTCGATCGCGTACTTGACGAACTTGGCCGGGGTACCGAACGCCACGATCACGGTCTCGGCGTCGTCGAGATGCCCGGTCTCGACGCGCACCTCTCGCTCGAGCAGCGGCAGCTTCGTCGCGATGTACTGCGCCTTGCCCTCCTGCCCGAACTGGCGCTGGCCCGTCTTGCCGACGCCGAGCGGCGTGACGTTCGCCGACCACCCCGAACCGGTGCGCGAGCCGTCGACCGCCCAGTCCTTGTCGGGGAGTGCGCCGAACTCGCGAGGCTCGACCGTGACCGCCTCCTGGGTGTGCGCGAGCAGGTAGTCGCCGAACACGAGCACGGGGTTGCGCCACTTGTCGGCGAGGTGGAACGCGAGCTGCGTGAGGTCGATCGCCTCGTGCACGTCCTGAGGCGCCAGGACGATGTGCCGGTAGTCGCCGTGGCCACCGCCGCGCGTGGCCTGGAAGTAGTCGCCCTGGCTGCGCGACATGTTGAACACGACGAGGGGAACCTCCGCCATCGTCAGCTCGGACAGCGACTCCTGCATCAGGGACAGCCCCTGGCCGGTGGAGCCGGTGGCGGCCCGGGCGCCGGCCGCAGCCGCACCCCAGGCCATCCCGACGGCCTCGAGCTCGGACTCGGCGTTCATGCACACGCCCCCGACCTCGGGGAGCAGGCGGGCCGAGTGCTCGAGGACCTCGGTGAACGGGGTCATCGGGTACCCGGCGAAGAACCGGCAGCCGGCGGCGATGGAAGCCCGGACGATGGCCTCGCTGCCCTCCATGAGGGCGCGCTCGGTGGCCTGGGTGCTCGGCGCCGCGG
This sequence comes from uncultured Acidimicrobiia bacterium, assembly GCA_963720675.1. Taxonomy (GTDB): domain Bacteria; phylum Actinomycetota; class Acidimicrobiia; order IMCC26256; family PALSA-555; genus JALHSW01. The sequence goes on along the minus strand of CAVRGH010000010.1, from coordinate 684,861 downwards.
CCGTCATGGCGTCACCTCCAGCTCGTGCTCGACCGGTGTGTCGAAGCGGAACACCTCGAAGACGAAGTCCGGGCAGACGAGCAGGCACGCTGCGCAACCGGTGCACCCGGCGTGGAGCTCGGGGTAGCGGTACCCCATGTGGTTCACCGGCGCCGACATGGTGAGCACCGCCGGGGGACAGGCAGGGATGCACAGCTCGCAGCCCTTGCAGCGCCCGGGCTCGATCGTGACGGTGCCGCGGCTGCGCACCGTGCGGGTGTCGGTCATCGTGCGGCTCCTGCTGCTGCGGGTGTGGTCGCCCACGCCGGGTGAGCACCGACGGGGACCGCGTCCCAACCGGCGCGGATCGTGCGCTCGTTCGCGGCGACGTGCTGCTGCCGATACGACGGCACGGAGGCGTGCATGGCCTCGACGAGCGTGTCGACGCTCACGATCCCGGTGAGGGCGCTGTACGCACCGACCATCACCATGGCGCCACCCAGCGGGTTCCCGAGCTCGGCGGCGAGCTCGGTCGCCGCGATGCGGTGCACCGCGACCGGAGCGGTGATCTCGTGCTCGAACGTGGAGTCGTTCACGAGCACGAACCCGTCGGGACGCAGCCGGGGCTCGATCGGTGCCCAGAACTCGTCGTGCATCGCGATCGCCGACCACGTGCGCGCGACCACGGGCGGTGCGGTGATCGGCCCGTCGGCCACGACGACGGTGCTGTCGGTGTTCCCACCGCGCATCATCCCGCCGTAGATGCCGAAGAACATGACGTTGCGACCCTCGAGGGTCGCGGCCTGGGCGATCACCTGCGCGGCGAGCTGCACCCCCTGCCCGCCGATCCCGGTGATGAGGAGCTCGCGTTCGTTCATGTACGTCCTTCCGTTGCGCAGACGCGGAGTGCACACCGCACGACGTGCTCGACGTCGTCGTCGGTCGGTCGGATGCGTTGCACCAGCGCGTCCTGCATCGCACCGAACGTGAGGTGGTACACCGCCGACGCGTCGCGTCCGGCGTCACCGCCCATTGCCTCGATCTCGGTGCGCAGGGGCGCGACCAGCACGTCGCGAGAACGCGACCACTCGACGGGGAACCGGTCCGCGATGCGGAGGCCGTTGATCGCGAACGGGCGAGTGTTGTCGGCAGCCTCGGGTCGGCGGGCCTGCTGCAGCACGCCTTCGATCCACGCGCGCACACGCGCGGCACCGGGGGCCACGCGCGCCATCCGCGCCTCGAGCGTCTCCAGCAGACGGCGTTGGCCGTCGTCGAGCAACGCGAGGAGGAGCTCGTCCTTGCCGCGGAAGTGCCGGTAGAACGCCTGGTTCGAGAGCCCGGCCTCCCGCACGACGTCGCTGACCCGAGGCTCGAGCTCACCGGTGCGACGGAGGACCGCGTACGCGGCATCGAGCAGGCGGCGGATCTCCTCCTCGGTCGCGGCCGCTCGGGAGCGGACCGTGCGCTCGGCGAGCTCGGTCGCGACGCTGGTCGGAACGATGTTCTGCACTTCGGGAACGTTATTCCGGACCGGCGCGCAGGGCAAGCACGGGCCTTGTGCCACCAGGGATAGCGTCGGACCCGCCGGTCGCTCCAGGGATGATCGGGCCGACGCAGGGGGATGCATGCCGCTCGACTTCACGCCGCGACCCGACGACGCGGCTCGGGCCGCTCGCTACACGGCGGACGGCAGCTGGACCGACGAGACGCTGGGTTCGATCCTCGGCGACGGGTTCGCCGAGGCGCCCGGCCAGGTCGTGTCGTTCCGGTCCGACGTCCGACCGTGGCGGGGCACCTATGCCGATGCGTCCGACATCGCCCGCCGCGTGGCCGGGGGCCTGAGGGCGGCCGGCGTGCGGCCCGGCGACCCCGTCGCGTTCCAGGCACCCAACTGGCTCGAGGCCGCGGCGACGTTCTACGCGATCGCGTTCCTCGGTGCAGTGCCCGTCCCGATCGTGCACTTCTACGGCGCGAAGGAGCTCGGGTTCATCCTGCGCCAGTCCGGCGCTCGGGTGCTCGTCATCGCCGACAAGTTCGGTCACATCGACTTCCTCGGCGAACCTCGACGAGGTCCGTCCCACCGCGAACCACCTCGAGCAGGTCTTCGTGATCGGCGACGACGTGCCAGGAGACGCGTCACCGTTCGCCACGCTGCTGGACGCGTCGCCGATCGACGGACCCGAGCCCACCGACCCGATGGCCCCCGCGCTGGTCGCGTACACCTCGGGCACGACGGCGGACCCGAAGGGCGTCGTGCATTCCCATCGCACCATCGGCTTCGAGATCAAGCAGCTGACCGACCTCAACGCCAACGCGGGACTCCCGATGCTCGTCGGCGCCCCGGTCGGTCACGGCATCGGGATGCTGGCCGCGCTGCTGATCCCGGTGCGCAAGCGCGACGGCGTCTTCCTGATCGACCAGTGGGATCCGGGTCGGGTGCTCGCCGCCATGCTCGAGGACCACGTGTCGGCGGGCAGCGGCTCGACGTACTTCCTCCAGAGCCTGCTCGACCACCCCGACTTCACGGAGGCGCACGCGGCACTGATGAGCCACATCGGGCTCGGGGGTTCGCCGGTGCCGGCCGCGGTCGGGGAGCGCGCGGCGGCGCTCGGGATCTCGACGGTCCGCAGCTTCGGTTCGACCGAGCACCCGTCGATCACCGGGTGCCTGCACACCGACCCGTTCGAGAAGCGCGTCGGTACCGACGGTCGCCCGATGCTGGGCGTCGAGATGCAGCTGCGCGACGACGACGGCGGCCTCGTCGACGGGCCTGGTGAGCCCGGCGAGATCTGGAGCAAGGGTCCGGACTGCTTCATCGGGTACACCGACCCCGTCGCGACGAGGTCGGCGTTCGACGCCGACGGGTGGTTCGGGACCGGGGACGTGGGTGTGGTCGACGAGGACGGCTACCTCACGATCGTCGACCGCAAGAAGGACATCATCATCCGGGGCGGCGAGAACGTGAGCGCGGCCGAGGTCGAGGAGCTGCTCATCCGCATGGAAGGAGTCGCGGAGGTCGCGGTGGTGGCCGCACCAGACCCGCGCCTCGGTGAACACGGCTGCGCGTTCCTGCGCATGCAGCCCGGGGCCGGCGACGCACCCGACCTGGAGCAGATGCGCGAGCACCTGGCCGCAACCGGGCTCGGGAAGCAGAAGTGGCCGGAGGAGCTGCGTCCGATCGAGGAGTTCCCGCGCACGCCCTCTGGGAAGATCCAGAAGTACGTGCTCCGCCAGCGTCTCCGCGCGGAGTAGCCCCGCCCCGAGCATCCTGGTTACTTCGGGACCTCGCCGAGGTACTCGCTGAGGAGCTCGGACCGGGCCTCGCTCGCGGCGCCCTGCCACGCGATGCGACCGCGGCTCAGGATCACCGCGTCGTCCGCGAACGCGAGCGCCCGCTCCACGTACTGCTCGATCAACACCACGGCCACGCCCTCGGCCCGAGCCTTCGTGAGGGACTCGAACACCAGGTCCACCATCTTGGGGGCGAGGCCGAGGGACATCTCGTCCGCGACGAGCAGGCGGGGCGGCGCGGTGAGCACGCGCGCCAGGCTCAGCATCTGCTGCTCGCCACCCGAGAGGGTGCCCGCGTGCTGGCGACGACGCTCCTTGAGCACCGGGAAGAAGTCGAACGCCCGCTCCAGCGCCGCCGATCGCTCTCGTCGCGGGACGGCGTGGCGGAGCCGGAGCCGGAGGTTCTCGTACACGGAGAGGTGCGGGAAGATCGCGCGCTCCTCGGGGAAGTGGGCGATGCCGAGCCTTCCGACGCGGTGTGCACCCAACGACGTGATGTCACGACCGTCGAAATGGATGTGACCCGCGGCGACAGGGACGGCGCCGCCGATCGCCGCACCGAGCGAGCTCTTCCCCGCGCCGTTGCGCCCGAGGATCGCGAGTGCATCGCCGGGCTGCAGCGTGAAGCTCACTCCGAACAGCGCCCGGGCGTCGCCGTAGGTGACCTCGACGTCCTCGACTGCGAGCAGGGGGGTCAGGCTCGTGGTGCTCGACGCACTCATGCCTCGTCCTCCGAGTCGTCCGGGTCGATCTCGGGACCGCCACCGAGGTAGGCGGACTGCACCTTGGCGTCGCTGCGGATCATCGCCGGAGGTCCCTCGGCGATGACCTTGCCGAAGTCGAGCACGGTGACCGCGTCCGCCAACGACAGCACCAGCTCGACGTCGTGCTCGACCAGGACGATCGCGACGTCGCGCTCGTCGCGCACCGCGCGCAGCGTGGTGGCGAGCTGGTCCGTCTCGTGCGCCCCGAGACCTGAGGTGGGTTCGTCGAGCAGCACGACCCGGGGCTCGGACGCGAGCGCTCGGCCGACCTCCACGAGCCGGCCGCTCCCGAGCGGCAGCTGGATCACGGGTCGTTCGGCCACGTCACCCAGCCCGAGGAGATCGAGCAGCTCGTCGACGGCAGCGTCCTCACCGGGCGAGGGCCGGCTCCCGAACCCGAACAGGTCGCGCCAGAACTGGCGGTCGCGGCCCTGGCGCACCCGGTGCGCGATCACGAGGTGCTCCCGCACGGTGAGCTCACCGAAGAGCTCGAGGCGCTGGAAGGTCCGCGCCAGTCCCAGGCGGGCCCGCCTCTGGGGGCTTGCCTTCGTGACGTCGACGCCGGCCAGGTGCACGCGCCCGGCGCGTGGCTGCACGAGGCCCGACAGCACCCCGAACATCGTGGTCTTACCGGCGCCGTTCGGCCCGACCAGCCCGACCACGGAGCTGGGTGCCACCGCGAACGAGACGGTGTCGAGGGCGACGACGCCCCCGAAGCGGACGGTCACGTCCTCGGCGCGCAGCAGCACCTCCGCCGCAGCGGACGCCGGCGGTGGAGCAGCCGTGAGGTTGCTCGACGACGCGTCGGTCATGCGGGCACCTCCACGGGGTTCGCGGCCGCGGGCTGCGCGTCGTGCTTCATGACGCGGAGCCGGATGCGGCTCACGGCGTCGTAGATGATGCCGCGCGGTTGGCGGGCGAGCGCGACCGCTCCGAGTCCGAAGAGGAGGGTCGGGACGTCGCCCCACTGTTCCTTGTCGATCTCGACGTCGGCGAGTGCCTTCATCCCGAACACCGCGATCACCGCGATGGCGACCGCGAGGAGCGCGCCCCACCATCTGAGGATCTCGCGTGTCATCACGAGTCGCGCGAGCAGTCCGAGCGCGGTGAACAGCAGGATCATCACGAGGAGCAGGTTCAGCTGTTGCGGCAGCACGATCACGAGGACGCCGGCCAGCAGCGCGCCGACCGCGGATCTGACGCCCCACGTGACGAGGATCGCGAGCCACACGATACCGATCAGCACGTTGAACGACGTGACCGTCGCGCGCCCGATCGTGATCGCGAAGAGTGCGCCGCCGATCCCGGCGACGAACGCGCTGGCGCCGAACAGGAGCAGCTTCGTGCGAACGATGCCGATGCCGGTGGTCGCGGCTGCCGTCTCGCTCGAGCGCATCGAGGCGAACACGAGCCCGGACGTGCCGCGCCGCAGGGTCACGACGAGCAGCGAGAACACGCAGAACAGGAACGCCAGGGCGAGGTACCAGTTCGTCCGGTCGTTGAAATCGATGCCGAGGAACACGGGTCGGGCGATCTCGATGCCGGAGCCGAAGTTCGTGTAGTCCTCACCGGCGAACACGAGGTTCTCGACCAGGAGTGCGAACGCGAGGGTCGCGAGTGCGAGGTAGACGTCACCGAGGCGGAGACTCAGTGCCGCGACGAGCATCCCGATCGGGACCGCGATCAGCGCGCCGACGATCACGGCGAGTCCGACGGGCCAACCGTGGTCCAGGGCAAGCTGGGCGGCCGAGAACGCACCGACGCCCGCCAACGTCGCCTGGCAGAGCGAGAGCATCCCTCCCTCACCGGTGACGAGCGTGAACGTGAGGAAGAGGACCGCGAGCGCGACCCCTTGGCTCACCACGCCGATCCAGAAGTCGTCGAGGAAGAGGGGGACCGAGAAGAGGCCGATCGCGAGGAGCTGCGGGGCCGACCGCGGCGCGCCAACCCGTCGGGCGCTTGATGGCGGGTGCTTCCTCCTCGGCCGGCCCGGCGCGCAGGTCGATCTCGAAGCGCTCGCGCCGCAGACCCTGGTACGCGAGCAGGCAGCCGAGCATGACGATGAACGGGATGCTGGGTCGAACCCCGGTGGAGAGGATGCCTTCGTCGGGGAGGAAGTCGACCGAGATCCCCTGGAGCAGGCCGATCAGCATCGCGCCCGCGAACGTGAGCGGGAGGCTCGTCAAGCGTCCGACGACGGCCGCCGCGAGCGAGGCCACGAGGAGGAACGTGAACTGCACCTCCGAGAGCCCGAGGATCGGCGTGAGGAGCACTCCGGCGAAGCCGGCGAGCGCGGTGCCGACCATCCAGGACCCGGCGGTGATCGCCGAGGTGTTGATGCCGGACAGCCGGGCGGTGCGCGGCGAGTCGACCGAGGCCCGTGTCGCGAGCCCGATCGGCGTGGCGCGGAGGACGACGGTGAGGGTCACGACGACCACGACTCCCGCGACGAGCACCGCGGCCTGGTTCTCGTTCACGCTCACGCCGAAGACGTCGAAGATGTCGGGCGGGCTCTTGATGAGCCCTTGTGCATCGAAGATCTCCGACTTGCTGAACGGGAAGAGGATCTTCGTGAGCGCGGGGAGCGCGACCCACAGACCGACCGTCGAGACGAAGCGAACCTCGGGCGGCGCGTGGGTGAGCCGGCGGAAGAGCACGGCCCAGAGGAAGAGGCCGAGGAGCGGGCACATCACCAGGACCGTCATCGCTCCGGCGGTGGGGATCGACCATCCCTCCTGGTGGTTCAGCCAGTAGTAGAAGATCGCGGCCGAGTAGGCGATCGCGCCGTGCGCGAAGTTGAGGACGCGCGACGACGTGTACGTGAGGACGAGACCGAGCGCGGAGATCGCGTAGATCGAGCCGAACACCAGCCCGGCGAGTACGTACGCTTCCAAGGAGACCTTCCCGAGTCGGAGCCGTCCGATTCGGATCGTGGGCCGGGTCCGAGGACCCGGCCCACGCGCCGATGTAGTGCTGTGACCGGACGGCTAGCCCTCGGCCTGCTGGGCCTTCGTCAGCTTCTTCAGCTTCCCGTTCTCGATGACGCCCTTCGTGCAGAAGGGCTCACCGTCGAACTGCGGGACGAAGGCCCCGTCGACCACCTGCACGTAGAACGTGCAGTAGAAGGGCCGACCGAAGATCTTGCTGAAGTCGACCGGTGTGAACGCACCGTTGGCGTCGTAGTCCTTCTCGAGTCGCAGGTTGTTGATGAACGCCTCACGCGTCGGGCAGCTCACCCCGGCGGCCTTGACGCCCTCGACGAACGCGTCGGCCGCGAGCCAGCCGATGTACGGGATCTGACCGTCGGCGAACTTGCCGGCCTTGTCCATCGCCGCCTTGTACTCCGTGTACGAGGGCGAGTTGAGCTCGAACGGCTTGAACTCGATGCCGAAGTACGCACCCTCGATGCCGGGGAGCCCGAGCACTCGGGTGTCGTAGCCACCCGGGAAGATGATCGCCTTCGGTGTCACGCCGGCCTGCTTGAGCGCCTCGCTCAAGCCGGTGTTCTGCCAGCGTGTCCATGCCCGTGTACACGCCGTCGGCGCCGGAGTCCTTGATCTTCTGCGCCTCGGCGGTGAAGTCCTTCTGCGTCTGCGGCACGTCGGTCGTCTTGTACACGACCTTCAGCCCGTTCTTGGACTTCTTGACCGCGTTGTCGATCTGGTCGATGAACGTGGCGCTGTTGGCCACGTTGGTGCTGACGAGCGCGATCTTCTTCGCGCCGAGCTCCTTCATGACGTCGGCGGTGCGGGTCACGTACACGTTCGCCGGGTCCGGCGTCGTGCTGTTCCGCCACCCGAACATGTTCGGGTAGGTGCCGAACTCCTTGAGGCCGAGGTGCCAGCCCACGACCGGGACATCCTGCTCGTTCAGGTACTTCGCGCTCGAGAAGCCGAACGGGCTGTTCTCGATGATGCCGAACACGTCCTGCTGCTCCACGAGGTCCTGCGCGGCGGTGAGGTTGCGCGCCTGCCTCGCCCGCGTCGTCCGCGTCCGCGAGGACGATCTTGCGCTTGCCGAGCTCACCGTCGCTGTTGGCCTGGTCGATCCGGGCCTTGATCCCGTCGAGGCCGGCGGCGAACGACTGGGCGCTGGCGCCGGAGGTGGGGAGCAACGTCCCGACCTTGATCTCGGTGTCACTCACGCCCGGCACGTCGGAGCAGTCCTTCGGGGCCTTGATGGGCTTGAGGTTCTTGAACTGGTTGCCGCCGGACTGGGCAGAGACGCTCACTGCCGTTCCGACGGTGACACCGAGTGCGAGCGTCAGTGCACACAGCACGATGCTCAGTCGGCGGTTCGCCATGGTTCCCCCCTGGGTCGGTGATTCGGCGCCAGCATCCCCCAGCGGGTTTGCTGACGCAAGCGTCAGGCACGGTACCCGCCCGAGCGGTTCAGGAGGACGCGGTCAGGCGTTCGACCAGCAGGGTGCGCTGGATCTGGCCGGTGGCCGCGGTGCGCGGGAGCGCATCGACGACCTCGACGCGCCGCGGGTGCTTGAACGGAGCAAGGCGACCGTCGCAGTGGAGGCGCAGGTCGTCGAGGGTGGGTGCCAGTGCACCGTCGTCGAGCACGACGACCGCACAGACCACTTCACCCCAGTCAGGGTCGGGCACCCCGACGACCGCCACCTCGGCGACCGCAGCATGGTCGCCGACGACGAGCTCGACCTCGCCGGGCGCGACGGTCTCTCCGCCGGTGCGGAGCACGTCGCGCGCCCGTCCGACGATCGAGAGGTAGCCCTCGTCGTCGAGCACGCCGAGATCTCCGGTGCGGTACCAGAGCGGGCCGCCGGGTTCGAGCTCGGTGAGCGCGCCGGCCGTTGCGTCGGGTTGCTCGAAGTACCCGTCCATGAGGAACTCGCTGTGCACGCAGACCTCACCCTCATCGAGTCGCACCGCGACCGTGACCGCGGGCAGACCGACCGATCCGGGCTTGCGAGAGAGGTCGGCATCGCCGAGCAGCGTGGCGGGCCCGGCCTCCGTCGACCCGTAGTAGATCCGCGTCACCGTGCCCGGGAAGGCCTCCTTGATCGCGGCGAGGAGCTCGGGCGGTGTCGCGGAGGTGCCCGTGTCGCACTCTCGCACCGCGGTGAGGTCGTAGCCCGAGCGGTCGTGGGCGAGCACGCGGTTCCAGACCGCGGGGATGTGGTACAGCCGGCTCGCGCGCCGACGTTCCGCAGTCGACAGCAGGGAGTGCGCGTCGGGCGTGGCGACGAGGTGGACCGGACACCGCTGCTGCCAGGCGTTCAGCGTCATCGACCAGCCCGCCATGTGGAACAGCGGGAACATGCAGACGGTGCCCCCGGAGTGGTCGGTGAGCAGGTTCGGGAACGACCGCAGGAAGCTCGTGCGGTGCGAGAGCACCACTCCTTTGGAACGGCCGGTGCTGCCGCTGGTGAAGAAGATGACGTGCGTGTCGCGCTCATCGAGCTCCGGGGCGACGACGTCGTCCGCGCTCGCCGCGTCGGCTGCCGCGAAGAGCTCCGCGTGGGTGATGGTGGCGACGTCCCAGCCGTCGGTGAGCGGAGCGTGCTCGGCATCGACGACGAGGAGGCGCGGCTTCGCGTAGCCGACGACCTCCTCGGCCTCGGCTCCGCCGAGCCGGGCGTTCACCGGCATGAAGATCACCCCGAGCTTGGCGAGGCCGGCGAAGATCGGCATCGCGTCGAGGCTCGTCTCGCTCCACCACGCCACACGGTCCTGGTGGCCCACGCCGAGGCCGACGAGGGCGTGGGCGACCTGGTTCGCCCGGACGTCGATCTGGGCGAAGGTCAGCTCGTCGTCTCCGAGCGTCGCAGCCAGCTGGTTCGGGACGACCCGGGCGGCGTGGCGGATCACGTCTCCGACGAGCAGGCCCATGGCGAGGATCATCGGCGCAGGGTTCGCATGATGGCAACCTCGGGGTCACGTTTCCATCATCCGATGCCGAAGACAATGGTGGCCGGGATGACAATGGTGACGGTGATGGAGCGTCGAGTGGGTCGGAGCGGGAGCAGCGGCCGCCGGGGCATCACCCTGGGCGTGCTGCTGGTGTCGGCGATCCTCCTCTCGGCCTGCGTGGCCGCCGAACCACCGCCTCCGCCGGCACCACCGACCCGGGGATCCACCTTCCCGGCGGTCACGGCACCAGCCCCCGGGGTGCTCGCCGAGGTCGCCCGACCGCCGGGAGCGGCCACGAGCCCGGGCGCCGACCACTGGTACCGGTACGCCACGAGCGGCGGCCACAGCGTGGAGCTCGCCGTGTACCTCCCGGCGAGCCCGCTCACGACCCCGCCGATCACCGTGCTCGCGCTGCACGGCGGCAATGGCCTGCACCGGTCGCTCGAGACGCTGGCCCGCGGGTATGCCCAACAGGGCTTCATCGGCATCGCCGGCTGCTGGTTCGACCAGCCCGAGGGCGAGCTGACCGACGATTCCGTGTCCTGTAGTGGCGGCCCGCTGTTCCAGGGCACCCAAGCCGGCGCGACGGACAGCCTCGACGCGCTCGTCGCGGCCGTGAAGCTGGTCCCGGGCGGGGTCACCGCCGACCGGATCGCCATCGTGGGGCATTCGTATGGCGCGGGCGCGGCGTTGATGCGGGCGGCTGACCGCGGCGTGACCGAGCCGATCGTGAGCGCGAGCGGCGTGCTCGCACGTGATCCGAACTGCTGCGGGAACCGTGCCGGCGACCGCTATCCGACCGAGCCGCGGCCGCGATCACCGGACCCGTCTTCGTCGTCCACGCGTACGGCGACCCGATCACTCCCGATCGGTCAGGCGGTCTCGTTCCTCGCTGCGCTCGATGCGTCGCGGGCGGGCCAACCCGCTACGCCACACGTCTTCTACGGCTCGCCGGCGGCTCACGAGCTCCCGTTCCAGGGCGATGCCTACGGGGGCTCCACGGTCGCGGCACAGTTCCTCGCGGACACCACCGCTTGGATCGTCCTGCAGTTTCCGTAGCTGCACGCCGGGGCACAATGAAGTCGATGGGCGGGAGGAGTCGGACGCGCGCTCGGACCATCGCCTTCCTTGCCGCGGCTGCCCTCGTCGCCTCGGTCGCGGGTGGCTGCGCGTCCGACGACTCCGGGTCCGACGCGTCGGGGGCCCCGACCCGAGGGTCGACGTTCCCCAAGGTCGTGCAACCTTCGACCTTCACCGAGATCCCGACGCCACCGGGCGCGTACACCGAGGACGGCGCCGACCACTGGTACCGGTCACCCGCCCCGGACGGCCGTTCGGTCGAGCTCGGCGTGTACCTGCCGGACCCGTCGTTCAGCAGCTCGCCCCCGACGGTGCTCGTGCTGCACGGCGGCGACGGATTGCGACGCACCCACGAGGATCTCGCTCGCGCCTATGCACGGGCCGGGTTCATCGGGGTGGTCGGCTGCTGGTTCGACCAGCCCGACGGGGCGCTCGGCGAGGGCGCGGTGTCGTGCAGCGGCGGCCCGACGTTCAAGGGCACCAGCAGCGCCGCGGCCGGCGACGTCGACTCGCTCGTCCACGCGCTCGACCACCTGCCAGAGGTCGACACGGCACAGATCGCGATCGTCGGTCACTCCTACGGCGGCGCCGTGGCACTCATGCGTGCGAGCGACACGGGATCGACCCAGCCGATCATCGCGGTCAGTGCCCCGCTCGCCTCGACGCCCGCGTGCTGCCCGTTGCGCAAGGGCGATCGGTACCCGCTGGACCACGCCGGGGAGATCAACGGGCCGGTGTACCTGATGCACGCCGAGGGTGACCCGATCGCACTCGTGGGGCAGGCCCAGGCGTTCGATGCGGCCCGGCCGGCGACGGCGGTTCGGTACTACCCGAGGCCTGCGGGGCATGCGTTTCCCTGGCAGACGGACCAGATCCCGGGGGCCCCGGCCGGCACGACCTTCGCGTCGCAGTTCATGGCCGACAGCGTCGCGTGGCTGACCCTGCAGTTCTCGTAGCCGCGGTGCGCGCTATGCGTCGGGCGGCGCGGGGGGCCCCGACCTCGCGATCATCTCGAACCCCGCGAACAGCATGATGATGAAGCACCCGATCGCCACGAAGTTCCAGCCCGACGACCCGTTGTTGGCGACGGCGACGACGTTGACGAACATACCGACCAACGCTGTGATCACGATGATGAACGCGCGAGTACGTTGCTGCATGCGCGAACGCTAATCGGTGACGGAGGGGAACCAGAACGATGGCAACCATCTACCACGACGCCGACGCCGACCTGTCCACGCTCGAGGGCTCGAAGGTGGCGGTGGTCGGCTACGGGAACCAGGGTCGGTCCTGGGCGCTCAACCTGCGCGACTCGGGCTTCGACGTGCAGGTGTGCGTGCGCGCCGACGCGTCGCGCGAGCAGGCGGCGGCCGACGGCTTCACGCCCGGCACGCTCGAAGACGCGAACGACGCCGATGTCGTGTGCGTGCTCGTGCCCGACGACATCATCCCGTCACTCCCGCTCACCGGGCGGGCTGACACCCTGATCATCGTCGCGAGCGGGTACACGCTTGCCTTCGATCGCTTCGCGCCCGACGGCGACATCGGCATGGTCGCGCCGCGCATGCTCGGACCGGAGGTGCGCTCCTGCTACGAGGAGGGCATCGGGTTCATCACCGCCGTCGGGGTGCACCGAGACGCCACGGGAACCGCGCAGGCGCGTACCCTCGCCGTCGCGAAGGCAATCGGCGGGTTGCGTCAGGGTGCGATCGAGCTCTCGCCGCGCCAGGAGGCGATCCTCGACCTCGCGGAGGAGCAGGTGCGCGCGCCGATCATGACCCAGCTCACCAGCACGTACATCCAGTGCCTGCTCGAGTACGACATCCCACTCGAGGCGATCATCGTGGAGACCCTGCTCTCGGGGGAGATGGAGCGCACCATGCGGCTCGTGCGCGAGCACGGCTACGCCTACCAGTTCGGGTTCCACTCACCGACGAGCCAGTACGGCCAGCTGTCGCGGCGTGAGGCCTTCGCCGAGGTCGACATGGGCACGCGGATGCGCAGAGCTGCTCGACGACATCGCGTCCGGGCGCTTCGCCGACGAGTGGGACGCCGAGCGCGATGCCGGCTACCCGGTGCTGCGCGAGCTCCGGGAGCGTCACGCCGGCGAGGCGGTGGCCGCGTTCGAGCAGGAGCTCCGCGCCCAGCTCGGCCAGGGCGCGATCGCTCCCTGACCCGACGTCGGGTGGGGCAGCGGCCCGGAGGGTGGAGCTACCGACACCGGTTGCTTCTCGACAACGATTGTTGATAAGGTGTTCCTCGTGACCCCCGTCGACCAGCTCACCGCCCGCTTCCGTGAGCGCGGCCTGCGTGTGACCCCGCAGCGCCAGGCCATCTTCCGGCTGCTCGACGGCAACGACGCCCATCCGACCGTCGAGTCGCTCTACGAGTCGGCCCGCCGCGACATGCCGACCATCTCGCGCAAGACCGTGTACCAGACCGTGCACGACCTCGAGTCGATGGGCGAGGTCTCACTGCTCGACCTCGGCACCGGGAGCGTGCGGGTCGACCCGAACGTCGAGGATCCCCACCACCACCTGATCTGCGTGCGCTGCGGCAAGGTGCGCGACGTGATGGTCGACGTCGGAGCGATCGCGCTGCCCCGGAGCTCGCGCAGCGGGTTCACCGTCGCCGACGTCGAGGTGCAGTTCCGCGGCACGTGCGACGAGTGCGCGGCCGAGGCGTAGATCCCGAAGCTCCACAGCTCGATCCTCAACCAGTCCTGTCCGTACGACCACCAGCAAGGAGCAACGAATGCCCGACCTCAAGGGAAGCAAGACCGAAGACAACCTCAAGGAAGCGTTCGCAGGTGAGAGCCAGGCGAACCGTCGGTACCTGTACTTCGCCCAGAAGGCCGACGTCGAGGGCTACCCCGACGTCGCCGCGCTCTTCCGCTCGGTCGCCGAGGGTGAGACCGGCCACGCGTTCGGCCACTTCGACTTCCTCGCCGAGGTCGGTGACCCGGTGACCGGTGTCGCGGTCGGTGCGACGAGCGACAACCTCAACTCGGCGATCACCGGTGAGACCTACGAGTACACCGAGATGTACCCCGGGTTCGCCAAGACGGCGCGTGACGAGAACTTCGACGAGATCGCCGAATGGCTCGAGACGCTCGCCCGGGCCGAGAAGAGCCACGCGGGTCGCTTCACGCAGGGCCTCGAGTCACTGTCGTAAGCCAGCCGCACCAGCACGAAGCACGGCCCCGGGGGATCGTCCCCGGGGCCGTTCGTGCTCTCCCCGACGACGAGAGGACGCGGAGTGCGAAAGCTCACGAACGCCGACATCAAGGACCTCCGCGAGTACGAGCGCGAGCGTGACCAGTTCCTGGCCGAGATCATCACCTTGAAGAAGAAGCGCCGGATCCCGCTCGGCGACATGATGACCGTCGTGTTCGAGAACGCCGCGACGATGCGCTTCCAGATCCAGGAGATGGCACGGGCCGAGCGGATGCTGCGCGACGAGCAGATCGCGCACGAGATCGAGGTCTACAACGACCTGATCCCCGGCGACGGTCAGCTCTCCGCGACGCTCTTCATCGAGATCAACGAGTCTGCGGCGCTGGAGTACTGGCTGCCCCGCCTCGTCGGCATCCAGGACTACGTGAAGTTCGTGGTCGGCGACGACGTCGTGGCGGCGGAGGAGATCAATGCGGAGCGCCTGACGCGCGAGGACATCACCTCGACCGTGCACTACCTGCGCTTCCAGTTCACGGAGGGCCAGCAACGTGCGTTCGGAGACGGGCCGGTCCGGCTGATCGTCGACCACCCGGAGTATCCCGTCGACGTCACGCTCTCGGACGAGCAGCGCGACGAGATCGTCGGCGACTTCGCCGCCTGAACCTCGATCCCATCGTGCGCATCCCACTCCGTCGCCTCGACCCCGAGCTCGACCTTCCCGAGCAGCAGCACGCGCACGACGCCGGCTACGACCTGGTCGCCCGCGACGACGTCACGCTCGCGGCCGGTGGGGGACGAGCGCTGGTGCCGACCGGCGTCGCGATCGCGATCCCACCGGGCTGCGCGGGGTTGGTCATGCCGCGCTCGGGGCTGGCGTTCCGGCACGGCGTGACGTGCCTGAACACGCCCGGGCTCATCGACCCGCAGTACCGGGGTGAGCTGAAGGTGCTGCTCGTCAACACGGACCCGTCGGAGGCGTACACGGTCCACCGCGGAGACCGGATCGCGCAGCTGGTGATCACCGCGGTGGAATCCGAAGTGGAGTGGGAGATCGTCGACGAGCTCGACGAGACCGCGCGCGACCAGTTCGGCTTCGGTTCCACCGGCAAGTAGCTGGATGCATCTCTCACCTTCCAATGTGATGCTCAGAGACGCAGGACCGAGGTTTCACGTGCGCTACTAGGGTGCGCGGCCATGGCACGCGACAGGAAGTTTCGCTTCGGGGTGATGGCTCCGAAGGCCGACAGCGGACGCGAGTACCGCGAGGTCGCACAGCAGGCCGAAGCCCTCGGCTACTCGACGCTGTACGTGCCCGACCACTTCGTCGACCATCCCTTCGGACCGTTCCCGGCGATGGCGATGGCGGCCGAGGCGACCTCCACGTTGCGCGTCGGCTCGCTCGTCCTCGGTAACGACTACCGCCACCCCGTGGTCCTCGCCCGCGACGCCGCGACGCTCGACCTGCTGTCCGACGGCCGGCTCGAGCTCGGCGTCGGCGCCGGGTGGATGACCGTCGACTACGAGAAGGCGGGCTTGCCGCTCGACCCGCCGGGGATACGCATCGCCCGCCTCGAGGAGTCGCTGAAGATCGTGAAGGGCCTGATGGGCGACGGGCCGTTCTCGTTCTCCGGTGAGCACTACACGATCACCGACCTCGACGGGATGCCGAAGCCCGTGCAGCGACCAGTTCCGATCGTCGTCGGTGGTGGTGGCAAGAAGGTGCTGTCGCTGGCCGGCCGCGAGGCCGACATCATCGGCATCAACGCCAACCTCAAGGGCGGGACGCCTGACCATCCGGACAACGCGCCGTCGATGAACCCGGCGAAGACCGACGAGAAGATGCAGTGGGTACGCGACGCCGCCGGCGATCGCTACGCCGACATCGAGATCCAGTCGTTCGCCGGCTTCGTGATGTTCACCGACGACTCGAAGTCGCTCGCAGATGCGATGGCCCCGGCGTTCGACACGTCGCCCGACGACGTGCTCGAGAGCCCGGTCGGCTTCGTCGGTACGGTGGGCGAGATGATCGAGACGGCCCGACGCCGCCGGGATCGCTGGGACATGAGCTACCACGTGGTCGGCTCCGATGTGATGGAACAGTTCGCGCCCGTCGTGGCCGAGCTCGCAGGGAAGTAGAGGCAACGATGGCGCACGACCGCAAGTTCCGATTCGGAGTCCAGGCGACGGGTTCGAGCACGGCGAGCGAGTGGCGCGACTTCGCCCGCAAGGCCGAGGACCTCGGGTACTCCACGTTGTTCATGCCCGATCACTTCATCGACACGCAGCTCGCGCCGATGGTCGGCATCGCGTTCGCCGCGGAAGCGACGACGACCTTGCGGGTCGGACACCTGGTGCTCGGCAACGACTACAAGCATCCGGCCGTGGTCGCGAAGGAAGCCGCGACGGTCGACGTCCTCTCGGACGGTCGGCTCGAGCTCGGCATCGGCGCCGGGTGGATGAAGGTCGACTACGACGCGCTCGGATGGGAGTACGACAAGCCGAGCGTCCGCATCGCCCGGCTCGAGGAGGCGCTCGCCGTCATCAACGGGGCCTTCAGCGAGGGGCCGTACTCGTTCGCGGGGGAGCACTACACGATCAAGGACTACGACGCGATCCCGAAGCCCGTCCAGCAGCCGCGGCCGCCGATCCTCATCGGCGGTGGGGGAGAGAAGCTCCTGAAGCTCGCGGGGCGCGAGGCCGACATCGTCGGCATCAACCCGAACCTCCGTGCCGGCGCGGTCGGCCCCGACGCGATCAAGAGCGCGCTCGCAGCGGAGACCACGCAGAAGGTGGAGTGGGTCCGTGAGGGAGCCGGCGAGCGGTTCGACGACCTCGAGCTGCAGATCCGCTACTTCGTCGCCTCGATCACCGACGACGCCCACGGCCTCGCCGACGCGCTCGCACCCGGGTTCGGGATCACCGGCGACGAGGCGTTGGAGTCAGGACTCGCCCTCGTCGGCACCGTGGAGCAGTGCGTCGAGGTGCTGCAGGAGCGGCGCGAGCGGTGGGGCGTGTCGTACGTGTCCTTCGGTCAGGACAACTTCGAGCAGTTCGCGCCCGTCGTCGCCGCGCTCGCAGGGACGTAGCGCCTACTTCCAGTCGCCCTTGTCGACGACGGTGGCCGGCTCGACCTGCCGGTCACGGTGCTTCATGAACCACCAGATGCCGCCACCGGCTGCGAGCAGCAGGACCGGCGCGGTGTACGCGACCACCGGCACCGAAGTGCCGTCGATCGTGCCCTTGTCGAGGAGCTCCGCAGTGCGGGGATCGCGACGGTCGGCCGCGCCGTTCTTCTCGGGGAACACCGCCGCGTAGACCTCGGGCGACAGCTGCTGCCCTTCGGTCACCGTGCAGCGGCAGCCCTTGTGCGCGCGGAACGTGTTGGCCGCATCCTTGGTGCCGAACACCTTGTTCTTCGCGTGCAGGCGGCATGCGTTGCACGCACCACCGTTGGGCTCGAGCGCATACGTGGGGAGCGTCGAGGTCTTGTCCTGGGCGAATGCGGGGTTCGCGGCGAGCGTGACCGCAGCTGCGGTGGCGGCAGCGGCCGTGCCGGACTTCATGAAGAAGTCCCGACGCGAGATCTGTGTTGCGCTCATGCGGTGCCCTTCCCAGCCCCTGCGACGCCCTCTGGGAGCCGCACCGCCGATGTGGCCCACTCTTACGAGCGAACCGGTGCCTCCCGAGGGAGGCGAGGCGATGCGGCATCCAGAAGGTGCCCGCCGTACGGTCGGCCCCGCCCGGAAGCGGCGCCTACTCCTGCTATCGACGGGACCGGGCGGCCCTTGAGGGGCAATCCGCGCGGTCGTGGCAGGCCAGATCGGGCCGACTAATCTCGCTGGTTCACGCGGACGTGGCTCAGTTGGTAGAGCATCACCTTGCCAAGGTGAGGGTCGCGGGTTCGAATCCCGTCGTCCGCTCCAAGTCTTCGCAGTCTCAGTGAGCTCGGGCCGCTTGTCGGGGGATGGGCGAGGCGGGCGGTGCGGCATGGCCGGTGCGCCTACAGTCTCGTCGGCGTCGTTGACGACCACGGAGCAGGGCGGGGCGGGGGTCGTGACACTCCAGGTAACGGGGACGTTCGTCTTCACCGATCTGGTGGACTCGACCGCGATCGCTTCTCGGCTGGGTCCGGACGCGGCCGAAGAGCTGCGGCAGGCGCACTTCGGGATCCTTCGCGGTGCGGCGAGTGGTGCCGGGGGGATCGAGGTCAAGAGCACCGGCGACGGACTCATGTTGATGTTCACCGGCCCGAGCCGTGCCTTGTCGTGTGCGGTGGCGATCCAGCAGGGCATCGAGCGTCACAACCTCCGGGCCGCCGAGCCGTTGGCGGTGCGGATCGGGATCTCGATGGGGGAAGCGACCGAAGACGACGGCGACTACTACGGCGACTCTGTGGTGGAGGCGGCGCGGTTGTGCGCCGCGGCGCAGGGCGGCCAGATCCTCGCCACACAGATCGTCCAGGCGATGGTCGGTCGCCACGCGCCGCAGGCCTTCGTTCCGGTCGGTGACCTCGAGCTGAAGGGGTTACCGGATCCGGTGCCGACCGTCGAGGTGCGGTGGGAGCCGGCGGTCGTCGAGGGTTCGGTGCGGTTGCCGGCCCGGCTGGTCGGCGCGGCGAGCGAGGGACTCTTCGGGTTCTTCGGACGGAGCGACGAGCTCGAATCACTCGACGCAGCGGCGAAGCGAGCGGTTGCCCAGCAGCACGTCGAGGTGGTGCTCCTCGCCGGCGAACCGGGAATCGGAAAGACGACGCTCGCGGGGCAGGCGGCCCGCTCGCTGCACGCGGACGGTGCGACGGTGCTCTTCGGTCATTGTGCCGAGGGGGTCACGGCCGCGTACCAGCCGTGGATCGAAGCGATCTCGCATCTGGTCGACCACGCGCCGGTCGAGCTGCTCGAGCAACACCTGCAGAGTTCCGGCAACACCTTGGTTCGTGTCGTGCCGCAGCTCGGCGCCCGCACGGGTGCCACGGTGCCCGAGGGAAGCGGCGAGGGCGAGCAGTTCTTGTTGCTCGAGGCGATGGTGCGAATCCTCGAGTCGACGGACGAGGCGCTGATGGTGGTCGTGCTCGACGATCTCCAGTGGGCGGATGCGGCCAGCCTCCAGGTGCTGCGCCACGCCTTGGTGCGAGGCACGTCGCCGCTGCTCGTCATCGGCACCTACCGAGACAGTGACCTGTCGCGCGATCATCCGCTCTCACAGCTGCTCGCCGATCTGCACCGCGAACCCGCTGTCACGCGGTTGGCCTTGCGGGGGCTCGACGACCGCGAGGTCCTCGAGCTGATGCAGACCGCAGCCGGCTACGAGCTGCCGCCCGACGGCGTCGCGCTCGGCGCACGCCTTGTATCGCGAGGCAGACGGCAATCCGTTCTTCACGGGCGAGCTGCTCCGCCACCTCTACGAGACCGGCGCGATCGCCTTCGACACGTCGGGGCAGTACGAGCTGACGATCGATCTGGACGAGGTCGGGCTCCCGGGCAGCGTGCGCGACGTCATCACGCGGCGCATCGACCGCCTGGGTGAAGAGATGGTCAAGCTCTTGACGTTCGCGTCGGTGATCGGACGCGAGTTCGACGTCGAGGTGCTCGCGCAGCTGGCCGACGTCGACGTCGACTCGGTGATCGATGCCCTCGAGGTGGCATCGACGGCAGCGCTCGTCACGGAACAGGGTGGCGCGCTCGGAGTGTTCCGGTTCGAGCACGCACTGATCCAACACACGCTGTACCAGGATCTCAGTGCGCTGCGCCGCCAGCGGCTGCACCAGCGGGTCGGCGAGGTGCTTGAAGCCCGTAGCGGCAGCCACGCGCCGCCGGTCGCCGAGCTCGCGCACCACTGGCTCGCCGCGACCCGCCCGACGGATGTCGCCAAGGCGCTCGACTACGCGCGCCTCGCCGGCGAAGCGGCCATGACCGTCCTCGCGCCGGACGACGCCATCCGCTGGTACTCCCAAGCGCTCGAGCTCCAGGAGCGCCTCGCCCCGGACGATCATGTAAGCCGCTGCGAGCTCCTCATCGGCCTCGGTGGCGCGCAACGACATGCCGGTATTCCTGAGCATCGCGAGACCTTGCTCGCGGCGTTCGCGCTCGCCGAGCAGCTGGATGATCCCGCCCGGATGGCCGCCGCCGCGCTCGCGACCACGCGCACGAGCTCGATCACCTTGGCCGTCGACCACGAGGTGATCGCAGCGCTCGAACGGGCGCTCGACGCCGTCGGCCCGGCCGACTCACGCGAACGAGCGCTCCTCCTGGCTGCCCTCGGCGCGCACGCCGACGCCGATGGCCGGGTACATCCGGAGCTCGCGAACGATGCCGTGGCAATCGCCCGCCGACTCGACGACCCGGACACGCTGCTCACCACCATGATCACCGCCACGGGCCTCCCTCGGGCGAGTACCTGGGCCGCCGACCTCGCGCTCGCACGGGAGGCGGTCGCGCTTGCCGACCAGCGTGGGGACTCGTTACTCGAGTACATGGCGCGGCACACCCTGGTGTCTCTGTTGGCGGGTGCCGGCGACGCCGCCGGATCTCGGCTCGCCCTCGACGAGCTCGAGGCGCTGTCGGCGCTCCACCCTCTGCCTCACATGCGCTGGTCGAGCATGATCGCCCGGATCGGCCGGCACCTCGACGAGGGCCAGCCCGACGAGGCCGAGGCGCTGAACGACGAGGCGTTGGCGCTCGCGCTCGAGACGGGCCAACCCGAAGCCCTGGGTGCCTTCGGCGCGGTGCTCTACCAGATTCGGCGGCACCAGGGTCGCCTCGCCGAGATCCAGGACATGTTCGTGGCTGCCGCCGCTGAGAATCCCGCGATCAATGTGCTCGCCTCGGCGGTGAGCTCCATGCATGTCGCCTGCGGTGCACCGGAGCTCGCGCGTCGAGCGTTCGAGGCCAGCGCCGCCGTGGACTTCCGCGACGTGCCCGACGACTTGATGTTCATGCCCACTCTCATGAACTACACCGACGTCGCCGTCGCCCTCCGTCACACCGCGGGGGCCGCGATCCTCTACGAGCTGCTCGCTCCATATGACGACCTCGTCGCGGCACCTTCAGCCGCTCCCATCGACGGGGCGAACGCGCGGTTGCTCGGCGCGCTCGCCACCGCGCTCGGCCGCTACGACGACGCGGAAGCCCACTTCGTCAAGGGCTACGAGATCAACGCTCGCTTCGGGGAGTCCTACTGGGCCGCGCGGACGTTGCTCGACCACGCCGACCTCTGCGTCGAACGGGCTGCACCCGACGACGCCCAGCGCGCCCGGGAGCTGACCGAGCGCGCGCTCGCGATGGCCCGAACCGCCGGGTGCGGTGGACTCGTCACCCGCGCCGAGGCCCTCCTCGCATCGCTTTCGACGTCGCCGGCTGGCTGAAGCGGCGATACTGACCGGCACCGAAGGAAAGGATCCACCATGGGCATGTTCGGTCGCTCCCGTCGCGGAACCACCCGCGGCACCGAGACACGAATCGGCGTCGCAACGGTGACCGGCTCGTCCATGATCGACAACGACGAGCACCGCAGTGGACGCAACGTCGAAGTGCGGGAGAACGCCTTCAACGAGCTCAACCTCGGCACGATCCCGCATGACCTGACGCTGGAGGTCCGGCTTCCCGATCGCGCGCCGTTCGAGGTCACCAGGCGGGTCAAGGTCCCGGCCAAGGCGACCGGGCGTCAGGGGTACGAGCTGCCCGTCGGTCTCGACCTCCCGGTCGTGGTCCGGAGCGACGACCAGGACGACTTCGAGATCGACTGGAAGACCTTCCTCGGCTCGCCGAACGGGAAGGCCGCGGTCCGGAAGGCGGCATCCGACGCGAGCTTCACCGAGGCAACGAACTACACCGAGGCCGTCCCGGGGATGAAGGACCAGACCTGGGCGAACTCGGCGGCGGGGATTCCCGTATGGCTCGAGGCGGTTCGCCAGGGGAACATGTCGCGCAAGGAGTTCGACCAGCAGGTCGACACGTTGTCGCGGATCGGCCAGATGGACCCAGGCCTGGCGGCCGAAGGGAAGCGCACACTCGAAGCCGAAGGGTTCTGAGTGCGCGGGTCGTCGATCCGCGAGACTGCGAGCCATGGTCCCTCCGGCCCGCCACCTGCTCCGCGCCAAGGACCTCGCCGACGGGCGGTACTCCGAACCACTGACGGTCGCCGACCTGGCCCGTGAAGCCGGTCTCTCACCCGCCCACTTCAGCCGGGAGTTCCGCCGCGCGTTCGGTGAAGCGCCGCACCAGTACCTCCTGACCCGCCGGCTCGAGCGCGCCGCATCGCTGCTGCGCAACACCGACCGCACCGCGACCGACATCTGCTTCGCCGTCGGGCTGACGAGCCTCGGCTCGTTCACCACGAGCTTTCGGCGGGTGTACGGGAGGTCGCCGCTGGAGTACCGGGAGAGCTTCCCGCCGGCGCGCCGCCACATCCGCATCCCCGACTGCGTCGCTCGGGCGTACGGCCGTCCGCAGAACCGCACGTTTCGAGAAGCCGAGATCACCCCGCGCCCGTAGGGTCCTCAGCACGAGCCCGGCATCGACCGCGGCCTGGCGTTCGAGCCACCGGCAACCGACAGGGGACTCTCAGATGATCAAGATCGCCAACGCGCAGTTCTGGGTGCACGACCAGGACGAGGCACTCGACTTCTACACGCGGGTCCTCGGCTGGGAGGTGCGCTCCGACGTGACCATCGAGGGCTGGGCCTTCCGGTGGCTCGTCGTCGGCCCGGTCGGTCAGGACGATGTCGGACTCGTGATCATGCCCGTACCGCAATCGCCGATGCTCGACGACGAGAGCAGCGGGCAGCTCGCCGACCTCGTCGCCAAGGGCGTCGGCGGCACGCTCTTCCTCGAGACCGACGACTGCCAGGCGGCCTACGACGAGCTCACCGCACGGGGTGTCGTCTTCAACGACCCGCCGACGCCGCAGCCGTACGGCATCGACACGTCGTTCCGCGACCCGTCGGGCAACAACGTGCGGCTCACCCAGGTGTTGGAGTTCTCGCTCGACCGGCACGCGTAGTCGGTTGACGGCAGTGGCTCAGGGTCAGGGCTGCCGACCGAGGAACGCGGCCAGCTGGTCGGTCGCGCTGGCATCGTCGGCGACGGGGACCTCGGCGTCGAAGCCGGCGAACGAGCGGACGTCGTCGGTGACGATGCCTCGGCAGAGGGCGAGCGCGGCCGTCGCGACGTCCTCGGGCAAGTCGGAGTCCTGCCGGGTGGCGCGTGCGATGTCCCACGAGTGCGTGGCCGTGTCGAGCAGGTTGATGCCGAGCGCCACCTGCGCGGGCATGGGCCCGGCGCCGACATCGACGTCCTCGTCGAGTCCCCGTTGCTTCCAACCCGCGAGGGCGCGGTCGGCCTCGGTGCGGAACTGGGCCGCCAGGTCGGCATCGAGGCAGGTCGCGTTCACGTCCGCGACGAGCTCCTCGCCGTTGGCGCCCCGGCCCATGTTGGCGACGACGCCGATGGTGTGGGCGAGCAGGGCGGACACGTCCCACTCGCGGCACGGCGTGGGTGCGCCGAGCTGATCGGGCTGCACCGCGCTGATGATCGCCGTCGTGTGGTCGAACGTCTGGGACAGCGCGTCGGTCAGTTCCATGGAGGGCTCCTCGGGTCCTGGAGGTGGCTTGCGTCACCCCGATCTCTGTAAGAGAATACTTACATGCCTGCGAGCGCCGCGCCAGACCGGATCGACCTGGTCGCGCACGCGCTCTCGGATGGGACTCGCCGAGGTCTGTTGCAGCTCGTTCGCGACGAGGAGCGTCCCGCCGGCGAGCTGGCGGCGGCGTTTCCGCAGATCAGCCGACCGGCGGTGTCGCAACATCTGCGGCTGCTCCGCGAGGCCGGGTTGGTGAGCATGCGACCGGAGGGCAACCGGCGCCTCTATCGGGCCGAGGCGGACGGGTTGCGTGACATGGGGAAGTTCATCGACGGGATGTGGACCGACCGGCTCGTCCGGTTGCAGCGGGCCGCCGAACGCGCCGAGCGGGCGAAGACGGGGCGGAGCACTTCCCTGACCGAGCGCTGACGTTCCCGATCCGCCTCCGCGGTGTGACACGCTCCCTGCCGGTACCGTCGGGGAGCGGGACGGCGTACGCGTGGGTGGCCCCGGTCGCCACGCGGCGGGTGACCTGTACGCAGGGGGATGCTTGGCGGTCGAGGCAACGCAGTCAGGTACCGAGTCGGACCGGCGCGGGTACTACGTCGAGATCTTCCTCGTCAGCTTCGCGGCGCTGTTGCTGGAGATCAGCTACACGCGCGTGATCTCGTTCAAGCTCTTCTACTACTACACCTACCTCGTCATCGGTCTCGCGTTGCTGGGCATCGGGACCGGCGGTGTGATCGTCGCGATCTCGCGGCGCGTGCGGGACGCCTCGACCGACACGATCTTGCTGTGGAGCTCGTTGCTCGCGGCGGCATCGGTGGGTGTCGGCTACCTCGTCGTCGCGGTCACCTCGCTCGACACCTTCGCGATCTGGGACTACGGGTCGGGGGCGTCGTTCTCGAACGTCGCGCGCCTGGTCCTGATCTGCGTGATGCTCTTCCTGTCGTTCGTGGCCGTTGGTGTCGTCGTCGCGACGTTGTTCTCGCGTCGACCCGATCGAATCGGGCGGCTCTACTTCGCGGACCTGCTGGGCGCCGGGCTGGCGTGTGCACTCGTGGTCTCGCTGCTCGGGTGGATCGGTCCGCCGGCGACGATCTTCCTCGCCGGCGCGTTGCTCGCCTGCGTGGGGCTACGGATCTCGGTCCGAGTCCGCCCGCGACTGGCGCCGGTGGCGGTTCTTCTCGTCGCGCTGTTCGCGGTCGCGGTCGTGAAGCCGGCTGTGCTGCCCGAGCAGCGACTCGAAGCCACGAAGCTCCAGATCGCCGACACCGATGTGCGGTTCTCCTCGTGGAGCCCGCTCTTCCGAGTCGACGTCGTCGACCTCTTCGGCGTCCGTGCGCTGTTCCACGACGGTCTGTTGGGGTCCGAGATCGATCCGTACAACGGCAAGGTGAAGTCGCTGAGCCGGTTCGACCGGGACCCACGCTCGTTCCCCTTCGCCGCGCTCGGCACTCCACCCGGCAAGGAGCTGATCATCGGCGCGGCCGGCGGCCACGAGATCCTCGCGTCCTTGCGCTTCGACGCGAAGCACATCGATGCGGTGGAGCTGAACCCGGTCACCTACGACCTGCTCTCCAACGAGTTCGCCGACTACGCGGGACACATCGCCCAGGACCCGAAGGTCAACTACGTCAAGGACGAGGGCCGGTCGTACCTCGCGCGTCGTGACGGAACGTACAACCTGATCTGGTTCCCGGCACCCGACAGCTACTCGGCGTCGAACGCCGCGTCGGCCGGTGCCTTCGTCCTCTCGGAGAGCTACCTCTACACGGCCGAGGCGGTGCAGGACAGTCTCGAGCACCTCAGCCCGGGTGGCATCGTCGCCGCACAGTTCGGTGAGTACGACTACGCGAACCGGCCCAACCGCACGACGCGCTACGTGTCGACCGCCCGGCAGGCCCTCGAAGACCTGGGGGTCAAGGATCCGGCCCAGCACATGATCGTGGTGCGGACACCGGACACACTGGCCAACACGTTGTCGACGATCTTGGTCAAGCGCACCCCCTTCACCAAGGCGGAGGTCGACCGTGTGGTGCAGGGGGTGGACGCCGTGTCGGGGTCGACGGTCGTGCACGCGCCCGGGCACCCGGGCGACGGCAGCGCACCCGCGGAGCTGCTCGGGACGTCGGACCGCAAGCTCGATGCCTGGTACGACGCATATCCCTACGACGTCCGCCCCGTCACCGACGACCAGCCCTTCTTCTGGCACTTCACCAAGTTCGGCCAGGTCGTGCGCGACTTCTCGGACCCGATCTCTCGCACGGACCGCGAGGTCCAGGTCGGCGAGCGCGTGCTGATCCTGCTGCTGGTCGTGGCGACGCTCCTCGCCGCGATCTTCCTGCTGCTGCCCTTCGTCGCGATCCGCAAGATCTGGAGCGACCTGCGCCGCAAGCCGACTGCGGCGCTGTACTTCTCGGCACTCGGACTCGGCTTCATCTTCTTCGAGATCACGCTCATCCAGCGACTCACCCTGGTCCTCGGGTATCCGACGTACTCGCTCACGGTGACGCTCGGCTCGCTCCTCGTCTTCACCGGGGTCGGTGCGCTGTTGAGCAGTCGGTACGAGCATCATCGTCGGCGCGTGGTCCAGGTGCTGATGGCGATCCTCGGGTTCTTGACGCTCTTCTATCTCTTCGTGCTGCCCCAGATGACGGACAGCCTGCTCGGCCTCCCGCTCGCGTTACGGATCGCCTTCGCGTTCGTCGTCGTCGCGCCCCTCGGCATCTGTCTGGGCGCCTTCATGCCCCTGGGGCTCGGAGCGGTCAGCGGGCTGAGCGAGCATCCGCGGGAGTACGTCGCGTGGGGCTGGGCGGTCAACGGGTTCGCGTCGGTGATCGGATCGGTGTTGAGCACCATCCTGGCGATGACGTTCGGGTTCCAGGTCGTACTGGTCCTCGCCTTGGCGCTCTACGTCGTGGCCGTCGCCGCGTTGCGCTTCCTGCTCCGGCCCGCCGGATCTCCGGTGACGGCATAGTCCGAGTGACAGAGACCCGGCCGAGCGCTCGGATCGTCGGGCGTACGCTGCCCGCGTGAACGCCGCCTCGATGGACCCGACGGTGAGCGTCGTCATCCCGACTCGCAACGCCGCGCCGACTCTCGGCGGCCAGCTCGAGGCCCTCGCCCGGCAGGACTTCACCGATCCGTTCGAGGTGATCGTCGTCGACAACGCCTCGACCGACGGCTCTGCGGCCCTTGCGCACACGTGGCAGAGCCGGATCCCGAACCTTCGAGTGGTGGGCTGCGACCGGATCGGTGCCAACGCCGCGCGGAACGCGGGAGTGAGGGCTGCCCGCGCTCCACGCGTGTTGACCTGCGACGCCGACGACCTCGTCGACACGAGCTGGGTGCGCATCCTCTCCGAGGCGCTCGGGACCTGGTCGATCGTGGGTGGATCGACGCGCGTCGACCTGCTGAACGACGCCGAGGCGATCCGACGACGTCGGAACCCCGTCGAGACCGGGCTCCCGAAGGCGTTCGGTGCCTACCCGTACGGGCTCGGCGCAAACCTCGGTTTCCGTCGTGACCTGTTCGACGTCTTGGCGGGGTTCGACGAGGAGTTCCGGTACGGCGCCGACGAGATCGACTTCTGCTGGCGGGCGCGGCATGCCGGGTTCGAGATCGGCTTCGTGCCCGACGCCGTGATCCAGTACCGGCTGCGGAGGACGACGCGCGAGTCGATGCACCAGACGTTCGTGTATGCGCAGGCCGACATCCAGCTGTACAAGAAGCACTACGAGCTCGGAGAGCTCCCTCACCTCACCCGGCGGCTGCAGCTCTGGCGCGTGTTCCGGCGCCTGCTGCCCCTCTTGCGCATCGACGAGGGCTTCCACGCCGAGACGCGTCCGATCTACCTCCGCGAGGTCGCCCGCTACTCGGGGTGGCTCGTGGGCTGGATGCGGTACGGGATCTTCGTCTAGCCCCCGACCGGGCTCGTCACTGCTCGGTAGAGGTGGCCGAGGGCCTTCGGGCTCGGTCGCAGCCGCGCCGATCGGGCGAGGGCGCGACGGGCGAGCGCGTCATCGCCGGCTTGGCGCGCGTACAGTCCGGCCTTCAGCCACTGGAACGCTGCGGCCCCACGGTGCGCCGTGAAGTACGCGTCGTGCATCCGGAAGATCTCCAGCCGAGCTTCGGCGCGGGGGCGGGCGACCGATCGCTCGTAGGTCTCGGAGCGATGCCCGTAGACACAGCCGTACTCCGGCACCGTCGCAACTGTGCGGCCCGGTGCCGCACGGATCCACCACTCGATGTCCTCGCAGGCGCGGAGGCTCTCGTCGAAGCGCGGGACCTCGGTGCGCGCGAGCGAGGTGACGCCCAAGTGGGGGATCTCGCCGCCGAGCACCGTCGCGTCCACGTTTCCCGAGAGGACGCGACCAGGTTCGGGAGGCTCGTCGAGGGATCGACGCCAGCACAGCGCGACGTCGGCATCGGCGAGGCCGTCGACCGCGTACTGGAGCCGCTGGGGCGTGAACCACTCGTCGTCGTCGAGGAACGCGACATAGTCACCGCACGCGGCGTCGAGCCCGGTGTTCCGAGCGGCGCCGGGTCCGCCGTTCTCGTCCCGCCGAACCAAGCGGACCCGAGCATCGTCGGGCAGCTGCACACTCTCGGTGCCTGCGTCGTCGACGACGATGCACTCGAGGTCCTCGACGGTCTGTTCGAGGACCGACGTGAGCGCCTGGCGGAGGAGCTCCGGCCGGTCATACGTCGTCAGGATGACGGAGAACAGCGGCGCGGTCACGGTCAGCGGCTCTTCCGGCGCGACGAGCCTGCAGCGTCGGCTTCGTCGTGCAGGATGCGCCAGGTGCCGAGGCGGTGCTCGTCGAGCTCGCCGGCCGCGAGCGCCGCCAGGACGGCGCATCCGGGCTCCGTACGATGCGCGCAGTCGCTGAACCGGCACCCCAGAGCGAGGTCGTCGACGTCCGCAAAGGTATCGGCGACGACGGTGGTGTCGGCCCAGATGCCGACGGATCGAATGCCCGGCGAGTCGATCAGTACCCCGCCCGAGGGCACGACGCGTAGCTCCCGAGTCGTCGTGGTGTGGCGTCCTTTGGCGTCGCCGGCGCGAACGTCGCCGGTTGCCGCGGCGTCCTCGCCGAGCAGCGCGTTGACGAGGCTCGACTTCCCGGCGCCGGACTCCCCGAGCATGGTCACGGTGTTCCCGCGCACGACGTCGCGCACGGCATCGAGCCCTTCACCCTCGAGCGCAGAGGTGACGAGGACCTCGAGTCCCGGGCTCCACTCCTCGATGAGCATCGTCATGGTGTCGGCGTCACCGGCGATCGCGGCCTTGGTGAGCACGACGACGGGTCGAGCGCCCGCGTCGCGAGCGACGGTCGTCCCGCGGTGGATCCGACCGGCCCGGAGTGGTCGATCGACGCCGCACACGAGGAGGACGACGTCGACGTTGGCCGCGAGCACCTGCTCGGCGTCGCGACCCGACGCCCGCCGTCGGAGCAGCGAGGAACGCTCCAACACGGCGACGATGTGGTCGCCCTTGCACGCGACCCAGTCGCCGACGGTGGGCGCCGGGTCGAGGCGTCGGGTGAGCTGGACGGCCCGGGAGCCGTCCGTCGGTCGCGAGCAGCAACCCCGAGCCGTCGTGGCGTACCACGCGCGCGGGCGTGGTGCCCGGGTGGGCCGCCAGGCGCCCGGCCCAGACGTCGTTCCAGCCGTACGGCTCCAAGGGGTGGTGCTCGGACACGACGCGACCGGGTCGGGCAGCGCGCCCGCGCTACTTGCCGATGTCGGGGATCTCGACGTCGCCGGGGAGGTCGTCGATGACGTCGTTGACGCACTTCTTCACGACGTAGGCCTCGAACTTGACGATGGCCTTCCCGTACGGGCTGGCGTCGACGTCGGAGCCCCAGATCTCCGCCGGGGTGGTTCCGGCGGCGAGCTTCTTGAGCGTCGAGACGATCGTCGCGACCGCCTTCTTCACCGCCGGGGGTGCGTCGGACTTGGCGAAGCGCTTGTAGAGCTTCAGGGACTTCTTGGCGTCGGCCACCGTCGTCGAGGAGCCCTGCGGTGGCGCGGGCGCACCGACGTCGCCATCCTGGATCGTCTCGCAGAGCGAGGCGTCCGCGACGGTCGCGTCGGCGCCGGCCCCGGTGGCCACGCCGAACGTGGTCGCGACGAGCGCGACCACCAGGAACCTGGCAGCTCGCGCCACCCGGGGGGAGTTCGTGACCTTCGACATCGGGCCTCCTGCGGTGCTCGGTGATCCGCGATGCTAGGGCCGAATCCCGGCCGATGGGCAGACTCGGGGTGCGGGAGTCGACATATGGACGAGATCCTCAGAGCACTGGCCGACCAGTACGCCGAGCTACATGGCGTGCTCGACGGGCTCGACGACGACCGTTGGCGGCGGCCGACCCCGTGCGAGGGCTGGGATGTCGCCGCCGTGGTGCTCCACCTGGCCCAGACCGACGAGCTCGCGCTGGGCAGTGTGACCGATCATTTCGACGACGTGCTGGAGCGCCTGGCGGGCGGGTTGACCCCCGGTCGCGACGTCGACGACGGCGCGGCGCGAATGGTCGAGCAGGAGCGCGACCAGTCGCCGGCCGACGTCCGTGCCCGCTGGCAGCGCGGCGCGTCCGCGCTGCGGACCGCGCTGGCAACGGCGGACCCGCACCACCGCGTGCGCTGGGTCGCTGGGCTGCTCTCCGTCCACACCCTCGCAACGACGCGCGTCGCCGAGACGTGGATCCACACGGGTGACGTCGCCGACGCCGTCGGCATCGAGCTGGTCCCGGCCGAGCGCCTCCGGCACGTCGCCCGCCTCGCGTGGCGGACGCTGCCGTACGCGTTCGCCCGAGCGGGCCGTGTGCTGTCGGGCCCGGTCGCGTTCCACCTCACGGGCCCGAGAGGCGCCGCGTGGGACTTCGTGCCCGACGACGGGGCTGACACGGTGATCCGCGGCGACGGTGTGGAACTCTGCCTCGTCGCGGCGCGTCGCCTGCTCCCCGCGGAAGCAGAGCTCCAGGGCACCGGCCCCGATGCCGAGGCCGTACTCGAGCTCGTGCGCACCTACGCGTGAGCCGGGATCGTCAGCCCGGGAACGCCGCGAGCACCTCATTGATCGCTGCCCGGATCTCCGGGTCTTCGGCGATCGCGTCGTCGGTGTCGAGCCGGGTTGCCACCGGCACGGTGACCGACGCGACGATGCGCGCGCCTTGGGCGCGGAGCGTCTGCTCCAGCGCGGCACGTACGTTCACGCCGCCGTTCGGTCGGGGCGAGGCGCATGTCACGGCGACCGCGCGCTCGTAGAGCTCACCCGAGCCGACGACCCAGTCGAGAGCGTTCTTCAGGGACCCCGGCATCTCGTGGGCGTACTCGGGGCTTGCGATGAGTACTCCGTCCGCCGCCGTGAGCTGCGCGCGGAATCGAGTCACCGACGCCGCGACGCTGTCACCGTCGAGATCGGGGTTGAAGTGGGGGAGCGCGCCGACCGATTCCGAGCGTGCGACCTCGGTGCCGGCCGGAGCCAACCGCCCGGCGACGCGGAGGAGCGCCGAGTTGGCCGATGCCCGCTGCAGGCTGCCCGAGATCGCGAGGATTCGCACACCCCACAGTCCCACGCCCACACGCTCGGCGTCGCACGTGCGCGATGCTTGCCGCGGGAGGCCATCGACGACGAGGGAGACTCGCGCATGGCCGTAGACCACATCCTCAGCATCGACGGCGGCGGCATCCGTGGGATCGTGCCCACGATCGTGCTCCAGCGCCTCGCCGCCGAACCCGATCTCGGGGTGCTCGAGCGCGCCGACCTCTTCGCCGGCACGTCGACCGGCGGGCTGATCGCGCTGGCACTCGCCGCAGGGATCGACCTGGCCCGGCTCCGTGAGCTCTACGAGGAGCGTGGCCACGCGGTGTTCGCCGACAGCTTGATCGACGACATCGCGGACGTGGGGAAGGTCCTCGGCGCCGACTACGACATCGCCAACCTGCGGGTCGAGCTCCGCCACGTGTTCGAGGACCGGACACTGGCCGAGCTCTCCAAGCGGGTGGTCATCCCGGCGTTCGACCTCGACAATGAGGTCCCCGGAGCCCGGAGCTGGAAGCCGAAGATCTTCCACAACTTCCCCGGTCCCGACAGCGACGGCGTGCAGCTCGCCTACAAGGTGGGCACGTACACGAGTGCGGCGCCGACCTACTTCCAGACCGAGGACGGCTACATCGACGGTGGCGTGTTCGCCGCGAACCCGAGCATGTGCGCGCTCGCGCAGGTGCTCGATGCGCGCGTGCCCGCCGACGAGCGGGCCGAGCTGTCCGAGGTCCGGCTCCTGTCACTCGGGACGGGTCGTTCGCTGGTGCACGTCGAGGGTGACTCGCTCGACTGGGGCTACATCGAGTGGATCCGACCGTTGCTCAGCATCCTGCTCGACGGGGTGAGCGGCATCGCCGACTACCAGTGCAGCCAGATGCTCGGCGATCACTACTTCCGCCTGGCACCGACGTTCCCCGACGGCACCGAGATCGCCATGGACGATGTCGACCAGATCCCGTACCTCGTCGAGTTCGCCGAGACCGTCGACCTCGAGCCCGTCACGGCCTGGCTCGGCGAGCGCTGGTGAGTCCCGAGCGGGTCGAGCCCCCGTACATCCTCGAGGAGCGTCCGATGCTCGAGGCGTGGCTCGAGTACCACCGCGAGACCCTCGAGTGGAAGTGCTCGGGCCTCACCCACGCGCAGCTCCGGGAGCGTGCCGTGCCGCCGTCGACGATGTCGCTCCTCGGCCTTGTTCGGCACATGGCTGCGGTCGAGCAGAACTGGTTCCGGCGCTGCTTCGGACGCGACACCGACACGCCGCCCCTGTTCTGGTCCGACGACGACCCCGACGGCGAGTTCGACAACGTCGACGACGCCGACGTCGACGAAGCCTTCGCCGCGTGGCGGGGTGAGCGCGAGTTCGCCCGAGCGATCACCGCGAGCGCCGGGTCGCTCGACGACCTGGGCTTCCGGGCCCGGGACGCGAGTGAGGTCTCGCTGCGGTGGATCCTGCTGCACATGATCGAGGAGTACGCCCGGCACAACGGCCATGCCGACCTGCTCCGCCAGTGCATCGACGGTTCAGTGGGCGACTGACTACGTGCGGGTTTGTCGCTTCGGTGCTTCCCCGACGCGCCACGAGTCGATCACGAGCAGGTTGCCGTCGACGGTGACGATCGAGGCGTCGAGCACGTCGACTCGGAAGAGGTCGGCTCCTTCCGGTGCCTCGCCGTTGGCTTCTCCGAACTTCCGGAGGTACTCGGCGACGAACGCCTCGTCGGTCACGAGCTCGGCGCGACCGGAGAGCTTCGCATCACCGTCAGCGAGCTCCAGGTCGATCGGTGCACTGTGGATGGAGAAACGCGGATCGCGCTGCAGGTCGGCGCTCTTCAGCGAGTCGGGCATCATGCCGAGCCAGAGCTCCCCGTCGGAGAAGTCGGTCTCGATGCCGCTCAGTCGCGGCGAGCCGTCGCGTCGGATGGTGGCGATGAGTGCGTGCTTGTTCGCGCCGAAGCGCTCGACGACCCGCGCCGCGAGCTCGGGCGCGGCCGTGGTGACGTCCTTCCAGCTCGCCATGCGATGATTCTTGCCCACCGAACGGAGACGAGGCCATGGACAAGGCACAGCTGCAGTCGTTGTTCGACCTGACCGGACGGGTGGCGATCGTCACCGGGGGGACGCGGGGGATCGGGCGCGCCGTCGCCGAGGGCTTCGCGGCGGCAGGGGCGAAGGTGGTCGTGGCGAGCCGGAAGGCCGATGCGTGTGCCGAGACCGAGGCACACCTGGTCTCGATGGGCGCCGAGGCGATGGGCGTTCCGACGCACCTCGGCGAGCTCGACGACCTCGCGCCCCTGGTGGCGACGACGGTGGAACGGTTCGGAGGGCTCGACATCGTGGTCAACAACGCGGCGACCGCGCTCACGATGCCGCTCGGGACGCTGACGCCGGAGGCCTGGGCGAAGTCGTACGACGTGAACCTGCGCGGCCCCGTCTTCCTGGTGCAGGAGGCGCTGCCGCACCTCCGGGAGAGCCCGTGCGCCTCGGTGGTCAACGTGATCTCCGCCGGCGCGTTCCTCTTCTCGGCGCCAGTGGCGATGTACGCGGGCGCGAAGTCGGCGCTCATGTCGTTCACCCGATCAATGGCCTCGGCGTTCGCGCCCGACGGCATCCGGGTGAACGCGCTCGCACCGGGGAGCATCGACACCGACATGATGCGGGCGAACACGCCGGAGGCGCAGGCGAGCATGGCGGCGTCGAGCCTCCAAGGTCGCGCCGCGCATCCGGACGAGATGGTCGGACCGGCACTGTTCCTGGCGTCGGATGCCGCGAGCTTCGTGACGGGCCAGGTCGTGATCGCCGACGGGGGCCTCGTCCCGCACTGATCGCCTGCGGTGTGGCTAGAGCATGCGCTTGCGGATGAGGTCGTTGGTCGCGAACCATCCCGGGATCGCCGGGAGGTAGCTCACAGCGACCTGGTGTGCGAGCACCGCGGCCGAACCGACGGCTGCCGGGACCCCGAATGCGGTGAGCATGCCGGCGAGGCCGACGGCCGAGACCGCGGTGCCGCCTCCGGGGATCGGGACGAGCGAGGCGATCGTCGAGATCCCGAGGTTGATCGCGAGGAGCGTCCAGAAGTCGACGCTGGACCCGAACGCGTGGAGACACGCGAGCAGTGAGCACGCGTACAGCATCTGCGCGACGACGTTGCCCACGATGAGCAGCGCGAGGCGGCTCGGTGACTTGATGGCACCCCAGATGCTGCGCGCCGCTCGGATCATCGGCGGCAGCACGCTCTTGCGGAGTCGGCGCACGCTGAAGACGATCGTCATGACCACTGCGATCACGAACGCAGCAATGAGCGCGATCACGAGGATCTGGTTCGTGTCGATGTGACCGAACTCGATCGAGTCCGGGGAGAGCCAGAGCGCGACGACGAACAGCCCCGCGGTCACCGCGATCTCGGAGACCGTGCTGAGGATGCCGCCCGTCGCGACCGCCGACGGCAGATCGAGTCCGTTCCGCTGGAGGTAGCGCACCTGCATCGCCGTGTCGGCTGCGACCGGCACCGCGAGGTTCGAGAACGAGAGCGCGGACTGCAGCTCGATGCTCGGCCAGATTCGGAGGCGGATCGGGACGTTGCCGAGGAAGGTGATGCCGAACGCGACGTCGGTGAGCATCCCGAAGACGAACGCGAGTCCGACGTACCACCAGTTCGCGGTCTTGATGGTCTCCCAGAACACCTCCGGGTCCCCGACGCGGCTGAGGAGCATCCCGACACCCGAGCAGCGCGGCGACGGCCATGATCAGGCTCCGGGGGTGGACCCGGTACAGCGAGCGGAGCTCTGGTGCGTCCGTACCGGCTGCGGCAGCCGCGACCGTCCGGAGCTGCTCGAGGGCCCCGTCCGCGTCCTTGCGCCCGCCGAGGGCATCGTGCGTCCATCCGGAGACCGCTTGGGGTTGCAACAGGGGCAAGGCGCGGGCGAGCGTGTCGGGGCCGGGGCCCCGGATCGCCGCGGCGACCGCGCGGTCGGTCCCGACGATCGACGACGTCGCGGCAAGGAGCTGAGCGACGTCACCGGCCTCCTGCCGGTCGCTCGCACTGGTCGACGCGTGCGAGAAGCCGACGATTGCGCCCTCGGACTCGTCGACGACGACGTGGTGTCCGTCGAGCTTGCCGTGCGCGATCCGGGACTCGTGCAGGGTCGCCACCTGTCGCCAGACGTCGTCGAGCAGCGTGTCGCTCACCGCAGTTGGTTCGACCAGCTGCAGCTGTTCACCGGTCGCGACCCGCTCCACCAGCAAGGCGAGGGCGCCCGACGTCCCGGCGAAGACGACCGCCGGAACGCGCGTCCCGCCTTCGCGAGCAAGCAGCGCGACGTACGCCTCGTACTCCACCTGTTGGCGACGGGTGGGGAAGAGGTTCGCGATCGTGTCCTTGTAGGCGACGAAGCGCCAGACGCGGGAGATCAGCTGCGCATCGGCCTCGTCCCGACCGATCGCGGAGATGCGGAGCGGTCCGGTGCGGTCGTTCGCCAGGAACACGGCCCGCCCGACGGGTTGGTCGGGCCCGAGACGCAGGTCGTCGGCCTCGATCTGCAGCCTGGTGAGCGCACCGGCGACCTGGGCCACGGTTGGTCGACCGGCCGGCGTGCCGAACGCGTAGTGCACCGCGGCGGCGACACCCCAGCCGAGGAGGATCGCACCGAGCAGATCGGTCGGATACGCCCGCCCGAGGTACATCGCGGTGAGGGCGAGGACGACGACGAGGCCCTGACCGAACCGTCGCGCAGGACGGGTGAGGTGCGGTGATGCGACGGTGACCATCGCGACCGCGACGCCGACACGGACGAGGGGGAAGCGGGGCGCGTCGGTGAGGTCGAACGTGACGCGAAAGGTGTGCCACAGGTCGGTGTCCCGGACGAAGAACCCGGCGAGTCGGCCCAGGGCCCATGCGGTACAACCGGCGACGAGGAGATCACGCGCGAGCCGCCACCGACGGAGGAGCAGCACGACCACCACGAGCAGGAAGACGGCCCACAGGGCCATGACGTCATAGACGATCAGGACCAGCGTCCCGGCGTCCTTCGGGAGCGAGGTGAACACGCGGGTGACCGACTGCTCGAAGGCGGTCGGGTCGTCGGCGTGGAACGCGAGCGCCGCGAGCAGGACGATCGCGACGACGACCCGGACCAAGTCGCTCGGCCGGCGGCGGGCGATCCCCTCGGGCATGGTGCGGACAGCCTGTCGGCGCACCCGCGCGAGGAAGCTCACGAGGGGCAGCCTGTCAGATCAGTCGCGTGCAGGGTCGCCCGGCGCGGCCGGCGCATCCCCGGCGAGGCGGGCGTAGATCCGCAGGGTGGTCCACTCGCCCTTGTACCAGTCCGCGTCGACGAGACGGCCTTCGAGTCGGAAGCCGAGGTGCTCGAAGAGGTGATGCACCGCGGTGTTCCGATCGTCGGTCTGCGCGAAGACGCGGTGCAGCGCCTGCTCGCCGAAGAGCCACTCCAGCAACGCGTCGACGGCCTCGCGTGCGATGCCCCGTCCCTGGTGTGCTCGAGCAAGGGTGATCCCGACC
The DNA here is from genome assembly GCA_963720675.1 of uncultured Acidimicrobiia bacterium. Classification (GTDB taxonomy): domain Bacteria; phylum Actinomycetota; class Acidimicrobiia; order IMCC26256; family PALSA-555; genus JALHSW01. Next base: position 648,049 of record CAVRGH010000010.1, on the reverse strand, counting down.
TCCGCGGTACGGGGCTGCACCGGGTCGAGGCGGACGGCGCAATCCCCGCACAGCGTTCCCGACGCGCGCTCGATGATCGCGAGCTGGAGCCACTCGCCGGGCGTCTCGATCCCCGCAGGTTGGGCGTCGACCAGATCCTCGGCGTCTGCCGTCGTGTACGTGGGCTCCCAGCCCTGGAAGCGGGCGACCTCGGGGTCCCGCCGGTAGGCCACGAACGCAGCGATGTCGTCGGCCTCGAGTGGGCGCAGATCGAGGCGCTCGGTCCGCAGGTCGAGCACGGTTCAGATGAAGGTCGACTCGAGGCGGAGCCCGAACTCGGGGAATCCGCCGATCGCGATCGTCTGCACCGAGCCCCAGCCCACACCACCACCGACCGGGTCCTCGACGCGGACGACGCAATCCCGATGCTGGTGGATCTTCCGTGCGACCTCGATCGAGTCGCAGGCTTCGTAGTGGTCGCCGTCGACGTGCAGCTCGCCGCGCCACTGGCCGTGCCGCGCACCATCGAGCCCGAAGTAGAGCCCGGTGCCGAGGTGGAACCCGGTTCCCGACGAGCAGGCGTCGATCTTCACGGGCCGTTCGGTCCCGTCCTCGGTGACGAAGGTGATCTCACCACCGACGAGCCGACGGTTGGTGTCGTCGAACTCGACGTCGAAGCGAGCATCGACGAAGGGCTCCTCCGTGCCGTCGGGGTGCTCGACGCCGCCGCGGATCCGGCGCCCCTGGTTGCCCGGGATGTTGGAGTCCATGAAGTAGTGAAAGAGCGCGTACCGAGTGCCGTCCGGGCGCTCCATGAGCCACGGGGCCCAGCTCGTGAACGATCGCGGGTCGCGCGGGCGGACCGCCGGTTCGAGGTCCGGCAGCGGATCGCCGACCTGGGTGCGGACGCCCCAGGAGTGATCGCGGCTGGCGACCCACTGGTCGGTCGCCGCTTCGACGCGAACCCCGTCGACCTCGATCCAGCCCTCGGCGACGCCGGTCTGGTGGTAGCGGACGACGTCGTTCACGACCCGGTTCAGGTGAGGAGACCGGAGGATCTCGCGGTCCTCCATGCGCGGCGGCACGGCACCCTTGATCAGGAGGTCGAACGCGACGGGTTGGACTTCGGTCGCGTCGAGGCGCACGCGCACCGTGTCGAGCGGGTCGACGATCTCGTAGTGGAGCGGGCCGACCGAGGCCGTGGTCGGATCTGTGTGGAGCGCGCGGCTCGCGCGGACGGTCCACTGCTCGGTGCCGCGCGACACGCCTCCGAAGGCGTCGATGACGTTGCGGTTGGTGTACTTCCCGAGTCCGAAGACCACCTGGAGCGACCCGTCGCGAGCGCACGCCTGCAGCCAGATCTTCTCGGTCCAGTTGACGTCGTTGGACGCGACCGACGCGAACGTGTCCGCGGTCTGGTGCAGCAGCGTCTCGTCGGCCGCGACCAGCGGCCCGATGCTCGGGTCGGTCATTTCAGCTTTCGGTGGGGGGAGCGGGCCGGGTCAGAGACGCAGGAGGAACTCGGCGTTGCGGTTGAAGAGACCGCTCGAGTCGTCGGGGTCGCTGCCGGCGCGGCGGTAGTCCTCGAGCGGGTGCGCGGTGCCCTCGGAGTGGGGGAAGTCGGAGCAGGCCATGAAGAGGTCGCCGGCCTGGTGCTCGAGGCGTGCCGGAGTCTCGTACGCGAACGCCGAGATCCGCACCTGACGTCGGAAGTACCCGCTCGGGCGCATCGTCAACGGTGCCGGCACCCGTCCGTTGAGCTTGCTCGTGAACTCGTACCCGCCATCGAGCATCATCAGGAACTGGGGCACCCACATCGCCGACAGCTCGACCACGCCCATGCGCAGGTCGTCGTACCGCTCCATGACACCGTTCACGATCAGGTCGGTGAGCGCGAGCGCGGCCGGCGTGTAGAGGAACACCGACTCGACGACGTTGACGAAGTTGTTCCCGTCGTCGGTGTACCAGGCGTCGTCGAACACGCGCGGCTGGTCGGCAACGTGGAACACCGGGGTGATCCCGTGCTCCACGAACGACGCCCACGCACGGTCGAGATCCGGGTGCGAGAGCGGCTTCCCGTCGACGAGCGCGGGCGCCATCATCGCCAAGCGCACGCCGCCGGCCGACAGTGCGGCGAGCTGGCCGTCGAGCCAATCGAGGTCGCGCAACGTGACGTGCGCGACGGGATGCACCGCGCCGCCACCGTCGTGCGCGACCGTCGCGCACCAGCGGTTCCAAGCGCCCATGTTGGTGAGCAGCGCCGGGAGCGACTGTCCGACCCTGCGTTCCCAGAGAAGTCCGAAGTTCGGGAAGCACACGGCCGCGTCGAGACCCATCGCGCGGATCCGCTCGGCGCGGGCGCCGGCTTGCCAGAAGTCGGCGGGGAGCGCTTCGTCATAGGAGTACTCGGCCTGCTCGCCGCGCTCGCGGCGGTTGCGCCGGTCGCCGAGCTCGGTGGTCTCGCCGGGTGCCTGCACGTCGGCGATGCCGAGGCGTTGGTCGCGCCACATGACCCAGGCGTACCCGAGCTCGTCGTCCTCGATCCGGATCGCTTCCTCGCGTGCATCCGGATCGGCGTGCTCCCGCCAGAGCCCTCGGGGCTCGTACAGGTGCTGGTCCGAATCGATGATCGTGGTCATCGCGTCCCCCCGGTCTCGGCCCCACCGTAGAGGAAGGCGTCGACGAGGCGCGTCGTCGCCCTCGTGACCCGTTGCTGCTCCTCGGCCGTCCGGGCCACCACGCTCGTCGCGTCGGTACCCGCACGAGTCAGCGGCGCCGGGTCGCCCGCGGCCCACCGGCCGACGATCTCCGGCGTGACCTCGGGATGGAACTGCACCCCGAGCGCGCTGCCGACCCGGAACGCCTGGGGTCCGACGTCCGAGCTGGCCAGGAGCCGGGCGCCGGGCGGGAGCGTGAAGGTGTCGGCGTGCCATTGGAACCAGGGTCCGGCCTCGATCCCGTCGGCCCCGCCGCTCGAGTCGTCGACTGGTTCGATGGGGAGCCACCCGAGCTCCTGGGAGCCAGCCGGTCGGACCTCACCGCCGAGGGCGCTCGCGACGACCTGGGCGCCGAAGCAGATCCCGAGCACCGGCACGTCGGCGTCGACGGCGGCGGCGACGTACGCCTGCTCACGCGCCACCGGCGCACGGTACGCCTCCCAGTAGACGGACCACTCGGACCCGAGCACGAGGACGAGGTCGACCGTGCCCGGCGCCGGCCACGCGTCGTCCGATTCGCGGAGGACCGTCCGGAGCCCGAAGCCGCACTCGCGGAGCCGGTCCCCGACGAGGCCGGGGTCGTCGTCCCCCCGGTTGGCGATGACCGCAGCGCTCGGCACGCGCCAAAGCGTAGGTGGGGACGGCGGCCGGTAGGCTGGAGACCCCATGACGACGCAGCTCTCTCATCTCGACGCGCTCGAAGCCGAGTCCATCCACATCTTCCGTGAGGTGGCAGCCGAGTTCGAGCACCCCGTCCTCCTCTTCTCGGGCGGCAAGGACTCGGCAGTCATGCTCCGGCTCGCCGAGAAGGCGTTCTGGCCCGCGCGCATCCCGTTCCCGGTCATGCACGTCGACACCGGCCACAACTTCCCCGAGGTCATCGACTACCGGGACCGCCGGGTGGCCGAGCTCGGCGTCCAGCTGATCGTGGCCTCGGTGCAGGCGGCGATCGATTCCGGTCGTTCGGTCGAGGAGACCGGCCCGCGGGCGAGCCGCAACCGGCTGCAGACCGCCACACTCCTCGACGCGATCACCGAGCACGGGTTCGACTCGGTCTTCGGTGGCGGGCGGCGCGACGAGGAGAAGGCGCGCGCCAAGGAGCGGGTCTACTCCTTCCGCGACGACTTCGGCCAGTGGGACCCGAAGAACCAGCGGCCCGAGCTGTGGAACCTCTACAACGGGAAGCACCGCAAGGGCGAGCACATCCGCGTGTTCCCGCTGAGCAACTGGACCGAGCTCGACATCTGGCAGTACGTGCTCGAGGACGGCACCGAGCTCCCGAACATCTACTACGCGCACAAGCGCGAGGTGTTCGAGCGTGACGGCATGCTGCTCGCGGTCAGCCCCTTCGTCACCGTGATGGACGGCGAAGAGGTCATCGAGAAGACCGTCCGCTTCCGCACCGTCGGCGACGCATCGTGCACCGGAGCCGTCGAGTCGAACGCGGCGAGCGTCGAGCAGGTGATCGCCGAGGTCGCAGCCGCAACGATCACCGAGCGCGGCGCCACCCGTGCCGATGACCGGATCTCCGAGTCCGGCATGGAAGACCGCAAGCGCGAGGGCTACTTCTAAGGCGATGGAACTCCTCAGGTTCGCCACCGCAGGATCGGTCGACGACGGCAAGAGCACCCTCATCGGGCGGCTGCTGGTCGAGACGAAGCAGATCTTCGAGGACCAGCTCGAGGCCGTGGAGCGTACGAGTCGCGACAAGGGCTTCGACTACACCAACCTCGCACTCCTCACCGACGGGCTGAAGTCCGAGCGGGAGCAGGGGATCACGATCGACGTCGCGTACCGCTACTTCGCGACGCCCAAACGCAAGTTCATCATCGCCGACACTCCCGGCCACATCCAGTACACCCGCAACATGGTCACCGGCGCGTCCACGGCCGACCTCGCGCTGGTGCTCATCGACGCGCGCAAGGGCGTGCTCGAGCAGTCGCGACGCCACGCGGTGATCGCGAGCCTGCTGCAGGTGAAGCACCTCGTCCTCTGCGTCAACAAGATGGACCTCGTCGAATTCGACGAGGGGCGCTTCGACGAGATCTCCGAGGAGTTCTCGGACTTCGCCGGGAAGCTCGACGTCGACGACCTGTCGTTCATCCCGGTCTCGGCCCTGCACGGCGACAACGTCGTCTCCCACTCGCCGAACACACCGTGGTACGAGGGGCCGACCCTCCTGCACCACCTCGAGCACGTGTACATCGGCTCGGACCGCAACCTGATCGACGCCCGGTTCCCGGTCCAGTACGTCATCCGGCCGATGAGCCACGAGCACCACGACTACCGCGGGTACGCCGGGCAGGTGGCGAGCGGCCAGTTCCGCCCCGGCGACGAGGTCACGGTGCTGCCGAGCGGTTTCAGCACCACGGTTGCGGGCATCGACCGGCACGGTGGCCCCGTCGAGGAGGCGTTCCCACCGATGTCGGTGAGCATCCGCCTCGCCGACGAGCTCGACATCAGCCGCGGCGACATGCTCTGCCGGCCGAACAACGCCCCGACCGTCACCCAGGACGTCGAGGCCATGGTGTGCTGGTTCAACGAGCGGCCGCTGCGCGAGGGCGCGGTCTACGGCATCAAGCACACGACCCGCACCGCTCGCGCCAAGGTCTCCCAGATGCACTACCGACTCGACGTGAACAGCCTGCATCGCGAAGACGACCAGCAGGCGCTCGCGATGAACGACATCGGCCGGGTCACCCTACGCACGACCATCCCGCTCTTCGTGGACGAGTACCGACGCAACCGGGCCACCGGGAGCTTCATCCTGATCGACGAGGCGACGTTCGAGACCGTCGGCGCAGGGATGGTGCTGGGCTCCACCCCATGAGCCCCGATCCCGCAGGCGCGAACGCGGCCAGCCCGAACGTCGTCTGGCACGAGCAGGGCACCCCGCGCTCGGAGCGCTGGCGGGCGGCTGAGGTCGCCGGAGCCACCGTGTGGCTGACGGGGCTCTCGGGTTCGGGCAAGTCCACCATCGCGTCCGCGGTGACCGACCTCCTCGCGGCGCGCGGGACGCTCAGCTACACGCTGGACGGCGACAACCTGCGTCACGGACTCAACGGTGATCTCGGCTTCTCAGCCGAGGACCGCGCCGAGAACGTGCGCCGGGTCGCGGAGGTGGCGCGCCTCTTCGCCGACGCCGGGGTGATCACCCTGGTGCCCGTGATCAGCCCCTACCGCGCCGGGCGCCAGCACGCCCGCGCGCTCCACGATGCGGCCGGCCTCACCTTCCTCGAGGTGTTCGTCGACGCCCCGATCGAAGTGTGCGAATCACGGGATCCGAAGGGCCTCTACCAGAAGGCCCGGGCCGGGGAGCTCAAGGGCTTCACCGGGATCGATGATCCGTACGAGGCGCCGATCTCGCCGGAGCTCGTGGTCCTGACGGCAACGATCCCGGTCGCGGAGGCCGCGTCCGGGATCGTCGCTGCGCTCGATGCCGCTCGCCGTTGAGCGGCGGGGAGCAAGGTCGGGTCAGCCGCCGAAGTTCTCCGTGGCGAAGACCTGGCCGTTGCCGTAGGCGAGGGCGAACCCCATCGAGGTGAAGCTCGGGTTCACGAGGTTCGCGTAGTGGCCGGGTGAGCCGACCCATGCGCTGTGCATCGAGGTCGCGGTCATGCTCTGGGGGCCGCGGAGGATGTTCTCGCCGAGGGTGCGGTAGCCGCGGTACTCGGCCTGGCGGATCGTTGCCGAGAGGTCCCGGTGGACCAGGGCGTTGACGCCGACGAGGTGGTTGCTCCAGGCGCTGGCGAGGCACCACAGCTGACCGTTCCAGGCCAAGGGGGCGCGGCCGACGCTGGCGCGCAGTCCGTTGGTGGAGTTGAGGATCGTGACGCTGGCGGCATCCGGCGGACCGGCGGGTCCGACGCAGGCCGGGGGAGGCGGCGGTGCCGGGGCGCAGGCGGCGACCAGGATGCCCAGGGCGAGCACCGTGGCGGCGATGCCGGCCCGTACCCTCCCGTTTCGCTGGGTTCCTGTGGTGGTGGTTCCCATGGTGTCCTCCCTTCCCTTTGCTCTCAAGGATGGGATCGGACACTCAGAGCGCGATCTTGAGGGCTAGACGACGGAATTGGCCACGCAGGGTGAAAGATTCACCCCCGGGCCGCGGCTCTGGCGCCCCGTTGCCCACCCGGGTGGCGCCTGCAGCCTGGAAGCCCGGCCCGGGCTATCCCAGGTGGGCGGAGAAGCGGTCGTAGAGGCCGTCGACGCCGGCGCCGTGGAGGGTCATCCCACCGTCGATCACCAGGTTCTGGCCGGTGACGAAGCGGGACAGGTCCGAGCAGAGGAACACCACGACATCGGCGATGTCGTCCGGGGTCCCGATGCGGCCCAGCGGGGTCTTCGCCTTCATGTGCGGGACGGTCCAGTCGAACCCGGTGAGCAGGATGTCGGTGAGCCCGGTGTGGATCATCCCGGGTGCGACCGCGTTCACCCGGATCTCGGGGCCGTACTCCAGTGCCGCGGTGGCGGTGAGGGCCGCGACTGCGGCCTTGGCCGCGGCGTAGGGCGCTTCCCCTGCCGCGGGGCGGGTCCCGCTGATCGAGGAGGTGGAGACGACGGCGCCGCCACCGGAGTCGAGGATGAGCGGGACGCCCGCCCGGAACCCGTGGAAGACGCCGGTGAGGTTGAGCCGGACGATCCTGTCCCACTCGTCGAGGTCCCACTGGTGGATCTGCGACATGTTGGATCCGCCGGCGTTGTTGAAGAGCGTGGTGAGGCCGCCGAGCCGGGATGCCGCGTCCTGGAAGCACGCTTCGAGCGCGGGGTAGTCGGTGACGTCGACCCCGTAGGCGATGCCGCCGATGTCGGCTGCGACCGCCTCGGCCGATTCGCGATCGAGGTCGACCACGGCGACGGATGCGCCCTCGGCGGCCATCCGCCGGCACGTCGCCGCGCCGATGCCGGAGCCACCGCCGGTCACCAGTGCGCGCTGCCCGTCGAGCAGTCCCATCGGGATCTCCGTTTCCTGTCCGGCCCGTGCAAGCCGGGTCGGCGTCGAGGTGGTTGTGACCCCGATGCCGGGGTCGGGGCGACCATGATGGTCCAGTGTGGAGGGCGACGATCCGAGGCATCTTCGCCCGTAAGGTCCGTCTTGCGCTCACGGCAGTGGCCGTCATCCTGGGCGTCAGCTTCGTCGCCGGCACCTACGTCCTGACCGACACACTCGACAAGTCCTTCCAGGGGATCTTCGACGAGCAGGTGCAGGGGATCGATCTCGTCGTCCGCAACCGGGCGCCGTTCGGTGGGAGCGGTGAGCGGGAGCGCTTCTCCGAGACGGTCACGTCGCAAGTCGCAGCAGTCCCCGGGGTCCGCTCGGCCACCGGATTCGTCCAGGGGTACGCGCAGTTCGTCGACGCGGCCGGCGACGCGATCCAGACCGGGGGCGCACCGACGTTCGGGATCTCCTGGGCCCAGCAGGGTCGCGACGGGCCGCTGCGCCTCGTCGATGACGGAGCGACCCGGAGCCGTCCGCCCCGCGGCCCCGGTGAGGTGGCGATGGACGCGGGAACCGCCCGGCGTCACGGCTTCCACGTCGGCGACACCGTCGACGTCCTGCTCCAGGGCCCGAAGGAGGAGTTCACGATCGTCGGACTGTTCGGGTTCGGCGACACCGCCGACCTCGGCGCGGTCACCTTCGCCGCGTTCGACCTCGCGACCGCGCAGCGTGTCGTCGGCGCCCCCGGACTGCTCGACGCGATCAACGTCACCGTCGAGGCCGGGACGAGCGTGCGATCGGTTCGCACCGCGATCGAGCAGTCGCTCGGCCCGGCCTACGAAGCACTGCCGGCACAGCAAGTCGCAGCCGACCGCGGGAAGACGGTCCTGGACTTCCTCGGGCTGCTCACCCAGCTCCTGCTCGGATTCGCGCTGATCGGCCTCGTGGTGGGCGCGTTCATCATCTTCAACACCTTCACGATCCTCGTGACCCAGCGGACGCGGGAGCTCGGGTTGCTCCGGGCGATGGGTGCGAGCGGACGGCAGGTGGTCGCGTCGGTCGTCGCCGAGGCCGCGTTGATCGGCGTCGTCGCGTCCGTGGTCGGTGTCGCCGTGGGCCTTGCGTTCGCCGCGGGGTTGCTGCAGCTGGCAGGGGAGACGGGGTTCGAGATCCCGGATGGACCGGTGGTGCTGCGCGAGCGCACGGTGATCGTCGCCCTGCTCGTCGGGGTCGTGGTGACCGTCGCGTCGTCGATCTGGCCGGCGGTGCGCGCCTCTCGGGTGTCACCGGTCGCGGCGATCAACGATCTCGCGCCCGTGCGGGCGCGCTCGTTCCGACGGCGCACGATCGCCGGGCTCCTCGTGACCGCTGCCGGGATCCCGTTCGTGGTGGTCGGCCTCGAGCGGACCCAGGACGCGACGAAGGCGGTCGACGAGATCTGGATCGTGGCCGTGGGCGCGCTCCTCGTGTTCTTCGGCGTGATCATCCTGCTCGCCACGTTCGCCCGACCGCTCGCGGGCGCGCTCGCCGCACCGCTGCGGGTGTTCGGCGTGAGCGGTGTGCTCGCGCGTGGAACGCAACGCGGAACCCGCGCCGGACGGCGGCGACCGCATCGGCGCTCGTCATCGGCCTCGCCCTCGTTGGCTTGGTGGCGATCTTCGGGCAGTCCGCGAAGTCGTCGGTGCGGGCCGCCGTCGACCGAGGGATCCGCGCGGACTACGTGCTGAAGGCGCAACAGTTCGCGGGGTTCTCTCCCCAGGTCGCGCAACGGTTGCGGGAGCAGCCCGAGCTGGCCGCGGTCGCGGCGTTCCGGTTCGGCAACGTGCGCGTGGAGGGTGAGGAGGAGACCGTCACCGGGGTCGACCCCACCCAGCTGGGACCGGTCACCGACCTCCGGCTCACGTCGGGGAGCATCGACCGGATGGGCGACGCCGGCGTCCTGGTACAGGCGGATGCCGCAGCCCGGTACGGCCTGAAGGTCGGGGATCCCGTGCTCATGCAGTTCCCACTCGGGTTCGGGTCGGTGACCGTGGCCGGGATCTACGAGCAGTCGGACTTCACCGGCGGCTTCCCGGTCGACTGGGTGGTCTCGATGCCGGCCTACGCCCAGGGCTTCGGGCTCGACGATCAGGACTCGCTCGTCTACGTGAAGGCCGCGCCGGGCGAGGTGGACGCCGCGCGCACGGCGATCGAGTCGGTCGTGGCCGAGGACTTCCCGAACATCGACGTGTTCACGCGCGTGGAGTACCGGGACGACCAGGAACGTGCGATCGATCGCTTCCTCGCGGTGACCGTCGCGCTGCTGTTCCTGTCCGAGATCATCGCGGTGCTGGGCATCGTGAACACGCTGGCGCTCTCGGTGTTCGAACGGACCCACGAGCTCGGGCTCCTGCGTGCCGTGGGAATGTCACGGCGCCAGGTCCGACGGATGATCCGCGGCGAGTCGGTGGTGATCGCACTCGTCGGCGGGCTGGTCGGTACTGCGATCGGGGTGTTCTGGGGTTGGGCGTTCACGACTGCGCTCGAGTCGCAGGGGATCAGCGAGTTCGAGATCCCGTACGGGCTGCTCGCGGTCTTCGTGGTGCTGTCGATGCTGGCCGGCGTCGTGGCCGCGCTCCTCCCCGCGTGGCGTGCCAGCCGCCTGGACGTGCTGAGCGCCATCGCCACCGACTGACCGTGACTGGATGCGCCTCTCACCTTCTTCTTTGATGGTGAGAGGCGCAGGTCCGTTGCTGCTGGGCGGAGGCTGCCGCAGGGCTGCTGCTACCCTCGTCCGCTCGTAGGGCGATTAGCTCAGGGGTAGAGCACTTCCTCGACACGGAAGGGGTCAGAGGTTCAAATCCTCTATCGCCCACCACGAAACCCGGGCGGCGCGGGCCTCGGTCACGCCAGACGGGCAATCTCGGTCGTCGGCGGCGCGGCACGATCGACGAGATGCTCCAGCACGACCGAAGGGAACGGTGCCGATGATCCTGTCGCATCGATACCGCTTCATCTTCCTGAAGACCGCGAAGACCGCGGGCACGAGCGTCGAGCTGTCGCTCTCGCGCTTCTGCGGGCCCGACGACGTCGTGACGGCGGTGCATCGGGATGACGAGGCGATCCGAGCGCAGACGGGCGGCGTGGGACCGCAACATGACCATCGTCGAGCCGGCGTGCGAGAGCTCGAGCGGCGGGACCTTCGCACGGCGCTGAGCGCGCGGCGATGGCCGAGGCGGCGGGTCTTCCGGGCCCACACCCCCGCGGCGGCCCTCCGGAAGCAGATCCCCACCGATGTCTGGGACAGCTACCACAAGGTCGCGTTCGTCCGGAACCCCTGGGACCGAGCGATCAGTGCCTACTACTGGGATGTCCATCGACAGCTCTCACCCCCGGACTTCGACGCCTGGCTCGACCTCGGCCGTGAACGGTCGGGGTGGCGCATCTACACGATCGATGACGAGGTCGTCGTCGACCAGATGGGTCGCTTCGAAAGCCTCGCTGCAGACGTCGCCGACATCTCCGAGCGGGTCGGCATCCCCTTCGATGCGTGGCTCCCGCACTCCAAGGGTGGAATCCGCGCCGACACGCGGCACTACCGGGAGGTCCTGACTCCCGCCCAGGCGACGACCATCGGTGAACGCTGCGCGCGGCGAGATCGAGGAGTTCGGGTACGAGTTCTGAGCTCACGGACGAACGCAACCCTCGCTCGTCGAGCAGGCCCCCGTCAGTCGGACTGCGGTTTCGTTCCCACGATGCAGCGCGCCAGACCCGGAACCCGGACCGTGCCGTCCTGCTCGAACGCGCTCACCCTCGCGATGGCGTGTGCCCGAATCCGCTCCCGCGCCGGTTCGTCGACCTGCTGGAGCGCCGCGACTGCGAGCGAGACGTGCTCGCTGATCATCTCCCAGTACTGCTCGGGTGATCGCGTGACGAGCTCGACGCCGACGTCCCACTCGGCAACGTCCCGTAGCCCCGCGCCCTCGTACAGGGCACTCACGTATCCCGGGGAAGCACACCGAAACATGTTCGGCCCGTCAGGGTCCGGTGGCGCCACCTCCGCCTCGGTCGCGATCGCCTGCATGGCGATCGACGTCCACGGGTTCTCCTCGGGCTTGACCCACACCGACGAGCAGAGACGTCCGCCCGGCATGAGCACGCGCGCGAACTCGCTCGTCGCCTTGTCCATGTCGGGGAAGAACATGTACCCGAAACGCACCGAGACGCTGTCGAACGTGGCGTCGTCGAACGGGAGGTCGTCGGCGCTGCACACCTTCGTCTCGATGTTGACGATCCCTTGCGCCCCGGCCCGTCGCGCGGCCACGTCCAGCATCTCCGCGACGAGGTCGGTCAGCACGACGCGGCCCTTCGGCGACAGCCTCGCGATGCTCAAGCCCGGCTCACCCGTGCCCGCGGCAATGTCGAGATGCTGCTGATCTTCGGCGATGCCGAGACGCTCGATCATCGCTGCGCCGACCGGGCCCAGCTGCTCCATGATGACCGAGTCCCACTTCTCCCAGCCCGCCGAGAGCCCGGCCCACGTCACCCGCTGACCGTCTCGGACCTCATCGGCGCTCGGCATCGGTCCTCCCGCTCTCGAAGCATCCACCGACCACGAAGGCGCTCGTTGGTGGGGCAGTGCATCGTGCCCGGTCGGGAGGCACTCCGCCACCATGCGTGCCGCACAGACGCCGTCGAGTGGTTCGGCCGTCAGCTCCTTCGGTAGCTGGAGTTCGTTAGATTTCCCGCGATGCGGCGTTCCCGGATCGTCATCACAGTGGTGTGCGCGACGGCGATCGCCGCCTCGACCATGAGCGTGACGGCCGCCACGGCCGGCGCAGCACGCGACCCCTGGAAGGAGCTGCTCGCCCGCGTCCCCGCGTCGGGGTCGTTCGGCCACCAGGTGATCCTCAACGACTACGAGGCGGCGCGGGCCGCGGCCGACATCGAGCGCACGGGCGACCGGGTGCACGACCTCTTCGCGCTGGAGCAGGCGAGCGGGATCGCGCCGTCGGAGCTCCTCCGCACGCGCGGCCCGGATCCGCTGGACCGCGAGGTCGGGATCAAGAGCCGCGGCGTGCGCCGGGACGTCACGGCGGGTGATCCGCCCGACGACCTGGTCATCCTCGAGGGCTCGGTCGACGCCGACCGGGTGCAGAAGGCGGTCGAGAACGACGACACCTTCTCCGACCTCCTCGAGACGAAGAAGCACGGTGGAAGCGAGTACTACTCGTGGGGGCCGAACAAGATCGACCTGAAGCGACGCACGCCGCTGCGCCCGCTCGGCGTCGGGGGCGACCTCGCGATCGATCCCCCCTTCGCGACGTTCAGCGACAGCGCGAAGTCGGTCGAGCAGTCGATCGACGCGGCCTCGGGGAACGTGAAGTCGTTGACGGACGACCGCGACCTCATGGCCGCGCTCGACGCCCTCCGCTCCACCGGTGTGTACTCCGCGTTCCTCACGGACGCCGAGGTCGCGCCCGGGGCGTCGACCGGCGGTCCGACGTCGCTCGCGCCCTACGAAGCAGTCGCCGCCGGGCCTGCTCTCGACGGGAAGACACACCTGCTCGTCGTCGCGCTCACCTACGCCGATGCGGCGACCGCGCGTACGCAGGCCGACCGGCTGCAGTCGATCGCCGAAGACGGGACCAGCGTGACGCGCGCGCCGTGGTCGGACCTGGTCACCGTCGATACCGTCACGACCAAGGGGCGCGTCGTGCTCGGCACCTTCACGACCGAGCGGGCCCGCCTTTGGCTCGACATCGTGCTGCGGCGCGACTCGCTCCTCGCGACGGCCTGAGCCTCGACGGACTTGCCCCTGGCCCGCCGAGGCACCGCGAGCCGGGTCGCGGGTGCCGGCCAGGTCTGGCGTCGATCACCGGTCGAACATCGTGGGAAGAAGACGTTGGCGCCACGGCGTCGTGGTGATTCGGGGTAGATACTCGGGCTGTCCCCAGGTTGCTCCCAGGGCTGCTGTCCATGATGCCCTGCATGGATGGAGCCAACCCTCCCGGAACAACTCTCCCTGAAGCGCCGGTCCAGGACGTCGCGGACGTTCCCAGGCGCAGCCGCAGGGCGTACGTCGCCATCGCGATCTTCTCGGTCGTGGTCATCGTCGTCGGGCTCGCGCTGTCGAGTTTCGGTGGCGATGTCGTCGCGACGACAACCGCGACGAACAGCGTCTCGACAGTGACGCGCGGCTCGATGACCGAGTCGGTCTCGGCCGACGGTACGGTCGAGGCAGCCAAGACCGATGACCTGTCGTTCCCCTCGGCCGGGACGGTCACGGCCGTGAACGTGAGGGCCGGCGACAAGGTCACGGCCGGCCAGGTGCTCGCGACGATCGACCCGACGGAGCTCGAGGCCGCGGTCGCCACGGCCGACGCGAACGTCGCCGATGCCGCGGCGCAGCTCGCCAACGACAAGTCGTCCGGCACGGACGAGCAGATCGCAGCAGACGAGACGAACCTCACCACCGTGTACGACGCGCTGGCCAGTGCCAAGGACGACCTTGCGGGCGCGTCACTCGTCGCGACGTTCGATGGAACGGTTGCCGTGGTCAACGTCACCGTGGGTGAGGAGCTCGCCTCCGGCGGTACGGGCTCGACGAGCGTGACCGGCACGGGGAGCGGCTCGGGCCAGTCGGCCCCCCCTCTCGGCAGCGGCTCGTCCACACCGAATGCATCCGCATCCGCATCTACCTCCGACAGCACGGATCCGCAGATCCAGGTCGTGAGCAAGGGCAGCTACGAGGTCACCCTGAACGTCGGGAGCAGCGACGTCGACTCCGTCGCCGTCGACCAAACCGCCACGCTCACGGTGTCGACCGCAGCGAGCACCTCCTCGGGCGGCTTTCCCGGGTTCCCCGGTGGAGGCTTCCCTGGTGGCGGTGGCGCTCCGGCCGCGCCGGGAGGCGGGTCCAACCCGAGCACCGACGGCTCGGGCAACGGCTCCTCCCGGACGCAATCGACGGGTGCATCCGCGACCGGCAAGGTCACCGAGGTCGCGCAGGTCGCCGACACGAGCTCCGGCGTCGCGCAGTACCCGGTGACGATCGCGTTCACCGCGAGCGCGGACGACTTCTACGTCGGGTCGAACGTCACCGGTTCGATCACGACCAAGACACGAACCAATGTGCTGCAGGTACCGGTGCGCGCCGTGACCACGGCAACCGACGGTACGACCACGGTCGAGGTCGCGGTCGACGGCACCGCCGACGGCAAGTCCGAGACCCACAAGGTGAAGACGGGTCTGACGTCCGATGGGAACATCGAGATCACCAAGGGCCTCGAGGCCGGCGAGAAGATCGTCGTCGCCGGCATCAGTGGCATCCCCACCGGTGGCGCCGGAGGCGGGAGCGGACCCCCCACCGGCGGCGCTTCCCGACCGGCCGCCCGACGGGCGGGAACGGCTGATGTCCGACACGCCAGTCACGCCAGCCACACACGACGCGCCCGTCCCGGTCATCGAGCTCATCGACGTCGAGAAGGTCTACTCGAGCGGCGAGCTCGAGGTCGCCGCGTTGCGCAACGTGTCGATGCGCATCGACGAGAACGAGTTCGTCGCCATCACCGGCCCGTCGGGCTCGGGCAAGTCGACGCTCATGCACATCCTCGGCTGCCTCGACGTGCCGACGAGCGGCATCTTCCGTCTCGCCGGCCACGACGTACAGGAGTTCGACGAGAACATGCTCGCTGACGTCCGCAACCTGCTGATCGGCTTTGTCTTCCAGCAGTTCAACCTGCTCGCGTATCTGCCGGCGTGGCGCAACGTCGAGCTCCCACTCGTCTACAGCGGCATCGAGTCGTCGGAGCGTCGGGCACGCGCGCTGCTCGCGCTCGACAAGGTCGGGCTCGCCGATCGCGCCGACCACCGTCCGGGTGAGCTCTCCGGCGGACAGCAGCAGCGTGTCGCCGTGGCACGCGCGCTCGTCACCGAGCCGGCGCTGCTCCTCGCCGACGAGCCGACCGGAAACCTCGACTCCACATCGACCGCGGACGTGCTCGAGCTGCTCGAAGAGCTCAACGGCGAAGGCCGCACGATCGTGCTCATCACACACGAGCACGACATTGCTGCTCGCGCCCAGCGCATCATCGAGATCCACGACGGCGGCATCAAGCCATCGGATGACGCCCGCCTCCCGGTGGGGGTCACGTCGTGACCTGGCTCGACACGTTCCGCACCGCCACCGAGGCGGTGCGCACCCACCGCCTCCGCTCCGCACTCACGATGCTCGGGATCCTCATCGGCATCACCGCGGTCGTGCTCACCGTCGGTCTGGGCAGGGCGCGCAGGCCCAGGTGCAGGACCAGATCAACGAGCTCGGCACCAACATCCTCGTCGTCTCACCGGGCAGCTCCACGAGCAGCACCGGGGCCCGCGGAGGCTTCGGTTCGGCATCCACCCTCACGCAGCAGGACGCGAACGCGCTCACGGAGCCTGCCGCGGCGCCCGACATCGAGGCCGTCGCCCCCGTCTCGACGACCTCGGGTTCGCTCACCGCAGGTTCCACGAACTGGACGACGACGCTCGCCGGCACGACGCCGAGCTGGTCGTCGGTGCGATCGCGCACCGTGACATCGGGGCGCTTCATCACGAACGCCGATGAGGCGACCGCAGCATCGGTGGTCGTGCTCGGGCCCGACACCGCGTCCGAGCTCTTCCCGACGGGCAACTCGGTCGGGCAGACGGTGAGCTACAACGGCGTCACCCTCGAGGTCGTCGGCGTGCTCGAGGAGTTGAGCTCGTCGGAGGAGACGTCGAACAACGACCTCGCGGTCGTGCCGCTGAGCACCTACCAACAGCGATTGGTGGGGGGCAGCACTCGGAATTCCGTGAGCTCGATCTACGTGAAGGCGACGTCGTCCGACACGCTGTCCGCCGCGTACCAAGAAGCGGACGCGATCCTCCTCAACACGCACCAGATCACGACCGCGAGCGACGCCGACTTCTCGATCGCGACGCAGCAGTCGATCCTCCAGGCTGCGACCTCGGTCGACGACACGCTCACGGTGATGCTCGCGGGAATCGCGATCATCGCGTTGCTCGTCGGCGGCATCGGCGTGATGAACATCATGCTGGTCTCGGTCACCGAGCGGATCCGCGAGATCGGTGTCCGGAAGGCGATCGGTGCGCGACCGAGCCTCATCCGTCGACAGTTCCTCGTCGAGGCGTCGGTGCTCGGACTCGCGGGCGGGATCCTCGGCGTCCTGTTCGGGCTGATCGGCGCGCTCGTGATCCCAGAGTTCACCGACTCGCGGGTGATCGTCTCTCTCCCCGCCGCACTCGCCGCAGTCGGTGTTGCCGTCGGCATCGGTGTCGCCTTCGGTGTGTACCCGGCGTCGCGCGCATCCCGCCTCGCCCCGATCGACGCCCTCAGGAGCGAGTGATCCCATGGCCCCCAGTACCGCCGGAAACACGACGAGCCGCACCAAGGATCGACTCAGCGTGCTGTTCGACGACTCCGCCGAAGCCGATCGTCGACGCGTTGGTGGCAGCGCAAGCACGGACGGATCGCACTGGGCGTCGTCGCGGCATTCCTCGTCAGCGTGCTCGTCGCGACCCAGGCGTTCGGCTCCGAGGGCAACCAGTACCGGACGGCGACCGCCGCTACTCGCGACGTCGACGCGATCCAGAGCGGTGCCGCGACGATCGAGCCAGTGTCACAGGCCACGGTTGCCTTCCCGGTGAGCGGCACCGTGGCGTCGGTCGCCGTGAAGGTCGGCGACACGGTGACCGTGGGGACGACGCTGGCCTCCCTCGACCCGCAAACCCTCACAGAGACACTGCACGAGAAGCAGGCCTCGCTGGCCCAGGCGCAGCTCAACCTCCAGAAGGCGCTCTCAGGTGAGGCCGTCACCGGCGCGCCGAGTGGAGGGGGTTCCGGGGTTTCCGGGTCGGCGACCGCGACCGGCGCGAGCTTCTCGTCGTCGACCGCTCCGGGAGTGCAGCTCGTCGCGGCACGAACCACCGTGCTCGCGGCCTCCACGGATCCCGCCATCGCTGCCGCGCAGCAGGCGGTGCTCCAGGCCCAGCAGGAGGTCGACGCGGCGCTCGCCACCGCGAGCTCCGCCCTCAGCAACGCGACCGCGGTGTGCGCCAACGTCGCGGGCGATCCGAGCACGGCACCGGCGTGTCAGGCAGCCATCGACGACGTCCTGACGGCCCAGACGGCGGTGCAGGACGCACAGAACACGCTGGCCGACGCGATGGACACCTTGGACACGCTGCTCCAGCAGCAAGCCGACGCGGCTCCGTCGACCCCGTCGACCTCACCCAGCGACGGGAGCGCGCCGTCCGGTGGCCCGAGCCTGAGCGGAGGGCCGTCGGGTAGCGGGGCCACGTCGCCGTCAGCCGCGGACCTCGTCTCGTACCAGAAGGCGATCGACGCGGCCGCGGCGGAGGTGTCCGTCGCAGAGCAAGCGCTCGCCCAGGCCTCGATCGCCACCCCGATCGAGGGAACCGTGGTCGCAGTGAACCTGGAGGTCGGCGACTCGGTCACGGCCGATTCGACGACTGCGAACATCGTCGTGCAGGGCGACGGCGGCTACGAAGTCAGCACCACCGTCGGCATCGACCGCGTGGCCGACGTCTCGGTCGGCCAGCAAGCGACCTTCACGCCCGATGGGTCGCACAAGACGCTCGACGGCAAGGTCGCGTTCATCTCAGTCGTGCCGTCGTCGACGAGCACGACGACCAGCTACACGGTCGTCGTCGGGCTCTCGAACAGCAAGGTCGATCTCGACAACGGGTCGACCGGCACCGTGCGCATCGTGACCGAGAGCGCCAAGTCGGCGCTCGCCGTCCCCACGTCTGCAGTCTCGACCAACGGCAGTCGTCACTCCGTCGAGGTCGTGAACGGCGGCGACACCACACGGGTGAACGTGAAGGTCGGCGTCGTCGGTGACACGTGGACCGAGGTCAAGAGCGGGATCGACGCCGGGCAGGAGGTCGTCCTCGCGAACCTCTCGGAACCGCTGCCGGGCTCGGCCACCGACTCCTCGAGCTCGACCCAGGGCGGCGGCGGCTTTCCGACCGGATTCCCGAGCGGCGGCGCGGGCGGCGGATTCCCGCGTGGCTGACCGCTGAGTGAGTGGCAGATGCGCGAACGCCTCGATCGAACCGCCGCGTGAACCCCCGAAATGGCCGGGACCCCACCAGCAATCGCATTGCAGAAGGAGCACTGACATGAGCACACCATCGAGCATCGATCCCCCGGACGAAGCCCGACCGCGGCGATGGCGCTTCGTCGCGCGAGCGTCGCTCGCGTCGACTCGCAGTCGGCGCCGCGTTGCTCGCGGTCCCTGCCGCGGCCGCCGCGCAGACCGGACCCGGCGGCGGCGGGTTCCCCGGAGCCGGTGGACCGTTCGCGAGCGGAAGCGTCGTGAGCGTCTCGGGAACGACCGTCGACCTGAAGCCGGATGCCAACCAGGGGAGCAGCGATGACGTCACCGTCACGCTGACGGACACGACGAACTACGAGAAGACGCAGGATGCCGGCACCGACGCGATCCAGGTCGGCGATTGCGTCCGCGTCAACGGGACCGGCAACACCAAGAAGGGCATCAAGGCCGAGACGATCGCGCTCAGCGACGCTTCATCGGACGGCTGCGGCGGCGGTCTCCCCGGAGGCGGTGGTCTTCCCGGTGGTGGCAACGGCCAGACGCCGCCGAGCTTCCCGAGCGGGAATGGCAACGGCAACGGCCAGACGCCGCCGAGCTTCCCGGACGGGAATGGCAACGGGAACGGCAGGCCGCGGTTCAACACCGGCGGCACGGCCTTCGGCACGGTGAAGAGCGTCTCGGGCAACGACCTCGTCGTGAAGTCCACGACGATCACGTTCCCGAAGAAGCAAGGCGCACAGCCCAAGACCAAGAAGCAGGACGTGAAGGTGACCATGTCGAGCTCGACGAAGGTCACGGAGACCGTCTCGGGTGCTGCGAGCGATGTGGCTGTGGGCAAGTGCCTGACTGCATCGGGTACCGGCGACTCGGGTGCGATCACGGCCGAGAACGTCACGGTCTCTGACCCACAGAGCGATGGCTCGTGCGCCCCACGCGGTGGCCTGGGCGGCCCGGGCGGCCCGGGCGGCGCGCCTCCCGGTGGCACCACTTCGACGACGGGGACTTCGACCTGACCCGAGTGCACCGCAGCGCTCGAGCCCAGCTCGCGCGGCCACGCGTCTTCCCCCGAGACGCGCGGCCGCGCGCTACTTCTGGAGCAGTCGACCCTTCGGCACCGCGGCAAGGAACTGGGGCGCGAGCCACGCGCCCGCGAGGTCCGACGCCTCGGGCGTGAGGTGGACACCGTCGCTCCGGGCATCGACGCCGTCGATCGTGTCCGCGTATTTCCCGCCGGGGTCGAGACGCCCGTTCAGGTCGACGAGCTGGACGGTCTTCGGGTGGAACGCCGCGACCTCGGTTGCGACGGCGTTCCACTCGTCGATCCACGCGTTGTTGAACCCTGACCGGGCGATGTCGATCTGGGCCGGCCAACCGAGCTTGCCGTAGAGCGCCGTGAGCAAGACCACCTTCGCCCCGCGCGACGACAGGATCGAGACGGCCGCGTCGAGCTCCTCACGCGCGAGGTTGATGCCATCAGGTGTGTCGAAGGGAATCACGTTGCCGGCGAAGCGGCGGTCGTAGGTGACCTGCCCACCCATCCCGACGACGACGACGTCGGGGTTCCACACCTTCAGCTGCTGCGGCCAGCGCGTGCGCCAGCTCGGCTGACACCGGTCGACCGGACTGAGCCACTGCTCCCCGAACTGGTGTTCACCCTCCTCGGTGGCGAAGCCGCACCCGGGGAGGGACGCGTTCCAGAACTCGAAGCCCCGCGCCGCGGCTTGGTTGGTGATGCCGGGCGCCAGGCTGTTCGCCACCGAGTCGCCCACGAGCATGATCCGAGCCGGACGATCCACCGCAGGAGTGGGCGCACCGGTGGGTGCCGAGGTCGTCGGCGGTCGGAGGTCACCGACCGACACCTCGATGCCGGCCGGCACTGCGTTCGCGGTGCTCCACAGCAGGACGCCGGCAACCCCGATGACTGCCGCGGGCGTCGCGACGCGGACGCGCCAGCCATGCCAGGAACCGGTCCGGATCGGCTGCTCCACCAGGTAGTAGGAGAGCGTGGCGACGATGAAGGTCGCGGCAAGGCGGACAGCGAACAGCGCGGCGTCGTCGAGGCCGGTGCGCACCGGACTGAGGAACACGTAGATGGGCCAGTGCCAGAGGTAGAGGCCGTAGGAGATCGCTCCGATCCACCGCAGTGGCCGTAGCGACATCACCTTGGCGACCGGCCCCATCTGTTCCTGGCTCACGTCCGCGATGACCACTGCGACGAGGAGCGCGGCGACGAGAAAGCCTCCGAGGTAGAGCCAGCTCGGTCCGTCCGTCGTCGTCACCCACATGAACCCGAGCGCGCCGACCGCCAACACCGACGCGACGTGCAGCGAGCGACGCTCGAAGATGGTCTTACCGAACGTGTGCTTCGTCGCGAACATTGCCAGCAGCGCGCCCACGAGGAGCGACGACACCCGGGTGTCGGTGCCGTAGTACACGCGTGACGGGTCGCCGTTTGGGTTGTAGAGCGACACCATCAGCACGGTCGAGCCGATCGCGATCGCGCCCGCGACCGCCGCGAGGGCACCGACCGAGCCGCGGCGCCACCGCAGCACGCCGTACACGATCATGGGCCACACCAGGTAGAACTGCTCCTCGATCGCAAGCGACCACATGTGCCGCAGCGGCGAGGGCACGCCGAAGGTGTCGAAGTACGACTGGTGCGAGAAGACGAACCGCCAGTTCGCGACGTAGCCGAGCGACGCGAGCCCGTCGTCGCGGATCCGACCGAGCTCCGTGGGCGCCGCCGCGAACGCCGCGTACAACGCGACGCCGCCGAGCACGAGGAACAGCGCGGGGAGGAGCCGCTTCGCCCGGCGGATCCAGAACGCCGTCAGCGCGATCCCGTTCGTGCCCTTCCACTCCACGAGCAGCAGGCTCGTGATCAGGAAGCCACTGAGGACGAAGAACGCGTCGACGCCGAGGAACCCGCCGAGGGCCCACGACATCCCGCCGTGGTAACAGAGGACAGCGAGGACCGCGAATGCCCGGAGGCCGTCGAGGGCCGGCAGATAGCGGAATCGCCCACCGCTCATGACGGGTGGAGGCTATCCCTGGCCGGAACGTGTCCAGCGTCGGCTCTCAGCGTGCACGCAGGGACACCTCAGGTGTCGCCGGAAAGTGACCGCTGAGTAGGGGCGTACGCTCGGGAGCGATGTTCCTCGACGGATTCGTGCACCAGCTGCCCGATATCGACCCGGCCGAGACCGAGGAGTGGCTCGACTCGCTCGACGCCGTGGTGGGTGCCCGTGGGCGCAGCCGGGCGCGCTACCTCCTCGCCCGTCTGATGGAGCGAGCACGCGACCAGGGCGTGGGCGTCCCCGCGATGGTCAGCACCGACTACATCAACACCATCCCGGCGGAGCAGGAGCCGTGGTTCCCCGGCGACGAGCGGCTCGAGCAGCAGATCCGGGCGTCGATCCGTTGGAACGCCATGGCGATGGTCGACCGCGCCAACCACCGTTTCGACGGCCTCGGTGGGCACCTCTCGACGTTCGCGTCGGCCGCGGCGCTCTACGACGTCGGCTTCAACCACTTCTGGCACGGCAAGTCCGACGGCGGCCATGGCGATCAGGTGTTCATCCAGGGGCATGCGGCGCCCGGGATCTACGCGCGCGCGTTCCTCGAGGGTCGCCTCACCGAGGACCACCTCGATCGCTTCCGGCGCGAGGTCTTCGGCGGCGGCCTGCCCAGCTACCCGCACCCGCGTCGCATGCCCGACTTCTGGGAGTTCCCGACCGTCTCGATGGGTCTCGGTCCGCTGAACGCCGTCTACCAGGCTCGCTTCAACCGCTATCTGCTCCATCAGGAGATGGTCGACACCAGCGCGTCACGCGTGTGGTGCTTCGTGGGCGACGGCGAGATGGACGAGCCCGAAGCAACCGCCGGCCTCTCGATCGCGGCGCGCGAGCAGCTCGACAACCTCATCTTCGTCGTCAACTGCAACCTGCAGCGCCTCGACGGACCCGTGCGCGGCAACGGCAAGATCATCCAGGAGCTGGAGGCCACGTTCCGCGGTGCGGGTTGGAACGTGATCAAGGTCATCTGGGGGCGCGGCTGGGACGACCTGCTCGCCCGCGACGTCGACGGAGTCCTCGTCAACAAGATGAACACGACGGTCGACGGCGAGTTCCAGAAGTACACCGTCGAGTCGGGTGAGTACATCCGTGACCACTTCTTCGGCCCCGACCCGCGACTCGTCAAGATGGTCGAGCAGCTCAGCGACGGCGACCTCCAGCGCCTCCCACGCGGCGGGCACGACTACCGCAAGCTGTACGCGGCCTACAAGATGGCGGTCGAGCACAAGGGCAGCCCGACCGTCATCCTCGCCAAGACGGTGAAGGGCTGGACGCTCGGTGCCGGGCTCGAGGCGCGCAACTCCACCCACCAGATCAAGAAGCTCGACGCCGATGCGCTGAAGGTGTTCCGCGACCGGCTCGGGCTCCCGATCCCGGACTCCGAGCTCGAGGACGGCGATCCGCCCTACTACCACCCGGGCACCGACTCGGCGGAGTACGAGTACCTCGTCGCACGCCGGCGCGCGCTCGACGGACCGCTGCCCGAGCGTGTCGTGCGACCGAAGAAGATCTCCCTGCCACCGCGTGACGCGTTCGACGAGTTCCTCGCGGGCACGGGCGAGAAGGTGCAGGCGAGCACCACGACGGCATTCGCTCGGATGCTCCGCACGTTGCTGCGCGACCCCGGACTCGGTCACCGCGTCGTCCCGATCATCCCCGACGAGGCCCGCACGTTCGGCATGGACGGGCTCTTCCGCGAGGTCAAGATCTACGCCCCGTTCGGCCAGCAGTACGAGCCGGTCGACTCCGACCTGTTGCTCTCGTACCAGGAGGCGAGCAGCGGGCGGATCCTCGAGGAGGGGATCACGGAGGCCGGCGCGATGGCGAGCTTCACGGCGGCGGGCACGTCGTACGCCACCATGGGCGAGCCGGTGATCCCGTTCTTCATCTTCTATTCGATGTTCGGGTTCCAGCGGGTCGGCGATCTCATCTGGGCGTTCGGCGACGCACGCGGGCGGGGGTTCCTCCTCGGCGCCACCGCGGGCCGCACGACACTCACCGGCGAAGGGCTGCAGCACTGCGACGGCCAGAGCCACGTGCTCGCGTCGACGGTGCCGAACTGCCGTGCGTACGACCCCGCGTTCGCGTACGAGGTCGCCGTGCTCATCCGTGAGGGCATGGACCGCATGTACGGCGACGAACCCGAAGACGTCTTCTACTACCTCACCCTCTACAACGAGAACTATGTGATGCCTCCGATCCCGCCGGATCCGCCGGGGGAGAGCATCGAGGACGGCATCGTGCGTGGCCTGTATCGATACCGACCCGCGGTGAAGCCGGCGAAGCACCGCATGCAGCTCTTCGCGAGTGGCACCGCGATGCGCGCTGCGCTCGACGCCCAGCAGATGCTCGGCGAGGAGTACGACATCGCGGCCGACGTCTGGTCGGCGACCAGCTACAAGCTGCTTCGTGAGGACGCGCTGAGCGTCGAGCGGTGGAATCGCCTGCACCCCACCGAGGCGCCGCGCTCGGCCTACGTGTCCGACTGCCTCGCGGACACGGACGGACCGGTCGTCGCAGTGACCGACTTCATGAAGTCGGTGCCCGACCAGATCTCGCGCTTCGTACCGGCACCGTTCTTCCCGCTCGGTACCGACGGCTACGGGTTCTCCGACACGCGCGCGGCGCTCCGGCGGCACTTCGAGGTCGACGCGCCGAACATCGTGGTCGCGGCACTCGACGCGCTGGCGCGCGCCGGTGACGTCAAGGGCGAGGTCGTCGCCGAAGCGATCCGACGCTTCGACCTCGATCCAGAACGCCCGGACCCGCGCACGGCCTGACCGGCCGTTCCGGAACCGGTCGCGCGCTCGGCGGCTATGACGCCTGGCGACCACCCTCGTCGATGCGCAGCGGGTCGTCCTCGTCCCAGTCCTTCGGACGCTCGTCGAACTCGTCGCGCCAGGTGGGCTCGTCTTCGGTGTCGGCATCGGCGAGCGTGCGTTCGCCTTCTGCGAACAAGCCGTCGTCGAAGCCCTGCTTCAGTTCACGCGCCTCGCGGAACCGGCGGGCTCGTCCCTTCCTCGCCACGGCGTCACCTCTGTCTTTCGGCCTCAGACATCCAAGGGCCCCATTCTCCCACGCGCGACGGGGTGCGTGCGGACGTTGCCGATCGGTCCGAATTGGGGGGTTTCGGAGGCTCCGGTCGCCTCGATCAGGCCGCCTCGATCAGGCCCCGGCGTCGGCGAGGAGCCGGGTGAAGACCTCCGTGCCGTGGTCGGCCACGAGGAAGTGCCCGGCATCGGGCACGAGCTCGAGCGCGGCCCCCGGGATCGCAGCGGCGACCCGCTTGGCGATGGCCACCGGCACCGCCGCGTCCTCGGCGCCCTGCCAGCAGCGGACCGGTCCCGGGATCTGCCCGAGATCGAAGCCCCAGTCGGGCGTCCCGAACGCCCGGTAGTCGTCCACGATGCCGGCCGTGCCGGGTGCGGCCGCCTGGATCGTGGATCCCACGACGTCCTCGGCGGGGAGTGGCTCGAGCACCTCGCGGTCCGCGTCCGAGAGCGCGCGCAGCAGCACCCGCTTCTGGCGGTCGGGGCTCATCCGTGCCGAGGCGGCGAGCACCGAACGGGCGAGCCACGGCGTGTGACGGGCCAGCGGGATGAGCACGCGGTCGATGCGGAGTCCGAGCGCTCGCCGGGCCGCGCGGTCGCGGACCGGCTCCATGCTCCCGATCGTCGCCGTCGCCAGCACGCGGTCGGGGAGTCGTGCGGCGCACGCGAGCGCGTGCGGGACCGCCGGCGGACCAGCCGACGACGCAGAACTGCCCGAGACCGAGCGCGTCGGCGACCACGGCGACGTCGTCGGCCCACCCGCTCGACGGTCCGGCCCTTCAGGCGCGTCGACTCGCCGATCCCGGGACGGTCGATCGTGATCAGTCGGACGCCCGCCGCGATCGCCCCGGCCTGCGGCGAACGACGCGTCGGTGCGGCCGCTGAGCCCGCCGTGGCACCAGATGACCGGCGGACCGGTGTGGTCGCCGAGCTCGGACCACGCGACGGTGCGCCCGTCGGGGGTCTCCACGAACTTCGGCTCCACACGGCCTCCACCCACCGGGTCCAGAGGAACGACATCGGGGAGCCCTCGGATAATGTCGCGTCTTCGGGCGATTAGCTCAGCGGTAGAGCGCTGCCTTCACACGGCAGAGGTCACTGGTTCGAAACCAGTATCGCCCACCGACGAAACCGCGGGTCGTGCACTGTGAACGCCGCCGTGGAGTGCCCGGCTGTTCGGAGACGACCTTGATCGAGGCGGTCCGAGAAATCCGGTTCCGCCGCCGGTGCTGGACGTGATCTTGCCGTCCTTCACCTCGAACACGATGCAGCAGTTTCGTGTCGAGTCTTGCCGTTGCGCTCGAACGCCGGTACGGCACTCAAGGCCGCTGTGCCCAGGCGAGGGCCATGGGCTGATCGACGCGGATCGTGCCATCGGTGACGTAGGGGGTCCACGCCTCGACCATCTGGTGCTCCATCGCGATCCGGGCGTCCTCGGGTGCCTGGGCAACCAACGGGCCCATTGGCGTGAGGTTGATGTAGCTCCACAGGAACTCGGCGGGACCCGGGAGGGAGAAGACCGCCTCGTACTCCTTCGATGCCACGTCGGAGAACCCTGCATCGTCGAGCAGCCCGGCGACCGCGGCGTGGTCGTGCATGGAGAACACGGCCCGCACGAACCCGCCCAGCTCGGGGTTCAGGTTCTCCACGATCGCCTGCTCCATCGCCTCGAACAACGGCTGGATTCGGCCCGGGGCGTTCGTCACGACCCGGCCTCCCGGGGCGAGCACGCGGTGCATCTCACGCAACGCGGCCGGCCGGTCCTCCATGAACATCAGGCCCATCTGGCACAGCACGACGTCGCAGCACTCGTCGGGGAGGGGCAGGGAAGCAGCATCGGCCTCGTGCCAGTCGATCGCGCTCACATCGAGCGCGGCCGCCCGGGCGACCTCGAGCATGTCAGGGGCCACGTCGATGCCCGCCACCGAGCCGGTTGGGCCGACCGCCTCGGCAGCCTTCCGGGTGATCACGCCGGTGCCGCACGCGACGTCGACCACCCGCTCCCCGGATCGGAGGTCGGCAGTTCGGAGCAGCTCGGTCGACACGGGCTCGGCGATCGCCGGCACGAAGAAGCTCTCGTACAGCTCGGCGGCCGAACCGGAGTAGTGACGGTAGCTAGCCGTGGTCATGGCGGTCCTCCTCTGGACAAGCAGGGTCGGGGCGGCGCTCAGGCGCGGATCATCGGGGCCTCGGCTGCGTGGCGGGCGCGCAGCTCGTCGTCCCAGCCGCCGTTGCAGTAGGTGGTTACCGCGGCGATCCGGCCGTCGCGCACCTCGCACAGGTGGAGCCTCCGGGCGACCCGGTCGCCGTCTGGGGTGTGCTGGGTCTCGATGTGCTCGGTGACAAAGCCGCTGCTCGTCGGCAGCGTACGGACCACTTCGACATCCACCGGCCCCGCGGCGATCGAGCGCAACTGGGCGCAAAACGCTTCGCCGGGACCTTGGAGCTGGAAGCGCCACAGCGGGGGGAGCAAGTCGTAGAAGGCGTCGGGGACGAACAGGTCGTCCCGAGCCTCGAAGTCGCTGAAGCAACGATGGAACTCGGCGCTGAGCTCTTCGGCCGTGGCATGGTCGAGTGTCGGAGCCTGGGTGGCCATGGTGGGTCCTCCGTGGGTTCGCGTCGAGCTCACGGTACGAATTCGGTCGTCGGCGGCGCATCGCCCGGACGTTCCATCTCGAGGTCTCACCGGCGATGGGTCAGATGAACCATCGCGGTGGCGCCGGTTCAGAGCAGACCGTGCTCGTACGCGTGGGCCGTCGCCGCGGCCCGACTGCCGACACCGAGTTTGGAGAAGATGTTCTCGAGGTGGCGTCGAACCGTGTGCGGGCTGATGGTGAGCGCTTCGGCGACCTCACGGTTGGTCTTGCCCGCCGCGACGTGCCGCAGCACCTCCATCTCTCGTCCGGAGAGGGAGCCCGCGGGGCGTCATCATCGGGGATCCCGCACCAGCCAGAGCATGCAGCTGGTCGAGGTCGGGTCGAGCGCCGAGGGCGGCGAAGGTCGCCCCGGCATGGTCGAACTCCAGGGTCGCCGAGGACGAATCGCCCAGCGCCAGGGAGCAGGCGCCGACCAGCACCGCGACCCGAGCGGCTTCGTACGGAATCGCCAGCCGGCTCCAGGCCGCCCCGGCGGCGCGCAACGGGGCCAGCGCGGCGGAGTACTCACCTGCGCAGAG
This sequence comes from uncultured Acidimicrobiia bacterium, assembly GCA_963720675.1. Classification (GTDB taxonomy): domain Bacteria; phylum Actinomycetota; class Acidimicrobiia; order IMCC26256; family PALSA-555; genus JALHSW01. The sequence goes on along the minus strand of CAVRGH010000010.1, from coordinate 620,016 downwards.
CAGCACGATCCCATCCGCCTGGGTCGCCATCGCGGCGAGGACCTCGGATGTGGAGCGGTCGGCGATACGCGCCAGCTCGTCAGCGGCCGCGCGCCGCAGCCGCGAGGTTGCCGGACAGTCGATGGATCTCGACTGCCGCGCCGAGCAGCGGTGGTCGTTGGAACGTCGGTGCCGTCTCGCCGAGCGCTCGGTCGATGCTTGCCGCCGCGGACTCGACTTCGCCACGCGCCAACTCGAGCAGGGCAAGGCCAGGCATCGGTTGCTGGCCCGCGCGGCTGGCTCGCCCGTAGGCATCGGCCGCTGCGTCGAGGTCCCCGAGCACTCGGTGCAGCTCCGCCTCCTGGTAGCAGGCGAGCCCGAACGCCGGGTGCGGCGGGTCGGCGAGCCGTGCGCATGCGGTCCGCACTGTCGCCGTCGCGGCCGACCAGTCGCCTGCCGCCTGCTGGAGCTGCGACTGGTGCACCAGGCACTGACCCCGATACGGGACGAGATCGGGCTGTGCCGCACACCAGCGATCGAGGGACGATGTCCACTCGGCGGCGCGGCGGCAAGTCGAAGAGCTGCATGCACTCGAGCACCACCGCGCAGTAGACGACGCCCGAGGTGATCGGCCCGACGTCTCCCGCCTCGACCGACAGCATGACCTCGTCGAGCTTCGCGAGGCCCGCCGCTGGATCACCGAGCGCGATGAGTGCCTGCCCGTGGCCGAGCGTCCCGAAGGCACCGAGGTCGGGATCGTCGAACCGAGCTGCGACGTCCCTGGTTTCGCACCGCCAGGTTCACGGCCGTCGCGGGGTCGTTCGAGTCGAGCGCACGGAGCAGCGCGGGGATCAACAGGAACCCTCGGGCCGAACAGTCGAGGTCGCCGATGATTCCTTCAGTGCGGCTCAACCAGCCGCTGGCGTGGGCCATCTGCCCTTGCATCATCAAGCAGAACGCCACCCAGAAGGCGCAGCGCGCGCCCTCCGCCGCCTCGCCGTCGCGCACGTACCGCTCGTGTGCGGCGTCCCATCCGGCAACGGCTGCCTCGTCCTCGCCGATCATGTACGCACATGTGGCCAGGCGCTCCAGGTCGCCGGCGTCGAGCTCGGCACGCGGCGCGCCCGACAGCTTCCGGTACGCCTCTCCCCAAGCGCGCACCTCAGCGCGCACGGCACCTCGTGACGACCTCTTGGGCATCGTGGCCAGATTGGCACAACGTGGCCGGTGACACCTGGCCGGTCCCGGTCGAAGCCGCGATCCGCTTCATGGGCTGAACTCTCGACGACTCCGACCGTTTGAGCAAGGCCTAGCCTCTCTTCACGATCGCGCTCGACGCGCCGAAGGGCAACGTCACGATCGTCGCGAAGCTCGCGCAGCAGCAGGACAAGACGCTGCTCGTGGTGGGCCTCCCCGGCCCGTCACCGAAGACGACGCCGACGACGACTCCGAGCTCAGGGTCGACGTTGCGTGCTCCCACAGGATCTTCACGGGCTGCGGAACGGGCACGAGCGCGGGCGCTACGTTGACCTGATCGCAGAGCAGGTGTTCCAGCACGGCGTCGCCAGCGGTGATCCGCTCCAGGACCGGGTCGTGCTGTGGACGCGCGTGACCGTCGACGGCGACGAGTCGCTCGACCTCGAGTGGCGCGTCGCACGCGACGAACGGATGCGCGACGTCATCACCAGCGGCAGCGTCGCTTCGGATCCGGATGCTGATCAGACCGTGCACGTGGACGTCGACGGGCTCGACCCGGCGACCACCTACTTCTACGCGTTCGAAGCACGGGGCACGTCATCGCCGGTCGCCCGGACGCGCACGCTGCCGGACCGCGGCGTCGAGCACCTCCGCTTCGCGGTGGCATCGTGCGCGAGCTTCAACGCGGGGTTCTTCAACGCCTACGCGAGGATCGCCGAGCGCGACGACATCGAGTTCCTCCTGCACCTGGGCGACTACATCTACGAGACCCCGAACGCGCTCCCGCCCGGTGCACCGCAACCACCCGAGATGGGGCGGCCGTTCGAGCCGCTGCACGAGTGCGTGACCCTCGACGACTACCGGCGTCGGTACGCGCAGTACCGCACGGATCCCGACGTGCAGGCGCTCCACCACCGCCACCCGATCATCGCCACGCTCGACGACCACGAGTTCGCCGACGGCGCGTGGCGTGATGGCTCGTCGTGGCACCAGCCTGAGCAGGGACCGTTCGCGGACCGGAAGGCGGCCGGCTTCCGTGCGCGTTGGGAGTGGCAGCCGTACCGGATGCCCGACCCCGCGGACCCGACTCGGGTGTTCCGGAGCGTCCGCCTCGGCGACCTGGCCGAGCTCTTCCTCATCGACACGCGGACTCGGCGCGACGAACCGGTCGCGCCGCCCGCGATGTACGACCCGGATCGGACGCAGCTCGGTATCGAGCAGCGCGAGTGGCTGCTGGGCGCGCTCGACGAGTCGACGGCGCACTGGCGCCTGCTCGGGAACGCCTCCGTGATGGGTGCCACCTGGGCCGAGGACCTCCCCGAGTCGCTCCGTCACGCGCTCGCCGAGCTGAAGCTGGTCGGCGACGAGGGCTCGGGACCAGACCCCGACCAGTGGGATGGGTACCCGGTGGAGCGAGCGACCCTCCTCCGCCACGTTCGCGACCGGGCGATGCAGAACGTCGTGGTGCTCAGCGGCGACGTGCACGTCGCGATCGTCGACGAGCTGCACGAGGATCCGGCGGCCGACGACGACCCGGTCGCGGTCGAGTTCGTCGCGTCGAGCCTCACGTCGATGAACATCGACGACAAGATGGGGTGGCCCCGCCGGGACCTGCGTTCCGTCGAGCTCGAGCGCCTCGCGGTCGAGATCCTGCCGCACTGGAAGTGGTGCGAGCTCGACAGCAACGGTTACGTCGTGGTCGACGTGGACCGCGAGCGGGTCCAGGCCGAGTGGTGGTTCGTCGACACGGTCACCGCACCGTCGGACGCCGAGGAGCTGGGCGCCTGCTGGTTGGTCGAGCACGGGAGTCAACGGGCCATCGAACGCGGCTGAACGAGCTGTCCGCGGGACCCGCGGCTGCTCACAGGCCCTTGAAGCGTCGGTTTCGTCGGATGCGGGTCTTCGCCCGGGTGCGCAGTCCCAGTCGCCGCCGCGTGCGTCGCCGGATCGAACGCCACGCGCGTCGGGGCAGCGGTGCCCGCCGAGCTACGCCGGCCTGATCGGCAGGACCGCCGATGGTGGCGAGCAGGGCGGCTTCGGGGTCCGCGGCGTCACGGATCACCTGCAGCCAGTACTCCTGCTCGAAGTGTGGGCGAGTTCGGTACACGCCGTACCGCTTCCCTGCGGAGAGCTTCACGCAGGTCAGGCGGGGCACCCAGACCGGTGCTCCCGCGAGCTCGCGCACGCGACCGAGTAGCTCGACCTCCGGGTCGAGATACCCCGTGTCCCGCGGCAGGCGCCACCCGCCCGCGGCGAGCAGCACCGCACGCGGCAGTGCGACCGACGTCGGTGGGATCCACGCCTCGGGGGTGTCGACCCACCCGTCCTCCGGCGTTGCGTAGGGCGAACGGCCCGGGTCGACGCGGAGGGCGGTGGTGTGCGCAACCGGCGCGCCGGCGGCGATCGCTCCGAGCAGCACCTCGAGGTGGTGGGGGAGCCAGAGGTCGTCGTGCCCGAGATACGCGATCACGTCGCCGCTCGCCCGGGCGGCTCCTTCGTTGTTGGGACCCGCCTGGTGCCCGGTGTTCTGGGGCAGATTGATCCACCGGACGCGTGGGTCGTCGACCGCGCCGACGACATCGGCCGACTCGTCGCTGCAACCGTCGCCCACGACCAGCAGCTCGAACTCCGTGAAGGTCTGATCGAGCACGGAGCCGATCGAGGAGGGCAGCACCGTCGCCCAGTTGTAGGTCGCGATGACGATGCTGACCCGCGGCGAACCGTCCACTCGGGCGATCCTACGGAGCGCCACCTCCGGCAGCGATGTCCGGGCGCGGGCCGGTAGCCTGCGCGGAATGGCGGATCTGCCCCGGCTCTCCGTCGTCTGCATCACGAATGGGCCCACCCCGATGGCCGCGGTGGCGCTGGCCCGGGTGCGAGCCCTCGCCGACGAGATCGTCGTGGCGGTCGACGCCCGAGTCCCGCCGAGCGAGCTGGCGCCCCTCGATGCTGTGGCCGACCGGGTCGTGCGCGCCGAGTACGCCGAGCCGTTCGAGGCGAACCTCGCGTTCCTGGATTCGCTCGCGACCGGCGATTGGATCCTGCAGCTCGACGACGACGACGTGGTCAGCGATGCCCTGCTCGAGCGGCTGGGTACGCCGGGATGGGACGACGGCATCACCCACGCCAGGTTGCGGTACCGATGGTGCTGGCCCGCGTCGGACCACGTCCTCGACGAGAGCCCCTGGCACCAGAACCGAGTGCTTCGTCTGTTCAGGTCGACGCCCGGTCTCCGCGGCTACCGCGGCCGGACCCACACCGGACGCGACGTCGCCGGAGCCGGCAGCACCTTCATCGAGCCGCTCTACCATCTCGCGCTCCTGGTCGAGTCGAAGGACCGGCGCGCCGAGAAGGCCGAGCGGTACGAGCGTGAGCATCCCGGGCTCCGCACCGAGCGGGGTTGGGCACTCAACGGCGCGTTCTACCTGCCGGAGGATCTCCCCGGTCCATTGCGAACGGTGACGATCCCGGACGCGGACCGCGTCGCGATCGATCGCGTCGTTGCGGCTGCCGCCGTCTCCGGGCCACCCACCGATCCTCGGGCCACCGCCGACCGCGAGGTCGTGACGCTGGCCGCCCGTCAGGAGCGCGGCTCGTCCCCGGAAGACCTGAGGCTGCGCTCGCTCGACCCCGAACCGGTCGTGCTGGTCGTCGGTCGGGAGGCTCGCCTCGTGCTCGGGGTGACCAACGACTCGGAGCGCAGCTTCGCCCCGCAGGACACGCCGGGGATCCGCTTCATGGCGAGGCTGTTCGGGGCGTCGGGGGCCGCGATCGGATTCGAGGTGGAGACGACGCTCCCGGGTCCGGTGAGCCCCGGTGCGGAAGTGGTCGTCGACCTCGTCGTTCCGGGGCTGCTGCCCCCGGCGGCGTACGTCTTCGAGGTCTCCGTCGCAGGCCCCGAAGGCACGCCGAGCCCTGTCGGGCTGCGGATCCCGATCGACGTGCAACCGGGGCGCCGGATCCTCGTCATCGAGGATCCCCGGACCGCGGGTGCAGCGGAGGTGGTGACGACGTTGCTCGCGCTCGCGTTGCCGGAGGTGTTGCCCGTCGTCGCCGGGTACGGCGCACCGATGCCGGAGCCCTGGCCGCAAGGGTTCGAAGGTGTGATCGCGTGTGGCGGAGCGATCGCGCGGACCCAGCGTCGCGCCGCGCGTCGGGCCGACGTGCCGATCCTCGACGGGTCCGGGTGGTCGGTGCTCGATCCGGGGGCAGTGCGAGCAACGATCGACGATGTGCTCGGCGCGGGGCGCTGATCGTTCCTGCGGTCAGCTCGTCGTCGCGACCGTTCGTGCCAGGCCGTCACGGACGGTGCCGGACGGTCGCCAGTCGAGCGTCGCCGCCGTGTGCGAGGGATCGGCGACCCAGTAACCCCGGTCGTGTTCGGCCATCGGGAACGCACCCCACCGGGCGTCGATCGGACCGCCAGCGAGGTCGGCCACCAGATCGACCAGGGATGCCAGCGTCGTCGCGGCACCCGATCCCGCGTTGAAGACTCGACCTCCCTCGACCGACGCGTCTGCGGCGAGACGGGACGCGCGCCGGAGCAGGTCGACGACGTCGTCGACGTGGATCCAGTCTCGGACCACCTCGGGCTCCGACAGCGGAACCGGCGCGCCGGTGCGTGCGGCGTCGACGAGCCGAGGAACCAGTCGCCGCGGGTCGTCCTGCGCACCGTGCACCGAGAACAGCCGGACGGTCGAGATGGCGGCACCCGTCTCTGCCCGGAGGCGAGCCGCGGCCCGCGTTGCGGCGAGGCGTGTGATCCCATGGACCGAACGCGGTCGTGATCGCTCGGTGTCCGACTCACGCAGGGGCCGGGAGAGGTCCTCGTACTCGAACGCGTCTCCGACGGTGACGATCGAGCACCGTCGACTGCGGCCGCGGCCTCCAGCACCGCGTGGCTGCCGAAGACGTTGACTTCGATGGTCGAGGTCACGTCGGCACCGGTGCCGGCGACCAGGGGTGCCGCGGCCAGGTGGTACACCTCCCCTGGCGTGATCGATCGGAGGAGCGGCGCCAGGCGTTCCCGATCGGCGCGGACGGAGAGGTCGACGGGATGGCGTTCGACGACCGTCGTGAGGTCCGAGAGTCGCCACCAGTCCGTGGCGGCCCGGCCGAGCACGTGCACAGACCGGTGCGACTCGACCAGCGAGCGCACCAGGTGGGCGCCGATGAACCCGGATCCTCCCGTGACGACGACGGGCCGGTCGGCGTGCTGCGGCTCGGTCACGCGAACGACGGGTAGAGCGCGTCGCCGGCCTGCTCGACGACGTCGAGTCCGACCTCGGGCGCGACGAACAGGTCCGTCAGGTCCTCGAGCGTGGCACGCAGCCGCCGGGTCTCGTCGGGCTCGCTCGTGGAGCCCGGTGGCGTCCACCGGTGCACGGTGAGCTCGTGGGCGATCGCACCGGTCTGGGCCTTGAACCGGATGAGGCCGGGTTGAACATCGTCGCTGGGCCCGAGGTCGAGCGTTCGACACCCGAGCTCGTGCGCGAGCTCGACGCCGGCCCAGATGAGGGCGTTGTTCGGTCGGAGCGAAAGCGCGTCGGGCTCCGACGCGTTGAACTTGTAGAACAGGGTGTCGACCGCGACGCAGATAGATCGTGGCGGCGACGAGTTGGTCGTCGTGGAACGCACCGACGAGGTGCCACGCGTCGAGTGGTGCGAAGTTGTCCCGCAGCGCCCTGAAGAACGCGGTCGGCTGGGCGAGCAGACCGTGCTTGGTCCGGCGCAGGTTCCGGTGCAGCGCGGCGTAGGACCCGACGCCCGCGGTTCCTTCGAGAGGCCGCACGGCGACCGCGTGGTCGCCGGCCTTGCGAACACCCCGCCGGAATGCTCCGGCCGCGCCTGACCAGACGTCCTCGGTGGCGCGGTCGACGTCGAGGCGATGCCAGCGAGCGCGCCTCGTCGCCGTCCACGACTCGTCGACGAACAGCGACGCGGTGTCGAGGCTGCGGACGGACCATGGCAGCCCGAAGGCCTGGACGGCGCCGCTGAGAGCGGACCAGTCGCCAGGCGACGCCACGACGGGATCGCACTGGTCGCTGAAGGGCAGGGTGACGACGCGGCGCCCGAGGTCGTCGTCCAGCACTGCGTACGCGACCCCGCGCGGGGGGCGCCGTCGGGTCCGATGAGCAGCGCGGCTCGCACCGGCATCGAGTACGTGGCCGCGATGGCCTGGATCCAGGGTTGCGAATGGAAGAGCGAGCCGCCGTGGGTCGCAGCCAGCGTCTCCCAGCGCGCGTCGGCCGTCGGGTCGACCTCGATGACCGTCGTCCGACTGGTCGGCGGGTTCACTCGTCGTGGACTGCCGGTCGAGCCGCGTTCGCCTCGCGGTACCGGCGAGCCGTGCGGTTCACCACCGATGTCGACAGGGGGACGTAGTAGTCGTCGTGCACCCCGCGGCGGTACGAGACGTCGGCCATCGAGTTCACGAGGCGGATGTCGGTCGAGAATCGCGTCCGGTCGCCCGCGTTGGTTCCGCCACCATGGACGAGCGAGAGCACGAACAGCAGGGCCTGCCCGACTCGGAGGGGGACCGGTTCGGCACGGTCCGCGACCTCGGGATCAAGCAGGCGGGGTGCGTACGAGTAGCCGAGGCGGTGTCGCTTCGATCGGATCGCGACGTCGGGGTTCTGGGTCTGGGTGTACGGGAAGTCGGCGTCGGGCTGCACGTGCGATCCCGTCACGACACGCATCGCGCCGACCTCGTCGACATCCGTGAACGGCACCAAGGCGACGAGCTCGACCGGGCTGGACCCGTAGTAGGTGTCACGGTGGATGGGGGCGGCGTCGCCGTCGTGGCCCGGGCGCACGGCACGGAGGTATGGATAGCGCTGCACGTGGAGATCCGGGCCGAGCAGTGTTCGGAACAGCTCGAGGTTCGCTTCGACGATCGAGCGGCTCCAGTCGACCTCCCAGAACCACTCCGAGAGCTCGTGCCAGATCTCGATGTGCGCCTCGTCGTCGCGCACGAGCTGGTGGTATTCGTCCAACCGGGCGAGCGTCGTGAGGCCCGCGTCGCGGAGGTGCGCGAGCAGCGCGTCGCGGGTCGCCGCGACCGGGGTGGGATCGGCAAGGTCGACCACGACCCACCCGTCGTGGAGCAGCTTCGCTTCGACGACGTCCATCGAGGCGGCATTATCCCTCATGCCGGCATCGCCGCGCGCTGTTCTCGCCACCACGCGACCAGTCGAGCGAGTCCTTCACGCAGTGGGACCTCGGCGACGAAGCCGAGTCGATCCTCCGCACGCGAGACATCGGCGAGTCGACGCGCGACCCGCGTGAGTGGCCGGGCGAGGCCCGAACGCGATGCTCAGGTCCGAGCCCATCACCTCGAGCAGGGTGCGCGCGAGGGTCACGAGGTCGGTCTCGACACCGCTTGCGACATTGCAGACGTCGTTCGCCACGTCGGAGGCGGCAGCGAGCAGGTTTGCCCGGGCGACGTCCTCGACGTAGACGAAGTCCATCGAGTCCTTGCCGTCGCCGAAGATGATCGGGGGTTCACCGTTCGCGATCCGCTCCATCCATCGTACGAGGACCTCGGTGTAGGCGCCGTGAATGTCCATCCGCGGGCCGTACACGTTGAAGTAGCGCAGTGCGACATAGGGCAGGCCGTACATCTCGTGGAACGATCGCAGGAGGCCCTCGGAGAACGACTTCGCGGCGCCGTAGATCGTGCTGTCGTTGTACGGAGGATGCTCCTCCGTGATGGGAAAGCGTCGGCATTGCCGTAGATCGAGGCCGATGATGCCGCAACGACCCTGGTGACGTGCGCCGCCGCCGCGGCTTCGAACACGTTGTACGTGCCGCCGACCATGACCTCGAGCGCACGACGCGGTTCGTCCGCGCAGAGGGTGAGCCGGAGGGCCGCCATGTGGAACACCACGTCGATGCCGGCGACGGAGCGTCTCGACGAGCTCGCGGTCGCGGATGTCCCCGAGTACGAAGGTGACGTCCGGGGGAGGCGTAGTCCCGACTGCACCGGTGAGGTTCTCGATGCGCCCCCGGCTGAGGTCGTCGAGCAGGACGATCTCGCCGACGCCGATGCCACGCAGCTGGTCGACCATGTGCGAAGCGATCAGGCCCGCGCCTCCCGTGATGAGGCACGCGGCGCCGGCCAGGCGACCGAGCTCGCTCATCCGAGGGCTTCCAGCTCCCCGAGCTCGACGTCGTCACCACCGATGGCGAGCGAGGCTCGTCCGGCGTCGAGGACGCGGGCGATCCGCAGCGCGGACCTGCCGCTCGTGACCGGCTCCGTGCGGTGGCCGATCGACTGCACGAAATGACGAATCGCGCCGCGCAGTGGCTCGGTGTCGGACGAGCGCCCGAGTGGTTCGTGCCACCCGTCGACGGGCTCGAGCGTGTCGTCGACTCTGAGGACCTCGACCTCGCGACCGCGCAACAGGTCGTCGTACACCACCGTTGCCCGACGCGACTCGAGCGTGACGCGACGGGTTCGCTCCGCGGTGCCCCATCCCACCGAGACCTCGGCCGACGAGCCGTCGTCGTAGGAAAGCCGAAGTTCGACGAGGTCGACGCCGCCGGCGGACTCGGGGCGTGTCGCGGCGACCGCTGTCGGGGGGGTCGAGTGCAGCACCTCGAGGATCGCCAGGTCGTGGACGGCCAGGTCGCGCAGCACGCCGACGGGACCAGCGACGTGGTGCGGGTTGGTGCGCAGCGACCGGTAGGCGAACGGGCCGCCCATGATCCCCGAGGCGACGAGGTCGTGCAGCCGTGCCACCGGCTCGCTGAACACGTAGGTGTGGTCGGCCATCAGTGTGCGATCGGCCTCCCCGGACGCGTCGAGCAGGTCCTCGACCTCCGCGGCGTCCATCCCGAGGGGCTTCTCGGCGAGGACGTGGAGCCCGGCGTCGAGCGCGGCGCGCACCATCGGTGCGTGGGTCTCGGCGGGCGTCGCGACGATGACTGCGTCGGCCTCGGCGAGCGCCAGGCACCGTCGAGTGTCGTCGCGACCGGTACCCCGGGGTGACGACTCGCCGCGGCGCCGACAGCGGTCGGCGGACGCATCGCACACGAACGCGAGCGTGGTCTCCGAGTCTGCGGCGAGGATCCGCGTGTAGTTCGGACCCCAGTGGCCGAATCCGACGACACCGACGGCGATCACCGAGTGAGATTACTCGACCGCATTTCGGTGCGAAGCGTCGGAGGCGGCCCGGCCCGGCGCGCCCTACGCTCCGCGACGTGAGCGACGCCGCGGCCTACCCCCCTGAATGGGAGTCGGACGTCGTCCTGCGCGACGGGGGAACGGTTCGTCTGCGGCCGATGCGCCGCGACGATGGTGAGCACCTCTTGCAGCTCTACTCGCGCCTCTCCGACGAATCGCTCTACCTCCGGTTCTTCTCACCGGTCCCGGCGCCGACCGCGCGCGACCTCGAGCTCCTGACCGCCACCGACTACGACCGACGGTTCGCGATCGTCGCCGAGCTCGGCGAGGAGGTAGTCGCGGTCGCCCGCTACATCCGGCTCACTCGACCCTCGGAGAGCGCCGAGATCGCATTCACGGTCGAGGACGACCAGCAGGGCCGGGGTCTCGGAACCGTCATGCTGGAGCATCTCGCCGCGATCGCCCGCGAGAAGGGCATCCGGCGCTTCGTCGCGAGCACCATGACGCACAACACGAGAATGCTCGGGGTGTTCGCCGACGCCGGGTTCGACGTCAATCGCACGGTCGAGGGCGGCGTGGTCGAGGTCTCCTTCGACATCGAGCCCACGGACGCGTCGCGTCAGGCGCAGCACCACCGCGAGCAGGTCTCGGAGGCGCGGTCCGTCGTGCGGATCCTTGCGCCGACGTCTGTCGCAGTGGTGGGTGCGAGCCGCCACGCGGGAACGATCGGCTACGGCGTGCTCACGAACCTGCTCGACGGCGGCTTCAAGGGTCCGGTCTACCCGGTCAACCCCAACGCGGCGTCGATCGCGGACGTGCCGGCGTTCCCGACCGTCGACGCGGTGCCCGGTCCGGTCGACCTCGCGGTCGTCTGCGTCCCCGCGCCGAGCGTGCCGGCAGTCGTCGACGACTGCGTCCGCAAGGGCGTGCAAGGACTCGTCGTGATCTCAGCCGGGTTCGCCGAGGTCGACGCGGTCCACGGGCACACCGAGCGGGATCTCGTCGAGCGAGCGCGTCGCAACGGGATGCGCATGATCGGCCCGAACTGCATGGGGGTCGTCAACACGAATCCCGGCAGTCGCGATGAACGCCACGTTCGCGCCGTTCCTCCCCGTCGTGGGACGGGTCGGCTTCGCCTCGCAATCCGGTGGCCTCGGCATCGCTCTGCTCGCGCGCTCGGCCGAGCTCGGCCTGGGCATCTCCACGTTCGTCTCGCTCGGGAACAAGGCCGACCTGAGCAGCAACGACCTCCTCCAGTACTGGGAGGAGGATCCCGAGACCGACGTGATCCTCCTGTATCTCGAGTCGTTCGGGAACCCGCGCAAGTTCGCGCGGCTCGCGCGTCGAGTGTCGCGGCACAAGCCGATCATCGCCGTCAAGAGCGGTCGGAGCACGGCCGGCGCACGCGGTACCTCATCGCACACGGCCGCTCTCGCCGCGCCCGATGCCGCAGTTGATGCACTCTTCGCGCAGGCCGGTGTGATCCGCGTCGACACGCTCGAGGAGCTGTACGACACCGCGGCAGTCGTGCTGCACCAACCCCTGCCACCTGGTCGACGTGTTTCGATCGTCACGAACGGCGGCGGGCCCGGGATCCTCGCGGCCGACGCGTGTGCGGCAGCCGGGCTCGAGGTACCCGAGCTCTCGGACACGACCCAGGCGCGCCTCCGGACGTTCGCCTCGCCGGACGCCGGGGTGCGCAACCCGGTCGACCTGATCGCTTCGGCGAGTGCTGAGATCTATGAGCGCACGTTGGACACGCTCATCGAGGATCCCGACATCGACGCGCTGCTCGTCATCTTCGTGCCACCGCTCGTCACGCAGCCCGAGGAGGTCGCCGCAGTGATCAACGCCGCCGCCGGCCGCGCGGGCGAGAAGCCGGTGATCGCGTGCTTCCTCGGCCGCCAGGGCATGCTCGAGATGCTGGGTGGTGACACGGGCGGCGGTGCTACAGCCGGCACGCTGCGGCGGGTGCCGTCGTTCGCCTTCCCCGAGGCGGCCGCAGCCGCACTCGGTCGCGCCGCAGCGCACCAGGAATGGCGTCGTCGCCCCGAGGGTGAGGTGCCGACCTTCGCCGACGCTCGCATCGACCTGGCTCGACGGATGGTGGCGGACCGGCTCGCGTCGACGCCCGACGGCGAATGGCTCGACGCCGCGACCGCGACCGGTCTCTTGCAGGCGATGGGGATCCCGGCCGCGGGCACTGCGGTCGGGCACGACGTCGACGCAGCCGTCGCCCGCGCCGAGGAGCTCGGCTTTCCGGTCGTGCTGAAGGCGGCGTCACCATCGATCCTGCACAAGACCGAGCGCGGTGCGGTGCGGCTCGGGCTGCGTGACGCGACCGCGGTGCGGGAGGCCTTCGCCGCCATGCACGATGCCCTGGGTGACGGAGATGGGCGGCGCGATCCTGCAGAAGATGGTCGAGCCCGGCGTCGAGACGATCGTCGGGGTGACCCGGGACCCGTCCTTCGGCTCGCTCGTGCTCTTCGGCATGGGTGGGGTCCAGGCCGAGCTGCTCCGCGACACGGCGCTCCGCATCGTCCCGCTCACCGATGTCGACGCATCCGAGATGATCCGCTCGCTTCGGAGCTCAGCGTTGCTGTTCGGCTTCCGCGGCTCCGAGCCGGTCGACAGCGCTGCGCTCGAGGAGGTGCTGGTACGCGTCGGGTTGTTGGCCGAGCACGTCCCCGAGATCGCCGAACTCGACTGCAACCCCGTCGTGGTCTCGCCGCAAGGGGCAGTCGTGGTCGACGTGAAGGTGCGGCTCGCCGCCGTGCCACTCGGCCCGCCCCCCGGCGTCCGCCGCTTGCGCGACGCCTGAGCGCGTCGGCTCAGGCGGGCTCGGGTTCGCGGTCCGGGTCGGGCACGAGGTTGGCGCTCAGCACGCGGTCGCGCCCCGCACTCTTGGCCTCCAACAGCGCCCCGTCCGCCCGGGCGATCGTGTCGGCGAGCGGTTCGGGCGACTCCCAGGCCGCGAGGCCGACGCTCACCGTGAACGTGGGCACGGTCGCAGCCCCGATCGCGACGGCGAGGCGCGATCGCACGCGGTCGGCGACGACGCGGGCGTCGGACAGCGAGCAGTCGGGGAGCAGGACGACGAACTCCTCCCCGCCGTACCGGGCGGGGATGTCGGCCGGGCGGACGCTGTCGCGCAGCACCCGTCCGAAGAGGCGAAGCGCGCGGTCACCGATCTCGTGCCCGTGCTTGTCGTTGAGATCCTTGAAGTGGTCGAGGTCCGCGAACGCGACGACGAACGGGTCGCCCCGGTGCAGCACTGCCTCACCTTGCTGCTCGAGGCTCCGCCGGTTGAACAGCCCCGTCAGCACGTCGACGCGGGCCTGGGTCTCGGTGCGCGCGAGCACCCGCAGGAACCCGATGCGGTCACCGGCCTTGCGGGCGACGAGCTCCAACTCGACCACCTGTTGGGGGCTCGCGGGTTCACGATCGGGTCCGGTCGTGTGGATGATCCCGGTGTTCGTGCCCGCGATGCTGATCGGGACGCAGATCGCCGACTGCGGCGGCTCGTCACGCGACCGCAGGAACGGGCACGCGTCGAGGCGGGCGCTGCTCGAGAAGATGCGCGTCTGGCCGGTGCTCGCCGCGGGGCAGTCCGCCGGCGAGATGACCGGGCACCCCGGCTTCTGCCCATCGGTGGAGAGCACCTGACGGAGGTGCGCGCGGGACGAATCCCCGACGAGCAGCTCGACCGGATGGTGCGGTCGCACCAGCCCGAGCGCCTCGCCGATGATCTCGTACGTCGCCTCCTCGGTCGGCTCCATCTCGAGGCCGCGCTGGAGCTGGGTCTCGAGGTCGGACTGGCGCTGCTCGAGGGCGCGATCGGCCTGGCTCCTGGCGAGGACGTGTTCGTCGCGGAACGCCCCGCGGAGATGTACGGCGGCGTTCACGAGCCCGATCACCAGCACGAGCGCGAACGCGAGGAGGATCCAGACCTTCGTGTCGTCGAGGGAGACGTTCGTGTCCCCGATCGTTCGCGCGATGTGGCTCGTGTAGTAGCGGTCGTTGATCGTGTTCAGGGTCGCGAGGTTCGTGTCGGAGTACTGCCGCTCGGCCGCGAGGGCGGCCTGGAACGCTGCGGTGTCGGGCGAGTCGACGAGGCCAAACGCCTCGGCCCCCGCCGCCTGGCCGTCGGCGACCGCCTGGTCAAAGCCCTGCTGCAGCCGACGTTCGGCCGGCGTGCCGAACGAGAGGCGGCGATACCGCTGCCACGCCGAGTTCGCCTTGCTCGACTCGGCTTGGGACTGCGAGATGATCGCACCCCGTGCGTCGGGAGCGCTCGCGAGTGCTTGCTCGAAGAGCTGCTGCGTGCGCCGATTGCCGGCTTCGGCCCGGCTCAGTGCCTGGCTGGCGGGCACGACGCGACTGTCGAGCTCCGAGATCGCGTTCTGGGGCGTGGAGATCTGGGTCAACGCGACGGCCACCAGCAGTGCGCCGCAGAGGACCGCCATCAACGTGAGCGCCATGACCCGGCGTGACGGCCTCATCGATCGGCCGGAGCGCGCTGGGGTGGGTTCGTTCACGGAGGTCACGTGCGACCTCGTCCTGCAGGCGGATCTTGCTGCTGCGTCCAGGGTACGGGATCCGACCCCCAACCGCTGGTTCGGTGGGCCAGGAGCTGATCAATCGGTGCTGTGTATGGCCGCAGCGATCGTCTCGCGTCCGACGCGCTCGAGGGTCGGGTTGTCGGCCGAGCTCGCGAGGTAGGCGAGCCCCAGGGAGAGTGCCCAGCCGCGCGCTCGCTCCCACGTGGCGTCGTCCGGATCGCCGGCCGCGGTGCGGAACGTCGGTCGCACCTCGGCGGGGAACAGCATCCATGCGACCGAGAGATCGGTCGCGGGATCGCCCGCCGTGAGATCACCGAAGTCGATGACCGCCGCGAGATGTCCGCCGTGCACGAGCAGGTTCGAGGGATGCAGATCGCCGTGCAGCCAGAGCGGTGGCCCCGACCACTGCGGCACCCGGAGGGCTTCGTTCCAGCACGCGCGCACCGCCGGCCCGTCCACGGTCTCAGCCATCTGCTCGATGCGCTGCTCCGTGCTCGCGGCCCGGCCGGCGAGCGGAACGCCTCGGTACGGGTTCTCCGGCGCGTCGTCGGGCCCCGGTTGGTGCAACGCGACGAGGAAGTCCCCGAGCGTTGCCGCGGCAGCGACGAGGTCGTCCATCGGTTCGTCGGCGGCGACCTCGCCGTCGAGCCAGGGGCAGACGCTCCACGACCACGGGAAGCCGCACCCGGGGACGCCGAACCGAACCGGCGCGGGAACCGGGAGTGGCAGGCGGGGTGCCAGCTCGGGGAGCCACCGTTGCTCGTGGGCCACGAGCACGGCGCTGGCGGCCCGGCGGGGGAGCCGCACGACGAGGTCGTCGCCGAGACGGAAGATCACGTTGTCCCAGCCCGACGCCAGCGCAGTCAGCGGGAGATGCTCGAGGTCGGGCTGCTGTTCGGCCAGCAGCGCGCGGACCAGGGGCTCGTCGATGTCGACCTCGGCGGCCGGCATGTCCTGGGCAGGCACGGTCGCACGCTACCGGTGGGTGCGCAGACCGGCGGTTCGCAATACTGGAGGTGATGGTCGATCGCCGGAGCGCCCTGATCGCGATTCTGGCGGTGGCCACCGCCATCGGCATCGTCGCTTTGCAGGCGGTCGACGACGCCCGGTCCCGGACGCCGATCTCCGGCTCGACCACGACCACGACCACCACCAAGCCGCGGTCGGGCGCCGGGACGTTCACGCGGGGTGCGTCGCCCGCGACGGTGTGCGCCGCGCTCGCCGACCTCGTCCCCAACGCAGCCCACGCGCTCGTGGGTGATGGCTCGGTCACGGGTGAGCAGAGTCGGACGATCGCGCGGGACCTGCGGTCGATCACGCGTCGGGAGCGACTCCCTGCCACGCTCCGGGTCGCGTTGCGCAAGCTCGCCCGGTTCTTCGACCGTTCGAGCACCGGCATCCCGCTGACGGAGCTGGGTTCGCAGCTGGGTCAGATCGCGACGGCGCTCATCACCGTCGGGAGATACACCGCGAGCGAATGTGCGGGAACGACGACATCATCCACGACTCGACCCTTGAGGTAGCGAAGAGTGCTTCGTCAGGGGATGCAGCCGGCGTCGATGCTGCCGCTCGTGGATCGCTGGTTGCCGGCACCGTCGGTTGCGGTGACGGTCACCGAGTACGTGCCGCCCGTGGGCGGGCTCCAGTTGAGCGCCCACCCCGTTCCGCCGGTGGGCGACATCGCCCGACTGCCGCTCGCTGGTCCCGAGTACACGAAGCGGACCTGTGAGATGCCGCTCGGGTCGGAGGCATCGGCCGGGATGTTCGCGCTCCCAGTCCCGCACGGCGCGAAGGCGATGTAGTCGGGGAACGTGACCTTCAGGGTCGGCGGTGTCGTGTCCGGCGGTGGTGGTGGCGCGATCTGTTGCTGGGGTGCCGCCGGCGTGGTGCCCTGGGTTCCGCCGGGCGCGAGCACTCCGGGGCCGGGGCCGCCGGTGGTCGGGTCCGAGTCGGGGACCTCTCGGGCGGTGCTCCCGTTGGGCGTGGTGGTACTGCTCGAGGAGCTCGTGCTGCTGTTCGTCGGCCGGATCGCGACCGCCGGGTCCGGGTCGGAGCCGGCGGTGATCGCGACACCACCGAGGCCGAGGGCGACCACGGCGAGGGTCACGCCCACCGCGGCGATGGCGCGCCGACGCGACTGATCCGGTGGGTGCGGGAACCCGTCGCGTCGACGCCACCGCTTCGGTCGCGGGAGCTCGGGGTTCGCGCCGCGCAGGCCGGCGGTGTGGAGGATCTGCTCGCGCAGGCTGTCGGGCGGGACGAGGAAGGTGAACGGGACGGCGGCGAACGTACCGGCCAGGACCTTCTGCGGGATCGACTGCCGGCGCGCACCACAGACCGCGCACTTGTCGGCGTGGCGTGCGACTCGCTTTCGCCACAGGACCGAGAACGTCCCGTCCCAGTCCGCGAGCACGACCTGCAGGCCGGGGCAGTCGGCCTGACCCTTGCGGGCGACCAAGAGCGCGCCGACCGAGCGGGCGAGACGTTCGCGCATCCGGTGCGACGCCTGGTGGGCCCCGTCGACGGAGACGCCGAGCGCGTCGCCCAGCGCCCGGCCGTCGAGCCCGCCCGCGAGGGTCATCTCCAGCACGAGCCGGTCACGGTCGGTCAACCCGAGGGCCGCGTCGCGCACCAGCGCTGCACTCATCGCGGGCACGGTGAGGGTGAGGTCTCGGTCGTCGGTGGTGGTCATCGGATCGTCGCCGTCGTGGTCGTCGCCTTCGTCCCGGTCACTGGACCATTCGATGCTCTCGACGTCCGCGACATCGAATGCCACTTCGCGAGAACGCTGGCGACTGCGTCGATAGACCTGGTTGCGCGCGATCGCGTACAGCCAGCTCTTGACCTTGGCCGGATCGACGAGCTGCTCGACGTGCTCCGCCGCGGCGAGGAAGACCTCGGCGGTGGCGTCTGCCGCGTCCTCTGGGTCGCGGAGCATGTGGATGCACAGGTCGTAGATCCGCGGCGCATAGAGGTCGTAGAGCGCGCCGAACGCATCGCGGTCACCCGCCTGCGCCCGGAGGACGAGATCGGAGTCGCTGCGTTCCGGCATCGTGCGCGGCAGGGTAGAGGACTCCGATGGTGGGTTCGAACGCTCGGGGCCCTGGGCTCGGGACGCGCCGGACGGGACCGGCCCGAAGGCCGGCCCCGTCGAACGTCGGGCAACGGTGGGATCGTCACCCGTCATGCCCGGCGGCCGTACCGGAGGTACAGACCGGTGCCGGCTGCTCCGAGTGCCGCGATGCCACCCACGATCGCGATGTACGGGAGGCTGTTGCCGCCGTCATCGGACTGGGAGTCGCCGGCCGCCGACTTCGTTGCGTCGACCGAGGTGCTCTCGGCGGCAGGGACCGGTGTCCCGTTCGCCGGCGTCTGGTTGGCGTTCCCGCCGGTGTTCGACTTCGGCGGGTTGTTGGTGGTCTGGCCGCCGTTGCCGGGAGGCGTGGTGCTGGGAGGCGTGGTCGGCGGCGTCGTGGTGGGGGGCGTCGGGTCCACGGTCGGGTCGAGCACGTTGTTGCCGGGGTCGGCGATGGGGGGCTTGGTCGGCGGGGTCACGGTGCACACCGGGATGAGCGGCGGGCAGTGCGGGATCGCCCCGGCGTTCGTCGCGGTCACGGCGCTGCCGACCATCGCCGCGGACAGGCCGCCGATCGTGGCGAGCCCGAGCACGGCCGCGGAGCGGCAGAGCTTTCCGGTGAGCTTCGAGGTGGTGGTGCGCTGGTTCGAGGTGCCGGTCATCGTGGTGTCCCTTCGGTCGGACGCCCCGGTGTGGGACGTTCGGACTCCAAGAGACCGACGTCCCCAGACCTGACACCTTTTTTCGGCCCCTGCCCGGATCCCTTGCCGGGGAAGGGTTTCGCGAGTGCCAGGCGCTCGATCCCCGTCGGTACGCTCGACCATGGGCCCGGGGACGGACGATCGCACGGAGGATCGAGAGGACGCGCTGCGGACCGCGCTCGAGGCGGCGCTCGGCACCACGGTGGTCGCGACGCGACGGGTGCGGGGCGGGGACGTCGCCGAGGCCTACCGCGTCGAGCTCGTCGACGGGCGGTCGGTGTTCGCGAAGACGCACCACAACGCGCCGCCCGGCTTCTTCACGACCGAGGCCACCGGTCTCGAGTGGCTGCGTACGCCGGGCGACGTCCGGGTGCCCGAGGTCCTCGCGGTCTCGGACGGCGCACCCGACGGGAGCGTGCCGAACCACCTCGTGCTCGAGTGGATCGAGGAGGGGAGCGCGCGTTCGACGACCGAGGCGGACTTCGGCCGTGCACTCGCCGCGCTGCACGCGACCGGCGCGCCCTGCTTCGGACGCGAGGACCGTCGCTCGACCGGGAGTCGTGGGCTGCCGAACGAACCGTGCGCGACGTGGCCGGAGTTCTACGCGACCCAGCGCCTGCTCCCGTTGGCTCGCCTCGCCCGGGAGGGCGGCGCGTTGCCCGAGCCGGTGGTCGCAGACCTCGAACGGATCGCGACTCGGCTCGACGCGATCGGGGGTCCGCCGGAGCCGCCGGCGCGTCTGCACGGTGATCTCTGGGCCGGCAACCGCCTGGTCGATGCTGCCGCGCGCAGCTGGTTGATCGACCCCGCGGCTCACGGCGGCCATCGCGAGTTCGACCTCGCGATGATGCGGCTCTTCGGTGGGTTCAGCAGTGAGTGCTTCGCCGCGTACCAGGAGCGCTCGCCACTGGCCGACGGCTGGGAGGAACGGGTCGCCGTCCACCAGCTCGCGCCGCTCACGGTGCACGCGATCAAGTTCGGCGGCGGGTACGTCGCCGCGGCGACTGCGGCGATCGCGCGCTGCCGGTGAACCCACGCTCCTCTACGCTGCCCCACGATCAGGGGGTCGCTCGGTGAGGACGGTCAGGGGCGCGGCGCTCGCGTGTGCGTGTGCGTGTGTGGTGGGGTTGGGCCTCGTGTCCTCGCCGGCATCGGCATCGGTCGTGCAACGCGGTCAGCACGTGCCCGACGGCTTCGTCTCGGGCGACCCTCACCTGCTGCGCGTCCGTCCGATCATCGGCGAGGTGCCTGCGGCCCGGCCGGGCTTGGCGAGCTCGGCCGCGGGACCCGCGATCGCCCGGTTCGGTGTGGCGGTGGTGGCGACGTGCGACCTCGCCCGCGTCACCAGCGCCGTCGCGGTCCCCCGCACCGAGGTCGATGGCGATGTGCCCGGCGCCTGTGTCATCGGGGCCGAGCGAGGGGTGAGGCAGGGCGGACGGCTGCTCCTCGGTCCGGCGCGGCTCAGCGGCAGTGATGTTGCGACCGTCCGGGCCCACAAGGCACGGGGGCGAGCGCTCGCCATCGAGATCACCCTCGCTGACCGCGGTGCGGCCGCGTTGGCGGAAGATCCGTCGACGCAGGAGCTCGTCGTCGTCGTGGACGGTGACGTGCTGCGGGGTGGCCTGACCTCCTCGCCGACCGCGCCCACCGACGGCAGCAAGGTGAAGCTGACGCTGCAGCCCGACCGGGCGCTCTCGCGCGCGGACGCCGCTCGAATTGTGGATGCGATCGAGCAGTCGCGGAGCGAAGAAGTGATCGGGTTCGCCGACCAGGTCACGATGACGCGCCAGGCGCGGGAGCTCTTCGGGTCCAACGCGCCCAAGGTCGTCGACAAGGTCGAGTTCCAGCGGGACTGTCCGACGAAGCAGGACCAGTTCACCTACGTCCTGGGCTGCCAGGGCGACAGCCGGATCTACCTGCTCCGCGTGGACCGCCCGGATCTGGCGGCGATCATGCCGGTCACGGCCGCGCACGAGATGCTGCACGCCGCGTACGCGGAGCTCGCGCCGGGCGAGCGGCGTCGGATCGACCGGCTCCTCGACCAAGCGTTCGAGGGAACCAGTGACCAGCGCCTGCGCGACACGCTCGCCCAGTACGCCAAGGCCGAGCCCGGCCAGCGCCACAACGAGCTGCATTCGATCCTCCCGACCGAGGTGACGGATCTCGGTCCGGCATTGGAGCGGTACTTCCGGCGGTACTTCACCGACCGTGGTGCGATCGTGTCGGCGTTCGCCGGCTACCAAGGAGTCTTCGACACGCTCCAGGCCCAATACGACCAGCTCAGTGCCGAGGTCGCCGCTCTGGACGCGCAGCTGCGGGAGCTGGAGCCGCGCGCCGAGGCGGCGGGCACTGAGGCCGATCGTCTCGCGTCCGAGATCGAAGGGCTGCGACGACAAGGGCGGTTCGACGAGTCGAACCGGCTGGTGGATCCACAGAACGGCGCGGTCGACGAAGCGAACGCGTTGGCGGCGCAGTACAACGATCTCGTCGCCCAGTACAACGCGAAGGTCGCGGCGCTGAACGCGCTGGCGATCACTGCCCGCGAGATCGACGCCGCGCTCGGGGTGGATTCGGGTCAGACCTGATGGTGGAGGAGCCGAGATGAAGGTCGATGACGAGCTTGCCGCGATCGCGGCGGCCGACCGGGACCGACCCCGTCGACACGTGACGATCATCGGCGCGGGCATGGCGGGGCTCGTCGCCGCGCTCGAGCTCGAGGCGCTCGGTCACACGGTGCGCATCTTCGAGGCGAGCGGTGAGACGCGCGGGCGGGCGTGGACGCACCGATTCGGCGACGGGACCTACGGCGAGTTCGGGCCGATGCGGATCCCCGAGCACCACGACTTCACGCTCCACTACGTGCAGCAGTGCGGGATCGAGCTGCGCCGGTTCGTCACCGCGCACGAGAACCTGTCCTGCTTCTACGACATCCGCGGCCAGGTCGTGCGGATGCGTGACGCCCGGACCGGCCTCTACCCGCGCTTCGACCTCTCGACGCAGCAGCGTGACGACGAGATCCCACCCAAGATGCTCGCCCGGGCGGTCGGCGACGTGGTGGAGGGGCTGACCGACCTCGAGCGGGCCAGCCTGCGCACCGGCTCGCTGGCCAGCGACCGGCTCCGCGCCATCGACCACCTGACCATCGGCGAGTTCCTCCGTGTCCGGTGTGGTGACGACGCGGCGGAGCTGATCGGGAGCGCCACGGGGCTCGAGACGATGTTCGACCGGACCGCCACGATGCTCCTGCGCGACGCACTGACCGCGACAGGCAACCGGTTCGACGAGATCGTCGGCGGGATGGACGTGCTGCCACGCGCGCTGGCGACCCGTGTGCGTGGTGAGATCGTGACCCGGGCACCGCTGCGCGCGATCAAGCGCCGTGACGACGGCGCGGTCGACCTCGTGATCGAGCGAGACGGCACGCTGACGGTCGAGACCTGCGACATCGTGCTCTGCACGATCCCGTTCTCGGTGCTGCACTCGATCGAGGTCGATCCACCGTTCCGGCGTGAGAAGACGACCGCAGTGCGCACGCTCGGCTACGAATCGAGCACGAAGGTGCTGCTGCACTGCCGGCGGCGGTTCTGGGAGTCCGACGACGGCATCGCCGGCGGCGCGTCCCAGACCGACCGCTTGTACCGGGCGCTCTACTACCCGTCGGACAACGCCATCCCCGTCACCGAGTCGGTGCCGGCGCGCGAGCGCAACAACTCGATGTACGGCGGCTACGTCGACGGGGAGTTCGCGCCGGGCTCGCCTGCGGTGAGCGCGGGGCCCGGCGTACTGCTCGCTTCGTACTCCTGGGGACAGGACGCACGTCGGCTCGGGCAGCTGCCGGTCGAGGAGCGGGTGCAGGCAGTCGTGCGCGAGGTCGCTCGGATCCACCCCCAGGTCGCCGAACCCGGCATGGTCGACGACGTCGCGTCGATGTTCTGGGATGCGTACCCGTGGACGAACGCGTCGTTCGCCGAGCTGCTCCCGGGCCAGCAGTCGACGCTGCACGACCACGCCGCCGCGGCAGAGGGCAACGTGCACTTCGCAGGCGAGCACACGTCGCTCGATACCGGCTGGATCCAGGGAGCGGTGTCGTCGTCGTTGCGAGCGGTGCGCGACATCGTTGCTTCATAGGCGCGATCGGGATGTCCGAGCCTCGGGCCCCGGGCGTGCCTAGGCTGCTGGCATGGCAGAGAAGATCCAGAAGTCCGGCAAGGAGAAGAAGGTCGGCAAGTCCTTGAAGGAGAAGCGTGCGGCCAAGAACGCGAAGCGGGCCGAGCGCGCCACGATCCACAAGGACTAGCTGCACCACCTCCGACGCGCACCGGTGACAGATCCTGGGCCCACGGGCCCGAGATCTGGCACCAGCGCGCGAGGAGTGCCGGACCACCGGCGCGCCGGCAGGTCAGCGGAGCGTGACCGGCGTCCCGAGGGGCAGGCTGGTCGCCAGCCGGGCTACGAGCTCGTTCGGGACCCGCACGCAGCCGTGCGAGACCGACTGACCGATGCTCGCAGGATCGCTGGTGCCGTGGAGCCCGATCTGCCCGTCGCCGCCGCCGAACTCCGACAGGGTGCCCGAGTGGGCGGAGATCCCGATCGCGTATGGGCCGTACCCGCCGCCGTCGGGCGTGTCCAGCAGGTCGGTCACGTAGAACCGCCCGGTCGGGGTCGGCGTCTCGAGGGCACCCACCGCGACCGGTGACTGCAGCACGATGGCGTCGTCATGGCGCCAGGTGAGGAGGTGTGCGGCGAGATCGACCTCGATCTCGTCGTGCAAGGTCCGCAGCTCGACGTCGGCCGCACGTACCCAGCCCGACGAGCCGTTCGGTCGCTCCGGCAGCAGGACGCGCAACCATGCACCCTTGCGCTTGGTGACGAGGACGACGCGAGCCGTTCCGAAGCCAGTGGTCGCGGGCAACGTGACGTTCGGCGCGGCGTCACCACGTCGCGCGTAGACCGCGAGGGCGTCGCGCTGCGCGCCGCGACCGACGTCGGTGCGGACCTCGGCTCCCGCTCAAGAGTGGCGGCGTCGGCGACGGTGCCCCCACCGATCGAGAGCGTGAGGGTGATCCCGATCGAGGCGGCGAACCACCGCATGACGGATCCGCGGGTGCGCTGATCGGTGTGGGCGAAGGTGCGGGGACAGGACATCTCGGGGCTCCTCTCGGACGCGACCGTGGGGCCGACCCGGTGCGGGTCGGCCCCACGGAGGGCGCTCAACCGGTGAATGTGGCGTTCGCCGGGATCGGGACGTCGACGCCCGGGTCACCGGGGTCACCCGGGTCGCCGGGGTCCACCGTCGGGTTGGCCAGGTCGTCCGGACCTCCCCAGTCGGGACCGGGGTTGCAACCGTGCGTGCAGTGCGGCGGGTTGGCGATGTCGTCGGGTGCCGCACCGGCGGTGGCCGGCATCGTGGCGCCCAGGGCGCCGACGACCATCGTCGCGGTGAACAGCGTGCTGATGAAGCGGGTCTTGACCTTCATGGTGGGTCTCCCTTGGTGCTTGCGGACCGACCCTCTGTCGGCACCGTCGGGGCGCCTGACACTCGATCTCGCGAACGCTTATCGCGCCTCGCGATCCGTTGTGCAGCAACGGTTCTGCCGACTGAACGGCCCCGGGCGTCGGGCGCGGGATAAGCGCCGACGGTCTCGGGTGTCAGGCGCGCCATGGACGGCACGGAGGAGTGGGAGTGGACCAAGATGCGCGTACTCCGATGGACGACGATGCACGGCTCGCCGCTCGCCGCGAGGAAGCCCGGATCGACGCAGCACTGGTGGACCGGGTCCGCGATGGCGATCCCGACGCGTTCGGGATGCTCTACGAGCGATGGTTCGAACGTGTGCACGACCTCGCGTTCCGGATCACCCGGGACTCGTCCGTCGCCCCCGAGGTCGCACAGGACGCGTTCGTGTCCGCGTGGCGCACTCTCGGCGGGCTCCAGGACACCGCAGTGTTCGGCGGTTGGCTCCTTCGCATCACTCGGAACGCCGCGCTCAACCGCCGACGGAAGGAGCTGCGCTCCTCGCCGCGCGACGTCGAGGGCATGGCAGTGATCGAGGCGGTCGAGACGTCGCGGCCCGACTCACCGGCCGGCTTCCGAGTCGAGGACCGCGTCGGTCGCGCGAGCGATCCGGCGTGTGCAGTCGAGGACGGCGAGATCGTCGATCTGGTGTGGGATGCCGCCGAAGCGCTCGGCGAGCGCGACGCGGAGGTGCTCGACCTCACGCTCCGCCACGGTCTGACGCCGGCAGAGATCGGCGAGGTGATCGGCGTCAACCGTAATGCTGCGAACCAGACCGTCCACCGAGTGCGCGGTCGACTCAAGGCCGCGGTCGAGGCGCGCGTCCTCTGGCGCGGCGGGTCCCCGGTGTGCGGCGATCTGGCCGACGCGCTCGCGGCCGAGTCCATCAACCACTTCGGCGCGGACGCGGTACGGGTCGCGTCGGCGCACGCGGAGTCGTGCGCGCAGTGCGGCAAGCGGCGCGAGATGAAGCTCGAGCCGAGCGCGATGTTCGCGGCAACACCGTTCCTCGCCGTCCCGTTCCTGAAGCAGCAGATCGCCCACGCCATGTCTGCGGACGGCATCCCGATGGGTGCCGCGGCGTCGGGCGGCGACGGCGTGCCGCCGAACGACCTGTCCGGCGAGGCTCGAGAGGAGGCGTCGACGCGCCGACGATGGCGGGGGCGTGCCCTCGCCGCGATCGGCGTCGTGGTGATCGCGATCGCGGCTCTGGGCTTCCTTGCCGAGGAGATCGATGAGGCCGACACGCCTGAGCGCCCCGCGCCCACCACGTCGACGTCGACCTCGACACCGGCGGCCACCGTTCCGGTCCTCCCCGTCACGCCACCGGGCCCCGTCACGAAACCCACGACGAGACCCCGAGCGGTCACTCCGCCGCTTCCGCCGCCGGCACCGGCGGTGGCGGGGACGATCTCGATCTCGCCGTCCGGGTCATCGGGGTCGACGTTCGTCCCTCCAGTCCTGTCGTGGAGCGTCACGAACGCGGCGACGGTCCAGGTCTCGGGGCCGGGCTTCGCTTCGGCCGCGACGAGCGGCAGCGCCAGTGTCTGCCCCGGGACGCCATCCGGCTCGGTCTGCGTGGCGTCCACGCCGGGCCCGAAGACCTACACGGTGCGCGGCTTCGACGCCGGGGGGAACGTCGTGTTCGAGTCGAGCACGACGTTCACGGTCGGCTGATCACCGGCGCGCCGGACGTCAGCCGAGGTGGTCGAAGGCGAGCGCGTAGAGGATCGCGGTGAGCGAGAGCCCGTCGAGGATCTCCTCGGTGCTCGCGAGCCGCCGGACCCGGTCGATCGGGACCCACTCGACGCGCTCGGCCTCGCCCGGGTCGGTGGGGTCGCCCACATGGGTGGCGCCGTCGGCGAGGAAGACGTGGAAGACCTGGTCGCTCAACCCGTTGTGCGGCTGGTACCGCACGAGCGGAGTGAGCGCTCCCGGCTGCCATCCGGTCTCCTCGAGCGTCTCGCGTGCAGCAGCCGCGATCGGGTGCTCGCCGGGGTCGATGCGGCCGGCGGGGATCTCCCAGCCCCACGTGTCCGTCACGAAGCGGTGCCGCCAGAGCAGCAGGAGGCCTCGGTCGGGGTCGAACACGACGGCGCCCGCCGCCTGCTGCGGCATTCGCACGACATGGTGCTCGAACCGCTCGGCGCCGGGGATCTCGACGTCGGTCAGCACGAGGCGGATCCATTCGCTCTCGTAGATCGCGCGCTCGCCGTGCACCGTCCACCGCATCGAGGCTGCTCCCTCAGACGAGCCCGAGCTGGGCCAGCATCGTCGACGCGTCGAAGGAGACCCGTTCGTTGACGATGAGCTCGCCCTCGAACCGGAACACGGCAACCCTGGGCCAGCGGACGACGGCCTCGCGACGGTCGGCGAGCGCGCGGTCACCTGTCATCCGGCCCGGACCTCGCTGAGCACGGCGAAGTCGTCGACCTCGGTGCCCTCGGGGAGGCCATCCACGTACACGACCTCACGCGTGCGGATCGACGTGACGGTCGGCCCGGGGACGATCACGCCGACCAGGTTCAGCGGATCGGTCGCGTTCACGACGACGCGCTCGCCGGTGCGCGGCTGCTTGCGCACCTGCGCGAGCTGCTCGACGGCTGCGGGGAGCGCATATTGCTCGCCGCTCACGCCGGTGACGAAGCGCCCGCCGCGCACGAGGCCGCGGTCCTCGAGGCGTCGCAAGGCCCACTGGAGGTCGCGCCACGGGAACCGGATGGAGTCGTGGACCGCGAGGTCGCGGAACACGACGCCCCACCGGTTGAGGAGGAGCTCGGCCACGGCCTCGGCCAGATCGTCGCGGTCGACTCCGTCGGCGCCGGGTCCCGCGGCACCCGTCTCCGGGGCGCCTGTCTCCGGGGCGGTGGGGACGAGCGACCAGCGGCCGGCTGCGGCACCGCCGCCCACGCGCGCGCCGCGCATCAGTCGGGACAGTCGGCGGTGCTCGACCCCACGCGGACCACCGTGCATACGGGCCCGGATCGCAGCGAACCCGTCGGAGGTGACGAGCCCGCGCGCGACGCCGTCCCACAGTCCGCGTTCGATGTCATCGGGGAGACGGTGGGTCGCCTCGGCGAGCTCGGACGCGAAGCACGCGCCGCGTGCCCGCAGCACCTCGAGGATCTCGGCCGTCGCACCGACGTCGGGCTCGACGTGCTCCGTGCCGATGCGGGCGGCGGCGAGGAGCCAGGGGAGATCGTCGCGGAACACCACGGAGATCGGTGTGGCCTTCGACGGTGCGCCGGCGGGCGCGTTGGCGTCGTCGCGGGCGCGTGGGGTGAGTCGGAGCCAGCTCACCTGGCCGTCGTGGCCGAGCCGATCGAGCCACGCGGGCTGGTAGCTCCGGAGGCGACGGCCCAGGAGCTCGGGCTCCCACGCGACAGCAGCGCTCTCGTAGCCCTGGAGCTGGTCGAGCACCGAGACGAGGCCGGCCTCGCCATTGAGCTCGGTGCCGGGCGCGACGTGCTGCCACCGCAGGAGGAACCGGAGGAAGTCCTGCGCGGTCGCGGCGGTGACGCCCTCGCGCCGGTTGCGGCGCGAGTAGGAGTGCATGCGCGCGAGCAGTCGGCGCGCGACCCATTCGACGTCGGTGGAGCCCGGGGTGTAGCGACCTTGGAGCGCGATCCCTTCCTGTTCGAGGATCGCGAGCGCGCTCACGACCCGGCGGTCGGGCAGGGTCGTCGCGTGCGCAAGTTCGGCGTCGGTGGTGACTCCCGCGATCTCCAGGTGGCCGCGCACGACGTCGACCACCGCATCGTCGGCACCGGCAAGTGCCTCGGACGCGTGCTCGTGGGCCTCGGTGGTGCACCAGAGCTCGATGCCGTCGTGGGTGATGACGCGTCCGCGGCCGCGCCCCACGAGCTGGTCCCACACCGACCGCCACCCTTCGTGCGGCCGAACCAGCACGAGCGACGCGAGGAGGTCGTGCAGGTCGTCGGGCGTGGTGGGCTCGGGAGTGATCTCCGCGTGCACGCGTTCGATCGCGGTCGGGTCGAGCGCGCCGATCGACGCGAGGTCGACGGCGAGGCCACGCCGGAGCGAGACCGCGTTGGTGCGGCGGTTCTGGAGCTCCTCGTCGTCGAGAAACGCGTACGGCCGCGCGGTCAGGATCTCGTGGGCGAGCACCGATGCCTCGGTGGTGTCGCAGCAGTGCACCTCGACCTCACCGGACTCCATGCGGACGAGCAGTGCGCGCACCCCGTCGATGTCGAGTGCCTCGTTGAGGGTGTCGGCGATCGTCTGCCGCACGAGCACGTGGTCGGGGATCTCGATCGGGCCGGTGATGTTCTCCTGGCAGGCCGCGGCCTGTGGGAACACCGCGGCCATGAGGTCGTCGGCCTCCATGCGCTGGATGGGCGGTGGGTTCTTCCGGCCGCCTCGGAACCGCAGGACCATCAGCGAGCGGTTGAGGTTCCAGCGCCATCGTGAGAGGAACATGGGAGAGTCGAGGATCGCCTGGCGGAGCGTGTCCTCGATGCCGCGGCTCGAGATGTACCGCGGGACCTCCTCGAGCGGGAAGCTGTGGTGCGGGCCGAGCGACAGGACCACGGCGTCGTCGTTGGCCGCGGCCTGCAGCTCGAAGTTGAACGTGCGGCAGAACTTCTTGCGCAGCGCGAGCCCGAGCGACCGGTTGATCCGCCCGCCGTAGGGGGAGTGGAGCACGAGCTGCATCCCGCCGGTGTCGTCGAAGAAGCGCTCGAGCACCAGGCACTCCTGTGTCGGCGTCGCGCCGAGCGCGGCGCGGCCGACGGCCACGTAGTCGACGATCATCGTCGCCGCGACCGGATCGACCCCGGTCGTGTCGACGAGCCAGGCGCGCGCGCCGTCGGGGTCGCCGGCCGCGAGCAGCTCGTCGATCCGGCTGCGCAGCGCCGACACCTCGGCGGACAGCTCGGCCGTGCGCGCCGGCGCTTCGCCCATCCAGAACGGGACCGTGGGCGACGCGCCACCGGCGTCACGCACCCGGACCACGCCCGGTTCGACCCGGCGGATCTGCCAGGAGTGCGTGCCGAGCAGGAAGATGTCGCCCGCCATCGACTCGACGGCCCAGTCCTCGTTCACGGTGCCGACGAAGGTGTCGTCGGGCTCCATCACCACGCGGTAGTCGCCCGTCTCCGGGATGGAGCCTCCCGAGGTCAGCGCAGCGAGACGGGCACCCTTGCGCCCGCGCAGCTCGCCGTTGATCGCGTCGTGGTGCACATATGCACCGCGTCGGCCCCGGCCGGTCTGGATCCCTTCGGCGACGAGCTCGACGACCTCGTCGAACTGCGCCCGGGTGAGCTCCGTGTACGGCGCGGCGCGGCGGACGAGGGCGAAGAGGTCGTCGGCGCGCCACTCGTCGGCTCCGAGCTCGGCGACCACGTGCTGGGCGAGGATGTCGAGCGGGAGCCGGGCCGGCACGATCGCGTCGAGCCGACCGGCGTGCACGGCGCCCAGGAGCGCGGCGCACTCGACGAGCTCGTCGCGCGTGAGTGGGTAGAGGCGCCCCTTCGGTGTCCCGGCGCGACTGTGGTTCGACCGGCCGACCCGTTGCAGGAAGGTGGCGATGCTCCGGGGCGAGCCGATCTGGCAGACGAGCTCCACCGGGCCGATGTCGATGCCGAGCTCCAGCGATGCGGTGGCGACGAGGGCCTTGAGCTCGCCGGCGCGCAACCGCGTCTCGACGCGGTGGCGCCGATCCTTCGAGAGGCTCCCGTGGTGCGCGGCGACGACGTCGTCGCCGAGCCGTTCACCGAGCTGGTGGGCCAGGCGCTCGGCCATGCGGCGAGTGTTGACGAAGACGAGCGTGGTGCGGTGCTCCGAGACGAGCGTGGCGATGCGCTCGAGCACGTCGGACATCTGCTCGGCCGACGTGACCGCTTCGAGCTCGCCGTCGGGCAGCTCCAGCGCGAGGTCGAGGTCGCGCTGGTGCCCGGCGTCGACGATCGCGGGGAGCGGCCGGTCGCCGACGAGGAGGCGGGCGACGGTCTCGATCGGCCGCTGCGTTGCCGAGAGGCCGATGCGCGCCGGGCGGGCATCGCACAGCGCCTCGAGCCGTTCGAGCGTGAGGGTCAGGTGCGAGCCGCGCTTGTCGCGGGCGACCGCGTGGATCTCGTCGACGATCACGGTGTCGACCGTGCGGAGCATGTCGCGACCCTTGCCGCTGGTGACGAGCAGGTAGAGCGACTCGGGCGTGGTCACGACGAACGCCGGTGGGTTACGCAGCATTCCGGCGCGCTGGGACGAGGTCGTGTCGCCGGTGCGGACGCCGACGCGGAGGTCGGCGACCGCGTACCCGAGCTCGGTGCCGATCGCCGCGATCTCGGCGAGGGGTGCCTGGAGGTTCTCCGCGATGTCGACCGCGAGCGCCTTCAGCGGCGAGACGTAGACGACGCGAGTGATGCCGTCGACCTCCTGACCGGCCTCGTGGGCGCGGTACAGGCGGTCGATGCACACCAGGAACCCGGCAAGGGTCTTGCCCGAGCCGGTCGGGGCGGCGATGAGCGTGTCGCGGCCCGCGGCGATCTCGGGCCAACCGCCCGACTGGGGCGCGGTGGGACCGTCGGGGAAGCGCCGACGGAACCACTCGGCGACCGCAGGGTGGAACCCGTCGACGAGACCCGGGGGGCCGAGGTGGAGCTGCGTCATCCCGGCCATCATCGCTCATGGGTACGACGGCTACGACCGGGCGCCCCGACCGGGGTCCCCGACCGGAGTCCCCGACCGGAGTCTGGGCTACGCGCCGTCGAGGAGCTGGGCTGCGGTCCCGGGCTGGAGGCCGCGAGCGGTGATCCCATCGAGGATCGCGGGCAGGGCGTCGATCGTCCCGGGGTGGTCGAAGTGCAGGCTCACGATCGACCCCGGGGCCACGGTCGCGAGGACGCGCTCGGTGATCGCGGTCGCGCCCGGGTCCTGGTAGTCGAGCGGGTCCACGTCGAAGCCGAGGACCGTTCGGTAGCCCGCCGCGCCGGCGGCGGCGAGCACCTCGGGGCTCGGGGCCGTGGTGCCGTCGGCGGTGCCCGACGGCCGGAAGTACTGCCCGCCCGACCCGGACAGGCGGAACAGCGTGTCCCGGCAGCGGGTGATCTCGTCGGTCATCGCCGTGGGCGACAAGGAGCCGAAGGTCGGGTGGGTATAGGTGTGGTTCGCCAGCTCGTGGCCGGCGTCGGTGAGCATCGCGGCCCAGGTGGGGTTGGCGTCGAGCCATTCGCCGACGATGAACGCGGTCATGACGACCTCGCGCCCGTTGAGCACGTCCTCGAGGCGGGTGGCGAGCCCCAGGTCGCCGCTGGTGTGGAACGTGAGGGCCACCCGGTTCGTCGTGGTGGGTCCGGTGGTCACGAAGGTCGCGGGACCGGTGGGGACCGTCGTCGTGGTCGGCGGGAGGGTCGAGGTGGTCGGAGGCAGGGTGCTCGTCGTGGTGCTCGGCGCCGTCTCGGCGCCGCCACCATCGGAGCAGGCCGCGGCAAGGACCACCGCCGCGGCACCCGCGAGGAACTGTCGACGGCTCGTCATCCGGCGGCGAACTCTACCGCCGCGGACGTTCGCGGCCGAGTTGGGTAGTTTCGACGTGCCATGACCACTCGTGGGCTCAGCGACGTGCGTGTGATCGATTTCACGACCGGGATCGCGGGTCCCTACGCCACCAAGCTGCTCGCCGACGCGGGCGCCGAGGTGATCAAGGTCGAGGGGGGCGATGGGGACCCGATGCGCCACTGGTCGGCGACGGGGTCGGTCCCGCCCGGTGAGGACGGTGCGCTGTTCCGGTTCCTCAACACGTCGAAGCGGTCGATCGTCCACACCTTCGACGATCCGGAGGTCGCCGCCCTCGTCGCGAGCGCGGACGTGGTCATCGAGGCCGGTGATCTCGACGTCGACGCGCTACGGGCCGCGCACGAGCACCTCGTGGTCGTGTCGGTGACGCCCTACGGCCGGACCGGACCGATGGCGGGTCGTCCCTGGACCGAGTTCACGGTCCAGGCCGAGGCGGGATCGACCTTGTCGCGGGGGGCGCCGGGTTGGCCTGCGTTCCAGGCCGGGGGTCGGATCAGCGAGTGGACGACCGGGAGCTACGTGGCGCCGGCTGCGCTCGCGGGCGTGATCGGCGCGCGCCGGAACGGCGTCGGTGTGCACATCGACTGCTCGATGCTCGAGGTCATGGCGATCGCGGGCTCCACGTTCAGCGACGTGATGCACTCGCTGCTCGGTCGGTACTCCGCTCGAGGGCTCGGTCGCGCGCAGCTTCGAGACGCCGTCGATCGAGCCGGCGGCCGACGGGTGGGTCGGGTTCAACACCAACACGGGCGCGATGTTCGAGAGCTTCCTGCTGATGATCGAGCGGCCCGACCTGCTCGAGGACTCCGGGCTTCCGCGGCTGGCGGACCGCATCGCACGCGTCGACGAGTGGAACGCGATCGTGCGGGCCTGGACGTCGCAGCACACCGTCGCCGACATCCTCGAGCGGGCCGCGGAGCTGCGCATCCCCGCGACACAGGTGTACAGCGGCGAGACCGTCCTCGGGAACGAGCACCTCGCGTCGCGCGGCGTGTTCGTCGAGAACCCCGAAGGCTTCCTGCAGCCGCGCTCGCCGTACCTCGTGAACGGACACCCGGTGTGCCGGCTCGGTCCGGCACCGACGCTGGGGGAGGGCAACGGGCGGATCGCCGCGGGGCCGCCGCTCCCGGCGCCTCCCGAGCGCGAGGACGCACTCCCGTTCGCAGGCATCCGGATCCTCGACTTCACCAGCTGGTGGGCCGGGCCGTCGGCGACCGAGCGCGTTCGCGATGCTCGGCGCGGAGGTGATCCACGTCGAGTCGACCGGGCACCCCGACGGCATGCGGATGACCGGGTTCCACTTCGGCCACGACGACTGGTGGGAGTGGGGCCACATGTTCGTCGCGGTCAACGTCGACAAGCTCGGGCTCACGCTCGACGTCGGCACGCCGCGCGGCAAGGAGCTCGCGCTGGAGCTGATCGGCAAGTGCGATGCGGTCGTCGAGAACTTCGCGCCGCGTGTGTTCGAGCAGTGGGGCCTGACGTGGGACGTCGTGCACGAGTGCAACCCGAGCGCGGTGATGATGCGGATGCCGGCCTTCGGGCTGTCAGGGCCGTGGCGCGAGCGCGTGGGCTTCGCCCAGACCATGGAGCAGATGAGCGGCATGGCGTGGGTGACCGGGTTCGCCGCCGATCAGCCGCGGATCGTGCGGGGGCCGTGCGACCCGATCGCCGGGATGCACGGCGCCTTCGCGCTCATGGTCGGGCTCGAGGAGGCGCGCCGCACCGGCGAGGGCGTCTTCATCGAGTCGACGATGGTCGAAGCCGCGCTGAACTGCGCGGCCGAGCAGGTGGTGGAGTTCACCGCGTACGGCAAGGTCCTCGAGCGCGACGGCAACCGATCGCCGTACGCCGCGCCCCAGGGCCTGTACGCGTGTCGGGGCTCGGAGCGGTGGCTCGCGATCTCGGTCGTGACCGACGAACACTGGCGTGGCCTCGTCGAGGTCCTCGGGCACCCCGGATGGGCCGACGATCCCGCGCTCGACACGCTCGCCGGGCGGCGCGCTGCTCACGACGCGCTCGACGCGTACCTCGCGGACTGGGCCGTGACGCAGGAGGTCGAGGACGCGACCGCGCAGCTGCTGGCGCGCGGCGTGCCCGCCGCGACTGCGTGGGATCCACGCGTGCAGAGCCGCCATCCGCAGCTCGTGGCGCGCGGGCTCTATGAGGAGGTCCCGCACCCGGTCGTCGGCACCCATCCGGTTCCCGGGCTGCCGTACCGCTGGAGCGGGATCGACCGGTGGGTGCGCACGCCGACGCCGACGCTCGGTGAGCACTCCCGCGCGGTGCTGCAACGGTGGCTCGGGGTGGGCGACGACGAGCTCGACGATCTCGAAGCGACGCACGTGATCGGCACCCGCCCCCAGGGCCTCTGATCTGCCGGTAGACGCCATGGAGGAGGGAACCCGCGGCGCTCAGGCGGTGGCGGGGCGGCGGCGACGCTTCGTGAACCAGGCGATGATGGCGCCACCGAGCACGATCACCGCGGCAACTGCACCGAGCAGCACGACGGCCTGCGGGCTGTCGCTCCCGACCGGGACGGGGTTGTCCTTGCAACGCTCGGAGTCCTGCTTCGCGGTGTCCTTCTCGCCCGTCAGGTTCCACGTCAGGGAGCTGCCGTCGAACGTGGTCGTGAACACGCCCTTGTTGCGCCCGGGCTTGAACGAGGTGGGCTGCCCACGGTTCTCGCTCCCCGGAGCGAAGAAGTTGTCCGTCCCGATCGCGCACATCGGTGTTCGTGAACGCGGTTCTGGTAGCCCCAGAGCGCCACGTACTGGCCGCCGTCGAGCGGGAACACGCACTCGAGGATCGGGCTGATGTCGACCTTCTCCGCCTGGGCCCCGGCCGGTGCGACCGTGACGGCGGCGAGAGCCGCCCCCGCCACCAGGACGGTGACGACCAGCTTGCGGATGCTGATGCTGCGCATGTGTGTGCCTCCCCAGCCCACCGGGTCCGCCCCGGCGAGAACTTCGTACTGGGAACATCGGCGGATCCGGAAGCCGGTGTTGAGGGGGATTTCCGGCAGGATGCAGCCATGGTCGGGAACGGGTTTCGGATGCCCGCGGAGTGGGAGCCCCACGCCGGCACCTGGATGGCCTGGCCCGAGCGGCCGGACACCTGGCGTGACGGGGCGGTGCCGGCGCGCGCGGCGTTCGCTGCGGTCGCGCGGGCGATCGCGGCGAGCGAGCCGGTCACGATGGCTGCATCGCCCGAAGGCCTCGAGTCGGCGAGCGCCGCGGTCGGGGACGCCTGTCGCGTGGTCGAGCTCGCGACCGACGACGCGTGGATGCGCGACATCGGCCCGACGTTCGTCGTCGACGAGCGCCGGACACCGGGGCGGGGTCGACTGGGTGTTCAACGTGTGGGGTGGGCATGGGGGCGGCCTGTACGCGCCCTGGGACCGCGACGACGCCGCGGCGGCCGCGATCCTCGCCCTCGAGGGGTCGCAGCGCTTCCGCGCGCCGCTCGTGCTCGAAGGCGGCGCGATCCACACCGACGGCGCGGGCACCCTCATCACGACCGAGGAGTGCGTGCTCGACCCGAACCGAAACCCGGGCCGCACGCGTTCCGAGGTCGAGGCGATCTTCGCCGAGCTCCTCGGCGTCGAGCGCGTGATCTGGCTGAGCCAGGGCGTCTACCTCGACGAGACCGATGGCCACGTCGACAACTTGGCCTGCTTCGTCCGCCCCGGCGTCGTGGCGCTCACGTGGACCGACGACCGCGCCGACCCCCAGTACGAGCGCTCACTCGACGCCCGCCGCCGGCTCGAGGCCGCAACGGACGCGGCGGGGCGTGCGCTCGAGATCCACCTCGTCCACCAACCCGGACCGCTCGCGATGACCCCGGAAGAGGCGGCGGGGCTCGCGGAGGTGCCGGGCTCGAAGCCGCGGCGGGCCGGGGACCGGCTCGCCGCGTCCTACGTCAACTTCTACGTGAGCAACACGCGCGTGCTGCTCCCGCTCCTCGACGAGCGCTTCGACGACCGGGCGTGCGAGCAGGTCGCGGCGCTGTTCCCCGAGCGGGAGGTCGTCGGGGTGCCGGCACGCGAGATCCTCCTCGGCGGGGGCAACATCCACTGCATCACCCAGCAGGTCCCCGCCGTCCGTGGCGACGCGGCCCCGTAGAGTTCCGACATGGCTTCGACCCCCACCACGGACCTCGCGCTCGACGAGATCGACTTCGGCAACATGGAGCTCTGGCACCGCCCGGACATCCCGGGGATGTTCGCCAAGCTCCTCGCCGAGAGGCCGATCTCGTGGCACTCCGAGCCCGAGATCCTCGGGCTCGGGAAAGGGCCCGGGATACTGGATGGTCGTGCGGCACGAGGACGTGCAGTTCGCGAGCCGGCACCCCGAGGTCTTCATCTCCGGGAACGGCACGAACATCCCCGACTTCCCGCCCGAGGTGAACGAGTTCCTCGGCTCGATGATCAACATGGATCCGCCGCAGCACACGCGCTTCCGGCTCATCGTGAACCGTGGCTTCACGCCGCACCAGGTCGCGGCGCTCGAGCAGAGCGTGCACGACCGGGCGCGCACGATCGTCGACGCCGTGGCCGAGAAGGGTGAGTGCGATTTCGTCGACGAGATCGCCGCCGCACTCCCGCTGCAGATCATCTGCGAGATGATGGGTGTGCCCGAGGCCGACTACCGGCAGATCTACGACAACACGAACATCGTGCTCGGCGCGAGCGACCCCGAGTACGGCGGCGACATCGCCGCGGCGTTCACTGCTGCACACGAGATCTGGACGTATGCGCAGGAGCTGCGCGCCGACCGGATGAAGAACCCGCGTGACGACATCACGACGAAGATCGCGCAGGCCGAGGTCGAAGGGCACAGCCTCACCCCCGAGGAGTTCGGCTCGTTCTTCGTCCTGCTCGTGGTCGCGGGCAACGAGACGACGCGGAACGCGATCAGCCACGGGATGCTCGCCCTCACGAAGCATCGCGATCAGCGGCAGGTCTGGCTCGACGACCTCGCCGGCGTCGGTCCGACCGCGGTCGAGGAGATCATCCGCTGGTCGACGCCGGTGATCCACTTCCGGCGCACGTGCGTCACGTCCGACACCGAGATCGCGGGGCAGCCCATCAAGGAGGGCGACAAGGTCGCGCTCTGGTACGGCGCGGCCAACCGCGATCCTCGCGTCTTCGACGACCCGTACGACCTTCGACGTCCGCCGCACGCCGAACGAGCACGTCGGTTTCGGCGGCGGGGGACCGCACTTCTGCCTCGGCGCGCACCTCGCCCGGCGCGAGATCACGGTCATGTTCGACGAGCTGCTCACCCGTCTGCCCGACATCGAGGTCTCGGGTGAACCCGAGTTCCTGCAGTCGAACTTCATCCACGGCATCAAGCGGATGCCCGCGTCATTCACGCCCATCTCGGTCACCCGCTGACGTCCGGTGCCGGGCATGGGCATCACGCTCGCGGCGTTGCACCAGCCGTGACGCCAGAACGTGCAACGCCTGTCGGTCCTCGACGTGTCGCCCGTCCCCTCGGGGACGACGGCGTCGCAGGCGCTCGCGAGCTCGGTCGACCTGGCTCGCCTCACGGACGCGCTGGGGTACACGCGCTACTGGCTCGCGGAGCACCACAACACCGCCGGGATCGCGAGCTCGAGCCCCGAGGTGATGATCGCCCACATCGCCACGCAGACGGAGCGGATCCGGGTGGGGTCGGGCGGCATCATGCTCCCGAACCACTCGGCCCTGAAGGTCGCAGAGACGTTCAAGGTGCTCGAGGCGCTCCACCCGGGCCGGATCGACCTCGGCATCGGTCGGGCCCCCGGGACCGACGCGCGCACGGCGCTCGCGTTGCGCCGGTCGCCCGACGTGCTGCGGACCGATACGTTCCCGGCCCAGCTCGGCGAGCTGCTCGCGTTTCTGGGCGACGGCCCGCCCGAAGGGCATCCGCTGCACGGCGTGACCGCCGTTCCGCGCGACGGCGCGTCACCCGAGCTCTGGATGCTGGGTTCCAGCGACTACGGCGCGCAGGTCGCCGCGCAGCTGGGGATGGGCTTCGCGTTCGCGCACCACATCAACCCGGCCATGGCGATCGCCGCGCTCCGCGCGTACCGAGCCGGATTCGCCGCGTCCGACGCGCTCCCGGAGCCTGCACCCATCCTCGGGGTCGCCGTCGTGTGCGCCGACACCGAGGAGGAAGCCGAGCGGCTGGCTGCCACCGTCGATCTCGTGTGGCTGCGCATCGGGCAGGGGCGGAACGGTCTGCCGGTTCCGTCGCTCGAGGAAGCGCTCGCCTACGAGTACTCGCCGGCCGAGGCCGCGCAACGGCGCGCCAACCGCAGTCGGTTCTGGATCGGTACCGGCGCGCAGGTGGCGGAACGACTCGACGAGCTCGCACGCCTCACCGACGTGCCCGAGCTCATGGTGATGACGATGGTGCACGATCACGACGCGCGCCGACGCTCCTACGAGCTGTTGGCTGACGCGTTCGCGCTCACGCCGGTGCCTTCCTAGGGCGGCGCGTCACCGAAGGGCATGTAGGGCGGCACGATCGTCTGGCCCGGGACCAGTGCGGCCTCCGGCAGCGCCGACAGCTCTGTCGATCGCCGGGAGCGGCGTGACCTGCGGTGGGTCGGGGATCGTCATCACCCGGCGCGCCGGTGGTGTGACCCCACCGAGGCGGGCAGCCATCTGGATGATCGCGTCCACGTAGCGGACGACGCCGGAGCTGTAGACGGCGCAGGGGACCTGGCCGGGGACCGGGCACAGGTGCCCGCCGTCGGGCGCGCGGAGGTTGACGTAGCCGATGCACTCGCCGACGAGACACGGGCCGGCCTGCTCGTACCTGCCCGTCGCGGGGTTCACGAACAGGTCGTCGAAGTCGACGATGGGAACCCCCCGGGCCGCGCCGACCGACGGTAGATGTTCGGGACGATCCGCTCCGCCGGGACGAGGCCCACGCTGCCGGGGGTCGCGACGAAGGCGAGCGGGATGCCGCGCGAACGGTAGAAGTCGACCGCCCAGTTCGCGTCGGTGCGGTACGAGGCGGGGTACGGACGGCTCGTCGCGCACGGCGTTCCGGCGTTCCCCACGAACGCGAGGATCGCCACGCGCACGTTGCCGGCGTCGGCGTCCGCGACCATGTTGGCGTGGAGGTCGCACTGCGCGAGGCCACCCCACGCGTGGATGACGACGTTCCACCCGGGGAACACCTGGTGCAGGCGGGTCTCGAGCACTGCCACGGACTCTTGCACGAGGGAATCGCCGTACACCGCGACGGTCGGCGGCGGTGGGGCCGCCGGGACGCAACCGCTCGCCGCGACGCCGCCGGCGAGGGCGACGAGCGCCAGTAGCAGCACCGCGCGCCGGATGGTGCCGTCGTCGTGCCGACCTGGGACGCACCGCTGCCTTTCGACCCCCGGAGACTTCCAGGGTACCGGCGATGCGCGCTCGATCGGGTCACGAGTCCGGTACGCCGCCGCGCGTCGCCGGACGCAGCTCGAGCGAGCGCCGGCTCGGGAACGGCGGCGAGGTGCTCGACGGCGGGCTCGCGGGATGTGAGACTCGCCCGCGGCTACACACTTCGGGGGGAGTCGGACGTGCGCGGTTCCAAGGGTGGAGGCATCGTCCTCGCGATCATCGGGATCTGGGCGCTGGTGCTGGGTTCGTTCTGGACGTGGTCCGGCATGTCGATCCTGACCGGAGCGATCAGCGCCGACTGCGAGACGATCGAGCTCCGGGCGTTCGGCGCGTTCCTCGGCCGCAACGGGGGCACCTGCCTCGCACTCGAGGACAAGTCGTCGTGGGGGATCCCGGGTCTGCTCGCCGCCCTCGTCGTGCTGCTCGTGGGTGGCAGCGATCATCGCCGGCGCGCTCTGGCTGCTCTACAAGGCGGCCGACGTCTGGAACGACGCGCACCGCACCGCGGGCTGAGGCAGCTGTTGCGGGGCGGGAGGTCGGTGGCTCAGACCGGCAGCGGGTCGAACTCCACCGGGATGGTGTCGTAGCCCACCGCGAACGCGGACGGGAGGCGCTTCGGTGCCGCACCCGGCGCGAGGCGCAGCTCCGGGATGCGCCGCACGAGCTCCTCGAACATCACGCGGATCTCGAGCCGGGCGAGGGACGCCCCGAGGCAGAAGTGGGTCCCGAACCCGAAGGCCACGTGATGGTTGTGCTCGCGCGTGACGTCGAGGGCGTCCGGGTCGGAGAACACGCGCTCGTCGCGATTCGCGGACGAGTACATCAGCAGGATCTCGTCGCCGGCGTGGATCGTCTCGCCGTGCAGCTCGTGGTCCTCGGTCGCCGTACGCCGCATGTTGAGGATCGGTGTGACCCAGCGGATGAACTCCTCGACCCCTGTGGCCCCGAGGATGCCCGGATCGGCGACGAGGGCGGCGCGCTGGTCCGGGTGGCGGATGAGCTCGAGGCACATCGTGCCGATGACGGTCCGGGTCGTCTCGGCCCCGCCGTCGAGGAGGAGCAGTGCCTCGTGCACGATCTCGTCGTCGTTCATGGCCCGAGTCGTGCCGTCGGGGAACGCAACCTCGGTGTGGGCCCATACCGAGAAGAGGTCGTCCCGGGGGTCGCGTCGGCGGGCCTCGAGCAGCTCGGTCGCCGCGACCGCGAACTCGAGGACCGCGTTGACCGTGGCGTTGCTGGTGTCTCGATCGCGGCCGTCGAACGAGTACTGCCCGCCCTCGAGCATCGTGACCTCGGACCACTCCTGGCACTTGGGCGCGAGTGACCGATCGAAGCCGAGCAGCTCGCAGATGACCCGCGCCGGCAGTGGCGCGGCGAGGTCGTGCACGACGTCGGCCTGACCGCGCGGTCCGATCGCGTCGATGAGCTCGGTCACGATGCCGCGCACGTGGTCCTCGTGCTGCTTCACCGACCGCGGCGTGAACCGACGAGCCACGAGGCGGCGCTGGTTCTGGTGCAGCGGGTCGTCGTGGTTGATCATCGAGTAGTCGGCGGGCACGCGCGGCCGTGACCCGTGCGCGGAGGTGTAGCGCGCCGTCTGCTTCTCGACGTCGACGACGTCCTGGTAGCGGCTGATGCCCCAGATCCTCTGCGCGGGATCCCAGTACGCCGGCGCTTCGTCCCGCAGCTGCCGGTAGGTGGGGTAGGGGTCGCCTGCGTAGAAGGCCCCGTCGAGGAGGTTCACATCGAGGAGGTTCACATCGAGCGGCACCGGCGCAGATTAGGCACGGGCGTCGGTAGTCTGCCGCCCGTGACGTTCGAGTCGGTGACCGCGGGATGGGAGCCACCCCCGGTCGTCGACACGCGCATGCGCGTGGTCTCGTGGAACCTGTGGTGGCGGTTCGGTCCGTGGGAGGCGCGCCAGCCCGCGATCGTCGAGACGCTGCGTCGTCTCGACGCCGACGTCATCTGCCTCCAGGAGGCGTGGGAGACGCGCGGCGGAGAGTCCCAACCCGCCGCCATCGCCGACGCGCTCGGGTACCGGCACGTGTACGCAGCCGGGCTCGGGCTCGATGTCGCCGAGGAGAGCATGGGCAACGCGGTGCTGTCCCGGTGGCCCATCTCGGGCGCGCGTGGTGCAGCCCTGCCGGCACCGAAGGGGCTCGACGAGCTCCGCAGCGTCATCCGGGCGACGGTCGACGGCCCTCGGGGACCGTTCGAGGTCTTCAACACGCACCTCAACTGGCATCTCGAGCAGAGCCACGTGCGGCAGCAGCAGGTCGCGTCGATCTGCCAGTTCATCGGCGACACCGCCGGGGCGCGCGAGTTCCCGCCCATCCTCTGCGGCGACTTCAATGCGGAATCGGACTCGGCCGAGATCCGTCAGCTCACCGGTCTTGCCGCGGTGCCGACGCCGAGTCTGGTGTTCTTCGATGCGTGGCGGACCGCAGGCAGTGGCGGGCCGGGCTGGACCTGGTCGCGTCTCAACCCGTTCACGGCTTCCGCGCCGGAGCCCGATCGTCGCATCGACTACGTGTTCGTCGGGTACCCGCACGACCTTGGCGCGCGGCGAGATCCTGGCGGCAACGGTCGAGGGCATCGAGCCCGTCGGCGGCGTGTTGCCGTCGGACCACTACGCGGTCTGTGCGGAGATCCGGTACTGACGTGATGGCGACGGGCGGTGGGACATGAACAAGCTGGTCGAGCGGCTGCGAGTCGAACCGGGTGAGGCGGCGGGCCTCGACGGCCGCGACACGCGTGACACGCTCGGGATCGAGGGGAAGGACGCATCGCGCGACGTGCTGGAGGACCTGAGCCAGGACCTCGACGAGCTCCACCAGCGACTCTGGGCCGAGGGCTCGCGCTCGGTGCTGCTCGTGCTGCAGGGGATGGACGCGGCGGGGAAGGACGGCACGATCCGCCGGGTGCTCTCCGGGCTGAACCCGCAGGGGTGCCAGGTCGCTTCGTTCAAGGCGCCGAGCGATGCCGAGCTCGACCACGACTACCTCTGGCGCGTGCACCGGGTGTGCCCGGACCGTGGGCACCTGGGGGTCTTCAACCGTTCGCACTACGAGGACGTCGTGGCCGCCCGGATGTTCGGGGCCGTCGACCACGACCAGTGCCGACTCCGGTACCGGCACATCCGGGAGTTCGA
Source organism: uncultured Acidimicrobiia bacterium (assembly GCA_963720675.1). Taxonomy (GTDB): domain Bacteria; phylum Actinomycetota; class Acidimicrobiia; order IMCC26256; family PALSA-555; genus JALHSW01. Next base: position 577,785 of record CAVRGH010000010.1, on the reverse strand, counting down.
GCGGATGCTCGTCGACGAGGGCACGACGATCGTGAAGGTGTTCCTGCACCTCTCGAAGGACGAGCAGCGGGAGCGCCTCCAGGCCCGGCTGGCGGAACCCGGGAAGAACTGGAAGTTCAACGAGGGCGATCTCGACGTCCGCAAGCACTGGGACGACTACCAGCGGGCCTACGAAGAGGCACTCACCGAGACCTCGACGGACCCCGCGCCGTGGCACGTGGTGCCGGCGGACCGGAAGTGGGTGCGGGACGTCGCCGTCTCCACCTTGCTCGTGACGACCCTGCGGGACCTCGATCCGAAGGTCCCCGACGCCGACCCGACCCTCCGCGGGATCACGGTGGAGTAGGGGCCGCGTGAGGCTCGTGATGCCGACTGGCCGGAGGTGGGTCGGATCGGCAACAATGGACGTCTCATGGCGGTCGAATCTCGCGATTCAATCTCGCTCAAGCCGGCTGAGCTCGATGAGCTCGGCCAGTTCGTCCAGACGGTCGGCCTCCCGTTGGCCGATTCGCACCTCGACACCGCGGTGGAGCAGTTCCCCCTGGTGACGATCTGCAGCGAGGACGAGGAGCTCCAAGGCTTCCTCTTCGGCTCGCTCGAGCGCGTCGGTGGCACCCCCTGCATCCTCTGGGGTCTCGGTGCCGTCCGGAAGGGCAAGAGCGCCCGCGCCTCGCTCGAGGGGCTCGTCGGCGAGCTGTACCGCCGGGCAGCGATCTCGTTCCCCGACGAGGACGTCCTCGTCGCCGGTCGAATCGCGCATCCCGCCGCGTACTCGCAGCTCACCGCGCTCGTCGACGTCTGCCCGCGTCCCAAGTACGACCCGAACGGCGAGGAGCGGGCCTGGGGCCGGCGTCTCGCCCGTCGGTTCGGCTGCGACGCCCGCTACGACGACCGTGCGTTCCGCGTGAAGAAGGGCAAGGGGACCGAGCCGGTCTTCGACGCTCGCCACGTGAAGCTGGGCGGCAAGGCGGCCACCGAGCTCGTCGGTGTCGTCGACCCCGCCAAGGGCGAGGCGATGATCGCCTACGGCTGGGCCATGGCCGAGCACCTGGCCGACGGCCTCCAGCCCCCCAAGTAGCCCCGCACCACCCGCCGAGCGGGGTTTTGGCGTCAGCAGCGGTGTCTCAGGCACCCGATGCTGACGCCAAAGCTGTTCTCAGGGGAGCTGGGCGGCGAGGGCTTCGGGAGTCGTGACGGGCTGACGGCACGCGTAGTGCTCACAGACGTACGCGGTCGGCACCCCGTCGACCAGCGGGCGGTCCGCGAGCAACGGTGACAGGTCCGCGCCCGTCCCCGGCGGCGCCGCGAGGCGAACCGCGTTGGGCAGGAACCGCCGCGTGACCTCGGCGCGCAGCGCGGCCGTCGCGGGATCGTCGGACGGGCCCACGATCGCGATCTCGAGCGGCGGGGTGAGCCAACGCTCGAGGGCTCCGAGCAGGTAGGCGAACGCGGTCGGGTGCTCGCCGAGGAGCGGGGCCATCGTGCGGACCCACCGAGCGGCGGGTGCTTCGTAGCGGGCGTCGCCGGTGAGCGTCGCGAGCCGCAGCAGGCCGTTCGCGGCGAGCGAGTTCTCGGCCGGGGTCGCGTTGTCCTGCACGTCCTTCGGTCGGACGATGAGCGCCTCGGCATCCGAGCCGGTCGTGAAGAAGCCACCGTGCTCGTCGTCGCCGAACAGCGTGAGCAGGGCGTCGGCGACCTCACGCGCGTCGGAGAGCCACGCCACGTCGTCGAGCTCGGCGAGCGTGAGCAGCGCTTCGAGCAGCGCCGCGTGGTCCTCGGCGTACGCCGGGATCGCGGCGCGCCCACCCTGCCAGGAGCGGAGGAGGCGTCCGTCGGCACGCCGGAGCTCGCGCAGGAGGAAGCGGGCGTTGGCGCGCGCCGCCTCCATCCAGTCGTCGCGGCCGAACACGGTCGCGGCCTGGGTCAGGGCGTTGAGGAACAGCGCGTTCCACGCCAGCAGCACCTTGTCGTCGAGGCCGGGCCGAACTCGCGCCTCGCGGGCCTCGAAGAGCTCGGGGATCACCCGTGAGACGGCTTCGGGACGTTCCTCGTCCCGGTCGACGACGTGCAGGATCGTGCCGGAGTACTGCGTGTGCGGGTCGACGAAGTTGCCCCGCTCGGTCACCCCGAAGTAGCGGATCACCTCGGGGGCGTCGTCGCCGCAGATCGCGGTGATCTCCTCGAGCGACCAGACGTAGAACTTCCCCTCGATGCCCTCGGAGTCGGCGTCTTCGGCCGAGAAGAATCCACCGTCGGGGTGCCGGAGGTCGCGCAGCACGTACTCGATCGTCTCCTCGACGATGCGCTGGTACCGCGGTGCCCCGGTGACGAGCCAGGCGTGCACGAAAGCATTCGTGAGGAGCGCCTGGTCGTACAGCATCTTCTCGAAGTGGGGCACCAGCCAGAACGCATCGACCGAGTAGCGATGGAACCCCCCGCCGAGCTGGTCGTACATCCCGCCCGCGGCCATGGCGTCGAGCGAGACGGTGACCATCTCGACGAGGTGCGGGTCGGGATCCTGTCGGCTCGCGCGCAACAGGAAGTCGAGTGTCATCGCCTGGGGGAACTTGGGGGCCCGCCCGAACCCGCCGTGTCGCGGGTCGAACTGAGCCGCGACGCTCTCGACCGCCCGACCGAGGATCTCGCCCGTCGGGTCGGTCGTCCCACCCCCGTCGATCGTGGTGGTCTGCTCGATCGCGTCGCGGAGCTTGCCGGCCTGTTCGAGGAGGTCGTCCCGCTGGGTGCGCCACGCCTCGTCGATGACCTCCATGAGGCGCACGAAGCCGGGCCGACCGTGCCCGTCGGCCTTGGGGAAGTACGTGCCGCCGTAGAACGGCCGGCCGTCGGGCGCGAGGAAGACCGTCATCGGCCAACCGCCCTGACCGGTCATCGCCTGGACGGCCTGCATGTAGATGCCGTCGACGTCGGGCCGCTCCTCCCGGTCCACCTTGACGTTCACGAAGAGCCGATTCATCACTGCGGCGATGTCGGGGTCCTCGAAGCTCTCGTGCGCCATCACGTGGCACCAGTGGCACGACGAGTACCCGACCGAGAGCAGGACCGGGACGTCCCGTTCGCGGGCCGCGGCGAACGCTTCCTCGCCCCACGGGTACCAGTCGACCGGGTTGTCGGCGTGCTGGCGCAGGTACGGGCTGGTCTCGGTCGCGAGGCGGTTCACCACCTCATCATGCCCAGCGATTCGTGGGGCGATCAGACCTTCCATTACTATTACTTGCGAAACTTCGCATACAGAGAAGACGCGAGCGAAGCCGAAGATCGAGGACCGGAGGCCCAGGTGGGCAAGCAGGCGACCACGGCGCTCAACGTGCCGATCTCGGAGCTCAAGGCCGAGCTGTTCAAGGCGCTCGCGCACCCGGCTCGGATCCGGATCCTCGAGCTCCTCGCCGACGGCGAGCGCTCGGTGGGGGAGATGCAGCCGCTCGTCGGCATCGAGCCCCCGCACCTCTCGCAGCAGCTCGGCGTGCTCCGTCACGCGGGCCTGGTGACGACGCGGAAGCAGGGCTCGTCGGTCTTCTACGCGATCCGGGACCCGCAGCTCGTGAAGCTGCTCGCGGCGGCCAAGCAGGTGCTCATCAGGTCGCTCGCCGAGACCCAAGACCTGCTCGCCGACCTGCGTGCGGCCGGCAGCTCGCGGTGAGCCCACGCACCTGGGTGGCGAGCGGCGTCGATCGCGTCGGCGCGCTCCTTCCGCGACGCGCCGACTATGCCGGGTTCTCGCGGTCGTGGCGGAGCGACATCGTCGCCGGGGTCACCGTCGGCGTCGTTGCACTGCCCCTGGCACTCGCGTTCGGGATCACCACCGGCCTCGGGGCCGAAGCCGGACTGATCACCGCGATCGTCGCCGGGCTGGTCGCCGGGATCTTCGGCGGTTCGAACGTACAGGTCTCGGGTCCGACCGGGGCGATGACGGTCGTCCTCGTCCCGATCGTTGCCCAGTACGGGCGGGACGCGGTCTTCGTGGTGGGCATCTTGGCCGGCGGTCTGATCCTGCTCGGTGCGCTCGCGCGCCTCGGCGGCTACCTCGCCTACATCCCGTGGCCGGTCATCGAGGGTTTCACCATCGGCATCGCAGTGATCATCTTCCTCCAGCAGGTGCCCGCCGCGCTCGGGGTGCCGAAGTCCGACGGCGACAAGACCATCGTCGTCGCGGGACAAGCCGTGCTCGACGCATTCGGCGCGCTCGACGTGGCTGCGCTCGGCCTCGTGGTGCTCGTCGCGCTGATCATGGTGGCCGCACCGCGAATCCACCGGTCCATCCCCGGCTCGCTCATCGCGGTCGTCGTCTCGACGGTGGTGGCCGAGATCGCGGGCCTCGACGTGGCGCGCATCGGCGCCCTGCCCGGGTCGCTCCCGCTGCCCTCGCTCCCCGACCTCTCCGGACCGGCGATCTCGGATCTGGCAGGGGCCGCGTTCGCCGTGGCCGCGCTCGCGGCGATCGAGAGCCTGCTCTCGGCGAAGGTCGCCGACGGGATGACCGACGCCGCGCCCCACGATCCCAACCGCGAGCTCTTCGGCCAGGGCCTGGCCAACGTGGTGTCTCCGCTCTTCGGCGGGATGCCCGCGACGGGCGCGATCGCACGTACCGCCGTGAACGCGCGAGCCGGCGCACGTACCCGCGTCGCGGCGATCGTCCATGCGCTCGTGCTCGTGCTGGTGGTCTTCGTCGGCGGGGGACTGGTCTCGAAGATCCCGCTGGCTGCTCTTGCCGGCGTGTTGATGGTGACAGCGGTGCGCATGGTCGAGTTCGTGAACGTGCGCTCGGTGCTGCGGTCGACTCGGGGCGATGCCGCCGTCCTCGTGCTCACCGCCGGCGCCACGATCGTCTTCGACCTGATCGTCGCGGTGGAGATCGGGGTCGCGGTCGCGGCGGTGCTCGCGCTGCGGAACGTGGCCCGAAACGCCACCGCGGTGTCCGAAGCGCTCCCGCCCGTGCACGAGGTGGATGCGGAGACAGAGACCGAGCTGCTCCACGAGCGGATCCTCGTCTATCGGCTCGACGGAGCCTTGTTCTTCGGTGCCGCGCAACGCTTCTTGCACGAGCTGACCGCGGTGAGCGACGTGCGAGTGATCATCCTGCGGCTCCCCAGCCTCCAGGTGCTCGACGCCACGGGCGCGCAGGCGCTCGGCGAGATCGTGCGCGAGCTCGAGGCCCGTCACGTGACCGTTCTCCTGAAGGGCCCGCGCCCCGAGCACCTGAAGGTGCTGCAGGCCGTCGGGGCCCTCGACGAGCTCGCGCACCAGAACCACCTGTTCACCGACTTCGACGCGGCGGTTGCCCACGCCCGCGTGCACGCGGCGCGCGAACCGGGACCGCTGTCGGTGCCGTGACCCGTCGGCGCCGGCTCCGTCAGGGTGCGGGAATCGTGCTCGGATCGCCCGGGAGCAGCCGCTGCATCGCGATGGTCTTGGCCCACCGGTAGTCGGGTTTCCCGGACGGCGAACGCACGATGGCGTCGACGAACACGACGTCGCGCGGAGCCTTGTACCCGGCGATCGCCGTGCGCACCCGGCGGTCGAGGTCCTCGAACGACGGCTGCTCGATGTCGTCGCGCGCCTGCACGACCGCGACGACCCGCTCGCCCCAGCGAGTATCGGGCACGCCGACGACGACCGCGTCGAACACCGCGTCGTGGCCCTTGAGCGCTCCCTCGACCTCTTCGGGGTAGACCTTCTCGCCACCGGTGTTGATCGAGACGGATCCGCGGCCGAGCACGGTGATCGTTCCGTCGGGCTCGATGCGTGCATGGTCACCCGGGACGGACCATCGCTCACCGTCGACGATGGGGAAGGTGGCTGCCGTCTTCTCGGGATCGTTGTAGTAACCGAGGGGGATGTGGCCGCGACGCGCGAGCTTCCCGACCACGCCGACCGCGGCCGGCTGGAGGTCGTCGTCGAGGACGGTGTTCTCTTCGGTCATCGCGAAGCGCGGCTGCGAGGAGATCTCGCCGTCTGCCTCGACCGTCATCTGGCCCTGGCCGCCGGTCTCCGACGACCCGATCCCATCGATCACCATCGTGTTCGGGAGCCGCGCTGCAAGCTCGCGCTTGACCGACGGCGAGAGGATCGCACCGCCCGAGAGCAGGATCGCGAGGCCCGAGATGTCGACGCTCGGGTCGAGGTGCTCGATCGCCTCGACCAGCGGTCGTCCCATCGCGTCGCCCACGATGATCAAGAAGGTGACGTGCTCGGTGGCGACGAGCCCCCAGATGTGCGCGGGATCCATGTGGCGGTCGGTGTCGATCACGACGCAGCCGCCGTTGAAGAGGACCGAGAGGGCCATCCAGTGCGCGGTGCCGTGCATGAAGGGGCACGCAGGCAGGCACCGGGTGCTGCCCTGCACGGCCCGCTCGCCGATCTCGTCGGGAGCCGAGATCGGGTTGCCGACTCCACCTCCACCCAAGGCGGCGAAGAAGATGTCCTCGTGACGCCACACGACGCCCTTGGGCATCCCGGTCGTGCCGCCCGTGTAGAGGATGTAGTGGTCGTCGGCGGAGCGGGGCTCGAAGTCGCGCTTCGCTGACGCGTCGGCGAGGGCTGTCTCGTAGTCGGTCCCGTCGAGCGGCGCGAGATCTGCGTCCGACCCGTCGTCGACCGCGAGATAGCCGGCGAGCCGGGGGAGATCGGTGCGGATCGCGGTGAGCTTGGGCGCGAACTCGCGGTGGAAGACGACGGCCTTTGCGTTGCTGTCGTCCAACAGGTAGCGGAGCTCGTCTTCGACGTAGCGGTAGTTGACGTTCACCGGGACGGCTCGGAGCTTGAACGCCGCGAGCATCGCCTCGAGGTACTCGGTCCCGTTGTACAGATAGAGCGCGACATGGTCGCCGGCCCCGACGCCGCGGGCCGCGAGGGCATGGGCGAGACGGGTGGCGCGCTCGTCGGCTGCTGCGTAGGTGAGCCGCCGATCGACGGTCACGAACGCTTCGCGCTCGGGCACCGCGTCCACGACCTTCTCCCACAGGTCTGCGAGGTTGAACTCCATCTCCGTCACCCTCCCAGAGATTCGAGGGCGGCGTCGATGCGAGGCCACTGCGTCCCTCCACCTTCCTCTCGGGGTTGAGAGACCCAGATCCGTGGAATCAGGCCGTGGCGGTCAGCTGGCGGGCGAGGTGCATCGCGGTGAGCGGCTCGCCGGTGGCCTGCTCGACGAGCTCGTCCCAGCGCAACGTCGCGCCCGGCGCGAAGAACTCGTCCACGAGAAACCGCCCGACCTCGGCGCGATCCACGATGCCTCCGGCGCGCGAGCGCAGCGTGGCGTCGAGCTGTGACGCGACGAGCTCCCCGTACAGGTAGTTCTGGTAATAGACGGGCACGACCGCGAGGTGGATCTTCGACGCCCAGTCGGGCGCGTGGCGGCCGTCGGGCCGGCGGACGAGCTGGTACCGCTCGACGAGGTCCCACCAGAGGGTGTCGAGGTCGCGCTCGGGGTCGGCGTAGAACGCGTGCTCGAAGTGGGTGACCACCAGCACCCACCGGGCGAAGACGAGGAGCGCGGCCCGGCGGGCCTCTGCGAGCTGCGGCGCGAGGGCGTCGAGCTCCTCGGCGTCGAGCCCGACGACCTGGCCGAGCCAGTCGGGGTCGCGCACCAGGCGCCCGAACATCATTGCGATGCCTTCGGTGGTGAGCGCATGCGCCGCGCCGCGCAGCAGCCACGGCACTTCGCTGCGCACCTCGCGGTCGTAGATGCCGTGCCCGAACTCGTGCAGCATCGTGTCGGCCCAGCGCTCGTTCGGCTGCACGTTGCAGAGGACCCGGACGTCGCCCTCACGGTCCATGTCGATGCAGAACGCGTGCTGGCTCTTGCCCGGGCGGGCGAGCAGGTCGCTGTTCGCGAGCACGGTGCGGACGTCGAGGCCGATCCCGTCGTACGTACGCAGGGTGAGCGCCTCGAGGTCGCGTCCGGCGAAGACGGCGTCGAGGTCGACCGCACTGGTCGCGGGTGGATCCTGGAAGAACGGCTCGTCGAGGTGCCAGGGCCGCAGCTCCTCGGCCGCGCACCCGAAACGCTCGGCCAGCTTCGCGTCGCTGCGGGCCTTCCACTCGGTGAACGGAGCCGCGGTGTACCGGTCGACCTCGTCGAGCGTCGCGAGCAGACGGTCCTCGTCGAGCTCCGTCGTCGCCAGTGCCAGCGCGAAGTGGTCGCGGTAGCCGAGCGCGCGCGCCGCCTCGTTGCGGACGCGGGCGAGCTCACGCACCTGGTCGGCGACCTCGGCCCCGATCTGCTTCGAGGTCTCCCAAGCCTTCCGACGCCGCCCGGAGTCGTCACTCGTGCGGAGGATGCCGAGGATCGTGTTGTCGTCGACCTCCTCACCGTCGAGCGTGCCGCGGAAGGTGTTGAAGATCGCCTCGATCGCGGTCTCTCCCTCGACGAGGCGCCGGCGGAGGTCTTCGGGGAGCTGGTTCGGGGCGAACAGGTCGAACAGCACGTCGAGCTGCCGTCGGAGCAGCGGGTCGAGACCTTCGGTCTCCCGGGCCGCGCGCAGCTCGGCGAACACCTCCGGATCCGACAGCGCTTCGCGGCGGGCGATGTCTGCTGCCGAGCGTCGCGCGTCGGCCGCGGGCGACGCGTCGGTGTTCGACTCCCACCACGCCCGGGCGAGCTCGAGCTCGAGCGGGCGGAGCTGGGCCTCGAGGTCGGCGACGAGCTGCTCCGGGGCGCGGGTCACGAGCGAGGAGCGTACAAGGGACCACGCTGCCGGCGGTCGGTGCACCTGCAAGGTTCCGCGACATCGCCTCACCTAGGCTTCGATGGGTGGCCGGAGTCGACAGCGACGTGACGCGCACCCCGACCGCGATCCAACCCGCCGCGGAGGCGCCCGCAGGCCCGGCGACTCGGTCCGAGCAGGAGGCACCGAACCCCCGGGTGTACTTCCCGGCGCTCGACGGCATCCGGGCGCTCGCGGTGATCCTCGTCTTCGCGTTCCATGCCGGGTTCGGATGGGCCGAGGGCGGCTTCCTCGGTGTCTCGGTGTTCTTCACGCTCTCGGGTTTCCTGATCACGCGCCTGCTGCTCGACGACGGGGTCCGTCGACGCACGATCGGCCTGGCGCGGTTCTGGACCCGTCGCTTGCGCCGGCTCCTGCCGGCGGCGCTCGTCGCGATCGTGCTCGGGGTGGTCGTCGGCGTGACGGTGCTCGACGGGTCACCGGACTCGTTGCGCGGGGATGCGCTCGCCGCGGTCGGTTACGTCGCGAACTGGCGCTTCCTGTTCTCCGGGCACTCGTACGCGGACCTGTTCCAGGCGCCGTCGCCGTTGCAGCACTTCTGGAGCCTGGCGATCGAAGAGCAGTTCTACCTCGTGTACCCGCTCGTCGCCGTCGTCGTCCTGCGCCACTCCGGCGGGGGTCGGGCCTTCTGCCGATCGCTCGCCCGCACGCTCGCCGTCGGGATCGTGCTCTCGGTCTGCATCACGCTGGTCGCAGCAAGCTTCGGTGCCTTCGACTTCGTGTACTACAGCTTGCCGACTCGGGCCGGCGAGCTCCTCGTCGGCGGGCTCCTCGCGTGCAGCGGGATCCCGCGACGACTGATCGGGACACGCGCCCGCCCTCCGCTGGTGGTGCTCGGGTGGCTCGCACTCTTCGTGATCGTCGCATTGTCGGCCACGACGCAGCTCGGCGGCTGGCTGTCCTACGGCGGGCTTACTGCCTTCGCGTTCGTCTCGGCCGCGCTGATCGCTGCCGCGCTGGCGCGCGGTGGAGTCGCGACGGTGCTGTCGTGGGCCCCCCTTCGCGGGCTCGGTCGGATCTCGTACGGCGTCTACCTCTTCCACTGGCCGATCATCCTCTGGCTCGACGCCGAGCTCGTGGGCCTCCACGGCCTGGCGCTCGCAGGCGTGCAGGCCACAGTGACCATCCTCGTGGCGACCGCGTCGTACTTCCTGATCGAGCAGCCGATCCGGCGCGGCGTCTGGCCGACCGGCCGCGTCGCCTGGGTGATGGGCCCGTCTGCGGTTGCCGCGGTCGTCGTCGCGGCCGTGTCGCTCGGGGCGCTCGCACCGGAGCCGACTGCGACCGACTTCGCGGCGTCCCAGCGCGTCGTCGACGCAGCGGCTTCCCGAGCGCCGGCGCCCGCGGGCTCGGGCAGCGGTACCGCCGCCGATCCGTTTCGGATCGGGTTCTTCGGGGACTCGACGGCGCTCCGGACCGCGGTCGGTATCGCGCAGTGGACCGATTCGAACCCCGGCCTCGCGGTCGTCGCGGGCGACACCGGGTTGGGATGCTCCCTGACCCGCGGCGGCGACGTCCGTTCCCACGGGGTCGTCGACATCGCGGGGCGCGACTGTCCCGACTGGGCGACCCTCTGGCCCAAGATGCTGGATGAAGGAACGCCGGACGCAGCGGTCGTGATGTTCGGACCGTTCGACGTCGCCGACCGTCGGCTCCCCGGTGACGATCAGTGGCGGGCGCCGGGAGACCCCGTCTACGACGCGTTCCTCGAGCGGGAGATGCTCGAGGCCGTGGACCTCTTCCTGGCCCGCGGGGTCACGCCGGTCTGGCTGACGAGCCCGCGCATCGACGTCGACCGGTCGATCCGACCCGCACCGGCCGAGCCCGACCCCGCGAGCGATCCCGCGCGCATGGCACGCTTCAACGAGATCGTTCGTGACGTGCAACGCCAACGGCCGGAGCTGCGCGTGATCGACCTCGCGACATGGCTCCGAGACCGCCCGGAAGGCGAGCTCGATCCGGTCCTGCGCCCGGACGGGGTGCACTTCACCATCGACTCGTCACGTGTCGTGGCCGCGTGGCTCGCGCCGAAGATCATCAGCGAGCTCCGAGCGCGGCGCTAGGGACACCCAACAAGCCGGGAGGGCGGTGGCGTGAGCATCAGGACACTCGGCATCGCGCTGCTCGTGCTCGGAGCGGTCCCGCTGACGATGAGCACCGCCGACGCGGGCCGGGCGCCGCTGCCGATCCCGGTCGATCCAGGACTCGCGACCGCGGCTCGGCGGGGACTGGAGCAGACGCCGCCGATCGGTCCCGGTACCCGCGTGACGCTCGTCGGGGACTCGCTCGCCGACACGGTCTCGTGGGGCTTCGTCCCCGCCGCCCGGGCGCGTGGTCTCGACGCCGGTGCCGTCGTGGTCCCGGGGTGCGGGCTGATCCGCGGCACGGTCGTCGCGCCCAACGGCGACATCGTCCCGTGGTCACCCGGCTGTGAGCAGCGGCTCGCCTCGAGGACGATCCCGGAGATGGCGCTGTACGCGGCCGACGTCTACCTGTGGGTCTCGACCTGGGAGCCCGCGACCCACCTCGTCGACGGCGTCACCTACGACAGCGCGACTCCGGCCGGTCGATCCGGACTCGCTGCGCTCGTCCGCGAGACCGCCGACCAGCTCGCGCCCCCCGGGTCCGGACGGCAGGTGGTCTTCGCCGCGCCGGCTCTGCCGGCGCCGAGCGAGCAGGGTGATCCCTCGTCGCAGGTGATCGCCGACTCCCGAGCGCTGCAGGCGATCCTCACCGAGGTCGTGCGGGGTGACCCGAGTCGGTTCTCGCTCCTCCGTTTCAACCGGATCCTGTGCCCATCGGGCATCTCGCCGTGTCCGGCGACGTTCGCCGATGGAGCCACGCCCCGCCCGGCCGATGGCGGGCACTTCGATCGAGCCGGCTCCGACTGGTTCGCGCCGAGGCTCCTCGACCTCCTGGGGGCTCCGGCGTGACGACCGAGGTGTCGGCGGCTCCCGCGAGCGGCGACCTCCCGACGAAGTTCGCGCAGCAGCCGGCGCTCGACGGCCTGCGCGCCGTCGCGGTCCTCGCGGTCATCGTGTTCCACTTCGGCTCCGAACAGATGCAGGGCGGCTTCCTCGGCGTCGACCTGTTCTTCGTCCTGTCCGGCTACCTCATCACTTCGCTGCTCGTCGTCGAGTGGGGCCGATCGGGGACGATCGACTTCGTCGCGTTCTGGGGGCGACGCGCTCGGCGTCTGCTCCCCGCACTGGTCGTCGTCGTCGCCGCGGTCGCGATCTGGGCAGCACTCGCGTCGTCGACCGACCGACTCGACGCGATCCGCACTGACGGGATCTGGACGCTCTTCTACGGCGCGAACTGGCACTTCGTCGTCTCGGGCCAGTCGTACTTCGACCTGTCGAGTGAAGCGTCGCCGTTCCGGCACATGTGGTCGCTCGCGATCGAGGAGCAGTTCTACCTGATCTGGCCGCTGGTGGCGTTCGCGACGCTCCGCATCGCGCGCGGCCGCACGTGGTTGCTCGCTGCGGTGTGCGGTGTCGGGCTCGTCGGCTCGGTCAGCCTCATGGCGGCGCGGTACGACTCCGTCGATCCGTCACGCGCGTACTACGGCACCGACTCGCGGGCGCACGGGCTGCTGGTCGGCGCGCTGCTCGCCGTGTTCCTCGCGCGAGCGCGCGGCAAGCGCAGCTCGTCGGGCTGGGTCCAGGCCGTCGGCATTGCTGCCGCGGTGATGGTCGTGGCCGCGTTCGTGACCATCCGGGACACGACGTCGTGGATGTATCCGGGCGGCTTCCTCGGGTTCGAGATCGCGGTGGCGATCCTCATCGCGGCGATGACCGCGCCGAGCACATCGTCACTGAAGGCGCTGCTGTCGTTGCGGCCGGTCCGGTGGATCGGTGCGATCTCCTACGGCCTGTACCTGTGGCACTGGCCCGTGAGCATCGCGATCTCCGAGGGGCGGACCCGCCTCGGCGGTTGGGAGCTCGCGACCACCCGGCTCACGGTGACGTTCGCGATCGCCACGGTCTCGTACTACCTCGTCGAGATGCCGGTCCGGCAACGCAGATGGCCGCGAGGTCGGATGGCGTGGGTCGCGGCACCCGTCGGGCTGGCGGTCGGGCTCGGTGTGCTCGTCCTCGGCACCAGCGGCGCGACGCCACCGCCCGACTACCTCGTCGCAACCCCCGACAAGGTGACGCACACGACCGCGCCGGTCGTGACGACGACCACATCGCCCACCGGTGCGGAGGCGAGCCCGACGCCGACGCCGAACCCGATGGTGTTCATCGGGGACTCGGTCGCGGACACGTTGGCCCCGGCCCTGGCCGCGGAGGCCGGGCAGCAGGGCATCACCCTCACCGCAGCCGTGCGACCCGGCTGTGGGGTGCTGACCGGGTACCCGGTCGCGAACGGTGTGCGGGTCCCGTGGGGCGTCGGCTGTTCGGACGGTGCGCCGGGCTACCAGGACGAGGTGATCGCCGACCTCGCACCCCAGGCCGTCGTGATGCTCAGCTCGTGGGAGTCTGCCGACCGCGAGATCAACGGCGGGATCGTGACGCTCGACTCGCCGCAGGCCGAGCAGGTGTGGCGCGGACTGCTCGACGAGACGCGGGCGCGGCTCTCCGCGGGCGGTGCCCGCCTCGTGCTCACGTTGTTGCCACCGCCCGCGGAGTTCAGTGAGGCGGGTCCGGCGAACCAGGAGAACATCCATCGGATCGAGCGCCTCAACGGCATCTATCGCCGCTACGCGCGCGACCACGAGGACTCGGTGGCGCTCGTCGATCTCGCGGCGATCGTCTGCCCGGATGGGCCACCGTGCCCGGAGACGATCGATGGCGTGACGCTGCGCCCGCGCGACGGTGGGCACTACTCGGAGGAGGGCGCGGCGTGGGTCGCGCCTCGCCTCTACGACGCCATCGTCACGGCGCTTGGCGCGCGGCCGCCTGCGGCCTGACCCGGCCGTCACTGTCCGCGCTCGGGCACGCGCCCCGCGTCGCTCGGGGTTGCTCGGTCACAGGAGGTCGTCCGAGGTTGGTTAGCCTCCCGGCCGTGACCGACGCGCGTGAGCTGACCGATGCCGGGCGCGCCGTGCCGGACGTCGAGGGGGAGCGCGTCATCGACCTCCCGGCGCTCGAGCGACGCGAGCGTGCGGCGACGCGTCGCCAGCAGCAGGCGGTCGCTCGCGAGGCGCGCAAGCTCGCGCGCTTGCGCACTGCCGGCATCGTGTGCGTCGCCCTCGGGATCATCCTCGGAGTGATCGGCCTCGTCGCGACGCTGCTGGGCTGAGCCGCGCGGCTCGGCGCCTACTTGAACCAGATCCGTTGGTATTCGCGGCTCTGGGGGTGGAGGAGCAGCGCGACGAGGGCGCCGTCGAAGAACAGGTTCAGGATCAGCGGGAACCGGAGGACGTCACCGCCGGCGACGATGATCAGCATCCCGAACTGGAGCACGGCGGCGCCGACCGCGAGGTAGTAGCCCCACTTCTTCTCGTTCGCGATCCCGAAGCCGCCGATGGCCAGACCGGCGATCGTGACGAGCGCCAGGATGAACGACGTCGAGACGACGCCGAACAGGAACCCGAACACGGCGTCGATGTAGCAGAACATCGTGCCGATCACGAGTGTCTGCGGCTGGTACTGGTTCAACCACTTGTACTGGTTCACGGCGCCATTGTGGTCGACGGCGGGGCATCCCCGGGGATCGCCCCGCGTGCCCGGAGCTGGCCGCACGCCGCGTCGATGTCGACGCCGCGGGTCCGGCGCACGGTCGCGTGGACGCCGCGAGCCTGGAGCGCGGCGGCGAAGTCGCGGAGCCGGGCCCGCGCCGATGCGTGGCCGCCGTAGCCGGCGGTCGGGTTGAGCGGGATCAGGTTCACGTGGGCGCCGCCGACGCCCGGCCAGGAGCCGAGCAGCCGTCCGAGGGCCTGGGCCTGGTCGACGCTGTCGTTGATCCCCGAGATGCACGCGTACTCGAACGTCACCCGTCGACCGCGGGCCGCGGCGACCTCGGCCGCGGCGTCGAGCACGTCGGCGATCGGGTAGCGGCGGTTGAGCGGGACGAGGCTCGTGCGCAGGTCGTCGTCCGCGGCGTGCAGCGAGACCGCGAGGGTCACCGGCAGCTCTTCGGTCGCGAGGCGCCGCATCCCGGGCACCACGCCGACGGTGCTGATCGTGATCCGCCGGGCAGAGAGCCCGAGGTCGCGGTGGAGGCGCTCGACGGACTCCCACACCGCGTCGTAGTTCGCGAGCGGCTCACCCATCCCCATGTACACGACGTTGGAGACGCGCTGCTCGGTGCTGTGCGCGGCGCGGACGACCTGCTCCACGATCTCGCCACTCGTCAGGTGCCGTTCGAGCCCGGCCTGGCCGGTGGCGCAGAACGAGCAGGCCATCGCGCAACCGGCCTGGGACGACACGCACACGCTGGCACGGTCGCGCGAGCGCATGAGCACGGTCTCGACCTGCGCGGCGTCGGGCCCCGCACCCCAGAGCCATTTCGTCGTCATGCCGTCGGCCGCGGTCGCCTCGACGACCGACAGCAGCTCGAGCGGCAACGCCTCGGCCAGGCGCTCGCGGAGCGCCCGGGGGAGTGCGGTCGCGTCCTCGAGCGGAGCGGGACGGTACAGGGCCTCCCAGACCTGCTCGGCCCGGTAGCGGGGCTCGCCCCACTCGGCGAGGAGCGCGTCGACATCGGCACGCGGACGCGCCGTACCGCGTGCTCATGCGAGTGCCACCCCGTAGGCGCGGTCGATGCGCGCGACGTCGAACCCGAGCGCCCGGTAGAGCCCCACGGCGGCCCGGTTGATCGAGTCGACGAACAACATGCCGACGGAGATGCCGCGCTCGTGCAACGACGCGAGTCCGCCGACGGTGAGCGCCCGACCGAGCCCGATGCCCTGTCGGTCCGGATCGACGCCGATGACGTAGATCTCGCCGAGCGCCTCAGGGTCCGTGGGGGGTGCCGCAGGGTGGACCTTGGTCCAGCAGAAGCCGGCGAGTCCCCGCTGGTCCTGAGCGAGGAGGAACCCGTCCGGGTCGAACCACGGCTCGGCCTCGCGGGCCGCGAGCGTCGCCCGGGTCCAGCTGCCCTGGTCGGGATCGGCGACGAAGGCCCGGTTGTTCACGGCGACCCATGCGTCCTCGTCGCGCCCGGGCTCGAAGGTGCGCACGTCGATGCCGTCGGGCCAGTGCACCGTCTCGGCGAGGGGGAGCGGGACGCGCATCTGCCACAGCTCGCGCTCGACGGCGAGGCCACCGGCGTTCGCCATCGTGTCGGTGTGCGCGTCGGCACCGAAGACCCAGAGCTCGAGGTGGTGCACCGACCGCAGGTGCGCATCGGCGACGAGCGCCTCCACCAATGCGGTGCCGACCACATCCCCATCGGTCTCGGGATCGAGCACGATGCCCGCGATCACGGAGCCGGAGGCGTCGGGTGCCCCGACGTGCACGGCACCCTTGGCCAAGGCGCCGTCGCCGGCGATGATCACGGCGGAGGCGGGCGCCACGTGCTCGAGGTCGCGCCAGACGGTGTCACCGAGCGGTGGATGACCCGAAGCCGCGGTGGCGCGCGCGGCGAGCCCCTGGAGCACGGAGGTGTCCGCGGGCGCGACCGGACGTCGCACCTGCACGTCGAGCATGGGTCGAGGCTACCGCCGCGGTGTCGCTCCCCAGCCCGTCGACGCCCAATAGGGTGCGAGCGTGGCGAAGCCGAGGGGTGCGAGCGCGCGGGCCGAGATCGTTCGTGAGCGGCTCGCGACCGAGTACCCGGGAACGGCGGCCGAGCTCTGCGCCCTCCGCCACGACAACCCGTTCCAGCTGCTCGCGGCGACGATCCTGTCGGCCCAGTCGACCGACGAGACGGTGAACAAGGTCACGCCCGATCTCTTCGCGCGCTACCCGACGCCGGCCGACCTCGCCGACGCCGATCCGGCCGAGCTCGAGGTGGTGATCCACTCGAGCGGGTTCTTCCGCTCGAAGACGAAGAGCCTGCTGGGCATGGCCCGCGCCGTCGAGGAGCGCTTCGGCGGTGAGGTGCCGTCGGACCTCGAAGACCTCGTCACGCTCCCCGGAGTCGGGCGCAAGACCGCCAACGTCGTGCGCTCGGTGGCGTTCGGCCTGCCGGGGCTCCCGGTCGACACCCACGTGGGTCGGCTCGCGCTGCGGTTGAAGCTGACCGCGGAGACCGACGCGGTGAAGGCCGAGCACGACCTGAACGCGCTCGTGCCCCCGGAGGAGCGCGGCGTCTTCTCGCTCCGGCTCATCCTCCATGGCCGCGCGGTGTGCGCCGCCCGCAAGCCCCGGTGCGACGAGTGCGTGCTCGTCGACATCTGCCCGTCGGCGTTCAAGGCCGAGCCGAAGGCCGCCAAGAAGGCGGGGACGAAGGCGCCGGGGAAGGCGGTCAGGACGCGGGCGTGAGGTGGTTCATCGCGCGGTCGAGGGAGCGGCGAGTCGTGACGAGGGTCCGCTCGGCGGCGTAGAGGTCGGCGGCGACGGCGGAGTCGGGGGTGGCGCCGTACTTGTTCGCGATCGCGGTGACGCGCGTCGTGAGGTCCTCGACCTGGGTGCGGAGCGTCAGGAGCTCGGCCTTGTCCGATGCGCTCATGGCTCGGAGCCTTGCGCGCGGTTCGCGAGCCGGGCAATTCGGGCCGGTTCTCGCCGATGCACGATTAGCATGAGCGCGCTTCCCATGCTCGCGCGACTCGACCTCCGCGGCTTCGACGGCGATCTCGCCGCGGCCCTTGCACGCCCCACGTCCGACGACGCGGGTGTGCTCGACGCGGTGCGAGCGATCCTCGCCGACGTCCGCACCCGGGGTGACGTTGCGCTGCGCGAGTACACGGAGCGCTTCGACGGGTGCCGCGTCGACGAGCTGCGAGTCCCGGCTGCCGAGATCGCCGAAGCGCTCGCGACCGCGTCGCCGGAGCTGCGGGGCGCGCTCGAGTACGCGCACGGCGAGATCGCGGCCTACCACGAGGCCCAGGCCACGCCCGACGTCGCGCTCGATCGCGACGGGGTACGGCTCCGCGAGCTGGTTCTTCCGGTGCGAGCGCGCGGGTGCCTACGTGCCGGGCGGCCGGGCGAACTACCCGTCGACCGTCCTCATGACCGTGGTGCCGGCGCGCATCGCCGGGGTGCCCGAGGTCGTGCTGTGCGTCCCACCCGACGCCACGGGCGCAGTGCCGGCCGCGACGCTCGCCGCGGCCGCGGTCGCGGGCGTCGACGAGGTGTACCGGGTGGGCGGCGCCCAGGCGATCGCGGCCATGGCCTTCGGCACGGATTCGATCCGTCCGGTCGACCTCATCGTCGGTCCCGGGAACGCGTACGTGGCCGCGGCCAAGCGCGAGGTCGCGGGCACCGTCGGGATCGAGTCGCTCGCCGGCCCCTCCGAGATCGTGGTCGTCGCCGATGGTTCCGCCACGCCGGCCCACGTCGCGATCGACCTGCTGGCCCAGGCCGAGCACGGACCCGACGGCGGTGCCGACCTGATCACGTGGGACGAAGCGCTCGCGGATGCCGTGGACGCGGCGGTCGAGGAGCTCACGGCGGCCGCCCCGCGGCGCGCGGAGATCGAGGCGAACCTGGCCGGTGGTGGCCGCGTCGTGCTCGTCGACGACGCCGCCCGCGCCCTCGACGCGGCGAACGCGATCGCGCCCGAGCACCTGGAGCTGATGACGGCAGATCCCGAGCTGCTCGTCGCACTCGTCCGCAACGCGGGCGCGGTCTTCTGCGGGCCCTGGGCGCCGGCTGCAGTGGGCGACTACGTGGCCGGGGTCAATCACGTCCTTCCCACCGCGCGCACCGCGCGCTTCGCGAGCGCGCTGCGCGTCGACGACTTCCGCCGCCACGTCCACGTCGTCACGCTCGACGAGGACGCGCTCCGGCGGGTCGGCCCCCACGTGCAGGCGCTCGCCGCGGTCGAAGGTCTCGCCGAGCACGGTCGCTCGATCACCCTCCGAACGGATCCCGCATGAGCCTCCCGACCCCGCGCCCGGACCTCGTCGAGCTCGAGGGCTACCACTCGCCCCAGCTCGACGTCGACGTGCGCCTCAACACCAACGAGAGCCCGTACCCGCCGCCGCCCGAGTTCATTGCGGCGTGGGTCGAGGCGCTGCGCACCGCGCCGTTGCACCGCTACCCCGACCGCGCCGCGGGCGGGTTGCGCAGCGCGATCGCCGAGCGACTCGGCAAGGAGGCCGAGCAGGTCTTCTGTGCGAACGGCTCCAACGAGGTGCTCCAGACGCTCCTCCTCACTTACGGGGGCCCGGGCCGCCGAGCGCTCGTGTTCGAACCGACGTACCCGCTGCACACGCACATCTCCCGACTCACCGGTACCGAGGTCGTCGTCGGGGAGCGCACGAGCGAGTTCCAGGTCTCGCCCACCGAGGCCGGCATCCTCATCGCGAGCGAACGCCCGACCGTGGTGTTCCTCTGCAGCCCCAACAACCCATCGGGGACGGTCGAGACCCGCGCGACGGTCGAGGCGCTCCTCGCCGCAGTCGTCGACCACGGGCCTGCGTTGCTCGTCGTCGACGAGGCCTACGGCGAGTTCGCCGACTGGAGCGCGCTCGAGCTCGTCGCTGACGACGTGCCGCTGGTCGTGACGCGCACGTACTCGAAGGTGTGGTCGCTGGCCGCGCTCCGCCTCGGCTTCGCGGTGGGACCCCGAGCGATCGTCGCCGAGCTCGACAAGGTCGTGTTGCCGTACCACCTCTCCGTGGCGACGCAGCTCGCCGGGCTCGAGGCCCTGCGCTTCGATCACGAGATGCGGGAGCGGGTGGCGGCCCTCGTCTCGGAACGAACCCGGCTCGCGCACGAGCTGACGCTGTTGCCGGGGGTGACGGTGCTGCCGTCGGGCGCCAACTTCGTCCTGGTGCGCATCGACGGCGACGCCCACGCGGTGTGGCAACGTCTGGTGGCGCGCGGTGTCCTCGTGCGGGACTTCTCGCGCTGGCCCCGCCTCGAGGGGTGCCTGCGGATCACCGTGGGGACTCCGGAGGAGGACGATCGCCTGCTCGGGACCTTGCGCAGCGCCCTGGAGGACGACGTGCCAGAACGAGACATGCCGGAGGAGGAGGCCTGATGGCCGCACCGCGGAGCGCGGAGCAGCACCGTGCCACGAAGGAGACGTCGGTCGACGTGGTGCTCGCGCTCGACGGCACCGGTGAGGCGTCGGCGAGCACGGGCATCCCGTTCTTCGACCACATGCTGGAGCAGCTCGGCAAGCACGCGCGCTTCGACCTCTCGGTCGCGGCGAAGGGCGACCTCGAGGTCGACCTGCACCACACCGTCGAGGACGTCGGCATCGCGATCGGGACCTGTCTCGCCGAGGCGCTGGGCGACAAGGCCGGCGTCCGTCGGTTCTCGTCCGCACTCGTGCCGCTCGACGAGGCCCTCGTGCAGGTCGCGCTCGACCTGTCGGGGCGTCCGTTCCTCGTCTACGAGGTCGACCCGGTGGTGGAGTGGATCGGCACGTTCGACGTGCAGCTCTGCGAGGAGTTCTGGCGGGCGTTCACCGTCGCCGCGAACCTCACCCTGCACATCAGGTCCCTGACCGGACGCAACGGGCACCACGTGATCGAGGCTTCGTTCAAAGCGGTTGCCGTGGCGCTCCGGGACGCGGTCCGGATCGAGGGTGCCGGCGGGGTGCCGAGCACCAAGGGCACGCTCTGACCCCGTGATCGTCTACCCGGCGATCGACCTCCGGGCCGGGCGTGCGGTGCGGCTCGAGCAGGGCGACTTCACGCGCGAGACGGTCTACGACGACGATCCCGTCGCGGTCGCTCGGGCGTTCGAGGTAGCCGGTGCCGAGTGGATCCACGTCGTCGATCTCGATGCGGCGCGCACGGGGGAGCCGGCGAACCTCGCGAAGATCGAGGCGATCGCGTCGGCGGTCTCCTGTCAGGTGCAGGTGGGCGGTGGCGTGCGGTCCGACGCCGCGGCCGCGGCGCTGCTCGACGTCGGTGCGGCCCGCGTCGTGGTCGGCACAGCTGCGGTGGAGCGGCCCGAGCTCGTCGACGAGCTGTGCGTGCGGCACCCCGGGCGGATCGCGGTCGGGCTCGACGCGCGGGGCCGCGAGGTCGCGGTCCGGGGCTGGGTCGAGGGGAGTGGCACGGACCTCCTGGGGCTCGCGGCCCGCTTCGAGGACGCGGGGGTCGCCGCACTCGTGGTCACGGAGATCGCGCGCGACGGCATGCTCGTCGGTCCTGATCTCGACCAGCTGCGCGCCGTGCTCGTCGCGAGCCGGACTCCCGTGATCGCGAGCGGGGGCGTCGGAGCCCTGGAGGACCTCGTCGCGCTGGATGCCTTGGCCGACGGCGACCGGCGGCTCGCCGGTGCCATCGTCGGCAAGGCGCTCTACGAGGGCCGCTTCTCGGTCGCGGAGGCGCTCGCCGCCGTCGCCCGGTAGCCCCTTCCGGGGCGTTCCGGTCCCCGGGCGCGGTCCCCCGATCGTCGGATACGGTCCCGGGTGCGACACCGAACGCTCCCAGAGATTGGCATGAGATCCAAGGAATCTTGGAGGTGGCGATGAGTGAAGCCGGACACCTCGACGAGGGGTTCTTCAAGCGGTACCGCGCCCTGCTCGACGCGGAGGACACCGCCTTCGACGAGCTCGAGCACGCCTACGAAGACGGCGACCGAGCGCACTTCGAGCAGGACCTCACCACCTGGCGCGCCGAGCTCGAGCGCCGCAACGCATTTCTCGAGCGGAACGGGTTCAGCCCCGTCCCCGCGAATTAGCTCCGCCCGCTCACCAGGTCGTCGACGAGCACGGTCGCGACCGCGACGAGGCGGTCGGTGCGCCCGATGAAGAAGTGGCTGGCGCCCGGCACGATTTCGATCGTGGTGGCCTGCCAGTCGCCGACCGCGGCGACGATCTCCGACGGCGGACGGAACTCGTCGTGCTCGGCGAGCGCCAGATGCTTCGGGCGGGGATCTGCGCCGGTCGCGGCGAGGTCGGCGGCGAAGTGCAGCGGGGGTGCGATCGCGAACCAGGCATCCAGCACCGGATCGTTGACCGACAACGACACGTCGGCTCCGAAGGACCAGCCCGTCAGGACGAAGGGGAGTGCCGGATCGACCTCGGCGGCGAGCGCCCCGATCGCGGCCCGGACGTCGCCCTGTTCCGCCGCGTCCCTCGTCGTGCGCGCCGGTGCTCCCCTCCACGCCCCGGAAGTTGAAGCGGAGGCAGGTGACCCCTGCCGCGGGCAGGGCCTCGAAGAGTGCGGAGATCACGATCGAGCGCATCGTCCCGCCGAACTGCGGGTGGGGGTGGCACAGCACCATCGCGGCACGGGCGGCTCCGGTCGCAGGCGCGACCTGCGCCTCGAGCGTCTCGCCGTCCGCCGTCGTGAGCACCCGCGCCTCGGCCACGCCGACGAGCGTAGAGGGCATCGGGTGCGGCGGTAGCGTCCTTCGCCATGGCCTCACGGTTCGAGCGCGACACCGCCATCGAGCGACTCGACGACCTGCGCTTCGGGGCACGCGTCGACCCTGCATGGTGGGTGGCGCGCGGACCGAACGGCGGGTACCTCGCGGGGATCATCACGCGTGCGCTGGTCGCCGCGGTCGACGACCCGGCGCGCGCACCGCGCTCCCTGACGGTCCACTTCGCTGCGCCGCCCGAGGAGGGCACGGTCGAGGTCGCGATCGTGCTCGAACGGCAGGGGCGTTCACTGACGTCGTGCTCCGCGCGCATGACCCAGGGCGACCGTCTCATCGCCCTCGCGATGGCCGCGTTCTCGTCGCCCCGACCGGGCCCGGAGTTCTGCGATCTGGTCGCACCGGTCGTCCCGTCGCCCGAAGCGATCGAGCCGTTCCTCCCCGACGCAATGGCGCCACCGATCGCGCATCGGTGGGAGTCGCGCTGGGCGGTCGGGCGTCGTCCATGGAGCGACGAGCCCCTCGCGCACGAGGCGGTCGCCGGTGGGTGGATCCGGCTCGAGGAGCCCCAGGTCTTCGACGCTCCCGTGCTCGCTGCGGTCACCGACGCGTGGCTCCCGCCGGTGTTCAGCCGTTCGGACCAGCCCTTCGTCGTCCCCACGATCGATCTCACGGTGCACTTCCGGCGGGCGCTCCCGCACGCAGGTATCGCACCCGACGACTTCCTCCTCGCGGTGTTCCGCACGAACGCTGCGGCCGAGGGGTTCCTGGAGGAGGACGGGGAGATCTGGGCCGCCGACGGCACCTTGCTCGCCCAGAGCCGCCAGCTCGCGCTGTTCATGCCCTTCGGCTGAGCTATTCGGCGATGCCCATCTGGTCGAGGACGAACGCGAGCACGAAGGCCTCGTCCTTCCACGACTCGTAGCGTCCGCTGGGCCCGTGGTGGCCCGCGCCGAGCTCGGTCTTCAGGAAGAGCGGCGCGTCGCCGATCGCGGTCTCGCGCAGCTTCGCGACCCACTTGGCCGGCTCCCAGTACTGCACCCGTGGATCGTTGAGCCCGGCCGTCACCAGGAGCGCGGGGTAGTCGAGCGCCGCGACGTTGTCGTAGGGCGCGTACGACTTGATGTAGTCGTAGATCGCCGGGTCGTGCGCCGGGTCGCCCCACTCCTCCCATTCGGTGATGGTGAGGGGCAACGACTCGTCGAGCATCGTGGTG
Source organism: uncultured Acidimicrobiia bacterium (assembly GCA_963720675.1). Taxonomy (GTDB): domain Bacteria; phylum Actinomycetota; class Acidimicrobiia; order IMCC26256; family PALSA-555; genus JALHSW01. Next base: position 554,485 of record CAVRGH010000010.1, on the reverse strand, counting down.
AGGCAGTCGACGAACGGCACCTCGGCAACGATGGCCCGGAAGAGATCCGGACGCAGGTTCGCGACCGCGCCCATCAGCAACCCCCCGGCACTCCCGCCCCGGGCGACGAGCCGGGTGGGTGACGTGTAACCCTGGGCGACGAGGTGCTCGGCGCAGGCGACGAAGTCGGTGAACGTGTTCCGCTTGTGGTCGAGCTTGCCGTCCTCGTACCACGGACGCCCGAGCTCACCGCCACCCCGCACGTGGGCGATCGCGAACGCGACCCCTCGCTCGAGCAGCGAGACACGCGACGCCGAGAACGTCGGGTCGATCGACACCTCGTACGAGCCGTAGCCGTACAGCAGCAAGGCTGCGCTGCCGTCGCGATGCAGGTCCTTGCGGTGCACGATCGAGATCGGGATCTGGGTGCCGTCCGACGCCGTCGCCCAGAGGCGGTGCGTCTCGAGGGTCGACGGGTCATAGCCGTGGACCGGCTGGCGCTTCACGACGGTGCGGGCGCCGTCGGCGAGGTCGACGTCGATGTCGGAGGTCGGCACGACGAGCGACGTGTACCCGATACGGAGCGTCGACGACTCGAACTCGGGGTTCGGCCCCACCCACGCCGAGTACACGTCGTCGGGCATCTCGAGCACGCGCTCGGATCCGTCGCCGAGCCTCAGGACGCGGAGCCGTTCGAGGCCGGCCGAGCGCTCGGACAGCACCAGGTGGTCGGCGAACGCGTCGACGTCGGCCAGACGGACGTCGGCCCGGTGGGGGACGACTTCGGCCCACGCCCCGCGGCTGGTGTCCTCGAGGCCGACGACCATCAGGCGGAAGTTCTCCGCGCCGTCCGCGTTGGTGAGCACGAAGAGCCGGTCGCCGTGCTCCGCGTCCACGTGGTGCTCGACGTGGTACTCGAGGCCCTGTTCGCGAGGGGTGACCAGACGGAGCGGTGCCGTGGGGTCGTCGGCGTCGATGAGGCGCGCTTCGCTCGTCGTCTTCGACTCGCTCCCGACGCCGATGAAGCGGCCGGTGCGCATGCGACCGATCCCGACGCCGAAACGTTCGTCGTCCTCCTGGTACACGAGCACGTCGGCGGAGGTGGGCTCGCCGAGCAGGTGGCGCCACACCTGGTACGGACGGATCGCATCGTCGGTACGCACGTAGAAGAGCGTGCGCTCGTCGTTCGCCCAGGCCAGGCCGTAGTACACGCCGTCGATCTCGTCGGGCAGGTCCGAGCCCGTGTCCAGGTCACGGACCCGCAGCGTCGCGAGCTCGCCTCCGGTGACGTCGACGGCGTAGGCGAGGAGCCGTTGCGCGGGGGAGAGAGCGAACCCGCGCAGCACGAAGTAGTCCTCCCCTGCCGCGAGCGCGTTCTCATCGAGTACGAGCATCTCGCCGGCGGCACTCGCGGGTTCGACGAGTGGGTCCGGAGCGGGCGCGTCGCTCGCGGGCCGGCGGCAGTGCGCCGCGTACTCGCGGCCCTCGATCGTGCGCGTGAAGTACTCCCAGTCGCCCCGCCGGACGACCGCGCTCGCGTCGGTCTCCTGGACGCGCTCCTTGATGTCGGCGAACACCCGGTGCTGGACCGGTTCCGTGTGCGCCAGCCCGGCCTGGGTGTACGCGTTCTCCGCCTCGAGGTAGTCGCGCACCTCCGGGTCGTCGCGCTCGCGCAGCCAGAACCAATCGTCGGTGCGCTCGTCGCCTCCGTGCCGGAGCACGGTGGGGCGACGAGGAGCCCGAGGTGGCGCGGGAAGGCGATCGGCAGTGGTCATGGGGCGGGGCAGTCTCGACGGTCCGCGTGCGCGCGTCAATCCCCGACGGCGTCCGGGAGGTCGACGGCTACGCTCGATCGGCGATGACCGCATCGTCCCCCGCGTCGCCCTCTCCCTCGCCGGGCATGGCATCACCGATCGCGTATGCGCCGGAAGAGCTCGCCGCGGTGCGCTGGAACGACGATGGTCTCGTCCCCGCGATCGTCCAGGAGGCCGGGACCGGCACGGTGCTGATGTTGGCGTGGATGAACGAGGACTCGCTCCGTCGGACCCTCGAGGAGGGCCGCACGGTCTTCTGGAGCCGGAGCCGCCAGGAGCTGTGGCGCAAGGGCGACACCTCCGGCGACCGGCAGTGGGTGCGTGACGCCCGATACGACTGCGACGCCGACACGATCCTGCTGGTCGTCGAGCAGGAGGGTCGGGGGGCCTGCCACACGGGGGAGCGCTCCTGCTTCTTCCGGGCCTTCGGGAGCGGCGCCGAGCCCGGTCCCCGGTGAGCCGGCCCCGTGGCTGACCCGGGCGCGATCCGGCCGAGCCGCGAGGACTTTCGTGCCCTGGCGCGCGACCACACGGTCGTGCCGGTGTGGCGCGAGGTGCTCGCAGACCTGGAGACGCCGGTCTCGGCGTTCGTGAAGCTCGTCGGCGCCGAGGCCGATGGTGCCCCGGGCTTCCTGCTCGAGTCGGTCGAGCACGGCCAACGGTGGGGACGCTTCTCGTTCCTCGGTCGTGATCCTGCGTGCACGATGGTCGTGCGCGGCCGCCAGGTCGAGGTCGACGGAGTCCTCCCCGCGGAGGTCCCGCGCGACCAGGGCGCGCTGGCTGCGCTCGAGGCCCTGCTGGCGCTCCATCGCGCGCCGCAGATCCCGGAGCTCCCGCCGTTCCATGGCGGCGTCGTCGGGTACCTCGGCTACGACGTCGTGCGCGAGGTGGAGCACCTGCCGTCGGTCCCGACCGACGACCGGGGGCTCCCGGACGCGGTGCTCTCGCTCACGGGCCACGTGACCGCGTTCGACCACTTCCGCCAGCGACTCGCACTGATCGAGAACGTCTTCCTGCCGCAGGTTGGCGCGACCGAACCCGAGGTCGACGCGGCCTACGACCGCGCGGTCGCTCGCCTCGAGGACCTCGTCGACGAGCTCGCCCGGCCGCTGCCGTACATCCCGTCGCGCCCGCCCGCCGACGACCTCGGTGAGCTGCCCGACGTGGTCTCGTCGATGGGCGGTGAGCACTATCGCCAGGCGGTCGAGGTCGCGCGTGAGCACATCCTCGCCGGCGACATCTTCCAGGTCGTGCTCGCGCAGCGCTTCGACATCGAGGGCACGCTCGACCCGTTCGACGTGTACCGGGTGCTCCGCCAGGTGAACCCGTCGCCGTACATGTACGTCGTGCGGCACCCCGAGGCGACGCTCGTCGGCTCCTCGCCGGAGCCCATGGTGCAGGTCCTCGATGGCCGCGTGATCATCCGCCCGATCGCCGGTACCCGGTTCCGCGGCCAGAACGACGAGCACGACCGCAGACTCGGTGCCGAGCTCGCGGAGAACCCCAAGGAGCGCGCCGAGCACGTGATGCTCGTCGATCTCGCACGCAACGACATCGGACGCGTCGTGGAGTTCGGGACGGAACAGGTCGACGAGCTGATGTCGCTCGAGCGGTACTCGCACGTCATGCACCTCACCAGCCAGGCATCCGGCGACCTCGCCGCCGGGCGCAGCGCGGTCGACGTGCTCCGCGCGACCTTCCCGGCCGGCACCGTCAGTGGCGCACCGAAAGTGCGGGCGATGGAGATCATCGACGACCTCGAGCCGGTCAAGCGCGGCCCGTATGCCGGCGTCGTCGGCTACCTCGACTTCTCGGGGAACCTCGACACCGCGATCGCGATCCGCACGATGGTCTTCCGCGGCGGCCAGGCGAGCGTGTCGGCAGGCGCGGGGATCGTCGCGGACTCCGACCCGGCCGACGAAGATCTCGAGTGCCGCAACAAGGCGAAGGCGCTCCTGACTGCCGCCGCGGCTGCGCGCCGCCTGACACCCCTCACCTCGGAACGCACATGAGCACACGACTGATCGAGCGACCGGACCACGGCGCGGTCCTGGTCTCCGGTCCCGACGCCACCTCGTTCCTGCAGAGCCTCGTCTCCCAGGACCTCGACGTGGTACCCGACGGAACGGGCGCGCACAGCCTGCTGCTCTCGCCGCAGGGGAAGCTCGAGGTCGACTTCCGCGCGCTCCACGTCGGCGCCGACTGGTGGCTCGATTGCGAGGCCGGGTACGGCCCGGCCCTGGCCGAGCGCCTCACGCGCTACCGCATCCGCGTGAAGGCCGACATCGAGGATCGCTCCACCGCGTGGGATCTCCTCGAGGTCCGGGGCGCCGACGCGCCGGCGCGAGTCTCCGCCGCGACCGGTGTGGATGTCCCCGACACGAACCGCGCCCACGTCCCGTGGCGGACGGGTCGGGTCGTCCGCGCCGACTGGCCGACCGTGCACGGCGTCGACGTGCTCGCTCCGTCCGCCGAGATCCAGGCGCTCCGCGACTCGTTGGTCGGCAGCGGCGTCGAACCGTTCGCGCCCGGTGCCTACGAGGTCGCGCGCATCGAGGCGGGGATCCCGCGCCTCGGCGTCGACATCGACGACCGGACCATCCCGCAGGAGGCTGCGCTCGAGCGGGACGCGGTCTCGTTCACGAAGGGCTGCTTCCTCGGCCAGGAGCTCGTGTGCCGGATCGACACGCGAGGACACGTCAACCGGTTCCTCCGGAGGCTCGAGATCCCCGGGCCTGCGGTCCCGGCGCCCGGGGCGTCGGTCGCGGTCGACGGGAAGGCCGTGGGGGAGCTCACCAGCGTCGCCGCGGTGCCGGGTGAAGAGCGCGCCGTCGCGCTCGCCATGGTCCGACGCGAGGTCGAACCGCCCGCCGACGTGACCGTGCAGGGGCCGACCGGCGACGTCGCGGCACGACTCACCGATCTCCCCTGAGCCGGGCGGTGCGGGTCAGGTCGGTGGCCGGGGCGTTCGGGGCACGATGACGACGAAGCGGGTGCCCCCGTTCGGCAAGGGCTCGCAGCCGGCGTCCCCACCCATGGCGGCGGTCAGCTCGTGCACGATCGCGAGCCCGATGCCGGTGCCGAGCGAACGGCTCGGCGCGCCCCGCGCGGTGTAGAGGCGCTCGAAGACCCGGTCCCGCTCGTCGTCGGGGACACCGGGCCCGTCGTCGTCGACGTACAGCGCGAGGTGGGTGGCGCTCGTGGTGACCTCCACGAGCACGCTCGTGCGCGCGTACTTCAGGGCGTTCTCGACCAGGTTCGCGACCACCTGCCCCAACCGTTCCGGGTCCAGCGTGGCCTCCGCCGGCTCGCCCGTGCCGAACTGGAGCCCGATCTCCCAGTCGCGGGCCGACGGGAGGAAGCCCTCGACCGTGGCACGGACGACCGCCCGTGCGTCGACGAGCCGCGGGGCGAGCGAGAACTGGTGCGCGTCGAGCCGCGCGAGGTCGAGGAGATCCGCAACGAGGCGCTCCAGTCGTTGTGACTCGCTCATGATCACCTGCGCCGCGCGCACGCGGTCGGGATCCGACTCGATCGTGCCGTCCGACATTGCCTCGGCGTAGCCCTTGATCGACGTCAGCGGCGTCCGGAGATCATGCGAGATGCTCAGGAGGAACGCGCGCTCGTGACCGCGCGCGCTCTCGAGCTCTTCGGCCATGGTGTCGATGCTGCGCGCGAGGCTCGCGAGCTCGTCGTCGGGCATCGACGAGGTGTCGACCCGGGCCGAGAGGTCGCCGGCGGCGATGCGCCCCGCCGTGGTCTGCATCGCGGCGATCGGCCGAGTGAGGCGCCGGGCGAGGATCGCGGCGACGACGGCGGCGACGAAGAGCGCGAACGCGCCGGTGCCCAGCAGGTAGTTGCCGGCGCGTCCCAGTGGTCGGGTCTCGACCTGCTGGGTCAGCACGAGCACCGGGGTCTTGCCCGCGACCGGCGTGAGTGGTTGGGCGACGAACGCCGTGCTGTCGCGGACGCCGGTCTGCAACTCCCCGAGTCCGAGCTTGGCGGTGTCGAGGTCGTCGAGGCGGAGGTCGCGGGGCAGCTCGGGCGTCGATGCCCGCGCCGCGCACGCCTCGCCCAGCAGCCCTCCGACGCCGTCCTCGACGCTTCCGTCCTCGCCGACGACCACGACGCTCCCGCTGGAGAGCTTCACCGTCGAACCGATCAGGCGGCACGCGAAGAGGAGGTTGGTGCGGCGGTTCGCGGCCTGCGTCGGCCCGAGGTCCTGGACCGTGCGCCGGGCCTGCCGGAACCGGGTGCCGAGGTCTTCGAGCTCCGCGCCAACGGAAGGGGCCTGCACCTGCAGATCCTTGACCGCGGCGTCCTTTGCCGTCTCGCGTGCGAGGCCCGCGGCACCGAGGGCGGCGACGACGAGCACACCGAACGCGATGCCGACCATCGCAACCAGCAGCCGGGTCCGCAGTCGCCGGCGCGGGCGCCTCACGAGCCGGGCTCGCCGCCACCCGATTCGAGCCGGTAGCCGACGCCGCGGACCGTCGTGATCGAGATCGCGTCGCCGAGCTTCTTCCGGACCTGCGCGATGTGCACGTCGACCGTGCGCGCGTCGCCGAACCAGTCGTGACCCCAGACGCCGTCGAGGATCTGCTGGCGCGAGAGCGCGAGCCCGGGGCGTTCGGCGAGGAAGCGGAGGAGCTCGAACTCCTTGGTGGTGAGCTCGACCGGCACCTCGTCGACGCGGATCTCCCGCCGGCCGCCGTCGATGGTGACCCGGCCGGCCTGCACGACCTCGGGTGGCGGAGCACCGTCGGTGCGGCGCAGGACTGCCTTCACGCGCGCGACGAGCTCGGCGGGGGAGAAGGGCTTCGTGAGGTAGTCGTCGGCGCCGAGCTCGAGGCCCAGGACGCGATCGACCTCGCCGTCGCGCGCGGTGAGGAAGATCACCGGCACCTGCGAGGTGCGGCGGATCTGCTTGCACACCTCGAGCCCGTCGATGTCGGGGAGTCCCACGTCGAGCACCACGAGCCGGGGTCGGTGCGTCTGGAAGGCCTCGAGCCCGGCGTCGCCGGTGGCTGCCTTCAGCACGCGGAAGCCGTCCCGCTCGAGGTACATGCCGACGAGGTCGGCGATGTTGGCCTCGTCGTCGACCACGACGATCGTTCCCTTGCCGTCCACGGTCCTCATTCTGTCCGCCCCGGTTCGGTTCGGTGGGGCGTACGGCGAACAGCATCCCGCAGGAGTGTGAAGGAACGATGAGGTGCGTGTGAGGGCGGCCCCCGCGCTAGCCGGGTGAGTCGTCGAGGCGGTTGGCGCGCACGACCTCGCTGAGCCAGCGGGCGCTGGGCTTCACCGCGCGCTCCTGCGTGGTGCGGTCGACGCCGACGAGGCCGAAGCGCATCTGGTAGCCGAAGGCCCACTCGAAGTTGTCGAGGAGCGACCAGTGGAAGAAGCCCCGGACGTCGAGCCCGTCCGCGATCGTGCGGGCCACCCCCTCGAGCGACTCCCGGAGGTAGCCGACGCGCTGGTCGTCGTCGTCGGTACCGATGCCGTTCTCCGTGACGTACAGCGGGATGTCCACGATCTCGGCCGCATGGCGGATCGCCGCCTCCGCCGCGGTCGGCCAGTACTCGTAGCCCATGGGGAGCACCTCGACCCCCGGCTCTGGTCCGAGTACGCCGTCGGCGCCGACGCGTGTCCGCGAGTACGCCTGCACGCCGAAGTAGTCATCGCCGCGCGCCGCCTCGAGGTACACGTCCTCGTGGTGGGCCCGGTACTCCTCGATCTTGTCCTCGTGGCCGGGTTCGGCCCCCCAGTCGCTCATCGACAGCGTGAGTCCGACGGGGAAGTCGCCGGGCCCCGCCTTCAGCGCCTCGAACGCGCGGCCGTGCGCGGCGACGAGCGTCTCGGTCGCGCGCACGTACCCGTCGAGATCCTGGACCTTCCCGGGCGGGAACGCGCCGACCAGGTAGCCGATCGTGGAGACGACGTTCGGCTCGTTGATCGTGCAGGCCATCCCGATGCGATCCCCGAGCCGGTCGACCGCCCGCTCACAGAAGCGCGCGAACCGCTCGGCGGTCACGGGGTTCGTCCAGCCGCCATCGGCCGCCGCCCAGCGCGGTGTCGTGAAGTGGTGGAAGGTGACGACAGGCAACAGGTCACGCTCGACGCACGCATCGAGCATCCGGGAGTAGTGGTCGAGCTGCGCGAGCGACCACTCACCTTCCTCGGGTTCGATGCGCGACCACTCGAGCGAGAACCGGTACGAACCGAAGCCGAGGTCGCGCAGGAGGTCGAGGTCCGAGGGATAGCGCCAGTAGTGGTCGCACGCGTCACCCGACACCTCGACGCACGCGGTGCCGTCGGCGTGTTCCCACGCCCACCAGTCGTTGTTCCAGTTCGCGCCTTCGACCTGGTGAGCGGCGGTCGCGGTGCCCCACAGGAACCCGTCAGGGAACGTCGTCGTCATGCTCGGATCGTAGGGCCGGCTCGGGGGCCGACGCCTCGAGCGGCTGCGTCGGGTCGCGGGGGAATCGGCGCGCGGTGAACCACGCGAAGCTCGCGACGACGACCATGAGCGTGAACACGACGCCGAGCCCATCGCGCCGCGCCCAGCCCGAGGAGATCGCGACGGCGACGATCGCGCCGCCGATGCCGGTACCGAGGGCGGTGCCGAGCACGTCGCTCACCTGGAGCGCAGACGTGGCGACACCCTGCCCGCCGTCGTGGGCCTCGGACAGCACCACCAACGACGTCGTGCTGTAGGACATCCCCATCCCGAGCCCCGAGATGCCCCACGCGATGCCCGCGACCCAGATCGGGACTTCGGGGATCAGCACCGTCGCACCCAGTGCGGTGCCGAGGGCGACCAGGATCGCGCCGACCGTCGCCAGGGTTCGGCGGCTGGTCAGCCCGGCCCGACGCGCCTGGAGCCACGAGCCGCACGTCCAGGTGAGCGTGGCCGGCGTCAGCACGATGCCGACCTCGATCGGCGACAGGCCACGCACGCGTGCAAGCGCGAGGGCGAGGAACGCGTCGGCGCCGAAGAACGCGAAGGTCTGGAGCCCTCGGCTCGCGATCGCGGCGGGCAGCCCGGGACGGGCCCGCACCGTCCCCGGCGGGGTGAGGCGCATGAACGCAGGAACGCCCACTACGAGCCCGGCCGCGGCGAGGAGCACCGCGACGACGATCGAGTCCGCACTGAGTCCTCCGATCACGAGACCGGCGCCCGCGGCCAGGCGGAGCGCGGCCCCGACCGGCAGCGCGCCGTCGTGCGCGGTCTCGCTCTTGCCGAGCGCGCGCATCGCTGGGAAGCACAGCCAGCCCGCGATCACGGGGAGGCCGGCGAGGCCGAGGAACACGAACCGCCAACCGAGCTGCTGGGCGATCACGCCGGCGAGTGCGGGCGCGATGAGTCCGGGGATGACCCACGCGGTCGACAGGAGCGCGAACTGCCGCGGCCGCTCCGACTCGTCGAACGCGCGACCGATGGCGACGTACGCCGTCGACAGGAGCGCGCCGGCCCCGAGCCCCTGCACCGCGCGCGCCAGGACGAGCACCGGCATCGACGGCGCCAACCCGCCGAGCACCAACCCGGCGGTGAACAACAGCAGGCCGACGGCGAAGGGTGGCGCGGGCCCGAACCGGTCCGACGCGTGGCCCGCGACCACGACGCTGACGAGGTTCGCCAGCATGAACGCGGCGAAGAGCCAGCCGTAGAGCTCGATCCCGTCGAGGTCGCGCGCGACCCGCGGCGCGATCGTCGCGACCGCCAGGGCCTCGAACGCGATGACCCCCACGTCGAGCATGAGCCCGATCGAGAGGCGTCGCCGGTCCATGCCGCATGCTCGCATCTCCGTGGGGTGCCGGCCTCCCATCTGTCAGACTGACGCCGCCATGAGCGTGCTGGACGAGATCCTCGAGACCAAGCGCGACGAGGTCACGGTGCTGCACCAGCCCCCGACGCGCTCCGCGATCCGCACGGCTGCGCTCGGTGCGGGGCCGACGCGGGGGTTCGAGGATCGCCTCCGCGAGGTGTCCCGGGTCGATGGGCGCCTCGGCGTCATCGCCGAGATCAAGCGGCGGTCGCCGTCGAAGGGCGATCTCGCTCCCGACCTCGACGCACCGGCCACCGCAACGGCGTACGAGCAGGGCGGGGCCACGTGCCTCTCGGTCCTCACCGATGGCCCCTACTTCGGCGGTTCGGTCGCCGACCTGCAGGGAGCGCGGGGCGCGGCCGGGACGACCCCGGTGCTGCGCAAGGACTTCACGATCGACGAGGACCAGGTGTACGAGACGCGCGGCATCGGTGCCGATGCGATCCTCCTGATCGTCGCCGCCCTGCCCGACGACGCGCACCTGCACGACCTACACGCACTCGCGACCGAGCTCGGGTTGTCGGTCCTGGTGGAGGCGCACGACGAGTGGGAGCTCGACCGTGCGCTGGCGGCGGGCGCCACCATCACCGGGATCAACGCGCGCGACCTCGGCACCTTTGCCGAAGACCTGTCGGTGGGGGAGCGACTCGTCGCGAAGCTGCCGGTGGAGGTGCTGAGCGTCGCCGAGAGCGCGATCCGGTCCGTCGACGACGCGCGTCGCATGGCCGAAGCCGGCTTCGACGCGGTGCTCGTGGGCGAGGCACTCGTGCGCGCCGAGGATCCGACTGCACTCGTCCGTGCGTTCACCCAGATCGAGACCGACCCGTCGAAACAGGGGGAGGACTGATGCGCTACCTCTTGTCCGAGGACCAGATGCCCACGGCCTGGTACAACGTCGCGCCCGCGATGCCCGAGCCGATGCAGCCACCGCTGCACCCGGCCACGCGCGAGCCCGTCGGGCCCGACGATCTCGCACCACTGTTCCCGATGGCGCTCATCGCCCAGGAGATGGCGGCCGAACCTTGGATCGACATCCCCGGCGAGGTGCTCGACATCCTGCGCCTCTGGCGGCCGACGCCGCTCGTGCGCGCCGAACGGCTGGAGCGCGCGCTCGGCACCCCGGCGCGGATCTACTACAAGGACGAGTCGGTCTCGCCCGCGGGTTCGCACAAGCCGAACACCGCGGTGGCCCAGGCCTTCTACAACAAGGCCGAGGGCTCGACACGGCTGGCCACCGAGACCGGCGCGGGGCAGTGGGGGAGCGCACTCGCGTTCGTGTGTCGACAGTTCGACCTCGAGTGCAAGGTGTACATGGTCCGGGCGTCGTACGACCAGAAGCCGTACCGCCGGATCCTCATGGAGACCTGGGGTGGTGAGGTCGTACCGTCACCGGTCGACGAGCCGGACCACCCGGGCTCGCTCGGGCTCGCCATCAGCGACGCGGTGCGCGACGCGGTGGCGCGAGACGACACGCACTACTCGTTGGGGAGCGTGCTCAACCACGTGCTCCTCCACCAGACGGTGATCGGGCTCGAGGCGAAGGAGCAGCTCGGCCTCGCGGGCGAGACGCTGCCCGACGTCGTGATCGGTTCGTGCGGCGGTGGCAGCAACCTCGGCGGGATCGCGCTGCCGTTCGTGCCGGACGCCTCGGTGCGGCTGGTGGCCGTCGAGCCGTCGTCGTGCCCGACCCTCACCGAGGGGACGTTCGAGTACGACTTCGGGGACACCGCGGGCATGACGCCGCTCATGCCGATGTACACGCTGGGCCACGACTTCATCCCGCCGTCGATCCACGCCGGTGGGCTCCGCTACCACGGTGACTCGCCGATCATCTCGTCGCTCGTGCGCGCCGGGCGCATGGAAGCGGTCGCGTACCCGCAGGGCAAGACGTTCGAGGCCGCGATCCAGTTCGCGAACGCCGAGGGGAAGATCCCTGCGCCCGAGACCGGGCACGCGATCCGCGCCGCGATCGACGAGGCGCTGGCCGCGAAGGAGTCGGGCGAGGAGCGCGTGATCCTGTTCAACTACAGCGGTCACGGCTTCCTCGACCTGTCCGCCTACGACGACTACCTGCACGGGCGCCTGATCGACGCCTGACGAGGTGTTTTGGCGTCGACACGGGTGTCTGAGGCACCCAATCCCGACGCCAAAACGCCTCTAGTGGCCGGTCCAGCGGGGGTCGCGCTGCTCGGCCGCGGCCGTGAAGCCCTCGCTGGCGTCGTCGGTCGCGGCCACCACGCGGCGCATCGCCTCGCCCATGCGGACGGCGTCCTCCCACGGCAGGCGCTGCCCGCGGTGGGCCATCTCGTTCACCGCACGCACGGCGAGCGGAGCGCCCTGGCAGAGCCGATCGGCGAGCGCGCGGGCTTCGTCGAGCAGCACGTCGCGCGGGACGACCTTCCACGCGAGGCCGATCTCGTGGGCCCGCGCCGCGTCGATCCGGTCGCCGGTCAGCAGCAGCTCGAGCGCGTCCTGCATGCGGATGCGGGTCGGGAGACGCATCGCACCGACGATCGTCGGCACCCCGAGGCGTACCTCGGGCATCCCGAACTGCGCGTCGTCGGCCGCGACGATGAAGTCGCACGCACTCGCGAGTGTCAGGCCGTAGCCGAGGCAGTATCCGTTCACCGCAGCGATCGTCGGCTTCCACACCTCCAGGCCCGACTCGAACGAGTTCACGGTGGGGATCTCCCAGAACGATCCGGGCCAGGTGCCGGCGGAGCCCGTCCCGTCCTGCAGGTCGGCGCCGACGCAGAACGCGCGACCGGCCCCGGTGATGATCCCGACCCACGCGTCCTCGTCGTCGCGGAAGCGTTCCCACGCCGCGTTCAGCTCCGTGCGGAGTGCACCGGTGATCGCGTTGAGCCGCTCGGGCCGGTTGTACGTGAGCGTCGCGACGTGCCCGTCGCGCTCGTAACGGACGAGCGGCCCGGTCATCAGAGGGCCGTCACTGGTGCTTGCCGTCGACGTAGGTCGGCGTTCGCGGGTCCCACCATGCCCGCCAGTCGGTCGAGGCCTTCCGATCGCGGATGCGCCAGCCGTCGTCAGTGCGTACCAACACGTCGGTGTACCGCAACCCGGCGACGGGGAGCCGACCGTCGTTCTTCTCCGGGTCGAGGTACACGTGATGAGCGACGATCGTTGCTTCGCTGCGCGCGACGTCACCGTCGATCGTGACCTCGTGGTTCCCGACGTTGTGCACCGTCACCGCATAGATCTCGATGGCAGCAGCGATCCGGTCGACGACGTCCTCCGCGGGCAGCGAGCTCCCGATCGGCATCAGGTCGGAGTAGTCGACGAGCGTGCCGGGCACGAAGCACGACTTCACCGTGGGCCAGTCCCGCCGGTCCACGTGCATCCAGTACCGCGTGATGACGTCGTGGATCGACCAGCGGTCCGCGGCGTACCGGGCCAGCTCCTTCGGGGGCCAGCTCCTCGGGGGATGGGTCGCTCATGTCGTGGTGACCTCCGAGGTCTCCGGTCGCGCGCTCTGCCGCCGTCGCTCGTCGCGCTTCGGTCCGGTCGAGGATGCGGTTCACCACGATGAAGACGACGGTCGCGTACAGCCATCCCAGCAGGATGTCGCTGACGTAGTGCTCCGCGCCGTACACGAGCACGACGATCATCGCCGCGTTGTACGCGAGCAGCAGCCAGCGCCACGGTCCGATCTTGCGCCAGAGGAACAGCAGGGTCATGAACGGCCACGCGGCGTGGAGCGAAGGCAGCGCCGCGACCGGGTTCGCAAGACGCGCGTCGCCGTTGAACACCTCGGCGGCGCGTTCGAACCCGATGCTCTCCCACACCGAGTGCACCACCCGGATCGTCGGGCCCAGGTTTCCCTGGCGCGTCGCGAGCCACGGGGGCACTGCGGGCACGATCAGGTAGGTGATGAACCCGCACACGCTCACCGTGAGGATGAGGATCGCGTATCGGTGGAACCAGACGCGGTGGCGGAGGTACAGCCAGATCGCGATCGCCGGGGTGACCACGAAGTGCGAGAGGTACATCAGCCACGCGGGGTAGTCCCACCAGTGCGGCGTCCCCCGGTCGACGAGCCACTCCTGGAGCCGGACCGTCGGCGCGGTGCCACCGAACAACGTCTCGTCGAAGTCGCGCTGGGGCTCGGTGACGGCGCGGGGCTTGAGGAACGGTGCCTGGCTGCGCACGAGGTCGTAGCCGGCGGCGATGACCAGCACGGGCAGCCAGGCCATGGCGAAGCGGGCCCAGCGGTGCGGGTTGCACCACGAGACGATGATCACCAGCCCGAGGAGCCAGAAGAGCAGGTACGGCCGGTCGGGGATCGAGCTGCGGGTGGCGAGCCCGACTGCCGTGACGAGCACGTAGGTGAGCAGGACCGGCATCCGCGCGCGGACGACCCATCGGGCGATGGTCGTGGTTGGCGCGTCGGGGGGGCTTGGCGTGACCCGGCTCATGAGCGGCGCTGAGCGTACCGGCCGGAACGCGGTTCGGGATGCCCTCCGGACTCCGGTACCGTCGTACGCATGTTCGTGAAGATCTGCGGCATCACGAACGAGGAAGACGCGCTCCTGGCGGTCGCACTCGGCGCCGACGCCCTCGGCTTCATGTTCGCCCCGGGGAGCCCGCGCCAGGTCACCCCGAGCGCAGTGCGTGACGTGCTGCGCCGGCTCCCGCCCGAAGCCCACACGCTCGGGGTCTTCCGCGACGAGAAGCCGGCCCGGGTCGTCGAGATCGTCAACAGCCTCCGGCTCGGCGGGGCCCAGCTCCACGGCCGCGAGCCCGAGACCGAGGTCCGCTGGATCCGCGAGCGGGTCCCGTTCGTGATCCAGGGCTTCCACGTCGGTGATCCCGCACTCGCGTCCGCGGCGGGCGGTCCGGCCGATGTCGTGCTCATCGACGGCCCGGAGCCCGGCTCCGGCAAGGTCTTCGACTGGGCGCTCGCGGAGGGTGCACCGTCCGGTGTCCGCCTGCTGCTCGCGGGTGGGTTGACGCCCGACAACGTCGGGGAGGCGATCCGGCGGGTCCGGCCGTGGGGCGTCGACGTCTCGACCGGCGTCGAGACCTCACCCGGCTCGGGCCAGAAGGACGCCCGGCGCCTGCAGCGCTTCCTCGAGGAGGCGCGCGCCGCGGGCGCCGAGGTCGAGGACGACGGATGGGCACCGGACGACGCGCGGCCGTACGACTGGCAGGCCGACGAAGCCCGTTCCTGACGCGCATCCAACCGGAATCGCCGGACCGCGCGCTCGTATCATGCACGGCGAGCACCACGCCGGCTCGTGCATCGGAGACAGGACCAGCCCATGAACGCACCCGGACGTGGTGACCCGGTTCTCCTCGGGCCTCCCGGCGCGCCGCCCGAGGGCCTCGGCCGGTTCGGGGACTTCGGAGGGCGGTTCGTCCCCGAGACGCTCGTCCCCGCGCTGCAGGAGCTCGAGGCCGAGTTCCGCGCGGCCTGGGAGTCCACCGAGTTCCGCACCGAGCTCGCGTCGCTCCTGACGAGCTACGCCGGCCGGCCCACGCCCGTCACCGAATGTCATCGGTTGTCGGAGCGCCTCGGGTTGCGAGTGCTCCTCAAGCGCGAGGACCTCACGCACACCGGTTCACACAAGATCAACAACGTGCTCGGCCAGGCCCTGCTCACCCGCCGCATGGGCAAGCAACGGGTCATCGCGGAGACGGGCGCCGGTCAGCACGGCGTGGCCACCGCGACCGCCGCGGCGCTCTTCGGGCTCGACTGCACCGTGTTCATGGGCGCGGTCGACGTCGAACGCCAGGCGCTCAACGTATGGCGCATGCAGCTGCTCGGGGCGACGGTCATCCCGGCGGAGTCGGGAAGCCGGACGCTGAAGGACGCCATCAACGAGGCGCTGCGCGACTGGGTCTCGAGCGTCGAGACCACGCACTACTGCATCGGCTCGGTCGTCGGGCCGCACCCGTACCCGTGGATCGTCCGCGAGCTCCAGCGCGTCGTCGGAGACGAAGCGCGCGAGCAGTCCCGGGCGATCTTGGGCGGAGCGGACCCCGACTACGTCGTCGCGTGCGTCGGTGGTGGCTCGAACGCGATGGGAACCTTCGTCGGCTTCCTCGACACGACCTCGCAGCTGATCGGTGTGGAGGCCGGCGGCCTCGGACTCGAGTCGGGCAAGCACGGAGCGTCCGTGACCCGCGGGACCCCGGGCGTGCTCCACGGCGCGCGTTCTCTGTTCCTCCAGGACGAGGACGGCCAGATCCTCGAGGCCCACTCGATCAGCGCGGGCCTCGACTATCCGGGCGTCGGTCCGGAGCACGCGGCGCTCGCCGCGGCCGGTCGGGCCGAGTACCCGTCGGCAACCGACGACGAGGCGATCGCGGGGTTCCAGCTGCTCTCCGCCACCGAGGGCATCGTTCCCGCGCTCGAGCCGGCCCACGCCATCGGGTGGCTCGCACGCGAGGCCGGACGGTCGATCCCGTCCGGATCGACCGTGCTCGTCACGCTGTCGGGTCGCGGCGACAAGGACGCGGCCTACGTCGCCGAGCGCCTCACCGGCGAGCCCCTCGCGTGAACCTGGAAGCGCACCTGCGCGCCCGCAGGGAGACCGGCGCGAAGCTGCTCGTCCCGTACGTCACCGGTGGGCTCGGCCACGACTGGCTCGACGTCGTGCGTGCCGTGGTCGACGCCGGCGCCGACGCGGTCGAGGTCGGCATCCCGTTCTCGGACCCCGTCATGGACGGACGCACGATCCAGGAGGCCTCGCAGCGGGCCCTCGACATCGGCGCGACCCCTGCGTCGATCGTCGCTGACGCGGCGCGCCTCGACGTGGACGTCCCGCTCGTCGTCATGACCTACTACAACCCCGTGCACCACGCGGGCCACGAGCGTTTCGCGTCGTCGCTCGCGGAGGCCGGGATCGACGGGGCGATCGTGCCCGACCTCCCTCTCGACGAGCTCGACGGCTGGGCCGACGCGGCGGACGACGCGGGGGTCGAGACGGTGTTGCTGGCGGCGCCGACGACGACCGACGCGCGGCTGCACGACATCTGTGAGCGGACGCGGGGCTTCATCTACGGGGTGTCGCTGATGGGGGTCACCGGTGAGCGCGAGCGCCTCGCATCGCAGGCCCAGGAGATGGGTCGGCGTTGCAAGGCGGCGACCGACGTGCCCGTGCTCCTCGGGGTCGGCATCTCGACTCCGGCGCAGGCGGTCGAGGCCGCAGCCTCCGCCGACGGTGTCATCGTCGGCAGCGCGCTCGTCGGCCGGCTCCTGCGCGGTGGTGGTCCCGAGGAAGCGCACGCGTTCGTTCGCGAGCTACGAGGAGCACTCGACGCATGACCAGCCAGGACGCGAGCTCCGGACGGGCCTTCTCCGACGACTGCGATCTCTGCGAGGCCGCGAAGATCACGGAGTGGTTCCACGAGGACGACGTCTGCTGGATCGCCGAGTGTGAGATCTGCGCGGTGCCGATGGTCGTCTGGCGCGGACACGGCACCGAGCCGCCGGCCGACGAGCTCGCGCACATGCACGCACGGCTTGCCGAGGTGATCGAGCTGCACTTCACGTTCGAGCACTACGTCGACGACAACATGCGCCAGATCCCGGATCACTACCACGCGCACGGTCGGCCCAAGGGTGGGTTCTTCGGCCACGGGCTCCAGCGTCGGAACCCGGGCGGCACGGAGGGCTAGTAGCCGTACCCTCGCCCACTCGAGCCACTGCTGCTCTTGGCGGCGCCACCGCCCTTGCTGTAGAGCGCGCCTTGCATGCCCATGCCCGCGTGGAAGCGGCAGTAGAACGCGACCGACTTGCCGTTCGACGGGATCTTCACGTCGACCTTCACGGTCTCGCCCGGCGCGAGCTGCTCGTCGACGTCCTGCTTGTCGATGGTGAACGTGTGCTCGGCGGAGCCCTCGTTCTTCACCGTGACGTGCACCGTGCTGCCGGCCTTCGCCTTCACGAACGTCGGCTTGAAGAAGTAGTCGTGCTGCTCGATGGTGATGGCGCCGCCCGAGACGGTCGCCTTCCCGTGGTTGTTCGACCTTGCCGTCGAGATGCACGGGTGGCTTCGTCTTGGCCACCGTCGAGGCGCCCGCGGGGCCGACGGGTCCCGATGACGGCGATCGCCGCCACGAGGGCTGCGCTCAGGGTGCCGAGCAGCTTGCGCATTGGGGGTTCCTCTCGCTGGGGCGGTCCTGGGTCCGGGCGGCGGTCGACGGGTCGTCGCCCGGTACTACGGCCGACGGGTCCGAACGGATTGCCTGCTCTCGACGGGCAGTAGGTTGCGACCGGACCAATCCCTCGGCGGATGCGGTCCGTATCACCTCATGTGGTCAGTTTCGGACGAGGCGCTCCTCGCAGGGCTCGCAACGGGGGATCGGGACGCCGCCGCGGCCTTCGTCGAGCGGTTCCAGCGCCGCGTGTACGGGTTGGCCCGCACGATCATGTCGGACGACCGGGCGGCCGAGGACGTCGCCCAAGAGGCACTGGTCCGGGCATGGCGGCACGCCGCGGCCTACGACCCGCGTCGGGGCAGCGTCGTCACCTGGCTGCTCACGATCACCCGGAACCTGGCGATCGACGCGATCCGGGTCCGGCGCCCGATGGCGATCGATCCCGACCACGTGGCAGATCTGGCGCTGGCAAGCGCGGAGCGGGGCCCGGCCGAGACCGCCGAGGTGAACCAGGAGCTGGTGAGGCTTCGCGTCGCGCTCACGGTGCTCCCGCCCGAGCAGCGGCGGGCGATCGTGCTCGCCGGCGTACTCGGGCTCAGTGCAAGGGAGGTCGCCGAGCGGGAGGGGTTGCCCCTCGGTACCGCGAAGACCCGAATTCGCGCGGCGATGCAACGGCTTCGCGTGCTGCTCGCGACCGAGGAGCCAGCCGAATGACGCGAGCTCGAGGAGCGGAGGAGGTGCGACCGTGAGCACTGCGCCGTGCGACGCCGCGCGCGAGCGGATCCCGGAGCTCGCCCTCGGGCACCTCGACGGCGCGGAGCGCGCCGAGGTCCTGCTCCACGTGCACGGGTGCGCGCGCTGTCAGGCGATCGTCGACGACTCGAGCGGTGTCGCCGACCTCCTCGCCCAGCTCGCACCCGAAGCCGAGCCCCCCGCGGGATTCGAGCAGCGCGTGCTGCGCGAGATGCACGGCGGCCGACCCCGCGACTGGCGCAGCATCCGCCGTCGCGTTCTGGTCGTCGGCGGCGCAGCCGCCGCAGCCGCCATCCTGAGCATCGTCGTCGTGCGCGTCATCGACGCCGGCCGCTCGACCGAACAGGCGAGCACGCCCACGACGGTCGCTCCGGCATTGCAGACCGTCCCGATGGTCGGCGCCGGTGGTCTCCCGGTCGGGCGCGTCGTCGTGTCCGACGGGACGCCCGCGTCGCTCGTCGTGACCGTCGACTATGCGCTGCCCGACGGCGACTACGGCCTCGAGCTGCACACCACCGACGGGCGCGATCACCCGCGAGATCGGCACCCTGGCGGTCGCGGGCGGTCGTGGCACGTGGACCGGGACCGCGGCGATCCCGGGCACGAGGCAGCATCCTCCGCATGGTGGACGGCGCAGGGAACGCCGTCTGTCACGCGCGGCTCGAGCTGAGCTAGCGCAGCCGCTCGTCGAAGAAGGTCAACACGCGCTCGAGTGCCTCGTACGTGGGATGCGCGGGATCATCGACGAACTCTTCCGAGAGCACGGAGTGCGCGCTGGTCTTGATGCCGTGCTCGTTCCCCTTCGACGAGTCGATCTCGACGGCGATGAACGACTCGCCGAGCGCCGCTCGGAGCGTGTCGAAGCGGTCACCCGGCACCATGCGGTCGGCCGAGAAGCGCAGACCCATCACGCAAGCGCCCTGCGCAGCCCGCTCCTTGACGACCGCGAGGTCCGCGTCGCTGATGCCGAGTGCCGCGCGCCGACGCTTCCCGATCGCGAACGGCAGCGACGGCTGGCTCAACACCGGTGCCTGGAGTCGCTCGTCGAGCATCATCCCGAGCGCGAACCCGCCGGTGAAGCACATGCCGACCGCGCCCACGCCGGGACCCCCGCACGCCTCGTGGGCGTCGGCGGCGAGGGCTCGCAGCCACGCGGTGATCGGGCTGGTGCGGTCCAGCGCCCACGTGACGAAGTCGCGCGACACGCAGCCCGACGTGATCGAACCCAGCACGTACGGCACGCTCACCGGGCGGCCCGGGGTGCCGAACAACGACGGCATCCGGACGTGGAAGCCGCGGTCGACGACCCGTTGTCCGAAGGCGACCACGCCGGGATGCAGCCCCGGCATCTCGCTGATCACGATCACGGCCGGACCGCTCCCGGCGCTGAAGACGGGCCTCGTCGTGCCGTCGTGCGTGAAGGGCGACTCGGTGAAGCCGTCGAGCGCGGCGCGGTAGTCAGACACGGGAACGCCTCCTGTTGTTGCGTCAGACCTCGGACGGGCTGACCTCGTCGAGCGTACGGGCTCGGGTCTCCGGGAGGTATCGCAGCAGCAGCACCGCTGCGATGATCGGCGCGATGCCGCACAGCGCGATGGCAGGTCCGAGACCACCCACTGCGTCGCGGAGCTGGGTGGCGAGCACCAGACCGAGCGCAGCGCCGACGACGCCGCAGACGAGGATGAATCCGTTCGACGTGCCGCGCACCTCGGTGGGGAAGAGCTCGGTGTTCACGGTGCCGACGGCGAGCCCGGCGCACGCCGCGGCCATGATCGCGAGCGTGGGCGCGAGCCAGAGCAGGGCACCGTCGCCGAGGAAGAACGCGGCCTGCGCGGCCGTCGCCACCAGGAGACCGATGATCGCGACCGGCCGACGGCCGCGGCTCTCGGCGAGGCGACCCGCGAGGAGCACCCCGAAGATGCCCGGAGCCCCGGCAGTGATCGAGCGGAAGATCGCGACCTGCGAGTTCGAGAAGTCGTGCGCGCCGGTGAGGTACCGGTTGGTGAGCTGTGACGACGGAGCGGCGAAGACGTTCGCGAGGAACGCCACGAGGCCGAGCATGAGGAACCGTCCGCCCGTAGCGGTCGTCGAACATCTCGCGGATCCGCCACCGCTCCTTCACCCGGGTGGCGACGCGCGTGAAGCGGGTGGTCTCCCGGAGGTGCCGCGCCAGGACTGGTACGAGGAAGACCGTCAGCGCGCTCAGGACGAACGCGATGCGCCACGACTCGGCGCCGAGATCGGCGAGGGGGAGGAGCACGACCGAGAGGGCGAAGCCGAGGCCCAGCGCAAGCGCGAACAGTGAGAGGGCGTAGGCGCGTGCACCCTCGGGCGCGTCCTCGATGGCCGCCACCGACGCGACGACTGCCGTGGCGTTCAGCGCGGCGCGCGTCAGGACCTGTGATGCGGTGAAGACCTCGAAGCTCGGCGCCAGCGCGGCGACGCCGTTGGCGAGCGCCGCGACGACGAGCCCCAGCAGGATGAGCCGTCGCCGCCCGACCCGGTCCGCGACCGCCGACGCGACCAGGGCGAAGAGCACGCCACTTCGGGCCAGGGCCAGGGCGACGCCGAGCGAACCGTCCGACTCGTGGAACGAGCGGGCGACGGCATCCCCGTTCTGGGTGAGCAGCGCACCGCTGAAGCTGGCCAGCGCGCCGACGGCGGCGAGCGCGGCGAGGCGGCCGGCCTGTTCGGTCGTGAACGGGACGGGAGGCAGCAACGCGTGACGCCGATGTTCGGGCGCGGGCTCGCCGGCCAACGCTGCCTCGAGCATCTCGACCGCGTGTCCGAGCGCGCGGCGCATACCCAGCCTCGTGAGCGGGGCGATGATCCAGCCGAAGAACGGCACGTGGAGGTCCGAGGTCCCGACGAGCTCGATCTCGGTCGTCGGGCTCGCGCCGGCGGCCGGCTCGGCCGCGTGGACGTCGACGGTGAGTCGGGCGGTTGCGTCGCCGGTGCTGTGGGCAAGGTCACCCACGAGGAGGTGTCCGGGAGAGTCGCGGAGAGTGAGTGCGCGGATCGCTACGGCGCGCACTCGATCGGGCGGCGCATCGAGCCGGACGAGCACTCGGCGCCGCACGTGCGGCATGCTACGCAGTCACGGGCGCAGACGATGAGGTGGGGCAGAAGTGGCAGAGCTCAAGGTCGGGTCGCGAGCACCGGCGTTCACGCTGACCGACCAGAAGGGCAAGAAGGTCCGCTTGTCCGACTTCAAGGGCAAGCGCGTCGTCGTGTACTTCTATCCGAGGGCCGACACACCCGGCTGCACCACGCAGTCGTGCTCCCTGCGCGACGCGATGCCTGATCTCAAGAAGCTCAAGGCAGTGGTGCTCGGTATCAGTCCCGACACCCCGGAGAAGCAGAAGCGGTTCGACGACAAGTACTCACTCGGGTTCGAGCTGCTCGCGGACGAAGACCACAAGGTCGCCGAGAAGTTCGGAGCGTGGGGTGAGAAGTCCATGTACGGCAAGAAGTTCATGGGGATCGTGCGCTCGGCGTTCGTCATCGACGAGCAGGGCAAGGTCGCGGCGACGTTCTACAAGGTGAGCCCGAAGGACACCGTTCCCAAGGTGAGCGCCGCGCTCAAGGGCGACTGAACGCGCGGCCGCGGCTCGGTCGCTACGCGCCGACGGCGTGGAAGCCGCCGTCCACGTGGAGCATCTCGCCGGTCGTCGCCGAGAAGAGGTCCGTGAAGAGCGCGATGCACGCGTTCGCCACGGGTTCGGGGTCGCGGATGTCCCAGCCGAGCGGTGCGCGCTCGGCCCACACCTCCTCGAACTTCTCGAAGCCCGGGATGCTCTTCGCCGCCATCGTGCGGATGGGCCCGGCGGCGACGAGGTTCACGCGGATGCCCTGGGGCCCGAGCTCCTTCGCGAGGTACCGCGACACCGACTCGAACGCCGACTTCGCGACGCCCATCCAGTCGTAGACCGGCCAGGCCTGGGTGTTGTCGAAGTCGAGTCCGACGATCGAGCCGCCCCGCTCCATGAGGGGGAGTGCCGCGACCGCGAGCGACTTCAGGGAGTAGGCCGAGACCTGCAGCGCGATCGCGACGTCCTCCCACGGCGCATCGAGGAACCCGCCGCCGAGACAGGACTCGGGCGCGAATCCGATCGCGTGCATGACCCCGTCGAGCTTGCCGCCGACCCGTCCCGCGAGCGCGGCGAGATCGTCCTCGTTGCCGACGTCGAGCTCGATCACCTCGGCCTCGACCGGCAGCCGCTTCGAGGTGCGCTCGGTGAGGCGCGTCACCCGACCGAAGCTCGTGAGCACGACCTCGGCGCCTTCTTCCTGCGCGCGTCGCGCGACCGAGAACGCGATCGACGCGTCGTTCAGGACGCCGGTGACGAGAATCCGCTTACCTTCGAGCAGCATGACGTGATCCGATCCTGTTAGAGCGGCGTGTTGCCGTGTCGGCGGGGTGGGAGCTGCTCGCGCTTGGTGGCGAGCCGATCGAGGGCGCTGGCCAGGATGCGGCGGGTGTCGGACGCAGGGAGCACGGCGTCGACGAAGCCGCGCTCGGCCGCGACGTACGGGTTGGCGAAGCGCTCCTCGTACGCGAGCTCGAGCTCGGCCTGCTCTCGGAGGCGCTCGGTGTCGTCGTCGTGGGCCTGCAGGCGGCGTCCGTGGAGGATCTGGACGGCGCCGGGCGCGCCCATGACGGCGATCTCGGCCGACGGCCAGGCGCCGCACCAGTCGTTCCCGAGCCCCTTCGAGTCCATGACGATGTAGGCACCGCCGTACGCCTTGCGGACGACGACGCAGAGGCGCGGCACCGTCGCCCCCGCGTAGGCGTACACGAGCTCCGCGCCGTGGCGGATCATCCCGCGCCACTCGAGGTCCTTGCCGGGCTCGAACCCGGGGGTGTCGACGAACGTGAGGAGCGGCAGGTTGAAGCAGTCGCACCACTGCACGAACCGGGCCGCCTTCTCCGAGGCCTCGATGTCGATCGTCCCGGCGCGCTGCTGCGGCTGGTTGGCGACGACACCCACCGGGCGACCGTCGAGTCGGCCGAGCCCGGTCACCAGGTTCGCCGCGTGCGTGGGCCGCAGCTCGATGAAGGTGTCGGCGTCGAGCACGTCTTCGATCACGACGCGGATGTCGTACGAGGCGTTGGGTCGTGCGGGCACCGCGCCGGCGGCGCGGGCGCAATCGCGATCGACGGGGTCGGAGGTCGCGAACCGCGGCGGGTCCTGGAGGTGGTTCGACGGCAGGAGATCGAGGATCGCACCCACGACGTCGTGCGCCGCGTCCTCGTCGGTGACGACCAACGTGGCGACCCCGCTCCGGCGACCGTGCACCCCGGCGCCGCCGAGGCCGCGGTGGTCGACGTCGATGCCGGTGAACGAACGCACCGTGTCGGGACCGGTGACGTACGCGAACGCCTCCTCGGTCATGACGACGATGTCGGCGAGCCCGAGGAGGAGGGCCGGGCCGGAGACGCACGGCCCGACGACCACCAGCACGGTGGGGACGACACCGGACGCGTTCGCCAGCGCCCGGGCCATCTCACCCCAGGCGTGCAGCGACGGCATGCCCTCGGCGACGTCCGCGCCCGACGACGCGAGGGTGCCGACGATCGGGACCCCGAGCTCGACCGCGAGCTCGGTGATGCCGGTGATCGTCTTCCCCTCGGGGGGACCGATGGCGCCGACGTGCTTGCCGCCCCGGAGTTCGAACTGGGCGACGGTCCGGCCGTCGATCTCGGTGAGGTGCGCGCTCGCGGCCTCGCTGCGGCGGCCCGCGAGCGGCGTGGGCGTGGGCGCCGTCGTCACGCGGTGGGCGTCAGCACCAACGAGGCGTTGTGGCCACCGAAGCCGAAGGAGTTCGAGATGACGGGCAGCTTGTCGACCTCGCGCTCGGCACCGATCACGACGTCGAGACCGATCTCCTCGCCGATCTTCTCCGTGTTGGCCGTGGGCGGGACGACGCCGTCGGCGATGGAGCAGAGTGCGATGACGGCTTCGCACGCGCCTGCGGCACCGATCATGTGCCCGGTGACGCCCTTGCTGCCCGTGACGGGCGGACCGTCGTCGCCGAACACCTTGTGGATGGCCTCGGCTTCGGTGGAGTCGTTCATCGGCGTGGAGGTTCCGTGGGCGTTGATCTGGCCGACGTCGGACGGGTCGAGCCCCGCGTCCTCGAGCGCCTGCTGCATGCACGTCGCCGCCCCCACGCCTCCCGGCGACGGTGCCGTGATGTGGAAGGCGTCGGCGTTGCGCCCGTAGCCGGACACCTCGCCGTAGATCCGTGCGCCGCGTGCCCGCGCCCGCTCCAGGCTCTCCAGCACGACGAATGCCGCACCTTCGGCGATGACGAAGCCATCGCGCTCGACGTCGAACGGGCGCGAGGCGAGCTCGGGCTCGTCGTTGCGGCCGCTGAGCGCGCCCATCCGGGCGAACGCGGCGACGGTGACGGACGTGAACGCTTCGGTGCCGCCCGCGACGACGACGTCGGCGCTGGAGTCCCGGATCATCCGCGCCGCCTCACCGATCCCGTTCGCGCCGGCCGCGCATGCGGTCGAGATGCACAGCGCGGGTCCGGTGAACCCGAAGTGGATCGAGATCGCACCCGCGGTCGCGTTCGGCATCATCATCGGGACGAAGAACGGACTGACGCGCGACGGGCCCTTGTCGAGGAACGTCGTGACGTTCTCCTGGAGCGTCGTGAGTCCGCCGACGCCGGTGGCCGCGATCACCGCGCAGCGGCTCGGGTCGGCCCCGAGGTCGCCGGCGTCGTTGATCGCGTCCGATGCGGCAGCGAAGCCGAAGTGCGTGACCCGGTCCTGACGTCGGACCTCTTTGGGCCCGAAGTACTCCACCGGGTCGAAGTCGCGCACCTCGCACGCGAAGCGCACGGGGAGCTCGGGATCGGTCGGGTCGAACTGCTCGATCGTCCGCGCCATGGACTTGCCCGCGCGCACGTTGGCCCAGAACGACGCGAGGTCGTTCCCGGCGGGGGCCTTCACCCCGATGCCGGTCACGGCGACCCGAGGGCGGCCGAGATGGTCGCGTGCGGCGTCGCTCATGGCTGCGCTGCGACCTTGGCGAGCACGAGGTCGACGGCCTGACCGACCGTGGCGACCCCTTCGAGGTCTTCCTCGGGCACCGAGATGTCGAAGCGCTCCTCGAGGCCCATCACGAGCTCCACGAGGTCGAGGCTGTCCGCGTCGAGGTCTTCCTTGAAGCGGGCCTCGTAGGTGACGGTGTCGGGCTCGACGCTCAGGACCTCCACGGCCACTTCGCGCAGAGCGGCGAGTCCCTCGTCACGGTCCATCGATGTGCTCCTTCTCGGTTCGGTTCGGGGGATTGTTGGTCGGGTGATCGTCTGCTCAGTGGTGGTCTGCTCAGTGGTCGCCTTCTCAGTGGCCCATGCCGAGGCCGCCGTCGACCGGCACGATCGCACCGGTGACGTAGGCCGCGGCGTCCGAGCAGAGGAAGCCGACGACGGCCGCCACCTCCTCGGGGGTCCCGAGACGTCCGAGGGGCACCGTGGCCTCCATGGCACCGTGCCATTCGGCCGGCATGCCCTCGGTCATGGCGGTCACGATAGGCCCCGGCGCCACGATGTTGCAGGTGACGTTGCGGGGAGCCAGTTCCCGGGCCACCGCCCGGGTGAGCCCGACGAGGCCCGCCTTCGCAGCAGAGTAGTTGGCCTGGCCGGGGGCCCCGATCTGGCCGCTGACCGACGAGACGTTCACGATCCGGCCCCAGCGGGCCCGCATCAGCTTGGGTGAGGCCCGGCGGATGGTGTGGAAGGCACCCGTGAGGTTGGTCTCGACGACCTTCGACCAGGCCTCGTCGCTCATCCGGGCCACGAGACCGTCGGCGGTGACCCCGGCGTTGTTCACCAGGACGGTGACCGGGTCGAAGGCACCCTCGATCTCGCCGAACGCCGAGTCGACCGAATCGGTGTCGGTGACGTCGATGTGGACGGCGAGCGCTTCGCCGCCGGCCTCCCGGACCGCGGCGCAGGTCTCCTCGGCGCTCGCCTGGTCGCTGGAGTACCCGCACGCGACGCGGTGGCCCGTCGCGCCGAGCGCGACGGCGATCGCGCGTCCGATCCCGCGGGACGCGCCGGTGACGAGGGCGGGGTGGCTCACCCGCGGCCCCAGCGCACGACGACGCTGCCCCACGTCATCCCGGCACCGAACCCGCTGAGGAGCACGAGGTCACCGTCCTTGATCCGGCCGTCGTCCGCCGCCCCGGAGAGCGCGAGCGGGATCGACGCGGCGGACGTGTTCCCGAAGCGGTCGATGTTCACGACGGTCCGGTCCATCGGGCATGTTCAGGCGACTCGCGGCGGCTTCGATGATCCGCACGTTCGCCTGGTGAGGGACGAACCAGTCGATGTCGGAGGTGGCCACCCCGGCATTCTCGAGTGCGAGGCGCGCGGAGTCCACGACCGCGCGCACCGCGCGTCGGAAGACCTCCTGTCCCTGCATCTTGATGTACTGCTGGCCCGCGGCGATCGTGTCCGGCGTCGACGGCAGCCGGCTCCCGCCGGCCTGGACCTCGAGCAGCCCGGTTGCCGAACCGTCACAGCCGAGGTCCCAGCCGAGGATGCCCAGGCTGTCGTTCGTCGTGGTCTCCAGCACGATCGCGGCGGCGGCGTCACCGAAGATGATGCAGGTGCCGCGGTCGGTCGGGTCGACGATGCGCGACAGCGTCTCCGCGCCGATGACGAGCACATGGCTCGAGTCCGCCGGCGGTCAGCATCGCGGCACCGGCGACGAGCTCGTAGACGAAACCCGCGCATCCCGCCGCGAGGTCGAACGAACCGCAGCGCAGGCCGAGCCCGTCACCAACGAACGCGCCGGTGTGCGGTATCGGCTGCTCGGGCGTCGCCGTCGCGACGATCAGCAGCTGGATGTCCTCGGGTGTGATGCCCGCCTGCTTGATCGCGGCGGTCCCGGCTTCGACCGCGAGACTCGCCGTGGTCTCGCCGGCCGCGGCGATGCGGCGCTCCCGGATCCCCGTGCGCTCGACGATCCAGTCGTTGCTCGTCTCGACCAGCCGCTCGAGGTCGGCGTTCGTGAGGCGCTGTTCGGGTACGGCGGTGCCCCACCCCGCGATCGACGCGCGCGCATCTCAGGCGCCCGCCGGGCGTCGGATCGGCCGGGTCGGGGAGACGGGGTTCAGTGGACCCGCAGCCACGCGACGGGCTGCCCCTCACGCAGACGTTCCCCGGGGTGCACGAGCATCCCGACGAGCTGCCCGGTGAAGGGGCTCGCGACCGGTGTGGAGGTACCGGGACCGTCGACCATGCCCACAGTCTGGCCCGTGCTGAGCTGGGCGCCATCGCTCAGGCTGACGGAGCGGAACGTGCCGACGGCCGGGGCGACGATCATCCGCTCCGGGACCAGCAGACCCTCACCACTGTCGAGCAGCCCTTCCATCAGCCGACCTCTTCCATCTGCAGCGCGGCGGCATCGTCCGGGGTGGCGATGCCGCGTACGGGCGTGTCGGGGGTGATCCGCTTCGCGAGCCCCGCGAGCATCGAGCCGTTCCCTACCTCGAGGAACGACGTGGCGCCGAGGTCGACCATCGTCAGCATCGACTCGCGCCAGCGGACGGGGACCGCGACGTGCTCGCTCGAGCGTTCGACCCACCCGTCGGGGCCGTCGTAGGCGCGAGCGTCGAGGTTGGAGACGACCGGTGCGTTCGGTGCCGAGAAGGTGGTGTCGGCGAGGACGGCGGGCAGGGCGTCCGCCGCGTCGCGCATCAGAGGGCGTGTGGAACGCGCCGCCGACGTTCAGGGCCGTGGCGCGCTTCACGCCGAGCTCCTTGGCGCGTGCGCTGCCGGCGTCGACGCCGTCGGGCGTGCCGGCGATGACGACCTGCCCCGGCGCGTTGTCGTTCGCGACCCAGCAAGCGTCGGGGGCGGCTTCGCACGCGGCCTCGGCCTGCTCGACGGTCGCGCCGAGCAGCGCGGCCATCCGGCCGGGGTGGGCGTCGGCTGCGGCCTGGGTGAGCTCGGCCCGCCGGGCCGCGAAGCGGACACCGGCGTCGAGGGGGAGCGCGCCGGATGCGATGAGCGCGGTGACCTGGCCGAGGGAGTGCCCGGCGAACGCCACCGGTGCGGTGACCTGATCGCGGATGGCCTCCCACACGACGAGCGAGGTGAGGAGGACGGCGAGCTGTGCGTCGCGGGTCCGGGCGAGCTGCTCGGCCGGCGCGTCGAGGACGAGGGAGGCGAGCGGCTCCCCGAACGCGGCCTCGGCCCGCTCGACGACGGACCACGCGGGGTGGTCGCGCCAGGGCAGGCCCATCCCCGGGGTCTGGGTTCCCTGACCGGGGAACACGATGCCGATGCCCACGAACGATCCCTCTCCCGTGCCCTCGAAACGTGCTGTAGTTGGTTCGACCAGCCCCGGTTCACCGGGGTTACACGTGACTCGCGGGTAACTTGCGCCCCATGACGAAGCTCGAGTCAGCGGACTTCATCGCCCTGTTGCCGCACCGGCCGCCGTTCCGGTTCATCGACGCGGTCGACGCCTGCGAGCCGGGCGCCTCGATCACCGCGCGCTACCGGGTCACCGGCGACGAGGACTTCCTCGGCGGCCACTTCCCCGGCTTCCCGGTGCTCCCCGGCGTCATCCAGCTGGAGGCGCTCGCCCAGGCCGGCGGGATCGCGCTGCTCGCCGACGAGCGCTACACCGGCAAGCTCCCGCTCTTCGGCGGCGTCGAGAAGGTGCGCTGGCGTCGCCTCGTGCGACCGGGCGACGAGCTCACGCTCCACGTCGAGATGGAGCGCCTCTCCGCGCGCGGCGGCTGGGCGCGTGCACTGTCGACGGTCGAGGGCGAGAAGTCGTGCGAAGGGCGGATCTTCTTCGCGCTCGCGGAGGCGACGCTCTAGAGCACCTCAGGCTTCGTCGTCGGGACGCAGGTCCGTCACCTGCCCCCGGCGCTGCGCGTCGCGCGCTGCGAGGTCGCGGTCGATCTCGTCGGGGTCCTCACCGAGGAGCAGGCGGGCCTCCACCTCGCTGTCGAGCGGCGGCTCGCGGCGCACGCCGCGCCAGGGTGCGACGATGATCAGGATCAGGACGACGACCGAGAGCACGCAGATCCCGAGGATCCACGGCACCCAGTCGGTCGCGAGCACGGGAAGCACGGCGCTCAGTGTACGGGGCGTCGTGTCAAGATCAGACTATTGCCCGAGTGGTGGAACGGCATACACGATGGACTCAAAATCCATTGCTCGAAAGGGCATGAGGGTTCGAATCCCTCCTCGGGCACCATCGAACGCACCTAGGGGTGACACAGCGCACGGACGGTGGGGTAGGGGTTGACCATCTCGCCCGACGGCGCACGGATCCCGAAGTGCAGGTGCGGCGGGCCGCCCTTGGCGTTCCCCGTGTCACCCACGTAGCCGATCACCTCGCCACGCGTGACGCGCCGCGGCGCGTCGCCTTCGTACCAGCTCAGGTGCGCGTAGTAGTAGCCGACACCGTCGTCACCACGGAGCCAGATGCCGACCCCGCCGAGGTCGTCGAGGTTCCACTCGACCGTGCCCTCGGTGACCGCGACGAGTGGCGTGCCCATCGCGGCGAGCATGTCGGTGCCCTTGTGCGTGCGTCCACCGCTGCGTGGCGCGCCCCAGTCGTTGACGAACACGGTGATCCCGGCGACGGGACACACCGCGGCGCCGGTGCGCACCTGCCCGGCCGCGGCGCCGTCGAGGGTCGCGAACTCGGCTTGTGATGCCACCGACGGCTTCGAGGTTCTGCACCGCGACGTCGGCCGCAGCGAGCGCGACGTCGAGCCCGGTCTTCTGGTCGGCGAGCTGGAGTACCAGCGCGTCCTGCGCGGCCTTGCGCACCTTGCAGCTCGGCCTCGTCCTTGGTGAGCTGCGCCGCGGTGCGCGTGAGCTCGGCCGCGAGGTCGCGGTCGTGGTTGGCGGCGCTCGAGCTGAGCTGGATCGCGCGCGCTGCTTGGATGACGCTCCCCGCGTCGATCATCCTCGACAGCGGCATCGACGAGCCCTGCTGGTACAGGTCGACGGCACGGTCGCGCACCTGGACCTGGAGCTCCGCCGAGCGGGCCCGAAGCTTCGGGATCTCGGCTTCGAGCCTCGCGATCTCCGCCTCCTGGGCCGCTTGTTCGGAGAGGGCGTCGCTGTAGCGCTGCGCGGCATCGACCGCCGCGGCCTGGGTACGGTCGCGCTCGGCGCGCAGCTCGATGAGCGGATCGCCGCCGGCCGCGCCGAACGCCGCGCTCGACGACGCCACTAGGGCGACGACCAGCACGACGAGCGTGGGGAGGAGGAGGGGAGGGGTCCGGCGCATGATGTGGGGGTCCGACGCGCCTGGCGCGGCGGAGTGACCCCTGTATCGGCAGCCCAGGTCCCGGTGTTGAGCGAACCGCGCGTCCTCTCCGTGATCGGGTGAGCGCTCTGGGCGGTTAGGTTGGCGTTCCGCCGCGCTCCGGTGTGGTGTTCCGCTCCCGATGCTGGAGGCACTCGAATGCCGAGGACACCCCGTCGTCTGCTCGTCGGCGCGCTGCTCGCCCTGACCTGCCTCGCGCTCGCTGCTCCGGCTGCGCCCGCCTCGGTGCGGAAGGCGTCGGGTCCCACCTTCAAGGGTGCGCTGCAGTTCGAGGGCCTCGCGGCCGTGGGGCCGAACAAGAACTGCCACGGCGAGGGCGCGTTCGGGGTCGCCAAGCCCGGAGCGAAGGTGACGATCTCCCAGAGCGTCGACGGTGACTTCACCAAGCTCGGCACCGGCAAGCTGGCCAAGGGCAAGGCCGCGAAGTTCCTCGGCGACGACGTCTGCCTGATGAAGTACAAGGTCAAGACGTCCGCCGCACCGGCCGCGGGTTCACGCGTCTACGTCGAGTGGAAGGGCTTGACGTTCAACGTGAGCAACTCGGCCGAGAACTTGGCCGACGGAGATCTCGGCACCTACACGTGCGAGTACTCCGACAACACCTGCGCCACCGTCGTCGGCGGCTGAGCGGCCCCAGGGCACGCAGAGCGCGCGAAGCCCAACCGGCTGAGGCACGCCTCAGGGCGTGATCCCGAGACGCTTGGCGATCACCTCGTTCATGATCTCGTCCGTCCCGGCACCGATGCGCTGCAGCCTTGCGTCGCGGAACGCGCGGCTCACCCGGGCCTCGTGCATGTACCCCATGCCGCCGTGCACCTGGAGGCAGGTGTCGACGAGGCGGTTGAAGACCTGGGCCGAGTACTTCTTCGCCATCGAGATCTCGGCGACGGGGTAGTCGCCCTGCAGGATCCGCCACGCGGTGTCGTACACGAGGGCGCGCGCCGCGGTGAGCTCGGTCGCCGCGTCGGCGAGCATGTGCGCGACGACCTGGTGGCCGGCGATCGGACGGCCGAACGCGTTGCGGTCCTTCGCATACGCGATGGTCTCGTCGAGGACGCTCTCCGCGTAGCCGAGGCACGCGGCTGCGCCTGACATGCGCTCGTACTGGAGCTGCCACATCAGCTGCGCGAACCCGTGACCCGGTTCGAGGCCGATCAGGTTCGCGGCGGGGACGGCGACGTCGTCGAGCGCGATCTCGGCGGTGTCACTCGACCACATCCCGAGCTTGCGGAGCTTGCGTGACACCGTCACGCCCGGGAGGTCGGTGTCGACCAGCAGGAGCGAGATGCCGGCTATGCCCGGCCGACGCGTCCGTCTTCACGACGCACGTGAGGAAGTCGGCCCGCGCGCCGTTCGTGATGTAGAGCTTCGTCCCGTTGACGCGCCAGACGTCGCCGTCGAGCGTCGCTCGGGTGCCGATGCCCGCGACGTCCGAGCCGGCGTCGGGCTCGGTGATCGCGATGGCTGCGATCTTCGTGCCGGCGATCGCCGGGCGGAGGTACCGCTCCTTCTGGTCGTCGGTGCCGAACTCGCCGAGCGCGGGAGTGGCCATGTCGGTCTGGACCGACAGCGCCATCGCGATCGCCCCGCAGCCTGCCTTGGCGATCTCCTCGACGAACACGAGCTCCGCAGCCAGGTCGCCGCCCGACCCACCCCAGGCCTCGGGGTAGTGGAGGCCCAGGAACCCCAGCTCGCCGGCCCGGCGGAAGACCTCGTCGGGGAACGAGCCGGCGTCCTCCCACTCGTCGACGTGCGGAGCCAGCTCGGCCTCGACGAACCGGCGGACCGATCCCCGGAGCTCGTCGTGCTCGGCCGTGAAGATCGGATGGGGGGTCATCGGGGAACCACCCAGATACGGTGCCACACCGTCACTTCCCCCGTAGACTCTCCGGTCCATGACGCGGTCACTCCTGCAGCGGCGCCTCGTGGACGTGTCCGACCGGCTCAAGCGTCTCCGAGCCGAGCTGGCCGTCACCGAGGAACAGCTCCTCTTCCTGGAGGAGGAAGCCGAGGACGCGCGCCTGCGCGCCCTGGTGGCCGAGACCCCGCTCACCGACGCAGAGGCCCGGGACGCCCGGCGCCACGCCGATGCGCTGAGCCGACACCGCGATTCGCTCGTCCTCTCTACTGCGGGGCTCGAGCGCGAGCAGGACGCCTTGCTCGACCGCATGTCGGCCGAGCTCTCGGCCCGCTGAGCCCCGGGCCGACGCCGATGACCCCGAGCACCAGCAGCCCGCGTGTCGTGATCGCCGAGGACGAGGCGATCATCCGTCTCGACCTCAAGGAGCTCCTCGAAGAGGAGGGCTACGACGTCGTGGGCGAGACCGGCCGCGGCGACGAGGCGATCGAGCTCGTGCGCGACCTCGTCCCCGACCTCGTCATCCTCGACGTGAAGATGCCGGGCCTCGACGGGCTCTCGGCCGCGCGCCAGATCACGAGCGAACGGCTCGCCGCCGTCCTCATCCTCACCGCGTTCTCCCAGCGCGACCTGGTCGAGCAGGCCCGGGACGCCGGTGCGCTCGCGTATCTGGTGAAGCCGTTCCAGAAGAGCGACCTCATGCCGGCGATCGAGGTGGCGCTCGCGCGGCACACCGAGCTCACCTCCCTGGAACGCCACGTCGAGGACCTCGAGGAGCGGCTGGAGTCGCGCAAGCTGATCGACCGGGCCAAAGGCCGGCTCATGGACGAGTACGGCTACGACGAGCACGCTGCGTGGCGGTTCATCCAGACCCAGGCGATGAGCAACCGGGTGAAGATCGGCGAGATCGCGCGTCGGATCATCGAGGGCGAGCTCGCCCCGGAGTAGGACCGCCTCGCCCGATCGCGCGTTCGTACCATCGGCCGAATGGCCGAGAAGCTTCTCCTCCTCGACGGGCACTCGCTCGCGTACCGGGCGTTCTACGCGCTGCCTGCAGATCTCGCGACCCCCGACGGGACGATCACGAACGCCGTCTTCGGCTTCACCTCGATGCTCACGAAGGTGCTGGCCGACGAGCAGCCCGAGCTGATCGGCGTCGCGTTCGACGCGCCGGTGAAGTCCTTCCGCCACGACGATGGACCCCGACTACAAGGCCGGGCGCAAGGCCACGCCCGACGTCTTCAAGTCGCAGCTCCCCCTCATCCGGGAGGTGCTCGAGGTCCTCGAGATCCCGACGATCGAGATCGAGGGCGTGGAGGCCGACGACGTGATCGCGACGCTCGCGACCCAGGCCGCCGACGGCGGCATGGACGTCGTGGTCGTCACCGGCGACCGCGACGCGTTCCAGCTCGTGCACGACCCGCACCTCAAGGTCCTCTACAACAAGCGCGGCGTCTCGGACTACGCCCTCTACGACGAGGCGGGGATCGTCGAGCGGACCGGTGGCGTCACGCCCGACCAGTACGTCCAGTACGCCGCGCTGCGGGGTGACTCCAGCGACAACCTGCCGGGCGTCCCCGGGATCGGCGAGAAGACGGCGGCGAAGCTCGTCACGACCTACGGCGACATCGAAGGGATCCTCGCCCACGTCGACGAGCTCCCCCCGAAGCAGCGCCAGAACCTCACCGAGATGGCCGATCGCGTGCGGCTGAACCGCGACATGTCGGAGCTGCGTCTCGACGTCGACACCGGCATCACGCCCGACGAGCTGCGCCAGGGCGCCTTCGACCAGGAGCGCGTGCGGGTGCTCTTCGATCAGCTCGCGTTCCGCACGCTGCTCCCGCGGATGATGGCCGCGGTCGGTGCGGTCGCGGCCGAACCGGAGGCGGAGTCCGAGACGCTGGAGACCGAAGTGGTCGTGCTCCGCGACGCGGCGGCGGCGACGAAGCGCCTCCGGGCGATCGCGAAGGCGGGGAAGCGCTACGCGCTCGAGGCCCGCTGGGACGGCACGCCCGGACGGAGCGGACTGATCGGGCTCGCGATCGCGACCGACGACGGCGACGTGTCGTACCTCGACGGGGCGTTGCTCGGCGACCCGGACGTGCTCGCGGCGGGTGGCGAGCTGGTCGGGCCGGGGGGCCCGCCGCTGGTGGCACACCGTGCGAAGGACCTCATGCACGGGCTCGGTGCCGACGTGCGCACCCTCGAGTCGGACACCGCGGTGATGGCGTACCTCCTCGATCCCGGCGCCGGGAAGTTCCTGCTCGAGGATCTCGCGCTGCGGTTCCTCTCTCTGGAGGTGCGCTCGCCCGACGTCGAGGAGGGCACGCTCGACCTCGAAGGCACGGCCGGTGCCGAGGAGACCGGGCGCCGCGCCGCGGTGGTGCTCCAGCTCGCCGACGTGCTGGGCGAAGCGCTCGTCGCACGAGAGCTCACCGATCTGTACGAGCGGTTCGAGCGGCCGCTCGTGCGCGTGCTCGCGAAGATGGAGCGCACCGGGATCCGCATGGACCGCGAGTTCCTGAGCGCGCTGAGCGCGGAGCTCAACAAGGAGTGCGACCGCCTGATGCGCGCGATCTGGGCGCATGCCGGGGAGGAGTTCAACGTGAACTCCACACCGCAGATGCGCGTCGTGCTCTTCGACAAGCTCGGGCTGACTCCGGTCAAGAAGACCAAGACCGGACCGTCCACCGACGCCGACTCGCTGCAGAAGATGATCGACGACCACCCGATCGTCGCCGACCTCCTCCACTACCGGGAGGTCGAGAAGCTGCGCGGCACCTACGCCGATGCCCTGCCCCCGCTCATCGGTCCCGACGGGCGGATCCACGCGACCTTCAAGCAGACCGACACCACGACCGGCCGGATCTCCAGCGAGGCACCGAACCTCCAGAACATCCCGGTCCGGACCGCGGACGGTCGGGAGTTCCGCCGGGCGTTCGTCGCGGACGACGGCTTCGGTTTGCTCACGGCCGACTACAGCCAGATCGAGCTGCGCGTCCTCGCGCACCTCGCAGAGGACCCGGGCCTCGTCGATGCGTTCGAGCGCGGCGTCGACATCCACACCGCCACCGCCGCGAAGGTCTTCCACAAGGACGAGGCCGACGTGAACGCAGAGGACCGTCGCTTCGCCAAGGTCGTGAACTACGGGCTCGCC
The DNA here is from genome assembly GCA_963720675.1 of uncultured Acidimicrobiia bacterium. Lineage (GTDB taxonomy): Bacteria > Actinomycetota > Acidimicrobiia > IMCC26256 > PALSA-555 > JALHSW01. The sequence goes on along the minus strand of CAVRGH010000010.1, from coordinate 518,646 downwards.
TACGGCATGGAGGCGTACGGCCTGAGCCAGCGCATGGATGTCGCGGTCGACGAGGCGCGGGTCATCCTCGACGACTACTTCGAGGCGTTCCCCAACGTCGCCGCGTTCATGGAGCGAGACGGTGGAAGAGGCGAAGGGCCGCGGCTACACGACCACGATCTTCGGTCGGCGGCGCCAGATCGCCGAGCTGTCGTCCGACAACTTCCGCATCCGCCAGATGGGGGAGCGGATGGCGCAGAACGCGCCGATCCAGGGTTCGGCCGCCGACATCTTCAAGCTGGCGATGATCGACGTCGACGCCGCGCTCGACGCGGGTGGCTTCGAGACGCGGATGCTCCTGACCGTGCACGACGAGCTCGTCTTCGAGGTGCCCGTCGACGAGCGCGAACGGGTCGAGCCCGTCCTGCGCGAGACGATGGAGTCCGTCACCGAGCTCAACGTCCCGCTCGTCGTCGACATCGGCTTCGGACCGAATTGGGCGACTGCCAAGGACGTGACGGCCCGCGCCGCGTCCGGCGCGGCCCGCGACCGGCACGCGTCACTACAGTTGCCGCCACGACGAGAGCTGGACGGTGAACGAGCCGGACGCGCTCGCTCGAGACCAGGCGATCTGGGACACGCTCGCGTCGGGCGAGCCGGTGCCGCGCTGACTCGCACGCGCCGGCGTGTCTTCGACAACGGGCCGGGGGGCCATGGCGGCACACCGAAGGTCGAGAAGCCTTTGTGTCGTGGAGCTGATGATGAAGTTCCTGCCGATCTTCGGTGACTCGTTCCACCAGGCCGGACGTGTGTGTTCGCCAACGAGCATTCCGCATCTGCGCATGTGACTTCACTCCACGAGCGGGCACGTCCTCGACATACGGGTCGATCTACATCTTCCTACTGGACTGCGGTACGGTACGTCGAACACGTCCTGCCTACCTTCTACCTCGACAGCGAGGCTATGGAGGAGTTCTCGGGAACTAACCCGGATGTGCCTACATCTGAGTTCTCCTTCTCTCCTTCTGCGGCACTCCGCCCTGGTCGCCGAGACGGGGCGTCACGCCACGAGCGGGGACGTCTTCGACAACCGGGCGATCTACATCTCCCGACTGGACGCGGACGGCAACGTCGAACGCGTCTGGACCGTCGACCTCGACAGCGAGGCGATGGAGGAGTTCTGGGGGAACAACCCGGTGGCCGACGCCTGAGGGCAGCCGCCGCGCGCAGCAGCCTTCGACGAAGGCGCTCGTCACCGGCTGGTCGTCAAGATCGACAGTGTGGTCGACATCGGCTTCGGCCCGAACAGGGCGACCGCCAAGGGTTGACGGCCTCCGCTCCCCTTCGGCGCGGCTTGCCCGCCTCCGACCCGAGCCGCTGTACCGGGCCGGTGGATCCCATCCGTCAGCAAGAATCGTCCGGTACTCGGGGGGGTCGAGAATCCCACGTCCCCCCTGCGAGTAGTTGGTGAGCTCCCCGAAGATCATCCGGCCGTCCACGTCGTAGAGGTCGACGCGGACGAAGTCGGTCTCGGAACCGAGTGCTTCGGCGACCGCGATCATTTCCTCGAGTGCTCGTGGGGCCGACGGCGGATCCTCGTGCTTCGCGAATCCGTAGGTCGCGGGAATCGGGGTCCAGTCGGGCCAGAACAGACTGAGCCTCCTGGGCGCCGCGATCGCCACCTGGTAGAGCCACCGCACCCTTCCGTGGAAGACCATGAGCTTGTACTCCGTCGGGGCCACGCCGTCGCGCCCCTCGAGGAAACGTTCCACGATGAGGCGAGGCGGGACATCCCGGTACGCCCACTGGGCCCACGAGGTTGTGCGCCCGTAGTCCGCGGAGAGCCAGCTGTCGGCCAGTGAGTTGAACCGCGCCTGGTCGATGCGGTCCCTCCGGATCGAGACCGTGCCCGAGACCCAACCGGCGCCGTCCGGGACGCCGGGGATCACCGCGCTCGGGTCCGCCCCGTCGTGCACCAGGATGACGGCACCGCTGCCATGCGTGGGCTTGATCACGCAGGGGTCCGGGAGCTGCTCGACGTCGATCTCCCTCGGGTCCGCTGCGGTGAGGAAGACATGGTTGAGGATGTCCGGATCCACACGACTGGCGACGTAGTCGCGGACCGCCAACTTGTCCGAGAACGTGGTCAGCAGCGGGCGACGGTCCTTCGCCATCTTGTATCGGATCTTCTCGTTGAGGGTGACGGGACGACGCCGCCACCACCGCAGCCGATCGAGCAGTCTCGAATGACGGACATGCTTCGAACGACGGACGGCACTCCGGAACGGGCGGGAGCGAACGACCAGAGCCCGGAGACCGACGTGCTTCGGGCTGCGTCGCGTGACGGGATCATCGTTCGTGAGGTCGTCCTCGGGCATGGTCATAGGCTCGCGTCTCGATGCCGGACCTGCCACTGCCTCCCGAGGGAGCGTGGTTCAACCCGATTGCCGCGTTCCTGGGCAGGACCTACTGGGCGCCTGATACCGGTCGGGTCATGGCCTTCACGAAGGGCACGGAGCAAGAGGTCTCGTTCCTCGTCGACGCACTCGGGCTCGGGCACGGGGACCGGGTCCTCGACGTGGGGTGTGGTCCCGGGCGCCATGCGCTCGCGCTCGCGGCACGTGGCATCGAGGTGCTCGGCGTCGACCTGTCGCCCGACTTCGTCGACCTCGCCCGGTCGGCAGCCGAGGCCGAGGGGCTGCCCGCGACGTTCACCGTGCTCGACGTGCGGGAGCTCGCGTTCGACGCCGAGTTCGACGCCGCGATCTGCCTGTGCCAAGGCGGTTTCGGGTTGCTGGGCGGGCGCGACGAGGCGGAGGTCTTCCACCGCATCGTGCGGGCCGTTCGCCCCGGCGGCGGGCTCGCGGTCTCCGCCTTCCACGCACCGTTCGCGATCCGGCATCTCGAAGCCGGCGAGGAGTTCGATCCCGCGACCGGTGTGCTGCACGAGGTCGCGACGGTGCGCAACGAGGCGGGGGAGGAGCAGCCCTTCGACCTCTGGACCACCTGCTTCACGGCGCGCGAGCTCGACCTCTTGGCCCGGACCGCAGGCGTCTCGGTGGACGGGATCTTCGGGGTCGCGCCCGGGGGCTACCGCGCCGCGCCACCCTCGCTCGACGACCCGGAGCTGCTGCTGGTGGGGCGTTGCGGGAACTGAACGGATAGCCTGGATGCGCAGTCCCCGCCGGGGGCTGTGTCGTCCGTGTTCGCGTCCTGACCCCGACCTTGGTGGGAGTCCCGTCGCCGTGCGGGCGCCCAGGGTTCTCGAGGAGTCAGAAGTTGTCGGAGCAGGACGCGACGGTCGGCGGCAGCGCCACCGTCCTGGAGCAGGAAGCGGGGGACGCAGGCGCGACGCCGGCCCCCGAAGCAGCACCCACCGAGATCACCCCGGAGGCCATGCCCGAGTCGGCGGCCCCGGAGGCATCGGCACCCGAGGCGGCCCCGTCGGCAGCGGACGCCCGCCGAGGGAGAGGACCGCCCCGAGGAAGATCGGGAGGTCGACATGGACGCCCCCGTGGTGTTCGACGACCTCGGCGGCCAGTCGTTCTCGGACGCGGTCGACGCCACGATCGTGGCCTTCGACGACGGTGACATCGTCACCGGCATCGTCGTCAAGATCGACAGTGACGAGGTCCTGCTCGACATCGGCTACAAGTCCGAAGGCGTCATCCCTTCGCGCGAGCTCTCGATCCGCAACGACGTCGACCCGAACGAGGTCGTCACCCTCGAGCAGCAGCTCGAGGCCCTCGTCCTCACCAAGGAGGACAAGGACGGTCGCCTCATCCTCTCCAAGAAGCGCGCGCAGTACGAGCGCGCCTGGGGGACGATCGAGGAGATCAAGGAGAAGGAAGGCATCGTCGAGGGGCCGGTCATCGAGGTGGTCAAGGGCGGCCTGATCCTCGACATCGGACTCCGAGGCTTCCTGCCCGCCTCGCTCGTCGATCTGCGCCGCGTGCGCGATCTCGCGCCGTTCGTGGGCAAGACGCTCGAGTGCAAGATCATCGAGCTCGACAAGAACCGCAACAACGTCGTCCTCTCGCGGCGCGCGTACCTCGAGGAGACGCAGCGCGAGCAGCGCGACGAGTTCCTCACGAACCTCAAGCCGGGCGAGATCCGCAAGGGAGTGGTCTCGTCGGTCGTGAACTTCGGTGCATTCGTCGACCTCGGTGGCATGGACGGACTCGTCCACGTGTCCGAGCTGTCCTGGAAGCACGTCGACCACCCGAGCTCCGTCGTGCAGGTGGGCGACGAGGTCACGGTCCAGGTGCTCGACGTCGACCTCGATCGCGAGCGGATCTCGCTCTCGCTCAAGGCGACGCAGCAGGACCCGTGGCAGGAGTTCGCCGATGGCCACCAGGTCGGCGAGCTGGTCTACGGACGGGTCACCAAGCTCGTGCCCTTCGGCGCGTTCGTCCAGGTCGGTGACGGGATCGAGGGTCTGGTCCACATCTCCGAGATGGCCGTGCACCACGTCGAGGCCCCGGAGCAGGTCGTCACCCCCGGCGAGGAGCTCTGGGTGAAGATCATCGACATCGACCTCGAGCGCCGCCGGATCTCGCTCTCCATCAAGCAGGCGGCCGAGGGCGGCGTCGTGGCGGCCGAGTACCAGGACCAGTTCGGCGAGCACGCCTACGACGAGGCCGGCAACTACATCGGCCCGGAGATCGCCGTGGAGGAGCCCGAGGCTGCGGATGCGGTCGAGGGCGCCGAGGCGGCGGAAGCGGCCGAGGCGGCGCCGGTACAGCCCGAAACCGCAGCGGAAGGCGCCGAGGCGCCGGTCGCGGCGGCCGAGGAGCCCGCAGGAGCCCCGGAGGCCGGGATCTCCGAGGAGAACTCGCCCGAGTAACGCTCAAGGCGAGGCCACCCCAGGCCGACCAAAGAAGTCGGGAGGCAACCGACTTTCGAGGAGCGTGCCCGTGGGGAACCGACGGACTCTGATCGCGGCCGGGGCGGTCGTCCTGGCTGCTGTGGCCGGCCTATTGGTCTTCGTCTACGTCTCGGGCGCCGACCAGCGCGCCTCGGACAAGGTCGACGTGGTCCAGGCCTTCGTCGCGGTCAACGACATCCCGAAGGGGACGACCGGTGACGCTGCCGTTGCGGACGGGCTGATCCAGGCCAAGGACGTGCTGCGCGGCTCCGTGCCCCCGGCGGCGGTGACCGACTCGTCGCTGCTCGGCGGCAAGGTCGCAGCCTCGACGATCCAGGCCCGGCAGTACATCACCGACGCGAGCTTCGTGGCCCCGTCCGAGGGTGGCGGCGGGTCGCTCGCCGCGGCCATCGGCGACAAGGGACTGGTCGCGGTGACGATCTCGGTCGACGCCGAACGGGGCGTCGCGAACCAGATCGCACCCGGGGACCGCGTGGACATCGCGGTCGTGGCCGACGGCTCCGCCGGCTACATCCTCAACGACGTGAAGGTCCTCTCCGTCGGCACCGAGACCGCAGCGAACGCGGCGGGTGGCAACGGCCAGCCCTCGGCGGCCGCGGCCACGAGCGGGCTCATCACCTTCGAGCTGAGTCCCAGTGACGCACTCGCAGTCGTCGCGGCGAACAAGACCGGGTCCGTGTACCTCACGCTCCGTCCGATCGCTGCGGCGGGTGGTGGGGACTCCACAGCCTCGGCATCGAGCCGGTAGGAGCCATGGCAGTTGCCCACGACGACGCGATGGGGATGACCAGCGGCGCGCCGACGCCTTCGCGCTACGACGTGGCGGTCGTCGAACCCGAGCCGCGCGTACCGCATGCGTCTGGGCACCCAGCTCGCGGGCGCGGCCCAGTTCGAGTCGATCGAGGAGCTCGTCCAGCACCTGCGGCCGGGTCGCCCGGTCGTCGCCGTGTTCGGGCCGTCGGTCGCGGTACCGCTCGGGTTCCAGCAGGTGCAGCGGCTCGTCGCCGCGTACCCCGAGCTCGGCGCGGTCTTCGCGGTCGCGGAGCTGTCCGCGCCAGTGCTGCAGGCAGCGCTCCGCGCCGGGGCCCGTGACACCGTCGCTGCCGGCGACGCCGCCACGATGGTGCAGGCGGTCGCCCGTGTCGGCGACCTCCTCAGTGAGTCGACGAGCTCTCGGGTCCCCGCGGTCCCCGAGTCGCGTTCGAACCCGGGACGGCTGACCGTCGTGTTCTCCACCAAGGGCGGTGTGGGCAAGAGCACGATCGCCATCAACGTCGCGGTCGCCATGGCGCACCGCACCGGTGAGCGGGTTGCGCTCGTCGACGCCGACCTCCACTTCGGGGACGTCGCGGTGATGCTCGGCATCCCGCCGCAGACGACCATCACCGACGCCGCGGCGTCGATCCAGTTCGCCGAGCCCGAGATGCTGAGTCAGATGCTCACCCGACACTCCAGCGGGGTGTACGTCCTGCCCGCGCCGGCCGAGGCCGTGCTCGGGTCCGCGCTCCTGCCCGAGGAGCTGGTCGGGGTGTGCACCGCGCTGCAGTCGTTCTGCGGCCACGTGATCGTCGACACCCCCACCGTCTTCGACGACAGCATCCTCGCCCTCATCGAAGCCGCCGATGACATCCTGCTCGTCGGTGGGATGGACATCCCGAGCGTGAAGAACCTCAAGATCGGCATGCAGGCGCTGGACCTCGCGTCGATCGCCGGTCCGAAGCTGCGCCTCGTCCTGAATCGGGCCAACACCCAGGTGAAGCTCGACGTGCGCGAGATCGAGCAGGTGCTCGGGATGCGAGCGGAGTTCCCCATCCCGTCCGACATCGCCGTCCCGATCTCGGTGAACGCCGGCCAGCCGGTCGTCGACTCCGACGAGAAGTCGCCCGCGTCGCGCGCGATGGAGCACATCGCCGTGGCGCTCCTCGGCGCCGGCGCCAGCGTGCCGTCGAAGAAGCGCTTCGGGCGCAAGCAGAAGTAGCGGCGGGAGCTGACCATGACGGTGCAGACACCTCAGCCACCACAGCCACCACAACACCGCAGCAGCCGAGCCGTCCCTGGGCCGACGCGCAGCCCCGCGCCGCACAGGTCGCCTCCCGGGCCCACGCGCTCGAGGACCTGCGCCAGAAGATGCACACCTACGTCATCCAGGAGCTCGGCCCGATCCTCTACGACCAGCGCATCTCGGAGGCCGACCTGCGGAAGCAGGTCGAGGAGCAGCTGCACAAGGCCCTCTCGCAGGAGCGACTCGCGATCGGCGCAGCCGACCGCCAGGCGCTCGTGCAGTCGGTGTTCGACGACGTGCTCGGCTACGGGCCGATCGACCAGCTGCTGCGCAACCCGGGCATCAACGAGGTCATGGTGAACGGCCCGAACCAGGTCTTCATCGAGAAGGAAGGCAAGATCGTCCTCACGGACGCGAAGTTCGTCGACGAGGGTCACCTGCGCCGGATCATCGACAAGATCGTGAGCCAGGTCGGCCGGCGCGTCGACGAAGCCACGCCGATGGTGGACGCCCGGCTTCCCGACGGCTCCCGCGTGAACGTGGTCGTCTCCCCGCTCGCCATCGGCGGGCCGTTCATGACGATCCGGCGGTTCGCGACCGATCCGTTCACCGTCGAGGACCTCGTTCAGATGGGGACGCTGAACCAGCAGGTCTCCACCTTCATGGACGCCTGCGTGCGCGGTCGCCTGAACGTCGTGGTGAGCGGCGGTACCGGTACCGGGAAGACGACCCTGCTGAACGTGCTGTCGTCGTTCATCCCGAGGGACGAGCGCATCATCACGGTCGAGGACTCCAAGGAGCTCCAGCTCCAGCAGCCGCACGTGCTCGCACTCGAGGGTCGCCCACCCAACATCGAGAGCAAGGGCGAGGTGAAGATCCGCGACTTGGTGCGGAACTGCCTGCGAATGCGGCCCGATCGCATCGTCGTCGGTGAGGTCCGTGGCTCCGAGGCTCTCGACATGCTCCAGGCGATGAACACCGGTCACGACGGTTCACTCACGACCGTCCACTCGAACTCACCGCGCGACACGTTGTCGCGCATCGAGACCATGTCGCTGATGGCGGGCATGGATCTCCCGGTGCGCGTCATCAGGGAGCAGATGGCATCGGCGCTGGACCTGATCATCCACCTCAGTCGCCTGCGGGACGGCACCCGCCGCGTCACCCACGTGACCGAGGTGATGGGCATGGAAGGAGACGTGATCGTGCTGCAGGACCTGTTCCTCTTCGACTACGGGATGGGCATGGATGCCGAGGGCAAGTTCCTCGGCCACATGAAGAGCACCGGGATCCGCCCCAGCTTCGGCGACCGACTCGCGAACTACGGCATCTCGCTCGACTCCTCGCTCTTCGCGGCCGAGCAGTTCGCCCGACGTGCGGCGGCGAAGCGATGAGCGCGCTCGTGCTGGCGATCGACGCCGGGGACCCGACGCTGCGTCTCGTCATCGCGGTCCTGATGGCCGCGGCGATCCTCGCGCTCGTCCTCGCGTTCATGTTGATGACGGGGGACAAGCGCTCAGGCCTCGAGAAGCGCCTGACCGGGTTCGGGACCCCCGACGAGGAGGAGCCGGACGAAGAGACCCAGCCGCGCGGCGACCAGCAGCTCGCCGAGACGCGCCTCATGCAGGAGATGGTGGACATCACCGGTCGCATGGCCGAGCGGGTCGGTGTCCTCAACCGGGTCGAGGACAAGCTCGAGCAGGCCGACGTCCCGCTCCGACCGCCCGAAGCGATCTTCTTCTACGCGGCAGGACTCTTCGTCGTGTTCGCGGCGTCGTTCCTGCTGCTCGCTCCGGTGATGGCGTTGATCTTCACCGCAGTTGCGGCGGTCGGCCCCTTCGTGTGGCTGGAGCTCCGTCGCAAGCGGCGGCTACGGAAGTTCGAGCGGCAGCTGCCCGACACGCTCAACCTGCTCGCCGGCTCGATGCGCGCGGGCTTCTCGTTCGCGCAGGGGCTCGAAGCCGTCGCCGACGAAGCCGTCGAGCCGTCGCGGCGCGAGCTGCAGCGGGTGTTCACCGAGAGTCGCCTGGGTCGACCGATCGAGGACTCGCTCGAGGAGTCGGCGAACCGGATGCAATCCGTCGACCTCATGTGGGCGGTCATGGCGATCCGCATCCAGCGTGAGGTCGGCGGGAACCTGGCCGAGCTGCTCGACACGGTGGCGAAGACCATGACCCAGCGCGAGCAGCTGAAGGGCGAGATCCTGTCGCTCACGGCGGAAGGTCGCATGTCGGCCTGGGTGCTCGGGGTCTTCCCGCCCGCGTTCGCGGTCGTGCTCTACATCATCCAGCCCGACTACATGAGCCTCCTGTTCGACAGCCCGCTCGGGATCATGGCCGTGGGCGTGTCGACCGTCATGGCCTGCTTCGGGTTCTTCTGGCTCCGCAAGATCATGACGATCGAGGTCTGACGTGTCTCCCATCGTCATCGCCGCCATGGTGTCCGGGGCCGTGCTCTTCATCGGCCTGCTGACGATGTCCGTCGTCGTCGAGCGTTCCGAGGTCCGGGAGTCGCTGCGTCGGCTCGAGGGCTACCAGATCCAGGACGTGCGCGACCAGGAGATGCTGGCGCCGATCGGCGAGCGCGTGTTCGCGCCCTTCCTCGGTGGACTCTCCGGCATCGCGCAACGCTTCACGCCGAACGGGTACCGAGAACAGGTCGCGCACAAGCTCACCCTCGCCGGCACCCCGAGGAACATGACGGTCGACCAGATCCTCGTGTTCAAGTTCCTCGGACTGATGTCGGGGTTGCTCTGGGTGCCGCTCATCTTCGCCGGGCTCGGGCTCGGCGGACTGTTCGGGTTCGCCGTCGTGGTCGTGCTGTGGGGCGTGTGCTTCATGGGCGCCGACGTGTTCCTGTCCCGTGCGATCGAGGCACGACAGCACGACATCGCGGTGCAGCTCCCCGACGTCCTCGACCTGCTCACCATCTCGGTGGAGGCGGGGCTCGGTTTCGAGCAGGCGCTCGAGCGCACCACGACTGCCGTGCCGGGTCCGCTTTCCGACGAGTTCCGCCGAATGCTGCGCGAGACCCGCTACGGCGCGAGCCGCGCCGAAGCGCTCCGCGCGATGGACGAGCGCGCCGACGTGCCCGAGCTGCGGACGTTCATCATGGCGATGCTGCAGGCCGACACGTTCGGTGTGTCGATCTCCCGGATGCTCCGCTCGCAGGCGGACGAGATGCGCATCCGACGGCGGCTCCGCGCGCAGGAGCAGGCGCAGAAGGCGCCGGTGAAGATGCTCTTCCCGCTGGTCTTCTGCATCTTCCCGTCGATCTTCGTCGTGATCCTGGGCCCGGCGATGATCTCGCTGATGCAGAACTTCGCGAAGACCTAATGGCCACGCTCACGCACTCGCCCGGGGCCGCGGGTGCGTCGCTCGAGGAGACACCACCGCAGGACGCGACGCGCGTCACCTCTCGACGCGGGCTCCGGCCTCCCAGCCTCGACACGCTGTTCACACTCGTCTTCGCCGTGTTCGGCTGGGGCGTCGGCATCGAACGGCTCTCGGACAACTCGTTCTTCTGGCACCTTCGTACCGGTGGTTGGATCCTCGACCACGGCTTTCCGCACGCGGACCAGTACTCGTTCGTGGCAAAGGGGACGCCGTGGGTGGTGCAGTCGTGGCTCGCGGAGGTGACCTACGGCGGCCTCGACCGGCTTGCCGGGCCGTTCGCCATCCGGGTCTTCTGCGGGCTCGTGGGCCTGGCGATCACCGTGCTCGCGTTCCGGCTGGCGCTGCGCCTCGCCCACGACCGGATGCGAGCGGCGCTGGTCACGATCGCCGCGCTGGCGGCGCTCTACACGCTGTGGTCGGAGCGGCCGCTCCTCATCGGCGTCCTGTTCTTCGTGCTCCTGCTCTGGGTCGTCGAGGTGCCCGACGGGCTCCTCGGCCGGCGAGAGCTGGTCGCGCTCCCGGTCCTCTTCTGGCTGTGGGCGAACGTGCACGGGACCTTCGCACTCGGCTTCGCCTATCTCGGGCTGCACCTGCTCGGCCGCTGGCTCGAAGGCCACCGTCCCTGGGAAGGACGGGAGCGCCGGCTCGTCCTCGGAGGCCTGCTCGGGTTCCTGGTCTGCTTCCTGAACCCGTACGGCGTCTCGCTGGTGACCTTCCCGGTCGACCTCCTGCGGCGGGGCGATGCGCTGCGGGGCGTGATCGAGTGGTCGTCACCCGACTTCCACTCCGTGCGCGGTCTGGCGTTCGCGCTGTGGGTGGTGCTGTTCATGGTCGTCGTCGCCCGGGCCCGTCACCGCGTGACGATCCGCGACCTCGTCGTGACGATCCCGTTCCTGGTGCTCGGCTTCTGGGCACTGCGGAACATCGCGCTGGCACCGTTGGTCGGTCTGCCCGTCGTCGCCCGGGCGGTCGCGGTGCGACCGAAGGCGGACGACGAGCAGCGCCTCCCGCTCGGTTGGGTGTTCGTCGCGGCGCTGGCCGTCATCGCGGTCGCAATGGGGCTGCGCGCGAGTGGGCAGCCCGACTTCGCCCTCGGCGAGTACCCGGTGCAGGCGATGAACGCCGTCGAGCGCCAGGGCCTCCTCGGGCGCCGCGTGCTCACCGACGACGCCGACGCGGGGTACCTCATCCTGCGGTACGGCACGGACCAGCCCGTCTTCATGGACGACCGCTTCGACATGTACCCGTTGGCGGTCATCCACGACTTCACGACCATGAGCAACGGCACCGCCGGCTGGGACGACGTCCTGCGCAAGTACGACATCGAGGTCGTCGTGTGGGAGCGGGGGAGGGCACTGACCCAGCTCCTGCACCAGAGCGGACCTGGCGCGTGACCCACCAGGACAAGACGTACACCACCTTCGTCCGCCAGGACGTGAACGCCTAGTCCGCTCGGGTTGCGTCGCTCACCCGTCTCTGCGGGTCCGCGGTGCGTCGCTCAGGAGTGCTGCTCTCGACCGGGGCACGGCGGTGGCGTTCGGGACGCACGTCGATTCCCCCCCGGGCGGAACCATCGGATTCGCGTGACGTGCGTCCCGAGCGCCCGCAGCGGCGGGTGAGCTTCGCAACCCAGGGGGTGGGGTGCGCCCACGCGAAGAGGCCGCAGGCTTCGTTGCCTGCGGCCTCCCTCGCTGGTTGTCCTTGGAGGCGGCTTACGGGTTGGGAGCGTTCCCGACCTTGCTGCCGGCCTCGTTGAACTTGTCACTCACTTGGCCCCGCATGAAGACCACTGCGGCGATGACCGCCAGGGCGATGAGGGCGACCAGGAGGATGTACTCCACCAGGTTGGCGCCTTGCTCGTCCTTCGTGAACTTCGCTTGGAGCCAGGTCTTCAGCACGAACAGGTTCATACGAACCCCTTTCGTTCCTGACTCTGCGGGTGTGACTAGTTGCCGTTGCTACTCAGCTTCGAGCCGGTCTCGTTGAACTTGTCGCTGACCTGACCACGCAGGAAGACGACAGCAGCGATGACGGCAAGGGCGATCAGGGCGACCAGGAGGATGTACTCCACCAGGTTGGCGCCCTGCTCGTCCTTCGTGAACTTGGCGGTGAGCCAGGTCTTCAGCACGAAGAGGTTCATTGGTTGGTGCCCCTTTCGGTGTCGGTGACCGGAGCCCAGTCCGATCACTTGTTCTATCGGCGCGCGACGTCCGGAACCTTGAGCACTCTCCGTGGCAATTTGGGGCGCCCGCCGGGGGCCCGCCGGAGGCCCGATACGCTCCCGCCCCGTGCTGCTGGTGGGCCTGACGGGCGGGATCGGATCCGGGAAGTCGACCGTCGCCGGGCTCCTGATGGGTCGGGGGGCGGTGGTGGTCGACGCCGACGCCGTGGCCCGCTCGGTGGTCGAGCCCGGCACGCCGGCCCTGGCTGCCCTGGTCGAACGGTTCGGCCCGGGAGTCCTGGGGGCCGATGGGGCCCTCGACCGCCCCAGGCTGGCCGAGCTGGCCTTCGCGGACGAGCAGTCGCGCAAGGACCTCGAGGCGATCACGCACCCGGCGATCAACGCCGAGTTCCTCCGACAGATGCAGGCGGCGCCCGCCGACGGCATCGTCGTGTGTGACGTGCCGCTGCTCGCGGAGTCGCCGGCGGCCCAGGCTCGGGGCTATCCGGTGGTCATCGTCGTGGAAGCACCGCGAGCCGTGCGACTGGAGCGACTCGAGGACCGGGGCGTGCCACGCGACGACGCCGAACGTCGGATGGCCGCGCAGGCGAGTGACGAGGACCGTCGGGCGATCGCCACGCACCTGATCGACAACTCCGGTGACCTCGCGGCGCTGGAGCCCCAGGTCGACACCCTCTGGGCCGACCTGCTGCGCCTCAAGTCCGAGCACGAGGCGGCGGAGGCGAAGTAGCCGGGCATCCCTGTCACACCCCCGCGCGACAATCGGGCATGCCTCCCTTCGAGCTGGTCTCCGACTTCGCGCCTGCCGGGGACCAGCCCGCGGCGATCGCCTCCCTCGCGGCGGGCGTCGAAGCGGGGGAGCGGGCGGTCACGCTGCTCGGCATCACCGGCTCGGGGAAGTCGTTCACGATCGCCGGCCTGATCGCGGAGACCCAGCGGCCGACGATCGTCCTCGCCCCGAACAAGAGCCTCGCCGCGCAGCTCGCCAGCGAGTTCCGTGAGTTCTTCCCGAAGAACCGGGTCGAGTACTTCGTGTCCTACTACGACTACTACCAGCCCGAGGCGTACCTTCCCTCGACCGACACGTACATCGAGAAGGACTCCTCGATCAACGACGAGATCGACCGACTCCGCCACTCGGCCACGAGCGCCATCATGAGTCGGCGCGACGTGATCGTCGTCGCGTCGGTCTCGGCGATCTACGGGCTCGGTGCCCCCGATGAGTACGAGCGCCAGTGTCTCATCCTCGGCAAGGGCGAAGAGCGTGAGCAGCGGTCCATCCTCGGACGCCTCGTGCACCTCGGGTACGACCGCAACGACTTCGAGTTCGCCCGCAACAAGTTCCGTGTGCGCGGCGACACGATCGAGATCTACCCGTCGTACGAGGAGCGTGCGATCCGCGTGTCGTTGTTCGGCGACGAGGTCGAACGGATCGCTTCGGTCGACCCACTCACGGGCGAGGTGGTGGAGGAGCTCGACAAGCTGGTGCTCTTCCCGGCGTCGCACTACGTCACCTCCGAAGAGCGGATGCGCACCGCGATCGACGGGATCGAGGCCGAGCTGGCCGTGCGCCTGGCCGAGCTCGAGGGTCAGAACAAGATGTTGGAGGCCCAGCGCCTCCGGATGCGCACCACCTACGACCTGGAGATGCTGCGTGAGGTCGGCGTGTGCTCGGGGATCGAGAACTACTCGCGCCACCTCGACGGTCGTCGCCCCGGCGAGATGCCCTACACGCTGCTCGACTACTTCCCCGACGACTACCTGGTGGTCCTCGACGAGTCGCACGCGACCGTGCCCCAGCTGCACGGCCAGTACGCAGGAGACAAGTCCCGCAAGGACGTGCTCGTCGAGCACGGCTTCCGACTCCCGTCGGCGATGGACAACCGTCCGCTGCGCTTCGAGGAGTTCACCGAGAAGATCAACCAGATCGTCTACATGTCGGCGACGCCCGGGCCCTACGAGATCGAGCAGTCGGCACGCGTCGTCGAGCAGATCGTGCGGCCGACGGGGCTGGTGGATCCGGAGGTCGTCGTGCGCCCGACGAAGGGCCAGATCGACGACCTCGTCGCGGAGATCCGGTTGCGCGAGGAGCGCGACCAGCGCGTCCTGGTCACCACGCTCACGAAGAAGATGTCCGAGGACCTCACCGACTACCTGCTCGAGCTCGGGGTGCGCGTGCGCTACCTCCACAGCGAGGTCGACACCCTCGAACGCGTCGACATCCTGCGGTCGCTCCGGCTCGGCGAGTTCGACGTGCTCGTCGGCATCAACCTGCTCCGGGAGGGCCTCGACCTCCCCGAGGTCGCGCTCGTCGCGATTCTCGACGCCGACAAGGAAGGCTTCCTCCGGTCCTCGACGTCACTCATCCAGACGATGGGTCGGGCGGCACGGAACGTCGAAGGTCAGGTGATCATGTACGCCGACCAGGTGACCGACTCGATGAAGTTCGCGCTCTCCGAGACGAACCGGCGCCGCAAGGCGCAGCTCGAGTACAACGCGGCGCACGGGATCGACCCCCAGACGATCCGCAAGAACATCGTCGACATCATGGCGATGGTGCGCGCTCGCGGCGACGACGGCAGCACGCCCGCGGCCCGCGGGCGCTCCCGCGGCCGTGGGCGGAGCGCGTCGCAGTCGGCCGTGTTCGACCTCTCGGGGGTGCCGCCCGAGGAGCTCGGACGCCTCATCCTCACGCTGCAGGAGGAGATGCACGATGCCGCGACCGGCCTCCGGTTCGAGGAGGCCGCGCGCCTGCGTGACGAGATCACCGAGCTCAAGCGCGAGCTGAAGGCCGTCGGCTGAGCGGCCCGCCGCCGGAGCGAACATCCGTTCGACCCGGTCGACCCCTCGGTACAATGGTCTCGTGGCGAAGTCGGGCGCTCCGGTGACGAAGGCGGGCTCGACGTCCACGCCCCGCCCACGAAAGGCGGCTGCTCGGGCGGCGGCCGCTCCGCGACCGGGCGTCACCGACCTCGCGATCCCCATGCTCACGATCAAGGGTGCGCGCGAGCACAACCTCAAGAACGTCGACCTCGACCTGCCGCGCGATCGGCTCATCGTCTTCACCGGGCTCTCGGGCTCGGGGAAGTCGTCGCTGGCGTTCGACACCATCTACGCCGAGGGTCAGCGCCGCTACGTCGAGTCGCTCTCCGCGTACGCACGCCAGTTCCTCGGGCAGATGGACAAGCCCGACGTCGACTTCATCGAGGGCCTCTCGCCGGCGATCTCGATCGACCAGAAGTCGGCGTCGCGCAACCCGCGTTCGACCGTCGGCACGATCACCGAGGTCTCCGACTACCTGCGTCTCCTCTACGCGCGCATCGGCGTGCAGCACGATCCCGAGACGGGTGAGGTGCTCATCCGTCAGACACCGCAGGAGTTCGTGGATCGGGTGCTCGAGCTCGAGGAGGGCACGCGCTTCCAGGTGCTCGCGCCCGTCGTGCGCGGTCGGAAGGGCGAGTACCACACGTTGCTCGCGGAGCTCGCACAGGAGGGGTTCAGCCGGGCGCGGATCGACGGTGACGTGGTCGAGCTCGCCGACCTGTCGGGTACCGGCGGGATCTCGGGTGAGGGGTTGCGCCTCGCGCGCTACGAGCAGCACACGATCGAGGTGATCGTCGACCGTCTGGTGCGACGCGGTGGCATCGAGCGTCGCCTCACCGACTCGGTCGAGACCGCGCTCCGGCTCGCGGAGGGCGTCTGCGTCGTCGAGCTCGTCGATGCCGACGGAAAGCCGGCCGGGGAACCGCTCGAGCTCTCGCAGGGCGGTGAGGCGCTCGAGCCGCGGAACTTCTCGTTCAACTCGCCGTACGGTGCGTGCTCGACGTGCGACGGTCTCGGGTACCGGTTCCAGGTCGACGCCGAGCTCGTCGTGCCCGACGAGGACCTCTCCCTCGCAGAAGGCGCGATCGCACCGTGGTCCGGGTTCCGCAGCCGGTACTTCGACCGCGTGCTCGAGGCGGTCGCGACGGAGTTCAAGTTCTCGGTGGACACACCGTGGAAGAAGCTCGGGAAGCGCGCGCGCACCGCGGTCCTCGAGGGTACGGGCAACCGCGAGGTGCACGTCGAGTACCGCAACCGGTACGGGCGTCGCCGCTCGTACCACACGCCGTTCGAGGGAGTGGTGCCCTGGCTCGAGCGACGCCAGGCCGACTCCGAGAGCGACCGCGCGCGTGAGCAGATCGAGGGGTACATGCGCGAGGTGCCGTGCCCGGCGTGCGGGGGCGCCCGGCTCAAGCCCACGACGCTGGCCGTCACGGTCGGCGGGAAGAACCTGTTCGAGGTCGGCGACGTCTCGATCCGCCGTGCGTCGGAGTTCTTCGACGCCATGACGCTGTCGAAGCGCGACCGGATCATCGCCCAGCCGATCCTGAAGGAGGTGCAGGAGCGGCTGCGCTTCCTCCTCGACGTCGGGCTCGACTACCTCAGCCTGAACCGGTCGTCCGCGACGTTGGCCGGTGGTGAGGCGCAGCGCATCCGCCTGGCGTCCCAGATCGGCAGCGGCCTCGTCGGCGTCCTGTACGTGCTGGACGAGCCGTCGATCGGCCTGCACCAGCGCGACAACCAGCGGCTCATCGACACCCTCGTCCGGCTCCGCGAGCTGGGCAACACGGTGATCGTCGTCGAGCACGACGAGGAGACGATCCGGGTCGCAGACCACGTGGTCGACATCGGGCCGGGGGCGGGGGAGCACGGCGGCGAGATCGTGGCCGAGGGCACGCTCGACGTCGTCCTGCAGGAGCCACGTTCGATCACCGGCCAGTACCTCTCGGGCAAGCGGACGATCCCCGTACCCGAGACGCGGCGGGCGCCGGGCGACAACGCGCTCGTCGTGCGCGGTGCCCGTGAGCACAACCTCAAGGACATCGACGTCACGTTCCCGCTCGGGTGCTTCATCGCGATCACCGGCGTGAGCGGGAGCGGGAAGTCGACTTTGGTGAACGACATCCTCTACCGGTCGCTGATGCAGCGCGTCTACCGCTCGCGGGACGTGCCCGGTCGTCACAAGACGGTCGAGGGCGCCGAACACCTCGACAAGGTCATCAACATCGACCAGTCGCCGATCGGTCGCACGCCGCGGTCGAACCCCGCGACGTACACCGGCGTCTTCGACAAGATCCGGACCCTGTTCGCGTCCACACAGGAAGCGAAGGTGCGCGGCTATCTCCCGGGACGCTTCTCGTTCAACGTGAAGGGCGGTCGTTGCGAGGCGTGCTCGGGCGACGGGACCATCAAGATCGAGATGCACTTCCTCCCCGACGTCTACGTGCCGTGCGAGGTGTGCAAGGGCGCGCGCTACAACCGCGACACGCTCGACATCCAGTTCAAGGGCAAGAACATCGCCGACGTGCTCGCGCTCTCGATCGAGGAGGGCGCCGAGTTCTTCGAGAACCAGCCGACGATCGCCCGCCACCTGAAGACGTTGTACGACGTCGGGCTCGGGTACGTGCGGCTCGGGCAACCGGCGCCGACCCTCTCCGGTGGTGAGGCCCAGCGGGTCAAGCTCGCCGCGGAGCTCGGGAAGCGCGCGACCGGCCGCACGATCTACCTCCTCGACGAGCCGACGACCGGTCTGCATTTCGAGGACGTGCGGCGCCTGCTCGGGGTGCTCGCCCGGCTGGTCGAGACCGGGAACACGGTGCTCGTGATCGAGCACAACCTCGACGTCATCAAATCGGCCGACTGGGTGATCGACCTCGGCCCGGAGGGTGGCGACGGCGGCGGTCGGGTGATCGCCGAAGGGCCACCCGAGCACGTCGCCAAGACGCCGGGCAGCCACACCGGGCGGTTCCTCGCGCCCCTGCTCGGCCTCTGACCCGGCGTACGGTCAGGCGATGCCGGCACCCGTGGTCCCCGAGCCCGACGCGGTGGGCAACGAGTGGGAGACGCACGCCGGGTGGTGGCAGGAGCACTTCACCGACGGCGCCGACCCGGAGTACGAGGAGCAGATCCTCCCGCTGGCCGATGAGCACCTCGCGGGTGCATCGCTCCTCCTCGACGTCGGCTGTGGCGAAGGCCAGCTCTCGCGTCGCGCCGCGGCCCGCGGTGCGCGTGTCGTCGGCGTGGACCTGACCGAGAACCAGATCGTCGAGGCCAAGGTGCGCGGCGGTGACGTCCGCTACGCCCGGAGTGCGGCCGAGCACCTGCCCTTCGCAACCGGCTCGTTCGACGCGCTCGTGATCTGCCTGAGCCTCGAGCACATGGATCCCTTCGAGCCCGCGGTCGAGGAGGTCGGGCGGGTCCTGGCCCCCGGCGGTCGGTTCCTCCTCTTCCTCAACCATCCGCTGCTCCAGGCGCCGAACAGCGGATGGATCGACGACCACATCCTCGAAGAGCAGTACTGGCGCGTCGGCCCCTACCTGCACGACGACGTGTCGATGGAGGAGGTTGCCCCCGGCATCAAACTCCCCTTTATGCACCGCCCGCTGAGCCGATACATCAACGTGATGGCAACTTGTGGGCTGCTCGTCGAGCACATGGACGAACCACCGCCTCCGCCGGGCTTCCTGGACCAGGCACCCGAGTACGGCGAGGCGGCCTCGATCCCCAGACTGCTCGTCCTGCTCGCCCGCAAGCAGGGGTGAGCCTCGCGACGGCGCCCCGAGCGCCGTCGGTGTCCGGCCCGATCTCGTCCCGGCCGTTCCCGGCGCGGGCGCGGCACAGCGCTGACCCGGCCGCTCGTCGCCTGCGTCGTCCTCCTCGGGATCTACGGGTGCCTGTCGCTCCTCAACGACCCGCGCGCGTTCCTCGGCACCGACACCGGCGCCAAGGTCGCGACCATCCGGGCGATGGACGAGCGAGGCGACCTCGATCCCGACGTCGGGTACTGGGCCGAGCGGTTCGACCGCAACGGCGTCGCGCACCCGCTCGCGCTCACCGTGCCACATCGGCGACCAATGGCTGAACGTCACGACGCTGCCGATGCTCTACGCGGCCGTGCCGCTCTACGAGGTGGGCGGTCTGCGCGGGATCCTGCTGCTCCCCATGCTCGGAGCGGTGCTCGCGGCCCTCGCGGCGCGCGCCCTCGCGCGACGGCTGGGTGGTGACGGCATGCTCGCCTTCTGGGCGATTGGCCTCGCCACCCCGGTCGCGGTGTACGCGCTGGACTTCTGGGAGCACTCGCTCGGCCTCGCTGCGATGCTCTGGGGCGTCGTGCTGCTCGTCGACGTGGCGCGCCGGCGCCGCCGGGTGGAAGGCCACCTTCGCGGCCGGGGCGCTGTTCGGCCTCGCCGCGACGATGCGCACCGAGGCGCTCGTGTACGCGGCGGTGACCGTACTGGTTGCCACGGTCGTTCTCGTCCGCAGTCGCCGGCGCGGCATCCCGGGCATCGTGGCCGCCGCGGCAGTGGGGCTCGTGACACCGCTCGCGCTCGACCAGCTCCTGGAGCGGCTCGCGTCGGGCAAGCGCTCCGGAGCGGGCGGGCGTCGAGTGCCGCGGCTGCTGGCGGGACCGATCTCGTCGTGCGGATTGAGAACGTGCTTCGCACCACGGTCGGGTTGAACAACTACGCGCCGAGGGTGGACTGGCTGTTCGGCGCGCTGATCGTGGTCCTCGTCGGCTTCGCCGCCGCGGTGCTCCTCGACCTGAAGCGGCACCGAGCCCGTTGCCTACGTGGCCCTCGCTGCTCGCCGGTGCCCTGTTGCTGTTCCGGTTGTCCGACGGCCTGAGCTTCCTTCCCGGGATGCTCGTCACCTCGCCGTTCGCCGTGGCCGGCGCGATCGCGGCGACGCGTGACGTGAAGCCGCGGCTCGTCGCCGCGATCGTGATCGGGGCCCTACCCCTCGTGTTCCTCTTCCAGTATCCCGACGGCGCCAACGTGCAGTGGGGCGGGCGGTACCTGCTGGCATCGGGCGCCCTCCTGGCCGTCGTGGGCATCGTCGCACTGCTGGAGCGGGGCACGCGCTCGTTCGTCGCGTTCGTGCTCGCGGCGGTCCTCGTCACCGGGTGCGGTGTGGCGTGGCTCTCGGAGCGCTCGCACGTCGTCGCCGACTCTGCCGCGGTGCTCGCTACTCGGGATCCGGTGGTGACGATCGGCCTCCCGCACCAGCTGCGTGAGCGGGGCGCGTTCTACGACCCCGCGGCGCCGCGGCTCACGGTGGACGAACCCGGCGATCGGAGCGTGGCACTCGGCATCCTCGACGCGACCGGGGCCGAGCGGTTCAGCGTCGTCGCACGGACGCCGCGCCAGGCGCCCGAGCGGTTCGGCGACTACGCACGGGCGTCGTCGCGCTCGATCGAGTTCCTCAGCGGGATTCGCCTCACCGTCGCGGAGTACGTCCGCACCTGAAGCCGGGGCTGGGTGAGACGGGTCAGGTGATGGCGAGCATCCGCTCGAGCGCGACCTTCGCCCACTCGGTCGTGTGATCGTCGACCACGATCTGGTTCACCACCGTGCCGGCCACGAGCGACTCGAGGCACCACGCGAGGTGCGGCTCGTCGATGCGGAACATCGTGGCGCAGGGGCACACGAGCGGATCGAGTGACATGACGGTCTTGTCGGGGTTCTCGGCCGCGAGGCGTTGCACCATGTGGATCTCGGTGCCGATCCCGAGCGTCGACCCGGTGGGCGCCGCGGTCACCCATTCGAGGATGCGCTCGGTGGAGCCGACCTTGTCGGCAAGCTCGGCCACCTCGTGCATGCACTCCGGATGCACGATGACCTCGCCGTCGGGGTGCTCGGCACGGAACGCCTCGACGTGCTTGGGCTGGAAGCGCTGGTGGACCGTGCAGTGCCCCTTCCACAGGAGGATCTTCGACTCCTTCACGTCGCGGTCCTCGAGCCCGCCCAGATCCTTGTGGGGGTTCCAGACGCGCATGTCGGACGCGCCGTAGCCCATCTGGAACGCAGTGTTGCGACCGAGGTGCTGGTCGGGGAAGAAGAGCACTCGGTCACCCTTCGCGAAGGCCCACTCGAGTGACGCCCGCGCGTTCGACGAGGTGCACACCGACCCACCGTGCTCGCCGACGAACGCCTTCAGTGCCGCCGAGGAGTTCATGTAGGTGATCGGGACGACGCGCTCGATGTCGGTGATCGCGGCGATCTCGGCCCAGGCCTCCTCGACCTGGTCGATGTCGGCCATGTCGGCCATGGAACAACCTGCGTTGAGGTCGGGGAGGATCACCCGCTGGTGGTCCGCCGTGAGCACGTCGGCGGCCTCGGCCATGAAGTGGACGCCGCAGAAGACGATCGTGTCGGCCTCGTCGTGCTCGGCGGCCCACTGGGCGAGCTTGAACGAGTCGCCCCGCAGGTCGGCCCAGCGGATGACCTCGGGCCGCTGGTAGTGGTGGCCGAGGATCAGGAGCCGTGCACCGAGCGTGTCCTTGGCGGTCTGGATCCACTCGGCGAGCTCATCGGGGGACGCGAGCGTGTACCGGTCCGGCAGGGGAGCCTGGAGTCGCAGCATGTGTGGCACCTCACGGTTGGTACCTGATGTGCGAGCCCGGTGATGGCCGGCGGGGACAGCCTGGTCGCCCACCGCGGGGTTGTCGGCCCCGGGTTCGTATTGTGACCGGGGACTTCCAGGCCCGGTCTTGTGGAGATCATAACGTCGAGCCGACCGAACCGATTCCCATCTCTGGGACAATGGGGACCGTGCAGCGCCCCGAGGCCGGCTCCATCCCCACCACCCCCGGCTCCTACCAGTTCAAGGACGCGCGCGGCCGGGTCATCTACGTCGGGAAGGCGAAGAGCCTCCGCAGCCGTCTCTCCAACTACTTCGGCCCGCCGGAGTCGTTGCTGCCCCGCACCCGCCAGATGGTCGCGGTGGCCGAGACGGTGGAGTGGATCGAGGTCAGCAACGAGGTCGAGGCACTCTTCCTCGAGTACAACCTCATCAAGACACACCATCCCCGGTTCAACATCCGGTACAAGGACGACAAGTCGTACCCGTACCTCGCGGTCACCCTCGACGAGGAGTGGCCCCGGGCGATGGTGATGCGGGGCAAGAAGCGCAAGGGCGTTCGCTACTTCGGGCCGTTCGCCCATGCATACGCGATCCGGGAGACCCTCGACCTCCTCCTGCGCACGTTCCCGATCCGCACCTGTACGAACGCGAAGTTCGATCGGCACAAGCGCCTCGGGCGTCCCTGCCTCTACGCCCACATCGAGAAGTGTGCGGCGCCGTGTGTGGGGGACATCGCGAAGGACGAGTACGACCGGCTCGTCGCCGACCTGATCGCGTTCCTCGACGGCGAGAGCGGCCCGGTCGTCGCCCGGCTCGAGCTGCAGATGCGCGAGGCGTCCGACGAGCTCGAGTTCGAGCGAGCTGCTCGCCTCCGCGACCAGCTCACCTCGGTGCGCAAGGCGATCGAGCGACAGCAGATGGTCGCCCCCAAGGAGGAGAACTTCGACGTGATCGGACTCGTCGAGGACGAGCTCGAGGCGTCGATCCAGCTGTTCTTCGTCCGGAAGGGCCGCGTCGTCGGTCGGCGCGGCCTCGTGGTCGACAAGGTCGAGGACCTCGACACCCCGGCGCTGGTGGAGCGGACCCTGGAGCAGCTGTACGCGGGCGCCGCGCCCGAGGACGTCCCACGGGAGGTGCTCGTCCCGGTCCAGCCGGCCGATCCGAAGCTCGCCGAAGCGTTCCTCGCCGAGGTCCGCGGCGCGCGCGTCGGGGTCAGGGTCCCGCAACGGGGGGAGAAGCGCGAGCTGCTCGCGACCGTCACGCGCAACGCCGGCGAAGCGTTCGCGCAGCACAAGCTCAAGCGCGCGTCCGACCACAACGCTCGCGCCCGAGCGCTCACCGCCCTCCAGGACGCGCTACAGCTTCCGGACGCGCCGCTGCGTATCGAATGCTTCGACATCTCGAACCTCCAGGGGACCGAGATCGTCGGGTCGATGGTCGTGATGGAGGACGGGCTCGCCAAGCGGTCCGACTACCGCCGCTTCAAGGTCCGCCACCAGGACGGCCAGGACGACTTCGCCTCCATGGAGGAGGTGCTCACCCGCCGCTTCAAGCGGTACCTCGAGGAGCGCGACGAGGGCGCACGCGCCGGCAAGCGGTTCGCGTACCCTCCCAACCTGCTGGTGGTGGACGGCGGACGCGGTCAGCTCAATGTCGCCGTGCGCGTCCTGGAGGAGCTCGGGCTCGAGGACATCCAGGTCGCCTCGCTCGCGAAGCGCCTGGAAGAGGTCTACCTGCCCGATCGCAGCGAGCCGGTGCGCATCGCCCGCGACTCCGAGGCGCTCTACCTGCTGCAACAGGTGCGCGACGAGGCCCACCGGTTCGCGATCACCTACCACCGGAAGCTGCGCGACAAGCAGGCGACGCGCTCGGTGCTCGACGAGGTGGCTGGGCTCGGGCCGACGCGACGCACCCGCCTGCTCCGGGAGTTCGGGTCCGTCAAGAAGCTCCGTGAGCTTTCGGTGGACGACCTGCTGGCGCTGCCATGGTTGCCCGACGCCGTCGGGGCCGCCCTGTACGAGCGGTTGCACAGTGGCTCACCCGCACCGGGTGGCCGACCGTGATGCAGGCCGACATGATGCAGGCACCACATGCTTGATCTGACGATCGTCACCGGGATGTCTGGCGCGGGCCGGTCGTCCGCGGCCGACGTGCTCGAGGATCTCGGCTTCTTCGTGATCGACAACCTGCCGCCGGCCCTGATCCCCAAGGTTGCCGAGCTCGCGAGCGGTGGGGGCAGGCCGTCGAGCTATGCCCTGGTCGTCGACGTCCGTTCGGGTGCGTTCATGCACGACCTCTCGGCCGCCCTCGCGGACCTTCGGGAGGCGGGAGCGCGCACGCGGCATCTTGTTCCTCGACGCCACCGATGAGGCGCTCGTGCGCCGCTTCGAGGCGTCGAGGCGGCCGCATCCCCTCGCCGACGCGGACGGCATCGCGGACGGCATCTCCCGCGAGCGGGTGCTCCTGGCGGAGCTGAAGGGGCAGGCCGACCTCGTCGTCGACACGACCAGCCTCAACGTCCACGAGCTGCGGGACCGCCTCCGCGTCCAGTTCGGCGAGGGGGAACCCGAAGCCGGTGAGCTGCAGACGAGTGTGGTCTCGTTCGGGTACAAGCACGGCGTGCCGGTCGACGTCGACGTGCTGTTCGACTGTCGGTTCCTCCCGAACCCACACTGGGTCGAGCGCCTCCGACCCTTGGCCGGGACCGACGACGAGGTCCGCGAGTTCGTGCTCGAACAGGAGGAGTCAGGCCCGTTCCTCGAGGAGCTCCGCCGCCTGTTCGCGCTCCTCCTCCCGGCGTTCGTGCGTGAAGGCAAGGCCTACCTCTCGATCGGAGTCGGCTGCACCGGCGGCCGCCACCGCAGCGTCGTGATCGCGACGGAGCTCGCGCGCATGCTGCAGGAGCTGGGTTTCTCGACGCGGCTCCACCACCGGGACGTGGACCGTGGCGAAGCCTGAGAGCTCGCAGGGCGCCGGCCCGGCGGTCGTCGCGCTCGGTGGGGGTCACGGGCTCGCCGCGGCGCTCCGCGCGGTCCGGCAGTACGCGGGGTCGGTCACGGCCGTGGTCAGCGTGGCCGACGACGGGGGTTCGAGCGGCCGGCTGCGCCGGGATCTCGACGTCGTGCCCCCCGGTGACCTCCGCAAGTGCCTGGTCGCGCTCGCCGAGCCCGGCAACGTGTGGAGCGAAGCGTTCGAGCACCGCTTCGGCGGTACCGAGCTCGGCGGGCACGCGCTCGGGAACCTCGTGCTCGTCGGGCTCACCGAGTCGCTCGGCGACGTCGGCCGCGCGCTCGACGAAGCCGGTTGCGTGCTCGGTGCGGTCGGGCGGGTCCGTCCTGCGACGAGGGAGCGCGTGGTGCTCCAGGCCGAGGTCGACCCGGCCGGGCCCGGCGACGCTCCTCGCTCGGTGGAGGGCCAGGTCGCGGTGATGGAGCATCGGGGACGGATCCGGCGGGTCGGGATCGTGCCCGCGGACGCTCGCGCCCACCCCGACGCCATCGAGGCGATCGCGGCCGCCGACCAGGTCGTGCTCGCGCCGGGCTCCCTCTACACGAGCCTGCTCCCGGTGCTGGTCGTTCCCGAGGTCCGGGCCGCGGTCGCCGCAACTCGTGGCCAGGTGGTCCAGGTCTCGAACCTCGAGCCCCAGCTGCCCGAGACCGAGGGGCTGGACGCCGTCGATCACCTCCGGGCGGTGCTGGAGCACGGAGGTCGGGTCGACGTGCTGCTCGCGCCCAGTGACGGCCGACTCCCGGCCGACGAGACCGGGGTCCGGACCCTGGGAGTTCGGCCGGTCTGTGCTGCACTGGCAGTCGGGAGCGGCCACCGCCACGATCCCGCGAGATTGGCGAAGGCGCTCGCCGATCTGCTGGAGTCCTGAGTGCACCGAACCTGGAACACTGCCTTGCACCAGCAGGGTCATCACGAGTATCGGTCTTCACGAATGAGGGGCGCATGAGCGTTCGAGTGGGAATCAACGGCTTTGGGCGCATCGGGCGCTCGTTCACCCGGGCGCTCATCGCTCGCGGCGCGTCCGCGGGCGTCGAGCTGGTGGCGGTGAACGACCCGATGGGCGACGCCCACACGGCGTCGTTCCTCCTCAAGCACGACTCCGTCGGCGGCACGCTCCACCACGACGTCAAAGCCACCGACCAGGGCTTCAGCGTCGACGGCAAGGAGATCCGCAAGCTCGACGTGATGGACCCGGCCGAGATCCCGTGGGCCGAGCACGGCGTCGAGGTCGTCATCGAGTCGACCGGGCTCTTCACTGCACGCGAGAAGGCCGCCGGCCACCTCGCCGGCGGCGCCAAGCGCGTGATCATCTCGGCGCCGAGCGGCGACGCCGACGCGATGATCTGCATCGGCGTCAACGACAGCGTGTTCGACCCTGCGGCGCACACCGTGATCTCCAACGCGTCGTGCACGACGAACTGTCTCGCGCCGATGGCCAAGGTCCTCAACGAGCGGTTCGGCATCGAGCGCGGGCTGATGATGACCGTGCACGCCTACACGAGCGACCAGTCGCTCCAGGACCTCGCGAAGCCGACGCGCTCGGGCAAGCCCGACCTGCGCCGCATGCGCGCTGCCGCACTCTCGATCATCCCCAGCACCACCGGTGCCGCGAAGGCGATCGGCAAGGTGCTCCCAGAGCTCGACGGTCGCCTCGACGGCACGTCGCTCCGGGTCCCGACGGCCACGGGCTCGATCACCGACCTGACCGCCGAGCTGAAGACCGCTGCGTCGATCGACGAGATCAATGCGGCGTTCCTGGAGGCGTCGAACGACGCGTCCTACCAACGGGTGCTGGAGTTCAGCGAGGAGGAGCTGGTCTCGGCCGACATCGTCGGCAACCCGGCATCGTGCATCTTCTCCTCGGTCGACACGATGGCGAATGGCCCGCTCGTGAAGGTGCTCGGCTGGTACGACAACGAGTGGGGCTACTCGAACCGCCTCGTCGATCTCGCTGGCTTCGTCGGCGGGCGCTGATCCCCCTGGCGACGATCCCTCGGCTCGAGGACCTCGCGCTCGAGCCCGGCGCGCGTGTCCTGGCGCGCTTCGACTTCAACGCGCCGATCCGCGACGGCCGCGTGGAGGATGATCTTCGCATCGCGACCGCAGTGCCCACGATCCAGTGGCTCCGCGACCAGGGTGCGGTGGTGGTGACTCTGCGGGCACCTCGGTCGCCCGAAGGGCAAGGTCGACCCGGCGTTGTCCATGGCACCCGTCGCCGCGCGCCTCGGTGAGCTCCTCGGGGTGGAGGTCCTCCTGGTGCCCGGCGTCGTCGGCCCCGAGGTCGACGCCGCGCTCGCCACGCTCGCGCCCGGTGACGTCGCGATCCTCGAGAACCTCCGCTTCGAACCGGGGGAGACCGGGAACGATCCGGCGTTCGCGACCGACCTCGTGCTGGGGTTCGACGCCTACGTCAACGACGCCTTCGGCGCGTCCCATCGAGAGCACGCGTCGATCGTCGGCCCACCCGGGGTGCTGCCCAGCGCCGGAGGGCGCCTGTTCGAGCGTGAGATCGAGGTGCTGACGCGGCTGCTCGACCAGCCGGACCACCCGTTCGTCGCGGTGTTGGGTGGCGCGAAGGTCAGCGACAAGCTCGGCGTCATCGAGGCGCTGCTCGACCGGTGCGACACGATCCTGGTCGGCGGTGCGATGGCGTTCACCTTCGTGGTCGCACAGGGCGGCGAGATCGGCGACTCCCTCGTCGAACCGGATCGCGTCGACGTCTGCCGCCGGCTCCTCGAGACGGGCCGCGTCCGCATCCCGACGGATGTCGTGATCGCGCGGGAGATGGCCGCCGACGCTCCGACGCAGATCGTTCCCGCCGACGCGATCCCTGCGGGTTGGAAGGGCCTCGATATCGGACCCGAGACCGCGGCGGCGTTCGTGGCGGAGGTACGCAACGCGCACACCGTGCTCTGGAACGGCCCGATGGGCGTGTTCGAGCTCGCGCCATTCGCAGAGGGCACTCGCCGGGTGGCCGAAGCCGTCGCCGAGAACGAGCACTTCACCGTGGTGGGCGGCGGCGACAGCGCGGCGGCGATCCGCCAGATGGGCTTCGCCGACCGGGTCGGGCACGTGAGCACCGGCGGCGGTGCATCGCTGGAGTTCATCGAACAGGGCGACCTGCCCGGACTCGCGGCCCTGCGCGCCGCCGGCGCGCGGTAGCGCACCCCAGAGCGTCGATCCCCGGGAGAAGGACGAACATGACCACGTCGGAACGCCAGCCGATCATCGCGGCGAACTGGAAGATGCACCACGACCATCTCGTTGCGATCCAGGTGGTGCAGAAGCTCTCCTACCGGCTCGAACCCGAGGACTACGAGGCGTGCGATGTCGTCGTCTGTCCTCCGTTCACCGACTTGCGCACCCTCCAGACGCTGATCGAGAGCGACAAGATCCCCATCTCGCTCGGTGCCCAGAACTGTCACTGGGAGGATCAGGGCGCGTTCACCGGCGAGGTCAGCCCGCCGATGCTGAAGAAGCTCATCGTCGAGTACGTGATCGTCGGCCACTCCGAACGCCGCCAGCTCTTCGGCGAGACCGACCAGACGGTCAACCAGAAGCTGCGTGCCGTGTTGAAGCACGAGATGACGCCGATCGTGTGCGTGGGGGAGACGCTCGAGGAGCGCGAGGCGGGCCAGACCGAATCCCGCGTGGACGAGCAGACGCGCGCCGCGTTCCAGGGCGTGAAGCGCGACGTCGCGGCGAAGTGCGTCCTCGCCTACGAGCCCATCTGGGCCATCGGCACCGGGCGCAACGCGACGCCCGACGACGCCAACGAGACGATCGCTTCGATCCGGGGGGTCGTGCGGGACCTCTACGGCGAAGCGGCCGACGCCATCCGGATCCAGTACGGCGGGAGCGTGAAGCCGGGCAACATCGCAGAGCTGATGAAGATGCCGGAGATCGACGGGGCGCTCGTCGGGGGCGCGTCGCTCGATCCCGACGACTTCGCCCGGATCGTGCGCTACCGCGCCTGACGGTACAATCACCGCCGTGAACGTCTTCGACGCCGTGCTCATCTTCCTGTGCGTGGGCTCGGCCCTCGCCCTGATCTTCCTGGTCCTGCTCCACTCGGGGCGGGGTGGTGGCCTCTCCGACATGTTCGGCGGCGGCTCGCTGGGAGGTTCGTCCGCCGGCTCGACGGTGGTGGAGCGCAACCTCGACCGTTTGACCGTGGTCACGGCCGTGATCTTCGGCTTCTCCACGGTGATCCTGGCGCTGAGCCTCCAGCCCGTCCTGATCCGGCTCTCCCGGGCCCGTACGGGCCTGGGCTTTCCACCCCGTTCGCCGTTCAGCCCCAGGAAGGCCTCCGCTCAGGCCCCGTTCTTTCAGCGTTTCCTGCGCGGTCCCTGACTGCCTCGGGCCTCTGTCCCGTACACTCTGGCGCTGCTGCTACCGGGCAGTAACCATAGTGCATGACCGGACGAGCTGTGACCGAGGGGGTTGCCGTGAAGGGTCGTTTGCGGAGGCACGGTCTGTTGACCGTGGTGGCATTGGTGAGCGCGGTGGCCGTGTTGGCCGCCGGGCCGGTCGGCGCTTCGTCGTCCGGCCGGGTCGCACCGGCAGAGCTCCGGCGGCACGCTGCTCATCGCGCGCCGAGCAGGAGCTCGCCACCGCGAACTGGATCAGCAGCGCCGCTGGCTCGTCGTGGGGCGTGTGGACCCTCGGCATCCAGACCCTGCCGCAGGCCTTCGACGGTGACCGCGGACGGCGAGTACCCCCCGGCGGCGTCCTCGCCGGCGAGCCCGAGCTGTCGCCCGGGCCCGCCGCAGGTCGTCACGTACCACATCAACCCTGCAGCGGTGTGGAGCGACGGTCAGCCGATCACCTCGGCCGACTTCGAGTACCTGTGGAAGCAGATCACGACCGGCAAGGACATCTACGACTCGACCGGGTACACGTCGATCGAGAGCATCGACACCACCGACCCGGCGACCGCGGTCGTGACCTTCAACGAGCCGTTCGCGGCGTGGAAGGACCTCTTCGGCGGGCTTCTACTTCCTCGTGCCGAGCCACCTGCTCGAGGGCAAGAGCCTCAACAAGGCGATGAAGGACGGCTACTCGTTCTCCGGCGGCCCGTGGAAGCTCGACGGCGGCAAGGCCGGCTGGAAGAAGGGCAAGAGCATCACCCTCGTGCCCAACGACGCGTACTGGGGCACGAAGCCGACGATCCAGAAGGTGGTGTTCCAGTTCATCGTCGAGTCCGCGGCCGAGACGCAGGCGGTGAAGACCGGTCAGGTCACGGCTGCGTACCCGCAGCCCCAGGAGGGGATCCTCGACGAGTTCGACGAGAACTCCGACCTCACCTACGCGTTCAAGCCCGGGAACGAGTACGAGGCGTTCTGGATCAACGCGAAGAACCCGCCACTCGACTCGCAGGCCGTCCGCTCAGCGATCATGTACGCAACCGACCGTCAGGCGATCGTC
This sequence comes from uncultured Acidimicrobiia bacterium, assembly GCA_963720675.1. GTDB lineage: Bacteria > Actinomycetota > Acidimicrobiia > IMCC26256 > PALSA-555 > JALHSW01. The sequence goes on along the minus strand of CAVRGH010000010.1, from coordinate 488,359 downwards.
GACGCGACCCTGAAGCCGGGCGTACGCGAGGGAGAGGTGCTCCAGAGCTTCGTGCTCCCGACCTTCCCGGCGTACTACACCCCGGCGTTCGCGGACGCGGGCTACACCAAGACCGCGAACCTCGACAAGGTAACGAACGATCATGACCGCGGACGGCTGGGCGAAGAACGGCGACGGGATCTGGGAGAAGGACGGCCAAGGCGGCCTTCTCGATCCAGACGACCGCGGGCAACGAGGCGCGTGAGCTGAGCGAGCAGCTCTGGCAGAGCCAGCTCCAGACGGCCGGCTTCGACCTGACGATCGACAACAAGAGCGCAGACGTGCTGTTCGGCACCAACGGGCCGAAGGGCAAGTTCGACGGTCGTCGGAGTACGCCACGGTCGGCACCCCCGACCCCGGTCGTCTGCATCCTGTTCTGCTCGACGAACATCCCGACGAAGAAGAACGGCTTCGTCGGCCAGAACTGGACCCGCACGTACAACCCGACGTCGACACCGACATGCGCCGCGGTCGACAACACGCTCGACGACGACCGCGCGCACGACCGCGGCGAAGGCGGTGCCAGGACGCGCCGCTGGCCGACTGCTGTCGTCGATCCCGCTGTACCAGAAGGGCAACATCTTCGTCTGGGACAAGACGAAGATCAGTGGCCCGCTCGCGGTCAACGCCCTGCTCGGGCCCTTCTACAACATGAACCTCTGGACGTACTCGGGCTGAGCGAAGGTCGTCGCAAACGCTGATGCTCGGAGGGCCCGACCGAGCTGCGGTCGGGCCCTCCGCACTCGTCCGACGTCCGATCCGGGGTGCGCAGTGACGGAGGTGGCGAGCGAAGTCCGATGGCGAAGTACGTGCTGCGCCGAGTGCTCTACTCGATCCCGGTCCTGATCCTCGCGTCCGATCCTGATCTTCGTGCTCGTGCGCGAGTTCGGCACCGACCCGGCCCGCGCCCGGTGCGGCGCGTCAGTCGCGACAAGACGTGCATCCCGAGAGTCGAGAAGCAGCTCGGGCTCGACCAGTCGCTGCCGGTGCAGTACGTCGACTACATGTCCGACTTCGTGCAGGGTCAGTGGGGCGACAGCCAGCGCACGGGCCAGTCCGTCGCCGACTCGATCCGGCGCGATCTGTGGGACACCAGCCAGCTCGCGTTCTGGGCGGTGCTGTTCTCCGGCGGCATCGCGGTCGCCGTGGGGGTGTACTCGGCGAGCAAGCCCTACTCGCCGGCGGACTACACGTTCACCGGGCTCGCCTTCGCCGGCGTCGCGATGCCGACGTTCTGGTTCGGGCTGCTGATGATCCAGTACTTCACCTACGAGCTCCAACAGTGGACCGGCTCGGCCGACGTGCTGTTCCGGTCGATCCCGTTCGCCGAGGGGCCGCAGAGTCCGCTGCAGTACTTCCAGGAGCTCGCGCTCCCGGTGTTCGTGCTGTCGATCCAGCTCGTCGCCGGATGGAGCCGCTACCAGCGATCGTCGATGCTCGAGGAGCTCAACAGCGACTACATCCGGACCGCGAAGGCGAAGGGGCTGCGGCGTCGGAAGGTCATCTGGAAGCACGGGCTGCGCAACTCGCTGAGCGCGCTGGTGACCGTGATGGCGATCGACATCGGCGCACTCTTCGGCGGGCTGATCATCACCGAGCGGGTGTTCTCGCGGCCGGGGATGGGCACGTTGCTGCTCACCGCGCTCGCGGAACGGTGACACCAACATCCTCCTGCCGTGGATGCTCGTGACCGGCGCGCTCATCATCATCTTCAACCTGATCGCCGACGTGATGTACGGCGTGCTCGATCCGCGGGTGAGGATCTCATGACGCAGCACGGAGGATCGCGACCGCCCGAGGACCGCGATCACCGCAGCAGGAGCGCGTGCGGGAGGCACGGACCGGGCGGCATCGCGCGTCGCGGGGAGCTCCGGCCTGTTCGACGTCGAGCCTGGAGACCGAGGACACCACCGTCCACGGCGAACCGGTTCGTTCCCAGTGGCGGCTCGTCGGCCGGCGCTTCTTCCGTCACAAGCTCGCGGTGATCTCGCTGCTCGTCCTCATCATCCTGGGCGGGATGGCGCTGTTCGCGGACGTGATCTCGCCGTACGAGTTCAACCCGCAGCTGGACGCCGCCACCCTCAAGGGTGCGCGACAGCCGCCCTCGTGGGAGCACCTCGGTGGTACCGACAAGCTCGGCCGCGACCAGTTCACCCGCGTGCTGTACGCGCTCCAGAAGTCGCTGCAGGTCGGGCTCGGGGTCGCGCTCATCTCGGTGGTGATCGGCGTGATCGTCGGGTCGCTCGCCGGGTACTACGGCGGCTGGATCGATCAGCTGCTGATGCGCTTCACCGATCTCGTCCTCGTGCTGCCGGCGCTCGCCGTGCTGCTCATCATGGCCAGCAACCCCGACCCGTCGTTCTTCGGTCTCGTCGACTTTCCACCCGCGACCGACGGTCAACGGCATGATCATCGTGATCAGCATCCTGGCCTGGATGCCGATGGCCCGGATCGTGCGGGGCGAGTACCTGTCGTTGCGGGAGAAGGAGTACGTGGAGGCCGCGCGTCGCCGCCGGTGCGCCGGCGCGGCGGATCGTCGTGCGCCACCTCCTCCCCAACGCGCTCGGCTCCATCGTCGTGTTCGCCACGCTCGCGGTCGGCGCTCGCGATCATCACCGAGGCAACGCTGTCGTTCCTCGGTGCGGGGCATCCAGCTGCCCGACGTGTCGCTCGGCAACCTCATCTCCGACGCCGAGGACACGGTCGGCACCGACCTCGCGTACCTGATCATCGTTCCCGGGCCTGGTGCTGTTCCTCGTCGTGCTCTGCGTGAACTTCGTCGGCGACGGACTGCGCGACGCACTCGACCCCCGGGCCGTGAAGTGAGCGAGTTGCTGCTCGAGGTCGACGACCTCCGCGTCGAGTTCGGCGACGGAGGACGGTCTCGTCACGGCCGTGAACAGCGTGAGCTTCTCGGTGGCGCGGGGAGAGACGCTCGCGATCGTGGGAGAGTCGGGATCGGGCAAGAGCGTGAGTGCGCTGTCGGTCATGGGTCTGATCGAGAAGCCGGGCCGGATCGTCGAACGGCGAGCTGACGTTCGCAGGTCGGTCGCTCCGCTCGCTCTCGGAGCGCGAGTACCGGCAAGCTGCGCGGCGGTGACCTCGCGATGATCTTCCAGGATCCGCTGTCGTCGTTGAACCCGGCGTTCCGGGTGGGCGACCAGATCGCCGAGGCGCTGCTCACCCACACCTACACGAAGAAGGACGCAGCCGCGTCGTCAGGCCGCGGCGCTGCTCGACCTGGTCGGCATCCCGCAGGCGGGGGACCGAGCCCGTGACTACCCGCACCAGTTCTCGGGCGGGATGCGCCAGCGCGCCATGATCGCGATGGCGATCGCCAACAAGCCGCAGCTGCTCATCGCCGACGAGCCGACGACGGCGCTCGACGTGACGATCCAGGCGCAGGTGCTCGAGGTGCTGAAGACCGCGCAGCGCGAGGCACGAATGCGGCGATGCTCCTGATCACCCACGACCTCGGGGTCGTCGCCGGGATGGCCGATCGGGTCGTGGTGATGTACGCGGGTCGCATCGTCGAGGAAGGGCACGCTCGACGAGCTGTTCTACGAGCCGCGGCATCCCGTACACGCTCGGACTCCTGAACTCGCTGCCCCGGCTCGACTCCGATCGGACGCGAACCGCTCCGGACGATCCCGGGGACCCCGCCGAGCGTGCTGCACCTGCCGAGCGGGTGCGCCCTCGCCCCGCGCTGCCCGTACGTGCAGGACCACTGCCGCGAGGAGCGCCCGGAGCTCGTACGCGGTCGGTGCTGCGCGACACACCGGTCGGCGTGCTTCCGCTGGGCCGAGCTCCCCACGCTCGCGGCTGCGCAGGTAGAGGTACCGACATGACCGGACCGCTGCTCGAGGTCGAGCACCTCGTCAAGCACTTCGAGGTGAAGCAGGGGTACTTCGGCGGCGACGGCGGGCTCGTGCACGCGGTCGACGACGCGTCGTTCACCGTCGACCGGAATGAGACCCTGGGCCTGGTCGGGGAGTCGGGGTGCGGCAAGTCGACGACGGGACGGCTGGTGCTGCGGTTGCTCGATCCGACCTCGGGCATCGATCCGCTTCGACGGCACCGACGTCAACGGGTTGCAAGCGGCGGCGATCTGCGCGACCTGCGGCGCCGGATGCAGATCGTCTTCCAGGATCCGTATGCGTCGCTGAACCCACGGATGCGCGTGCAGGAGATCCTCGCCGAGCCGTTGGTCATCCAGCGGCGCCGCAAGGAGGTGAAGCAGCGAATCCCGGAGCTGCTCGACATGGTCGGGCTCCACTCCGAGCACGCGACCCGGTACCCGCACGAGTTCTCCGGTGGCCAGCGGCAGCGGATCGGGATCGCACGTGCACTCGCCCTCGAGCCCGATCTCGTCGTGCTCGACGAGCCCGTCTCCGCACTCGACGTGTCGATCCAGGCGCAGGTCCTGAACCTGCTCGCAAAGCTCCAGCAGGACCTCGGGCTGGCGTTCCTCTTCATCGCGCACGACCTCTCGGTCGTGCGCCACATCTCCGACCGGATCGCGGTGATGTACCTCGGCAAGATCGTGGAGACGGGCCCGGCCGCGGAGATCTACAGCGGAGCGGGGCACCCGTACACGCAGGCGCTGCTCTCCGCGGTGCCCGAGCCCGACCCGCGCCGTGAGCGCGCACGTCGGCGGATCGTCCTCCAGGGTGATCTCCCGAGCCCGATCGATCCGCCGAGCGGTTGTCGCTTCCGCACGCGCTGCTGGAAGGCGCAGGACATCTGCGCCACCGACGAGCCCGAGCTGATCGATCGCGGGCAGGGACACCCGGTCGCGTGCCACTTCGCAGACGTGTCGGTGGGCGCCGAGGCGTCCGGCCGCGCCGTCTGACGGAGCCAGGGTTTCGAGAGTGCTTCGCTACACTCTTCGCTCCACGTCGGAGTGGCGGAATCGGCAGACGCGCTAGCTTGAGGGGCTAGTGCCCGAAAGGGCGTGGGGGTTCAAGTCCCCCCTCCGACACCACGGCACTCGGGATGATCCTCTCGCACCGGTACCGGCTGATCTTCCTGAAGACGGGGAAGACCGCGGGCACGAGCATCGAGCTCTCGCTCTCGCGCTACTGCGGCCCGGACGACATCGTGACGGCGGCGGACGAGGAGGCCCAGGCAATCCGCGCGGCGCACGGTGGAGTCGGACCCCAGAACGACCTCGGACCCGCACGGCTCCGGGAGCTCGAGCTCCGGGACGTTCGGAGAGTCCTGCGCACCGGGCGCTGGCCGCGGCGGAAGCGCTTCCGGGAGCACATCTCTGCAGCCGAGGTCCGTGACCTGGTCGCGCCGGACGTGTGGCGCGACTACCACAAGGTCGCGTTCGTCCGGAACCCGTGGGACCGCGCAATGAGCTCGTACTTCTGGCGGGCGCATCGGCACGGGAGCACGGCCGACTTCGACGAATGGCTGGCGCACCGGAACAACGGGCTGTGGTCCATCATCTCGATCGATGACGACGTGGCGGTCGACCAGGTGGGACGCTACGAGTCGCTCGAGGCGGATGTCCGAGCGGCGTGCGAACGCGTCGGGCTCCCGTTCGACGGCTGGCTGCCCAGCGCGAAGGGTGGGGTGCGAGCGGGCACCCCGCACTACCGCGACTTCCTGACCCCGGCCCAGGCCGACGTCATCGCGGTGCAGTGCGCGCGTGAGATCGAGGAGTTCGGGTACGAGTTCTGACGTCGGCGTGGACGTCGGCGGCGCCGCGGACATGAGCGATCGAGACAGCGCCCACGATCTGCTCGCCGGCGCCCGACCGTCGTGCTCTGCCGAGGTTCAGAGGTCGGCGAGCGTCCGGGCGACCCGCTCGATGTCGTCCTCGTGGTTGTAGAAGTGCACCGACAGGCGCAGGTTGCCGTCTCGGGCAGAGCAGATCACGCCCTCCTGGCGCAGCCGCGCGACCAGCTGCCACCGGCTCGGCATCGGTCACGGCTACCGACACGATGGTGCTGCGGTTCGCCTCGGGCAGCTCGACGGGTTCCAGCCGATGTCGGTGAGCGCCGTCGCGGAGCAGCGCAGCGAGCTCGCGGTTCCGCGGGTAGACGGCGTCGGCGCCGAAGTGCGTCGAAGACGGAGAGCGCGGCCTCGTTGCCGATGGCGGCGAGCCAGCTCATCGAGCTGTCGAACCGCGACGCGGTCGGCGAGAGGTCCATCTCGGGCCCGAAGAAGCTCTCGAGCGGGACGCGGCCGGCCTTCCAGCCCGCACTGACCGGGACGAACCGCTCCTGGGCGGCACGGGAGAGGTAGCAGTAGCCGAAGCCCTCGGCCGGCGTGCATCAGGAACTTGTGGTCGGCCGTCGCCAGCACGTCGATGGCCTCCAGATCGTCGGCGACCGGCAGCGCGCCGACGAGCTGCGAGCCGTCGACGAACACGATGGCACCCACGGCACGGGCGATCGCGCCGATCGCGCGGATGTCCGACCGGTGTCCGGTGGCGGTCTGCACCCCGCTGAACGCGACCAGCACGGTCCCGCCGTCGACGAGCGCCGCGACGTCCTCGGGCTCGAGGCCGCCGTTGCGGAACGGGACCTGACGGACGTCGTAGCCCTTCCGCGCGAGGAGGCGCCACGGGTAGTGGTTCGAGCTGTACTCGCGCTCGCCGATCACGACGTTGTGTCCGCGGCTCGGCCGGGCCGAGCTGCGCGGCGACGAGACCCGCGGATGCGGAGACCGACGGGATGAGGGCGAGGTCGGTCGGGTCGGCGCCGATCAGCGCCGGCGACCGCGCGGCGGGAGACCTCACCGGCGTCCTCCGCCCGGACGTAGTCGAGGCCGGTCCGAGCCCACTCGTCGATGTAGGAGCGCAGGGCTTCGACCAGGGTGTGGCTCGCCAGCCCCACCGCCGCGGTGTTGAGGTACGCGAGCGTCTCGGTCGCCGGGAACCGGTTGCGCGCCTCCCGCACGTCCCCGAGCGGACCGGGAGCGCCTGGTGGTGTCACGCCCGAGAACCTACCGGCGCGCGCACACGACGAGGATGCGCGGGATGGTCGCGGCCTCGGCGTAGCCCCAGGTCTCGGCGATGAACCGCGGTGGCGGCGCCGGCTCCTGGAGTTCGTCGATGAGCAGGCCGGCTGCGCTCATCGCGTTGACGTACCGACTGAGGGGGCGGTGGATGAACCGGAACGCGACCCCGGGCGAGACCTCGTCGACGACCGTGTCTTCCGGCAGGTAGGAGCCGACCCGCCAGTAGCGCTCGTCGGTGATGCGATCGTCGATCCAACCGCTACCCGGCGCCTGCAGCAGGGGATGGCTGAGGACCAGCACGAACCGGCCGCCCGGCTCGAGCACCCGAGCCACGTCGTGGAGCGAGGCCTCGAGCTCGTCGACGTGCTCGAGCGCCAGGCACACGAGCACGGCGTCGAACGAGGCGCTCCGGCACGGCAGCGCATCTGCTCGTGCCCTCGACGTACTCGGGCCCGCCGGCGCGGTCCGAGCGACGCGGACCTGGGACCAGGTCGGATCCAGCCCGATGACCCGGATGCCGTCCTGAGCGAGGTGCCGCCCGACCTGGCCCTCCCCGCAGCCGAGGTCGAGGACCCGGCGGGCGCCTCGGAGGTGGTGGCGACCAGCGGGAGGATCTGGTCCTCGTACTCCGGGTCGGCGCCGGCGGAGAACTCCTGCTGCCACCAGGACGCGTTCCGCTCCCACAGCGCTTCGTTGTGCCCGGCCATGCATCCCCTGCCCGGAATCCCACCGGTGTCGTCCGCGTCGCTGCGCCGGGTCGGCACGCGTCCTTGTAGGGTCACCCGCGGGCCGGTGGATGACAAGTCCGCCGGCGAGGCAGCCGCAGCAGCGACGGACGCAGTGCGGAGATCCGACGGAGGAGCGAGGCGATGGACATCGGACCGGTCGAGATCCTGGTGGTCGGGTTCCCCGGCAGTCAGTTCACGGGGGAGATCGCACCCGCGTTGGCCGAGCTCGTCGAGGGCGGGTTGATCCGGGTCATCGACGTCGTCTTCGTCACGAAGGGCGACAATGGCGACGTGGTCGGCATCGAGCTCTCCGACCTCGACGAGGCGGTGAGCGCGGCGTTCCACCCACACGTCGAGACGCCGAGCGGGATGCTCTCCGACGAGGACATCGAGGACCTCGGCGCCGACCTGGCGCCCGGGTCGTCCGCGGCGATCCTGCTCTTCGAGCACGTCTGGGCGACGAGGTTCCGCGACGCGGTCCTGGTTCGGGAGGCGAGCTCTCGCCTCGATCCGGATCCCGAAGGAAGTCGTCGACGAGGTCGTCGCCGCGAGCTGATCAGATCCCGGGCGCCGACCGGCGCGAGGAGCCACCACACGACACGGACCGGGAGGTCATCGAGATGCTTCGACGAGGAAGGCCGATCCTCCGCACCGCGGCGATCGTGGGCACCGCGAGCGCGGTGTCGGGCAGCGTCCAGCACCGCCAGCAGCAGAAGTACGCCGAGCAGGACGCCAGGCGCAGCAGTACGCCGCGCAGCAGCCGGCACCGCCGCAGCACCGCCCCAGGAGGACCTCAACGCGCAGCTGACCCAGATCGCGCAGCTCCACGACCAGGGGATCCTGACCGACGAGGAGTTCGCCGCGAAGAAGGCCCAGATCCTCGGGATCTGATCCGGGAGTCTGCCGCCCGAGCGGCAGCGCCGGACGCGCGATCAGCGTCCGGTGGCGCCGACGTCCTCGGCGCCACCGGACAGCGCCTGCATGATCACGATCTCGTCCTGGCCGTCGACCGACGCGTCGAGGTCGCGGACCGACTCCTCCGCGACGAACACCTTCATGTGCTTCCGCAGGCGACCTTGCTCGTCGACGACGCGGAAGCGGATGCCGGGGTAGCGGCGGTCGAGATCCTCGAGCACGTCGGCGACGGTCCGTCCGTCGGCGTCCACGACACCGTGCTGGCCGGTATAGGAGCGCAACGGCGTCGGGATGCGGACCTTCACCTGGGGTGATCAGCCAACCGGAGCGGGTGCGCCGGACTCGACGGAGTAGATCTCCGGCAGGTGCTGGAGCACCGGCGCCCACGATGCGCCTTCGTCGAGGCTGGCCCAGATCTCGCCACTGGTCGTCCCGAAGTAGACGCCGACCGGGTCGCGCGCGTCGACTGTCATCGCCTGGCGCTTCACCGTGAACCAGCCGGTGCCGGGCAGGCCGCGGTCGCAGCGGGCCCACGATGCGCCGGCGTCGCGCGTGACGTACGCCGCCGGCTTGCCATCCGGACTCGTCCGGGGCCATACGTCGGTGCCGTCCATGGGGAAGACCCACGCAGTGTCGGGATCGCGGGGGTGCAGCTCGATCGGGAACCCGATGTCCCCGACCTCGCGCGGCATGTTGTCGCCGATCCGGGTCCACTCGCGGCCGGGTCGATCCATGCGGTAGATCCCGCAGTGGTTCTGCTGGTACAGCCGGTCGGGTGCGGCGGGGTGCAAGCGCACGCAGTGCGGGTCGTGCCCGTAGTCGGCGTCGGGAACGGGGAGGAACACCGCTTCGCATCCCGCGTTGAGGGTCGACCAGTCGGCCCCACCGTCGATGCTCTCGAAGACCCCTCCGGCCGAGAGCCCCAGGTACAGGTGTGCGGAGTCGCGCGGGTCGACGATGACCGAATGCAGCATGGATCCGTCGGGCGTGTTCTCCTCCGGCCACTCGCACCAGGTCGTCCACATCGGGTGGTCGTTCCAGCCCGAGACCGGGGCCCAGGTGTCGCCGGCGTCCTCGCTGCGGAACAGGCCCTGGGGCGAGCCGCCCGCGTACCAGACGCCGGGTTCGTCGGGATGACCCGGCGTCAGCCAGAACACCGACGCGAGCGCCCGGCCCAGCTCCTCGCCGGGAGTGAAGGCAGGAGGACTGCTCGCCTCCGTCCAGGACGCGCCGAGGTCGGTCGATCGGAAGACCGTCGGCCCGAGGTGTCCGGTGCGCGTCGCGAGCAGCAACGTCCGACCGTCGCGCGGATCGAGCACCGCGTGCTGGACGACGTGCCCGAGGAAGTGGGGACCGTCGACCGTCCAGGACGAGCGGTTCGCGTCCGACGACAGCAACCACGCGCCCTTGCGCGTTCCCACCACCAGCACGGTCCCGTCGAGGTCGGCCATCCCGGGGACTCTAGCGATGCGCGGCGACGGCTAGGACCCGAGGTCGGTGATCACCGCCCGGCCGGTGTACGCCCCCGCCTCGAGCTCGTCGAAGATCGTGCCGAGCTCCGACAGGGCACCGACCCGGGACACGTGGCTCGTCACCCGCCCGGCCGCGGCGAGCGCGACGAGCTCGCGCATGTCCTGCACCGTGCCCACGGCCGAGTAGATGATCGTCGGGTCCATCAGGAAGAGCTCGAAGGGGTTGAGGTCGAGCGTGCCCTCGCTCGTCGGCGGGAGGCCGACCGCGACGAACAACCCGGCCTTTCGGAGCAACCGGAGGCCGAGGCGGAAGCCGTCCATCCGTGCCGAGAACACGAGGCTCGCGTCCACGCCGCCGAGCTCGGCGCGCACGACATCGAGCGCCACGTCCGCGTCGTGGGCGTGGTGAGCGCCGAGCGAGCGGACGAACTCGAGTCGTTCCGCACCGAGGTCGATCCCGATCACCTCGTAGCCGAAGGCGAGCGCGATCTGGACGGCATAGTGCCCGAGGCCGCCGGCCGCGCCGATGATCGCGACACGCGAACCCGGTCGTACCCCGTGATCGTGCAGCTTCTTCACCGCGCCGTACGCGGTGAGACCGCCGCACGCGAGGGGCGCCTCGTGATCGCCGATGGTGTCGGGCAAGAGCACGAGGGATGGTGCCCAGACCGTGAAGTGCTCGGCGAACGTGCCGATGATCCCCTTGCTCTGCGAGCAGTGGCGGGGCAGCCCGCGCAGGCAGTACTCGCACGCGCCGCACCAGTAGCCGCCACCGGTGCCGCCCAGCCCGAGGATCACCCGGTCGCCCACGGCGACGAACCGGTCCGCACCCGGGCCGAGGGCTTCGACGATCCCGATCGCCTCGTGGCCGAGCGTCCCCGAGCGCGGGACGCCCTGCCAGTCCCCGCGTGCGAGATGGAGATCCGAATGGCACACCCCGGCGGCGCTGATGCGGATCAGGGCTTCCTCGTCGTCGGGCACCGGGATCGGTACCTCTCGGATGTGAAGGGTGCCGTCTTCCAGGCGGGCCGCCTGCATCTTCGTCATCGAGGGATCATCGCGTGCCGCGAGCCCGGGCTACCGGCGTGCGTCCGATCCGAGCACTCGAGCGCGGTGGTGATCTCGTCGACGACGGCGACGACGTCGCGCCGCCGACGTGGTTCGAGATGGAGGTCGCGCTCCCAATCGTGGAGTGCCGCGTTGACCATGACCGCGAGCTCGTGGCCGCGGTCGGTCAGCGTGAGGGAGACCTTGCGACGATCCGTGGGGTCGGGGGAGCGGACCAGCCAGCCGGCCGCTTCCAGGCGGTCGAGGGTGAGGGTCATGCCTCCCGACGTGCGGTGGAGCACCTCACTGATCGCGCCGGGCGACGTGCGCCCGTCGGGGGAACGTCGGATCACTCCGAGCACCAGGTAGTCGGCCAGGGTGATCCCGTGCGGCTCCGTCACGGCGTCGAGCTGCGCGCTCACGAGGAGCTGCAGCCGTACGACCCCGGCCATGAGGCTGGGTTCGACGAGATCCGTCGCCTTGTTCGACCTCGCCGTCACGCGGTGATGCCGAAGCGCTCGAGGCCGTAGACATTGATCGCGTTGCCACGCAGCAGCTTGTAGACCTCGCCGGCGTCGAGGCCCGCGGCGTTCGAGAGCTCCCATGCCCGCCGACGGGAGTGCGGGAACGAGCCGTTCGGGTGGGGGAAGTCGCACTCGAAGATGATCTGGTCCATGCCCACCTCGTCACGGCTGCGCAGCCCGTGGAGATCGTCGAAGATGCACCCGAAGACGCGGCCCTTCAGGTAGGTCGACGGCGGGTTCGGGAGGTCGACGCCGCCGACGTCCTCGTGCCAGACCGCGTCCATGCGCTCGTACTGGAACGGCATCCACCCGACCTGGCTCTCCGCGTACGCGAGCTTGAGCTTCGGGAAGCGCTCGAGGCTCCGGCTGTACACCCAGTCGCACACGGACCCCTGCGCGTTGTGCGCGTTGAGCGACATCGAGACCGCGAGCGGCGCGTCGTCCGACGTGGTGGGCATCGACGACGACGACCCGATGTGCATCGAGATCGTCGTGTCGGTCTCCTCGCACGCGGTCCACAGCACGTCCCAGTTCCCGGTGTAGAGGGAGTCGAAGCCGAGCTTTGCCGGGTTCTCGCTGAACGCGATGGAGTAGCTGCCCTTGGCTGCGCAGCGGCGCACCTCGGCCGCCGCGGCGACCGGGTCCCAGAGGGGGACGAGGGTGAGCGGGACCAGGCGACCCTTCGCGGCGCCGCCGCACCACTCGTCGATCATCCAGTCGTTGTAGATGCGCAGGCAGGTGAGCGCGAGGTCCTTGTCCTCCCGCTCGGCGAATCCTTGCCCCGCGAAGCGCGGGAAGGTGTTGGGGTAGTTGATGCCGACCTCGACGTGGTTGGCGTCCATGTCGGCGAGACGTGCGGCTTGGTCGTACGCCCCGGGGCGGAAGTCCTCGTAGATCGCGGGGACGTTCTCCTGCTCCTCGGGAGGCATCCCGCCGGCCGCGTGGAGGATGCCAGTGCCGAGGACGAGGTCCTCGTACAGCCAGACGTCGCACCACCGTCCGTCGGGATCGTTGCGCCGGAAGTCGAGCGCGCCGCCCTTGAAGTCGAGGCTGGCACTGCTCGCGCACGACCCGGGGCCCACGGTCGCGCATGGATGCCGGGAGCTCGCGCTGCCAGAGGTCGCGCGGCTCGAGGATGTGGTCATCGACCGAGATGATCAGCGGGAAGTCGGTCTCGGCCGGCGTCACGCCCCCCTGCGTCGTCGATGCGGCGGGTGCGGTGATCGTCATGAAGGATTCTCCTAGGTGCCAAGTATCTATGTGCAGCGTAGTATTCGACCATGACGGACGACGCACCCCCCAGCCCGCCGCCGCAGCCCCCGGGTCGAAGGGCGGGAGCCCGATCTTCCGGCACCTCGACGACCCGGAGGTGCCCTGGCAGGCGGTCAAGGAGCAGCGCAACGCCGACGGCAGCGTGGCCCAGGTGCGCGAGAAGTGGCTCGCGTTCTCACCCGACCCGCAGTACCTCTCGATCTACGCGCGCTACGACCCGGGGATGGTCGTGCGCCGCCACGGACACTTCAGCCCGCACCTCGTCTTCGTCCTCGAGGGCTCGGCCACGTTCGGTGACCGCGAGTGCCCCGCCGGCACCCACATCGAGCTGCCGCTCGGCGCGGCGTTCGGCCCCGTGGTCGCCGGGCCCGAAGGCGTCCTCTTCTTCGAGGTGATGATGGGGGACCCTCGGAGCTGGGGTGACGACCCCGGCGCCTTCGATGCCGCGCTCGCGGCGCAGGGCGCCGAGCGCCTGCCCGATCCACCGCTCGAGTATCCCGAGTGGTTGAGCGATCTCCGGACGCACTGGGCGACCGAGTCGACCGACGGGGAGGACACACCGTGAACGACATCGGTGATCGCCACCGAGCCTCGCGGTCGGGTTCACCCGGCGCGCCGAGGCAGACGCGGCTGCTCGCGCTTGTCGGTCGGAGGCCTCAGCGCGGCGAACGCTTCCGGGGGTCGGGATGCAGCGTCTCGCCCTTCGCCAGCATCGCGACGAACTGCTCGATGCGGCGCACCCGCGTGCTCGCACGCTTCGCATCATGGATGCGGTACAGCACCGCGTACCGATTGCGACTGTCGAGGGTCGCGAAGAACGCCTGCGCCTTCGGGCTCGCTTCGAGCGCGGCCGCGAGATCCGGCGGCACGGTCGCTGTCGACTGCGGCGCGTAGGCGGCGTCCCATCGACCGTCCTGCTGGGCGCGCTCGACCTCGTGCAGGCCGGCGGCGTGCATCTCACCGTTCGCGATCAGCGCGAGCGCCTTCGCGCGGTTCTTCTCCGACCATCTGCTCTGCGCCCGGCGGGGAGTGAAGCGCTGGAGGAACCACTCCTCGTCTTCTGCCTTCCGGTGGCCGTCGATCCACCCGAAGCAGAGTGCGACGTCGAGCACCTCGGGGTAGCGAACGCTGGGGATGCCGGTGTCCTGCTTCGCGATCCGGACCCAGACGCCGTCGGACCGCTCGTGCTCCCTCGTGAGCCACGTCCGCCAGGCGGCCGCGGACCGGAACTGCTTGATCGGCAGTTCGGCAGCCATCCCGCCAGTCAAGCATCCGCCGTCACTTCGGTACGCTGCGCCCGTGTCGAGGTGGCGGCGCGTCAGTACGTGCGCAAGGTCACCGGCGTTGGTCGGCCCGGCGCCAGGTTGCCGGAGCGCATGGAGGAGGTCGCGCCGGAGATCGCCGCGATCTTGCCCCCGGCGTCGTTCCCGACGGCTTCGACGACGTCGGTCTCCCGACACATATTCGGCCCGACCGGGCGGACTTCGCGGGGGATGCCGGACCCGCCGTGGGGATCTATGGTGCAAGGGTGCCGGCTCGGGGAGGACATTTGATGAGTGTGCGTCGTGGGATCGCAGGGCTGGTCGTCGTGATGTCCTTACTCGGGGGTGTCGCCGGCTCGAGCGTGTGGGCATCGAGCGCTCCCAAGGAGAAAGTCGGACTCATCGAGTTCGAGGTGCAGCCGGCGTTGGCGTACATCGCGAAGGGCAAGACCAAGTTCATCGTGAAGAACAACGGCACCGAGGAGCACGAGTTCGTGGTCGTGCGAGCCGAGGACGCCGAGGCGCTGCCGACCGCCGAGGACGGGTCGGTCGACGAGGACCAGATCGCCAAGAAGGATCAGGTCGGGGAGCTGGAGGAGATCGAGCCGGGCAAGACCAAGAAGAAGACGTTCAAGCTGAAGGCCGGTTCGTACGTTCTGTTCTGCAACATCGTGGAGACCGAGTCCGACGGCACGGTCGTGAGCCACTTCGCCGAGGGAATGCACACGACGCTCGACGCGAGCTGAGCACGGGGGTTCGACCCAGCCATGTGTAGGAACATCACGGAGCTGCGCGGCCTCGAGCCGCCGGCAACGCAGGAAGAGATCGAGGCAGCGGCGCGCCAGTACGTGCGCAAGGTCACTGGCGTCGGACGCCCCGGCGCGGGGTTGGCGGAGCGCATGGAGGAGGCGGCCCTCGAGATCGCCGCGATCACGGCGAACCTCCTCGACGGCCTCACGAGTCGTCAGCCCCCGAAGACCGTCCCGCCGCTGCGGCGACCCGAGGTCCGCGAGCGCCTCGGTCTCGCACCGTTCACCGCCTGATCTTTCCCGAGACGCTCAGCGGTCGCGCCTCGCCGCGGACGTCCGACGGTATTCATCGCCGCTCGAAGTCGGTGAGGTCCGGCTCGCGCGTCCACGACCAGTAGTCGACGAGCCGCCACGGGCTGAGCACGTGGATCTTCCCCTCGGCGTTCTTGAACCACGAGTGCTCGATCGAGGGGTGTGACCACACGAGGCCTTCGAGCTCGCGCTGCGTGCGCGCGTAGTACTCGTCGTGCACGTCCTGGCGCGGCTCGATGGCGGTGAGCTCGTCTCGGATGAGGGCGTCGATGCAGCCGGTGATGTACCGCATCTGGCACTCGGAGTGGAAGATGAGGCTGCCTCCGTGCGCGAGGTTCGTGCCGGGCCCGTACATGCAGAAGAGGTTCGGGAAGTTGGGCACGGTGATGCCGAGGTACGCGGCCGGCGAGTCGCCCCACTGTTCCGACAGCACGACTCCGTCGCGCCCGACGATCGTCATCGGCCAGAGGTAGCGGTTCGCCTGGAAGCCGGTCGCGCACACGATGATGTCGACTTCGTAGCGCTCGCCCGACACGGTCACGATCGCGTCGGGCTCGATGTGGTCGATGCCCTCGCGCACGAGCTCGACGTTGTCGCGCTTCAGTGCCTGGAGCCAGCTCCCGTTGTCCTGGAGCGTTCGCTTCCCGGTCGCGGGGTAGTCGGGCACGACCTTCGCGAGGAGGTCGGGGTCGTCGCCGACCTGGCTGGTGATCCAGTCGGTGAACATCTGACGCGTGAGGTCGTTGCCCTCGCTGATCGAGCGATCCTGATGCGGCCAGTCGGGGTCGATACGGGCGGCGGCGAGCCCGCCGTCGCAGCCGGGCCAGAACAGGAGGAAGCGGTACCAGCGTCCGTAGAACGGCAAGTGGCGCAGCGCCCAGCGGACGCCGGGTCCGACCTTCTCGTGGTAGTTGGGGTTCGGGAACATCCACTGTGCGGTCCGTTGGAACACGGTCAGCTCGGCGACCTCGGGGGCGATGGTGGGCACCAGCTGGAACCCGCTCGCGCCGGCACCGATCACTGCGACACGCTTGCCACGGTAGTCGACCGTGTGGTCCCACCGCGCGGAGTGGAACGACGGGCCCGCGAACGTGTCGAGCCCGGGGATGTCGGGGAGCTGGGGCCGGTTGAGCAGACCGACTGCGGAGATCACGGCACGGGCCTCGAGCGTCTCTGCCGAGCCGTCGGGGTTGCGCACCGTGACCCGCCAGGTGCCCGAGTCGTCGCTCCACACGGCTTCGACGACCTCGGTCTCCCAGCGCACATGGGGCCGGACGCCATGGCGGTCCATCACGGCATCGAAGTACTCCTGCAGCTCCGGCTGCTGCGCGAAGAACTCGGTCCAGTGATCACTCGGCTCGAACGAGTAGCAGTAGAAGTGGTTGCCGACGTCGACTCGGCATCCGGGGTACGTGTTCTCCCACCACGTGCCGCCGACGCCGGCGTTCTTCTCGATGATCGTGTACGGGATGCCGGCCTCCTCGAGGCGGATCCCGGCGAGCAGGCCCGACTGGCCGCACCCGATGACCACGACCGGGAACGCGGCTCGCGCTCCGGGGTCGGCGCGCACCGTGACCCGGCGGGCGTCGGTGCCGTCGAGCTCCATCTCCTCGAGCATCATCCCGACGTACTCGTCGGGGACGTCCTCGCAGACGAGCCAGCTCATCATCTCCCGGATGAGCTCGGGGCTCGGCGGGTCGGGGAGCACGCAGCCGCCGTCGCGGAACTCTCGGATGACGTCGAGCGCGATCCGTCGGACCTCCGCCTTGTCCTCCTCGGAGAGGTAGCCCTGCACCTCGTTCAGGAACAGTCCCTGGGGACGGATGGGGCCGCGGATGAGCTCCGGGTCTCCGGTCATGTGGACGAGCGACAGGACGAGTGTCGGGATGCTGACGTCCTCGAGGGCGGCGGCGATCGCGGCGTCGTCCTCGGTGATCGGCAGCCCGGCATGGGGGTTCCGGTCGCTCATGCGACTCCTGGCCTCGGGGGAGGGGCGCCTGGACGGGCGAACGTACCGGATCGTGCCTTCCCGGTCGGGGCGGGGGGTCGGCTCCGAGTCGAGATCCGGCTCCGAGTCGTGTTCATCTACCCGAAACATTCATGACACGGTTCGGAGACGAGCCGCTGGGACGCTCGTGGTCGTTCCCCCCACGAGGCGGCACCGGACCGCCGCCAGCCCTCGAACCCCAGTCTCAGCACGCCGACCTCAAGGAAGAGGACCATGAGCTACCAAGCGGAGTACATCTGGATCGACGGCACGAAGCCGACCCCGCTGATGCGGAACAAGACGCGCATCATCGCGGACGGGAAGGAGCCCGGCATCTGGGGCTTCGACGGTTCGAGCACGAACCAGGCGCCGGGAAACAACTCGGACTGCGTGCTGCGTCCCGTGTTCACCTGTCCCGACCCGATCCGCAAGAACGACAACGTCCTGGTCCTGTGCGAGGTCGAGCTCACCGACTTCACCCCGCATCCGACGAACACCCGTGCGGCGCTGGTGGCGGCGTCGGAGAAGTACGCGGACCAGGAACCGATGTTCGGCATCGAGCAGGAGTACACGTTCCTCAAGGACAACTACCCGTTGGGTTGGCCGCAGACCGGGTTCCCGGCTCCGCAGGGTCCGTACTACTGCGGCGTCGGCTCGCCCGAGATCGTGGGGCGACCGATCGTCGAGGCGCACACGCAGGCGTGCATCGACGCCGGCCTCTCCATCGAGGGCACCAACGCCGAGGTGATGATGGGGCAGTGGGAGTTCCAGATGGGGATCCTGGGCGCGCCGGCCATCGGCGATGAGCTCTGGGTGGCCCGCTGGCTCCTGTACCGCGTCGCCGAGGACTTCAACACCCGCGCCACGCTCGACCCCAAGCCGATCCGGGGCGACTGGAACGGTGCCGGTGCGCACACGAACTTCTCGACCAACGCGATGCGCGAGAGCTGGGATGCGATCATCACGGCGTGCGAGGCGCTCGGCCAGAACGTCGAGCTCCACGTGTCCAACTACGGACCGGGCATCGAGCACCGCCTCACCGGCGAGCACGAGACCGCGCCGTACGACCAGTTCAGCTACGGCGAGTCCGACCGTGGTGCATCGATCCGGATCCCGTGGGCGGTCGCAAAGGCGAAGAAGGGTTGGATCGAGGACCGGCGCCCGAACGCCAACATCGATCCGTACGTCGTCGCCCGGCTGATGATCGAGACCTGCTGCGGGGCCCTGGCCAAGGAGCCGGCGAAGGTCTAGGTCGACCAGGTCGCGGTCGAGGTGTTCCGGGCTCGCGTGGAGCTGGTGCGGGTCAACCCTGCGCCAGCTCCACGAGGCTCGTGATCGTCCGCCAGTTCCGGGTGGTCGCGCGGGTCCCGAGGCGTCGTTCGAAGAACGCGTTGTCGAGCTTGGTCGTGCCGTAGCCCCCGGGGCACGAGAGGTAGATCTCCTGCCCGTGTACCGACAGCTCGTCAGGCTCGTACCGCGTGAGGTCGAGGTCGGCGAAGGCCCGCGCTGCGGCGCGTTCCTCGAGGAACACGGCGTGCAGGGTCTTCGGATCCACCCGCGGTCCGGCGAACGGGTTGTCGGCGAAGAGGATCTCCAGCTCGCGCTGCGTGCGGACGAGCACCGGCACCTCGAGCCCGAGGTCGCGGCCGCGATGCGTGCCTCGATCGCGCTCCGCGAGATCGTGGGTCTTCGCTCGCTTCGTGTGGAACACCACGTTCCCACTCTGGAGGTACGTGGTCACGTCATCGTGCCCGAGACCGCTGAACAGCGCCCGGAGGTCGGCCATCGGGATCTTGTTGCGGCCGGAGACGTTGATCGCGCGCAGGAGCGCGACGTAGGTCGTCACGTGCCGCGGCTCGACGTCGGCGCCGCGAGGTTCACGGCGAACACCCTGGTGCCAGGTCCCGAGGTCGAGGGGCCGGGACGATGGCCACCGCATCGCTGAATCTGCCCACGAGTGCAGCCTCGGGTCGGGCGTCGGGTGTCCGGCGGCCGGCGGACGACGGGTCCGCCGTAGGGTCGGGACGTGACGGTACCCCGCCTCGAACTCCAGGTCCGGCGGGTCTCGGACCTCCCGCGCCACGGGTGGTGCGCGACGGTCACGCCGGGTTCGGAGGGCGTGGACCTCGTCGTCGGCGCGTGGTGGAGGTCGGACTCGACTGGTGGTTCGCGGGGGTCCTGGGACGGCGCGTTCGCCGAGCACGGCTTCGCGGCGGCGCCCACGGTGATGGGGTCGGGCGGGGAGATCGTCGACGGAGGGCTCCGCCTCTGTGGTCCGAGTCACATGTGCGACAACTACTTCAGCGTTGCCGCCGGCTCGCGGTTGGTCACGGCCAACTCGTTGCCCGTCGCGCTCGCGGCGGCGGGCGCCCGCGTCGACCGGCGCTACCGCTGGTACCGCTCCGACCTCGCTCGCATGTGGCGGCTCCGGGACCGCGGGATCCCCCGCGACGATGCCGCTCGCGGACGGCGCGCAGCTCCAAGCGCACGCCGGGACCGACCTGCTCCCCCCCTGCTCGTTCGCAGCGACCTGACGACCGAGCGGTTGGTGAAGCCGGTCGCACCCGAACCCCGGGACTACGCCGAGTACCGGGATCTCCTCGGCGACACCGTGGCCGCGGCTCGTCGCGAACGGAGCGGCGCCGGAGCGGCGCACCCCGCTCGGCGCCGTGACCACGCTCTCGAGCGGGTACGACAGCTCGGCGGCGAGCGTGCTCGGCGCGGCTGCGGGGATCCGGGAGGCGTTCACCGTCGAGGCGCGCCCCGGACCGTTCCCCGACGACGGCGCCCCGCTCGCCGCGGTGCTGGGGTTGCGCGTCCAGGAGCTCCCGTTCGACGAGTGGCGTGAAGATCCGGAGCGGCCCGAGATCGAGTGCGCAGCTTCGTGCGGGGGGCCGGTCCGCCTCGCCCTGACGGGGCTCACGAGCCGATCGCCGGCGTCACTCGTGCTCGTCGGCACCTGGGGCGACGACCTCTGGACGATGGGGCCGCAGGAGATCGGGGCGGACCTCTGTTTCCCGGCCCGTTTCCCCGGGGCCGGCATCCATCCGTCGGAGAGTACGCACGAGCTCGGGGTGCGGGCCGGGATCGTGTTCGTGCACGTGGGGACGATCGGCGGTGTGCACGCGGGAGCGATCCACCGCATCTCGCACTCCGAGGAGATGCGCCCGTGGTCCGTCGGTCGCAAGTACGACCGGCCCATCCCGCGGCGCATGGTGGAAGATGCCGGGGTCGCACGCGCCGACTTCGGGCAGCACAAGGTGGTCGGAGCCTCGGTCGGACCCGACACCGCACTGTCGACGCGCGGCGAAGAGGAGTTCGGACGGTTCTGGGCGTCGCTGGTGCGGGAGCTCGGGCTGTGGCAGGGCACCCGACTGCGCGTCTGGGCGGCGTGCACGCCCCCGGTGTACTGGGTGGTCTACCGGATCGTCTGGAGGCTCAACCGTCTGGATCGCCGGATCCGCCTGCGCCAGTGGGAGTTCCAGCGCGCCCCGCGGGCGGCGTACCGGTTCCACTGGGCGGTCGGGCACCTCGCCCTGCGATACGCCGAGGTGCTCGATCGGGCGGCGACGGACGTCGATCGACCGGCGGTGTGACCGGGACGCCTCAGGATGTGCCGAGTCGGAGTCTCTAGCATGCGGCTGCCGAGCCCCACCGGGCTCCCGAGGGCAGGAGCGCCGATGGCCGAACGAGCGAGGATCGTCGAGGTGTGCGACCGCTACCTCGACGCCGTGGCGGGAGGGGATCCGGATGCGGTCCTCGACCTCTTCGGCGACCAGCCCGTGATCGAGGACCCGGTCGGCTCCGAGCCCCGGGTCGGCCGGGAGCTCGGCGCGAGTTCTACGCCCAGAACTCCGGCGTCGAGCTGCGGCTGCGCCGGATCGGCCCGGTGACCGTGGTCGGGGACCGAGCGGCGTTCCAGTTCCGGATCGAGGTGCCTCTGGGCGACGATGAGATGGTCATGACCTCCACCGACGTGATGACCTTCGACGAGGAGGGCCGGATCGTGACGATGACGGCCTACCCCGATGCCGAGGCCGACCCCGATCTGGACGAATCGGGCGAATAGCCCGCAATCCGGCGGAATATCGGGGTCGAAGGCGACGTTCCACCACACGAGTCGCAGATGCGCTACACTCCCGAATCCACCTCGAGGCTGGCGTGAATGCGCCGTGATCGTCCCGGAACGGCTTCCCCCGAACCGAACCGGAGGCGGGCGAGCACCCGCCTCGATGACGGTGCTCAGCACACCATCGAGCGCCGCCGAACTCCGAGAAACGAGCACCCCATGAGCAGTCCGCGAACCAAGTCCTCAGCGACCACCCGGACGCGCCGTCCCAGCCGGACCAAGACCACCAAGACCACCAAGGCTGCCGGCTGCGTCATGCCGGCCTGCGGCGCCTCCCGCGTCCGCGGCAAGGTCTACTGCGCCACGCACGCACCCGTCGCCCGCGAGCGCATCCGCATCGCGGCCGGCGAGTCCGCCTGGGCCTAGGCCCCGGCGCTCCCGAGCTCTCCCACCTCGAGCAGCTCGATCGGATCGCGTAGATCCACCATCCCGAGGTACCCGCCCGCCATCCGCATGGCGTCGTGGATCGCGTACCCGAGCACCTCCTGGGCCTCGCGGGGCAGCGTCGCGGCCACCTCGGGTGGCACGGCCAGATAGTTGTTCTCCTCGGTCCGGAGCCACCCCAGCGTGTAGCTGAGGTGCACGCCCCGCCGCCAGGTCGCGGCGCTCGTGTTGGCCCCGCCGCCATGGATCGTGGAGCCCAGGTAGATCGCCGCTGAGCCCGCGGGCATCTCGGCGACCGCGAGCTCGTCGGGCTCGGGGGCCCGCGCGTGGTCCCACCGGTGGCTGCCCGGGACGACCCGGGTCGCGCCGATGTCCTCGGTGAAGTCGACGAGGGCGACCATGGACGCGACCTGGAGCTGGGGGTGCGGGCGAGGGACGAGGTTCCAGACGAGCTCGTCGCGGTGAAGGTACTGATCGTCCGCACCCGGTCCGCGCGCGAGCAGGTGCGCGAGGTTCAGCTGCCACCGCGCGCACGATGGGCCGAGGATCGCGTCGCAGATGCCCCGGAGCAGCGGGTGCACCATGATCTCGGTCGCGAACGTGCGCGACTTCCCGGCCAGACCCGAGACGTGCTTCGTGTACGGCCCGTGGAAGGCGCCGATGGCGGGGTTGAGGTGGCGCATCTCGGGGTTGGCCGCGGCGAAGAACGGCTCGACCTCACGGTTCACCGCATCGACGACAGCGGAGGGGATGAGACCCTCGACGATCACCGCGCCGTCGGCCTCGAGGACCTCCAGGACGGCGGCCATCGTCTCGTCGGAGGCCGCGCCGTTGGTCACCCGCTGCACGGTCGCTCCCATGCCCGCATCCTGCCACTCCGGCCGCGACGGCACCGCGGCTCAGTCGTCCTTGAGGGCCACTGCGTTCGGGGTCACGTTCATCTTGGGCTCGTACTCGGCGACCTCGAGGGTCCGGCCCTCGGCTGCGAACTTGGCGTGGAGCTCGTCGCGGCAGGCGGGGCAGAGGCCGTAGAAGCGCATGAGCGCGCGTGTGCGGCACCGGATGCAGTCCATCTCGATCGGGGTCAGGTCGAGCTCTTCGGGCACTGTGTTCTCCTGGCTACCCCGGATCGGGTTGGAGAGCATGCCCCGGGCCGCCGCCAGGGTGGTGGACCCGCTTCCGCGGCGCCTCGTCGGGGCCCGGGACTCCCTT
This sequence comes from uncultured Acidimicrobiia bacterium, assembly GCA_963720675.1. GTDB lineage: Bacteria > Actinomycetota > Acidimicrobiia > IMCC26256 > PALSA-555 > JALHSW01. The sequence continues at coordinate 465,355 of CAVRGH010000010.1, read as the reverse complement.
GGGGAGGATCCCGAGGCGCTCCCGCACCTCGTCGAGTGGCAGAGCCTTCATCGCGAAGTGGTCGACGTTGAGCACGTCGGCAGTGCACGCCGCGCCGCTGCCGCATCGCGTCGGCCCACCGGGCCGGCGCCCCGGGATCGGCGAGCGTGTCGGTGCGAGCGATCCGGATGCGCTTTCCCGCGACGTGACGGATCGCGCCGTTCTGGAAGAGCCCGAGCGTCATCGCGAACTGCGTGAACCCCTTCGGGTCGGGCATCGCCGCCGCGATCAGTGCGAACACGTCGATCTCACCCTCCGGGGTCGGCGGGTACTCCGCGAGGACGTGCACGAAGTCGTGGCGCGCACCCACCTCGGAGATGCCGTCGCGCTCGCCGGGGTACGGGAAGCCGTGTCGGTGGTAGAACTCGGCGACCGCGCGGCCCCACGAACCCTCGGGGCAGGCGTCGAGGCTGCGCCAGCGCGCGGCGATCTCGGGGTCGGCGACGAGCCCCTGGTACGCCAGCTTGTTGCGCAGGAGTCGCCACCATCGTCCCGCACGCGCGTCGCGCCACGTCTGCTCCGTGAACTCGGCGTTCCGCTGGATGTCGAGATACAGCAACAGCGCCTGGTCGTCGGCGAAATGGCGCGCCGCGCTGACCATCGGCTCGTCGACGCCGAGCGCGTCCGTGTACCGCGCGACGGACTCGGCGAGGCCGAGAGGTTCGGGATGACGCACGAACTCCAGCGTCACCATGAGGTGCACCGCGAGCAGTCGGGCGCGTCCGGTGAGCAACGCGTCGGCGAGCTGCGCAGGATCGAGCACCGGCACGTTGCGCGGATCGAGGTCGCTGCCGAAGACATGGCGCACGACGGCTTCGAGCATCGTCCACTGCAGGGGGGTCGGCCCGTCGGGGACCGCGGCGAGCGCGCCGACGATCCCGCCGATCGCCGGGGCGAGCCGTTCGTCGGGGACGTGCCACCAGACGCCCGCCGGCGCGGATCCGCTCATTTCGGCCATGCTCACGTGCCGGAGCCGCCGCCCGTCCCCGACGGGATCGGCAGCACGATCGAGAACTCGTTGCCCTCGGGATCCGCCATGAGGTGGTACGGCACCTCGGCCTCGTCGACCACGTCGACGAGGCGTCCGCCCAGGGTCTCGATCCGTTGCGTGGCCCCGTCGAGGTCACCGACCTCCACGTCGAGGCGGAGGCGTGCCGGCGCATCGTCGCCGACGTCGCGTGGCTGGAACGCGAGGTACGCGCCGCCGTGGGACGGGCTCAACATGACCCAGTCGTCGAAGTGCTCGACCACGCTCACGCCGAGCACCGCGCCCCAGAACGCGGCGAGCAGGTCGATGTCGTCCGCATCCACCACGATCCCGCGGAACCAGCCGACCGCCCCGGCCGCGTCGTTGCCCCGCTGGGTCGCCATGCGGAGGAACCTAGCGCCAGGACCCCGGATCGGGGTTCCCACCGGCCGGCCGAGCGGGTCTCGCTGCGCTCAGGCGGGGACGACCTCCACCGGGATGCCGTTGACCGCGGCGTTGCCGGAGATCTGGTCGACGAAACGGCCGGGGGCCAACAGGTTGTTGTTGACGCCCGCGTGCTCGTGGGCGGTCGCCATCCGGGTGCCGGCCTTGTCGTGGCCCCACCCGTGGGGCAGCGACACGACGCCGGGCATCATCTCATCCGACACCTCGACCGGTACCTCGAGCGCGCCCGCCTCCGAGGAGACGCGGGCGAGCTTGCCGTCGACGACCCCGGTGCGCTCGGCATCGTCGGGGTGGATGAGCAACGTGCAGCGGTCCTTGCCCTTCACCAGCACCTTCACGTTGTGCATCCAGGAGTTGTTGGAGCGCACGTGGCGTCGGCTCGTCAGCAGCAAACCCTCGTGTCGGCGCCGGACCCTCGCCTGCAACCGGTCGAGGTCGCCCACGATGTACTCGGGGGCCACCTCGATCTTGCCGGATCGCGTGGAGATCACCTCGCGGGCACGCGGCACCATCGGTCCGAGGTCGATGCCGTGCGGTGCGTCCTTGAAGGACTGCAAGGTCAGCCCGTCGGGCTCCCGGCCGTACCAGTCGCCCCACGGGCCGGTGCGGATGGTGAGGTCGAGGATGCGCTCGGGACCGCCGGCGTCGTAGTGCGCGAGCACGTCGGCAGGGTCCAGGCCCTTCGCCCCGGCAAGGGCACCGACGAACCCGTCGTCGAGCGCGGCCACGTCGACCTGGTCGCCCTGGAGCCCCGCGCGACCAGGCGCCGAGGCGGGCGAGGATCTCCCACTCGTGGGGCCGGTCGTCGCGCGGGAAGACGGCGGGGGAGTAGTTGCCCGCACTGCGCGACGCCCAGGACCAGATGGTCTCGTCGTAGTGCGGCTGCTCGAGCGCGGCGAGGCCGGGGAGGATCACGTGCGCGTGTCGGGTCGTCTCGTTGAGCGAGTTGTCGAGGCTGATCATGCACTCGAGCAGGGGCAGCGCCTCGTCGAGCCGCCCCGCGTCCGGCGCACTGATGACCGGGTTGCCGGCAATCGTGATGAGCGCCTTGAGCTGACCCTCACCCGGGGTCGCGATCTCCTCCGCGAGGCACGAGACCGGGACCTGTCCGAGCACCTCGGGAGCACCGCGTACGCGGCTCGTCCAGCGACCGAAGGTGTAGCCGTCGGCCCACATGGGGTTGGGGAGCGTGGCGAGCGACCAGGCGATGGGCTTGCCGAACATCGTGCCGCCCGGGCGGTCGAAGTTGCCCGAGAGGATCGAGACCACGTCGACCAGCCACGTCGCGACGGTGCCGAACTCCTGGTTGCAGAGCCCGATCCGGCCGTAGATCGCGGCACTCGGCGCGGCAGCGAGGTCGTGGGCGATCTCACGGATCTTCGCAGCGGGCACGCCGCACGCGTCGGCGACCGCTTCGGGGGTGAACGGGCGGGCCGCGGCCTCGACCTCGTCGACCCCGGTGACCAGGTCGGCGACGTCGCCGAGGTCGACGAGCCCGTCGGCGAACAGCACGTGGACGATCGCGAGCAGCATCGCTGCGTCGGTGCCCGGGACGATCGGGATCCACTCGTCGGCCCGGTCCGCGGTCCCGGTGCGGCGCGGGTCGACGACCACCGTTCGCCCGCCCCGCTCCCGGATCTTGTCGATCTCCCCGAGCACGTCGGGGCACGCGAGCAGGCTGCCTTGCGACGCCTGGGGGTTCGCACCGAGCACGAGGAAGTAGTCGGTGCGCTGGAGGTCGGGTGCGGGGATGTCCCACATCCCCCCGTACATGAGCGCGCACGCGACGTTCTTCGGCCACTGGTCGACCGTGCCGGCCGAGTAGATCATCGGGAAGCTCGCGAGCCCGATCAGCAGGCCGACGTACCGGCTGAGCGAGAAGTTGTGGACGGTCGGGTTGCCGATGTAGGCGGTCATCGCCTCGATGCCGTGCCGCTCGCGGACGCCGAGCAGGAGCTCCTCGCACCGGGCGAACGCGTCGTCCCACGAGACCTCGCGCCATTGGTCGCCCTCGCGGATCATCGGCTCGCGGATGCGGTCGGGGTCCTCGTAGAGGTGGCCGAGGGTCGTGCCCTTGGGGCACAGGAAGCCCTTGCTCCAGACGTCGTCGCGGTCGGCACGGATGAGGGTCACGCGCTGGTCCTCGACGTGGAGCTCGAGGCCGCACATGGCCTCGCAGAGCGGGCAGGTCCGGTGGTGGAGGTCCGTCATGCGCGTGAGCGTACGCTGCCCCGATGCTTCGCGACCTCCTGCACCCCGCGCTCGCGGGTCGCTCCGGGTGAGCGCGACGGCTCGATCCGCGCCGGCAGATCCGCTCGAGGTCCTCGACCGCACCGTCGCGGGGCTCGGTGGCGACGACCGGCCCGGGCAGCACCGGCTGGCGTCAGCGGTCGCGGACGCCATCGCCGACGGGCACCACCTCCTGGCCGAGGCGCCGACCGGCTCGGGCAAGAGCCTGGCGTACCTCGCGCCGATCGTCGCGGCCGGTGCGCGCGCGGTGGTTGCGACCGCGACCTTGACGCTCCAGGACCAGCTCTGGCGCAACGACCTCCCGTTGTTGCGCGAGCACTCGGGACGGCGGGTGTCGAGCGCGCTGCTGAAAGGGCGTTCGAACTACCTCTGCCTCGCGCGGCTGCACGGGTCCGACACCGACGCGTTGTTCGACGAGCGCCCCGGCCCGACCTTCACCGAGGACCTCGCCGCGCTGCACGAGTTCGCGGAAGAGAGTGATACCGGTGACGTCGCCGACCTCGGGGATGCCGTCGCGCCGGCGTCGTGGCGGGCCGTGACCTGTGGTCCGAACGAGTGCCCCGGCGCGACGCGGTGCGACCACGGGGTCGAGTGCTTCGCGGAGCGGGCCCGCTTCCGCGCCGAGTCGGTCGACATCGTGGTCGTGAACCACGCCCTGTACGCCGCGCATCTCGCGGCGGGCGGGCGTTTGCTCCCCCCGCACGACGTCCTGGTGGTCGACGAGGCGCACGCGTTCGACCGCATCGCCACGAACGCGCTCGGCGCCGACGTCACTGCGGTCGGGCTCCGACAGCTCGCAGGGCGGCTTCGCCGCGCGGGCGCGCGCGCCGAGGTCACCGATGCACTGAACGACTCGGCCGAACGCCTCGAGAGCTCTCTCGACGGACTGGAGGGACGCGTCGACCCGACCGAGCCCGGCCTCGCCGCAGCGCTCGCCTCTGCGGCCGAGCGAGTCGCGACCGCGAGTGCCGGGGTCAAGGCCACCGAGAGCGCAGCGGCAGCGCAGGCGGTCAAGCTGGCGAGCAGCCGGTTGGACGCGCTCCGGCGGCTGCAGACGCCCCGCGACGGTGAGGTCGCGTGGATCGAGGGCAAGGAGCGCGCCACGCTGCGCCTGGCGCCCGTCGCCATCGGTGAGCGTCTCGCACCGCTCCTGTTCGCGACCGTGCCCGTCGTCATGGTCTCCGCGACGCTCGGGCCGGGCGAGCGCTTCGAGCCCCTCGCCCGTCGGTTGGGGCTCGACCCGAGCGCCTCCGCGACGGATCCGGACGCCAAGCCCCACCCGCGACCGGTCGAGGAGGAGGCGGACGAGGACGGGGCCGCCTGGCCTCGACGAGGCCGACCTCACCCGTGCGCTCGGGTACGAAGCGCTGCACGTCGAGTCGCCGTTCGACCTGCGGGCCCAGGGGCTGCTCTACGTGCCGAAGCACCTCCCCGACGTGCGCGACGCCGAGTGGACCGAGGCCGCGTCCGAGGAGCTGTGCGAGCTCGTCGAGGCCGCGGGCGGGCGGACGCTCGTGCTGTGCACGTCGTGGCGCGGCGTGCGCACGTTCTCCGAGGTCCTGGTCGAGCGGACCGAGCACACGGTGCTCACGCAGGGCGACGACACCACGGCGCGTTTGATCGAGCAGTTCGGGGAGGACGAGACGTCCTGCCTGGTCGCCACCCGCGCGTTCTGGCAGGGACTCGACGTCCCGGGCCCCGCGTGCGTGCTGGTGGTGATCGACCGGCTGCCCTTCGCGCGGCCCGACGACCCGCTCGAGCAGGCGCGGCGTGAGGCGGTCGAGCGGACGGGTGGAGACGGGTTCCGCGAGATCGACCTTCCGGCGGCGGCGCTCGTGCTCGCCCAGGGGACCGGGCGGCTCATCCGCTCGCACGCCGATCGTGGTGTGGTCGCGGTGCTCGATCGGAGGCTTGCGACGGCCGGCTACCGATCGGTGCTGCTCGCGTCCATGCCGCCGCTGCGTCGCGTGATCGATCCCGAGGAAGCCCGGGCGTTCCTCGAGGCCGCGACCGGCTCCGCGGGGCTCGGCGTCGGGGCGGGTGGCGCAGGCTAATCTGGCGCCCCTCGCGAGCGGAGGAGGACGGAGTGGCGCGAGGATTCCGAGAGCGCGTCGTCGACACGTCCACCCGCATCGGCGAGCGGTTCATCCGGTGGCTCGACGGATACTTCGGTCGCCACTCGCTCGTCGGCGACCACACGTTCTTCGCGCCGGAGGACTTCGCGTGGGTCGCCGAGATGGAGGCGAACGCGCCCGTCATCCGGGCCGAGCTCGACGAGGTGCTCCGGTACCAGGACGCACTCCCGAACTTCCAGGACATCTCCATCGACCAGTACCAGATCACCGATGACGACCGCTGGAAGACGTTCTTCTTCTACGGGTACGGCTTCACCGCCGGGCACAACGTCGACCGCTGTCCGGAGACCGCGCGCCTGCTCCGGCAGATCCCGGGCATGACCACGGCGATGTTCTCGATCTTCGCCCCGCACAAGCGGATCCCCCCGCACGGGGGTCCGTACAAGGGTGTGCTGCGGTACCACCTCGGGCTCATGGTCCCCGAGCCCGAGGACGCGTGCGGGATCCGGGTCGGCGATGCAGTTCGGCACTGGGAAGAGGGCAAGAGCCTGGTGTTCGACGACACCTTCGAGCACGAGGCGTGGAACGACACCGACGGGACCCGTGTCGTGCTCTTCGTCGACTTCAAGCGACCGCTCGCGGGGATCCCGCGCATCTTCAACGAGGTCGTGCTCAAGGTGATCGGCTTCTCGCCGTTCATCCAGGACGCGAAGGCCCGCCACAACGCGTGGGAGAAGCGCTTCGAACAGGTTCGCAACCGGGCGGCGTGACGCCCGCTCCCCGGGCTACTCGGGGAGCTGCTCGTGCTCCGAGAGCACTTTCGCGAGCGTGTCGGCAGCCTCTTCGAGCAGCAACGGGTCGTGGTCGACCATGAGGCTGAGTCGGATCACGCCGATGTCGCGCGTGCTGGCCGGCGGGATCACCGGGTTCACGAAGACGCCCTTGTCGAGCAGGTCGATGGCGGCGAGCACCGTCGAGAGATCGTCGTGCAGGCGGAGCGGGATGGTGACGATCGCGCTCTCGACGGGGTTCGTCGGGATGCCGCGCTCGCTGAGCATCTCGAGGAACGACGCGACGTTCGCACGGAGCCGGCGCGGACGCTCCGGCTCCGCACGGAGGATCCGGAGCGCCGCGAGCGCGGCGGCGACCGAGCCCGGCGTGTTCGACGGCGGTGAAGATGAACGTGTCGGCCGAGACGGTGAGGAGCTCGATCGCGTCCGCGTCACCGATCAGCGCGCCGCCGCAGGAGCCGAGCGTCTTCGAGAACGTGATCGTGACGAGATCGACGTCGTCGAGCACGCCGTACTGCTCGGCAGCACCGAGGCCGCGCTCGCCCAGCACCCCGAAGCCATGGGCCTCGTCGTCGAGCAGGAACGAGTTGGGTGTGCGCTTCGCGATCTCGACGATGCGGTCGAGCGGTGCGGTGTCGCCGCCCATCGAGTACACGCCGTCGACGATGATGCCCTTGGCGGCATCGGGGGCGAGCGCACCGAGCGCCTTCTCGAGGTGGTCCAGGTCGTTGTGGCGGAAGCGCTTCATCGAGGCACCGCTCAGGCGCACGCCACTGAGCAGTGAGTTGTGGATGTCCTTGTCGACGACGGCGTAGTCGCCGCGGCCGAGGAACCCCGCGATGGCGGCGACGTTCGCGACGTACCCGGTCGTGAACACGAGCGCGGCTTCACGGCCGTAGAAGTCGGCCAGCTCGGCCTCGAGCTCCCGGTGCAGGGTCAGGGTCCCGTTGAGGAGCCGGCTCCCGGTGACGCCGGTGCCGAAGTGCCGGGTCGCAGCGATCGCGGCCTCGATCACCTGCGGGTGGTACGAGAGGCTGAGGTAGTTGTTGGAGCCGAAGTTGATGAGCTCGCGGCCCTCGACGGTGATGCGGGGAGTCGAGGCGCTCTCGACGCTCTTGTAGAACGGCCAGAAGCCGGCGTCTCGGGCGATCCGGTACGGCTCGATGCGCGGAAAGGCGTCGAGGCGTTCCGAGAAGAAGGTCACAGGGCCGATTCTACGGGAGGGCGGCGCCGTCGACGGGGGTCGACGAGTCCTCGATCTGGCCCGCAGGCACGGGCTCGGGGGCCAAGTCAGCGGCCTCGGGGTCCTCGACGACCTGCTTGAAGCGTCGAAGGCTGTACCAGGCGGCCAGACCGTCGTCGACGCGCTCGTCGTAGGTCCACCGCACGACCATCGAGCGGCGCCGATCGGGGCCGCTCGTGGGGCTGCCGGGCTCGGTGACCGGGCGCCCGAGCGAGCAGAACACCCCGCAGGTGCCGTACTCGTAGAGGTGGTGGTACACGGGCGGCATCCCGAGGCTCGCCATGTTGGCGAAGAATGCCGAGGCGTACATCGGGTCGTGCTCGATGTAGCTGGGCGGCAACATCCCGAGGCGGTCGAGTCCGCTGATCGCCTTCATGATGATGCGACGGATCCAACCCGGGAAGATCATCAGGAGCCCGAGCTCGCGCTCGACCCGGTTCTCGTCCCCGGACTTGAGGTCGGCCTGGGACTCGGCCATGCCCTCGACCATCGCGGCGAAGCTCACGTCGGTGTCGAAGCGCCGCTTGACGACGACGAGGGGCGAGCCCGTCTCGAGCTTCTGCTTCACCGCGTAGGAGAACCAGATGCCCTTGCGGTCGTAGAGGCGGCCCCCGGCGACGAATCGGTGCGTGCTCGGGGTGCGCTCGAACGCGGAGCGGAGTCCCCAGAGCGCGAGGTGGAAGACGTCGATGCGCAGTGCCGGGTTCTCCTGGTTCCACGCCCGGATGAACGCATCGGTCTTGGTGAGGTGGAGCTCCTGCTCGAAGTAGACCGCGGCCTCGTTGCGGCCTTTCATCAGGTAGGGCATGACGCGACGGCTGCGGGGGAGGTCCCGCGACAGCGGTCCCGTCGGATCGTCGCCACCACATGGCCGGTCAGACTACCCGTCGGTAACCCCGGCGGGCCGTCCACGCCGGCCGGGCGGAACCGCTACGCGCCGGGGCCGACGAAGCCCTCGGGGAGGAGGAAGACCCCGTCGGTGGTCGCGACGAACACCTGCCACTCGTGGTACCCGGCGTACGCGGCGGGGTCGGCGAGCAGCACCTTCGCGTAGTCCTGCACCGCGGCGACGTACCGATCGTCGTTGTTGTACGAGAAGAGCGCCCGATCCATGTCGGCGGGACCGCCACGCGACTTCAGGTACCGCGCCGCGGCCTGGATCGCGTCGTGGTTGCTGTTGATGTCGCCCTCGCCGTAGCTGGCCCACGTCGCCGGGATGAACTGCATCGGGCCCTGCGCGCCGGCGGTGCTCGGCCCGCGGATCCGACCGTGGCGGGTCTCGACCAGGTGGATCGCTGCGAGGTACGCCCAGGGGATGCCGGTCGCCGCCTCGGCCTCGTCGTAGTACGAGCGCAACGTGGCCACGGGCTCCGGGGTCAGGATCTGCCACGGCGGGAACGAGGTCGGTGCGCCACCACCGCTCGCGCCGAGGGCAGCCAGCGACGCGCCCGCGTCGATGTTCGCCTGCACCGCGGCGCGCACGGCGCTGGGGACGCCCGCGATCACCGTCGGCGCCCAGTCCGGGTGTGCGCCCAGGGCGCGGTAGGCCTCCTGCTGGCGGAGACCGAGGTCGCGGAGCTCGGAGGTCGGGGTATCGCTCGCGCGAAGCCCGACCTCGACCTCGGTCAGCTCGCGTGCGGTGGCCTTCGCCGATCGTGGGATCGCCAGGTCCGAGGCGGGGATCGGTGTGCGATCGGTGCTCGTGGTGGTCGTCGCGCCGCCGCCGGCGAGCTGTCCACCACCGCCGCCCCCGCACGCGCCGACCAGGATCGCGCCCGTCGCGAGCGCGAGCGCGACGTGATGGACGGGACGGGTGGGCACCGCGCCAGGATGCCAGCCGCGCGACCGCCGCGTACGATCACCGCGATGTCCGGGTTGACCGTCGTCGGAGCCGAGGTCGGCGGGGTCACCGTCGGGATCCGGGCGGTCGACGGCGTGATCACCGCCGTCGGTCCCGAGGTCGTGGCCGAGCCCGGCGACGACCTCCTCGACGGCACCGGCCGGGTCGCTGCTGCCGGGCCTGGTCAACGGCCACACGCACGCCGCCATGACCCTCTTCCGCGGTTACGGCAGCGACCTCCGCCTGCTGGACTGGCTCGAGCGACCGCATCTGGCCCGCCGAGGCGCGCCTGACCGACGACGACGTGTACTGGGGCACCCGGCTCGCCTGCGTCGAGATGATCCGCAGCGGCACCGTCCGGTTCTGGGACATGTACTGGCACCCCCAGGCCGTCGCCCGGGCGGTCGAGGACGCGGGCATCCGGGCGACGATCGGGTTCCCGCTCGTCGACGGGCTCGACCCGACGCGGGGTCGGGAGGTGCAGGCCGGGTGCGGCCGAGCGTGCTCGACGCGCTCGCCGACGTCGGGCCGCGCGTCTCGTTGTCGCTCACGCCGCACTCCGTCTACACGGTGAGCGACGCAACGCTCGCGTGGGCAGCCGAGCAGGCCGACGCGCGCTCGTTGCCGATCCACATCCACTTCCTCGAGATCGAGGAGGAGACCCCCGGGTGCATCGAGCGGACCGGGCAGCGCGTCGGTGACCACCTCGACCACCTCGGTGCGTTGGGCCCGCGCACCGTGCTCGCCCATGGCGTCTGGATGGAGGACCCCGAGCTCGAGCTGGTCGCCGAGCGGGGAGCGACCGTCGTCACGAACCCGGTCTCGAACCTGAAGCTCGCGGTCGGACGCATCTTCCCGTACGCCGAGCTGCGCGGCCCACGGCATCCCGGTCGGCCTCGGGACCGACGGTGCGTCGTCGAACAACGGGCTGGACCTGCTGCAGGACGTCAAGGTGCTCGCCCTGGTGCAGAAGCACCGGCAGCACGATCCCGCCGCGCTGCCGGCCGACGAGGCCTGGGACGTCGTGACGGGTGCGCTCGCGCCCGCACTGGGTGGTTCCCCGCGGATCGAGGTCGGCGCGCCCGCGGACTTCGTGCTGGTGCGCACGGACGCGGCGGAGCTCAACCCGGGCAACCTCCTCGCCAACCTCGTGTACGCGGCGTCCGGGTCGGTCGTCGATGCCGTCGTCGTCGACGGCCGGGTGCTGATGCGCGACCGGGTCGTGGCCGACGAGGAGGAGATCCGGGCCCGCACGGTCGCAGTGCGCGCGCCGGCTGGGTGTGCTCGACTGAGCGATGACGGAGTCAGGGCCGTCGCGGTAGCTCCTAGAGCGGCACGACCTCGAACGCGACGGCGTGCTCGACACCGAAGCGTGTCCCGAACTGCTCGGCCGCGCCACGAAGGAACGCGTCGGGGTCCATGTCGCCCCCGAGGCCGTCGAGGTACACACGATGTTCGCGGAGCGACGCGATCCCGCGGTCGAGGAAGCCGGTGACGTCGACGGCATGGGTCGCGTCCGGCGAAGCGTTGAACGCCGCGAAGCGCACGCCCGGCCAGGGCTCCAGGCCGCGGTCGGCGAGGTCGGTGAAGAGCCAACGGTTTGCCGCGTCGCGTGCGGCGTCGAGGAGCGCTTCGCCGACGTGGCGATGGTCCGAGTGGTTGGGCGGGGACCCCGGCCCCCAGGTCGCCCGATGGTTGATGGAAAGCAGCACGTCGGGCCGGTGCTTCCGGATCACGGCCGCGAGGTCGTGGCGGAGCGGCACGCCGTACTCGACGAGCCCGTCCGCGTGCCCTTCGAGGAACTCGACCTCGTCGACGCCGACGACGGCCGCGCTGGCGTGCTCCTCGGCGCTGCGGAGCGGTCCGACCTCGACGGGGTCCATCCCGTCGATGCCGGCTTCGCCGCGCGTCACCAGGGCGTAGACGATGGTCTTGCCTTCGCTCGTCCACCGCGCGACGGCGCTCGCGGCGCCGTACTCGAGGTCGTCGGGGTGGGCGACGACCGCGAGGCCGCGCGTCCAGTCGTCGGGGAAGGCCTCGAGGGTGTCGTCGGTCACGGGCGGCGACTACAGCGAGTGCGGGGTCGCGAAGACTGCGCGGACACGGGCCTCGAAGTGCTCGAGGGGCAACGTGTCGTATTCGGGCTCGAACGCGAGCTGGTCCCACTCGTCGGCGAACTGCTCCGCCATGGCGAACCACGGCGCACCGCGGTACTGCTCGCGTGCATCGGGATCGCCGCCGAAGTGGTGGTAGTAGTGCCGGCCCTGGAAGTCCTGGTGAGCGAGGATCACGTGGTACACGTCGTCTCGGACGTACGGCTTGAGGATCGCGGCGCCGATCTGCGGGTGGTTCATGACGCTGATCGCCTTGCCGATGTCGTGGCACAGGCTCGCGACGACCATCTCGTCGTCGGCCCCGGCCCGCTCCGCGAGCGTCGCCGTCTGGAGGCAGTGGGTGAGCTGGTCGACTGCGAAGCCATCGGTGATGGCGGCGAGGGAGCGCAGCATCTCGAGCACCGACTCGGCGACCCGGCCTTGATGCTCCATCGTCTCCTGGCCGATGACCGACCACTGCTCGGCGGTGGAGGTGTCCATGCGGGTGAGCGCGGCAGGAGTCATGGGCCGATTCTCGCGCAACCGATCACCCCACGCGCACGTGCGAGACTCTGGTGATGGATCTCCGCGCACTCGCCGCCGCCGAGCTCGAGGACGCGAACGGCGAGGCCCACCGCCTCGGTGCGTACTGGGAGGACCGTGCGGTGGTGCTGGTCTTCCTTCGGCACTTCGGCTGACTGCTCTGCCGCGAGCACGCCGCGCAGTTGCGCGAGCACTACGACGAGATCCGGGGACTGGGCGCCGAGGTGGTGGCCGTCGGCACGGGCGATCGGCGCTACGCCGCGGACTTCGTCGAGCAGGAGCAGATCCCGTTCCCGGTGCTCGTCGACGACGATGCCGTCGCCGCGCGGGCGGCGGCACTTCCGAAGGTGAACCCGTTCCGGTTGGTGTTCGACCCACGCAGCCTCGGCGGGGCGCGCCGCGCGCATCGCGCCGGATACCGGGTGAAGAAGCCGGGAAGACGCACCAACCAGCTCGGTGGCACGTTCGTGCTCGGACCGGCCGACCGGATCGGGTACGAGCACGTGGACGAACACACTGCGGACCACGCGCCACTCGATCACGTGCTCGCCGCGCTACGCGCCTGAACGCTCTGCCGGAGGCGCACTCGGACCGGCGAGACGCTCCAACCGCCGGATGCGTCGCGGGAGGATCCGGTGCGACCGGAGGAACCAGCGCGAACGCGCGGCTGTGTGGGTACTCGAGCCAGAGGTGCGCGTTCGCGGCGTCACCGCGGCGCACCTCGGTCGGATCGTCGAGCACGGTTCGGAGCGCCCGGGCGAGCGCGCCCGGGTCGCGGCAGTACCGGACGGCGAGGCCATCGGCGAGCCGCGGCGGTTCCGCAGCGCGACTCCGCGCAGCACGACCGAGGCGATGAGGAACGGGACTGCGAGCAGCGCGAGGGGCAGCAGGAGCAGCACCACGTGGTCGACGTCGGAGAACGCGGCGACCCAGAGCTCGAACGACCGCGTCGTGAGCGCATACACGACCGTGTCGAGGGAGACCTCGAGCTCGGCGATCCGGCCGAGCTCGTAGGCCAGGACCGCCTCGAGCTCGCGCTCGGAGAGTGACGACACGAGGCCGGTGGTGACGACGAGCCAGGCGCGCTCGGGCGAGCGGCCGACCGTCATGCAGTTCGGCGCGTCGTCGACGATCGCGGCCACACGCGGCGCGGTGACGCCTGCGGCGATGGCGATGATCTCGACACGGTGCTCGACGCGCTCGAGCAACGCGGGATCGAGGCGGGCGGGGCGGCGAGCGGAGCCGTTCGGACGGGGCCAGGCGTGCACGAACGTCAGCGCCTGCTGCTCGGCGTGGAGCAGCGACCATCCGAAGAGCACGACCGAGACCGGGACGGCGATCCCGAGGCTCACCACCGCCGCCCAGGCGACGAGGCCCCAGCCGAACCCGTACCCCGTGCCGAGCACGTTGGATGCGGCGCCGAGGACCCACGCGATCGGGAAGACGAGGCACGCGAGGCTCAGCGAGAGCACCGTGAGCCCGCCGATCGCCGCCAGCCAGAGGCGGATCCGAGCCGACCGGATGTGGTCCTCGTGCACGGCACCATGGTCGCGCGCTCGGGATTGGCCGGTCGGTCGCCGCGCGCACCGCGTAGCGTTCGGGGATGCCCTCGAACGCTCCGTCGACCCGATCGGTCGCGGGAGTGGACGGCGAGATCACCGTCGTCCGGGACGAGTGGGGGATCCCGCACGTGCGCGCCACGAGCAGTCACGACGCGTTCTTCGGTCAGGGCTACGTCCAGGCGGAGGACCGGCTCGGCCAGCTCGAGTACGACCGGAGGCGCGCCCATGGGCGCTGGGCCGAGGTCGCGGGCCCGAGCGCGGTCACGTTCGACGCCTTCGCCCGCCGGTGCGGGCTCGCGGCGCGCCGCGACCCGCGAGGTCGCCGCGCTCGACCCGGAGGCCCGTGCGGTGCTCGAGGCATTCGCGGCGGGCGTGAACGCGTACCTCGCCCTCGACCGCCCGCTGCCGACGGATCTCGCGCTCGCAGAGGTCCGGCCCGAGTCGTGGAGCGCGGCGGACTGCAGCGCGGTGTTCCTCGTGCGCCACGTCGTGTTCGCCAACTGGCAGAAGAAGCTCTGGCGCGGGCGTCTGGTCGGGCTCCTGGGTCCCGAGGCGGTCGTGCGGCTCGAGGGCGCCGACCCGCGGGACATCCCGCTGATCGTGCCGCCACCGTCGGCGATCAGGCAGCACCCGGCCGACCCGGCCGCACTCGCCGGGGTCGTCGCCGGCATGGCCGCGCTCGCGGAGCCGGCCGCCGGGAGCAACTCCTGGGCGCTGCACGGATCGCGCACGGCGTCGGGGCTGCCGCTGGTGGCGGGCGACCCTCACCGCGCCCTGGAGGTTCCGGGGGTGTACGCCCAGGGTCACCTCGCGTGCGACGAGTTCGACGCGATCGGCCTCTCGTTCGTCGGAGTGCCCGGCTTCCCGCATTTCGGTCACAACGAGCGGGTGGCCTGGTGCGTCACCAACGCGAACGGTGACTACCAGGATCTGTACGTGGAAGACGCGGCCGCCGTCGAGCGCACCCGGACCGAGCAGCTCCAGGTGCGCGACGGCGCGCCGGTCGAGGTCGAATGCTTCGAGAGCGAGCACGGGCCCGTGGTGTTCGGCGATCCTGCGCAGGGCGCAGTGCTCGCGCTGCGATCGACGGCACTGGTCGAGCCGAGCTCGGGCCTCTCGGTGCTCGCGCCCATGCTGCGGGCGACCGACGTCGACGGGCTCGACGCGGTGATGGCGGCGTGGGTGGACCCGGTCAACAGCTTCGTCAGCGCCGACTTGGACGGGAACATCGCGTACCGGACCGTGGGCCGGATCCCGGTGCGCGACGCAGCCAACGCGTGGGGCCCGGTGCCGGGTGCGGGTGGCACTCACGACTGGCGCGGCTCCGTGGCGTACGCGGACCTCCCCCGACTGCGCAACCCCGACGAGGGTCTCGTCGTCACCGCGAACCAGCGGATCGTCGGCGACGACTTTCCCCACTTCCTGGGGCTCGACTACGCACGGCCCGATCGTGCCCGACGGCTGCACGAGCGGCTCCGGGACCTGGATGACGCGACGGTCGATGACATGGCCGCGATCCATCGCGACCGGGTATCGCTCGCGGCCGACGTGTGGGTGCCGCGCCTGCTCGAGCTCACGCCGCGCGACGAATGGGAGCGCGCAGCACTCGCCGCGCTCGAGGGCTGGGACCGATCCGTCGATCCGGGGTCGGTCGCCGCCGCGGTGTACGTCGTCACCCGAGATGCCGCGTGCCGCCTCGTCGCGCATCACCCCGACCTCGCCGCGCTGCGGGTCCCGTTCGCGGACGAGCCACCGGGGACGTACCAGCCGCTCGAGCTGCGCATCTGGGCGCTCTCGACCGGGCTCCTCGCGGCGGACGACACCGCGCTGGTGCCGGACGGCTGGGCGTCGACGCTCGCCGATGCACTGACCGATGCCGTCGCGGTCCTGCGGACTGCGCTCGGCGACGACGTCGATGCATGGGAGTGGGGCGCACTGCACCGCGCTGCGCCGCGTCACCCGCTCGCGCCGTTGCACCCGGAGTGGGACGGCCGGCTCGATCCGCCCACGGTGGCGATGGGCGGGGAGTGGGACACCGTGATGTGCGCTGCGCACCCGGCCGGCTACGGGTTCGGCGTCACGAGCACCTCGGTCGCCCGATACGTGTTCGACCTCGCCGACTGGGATGCCAGCGCCTGGGTGGTGCCGCTCGGTACCTCCGGCGAGCCGACCGATCCGCACTTCGCGGATCAGCAACCCGCGTGGTCGGTGGGGGAGCTCGTCCCGATGCGCTACTCGTGGTCAGGGATCGAAGCAGCCGCGGTGTCGGTGACGGTGCTCACCGCGGCGCGCGGCTGAGAAGCGTCGCGGCCGCGAGCGAAGAAGTCGCGCAGCGCGGCATCGGCGTCGGGCGTCGCAGCCAGCTCGGTGTAGGTGCAGCTCGCGCCGCCGAACACGGGGTCGTTCCAGAACGGGTCCTCGGCGAGTTCGGCCCAGTGGGTGACGTACGCGTACGGCTCGGCGTGCTTGGCGTCGCCCGGCGAGGCTCCGAACGTCCCGCGTGCGTCGCGTGCCTCGTCACCGACGTCGAGCCCGACGTCGAAGTGCTCGGGCCAGAGCGTGGTGGTCGAGGGTGCGTCGTCCGGTCCCGCACTCGCCGCGAGCTCGAGCAGTGCGGTCTCGCCGAGGCAGAAGAACGCCGCCAGCGCGGCGGCGTCGGCGGCGTCGATCAGCAGCGGTGCGTCGAGCTCGAGGGGGGTCGTCGGGGTGTACACGTCCGCGGGCGCGCCGGGCTCGATGCCGATCGCGTCGCCGGCAGCGCGCAGGGTGGTGATGGGGAACGTCGTGGACGTTTCGCTCCGGGTCAGGACGAGCGTGTCCCCGGCCACGCGGGCCGCGGTGTCCGGCGGCAGCACGGGGGTGCCGAACCCGTCCTCGGTCGGGACGAGGCCGATCCGTCCGTCGGTTCGCAACCGCGGGCTGGCCAGGATGTGCTCGGCGACCGCGTGCCAGGACTGGCGCGTCGTCGCGAGGCGGTCGAGGTGTTCCAACGGTGGGAGCGTCACGAGCCGAGGAAGTCGGTGAGGATCGCGGCGAGCTCGACGGGCTTGTCGCCCTGGATGCTGTGGCCCGCACCCTCGACGAGCTCGACCCGCGCGTCCGGGAGGCGCCGCCGGAGCTCGGCCTCGTCGGAGTCGTCGACGACCGTGCCCTGGGCCGCCCCTCGGACGAGCAGCGTCGGGACCGTGATGCGACCGACGTCGTCCCACAGCGTCGCGAAGTCGGCCGGGATGTCGGCGTTCTCAGCCATCCCCGGGTGTTGGTAGCGCCACACCCACCGACCGTCGTCGCGCTCGACCGCGTTGTGGAGGACGCCGCGCCGGAGCGAGGACTCCGAACGGGTGGGGTTGAACTCGATGGTGCGGGCGAGGATCTCGCCGAAGCTCTCGAAGCTCTCCGGTCCCGAGATGAACTGCGCGATCGGCGCGGCCTTGTCGCGGTCGACGCCGGGCGTGACGTCGACGAGCACGACCTTCCGCACGAGCTCGGGGGCATGGGCACTGAGCGCGATCGTGGTGAGGCCGCCGAGCGACATGCCGACGACCATCCGTGCGTCGGGTGCGAGCGCGCGGATCGCGACTGCCACGTCGACGGCGTTCTCGCGGGGGCTGAACGGACCGTCGTCTCGATGGTCCGAGTGGCCGTGGCCCGGGAGATCGATCGCGGCCAGCGGGAGGCCGAGCGCGAGCGCCACGGTGTCCCACGTGTGCGCGTTCTGCGCGCCCCCGTGGAGCAGCACGATCTGCGGCGCGGCGTCGCCCCAGAGCAGCGCGCTCAGCCGGCGCCCGTCGTCGTGCACGACGACCGACTCGCGCCGGACGGTCGGAGGGCCGGTCCAGGCCAGGCCGTTCTCCTCGGCGTTCTCGTGGAACAGCCCGAACTCGTCGTAGTGCAGCCCCGATTCCGCCATGCCGTGACGCTACCGCCCGTCGAGTGCCCCGCAACGGGGCAGCGGGCGAAGGGGAGCGCTGCGGCCGATCAGGGCGCGAGGCCCGAGCACGCCCGGAGGTCGTTCCAGTGCACGAGCTCGGCGTCCGCCTCTGCACCCGGAGCGAAGGGCGTCGCGACGCCGCCGCGGATGCGCGCCGGGGTCCACTGGTACCCGTCGATGTCGCGGCCGGTGGCGGTGACGGTGAGGACCCCCGTGCGCCCGTACTCGCCCTGCTCGTTGTAGAAGACGAAGTTGCCGAGGCCGTAGTCGACGAACGACGTGTTGAAGCGACCGCCACCCTGGAGGTGGTGGGCGTGGGAACCGACGACGATGTCGGCGCCGGCGTCCGTGAGGACCTGCGCCAGCGCCTGCTGACGCGGCGTCGGGCAATCCATGAGCTCCACACCCCAGTGCAGGTACACGACGATCGTGTCGACGTTCGGGCGGGCCGCCTGGATCGCGGCGACCATGCGCGCCTCGGCGTCGTACTTGGTCGAGGCGAGCCCGGCCTGGGTGTCCGACGCGGTCCAGGAGCCGACGAACTCCTCGCCCATGACGTCGGTGGCACCGAACATCGCGATCCGCTGGCCCTTCACCTCGACGAGATACGGCGCGTACGCCTCGGTGGCGTTCGCACCGATGCCGATCACCGGGAACACCTTGGCCGTGCGCGCCGCGAGCGAGTCGGCGAGCCCCTGGGACCCGTAGTCGATGCCGTGGTTGTTCGCCTCGGTGATGACGTCGACGCCCGCGGCGCGGAGCGCGTCGAGCGCGTTCGCCGGCGTCCGGAAGTTGAACTCCTTGATCTCGGCGGTGCCGCCCTCGGTGATCGCGGACTCCAGGTTCACCATTGCCAGGTCGGCGGCGGAGAGCGTCGGGGCGATCGGCGCGAGCACCGTCGCCGGGTCCGCAGCCAGCTTGGCGCGCAGTGCGCCCTCGAAGTGCACGTCGCCCCCGAACGCGAACGTGACCGGCTGCCCGTTGCCGCGACGCGGGTCGCGCAGCGTGGTCGTGGTGGTCGGTGCCGTGCTGGTGCCGTGGTCGCCGCGACGTGCGGGTCCGGCCGAGCGCACCTCGCCACCGCCGCGTCGAGTCACGGTGTAGGCGGCGATCGCCACTCGTCGCGAGCAACACCGCCGCGACGATGCCGAACGCCACCCGTCGCCGGGTGGTCCGACGCCGCTCTGCCCGCCGTCGTGCGGTGCGTTCGGCTCGACGCTCGTGGAGCCGCCGGCGCGGCTCCCGTCGGGTCGGGCCGTCCGGAGCCATGTTTCGTCAGGGTAGGGCGTACCATCCTTCCCCGTGCGGCTTCCCCGGCTCCGGCCCGTCACCTACCGGCGCATCGCGCTGGCGGCGGTCGCTGCTACTGGCGATCATCATCGTGACCGGCGGTGCGGTGCGGCTCAGCGGCTCCGGTCTGGGGTGCTCCGACTGGCCCAACTGTGAGCCCGGCCGGCTCACCCCACACGGGGCGAGCGACGTGCACGCGATGATCGAGTTCCTCAACCGGATGTTCACGGGTCTGGTGTCCGATCGTCGGTGATCGTGTGCGTGCTCGGTTCGTCTCCTCCGCGTCCCTCGTCGACGCGACCTCATCTGGCTCTCCCTGGGTCTCGTCGCGGGAGTCTTCGCGCAGGCCGTGCTCGGCGGGCTCACCGTCCTGTTCGAGCTCCAGCCGCCGTTCGTCATGGCGCACTTCCTCCTGTCGCTCGTGCTGCTCACGAACGCGCTGGTGCTCTACCAGCGGGCGAGCGAACCGGCCGGCCCCGGTCGGTCGATCGTCGATCACCGCGTCCGCGTGGCGGATCGGGCCCTCCTCGTCCTCGCGGCCGTGGTGGTCACGACGGGCACGGTGGTCACCGCCACCGGCCCACACGGCGGCGATCGGAAGGCGAAGCGGTTCGACTTCGACCTCCCGTCGGTCGCGCGCATCCACGGGACGAGCGTGATCATCTTCCTCGTCACGGTGCTGGTGACCTTCTGGTTGCTCCGGCGTACCCGTGCGCCAGAGTCGACCCAGCGGCGCCTGGGCGATCCTGCTCGTGGTGCTGGTGCTGCAGGCGGCCATGGGGTACGTCCAGTACCTGAACAACATCCCCGAGCTGCTCGTCGGCTTCCACATCGCCGGTGCGACGCTGGTCTGGTCGGCGGCGGTGTGGTTCTCGTTGGGGCTGACGGTCCGTGACGGTCCGGCCGAGCAGGCTGTGACCGAGGGCCAGGAGCCCAGCCCTCTCGCCCGTCTGACGCCCGCCCGCGCCTGATCGCTCGCGCGAGGCGGCTGCGTCGCGGCGGTGCGCGAGGCTGGAACGATGCCGGCACCGTTCCGGTACGACCGGAGCTTTCCGATGCCGGTGTCAGCGGCCGACCTGTGGGCCCAGCTGGCCCGGACCGACGATTACGTGACGTGGTGGCCCTGGCTCCGGAACCTCGACGGCGCCAGCTTGGAGCCGGGCGCGGTCGCGCACTGCGTCGTGCAGGCTCCGCTGCCGTACGCACTCCGCTTCGCGGTCGAGATCCTCGACGTCGCGTCCCACGAGCGGGTGGTCACGCAGGTGTCGGGCGACCTCGTCGGACCGGCCGAGCTGCACGTGCAACCGGATGCCGACGGTTGCGTGGCGCGCCTCACGTGGGAGCTCCGACTCGTTGACGCCGTGCTGCGCCCGCTCGCCGTCGTGGCGCGCCCGGCCATGGCCTGGGCCCACGATCGGGTGATCGACGTGGGCCTCGACCAGTTCCGACGTCACGTCGTCGATCGGCCACGGTGAGCGAGCCCATGCACGGCGGGCTGCGGGTCGCCACGTTCAACATCCGGAGGGGTACCGACGCGCACGACCGGGTGCGACTCGGTGCGCTCGCGCGAGCGTGTGCCGCACTCGATGCCGACATCCTGGGTCTCCAGGAGGTCGTACGCGGCCGCCGCAGCACCTGGTACCTCGACCAGGGTGCGATCGTCGCTCGTCGGGTCCGCGGCCGCCACGTGAGCGGACCGGCCGTCCGCCGTAGCCGGCTCCGGGGCTACGGGAACTCGTTGGTCGTGCGGGGGAGGGTGCTCGACCACCGGGTGCTCGACCTCCCCGCGACCCCACCCGCGAGCCTCGTGTCGCGATCGTCGCCCGCCTGCTCGTGCGCGGGATCGAGGTCTCGGTGGGCGTCACGCACCTCCAGCACTGGCCGAAGCGCCATCGGGACCGGCCGCACGACGCCCCCGAGCAGCTGCACGCCCTGCTCGACGCGCTGCGAGCGCGTGCCGCGCCCCGCATCCTGCTCGGCGACCTCAACCTGGAGCCCGAGGTGGTCGGGCCGATCCTCGCGGCGGCGGGGTTCACCCGCGCCGAGCACGGTCCGACCTTCCCGGCCGACGCGCCCCGCGTGACCCTCGACCACATCGCGGTCGACGGGCTCGACATCCAACGGGTGTGGGTCGCCGACGAAGCGCCGGTGAGCGACCACCGGGCCGTCGTCGCCGAGCTCGAGCGGCCATGATGGGCGCCGTGCAGTCCGGCCTCCAGACCCACCTCGTCGACGGGACCTACGAGCTCTTCCGCCACTACTACGGCGCTCCCGAGCACTTCGACCCGGACGGCGTCGACGTCGGGGCCGTTCGCGGCGTCGTCCGATCGATGCTGGAGCTGCTCGCCGACGGCGCGACCCACGTGGGTGTTGCGACCGACCACGTGATCGAGTCGTTCCGCAACGACCTCTGGGACGGGTACAAGGACGGTTCGGGGATCGACCCGGTGCTCTTCGCCCAGTTCCCGTTGCTGGAGGAAGCGCTCGAGGCGCTGGGGTTGACGGTGTGGGCCGAGGTCGAGCTCGAGGCCGATGACGCGCTCGCGTCGGCGGCCCGCGTCGCGCGCGACGACGAGCGGGTCGCCCGAGCGGTGATCTGCACGCCCGACAAGGATCTCGCCCAGTGCGTCCAGGACCCGGGCGTCGTGCAGCTGGATCGCCGCAAGTCGCACTACTTCGACGAGGCCGGGGTGCGCGAGAAGTTCGGCGTCGAACCGGAGTCGATCCCGGACTGGCTCGCGCTGGTGGGCGACAGCGCGGATGGGTTCCCGGGACTGAAGGGCTGGGGCGCGAAGTCGGCGTCGGCGGTCCTCGCTCGGTACCGCCACCTCGAGGACATCCCGGATCTCGTCGGCGACTGGGACGTCGAGGTGCGGGGGGCGGCGAAGCTCGCGGCGACGCTGGCCGAGCAGCGCGCGGATGCGGAGCTGTTCCGCACGCTCGCGACGCTCCGCACCGACGGTGACGTCGGGCCGGTGGATGCGTGGCAGTGGACCGGCCCGACCCCTGCGTTCGCGGCGTGGGCCGAGCGGCTCGGGCAGCAGTCGCTCCTGACGCGAGCCGAGAAGATCGCTGCCGGCCGCGAGTCGCCCGGTGGTGGCGGCGACGACGAGATCTTCTGACCCGAGGAGACGAAGGACCGATGGGACTCGACGGACGCGTCGCGCTGGTGACCGGCGGCAACCGGGGTATCGGGGCGGCGATCGCGCGAGCGCTCGCGACCGACGGTGCCGACGTCGCGGTGAACTACCGCCGCGACGAGGAGAGCGCGCAGGCCACGGTCGGCGCGATCCGCGACCTCGGTCGCCACGCCGAGTCGTACCAGGCATCCGTCGACGACCTCGAGGCCGATGCCCGCATGGTGGAAGCAGTCACTGCGGACTTCGGTGCGATCGACATCTTCGTGCACTCCGCCGGCATCGCGAGTCGCGGCCAGACGGTGGCCGAGACGGATCCCGACGAGATCGAACGGGTCTGGCGCGTGCACGCGCTCTCGGCCTTCGCTCTGACGAAGCTGATCGTGCCGGGGATGCGGACGCGCCCACGCGGCGACATCGTCTACATCTCGAGCGCCGCGACCGTCTCCTGGGGACCGAACTCCGCGCCCTACAACATGGCGAAGGCCGCGCTCGAGGCACTCGCGCGCACGCTCGCGAAGGAGGAGCGGAAGGCTGACATCCACGTCAACGTCGTGGCGCCGGGCCTGGTCGACACCGAGATGGGCCGACGACTCGCCCGTGCGGCGATGGGCGCCGACGACATCCGCCAGCTCGACCCGAAGGCCCCGTTCGGGCACGTCTGCAGCCCCGAGGAGGTCGCGGACGTCGTGCGGTTCGTCGTCTCCGATGCCGGGCGCTACGTGAACGACCAGAAGATCGTCGTGGACGGCGGGACCTTCTAGCGGCGTCCTGCGGGGCTCACGCGCGTCGGCTGACGCCTCCCACAGGACTGGCCTGACCAGGACGGTCGTGGTCGCGGGATTACGCTGCCGTGGTGACGTCGGTGACTCCATCCTCCGGCGGACGCCGTGCCGTGGAACGACAGCGCCGGGCCCGCCGCCGCCGCATCTTCGCCTTCGTCACCGCCACCATCCTGGCGATCGCGGTCGTGGGGGCCGGCGCGTACGCCCTCACCCGCACGCAGGGCGACGCGAACGACCAGGTGGCCTCGGGTGGATCGACCACCTCCACGATCCCGACCACCACCACGACGACGAAGCCGCCGTACACCGGCTGGGTCGATCCCGAGTCCGCGTTCCGGCCCTTCCCCAAGGCGAAGGTCGAGGGCCTCCTCACCTTCCGCGGGAACCCGACGCGCAACTACTACGGCCAGGGCCCGATGCCGGTGGCGCCCCACGTGGTGTGGAAGTACCCGGGGGAGCAGATGTGCCGGCTCTCCGAGGACAAGGGCGAGACGACCCGCTGGTGCGGGAACGGCTGGACCGGGCAGCCGGCGGTGTTCGAGCGCGACGGACGCACGTGGGTCGTGTTCGGCGCGTACGACGGGGCCGTGCACTTCGTCGATGCTGCGACGGGTCAGGACATCCTCCCGCCGTTCCAGACCGGACGACATCATCAAGGGTTCGGTGAGCGTCGACCCCGAGGGGCTCCCGCTGATCTACATCGGGTCGCGCGACAACTACTTCCGTGTGCTGGCGATCGACCGGCCGGTCGCCGACCGAGCTGTGGAAGCTCAGCGCGGATGCCGTGTCGCCCGGTGAAGTGGAACAACGACTGGGACGGCAGCGGGCTCGTGTTGGGCGACTATCTCTTCGAGGGCGGCGAGAACAGTCAGATCCACATCGTGAAGCTCAACCGTGCGGTCGGGCCCGACGGGCTCGTCGCGATCGCTCCGGAGCTCATCTGGCACGCGCCGGGTTGGGACGACGAGCTGATCAGCGCCGTCGGATCGGAGGTCTCGATCGAGAACTCGGTCGCGGTCTCCGGCAACACCCTGTACTTCGGGAACTCCGGTGGGCTGATCCAGGGTTGGGACATCGGTCCGATCCTCGCGGGCACGGGTGAGCCGACGCGCGTCTTCCGCTTCTGGACCGGTGACGACAGCGACGCGTCCGTCGTCGTCGACGAGGCCGGGCAGCTCTACGGCGGGTCGGAGTGGGAGCGGCACAACGCGCAGAGCGCGGCGGTCGGCCAGATGTGGAAGCTGAACCCGGCCCAACCCGACAACCCGCTCGTCTGGACCCAGCACGACCAGGGCGCGGAGAAGGCCGGGGTCTGGGGGACCCCGGGCATCGTCGGCGACCTCGCGATCTACACGACGTACACGGGCCGGGCCGTGGGCCTCGACCGGAACACCGGGGCGATCCGGTGGGAGAAGCACCTCCCCGCGCCGTTGATGGGCTCGCCAGTCGATCGTCGACGGCGTGTGGCTGCAGGGTGATTGCGCCGGGCGTGCTCCACGCCTACGACGTCAACGAACACGGCGATCGACCCGCCCGAGCTGTGGCAGGTGCCCCTGGGCCAGTGCATCGAGGCCACGCCGGCGGTCTGGAAGGGCCGGATCTACGTGGGCACCCGGGGCGGCTTCGAGTTCGCGATCGGCGACGCCTGAGCTCGGTCTCGCCGCGTCTCGGCCTCGCCCGGGCGCCGCCGGGCGTCGCGGAATCGGTAAAACCGCAGGTCAGGGGCCATCCACGTAGCTGTCACACCCCCATGGGACTCTCGGTGCATGGAGATGTTGCTGAGCGTCCTGGGTGTCCTGGTGCTGGTCGTGCTGGTGGTGGTCGTGGGGGTGATGGTGTCGGTCCTGCGGGGCCGCACCCGGCCCGAGGCGGTCCACCAGGCCGTCGACGAGGCCGTTCGCCAGGCCGTGGAGGACCAGCGGCGCCTGGCGGCCGAGGAGCGCGACGCAGCGGTCCGGGCCGCGGTCGACCACGTCCTCGTGCAGAACCGTGAGCTCATGGGCTCGGAGCGGGCGCGGGTCGGCCAGGAGCTCGACGGCAAGAAGTCGCTGATCGACCAGCAGCTGGGGTCGATGAACGCCAAGCTCGACGAGGTCTCGACGCTGATGCAGACGCTCGAGGCCGACCGCGTGCAGAAGTTCGGTCAGCTCAGCGAGCAGCTCACGATGCAGCACGAGGGCGTCACGTCGCTGCTCCAGACCACCAGCAGCCTCCGCGAGGCGCTCTCGAGCACGAAGGCGCGCGGGCAGTGGGGTGAGCGCATGGCGGAGGACGTCTTGCGTCTCGCCGGCTTCGTCGAGAACGTCAACTACCGCAAGCAGCGCTCGCTCGAGGGCGCGCGCGGCATCCCCGACTTCACGTTCCTGCTGCCGAACGATCTGCTGCTCCACATGGACGTGAAGTTCCCGCTCGACAACTACCTGCGCTTCTGCGACGCGACGTCCGACCTCGAGTCGAAGCGCTACCAGGACGACTTCCTGCGCGACGTCAAGGCACGCGTCAAGGAGCTGAGCTCCCGCGACTACATCGACGCGTCGGGCGGCACGGTCGACTTCGTGCTGCTGTTCATCCCCAACGAGCAGCTGTACGCGTTCATCCACGAGCACGACAGCGGGATCGTCGACGCCGCGGTCCGCCAGCGCGTGGTGTTCTGCTCCCCGCTCACCTTGTTCGCAGTCCTGGCCCTGATCCGGCAGATGGTGGAGAACTTCCAGCTGGCGCGCACGTCCGACGAGATCCTCGGGCTGCTCGGCCAGTTCCACGAGCAGTGGGACAAGTTCGTCGGTCAGATGGACAAGGTCGGTGCGCGCATCGAGGCGGCCGGCAGGGAGTACGAAGCGCTCGTCGGTACCCGCAAGCGCGCGCTCGAGCGCCCGTTGCACAAGATCGATCTGATCCGGAGCCAGCGCGGCGACGACCAGCCTGAGCTCGAGCTGATCGAGGATGCGCCGGCGCGCTTCGCGCTGGAGGCCTGATCGCCGCCCGCGAAGAACGGAGCAAGCGACGCTCGGGGAGCACGACGATCCTGCAGCGCCACTTGCTCCGAGCTGCTCCCGGCTAGAGGCGGAGCAGCTCGGGGGCCACGGGGCAGTCGACCCGGGCGGCGAGGCGCTCGGGCGGGTCGAGGCCGGCCGGCCCGGCGACTCGTTCGGCCCGTCCGACCTCGAACGCTTCGGCCACGGGGTTGTCGGCCCGCTCGACCTCGTGGCGGGCGACCTCGAAGAGGCGCTCGGGGAGCAGCCGACCGGACCCGGCCACCAGCCAGAGGCGGGCGGCAGGGAGCGACCACAGCAGGTCGGCCGTGCCGATCGGTACCAGGGCCGTCGTCGGGCTCGTGGCCAGCACCTCGACCAGCAGGTGGCTCGGCGCGAGGGCCATCGCGGTGGTCTCGTCGACGACCCGGGGGCGGACCTCGGTGCGCGGGAGCCGGTACCGGAGACCGTCGTCGCCACCGTGGCCGCGGATCGCGACCACGTCGAGGTCGGGGCGCTCCGAGAGCGCAGCACCCGCCACCTCGGGCCAGCCGAGGACGGCGATCGGATCGTCGTGCGGGAACGGGAGCGTCGATGCGAGCCGCGCCGCGGAGCGGTCGGCTCGGAGACGTCGGGCGGCGTCGTTCGCGGCCTGGGTGGGGTTCGCCGCGGCCACCACGTGCGCGCACAGCCACCACAGCGGACCCGAAGCCGGGTGGTGCGCCAGCAGCCGGCGGCACACCGTGAGGAGCTGCGGATCCGATCCGAAGTCTCCGAGGCAGTCGGCCGCCTCGAGGACGAGCTCGCTGTCGTCACCCGAATAGCGCGCCAGCGCGCGAAGGCGCTCGAACGGGAGCGCCACTACGTCTTCGCGTCGCCTCGGGGCTCCTTGGGTAGCCCCAGGACGCGCTCGCCGACGATGTTGCGCATCACCTCGTCGGTGCCGCCGGCGATGCGCAGGCCCGGGATGCCGCACACGAACTCCGACCACGCGTACGCGCCCCACTCGCCGGTATCCGCAGCGATGCGCGGCCCGAGGATCTCGCCCACGACCTGGGCGATCCGCTGCATGTTCGCGGTGAGCGCGAGCTTCGCGATCGACATCTCCGGGCCGGGGAGCTGACCCGCTCGGATCTTGCCCATCGCCCGGAGGTGCGTGAACCTTGCGACCTGCTGGCGGACGTAGATGTCGGCGAGGCGTTGACGCGTCACCGCGTCGTTCGAGAGGCCGTAGTACCTGGCCATCTCGCGGAAGCGGCTGAAGCTGATGGTGCCGAGTCCGGCCCCGCCGCCGCCGATCGCGGCGCGCTCGTTCATGAGCGTGGTGAGCGCGACCGTCCACCCCTCGTCGACGTCGCCGAGTCGGTGCGAGTCGGGGACGCGCACGTCTTCGAAGAACACCTCGTTGAAGGAGGCGCCACCGGTCATCTGGCGGAGCGGGCGGATCTCGACGCCGGGCGCCTTCATGTCGACCACGAACATCGTCAGGCCCTTGTGCTTGGGCTTGTCGGGGGAGGAGCGCGTGATGATCTCGCCGATGTCGCTGAACTGGGCGCCAGAGGTCCACACCTTCTGCCCGGTGAGGAGCCATTCCTCGCCGTCGCGCATGGCCTTGGTCTGGATGCCGGCGAGATCGGAGCCGGCGACCGGTTCCGAGAAGAGCTGACAGCCGACGACGTCGCCCCGGTACATCGCGGTCAGGTAGCGCTCCTTCACCTCGGGGACGGCGTGGGCGAGGATCGTGGGCGCGACCATCCCGAGGCCGATGCCGAACATCGACTGCGACGGGATCGCGTAGTCGGCCACCAGCTCTCGGTAGGCGCGCTCGTGACCGGCCGGGAGGGCCCGGCCCCCGTACTCCTCCGGGCCGGTGATCCACCCGAAGCCGGCGTCGAACTCGGTGGCCTTCCAGCGCTTGGCGCTGGCGACCTCGTCGGCCTCCTGCTCGGCGGACTTCTCCTCGAGCAGGCCGACCTGGTCGGAACCCTTGCCCCACTCGAAGGTCTCCTCGACCCGGCGCTCCGCGTTCGCGTCGAGGAACGCCCGGGCCTCCGTGCGGAAGTCGGCTTCGGAGATCGTCATGTCGGCGATGCTAGCGGTGGCGTTCGGCTCCTCGACCGCCCGCTCCCCGAGGCTTGGCCTTACGGGTTCTCGGCGGACGGATCCGACCCGAGCGGGTACGTGGTCACCGAGCGCAGGTCGGCGAAGACGTCGTGGAGTCGCTCGAACAGGCCGGCGTGCGCGCGGAGGCGGTCGAGGTCGCCACCCAGGCGAAGGTGCCCTGCGGCGAGGGCGAACTGCGCGTTCACCGCACCCCGCTGGATCGCGACCGCCGTCTCCAGGTCGGTGGTGAGGACGAGGTCTGCCGCCGGTGCCGGCCCGGTCACCGCGCGGAACCGGCCGTCGGCCGCGACGACGTGGTGCGTCCGGGTGGAGCCATCGGGGAACGTGACCCGCTGCTCGAGCACGAAGCGATCGAGCTCGACGGCCGCGTCCGGGCTGCCCACCCCGGCGAGCGCGGTGTCGAGCGCATCGACCCAGGCAGGGGAGAGGAACTCGGGCACGCGGCGGATCGTACCGGCGCGACGCTTCGGGACCGGCCCGGGCATCGACGTACGCTCGTCGGGTGCCTGCGACCGCGCCGCGCGCGACCGAGGTCCCGGCGAGCCTCGCCGAGGTCGGGCGCCGAGCCGAGGACCGGATCGTGGGCCTTCTCGACGCCGAGATCGAGCGCTGGCACGCGGTCGACCCGGCCCTCGGCGAGCCCCTCCTGGCTCTCCGCGACCTCGTGGCTGCCGGGGGCAAACGACTGCGGCCTGCGTTCTGTCACTGGGCGTTCGTCGGTGCCGGCGGCGCGGCCGGGTCGGACGCAGCAGTCGACGCGGGCGCCGCGCTCGAACTGCTCCACACGTTCGCCCTCGTGCACGACGACGTGATGGACGGGTCCGACCGCCGGCGCGGGCTGCCGTCGATCCACACGCAGTTCATCGCGCGGCATGAGGCGTTGCAGTGGCGCGCCGAGGCCCGACGGTTCGGTGAGGGCGCGGCGATCCTCGTGGGCGACCTCGCGTTCGTCTACGCCGACATGCTGTTCGGCGAGGCGCGCCTCGACGCGCGGGCGATCTTCGACGAGCTCCGGATCGAGCTCTGCGTGGGTCAGTACCTCGACCTGGTCGGCACCGCGAGCGGCTCGAGCGACCCTGGCCAGGCGGCGCGCATCGAGCGCTACAAGTCCGGGAAGTACACCGTCGAGCGACCGCTGCACCTCGGTGCCGCGCTCGCGGGGCGGATCGACGAGCTCGGCCCGTCCCTGAGTGCGGTCGGGCTCCCGCTCGGCGCGGCGTTCCAGCTGCGCGATGACCTCCTCGGAGTGTTCGGCGACGCGTCGGTCACCGGCAAGCCGGTGGGCGACGACCTCCGCGAAGGCAAGCTGACGCCGCTGGTCGCGGTCGCGGCCGGTCGCGTCGATGCCAAGGGTGCGGCGTTGCTCGCCCGCCTCGGCCGACCCGATCTGGACCACGACGAGATCGTGGCGCTGCAGGCGCTGCTCGTCGACACCGGCGCCCGCGACGAGATCGAGGCGTCGATCGAGGTCTTCGTCCAGGAGGCCCTGGATGCACTGGCGGCGACCCCGATCACGCCCGAGGCACGCACCGCGCTCGCCGAGCTGGGCACCTACGTCGCCTGGCGGGATCACTAGCCGCCCGAGGGGCGGGGTCGTTCCGCGGAGGCGTCCCCGGACGGCAGGCGCCGCCTCGGGTCGACGGCCTCCCGGGTGAGTACGGTGCGGGGCGGTGACCACCCTCGACGAGTCCTACTCGCACTGCCGCGACCTGACGAAGTCGCGCGGCAAGCTCTACTTCGGCGCGACCTATCTGCTCCCGAGGGTGAAGCGGCACCACGTCCACGCCCTCTACGCGTTCTGTCGGCATGCTGACGACCTCGTCGACCGGCTCGGCCCCGTCGCGGCCGACGAGAAGGAGCGCGCGCTCGTCGAGTACGGCGACGAGTTCTTCGAGGATCTCGACCGGGGGGACTCCGACGACCCGGTGCTCAAGGCCGTGGTGCACACGGTGTCGGCGTTCGACCTCAACCCGGACTGCTTCCGGCGCTACCTCCGGTCGATGACGATGGACCTGACGGTCGTGGAGTACGAGACGTTCGACGATCTCCTCGACTACATGGACGGCTCGGCCGCGGTGATCGGGGAGATGATGCTCCCGATCCTGGAGCCGACGTCGGCCGAGGCCATCGCGCCGGCCCACGACCTCGGCATCGCGTTCCAGCTCACCGCGTTCCTACGCGACGTCGGAAGCGATCTCGATCGCGGCCGGGTGTACCTGCCGCGTGAGGACCTCGAGCGGTTCGGCGCCGACCCTTGGCTGCGCAAGGTGTCGCCGGAATGGCAGGCGCTGATGGCATTCGAGATCGGGCGGACCTGGGAGTACTTCGAGCTGGCTGACCGCGGGATGCCCATGTTGCCCGCACCGTCGGCGCGGGCCATCCGCGCGGCGCGGAACATGAACGCGGAGATCCTCGAGGCGATCGAGCGGGCGGACGGCGACGTCTTCACCGACCGGGTGCGGGTCCCGCGGACGCGCCAGGCATTCGTGGCCGGGCGCAGTCTCCTCAGCCGCTGAGCACTCGATCTGGGCACAGAAGACGCCTCCGGTAGGCTGCGCGCCCGATGCTCCCGGCGACCGAGGCGATTGAGGTCGTCGATCTCGAGAAGCACTACGGGTCCACGCGGGCCGTCGACGGCTTGTCGCTGAGCGTCGCACCGGGCGAGGTCTTCGGGATCCTCGGACCCAACGGTGCCGGGAAGACGACGACGGTCGAGATCCTCGAGGGCTACCGCCGTCCCGATGTGGGGCGCGTGCGCGTGCTCGGCCTCGACCCGATCGCCGACGGTCGACAGCTCCGGCCCCAGGTCGGGGTCATGCTCCAGGAGGGTGGGCTCGCGCCGGGGATCAAGCCCCTGGAGGCACTGCGCCTGTTCGCCGCCTTCTACGACGACGCCGACGACCCGGACCGGCTCCTCGGTGCCGTGGGCCTCGACGATGCGCGCCAGACCTACGTCCGGCGGCTGTCGGGCGGTCAGAAGCAACGGCTCTCCCTCGCGATCGCTCTGATCGGACGACCGCGTGTGGTCTTCCTCGACGAGCCGACCGCGGGCATGGATCCCCACGCCCGGGCGACGACCTGGGATCTGGTGCGCGGGCTGCGCGACGACGGGGTCACGGTCGTGCTGACCACCCACGGCATGGACGAAGCCGAGCAGCTCTGCGATCGCCTCGCGATCGTCGACCACGGACGCCTCGTCGCGCTCGGAACCCCGACCGAGCTCACGAGCGCGGCCGCGGGTGACGAGACCCGGTTCTCGTGTGCACCGGGGCTGGACGTCGCCGCGCTGGCGATCTCGCTCGGGCTCGCGCCCGGGGCGGTGCTCGAGTCCCGGGCGGGGGAGTACTCGGTCGCAGCCGAGGCGACCCCCGAGCTCGTGGCCGATCTCGCCATCTGGTTGCGCGACGCGGGGATCCGCCTCGGCGAGCTGCAGGCAGGACGCCGGTCGCTCGAAGAGGTCTTCCTCCGCCTGACGCGCGAGCTGCCGTCATGAGCGGAGGCAGGCGGGCGGTCCTCGGCCAGACCCGGGTCGAGCTGCTGCTCACGCTCCGTCGCGGCGAGAGTCTGCTCGTCTCGTTCCTGATCCCGGTGGGGATCCTCGTGTTCTTCACCAAGGTCGACGCGGTGAACACGACCGTTCGCCGACCCGTCGACTTCCTCGTGCCCGGTGTGCTCGCACTCGCAGTGATGTCGACGGCGATGGTGAGCCTGGGGATCGCGACCGGCTTCGAGCGTCGCTACGGGGTGTTGAAGCGGCTCGGGTCGACGCCGCTCTCCCGTGGCGGTCTTCTCGTCGCGAAGACCGTGAACGTGTTGGTGATCGAGCTGCTGCAAACGATCGTGATCGTCGTGACCGGGCTCGCGCTCGGTTGGGAGGTGACCGGCGGCATTGCACTGGCGGTCGTCCTGCTGCTGATCGGCACCGTGGCCTTCGCGGGGATCGGCATGCTGATGGCCGGCACGCTCCGGGCCGAGGCGAACCTCGCGGCGGCCAACGCCCTGTTCCTCGTGCTGCTCTTCCTCGGGGGCATGGCCTACCCGCTGCACAAGCTCCCGGACGCGTTGCAGACCTTCGCGAGGGCGCTGCCTGCCGCGGCGCTCAGCGAGAGCGTGCGCGACGCGCTCGGTGGCGGCTCGTTCCCGTGGGGCAGCACTGGCGTGCTGGTCGTGTGGGCGATCGCCGCGCCGCTCCTGGCAGTGCGCTTCTTCCGCTGGGAGGAGTAGCCGTGTCAGCCGTTGCCGCCCGATGACGAGGTGGGGCCCGGGACGGCGGTCGAAGTCGATGTCGGGTCCTCCCGGACGATCTTGCGCACCTCGCGGTTGAAGTCCTCGGTCGTCATCCCGCGGACGTGGGCCGCGATCGTCCCGTCGCGTCGGATGAAGAACGACTGGGGGATCGGCCGGACGCCGTAAGCGTTCGCGGCGGCCGAGTCGACGTCCTTGGCGAGCAACCACGTCGCCCCGTACTTCTCGGCGAACGCACGGGAGTCACCGTCGATGTCGCGGTACGGGATCCCCACGATCTCGAGACCTTGGTCGCGGTACTTCGCGTACCCGTCGCGCAGCAGCGGCATCTCCTGACGGCAGGGGAAGCACCACGACGCCCAGAAGTTCACGATGACCGGCCGGCCGCGCAGGTCGGCGAGGTCGACGCACCCGCCGTCGAGCCCCCGCAGCCGGAGCTCGGGCGCCGGTTGCCCGACCTCGGCCGGCCCCGCGGCGATCTCGGGGGTGCACGACGCGCCACCGGCGGGTGCCGGCTGCCCGGTGCTCGTCGACGTCGGGCCGGCGACGGTCTCGTCGCTGGAGACGACGACCCAGGTGGTCAGGCCGGCGACGGCGACGACCACGGCCGCTGCGATGAGCAGGAGCAGACCCCGATGACGCGGGGCCGGAGCCTCAGGAGGCCTGGAGGAGGGTGTCGACGGCAACGGCCGCGAACAGCAGCGCGAGGTAGGTGTTCGAGAACATGAACAGCTTGATCGCTCGCTCGGGGGTGGGGTCGCGCCGGAGCCGTTCGGCGCTGACAACGAAGAGGATGCCGAGGATCGCGGCGGTGATCGGGTACAGCGGCGTCATGGGGGTCACGAGGGGAAGCGTGAGGCTGACTGCCAACACGACGACGGAGTACACGAGGATCTGCTGTACCGCGACCTTCGTGCCCTTGACCACGGGGAGCATCGGGATCCCCGCGGCCGCATAGTCCTCGCGGTACTTGAGGGCGAGCGCCCAGAAGTGCGGCGGCGTCCAGCAGAACACGATGGCGAACAGCACCCAGGCGGGCGCGGCGAGGCTGCCCGTCACGGCTGCCCAGCCGACCAGCGCAGGGACCGCGCCGGCGGCGCCACCGATCACGATGTTCTGCGGGCTCCGGGGCTTCAGCCAGATCGTGTAGACGAACACGTAGAACAGCGTTGCGCTGACGGCGAGCGACGCGGCGAGCAGGTTGGCCGTCCCCCACAGGAAGGCGAAGGCCACCGTCTCCATGACCAGGCCGAAGACCAGGGCGCGCTTGGGGTCGACATCGCCGGACGGCAGCGGACGATGTCGCGTCCGCTTCATCAGGTGGTCGCGGTCGCGCTCGATCCAGCAGTTGATCGTGTTCGCGCCGCCGGCGGCGAGGGCTCCGCCGAACAGGACGGCGACGATGAGCCCGACGGAGGGAAAGCCGCCGTCGGCGAGGATCATCGCCGGCAGGGTCGTGACGAGCAGCAGCTCGATGACCCTCGGCTTGGTCAGCAGGAAGTAGGTCCGCAGCGTGGCGCCGAGGCGGCGCGTGCGGCTGCGTGCGGCCGGAAGCGGGGTGGTCGTTGGGGCGACGAAGTCGGACACTTCTGCTCCAAACAGGGCCGAGTGACGCGAAATGTAGCCGAGGGCTCCGTGCAGGCCGGAAGCGGGTGCCCGGAGGGCCCGGCGGTAACCTCGCCCGCATGCCGGACGCCGCCGCGAATGCCCAGACGCCGGACGATTCCGACGTCAAGCACGCCATCAAGATGCTGGCCGACCGCATCCTGGCCCGGCCCTCCGACGAGATCGGGGAGCGCAAGTCCCGGGCCGGCATCCTGATCCCGGCGACCGCGAACGTCGATCGACGGCTCCACTGGGCCTCGGTCGTCGCCGTCGGCCCCACCGTGCGCAACGTGCAGGAGGGCGACCGCGTCCTGTTCGCCCCCGACAGCGGCTACGAGGTCGAGATCCGGGGCGACGACTTCCTCATCCTCAGGGAGCGCGACGTGCACGCGACCGCCTCGAGCCGCTCCGAGGCCGAGACCGGGCTGTACCTCTAGGTGCGAGCGTGATCGACCCGGCCACCGCGCTGCGCCTCGACGACCGGGTCGCCCTGATCACCGGCGGGACGCGGGGGATCGGCCGCGCGATCGTGGACGCCTACGTGGCCGCGGGGGCCGCGGTGTGCGTGCTCGCCCGGAAGGCCGACGAGCTCGCGGAGACCGAAGCGGCGGTCCGGGCCGTGGGTGGGTCGATCCTCACGGTCGCCGGCTCGGCGGGCGACCCCGAGGCGATCCAGGAGACGGTCGACCGGTGCGTTGCGGAGCTGGGTGCGCTCGACATCCTCGTGAACAACGCGGCGACGAACCCCGCGTTCGGCCCCATGATCGAGACCGAACCGGCCAAGGTGCGCAAGGTGCTCGAGGTGAACCTGGAAGGTGCGCTGCTGTTGGCCCAGGCCGCGTGGCGCTCCTGGATGCGCGAGCACGGCGGGGTGATCCTGAACGTTGCGTCCGTTGGCGGCCTCCATCCGTCCCCGTTCATCGGGATCTACAACGCGTCGAAGGCCGCGCTCGTCCACATGACGAAGCAGCTCGCGCTCGAGCTCGGTCCCGATGTCCGGGTCAACGCGCTGGCCCCCGGCCTCGTGAAGACCCACATGGCCCGCGCGCTCTGGGAGACCGACGAGGCCGGCATCGCGGCGCGCCACCCGATGCGCCGCATCGGGCAACCCGACGACGTGGCGGGCGCCGCGCTCTACCTGGCGTCCGACACCGCCGCCTGGCTCACCGGCTCCGTGCTCGTGATCGACGGCGGTCTGTCGCTGCTCTAGCGGCGGGTGGGCTTGAGCTCCACGCGTTGTGCAGGGTGCATCACGGGAGCAGGCCGCGCCCTGACCTGCTCGTCGAGGTACGCGACGACCCGCTTGTACAGCTTGGTGCCGAGCATCTTGCGGAGCTCCTCGCCGAGGCTCACGTACACCGGTTCCTGACCGACGAACGCCTCGGGTGCCTCGGTGCACCACCAGGCGAAGTCGTCGCCGCCCTCGCCCCAGCCGTCGCGTGCGAACTCGGTGAGCGTCGAGACGACGCTCCCGTCCTCCTGCTCTTCGTCGATCCGCCGCAGGGGGAGCTGCCAGCACACCTCGGGCTTCACGTCGCTGTGGTGCTTGCCCGTGCGGGCGGCGTGGATGTGCAGCGCGCAGCCGACTCCACCATCGAACCCGGGGCGGTTGAGGAAGATGCAGGCATCGTCGGCGAGTCGGGTGCGCCATTCGACCTTGCCGTCCTCGTCCTTGCCCGCCTTCGCGTAGATGCCCTTCTTCCGGCCGGCGGCCGCGTACTGCCACTCGTCGTCGGTCAGGTCACGAGCGGCCTTCACGACGTGGTCGCGATCCTTCTTGTCGGAGAAGTGCGCGCCGTAGGAGCAGCACCCCTGGACGAGCTCCGGAGCCGGCCCGGTGAGGACGCCCTGGCAGCCGGCGCCGAAGATGCAGGTCCAGGAGGACAGCAGGTAGGTGATGTCGATCTGCCAGCGCCGCTCCTCCTTCGGATCGTCGAACGTGACCCATTCGCGGGTCGGTCCGGCCATCGGCGTGTCCTCCTCGAGATCTCGATCGGCTCCTCGGGGCGAGGTTACCCAGCACCGTCGGTAATCTTCGGCAATCCCCTCCACATCGAACGACCACGCGCTCGTCGCCGACCTCCAGGAGGTCCTGGGCCACGAACGTGCGCGCGCCGAGCCGCTCGAGCTGTCGTTGTACGCGCGTGACGCGGGCCACGAGCGCGGGCACGCTGCCGTCGTCTGCTTCCCCGAGCGAGCGGACGAGGTCGCCGCGGCGGTGGCGGTCGCGGCGCGCCATGGGCGCCCGTTCGTCGCGCGTGGGAGCGGGACCGGTCTGGCGGGCGGCGCGACACCTCTGGACCATCCGGTCCTGATCGTGACGACCCAGCTGAACCGCATCGTCGAGGTCGATGCTGCGAGCCGGGTGGCGTGGGTGGAGCCCGGCGTCCTCAACCTCGACCTGAGCAGGGCGGTCCGCCATCTCGACCTGCACTACGCCCCGGACCCGTCGTCCCAGGCGGCCTGCACGATCGGTGGGAACGTCGCGACCAACGCTGGTGGGCCTCACTGCCTGGCTTCGGGCGTCACCGCCGCGCACGTGCTGGCGGTCGACGTCGTGCTGCCCGACGGCACGGAGGCCAGGCTCGGAGGGCTGGAACCAGATCTCCCGGGATACGACCTGCGGGGCTGCTTCGTCGGCAGCGAGGGGACGATGGGCATCGCGACGCGGGTCGCGGTGCGGCTCACGCCCGACCCGCCCGACGTGCGCACCCTCCTGCTCGACTTCACGAGCATCGAAGACGCGGCCGCGACCGTCAGCGGCATCATCGCGGCCGGCGTCGTGCCCGCCGCCCTCGAGATGATGGACGCGCAGATCACCCGTGCGGTCGAGGACTTCGTGGGTGCCGGCTACCCACGCGACGCGGCAGCGGTCCTCCTCGTCGAGCTCGACGGGCTCGCGGGTGGGGTCGCCGCGGAGGTCGCAGAGGTGACCCGCATCGGACGTGCCACGGGAGCCCGGGACGTCCGGGTCGCGGCCGACGACGCCGAGCGCGCGCTGCTCTGGAAGGGGAGGAAGTCGGCGTTCGGGGCGATCGCTCGCGTCGCGCCCGACTACTACCTCCACGACGCCGTCGTGCCTCGTACCCGCCTCGTCGACGTCCTGCGACGCGTCGGGGAGATCGCCGACGAGCAGCAGCTCACGATGATGAACGTCTTTCACGCAGGCGACGGCAACCTCCATCCGCTGATCGCCTTCGACGCGCGCCGGCCGGGCGTGTGGGCACGGGTTCATGACGCCGGCGATGCGATCCTCCAGGCGTGCCTCGACGCGGGTGGGGTGCTCTCGGGCGAGCACGGGATCGGGATCGAGAAGCGTGATGCGATGGGCAGCTACTTCGACGCCGACGACCTGGACGCCCAGGCGCGCTTGCGCGATGCGTTCGACCCCGCCGGTCTTGCGAACCCTGACAAGGTGCTCCCGCGCGGAAGTCGTTGCGGAGAGCTCGGCCGGTCCGCGAGCGGCGACGAACAGGCGGGCTTATGGGTGTGACGCCAGCCGACCCGACGCGGCTCGACCTCCTCGCCGCCGAGCGGGAGGTCGCGGATGTGGTCGGACGCGCCGAGCGCGTGGACCCGCGGGGGACGGGGACTCATCGCGAGGTCGGCGGCCCGGCTCCGTCGGATGCCACCGTGGTACGGGCACCGGCGGGGATCGTCGCCTACGACGCCGCGGATCTGACCGTTGCGGTCGGCGCGGGCACGACGGTCGTGGACCTCGCCGCCCTCCTCGACCCCGAGGGCCA
The DNA here is from genome assembly GCA_963720675.1 of uncultured Acidimicrobiia bacterium. GTDB lineage: Bacteria > Actinomycetota > Acidimicrobiia > IMCC26256 > PALSA-555 > JALHSW01. The sequence continues at coordinate 427,652 of CAVRGH010000010.1, read as the reverse complement.
GGAATGTGCACTGGATCCCCGCGACCCGACGGCGACCGTCGGCGGGACGCTGGCCGCTGGTCTGTCCGGGCCGCGGCGGGCACGGGTGGGGCCGTTGCGCGACCAGGTGCTCGAGGTCCGCTTCGCGACGGCCGATGGTCGCCTGGTCCGGGCCGGTGGCCCGACCGTGAAGAACGTCACGGGGTACGACCTGCCCCGACTCCTGGTGGGCTCCCTCGGCACCATCGGCGTCCTCACCCGCGTGATCCTGCGCTGCCGGCCGCAACCCGCTCGGGTGTGGTGGGGCGCGAGTGACGACGATCCCGACGCCGTGCGCCGCCGCTGCCACCGGCCGGCGACGGTGGCCTGGGACGGCACGACCACCCGCGTCCGGCTGGAGGGGTACCCGGAAGACGTGGACGCCGAGGCACGCGCTGCGGGCCTCGAGGCGTCCGACGCGGTCGGGTGGCCGGTGGGGGAGCACCGCGGCCGCATCTCCGTGGCGCCGGGACGGCTCCAGGACCTGGGCCGTGCGCTGGGGCACCTCGCCGGCCTGCGGTGGCTCGCCGAGATCGGCGTCGGGACCATCCACGTCGCGACCGACACCGAGGGAGCGCTCGGCGCGGCGCGGCAGGAAGCGGGCGCGCGGGGTGGCTGGCTGCTCCGGGAGGCGGGGGCTCCTGGCCTCGACGGGTTCGGCGTGGACCTCCCCAGCCCGGAGCTGCACGGGCGGCTCCGGGCGCAGTTCGACCCGACGGGCAAGCTCGCGCCGGGACGCGTCCCGCTCCCGGCCAGCCGCCCAGACTCTCAGGCTCAGGTAGACGGTCAGGTCACGCGCCGATGACCGCAGGCAACGGGTGGACGTCAGGTCCACGGTGATCCCGCGAACGCTCCCGCGCTGCTGGGCCTCGACGCCGACGAGCTGGTGGCGTGTGTCGCGTGCGGGCTGTGCCTGCCGCACTGCCCGACCTACCGGGTGACGGGGCTGGAGGTCGCGTCACCCCGCGGCCGCATCGCGGCGATGCGGGCGGTGCAGGCCGGGGAAGCACCGATCGACGGCGCCTTCGTGGCCGCGATGGACGCCTGCGTGCAGTGTCGCGGCTGCGAGGCGGCATGTCCCTCGTCGGTCCCCTTCGGCCGGCTCATGGAGGGCACGCGTGCGACGCTGGCGAGCGAGCACCCCGGCCGCCACGGGCTCCTCCGTCGCGCGGCCGAGTGGATCGGGTTCCGAGTGGTGCTGCCGCGACGCCGGCTCCTCCGCCTGCTCTCGTGGCCGCTGCTCGTCGCGCAGCGGCTGCATGTGGTGCCACGCCGATTCGGCCTGCCCCGACTGTCGGCGCACGGACTCTCGATCCGCCTGCACGGGGCCACCAACGAGGAGGCCGACGCCGTCCTGTTCACGGGCTGCGTGATGGATGCCTGGCAGCGCGACGTGCACGAAGCCGCGCTCGTGGTCATGGCTGCGACGGGCGCACATCCTGCGGTGTCACCCGGTCGCGCGAGCTGTTGCGGGGCGCTTCACCTCCACGCGGGTCGGGTCGAGGAAGCGCGGGCACTGGCGCGCCGAGTGATCGCCGCGAACCCGGGTGATGCCCCCATCGTCGTCGACAGCGCCGGCTGCGGTGCGGCGATGCAGGACTACGGCCACCTGCTCGGGACGCCAGAGGCCGCGGCCTTTGCCGCCCGGGTCCAGGACTTCTCGACCTGGCTCGAAGGCCGCGCCGGTCTCGAGCTCACGCCCACCGGTCGCCGGGTCGTCGTCCAGGACCCGTGCCACCTCGCACACGTCCAGCACGCCGCGGGTGCGGTGCACGCAGTGCTCGCGGGCGCCTACGACGTCGTCGGCACCGGCGACGACGCTCTCTGTTGCGGTGCCGGTGGCGCCTACGCCGCCGTCGAGCCGGCGCTGGCCGGCGCGATCCGGGCCCGGAAGGTCGCCGCGGTCCGAGCCGCTGCGGGTGACGCCCCAGTGCTCGTGGCGTCCGCGAACCCCGGGTGTGCGATGCACCTGGCCGCGGCCGGCCTCGACGTGCGGCACCCGGCGGTGCTCCTCGCCGAGGCGATCGCGTCCGCGACACCAGCAGATCCGGAGAGGACCCGATGACCGGAATCGACGACCTGCTCGCCGAGCTCACCTCGATCGAGGAGCGCCTGCGCGACCTCGCCTACGACCGCCTGCGCGCCGCGGCCGAGGACGGCGATGCGAGCGCCGCCGCGGAGGAGAAGCAGATCCTCAAGGCCCGCCGGGCGATCGAGCGGGCCATCCACGCCCTCGGCGGGGTCACGAACGACGACTGACCGAGCGCTCCCGGATTCGCGCCATGTACGGCTCGCAGCGCGCCGACCTACGGTCAGAGGTGCGGGGCGCGGCCGTTGAGGTGGTCGATGAGCTCGCGCAGACGGGGCCAGCCATGGCGATCGAACCAGAGCGCGACCCGCTCGAGCTCGAGGTGATCCTCGTCGCGCACCTCGGCTGGTGCGGCATCGACTCGCTCGATGACGCCCCGGGCGATGATGTCCGCGAACTCCTCGGTGAGGACCGCGAGCGCCTGCTCGTCGGGCGCGCGGTGCACTCGCAGCACGAGACGACCGTCGACGAACCGCTGCGAGTGGTAGTTCGAGAAGAAGCCGAGCACCTCGTCGACCGCGACCTCGACGTCGTCGGTGATCTTCACGAGGCAGAGATCGTGCTCGCCGGTGTACCCACGCGCGGTGAGCTCCGTGCGCACGAAGTCGCGCCACGTCTCCCAGTACGTCCCGCCGGGCACATCGAGCAGGACGATCGGTCCGGGCTGGGCCTTTCCCGTCTGGACGAGCGTGAGGAGCTCGAACGCCTCGTCGAGCGTTCCGTAACCGCCCGGGAGCAGCACGAACGCGTCGGCTTCCTTGATGAAGGAGAGCTTCCGCGTGAAGAAGTAGCGGAAGTTGATGAGCTTCGGGTCGTCCGCGATGAAGCCGCTCGTCGTTGCCTCGAACGGCAATCGGATGCTGACGCCGAACGCGTTCTCGGGGCCGGCACCCTCGATGCCGGCCTCCATGATCCCGGGCCCGGCGCCCGTGATCACCATCCAGTCGCGCTCGGCGATCGCCGCGGCGAACCTCCGAGCCTGGTGATACAGGGGATCGTCGGGTTGTGTGCGAGCGGAGCCGAAGATCGCGACCTTCAGCTGGTCGCGGTACGGCTCGAAGACGTGGAATGCGTACCGCATCTCCTTGAGCGCGGCGTTCGCCATCTTCAGGTCGCCGCGATCCGCGTGGTCGCGGGCGAGACGGAGGGCCGAGACCACGAGCTCGAACACGAGGTCGGCGTCGTCAGTGGTCTCCGCCTGCTCGAGCAGGTCCTGGATGGAGCGATCGAGTGCGGGGTCCCCGGTCCGGTAGCGGGGCAGCTTCACGAGAGCAGGGATTCGGCCAGCGTGGCGAGCGAGGCCTCGGAGCGGGCGCCGATGTGGGAGATCACCTCCGCGGCCGCGAGCGATCCGAGGCGTCCGCAGCGGCCGAGGTCGTACCCATGGGTGAAACCGTAGAGGAACCCCGCCGCGTAGAGGTCGCCGGCCCCGGTCGTGTCCACGACGCCCCCGGGAGCCGGATGGGCATCGACGACGTGCACGTCGTCGGCGTGGACGACGACCGATCCCTTCTCGCTGCGCGTCAGCGCGGCGAGCTCGCAGTGGTGCAGGACGTTCTGGAGCGCGTCGTCGAAGTCGTCGACCTCGTACAGGGTGCAGATCTCGTTCTCGTTCGCGAAGAGCAGGTCGACCTGATCGGCGACCAGGGCGATGAAGTCCTCGCGGTGGCGCTCGACGCAGAACCCGTCGGACAGGTTGAGCGCGACCCTCCGTCCCGCGCCATGGGCGAGCTTCGCTGCGTGGCGGAACGCCTGCTTGGCCGGCGGTTGGTCGAACAGGTAGCCCTCGAGGTAGGTGATCTGTGCGCCGGCGATCGCGGCCGGGTCGACATCGTCGGGTCCCAGCTGCGCGGCCGCGCCGAGGTACGTGTTGAGCGTGCGCTCCGCATCCGGCGTGACCACGATCAGGCAGCGGCCGGTCGAGGCGCCGGTCGTGGCCGCGGGCGTGTCGAACGTGACGCCGGCGGCGCGGATGTCGTGGGCGAACACGCTCCCGAGCTGGTCGTCGCGCACCAGCCCGACGAACGAGGCCGCGCCTCCGAACGACGCGATGCCGGCCATGGTGTTCGCCGCGGACCCACCGGACACCTCGGTCCCCGGTCCCATCGACGCGTACAGCATCTCGGACCGCTCTGCGTCGATGAGATCCATCCCGCCCTTGGCCAGGGCGTGGCGTTCGATGAACGCTTCCGGCTCGTGACTCAGCACGTCGACCAGCGCGTTGCCGATCCCGATGACGTCCACGGTGGCGGCCTCCTTGGGCGACGTGCTCATGAGACCGGAGTCGGGGTGGTGATGGTGACGGGCACGTCGTCCACCTCGGCACCGAGTGGCTGCCCGTGAGGCCGGAGACGCCGACCGACGGTCGACACGCGCCCGTACAGCGTCGTGCGTTGCTCGAGCGGCCGTCCGGCCGCAGTCGCGATCCCCCGGAAGTCGTCCTCGTCGAGCTCCTGGCCGTGGTCCGCCCCGGCGGCGCGGGAGATGTTCTCGTCCATCAGCGTGCCCCCGAGGTCGTTGCACCCGGCGAGCAGCAGCTGGCGGGCGCCGTCGACCCCGACCTTGACCCACGAGGCCTGGATGTTGTCGATCTGACCGCGGTAGGCGATCCGCCCGACCGCGTGCATGAGGAGGACCTCGCGGAAGGTCGGGCCGTGGCGGGAGCGCCCCTGGAGCGACAGCGGCGTGGCCATGTGCACGAAGGGGAGGGGCACGAACTCGGTGAAGCCGCCCGTGATCTTCTGGAGCTCGCGCGTGCGCAGCAGGTGCCGGGCGACGTGCACGGGTCGCTCGACGGTGCCGAACATGATCGTCACGTTCGAGCGGAGCCCGACCTCGTGCGCGAGCCGATGTGCTTCGAGCCACTCGTCGGTCGTGACCTTGTCGGGGCAGATGATCGCCCGCACCTCGTCGTCGAGGACCTCGGCGGCGGTGCCGGGCAAGGTCGAGAGGCCGGCATCCTTGAGCGTGCGCAGATAGTCGCGCAGCGGGACACCGAGCCGCCGCGCCCCCTCGGTCACCTCGAGGGCGGTGAACCCGTGGAGGTGGACGCCGGGCGCGACGTCCTTCACGGCCCGGGCGACGGTGACGTAGTAGTCGCCGTCGAAGTCGGGATGGATCCCGCCCTGCAGGCAGACCTCGGTGGCTCCGTGGTCGACGGCTTCGACGACGCGCCGCTGGATCTCCTCGAGGTCGAGCAGGTACGGGTTGCCGCGAAGGTTGAGCGACAGCGGCCCCTTCGAGAACGCACAGAACTTGCACTTGAACGTGCAGACGTTCGTGTAGTTGATGTTGCGGTTGCGCACGAAGGTCACGACCTCGCCGGAGAGGTCGCGCCGCAGCTGGTCTGCGACCTCGGCGACCCGCGAGACCTCCGGGCCCCGTGCGCCGAGCAGGGTGACGATCTCGTCGAGCCCGACCTCTTCGCCGGCGAGCACGCCATCGAGCACCGCGCCGACCGCGTCACCGGCGCGGGCGGGCGTGACGGGCGGGAGCAGTCTCGGGGGGTGCGCCTCGCCACCCGACAGCCACTGGTCGTCGCGAGCGAGTCCCTCCGAGTCGGACGCCGCGAGCACGGCAGTGCGCACGTCCGCGTGGAGCCAGGTGTCCGGGTCGTGCACGTACTCCGGGTAGACGGTGAGCCGCGGGGCGAGCACCTTGCCCGCGTCCTCGGTCGCGGCGCGGAGCACGTCGAGCGCCGGCCAGGGCCGCTCGGGGTTCACGTGGTCGGGGGTGACGGGCGAGACGCCGCCCCAGTCGTCGATGCCCGCCGCGAGGAGCGCACCGAGGTCGTCGCTGAGGTTCGGTGGGGCCTGGATGTGCATCGACGGCCCGAGGATCAGGCGGGTGACGGCGACGGTCCAGAGGAACTCGTCGGGATCACACGGCTCGGCCCGGTGCATCGCAGTGCCGGCCTTCGGGAGGAAGTTCTGGACGATCACCTCCTGCACGTGACCGTGCCGCTGGTGGCTCGCCGCGATGGCGAGGAGGGCGTCGATCCGCTCGTCGCGTGTCTCGCCGATGCCGACGAGGATCCCGGTCGTGAACGGGACGCGCGCCGCCCCGGCGGCCTCGAGGGTCGCGAGGCGCCGTGCGGGCGTCTTGTCGGGCGCCCCGTGGTGCGGGCCGCCCGGTTCGCCGAGCCGAGCCGCGAGCGTCTCGATCATCATCCCCTGGGACGGGCTGACGGAGCGGAGCTGCTCGAGCTCCGCTCGTGACAGCGCACCGGCGTTCGCGTGGGGGAGGAGGCCCGTCTCAGTGAGGACCGCCCGTGCGGCGGCTTCGACGTACGCGACGGTCGAGGCGTACCCGTGCGCAGCGAGCCATGCCGCCGCGTCCGGGTAACGATCCTCGGGTGCTTCGCCGAGGGTGAAGAGCGCCTCGTGGCACCCCATCGCCGCGCCGTGCCGCGCGATCGCGAGCACTTCCTCGATCGAGAGGTACGCGTGCTCGAGCCGCGCGGGCGGCTTCGCGAACGTGCAGTAGCCGCAACGGTCGCGGCAGAGCATCGTGAGCGGGACGAACACCTTCGGTGAGTACGTGACCCGGGAGCCGTGCCCGAGGTCGCGGAGACGGCCGGCGGCCGCGACGAGCTCTTCGATCGGGACGTGGACCAGCTCGCGGGCGTCTCGCGGTTGCCGGTCACCTCGGATCCGGGACCGGTCGGGCCTGGGGCCGACGGACGGTGCATGGCACGGAGACTACGTCGCGCCGGAGGCGGCTTCGTCCACGAGCCACAGGACGCGCTCGGCGCGCGACGCGACCCGCCGGCAGGTCCTCCCCCGCTCGGATGCGCGCGAACGCATCCTGCTTCGATGCGCCCGCGACGGTGACGACCACGAGCCGAGTCGCGGCAAGGGCCGGGAACGTGAAGGTGAGGCGCGGGTGGGGATGGAGGTCGTCGCCGTTGGGCACGACCCAGCGATCGGTCTCGTCGAGCGGCGCAGAGCCGGGGAAGAGCGACGCCGTGTGCCCGTCAGGGCCGAGGCCGAGGTGCACGAGCTCGAGGGGTGGCGCGGCCCGCAACGCGGCGTCGTAGGCGATCGCGGCCTCGTCGATGGTCGCGTCGGCGTCGTACATCGGATGGATCGCGTGCGGTTCGACCTCGTCGAGGAACGTCACCCGGGCCATGCCCTCGTTCGACTCGGGATCGTGGACGGGCAGCCACCGTTCGTCACCGAACCAGACGTCGACCCGCGTCCAGTCGACGTCGGCAGTCGCGAGCAGCTCATAGCACTCGCGAGCAGTGCCGCCGCCGGAGAGCGCGATGGAGGCCGGCGCCTCCTCGGCGACCAGCGCCGCGAAGGCCTGGGGCACATGACGGACCAGGCGGACGTCACCGAACATCGTGCGCACCCGCCTTCGACCGATCAGGCTGGTGGCGATCCGGCTCGTACTCGTGCGACATGGGGGCGATGATACGAGCGTGGAGCGGACGGCGGTCACGGTGGACGTCGCGGGGGACCCGGCTCGCCGGTTCCGGGTCGTGCGCTCGGCGCTGCCCTGGGCGCTGATGGAGCTCCACCAGGAGCTCGGGCCCGGGGCGCGGGCCGATCTGACCGTGCGGCCCGGCATCGCGACCTGGGCCCCGTACGCGCTGGCGGACGTCCTGGACGGTGCCGGCTTCGACGTCGTCGGACGGAGACCCGCACCCGATGCCGACGGCGTGATCCGACTGCACACGACCAGGGCGCGCACCTTGCCGGACGTCGTCGGACCCGACCTGCAAGTGCTGCTGTGCGGGCTGAACCCCAGCGAATACTCCGCCGACGTGGGCGTCGGGTTCGCTCGCGCGGGCAACCGCTTCTGGCCCGCCGCGCTCGCCGCGGGCATCGTGACGCGTGATCGCGATCCGCGCCACGCGATGCTGGAGCACGGCATCGGCATGACCGATCTCGTGAAGCGGGCGACGGCACGCGCCGACGCGCTGTCGCAGGACGAGTACCGGGTGGGGGCGGCGAGGCTCGAGCGCCTCGTGCAGTGGCTCACCCCGCGCGTCGTCTGCTTCGTCGGGCTCTCGGGCTACCGCGCCGCCGTCGATCGTCGGGCCGTGGCCGGCGTGCAAGCGAGTCGGCTCGGTGGCGCCGTGACGTACGTGATGCCCAACCCGAGCGGTGTGAACGCTCACGTCACGGTTGCGGACCTCGCCGAGCATTTGCGTGCGGCAGCGTCACTCGCGGCGTAACTTCGACCCATGGCGAACGACGGATTGTTCCTCGACGACCCCGCCGAGGCGGTCGACGCGCTCACCAACCGCGTGCTCGGCAAGAAGATGGGGCCCGACGGACTCGAGCTCCGCCCCACCGACTCGCGCGGCGGGATGGGCGGGTACAGCGGACTGCGGCGGGCGCAGCTGTCCGTCCGGATGGACCTCCCGATCATCTGGCGGGCCGTGATCGTCAAGGGCGGTCGCAAGGAGTCTCCGGCTGTGCTCTTCGTCGCGCCGCGGAACCACACGCCGGGCGAAGCAGCCGAGAAGCTCGCGGCGGCGGGCATCGTGCTCCCGGGGGTCGCGGGGCCCGAGGCGTACGAGGTGCACCCCGCCGATGAGTCGCCAACCGGCCTCATCGCGTTCGCGATCCAGGGCCTGCGCGCGCTCGGCTACTCGGACCCGTTCTGGGAGTGGCAGTGGATCACACGCGACAAGAGCTATCTACCCAAACGCTGAGGGCCAAAGCGGCTCGAGTCAGGTCACCTCGGCGCGGCGCTTCTCGAGGGTCGCGAACGCGTCGTGGAAGCTCGCGGCGAACGACGCGACCCCTTCGTTCTCCAGCGTCAGCGTCACGTCGTCGAAGTCGACGCCCGCGGCCGCCAGCGCGGCCATCGCCTGGTCCGCGTCCCCCACGTCCTCGGTGACCGTGTCGGCGCGCAGGTTGGCGTCGCCCTTCTGGAGCGCCTCGATCGACGCGGGCGCGAGCGTGTTCACCGTGTGCGGCCCGATCAAGTCATCGACGTACATCGTCGGCGAGTAGGCGGGGTTCTTCGTCGACGTCGACGCCCACAGCGGCCGCTGCAACCGCGCGCCCTTCGCGGCGAGGGCGTCCCACTGCTTGCCGGAGAAGCGCTTCGCAAAGAGTCGGTACGCGAGCTTCGCGTTCGCGACCGCGGCCTTCCCGCGGATCGGACTGTCGTCCGGGAGGCGGCGATCGGTCTCGGTGTCGACGCGGCTCACGAAGAACGACGCGACCGACGAGATGGTCGACGGGTCGCCACCGCCGGCCACGAACGTCTCGAGCCCCGCGAGGTACGCGTCGATCACCTTGTCGTGGCGCGCCAACGAGAAGATCAGCGTGACGTTCGTGTTGATGCCCGCGGCGATGTTCGCCTCGATCGCCGGGAGTCCTTCCAGCGTGGCAGGGATCTTGATCATCACGTTCTTGCGGCCGAGCCGTTCGAACAGGCTCTGGGCCTGGGCGATCGTCCCGTCGGTGTCGTGCGCGAGGTCGGGGGACACCTCGACCGAGACGAAGCCGTCGGCACCGCCGCTCGCCTCGTGCACCGGGAGCAGGAGGTCGGCGGCGTGCCCGACGTCGTCGACGACGAGGCGCCAGTACGAGTCCTCGATCGAGAGTCCCTCCTTCGCGCACGCGGCGAGCTGCTCGTCGTAGCCCTCGCCGGCGGCCATCGCCTTCTCGAAGATCGTCGGGTTCGACGTGACCCCCCGGATCCCGTCGTCGGTGATCAGCTGCTGCAGGCCCCCACCCGTGAGCAGGGACCGCGCGAGGTTGTCGTACCACGGGCTCTGACCGAAGTCGTTGAGGCGGGCGATGTCACTCATTGCGGTTCCCTCCGGTTGCTTCGGGCGAGGATCACACGGACTCGAGCGCGAGCAGCTCACGCGCGCGCTGGGCGACGTGCTCGGGCGTGAACCCCAGCTCGGCGAACACGGTGGGGCCCGGCGCGGACGCACCGAACCGATCGATCGACACGGTGTCGTCGGCGTAGCGGTCCCACCCGAACGAGACCCCTGCCTCGACGGCGAGCGTCGGGACCCCGGGCGGCAGCACGGCGTCGCGGTACTCGTCGGGCTGGGCTTCGAAGAGATCCCACGACGGCATCGACACGACCCGCACCGACAGACCCTCCGCCGCGAGTGCGGTCCGCGCGTCGACGCAGAGGTGGACCTCGGAGCCCGTGCCGAGCAGCACGAGGTCGAGGCCGTCGTTCTCGTCGACGAGCACGTACGCGCCCTTGGGGACGCCCTCGGGCGCGCGCTCGGCCGTGCCTTCGAGCACCGGCACCTTCTGGCGCGTGAGGATGATCGCCGTCGGCCCGGTGCCGTCGATGTGGATGCGCCAGGCCTGGGCGACCTCGTTGGCGTCCGCACTGCGGATGAGGCGGAGTCCCGGCATCGCGCGGAGCGAGGCCAGCTGCTCGATCGGCTGGTGCGTGGGGCCGTCCTCGCCCACCCCGACCGAGTCGTGGGACCACACGAACGCGGTCTTGTAGTGCGAGAGCGCGGCGAGCCGCGGTGTCGCGCGCATGTAGTCGGAGAACACGAAGAACGTGCCGCCGACGGGGAGCGTCGCGCTGACGGCCATGCCGTTCATCACCGCGCCCATCCCGTGCTCGCGGACGCCCCAGTGGATCTGGCGACCACCGAACTCGTGGGTCGCGATGACGGGGGATCCGGCGAGCTCGGTGCCGGTGTTCCCGGTCAGGTCGGCCCCGCCCGAGACGATCCCGGGCACGACGTCGACGATCGCCTCGAGCACCTTCGAGCACGCGGCGCGGGTCGCGACGTCCTCGCCGGGCTCCCAGGTCGGGAGCTTCGCTTCCCAGCCGGCGAGTCCCCGCTGCTCGAGGCACGCGTCGTACTGGGCCGCGAGGTCGGACTCGCCGCTCCGGAGCGCGGCGTGCCGCGACTCCCATGCCTCGCGTTGCGGTCGACCCGCGATGCCGGCGGCACGGTAGAACTCGAGAACGTCGTCGGGCACCCAGAAGGTCTCGTCCGGTGGCATCCCGAGGATCTCCTTGACGGCGCGGATCTCGTCGTCGCCGAGTGGGTTGCCGTGCGCGTGCGCCGTGTCGGTGTACTTCGGCGACGGCCAGCCGATATGGCTGCGCAGCACGACCAATGACGGGCGTGAGTCCTCAGCGATCCCTCCGCGCAGGCCGGCCTCGATGGCGTCGAGGTCGTTGGCGACCTCACCGAGGTGCACGACGTGCCAGCCGTAGCCCTCGAAGCGCTTGCGCGCGTCGTCGGTGAACGCCAGCTCGGTCGGGCCGTCGATCGTGATGTGGTTGTCGTCGTAGACGTAGACGAGGCGCCCGAGCCCGAGGTGGCCCGCGAGGGACGCGGCTTCGTGGCTGACCCCCTCCTCCATGCAACCGTCGCCGGCGATCGCGAACACATGGTGGTCGGAGACCTCGGCGCCGAACCGCGCGCGGAGGTTCGCCTCGGCGAGCGCGATGCCCACCCCGTTGGCGAAGCCCTGACCGAGGGGACCGGTCGTGACCTCGACGCCGGTGGTGTGGCCGTACTCCGGATGCCCCGGAGTGCGCGAGCCCCACTGGCGGAACGCGCGCAGGTCGTCGAGCTCGAGCCCGAACCCGGTGAGGTAGAGCATCGAGTACAGGAGCATCGACGCGTGGCCGGCGGAGAGCACGAAGCGGTCGCGGTCCGGCCAGTCGGCGGCGCCGGCGTCGTACTGCATGACGCGCGTGAACAGCACGTGGGCGAGCGGGGCAAGTGCCATCGGGGTGCCCGGGTGCCCCGAGTTCGCCTGCTGCACCGCGTCCATGGCGAGGCCGCGGATCACGTTGATGCCGCGCTGCTCGACGTCGGTCGTGGCCACCTTGGTCTCCCTGGTCGACTGCGGCCCCCACTATGACGCGTGAGCCGGACCCGGTCCCGCCTCTTCCGGGCTCGGCGCCCCGGGGTCCCGGTGCATCCGAAGGGAACAGCGCGAGGCTCGCGGTGAAGCCGTGCAGGAAGCTGCGTCCGCCGACCGGGCCGATCTCGCCGGCGCACGAGCCCCCCGCCATGGGCAGCGGTCCGAGCAGCTCCTCGATCAGGGCGGCGTCGTGGTCCGGGACGCCGAAGAGCCGGCTTCCGCGTCCGTTGCAGGTGAACAGCAGGGCACCCGCACCCGATCGGCTCCCGGCCGGTGAAGCGGCGAGGAGGAGCGCCCGGAGGTCCTCGTCGGCCGCGGCGGCATCCCGCACCTGGAATTGCACGGTCTGTCCGACCTGCAGCTGGTCGCCGACCGCGAGTGCACCCGTCTCACGGTCCGCGCCGATCAGGCTGCGGACGAGGAAGTCGCCACGTGAGAAGTCCGCGCGGTGCTCGTCGACGACGACCCCGAGGTGGAGGCCGGCCTGGAGGAGCGCGCGCTCCTCCTCGCTCGCCGCGTCCGACAGCTCCCGCAGCCGTTCGAGCGCGGGGCGGCCGGCGAGCTCCTGGACGAAGCTGCCGTCCGCGCGGGTGACCACCAGCGGCTGCCCCACGGGTCGACAGCCCTGGGACACGACGGTCTCGACGCCGATCCCCTCGAGGAAGACGCCGACCGCACCCTGGGCCACGATCCGGGCATCCAGCACGAGCCGGTTCGCGCCGGGTCGGGTCGCCGCCGATGCGAGGCCACCGACCACGGTGAGCCCCGGTCGGTCCTCGGCGCACCGCCGCAGGAACGCGTCGACGGGGAACGTGAAGGGATCGGCGAACAGCAACAGGGTCTCGGGGTTGCCGTCGAGCTCGGGCCAGCCGACGACCGACGCCCCGTCGGGCGTCTCCTCGACGTGGAGCGCAGTAGCGGTGAGACGCGCGTCGGGGAGCCGGGCCGCGAACACCGAGAGGGCCGGTCCACTCTCGACCTCGCGGCCGTCGCCGACGACCGCTTCCGTCGACATCGCCAGCAACACGCGGGGTTCGAGCAGGTTCTGGATCGCGTGCACCATGTCGTCGAGCGCGCCGAGGAAGTGCGGGGAGACGAAGCACACCAGGAGGTCCGCGTCGTCGGCACCGAGCTGCTCGAGGATCTCGCCCGCGGTCTCGCCGACGGCGTGGGCGGGCACCGGATGCCGGGACGATGCCGACGCGTACCGGTTCACGAGATCCTGAGCTCCTCGCCGGCGATCCAGACCGCGCGGGGTGCCAACGTCACCGGGTCGAGCGCGACGACGTCGCCGCGGGTCCCGACGGCAAGTCGTCCGCGGTCGCGCAGCCCGAGCACGTCGGCCGGCACCGCGGTCACGACCTCGACGGCGCGCTCGACGGTGACGCCGGCGCCGACGAGCGTCGCCACGCTGCCGTCGAGCAACGTCGTGGCACCGGCGAGAGTGCCGTCCGCGAGGTACCCGACGCGGTCGCGCGTCTCGATCTCACCGGCGACCGCGATCGCATCGCTCACGACCGCGACGTTCTGCTTCCGAGCCAGGGTCAGGCGCAGCGCAGCCGGATGCACGTGCACGCCGTCGGCGATCAGCGTCGGCGTCAGCCGGTCGTCGTCGAGCCCGGCACCCACGAGCCCCGGGTCCCGGTGGTGCAGCGGCCCCATCCCGTTGAACAGGTGGGTCACGACGCGCGCGCCGGCGTCGGCGGCAGCGAGTGCCGTCTCGTACGACGCGGTCGAGTGCCCGAGCGCGACGACGACGCCGGCATCGGTGAGCAGTCGGGTCGCGACGAACCCGGCGTCGGCCTCGGGGGCGAGGGTGACGATGCGGACGAGGCCGGGATGTGCGAGGAGCACGCCCTCCAGCCACGGCACGTCCGCGGCGACGACCAGGGCGGGGTCGTGGGCCCCGGGTGCGCCGCCGAGGAACGGGCCCTCGAGGTGGACGCCGAGGAGGCCGGCGCCGTCGAGGCTCGGCGTCTCACGGATCCCTGCCGCGATCGCGAGCGGCTGCTTCGTACGCGGGGAGCGGTGCGCTGATCAGGGTGGCGCAGTACGAGGTCGTGCCGTGGCGAGCGAGGGTGGTGGCGACGCGGCGCCAGCCGTCGGGCCCGCTCGTCGCGAGGTCGTCGGCGTCGAGGCCGTTGCACTGGAGGTCGAGGAACCCGGGAGTCACCGAGCGCGTCCCCGAGGTCGACGACGCCGGTCGAACCCCGGGGCGGTCGGTCGCGTCCGACGTCGACGATGACGCCGCCGTCCATCGCCAGCCAGCCGGGTCCCGGCTTGCCGGGCGGACACAAGGCGGAGGTCGCCAGAACCGTGGTCACTCGAGCCGCGGATCGCGGAAGGGTGGTGCGTCGTCGGTGACGCGCGTCGCGTACCCACCGGCGCGGACGAGGAGCATCGCGCCGGGCGGCGCGGAGAACCGGCCGCGGTCGTCGACCTCGAGCTCGGTCCCGTCGGCCAGGACGCGCGGGCCACCGATCGGATCGAGCGTCCAGCGTTCGTAGTGGTCGAGCGCGAGCCGCGCGAGCCGGTCGATCACGGAGGCGTCCTCGCGTACCGCGAGGGCGACGTCGAGGGCCGGTCGGCCGTCCGGGAGCTGGACGACGGGCGCGTGCAGTCCGAAGCGCGGTCCGAGGACGATCTCGTGTGATGCCTCGCGCGCTCCGGTCCAATGGAACAGGAGCGCGAAGCACTGGTGCATCGCCACCTCGGCATCAGGTGCGGCCGCCTGTCCGGAGCCGTCGGGTCCCAGGCTCGCTACCGGTCGCACTTGTTGGAGCAGTCGGAGGGCGGCGAGCCCCGCTTCGGCCTCGACCCGCGCCTGTTCGAGCCAACGCGCGAGCTCGATCCCGAGCGGATCCTCGTCGCCCGGTGACCACGCGGCGTGCGCCACGCGCAGTGCCCGCAGCTCGTCGCGCGCACGCGCGAGAGGCCCGGTCCAACCCGGACCTTCGAGCTCGTCGGCGAGCGCGCCCACGAGCCCGTGGAGTGGGAGGTCCTCGGGGCGGGCCAGCGGGCCGTCGGAGCAGGCCCGCGCGAGCGCTCGGAGGGCGTCGGCGCGTGGTCCGCCGACCGCGTCGATGGCGCGCTCCCATGCCGCCTGCTCCTGGTAACCATCCGGGTCCGCGAGGAACTCGGCCGCCGTCGCCAGGGGAACGAGCGACGCCGTCGGCTGCAGCATCGGGTTGCACAGCACGCCGTCGACGACCTCGCCGAGGTCGACGTCGCGGCCGCGGTACGGCCCGAGGTGCAGCTCGTGCTCCATCACGGAGTCGTTCACGGGGAAGTTGTCCCAGAGGAGCAACGGCCGGCCGCCGACGGCGGCCCGCCAGGCGCGCGCGTCCGCTGCGGTGACGGTCGGGGAGCAGACGGTGGGGCCGGTCCAGAAGAGGTCGACGGCTTCGGGGAGCCCGTCGCTGAGCTCCGCCAGGTACGGGCTCGGGAAGGTGCCGACATACTCGGTCGGGACGAGCGAGACGCGCACGTCCCCGGGCAGCGCGTCGCACACCCATCCCACGAGGCCGGCCTGCTCACTCGCGAGACCGGGTCGGTTCGCGATGTCGTCGAGCGCGAGCACGACCCAGTCGACGCCGGCCGCGACCAGCGGCGAGAGCTTTTCGAGGAGGACCGCTCGGTCCGCCGCGGCGCCGTAGTCGATGTCGAGCCCCGGCGAGATCGCGAAGCCGAACCGCGTCACTGCGGCGCGACATGCCTCGGCGAGCTCCCGGAACTCGTCGAGCTCGGCCGGCTCGTAGGGGACGCGCCATGCTTCGCGGTGCTTGGCGTCGGACTTGGGTGCGTAGACGTAGGCGTTCATGCCCCGCTCGCCGAGGAAGGCGATGGCCGAGCAGCGGGCTGCGTGCGACCACGGCGGCCCGTAGAAGCCCTCGATCACGCCGCGCAGGGTGAACGGACGAGACACGACGGTAGGCTATTGCCTCGCTCCGGCCCGGGGATCTGCGTTCCGACGCGGCTCGTCGGCCCGGGCACCGATCCGCCGGACCGCCTTTTCGCCACAGACGACCGGAGCGACCGTTGGCCGACTTCCTCGCAGCGCACGCCGAGAGCAACCCGGACGCGGGCGCCGTGCTCGTGGACGAGTCGGGTGGTGCCCGACCCTCGGCGACCTCCTTCGGCGAGCTCAACCGGTTGGTCAACCGGCTCGCGAACGCGTTCGCGGGACTCGGTGCGCAGCGCGGCGAACGGATGGTCTGGTGCGGTCCGAACTCGCTGGAGGTGCTCGTCACGCTGCACGCGGCCCGCAAGGCGGGGCTGACCGCGGTGCCGCTCTCGTACCGGTTCAACGCCGAGGAGATGGCGTACGTCGTCGACAACTCGGACGCGACCCTGGTGATCACCGATGCCGAGCAGGCGCCGTTGCTCGCATCCGTGAGTCAGCGGCTCACGAAGGTCCGCCAGTTCGTGGTGTTCGGTGGCGACGCGCCACCGGGCTTCGCGCGGTGGGACGAGGTGCTCGGCGCGTCGTCGGAGGCCGAACCGCCGGATGTGCCGGCCACGACCTCGGGGTCGTCGATGATCTACACCTCGGGCACGACGGGGAAGCCCAAGGGTGCCCTCCGCACGACGACGGATCCCGAGACGGTCTACGCGCTGCTCGGCGAGCTCGACCTCAGGCTCGGCGAGGAGGTCCACCTCACGACCGGCCCGATGTACCACTCGGGACCGCTGGCCTTCGCCACGATGAGCCACACGATGGGGTGCCCGGTCATCGTGCTGCGCAAGTTCGATCCGGTGTCGTGGCTG
Organism: uncultured Acidimicrobiia bacterium; assembly: GCA_963720675.1. GTDB lineage: Bacteria > Actinomycetota > Acidimicrobiia > IMCC26256 > PALSA-555 > JALHSW01. The sequence continues at coordinate 410,942 of CAVRGH010000010.1, read as the reverse complement.
CGCCTCGTGAAGGAGCACCGCGTCACCAACACGTTCTCCGCGCCGACCCAGCTCAAGCGCATCGTCAGCCTGCCGCCCGGCGAGCTCGCGCGCGCCGACGTGTCGTCCATGCGGTGCCTCATCGCGAACGCCGCTCCGGTGCCGTACCCGCTGAAGCAGGAGCTGATCGAGAAGCTCGGCGACGGCTTCCTCTACGAGATCTACGGCTCGACCGAGCTCGGCGTCGTCACGGTCCTGAAGCCCGAGGACCAGCTCAGGAAGCCCGGCTCGTGCGGCCGCACCTATGGTCCGATCGAGGTGCGCATCACGCGCGCCGACGGGACGCAAGCCGATCCCGACGAGCCGGGCGAGCTGTTCATCCGCACCCGGCTCGCGATGGACGGGTACCACCGCACCGACGAGCAGCTCTCGCAGCTCGAGGACGACGGTGACGAGCGAGGTTGGAAGTCGGTCGGCGACGTGGCATCGGTCGACGACGAGGGCTATCTCTCGATCCGCGACCGGCTCAAGGACATGATCATCTCGGGTGGCGTCAACATCTATCCCGCGGAGATCGAGGCGGTCCTCTACGAGCACCCCGCGATCATCGACGCCGCGGTGTTCGGGGTCCCCGACGACGAGTGGGGAGAGTCGGTCTACGCAGTGGTGCAGGCGAAGCCGGGAGAGACCGTCGATCTCGACGAGCTGCGCGCCTTCGTCGACGAGCGCGTCGGCGGCTACAAGCGACCGCGGGGCTACGAGCTGCGCGACCAGCTGCCCCGCACCGACGCGGGGAAACTGTTGAAGCGGGTGCTCCGTGACGAGTTCTGGGTCGGCCACGACCGCTCGGTGTGAGCGAGCACGCGACGAGCGAGGGCAGCCGGACGCTCTCCGAACCCGAGTCGAAGGCACTGCTGGCGGCCTACGCGGTTCCGGTGGTGCCCGACCGGGTCGTGACCACGAGGGACGAGGCGGTCGCGGCGGCCGACGTGCTCGGCTACCCCGTGGTCCTGAAGCTCTCCGGTCCCGCCATCACGCACAAGACCGAGCGGGGCCTCGTCCGGCTCGGTCTCGGGGGCCCAGCAGCCGTCGCCACCGCCGCGGCGGAGCTGCTGGACGCCGCAACGCCCGAAGACGGCGAGGTCGCGCTCCTCGTCGCACCGATGTTGCGCGCGACGCGTGAGCTGATCGCCGGCGTCCACGACGATCCGCAGTTCGGGCGCTGCGTGATGGTGGGGATCGGTGGTGTGCTCGCCGAGGCGATCGCCGACGTCTCCTTCCGGCTCGCGCCGATCGAGGAGGCGGACGCGTTGGAGATGCTCGACGACCTGCGGGCCGGAGCCGTCCTCGGTGCTGTGCGTGGCGAGCCGGCAGTCGACCGGGGCGAGGTCGTCGCGGTCCTGCTGGGTCTCTCGAGACTCGCGACCGAACGCGACGACGTGCGCAGCGTCGACGTCAACCCGCTCCTCGTCGTCGACGGCGCGCCGATCGCGGTCGACGCTCTCGTCGAGGTGTGGGCGAGCGAGGACCGGGGATGAGGCCTCGCGTCGCCCCGGATCGGTTCCGCGCGCTGTTCGAGCCGCGCGGTGTGCTCGTCGCGGGCGTCTCGACGCACCCGGCGAAGTTCGGGTTCGTCGCGCTGCACAACATCGTGAGCCAGGGGTACCGGGGCGAGGTCTTCGGGACCAGCCTCGAGGCCGGCACCGTGCTCGGGGTGCCGATCGTGACGACCGTCGACGACCTCCCGGCGGATGCGGCCATCGACCTCGTCTTCGTCTGCACGCCGAACGCCGCGAACGCGGACCTGCTGCGGGCGTGTGCAGCTCGCGGCGTGGGGGCGGCGTTCATCACCTCGGCGGGTTACGGCGAGGCCGGTGATGCCGGGCGGGCCGCGGAGGCCGAGCTCGTCGCGCTCGCCGACGAGCTCGGGATCCTGCTGGCCGGTCCGAACGGACAGGGGATCGTGTCCACTCCTGCGCACCTCTGCGCGCAGATCGTCGCGCCCTACCCGCCGCGCGGGTCGATCGGGATCGCGAGCCAGTCCGGGAACTTCGTCTCGTCGTTCCAGAACTACGCGCGGGCGTCCGGCGTCGGCGTGAGCCGTGCGGTCTCGGCCGGGAACGCCGCCGCGCTGGGCGTTGCCGACTACCTCGAGTACTACGCGGCCGACCCGGAGACGTCCGTCGCGCTGGCGTACGTCGAGGGCATCGACGACGGCCGGGCGTTCTTCGACCGCGTCCGGGAGGTCACGGCAACCCTGCCGCTGGTGCTCCTGAAGGGTGGTGCCACCAGCGGCGGTCAGCGAGCGGCCGCGTCGCACACCGGGGCGCTCGCAGCAGACGACCGGGTGTTCGACGGGATGTGTCGCCAAGCCGGCATCACCCGTGCCGCGAACGTGGAAGAGGCGTTCGACGTGGCGGCAACCTTCGCGACGCAGCCGCTCCCGCGCGGCCCGCGCGTCGCCGTCGTCACCACCGCCGGCGGGTGGGGCGTCGTGACCGCGGACGCGATCACGCGTTCGGAGCTCGAGCTCGTGCCGCTGCCGGACTCACTGCGAGCGGCGATCGACGAGCGGCTCCCACCTCGTTGGAGCCGGAACAATCCGATCGACCTCGCGGGTGGGGAGACGCGCGACACGATCCCCGAGGTGCTCGAGCTCGTCGCCAGCCACGACGACGTCGATGCCGTCGTCTACCTCGGCCTCGGCATCCAGTCGAACCAGGCGCGCCTGCTCCGCGAGGGACCGTTCGCCGGCGAGGCCGACGTCGAGCGGATCGTCGCGTACCACGAGCGCCAGGACGCGCGCTTTGCTCAGGCCGCCGCCGACGTCTCCGCCACGTCGGGGAAGCCGGTCCTCACCGCGACCGAGCTCGCGCTCGCCGATCCGGCGAACGCGGGCCCGGGCGCCGTCCGAGCGTCGGGCCGGTACTGCTACCCGACCGCGCAGCGCGCGGTCACGGCGCTGGAGCATCTCTGGAGAGCGACGCGCGCCCGCCGTCGACGGGGACTCGCATGAGCCCGACCCGCACGTTCGCGCTCGTCCTCGGGTTCGCGGCGATCGCATGCGTCGTCGTCGCGGTGCTGAGCACTCCGCCCGCTGCCAGCGATCCTTCCGACGTCGCGGCACCGGGCACCCCTGCTTGGTCGGCGAGGCGGGTGCCGCAGCCGATCGTCGACGCGGTCGGCGCGCAGCGGCTCCAGACGGCACTGGATGCGACCGCGGCCGGCACCGACGCCTGCTTCCTCGTCGACGAGGGTGGCGCCCCGCTCGCGGCGCACAATGCGGACGCGCCGCTGATCCCCGCGTCGACGCAGAAGCTCCTCACCGCCTCGGTGGTCCTCTCGGTGCTCGGACCGCAGACGACACTCGACACGCGAGCCGTCGCCGCGGCGGCGCCGCAGGACGGCACGGTGGAGCAGCTGTTCCTGGTGGGAGGTGGCGATCCACTCCTCGTGACCCCCGAGGTGCAGGCGCTGCGCGATCAGGTGCCCGAGCTCAAGGGCAGCCCGACGACCTCGCTCGCTGCGCTGGCGGATTCGATCGTCGCCGCCGGCGTGAAGCGGATCCCGAAGGGGATCGTCGGCGACGACTCCCGCTATGAGGACCTGCGGTACCTGCCGGGGTGGAAGGACAGCTACCGCACCGAGGGTCAGGTCGGGCCGCTCGGCGCGCTCACCGTGAACGGCGGGTTCTCCGCGCTCCAGCCTCGTCCCGTTCCCGTGTCGGATCCCGCGGTGTACGCGGCCCAGCGGCTGACCCAGCTGCTCGAAGACCGCGGGGTCGACGTCGGGAAGAGCGGCGCGCGAGCGGTCGCGCCGCAGGGGGCGGTCGAGATCGCGAAGGTGTCGTCTCCGCCACTCGCCGATGTCGTCGGTGAGGAGATCAGCACGAGCGACAACCTCGCCTCGGAGCTGCTCGTCCGTGAGATCGGGCTGAAGCTCGCGCAGCAGGGCACGACCGTCGCGGGGACGCAAGCGATCGTGACCAAGCTCGCGGAGCTCGGTGTGCCGACGACCAACGCCACCATGGTCGACGGCTCGGGGCTCGATCGCGGGAACCGGGCGACGTGCGCCGAGCTGCTCGCCGCGTTCGAGCTCGGCCAGCGACCGGAGTTCGCCGCGCTCTGGAACGGGCTCGCGGTGGCAGGGGAGAAGGGGACGCTCGTCGACCAGATCGGCGACGACCTCACGGGGAAGGTCCGCGGCAAGACCGGATCACTCGACGGCGTGACGGGCCTCGTCGGCATCGTCGACGTGGCGCGCCCGGTTCGGTTCGCGTTCCTCGCCAACGGGGCCTTCACCGAGCGGGGTGGTATCGACCTGCGGGGGCAGGTCGCCCGGGTGATCTCCACGTTCCCTGACGCGCCGCCGGCCGACGAGCTCGTCCCTCTGCCCGCAGCCCCCACCCCGCCGTAGACTCGCCCGATGGCCGACCCGACCGACGCGACCACGCCGGGCCCCGCCCCGTCCGGCGCGCCCCTCCCGCAGCTCGTCCTCGAGCTGCGCGACATGGTCATCACCTACGTCAAGCAGGAGACGCTCGTCCCGCTCCAGCAGCTCGGCCGATACATCGCGTTCGGCATCGCCGGATCGCTCCTGCTCGGACTGGGCGCCGTCCTCCTCGGCGTCGGCGCGCTCCGGGCGCTCCAGACCGAGACCGGAGAGACGTTCACCGGCGACTGGTCCTGGGCGCCCTACCTGATCGTGTTCGTCGCGCTGCTGTTGTGCAGCGCGGTCACCTGGCAGGCGCGCCGCGGTTGGCGTGCCCGGAAGGAGGCTCGATGAGCCAGACCCGTTCCGTCACGCGCGCCGACATCGAGGCGAAGATGCGCGAGATCCAGGGTGGCACCGAGGTCGGTGGCGACGCCGCGAAGGGTGCCGGGGTGGCCGCCGGGCTCGGTCTCCTGTTGCTCGCGGTCCTGGTCGCGTACCTGCTCGGTCGCCGGAAGGGCCGCAAGCGCCGCACCGTCGTCGAGATCCGGCGCGTCTGACGCCGTGGCCGGCATCCTCGTCCGTCTGTCGAAGACGGGGCTCAAGCGTGGATTCCTGGATGGTTCGCGCGGCTGGCTCTACGTCGGCCTCGCGGCGAGTGCCGTCCGGATCGCGCGGCGGGTCCTTGCAGAGCCGGTCGTGGTCGAGCGCTTCGAGCTCGATCCCGGGGAGACCGTCGAGATCCGAACGATCAAGCGATAGGCCGCAGTGAAGATCACTCTGCGGAACCCCAAGCGGGAGCTCGAGGTTCGCGGCCCCCTCACCGTGGTCGCGCTCCTGCAGCGCCTCGAGCTCAACCCGGAGTCGGTCCTCGTGATCGCAGGCGACGAGCTCATCGCTCGTGACGCTCGGCTCGACGACAGCGCAGTCGTCGAGATCCGTCCCGTGATGTCCGGCGGCGCAGCGTGAAGTGCCGAGTCTGCCGCGGACCCGCGGTCATCGACGTCCGACGACACAACGCCGCGTTCTGTCCCGACCACTTCGTCGCGCACACGCGCGAGCAGGTGCGGCGGGCGATCCACGACCACCGCATGATCGAGCCGGGCGAGCGCGTGCTGGTCGCGGTGTCCGGCGGCAAGGACTCGCTCGCGCTCTGGGATCTCCTCGTCGACCTCGGGTACCACGCCGACGGCCTCTACCTCGGCCTCGGGATCGACGAGTACTCCGACGAGTCGACCGAGTTCGCCCGCGCCTTTGCCCGTTCGCGGGACCTGGTGCTCCACGAGGTCGACCTCGGGCACGACTTCGGCTTCACGATCCCCGGCGCCGCAGCGACGACCCACCGGTCGCCGTGCGGCTCGTGCGGGTTGTCGAAGCGGCACCTGTTCAACTCGGTCGCGCTCGAGCACGGGTACGACGTCGTCGCAACGGGGCACAACCTCGATGACGAGGCCGCGGTCCTCCTCGGCAACGTGCTGCGTTGGGACCCCGGCTACCTCGGTCGGCAGCGGCCGGTGCTCCCGGCCGGCGACGGATTCGCGCGCAAGGTCAAGCCGCTCGTCCGCCTGGGCGAGCGCGAGATGGCGGCGTACTGCGTGGTGCGCGGCATCGACTACCAGGTCGAGGAGTGCCCGATGGCAGCAGGGAACAAGCACCTCGGCTACAAGGAGATCCTGAACGATCTCGAGGCACGCTCGCCGGGCGCCAAGGCCGCGTTCCTGTTCGGCTTCCTCGAGCGAGGCCAGCCCCGGTTCGCCGGCGATGCCGGGCGCGAACGTGAGGGGCTCACTGCGTGCCCTGAGTGCGGCGCACCCACGACCGCAGAGGTCTGCGCGTTCTGCAAGCTCCGGGCGCGCGCGTCGTGAGTGAGCCCGTCTCCCTGCCCGCAGGGGCGTTCGTCGTCGGTGATCGCGTCCTTCTGATCGACAACAAGCGTCGACGCCACCTCATCACGCTGGAGCCGGGCGGCGAGTTCCACTCGCACACCGGCGTCCTGCGCCACGACGATCTCCTCGGCAATCCCGAGGGCATCACCGTACGCACCACCAAGGGGTCGCGGCTCGTCGCGGTCCGCCCGACCCTTGCCGAGTACGTCCTCGAGATGCCGCGCGGCGCGCAGGTGATCTACCCGAAGGACCTCGGGCCGATCCTGATGCTCGCCGACATCTTCCCCGGGGCACGGATCCTGGAGTCCGGCGTCGGTTCGGGCGCGCTGACGATGGCGCTCCTCCGATCGATCGGACCGAGCGGGCAGGTCGTCGGCTACGAGCTGCGGCCCGACTTCGCGGACCGCGCCCAGCGGAACGTCACGGGGATGCTCGGCGACGACGTGCCACTGCGCGTCGAGGTGCGTGACGTCTACGACGGCATCGACGAGGAGCACCTGGACCGCGTCGTGCTCGACCTCCCCGAGCCCTGGCAGGTGGTGAAGCACGCCGAGACCGCGCTCCGACCCGGCGGGATCCTCCTCGCGTACCTTCCGACGATCCTCCAGGTGTCCCGGTTGCGCGAGGAGCTCGAAGGCTCGGCCTTCGGGATGGCAGAGTCCCTCGAAGTGCTCCAGCGCACGTGGCACGTGGAGGGCCAGTCGGTGCGTCCCGACCATCGGATGGTGGCGCACACGGGCTTCCTCACCACCGCGCGTCTGCTCGTGCCGCCCGAGTGATCCTGCGCGGCTGATCGGGACGCGGTGAACCTGGTCGACGCGCTGCTGGTGCTGGTCGCGGCCGGCGCGGCCTACGCGGGCTGGCGCCAGGGCTTCGTCCACCGAGCCCTCGCTTGGATCGGTCTCGGGATCGGCGTCGTCGCCGGTGCGCTCTTCGTCGACGACATCGCCCGCGAGCTGCGCGATTCGACGCCGCGCACGCGACTCCTGGGTGCGCTCGCGTTCCTGGTGCTCTGCGCCATTGCCGGACAGTCCATCGGCCTCCTGCTGGGCAACGTGCTGCGCCGGTCGCTGCCGGGCACGGTCCGGCGTTCCCTGCCCGACCGCCTCGCCGGTGCGTGCGCGGGTGTCGTCTGCGTGCTCGTGGGGGTGTGGCTCCTCGTTCCCGCGTTCGCGAACGCACCGGGCTGGCCGGCGCGAGCGGTGCGGGGCTCCGCGATCGCCCGGGCCGTCGACCGCATCGCGCCGAAGCCGCCGGGTTCGCTGGCCGCCCTCGGTCGCCTGGTCGGCGAAGCTCCGTTCCCCGAGGTCTTCCAGCGGCTGACCTCGCCCGACGCGGGAGTGCCCCCGGGTACCGGCCTGGAGGCGACCGTCCTCGCGCGGGTCACGCCGTCGGTCGTGCGGGTCGACGGCCGGGCGTGTGACCAGCTGCAGCAGGGGAGTGGCGTGGTCGTGGCCGACGACCTCGTCCTGACCAACGCGCACGTCGTCGCCGGGAATCGGGCGACGACCGTCACGAGCGAGACGGGCCGGAAGCTCGCCGCCGACGTCGTCGGGTTCGATCCCGCGCGCGACCTCGCGCTGGTACGGGCAAGCGGGCCTCGCGCTGCCGACGCCCGAGCGCGCCTCGATCGTCGTCGATCAGCGCGGCGCGGTGCTCGGCTACCCGGGGGGCGGACCGCTCGTCGAGTCGCCGGCGCGGGTCGCGGAGGAGATCACCGCGGACGGGACTGACATCTACCGGTCGGCGGCGACAGAACGCTCGGTGTTCGTGTTGGGTGCCGAGCTCGCTCCCGGCGACTCGGGCGGTCCGCTCTTCGACCGGGCCGGTCGAGTGGTCGGGCTCGCGTTCGCTGTCGACCCGGGCGACGGCAACACCGCCTACGCGCTCACGGCTGACGAGGTCGACGCGGGTCTGCGGACGTTCCTCGGACACGGCACGGCCCGGGCCGTCGACACCGGGCCCTGCCTCGTCGGCTGAGCCGGCCCGACGCGCTCAGGCCAGGGGGACGACCACGAACGCGACGCAAGCGAAGTGCAGCGCCGCGGCCGCGAGCACGAACAGGTGCCAGATCTCGTGGAAGCCGAACACACGGGGCCAGGGGTCGGGCCAGTGGAACGCGTGCACGAACGCACCGACCGTGTAGAGGAGTCCCCCCACGAAGATGAGCACGATGCCGGTCACGCCGATCGCGTCCCAGATCGCGGGGACGGCGAGCACTGCGATCCAGCCCATCGTGATGTACACCGCGGTGACGTAGCCACGCGGCGGCTTGAACGGCAGCCACTCGAGCGTGATGCCCGCGACCGCGAGCAACCAGATCGACACGAGGAGCGCGTCCTGGATCCACCCGTCGAGCGCGATGACCGCGATCGGGGTGTACGTGCCGGCGATCGCCAGGAAGATCCCGGTGTGGTCGGCCTTCTGCATGCGCGAGTTCCCGACCTCGCCCCACGGCACGCGGTGGTAGAGCGCGCTGGTCGCGAGCATCGTCGTGATGCACACGACGTACACGAGCACCGAGACGCGCCCCGACGCCGGGGTCTCCCACACGAGCACCAGGCCCAGGATGCCGAAGACGAGGGCGCCCCACTGGTGGCTGACGCCGCGCAGCAGGGGTTTGACCGTGAGGTGCGGGGGCGTGGGCGCCGCGCTCATGAACTCATGTTACTCGCTGGTAACTTCCGTCGGAGGGCGCCCGAGGCGCGCCCCGATCCGGACGCGCAACGCCCCGGCGTCGCGACGAGCGCTGCACCGGGGCGGGACGACGGGACACGGGAGTGAGTCAGTCAGCCTCGATGAAGATGCACTCGCCGGGGCACTCCTCGGCGGACTCGACGACTGCGTCGAGCTGACCATCGGGGATGTTGGCGAGCCCCTCGGCGCCGCCCGGGTCGCTGAAGACCTTGGAGCCTTCCTTGACGTAGGCGAGCCCGTCGTCGAGCAGGGTGAACACGTCGGGTGCGATCTCCTCGCACAGACCGTCACCGGTACAGAGGTCCTGGTCGATCCAGACCTTCATGCTGGGCATCTCCTCGTCGCCGTCGACTGATCGCCGTTGTGAGCGGGGGGCCGCACGTCGCGGCGTCTGTGTCAGAGCGTAGACGAACTGGATCTCTTTCTCCAGTCTCGGCGGGGAATATGCCCCGGGAAACGTGCGCGGGCCCCGCAGGGGCACCGGTGTAAGGTCCGCGCGAGTCCGGCGACGTCCCCCGCGCCGCGGACGAGCACCCGGAGGAGGTGGCAGACGTGGCCGAGGAGCACGATCGACGCCTCGCGGAGTACGAGCGGCAGGTCGGCGAGCTCCAAGCGCAGGCCAAGGCGCTGGAGGAAGAGGTCGTCGTCCTGCGCCGCCGCCTCCAGGACGCCCCCAAACGGGTCCGCACCCTCGAGGAGCGCCTGCTCGAGGCCAAGGGCCAGCTGGCCCAGGCCGTCTCCCAGAACGAACGCCTCTCCGCGACCCTGCGCGAAGCCCGCGAACACATCGCGGCGCTGCGCGAGGAGGTCGAGAAGCTCACGATGCCCCCGTCCGCCTACGGCACGTTCCTCGGGGCGAACGACGACGGCACCGTCGACATCTTCACCGCCGGCCGCAAGATGCGCGTCTCGGCCCACCCCGAGGTCGACCTCGAGTCGATCGAGCGTGGCCAGGAGGTCGCGCTCAACGAGTCCCTCAACGTCGTGCTCGCGCGCGGCACCGAGATCACCGGTGAGGTCGTCGTGATCAAGGAGCTGCTCGCCGACGCCGGGCGCGTCCTCGTGGTCGGTCGGGCCGACGAAGAGCGGGTCTGCGAGCTCGCGGGTGCGCTGGTCGGCGAGAAGCTCCGCTCGGGCGACCACCTGCTGATGGACACGCGCTCGGGGTTGGTCGTCGAGCGACTGCCGCGCCCCGAGGTGGAGGAGCTCGTCCTCGAGGAGGTCCCCGACGTCACCTACAGCGACGTCGGCGGGCTCGACGACCAGATCGAGGCCATCCAGGACGCGGTGGAGCTCCCGTACCTCTACGCGGACCTCTTCCACGAGCACCAGCTGCAGCCGCCCAAGGGCATCCTGCTGTACGGCCCGCCCGGGTGCGGCAAGACGCTGATCGCGAAGGCGGTCGCGAACTCGCTCGCCAAGCGCGTCGCCGAGAAGACGGGCGACAGCTCGACCCGCTCGTACTTCCTGAACATCAAGGGCCCCGAGCTGCTCAACAAGTACGTCGGCGAGACCGAGCGGCAGATCCGCCTCATCTTCCAGCGCGCGCGCGAGAAGTCCGAGGAGGGTGTGCCGGTCATCGTGTTCTTCGACGAGATGGACTCGTTGTTCCGCACGCGCGGGACCGGCATCTCCTCCGACATCGAGAGCACGATCGTGCCGCAGCTCCTCGCCGAGATCGACGGCGTCGAGGCGCTCAAGAACGTGATCGTGATCGGCGCGTCGAACCGCGAGGACCTCATCGACCCGGCCATCCTGCGTCCGGGGCGCCTCGACGTGAAGATCAAGATCGAGCGACCCGACGAAGAGGCCGCCGCGCAGATCTTCCGCCAGTACCTCACGACGCAGCTCCCGCTCGCCGACGCGGAGACCGCGACCGGCGGCGGGCCCGACGGCGCGATCACGCTCATGATCGATGCGGCCGTCGACCGCATGTACGCCGGGGACGACGAGAACCGCTTCCTCGAGGTCACCTACCAGAACGGCGACAAGGAGGTCCTCTACTTCAAGGACTTCTCCTCGGGCGCCATGATCGAGAACATCGTGCGACGCGCGAAGAAGCTCTCGATCAAGCGGCAGATCAGCGGTGGCGACAAGGGCATCTCGACCTCGGACCTCCTCGAGTCGATCACGCAGGAGTTCCGCGAGCACGAGGACCTGCCGAACACGACGAACCCCGACGACTGGGCGAAGATCTCGGGCAAGAAGGGCGAACGCATCGTCTACGTGCGCACCCTGATGTCCGAGGGCGACGAAGCCAAGGGCGGACGCCAGATCGAGCGTGTGACCACCGGCCAGTACCTCTAGCCCCAGTCGCCACTCCAGGGGCGCCGAACGGGGGCGCGAACGGGGCGGGGTCCGCATCTAGGCTGGATTCGTGGCCGTCCCCAAGGTGTGTGGCATCGAGACGGAGTACGGCGTCGTGCTGCGTGGCGCGGCCGACGCCAACCCGGTCCTGGCTTCCTCCGTGCTGATCAACGGGTACGTGGAGCACCACAAGGTCGGCTGGGACTTCGAGGACGAGTCGCCCGGGAACGATGCTCGCGGAGAGCGGCGAGCGGGTACGCAGCCGCCTGAGATCGAGACGCACCTCGTCAACACGGTGCTCACCAACGGCGCGCGTTACTACGTCGACCACGCGCACCCCGAGTACTCGACGCCCGAGTGCTCCGACGCGCTCGAGCTCGTGCTCGCCGACAAGGCGGGGGAGCGCGTGCTCGCCCGCTCGATGCTGGCGGCACGCTCGCTCATCGAGCCGGGCCAGGAGGTCGTCGTCTACAAGAACAACTCCGACGGCAAGGGCAACAGCTACGGCACCCACGAGAACTACCTCGTCGACCGTGCGCTCCCGTTCGCGACGTTGGTGCGCCACCTCCTCCCGTGGTTCGTCACCCGGCAGGTGTTCACCGGCGCCGGGAAGGTCGGCTCCGAGAACGGCGCGGCACCCGTCGACTTCCAGATCAGTGCCCGGGCCGACTTCTTCGAGGAGGAGGTCGGGCTCGAGACGACGCTCAAGCGTCCGATCGTGAACACGCGCGACGAACCGCACGCCGATCCACAGGTGTACCGGCGCCTCCACGTCATCGCGGGCGACGCGAACCTCTGTGAGGTCTCGACGTTCCTGAAGGTCGGGACGACGGCGATCGTGCTCGCGATGGTCGAGGACGACTTCTTCGAGAACGCGGGTGGGCGCAAGGACTTCTCGATCTCGGGCCCCGTCGGCGCGATGCGCGTCGTCTCGCACGACCCGACCTGCAAGGCCACGGTCGAGCTCGCCGACGGAAGTCGGATGACCGCGATCGAGCTGCAGTGGGAGTACCTGCGGCTCGCGCAGAAGTACGCCGACGAGACGGGACTCGCGATGTGCGGCGGTCCCGATGTCGGCGGCGCCGTGATCGGTCGATGGGAGTCCGTCCTCACCGCGCTCGAGCGCGATCCACTCGAGCTCGACGGCCAGCTCGACTGGGTCACGAAGCTCGCGCTGCTCGGCGCGTACGTCGACCGTGACGGCCTCGAATGGAGTGACCCGAAGCTCGCGCTCCTCGACCTGCAGTACAGCGATGTGCGCCCCGACCGTTCGCTCTACGAGCGCCTCGTCCGCGCGGGCAAGATCGAACGGCTCCTCGACGAGTCCGACGTGATGGCCGCCACGACCGCGCCGCCCGAGACCACGCGGGCGTACTTCCGGGGTGGTTGCCTGTCACGCTGGCCCGACGCCGTGGTCGCGGCAAACTGGGACAGCATCATCCTCGACGTCGGATCGGACCCCCTCAAGCGGATCCCGATGATGGAGCCGCTCCGGGGAAGCAAGGAGCACGTCGAGGAGTTGTTCGCAACCGTGAGCACGCCGGCCGAGCTGGTGGCTCGACTGTCCCACTGATCCGACTAGAACTGGTACGTCCACGCGACGGAGGGCCACCCCCATGCCCGAGCAACAGCGCAAGCAGAAGCCGGCTCCCAAGGAGCGGGTCGAAGAGGTCGAGGTCAAGACCGCACCCAACGAGCGCGGTGAGAAGCTCAAGGGTGAGCTCGACGACCTCCTCGACGAGATCGACGAGGTCCTCGAGGACAACGCCGAGGACTTTGTAAAATCCTATGTACAAAAAGGCGGCCAGTAGAGTTTCGTACAAGGCCCCGAAGCGGGCCGTTGCGTAGCTGTCACACCCCGTCCGTACCGTTCGCTCCATGAAGCGTGCACGAAGTGCGGAGAGAGCAAGCCGCGTTCGAGGAGTTCTATGCCGCGCCCGGCTGCGTCGATGGACTCCGTGGCGATCTGCAAGGCCTGTCACGCCGCGCGGCGAAGGCCGTGGTATCAGCGAAGAACCGCGAACGACTGCGATCGCGAACGTCAAACGGTGGCAGCACGAGAACGCTGAGCATCGTGCATCAGTACCGACGGCGCCAGTACCGGCGACTCGGAAGCGCGAAGAGCCGGGCGGGGCATCTCCGACGAACCTTCGGACTGACCCTCGAGGACTACGACGAGCATGCTGTTCGTCCAAGGCGGCGGATGCGCGATCTGTCGGGCTCCAGCCTGCCGAGGGTGTCTCGTTCCACGTCGATCACCATCGACGACCTCGTGCGCGGCGTCCTCTGCGTCCGTTGCAACAACGCCCTTGGGCAGCTGCAGGAGAGCTCAGCGCTAGCAGCGCGAGCATTCGACTACCTCGACGCTGGCGGCTTCGCACCGTCGGGCGTCTACGACTTGCACGACATCACGGTCGAGCGGGCTCGGGGGCTCGTGAGGGCAGCGGGGTAGGCTTTCGCCCCTGATGAACGACTCACCACTTCCGTTCTTCGCGTCGGGATCCGATCCGGGCGCGTCCTTCCACGACCTGTTGCGGCGCGTCGCACCCGAGGCGACGCCGCGGTCGGGCGACCTCTCCGCGGCGATGCCCGAGATCGTGCACGGCACGACCGTGGTCGCCGTCCGGTACGCCGACGGGGTGGTGATGGCCGGTGACCGGCGGGCGACCGCGGGCATGGCCATCGCCAGCCGACGGATCGAGAAGGTGTTTCCCGCCGACGACTTCTCCGGCATCGCGATCGCCGGTGCCGCGGGGCCGGCCGTCGAGATGGTGCGCCTCTTCCAGACCCAGCTCGAGCACTACGAGAAGATCGAGGGGGAGCAGCTCACCCTCGAGGGCAAGGCCAACCAGCTGGCCCTCATGGTGCGCACGAACCTCCCGGCTGCCCTGCAGGGCTTCGTCGTGATCCCCCTGTTCGCCGGGTTCGACGACCGTCGTTCGCGGGGCAGGGTGTACAGCTTCGATGTGACCGGTGGGAAGTACGAGGAGACCGACTTCCAGACCAACGGGTCCGGCGGGGTGCACGCCCGGAACTGGATCAAGTCGCAGTGGCGGGAGGACCTCTCTCGCGACGACACGGTCGACCTGGCGCTCCGAGCGCTGTTCGCGGCGGCCGACGAGGACGCCGCGACGGGTGGGCCGGACCTCGTGCGGCGCATCTTCCCCACGGTCGCGGTGATCGACGCGACGGGGTACGCCGCGGTTCCCGACGAGGAGATCGCGAGCCGCGCCGACGCCGCGGTCGGTGGGCGCGAGGAGGGGGCCGGGCTATGACGATGCCCTTCTACGTCTCGCCCGAGCAGGTGATGAAGGACCGCGCCGACTACGCGTGGAAGGGCATCGCCCGAGGGAAGAGCCTGGTCGCGATCAGCGCGGCCGACGGTGTGGTGATCGTCGCCGAGAATCCATCGCGCACGCTCTACAAGATCAGCGAGATCTACGACCACATCGCGTTCGCGGGCGTCGGCAAGTACAACGAGTTCGAGATGCTGCGCATCGCCGGTGTGCGCCAGGCCGACCTGAAGGGCTACTCCTTCTCGCGCGAGGACGTGAACGCCCGTGCGCTCGCGAACGCGTACGCGCAGACGCTGGGTCAGGTGTTCACCCACGAGATGAAGCCCTACGAGGTCGAGATCCTGGTCGCGCAGGCCGGGGCGTCGCCGGCCGACGACGAGCTCTTCCACATCCTCTACGACGGCACGGTGATGGACGAAGAGGGCGCCACCGTCCTCGGTGGTGAGGCCGACACGATCGCCACCGCCCTCATGGCGCAGTACCGCGCCGACTTGACGCGCGACGAGGCGATCCGCCTCGGTGCATCCGTGCTCGCGGGAGCCGACGGGGTCACCCTCACCGCCGCGCAGCTCGAGGTCGCGTTCCTCGACCGCACGAAGGAGCGCCGTGCCTTCCGTAGGGTGCGCGCCGCCGACCTCGAAGCGGTGCTCGCCGCCTCCTGACCGGTACCGGGCGGCGCTATCGCCGCTCGGCGAGGTACGCCACCACGGGCACGAGGCCGGCGGTCGCGAGCACGAGCACCGCGCACCACCGCAACCACCGGCGCGGGAACTGGGGTGATCGCGGACCGGCCCACGACGGCGGGGCGTCCAGCGCGTCGTCGACCTCGTTCGAGAGCAGGACGTACTCGGCGTCCTCGAGCTGATCCTCGGGGACCCAGACGTCGACTCGGGCGAGCGCGCCGACCGTCAGCGCGTACTGGGAATCGAGCGCACCCCGGAGCTGCACGTCGATGCCCTCGGACTCGAGTCGGGCCGCGAGGACGTGCGCCCGGAAGGAGCCGCTGACCCACGTGACCTGACGCATGGGCACCACCGCGCGATCCTAGGCAGGCACCCGGCCGATCGGTGGGCGGTGCATCGCGAACGGGCCCGGTAAGCGATACTCGGTGCACCACGTCATGCTCTGCAGCAACGGTGCAGCGTGACACCGGATCCCCAGACGAACAGGAGCGTTTCGTGAGCAAGCTCGGACGAGCAGGGCTGGCCCTGATCGCGGTGACCGTGATGGTCCCGCTCGCCGGCGTCTCGGCGGCCGGGGCATCCGTCGCCGCCGCCAAGCAGAAGCCGGTGTCGGAGGCGAAGTACGCCAAGGTCCTCTGTGGCACGTACAACTCGGTGATCGGCGAGGACCTCGACGCGTTCACGGCGGCGTACACCTCGGCGCCGAGCGCCGATCCGGTGGCGTTCCAGACGGCAGCGGTGACCGCCGCGGACGACTTCCTCGCGTTGATCGCCAAGCGCAAGGCGAAGCTCGCCAAGGTCTACCCCGACGTCGACAGCGGCAAGAAGATCGCGAAGATCATGTCCAGCGACCTCAGCAAGCTGCAGACGAAGGTCTCCGACGCGCTGGAGAAGTTCCAGGCGGCGGACGCGAGCGGCGTGGCCTTCCAGGCCGACGTGACGCAGTTCGAGGTCGCGTTGCAGCTGCTCGGCGTGGACACCACCGACCTCAGCAAGGTCACCGACCAGGACGTGATCGGTGCGATCGGGGACGAGAAGACCTGCAAGAAGATCTTCCCGGTCGTCGGCGGCTGATCGCCTGACCGTTCCGAGTCGAGCAGGTACCGGTCCCGGGGTCCGCCCCGGGGCCGGTACGATTCAGCCGTGGAACGGCGGATCTTCGGTCTCGAGAACGAGTACGGAGTCACGTGCACACTCCGCGGCCAGCGGCGCCTGAGCCCCGACGAGGTGGCCCGCTACCTCTTCCGGAGGGTCGTGTCGTGGGGCCGCTCCAGCAACGTCTTCCTCGAGAACGGCGCCCGGCTCTACCTCGACGTCGGGAGCCACCCGGAGTACGCGACACCTGAATGCGATTCCATCGCCGATCTCGTCGTGCACGACAAGGCGGGCGAGCGGATCCTCGAGGGGCTGGTGCGCAGTGCCGAGCAGCGCCTCCGCGAGGAGGGCATCCGTGGCGAAGTGTTCCTCTTCAAGAACAACACCGACTCCGCCGGGAACTCCTACGGGTGTCACGAGAACTACCTGGTGGAGCGGGAGGGCGACTTCACGAAGTTCACCGACGTGCTGATCCCGTTCCTCGTCACGCGCCAGGTCTACGCCGGCGCCGGGAAGGTGCTGCAGACCGCCCGTGGGGCGATGTACTGCATCTCGCAGCGGGCCGAGCACATCTGGGAAGGCGTGTCCAGCGCGACCACGCGCTCGCGCCCGATCATCAACACTCGCGACGAACCGCACGCGGATGCCGAGCGCTTCCGCCGGCTGCACGTGATCGTCGGCGACTCCAACATGAGCGAGTACACGACGTTCCTCAAGCTCGGGACGATGTCGATCATGCTCCGCATGCTCGAAGAGGACCCGAGCCCGTGGCGTGACCTGTCGCTGGAGAACCCGATCCGGGCGATCCGCGAGATCAGCCACGACATGACGTGCCGCCGCAGGATCCGCCTCGCCAACGGCCGGGAGCTCTCGGCAGTCGAGGTGCAGGCCGAGTACCTGAACCGGGCCCTGAAGTTCGCGAAGAAGAAGGGGCTGTCGCCCCTCGAGCAGCAGGCGCTCGAGATGTGGGAGCACGTGATGACCCACCTCGAGAGCGATCCGCTCAAGCTCAAGACCGAGGTGGACTGGGTCATCAAGCACCACCTCATCGAGGCCTACCGGGAACGCCACGATCTCCCGCTGACGCACCCGCGCGTCGCGCTGGTCGACCTCGCCTACCACGATGTCACCCGAGCGCGGTCGCTCTACTACCTCCTCGAACGTCGCGGTCAGGTCGACCGCACCGCGACCGACGAGGAGATCGAGACCGCGGTCACCACACCTCCGCAGACGACCCGCGCCCGCCTGCGCGGGGCGTTCATCAAGCGGGCCAAGGAGCGCAAGCGCGACTACACCGTCGACTGGGTGCACTTGAAGCTCAACGACCAGGCGCAGCGCACCGTGCTCTGCAAGGACCCGTTCAAGTCGCGCGACGAGCGCGTCGAGCGGCTCATCGCGTCGCTGTAGCAACCGTTGCCTTCTTTCCGGACCGGGACCGTCCTCCGCTTGCTCGTGGAACGTCCCGGGCTGCAGCGCGTCGAGGTCGAGCTGGGCGCCGGTCCCGAGCGTGCCTACGTCCTCACCCAGCTCTCGGGCACGGTCGCGCCGGGCGACCAGGTCGTGGTGAACACGACGGCGGTCGAGCTCGGGCTCGGCACCGGCGGATGGCACGTCGTGCACTGGAACCTGGCCCGTGACGGCTGGAGCCAGAAGGGTCCCGGCCACATCATCAAGGGCCGCTACACGAGCCTGCAGGCCGACGTCGGCAGCACCGAGGAGCACCTGGACCAGTTGGCCGAGGTGGAGTCGATCCACGGCATGCCGGTGGTCGCGGCCGCGCTCCACAGCCAGCTGCCCGCAGTCGCCGTCGCGGTCAAGGACGCGGCACCGGACGCCCGGCTCGTGTATGTGATGACCGACGGCGCCGGACTGCCGCTCGCCCTCTCCGACCTGGTGTTCGAGCTGCGTGAGCGGGGACTGATCGACGCCACGGTGACGTGCGGCCACGCCTTCGGCGGTGACTTCGAGGCGGTCTCGGTGTTCTCGGCGCTCGCCGTCGCGCGCCACGCGGCCGGCGCGGACGTCGCCGTGGTGGCCATGGGCCCGGGCATCGTCGGCACGAACACCCGGCTGGGCTTCTCGGGGATGGAGGTCGGCCCGATCCTCGACGCCACGGTCGCGCTCGGCGGTGTCGCGATCGCTGCCCTGCGCGTGTCGTTCGCCGACCCGCGCGAGCGCCACGCCGGCCTGTCGCACCACACCGCGACGGCGCTCCGGCTCGCATGCCGCGAGCGCATCGTGATCCCCGTCCCGGCGATCGGGGGCGAGGAGGAGGCTCGCCTGCGGGCCGACCTGGCCGCGGCCGGCCTCGACGTCCGCCACGAGATCGTCGCGGTGTCACCTCCGGACGTGCTCGCGCTCTTCGACCGGTACGGCCTCGAGATCACCTCGATGGGGCGACCGGCGGCCGATGACCCGGCGCTCTTCCAGGCCGCGGCAGCGGCCGGGACGCTACGCCGTCGAGCGCCTCGAGCCCGATGGGAGACGAGCCCGGGCCAGCGACCACAAGGGAGCGCGGTGACCGACCGGTTGGAGCGGATGCTCAACCTGACCGCCACGCTCCTCGACACCCGTCGACCGCTCACGCTCGACGAGCTCGCCGATCGTCTCGAGCCCGCGTACCCCGAGGAGAAGGTCGCGCGCCGGCGGGCGTTCGAGCGGGACAAGGAGACCCTGCGCGAGCTCGGGATCCCCATCAGCGTCGAGACGGTCGACGCGCTGGGCGGGGAGCAGGGGTACCGCATCCGTCCCGACGACTACTACCTGCCCGATCTCGGACTCACCGACGGCGAGCGGGCCGCCCTGCACGTCGCGGTCACCGCGGTGCGCCTGGAGGGCAGCGCGGCGCAGGCCGGTCTGCGGAAGCTCGGTGGCATCGAAGGCGCCGCCGCACCGCCGGTCGCCCAGCTCGAGGTGACGCCGGCGCTCGCCGACTGCTTCGACGCCGTCGCGAAGCGCCGGACGCTGGAGTTCCGCTACCGCACCGAGCGCCGCACGCTCGAGCCCTACGGCGTGGTGCACCGCTTCGGCCACTGGTACGTCGTCGGTCGCGACGTCGGCCGCGACGCACCCCGCTCGTTCCGTGTCGATCGGATCGAGGGCGCACCCGACGCAGGGCCGCCGCGATCGTTCGAACCACCCGCCGACGTCGAGCCCGCCGCGTTCCTGCGTGAGGATCCGCTCACGTACGGCGACGAGGCTCCGGTCGACGCACGGGTGCTGGTCGACGCGACCCGAGCCGCGTGGGTCGTCGACGACCTGGGCGAGACCGCGGTCGTGGAGCGCATGGATGGCGGGGCAGTGGTGGTCGAGCTCCGGGTGGTCAACCGCGAGGCGTTTCGCACCTGGGTGCTGGCGCTCCTCGAGCACGCGGAGGTGCTCGAACCGCCCGAGCTGCGCGCCGACATGGTCGTGTGGCTCCAGGCTCTCACGGGAGAAGCAACGGGAGCGGGAGCCGGGAGGTGAGCCCGCGTCCCCAGTCCGCGGCGCGGCTGCAGCGCATGCTCGCGCTGGTGCCCTGGATCCTCGCTCACCCGGGGGTCACGCTCCCGGAGCTGGCCGAGCGCTTCGAGATCGACGAGGCCGAGCTCGAGCTGGACCTCGAGCTGCTCCCCATGTGCGGGCTCCCGCCCTACACGGCGGACCGGCTCATCGACGTCTGGGTCGGCGACGACGGCGCGGTGAGCATCCGGCTCGCGGAGTACTTCGACCGGCCGCTGCAGCTCTCGCCGGCGGAGGGGCTCGCACTGCTGGCGGCCGGGCGTGCGCTGCTCGCCGTCCCCGGCTCCGATCCCTCGGGACCGCTCGCGACCGCGCTCGCGAAGCTGGAGGAGGCGCTCGGTGCGACGGGCGGGGTCGCGGTGCACGTCGGTGCAGCGGACCATCTCGACGCGCTGCGGAGCGCCGCCGACGCGGGCGAACAGGTCGAGCTGGAGTACTACTCGTTCGCCCGCGACGAGATGACGACCCGGGTGGTGGACCCCGCGCGCGTGTTCAACGCGTTCGGCGCCTGGTACCTCGCGGGGTATTGCTACCGGGCCGAGGGGGGCCGGGTGTTCCGGATCGACCGGGTGCGTAGCGTCGGCTCCACCGGCGAGCCCGTGCAACCGCACCCCGACGTGCCCGAAGAAGAGGGCGACCTGGTGTATCGGGCCGATCCCGACGACCTTCGGGTGCGGCTGCGCCTGGAGCCTGCCGCGGCCTGGGTCGCCGACAGCCTCCCGACCGAGTCGCGCACCGCGCGGGCTCGGGGTCGCGTCGACGTGGTGCTCGCGGTGAGCGGCGATGCCTTCCTCGAGCGACTGCTGCTCGGGCTGGGACCGTCCGCGAAGGTCCTGGGCCCACCCGAGGCCGCCGCCATCGTGGCCGGAGCAGCCCGGCGGGTGCTCGAGCGCTACGAGGCACGGTGACACCGCGCCCGAAGCCCGCCCCGGGCCGACGCCGGGGACTCGGTCGGGACGTGCGAGGATGGTGTCCAGTGGAGCACCCAGCGTGACCGACCCAGGAGCACCGTCAGGGTCGCCCGAACCCGACCAGCCCGTCTCGGGGAGCTCTACAGCGACCGACGCGACGGCAACCCTGCCGGCGACCGGTGCCGGTGGTTCGCCCGTTCCGAGCGGGAACGGCGACGAGACCACGAGCTCGCCGACCCCGAGCGGGGCCTCCGCGGACCAGGAGGCCGGGGCGCAGAATCCCGAGGGTCCCGGCTCCGGGGACGGCGGCGACGACGGCACCGTCGCGAAGCCCGACAAGCCTCGCAAGGGGACCGCCCGGGTCGTCCTCGAATGGGTCGCGCTCATCGCGGTCGCGCTCGTGATCGCGTTCGTGATCAAGTCCTTCCTGTTCCAGGCCTTCTACATCCCGTCCGAGTCCATGACTCCGACGCTGCAGGTCGGCGACCGGGTCCTCGTCAACAAGCTCTCCTACGACCTGCACGACGTGAACCGGGGCGACCTCATCGTGTTCGAGGCGCCGCCCCTCGCCCGGAGCGCTGACATCGAGGACCTCGTGAAGCGCGTCGTCGGGCTCCCCGGCGACACGGTGACGGGTGACGGCCAGGGCGGGATCCTCATCAACGGGCGCGAGCTCGACGAGCCCTACCTGCCCAAGGGCGTGAGGACGACCTTCACCGACGTCGCGCCCGGCTGCGGTGCCCCGCCCGGGGGCGAGCCGGGCTGCGTCGTGCCGAAGGGGCACCTGTTCATGATGGGTGACAACCGCGAGGCTTCGAAGGACTCCCGGGTCTTCGGCCCGATCAACGAGGACTCGATCGTCGGACGCGTCTTCGTGCGCATCTGGCCCCTCTCCGACGTCGGGCTGCTCTAGCCCGTCCCGCGACGAGTCGTCAGGGCTGGTCGGGGGAGCCGGGGTTCTCGGGTGAGTCGGTCGTCCACTCGGCGACCGTCGCGACCATGCGGTCGACGTTGTCGCAGTAGACGGCATCGATCCCGATCCGCAGCATGGAGCGGAGGTGGCGCACCTCCTGCACGTCCCACGCGAACGCCTGCACGTCGAAGCGGTGGAACAACGCGACCAGGCCACGGCTCCACTCGCTGTGATGCATGTTCATCGCGTCGATCCCGGCGGACGCGAGATCGGCGGCGTGCCGCTCCAGCGTCACCGAGATCCGGTTGCTCCGCTGGCTGTGCACGAGCTTGGGTTCGGACGAGAGCTCGCGCAGCGCCCGCAGGCGGCGGGTGGAGGCCGCACACAGCCAGAGGCGTCGTGGGTCGCCGCGCTCCCGGGCGATCTCGATGATCTGCTCGCCGATGTCCGGCGCCTTGAGATCGATCGAGAGCTCGTAGTCCGCGCCCAGCTCGTCGTAGAGGTCGACGAGACGCGGGACGTCGTGGTGCGCCAGCCGCTCGGCCGAGGTGCCGGCGACACTGAGGCGCCAGGGCAGGACGCCGGCGAGACGGGCTCGGAAGCGCTCGTCGTGCACCAGCACGACCTCGCCGTCGGCCGAGTGCCGAGCATCGGTCTCGAGGCCGCGGGCCCCGTGCTCGAGCGCGTACCGGAACGCGGCGATCGTGTTCTCGGGACGGTCGGCCCGAGCGCCCCGGTGGGCGAAGGTGATGGGGGTCACGGAACCCGATCTGCTCTGAGGTCTTGCCGCGGTTGGGGGCCGGAAACCCTTGCCGGCGCTGGATCGGCACGGTCGGGGATTCCGTCATCTTGGCTCAAGCGGACCCCGGAGGGCGCCGATCCACTGGTCGTGACTTCGATCAAGGCGGAATGCCCGCGATGC
The DNA here is from genome assembly GCA_963720675.1 of uncultured Acidimicrobiia bacterium. Lineage (GTDB taxonomy): Bacteria > Actinomycetota > Acidimicrobiia > IMCC26256 > PALSA-555 > JALHSW01. The sequence continues at coordinate 388,321 of CAVRGH010000010.1, read as the reverse complement.
GGTGCGGTGCGGCTCGGTCCCGACGACGTGACCGTGCGCACCTGTGCCGCAGACGGGGCCGGCGCGTACCGGTTCCGCTGCCCCACGTGCTCGGTCGCCGCCTATCACCACGCCAGCCCGGCGATCTGTGCCCTGCTCCGACAGGCCGGGTGCGTCGAAGAGGTCTGGCATCTCCCCGCCGAGCTCACGGAGCGACGGAAGGGCCCGGCGCTGACGCCGGACGACCTGCTCGACTTCCACCTCCTGCTCCGGCGGGACGACTGGGCCGATGCGCTCGAGCCGGGGATCCGCGACGCCTGACGGCCGCGAAGCGTCGGCACGGCCGGCCTGATCCGGCACCGACCGAGCACCTGATCCGAGCACCTGATCCGAGCACCTGATCAGGGACGGTCGAGGACGAGCGGTACGATCGAACGTCGTCGGCGCGAAGGGAGTCCCGTGCAGCTCGGTCCGGCCGAGATCCTCGTGGTGCTGGTCATCGCACTGCTCGTCTTCGGGCCCACGAAGCTGCCCGAGGTCGGGCGTCAGGTCGGCCGGGCCATGAAGGAGTTCCGGCAGTTCCAGCAGACGATGACCCGGGACATGCACGAGGTGTTCTCGGACGACGCGTCGTCGAGCGCCGAGCCCCCGCCGACGCTGCCGCCGAAGACCGCGGTGCCCGACACGGACATCATCGACGTGAACGAGGCGGGAGAGCCGGCGACCGACGGTTCCGCACCGGCCCCGGGGGAGTCCACCACCGACCCCGAGACGAGCGCGTAGCGCATCGTGACCCCGGATCCTCCCGGCGGCCAGATGACGGTCGTCGAGCACCTCACAGAGCTGCGACGACGGATCATGTGGTCCCTGATCGTGCTCGCAGGAACGGTGGCGCTCTGCTACTGGTTCTCGCCCGACATCATCAAGTTCTTCCTGAAGTACTACACCGAGGCGACCGACCGCGGGAGCAAGAACACCTTCGTCTTCACGGGCCCGCTCGACGCGTTCATCACCCGATTGAAGGTCGCGACGTACGGCGGCATCATCGTCGCCCTGCCGTTCCTCCTGTGGCAGCTCTGGCGCTTCATCACGCCCGGGCTCAACCCCAAGGAGAAGCGGTACGCGGTCCCGTTCCTCGGTGCGTCGATCGTCCTGTTCCTGTTCGGCGCATTCGTCGCGATGATCACGTTGCCGGAGGCCCTGCACTTCCTGCTGAACGTCGGCGGCCAGGAGCAGAGCCCATTGCTGACCGCCGACAAGTACATCGGCCTGGTCGCGCTCATGCTTCTCGCGTTCGGTCTCGCGTTCGAGTTTCCGGTGATCCTGGTGTTCCTGTTGATCGCCCGGATCATCAACACCCAGCAGCTCCGCCACTTCCGGCGGTGGGCGATCGTCCTGATCTTCGTGTTCGCGGCCGTGATCACGCCGAGCCAGGACCCCTACTCTCTCTTCTTCATGGCCGTCCCGATGTACCTCTTCTACGAGGGCAGCATCGTGATCGGGAGGATGCTCAAACGATGACGCCCGCCCGCCGGCGCGAGACCTACCACCCGAAGCGTGATCGGCGCGAGATCGCCGTCGCGGTGCTCGCCGTGGTGGCGATCCTCGCGGTCACCGGCATCCTGCTCTGGCTCTTCGCACCCGACGACGGTTCGAACTCCGTGCCGTCGACACCCACGGTCACCCTGCCCACCGCAACGAGCCTGCCGACCGACACGAGCCTCCCGACCGACACGAGCCTGCCGACGGACACCACGGTCCCGACGCCCCCGGTCACCGAGGCTCCGGCCCCCTGACGTCGGCACCCCAGATGCCGGGTGACCGGACGCCGGGCACGAGCGGCGTGCCGAGGATCCGCGCCGACTTCGAGGCGAGCCTCGGATTCGAACTCGACGACTTCCAGCGCCGCGCGCTCGACGCGCTCGACGACGGACGGTCGGTGCTCGTCGCCGCACCGACGGGTTCGGGCAAGACGATCGTCGCGGAGTATGCGATCGCGCGGGCGCTCGCGCGCGGGGGGAAGGCGTTCTACACGACGCCGCTCAAGGCGCTGTCGAACCAGAAGTTCGGTGACCTCGCGCGGGTCCACGGGCGCGACCAGGTCGGTCTCCTCACAGGCGACAACTCGGTGAACGGCGACGCGCCGATCGTCGTGATGACCACCGAGGTGCTCCGCAACATGATCTACGCGGCGTCGCCGGCCCTGGAGGGCCTCGACTCGGTCGTGCTCGACGAGGTGCACTACCTCCAGGACCGCTACCGCGGCGCGGTCTGGGAGGAGGTCATCGTCCACCTCCCGCCGGAGATCGACCTGGTCTGCCTCTCGGCGACCGTGTCGAACGCCGAGGAGTTCGCCGCCTGGATCGAGACCGTGCGGGGTGCCACGACGCCGGTCATCGAAGAGCGGCGCCCGGTCGAGCTGCACCACCGCTACCTGGTGGGGGAGCGGGACGCCGATCGGCTGCACCTGCTGCCCACGTTCGTGGGTGGTGGCGACGACCTCCGACCGAACCCCGAAGCCGCCCGCATCGACCGCCGGGTCGGGCGAGGACCGAAGGGCGCGCCGCAAGCGAGCCGCAAGCTGCAGACGCCGGGGCGGGTCGATGTCGTGGAGCTCCTCGCCGCCGAGGACCTCCTCCCGGCGATCGTGTTCGTGTTCAGTCGCAAGGGGTGTGACCAGTCGGTCGAGCAGTGCCTGGGCGCAGGCGTGCGGCTCACGACGCCCGAGGAGCGCACCGAGATCCGGCGCATCGCCGAGCAGCACGTGGGTGCGCTGACGCACGACGACCTGGTGGTCCTCGGGTACGACCGCTGGCTCGCCGGCCTGGATGCGGGCCTCGCGGCCCATCACGCGGGCATGGTCCCGCCGATGAAGGAGGCGGTCGAGGAGGCCTTCGCCGCGGGTCTGGTGAAGGTGGTGTTCGCGACCGAGACGCTCGCGCTCGGGATCAACATGCCCGCCCGCTCGGTCGTCATCGAGAAGCTCACCAAGTTCACCGGGGAGCGCCATGAGTTCCTGACGCCCGGTGAGTACACCCAGCTCACCGGTCGGGCCGGCCGGCGGGGGATCGATGCGGTCGGGTACGCGGTCGTGCTCTGGAGCCCCTGGGTGCCGTTCGAGCAGGTCGCGGGACTCGCGTCCCGACGCACCGACGCCCTGCGCTCGTCGTTCCGCCCGACCTACAACATGACGGTCAACCTCGTGGGCCGGTACTCGGCGGAGCAGGCGCACCATCTCCTCAACCTCTCCTTCGCCCAGTTCCATGCCGATCGCGACGTCGTCGCCCTCGAGCGGCAGCTGGCGCGGACCAGCGCCCAGCTCGAGGAGCAGCGAGCCGTCGCCCACAGCGACCTCGGCGACGTCGAGACGTACCGGGCGCTGCTCGACGCGCTCGGCGCGGAGCGCCGCGGCGCCGGGACGGGCCGGCGGGTCGCGAAGGCGATGGAGGCGCTGATCCCCGGTGACGTGCTCTGGGTCGGCGGTCGCAACGGCAAGGTCGTCGTCCTCGCGCAGGAGGCCCGTCGCGGTTCGATACGGATCCTCGGGCTCGTCCCGTCGCGGCACCTCGTCCGACTGGCGCCCGACGACTTCGACGGGCCACCGGTCGCGGTCGGGCGGGTCGACCTCCCGCAGCCGTACGCACCGCGCAACCGGGTGTTCCAGCGGACGGTCCTCGAGGCACTGCGCGGCGTGAAGGTCCGTCGTCCGCCGCGACCGCGCAGCTCGACCAGTCGGATCGACGAGCTCGAGGCGGAGATCGCCGCGCATCCCGTCGATCAGGATCCGAAGCGCGACGAGCGCGTGCGCGCCTCGGGGATCGTGGTCCGACTGGAACGCGAGCGCACCCGCGTCGAGCAGCGAGTGCGGGGCCGTACCGACAGCCTCGCCCGGCAGCTCGACCGGGTACGACGAATCCTGGAGGGGTGGGGCTACCTCGACGGATGGGCGCTCACCGACGCCGGCCGCATCCTGGCGCGCCTCTACACGGAGACCGACCTGCTGCTCGCGGAATCCGTGCGGGAGGGGCTGTTCGATCGACTCGACGTGCCCGAGATGGCCGCGCTCGTGTCGTGCTTCACCTACGAGCGTCGCGGTTCCGACGGAGCTCCTCCCGTACCACCCGCTCGCTGGCCGACGTCGAAGGTCGCCCAGCGCACACGGCGGATCGAACGGCTCCGTCGCGCGCTCGCCGCCGACGAGGCCGAGGCGGGCCTGCCCGAGACTCGGGTGCCCGATCCCGGCTTCACCCCGTACGCGTACGAGTGGGCGGCGGGTGACGACCTCGGACGCGTGCTCGACGATGACGAGCTGACCGGCGGTGACTTCGTGCGTCACATCAAGCAGTGCATCGACCTGCTGCGCCAGCTCGCTGAGGTCGCGCCCGACCCCGAGACCCGCGCCACCGCCCACGCGGCCGCGGACGCGTGTCATCGCGGCGTGGTGGTCGCCGCGAGCGTGGTGACCGCCTGATGCGAGCGCCCGATGCGAGCGCCTGATGCGAGCGCCTGATGCGACCGGGTGATCCGTGGGGCGTCCCCGCGACCGGGGACTCCGAGGCGGAGGGTGCAGGAGGCGATGCCGAGCTCGCCCGCCTTGCCGGGGAGCATCCGGGAGTTCGGCTGCACTTCACGCCCGACGGCGGTTGCGACTTCGCGCGCGCGATCGGGCTCACCCCGCAGTCGACGGGTTCCTGGGAGGTCACCGTCGACCTGTTCCGGGTGGGTGACGGCAGGACCACCGAGCGACTGGGGGTCAACCTGCTCACGGTGGGCACCCGGCCCGATCGGATCCGTCGGTGGACGCGGACCTTCCCCTGCACGGTCACCGTCGATGGTCGCTCCGTGCACGAAGGTCCGGCGACCACCGTGGTGGTCGCCAACGGCCAGTACCTCGCCGGCAACGACGTGGTCCCGCGCGGGCATCCGGGCGACGGCCGGCTCGAGGTGCAGGTCTACGCACTCGCGGCGGGGGAGCGACGTGCGATGCGCGCCCGGCTCGGGTCCGGGACACACCTGCCGCACCCGCGGATCCTCATCGGGACCGGGCGCCGGGTCGAGATCCTCGCCGCTCGGCCGATCGGGGCAGAGCTCGACGGGGTCGCCCTGCCCGAAGCGACGGCACGCAGCGCCCAGGTCGTTCCCGAGGCCTTGCGACTGCTCGTCTGATCCGGGTCCCAGGACCCCCGGGGAGGCATCGGTACGATCGACCTTCCATCCGTGACCCAGCCCATCCGTGACCCCGACCGTGATCCAGGGGACCGAGCCATGCACTACGTCGCCGAGCGCTTCACCCCCCAGGAGGAGGCGACGCTCCGGCCGTACTTCACGAACCTCGACGGGCCGGTCTTCGCGCTCGTGAACCTTCCCGAGGTCGTGAAGGGCGCACTCTTCGCTCGGTACTCGCGCAGCTCGAAGAGCCTCCGGCGACTGTTCCTCGACGAGTTCGTCGCCGACCTCGACCTCACCGGAGACCTCACCGTCGACGCGACGATCGGGCTGAAGCGCGCGGAAGAGCTCTACGACCGCGTCTTCTTCGAGTACGGCGACGACTCCGTCGCGCAGCTGGGCGGCGTGCACCTCGCGTGCGAGCAGTCGTCGAACCTGCTGACCAAGGTCCTCGAGTGGGGCCGGCTCATGGCGTACCTCGAGCAGTCGACGCGCTACATCCCGTACGACTCGCGGCTCGGTGGGCTCTACCGGTTCCTGCGGCCGCCGACGATCCTGCAGTCCCGGCTCGGCGCACGGTACGTCGGGGATCTCGACGCCCTGTTCGACGCGTACGCGTCGTGCTTGCCCCGCCTGACCGACTGGGCGCGCGAGCAGTTCCCGAAGCAGGCCGAGGACTCCGACTTCGTCTACAAGCAGACCATCAAGGCGAAGGCCTGCGATGCCGCGCGCGGCATCCTCCCCGCGGCCACGCTCTCGAACGTCGGGATCTACGGGACCGGCCAGGGCTATGAGCAGCTCCTGCTGCGCATGCGGGCACACCCGCTGCCGGAGGCCCGCACCTACGCGGGGCTGATGCTCGAGGAGCTCCGCAAGGTGATCCCTTCGTTCCTGACGCGCGTCGACCGCCCCGATCGCGGGTTGGCGTGGAGCGAGTACTTCGAGGACACCCGGGCCGAGACCGAGGCGATCGCGGCGCGGGTGTTCACCGACGAGGTGCCCCAGGACCGGCCTGCCGTCACACTCACGGACTTCGATCCCGAAGGTGAGGACAAGGTCCTCGCCGCAATCTGCTACCCCTACCTCGACCTACCCGACGACCAGCTGCTCGCGCGGGTCCGGAGGTTGGGGACCGACGAGCGCGTCGCGCTCCTTCGCGCGTACGTGGGGAAGCGCGTCAACCGACGCCACAAGCCGGGGCGAGCGTTCGAGCGCACGGGCTACCGCTTCGACGTCCTCTGCGACTACGGGGCGTTCCGCGACCTGCAGCGGCACCGCATGCTCACGATCGAGTGGCAGACGCTCTCACCGCGCCATGGCTACGAGCGCCCGGCAGCCATCGACGACGCGGGCCTCTCCGCCGTCTTCGACGACGCGATGGCCCGTTCCGCGGCGTTGCACGATGAGCTCGCGATGGAGTTCCCGGTCGAGGCCCCGTACGCGGTGTCCCTCGCGTACCGCATCCGGTTCGTCATGCAGATGAACGCGCGGGAGGCCATGCACCTGCTCGAGCTGCGCACCTCGCCGCAGGGGCATCCGGCGTACCGGGTGGTCGGGCAGGAGATGCACCGTCTCGTGGCCGAGCAGGCCGGCCATCGGGCCATCGCGGCCGCGATGCGCTACGTCGACCACCAGGATCACGACCTCGAGCGCCTGACCGCGGAGCGGGCGGCCGAGGCGCGGCGGCTCGCGTCTGCCCCGTCGAAGAAAGTCGCAGGGCCCTGACCTGGGACGTCGCGCGTCGTCGCAGGTCATGCGGTCGCGGCCCGGCTTGACACGAGGCCCGGCGTCGGGCGTACTGGGGGCTTCCCTGCGGTTCGGGACGGCTCACGCCGGACTCCACCGTCGGGTGGCCGGGGCCCAGGAGACCAAGTAGAGAACGCCGAACCCGCTGGAATAACCCGCCTGCCCGGCAGGCCGGGCCAAACAGTGCTCGTTCGGTGGCCCCAACGGTCTCCTGGGCCCCTCACCACCTCCGGAGCGAGCACGGGAGCGACCCCCCGCCACGGCCCCTGGCCCATCGCCGAGGCACCGACGGCCGCCGGCGGGAATGTTCGAAGGTGGCGCGCGGTTGCCGTGCGCGCCGGGGGGTCGGGATTATGCTCCGGCCCCTGATGCGGCAGCAGGCCGCGGGAGCGTGCATGACCGAAGACACATTCCAGGACGAGCAGGCGAGCGACGTGGACCTCGACGACGAGGACCCGGCGCCCGACGATCTCGCCACCGACGACGACCTCGCAGCCGACGACGGCCTCGCCGACGAGGACGACCTCGACGACGAAGTCCTCGAGATCGACGAGACGATCACCGAGGTGCTGGTCGACCCGACGGCGGCGCCGGTGGCCGACGCGCCCGCGGAAAGCGCCCGGACGAAGCGCTCCGAGGACGACGACGACGACGTGGTCGACCTCGACGAGGAGCTCCACCCCGACGACGTGGAGACCCCCCTCGACGCGCTCCTCGAGGAGAAGACGGCCAGCGCCAAGATGGAGGACGACGAGGAGGAGCTCGAGGAGGAGGAGCCCGAGAGCGCGGAGATGGGCGACGGTCCGAGCCGGATCGCCCCGCGACGCGCGACGGAGTTCCACTGCTCGTCCTGCTTCCTGCTCCTCCCGCGCAGCCAGCTCGCCGACGAGGAGCGGATGCTCTGCCGCGACTGCGCCTGAGGGAGCCGTCCGCCGACGCCGCCGGTGCACGCGTCCCGAACCTCTGGGGCGCGCTCGGCCTGGCGGTCCTGTCGGGCCTGCTCCTCGGGGCCGCGTTCCCGACCCTCGATCTCGGGCCGCTCGCCCTGGTCGCGCTGATCCCGCTGCTGTGGACGTGGCGCGGCGTGTCGGTCGGGCGTGCCGCACTCACCGGGCTGGTCGCGGGCCTCGTGTTCTTCGTGTTGGTGCTCGGATGGTCGCGTTACTTCGGAGCCGTCGCGATCGCTCCGCTCGTCCTCGGCGAGGCGGCGTTCTTCGCCGGGACCGGGGCGCTCGTCGCCCTCTTCGACCGGCGCGGGTTGCGCTCACCGTGGCTCATCGCTGCCGTCTGGGTCGTGCTCGAAGCGCTGCGAGCCCGGTTTCCGCTGGGCGGGCTGCCGTGGGGTGAGCTGGGCGTGGCGCTGCACGACTCGTCGTGGGCGCGTGCGCTCGCCTCGTTCGGTGGCGTCGCGCTCGTCTCCTTCGTGGTGGTCGCGTGCAACGCGCTCGTCCTCGACCTGCTCGTCGACTGGAGGGCGCGCGCGGGACGAGCAGCGCTGCGCGCCGCAGTCGGGCTCGTCGTCCTGGTGCTCGTCGCCGGCATCGCCTCGGTCACGCGGTACGAGCCGGCGACGACCGGCCGGATCAAGTTCGCGCTGCTCCAGGGCAACGACCAGAACCGGACCCTGACGCCCGAGGAGATCTCGTCCGACTACCTCTTCCGCAGGCACCTGGCGCTCGCGGACCGGCTCGAAGGGAAGTACGACCTCATCGTGTTCCCGGAGTCCTCGCTCGAACGGGACCCGACGACCAACCCCGACGTGCGCGACGCACTCGTCGGAATCGCGCGCAAACACGACGCGGTCGTCCTCGCGAACGCCCGCGTCCCGACCAAGGACGGGGGTCTGTACAACGCGAATGTCGCGTACGGGCCCGATGGTGAGCTCCAGGGCGTGTACGCGAAGCAGCACCTCGTCCCGTTCGGCGAGTACGTGCCGCTGCGCGACGAGCTCTCGTTCATCGGCGAGCTCCAGCAGATCCCGTACGACTACGAGGCCGGCGACCGGCAGGTCATGTTCCGGGCCGGCGGTCGGCCGTTCGGGTCGGTGATCTGCTTCGAGTCCGCATTCTCGCCACTGGTGCGCGACTTCGTGCGTGACGGAGCCGAGGCCATCGTCGTGTCCACCAACAACCGGTCGTACCGGCGATCCGCGCTCGCGGACCAGCACCTCGCCCTGAGCCAGATGCGAGCCGCCGAGACGGCCCGGCCCGTCCTCCACGCCTCGATCTCGGGGATCACCGGGGTGATCGACCCGATGGGGGACGTGCGCGACACCAGCGATCTGTTCGTGAACAAGGTCACGACGGGGACGATCGCCACCACGACGGGCGAGACGCCCTACGTACGTTTCGGCGACTGGGTGGTCCTCCTCTGTGGACTGGGTCTGGTGGCGGCGGCGGTCGTGAGCACGCTGCGGCGGCGCGGCGAAGGCGTCGGGGCGTCCGACGCCCCGTAGACTCGTCGTTCCTCGGCCCGGATCGACAGGAGCAGGTGTGGCGGACGACAAGGACCCGGTGGAGCGCGCGAAGGAGATCTTCGTGTACGGCCCGATCGGGCTCGCGCTCTACATGCGCGACACGGCGCCGTCCTTCCTCAAGGTGTTCGTGGCGCGGGGTCGCGCCGAGTTCGACCAGCGCAAGCGCACGGTGGGCGAGCAGCTCGGTCAGGCCAAGAACGTCGGCCAGGACACCGTGAGCCCCGGTTCGTCGGCCTCGGCCGCGGCCACCGCGGCGGCGAACACGGCCGCGGCCGCCGCTCCGCAGGTCCTCCGGCTGGTGTCCGACGGGCTCGGGAAGTTCCGCGAGACGGCCGAGGGCGCGCTCGACGCTCTCGGCGCACGCGGCGAGACCACGACCACGGCCGCGACCACGGCCGCGAGCGCGGCCCCCACTGGCGCGCCCACCGCCAACGCCACTCCCAGGTCCGCGCCGGCTCCCGCCACGCCCTCGAGGGCTCCGCAGCCCGGCGCTCCCGCGCGCCCCGCAGGCCCGGCCGCCGTCGCCGACGACGCGTCCGGCCCGGGGCTCGCCATCCCCGACTACGACGAGCTCTCGGCCTCACAGGTGGTCGACCGGCTCGACGGGTTGTCCGCCGGTGCGCTCGATGCCATCCGGGCCTACGAGCAGGCCCACCGGGGCCGGGCGACGATCCTCGGCAAGATCGAACAGCTCGGCCAGACGGGCTAGGTCCCGACTCCGTGGAGCGCTGTCGCCTGGCGACCGCGGACGACGCGGCTCGCGTCACCGAGCTCGCACAGTCGCTGCGAGCGGAGCTCACGCAGCTCCGAGGTGGGGAGCTGTGGGCCGCGCGTGAGGCCGACGGGGAGCCGCTCGAGGCCGCGTACACGGGATGGCTGACGACTCCGGGCTGGTCGGTCGTCGTCGGGACGATCGACGACGTGGTCGTCGGCTACGGCGTCCTGGAGATCGAGACGCTGCGCACCGGTGATCGCCTGGGGGTCATCCACGAGCTCTTCGTCGAGATGGAGGCGCGCTCGGTGGGCGTCGGTGAGTCGATGGTCGGCATGCTCGGGGCGGTCTGCACGGACGCGGGATGCCAGGGGATCGACGCCCGCGCGCTTCCTGGGCACCGCGCTGCGAAGAACTTCTTCGAGACCCACGGGTTCACTGCCCGGGCGATCGTGATGCACCGGGACGGCCCCGGCCCCGAGGCCTGAGCGCCCGACCACATCGGCGTCGCCGGGGTCGTGCAGGATCGGGTCAGTCGTGGCCCTGGTCATCGAGGAGCCGGTGGAGCTCCTCGATGGCGTCGAGCACCGAGTCGAACGAGCCGAGTGCCCGGTCGTCGTCGGGCGCGTCGACCCACTCCCCGGTGCGCACGCGCATCGACCGCATCCCGGCTCCCGCAGCCCCTGCGACGTCCTTGGCGGGCCGGTCGCCGACGTAGACGACGGTCGCCGGGTCCACGTCGAGACCCTGCGCGGCCAACTGGAAGGGGAGGGGATCAGGCTTGCGGTGCGCGCGACCGTGGTCGTCGCTCCACACGATCACCGAGAACGTGGGGGCCAGACCGAGGGCTCCGAGCTTGGCCGCCTGGATCGCGGGGTCACCGTCGGAGACGAGGCCGAGCGGGACGCGCGCATGGAGCACGTCGAGCGCGGCCGGCACGCCGGGGTACGGCTCGAGGCGAGCGGGAGCGTGGGCGCGGAACGCTGCGACCAGGGGCTCGACCGGAAGGTGGGACGCGCCGAGGCGGTACAGGGCTCGGTCGATGATCTGGCCGCTGTCGGTGCCGAACGCGGCGATCGCCTCGAGCTCCGCGAGCAGTCGGTCCGGATCGATCTCCGAGCCGCTCGCGTGAGATGCACGGGCCCCGAGGTCGGCGACCGCACGCCACGCGCCGGCGAGCCACGATGCCTGCGGGTACAGCGTGTCGTCGAGGTCGAAGCAGACGGCGCGTACCGGGGTGATCCCGGCGGTATGGCGGGATCCGCGTTGCCGGAGCACGTTCACCATGTCGTGGCCTTTCGGTCGACGGCAAGGAGGTCGTGGACGGGGAGCGCGGCGCCGAGGCCCGGCTCCTCGAGCCCCAGGAGCCCTTCGGCCTGGGCTGCGTGCACTGCTGCAACCGCGCGCGGGCTGACGTGCCCGTCGCCGTAGGGACAGGGGAGCGACGCCGCGTGCTCGAGCGCGTCCGGCCGGGTGAGGTCCCCGGCCGCCGCGAGCGCCTCGACGACGTCCAGACCGGCCAGCCGCGCGGTGCCGTCGATCACACCCTCCCAGCGGGGGGTGCTGGTCCGGAGCACGACGACCGGGACGCCGAACCAGGACGCCTCCTCCTGGAGCCCGCCCGAGTCGGTCACGACCACCAGGGCGTGCGCCAGCGCGTCGAGCATCTCCGGATAGCGGAGGGGTGATTCGAGCAGCACGCCCGGGGTCGCGTGCAGGACGGCGAGGGAACCCGATGCCTGGAGGCGGGCCTCGGTCCGAGGGTGGACCGGGAAGCGGACCCGGCCGACGGTGTCGGCCAGCCCCTGGACGATGCGCACGAGGCGGGCGAGGCGCTCGGGGTCATCCACGTTCGTCGCGCGGTGCGCGGTGACCAGCGCACCGCTGCGCGCATCGGTCGGGACGCGCGGCGGCGCGATCCGCAGCAGGATGTCGGTGATCGGGTTGCCGACGACCGGTCGGCGAACCTCGGGTACCCCTTCCTCGGCGAGGAAGCGGGAGGCGAGCTCGGTGGGGGCGAGGTGCAGGGATGCGGTCGCTGCCGCGACGCGCCGGTTCACCTCTTCGAGCGACCGCGAGTTGAACGAACGGAGTCCGGCCTCCAGGTGCACCACCGGGACCCCGAAGCGTCGTGCCGCCAGGGCGTAGGCCGGCACCGTGTTGGTGTCACCCAGCACCACGACCGCGTCCGGCGAGCACGACGAGACATCGTCGTACGCGTGCGTGACCAGGTGACCGGCACGGGCCGACTCCTCGGGAGGGAGCACGTGGCGCCGGTCGGGCGTGAGCGCGAGATCGGCGAAGAACGCATCCGTGAGGAGCGGATCGTCGTGCTGCCCGGTCGCGACCGCGACGACCTCGTCGCCCGAGGCGAGGAACGCCTCGACGACTGGCGCCAGCTTCACGATCTCCGGGCGGGTCCCGAAGGGCACGAGGAGCTTCACGGCGCACTCGTTCCGGCGTCGTGGATGAAGATCTCCTCGTAGTGACGAGTCATCGTCACCCCGTCCTCGTACCGGCAGCGCTCGGGTCGGATGGGGAGCCCGAGTGTGCCGCGCAGGAACTCGCCGACCAGGTCGGCGCCCGCGGCGAGGGAGAGCGCGAGGCCGCCCGAGAAGCGCGGGTTCACTTCCAACAGCTGCACGGGTCCCGCTGCCGTCTCCGGTGCGGGTTCGGCCTCGTCGTGCACGAAGCCCTGGAGGTTGATCGCGCCTTCGAGGCCCAGGGCCGCGACGGTGCTCTGGACGAGGCGGTCGATCCGGCGATCGGAGAAGGTCGTGCCCTTGGTGCTGATGCCTGCCTTCGTCTCGAGACGCCACCGCGGGACGACGCCGACGACGGTGCCGTCGTGGTCGACGAGCGCGTCGGCGGTGAACTCACGGCCGCGACACCGCGTCTGCACGATCGCGTCCGGCGTCCGGCGGATCGCCCAGTCGAGCTCGTCGGGCTCGTCGACGAGGTACACGTCGCGGGAGCCGCGTCCGAAGCGGGGCTTGACCACCCAGGGCCCGGGCAGCTCGTCCAGCCGGTCGTTCGTGCCGCCCGACCCCGCCAGCGTCGTACGCGGCGCCGGGAGTCCCGCGTGCTCGACTGCACGAGCGAAGCGCCACTTGTCGATGCAGCGGTTGACCGCCGCGGCGGGGGAGCACCAGAACGCCGCGCCCCGCTCGGCCAGCCACTCGCGCCCGACCTGGAGCGGCCCCATCTCCTCGGCGACCGTGGTGATGACCGCCTCGACCTGGTGGCGTTCGACCGTGTCGACCACCGCGGGCACGAACCGCTCGTCGTCGGCATAGGGGAGCAGGCTGGACTCGCTTCGGCGAGGGCGAGTCCCGGCGCGAGCGGGTCGGGGTCCGCGCCGACCACCACGTGCCCGGCGCGCGTCAGCGCCCGGATCACCGAGACGCCGGCCGCTCCGCCCGCACCGGTCACGAGGACGCGGGTCACGGCGTGCTCGCTTCTCGGGTATTCGCGGCCTGCGTGTCCCAGGAGATCGTCTCGAGCGGGTCGGCGGCCGCGACCGGGGGAGCGACCGGGGGACCGTTCGAGGCCGTGTCGACCGACGCGCTCTGCTGGTCGGGCGGGCGGGGACCGCCCATGTCGGAGAGGCGGGTCATGGCCGGCCCGAACGCAGTCATCGGCTGACCCTGACGCTCCAGCTCGAGGGCAGCCCACTCTCTGACCTGCCGGACCCGCTTCGTGTTGCTCGGCTCCCACTGGCGCCGCCCGACCGCGAGCGCGACCGCGAGCTTCACCCGGTCGTCGGGCTCCGTCGCGACGTGGGCGAGCAGCGGGCGCGACGCACGGGACAACCCGAGGTCGACGAGGGAGATCCCGGCCCGAGCGCGCACTTGGGGGTCCGTGTCCTCCATCTGACGGAGCAGGGCGTGCGTCTGGCCGCGTCGGTGCAGGTACCGCCACAGCAGCGCAGCGAGCACGAGCACGGCACCGCCGAGCACCAGTCCGAGACGTACGTCGTCACTCATGAGCTCACTCCCTGTTCACTCGCTCCTTGCTCGATCGTCTGCTGGCCGCCGGACGCCAGCGCCACCTTGGTGCGTTCGGCCTCGTACTCCCGCAGGAGCCGCTTCGGGCTGGGGAGCAGGACCCACAGGAACACCGTGAACCCACCGAGCACGTAGATCAGACCGAACGCGGTCCCGACCCAGTCGTGGAAGAGCGTGAGGCCGTTGACGTCGGTCCGGATGCCGACCCAGATCGAGAGTCCGATCCGGAGCAGGTTGCACACCATGATGAGGCCTGCCGCGGCGAGGAACGCGAGGACGCGTCGACCGGGCTCGCCGCGCACCATGAAGACCGCGATCGCGCCGAAGGCGAGGATCGCTGCGAGGCCCGAGCACGACGGACTGATGGTCGCGAGGAACGGCGTCGCCGCGTCCGGGATCACGAGGATGCGGTTCCCGAACGCCTGGCTCGCACCGCTCGCCCCCAGCCCGCCCAGCGCGCCCGCGACGAGGCCCGCCTCCCGGTCCCGCCACGGGTCGAGGAGGATCTCGAAGAGCGCGATCGTCACGCCGAACGTGAGCACGAGGCGCGTCAGCACGCCGGCGACGTGGCGGCTCATGCCACGGATCCCGCGGTCGGCTCGGTGACCGGGGCACCGGGCACTGCTTCGCGGAGCGGACTCTGCCCGTGGCCGGTGCGCTCCGTCTTCACCCACGCGTAGGGACGCCCGAGGATGCCGTCGAACCAGGCCTTGCTGCACACGACGGTGAACAGCACGAACATCGGGAGGAAGAGGAGCACACCCCACGCGGCGTTCCGGGGCGCGCGACTCACGAGCAGTCCGCCGGCGAGCTCGAGGAGCGGCCCGAGGAACAGGAGGGTCGCGATGGGGGTGAGGTCCATGCCCTGACCCCAGTCGAGGATGCCGGCGGCACGCAGCGCCACCATGACGAGGCCGAGGCCGCACAGCACGGGGACGTGGTACACGAGCAGGAACATGATCGTCTCGACCTTGCCCCAGAAGCTCAGTGCTGGCGTGTGCAGCGTGGGACCGCGGAACTCGCGCCACGCCGCCTGGTGGCCCCGGGCCCAGCGGTAGCGCTGGCGCCAGAACCGCTGGAACGTCGGGACGCTCTCCTCGGTGTCGATCGCGGTGACGTCGTAGCGCACGAACTGCCCGACCATGACGAGCCGCATGGTGAGGTCGGTGTCCTCGGTGACCGTGTCCTCGTTCCAGCCGCCGAGCGCGCGCAGCCAGCTCGCACGGACTGCGCAGTTCGAACCGCCGTAGGCAGGCAGCTGGTAGAGCGACTGTCGGCCGTACTCGTTGACGAGGTACCCGGAGTAGTAGTCCACCGCGATGGTGCGCGCGAGCTGTGTCTCGTTCGAGTTCCGCACGACGCAACGGCCCTGGACCGCTCCGACGTTCGGGTCGGCGAAGTGACGGACCAGCCGCTTGAGGACGTCGGCGCGCGGCTTGTGGTCCGCGTCGAACACGACCATGACCTCGCCGTGCGACATCTCGAGGGCTTCGTTCAGTGCGCCGCTCTTCCCGCCACCGGCGTCGGGTACGCGGTGCAGGCACTGCAGGTGCGGGTGCTCGCGAGCGAGCTCGTCGATGATCTCGCCCGTCCGGTCGTCGGAGCCGTCGTCGATGATGATGATCTCGTGCCGGTCGGCGGGGTAGTCGAAGGCGAGCAGCGTGGTGATGAGCCCCTCGATCACGAGCTCCTCGTTGCGACAGGGCACGAGCACGGTGACGAACGGCCGGTAGCCGAAGTCGAAGCCGGTCAGCGTCCGCATGTCGCCCGGTGCCGCGGAGAGCGCCGACGCGGCGAAGGCCATGTGGCGCGCGAGGAAGATCAGGAACACGACGACCAGGAACCCGACGATGATCGAGCTCGCGTCCTGCACACCGAGCACGCCGTAGAGGATCGCGCCGAGACCGGCGAGGAGCGGGAGCGTCCACGGCGTGCCGCCCGGACCCGCGTGGGCGCGGTTCGCGGTCGCCGCCGGCGGAGCGTCGACGGCAGCCCGCGCGATCGGGGGCGTGGCCGACCCTGATGTGGCCGACGGGGGTGGCGTCGGCGGCGGGGCGGTGGCGGCCGTGGTCATGCCCGCGGGCGCCGGAGGCGCCAGAACAGCACGAGGCTCATCACGCCGGTGACGACCGCGAGCGCGACGAGCCCTCCGAGCCCCGTGCTCACGATCGGGACCGGGTTGGTCGTGCACGTGTCGGCCTTCTTGGGCGGCGACGTCTCTTCATTGCCGGTCAGGGTCCAGGTGCTCTCGCCCTTTGCCGTCACCACGAAGACGTTCTGGTTGCGCCCGGCCTCGAAGTCGGTCGGCTGGCCCACGTCGCCGGTGCGATCGCCCGTGGCCGCCTTCGGGTTGTCGAAGTGGTTCTGGTCGCCGATCGGCACCGACGTCGCCGGAGCCGAGGTTCTGGTACCCCCAGACCGTGCTCGTCTGCTTGGTGTCAGGGTCGACGAACGTGCATTCGATGATGGGCGTGATGCGGGCTTCCTTGGTCGATGCGGCCGGCGCGGGTGCCGGACCGGACTTCGTGGCCGGCGCAGCGGTCGTCGGGGTCGGCGGCACCGTCGTGACGGGGGCGGCCGTGGTCGGCGTCGTGGGTGCAGGAGTCGTGGGCGGTGTGGTCGGGGTGGTCGTGGTCGGACCGGGGACCTGGTGCGGGGCTGCACCGGCGGTGCCGGACATGAGGCCGCCCGAGGCCAGCAGCATGGCTCCCAGGAGCCCGAGGACGCCGAGGAGGCGGGTGCCGGGTCGAGATCGGTCCTGGGAACGGGCTCGCCATCGGGACCGGACGGTCGACAGCTGGGCGGCTCCACGTCGCGTACGCATGCGTGCCTGCTTCGCCATTGCCCGGACCTCCCAGCCGTCGGTGTCCCGGACGGCCTCCGGGCCTTCCGAGCGCACCAATGAGTAGGTCGGCGGGTTGGCGGCCCGGCTTGAGGAATGGGCGTGGGAATGGGACGAAAGTCCCGGCCTCGGGCGTCGCCCTTCCGGCAGGCCCGCCGTACTGCCGAGAAGCCCCGTTATGTCAAGTAGCCTTCGGCTACTGGACATCAACGGGAAATGGTCAAGATCACGCCCGGGCTGACGCCGGGCGACGGACGACCTCTACTCCCCTAGGGCGGCCAGGGACTCGAGGCTGGGGGCGAAGTAGTACGAGGCGCTGACGGGCTGGGAGAAGTCGGTCAGGTGGTCGTGGATGCCGTCCCCGGAGGTGCCGAACATCCTGGCCAGCATCTTGTCGAACCGGGCGGGGTCGGCCGAGAAGGCCACGAAGTAGAGGCCGTGCTCGGTCACGGTCCCCCACGGGGCGCTCCGTCGGAAGATCTCGAGCTCCTCGGGCCCACCGTCGGGTCCGGGCTCCTCGATCACCACCCGGCTGATGTGGGCGGTCGCAGGCTTGTCGTCGAGCTCGATCGAGTCCGGCTTGGTGCGGCCGAAGACGTCCTGCTGCTCGGGGACCGGGAGCGCGTCGAACGCCTGCAGATCGTGGACCCACTGCATCGAGAGCACGAAGGCACCGCCCGCGCCCGGCTCCCCCGGCGGCACCGTGGCGACCTCGGGGCCGTCCTGGATCGGCGGGTTCTCGGTGCCGTCGATGAAGCCCGTGAGGTCGAGGCTGTCGTGGTAGACGAAGCACGGCTGCTCCGCGGCGAGCGTCAGCACCGGCGCGAGTGCGGCCACCACCGCACGCGCGTTGTCGAGCAGCACGTCGGGGCCCGTGCCGTGCACCCAGACCCACGCGTCGTGCTGAGTCGCAGGTGCGCGCCGACCGTCGCCCTCGATCGTGCGGAACGGATGGAGCGCTGCTGGCGCGTCCGCAGGTGCGAGGCGCCGCCACAGGTCGGGACCGAACCCGACCACGAGGTTCGAGCCGCCGGCGGTCACCGCGGGCTCGCGCAGCGCGGCGACCGCGTCGGCGAGCGCCCGCAGCTGCTCGTCGCTCGGATCGTCGGCCTTCGTGCCCCGGTCTGCGAGATCGAACTCGAGGTGGTAGTGCGAGCGCGTCCCCAGGGCGAAGATGCCCGGCTGCGGCGTGCTCATCGCTCCGCTCCTCCGGCGACGGGCTCCTCGTCCGCCCACTCGTCGAGGGGCGGACAGGAGCACATGACGTTCCGGTCGCCGTAGACGTTGTCGATCCGGCCGACCGGCGGCCAGTACTTGTCCTGGCTCCCCGTCCCGATGCCGACGGGGCCGGCGTCACCCGGGAAGGCGGCCCGTTCACGCGAGTAGCTGCCGCGCCCAGTCGTCGGCCATGACGTCGCCCGCGGTGTGGGGCGCGTGGCGCAGCGGACTGTCCTCGACGACGGTCCCCGCCTCGACCGCGGCGATCTCGGCCCGGATCGCGATCATCGCGTCGCAGAAGCGGTCGAGCTCGCGACGCGACTCGGACTCGGTCGGCTCGACCATCAGCGTGCCCGACACCGGGAAGGACATGGTCGGCGCGTGGAAGCCGAAGTCGATCAGGCGCTTGGCGACGTCCTCCGCGGTGACCCCGGTCGCCTGGGTGATCGGACGCAAGTCGAGGATGCACTCGTGCGCGACGAGCCCGTCGGGTCCCGCGTAGAGCACCGGGTAGTGCTCACGCAGCCGCGCCGCGATGTAGTTGGCGCCGAGGATCGCGACCTGGGTCGCGCGCCGGAGCCCCTCGGGCCCCATCATCGTGATGTACGCCCACGAGATCGGCAGGATGCCCGCCGAGCCCCACGGCGCGGCCGAGATCGGCCCGACGCCCGTCCTCGGCCCGGCCTCGGGGCACAGCGGGTGGTTCGGCAGGAAGGGCGCGAGGTGCGAGCGCACCGCCACCGGCCCGACGCCCGGTCCCCCGCCGCCGTGCGGGATGCAGAACGTCTTGTGCAGGTTGAGGTGCGACACATCGGCACCGAACGCCCCGGGCTTCGCGAGCCCGACGAGCGCGTTGAGGTTCGCGCCGTCGAGGTACACCTGACCGCCGTGCTCGTGCACGACGGCGCACACGTCGCGGATCTGGGCTTCGAAGACGCCGTGCGTCGACGGGTACGTGACCATGAGCGCGGCGAGCCGATCCGCGTGCTCGTTCGCCTTCTGCTTGAGGTCGTCGAGGTCGACGTTGCCGTCGTCGTCACACCGCACGACGAGGACCCGCATGCCGGCCATCGCCGCGCTCGCCGCGTTCGTGCCGTGGGCAGACGCCGGGATGAGGCACACGTCGCGGCCGGTGTCACCGCGCTCGCGGTGGTACGCCCGGATCGCCAGCAGCCCGGCGAGCTCGCCCTGGGAGCCCGCGTTCGGCTGGAGCGACACCGCGTCGTAGCCGGTGATCTCGCAGAGCCACTCCTCGAGCTGGGTGAACAGCTCGCGGTAGCCCGCGGCCTGGTCGATCGGCGCGAACGGATGGATCCGCCCGAACTCCGGCCACGTGATCGGGAGCATCTCGGTGGTCGCGTTGAGCTTCATGGTGCACGAGCCGAGTGGGATCATCGTGCGGTCGAGCGCGAGGTCGCGGTCCGAGAGCCGACGCAGGTAGCGGAGCATGTCGGTCTCGGAGCGATAGCGATGGAAGACCGGGTGCGTCAGGATCTCGGAGGTGCGATCGAGCTCGTCCGGGATCGCGTCCGGGGTGGTGACGTCGAGCGCGTCGACCCCGAGCGCGTCGGTGTCGAGCCCGAACGCGCGCCACACCACCTCGACGGTGTCACGGGTCGTGGTCTCGTCGAGCGCGACGCCCAGCGTGTCGGCGTCGACCACGCGCAGGTTGACGCCCTCGGAGCGTGCGCCCGCGGCGATCTCTGCGGCCTTCCCCGGTACGCGCGCTTGCACGGTGTCGAAGAACGCGTCGTGGACGATCGCCACTCCCCCGGTGCGGAGGCCGGCCGCGAGGATCGCTGCGAGCCGGTGCACCCTGCGGGCGATCGTCCGCAGCCCGTCGGGCCCGTGGTAGGTGGCGTAGAGGCCCGCGATGACGGCCAGGAGCACCTGGGCGGTGCAGATGTTGCTCGTGGCCTTCTCCCGACGGATGTGCTGCTCCCGCGTCTGGAGCGCGAGACGCAGCGCCGGCCGTCCGGCGGTGTCGACGGACACGCCGACGAGCCGCCCCGGGAGGCTGCGCTTGTACTCGTCGCGCGTGGCCATGAAGGCCGCGTGGGGCCCGCCGAAGCCCGAGCGGCACGCCGAAGCGCTGCGACGACCCGATCACGACGTCCGCGCCCTGCTCGCCCGGTGACGTCATGACGACGAGTGCGAGGAGGTCGGCGGCCACCGCGACCAGTGCCCCCTGCGCGTGGGCGCGCTCGATCGTCGCGGCGCGGCTGCGGACCCGGCCGCTGCTCCCGGGCTCCTGGAGGAGCACGCCGAAGACGCCGGTGCCGGGCAGACCCCCCGCCTCCGGAGGCGCGTCCACGTCGCCGACCAGCACGGTGATGCCGAGGGGCTCGGCGCGCGTCTGCACCACCGCGATCGTCTGCGGGTGGGTGTCGGCGTCCACGAAGAACGTGTCCCCTCCACCATCCTGGGTGATCGACGGATTGCTGCGGTGCAGGAGCGTCATCGCCTCCGCCGCCGCGGTCGCCTCGTCCAACAGCGACGCGTTGGCCAGCTCGGTGCCGGTGAGGTCCGTCACCATCGTCTGGAAGTTGAGCAGCGCTTCCAGCCGACCCTGCGAGATCTCCGGCTGGTACGGCGTGTACGCCGTGTACCAGGCCGGGCTCTCGAGCACGTTCCGGAGGATGACCGGTGGTGTGATCGTGTCGGAGTACCCGAGGCCGATCAGCGAGGTCAGCACCTGGTTCTGGTCCGCGAGCTCGCGCAGCGCGGTGAGCGCGTCGCGCTCGTCCTTCGGCTCCGGGAGCTCGAGCGCCTGGTCACGGATCGTCGCGGGGACCGCGGCCTTGACGAGCTCGTCGAGCGACGTGATCCCGAGCGTCGCGAGCATCGCCCGCTCGTCGTCGGTGTCGGGTCCGATGTGGCGCGCGACGAAGCGGTCGGGCTCCTCCAGGTCGGAGAGGGTCCTACGGGGCGGGTTGCTCACTCGGGCTCCCTTGCGCGACAGCACTCCGGACCGCGCTCGCGGTCCTCGCACTCCCCCGCTGTCGCGGAACCTGAGAGATTCGCCGGGCTCCGTGCCGTCGCCGATGGTGCTGGTGCCGGCCGGTGGATCGGCTTTCCCCTTCGGTGAGGTGCCGTCCGGCCTCCGGAGACCGTCTCCGGGGGTCGTTCGTGCACCTGCTCTCCAGCGTTGCCTCGCCCTGGCGGTCCGTGCGCCTGAGAGATTCCGGGGAGTGGTTGCTCCTTCGGCGCCCCGATGCTGCTCCTGCGAGCGGCTCCGAAGCTCTCCCGCCTGGGGTCGACGGCTGTGGCCACAGCGTACCGGCCACCGGCTGCGGTGCCGGTGCTCGGACGCCTCGGTCCCCTTCCTCGCTTCGCCTCGGCCTCATGGCGGCGGGTCAGGGTCGGTGTGCGAGACCGGCGGTCGCAGGTCCCAGGTGCCGGGCTGCCCGGTGACGGTCCAGGCGCAGTGGGTCTTGAGGAGGTGGTGCTGGTGGCAGAGCCGCCAGAGGTTCGCCGCCTCGGTCGGGCCCTGGTGCTCGACCGGCACGATGTGGTCGATCTCGAGCCCTCGGTCGACGTCGCATCCCACCACGCCGCAGACCGGGTAGGTGGTCTCGACCCAGCGGCGGAGGGTCGCGGGGATCGTGCGCTCGGGGCTCGAGATCGTGGTGATCTCGGTGCCGGTGCGCAGCATCGTGGTGATGGTCGCGTCGTTCATCAGGGCTCGGGCGTCGGTGACCGGGATCGCACCGCGGCCGGCGATCTCGCACGTCTCGCCTTCGATCACGTAGCCGCGCTCGATCGCGGTGGCATCCGCGGTGAGGCGGACGTCGACCGGCTTGCAGGGGCCGTCGTCCATCAGGGCGACGAGGGCGTCGGCGGCGTAGGCGTCGCGTGGCTCACGACGCCCGGCCTTTCGGGCTTCACGGAAGATGCGGTCCTCGTGCGCGTCGAGTGCGGCGAAGAGTCGCGCGCGCCGCGGCGGGGGCGAGGCGGAAGTCGCCGCAGTAGGAGCCGTCGAGGTCGGTCCACTTGTGGAGGTAGCGCTGCTCGTGGAGCTGTCGGGCCCACGCGGCGTCGTCGGGCTGCGCCGCGGCGCGCACCTCACGACACCGGTCCTTGAGCCCCTTCACCGTCGAGGACTTCGCCGTGCGCAGCAACCGCGCCTCGGACGAAGGGTCCTCACTGGCGGCGCCGGTGATCTGACGGGCCTGGGTCTCGGACAGCTCCCCGGCCCGGAACGCCTCGCGCGGTCGCGGGCAGCTCATCCAACGACCGCGCCGTCTCCAGTGCACCGACGGCGGCACCGACCGTCGCTCCCGGTCTTCGCCGAGAGCCAGTGCCCCGCCGTCCGGTAGCCGCCGTCGCGATAGGCGCCGGTCTCCTCGACCCGACGGGCCAGGAGCGCCTTCAGCGCCGCACAGACGTGCTCCCCCTGCGCCACCACCTCGACCAGCCGCGCCGCGTCTCGCGCCATCGAGCACTCCAGGCTCGAGCTCGCGTGCAACCCCTTCGAGGGTCGCCACGGCGGTGCGGACTTCGTCGAACACAGACCTTCCCCTTCGGATGATGGAACCGTTCGGGGGAAGTGCTGGGTACTCTATCGAACGTATGTTCGTGTGTCAAGCACCAAGACCGAACGAACACGACATGCGTGACGCGAACGCTCAGTGCTTCTCGACGAAGGGGGTCTTCACCACCGTCGCGTCCACCGCACGCCCGCGGATGTCGACGGTCACCGCCGCGCCGACCTGCACCGCCGGGGGCAGGAACGCGAGCGCGATCCCGTGCTCGAGCATGGGCGAGAAGTTGCCGCTCGTGACCTCCCCCGCCGCCACGCCATCGACGAGCACCGCGCAGCCCGCACGCGGGACCTGACGGCCGTCGACGGAGAGCCCGCGCAGCAGCCGCGCGACACCGCGCTCCTGCTCGGCCAGGAGCGGCTCGCTCCCCCGGAACGCGCCCTTGTCGAAGCGCACCACCCACCCGAGCCCGGCCTGGAGAGGGGTGATCCCGGGCCCGAGCTCGTGGCCGTGCAGCGGCAGCCCCGCCTCGAGGCGCAAGGTGTCGCGTGCGCCGAGCCCGGCGGGAGTGAGCCCGGCGCTGAGCACCGCGTGCCAGACGTCGGACGCCGCCAGCGCGGGCACGTGCAGCTCGACGCCGTCCTCGCCGGTGTAGCCGGTGCCCGCGGCCCAACCGTCGGCACCACCGGGGTACGTGACCGCGGTGACGCCGAAACGGGGTACGGCCGCGGCGTCCGCGAGCACGTCGGCGAGCAGCGCCCGCGCCTCGGGACCCTGTGCAGCCAGGACGGCCCGGGTCGGGGTGATGTCGGTGGCGTCGAAGGGACCGTCGGCGTGCGAACGGGCCTCGTCCAACGCCGCGACCAGGTCGTCGGTGTTCGACGCGTTCGGCATCACGAGGTACCGCTCGTCGTCAGCCCACCAGATGATGATGTCGTCGACGACGTGCGCGTCGACCGGATCGAGCAGGTGCGTGTACTGCGCACGACCCGGTCGGATCCGCCGCAGGTCGTTGGTGAACGCCCACTGCAGCGCCGTGAACGCGCCGGGGCCGGTGACGAGCACCGAGCCGAGATGTGAGACGTCGAAGACCACCGCGCCGGTGCGGCACGATCGGTGCTCCTCGAGCACACCGGTGTACTGGATCGGCATGTCCCATCCGCCGAACTCGACCATGCGCGCGCCGAGCGCGCGGTGCTCGGCGTCGAGCGGGCTGTGGCGGAGCGCGCCTGGTTCGACGGGGTCGGGCCCGGGGGCGGTCATCGGGAGCGAGCCTAGGTGCGGCGGTGGCTCAGGCCGTCTCGGCCTCGTCGGCGCGCTCGTGGGCGCCGCCGTGCGACGAGCGGAGGTCGAGCCGGGCCGGTGCCTCGAACTCGTCGGCGAGCTGCGAGGGCGGCTCCAACCCGTACTTCACGAGCAGGTGCAGGTAGTCGCGCTGGTACAGCACCTTGATGGTGACCTCGGGATGCTGCTCGCGCAGGCGACGCGCCTTCTTGTTCTTCTTCGTGACCAGCTTCTGGTTGAGCGTCGTGATCTCGATGTACTGGTCGTACGCGGGGAGGTAGAAGTCCGGGGTGAACGCCTGCACCGGGTTGCCCGTTCGGTCCCGCTCGAGCACGAAGCTCCGCGGCTCGTACTCCCACACGATGCCGTAGAAGTCGAGCAGCTTCGCGAACTGTCGCTCCGAGTTGTGCGCGAAGCGGACGCCCTCGTGCGGGAGTGGCGCGAACGTCGGTCAGCCCCCCTCGGCCACCTGGCGCCCGCTGCCGGGCGTCGTGCTCGCCACCCGCTCCGACTCGGTCGGTTCGAGCTCGAGGATCTTGGTGTCGACCTCCCCCACCACCGCGCCGAGCGGCACGATGTTGAGCACGCCCTGGCCGCGCTTGACGAGGTCGATCAGTGCGTCACCGTCGCGGGCGAGGATCGAGTTCGGACCGGCGAGCACGATGCTCGCGGTCTGCCAGTCGGCACCCTCCTCGGCGCGCAGGTACTCGATCGCGCGACGCGCGTTGTCGAGCTTCACGCCGGCGTCGAGCAGGCTCTTCACGACGCGCAGGCGGACGAGGTCGCGGTACGAGTAGCGCCGCTGGGTACCGCTGCCGTGCGCCTCTGCGAGTGACGGCTTCACGAGGTCGCGTCGGTCCCAGTAGTCGAGCTGCCGGTAGGTGATCCCGACGATCTCGCAGGTCTGCTTGCCGCCGAATCCGACCTCGGATCCTGCCGGCCCCACTGCCTCGTCCAACGTGCCCTGGACCACCTGTCGCTTCGCCATGTGCCCCTTCTTCCCCGCGGGGTGCTCCCCAGGACCTGACTCCGGCCACCGCGCCCCCTCGGGTCCCATCCAGGATCCCGAGGCGCGCGCGAAGTCACATCGACGTAGTTACGTCGATGTGACGGTACCGGCTCGGCCGCGCGCCGTCAACGGATTCGCTCGAGAGATCGCGCGCAGGGTGGCGGGGCCGCCGCGCGGAGGGCCTACTCGGAGGCGAAGTCCTCCGGGCGGACCTGGTTCAGGAACTCCCGGAACTCCTCGATCTGGGACTCTTCCTCGTCCTGGTCGAAGAGCACGCCTGCCTCCTCGAGGACGGCCTCGTCGGCGAAGATCGGTACCGGCTCGGGGTATCGGGCCGCGAGGGCGAGGGCGTCGGAGGGTCGGGACGAGATCCGCTGGGTCGTGCCGTCGCGCAGGATCTCGATCTCGGCGTAGAAGGTCCCGTCGTGGAGCTCGGTGATGACGACCTGGCGCAGGGCGGCACCCAGCCCGTCGAGGACGGACTTGAAGAGGTCGTGGGTCATCGGGCGCGGCGTCTCCATGCCCTGGAGCGCGTAGACGATCGCCGTGGCCTCCGGCGGGCCGATGAAGATGGGCAGATAGCGGGAGCCCGTCTCCTCGCGGAGCAGGACGATCGGCTGGTTGGTCGGGACCTCGACCCTGACTCCCACCAGCGACATCTCGATCACGGGCGCCGCCTTTCGACCTCGTCGCGCACCATAGCATCGCGCTCCTCGGGCCCCGCCCCGGATGCGGGGGGCCCGAATGCCGGGGATCTGGACGCCGGGGGCCCGGACCCGTAGAGGCTCAGGAGCGCATCCGGGTCCGCGGCCAGGGTCGCCCGGTCGGCTTCGACCACGACCGGCAGGTTCCGGTACCGGTCCCCGACGTGGAGCCCGTACCCGAGGACGAAGGAGTCCGCCTCGATCCGCTGGCCGACGAAGCGCGGCTCCACGGGCACGATGCGTCGCTCCGCACGGTCGAGCAGCGTGCAGACCTCGACGCGGCGCGGGCCGCGGGCCTCGAGCTGGCCGAGCAGGTACGCAAGCGTGAGCCCGGTGTCGACGAGGTCCTCGACCACCACCACGTCGAGCCCGGCGACGTCGAGGTCGAGGTCCTTCAGGATGCGCACGCGGCCGCTGTCGGGCGCGTATCGCGAGATCGCGAAGAAGTCGACGAACACCGGCATGGTGGGCGCGAGGCGACCGATCGCACGTGCGAGGTCGGCGGTGAAGATCAGCGCGCCCTTGAGGACGCCGACCAGCACCACGCCGTCGGGGTGCTCGCGCACGATCTCGGCCGCGAGCGCGTCGACCCGGTCGGCGACCCCGGTGTGGTCGAGCAGGACGTGCGTCTGGGGCCGGGGCGCGCCGCTCACTCGGCGAGCTCGTCGCGCAGCGCGCGACGGAGCATCTCGGTGCGGAGCCGCCGGCCGAGGCGAGCGAGGTCCTCCAGCTCCTCCTGGAGGCGCTCACGCGCCATCGGATTGCGTTGACGCAGGTACGGCATCAGCACCTGGGCGAACAGCGCGCCCTCCCGGTCGGCGAAGTGCCCGTACATCTTCAGGTGGCGGGCCTCGATCCCCCGGGCGTGGAAGCCGGCCGCGATGCCGGCGACTGTGAGCGCTTCCTCGTCGTAGACCGCGCGCTCGCCGGCGCCGACGATCGGGATCACGAGTCCGTGGTCCTCGAGAGCGTCGAGCTGGACGTCGCTGATGCCGGTGGTCTCGAGCAGCTCGGCCCGCGTGAGCTCGCCGGTCGGGTGCGAGTCGTCGGGCGCGATGGCCCCGAGGGCCTCGGCATCGTCGTCGGCGGCATCGACCGCGTCCTCGAACGGCAGGCGGGGCGCGCCGGGGTCGATCTCCGGGCCCGCGTACGGCGTGGAGTCGAAAGGAGGCGCGCCGGTCGGCCCGAAGGCGTCGAGGCGTTCACGGATGATCCGCAACGGCAAGAAGTGATCGCGCTGCTGGCCGAGGATCCAGCGCAGGCGTTCGAGGTCGTCGTCGGAG
This sequence comes from uncultured Acidimicrobiia bacterium, assembly GCA_963720675.1. Taxonomy (GTDB): domain Bacteria; phylum Actinomycetota; class Acidimicrobiia; order IMCC26256; family PALSA-555; genus JALHSW01. Next base: position 361,411 of record CAVRGH010000010.1, on the reverse strand, counting down.
AACTTCCGATAGCCCGACGGGGTCCGCTCGGGATCGATGAGCCCCTGGCTCTCGAGGAAGCGGATCTTCGAGATCGTCACGTCCGGGAACTCGTCGCGAAGCTGCTCGAGGACCTCACCGATCGAGAGGTGCGGCCCGATCGACAGGTCCGACCCGATCGACAGATCCGGCCCGCTCGAGAGGTCCGGCCCGACCGTCCCGTCCCCGCCGTCGCTCACGAGTCCGAGCCCGGGGTGCCGGACGCGGCCCCGATGACGAACGTGAGCACGAAGCGCCCGACCTGGAGCTCCGACATGTCGTGCAGCACGGCGGTGTCGACGCGCTCGTGGTCGACGTAGGTCCCGTTGAGCGACCCCGCGTCGTCGACCTGGTACCCGGCGCCGTCCGTGTGCCGCACGACGGCGTGGCGGCGCGACACCGTCACGTCGTCGAGGAAGACGTCGGAGTCGGGGTGACGCCCGAGGCTCGTCTCGGCGCCCTCCAGCACGAAGGTGCTCCCGGCATTCGGTCCGCGGCGGACGACGAGGAGCCCGAGGCCCTCGGGCAGTTCGTCGAGGACGTCACCGAGCTCGGCCGCGAGGCTCTGGCGGTCCTCGATGAGCGCCAGGGCGGCCGTGGTGTCCTCGTCGACGTCCAGGGGCGCTCCGCACGAGGAGCAGTAGTTGGCACCGTGTTCGTTGTCATGTCCGCAACGTCGGCACCGCACCCCACGAGGGTACTGACGCCGCGCGACACCGGCAACGATGGTCGCGACCCTGTGCCCGGATCCGTTGCTCAGGCCGTCTCGATGAGGGTGCGGTACGCCGCAGCGTCGAGGAGCGTCTCGAGCTCCGCGGGGTCGCTCACCGCGACCACGAAGATCCAGCCGGCCCCGTACGGGTCCGAGTTGAGCTGCTCGGGTGCGTCCCCGAGGGACTCGTTCACCTCGACCACCGTGCCCGACACCGGGCTGTAGATGTCCGAGACCGATTTCGTCGATTCGACCTCGGCGCAGGTGCCGTTCGCCGCGACCGTGGCCCCGACCTCGGGCAGCTGCACGTAGACCACGTCGCCGAGCGCGTCCTGGGCGAAGTCGGTGATGCCGATCTTGGCTCGATCACCGTCGACGCTGACCCACTCGTGCTCCGCGCTGTAGCGCAGCCCGTCCGGATGCTCCACCTTGGTGTCTCCTCGTCGTCTCGACTCCCGGACGCCCGATCGCCGTCCTGTCGTGCGGCGACCGCCGCGCGGACGGGGCGATCGTAGGCAGTCAGCGCAGCGCCTGGCGGATCGCTCGCGCGTACTCCTGGGCGACCTGGCGGGCGGCCTGGTCGCTCTGGGCCTCGGCCCACACGTGGGTCACGGCGAGCTCGGGATCGGGCAGCACCAGCACCCAGCCGTCCTCACGCAGGACCTTCACACCGTCGACGAGCACCAGGTCGCTCGCCGACTCGCGCTCGACGAGCTCGCGCATGACCGCGCCCTTCTGCTCCCACGGGGTCGGTACCTGCTCGTGCACGAGGTGCACGCGCGGCAGCTCCCGTACGACCGATGACAGGGATCGCCCGGTCGCCGCGAGGAGGTCGAGCAGCTTCGCGAGCGTCGCGGTGCCGTCGTAGGCCGGGAGGAAGTCCGGCCAGATGTAGCCACCGTCGTGCGAGCCGGCGAAGGCCACCCTCTCGTCGGACGCCACCTCCATCAGGCTCGCGTCCGAGACCTTCGACCAGATGATCGTCGCGCCCCGGGCCGTCGCGAGGTCCTCTGCGGCACGCGTGATCGTGACCGGGAGCGCGATGCGCGCGCCATCGATGGTCTCGGCCACGAGGAGCACGAGGACGAGAAGGGCCTCGGTGTGGGACAGCACGTGTCCTTCGTCGTCGACGAACACGACCGTCTCGCCGTCGGGGCTGATGATGCAGCCGAGGTGGCTGCCCGATGCCCGCACGAGCTCACCGATCCGCGCGTGGTGGGCGACGTGGTCGGTGGGGACGTCCGCGGTGCTGGCGTACGGGTTCACCGCGAGCACCTCGGCACCGAGCTTGGCGAGGACGGAGGGCATCACGATCGACGCCGCGCCCGAGGAGTAGTCGAGCACGACCTTGAAGCCCTGCTCCTCGAGGCGTTGCGCGTCCACCGAGTCCCGGAGGGCCGCGGTGTAGAACTCGATCGAGCGTGGCGGGAACACGATGTCGCCGATGTCGCCGGCGAACGCACGCCGGTAGTCCTCGCGTGCAAGGAGCCGCTCGATCTTGCGCTGTGCGCCCTCGTCGATGTCGCGACCATCGGCGTCGAACAGACGGAGCTCCACGCTGTCGGGATCACCGGGCGCGAGCCGCACGCTGATGCCGCCCCGCGACTCCCCGTTGCGCACCTGGAAGCGGGTCAACGGCACGGTCGCGAGCTCGACGTCCTCGACATTGGCGCCGGCGAGGTTCAGCCCGCCGATGACGGCCCGCTTCAGGGCCCGGGCGACGCGGCTGGTGTCGCGGCTCGTCGTCACCACCGACCCCCGCTTCAGCGCCGTGCCGTAGGCCATCGCGACCCGGACCGCGACCTCGGGCGTGATGTCGACGTTGGCGAGGCCCCGAATGCCCCGACGCCCGAACAAGGTGCGTGCGCCCCGCGTCTCCCACACGATCGACGACGTGACGACGGCGTCGTCCTCGACCGATTTGAACGGGTAGATCTTCACACCGGCGTTGACGACCGCGCGCTCCCCGATGAAGCATTCGTCGCCGACCACGACGCCCTCGTCGATGCGGGAGTACGCCCGGAGATCACTCGAGCGCCCGATCGTCGCTCCACGGAGGCGTGCCGACCGACCGACGTACACGTGGTCGTGGCAGATGCTGCGCTCGAGGAAGGCGTCGGCCTTCACGACGACGTCCGTGCCGAGCACGGTGTATGCGGACAGGCGCGCGCCGGCCTCGACGCGGCAGTTGTCGCCGATCACCACCGGGCCGTCGACACGCGCACTGGGGTCGACGACCGCGCCTTCACCGAGCCAGATGCCGTCGCCGAGCTCGAAGCCGGTGATGTCGGCCGACACCTTGCCGTCGAGGACGTCGGCGTGCGCGCCCAGGTAGGCCTCGGTGGTACCGACGTCCTCCCAGTAGGCATCGGTGATGTGCCCGTGCAGCCGCAGCTCGCGGTCGAGGGCCGCCGGGAAGACGTCGCTCGCGAAGTCGACGACCGCACCCTCCTCGATGAAGTCGAAGACCTCGGGCTCGAGCACGTAGATGCCGGTGTTGATCGTGTCGGAGAACACCTGGCCCCAGGTCGGCTTCTCGAGGAAACGCTCGATCTCGCCATCGGCCTTCGTGATGACGATCCCGAAGTCGACCGGGTTCTCGACCCGCTTGAGTGCGATCGACGCGAACGCGTCGTTCGCGCGGTGGGCGTCCACGAACGCGGTGAGGTCGATGTCGGTGAGCACGTCCCCGGAGATCACGAGGAACGTGTCGTCGAGCTCCACCTGAGCGTTGCGTACCGAGCCCGCGGTCCCCAGGGGGGACTCCTCGGTGGCGTACCGCATCCGCACGCCGAAGTCCGAGCCGTCCCCGAAGTAGTTGCGGATGTGGTTCGCGAGGTACGCGACGGTGACGACGATGTCGTCGAAACCGTGCCGGGCGAGGAGCGACACGATGTGCTCCATCATCGGCCGGTTCACGAGCGGGATCATCGGCTTGGGCTGGTTGCTCGTGAGCGGTCGCAGCCGTGTGCCCTCACCACCGGCGAGGATGACCGCCTTCATGCTGCGGCCCCCGAGCCTTCGCTCTGGCGGGCGCGGTCGGCCTGACCCTCACGCAGCGCGCGCCGCGCCAACGGGATGTAGGTGAACGCGGCGTAGTAGCTGAGCACCAGACCCAGGATCGTGACGACCCAGGTCGCGAACGACACCAGGTCCCGGAAGCTCCCCGGGCTCAGGGTGTCGACCCAGAGGAAGCCGGGGAACGCGAAGAAGAGGAAGAACGCGCCGGCCTTCCCGACCCACTGCACGTCGATCCGTCGTGCCCCGGCAGCAGCGAGTGCGAGGGTGACGATGCTGATCGCCGCCTCCCGGGCGAGGACTGCGACGCCGACCCACAGGGGCACGACGCCGTCGGCGGTCAGCGCGATCGCCGCAGTGAGGAGGACGGCTCGGTCCGCGACCGGGTCGAGGATCTTCCCGAGCTCGCTCTCCTGGTGGTACCGCCGGGCGATCCACCCGTCGACCCAGTCGGTCGCACCGAGGAAGCCGAGCAGCACGAACGCCGCCGTGCGCTCATCGGCCCCGAACAGGAGCCAGAGGAACAGCGGGATGCACAGGAGCCGCACGAAGCTGATGAAGTTCGGGACGGTCAGCACTCGGCGGCCCATGGTCCTCTGAGCGTAGGCGGAGGTCGTCGTCAGCGGTCCGACTCCCCTGCTCGATCGTCCTTGGTGCCCGTCGGCTGCGCGACCTGCACGGCGACGCGCGACGCGAGGATCGGGCGGATCAGCTCGACGATCACACGCTGGTGCTCCGGGTGCTCCTGGTAGCGCCGCCACGCCTCGATGTCGTCGAAGTCCCCGACGATCGCGAAGTCCGCGTTGCCCTCGGCGATCCCGAGGTCGGTGCCGAAGTGGTACTCCCGGAGCTCCGGGATGACGGCCGGGAGGCCGGCGAGGCCGTCGACCACGGCTCCGATCGCGGCGGCTTCGGTGCCGTCCTTCCAGGTGAGGAGCACCACGTGGCGGAAGGGCCCCGTCACTGGAGCCCCGCGTACGCGCCACCGTCGACCGGGATCGCGGCACCGGTCAGGAACGCGGCGTGCTCGGAGCAGAGGAACGCCGCGGTCGCCCCGAACTCGTCGGGCTCGCCGAGGCGACCGGCGGGGATCCCGCTCGTATCCGTGCCACCGAGCGCACGCAGGCGCTCGGTGTCGTGGAGCCCGGGCTGCAGCGAGTTCACGGTCACGCCGTCGGGCGCGACCTCGCGTGCGAGCGTCTTGAGGAAGCCGGTGAGCCCGGCGCGAGCGGTGTTCGAGAGGATCAGGTACGGGATCGGTTGGCGGACCGCGATCGACGTGATCGCCACGACCCGGCCCCACTGCCCGGCCTGCATGCCCGGTACGGCCTCCGCGCACATCGCGATCGTCGAGAGGCAGCTCAGCTCGAACGCCCGGGCGTACTCCTGGGGGTCCGAGACGTCGGCGAACCGACCCGGCGGTGGCCCGCCCGCGTTGGCCACGAGGATGTCGATGCCGCCGAGCGCCTCCCGCGCGTCGCGCACGAACCCCCCGGCGCCGTCGGCGTTCGACACATCGGCAACGATCGGGATCGCGCCGATCTGGGTCGCCGCGACCGTCAACGTCTCAGGGTCGCGTCCGCAGATCGCCACCTGCACGCCCTCCGCCGCGAGCGCGCGGGCAGTCGCGAAGCCGAGGCCCCGCGACGCCGCGGCGACTGCGGCGCGCCGCCCGCTGATGCCCAGCTCCATGTCCGTTGCTCCTCGTCGTGGTCGGTCGTTGCCGGTGCGCGACGGCTAGTGGTGGATGGGACCATCGCCGTCTCGGAGCGATGGTGCGTCGCGACCCGTGCGCCGGGCGATGATCTCCGCGCAGATCGACACCGCGGTCTCCTCGGGGGTGCGTGCGCCGATGTCGAGGCCGATCGGGGCCATGACCCGGGCGAGCTGTGCATCGGACACGCCGACTTCGCGGAGCCGCTCGACTCGCTTCGCGTGGGTCTTCCGACTCCCCATCGCGCCGAGGTAGCCGACCGACGTCCCGAGCGCGGTCACGATGGCGGGGACGTCGAACTTCGCGTCGTGGGTGAGGACACAGACGGCGTCTCGTGGACCGAGCTTGTCCTCGACCGTCGCGAGGTAGCGGTCGGGCCAGTCGCACACGACCTCGTCGGCCTCCGGGAAGCGACGAGCCGTGGCGAAGACCTCGCGGGCATCACACACGGTCACGCGGAAGCCGAGCATCTTCCCCGCCTGCACCAGCGCCCGGGTGAAGTCGACTGCACCGAAGACGATCAGGTGGGGCTGACGGGCGAAGCACTCGATGAACACGTCGACGTCGCGCTCGCGCGCCTCGCCGTGGGCGCCGTAGTGGCGGGTGACCGTGAGGCCTGACTCGAGCTCACCGAGCGCGTCGCGCGCGACGACGCGGTCGAGGTCGGAGTCGCCGAGCGACCCGAGCGGGTCCGCGCCCGGGCGCACCAGCAGCTTGGCCCCGACGTGAGGACCCGCGGTGACCGTCGCGAGCGCGATGGGTGCGTCCGCGCGCAGTGCCTCGCTGAACGCCTCGAAGACCGTCACCGGGGCGCTACCAGTCCAGGGGCTCGACGAAGACGTGGATCGTGCCGCCGCAGGTGAGCCCGACGGCGAAGGCCTCGTCGTCCGAGTACCCGAAGGAGACGACGCCACGCTCGCGCTCGCCGGCGAGCACCGCGAGGGCCTCGGTCACGACGGCGCCTTCGACGCAGCCACCCGACACCGAGCCCGCGACCTCGCCGGACTCGCTCACGGCCATCGCGGCTCCCGGGTCGCGGGGGCCCGAGCCGTCGAGCGCGACCACGCGGGCGATCGCGACGCGTTCGCCGGCGTCCTGCCAGCGCTCGATGTCGTCGAGCAGCTCTCTCATCGCATGCTCCTGACGGTGGCGGACGGACTCTGCGCCGGGCCACCCGCCGGCGTCGCGGCGCGGGCGATGACGGCGACCAGCTCCTCGAGGGCACCGAGCGAGTGCCCCTCGACGAAGTCGTCGACGTACGGCAACGCCGCGGCCATGCCTCGAGCCAGGGGCGCGTACTCGGGCGTGGCCTTCAGCGGGTTCACCCACACGATGCGGTGCGCCACGCGCGCCAGGCGGGCCATCTCCGCACCGAGGACCTCGGGGTCGCCACGGTCCCACCCGTCCGAGAGGATCACGACGATGGCACCGCGGGCCATCCCCCGGATCCCCCAGCGGTCGTTGAAGGCGCGCAGGCCTTCACCGAGGCGGGTGCCACCCGACCAGTCCTCGACTCGCCCCGCGGCCGCGGCGAGCGCCGCATCCGGATCGCGGCTCGAGAGCTCGCGGGTGAGCCGGGTGAGCCGGGTACCGAGCGCGAACGCCTCGACCCGGCCTCGACCCACGACCGCGACATGCAGGAAGCGGAGCATCGCGCGCGCGTAGGGCTCCATCGAGCCGCTGACGTCGCACAGCAGCACGATGCGTCGCGGTCGCGTCGCCGGGGCCCGGAACGCTCGCGGCGTCGGCTCGCCACCCGCACGCAGCGAGCGGCGCACCGTGCGGCGGAGATCGGTGCGGCCACGGTGGTGCCCGGTCGGCCGGGTGCGGCGCGATGGCCGCAGCGCGCTGACGAGCCGGAGGTCGGCCATCATCCGCTTCGCCTCGATGTGTTCGTCGGGCGTGTACTCGGCGAAGTCGCGGTGGCGCAGCACCTCGGCCCGGCTGAAGCGCACGCGTACCGACGGGTCCGGTCCCTCGTCGTGGTCGTCGCCGCTGTCGTCGGTCTCGTCCTCACCGCCCGCGTCGAACGCGATCGTGATCTCGGTGGGCGCCGGGGTCGCGGCGCCGACGACGCTCGCCGTGCCGTCGAAGAAGGCATGGAACGCACGGTCGTAGACCGCGACGTCTTCGGGACCGCGCAGCAGGGTGGCCCGCCCCGCCCAGTACGCGTCGTCGCGACGGTCGAGTCCGACCGCGGCGAGGGCACGAGCGTAGGTGACGGTCGCGCCGACCGGCACGACGAGACCCGCTCCCCGGAGGATGCGGGCGAAGGTGACCGCGGCACGCTCGGCGGCCGCGCCGGCGTCGACTGCGAGCGAGCCGGCCGAGCCCGAGCCGGTCGATGCCTCAGGCGCCGGCACGGGACTCCCCCGCCCCGCCGAGGCCCACGAGCCCGTGGGCGCGGGCGCGCTCCTGGTCCTCGCGGTACTTGAGCACGGTGCCGAGCGTCACGTCGACGATCCGCTCGTCGAGCTCGGCGGCGCCGAGCGCCGCGATCGCGTGCGCCCAGTCGATCGTCTCCGCGACGCCCGGGGGCTTGTACAGCTCGAGCTCGCGCAGCGACTCCACCGCCGATGCGACCTGGCGCGCGAGCTCGTCGCGCACCTCGGGTGCCCGGACCCGGAGGATCGCGAGCTCGCGCTCGAAGTCGGGGTGCTCGATCCAGTGGTACAGGCAACGGCGCTTGAGCGCGTCGTGCACGTCGCGAGTGCGGTTCGAGGTGACGATGACGATCGGTGGCCGGGTAGCCCGGAACGTCGTGAGCTCGGGCACCGTGATCGAGTAGTCGGCGAGCACCTCGAGGAGGAACGCCTCGAACTCGTCGTCGGCCCGGTCGACCTCGTCGACCAGGAGGACCGGCGGGGTCGGCCCCTCATAGGCGATCGCTCGGAGGAGCGGCCGGCGGACGAGGAACCGCTCCGAGTACAGCGCGTCCTCGTCGATCGGGCCGCCGCTCGCCTCGGCCGCACGGAGGTGGAGGAGCTGGCGGGAGTAGTCCCACTCGTAGACCGCCTGGCTCGCGTCGATCCCCTCGTAGCACTGGAGCCGGACGAGCTCGCCGCCGGTCCACCGTGCGAGCACCTTTGCGACCTCGGTCTTGCCCACACCGGCCTCGCCCTCGAGGAGGAGCGGGCGTTCGAGGGTCAACGAGAGGAAGATCGCGGTCGCCAGGCCGTCGTCGGCGAGGTAGTCGTGCGCCGCGAGGGCGTCGCGCACGTCGTCGACCGACTTGGCCGGGGTGTTGGAGGCGGTGTTGGAGGGTGTGTTGGCGGGCGCGTTGCGGTGTCCGGACACGCACCAATCGTACCCGTGGCCCCCGAAGCCCCTCACGGGCACGGGCCCGCAGACGCTCGGCGCCCCATCGTCAGCAGCCCCGCCTCGGTACCCCCCCCGGTACCCCCCCTCAGTACCCCAGGGCCGCACCCTCCGAGCGCGGATCGGACGTCGCGCCGTACCCGCCGGCCGTCCGCCAGATCGCGTGCGCGTGGCCCATCCCGGAGTCGAACGCGCCCGCGGCGGCGACGTCGTGCCCGAGCGCCCGCAGGCCATCGACCGTCGCAGGATCGATCCTGGACTCGGCGTGCACCCGCCAGGAGTCGACGTCGACGCGCCAGCGCGGTGCGTGGATCGCGTCGGCCGGGTCGGCGCCCTCGGCGAGGACGCGGTGCAGGACCTGGACGTGGACCGGCACCTGCGCGTCGCCGCCCATGCTCCCGAAGGCAGCCCAGGGCGTGCCGTCCAGCAGCACCATGGCCGGGATGATCGTGTGCATCGGGCGCTTCGATGGTGCGAGCACGTTCGGGCGCGCGTCGTCGTGGGAGAACGAGAACCCACGGTTGTTGAGGTTGATCCCCCATTCGGGGACGTGCACGCCGGATCCGAAGTGGACGAAGTTCGACTGGATCAGGCTCACGAACATGCCGCCGGCGTCGGCCGCGCAGAGGTACGCCGTCCCACCCGGCTGGGGCTCGCCCGGATCGGGGACGCCGGCCCGGTCGGGGTCGAGCGCGGCCCGGCGCGCGCCGACCCACTCGTCGGTGAGGAGACGGTCGGCCGGGAACGGCATGGCCGTGGGATCGGTCACCCAGTGATCGCGGTCTGCCAGCGCCTGCTTCGTCGCCTCGAGGAGGAGGTGCTCGCGTGCGGCGCCCTCGGTGGGTGGGGCGAGCCCGTCGAGGATGCGGAGCCCCTCGAGCGCGCTCACGCCCTGGGTCGGTGGCGGGAGCTCCGCGACCTCCGCGTCCCGGTATCGGGCACGGAGTGGCGTCGTCCACTCACCGTCGTGAGCCGCGAGGTCATCGGTGGTCATGAGCCCGCCGTGCTCCCGGACCGCGTCTGCGACCGCCTCCGAGATCGGGCCGCGGTAGTACGCGTCGGGGCCGTCGGCGGTGAGCGCCTCGATCGTGCGGGCCATGGCCGGTTGGCGGAGCACGTCGCCCGCATGCACGTCGCCGTACACCGCCTGCCACCGTTCGAACCCCCGGTAGAAGCGCGCGGACTCCTCGAACACGGCGCCGGCCGCCGGCGTCACCTCGAAGCCATCGCGCGCGAGCTCGACCGCGGGCGCAGCGAGCTCACCGAAGGAGCGGGTCCCGAAGCGCTCGAGCAGCGCGAACCAACCGGCGACCGCGCCCGGGACCGTGACGACCTCGCCGCCGAAGGGTGGCAGGTGCTCGCCGTGCCGGGCGCGCGACGCTTCGAGGGAGGTCGCGGCCGGGGATCGTCCCGAGCCGAGGTAGCCGTGGAGCTCGCCGTCCCACACGATCGCGAACACGTCGCCGCCGTACCCGCAGAAGTACGGCGCGACCACGCCGAGCGCGAGGTTCGCGGCGAGGGCAGCATCGAGGGCGTTCCCGCCGCGCGCGAGGGTCGCCGCACCGGCAGAGGAAGCGAGGTAGTGCGGGCTCGCGACCGCGGCGTGGGGGTACCGGAGTCGGCGCGCCATCAGCGTGGAGCCTAACGAGCGGTACGGTGCGGCCCTGTCCATGGACGTCGTGATCGACACCGTCAGCGACCTGCGTCGCCACCTTCCGCGCCTGGTCGACGCCTGGATCGTGGGCCTCGACCTCCGCGACGTCGACGTCGTCTGGTCGGAGGTCCAGCTGCGCGGGGCCGCGTTCGCGGGTTGTGTGCTCTCCGCCGGCGCCGAGACCCAGGTGCGCGCAGCCGGCGCGACCGTGCTCCCCCCGCTCGACGGCTTCGAGTTCGAGCCCTACCGCTCGTCGCTCTACGACCACGCGGAGCTCATGGCCGGGTACGTCCCCGGGCAACCCGAGACGACACTCGACGCCCGCATCGGCCGCCGCACCCGCGAGCCGGCATCACCGCTCGAGACCATGGCCCGCGGGATCCACGACTCGTCGATCGACGCGGCGCTCGTCCGCTACCTGCACGACACCGACGGGCGCGTCGTCGGGATCATGGGGAGCCACGAGACCCTGCGCACGGCACCGGAGTACCGCCAGGTGGCCGAGCTGGCGCGTCGGCTGACCACCGCCGGGTTCTTCGTCGCGACCGGCGGTGGGCCCGGGTTGATGGAGGCGGCGAACCTCGGGGCCTGGCTGGCGACGGCGCCCGACGACGCGCTCGATGCTGCACTCGGATGCCTGGCCGCCAGCCCCTCGTACGACGCCGACCCGGCCGGCTACCTCACCTGCGCGCTGGAGGTGCGGGAGCGGTGGCCCGATGGGGCCGACAGCCTCGGGGTGCCGACGTGGCTGTACGTCGACGAGCCGCTCAACCAGTTCTCGACGTGCATCGCGAAGTACTTCCAGAACAGCATCCGTGAGAACGGCCTGCTCGCGATCGCGCTCGGCGGCATCGTCTACACACCCGGGGGCAGCGGGACCGCGCAGGAGATCTTCACCGACGCCGCGCAGAACGACTACACGCTGTACGACATCCGGAGCCCGATGGTGTTCCTGGGGGTGCAGCACTACGAGCACGACCACCCCGGGCTCGTCGACGCGCTGCGCGACCTGGCGGTGCACGGCGGGTGGGCCGACCTCGTCCGGGTCGTGGACTCCACCGACGACGCGCTGGCAGCGATCAGCGAGCTCGTGCACCCCGACGTCCGTCCGCACGCCCGAGCGCTGCGCAAGCGCTGACCCCCGGAACATCCCGATGCCCGCCCGCAAGGTCCGCCTGCTGCCGTCTGATCCCGAGCTGCGTTCCGGCCTGGAGCAGATCCGGACAGAGCTCGAGCTGCCGGACGCGTTCGCCGGCGCGGTGCTCGGCGTGGCGAGCTCGTCGGCCGCGCACGAGCAGGACCTCGGCCCGCGGGTCGACCTTCGCGAGGTCCCGTTCGTCACCATCGATCCGGCCGGGAGCCGCGACCTCGACCAGGCCTACTGCGCGTCGCGGCGCACGGGTGGCACGCGGGTGCGATATGCGATCGCGGACGTCGCCGCGTTCGTGACCGCCGGCGACGCCGTGGACCTTGCCGCGCACGCGCGAGGCGTGACCGTCTACCTCCCCGACCGCCGCGCGCCCCTGTACCCCGAGGTGCTGGGCGAGGGGGCCGCGAGCCTCCTGCCCGGCGTCGACCGGCCCGCGGTCTGCTGGACCATCGACCTCGACGACGCAGGGGCCGCCACCGAGTGGCGGCTCGAGCGTGCCGTCGTACGCAGCCGCCGGCAGATGACCTACGCCGAGGCGCAGCAGGAGCTGGCCGCGGGGCGCGCCGCTGAGCCCCTCGTGCTCCTCCGGGAGATCGGGTTGCTCCGGGAAGCCCAGGAGCGGGCCCGGGGCGGCACGAGCCTGCCGCTCCCCAGCCAGGAGGTGCGCCTGCACCGGGGGGCATACGAGCTCGCCTACGACGTCCCCCTGGCCGTCGAGGGCTGGAACGCCCAGATCTCCCTGCTCGCCGGGATCTGCGCGGCTCACACGATGCTCGACGGCGGGGTGGGGATCCTGCGGACGCTCCCTCCCCCCGATCCCCGCGCCATCGAGCGCCTCCGCGGGGTCGCGCGCGGCACTCGGGATCCCCTGGGCCGCGAGCGACTCCTACGCCGACCTCGTGCACGCGCTGCGCCCCGACGACCCGGCGGCCGAGGCGTTCGTGGAGCAGGCAGTCGAGACGCTCCGCGGCGCCGGCTACACGCTCGTCGATCCGGCGGTGACGACACCACCCGTGCACGGCGCGCTCGGCGAGTCCGTACGCTCACGTCACCGCGCCGCTCCGCCGCCTCGCCGACCGGTACGCGAACGAGATCGTGGTCGCGCTGTGTGCCGGGCGGACGCCGACTACCGAAGCGCACGACGCACTGTCGGGCCTCCCCGACCTCATGCGCGACGCCACCCGACGTGCTGCCTCGGCGGAGCGCGCGGTCATCGACCTCGCCGAGGCCCTCGTGCTCCGCGGACGGGTCGGCGAGACGTTCCCGGCGACGGTGATCGATCTCGACGACGAGCGCGCGACCGTGCTCGTGCGCCACCCCGCAGTGATCGCCCGCATCGCCGCCGGCTCGCTTCACCTGGCGGACAGGACTCGACGTGCGGCTCCGTGAGGTCGACGCGGGGAAGCGTCAGGTGGTGTTCGAAGCCGGTTGAGCGGCTCAGCCCGCGGCGCGCTCGTCGTCGCGGGCCCGCTGGAGGCAGTCTTCGTAGCGAGCCCGCACCTGGGCCGCGAGCGCGGGATCGCTCCGACGCTTCGCGAGCTGCCCCAGGCGCGTGAAGTGCCGCTCGAACGGCGGGACCCCGGCGACCAGCGACTCGGCCTCCGACGCGTCGACCAGCTTCCAGAGGAGGAACTCGGCGTCGTCGTCGTCACCCTGGATCAGCAGCTCGTCGACCGTCGTGATCCACTCGGTGTGGTGACGCCCGATGTACTCACCGGGCGTGTCGATGTGGTCGCTCGGCCGCGACTGGCAGAAGCCGCAGCGGTCCCCGAACCCGATCATGATCCCGCAACGCCGGCATCGGGTGACGCTCAGGTACCCGCCACGGACCGCGTGCTCTCCCGACAGGGGGAGGTCCGGTCTGTGGACAGCCATGGGGATGACCTGCTCGGGAGTCGGCGGATGGCGTCCAGACGCTACCGAGGGTGCCCGGTACCCACAACCCGGATGCGACCCTGCTCCCAGCCACCACGCCTGCCCCAGGGGGACGAACGGTCCGGAAGCGCGGATCAGTCGGGCCGGATCAGTGGATCCGGCGCACGGCGTCCCCGGTCCGGACGGTGCCGGGGCGGACGACCCGCGTGTTCACCCCCCGGAGCCGGAGCGCCCGGCCCGCCGGTGCGTTCACGAAGCGCACTGCGTCGCGTCCGAAGCGCTCGGCGAACTTCCTGCACCCGAGGTGAGGCTCGTCGCTGACCTCCACGACGGCGTCCCCGACCTCGAGCCGGGAACCCGCGGGCAGGTTCGCCTCACTCAGGTCGAGATCGACGTAGAGCTGGTCGCCCGCGAGGGCACGCTCGGCCTCGCCGTCGGCGATCAGGGTCGCCGCCCGGGCGTTCATCAACGTCACCTGCATCCCCGGATGGGCGCGGCCGTCCTCGGTGCGGGAGCTCCCGCGGGTCGTCCAGCAGTCGCCCACCAGCCCGTCGACGAGGTCGAGGGCCGCGCCCGTGAGGATCTCGCGCTCCCCCGGGGCGGGCCTGCGCACGATCAGCTCGAGGCGCCCGTCGTCGGCCGGCGACTCGCGGACCGCGCCGAGCCCCGCCTCGAGCTCGGAGGTACTGCGGTGCGCCATCCCCCGAGCATGGTCCGTCGGGCCCTCGATGGCTCGGTGATTTCCGGTGGGGGTGGCGGACCTGCGGGGCTGGTGCATCCCGGACGCCGGCACGACCCCGTTGCCCAGAAACCCGCGGTTTTGTGGTCGGGCTGCCGGGACTCGAACCCGGGACCTTCGGTCCCCCAGCGGCCGTCCGGTAGTCCACCCCGTCCACTACGTGCATCCCGTCTTGCGTTCGGGCAGGTCAGGGGCTTGCGGGCGTCCACCACGTCCACCGGATAGCACCCCGTCCAGGGCGTTCACGCGGATATGGCTGTCAAATGGCTGTCATCGCGGGGTGGGACCGCGCCCTCGACGCGCAGCTCGACGAGTCTCGCGACCCGCAGCACGGACGCACCGTCAGTCGACCGAGCATCCCTCCGCTGCATCGGACCGACCGCAGTGACCACTCCCACCGAGTCCCACGCAGCGAACCCTCCGCATACACCCTTGCAGGTCCCGCCTACCGGCGGGACCTGCTCGGGGATGGGCACGCGCGTGGGACATGGGACCGTGTCCCACGCGTCCGCGTGGGACATCCCACCGTCGCCGTGGGACTCGGGCGTGTTGGCGAGGGACGTCCGCGCGTGCGTTGTCGGCACCGCGCCGTGTCCCATTCGCCCTCCGGTCCGCGGAGGTCCTCCGATGAAGGGAACGGTCCGCCGGCGACGGCGACACCTGGACGTTCCAGTTCCAGGTCACGAGCCTCGGCGAGCGCGCTACGTGACCAAGGGCGGCTTCCGGACCCGGCGCGAGTGCGACCACGCGATGCACGAGGCGATGGCCGTGTTCGCTCGTGGTGGCCCGTCCGCTCCCAGCCGGCGAACACTCGTCGACTACCTCGAGCGCGAGTGGCTCCCCCTGCAGCAGGGCGCCGCCTGCGGCCGTCGACGTTCCACGGCTACCGACGCGTGACGAGACAGCAGATCATCCCGCTGCTCGGCACCATCCGGCTTGGCGACCTGACCGGCGGCGACGTCACCGTCTTCCTCCAGGAGCTCCGATCCTCCACGCCCCGACGTAAGGCCGCGCCACGCCTCTCGGAACAGAGCATCAAACGCGCGTACCGCGTGCTCGCACGCCGCGCTCCAGCACGCGGTCGAGCTCAACCTCGTCGCGGCAGAACGCCGGCGGCGCCGCGTGCCGCGCTCGGCTCGGCCGCGACCGCCGCGGAAGGAGATGCGCACGTGGAGCGTCGAGGAGCTCCGCACCGTTCTTCGACGCGACGAGTGGTGATCGCCTGCACGCCGCGTTCGTCCTCGCGGCGACGAGCGGGCTCCGCCGCTCCGAGCTGCTCGGCCTGCGGTGGAACGACGTCGACCTCGGCGCCGGAACGCTCGCGGTCCGGCGCGCGTGCTCGCCGCCGGCTATGACGTCTTCGAGGGTGAGACCAAGTCAGGCCGCGCTCGGCTCGTCAGGATCCCCGAGGGCGCCGCCGCAGCGCTCGTCGGCACCGGAGAGCGCAGCTCGAGGAGCGTCTCGCCTGGGGAGCCTCCTGGACCGACAGCGGCTATCTGTTCACGTGCGAGGACGGGCGGCCGCTGCACCCCCACTCGCTCACCGACGCATTCGAACGACGAGTGCGCCGGTCGAGGTGCCGGTCATCCGGTTCCACGACCTCCGACACACGTGCGCCACGCTCCTGCTCCAAGCTGAGGTGCACCCGAAGGTCGTCCAGGAAATGCTCGGCCACTCGTCGATTGCGATCACCCTCGATATCTACAGCCACGTGGTGCCGAGCATGCAAGACGAGGCCGCCCAGCGCCTCGGCGTGATGGTCTTTGGCTGAACGGTTGCCCCACCGCGGTCTTCCGAATCCGGTGCCGACCCACGTTCCGATCTTCGGTCGACAATCGCTCGAAATGACCACCAGGCTCTGCCAGCAGTCGAGGAGGGGTGGGGCTGTGAGAGGAGAGAAAGCGGCAGCAGCGGTTAGGCCATTGTTCGACCGGAACTCGCTGAGGACGAGACGATCGTGGCGGTGCTTCCAGTAGGAGAGACCGGGGCCGCGGCCCAGTGGCTGGCTGGCCGCGTTCCGGCGTGTTCGGCGCCATCGTGCCTTCTCTCGACGATCGAAAGAAGGCCTTCTGCGTTTCAAACCGCCGGTTGTTCGTTGTCGCATGGGACTTCCGAGGCCGTGCCAAAGGCATCGACGGCGTCTACCCAATTGAAGAAGTTGAGATCGAAGAGTGGACACCGCCGAATGGCGTCGTCGGGAAGGGCATGTACGGGACCCTGGCGCTTGGTTTCGATGATCAAATCGCCAAGTTGCCGCTGTCCACCGGTCCTATGCGCCCGCGCTGACGCACATTGCAGACGTCTTGCGCAAGTAGGCGGTCGCCTGCGGTTCGTTTGGCTCGCCATCCGATTGCGCTGTCAAATGGCTGTCATCGCGTGCCGTTTGCCGTACGATTCGCGCTCATGACACCAGCGCTGACCTGCATTTCTCCTGGTCGGGCTGCCGGGACTCGAACCCGGGACCTTCGGTCCCCCAGACCGACGCGCTAACCAAGCTGCGCCACAGCCCGTGGTCGTCGCGCTGCGACGCCAGGCGGCGATGCTACCGGCAGCGTCCTCGCGGGCCTCCGGTCGCTCCCGAGATTTCTGCCGGATTCGCGTCACAGAGGTTGACTACGAACGTATGTTCCGGTAATCTCACTCGTGTAGTTCGGGTCGAGGAACTCCCTCATGTTCCTCCGTTCGCATCGTTCGACGCTCATCGTGCGTCGAACCGGTTCGCTGGATGGCCCGTGTCCGCACTCCCGCTCTCCGAGGCGTCCCCGCGCCGATCGCTCGCAGCTGCGCACCGCCGTTGGCGTCGTGCGCGCCTTCGTGCGCGACCTCGACCCGGGCGTCGTGTCGGCGCGTGATGCGAAGCGCCTGATCGAGCTGTTCGGCGAGACGGCGCGACTCGCCGCTGCGGCCACCACGCTGCTCGCGCCGCGGGTCGCCGCAGACGAAGGTGTGGGCCGACGACGGGGCACGCTCCCCCGCCGAGTGGATCGCGCGGGCGACGGGCGCGCCGATGGGCCAGACGATCGGGATGCTCGAGACCGCCGACCGTCTCGGCGAGCTGCCCGCCACGGAAGCCGCGCTGCGCGACGGCACGCTCTCCGCCGGACAGGCGCGAGCGATCACCCACGCCGCGAGCGCGGATCCCGACGCCGAAGCCGAGCTCCTCGCCACCGCCCCGAGCGCGTCGCTCCGGGGCCTCGAAGACCGTGCCCGGGCCGTGCGCGACGCCGCCCGGCCCGAGGAGTCCGAAGCGCGCTACCGCGCCGCGCACGCCAACCGCGACCTCTCCACCTGGGTCGACCGCGACGGCGCAGGGCGTCTCGCCTGGCGCGGCACGCCCGACGCCCTGGCCGGCATCAACGCCGTGCTCACCCCGTTCGTGAAGGAACAGCTCACCCGGGCACGCCGTGAGGGGCGCGACGAGTCCTACGGGGCCTGCGCGGCCGACGCGCTGTGCGCCCTTGCCGACGCGGCCGCCGGAGACCCGGCGCCCGGACCGGAAGCGAAGCGATCCGACCGGTGATCCGGGTCCGGGTCGACGTGCCGGTCATCCGGCGCGGTCGCACCGCACCCGGCGAGGTCTGTGAGATCGAGGGCGTCGGGCCGGTGCCCGTCTCGGTCATCGACCGGCTGGCCGAGCAGGACCCGATCGTCGACCTGATCCTCACCCGGGGCCGCGAGGTCACCCATGTGGCGCACCTCGGACGCTCCGGCGACACCTTCCTCAAGGCCGCGATCGAGTGGCGCGACCCGTCCTGTCGCATCGACGGCTGCCACCGGGCGTCCGGCCTCGAGACCCACCACCACGTCGCGGTCACCGACGACGGGGAGACCTCACTCCGGAACCAGGTCCGGATCTGCGGGCACCACCACGGGCTCATCACCCACGAGGGCTACGAGCTCACCGGCGACCACGATCACGGATGGCAGCTGCGAGCGCCGCCCGACACCGGCTGAGTCCGTGTGGGCGAACGTGCGATCAGAGGCCGGCGAGCCATTCGATGCCCTGGAACGCCCGGTACCCGAGGTAGAGCGCGACTGCGCCCAGGAGCAGCTTGAAGTGCCACGGGATCGGGTCGAGCGGCTCGTCCTCGCTGGTGGCGGCACCGGTGGCCGCCGCGGGCTCGTCGTGCCCGGTGGTCGGCCGTGGGCTCCTCACCGGCTGTTGGCGCCGCAGCGGCCGTGGCCGGCATCCGGAGGGTGGGCGTGCCCGGGGTCGACGGCTCGACCGCAGCGGGGACACGACCCGTCGGTCAGGACGCTCGCGGGCGACAGGAACCGGTCGCACTCGGGGCACCAGGGCACGGGCCCATTCCAGCACTCCCCTGCGTGACGCCGGGAGTCGCCGGGCTACTCGACCAGGCGAACTACTCCACGAGGCGGACGGGGTCGCCCTCGACCCGGGCGGTCCAGGTGGTGGTGTCCTGCACGCTGGAGGGGAACGCGAAGTTGATGCGGGCCCAGCAGCCGTTCGCGTCGGTGATCGTGCAGTCGTAGTTGTCGGGGATCGGGATCTTGAACTGGATCCACTGACCGTTGAAGGTCGCGGAGCTCACGTTGGTGATCTTGCAGCCGCTCTGGGTGTTCGAGAACGTCCCCCACGGTGGACCGGTGGAGGTCCCGGGCGGCGGGGTGTAGGTGCAGCCGAGGAAGGTCGAACCGACGTTGGAGTCGGGGGGCGGGAGCACGGTGAGCGTCCCCGCCGGCCGCGGCGTCACCAGTGTCGAAGAAGTTCACGACCAGGTTGCGCCCCTTCGCACCGGGCAGCACACGCGCGAGGTAGAAGGTCGTGTTGGCGGCCGGAGAGTTGGCGTAGATGCCGATCCGAGCCTCGCCGTAGACCCGCAGGTTGGGCGTCGCCGTGTCGCCGTTGAGGCCGGCACGCACGGCGAACCGGTTGGCCCCGCTGCCCTGGGGAGCGGCACTCCCGTCTGCCTTGGTTGCCGTCTGGACCTGGAGGAAGTAGTTGCCTGCGATGGGGTTGTTCACGGTGCAGATCCGATACCACTGGCGGAAGTAGGCGACGAAGAGTGCCGGCGCGTTGGCCTGGGGCGTCGTCGCCTGGAGCGCGGTCTTGAGATCGCCGTTGTACCCGGGGAAGTTGATGCTGCAGACGACGGGGTTGTTCGTCGGGTCGTTCGGCGTGTCGTCCGGCGCGCGGAGCTGGTAGGTGGTCCACGCGGGCCCACCGTTCTCCCCCGTGTCGGTGTAATACATGTCGCCGGTGCAATACGGGCTCTGTGCGTTGATGTTGTAGCGGACCGATGGGTTCGCCACCGCGAACTGCGGGTTGAAGTTGGCCGGGAGTGCCGCCGCCCCCGACAGGTTGTTCGTGTTGCCGCAGTTGTCGCCCACGTGCGCGAACTCGGGGTCGAACACGTCGACCTGGAGGGGGCCGGTCGAACCCGGCGCGACCTCGACGCCGTAGAAGTACCCGTTCGAGTCGTAGTCGAGGTTCGTCGTTCCGCTGCAGTTGTCGACCCCGCTGGTGCAGAGGTTCGACTGGTAGGCGTCCCCCTTGCCCTTCCCCGACTTGGGACCGAACACGTTCGCCCAGAACTGCGGGTACGTGTTCGTCGGTGTCGCGGGGATCGCGGTCAGCCCTTCCGGATTGTTCCCGAACTGGTTGATCGGGCTCCCCATGTTCACGGAGCGCTCGTACTCTCCCACCGTGTGCTTGGCGATGTTCGTGTGGCCGGCGCCGACGAGAACGCCGAAGAAGTTCGACGACGTCCTCCCGGATGACCACCTTCAGCTGGTTCGGGCGGACGCCTTGGGTCACCGTGATGGTGACGCCGTCCTCGCCATCGGTGTAGCCGTTCTTGCTCGCAATCGACTTCGCGGTCGTGAACGCGATGTTCCCGATGTTCTCGGGCATGAACACCGAGCCGCCGAGCGCAGCCGCGTCGGCGGCCTTCTGCAGCCGCGATCCCTCGTGGTTCCAGTGCCAGAAGTCGACCGCGAAGCCCGCGAGCGCGAGCAGGGTGACGAGCAGGATGGTGAAGAAGATGAGGACGAACCCGCGCTCGTCATCGCGCGCCCGGCCGACGAGCCCGCGGAACGACCGGAGTGAGAACCGGCGGGTCACGACGACGAGCACACCGCGCTCGGCGTCGGCTCGAACCGGAAGACGCTGTGGTCGTCGAGGTCCAAGGTCGCACCGAAGAGCTTCGTGACGAAGTCGTGGCGGATCTTCACGTACACGCCGATCTGGTCGAACGGCTCGGAGCAGACCTGGTGGGCCGACGCCGCCCATCCACCGCCGGCGGTCGTCGTGTTCCAGTCGGACGTGCTCGGGTTCCAGGTGAACTCGATGCAGCTCGACCCGCAGGTGTCGAAGTCGGTCCCGGTCCCCGGGTACCCCTGGGTGTTGGCCCGGTAGATCCAGAGCTCCTGCGGCGCGTCCTCCGGCAGGGTGCGCAGTGCCGCGGCAACGGCCGCGGCGGCGTTGGTCGGCGTAGTCGGGGTTGCGGGCCTGGGCCGAGGCGATCCGGCCCCCGGCACGGGACGTGTCGGCGGTGACCGAGGCGTCGTGGTACGCGGACGAGAACTCGACGATGCCGAAGACGATCAGCAGGACGAGCGGCAGGATGATGACGGTCTCGACCAGCGCCGCGCCCCGCTCGCCACGAGCACGGCCGCGCTGTCGTGCTGCCGGCTTCGCCACGCCGGTGCTCCCTCAAGCCCGGGCGGTCCCCGGGAGTGGGTCCGCCGCACCCCAGGTATCGGCACGAAGCCGGTCCGGCCTTGAGCCCGGTACCGAATCATCCGGCCAGATCGTTACGGGCCAGATCGCCCGGATCAGGCGCCCGGGATCAGGCCCAGATCAGGACCGGCGGCGCACCCGCAGCTTGATGGGCGTGGGCCCGAAGTCGAAGGCCTCTCGCATCCGCCGCTCCAGGTACCGCAGGTAGGTCGCCGGCAGCTCGTGGGTGGCGAAGAGGGTGAACGTGGGTGGGTCGGTGGCTCCCTGGATCCCGTAGAGGACCTTGGGGCGATGGCGCTTCACGGCCGGTGCCGGGTGGTGGGTCTGGGCCTCCTGGAGGAGCCGGTTCAGCGTCGCCGTCGGGATCCGGCGGTGGTACGCCTCTTCGGCCTCCCGCAGCGCGGGCAGCAGCCTGTCGA
Source organism: uncultured Acidimicrobiia bacterium (assembly GCA_963720675.1). Classification (GTDB taxonomy): domain Bacteria; phylum Actinomycetota; class Acidimicrobiia; order IMCC26256; family PALSA-555; genus JALHSW01. Next base: position 340,091 of record CAVRGH010000010.1, on the reverse strand, counting down.
ACCGCGACCCGGTGAGGGCCGAGATCTTCAGGACCGGCGCGTACCCGAGGAACGCGAGGCGATCGGCCACGTCCTCGAGGACCTGCCGTCGCTGGTCGGCGTCCTTGACGAGGTCCCACTTGTTGAGCACGACGACGATGGCGGTCCCCGAGGCGTCGATCCGCTCCGCGAGGCGCTGGTCCTGGTGGGTGACCCCGGCCTCGGCGTCGATCACGAGGAGCGCGGCGTCGGCCCGGTCGACGGCCTCCAAGGCACGCAGGAGCCCGTAGTACTCGGTCGCCTCGTCGATGCGGCTGCGTCGGCGCATCCCCGCGGTGTCGACGAAGCGCAACGGCCCGTCGGGCGTCTCGATGATCGTGTCGATCGCGTCGCGTGTCGTCCCCGGCGCGTCGTGCACGACCGAGCGTTCGTCGCCCACCATCCGGTTGAACAGGGTCGACTTGCCGACGTTGGGCCGTCCGACGATCGTCACCGAGAAGATGCCGTCGTGCGGGTCCGGGATGGCGTCCCGATCCTCGAGGACGGACTCCGGTGGGAGCGCGGCAACCACCGCGTCCAGCAGCTCGCCGGTGCCCCGGCCGTGGCCGGCCGAGATCGGGAACGGCTCGCCGAGCCCGAGGCGCGCGAACGACCACGCGTCGGCCTCACGCCGCTCGTCGTCCACCTTGTTGACCGCAACGATCACCGGCTTGCCGGCGCGCCGCAGGATGCGTGCGACGGCATCGTCCTCCTCCACCGCGCCGACGGTGACGTCGACGACGCAGAGGATCACGTCGGCCTCGGCGATCGCGCGCTCGGCCTGCTCGCTCACCTGCCGGACGAGCTGCGCGGGATCGTCGCCCGCGGCGCTCGCAGGGAGCCACCCGCCGGTGTCGACCACCACGAACGTGCGACCGGTCCAGCTCGCCTCGAGCTCCTTGCGGTCGCGCGTGACACCGGGCTTCTCCTGCACGATCGCGGCGCGGCGACCCACGATCCGGTTCACCAGGGTGGACTTGCCGACGTTGGGGCGCCCGACGATCGCGACGACGGGGAGGCTCACGGGCACACCGCGGCGACGAGCGCCGCGCCATCGGTCGGGACGACTTCGACCGCGAGCGGGAGGTCGGCCGGTGTCGAGTCGTCGAGGAACCGACCCTCGGAGAGCACGACGTCGGGCAACAGATAGCGGTCACCGCGGGGTTGGTCGGTCAGAGCGCGGGCGACGTCGGGGCCGGTCATGAGCCCCGTCACCGCGATGTTGCCGCCGAAGAACTCGTTCGCGACGGGCACCGTGCGCACGGGGACCCCGGCCGCCGCGGAGAGCTGTGCGACGAGTGGATCGAGCACACGCTGCCCGTACTCACCGGTGAGGATCCCGATGCCGGACGCGCGCGAGGGGTCCGTCGGGTCGGGAGCGGAGCGGACCGTGAACGTGATGGGAGCACTGCGCTGCGCGCGGTACCCCCCGGCCGGTGCACCGTCGACGGAGGCGAAGAACCCCGAGCGGGGCCGGATGCCGTCGACCTGGTTCCCCGCGCCGGTCCGACCCGCGAGTGCCTCGTGCACCTCACGCGTGAACGTCACGGCCATGCCGATCCCGTTCTCGTGCTGCGCCAGGTCGTCGTAGTCCCCGATCGCCGGGAACGGGCGGGCGGCGAGCAGGTAGTACTCGTCGGCCGCGAACACGAGGCGGCGTCCGAGCGCGGCCCGGAAGCGCTCCTGCCATGCCTCCACGGTGTCGATCACGCGCGCGGCCTCCGCAGCGGTGTGCGGCCGGAGGTCGGGCTCGGTCGTGTGGGCGCTCACCCCGAGCGGGACGACACCGACCGTTGCGAGTCGGGGGTACCGATCCAGGATCCCCAGCAGGGTCGAGTCGAGCGCGTCACCGTCGTTGAGGTCGGGACAGACGACGACCTGGCCGTGGACCTCGATGCCCGCGTCGAGCAGCGCGGCGAGCCACCGGAGGCTGGTGGCCCCGCGTCGGTTTCGGAGCAGCCGGGCACGCAGGTCGGGATCGGTCGCGTGGATGCTCACGTAGAGCGGCCCGAGGCGCTCGGACACGACGCGCTCGAGGTCGGCCTCGGTGAAGCGGGTCAGGGTGGTGAAGTTCCCGTAGAGGAACGAGAGGCGGTAGTCGTCGTCCTTCACCGAGAGGCTGGGCCGCATCCCGGCCGGCAGCTGGTAGATGAAGCAGAACGGGCAGTGGTTGTCACAGGTGCGGACCTGGTCGAAGACCGGGCTGGAGAGCTGGAGCCCCAGCGGCTCCCCGGCGCCCTTGGCGACGACCACCCGGCGCTCCATCCCCCCGCGCCGAACCTCGAGCTCGACCTGCGGCTCGTCGGCGTGCATCTGGTACTGGATGACGTCGCGCACCGACTCACCATTGACGCTGAGGAGCTCGTCGCCGGCCAACATCCCCGCGGATGCCGCCGGGGACTCGGGCGCGACCGCCGTCACACGGGCGGTCGGCATCCGCCAAGTCTACGGGACCGGTGCTTGCGCTCCCGCCCCGGCCCAGGACCTACCCTCGGTTTGATGACGGATGATCGGTCGAGCCCATCGGACGCGTCCGGGACGCGCGTCGAGCGCGTGCTGCTCGCAGAACCGCGAGGGTTCTGCGCCGGGGTGGAGATGGCGATCAAGGCGCTCGCCTGGATGGTTCGGGCGTTCGACCCGCCCGTCTACTGCTACCACGAGATCGTCCACAACCGACTCGTCGTGGACCGCTTCCGCCGACTCGGGGTGGTGTTCGTCGACGATGTCGACGAGGTACCCGCCGGCGCGCCCCTGATGCTCTCGGCCCACGGCAGCGCACCGGACACGGTCGCGGCGGCACGCGAGCAGGGTCGATTCGTCGTCAACGCCGTGTGCCCGCTCGTCACGAAGGTCCACCACGAGGCGAAGGTCCGCGCGTCGAAGGGTTACACGATCCTCTACGTCGGCCACGAGGGCCACGACGAGGCCATCGGCACGCTCGCGGTCGCGCCGGATGCGATGCGCCTCGTGGAGCACGAGTCGGATCTCGACGCGGTGCTCGAGACCGTCGACGACCCGACCCGTGTCGCGCTCCTCGCCCAGACGACCCTCGCCCAGCACGACTGGGAAGGGATCATGGACGAGGCGCGCGAGCAGTTCCCCGAGCTCTGGACCGCGGCGCGCAACGACCTGTGCTTCGCGACCACGAACCGTCAGGCCGCGCTCCGGGAGATCGCAACCCGCGCCGACGCCGTCGTCGTGATCGGCAGCTCCAACTCCTCGAACACGATCGCCCTCGCGAAGGTCGCGACCGAGGCCGGCTGCGAGCGCGTGCTGCGGATCGACGGGCCGGAGGAGCTCGACCTCGCGAGCCTCGGCGGTGCTTCGATCGTCGGGGTCACCGCCGGAGCGAGCGCACCCGAGGACCTCGTCCAGGCGGTGATCGAGCAGCTCGACCCGCGCGACGGCGTCGAGCCGGTCTTCGTGACGGAAGAGGCGGAGTACTTCCCTCCTCCCCGCGAGCTGCGTGAGCTCGTCCCGACCCTCGATGCGGTCGCTGCGCTGCTGGTGGGTGGCGATCCCGGTGCCGGACGCAAGCGCGGCGGGCCGTTCAGCGACGACCGAGGGACCGACGCGTCAGCGGTCCTCGCGGCGCTCAACGACCACGCCTGACCGCTCCCCCGGGCGCGCTCTCCGGCCGCACGCCTCGTCGAAGGACTCCTGGAGGCGAGTGCGCAGCGTCTCGGTGAGGTCGCCCACCTCGGAGCGTCGGCGAACGCCCGTCGTCGCCGGAGGTTCGATCGGCTCGCCGATGACCACGACGACCCGTCGCAGCCGAGGAAGGATCCGACCGGTCGGCATGATCTGCTCGCTGCCGCCGATCCCCACCGGCACCATGGGGACTCCGAGCTTCAGCGCCAGGTACGCGCAGCCGTCGTAGAGGTCCTCCACCACCGGACCGGTGCGACGTGTCCCTTCGGGGAAGATGCCGAGCGGTTCACCGGCCTCGAGCGCGGCTTTCGACGCGCGGAGCGCACCGCGGTCGGTGGCGCCGCGGTCGACCTCGATCGCGCCCATCGCGGAGAACACCTTGCGTCCGATGTTCGTGGTGAAGATCTCGCGCTTGGCCATGAACCGGATGCGCCGCTTCGTCGCGAACGCCGCGAACGGCACGTCGAGGATCGACCGGTGCGTAGGAGCGAGGATGTAGACCCCCGAAGCCGGGACGTGCTCGCGTCCGTGCACCTGCACGCGGAACAGCAGGCGGCACAGCGGCAAGACGATGGCGCGCGCGAACCCGTACCAGGTCATCGGGAGGACCCGTCCGCGGTCATGCGTCGCTCGTGACGGTGCGAAACCGCCCGACGATCTCGTCGACGACTGCGGCGACGGTGCGACCGGTGGTGTCGAGCACCAGCGCGTCGTCGGCGGCTTGGAGCGGGGAGGTGGTCCGCGTGGCGTCGAGATGGTCGCGCCGCTCGAGGTCCTCGCGCACGCGCTCGACGTCGACGTCGCGCTCGGCGTCGGCTTCGTCGCGCTGACGCCGCTTGGCCCGCTCCTGGTCGGAGGCGGTCAGGAACACCTTCACCGCCGCGTCGGGGAAGACGACGGTGCCGATGTCGCGTCCCTCGACCACTCCACCCCCGTGCTGCTCGGCCCAGTCCCGCTGTCGGGGTACGAGGATCGCGCGGACCTCGGGATGCGCGGCGACGACGGACACGTTCGCGGTGACCGCGGGGCCACGGATCTCGGCAGTGACGTCGCGTCCGTCGAGGGTGATCCCGTCGGCCGCGTCGATGTCGGCCGTCGCGGCCAGGCCGGCGCACCCGGCCGCGTCGTCGGGAGCCACCCCACCGTCGATCACGGCGAGGGTCACCGAGCGGTACATCGCCCCGGTGTCGAGGACGTCGAGCCCCAGCGCATCGGCCACCCCGCGCGCCACCGTGGACTTCCCCGAACCGGACGGCCCGTCGATGGCGATCACCGGGAGGCGAGCCGGAGTCGGACGTCGACCCGGCATGGACGGTCGACTCGCCGTCACGCCGCCGAGCCGCCGTCGCCGCCGACGAGACGCTCCAGGTCGTCGGCGAAGCCGGGATAGGACACCGCGGCGGCGCTCCAACCCTCCACCCGCGACTCCCCCTCGAGCGCGTTCGCGGCGACCGCCGCCGCGAGGGCGATCCGATGGTCCCCGTGGCTCGTGAGCGTCGCAGCGTGCGGCGTACCTCCCCGCACGCTCATGCCGTCGGAGCGCGTCTCCACTCCGATACCGAGCTTGGTCAGCTCGGTGTCGAGTGTCGCGATCCGATCGGTCTCCTTGACGCGCATCTCCGCGGCGTTCCGGAACTCGGTGATCCCGTCGGCGAACGCGGCCGCCATCGCGAGCGCGGGCACCTCGTCGATGATCGCCTCATGGCAGTCGACCTCGGTGCCGTGGAGCGGAGCAGCCACGATCTCGATGTCGCCCACCGGCTCACCCAGCCGCTCGGCACCGGGTCGGACGGTGATGCGTGCGCCCATGCGCGTGAGCACGTCGAGGAACTCGATCCGACCGGGGTTGAGGAGCACGTCCTCGAGCACCAGCTCGGACCCGGGGGTGATCGCCGCGGCGACCGCGAAGAACGCCGCCGACGACGGGTCACCGGGAACGTCGAGCTCGAACGGGCGCGGCTGGCCCGCATGCACGCGGAGGGTGCGGTCGTCGACCCGCTCGACCGGCGCACCGGCAGCACTGAGCATCCGCTCCGTGTGGTCGCGGCTCGGTGCCGGCTCGACGACCTCGGTCGTCCCCGCGGCCTGCAGACCCGCGAGCACGAGCGGCGGTCTTGACCTGCCCGCTCGCGACGGTGAGATGGGCAGCCGCGCCGGTGAGGGACCCGCCGCGCACCGCGAGCGGAGCGAGCGCACCGCCGTCGCGACCGTCGATGGAGGCGCCCATCGAGCGCAGCGGGACGGCGACGCGTGCCATCGGGCGCTCGACGAGCGAAGCGTCTCCCGTGAGCACCGAGAGGAACGGCCGTCCGGCGAGCAGGCCGGTGAGCATCCGCATCGTGGTCGCAGAGTTGCCGCAGTCGAGGACGCCGTGGGGTTCGGCGAGCCCGTCGAACCCGCGTCCGGTGATCGTGGTGCCGGTCGCGTCGTCGCCGATCTGGACGCCGAGCAGGCGCAGCGCCGTCGTGGTGCTGCGCACGTCCTCACCCGGCGCGAGCCCACGCACCTGCGACACGCCGTCGGCGATCGCGCCGAACACGAGGGCACGATGTGAGATCCCCTTGCATCCCGGGAGGCGCAACGTGCCGCGCAGGGGCCGCGCACCTCCGAGGGTCAGCGTCTCCGATACCCCCGCAGGGCTCACGGGAGCTCCGCCTTCGCCGGGTGGTACCCGAGCTCGGCGAGCGCGTCACCGAACGCGTCGGCGTCGCGCGCGGGGATGACGAGCACGAGCACTCCCCCACCCCCCTCGACCGAGTGCGCGATCTCGAGGTCGGAGATGTTGACGCCCATCCCGCCCGCGAGCGTGGTGACCTCGGCCAGCGCGCCCGGGCGGTCCGGGATCGGGACCCGCACCTCGGCGAGCACCTCGTCCGACGGGACACCGCGCGGGAGGCTGCGCCGAGCGGTCCGGGCCCGTTCCAGCAGCTCGAGCAACCCGGCCCGGTCACCGGCACTCACCAGCTCCCGAACCGATCCGAGCGCGTCGAGGTAGGTGTCGAGCGCGGTGACGATCGCGTCGCGGTTCGCGACACAGATGTCGGGCCAGATCCCGGGGCTCCCCGAAGCGATCCGCGTCATGTCCCGGAAGCCGCCCGCGGCCAGGCGCAGGAGCGTGGCGTGCTCCTCCCCGCGTGTCGCGGCGACGTCCATGAGGGTCGTCGCCGCGAGCTGGGGAACGTGGCTCACCACGGCAACGAGCGCGTCGTGGTGCACCGGGCTCACCGCGAGCACCTCCGGCCCGACCAGCCCGACCAGCGCGCGCACAGCCGTGAACGCCTCCATATCGGTGCCGTCGGTCGGCGTGAGTACCCAGGTCGCGCCGACGAACAGGTCGGCATCCGCGCCGTCGGGTCCGTCCTGTTCCGATCCGGCCATGGGGTGGCCGCCGACGAAGCGCGAGGCGAGCTCGGGCCTCGCCTCGGCGACGGCATCGATGATCGGCGCCTTCACCGAGCCCACATCGGTCACCGCGGGGGCGCCCGCATCGAGGGCCTCGACGACGACCTCGGCCACCCGCCCGACCGGAACCGCCACGAGCACCACCTCTGCGTCGCGCGTCGCGTCGGCGACCGAGGCCGCGACCTCGTCGAGAGCTCCGAGCGCAAGCGCTCGGTCGAGCCGGCCCTGGTCGCGGTCGTAGGCGACGACGGTGACTCCGTGCCGGCGCAGGGCGAGCCCGACCGATCCTCCGACGAGTCCGGTCCCGATGATGCCGACGCGCCTCATGCTGATCCGCGCATCATGTCGAGTCGCGCTTCACGCGGGCAGGTCGTCGCGCAGCGCTCGGGCGCCGTCGAGGTAGACGTGGTGCAGCTCGGCGCGGGGTTGGTCGGTGTAGCAGTGCACCATGACCCGGACGACTCGGGCCATGCCGTGTCCGATCGACAGCTCACGTGCGCACAGCAGGGGTACGTCACCCAGGCCGAGTGCCCGCGCCCCCGTCGCCGGGAACTCGGCGGTGAGGTCGTCGGTGGCAGTGAAGATGATGCTCACGAGGTCGTCGTGCTCGACCGAGTTGCGGGCGAGGAGCTCCTCGACGAGGCGCTGGGTCTTGGCGACGATCTCGTCCTTGGTGTTCTCGTCGCACGTGATGGCGCCCCGCAACGCCCGCAGCTTCACGCCGATCGAGGTTAGTGCGGAGGGCGCGCGGCGCCCGGTTGCGTTTCCAGGGCGCTCGCGTACAGCGCGCGGACCTCGCCGGCCTCGAGCGGTCGCCAGTGACCCGGCCCGAGTCGCGAGTCCTGCAGCGCACCGAGTCGCGTGCGGACGAGCCGCACCACGTCGAGTCCGACCGCGGCGCACATCCGCCGCACCTGACGGTTCCGTCCCTCGTGGATCGTGAGCTCGATCGCCGTCCGCTCGGACGCCGACTGCACCACGCGGGCCCGCGCCGGCGCCGTTCGTCCGTCGTCGAGGTCGACGCCCTCCCGGAGCGCACGGATCACTCCCGACTCCACGTTGCCGGTGACCTCGGCGAGGTACGTCTTCTCGACCCCGTGCCGAGGGTGCGTCAGGAGCTGCGCGAGATCCCCATCGTTCGTCAGCACGAGGAGCCCTTCGGTGTCGAAGTCCAGCCGCCCGACCGGGAACACGCGCGGCTCCTCGGGCACCAGCTCGAGGACGGTCGGACGGCCCTCGGGATCGTGTGCGGTCGTCATGACCTTCGGCGGCTTGTTCAGGAGGTAGTAGACGAGGTCGGGCCGCGTGATGACCGGCACGCCGTCGAGCGCGAGCTGATCGACGTCCGGGTCGACACGATCACCGAGCGTCGCGACCGCACCGTCGACCGTGACCCTCCCGGCCGAGATCAACAGCTCGCACGCGCGGCGCGAGCCGAAGCCGGCGCGCGCGAGGACCTTCTGGATGCGCTCCCGCTCAGCCGTCGTCCTGATCCAGGTCGCGGGCGTCCAGATCGGCCGAGGACCCGGACGCGGTCGCGCCGTCGGCGTCCTCGAGGGAGTCGTCGAGCGGGTCGTCGGGCATGCGCAGCCCGCGCTCGAGCAGCTCGACGATCCCCGCGTCGGGCACGAAGTCCCCGAGGGGCGGGAGGTCGTCGAGCGAATCGAGCCCGAGGCGTTCGAGGAACGTGGGGGTCGTGCCGTAGAGCACTGCGAGCCCCGGGCCGGGGTCCCGACCGACGTCGGTCACGTAGCCACGCGCGACGAGCGTCTGGAGCGTCGTCTCGACGTTCACGCCTCGGATCGCCGAGACCTGCCCGCGCGCGATCGGCTGCTTGTAGGCCACGATCGCCAGTGTCTCCAGCGCCGGGCCAGACAGCCGGACATGTTGGCCCTCGAGGACGAACCGCTCGACGTACGGCGAGAGATCGGGATGGGTCTGGAACCGGTAGCCCCCGGCGACCCGCGTGAGTACGAAGCCGCGACGCGACTCCTCGTACTCCGCCGCCAGCTCGGCACACAGCTCCTCGACGCGTGCCACCGGAAGCTCGACGAGCTCGGCGAGGAAGCGCGGCTCCACGGGCTCGGTCGCCGCGAGCACGACGGCCTCGATCGCTCGGCGAGCCTCGTCGCTGCCGTCGTCGGGACGCGCGGTGCTCGACACCGAGCCCGGTCGGAGCTCCTCGGCAGCCGCGGCGAGCTCGGTCTCATCGGGCTCGCGCAGCCAGTCCGGGAGCTGGTCCTCGGCGAAGACGTCCGGCGACGCCGCGTCCACTGACTCGACGCCCTCGTCGTCGTCGGTGAGTCGATCCTCCGCGAGGTGCTCCACGGCCGCGGCGATCTGCTCCTCGACGTTCCGGCGCGCCTCGACCTCTGGCGGCGGGTCGTGCTCCGCCGCGTCGGGCGGCCGCTCGTCGCCGGGTTCCTCGGGTTCGTACGTCGTCACGGTTGTTCGCGCTCCCCGGTCGCGGCGGCCTCGGTCGTCTCGTCCCAGTCGGCGATGCTGGCGGCATCGAGGGACGAGTCCGTGTCCTCGACCCGCCGGACCTCGAGCACCCCGAAGTTCTCGAGCTGGTCGAGCTCGACGAAGCCCTGCTTGAAGAGCTCCAGGACGGCGAGGAAGCGCACGATCACGTCGAGGCGGGACTCCGCGTCACCGGCCAGCTCGCGGAAGCTGATCGATCCCCGTTCGGGAACGCGGTCGAGCACCATCACGATCGCGTCGGCGACGCTCGCACGGATCGGCGCGATGTGGTCGGTGCGCACCACCTCCTGCGGGCGCGGCGCGAGTGCACGTCGGGCGGCGTCGCGCAGCTTCTGCAGCGCCACGCGCTCCAGCGGATCCGGCACCAGCGAACGGAACGGCTCCTCGGGCCCGGCCTGCCGAGCGACGCTGCGCTCGGCGTGCCGCATCATCAGCGCGATCGAGCGGGCGGCGTCCTGGAACGTCTTGCACTCGAGGAGTCGGGCCAGGAGCAGATCACGCTCCTCGAAGCGGAGCAGCTCCTCGTCGAGCTCGAGGTCGGCCGGCCCGGGGAGCAGACGGCGGGTCTTGAGCTCCACCAGGGTCGCTGCGATCAGGAGGAACTCGGTCGCGACCTCGAGGTCGAGTGCGCCGAGCCGCTCCACCTCGACGAGGTACGCGTCGACGATCGTCGTCAGCGAGACCTCCCAGAGGTCGACCTCCTGCTTCAGGATCAGGTGCAGCAGCAGGTCGAACGGGCCCGCGAAGACGGGTGTGGTGACCTCGTAGCCCATCGCTGCCGAGGATACCGGTCGGTGGAACGGGAACGGTGTTGGGGCGCAGCGGCCAACTACCGTGTCCGCCCATGGCACGGGTGTTCAGCGGCATCCAGCCGACGGGCGAGATGCACCTCGGCAACTACCTCGGGGCCGTCCGCCAGTGGGTCGCCGACCAGGACGCCCACGACGCCATCTACTGCGTCGTCGACCTGCACGCGATGACGACGCCCTTTGACGCCGCGACCCTCGCCGAACGCACCCGGCGTACCGCGACGATCCTCCTCGCGGCCGGACTCGACCCCGAGCGGTGCACGCTCTTCGTACAGAGCCACGTGCCTGCCCACACCGAGCTCACCTGGATCCTCAACTGCGTGGCAACCGTCGGCGAGCTCCGGCGAATGACGCAGTTCAAGGACAAGGGCAAGGGCCAGGAGTCCGTCAGCGCCGGCCTGTTCGACTATCCGGTGCTGATGGCCGCCGACATCCTCGCCTACGACACCGACCGCGTCCCGGTCGGTGACGACCAGCGCCAGCACCTCGAGCTCGCCCGCGACGTCGCGCTCCGGTTCAACCACCGGTTCGGCGACACCCTCGTGGTACCCGAGGCCGCGATCCCGCCCGTCGGGGCGCGCGTGATGGACCTCCAGAACCCGACCGCCAAGATGTCCAAGTCCTCGGACTCACCCCAGGGCTCGATCGCACTCCTCGACGACCCGAAGGTGATCACCAAGCGGCTGAAGAGCGCGGTCACCGACTCCGACACCGAGATCCGCTTCGATCCGGCGCAGAAGCCGGGGGTCGCGAACCTGCTCCAGATCGTCGCCGCGGCCACCGATCGGTCCATCCCCGAGATCGAGCGCGAGTTCGCGGGCCAGGGCTACGGCGCGCTGAAGGGTGCCGCGGCCGAAGCGGTCGTGGAGTTCCTACGCCCGCTGCGCGACCGGTACGACGAGCTCGAGGCCGATCCCGCGCAGGTGACCGCGCTGCTCGGCATCGGCGCGGAGAAGGCCGACGCGATCGCGAGCAAGGTCCTCGCCCGCGTCCGCGACGCGGTCGGCCTCCTCCCCCGGCTCTGAGATGACCGACCCGCAGCCCCCGACGCCGCCACGCCGGTTCGAGCGCGACGGCCCGGGGATCGAGTTCGGACGCCTGGTCAACTTCACCGACGCGATCTTCGCGATCGCGATGACGCTGCTCGTCGTCGAGGTCGGCATCCCCGTCGTTCGGGACGAGAACAGCGTGCACGACCTCGCACGCGCGCTCGAGGACAAGCTGCCCGGGCTGATCGCCTTCGTGATCGGCTTTCTCGTGATCGGCTTCTACTGGGTCGCCCACCACCAGTTCATGTCCCGCATCGCCGCGGTGGACGGCCCATTCATCACCCTGACCGTCGGCTACCTGCTCTTCATCGGCTTCCTGCCCTTCCCCACCGGGCTCCTGGGCGAGTACTTCGAGAACCCGCTGGCCGTGGCCGTGTTCGCCGTGACCGCGGCCGCGGTCGAGCGCGATGGAAGCCGCGCTGTTCGCATGCGCGCACCGCAGGGGCCTGAACAAGGTGGTCCTCTCGAGAGAGATCTACCGGTACGGGCTCGGCGCGTCCCTCCTGCCCGTCGCGTTCTTCCTCATCTCGATCCCCGTCGCCTGGATCGCGACGTGGCTGGCGCTCCTCGTCTGGGCCCTGTCGGCCCCCGCGCAGGCGCTGTGGGCCCTGCGCGCCCCCAGCGGCGCAGCCGACTCCGACGTCTGAAGCGACGGGCTCGCGGGTTAGTCGTCGTCGGCGGCGTGGAGTGCGGCAACGACGACCGGCGGGATCCCGCTGTCGGCCCACGCGCCTTCGTCGTGATGGATCGTCGCCCAGCGCGCCGCGGGTTCGCTGCCCCCGGCAACGCGGATCCGGCTCGCGCCGAGCTCGGCGTGGCGGAGGTACAACCCGAACCGTCGGGTGATCCCCCGCTTGGTCGACCACGCCTCCGCCATGTCGTGGCCTGCGGCCGAGCCGGCGAGCGTCGCCCCGACGCGGCCGAGCACCCCGAGGCGCGCGTCGAGCTTGCCGACGTCGTGCAGGAGCGCCGCTTCGAGCCACTCCGGCTGCCCGGCGTACTCGGTATCGGCCAGTGCCGTCTCGACCCGGCGCGCCACACCGATCGAATGCCGACGGTCGTGGTTCGGCAGCCGCGACCACACGGCGAACTCGGACGGGTTGACGAAGGTCTGCACCCACGCGAGATCGCGTGCCACGGGCCGCGCCGGCCACAGCGCCACGAAGAAGCGCTTGCTCAGGTGCGTCGCCCGGCTCATGCGCTCACGACACGACGAAGTTGTACAGCGCGTCGTAGAACGGCTGGATGATGGTGCTCACGATCCCGGTGAAGAACACGAGTGCGAAGAGGATCGCCAACCCATACGGACGGAACCGGTACCACGTGGGGAGCCAGTCGGCCGGGAGCGCTCGCTCCACGAGCGCGGAGCCGTCGAGCGGGGGGATCGGCAGCAGGTTGAACAAGCCGAGCAGGAGGTTCACGACCGCGAAGTAGAACACGACCTCGAGCAGGAGGTCCGACGTCGATGAGTCGAGCGCGCCGCCGAGCCCACGGCCCTGTGCAAACAGGAAACGAGCGGTGAGCGCGGCAACCGCCATCAACAGGAAGTTCGTGGTCGGGCCGGCGAGGCTGACGAACACCATGTCGCGTCGTGGGTTGCGCATCAGCGCCGGGTTCACGGGCACCGGCTTGGCGTACCCGATGATCGGCAGGCCGGCCAGCGCGCCCATGGCGGGGAGGATGAGCGAACCGAACACATCGACGTGCGGTACCGGGTTCAGGGTCAGGCGACCGGCCTGCTTCGCCGTGTCGTCGCCGCACCACAGCGCGACGACACCGTGGCTGATCTCGTGGAGGATGATGGCGACGACGAGGCAGCCGAAGAGGATGACCGCTTCGCGGAGCTGCACGCGTCAGCGGATCCTCAGCGGGCTTTCGACGCGCAGGCGATGCAGAGCCGGGCGGCCGGCATCGCCTCGAGCCGGGCTTCCGCGATCGGTCCGCCGCACGACTCGCACTTGCCGTAGCTGCCGTTGTCGAGCTTCGCGAGAGCGTCCTCGACCTCGTGGAGCGAGTCGGTGAGCGACCCGGAGAGGGCCTCCATCTCGCCCCGCTCGGCGGTGACCTGGCTGGTGTCGGCGAAGCCCCCGTCGAAGTCGAGCGCGTCGTCGACCCCGAGGCCGAGCTCCTGGAGCCGCTCCCGGAGCCGGGTGCGCTCCTCCTCGAGCTGGACGCGAATCGTCGTCTGACTCTGTGCGGACATGCCGCGATGCTACTGCCGGGTCGCTCCAGATCCTCCGGCGAGGGTCGCGGCCCCCACGCCGCCGGTTGCCTGGCCCGTGTCCGCCTGGGGAGGCCCAGTGTGCGCACGGGGATGGGCGGACTCGTAGACCGCTCGCAACCGCTCGGCCGACACCTTGGTGTAGATCTGCGTCGTCGAGACGCTCGCGTGCCCCAGGACCTCCTGGACGACCCGGATGTCGGCGCCGTGGTCGAGCAGGTGGGTGGCGCAGGAGTGGCGCAGCACGTGGGGATGCACCTGGTCGCCGAGCCCGGCACGGTTGCCGGCCGCCTGCACGATGCCCCAGCAGCCCTGCCGCGTGAGTCGTCCGCCCCGTGCGTTCAGGAAGACCGCGTCGCCGGTGCGCCGTAGCGAGCGTGACGCGTCGAGCAGCTCGGGGCGACCGCGATCGAGGTAGCCGGTCAGCGCGGCGCGGGCCGGACGGCCGATCGGCACGACCCGCTCCTTGGCGCCCTTCCCGAAGACGCGCACCAATCCCGACTCCAGGTCGAGGTCGGCCCGGTCGAGCCCGACGAGCTCGGTGATCCGCACGCCGCCCGCGTAGAGCGTCTCCAGGATCGCCCGGTCGCGCAGGGCTCGGGGGCCATCGCCCGGCACGCTCCCCAACAGCGCCTCGACGTCGCCCTCGCTCAGCGCCTTCGGGATCCCCAGCGGGACGCGCGGGGCCTGGACGTCCTCACTGGGATCCGTGGTCGCCAGCTCCTCGTCGACGCAGAACCGGTGCAAGGACCGGACCGCCACCAACGCTCGAGCGACCGTCGCCGGCGCCGGTGGCCGACCCTCGTCGTCGACGATCGCCGAACGCATCGCGACGAAGTCCCGGACACACGCTTCGTCGATCGCCGTCGGATCATCGATCCCGCGCGCCCGGAGGAACCCGGCGTAGGAGCGGAGATCACGTTCGTACGCGGTCAGGGTGTTCGGTCGGAGCCCCCGCTCGACCGTGAGCCACGTCGCGTGCTCGAGGAGCACCTCGTCGAGGCGGTCAGCCACTCGTGCCCCCGGGCAGCCCGTCGAGGTACTGCCGCGCGAGGGTGAGGCCGATGATCGACTTCGCGTCGACGATCGCTCGCTCTGCGATGAGCCGATCGAGATCCGCGAACGCGATGTGCTCGATGGTCATCGCCGCCTCCTCCGCCGTCACTGCATGCGCAGCGGGCAGCGCCTCGAGGTCGAGCGCGCAATAGAGGTGGGTGTACTCGTCGGTGAAGCCGGGCGAGTTGTAGAACTCGCACAGCAGCACGAGCTTCCCGGGTCGATGGCCGATCTCCTCCTCGAGCTCTCGCCGGGCGGTCTCCTCGGGCGGCTCGCCGTCGACATCGCGCTTGCCCGCGGGGATCTCCAGCAGTTCGCCGTCGATCGCGGCGCGGTACTGGCGCACGGCGATCGCGTGTCGGCGGTCGGCGGTGACGGGCACCACGACCACCGCGCCGGGGTGCCGCACGACCGCCCGCTCGAACGTGGAACCGTCCGTCCCGGCGATCGTTCTCTCGACGACCTCGAGGAACGTGCCTTGCCATCGCGTCGTCGCGTCGACGACACGAAACCCGCTCACGAGACGGCGGGCGGCACCAGGTTCGCGTCGTGGGGCAGCTCGGTCGGGAGCTCGATGGGCAGTCTGGGTGCGCGGCCGTCCACGCGAGCGGTCGCAGCCTGCACGAACGCCGCGAAGAGCGGGTGCGGCCGGTCGGGGCGGCTCTTGAACTCGGGGTGGGCTTGGGTCGCCACGAAGAACGGGTGCACCGACTCGGGCAGCTCGACGTACTCGACGAGCCGGCCGTCGGGCGAAGTCCCCGAACAGACCAGCCCGGCTTCCTCGAGCCGCGCGCGGTACTTGTTGTTCACCTCGTAGCGGTGACGGTGGCGCTCGTAGACGAGCTCCTCGCCGTACGCGTTCGCGACGATCGATCCCGCCTGGAGGCGCGCGGGGTAGATCCCGAGGCGCATCGTGCCGCCCATGTCGACGACCTCGCGCTGCTCATCCATGAGGTCGATCACGGCGTGCGGGGTGCGGGGTGCGAACTCACTCGAGTCGGCACCCTCGAGCGCGCACGCGTCGCGAGCGAACTCGATCACCGCGCACTGCATCCCGAGGCAGAGACCGAGGAACGGGATGCCGTGCTCGCGCGCGTAACCCACCGCCTCGATCTTCCCCTCGATCCCCCGGAAGCCGAACCCACCCGGGATGACGATCCCGTCGAGGTCGCGCAGGCGCCCCTCGGTGAGCAGCCCTTTCGCGTCGTCGGAGGCGATCCAGTCGATCTCCACCTTCGCGCCGCAGTCGTAGCCGCCGTGCCGGAGCGCTTCGACGACTGAGAGGTACGCGTCGGGCAGGTTCACGTACTTCCCGACGAGTCCGATGCGGACGATGCGATCCGCGTTGCGCACGCGGGTGACGAGTGCCTCCCACTCGGTCAGGTCGGGCTGACAGTCCTCGAGACGGAGCATCGAGCACACGTAGTCGTCGAGTCCCTCGTCGTGGAGGACGAGCGGGATCTCGTAGAGGTTGTCGGCGTCGATGGCCGAGACGATCCCCTGCTCGGGGACATCGCACAGCTGGGAGATCTTCTCCTTCAGCCGGGTCGGGATCGGGCGGTCCGACCGGCACACGATCGCGTCGGGCTGGATCCCACGGCTGCGCAGCTCGGTGACCGAGTGCTGCGTCGGCTTGGTCTTCTGCTCACCCGAGGGGCCGATGAACGGCACGAGCGTCACGTGGACGTAGAACACGTTGTCGCGGCCGACGTCCTTGCGGAACTGCCGGATCGCCTCGAGGAACGGGAGGATCTCGATGTCGCCGACCGTGCCACCGATCTCGGTGATGACGACGTCGACGTCGTCGTCGGCGAGCCGCAGGATGCGGTCCTTGATCTCATCGGTGATGTGCGGGATCACCTGCACGGTCTGCCCGAGGTACGCGCCCCGCCGCTCCTTGGCAAGGACCTCTTGGTAGATCGACCCCGTGGTCGCGTTGGACTTCTTCGAGAGCGGGACGTCGACGAAGCGTTCGTAGTGCCCGAGGTCGAGGTCGGTCTCGCCGCCGTCGTCGGTGACGAACACCTCACCGTGCTGGAACGGGTTCATCGTGCCGGGATCGACGTTGATGTACGGGTCGAGCTTCTGGAGCGTGACCCGCAGACCCCGGGACTTCAGCAGTCGACCGAGCGAGGATGCGGTGAGACCTTTCCCGAGGCTCGACGCAACGCCCCCGGTCACAAAAATGTGTTTGGCCACCGGGCACGAAGGTACCACCCGGCCGTGCTCCGATCGGTGACCGGGGCGACTGATGGGGCACCACTAGCGTCGCCGAGGTGGGGACCGGAATCGAGATGCCGACCAGAGCTGCTCGCGTGGCTCACGCGGCCCGGGGCACGTGGCACTGGGACGCGGCGTTCCTCGCGATCGGTGCCGTGCTCCTGCGAGTCCCCGCCTTCTTCGCACCCCGGCACCTGACCTTCGACGACGGCCAGTACGGCGCGGTCGTCCTCGGCCTGCGCGCCGGGGAGCTCCCCTTCCGGGACCTGTTCTCGTCCCAGGGGCCGCTCTACTACCCGCTGCTGGGCATCGCCGACCTGGTCGGCCTGCGCACGGTGAACGGCCCTCGGCTCCTCCCGGTCCTTGCGGGTGCGGTCGCCGCGATCGCGACCTACGCGATCGGTCGGCACGTCACGAGCCGCGGCGGCGCGCTGCTCGCCGGTGCGCTCGTCGCCACCAGCGGGTCGCTGCTCTACGTGACCGGACCGTTGAGTGGGGACGGTCCCGCGCTCGCGCTCGCGGTGCTCGCCGTCGCGCTCGCCTTCCGCTATCACGTGCGCCCCACGACGCTGCTCGCCGTGGGCATCGGGCTCACGATGGGTGCCGCGCTCTGCGTGAAGCTCATCGTCGTTCCGGCGGCGATCCCCGTCGGGTTGCTCCTCGTGCACCCCCGCTGGCGAGCGCGCCGCGTCCGCGACCTCGGGACCGCCGTCGGCGTGGCAGTGCTCGTGTTCTTGGCGTCAGCCCTGCCCTGGGGCATCGACCGGGTGTGGGAGCAGTCGGTCAAGTACCACCAGGACTCTCAGCGCCTCCGCAGCTACGGAAGCAACTTCACCACGCTCCTGCGGACGCTCGTCGAGCGTGATCCGCTCGTCGTCGCCGCGCTCCTGGCCTCGCTGGTGACGATCGCGGTCGTCGCCTGGCGCACCCACCGTCCCGGCGCGCCACCGCGAGCATCGTCCCCACCGACGGGTGACGTCGGGATCCGTCTGGCAGCGCTCTTGCTGGGCTCCTGGCTGGGCGTCCAGGTGCTGTTCCTCGTCATCGAACCCGCGATGTGGCGCCCGCACGTGAGCCAGGTGATCGTGCCACTCTCCCTCCTCGCGGTGCTCCGCCCGGCGCCCTGGCGGGTCCTGGTGGTGCTCGGGATCCTCCTGATCCCGTGGCAGGTCAGCAACACCCACGACATCCTGTGGCCGCACCACTACGGGCAGGCCGAGGCGACCGCGGTCGATCGGCTCGGGTCCCTCCCGGCCGGCGCGCTCGTGATCAGCGACGATCCCGGCTTCGCCTGGCGCGCCGACCGCCGCGTGCCCGGCAACTTCGTCGACGTGTCGATGAAGCGGTTCCAGCAAGGCCAGCTCACCACGGACGTCGTCGCACGCGCGGCCCGCGACCCCGAGGTGTGCGCGGTGCTCGTGTGGTCGAAGGACCGCCTCGGGAGCCTGCACTCACTCCCCGACCGGCTGGAGCGCGAGGGGTTCGATGTCGTCGAGCGGTTCCCGGGGGACGAACCGCGGGTGCTCTATGCGCACTCCGACTGCGAACCCTGATCACGGCGCTCGGGTCGCTGCCCGAGTCGGTCGAGCCAGCGCAGTGGGGGCACCCGATCGATGATCGCGCTGAAGGACACGATCTCGGCGGCGATGTTCGCGGCAACCAGCAGGACGAGCGCCGTGGTGCGTGTGGTCTCCCCCCGCCCGAGCACCACGCCGAGGCCGAGCACGGCGCCGATCACGTTGGCGCCCGCGTCCCCGAGCATGAGCTCCTCGCGGAGGTCGGCCGGCAGCAGCCCGAAGGCGGCACCCATCGCGGGAGCGATCGCGATCCCCACGGCACCATCACCCAAGACGATCGCGAGCGGGACGTAGGCGATCATCGCCGCCTTGATCGTGCGTCCCGGCGCGCGGTCGAGCAGGTTCCCGAGGTTCGCGGCGAGCGCGATCAGCACGGCGTCGACGATCAGCCGACGGCCGGTCGCGAAGCCTGGCGTCGCGACCAGGACGACGGCGACGCCGGCGCCGCCGAACAGCTTCAGGAACCCGGTGGTGATCTCTCCGTGGAAGAGTGCGCGCACATGGCCCTTGAAGCCCCGCGCCCGCCCGTCGCCGAGGAGATCGTCGACCAGCCCGAGTAGGCCGAACGCGAACACGGCGAACAGCACCTCGCTGCGCTCCACGGTGAGGCCCGGTTCGTCCCCGAGCCCGAGCGCGCCGAGGATCGCGCGTGCGGCCTCGATCACGAGGACCGCCATCACGATGAGGATCCCTCCCGAGGTCGGGAGGAGATGCCCGCGGTAGTTCGGGCGCTGCAAGGCCGGCGCCCGCAACATCCCTGCGGCGCCGACGCGCAGCAGCAGCACCATCAGCGCCCCGACCACGAGGCCGAGGACCACCGTCACGATCGAGCGCTCGCGAGGGCGTCGGCTGCGGGCGTCCTCCCGGGGTCGTGCTCGGCTTCGTCATCAGCCTCGGTGGGCTCGTAGCGGACCAGCAACCAGACGAACGCGGCAATCGCGATCACGAGCATCGCCCCGGGGATCGCGACGCCGGAGTCGTTCAGCGCGTACCCGAGGAACCCGACGATCGCGAGCCCGATGCCACCGATGCGCATCTCGGGCACGGCCGCAGTCGACCGCGAGCAGGCGCGGGCGGGCGCGCTTCCAGAGCCAGATCGCGAGGACGACGGCGATGAGGAGGGTGAAGCCCCAGACCGAGTTCCGCAGCGAGCCCAGGTTGTCGCCCAGCTTCCGCTGCACGATGACCACGAAGTCGCCGATCCCCCGGTCCTGGACGCGTTCGATGAGGCGCCCGAGGTGCGTGCGCTTGTCGGACGGCCGCGCCATGTCGAGTGCCGCGAACGCGGCGACAGCGACCACGAGACCGACCAGGGACCAGGCGACCGTCTTCCATCGGACGCGCCAGCCGAGCAGCAGCACCGACGTCACCGCGAAGGCGGGCACCATCGAGAGGATCCCGCCGACGTCGGAGCCCCAGAACGGGGCGCCGTCGATGATGATGACCACGCCGAGGAAGGCCACGCTGATCCACGCGCCGCGACGACCGCCGATCCGGCGGGCGATGAGTGGCGCCGCGAGCACCGCGCAGGCCGCGACGATCGCGTAGGCCGGGTTGCTGAACCCGATGAACCGCCCCGCGACCGTCGGCGAGTACCCCAGCGCGCTGTTGAACTGCAGGGGCGTCCCGATGAGCACATCGAGCAGCAAGAGCCCGACGGGCACGAGGAATCCGGCGAGGAGTGCATCGAGTGGCCGGTCGCGCCCGATCCGGCGGTACACGAAGCCGAGCACCGCGGCCACGACGACCAGGAAGGTCCAGTAGGCGAAGACCCCCCACTCGTGGAGGGGCACGACGCGGGCGAGGAACACCGCGGGTGCGAAGCCGAGCACGCAGAGGCCGAACGCGCCGAGTGGCGCGCGCCAGCGGCGACGCCACGGTTTGCCGAACGCGAAGATCGACCCGGCGACGAGCATCGCGGCCAACACGACGAACGCGGTCTGCACCTGACCGACGATCCGGTCCCGGAACTGGGCGGCTTCGTCTGCGTGGACGATGAGGTCGCGGCGATCCCGGGCCGAGCCGCCGCCGGCGCCGACCTCGGCCGGCCGCCCCTCCATCGAGGTCGGGCGTGGGACGTCGAGCAGGTCGAGGATGGTCGGCGCCACGTCGATCAGCTGCACGAAGCCGGAGCGGCGGGTGGTCGCCGAGCGCAGCAGTCCCGGCTCCATGCCCGGGGCCTGGATCCCGAGGACCGTGAGGGCGATGGCCCGAGTGGGGTGCGCCGGACCGACGACGATGACGGCGTCGCGCGTGCGGTCGACCTGCTGCAGGAGCCGGCCGAACAGCGCGTCCGTCGCACGGAGCGCGCGCCGGAGGAGCACGTCGCGGTGGTACGGCGTGGCGAACGGGCGGTATGCGTCCGTGCGCACGAGGTCGGAGCCCTCGACGAGAACCACCGAGCGATCGCGCCACTGCCGTTCGAACGCGCGCACCACCGCGTCCTCGTCGAGGCGCAACCCGTACGGAGAGACCGGGTCGGCCTGGAGCAGCGACTCGTCGACGGTGCCCGAAGGGACCCGGCCACGCGGGTCGACCAGCGCGAGCGCGGCCTGACGGCGCAGCGTCGACACGCTCGGACTCGGGGGCGAGTCGGGTTGCCGGCCGTCGGCGTTGGCCACCACCGCGCGGTGGATGTCGGCGTCACGGAGCGCTACGGCGAGGGCACCCGGCTCGGCGTCGTAGAGCAGTGCGTCGTTCGACTCGGTGACTCGTGGCATCGACAGCGCGACGATGCCGCGGGTCACCGTTCGACCGGTGCGCTGGCGGAACACCTGTCCGGCGGTGTCGCGCCCGAACTGCTCATCGACGCCGAGCGCGTCGCCGTCGGTGGGCGGATCCCCCACCGTCCGGGTCCCGGTGCCGAGCGTGAGGTAGCCGTCCGCGAGCTTCGTGGCCCGCTGGTCGGCACGCGACGTGAGCCCGGCCACCGCGGCATGGTCGAGGAATCGGCCCAGGTTGGGCACCGCATCGGCGAAGTTGTCGAGGTCCTCCCACGTCACGTGCGGCAAGGAGAAGACGAAGACCCGCCGGGCAGGCTTCGCTCCATCAGCGGCCGCGGCGGGGAGCGCGCTCCCCCCGGCCAGCACCACGACGGCAACGGCCGCACACAACGCCCCGAAACGCCTCACACCACTCCCGATCGTCGTCGGGCGTCTCGCGTCGCCCCGTGCATCCTGACCGTCCCCGCGTCCCTCATGTGGTCTCTTCCACCGGTGCTTCCTCGAACGCCGGCTCGGCGATCCCGGTGCCGACGGCGAGGTTCGCCGCCGCGCCCTCCCCCGGGCCCTGGGACGACGGGGGCGTCGGGTGCAGGCTGGGGACCCCACCGAGGGCCCGGAGGCCCAGGAGGTACAGGGCGCCGCCCAGGAGCGTCACACCGACGAGGAGCAGGATCGTGGCGACGCGTCCGCCGGGATCGACGAGCTGGAAACAGCCCCAGGCCGCCGCCGCGATCGGCACCGCGACGAGCACCGAACGGCCGAGCGAGCGCGGCACGATGAGCTCACCCGTCCGGCGAGCAAGACCGAGCCAGAGCACCACGGCTCCCACCGCGTACGCCAGGGAGTTGCCGATGCCGAGGAACGCGACGGTCGCCTTGCCCGAGGTCAGCGCACCGCCGACCACCATGATCGCGATCCCGAAGCACGCGGAGACGAGCGCGACGAACGCGGGCGTCCGGCTGTTCCCGAAGGCGTAGTAGGCGCGTGCGAACAGGAGGAACGCGCAGTAGGTGTAGAGCCCGATCGCGAGCGTGGCGAGCGCGACGGTGAGCAGCCCGACACCGCCGGCCTTCGTGGCCTGACCGAACGCCGCCACCTGCATGATGGGCTTCGCGAGCACGATCATCGCAGCCGACACCGGGATCACGAGCACGGCCATGGAGTCGAGCGCCCAGCGCAACGACCGGTTGAACGCCTCGTCGTCACCGGACTGTCGCGACAGGTCCGGGAGGATCGCGGTGTGGACCGGTTGCGCCAGCACGGCGTACGGCGCGAGGAAGAAGACGGAGGCGACCTGGAACGCGACGGTGCCGCCCTCCACGGCGTTCCCCACGACGATCGACGCGAGCAGGAGCAGGCCGATCATCGAGTGCTGGAACACGGCCCACCCCGACAGGCGGAGCACTCGGCCGACCGCGGCGTCGCGGCGACCCAGACGGGGGACGAGTCGAAAGCCGGTCCGCCAGAGCGCGACGGTCGGGATCCCTACGAACGCCACCACGCCGAGCGTCGCCCCGAGCGCCAAGATCAGCTGCTCCCCCGTCGTCAGGTCGAGCCCGGGGTTCGGGCCCGCGACGATCCGGAACAGGACCATCGCCGAGACCACGACCACGGTGAGCCCGATCGGCGCGATGGCCGTGACCGCGAGACGGCGCTTCGCGTAGAGGACCGCCACGGCCACGGCGCCCACCGCATACAAGAGGACCTGTGGCACCACGAAGCGCAGCAGGAAGGTGGAGAGGTCGCGCTGCTGGGCTGCGATGTGCGGGTTCGAGACGCCGGTCGTCAGGAGGTCGGCGATCACCGGTGCGGCGATGATCCCGATGATCGCCACGATCCCCATCGCGACGAGAGCAACACCGAGGATCCGGCCCGCGAGTCGCTCGGTCTCGGCCTGGTCGCCCCGGTCGAGGTGCTCGACGAACGTCGGCACCAAGACGGCGGACAGTGCGCCGGCGGCAAGGAGCTCGAAGAGGACGTTCGAGACTGCGTTCGACGACTGGTACGCGTTCCCGAGGTAGGTAGTACCGAGGACCGCCGCGATGATCAGGATCCGGACGAACCCGATCGCCCGGGAAGCCGCCGTTGCCACACCCATCCCGGCCGCAGCACGCGTGACCGAGGTCTCGCCCGCGGCGGCACCGGTCACGGCTGGGACCACTCCGGCAGCAGGCGTTCGGCTCCGTTCCCGAAGCCGTAGTGGCCCACGATCTCGCGTCCGAGGTCGGACAGACCGAGTACCGCGGCAACCGAACCCTCGGTCCACTCCAGGTCGTCGACGGTGGTCACCTGCGCCGCGAGCTGCTCGTCGTCGAGGATCGGTGAGAGCGCGTCCCCGCGCGCCGCGGCACCCTCGCCGAACACCTCACCGACGACGAGCGGGACGCGCGCGTCGACCGCGGCGTTGGCGAAGCCCTCGACGAGGAACCGACCGGCCACCGCCCCGCTGGTCCCGACGGCCAGCACGACCCGCGTGCCGGTGCCCCCGAGGGCGGCGATGGCGGGCGCGTCACCGTCGACGCCCGCCAGCGACACGAAGCCGGCGTCGATCAGCGCGGCCAGGCGATCTCGAGACGTTGCGGTCGCACCGTCGGCCAGGCTGGCGGTGAGCACCGCCCAGACCTCGGCGCGCAGGGCAGTCCGCTTGGTGGACACCGGTAGCCCGAGTGCACCTGCGAGCCCCTTGGCGTCGTCCTTCGACTCGAGCGCGAGCTTGCCCTCGATCCAGACGATCCCCGGCGCGGTCGCGCCGGCCCGGCGGGCGAGGGTCACGATCCGCTCCACGGAGTCGTCGCCGACGTCGCGCACGGCCACGACGACGCTCGGCACGTTGAGGAGGCGGTCGGTGACCGCGAAGGGGGCGCTCGCGTCGACGGCCTCGTTCGCGCGGTCGAGGTCGCCCTGGAGCTGTTCGTTCTCGGCGCGCTTCGCCTCCGCGTTCGCTTCGACGGTGTCGATGCGGTTCTGGAGCCCCGACACGGTGGGCTGTCCGAGGATGCCATAGCCCATCACGACGCCGACCGCGAGCGCGAGGAACACCGCGACGAGTGACGCCAGGTGGAAGCGGAAGTTGATCATGTGGTGTGGGTCACCCGGTGATCGAGAACCAGAGGTCGCGCAGCGTGAGCCGGAACCCATCGAGGAGCGTGCGGATCGGCTCGGAGACCACGGCCACGATGATCATCACCACGACCGCCGAGCCTACGAGGAGCACCCAGTCGAGCCGGCGCACCCTGCCTTCGTAGAGGCGATTCACACCCTTCGCGTCGACGAGCATCGGCCCCAGCCGGAGCCGGGTGAGGAACGTGGATGCCATCCCGCTGCGGCCCTTGTCGAGGAACTCGACCATCGTCGCGTGCGTACCGACGGCGACGATGAGCGTCGAGCCGGCCTCCCAGGCGAGGAGCATGGCGACGTCCTCGCTCGTGCCCTCGACGACGAACTCGTGGTACGAGACGCCCCACTCGAGGAGCGCATCCCGGCCCGGGGCTCGCCCGTCTGGGTGCACGTGGTGCACCAGGTCGGGTGCGATGTGGAGCGCGCGCTCCGAGACCGAGTCGAAGTCGCCGATGATCACGTCGGGCTTGAACCCGTTCTCGAGCAGCGCGTCCGCCCCGCCGTCGACGCCGATGAGCACCGGGCGGTACTGGCGGATGTACGGCCGCAGTGCCTTCAGGTCGTCCTTGTAGTCGTGCCCGCGCACCACCACCAGCGCGTGGCGGCCCTGGAACTGGGTGACGAGCGGAGGCACGACGATCGGCTCGAACATCGGCTTCGCTTCGCGACGCACGTACTCGAGCGTGTTCTCGGCGAACCGCTCGAGCTCCGCTCCGATCGTGGCGCGCGCGTCCTCCATCGCCGCCGCGATCTCGTCCGCGTCGGGGAGGAGGCCCGACGCGAGGAGCTGGTCGCCGCGGAAGATCTCGCCGCCGACGATTCGGAGCGTCTCGCCGTCACGCACCTCGTCCATGAGGTCGGCACCGGCCCGGTCCACGAGCCCGATCCCCGCCTGCACCACGCGGATCGGACCCTGGTTCGGGTACCGGCCCGACACCGAGGCCGCGCAGTTCACGACGGCTGCGACCCCGGACTCGACGAGTCCGTCGGCCGCGACCCGGTCGAGGTCCTCGTGGTCGATGATCGCGATCTCCCCAGGCGCCAGGCGCTTGACGAGGTCCTTGGTGCGGCGTCCGACCCGGGCGATGCCCACGGTCTCGGCCGCATCGGTGGCGCGCCGGCGCCGCTGGAGCAATCCCATCAGCCACGCACCTTCCGGCCGCCGCGCCCCTCGCCAGTGTGGTCGCCCCGCGCGCGAGCCGAGTCCGCGTGCTCGAGCAGCTCTGCGGCATGCTCGCGCGTGGTCGCGGAGTCGACGCCGGCGAGCATCCGGGCGAGCTCGGACCGACGCGCCTCGCCGCCGACCGGTGTCGCGCTCGCCACGGTGCGTCCGCCTTCCTCTCGCTTCTCGACGACCAGCTGGGCGTCGGCGTGGGCCGCGACCTGTGCGAGGTGCGTCACGCACAGGACCTGATGACGCCGACCCAGGTCGGCGAGGAGCCGCCCGACCGCGGTGCCCGCCTCACCACCGATCCCCGCGTCGACCTCGTCGAACACGAGCGTGGGTGGCGCCTCGGTGAGCACCAGGCGCAGCGCCAGCATCGCGCGTGCGAGCTCACCGCCGGACGCGGCCCGGGCGACCGGCCGGGCGGGCTCCCCCGGGTTCGCGGCGAGCAGATACGTCACCTCGTCGGCACCGTCATCGGTGACCGGTCCGGCCTCGACCTGCACCTCGAGCTTCGCCGCCGGCATCGCGAGCTCCGCGAAGTGCTCCGTCACCGCCGCCGCGAGCGCGGGAGACGCGGCCCGGCGCGCCCGCGAGAGCGCGGTCGACGCCGCGTCCGCTCGGGACTCCGCGGCCGCGGCCGACGCCTCGATCGCTGCCGCGCGTGCGTCATAGCCCTCGAGCTCGTCGAGGCGCCGTCGCGACTCGGCGGCGAAGTCCAGCACCTCGCCGAGCGTCTCGCCGTACTTCCGCGCGAGCTCACGGAGCATGCGACGGCGGGCGCGCACCTCCTCGACGCGTGCCGGGTCCTCGGCGATGCCCTCGGACGCGAGGCGTAGCTCACGTTCGAGGTCGGCGAGCTCCGCCTGGACCGCGCGCAGCCGCTCTTCCAGGCCGACGAACGGACGGCGGTTCGCGAGTGCGGTCACTGCGACTCCCACCGACTCGAGGCCGCCCGTCTCGATCGCCTCGAACGCGTCACGCAGTGCATCCCGGTGCGCGACCGCGTCTGCGAGGAGTGCCTCCTCGGCCTCGAGTGCGACGTCCTCACCCGGGTCGTCGATCGCAGCTGCCTCGATCTCGGAGATCTGGAAACGCAGCAGGTCGATCTCTCGCGCCCGGGCCCGGGCGTCCCCGCCGAGCGCCGCGAGCTCCTCACCCAGCTCGCGTCCCTCCAGGCGTGCGCCTCGCAGGTCGGCGAGCGCATCCAGCGCTTCGCTGCCGGCGAAGCGGTCGAGCGCGGCGCGCTGCACCGAGGGCGCGAGCAGTGACTGGTGGGCATGCTGCCCGTGGAGGTCGACGAGTCGGGCCCCCACCGCGGCGAGCTCCGCCACGGTCGCGAGCCGGCCGTCGACGTACGCCCGACTGCGGCCGTCGCTCGGGATGACGCGCGCGAGCACCACCTCGGTGCCGTTGGCATCGTCGAAGCGACCCTCGACCCGGGCCTCGCTCGCGCCCTGACGGACGAGCGTCGTGTCGGCGCGTCCCCCGAGGAGCAGGTCGACGGCCTCGACGAGCAGCGTCTTCCCGGCACCGGTCTCCCCGGTGATCGCGGTCAGACCGGGGCCGATGAGCACGGTGAGGTCGTCGACGATCCCGAGGTCGGTGACGTGGAGCTCGTGCAGCATCGCTACCGGTCCGCCAGGCCGAACTTGGCCTTCAGGATCTGGTGGAAGTCCCGCGGTCCGAACGTGACGATCCGTCCTGGCTTCGGGCCCGCGGTGCAGGAGACGGCGTCCCCGGGGACGAGTCGGCCGAGCTCGCGTCCGTCGAGGGTGAGCACGACGCACCGACCGTCGGTGACGGTGAAGCGCAGCTCCTCCTCGGCGTCGAGGACGAGCGACCGGTCGAACAGCATGTGGGGCGAGACCGGCGTGAGGAGCAGGCAGCGGTGACGCGGCGACACGATCGGGCCACGCGCCGAGAAGGAGTACGCCGTCGAGCCGGTCGGCGTCGCGACGATCACGCCGTCGGCCGCGTAGGTGGTGAAGAAGGCCCGGTTGATCTCGACGTCGAGGCGCACGAGGCGGCCCGGCAGCTCCTTCTCGATGACGGCCTCGTTGAGCGCCCACCAGCGCCCCGCGGCAGATCCGGTCGACGTCACCTCGACCTGGAGCACCATGCGCTCCTCGACCTCGTAGTCACCGGCCAGGAGCCGCTCGATCGCCGTACCGACGTCCGGCGGCTCGACCTCGGCCAGGTAACCGAGCTGCCCGACGTTGATCCCCAACACCGCGGCACCGGCCTCGTAGACGAGGTCGACCGTGCGCAGCATCGTGCCGTCGCCGCCGAGCGAGAGCACGATGTCGAGCCCGTCGGCGAACGCCTCGGGCGCGACGGCGAACTCGTCGAGCCCGGCGACCGTCGCGTCGGGCATCGGGACGCGCACGGTGATCCCCTCCAACACGAAGCGATCGGCTGCGGCGCGCGCGAGCTCGGCCGCAAGGGGTCGATCGTGGTGCGGGACCATCCCGACGACGCGGGGGCGACGACCACTCACACGACGCTCACCAGCGCGGCGACATCGGCCGGGCGCGCGGCCCGGTCGACGTGCACGAGGAACTCGCGGTTGCCGTCGGCCCCGGTGATCGGAGACGCGATCGCGGCCACCACGGGGAGACCGACGGCGGCAAGGCCGCTCGCGACCTGCTGCAGCACGTCGCGGTGCACCTCCGGGTCCCGGACGATCCCACCCTTCCCGACGCGGGCGCGGCCGGCCTCGAACTGCGGCTTCACCAGCAACACGAGATCAGCGTCGGCGGTCGTGCAGCGCGCCAACGCCGGCGCGACGGTCAGGAGGGAGATGAAGGAGAGGTCGGCGACCGCGAGCGGCACGGCTCCGCCGATGTCGGTCGGCTCGAGGTTGCGGACGTTCACCCGATCCATGGTGCGCACCCGGGGGTCCGACTGCAGCGACCATGCGAGCTGCCCGCGCCCGACGTCGACCGCGACCACTTCGCGCGCCCCCCGTTGGAGCAGGCAGTCGGTGAAGCCGCCCGTGGAGGCCCCCGCATCGACGGCGCGCCGACCAGCGACGGTCACGGGGAACGCGTCGAGCGCGGCTGCGAGCTTCTCTCCGCCCCGGGACACGAAGGGCGGTGGCGGACCCGCGACCGCGATCGCTTCGTCGTCGGCCACATGCCGGTCGGGATTGCTCGCCGGGGCGCCACCGACCAGCACCCGACCTGCGCCGACGGCCTCGACCGCGCGGGCGCGACTGTCGCAGAGCCCGCGCCGGACCAGCTCGGCGTCGAGTCGTCGACGCACGCGGCTACCCGTGCCTGCTCGGTGGGCGAGCGCAGGTTCCGGACATCGCGAACAGCTCCTCCTGCGCTCGAGCACCCGGGAACGGGCGGTAGGCGGCAAACGGCAAGGTTACGCGGAGCGACCCGGCGCAGGGCCCGATTCGAGGCCGGCCACCAGATCCGGGGCGAGGACACCCAGGTCGTCGCCCACGTACGGCGGTACCGGCACCGGGATCGCCTCACCACCGGCTGGCGCCACCGCCGCGGTCGCTCCCGAGAGGACCAGCGCGAACGGCCATCCGAGCGCATCGGCGAGCGCACCGTCGGTCGACGTGCGGTCACCGATCACGACGCCCTCGCGGCCCAGCACGCGTCGCACCATCGCGACGGTGGGCGCCGCCGGCTTCCCCGCGACCTCGGGGTCGCGACCACTGGCCGTCGCGACCGCCGCGACGATCGCGCCCGCGCCCGGCATGAAGCCGCCGGGGATCGGGTAGGTCGGGTCGAGGTTGGTGGCGACGAACCGGGCACCGGCCCGGACCGCGTCGACGGCCCGGGTGAGGCCTTCGAAGTCGAAGTCCTGGTGGAAGCCGACGACGACGGCCGCGACCGGGGCGTCGGCGCTGGACTCCCGCACCGGCGTGAGGCCCACGGCCGAGAGTGCCTCGACGACGCCCGGTCCACCGCACACCAGTACGTGGGTGCCGGGGGCGAGGTCGCCGGCGAGGAGGTCGGCCGCGGCGCCCGCACTCGTGAACACGTCGGTGGCGGCTGCCGGGATGCCCTGGCGTTCCAGCTTGGCCACGACATCACCCAGCAACTGGCTCGAGTTGTTCGAGAGGAAGGCGACCCGCAGCCCCGCGTCCCGCAGCACCGCGACCCCCTTCGCCGCGCCCGGGATCGGGGTGTCCCCGCGCCAGATCACGCCGTCGAGGTCGCAGCAGACGACCGGCCGGCCCGTCACGTCGGGAACGTGCTCCGGGACCCGATCCACCCAAAGACCGTATGCGATGATCGGACGCCCCCGACGAAAGCGACTGCCGCCGTGCCCGATCTCGCTCCGTACCGCGGCTTGCGGTACGCGGACACGCGCACGCTCTCCGCCGTCACTGCGCCGCCGTACGACGTGATCGAGGACGACGAGCGCACTGCACTCGAGGCTTCCGACCCGCACAACGCGGTGCGCCTGATCCTGCCCCGCGCGAGCGACGAGGGGGACGCGTACGAGACCGCGGCGGCGGCGCTCGCCGCCTGGCGCTCGAGCGGCGTGCTCGTCCTCGACGAGCGTCCGACCTTCACCGTGTACCGGATGACCGCCGCCCGCCCCGGCGGCGGCGAGCACCACACCCTCGGCGTCATCGGCGCGCTCGGGCTCCCGGCGGAGCACGGCGGTGGGGACATCCTCCCGCACGAACGCACCCTCCCGAAGGCCCGCAGCGACCGGTTGGCGCTCCTGCGCGCG
Organism: uncultured Acidimicrobiia bacterium; assembly: GCA_963720675.1. GTDB lineage: Bacteria > Actinomycetota > Acidimicrobiia > IMCC26256 > PALSA-555 > JALHSW01. The sequence continues at coordinate 309,892 of CAVRGH010000010.1, read as the reverse complement.
ACCCGGGCCAACCTCGACCCGATCTGGGCACTGACGCTCGCGCCCGGCCTCACCGACCTGCTCGCCGACGTGCCGTGCCCCAACGTCGCGATCGACGGAGCCGGCACGCGGCACGAGTTCGGGGTCATCGACGACCCGGCGCGACTCGAGGCGATCCGCGCGCTCCTCGCGACCGCGCCCGCCGTGCTCGCCGACGGGCACCACCGCTTCGAGACCGCGTGCAACTACCGAGACGAGGCACCCCACGCCGTCGGCGCCGGAGCGATCATGACCCTGATGGTCGAGCTCGCCGACGACCAGCTCGACGTCCACCCGATCCATCGTCTCGTCCGTGGCGGTCCGGCCGCGGCCGGCGAGCTCCGGGCCGCACTCACACCGACCTGCACGGTCGAGGCCATGGGCCCGAACACGGCGGCCGGGGTCGTGACGTTGGTCGAGGCGATGCACGCTTCCGGCGCGCTCGGTCTCGCCGACCGAGACGGGCTCGCGATGCTCCTGGCCGAGCCTTCGGCGCTCGAGCGCGGGCTCCGGTCGGAGCCCGAAGCCCTCCACGGCGTCGATGCGGCCCGCTTCGACGCCGTCGTCCGCCCGGCGCTCGGGGACGCGACGCTCGCCTATCGCGACGATGCCGAGACGGTCGCCGGCGTGGTCCGGGCCGGCGAGGCCGACGCCGCCGTGCTGTTGCGCGGGGTCAGCGTCGACCAGATCCGGGTCGCCGCGGCCGAGGGCATCCGGATGCCGGAGAAGACCACGTTCTTCTCGCCGAAGCCGCGCACCGGGATGGTGTTCCGCTCCCTCGACGACTGATCTCCCATCCCTGCGTCGGGAGGCTCAGCCGCCTTCGGGGTCGCGGTACGGCCCCACCGGGCGTGCGGTCAGACGACTTCCCACGTCGCGCCGGACGACAGGAGCGCCGCGAGGTCGCCGGGGCCCTGACGCTCGGACGCCGCGGCGAGCTGCCGCTGGACCTCGACCTCATAGCTCGCGCGCTCGACGTCGCGGAACACGCCGATGGGCGTGGGCATCGTCGGCCCGCTCGCGACCCGCGAGAGCGCGAAGGCCAGGGCAGGGTCGGGACGGTGCTCGTCGTGGACGACCAGCTGGTCCTCACCGACATCGGCAATGTCGCGGATCACGCACTCGCCGAACTCGTTGAGCACGACGCCGCGCTGTCCCTCGTCACCGAAGCGGATCGGCTCACCGTGCTCGAGCTCGATGAGCATCTCGGCGCGTGCAGCCTTGGCCGTGATGTCGCCGAACGCGCCGTCGTTGAAGACGTTGCAGTTCTGGTACACCTCGACGAACGCCGCGCCGCGGTGCTCGTGCGCCCGTCGCATCACATCCATCATGTGCTTGCGGTCGAGGTCGTGGGTGCGGGCGACGAACGATGCCTCGGCACCGAGCGCCATCGAGATCGGGTTGAAGGGCGTGTCGAGCGAACCGAACGGCGACGACTTGGTGACCTTGCCGACCTCGCTGGTCGGCGAGTACTGCCCCTTGGTGAGGCCGTAGATCTGGTTGTTGAACATCAGGATGTTGAGGTTCACGTTGCGACGCAGCGAGTGGATGAGGTGGTTCCCGCCGATCGACAGCGCATCTCCGTCGCCGCTCACCACCCAGACGTCGAGGTCGGGGCGGGCCAGCGCGACCCCGGTGGCGATCGCGGGCGCACGACCGTGGATGCTGTGCAGCCCGTAGACGTCCATGTAGTACGGGAAGCGGGCTGCGCACCCGATCCCGGACACGAACACCTGGTTCTCCCGCTTGAGCCCGAGCTCCGCGAAGAGCAGCTGGACTGCCGCAAGGATCGAGTAGTCGCCGCACCCCGGACACCACCGGACCTCTTGATCGGTCTGGTAGTCCTTGCGGGTCATCGTGACCGGACCGGACGCGGTCGCGTCGCTCACTCCACCATCTCCTCGATCGCAGCCTGGACCTCGGCCGCGCGGAATGGAAGCCCCTGCACCTTCGAGAGGCTTCGGGCATCGACCAGGTACTCGGCGCGCACCAGGCGGGACAGCTGCCCGAGGTTCATCTCGGGCACGAGCACGCGGTCGTAGCGCGCCAGCACCTCGCCGAGGTTCTTCGGGAACGGGTTCAGGTGCACGAGATGCGCATGCGCGACGTGGTGCCCGTTGTCGCGTGCCTGCCGGACCGCCTGCTGCGCGACGCCCCACGTGCTCCCCCACCCGAGGACGAGCAGCTCCGCACCTTCGGGGTCGTCGACCTCGACGTCGGGGATGTCGTTGGCGATGTTCGCGACCTTCTCGGCCCGCAGGCGCGTCATGTGCTCGTGGTTCTCGGGCTCGTAGTTGATGTTGCCGGTGCCGTCCTGCTTCTCGATGCCACCGATGCGGTGCTCGAGCCCGACGGTGCCGGGGATCGCCCACGGGCGGGCGAGCGTCTCGGGATCGCGCAGGTAGGGCCAGAACTCCTCGGTGCCGTCGGCCGCGGTGTGGTTCGGACCGCTCGCGAAGGGCGTCGAGATGTCGGGCAGCGCGTCGACGTCGGGCAGCAGCCACGGCTCCGCGCCGTTGGCGAGGTAGCCGTCGGTGAGGAGGACGACCGGTGTGCGGTACTTCACCGCGATCCGGACTGCTTCGAACGCGGCGTCGAAGCAGTGGCTCGGCGAGCGCGCCGCGACGATCGGCAATGGAGCCTCGCCGTGGCGGCCGTACATGGCGAGCATCAGGTCCGCCTGCTCGGTCTTCGTGGGGAGACCGGTGGACGGACCGCCGCGCTGCACGTCGACGATGAGGAGGGGCAGCTCGAGGCTGACCGCGAGCCCCATCGCCTCGGACTTGAGGTCGACGCCGGGCCCGCTCGTCGCGGTGATGCCCAGGTGTCCCGCGAACGCGGCGCCGAGCGCGACACCGACCGCGGCGATCTCGTCCTCGGCCTGCAGCGTGCGCACACCGAAGTTCTTGTGGCGCGACAGCTCGTGGAGGATGTCGGATGCCGGCGTGATCGGGTACGACGCGTACGCGATCGGGAGTCGACTGGCCTGCGACGCGGCGAGGAGCCCGTAGGACGTCGCCAGGTTCCCGGTGATGTTCCGGTAGCGCCCGGGCGTGAGTCGGGCCGGCGCGACCTCATAGGCGTGGTCGAAGAGCTCGGCGGTCTCGCCGAAGTTGTACCCAGCCTTGAAGGCAGCCGCGTTGGCGATGCGCACGAGCTCCTTGTTGGCGAACTTCTGGTCGTTCCAGACCAGGATCGGCTCGGTCGGGCGCGTGTACATCCACGACACGAGGCCGAGGGCGAAGAAGTTCTTGGAGCGCTCCGCGTCGCGCGGCTTCACGCCGAGCTCCTTGGTGGCCGCGAGCGTCATCGAGGTCATCGGGACCTGGACCACCTTGTAGGCCGCGAGGGAACCGTCCTCGAGCGGGTTTGCCGCGTACCCGGCCTTGGCGAGGTTGCGCTCCTCGAAGGTGTCGCTGTTCACGATCAACGTGCCGCCGGGCGAGAGCTCGCCGACGTTCGCCTTCAGCGCCGCCGGGTTCATCGCGACCAGCACGCCGGGCATGTCGCCGGGCGTGAGGATCTCGTGGTCCGAGATGTGGACCTGGAACGACGAGACGCCGGCGATGGTGCCCGCCGGCGCTCGGATCTCTGCTGGATAGTTCGGCTGGGTGGCGAGGTCGTTCCCGAACGCCGCGCTGACGTCGGTGAACCGGTCACCCGTGAGCTGCATCCCGTCGCCGGAGTCGCCGGCGAACCGGATCACGACGTCGTCGAGCTGCTCGGGCTTCAGCGGCGGGCTCTCGGTGGTCACGCGTCCTCGCTCAAGGGGCTCGTCGTCAAGGGGGTCGGCTCCAGCCTCGTGGTCAGCGCCGTCTGGGGTGATCGCGGCGTGGCACGGCGGTTTCCGTTGCCTGCACCCGCACCGTTGTCCATCATAGGTTCGGACCTGCCGGACATCGGGAACAGGCGGTCGCGACCCGCGCGAGCAGGCTCGGGGGCCGCGACCACCACCCCAGCTCTGGCGCCCCGGTCGTCGTGTGACCGGGGCGTCGTGCCAGGGACCTCAGACCAGTCCGGCGAGCGCACGGGTCGCGCGCTGCGCCGCGGCGGCTCGACGCCGACGTTCGCCGCCGCGGCCGAGGGTCGCGGCCTCGACCTCGACCCGGGAGGCCGTCGCGCCGTTGCCGTCACGGAAGAAGCGGCGGCGGAGCATGCCGACGACCACCAGCGCGTCGTCGGCCTCGACCTCCTCGAGCCACGCCGGCGGGTCCCATGCGGCGACCGGGACCGACGTCGCCTTCCCGTCCGCACCGGGCACCCGGACCGAGAGCGTGGCGAGGCGTTGCCCCGAGGGCAGGACGCGTGCCTCGGGCGGGTTCGAGGCGACGCCGTGGAGCACCACGAGGTTGAGCCCGACCGGTGCGTCGTCGGGCTCGGAGGCGTGGGATCGGGACGTGGACATGCTGGGACCTCCCCATGGAGTGCGCCGTGGGCCCAGGGCATGCCCACGGGGCGCGGATCAGGGGGAGGTGCGGGGGAAGCGCTCGTAGGGTCAGCCCACGGTGCGGGTGGACGGTACGGGCGGGGTGTGACAGCTACCGCAACGACTTGCGGCGGTGCTCCACGTCGGCGAAGTCACGGTCGTGGTCGTGGATGCGCTCGAAGAGCGCCCGGGCGCGCGCGTTGTTGCCCGCTCGCTCCTCGAGGTCGGCGAGCGCGTACCAGAGGCGCAGGTGGTACTCCCGCGGGTTCTTCACCGGGCCGGCCTTCTTCTCGAGCAGCGCGATCGCCTCGGTGAGGAGGCGACGGTCGGCGAGCGCGCCTGCGGCCACGATCCGGCCCTCGGTCATCAGCTCCGCCGAAGGGGACGCAGCGGCCAGCTCCTCCCAGAGCTCGTCGACTCGGCCCCACCGACGCTGGGCCCGGTAGCAGTCCATGAGTACGGGGTGCTGCTCCACCGAGTCGGTGAGCTCCACGAACGCGTCGAGCTCGGTGGCCGCGGCCCGGTAGTTGCCGATCCGGTACTGGGCGAGCCCGGTCAGCTCGCGGACGCTCGGGGCGTCGGGCAGGGCGTCGCGCACCGGCCGGAGGTGCCGCAGCGCCTCCCGGTCCCGCAGGCCCGCGTAGGCATCCGCCGCGGCCATGACCTCGCGCAGGAGGTACGGGCCTCGGCGGCCGCCCAGGCGCAGGACCTCCGTCTCGACGTCGGACGGAGGTCGGGCCCGGCGGCGGCGGGGCTCGCCGGGCTTCGAGGTGCCGGGCTTCTGGGCCTGGCGGGGCTTCCGGACGGGCTTCGGACCGCTCAGCTCGCCCCGGACCCGCAAGGGGGCCGGACGGCGCTCGCGCTCGGGGTCGTCGGGGCGCTTGACCCGGTCCGGGACCGACGGGGCCCCGTGGGGCCCGAACCCGCCCTCGTTGGCCCGATCCCGCCCCGGACGCTCCGGCGAGCGGCCGGACGAGCGGCCGGACGAGCGGCCGGACGCGCCGTCGCCCTTGCCGCCGGGCGCTCGCTTGCTCCCGGGCCGGCCGGTCGAGCTGCGTGGCGTTCGCGGTCTGCCACGCTCGGTCATGGAGGGAGGTTACGTGGCCCGGGCGCGACGAAGCGCCTCGTGCGGCTCACCCGAAGCAGACCCCAGATCCTGAGATCCAAGTCTGCAACGAGGAGCGCGGAGGCGCTTCGTCATGAGAAAGTCCGGCGACGACCTACTCTCCCAGGGAGTCTACCCCCAAGTACCATCGGCGCTGGCGGTCTTCACTGCCGTGTTCGGAATGGGAACGGGTGTTTCCCCGCCGCTATGGCCACCGGAACATCTGTGTTACAAGAATATTTGGATTGTCAACGACGTCGTCCGTCGAGGACTCCAGAGCGAGCACGAGCACCAGAACAAGAAGATCCCAAGCCCTCGGCCGATTAGTACCGGTCGGCTGAACACGTCACCGTGCGTACACCTCCGGCCTATCAACCTGGTGGTCTACCAGGGGCCTTACTCGGTTGACCCGATGGGAGATCTCATCTTGAGGCCGGCTTCGCGCTTAGATGCTTTCAGCGCTTATCCATTCCGCAGGTAGCCAACCAGCCGTGCCCTTGGCAGGACAACTGGCACACTAGAGCTGCGTCCGTCCCGGTCCTCTCGTACTAGGGACAGCTCCCCTCAAATCTCCTACGCCCACAGAGGATAGGGACCGAACTGTCTCGCGACGTTCTAAACCCAGCTCGCGTACCGCTTTAATGGGCGAACAGCCCAACCCTTGGGAGATGCTTCACCCCCAGGATGCGACGAGCCGACATCGAGGTGCCAAACCTTGCCGTCGATGTGGACTCTTGGGCAAGATAAGCCTGTTATCCCCGGGGTACCTTTTATCCGTTAATCGACCGCGCTTCCACACGCCACGGCCGGGTCACTAAGCCCTGCTTTCGCACCTGCTCGACTTGTTGGTCTCGCAGTCAAGCTCCCTTGTGCCTTTGCACTCGACGCCTGATTGCCAACCAGGCTGAGGGAACCTTTGGGCGCCTCCGTTACACTTTGGGAGGCGACCGCCCCAGTCAAACTACCCACCTGGCGCTGTCCCCGACCCGGATTCACGGGCCTGGGTTAGAGCTCCAATACGTGAAGGGTGGTATTTCAAGGTTGTCTCCACCGAGGCTAACGCCCCAGCTTCCAAGACTCCCACCTATCCTACACAGCACGAACCGAAACCCAACATCAGATTGTAGTAAAGGTCCACGGGGTCTTTCCGTCCTTCTGCGGGAAACGAGCATCTTTACTCGTCGTGCAATTTCGCCGGGTCTCTGGTTGAGACAGTAGCCAAGTCGTTACGCCATTCGTGCAGGTCGGAACTTACCCGACAAGGAATTTCGCTACCTTAGGACCGTTATAGTTACGGCCGCCGTTTACCGGGGCTTAGTTTCAGAGCTTCGCCTTGCGGCTAACCCTTCCACGTAACCTTCCGGCACCGGGCAGGCGTCAGAGCGTATACATCGTCTTGCGACTTCGCACGCTCCTGTGTTTTTAGTAAACAGTCGCTTGGCCCTGGTCTCTGCGGCCTCTTCGGGCTCGAGACGCGAGGTCCGTCACCCTACAGAGGCCCCCCTTCTTCCGAAGTTACGGGGGCAGTTTGCCGAGTTCCTTAACCAGAGTTCTCCCGATCGCCTTAGTATTCTCTACTTGCCCACCTGAGTCGGTTTGGGGTACGGGCACCATGTCAGCTCGCTAGAGGCTTTTCTCGGCAGCATGGGATCAGTCACTTCACCTAAAACGGCTCGGCATCACATCTCGGGGTATGTGACCGACGGATTTACCTATCGGTCCCCCTACCTGTTTGCCCCGGGACAACCATCGCCCGGTAGACCTACCCTCCTGCGTCCCCCCATCGCTATCCATCGGGGGATTGGGACGGATTCGGTCCGAAGACCAGCCTCCGATCGCTCCC